>NC_006513.1:0-2400000 GCF_000025965.1 Aromatoleum aromaticum EbN1
ATCACGCCCTCCCATCCCGCCGATCCACCGCCCGACGATCCTTCCGCCGCTGCTCGCTCCGCACGCGCCGGTCACCATCGCGACGTTCCACCGCGCGGCGGTCGTCATGGACGGGCTCGACATAGGTTCGCTCGGCCACATCAACCGGAGTTGGCACGAAGGCGGGGAGCGTGGTTTCGCTTTCCACGTCGCCAGTCCCGCGCAGATACCCCCAATCCACGTCGGGGCGGAGTTCTTCGCAGCGGACGGCGCCGGCTGTGGCGCGCTCGATGGCCGGGCAGCGCTCGGCGGGGATCGGTCGAACGCCAGTAACCCACTGGCTGACCGCAGCAGGCGTCACGCCGAGAGCACGGGCCAAGGTTGCTTGGCCGCCTACGGATTCGCACGCCAAAAGGATCGGGTTTCGGTTCATGCCACGACTATAGCACCGCTACAGATTACATATCAAGCCATGCTATTCATTCCAATAGATAGCATTGCTTCATCATGCTGATATGGTCACCGCACGAAGAAGCAGAACGTCTTAAGGCCCGTTTTGGAGCGGTCCCCAACCGGGAGAAGTTCGCTCGAGAAATTGGACTTCACGGCGGCGGATCAATGATCTACCAGCACATAAAGGGGATTCGCCCGATCAGCCGCGAAGCGGCGGTTGCGTATGCGAAAGGCTTCAATTGCAGGCTCGAAGAAATCAGCCCGCGAATCGCCCTTGAGATACAGCAGGCCACTTCTGTCTTGTCGCCAACGCCAGACCGTCCGCCCGAGTCGCCGAACATCTGCGCCGGACCGGACCGCAAAGGCAAGGTGCCGCTAATCTCGTGGGTGCGCGCAGGTGAGTTCGCTCATGCCGCTGATCTTTTGCCGGTCGGCGAGGCCTATGAATGGGTGGAGACCGGCGTGAACGTGCAGCCCCACACTTTTGCGCTGCGCGTCCAGGGCGACTCGATGGAGCCGGAATTCGTCGCTGGCACGATCATCGTGATCGAGCCGCACATGGTCGCTGAGCCCGGCGACTACGTCATCGCCCGCAACGGCGACAACGAGGCCACTTTCAAGCAGCTCGTGCGCGACGGGGCGGACCTGTACCTCAAACCGCTGAACCCCCGCTACCCGATCAAGCCGCTGGGCGCCACGGCGATCATCGGCGTGGTTCGAGAGGCCGTGAAGCGCTATCGGTGAGCGGGTGTTTTCCAGGCCATCACCCCTTGCCCGCAATCTGTAACAGCCTCCCAACAACAACAGACTCATGCTATTTTTCAAGGGCTTGAACGGCCCGAAATTTGTCAAGTCCATCGTCGAAGGGGTCGGATTGTGGCTCGGTATCGTCAGCGGCTTGGCGTGGCTGTGGTCCGAATTGGCGATCGTGAAGGTCGAACTGACATGGGCCGTGACAGTCACGACCGGATTTTTCGTGTTCTACGTCGGGGTCCTGCTTTGCTTCACGCGGCAGGGGGTTCTGCAAACGCGCATCGACGAATGCGCCCAGGCCAAGAAAGCGCTGGAAGAAGAAGTGCTGCGCAAGCGGCTGTCGTCCAGGAAAAAAGGCCGGTGAGGCTGATGGGGAGAAGTGGAAAATGAGCGTGATTGCCATTCACGCGGCGATCGTCGGCGTGACGGTCGTCGTCGCATACGTCCTGCACATGCGCACGATGCGCATGAAAGCCTGTTTCAACCTCTTCCGCGTGCGCGACCGCTTCGTCCTGCTCGTCGCCAAAGACATCCTGCCCGAAGACAGCAGGGTGTTCGTCCACTACTACGGACGCATCAACAAGCTGCTTTGCGACGCCCCGAAAGTCGGCATCGACGACATGCTGGCCACGATCTTTCGTCACGTGCCCAATGGTGAGTTCGACCAGGCACTGGAGCGCGCCCGCTCCCAGTCGCAAAAAATGCTGGCCGATCCGCTCATGCAGAACGACGAAGTGCGAGCGGCCGTGGCCGATTACTACCGCGCCATCCGCGCGATGCTGCTGTCCCACAGCAGCATCCTGAAGGTCATCTACCTGCTGTCGCACCGCTTCGCCACGTCGCTCCACTCCGGCTGGATCGGCGGCGAAGTCAGCCGCGGGCTGAAGGCCGCCGACTACGCCGACGAAGAAGCTGCCCTGTTTAAACCCGCCTGAGGTTATGGCGCCGGGGTGACGCCACGGCAGCCGGTCCTCGACACGGCCGGCTATGTTGTGGTGGGTGGCGGCATAAAAAAAGACCGCCGAAGCGGTCTTTACGTGGAATATGCAGACTCTTGCCCTACTCTTATTCCGCTGCCGCCGCCCGGCAGGTCGACGGGCGATACTTCGCGTCCACAGATCCGGCGCACGCCCACACTAGCACGCCAGTTGCGTCGGCCTTAGGCGTCAGCGTGATCGTCTCTGCGGCAATCGCGTCGTTTGCATCTACGCCGCCGGTCGATGTAATGACGCCGCTTGGTCCGATTGCGACGCTGGCGGTGTACTTACCCACGGCACCACCGTAGCCCGCAGCGGCATCACTGGCAGGGAGGGCGCCAGTCGACTGAAAAGTTTCAGCAACGGCAACCTTGGCGCCATCTGTCAGGGACATCAGTTCTGAAACCTGAGCCCGGATCGTGTAATCCTGATACGCCGGCAGCGCGACCGCTGCCAAAATCCCGATGATCGCGACGACGATCATCAGTTCGATCAGCGTGAAACCTTGTTGGACCTTTTTCATTTTCAGCTCCCTTGCTTGTTTGACGGGACGTCCCGTGCACATCGTCACGCAACAAGCGTGCCAACCACCAAAGCGGCATAATCGCCCCGGAGTGCCACCCATGTCGCACTTATTACTGTGACATTCGGGCGAATGTCGCAGCGTGGCACACGACACGCCGCCCCCTTCCGGGCTTGAGCGCAGCCCTCTAAACTCCGTGCCCTGGAGGCTCCCATGACCGCAATCACCGTTCCCACCGCCGCACTCATCCTCGACCGGACCACGCGCACCATCTGGCGCCGCATCGCCGACGGATCGCTGCCGGCGATCACCGAAGACGACCGGCAGAAGATCCCGCTCGACGCCGTCATCCGCGAGGCGTGCATTCCGATCGACCCGGACGACTACGAGCTCGTCACCGGCACCGACGCCGGCGATGCCGAATCGCAGTGCGACCTCGCACTGCTGTTCCTGCTGCGCGACCGCCCGCACATCGCCATGCCGCTGCTCAACCTGGCCGCCAAGGACGACTACCCGGAGGCGCTCTACCAGATCGCCCGCTGCCACATCGCCGGCAAGGGCGTGCCGCGCGACGGCAACGCCGGCATCATGTGGCTCGCTCGGGCCGCCAGCCGCGGCCACTCCGTAGCCCAGGAGCAGATGCGCGTCGTGCGCGAGTCCGGCACCGGCACCGACCTCGACGCCCTCGACGCGCTGCTCGAGCGCATCGAACAGCGAGTCGTGTTCGCTGCACTGGAAACCACCGCAACCCGCTAGACCCCCCGCGCTTCGCAATCTGCCCGCCGCTTGAGCGGGCTTTTTTACGTCCGTAGCTTAAAGCCATTTCGCTGATATATAGCTGCGCTATTGACATTAAATATAGCGTTGCTATTATTTCTCCAACGCCTCCCTCGAGGCACCGGAGACCGCGATGCCCCCCGCTGCACCCCATCCCGTCCCGCCCGAAAAAAAGGCCGCACTCGGCGGCCTCGTTGCCTGGTGTTGCGGAGCTGCGTCAGGCGATCAAGGCGACCAGCTTCTCGCGGCACCCTTCGCCGTAGCACGCGGCCTCGTCGAGGCCGCGCTCGCGGACCACATCGTTGTAGGCGAGCCGCTTCAAGGTGTCAGACACGATGATGTCGTCGTCGGCGCACAGCGCCTGGTAGGCATCGTCGAGCGCCGCGTCGTCGAGCGCGCGGGCCCTCGCCTGCAGGGCCGCGTACTGCCGACGCTGCGCCAGCGACTTCGCCGCCACCTCGGCCGGGTGCAGCGCGAACTCGACCGCCTGGAAAACGGCGAACACCACGCCGAGGCCCACCGCCCAGCCCGCGTGCTCGGCGCCGATCGCCCCGATCGCCCCAGAACCGGCCAGCAACGCCATCACCCGAACGGATGCGTCCAGACGTCGCCACAGGCAGGCGTGTCGTTCGAGCACGCGGGCGGCGTAACGGACGTTGAACGAAGTGTCGGCGCGGCTGGGTTCCATGATCAGGCTCCTGTCATTTCGGCTTGGGTGCCGGCTTCGGCGGCACTTGGCCTTTCACGTTTTCGGGATCAATTTCCACGGCGGTTCCTTGTTTGTGTTGTTGATGGGCTTGTCCTGGTAGACGCCCCCATTTTAGCAAGAAGCCGCCGCCCCTATTCCGTTGGCAATTTGAGCGCATATGCGCAGGAGGCAACCATGGCCACACCCACCCCCCAGCAGCTCGAAGCGCTCGACCGCCTGTGGCAAGTCGCCAATGGACACAGCGGCCAGTGCCGCACCGTCGCCGCGTTCCTGCTCGGCCTCTACAACGGCCAGCGCTTCCCGTTCGATCTCACGAACTTCCGCTGCCTGGACGCCGAAATCTTCAAGGACTGCCTGCAGGTTCTGGTGATGGACAGCCGCCCGCGCGCCGAAGTGCACGTGCTGCTCGGCGTGCCAGGCAGCGACTTCGAACAGCTCGCCACCGGCTGGAACATCCGCGACCGCGAAACCGGTCAATAACTGCCGCCCATCTCGTCACCCCGGAGTAACGACCATGTCCTTCGCCCTGACCGCAGCCCTCACCCGCCCCCGCGCCCTCGAACGCGAGCGTGCCCGCCTCGCCGAAATGCGCGACAACGCCGCCGCGCTCCTCGGCGCCCAGGCCGACGTCGTCGCCCGCCTCGAAGCCGGCGCGCCGACCTCCCGCGACATCGTCCGCAGCGTCGAGCGCCGCGCCAAAGCCGCAGTTTTTGCCTGACCCGCACAAACCCACGCCGGCGGGGCTGACGCCGGCAAACAAGATCAGGAGATCACCATGAGCACCAGACCGTTCTTCGACACCGCGCGCGAAATCCGCCGCGGGCAGTTCCTCGAGGACTGCGCAGCCGAACTGCAGAAAGCCGTGCGCGCCGTCGACGAAACCGGCAAGCCCGCCAAGCTCGTCGTCACGATGACCATCAAGCCCGCCAGCAAAGGCCAGGGCGCCTATGTGATCAGCGACAAGGTCGCCGCCAAGCTGCCCGAGCTGCCGGTCGGCGAAACCATCATGTTCGGCACCCCCGAAGGCAACCTGCAGGCGCGCGATCCGCGCCAGGGTGAAATGGAACTCAAGGCCATCACGGCCGACGCCCCGCAAGCCGCCCAGCTCAAGACCGTCAACGGCTAACCCTCCCCCCTCTCCACCGACAACACGGACCCACAACATGACGGAAAACGTCCTCGAAATCTCCACCGGCCTCGTGCAGGACATCGAAGCCCTCGCCCGCAAGCCCTTCATCGTCGACGACATCGACGGTGTTGCCCTGGCTGCGGTGCCGGACGGCTACAAGCTCGTCAGCCTCGAAACCCACAACGCCTCGCCGGCCCGCAAGTCCGGCAGCACCACGCTGCACGACGCCGACAGCTTCATCGCGATGGTCAAGCGCCACGGCACGGCGGAAGACTGCGCGGTGTACATCGACGCCGACTATGCCGCGCAGAAAATCAGCGCCGTCGCCCTGTTCAACGACCACAGCGAAGACGGCCCCGGCTGGCGCGACCACCGCGCCGTCTTCGCCCCGCGCTTCACCGAAGAGTGGAAGCGCTGGACGGGCAAGTCCGGCGTGCCGATGAAGCAGGCCGAGCTCGGCATGTTCCTCGAGGCCAACGTCGGCGACATCGTCGCCCCGCCCGACAGCAAGCTCCCGACCGGCAGCGACGTGCTCGGCTTCGTCCTCACGCTGCAGGAAAACCGCAAAGTGCGCTACGGCAGCGCGGTCAATCTGCAAAACGGCATGGTCCAGATCGAATTCACTGAAGAAGGCGATTCGGCGACCAAAGGCAAGCTCGAAGTCTTCCGCGAATTCGCCCTCGGCCTGCGCCCGTTCGCCAACGGCCAGGCGTACCAGCTGAGCGCCTTCCTGCGCTACCGGGTCGACCGCAACACGGGAGAACTGAATTTCTGGTTCGAGTTGCAGCGCCCCGACCGCGTGCTCGAAGACGCCTGCCGCGAAACCGTCGAGCTGATCCGCGCCCAGGCCAGCGTACCCGTCGTCTTCGGCCGCCCCGACTGACCCCATGCCGCCGCTCATCACGCTGCCCGCATTCGACCGCTGGTGGACGGCGGCAATCACTCATCTGCCCATCCCGACGACCATGAACAGCCGCACACCATTCCCCCCCCTCACGACTGATACCGTCGACGCCACCGAAATCCTCGTCGCCGCAGCCGACTGCATCGGCGACCGCGCCAGTCAGCGCGACCAGGCCGACGGCGAGCGCTCGATGAGCCGCGCCGTCGACACCTTCAACGTCTTGACCGGTCACAGCTTGAGCGAGCGCGACGGCTGGATCTTCCAGGCCGTCCTCAAGCTCGCCCGCGCCCAGGGCGGCCGCCACGTCCTGGACGACTACATCGACGGCGCCGCGTACCTCGCGCTGGCCGGCGAATCCCTGCGCGTGCGCAGCGAGGCGCAGTCATGAGCGCGCCGAAGACCCGATTCCGCCGCCCGAGCGCTGCTCCTGCCTCGCTGCGCGACGAGATCGTCGACGTGCTGACGCGCGACGGCGAAGCCACCGCCAAGCACATCGCCTGGCAGACCAACGCCGCGAATTTCCCCAGCCGCGTCGCGAACGAACTCAACAAAATGCTCGCCGACGCCCTCGTCGAGTGCGAAAAACGCAAGGGCCGCGGCAACGAGTATTTCTACTGGCTCGTCACCGCATCCCCCGCCACGGGCGCCGCCGAACACGGCACCCGGCCCCAGCCGGAGGTGGGTCAAAACACCGGCAGCGACGGCGAGGAGGTCAACCTTTCCTCCCCGGCCGTCGCCGTCCCCGAGCCCGCGCCGGCCGCCCCCGCCACTCCTGCGGCGGCACCGGTCGCGGAGGACGTCAGCGACAGCGACCTCGAGGTGCAGTATCTGTCGCCCGAAGATTACGAAATGCCGCCGGCAAATCCATCCCTGCTCGCCAGCGCGAACCGGATGATGTCCCAAGCCCTGGACGCCTGGCGCGACCTCGCCAATCGCAACGGCTGCACCACCCCGGAAGGCCTCGGCGCGCACATCACCGACACCGAACAGCGCCTGCGCATGGCGCTCGACGTGGCGGCCGTCGTCAAGGCAGACTGGGAGGCCATCCACGAGGCGCTAGGCCGCGACGACATTGAGATCGAGCCAAACGACATTGTCGGTGCGATCGGCGAGTTGCGCGAAACGTTGAGGCTGCTGAGTCGCGAGGCAACCCGACTGCGCGAATCGACAGCCGCAGCCATCGCCGAACGCGACAACGCCACCGCACTCGCCGACAAGCTGCAGCACCTGCTCGACTCCAGCCGCCATGAGACCGAAGCGCTGCGCGCCGAAGTCGAGCGCCTGCGCGCATCCACCACCGCCACCGTCGAATCGTTCGAGCCCGCCGCCGCAGCCGACGTCCTCGACACCGCCCGCGGCTATCTCCTCCGCGTGCCGAAGCGCCCTGCGCGCATCCTCACCCAGCCGCACAGCGCCCGCGCCGCAGCGATCGCCGCCGCACGCAACGGCGCCGCACGCGCCGAGGTGTTCGCCCTGGTGCACGTCGGCACGGCCCGGCCCGCCGCGGAATGGGGGGAGGCGTGATGCGCCCACACGCCCCTGGCGACGCAGGTTGCATCCGCAGACACGCGCGGCGCTATGTCGCCTGCGTGAATGCGTGCGAAGGCATCAGCACGGAGACGCTCGAGCAGCGCGGCATGGCCCCGATTATCTCGCTCGAGCAGCAGCGCGACGAACTGCTCGCGGCACTGAAAAAAATCGATCAGTTCGGCTTTGCGATGGGCATGGCTGAGTGTCAACGGTTGGCACAGGCCGCCATCGCCCGGGCGGAGGCCGCCTGACATGCTGCCCATGCCCGCTCTCATCTCCATCGGCGACCAGGCGGCCGCCCTCGCGCGCGACTGGCAGCACTGGTCGACGCACAGCGCCGCGGCGCAGATGCGCCTCTCCCGCGCGAATGCCGCCCGCTGCACCGGCCTGTTCGAAACCCTCATCAGCATCCTCGCCACGCGTCCGCATCTGTGGTGGGCGTGCAGCGACCTCGTCGAGCCGCTCGCCGCACGTGGCATGACGCGCACCGCCACCCAGATCGGCAAATGCCTGAGCACCGCCGCAGCCGCCGGCCAGGTGCGCAAGCGCGTGCGCGATGACCGGCGCGTGACGTACGGCGCACCGCAGCGGGAGGCCGCCGCATGAGGCCCCACTACACCGACCGCGCCGGCATGAACCGCGCCTACCGCGCCCGCGTCATCTTCGCCCCCTACTACCGCCTCCTCAACGAGCTGCAGACCGTCGAAGTGACCGCGCTCGACGACGCCCCGGCGATGGAATGGGAAGGCGAATACGAGCTCGCCGCGCCGGTGCTGCACGGCTTCGCCGCCGTCTGGGAGCGCATCCAGCGCGATCGCCCGTGCGGCATCGACCTCGCGGCACTCACGCACCTGGCGACGCAGCTCGAAACCGGCGCACCGCTCACCGAGCGCGACCTGCACCGCGCCCGCGACAGCCTCGACGCCTGCCTGCGCGCCTACAAGCGCCTGCCCCTCACGCTGATCGCGCGGCACGCCAACACCGAAGAGATGGCGATCAAGCTGCACGCGCTCGTCGGCAACCTCGATCAACGCCCCACCGCGCCGGCCGCCCGATGAGCACCTACGACGAGCTCGAGTGTTTGAAAACGAACCCCTTCGAGGGGGATTTCGGCAGCCCAGGCGACAGGACGCTGAAGGACAAGATCGTCACAGCGCGCAAGGGCGGAACCTGCGGCATGTGCCGACAAGAGATTCAGCCCGGCGAGCGCGTACGACTGCTGGCGGCTGTGTTCGACGGCACGCTGATGAGCTACCGCTGGTGCTCGGCGTGCTGCGCGGCAATGGCGGCGAGTTGGACCGATAACGGTGATGCCTGGACGGCCCGAGCGAGGCTCGGGCGCGAGTCATCTAACGACCAAGGCAAGCGGACCCCGTAGGCGCTGCGAAGCGGCGCCGGAGGCGGTCCGCTTGGGCGCAGAGTTGGCAGGCATTTTGGAGGCAGGCATGAGCATGACAGAGGAACTGCGCAACGCCGGCCGCGGCCGGGAAGAGTGGCGCGTGGCAGACCCGAAGGATGGCAGCTACTGCATGGTGTTTTCGCACTATGACGGCCACACCTTCAACCCGGAACGCGAAGCGCATGAATGGCTTGATGATCACCGCCGCCGGTTCCCTGACAGTCAATTCGCCGGACACGAAGTTCGGCGCGTGGTGGCGCGCGACCGCACCGACGACTTGCTGCACTCGGCTGCGGAACACATCGAGCGCCTTTCGGCGCGCGCCCTTGAGCTTGCCGCGGCGAACGATGACATGCGCGGGCTGCTGCTCTGGACGCTGTACCACCACCAGGGCGGCAGCAGTGACATCGGCCAGCCGATCCGGAGGGCGCTCGGCATCGGGCAGCACGACCACCTGACGGCAGAGCAGATTGCGGAGGCGAAGGCTGCCGCGGCCATGCCTGCCAACGCAGAGGTAAGCGGCGGGCTTTAGCCCGTCGCGCTTGAGCGCCCAGTTGGGCGCAACCGTTTCCAATTTGGAAGGAGTTGAAGGACATGAACAAAGAACAAGCCTACGACGAGCAGATTGCCCCGCTGATGACACAGATCATCGAGGTTGCGAAGGAACACGGAATTGCGATGTTCGCCAGCTTCATGATTCCGAACGACGAAGACCCGGAACTGTGCTGCACGACTCACCTGCCGGACGGAGACGGCGATTTCAGGCCGGAATACAGCCGCGCGCACGCCGACATCCACGGGCGACCGGCGCCGCTGCACCTGCGCACCGAGCACGGCGACGGCTCTACGACCATGACGGCGATTCTGTGACGCCCAACGCGTAGCTGTGCGGCCTGCGCGGCTTTTCGCGCAGGTCCGAACGAGCGTTGTGTTATGCGGCAGCTGTAAAGGATTCCTTGACAACTGGAGAGACGAATGCAAGCGGATTTGTTTGACGGCGTGCGACACGACCCGAAAGCGGCCCCAGTGGGATATTTCGCCATGCTCAAGGCGAAGGCGAAGCCGTCAGATGGGAGCAACATCTGCCGCGCCTGCGACTGGCGACCGGAGTGCCAGCGCCCGGAAACCGACTTCACGCGGACGAACCACCGCTGCATGCCGTGGGCTCGCGATGACGGTAGCAGCGTGCTGTTCAAGCGCCTGACGCCCATCGCGGGCGATCGAAACGGAGAACGACAATGACGGACTACAAAAGCATGTTTGAGCAGGCAGTGAGGGCGCTGGCTGCGATTGATGAGGCGCTTGGAATCGGCGATGACGGCTGCGGAGACCCCGACCAGACGCTGACCGCGATTGCTGCCTTGAAGGCGCGCGCGGCTGGTGTCGGCGATGGGCGCGTGACACGTGAAATGCTCACGGCAGCGCATGGCGTGACGTTGGAGAGCGGCGACGTGGTGCTGTCGGCGCGATTGCTGGAGCGCATTTACTCGGCGATGACGCAGGCTGCTCCGCCGCACAGGACGCCGTTTGACACCTGCCCGACGTGCGAGGCACTGGCCCGCACGGTGATGATGGATCAGACAGGCACGGCATGAGGCATAACTCCAATTGAACTGCACTTTTTGTCTGTGAACGTTCCATCGCGACCCGGAGCCCCGCGCCATGACTGAAACCATCGAACGAAACGCGACACTCGCCACCGCAGTGCAGCAGCCGCGCCTGATGGATCGTGTGCGCGCCTCTCTCCGGGTCGCGCACTACGCGCTCAGCACCGAGCGCACGTACTGCCACTGGATCAAGCGGTTCATCTTCTTCCACAACAAGCGACACCCGATCGAGATGGGCGCGCCGGAGGTTGAAGCGTTTCTGTCGCATCTCGCAACGGCCGAGAACGTCTCCGCGAACACCCAGAACCAGGCAATGCACGCCGTCCTCTACCTTTACAAGCACGTCCTCGGCATCGACTTGCCCTGGCTCGACGGCATCACCCGGGCCCGGGAAAGCAAGCGCCTGCCGGTCGTCATGACCCAGCGCGAGACTCAGGCCCTGCTCCGCCACGTGCACGGCACGTCCGGCACGATCATCAAGCTGCTCTACGGCACCGGCATGCGCCTCCTCGAAGGCCTGCGACTCAGGGTCAAGGACATCGATCTTGAGCGACGCGAGATCATCATCCGCGAGGGCAAGGGCAACAAAGACCGCGTGACCATGCTACCCGCCAGCCTGGTCGATGAGCTACGCGACCATCTGCAGGCGCGCCGCGTCATACACGACCGCGACCTCTCCACCGGTCACGCCGACGTTGAACTGCCACATGCCATCGAGCGCAAATACCCGCAGGCCGGGCGGCAATGGGCGTGGCAGTACGTCTTCGCCGCGAAGAGCTACAGCACCGACCCGCGCACCGGGATCTATCGCCGCCACCACGTCGGCGAATGGGTCATCCAGCGCGGCGTCCGCGCTGCGGCACGGGCGGCGGGCATTCCGAAACTCGTGCATCCGCACACGCTTCGACATTCATTCGCCTCGCACTTGCTCGAGAACGGCAGCGACATCCGGACCGTACAGGAGCTGCTCGGCCACGCCGACGTCAAGACAACCATGATTTACACGCACGTACTGAACCGCGGCGGCAAAGGCGTCACCAGCCCGCTAGACCGCCTCGCCTGAGATCACCATGAGCCTACTGACCCACGCCTACCTGCTCGAAAAATACGGCCCCCTGCTGACCACCGAGCAGCTGGGTTCCGTCCTGCACCTCGAACCCGGCACCGTGCGCAACCAGACCGGCGCGCAGACGCTCGGCATCCCCGTTATCCGTCGCGGGAAGACGCCCCTTTACCACGCGCAGGACGTCGCCGCGTACCTCGACCAGCTCCGCTCTCTGTCGCAGGCCGCGTAGTGGGCTTCAATGCCAGCGCCGAGGGGTCGAGGTTCACGTACCGGTCGAGGTGCTCGGAGCGCTTGTGCCCCGTGACGACCCGCGCCTCGTGCGGACTCCAGCCCGCCTCGATCAACGCGCTGGCCGCCTCATGGCGCATGTCGTGAAAATGCAGATCCGGAATCGCCTTGGCACGGCACGCCTCGAGGAAGTACTTCGAGACCGTCTGCGGATGATGCGGAAAAACCCGGGCATCGTCCCGCGGCTGGCGCTGGATGATCGCCAGCGCGTCGCCCACTAGCGGCACCCACTGGTCGTTGCCCTCCTTTTTTCGAGGGTCCTTGCGGTCACGCACCAGGATCAACCGCTTCGCCGCGTCCAGATCCGCCCACGCCAGGCGGAAGATCTCTCCGCGCCGCAGCCCGACCTGAATCGCCAGCCGGATGATGTCCGGCAGCGCCGCGAACACCGGCGACACGGCGGCCCGCTCCGCGCAGTACTCGAAGATCCCCGCGAGCTCATCCGCCGTCGGCCGCCGCTCCCGCCGGCCGCCCCCACCGATCAGCCCCAGGTGGTGCAGCACCGGACGCGCCATGCCGACGACGTCGGGGGCGCGGAAGTTCAGCACCGCCGCCGTGTGCCGCAAGACGGTGCCGAGCTTGCTGACATCCATATTGATCGTGTACGGGCCGGCGCCCTCGCTCCGGCGCGCCTGACAGAACTCGACCAGGTGCGCCACTTCCATCTGCTCGGCGCGGCGCGTGCCCAGGCGGTCGGAAAGCGTCCGCAGCTGGTAGTGTTCATTCGCCGTATCGGCCACCGGGCGCCCCGACCGCTCCCGCAAGTCGCGGTACGCCGCGATCACCTGCGCCACCGTTATCCCGCTCGCGGCCTGGTACTCGCCCGTGTCGATCTGCCCTTCGACCTTGCGCGCCCAGGCCTCGGCAGCCGCTTTGGTCGCAAACGTTTTGCTGCTAGACTTCGCCCCGGCACGGCGCACCTGCGCCCGCCAGCGAGTCCCGACCTTGATGATGCTCGCCATACTTCCCCGCTGTAGCAATCTCTGTAGCAAATCGCGTGCACTCAAGTGTGCAATTGCGTGGTTCAGAGTGTAGCAGCGTGAAGTTAAGGAGGCGAACGAAAGCCGGGATTCACTAGGAAAGACGCGGATTTGCTGGAAGTTCGACGTCATTCCTATTTACCGCACTCCTCGTAGTTCAATGGATAGAACGAGCGCCTCCTAAGCGCTAGATGTGAGTTCGATTCTCGCCGAGGAGACCACTTCGCAACCTCGGGCACCGTCGGGAGCGGGTTGCCCCGTCATTCCAGCCCTTTCAGCAGCGCCTTCAGATACTCGACGGGAATCGCATAGCTGATGCCCGACGGGTCGCTCAGAATGTTTTCCTTGGTGGACTTGACGAACACCATGTTGATCACCCCGACCAACCGCCCCGTCTCCGAATCGAATACCGGGCTTCCGCTGTTTCCGGGGTAAGTCGTCGCATCGAGCTGATAAATGCGGAAGGGGTCTTTCGACAAGCGGCGGATCAGCGCCTGATTGAGATGCTGCGCACGTAGCTGCGGAATACCGATCGGGGTGATCGCGGCGACGATGCCACAGTGCGTCACGGGTGACAGTCCCAGGACGCTGCCGATCGGAAAACCGGTCAGGGCGATGCTCTGACCTTCGCGGACGCGGTCCGAAGACACGTCGACGGACAGGGAAGGCAGCGGCGGTCCGCCTTCGAGCCGCAACACTGCCAGATCGTGGTTCTTGTCGATCGCAAGCTTGCTGACCTTGCGGATCGTCGCCTGCCCCTCGCCGGGAACTGCCACCGCGAGCGTTTCCATCTGATCATCGGCCAGCGCATCGGGGACGACGTGCGCATTGGTCGCGATCATCATTCCATCGCCGACTGCGAAACCCGTGCCGAGGAACTTGAAGGCGGGAGCCCGGGTGCGCTGGAAAGTCCCCACCGCAACCACCGAAGGCTTGATGCGCGACACGGTATCGACCAGATCTGCCACCGCCGGAAGCGGAACCAGCATTGCAGCGGCCGTGGTTGCGGCGACAACGAGCCTGCGCCGAAGCGTACGGTTCGCCGCGCTGAAATTCATGTATCGCTTGCTCCCTCACTTGCCGCCTGCGCTGCCGGCATTTTTGCACTGGGCCGTGCGATGCGGCTGTCGAACGGATGGTCTCGGCGGGCGACGAAGTTCAATATACGGCTCACATAGGCGCGAGTTTCAGGGTAAGGCGGCACGCCCCGGTATCGGTCGACTGCGCCCTCGCCCGCATTGTAGCCGGCGGCTGCGAGTGCGATATCGCCGCGAAAATACGCGAGCAGCCAACGCAAATAGGCAAGACCCCCCTTGATGTTTTCGCGCGGATCGAACGGATCGCGGACATTGAAGCGTGCCGCCGTGTCCGGGATCAGCTGCATGACGCCCATTGCATTCTTCGGCGAGACGGCTCCCGCATCGAGCCGCGACTCGGCCACCGCGATCGCCAGCGCGAACCGGGGGCTGATCTGATAGGTGGGGGCGAGCTCGATGATCATGCGCGCAATGCGCTGCCGTTCGGCTGACAGCGAGCGGATGTGGGTCTCCGGATTCCATTCATGATCGTCGAGCGCGACCGCCGGCGCGGCGTTGAGGCAAGGGGGAACCTGCCCGCTGTGACCGCCGGTGAAGCGCAGCATCCGTCGTGCCTGCACGTCCCCGCGCGCGGCCGCCATCGCGAACAGCGTTCCGGCATATGCATCGTTACGCCGCGTCCCCCGTCCGTTGGCATACATCCAGCCGAGGGCGTACATCGCTTCGGCATCGCCGAGGCGCGCTGCCTCGCAATAATGCGCGACTGCGCGGGCGGGATTGCGCGGTACGCCTTCGCCGTGTTCGTGGGCGACACCCTGCTGGACGAGATAGCGTGCATGCGCTGCGAGCTTCGCGTCGGGGACACCCTGCTCCTTGCGCTCGCCGGCATACGCGGACGGCGCCACAGTGCCGGCCGCAAGGACGAAAAGCAGCGCTGCACGACAGCGATCATGGCGGAGTTTGTAGCGTTTCATCATCCCCCCCAATGGCATTGGCCCGGCTGCCGATACAGGTGTTCTAGCAGATGCTCCTAGAGTCGCCAAACCGTTACACCCGCCTTGGCCAATGCATCGGCGTCATAGGACGATTTCACATCGGAAAAAACGCCTCCCGGCAGCAGCTTGCCTGCGAACTCATCCAGCTGCATATCGAGATAGGGCGCATGGGAAACGGCCGCCACCATTGCCGCGGCCTTCGGCAGCGCTTCCCACGGCTCCAGACGCATGCCGTATTCGCGGGCTGCCTCGGCCGGCGCGGCGACAGGGTCATGGACATGCACGGTGCAACCGAAGCTCTCGAGCTCGCGGATCACGTCGATGACCTTGCTGTTGCGCAGGTCCGGGCAATTTTCCTTGAATGTGAGCCCCAGCACGATGACATCGCAGCCCCTGATCGAGTGCCCCGCCTGGATCATCTGTTTGACGGTTTGTTCGGCGACATATTTCCCCATGCCGTCGTTGATGCGCCGCCCGGCGAGAATGACCTGCGGATGATGACCGAGCATTTCCGCCTTGTGCGTCAGATAATACGGGTCGACTCCGATGCAGTGGCCGCCGACGAGGCCGGGCCTGAACGGCAGGAAGTTCCACTTCGTCCCGGCCGCCTGCAGCACTTCGGTGGTATCGATTCCGATCTTGTGGAAAATCACCGCCAGTTCGTTCATCAGCGCGATATTGAGATCGCGTTGTGTATTCTCGATGACTTTCGCCGCCTCGGCGACCTTGATGGAACTGGCGGGATAAACTCCGGCGCTTATGATCGCCCCATAGACTTCCTTGACCTTCTGCAGCGTCTGCGGCGTATCGCCTGAAACCACCTTGACGATTTTCGTCACCGTGCGCTCCTTGTCGCCCGGATTGATGCGCTCAGGTGAATAACCGACAAAGAAATCCTGCTTCCACTTCAGCCCCGATTCCCGTTCGATGATCGGAATGCAGACTTCTTCTGTCGCTCCCGGATACACCGTGGATTCGAACACCACTACCGCGCCGCGCTTGAGATTGCGGCCCACCGTTTCCGACGAGTGGATCAATGGGGTGAAATCCGGCTTATGAGCAATATCGACCGGCGTCGGCACGGCCACAACGATGAAGTCCGCCTCGCGAATGTGGGCCGGATCGGAATGACAACCGAGATGAATCGCGGCGCGAAGATCGTCCGACGACACTTCCCCGGTCGGATCGACGAAGTCGCGGTAAGCGGCGACCTTGTCGGCCGAGAGGTCGAAGCCGATGGTCTTGAATTTCTTGCCGAACTCGACAGCAAGGGGAAGCCCGACGTAGCCGAGGCCGATCACGGCGATGATGGTCATGAATGCGAGTCCCTAAAGGTTTCCGATACGCCGGTGCCTGAATGCTCGAGACCTTACAACCCTTGCTTCAGTTTGGTCGCTTCGGCATGCAACGGACTTCCCGCAGGCGCCTGCCCGAGCAGATTGTCGAGTTCCTTGCGAGCGTCGTCCTTGCGATCGGCTTTGAGGTAGGCCTTCGCGAGATTCAGCCGGAGCACCCCGGCCCCCGGAGACAGTCCAACAGCCTTGCGAAGATTTTCGAGGCCCTCGTCGCGTTGGCCGCGCTCCACCTGAAGCGTACCCAGCGTGTCAAGAATCGCCGGGTTATTGGGCGCCAGTTTCAGCGCCCGCTCGGCCAGCGCGAGCGCCTCCGGATCCTTACGCTGCCCGGCGATCCATGCCAGGTTGTTCAGCACCTGAGCATTGTCCGGACTTAACTCATCCACCTTGTGAAATAGCTTTTCGGCCTCGTCAAGCCGCCGCTCTGCAAGTGCCCGCCCGGCAAGATAGCTGCGCAATACCACGTCCTTCGGGTGGGTACGGAGCCAGTCGGCAGCCGTCTTCGCCGCATCCGGTGCCTTGCCGGCCAACACTTGTGCGGCATGCAACTTGGCAGCAGTTTGAGCCAAAGCCTCAAGCTCGAGTGCCTTGCGATATGCCTGCACGGCCGGCTCCCAGTTGGCACTGGCGGCGTGGATCTGACCTTCAAGAAGCGGGCCGGCCGCCGCCTTCGGACGCTGCTTCTGAACTGTTGCCGAAATTTTCAGAGCCTCATCCGTCCGCTTGTCTTCGGCCAGCAGCGAAGCAAGGCGCTGCTGGGCTTCGAACATGTCCGGCTTATGCTCGAGCGCCCGGCGCAGCGACCGCTCGGCCCCTGCACGGTCCTTCGCAAACCGTTGCATATCCGCTACTTCGGCCAGCGATGGAGGAGATTGCGACACCAGCTCAGACAACTTGTTTAGTGAGGAGACCGCCTGTTGTTGATCGCCCGCTGCCAGCTGGGCCCGCGCCAGCATACTGATTGCCTGGGGCTGATCGGCGTGGCCGGCGGCGGCTTCCTGCGCGATCAAGAGCGCTTTTTTCGGGTCTTTGCTGCCAAGGTAATAGCGCACCAGTGCAAGTTTCGGCGCAAGCGCAGCCGGATTCGCACCGGCCGCACGTTTGAGCATCGATACTACTTCTGCCGGTTTTGCCTCGGTGCGGGCCAACAGATCGGCAAGCAACAAGTGCGCTTCGACGTTTTTCGGATTGGTTGCGACGATCTTTTCGAAGCGCTTGCGGGCGTCATCGGGGCGTTTCTCCCCAATATCCATCCGCGCGAGATTTGCCGCCGCGGCCACGGAATCAGGATTCAGTTCGAGGGCTTTTTCGAAAGCCAGGCGAGCCCCTGCAGCATCCTTTCGGGCGAGCAGAATTCCTCCCTTGAGCACATGCGTCTGCGGGTTATTCGGCTGCTTGGCTTCGAGTTGCCGCTGCGCAGCCATCGCCTTGTCGAGCTCGCCGCTGCGAAGGTACGCAAGAATCATGATCACATCAGCATGCCCCGTGTCGGACTCGAGATCCGACGCCGCTTCGAGATCGGCAAAAGCCTCGCTGGCGTCCCCGCCCAGCAACTTCGACACCCCGAGGCGCGTCCGCGCCATTGCATTCTCCGGCTCTACCGCCGCCACCTTGGCAAAATACTCCGCTGCACGGTCAAGATCGCCATTGGCCACGTGGATCCGCCCGGCCAGGCCCATCGTCGCGCTATCTACGGACGATGCATCCAGCAGCGGTTGCAGGGTCGTCAGCGCGCGACCCTGATCTCCGGACGCCATTAGCGACATCGCAAGCATTCGACGCGCTAGCGGCTGTTTCGGAGCCCGGGCCAGAACTACCCCCAAGTGTTCCTGGGCCAGGACGTGTTGATTCAGGCGGATGTGGATGGCTCCGGCGAGTAGGCGCGCGGGCAGATAATCCGGAGCCAGCCGCACCGCCTCGGTGACGTTGTCGCGCGCCTCCTCAATTCTGTTGTTCCGCAGATCGACCAACGCCTGGAGGTAGCGCGTCGAGGGATGCTGCGGCGCACTCTTCTTCATCGCCTCCAGATGCGGCATCGCTTCGTCTACGCGGTTTTCCCGCAGCAGCATCGATACCAGCGCGAAGTGGTAGTTCACCGCCTTCGGCCGAGCCTTGATCGCCTCCTCAAGGGCGGCCGCTGCGCCGGGAATGTCCTTCCTCATCAGCAACACATCAGCTCGAACGGCATGAGCATCGGCGGCGCCCGGGTCTGCCGCAATGGCGGCATCGGCGTCGGCGAGCGCTCCGTCGAGTTCTCCGGCGGACAACTTTACCTGCGCCAGGCCTGCCCGTGCGGACCCGCTGGATGGATCGGCCACCGCCGCGGCCTCATACGCCGCCCGGGCCTTTTCGAGGTCCCCCTTGGCGAAATGCGCACCACCCACCGCGCCGAGCAGCACGGCCTGTCCGGCACGATCGTCGAGCGTTTTGCCCTCGAACTCCTTCAGCACCTGGTCGAACTCGCCGGACAGCAGAAGGGCTCGCGCCAGCAGTGGGCTGACCTGTGCGTCCGGATAGCCGCGTTCCGCAGCCCGGCGCAAGTCCTTCACTGCGCCCGCAATGTTGCCCTGTTCGAGGTTTACGCGGCCCAGAAGAAAACGCGCTTCTATCAGATTGCCATCTTTCTGGAGCGCATTCTTCAATTGAATCCCCGCCGCATTGGGGTCGTTCTTGGCGAGATAATCCTTCGCGGAGCGGAGCATGGTTTCCGGGTCATCACTGCAGGCCGTCAACAGCGCAGCGCTTAGGGCGACGGTAACAATTCGGCGAACAGTTGCGCCTGAAGCCTTCCGATTGGACACGGTCAGTTCTCCTTCTTCAAAGCGAAACGGTTCATGAGGTCGTAAAGCGACGGACGGCTCACGCCGAGGATCTCGGCCGCGCGGGCAATATTGCCGTTGGTGCGCGCCAGCACCCGCACGACGGCCCGCCGTTCCGCCTCGTCGCGCACCTGTCGCAAGTTGAGGTGCTGCAGATCGGGGTCGACGCTGTCCAGACCGAGATCGTCGGCCGTGATGCGGCTTCCCTCGGTCATGATGACGGCGCGCTTGAGGCAGTTCTCCAGTTCCCGCACGTTGCCCGGCCAGCGATGCGATTCGATTGCCGCCACCGCGTCGTCGCCCAGGTGCATCGTTCCCCGTCCATTGGCCTGCGCGAAGCGCTGCACGAACGCATGCGCGAGAAGCACCGCGTCGCCGTCCCGGTCGCGCAGTGGCGGGATTTCGATGACGATTTCGGCAAGGCGGTAATAGAGGTCCTCGCGGAACAGCCCGGCGCTGATCTGCGCCTTCAGGTCGCGGTGCGTCGCGCACACGATCCGTACATCGACCGCGATCTCTTCCCTGCCGCCGATCCTCTCGATGACCCGCTCCTGCAGGAAACGCAGCAGCTTCGCCTGCAGCGCCATCGGCAGATCGCCAATTTCGTCGAGGAAAAAAGTCCCCTTGTGCGCAGCTTCGATCTTGCCCTGCGTCTGTTTCACGGCCCCGGTAAAAGCCCCTTTCTCGTAGCCGAACAGTTCGCTTTCGAGCAGCGTCTCCGGGATGGCGGCACAGTTGATCGCGACAAAGCGCTCCTTGGCGCGCGTCGACATCGCGTGCAAGCCGCGCGCCAGGATTTCCTTGCCAGTGCCGCTTTCTCCGAGGAGCGCGACCGTCACGTTCGCCGGCGCCACTTTCTCGACGGTGCGGCAGACCTTGAGCATCGCCGAATCCCGCGTCAGGACGGCGGCCAAGCCGCTTCCCTGGAGCGCCACCAGACGCAGGTTTTCCATTTGCAGGTCGTGCAGGCGAAAAGCACGGTCGATCGTCAGGCCGAGCAACTCAGGTTCAAAAGGCTTGCCGAAGAAATCGTAGGCCCCCATCGCGACCGCCTTCACCGCGTTTTCGCGGTCATGCTGCCCGGTCAGGACGATGACTTTGGTATCGGGGGCCAGCGCGAGCATCTCGCCCAGCAGGCGAAATCCCTCGACGCCGTCATCGGGCGTGGGGGGCAGCCCGAGATCCATCGTCACGACCGCCGGCTCATGACGTCTCAATTGCGTGATCGCGCTTTCCCGATCGCTCGCGACAACTGTTTCGAAAGCGTCGAAAGCCCAGCGCATCTGTTTCTGAAGTGCCGGATCGTCCTCGACGATCAGCAGCGTACGCCGCTTGTCATTCATGATTTTCGCGTACCCTTTCCCGTGTTGCTGGCAAATCCGGATCGGCCCGGGCAGAAACGGGCAATACCACGGTCACGCAGGTACCGCGCCCCGCTTCACTGTCAAAATGAATGCGGCCTCCCAGTTCGTGAATGTACTGCTGGGTCTCGTAGACCCCAATACCCATTCCCGTGGATTTACTTGTGTGAAATGGCTTGAACAGGCGCTCTTTCATGAACTCGGACGTCATCCCGCAGCCGCTATCCTCGACCGCGACACGGGCCGAGGACGGATCCGGCATATCGACCCTTATTGTCACCTTGCCATCGTCCTGCGTCGCATCGAGGGCGTTCTGCACGAGATGCCCGATCACGCGCTCGAGCCGTTCGGGATGCGCCTGGACTTCGAGTCGGTGATCGCGGTCCGCGAACACCTCCACCGTCGGCTGCTGGTGACGCTTGGTCGCCTGGATACGATCGGCCAACGCACAAAGATCGACCCGCCTGTGCGGATCGATCGAACGTTTTTCCTGCAATTGCGCCATCAGCGCGCGCATGCGCGATTCGACATGCGCGACCGTGTCGAGCATGTCTGCCTGGAACGCCGGATTGTGCTTGTGACGCTCGGCGTTGCGCAGCATCAGCGACAGTTGGGCGACGAGATTCTTCAGGTCGTGAACGACGAACGCGGACATGCGGTTGAAGGAGTCGAACTTGCGCGACTCCAGCAAGGCTTCGGTCACCTGCATGCGTGCGAGATAGCTCGCGGCCTGGCGCTGTGCCGTCTTGAGCAGGTCGAGCACTTCCCAGTCGACCTCGAACGCGGTGCGAGGTGAATTGAGCACCACGAAGCCGACCAGCGCGCCCGGCGACTTGAGCGGCACGACGAGCCACGCATCGGGTATCGCGGACAGCCACAGCGGCAACACCAGACCGTCGTAATGAGCGGGACGGGAGCGGAACTCCTCGAGATTGAGGATCCATTCACGCTCGTCGAGAAAACGGCATAGAGCGCTGCCCTCGTCCTCGAAAGCGTCCGAAGCCCCTTGATTGAGGCGCGCGTTGACAGAGAAGCGATCGCTCGCGTCCTTCAGCCAGAGCGTTCCGCCGGAACTCTCGACCAGATCCGAAAGTGCCTTTATGACCGATTGCCCGAGGTCCAGGGTGCCGCCGGCGGACGAAAGCGCCTGAGTGAAGCGCAACCATTCGTTGCGGTAATCGTAGCGGTAGGGGAACAGGTGCTTGTTGATGAACACTCTAAGGCGGGCCCGCTGCGACCCCGAGAAGAGGAAAACCAGCAGCAGCAGGAGCCCGGCGAAGAGCAGGGTCAGTTGCAGGGCCCGGCCCCAGTTCCCGCCAAAATAGCGAACGTAGTATCCGGCTGCGGCGATCACCAGCAGGTACAGGCCCGACACCGCCAGCGCAGTGGAATGAAACGCCATTTCCCGCGATACCGAGATCCGCAGCGTCCACGACGGCGTACGCGCCGCTGAAACCGCGATCAGGGGAATCACCAGAGCATGGGCGATGCCCCGCACTCCCCACACATCGGGATCGAGGCGGCCGAACAGGTATCCGTCGGCGAACAGGTACAGTTCGAATACATAGCCTGCGGCCAGGCCGAGGCACAATGGTTTCAGTCCCCAGCGCGATTCCGCCGGTATCGCACGGAAAAGCTGCTCGACGAGCACCAGGCCGAACACCGCAGCCACCAGAAAGGCGGCGAGCATCAGGTTTGCCGGTTTGAGATCGACGGGCAGATCGAGACCGGAAAGCGCTATCGCGATGAACTCGGCGGAGACCACGAGCACAGCGAACCCTGCCGGCCACCGCAGCCGGTTTCCCCCCAACGGGCGCAGCAGCACAAGCAGGAAGGCAAACCAACAAGCGCTGCGGAAGACATCCAGCGCCGCGGCCACTACCGCCAGCCACGCGCTCGGATAAAGGACGAGAAAAGTGCCCGCAAGGGCCCATGACGTGCTGCTGCCCACGGCAAGAAGCAGAAAACCGCCCGCAATGCCGCCGCGCCATGCAAGCAGAAGATACAGACCGAAAAGAAGGTAAGCTGCCGCGGCTCCGCCGTAGCCCCATACCGCGACGTCGGACAGCTCAACACCCATCAGCCCCCCCCAAGAGCAAGTCGTCTCGTCAACTGAACAGGACACGGATTCTGGCCCTCCGCTGGGTCTGCGAAAGTCGCCAGCCGATATCCAGTCAGTGTGCACCCTCTCCGGTCAGGACGACCCTGACCGTTTCGAACAGTACGAGGGTATCGAGCACGATGGTGTGGTTCTTCACGTAATACAAATCGTATTGCAGCTTCTGAACGGCATCGTCCACCGAAGCGCCATACTGGTATCGGACCTGCGCCCAGCCTGTGACCCCCGGCTTGACGCAGTGGCGAACGGCATAGAAGGGGATCTCCTGAGCCAGTTGATCGACGAAGAACGGGCGCTCCGGGCGGGGTCCGACGAGACTCATTTCACCTTTCAGGACGTTGAAAATCTGCGGGAGCTCGTCGATGCGCAGCTTGCGGATCACCCTCCCGACCCGAGTCACCCTGTCGTCCCCGGATACCGCCCAACGCGGCTTGCCGTCCTTTTCGGCGTCGCGCCGCATGCTGCGAAACTTGATGACACGAAACACCCGCCCGCCCAGCCCGACCCTCTCCTGCCGATAGAAAATCGGCGCACCATCCTCCAGCGCGATCAGCAGCGCGGTGACCGCCATCACCGGCAGGGCGGCCAGCAACAGGATCGACGATGCAGCCAGATCGAAGCAGCGCTTGACGAACGCGCGCGCGAGGCCTTGTCTGAAACCGTCGCCATAGATCAGCCAGCTGGCCTTCAGCGAATCGATGCGGACCTGTCCCTGCACGCGTTCGAAGAAGGACGACAGATCCAGCACCCGGACGCCCCACACCTTGCAGTCAAGTAATTCACGAATCGGAAGGACACCTCCGCGGCGTTCCCGCACGGCGACGATCACCTCGTTCACCCGAAGCTGCCGGACAGTCTGAAGAAGGTCCTTGCAGTCGAGTACACGCCCCCGGTCGACGTCGACCGAATCCTCCCCTTCCACCGCATAGAAGCCGACTACCTCCATGCCGCTGCGCCTCGGGCTGCCCAGCGATCGCTCCACCGTCACCGCGTCCGCGCCCGTACCGATGATCAGCACGCGCGGGGCGAACATCGAAGTCGCCCAGTGGCGGTTGATCACCGCCCGCATCAGGAGGACCAGACCCAGCAACAGCATTACCGAAATCTGCATTGCCTCGGAGGCGAAATAGTTCCACGGAAGCACGAGGAACACCCCGAACGCCACCGGGATACTCACGACAATCGAGATCAGCACGCGGCCTATCGCGGTGCGCGTCGACCACTCGCCTTCGGCCGGCCGGTACAGTCCCATCGCGCTGTTCAGCAGGATCATCGCGATCGCGAAAAGCAGCGCCGAAGGCACGATGACGCGCCAGTCCACCGCCCCGCCGCGCACCTGTACCGCCACCGCGAATATCACCGCCATGAAAAGCACGAGGGCGTCGAAGACGACCTGTTGCAGGACGTGGGACGGAAAATAGTGACTGAAGATTTTTAGCATCGGCACATCCTGGATTACGCGAGCAATTGGAATCACCTGGTCCCGAAAGGATCTCCTTCGTTTCCGGGTCGAGACACGTACCTACTGCGATTCACCCACTCCCGGCTCGTCCACACGATAGTCCCTGCGGAACGCCCTGTACATCATATCTGCATAGGGGCGACGTTTAACCCACACTATGGGATCGCGATGGGCGTTGCTCTCTGTGTAATTCGGATTGCGGCAACGCAGCAGTTCCTCCCATCCGCTCCCCACCACCGCTTCATCCGGCCTCCAGGCTCAGGCGTTGCACTCGACGAATCGACCGTCAGGGCCGGACTGCCCGGCGCAGGCCAGCGGTGATCCGATCCACGGCATGCGTGGCTTCCGGAAAAAACTGTCCGAGCGTGATGAACCCGTGGACGACGCCGTCCACTGCGACATGCTCGATCTCCCCCCCCTCCGCTCGTACCCGCTCTGCAAAGGCCATGCAATCGTCGGCAAGAGGATCGCACTCTGCCGTGACGAGAAGAATCGGCGGCAATCCGGCCAACGACGGCGCGCGCATCGGTGACGCACGCCAATCCTCGTCATTGCCGGCCGGAAGGTAGTGACCGTAAAACCATTCCAGGCTCTCCCCGTCGAGGAGATACCCCTGGCCGAAAAGTTGGCGCGACGGGCGGTCGCTGGCGATCTCGGTACTCGGATACACCAGGAACATGAACCGGATGGCAACACTCGCCCGCTCATGCGCCAGCAGCGCGCCGACAATCGAAAGGTTTCCGCCCGCACTGTCCCCCCCCAATGCGATACACCCGCGGTCTATGCCAAGCCGTTGCGCCTGCTCTGCCGCCCACTCGATAGAAAAAATAGCATCCTCGACTGCTGCCGGAAAGGGATTTTCGGGCGCAAGTCGATAGTCGATCGACAACACCGCGCAGCCCGAGCCGTTTGCCAACTGCCGACAAAGAACGTCATAGCTTTCAAGGTCACCGACGCACCAGCCGCCGCCGTGAAAGTAGATCAGCAGCGGGAGCTCGTCGTCCCGCGAGCTTTCCAGCGGCCGGTACAGGCGTGCGTTCAATGTGCTCCCGTCCACACGGGTCATCGCCACTTCGACCGTCGCCGCAACGGCCGGAGACGGCAGACCGAATGCCCATTGCAGCTTCCGGAATGAATGGCGCGCCTGATCGACGGACAGCTCGTGAAAACGCGGGGCGCCGACACGGTAGACCATGTCCAGCAGTGCCTTGGCCTGGGATGAGAGGGGCATGTGCAGAATCCGGGGCGCGGCACAGGGCTGAACCCCGATATGAAAATCAGGAGGTCCCGATTCTAACGGAGAGCACTGGCACGATGGAAAATGGAAACAGACGGTTAATGTTCGGACGGGACGATGCGGGCACCGGACTGCCGCAGGATGAGTTCCATCGCCCTGCGGTCGGTGTTCGACGCGATTTCCACTCTCAGCACGCACGCTCCGGTATGCGCCATGTCCGCAACATCCGGCAATTCCTCGCCCGGCCCCTGCCCCGGCTGATTCGAATACGTCTGACCGGGAAATTCGGCGGCGACGCCGTCAGCGGTGAGATCCGTGCTGATGGCAATGCAGTTTTCCGCCATGCCGGCTTGCAGAAGGCGCGACTTTGCCTGCTCCGCCTCGCCCGGACTGGCGAACACTCCCGTCATTACGGTATTGCGTGTCATCTTCGACTCCTTGTTCATCGCGAGGCCAGAAACGCTTTCGCCTGGGCGAGTTCGGGGCGCTCGGCATCCCGGGCATCCGGGGTAAGGCGATCAGTTCGCCGGATCCTTCTTGCCGCCCTCCTGGAAAGCCGGATTCGAATGGTCGTTCGCCTGCCCCGGGAGCGGCGTGGGTGGAGTAGGCTCTTTCGGCCGATCCGGCTCGGGAAGCGGGGGAGTCGGGGTCGCGGGCGGCGGGGCGTTTTCCTGCTGCGCAGACGGTTGGGCGGGGACATCGGGAGGCGCCTCTTCTTTCTTCTCACATCCGGCAAGGAACAGTGCCGCAGCGATGACGATTGGTACCAGGTACGTCATGGTCCGCATCCTTCGGGAATGTCTCGTTTATTCTTAGCATCCGCTGTCGTCCATCGCCAGCCGCATGGCGCCGCATTGAATGACGTTGGCATTGAAACGACGCAGCCGCACGAGGCCGTGCGGCTGCGCTCCCCCTCGCCGTCCGGCCGGTCAGTGGCCGGCGGACGCAGGGGACGTGGTGCGACCGCGAACGCGGTCAGGCGTTGCGTGGTTTGCGCGGTGCGCGTCGTCCCGGAGCAGCGGCGGGCTTGTCGCCGTCTGGCATGCGGCCAGTGTCGCTAGCCTGTGCGCCCTGCGACTCGGACACAGGTAGACCGCTCGTAACCGTTTGTCGTGGCTCCGCTGCCTTGGCGATCGGTGCAGGCGAAGCAGGCTCGTTCATGGCGGCCGACGGCGATTGCGGGGCCGCGCCCGGGGACGTCAATGCCACCGCCGTGGCGTTCGGGCGGGCACGGTGGAACAGCGACTTGATGCGTTTGAAGCGATCCGCAGCATGCGCGCTGAGCTCGCCGCTGGCAGCCAGTACGTGCTCGATCTGATTCAGGTGGGTATCGATCTGGGCAGCGCTCTGTCCTTTGAGCAAGGTCGGAATCGCCTCCAGCGCCGCCTCGCGGTCGTGCTTGAGGATGAAGAACTGCTCGCGCAACAGGTTCTTGAAGTCGGCCAGCTTGAGGCTCGGCTCGAGTTCCGCACGCGACGCACGCATCCGCTTGAAATTACGCTCATCGGTGGCAGGGGCTCCGCCCAGTACGTAGATGATCGAACGCATCTTGGCCTCGTGACTGCCGCCCGCTGCAATTCGATCGTGAAGCTCGGCCTGACGGCGCTGGATGAAGCGACGATGCTCCAGTTCGGTGCCGGGACGCCGGCGGTGCGGCTGCCCGTCGGCGCGCAGACCGACGAGAACCTGCAGCAGCGGCTGGCCGTAGATACTCATGAAAAGCTGCTCGCTGGCCTTGTCCCGCAAGTCGCTCCACGTGTCGAGACCGCGGGCGATCTGCTCGGAAACCAGCGTCTCGGCCCTGCGGAAGACGTTATCCTCGCCGACCGGATGGCGGTCGGCCCGTACCTTCTCGGCGAGCGCCGGCAGCGACAAGGTGAGCGGATTGCGGTCGGAAAGCAGTCGGTAGCCGAGACGGTTCGGATGCATGCGCCGCATCCACTTGGCCGACGAGGGGGTCGCCAGCGCGCGCACCCAAGGCTGCAAGAACAGGCGATAGAGACCCAGGTTGATCTCGGAGATGCGGGCGACCGTGGCAAAACGCGCTTCATCGTCGGGCTGATGCCCGATCTCCCGGTCGAGTTCCGCGACCGTGCGCGGCGTGAACTCCAGCAGGTACTCGCGCTCGATCAACCCGGCATCGGCACGCTCATCGGCGCGCGAGATCGACGTCTCGTAGAGCCCCGGCGGCAGCACGTCGATGTAGTCCATGTTGGCGGTGAATTCGGTGTGCTCCTTGCGCGAGACGCTGCCCGAGACGAAGATCCCCAGGTGACCCGTGCTGTCGTGTACGCAGTAAACAATCGTCTGCTCGTTGGCAATGATGCCGTCAACCCCTTCATAGAGATCGCGCACCCAGCCCAGGGCCTGAGGCGGCGGGGTGATGTCGTCGCCCCGCGAGCAGAACACCACGACCGGCGAACGCACGTTGCGCAAGTCGATGCGCCGCCCGTCGGAGGTCATCAGCTGGGCGGTCGAAAGACGGTTGCCGATGAACAGGTTATCGACGATGTACTGGATCTCCTGGCCACCGAGCACTACATGGCCGCCCCACCAGCGCTCGAACTCCAGGTAACGCACAGCCTCGGTATCCACGTTGGCGAACACCCGGTACTGCTTGGTCCACCATGTGTTGGCCGGGTTGAGGTTTTCGAAGTTCTGCACCAACCAGGCGCCGTCGAACAGCCCGTTGCCCAGATCGCTCAACAGCGCCGTCATCCAGCTGCCGCCGGACAGGCCGCCGGTATAGCGCAGGGGCGCCTTGCCACGCTCACCCGCCCAATACGAAAGCGGCGAACCGGCGATAAGGATCGGGCCGAACAGATCCGGTTCCAGCGCCGCGGCCATCATGATCTGCCAGCCGGCTTGGCAATTGCCCACGACCATCGGCTTTTCCGCGGTTGTCGGATGACGTTCGATAACGCAGCGCAGGAACGCGACCTCCGCCTCGACCACGTCTTCCACGGTCTGGCCCGGTTCGGGATAGGGCAGAAAACCGACGAAGTAGCACGGGTGTCCGGCACGCAGCGCGACACCGATCTCGCTGTCGGGCTTGAAGCCGCCGATGCCGGGGCCGTGCCCCGCACGCGGGTCGACGACGACGAAAGGCCGCCTCTGCGGGTCGATCTCGATGCCGGCCGGAGGCAGGACCCGCATCAGCTCATAGTTCACCGGCCGCGGCAATTCACGGCCGTCCATCAGCACTTCAGTCTCGAAGCCCAGTACGCTGGGTTTGGTTTTCTCGATGTGCTCGAGGTACTGGTTGCCACGATGGCGCATCACGTCCATGAACAGCACGCTGCGCTCGACTGCATCCCGCCAGTAGTCGAAAGCGGACCGTGCGAAACCGAACGGATCCATCATGGGCAGTGTCGCTGCCGAAGGTACCGGTATCGGGAAATTCATTCTGAACTCCATGTATTGTCGTGGCGGAGGGCAAGTGCCATGCTCCACGAAAGTCTAATCTGCCGCCCGGCCTCGTAAACCGGGCCATGCCAGCGTTAGGGGACACTCGCAAGTGGAAAGTGTTCCAGGCGCTCGCTGCCAATCCTGGCGTCGTTCGGACAACGGCCGAAGGAAGCGGTTGCGGTTGGCGTTCCCCTCGGCTTGCCTTTATTGTCCGACGCTCGTGGGCATCAATGTTCCGCCTACAAGCTCCAGCCGTCTACCAGGACGTCGCATTCCCGGGCCGGAATTTGTCGAAAGTGACTCGCGTCGGCACTGAGTTTGTCGAAATCCGTGCGTTCCCTCGTCCAAATCTGCTACAACCCTCCATCCCCTCTTTTCTGCCCGTCACGGAACCCTCGCCATGGCCGGAACCACCTTGCTCGCGCTGATCGACGACATTGCGAGCATCCTGGACGATGTCGCCACGATGACCAAAGTGGCAGCCAAGAAGACCGCCGGAGTGCTGGGCGACGACTTGGCCCTCAATGCACAACAGGTCACGGGCGTACAGCCCGACCGCGAGTTGCCGGTCGTCTGGGCGGTGGCAAAAGGTTCGTTGTTGAACAAGGTGATCCTCGTCCCCGCCGCGCTGTTGATCAGCGGGCTCGCCCCCTGGCTCATCGCCCCCTTGCTCATGATCGGCGGTGCATTCCTGTGTTTCGAGGGCTTCGAAAAGCTGGCCCACAAGTTCCTGCACGCGCCCGCCGACGAAGCGGAACACCGGAAAACCTTGCGGGCGCTGACGGACCCGAGCGTGGATCTGGTTGCGCTGGAAAAGGAAAAGATCAAGGGGGCGGTGCGCACCGATTTCATCCTTTCGGCCGAGATCGTGGTCATCACACTGGGAACGGTGGCGGCCGCTTCCCTGATGCAGCGGGTGAGTGTACTGGTCGGCATCTCGCTGCTGATGACGGCAGGCGTGTACGGTCTGGTGGCAGGCATCGTCAAGCTCGACGACCTCGGGCTACACCTGCAGCGCAGCACGTCTCCGCTGCGTCGCAGCATGGGCGCCGGGCTGCTGCGCACAGCACCCTGGCTCATGAAGACCCTCTCGGTCCTGGGCACCGCGGCGATGTTCATGGTCGGCGGCGGTATCCTGATGCACGGCTGGCCCACGCTCGCTCATGCCGTGGAAGAATTTTCGGCGGCCTTCGGCGGGCTGTTGAGCGGCTTGCTGAATACGGCGGCAGGAGCCGGAATCGGTGTGATCGCGGGCGCCGTCGTGCTGGGCGCCGTCACCTTGCTGCAACGCTTGCGCCGGTGACTCGGGCGGCATGACCGAATGAAAAAGAGCGAGCGCGAATCGAGGGTCAAACCGATCGCAAATTGCTTGGCAGACCGGCCAAGGCCAGGATTCCTTCATTCGTGCCGCATGGCTTCGCGAGACGGCGGGACGTTCGACAAGGCAAGCCTTCGCCATACTTGCCCTTGCGTACTGGCATGGCCAGCCGACCGAGCGTGATGCCCCATCGATAGGAAGCCGGATCATGAGTCACAAACACCGGGCTGTCTTGGAATCGATCTTTCACGAACCGCCCAAAAGCAATATTCAGTGGCGCGAGGTGGAGTCCTTGCTCAACCACCTTGGCGCCGTCATCGAGGCAGGCCACGGCGGACGCTTCCGCGTCGAGTTAAACCGTCACGAATTCTTCCTCCACCACCCCCATCACAGCAACGAGTTCAGCAAACAATCGATCAAGCAGTTGCGCGAGTTTTTGGCCGACGCCGGAGTGACTCCCTCGCTCTACGACGCGAATCACGAATAAGGGATGCCGACCCGGACCACGCGCCTCCGAGGTTGCACTCCCTGCGCCGGCGGCGCAGCGGGTCGTGGTCTAGAGTGAATCGACGCGCGGGCGCATCTCGCGCGAAATGTCACAACGGAGGGCGTCATGGGGGAATTCGACAAGGACCCGGTCGTCGCGGTGCTGAACCGCATCCTCGAATCCGAGCTGGCCGGCGTGGTGCGCTACACACATTACTCCTTCCTCGTGTTCGGCTTCGGCCGCATCCCGATTGTCTCGTGGCTGCGCGAGCAGGCCGACGAGTCGCTGATGCATGCGCGCCAGGTCGGCGAATGGGTGACGACGCTTGGCGCCTACCCGTCGCTCACGATCGGCCCGTTGCTCGACTCGCACAAGCACGACATCGGGGCGATCCTGCGCGAGTCCCTCGAAGCCGAGCGCGCCGCGCTGCAGCTGTACCGCGATCTCCTCGCGCTCGTCACCAACCGCTCGGTCGCGCTCGAGGAATTTGCGCGGCGGATGATCGGGGTCGAGGAATTGCACCATGCGGAAGTCGACAAGATGTTGCGCAAACCCGGCGACGTGTCGGCGTTCGCACCGCAGTCACCGTAGGAATGGGCGCTGGCGCTGGGCGCGCCGGGATTCAGATCGCGGGAGTCTCGGCAGCAGTTCGGCCCGCTTGGCGCACCGCCTCCTCCTTGCGCGCCGCCTCGATGACCTGCATGACTTCGTCGAGGTCGGCGAGCCCGTCTTCGCACTGGAAGACGCCGGTGAGTGCGCTCTCGGGCCGCAGCTTCCCGGATTCGTACAGCGACCAGATCTCCTTGCCGTAGGCGGTTTCCTGCAGCTCCGGCGCGAACTGGCCGAAGTACGCGGCGAGGTTGTCCACGTCGCGCTCGAGCATGGCGCGGGCGTTGTTGTTGGCCGCGGCGTCGACGGCCTGCGGCAGATCGATGATCACCGGGCCGGCACGATCGACGAGCACGTTGTACTCGGAGAGATCGCCGTGGACGATCCCGGCGCAAAGCATGCGGACGACCTGTCGCACGAGATCGGCGTGATACTGCCGCGCATCGTCCTCGCTTAGTACTACATCGTTGAGGCGCGGAGCCGGTTCGCCGTCTTCATCGGTCACCAGTTCCATCAGCAACACGCCCTCGTGGAAGTCGTAAGGCATCGGCACACGCACGCCTGCTGCCGCGAGGACGCGCAGCGCATCGACCTCGGCGTGCTGCCACGCGGCCTCCTGTTCCTGCCGCCCGTAGCGCGAGCCCTTGGCCATGGCACGCGCCTGGCGGCTGTTCTTGATCTTGCGCCCTTCGGTGTAGTCGACCGCCTTGTGGAAACCGCGCTTGTTGGCCTCCTTATAGACTTTGGCACAGCGCACTTCGTCACCACACTGGACGACATAGACCATGGCTTCCTTGCCGCTCATGAGCTGGCGAATGACGTGGTCGACGAGACCATCGGCCACCAGCGGTTCGATTCTGCTCGGAGTTCTCATGCGCGGGGATCCGCTCCTGTGCGGGTTGCATTGGTGCATGCGCGATTTCTGCGCAGCGTGTGGGGAAGGTCGCGAAAGTCGAACGGCAGGCCAAGCCCCTCTCTCCCCGGCATAGTACGTCACCACGTCAGGAAGCTGGCAGAAGGCTTCTACGGGGCGTTCCACCGGTTGCGCGCCGCACCATGTCATTTCCCTATTCCTGGCACGGGAATATCGGAGTGACAGAGGGAATGCGGAAGATTAATCGACGGATAAAAAAATTCGTTGTCTATCTTGTTGCGACGCACAAGCTCTTCGCCTACTCTTCAGTTGTCTCCTCCACCCTCCTCCTTTGGTGTGGATTTCAGCCCGGGCCCGAAAGTGCTCGGGCTTTTTCTTGGTTTCTGCTGACCTCGTTTCTGCGGACCTCTCGGGGGACGTCAGGCGTCCGGATCGTTCTTCCTGACGCCGCGCAGGTTCATCGCGAAAAGCCCGATCTGCAGTCCGATCAGTGCGTATGCGCCATCGTGCCAGCCCCACGCGATCCACAACCCATTGCTTGCAATAAAGCACCAGAAACCCCAGTTGCGCTTGCGCGAATCCCGCGAGCCGACGAACCAGGCGGCGACGAGCGTCACGATCATCGCCGGCCACTGCAGCGCGTCCAGAAATTCCGTCATCACCGCCCGGCAGGGAGGAGTCGAGAACGCTTCTTCAAGACTTGCGCGCCACGAGCCCGATCAGCGCCGAACAGCCCCGATGCGCCGCACCTTCCGAGAGGTCATCCTCGTATTCGACGAGTTCCTCGATCTCCCAGTCGGAGAACGCATCGCGCAACAGTTCGCTCGTGTACAGATTCTCGACTGCGGAAGGCCCGCCGGTGCGGTACTCGAGCTGTTTCGGCGTGTAGCCATGCAACAGAATGCGTCCGCCCCGGCGCGCAAGCTGCTTCATCGCGGCGAACTGCCGTTCGCGCGCCGCAGCGTCGACGAACTGGATGAAGATTCCGACAACCCAGTCGAACGCCTCAGCGAGCTTGGCCGGCGGCCAATCGGAGGCCATCATGTCCGCCCGGATGAATTCAACCTCGATACCGCGGCCGGCCGCGAGGCGACGTGCCTTTTCGATTGCAACGTCGGAAATTTCGACCGCAGTCACGTCAAGCCCCTGCTCGGCCAGCCACACCGAGTTGCGGCCTTCGCCATCGCCCACCGACACTGCGTTGCGCCCGCTCGCAAGAAGCGCCGCGCGGTGCGCGAGGAAGCGGTTCGGCCCGGTGCCGAACAGGTACTCGTCGCCGGCGTCACGGTAGCGCTTGCTCCAGATGAATTCCTGCTCCATTCGATTCCTTCCCGTTATGGTGGATAAAACATCCCGGTCGCATTCTCAAGATCCTGCCGCAGTCGACCGGCCTCCTTGCCGACAGTTCGCAGCAGGCCTGCGAATGGAAAGAACAATCCGGGTAATCTCCGCACAAAGCGCGGTGAATTTCTTTCCCCTGCGGAGAATGCGCACCACAATCTCCGCATGACTAGCGGAGATCAAGGCTACATCCGACGTTCTGCCCACCCGCGCGCTCGGGATGGATCACGGTGATCCCGAGTTTGTCGGGCGGGATCACGACCACGAATCGAATCGGACTATGCCTTGTCCAGATCGGGAAACAACACCTCCGTGTAGCCGAAGCGGCTGAAGTCGCGCACCCGCATCGGGTAAAGCACTCCAGCCAGATGGTCGCACTCGTGCTGCACCACCCGGGCGTGAAAACCTTCGGCAATGCGATCGATCGTCTGCCCTTGCGAATCAGCGCCCTGGTAGCGGATGCGGCTGTGGCGCGGAACCATGCCGCGCAGTCCGGGAACCGACAGGCACCCTTCCCAGCCCTCCTCGACAAGTTCGCCGAGCGGGGTGATCACTGGGTTCAGCAAGACCGTTTGCGGCACCGGTGGAGCGTCCGGGTAGCGTTCGCTGCGCTCGAAACCGAATATCACCATCTGCAACCCGACGCCGATCTGTGGCGCCGCAAGCCCGACGCCGCCATGGGCTGCCATCGTGTCGAACAGGTCGACGACGAGTGCGGCGAGCTCTACGGTGCCGAAGGCGTCGACCGGCTCGGCGGGCTGTAGCAGGCGCGGGTCGCCCATGCGAAGAAGAGTGCGGATCGTCATGGATTCGGTCGGCTATTGAAAATAATGAAAACAACGATCGGATCAGACCGGCAGCGCCGTCGGCACGATCCTCAGCGGCACAGTGACCGGCCCGTCGTTGACCAGATGAACCTGCATGTCGGCACCGAACTGGCCGCTCTCGACCTCGGGGTGCAAGGCGCGGGCACCCCGCACGAACACCTCGTACAGGCGCAGTCCGTCGGCGGGCGCGGCGGCTCCGCTGAAGCTGGGCCGATTGCCGCCCGAGGCGTCAGCAGCGAGTGTGAATTGACTCACGATCAACAGTCCTCCGCCCACATCCTGCACCGACCGGTTCATGCGTCCCTGAGCATCTGCGAAGATGCGCAGCTTGAGCAACTTCACGAGCAGGCGCTCGCCTTCGGCTTCGGTGTCGCCGCGCTCGGCACACAAGAACACCAGCAGCCCGCGGCCGATCCGACCTACGACTTCGCCCTCGACGACGACGCGCGCCTCGCAGACCCGTTGTACCAGTGCCAGCATCGTATCAGCCTTCCCGAGGGCGATCCCCCGAGTCGCCGCGCCCCCAATCGACGTTCACGGTTTTGCTCGCATCATCATCTCGCACTCGGTCCCCCTCGCCCACCAAATTACGATTCACACTGCCCCTCGCAACGTATAGGGCACGTGCGAAACGCCTTTCCACAAACACAGAGCAGAGAGTCCTCTCTGCCTCATTTTTATGCAATTTATGACAAAAGTGGGGTTTCAGATGCGCCCACACCTTTCGCACGGATCGGCGGAACCCGCCCCAACACTGGTGTTTCGGGCAGACGTGAAGAAGGCCAGAGCAATGTCTGGCCTTTTTGAATTGGTGGTGCTGAGTTGACTACCGAAGAATCGCTCTTGGGGCTGGAGGGTAATGGCGAGCAATGCTGCGGACGTGTGGCGCTTCTCATCCAGGAATAACCTCAGACCTGAGTTGCTACCCTTTCTATTACCCTTACTAAAGGGTAATTACCCTTTCTTCTTCCACTTCGCCGCCGGCCCGCGTCCCTGGCATCCGACCTTGCCGGCGGCCTGCTGCTCGCGCAGCACCCGGCGCACCATGTCGCGGCTGACGCCCGGGCAGTGCAGTTCGAGCTGGCTGACCGAAAACTCGCCGGCGAACTGCTGGATGGCGGCCAGCACCTGGTCGGTCTTCACGCCGCGCGGTGCCTTGGTTTCACCCACCCGATCAGCAAATTCCTTGTACGCCGTCTTCAGGATGAAGAGCACGTAATTGATGTAGTGCCAGGGATCGTGCTTCCCCTCGTGCCAACCCTGCGAGCTCTTCTCCAGGGTCTCGTAGTAGCGCTCCTTGTTCTGCTCGATCAGCCGCTCCAGGCTGATGTAGCGGCCCACCTCGTAACCGAGTTGGTAGCTCTGCAGCAGCCAGAGCAGACGTGATACCCGGCCATTGCCGTCACGGAAGGGATGGACGCACAGGAAATCGAGGTTGAATGCCGCCAAGGCGATGAGGGGCGGCACCCACCTTTCGTCCTGGCAGCGCCGCCAGTCCGTCACCAGATCGGCCATGCAACTTGGCGTATTGGCGGCGGGCACGGTGCGAAAGCGCACACGCTCTCTACCATCCGGGTAGCGCTCGATAATGTCGCCATCCCTTTCCTTGTACAGGCCGGCGTCCCAGATCTGGCCGCGGGTGATCGCTTGGAGGCGTTTGACGGTCTCCTCGTCGACCGGGATCGTCGCCGACTCGGCATGAATCCAGGCCAGCGCATCGCGATAGCCGCGCACTTCCTCTTCGTCGCGGTCACGGAACAGCGGCTTGGGAGCCGCAAGAATATCCCGGACCCGGGAGGGATCGACCGAAACGCCCTCGATGCGGTTGCTCGAGACTGCGCTTTCGATGAGCGCGTGTTCGCGCAGGGCCTTGAGGCGCTGAGGGGACTGCCGCGTGTAGAGCTCCTGCTTGCCGCGGAATTCCCCCAGGTCAGCGAGATACCAGGCCGTTGAAGGAGGTATCGCGATCTGGCCGGTGGCGAACTGACGGAGGGTATTCATGGTGCTGTGCTCAAGCGCCTATCAGCGGCGGCCCGTACCCCTCGGCATTTCGGAAATTCGGTGCATCCCCAAAACAGCTGATCGGCCTTCGATCCCTGCTTGGCAATGCGCTTCACCATCGCGCCGCCACAGCGGGGACAACTCGGGTCGACCGCAGCCGTAACAGGCACCGTAGACATCGCGGCACCCCCGGAGATTGCGACTTTCTCAGCGGGGGTGCTTGCCCCGCTCGCGGTACGGGCCTTTTCGATCATCGCAGCCAGCGCCGGGCCATCGATCAGCTCGATATTCCGCCCGTTGGCGAAGGCCTGCGCATCACGGGTGAAAACACCGGAGGTCACGACGAAACCGCCCACGGCACCCTCGGCCGCCATCACGCCGAACAGTTCGCGGACGACGTTCACCGATACCTTGTAGGCCCGCCACTGCTTGCACTGCACGAGAAACGCCTCGCTGCCTTTCTGCAGCTTCAGATCGACGCCGCCGTCCGCGCCCCCGCCGCCGGTCTCGGCCACTGCGAACCCACGCATCCGGAAGGCTTCACCCACGAGTAATTCGAAGTCGCGCCAGCTCATGTTGCGCAGCGCGTCACCAGATCGATCACCGGCAACGCCGCGAACCAGTCCCTCACGCTTGCGCCGGCCGAAGTACGAGGCAGCGGCACCGGCCAACAGCAATAGCGGCACGATGTATTGTCCGTAGGTCGCAAGCGCCTTCGTCATCTGCCCAGCGACCATCTGGCCGATCTGTCCCGGCGCGACATTGGCCGGCACCTCCGCGGCGGCGTACCGATGCAGAACGCCGTAGGCCACGGCGGCGAGAATCGTCCCCACCCACCACGGCAGCATCGCCGCGAGCTCGAACAGGTCTTCAAAGACGCTGGTGTTTTTTCTTCTTGCCATCGTGTGCTCCCCCTTGCGGTCATTACTGCCGGATCGCCTTCAGTCCGGACTCGTCGCCGAGGTGAAAGAAGATCCCCCCTTCCACGGGATCACCCTTGAGCCGCAGCCAGCCGCGTCCACTCATCGGGTCGTTCTCGTCGGAACCTTCCCACGAGAAATCGAAGCGTGCGCGCCATCCAGGGTTTCCACCCGCCCATCCAGTTCCCCCTGCACCAGACCGAACTGAAAATCGTGCTCAGATCCTTGCGGATCGTGATGTGCGCCGGCACTTCCATGTTGAGGTAGTCGGCATCCCAGGCCTCCATCTCGGTAATTCGCCACTCGCCCACGAAGGCGCGGCCGATCTTCTTCATTCACCGATCTCCAGGCCGGCGCGTCGCCAGAGCGCATCGAAGTCGTCTCCCACGCCCCACCCCACGTTTTGCCCCATCGCGCGGACATCATCGAGACGGCCGAGAAAGGTTTCGCGCTGCGGCTCGGGCAGGCTGACCACGATCTTCAGCGCCTGCTCGAACATTCGCACCAGGGCACTGTAGTACCCCTCGTCGTCCAGCCCGAACTCGCTGCTGAAACCGATCGCCTGCTCGCAATAGAACACCGTCAGATCCGCGAGCCCCGCCGGCTGGCCTGCGCATTCCGACGAACGTGACCGCCTGCACCGACGAACGTGACCGGGGGGTCTGCGCGCGAAGCGTGGTGTTCAGATTCTAACCGTGTCGGTCACGATCACGGTCAATTCGGGGCACGGCGCAGGCTTATCCACAGGCGGCCGCCAGCGCGCCTCATACGCTGGCGGGCGGGCGCCTGTGGGTAAGGCGTCTCGCGCGCACGGCCTCATGCCTTTTCCTTTCTTCTCATCGACTCGCCCTTGAGGGCGAGCTTGTGCGCGGCGTGCACGACGCGATCGAGGATCGCATCGGCGAAGGTCGGGTCGCCCAGGTAGGTGTGCCAGTGCTCGATCGGCAGCTGGCTGGTGATCACGGTCGAACGCGTGCCGACGCGGTCGTCGAGCAGCTCCAGCAGGTCGCTTCGCTCCTGCGCCGACGGCGCGGCCAGGCCCCAATCGTCGATGACGATGAGATCCATGCGCGCGAGCTGCATGAGGCGTCGGCTGAAGCTGCCATCGGCATGCGCGATGCGCAGCTCCTCGAAGAGCCGCGGCAGACGCACGTAGTAGGCCGCGAGGCCCTGCCGGCACGCCGCGTTGGCGAGCGCGCAGGCGAGCCACGTCTTGCCGCTGCCGGTGGGGCCCGTGATGAGGCAGTTCTGGTGGTGGCGAATCCACTGGCCGGTTCCGAGCGCGGCGATCTGACTGCGCTCGAGGCCGCGCCCGGCGCGGTAGTCGACGTCCTCCAGGCAGGCGGCAGCGGCTTTGATGCGGGCGGCCTTGAGCAGCCGATCGATGCGTTTGCCGTCGCGCAGCAGGATCTCGCGATCGATGAGCTGGGCGAAGCGCTCCTCGAAGCTGAGCGCGGTGATGGCGGGCTGGGTGAGCTGCTCCTCGAAGGCGCGCGCCATGCCTTCCAGGCGCAGGGTGCGCAGTTGTTGCAGGCTGTGTTGTATCAGCATCGATGTTCTCCGGTGGGTGGAATCAGTGGTAGTAGCGCGCCCCGCGCAGGTTCTCGTGAGCGGCCGGTAGCGCGAGCTCGCTTTGCTGCGCAGTGGATGCGGGGAGCGGCGCGCGGTCGAGCCCGCTCTTGAGGATCGAGGCGACGTTGCGGTAACGCATCGCCCCGAGGGTGACGGCGCGGGTCGCCGCGGCTTCGAGGCGTTCGTTGCCGTATTGGCGACCGAGGCGCATCAGCCCGAGGCACGCCCGGTAGCCCTGCTCGGGGTGCGGCATGCGTTCGAGTTGGTGGCTGACCACCTGCTCGGTGTGAGGTCCGACCGTGGCACCCCAGGCGATGAGTTTGCCCGGGGACCACTGGCGATGCGCCTGATGGGATGCGGGCATGTGCTCGGTGAGCGTGGTGAACGCTCCGTACCGGGGGCTTCTCGCATGCACCGCGACGCGGCGGCCCGCCGCAAAGCATTCGATGCTGCTCGCGGTGATGCGCAACTCCACCGGTTGGCCGGCGAGCGCATACGGCACGCTGTAGTAATGCCCGTCGAACTCGACGTGGTAATCGATATTGGGCTTGGCCCGTTTCCACTGGGCGAACTGGAACGCGGTGGCGGGCAACGGGCGCAGCGCCGGCCGATCGAGCGTCTCGAACGCTTCGTGGCGCGAGCCTGGCAGGCGCCGGAAGGCACGCGTGTTCAGCGGCTCGAGTAACGCGGCGATCGCCTCGTTCAACTCTCCCAGCGAGAAGAAACGTCGATGCCGCAGCCGCGCCAGAATCCAGCGCTGCACGATCTGTACGCCGACTTCGACCTTGGCCTTGTCCTGCGGCTTGTAGGGGCGCGCGGGCAGGATCGCCACGCCGTAGTGCGCGGCGAACTCGGCGGTGGTGCGCTGCAGTTGCGGCTCGTAGCGGTCGGCTTGGCCAACGAGCGAGCGCGTATTGTCGGGCACCACGAGCTCGGGCACGCCGCCGATGAAGGCCAGCGCCCGGGCGAGCGAGCCCAGCCAGTCGGCCTGCGACTGCGTCGCCGTGGCGCAGGCGAACGTATAGCTCGAGGCGCCGAGCACCGCGACGAAGATCTGCGCGCGCGAAATCTCGCCCGTGTCGGCGTCGACGATCGGCACCGTGTCGCCCGCGTAATCGATGAAGAGTTTCTCGCCGGCGCGGTGCACCTGGCGCATCGAGCGCTTGAGCGTGCGGGCGAACGCGCGGTACAGGTCGCAAAAGCGCGAGTACTGATAGCTCGGCCCGTCGGCCGTCTGCACGTACTCTTCCCACAGCAGCGCCAGCGTGACGTTCTTTCGCTTGAGCCCCTGATGCACCGCCGCCAGATCCGGCGGCACATTCGCGACGCTCGCGCCACGTCCACGCCGGGCGACCCCCAGCACCCGGCGCAACTCGGCCTCGTCGGCCGCCGACAACTCGGCCCACGGCCGGCCGCACTCCTCGGCCGCCTTCACATACTTGGCGACCACGCCTTTGGAAATCGACAGCGCGCGGGCAATGCGCTCATGCGACAGCGCGCAGTCGTATTTGAGCCGTAACAGCTCCCTGATCTTGTGCATGGCAATCCGCTCCGCCGGCATCCTCGGTCTCCGCGCAAAGCGCGCGAGGGTAGCCGGCCTGACAAACGACGTTGCCACGCTTGGCCTCACAAACCCGTTCCGATTTGATCGTGACCATTGATTCCGACATCGTGACCGCCCATTCCGACAACTCGCCGAAATCGGTCACGATCAAATCGGAATCCGCGGTCACGACCGCGGATTCACCGGTCACACTATTTCGGAGTCAGCGGTCACGTTGGGTCGGAATCCGCAGCTGGCCGATGGCCTTCTTGTAGTCGGCAATCGGCTTCTTGGCCTTGGCGACGGAGTAATCCTGATTCTTGTACACGTCGGGGCACAGCCAGCGGTCGATGGTGGCCTTGTAGGATTTCAACACGTCGCCGCCCAGTGCGAAGCGGGCGTGGAGGAAAGCCTGATTGTCCTTGCTCGCCGCGTAGAGGTCTTGCAGCAGGCCGATCAGGCCGGCGCGGTCGAAGTCGGCCAACTTGGCTTTGACGTCGCTCCAGTTGGGAGTGTTCTTTTTCGTGGCCATCGGCTTATTCCTCGCCGCTGGCCGGGCCCTTGCCAACCTCAATCTTTTTCAGCAGCCGGTCAAAGTCATGTCGTTATACACAACTCAGGCCGCCTCATCGCGTAGCGCCTGTATGGTGGCGGCGGCATCCATGACGCGCTGCAAGCCCAGCCAGATGGTCTTCACACCCGGCTCGCCGTCGCCCTTGCGCGCCAGGAAGCCGCCGAGGGTGGCGATCAGGCGCAGCACTTCGTTGATGGTGGGCGGGGTGGCGGGCGGTTTCTTCTTCGTGAGCAGATACGCGCCGCGGATCTCGTCGGGGTCGAAGAAGAGCGTGGCATCCAGCTCGGGGCAGGTTCGGCCGGTGCGCATCAGATGCGCGATGCGCCAGGCGACGACCATGAACAACGCCAGCGCGCGCTCCAGGCGCTCGATGGCGGACAGTTGCAGCGCTTCGATCCGACAGCCGTTCTTGAGCACGTGAAAGAAAGTCTCGATCTCCCAGCGCGCCCGATACCAGTCGATCAGCTCGACCACGTCGGCAGCCGTCGCAGCTTCCCGGTTGGTGAGCAGGCGCCACTCCACGGGCTTGGTGCCGGCCGGCGCGCCGATCTCGCGCGCCACGATGCAGGTGGCCGATACCGTGCCCGCCTTGCCCGCAGGCAGGCTGACCCGTCGGGCCCACAGTTGCTGGCGCACCTCGCGCGCCTTCTGGCCGTGGCGCGAGCCCATCGTGAACACGATCTCGCCCAGCGGCTCGCCTGCGCAGGTGTGCGACCACAGCTTCGCGCCCTCTGGCAAGCAACGGTTGTGCTTGGCCCGCACCAGCCAGTCGGCCGGCGTGCCCAGCGTCTGGGCGCGCAGCATCATTTCCATCAGATCCGCTTCGCGGTCGGCTACATACACCAGGCGGGTGGTCGCCATCCCCGTGGCCAACTCCGCGACCCGCTCGTAGCCTTCGGGCCAGCGCGCGCTCTCCTTGATGCTGGTGCGCTCGCCTGGTTCATCGACATCCTCGCGCGCCCACATCCACGCATCGAGCACGCCCAGCGGTTCGCGCTCGGGCGTCACCGCATAGGTCGGGTGCAGGTACATGCCGCGGCGCGCCTCGTAGTTCAGCCGCCCCAGACCCGCGATGCCCTGCCCGTTGAAGTCCAGCTCGGTCGTGTCCTGCAGGCACAACACCACCGGATGGGCACGCATGCGGCTGCGGGTGCGCTCCCAATGCGGCGCCAGGATCGCCTGCCAGTCGACCTCGTCGTTGCCCAGGAAGCGGTACGCGCCAACCGTCTCGCCCCAGCCCCGGCACGCCATCGGAATGCCCGCCGTCGGCTTCGCCGACAACCGCTCCATCAGCACCTTCGCCCGCTTGTTCAGTCTCTCGTCGCCCAGCGCCATCCCCGCAAACTCCTCCACCACCCAGCTCTTCGTCGCCAACAGGTCACCCAAATTGCAAAAGTAGACGCGTTTTTATATGGGTTTACAAGCACTTCGTGTAAGTCATTGAAGGTCAACGATTATTCAGATCGGCGTGCCGGCGGTGCGGAGTTGTGTATAACGAGATGGCGTAGAAATCTATTTTCTTGGATTTGTAGTCTTCTTCGTTACGCCGTGACTGTTCGTGAAGCCGATCAAGGTGTGAGTTATACAGACTGTGTATGGCTCGCTTGGTCCCGTGGTGAAAATACACATAGGTCTTGATCATCCTGAAGAAATTGGGACTCTTCAGACTCTTTTCCAAGAGCCCGTTGACATGAATCTCAAAGAAATTCTTCTTGTAGGCGTAGACCTGCTGAAAAGGGGATTTCACCCGCTGTGAGAGAGCCTTGACTGACCATTTATTATTGGAGTCAATGATGTAGAGATCGAGATTCCAGTCCCAGGGCAATTGCACCGTCTTGTCATAACCCGAGGCGCTCAAATGGCCAACCCAAGTAACTCTTCGCGAAAGTCATCCTCCATGCAGGCGAGCAGTCGCTTGGACTTGATGCTGGCCTTGCGGGTGGTGTTGTGGCGCAGCAGGTTCAGTACGATGTGGCGCAGCACCACGAAGTTGTTGGCCGCATAGCCTCGGCGCACACGGGACTGATCATCGTTGAACTGCACATCGAGCGACCAGTGAAGCTGATTTTCGACCGCCCAGTGGCTGCGCACGGCCTGCGCGATTCTGGCGGCATCTGCGGGCAGGGAACTGATGTAGTAATGGCGCTCGACGCTGGTCTTGCCGTCGACGGTGCGTTCGCGCTCGACGAGCGCAAACGATTGCAGCCCGGCCCACTGCTCGGACTTGTACAACTGGCTGACCGCATCATAGGCCCAGCAGCGGCGCACCTCCACGCGGCCGTGGCCCTTGGTTTGTTCTTCGAAATGCGAAGCCGGCGCGATCTTTTCCGCCACGCCGGCCAGGGTGAGCAGAATCGAGTCGGTCAGCGTGGGGTGGTTGTCTTTGACGCACAACACGTAGTCTGCGCCACGACTACGGATGGTGCGGGCAATCGCTGCCTGGGTGCCCATCGCATCGATCGTGACGATGGTGCCTTCGAGCGCCAGCATGGCGAGCAACTCGGGAATCGCCGTGATCTCGTTGCTCTTCTGATCGATGGCGCGCTGCCCCAGCACCAGACCCATCCCGGCGGCAAAGGCGCTGACCATGTGCAACGGCCCCGACGTATCCTTGCCGCCACTGCGCCGACTGGTCTTGCCATCGATGGCCACCACGCTGTCCGGCGCCAGCGCCGGCACCAGCACGCCCACCCAGCGCAGAAAGGCCGCCTCGAAGGCCGCGGGATCGATCATCGCGAGCACCCGGCAGAACGTGTCATGCGAGGGCACGCCCGCCTTGAGCTTCAGGAACTTGCGCAGCCAGGCCAGGTTGGACTTGCCCCACAGCGCCACATCCACGAAATCGTTCGCCCCGCACAGCACCGCGCACACCGCCACCGTCAGCAACTCGGACAGATCGTGCCGGGCCTGACGCTTGCTGCGCGGGTCGGGTACCGACACGAACACTTCGCTCACGGGCATCAACTGGCCTGTCTTCATGGGCGTCCCAAAAAGACAGTAAGCTACACAAAATATGACGTTGTGAACAGGGGCTCGCTAAGCGCATGATCGTAAACGGTTTACCTGTATCGGTTATGCATTTTAGGTGCGATTGCCCTGATTCCAGTCCTTGACCTCAATGATGATGACACCTGCGTTCGGAGACAACAGCACTATGTCTGGACGATCACCGTTGAAGCATGGCTGAAAATAGACTTCTACTTGATGGTCAAAATGGCCCGCCAAAAACTCCAGGAGAAATATCTCACCTTCAGTTGGTTTTTGTTTGGATCCCTTAGCTGCTTCTAAGGCGGGAATGAGGATTGCCATAAGCTCAAGAAACGGATGGGGTTCAGGAGAGCAAAAGCAGGGGGAAAAGGGGCAGGGTTCGCATGTTCGCACTGCGCCTCACAACGCCAACTCTCCTTGACCTTTGCTTGCCGCCGGATTGCCTGGGAGTAGGTGCGGCCGCCCGCGAGGCTATGGTTCGCGGCGCTGCCCGGTCATCTCGTCGATCCTGGCATAGAAGCGCGTTGCCAAGCGGCTGACTCTGGTTCAACGTCAGCCGGATGTCGTCGATCGTCACCTGGTCGAGTTGGGAGCGGAACAATGCGCGATACGTACTTTGGCGCGGCCCCGAGCGCACGGTACAGCACATTCTGCACGATTTGGTTCCGTCACTCTTCCTTGTACAACTCATCGTAGAAATTGGGTCGCTCAATTTCTTTTAGGTAGTTCCGGCTTGCTGCATCGTCGCCGTAATACCTGAGCAAGTTGCCGTACATCACAGTCAGAACTTCAGTGATGAATTTCAACGTCATCTCAGGCGTATCGATGTGTATCAGGATGGATTCCAGTTGCACCACGAACATCGCATCGCGCGCAGGGTACGTCTCCTGATGCTCGAAGGCGACGCTAAAACGTTTCAGGATAAGGGCTACCAACTCGCCACATTGCTCACAAGCGGCGACCAGCCCCAGGAATCCGGCGACAGTTGTGGGCAACTGGCGATGAACCCGATAGAAAGACAGTACAACTTCGTGCAGCCGTGCTTCGACTTCCTTTTTCTCTAAGATATAAAGCAGGATCGGCTCCGCCACCATTTCCTCGCGCAAGAATTTCTCAGGCGACCGGGCATGTTGACGATGATTCTCTGGATTCCTAAATTGCAGCAGATGAATGTGCTCATGCGATACGGTAGACGCGTCGCTCTTGCGGACAGGGCAATTGCACCGTCTTGTCATAACCCGAGGCGCTCAAATGGCCAACCCAAGTAACTCTTCGCGAAAGTCATCCTCCATGCAGGCGAGCAGTCGCTTGGACTTGATGCTGGCCTTGCGGGTGGTGTTGTGGCGCAGCAGGTTCAGTACGATGTGGCGCAGCACCACGAAGTTGTTGGCCGCATAGCCTCGGCGCACACGGGACTGATCATCGTTGAACTGCACATCGAGCGACCAGTGAAGCTGATTTTCGACCGCCCAGTGGCTGCGCACGGCCTGCGCGATTCTGGCGGCATCTGCGGGCAGGGAACTGATGTAGTAATGGCGCTCGACGCTGGTCTTGCCGTCGACGGTGCGTTCGCGCTCGACGAGCGCAAACGATTGCAGCCCGGCCCACTGCTCGGACTTGTACAACTGGCTGACCGCATCATAGGCCCAGCAGCGGCGCACCTCCACGCGGCCGTGGCCCTTGGTTTGTTCTTCGAAATGCGAAGCCGGCGCGATCTTTTCCGCCACGCCGGCCAGGGTGAGCAGAATCGAGTCGGTCAGCGTGGGGTGGTTGTCTTTGACGCACAACACGTAGTCTGCGCCACGACTACGGATGGTGCGGGCAATCGCTGCCTGGGTGCCCATCGCATCGATCGTGACGATGGTGCCTTCGAGCGCCAGCATGGCGAGCAACTCGGGAATCGCCGTGATCTCGTTGCTCTTCTGATCGATGGCGCGCTGCCCCAGCACCAGACCCATCCCGGCGGCAAAGGCGCTGACCATGTGCAACGGCCCCGACGTATCCTTGCCGCCACTGCGCCGACTGGTCTTGCCATCGATGGCCACCACGCTGTCCGGCGCCAGCGCCGGCACCAGCACGCCCACCCAGCGCAGAAAGGCCGCCTCGAAGGCCGCGGGATCGATCATCGCGAGCACCCGGCAGAACGTGTCATGCGAGGGCACGCCCGCCTTGAGCTTCAGGAACTTGCGCAGCCAGGCCAGGTTGGACTTGCCCCACAGCGCCACATCCACGAAATCGTTCGCCCCGCACAGCACCGCGCACACCGCCACCGTCAGCAACTCGGACAGATCGTGCCGGGCCTGACGCTTGCTGCGCGGGTCGGGTACCGACACGAACACTTCGCTCACGGGCATCAACTGGCCTGTCTTCATGGGCGTCCCAAAAAGACAGTAAGCTACACAAAATATGACGTTGTGAACAGGGGCTCGCTAAGCGCATGATCGTAAACGGTTTACCTGTATCGGTTATGCATTTTAGGTGCGATTGCCCTGCTCTTGCGGACGTGGCGACCTGATTTGACGACGATATGCGAGGTGTTCTCAAAAAGCGGCATAAAGTGCCCCAAGATGCGTCGCCTTGGGCCATTACCCACGCGCTTAAGAGTTGTCCGAGCGAGCATCCAGCCGAGCCCTAGGACTACAAATAGTCGTTCCGCGACCTTCGAGCCTCGACCAAGCTTGCTGATTTCGCGTTGAAGGGTACGTATTTCGTTGACGCCAAAGGCTGTCACGAAGTCGCTGGACAAAAACTGCATGTCCGAAACGGCCGCCTGCAGGAGTGCCTTGCGCACTACGAACTCGTGATAGAGCTCGCCAATACCGCGGACCCTGGTGACGCTGAACTCGCCCGTCAGACTTTCGCAGCGTAACGGTTCTGGAGGGAACTCACCAAAATCATCCTGTAGCTGTTGCTTAGACGACTTTTTCTCGATGGAGTGTACAGCATGAACTAGGCGGGCAAGCAATTTCACAAAGAGGATGTCCATTTGACGACTATTTCATGAGTATACCGAGGTCCTACCATCCATGAATGGTCGTAACGAAGGCTGCTCCCCTCCGAGACCTGCCGTTGCCCCTTGATCTTGCGACCGGCAACTACGGGTCGGGGTGCGACCAACGCCTACTCGGGTTCATCGCCGGAAAGCCGCCGCTGGAGATTCGCTTCCCGTAAGCTGCCGCTCGCCGATTAGTCGTCTCGACCCATCAGCGACATCCGCGCCCTTGAACTCGTCACCCCGAAGCGGCCGGTCGGCCTTGTCTGGGCCAGTTGAAATTCCTATGCTCTGGGTGCAGCGAAGCAACTGGGGCCTCTATCCCGTTCCTGCCCCTTCCGACCTCCCGTTTCAAGGGTACGGGGCCCTGCTGACAGGGGCATCCACGGAACCGCTTCGCACTGGCCAGCTTTCCCGGCGTACCAACTGGCCGAGGCGGCCTATTCCGTCATCTCCGCCGCTCTCAGAGGGCCGCGGAAGCTTGAATGCCAGAGCGGGCTTTCCTCCTTCAAGAAAAAATTCGTTGCTCCGCCCGAGTCTGTGCTGCCATCGATAGCGAGAAGAAGGCCGCTTCTACTGCTGAACACAACACCGACAATATGGCCCGGCGCACGATTGAGGAAGTTATTAACTCCGAGTTTCAATCCCGTTGGTTGCTCGCCTGGGGCACTGACTTGTTCGTGTAGCGACAGCAACTGATTTGCATCGAGGCCTTGCAATGCAACCCAGAACAAAGCGCCACGCTTGCGTGTAAACTGTCGTGCCGCGGAGTCGTCGAGGGTGGCAAACACCTGATCCAGCACGTCGTCCTCAACTGCACTTTGCATCACGAACGCCAGCATTCCGCCCGCAGGGGTCCCGTACACGACTGCTTCGCGATTGGCAGTGCCTGTCGTCGCGTCGATGGCCTTCCTCCACTCGTCGCGGCCCTTATCCTTCGCCGCTTCAATCGTGGCAGGATCGAAGGGTGCTATGCGAACTTCCGCGCCTCCACGCAAGGTCGCGCTGCTCCCAGCCACGATACGCGCAACGACTTCTCTCGCGAGTGCGGATCTTTCCCCCGTGTCTACCGGTAAGCGATAAGGAACGGTCAGCACAACCGCAAGCCCCGAGCGCAGGCTCTGTGCAATGCCACCCACGTCTCTCCATAGCTCGCCCCAGAACTCCAGCGCAGCGCGGCGATGGATACGGCGTCCCTTGTTTTCCGAGATGGACTTGCACTCGACCTCAAGCCCACTGTGGCCGAGATCTTCGATCAGGAGATCAAAAGAGCCCCCGTTGTTCTCTCTGTGCCAAGCCACACGTTGCCCACGACGGACGAAGTGGGTCGCTGCCTGCATCTCCAAACTCAGACCGTGCATGTTCTCGGAACTGCTGAAAGCCGTTCGGACCCGTTTGACGAATGTTCTGGCCTGCTTGACCGTGCTCCTCTCCAGGACTCCGAGCACCTGTGCAGCGAAGGCCAGAGACGGAAAAATGCTCGAATCGTTGCAGGCCTCGTGCGGCACGGTGCCAAACCTCGCGACCAGTCTTCGCAAGCCCTCCAACTGGTATGCGATGGCGTACTCCGAACGTAGGTAGTCACCGAGAAACTGATTGGACCGAATCGCCTCTTCCTGCCGGGCCACCGCACCTTGCCAATGTTCCGCACCAATTGCGCTCGCCAGGCGCCGGTACACCCCGGGCACGTCCGCTGTCGTCATCTCAGTAGCTGGCACGTCGCCTCTTTCTTGCTGTTCGATCAAAAGTCAAGACTACCAAACTGGCGGGCCTCGAAAGCTGACCGTCGTGACGGTCTCGCCAAACGCCAGACGCGGGGACCGAACCCCACAACTTAAATGGGCAAAGAGGGGCGCAAGCTGAGAAGCCGGAGCGATATCGAGTTGCAATGCTCTCCAGGGCATCGCGCAGGAAACGCGAAACGTGTCCGCGTAGCAGATCGTCGATACAAGACTGCGTAACGTCGAGGCGCTCCGCCGCCTCGACCTTCCAGGGCGCGTGGCGATGGCTGCGGCCGTTCGAGCATGCGCGACAATTCCATTATCATTCCGCTCCGGAACCAAGATACAGGTCGTCTATGAGCACACGTTACGGGCGTCGCGCCGCCGATGGTACGCTGGAGTACCACGACAGCAAGGAAACGCTGATCGCGGCCGAGCGCCGCGAGAGCAGCGAGAGCCGCGCGGGTTTCTTCGGACTTATCGGTCTGCTGCTTGGCGGCGTGCTGGCCTACGTGGCCATTCTCAAGCTGGACGTCATGGACTGGCCGAAGTGGTTGCGCCTCTCGTGCATCGTCCTTGGCGCTGGCGTCGGTGCGTTCACGCTGTCAAAACTAGCCGATCTCATCTGGAGTCTCATCCAATTCCTCATCGGCATCGCTGTTTTGTACGGGATCGGCTCGATTCTATGGAAGGCCCTGTAAACCCTGCTCGCATCACAACGGACGCTGAAGGGAAGTAATACGATATGACCTCATGGACCGAAGACGACGCCCTCGCCTATGAGTGCGCCCGTGAATGCATCAATCACGTGGTCGCGATCTGCTCTGCCGAGCTATGGGACGAGGAACACAAACTCGCGCCGGATTCAGCCCGGATAGGACTGATCAAGGAGGAAATGACCCGCCTCGCTGGCGAGCGGCGGGCCTTGCGCCTGGGCCAGCACGCTGAGATAGCCCGCGTCAGGGCTGAATACGGGGCGCAGATCCGAGCGGGCTGGAAACCTGTCAACTCGCCAGGTCTTCTTTAAGTCGCCAGCGTCTGCCGCACAGCCGCCAAGGCTTCATGAAAATCGGCTGGCGTCGCCTGGCCAGTTTCGGCCTGATAGAACAGCACCACGAACATGTTCGCCACTGCTTCCGCCAGCGGCGAAATCTGACGTGCTCCCTCCTGATCTACCCATTCGAGCGCCGTCAGTCGAGCGGCGGCCTGGTGCACGATTTCCGTTGCTTCTGTAGCATGCCGAGTTGCCATGATTCACCTCTCCATCAGGTGTTGAGTGGACGTGCCGGCTGGCCCGCAATGCCGGCCGGCACGCTTGGAAGAAGACGAAAACGTCGGTTGTGCTGCGGTCCGAACTGCTACCGCCGAATAGTGCCTTCCGCTTCGGCCGACTCCGCCCGCGGCCGATTCACGAATGACGCGACCTCGTCATCATGATCGGCCGACAGCCCTCCAAGCCCTGCGCCGGTCAGGCTGTTACCGTCAAAGGCGGGGGACTGCTGTTCTGCCATACTGGCCAGAATTGAAGCGCCCAGACGCCCCCCGGCAGTCTGGCTGATACGATCCGCAGCTGCGTTTTTCGCCGCCTCGGCAAGAGCACTCGCGAGTACCGCTCCAGTTTCCACCGCGACCCGCCCCGCCTGCGCCGCAGACGCCACGACACCGTCGCCCTGAGCGCCCTTTGGGGGTTTCTGAGGCGCCCCACCTGAACCCTGCGGGCTCCCGCTCCTGGTCTGGCCGCTCCCTTCGCTTTTACCCGTCGAGCCTGAGCTGCCCATCCTGGCGCCGACCGGGCCGGTCCCGCCGCCGTCTGCCAAGCCCGCAGCCTGAGCGAAGCTGCCCGCTCCGTCGGAATTGCCGTCCAGTCCGATACCGCCGAACAGACCGGCCAATGCATCCGTACCGGAAGCGACGTTCTGGCTCGCCTTGGAGACAGCGGCCATGAGTGCTTGTGCTCCACCCGCCGCCGCGGCGCCCCCTGCCACCAGGGCCGCCCCGCCCGAAGCGAGGGCTGCACCCGCGCCCAAAGCTGCGCCGCCGACCGCCCCGGCGCTAAACGAACTACCGGAACTGGCTGCGTGACCGCCGCCTGGGATCAGACCGGCGATCATGTTGGGAATCGAATGGATGAGCACCGCCAGGACGAGCGCTACAACAAAAATCACCAATAGCTCACGCAACGGAGCGCCTTCCTGCAGGTCGGCGTGATACCCGTCCATTACAGACACCGCAACTCCAATCAGCAGCGTCATGGTCATCAGTTTGAGCGCGATGCCCGTGACGGCCCGGAAGTAATTGATAGCGATGTCACTCGTCCATCGCGACCCGCCGAAGCCGAGCACGAAAATTCCCGCATAGGCCAGTACCCACGCGTTCACCAGCGCCAACAGCACGTTCGCGGCCACAACACCCATGCACGCCAGGATCGCCAGTGTCGTGAAGAATATCGACAGGTTGTCGATCGGACTCAGAACCGTGTAGCTCTTGCCGGCCTTCACAAGGATGTCAAAAGCAATGTCGATCGGCCGCGATGGGGTGAGATCCCGAGAAATGCCGGCGGCAACAGATCCGATATTGCGAAGCGAGTCGATGATCGACATGGCGAAGCCCGGGCCATTGAGGAGGAGCCACCAGAAAAAACCGGTAAAGATGGTGAACTTCACCAGCTCCGCAAAAAATTCGCCTATATCCGCCTTACGCAGAGCCATCATGCCGAAAGTCCAGACCATCGAAATGACAACGAGCGTCCAGAACAGCCATGTGGCGTACTCCGTGATTTTCGAAGCCCAAGCCGCGCTTTCCGTCAGGAAACGATCCGCTACCTGATCGAGCACGCCGCTTGGCTCTATCGCCGCCGATGCAGCTCCAGACAGAAGCAGCATGGACATCATCAGCATCAAGCGCAGTACAGGGCAATCGCACCTAAAATGCATAACCGATACAGGTAAACCGTTTACGATCATGCGCTTAGCGAGCCCCTGTTCACAACGTCATATTTTGTGTAGCTTACTGTCTTTTTGGGACGCCCATGAAGACAGGCCAGTTGATGCCCGTGAGCGAAGTGTTCGTGTCGGTACCCGACCCGCGCAGCAAGCGTCAGGCCCGGCACGATCTGTCCGAGTTGCTGACGGTGGCGGTGTGCGCGGTGCTGTGCGGGGCGAACGATTTCGTGGATGTGGCGCTGTGGGGCAAGTCCAACCTGGCCTGGCTGCGCAAGTTCCTGAAGCTCAAGGCGGGCGTGCCCTCGCATGACACGTTCTGCCGGGTGCTCGCGATGATCGATCCCGCGGCCTTCGAGGCGGCCTTTCTGCGCTGGGTGGGCGTGCTGGTGCCGGCGCTGGCGCCGGACAGCGTGGTGGCCATCGATGGCAAGACCAGTCGGCGCAGTGGCGGCAAGGATACGTCGGGGCCGTTGCACATGGTCAGCGCCTTTGCCGCCGGGATGGGTCTGGTGCTGGGGCAGCGCGCCATCGATCAGAAGAGCAACGAGATCACGGCGATTCCCGAGTTGCTCGCCATGCTGGCGCTCGAAGGCACCATCGTCACGATCGATGCGATGGGCACCCAGGCAGCGATTGCCCGCACCATCCGTAGTCGTGGCGCAGACTACGTGTTGTGCGTCAAAGACAACCACCCCACGCTGACCGACTCGATTCTGCTCACCCTGGCCGGCGTGGCGGAAAAGATCGCGCCGGCTTCGCATTTCGAAGAACAAACCAAGGGCCACGGCCGCGTGGAGGTGCGCCGCTGCTGGGCCTATGATGCGGTCAGCCAGTTGTACAAGTCCGAGCAGTGGGCCGGGCTGCAATCGTTTGCGCTCGTCGAGCGCGAACGCACCGTCGACGGCAAGACCAGCGTCGAGCGCCATTACTACATCAGTTCCCTGCCCGCAGATGCCGCCAGAATCGCGCAGGCCGTGCGCAGCCACTGGGCGGTCGAAAATCAGCTTCACTGGTCGCTCGATGTGCAGTTCAACGATGATCAGTCCCGTGTGCGCCGAGGCTATGCGGCCAACAACTTCGTGGTGCTGCGCCACATCGTACTGAACCTGCTGCGCCACAACACCACCCGCAAGGCCAGCATCAAGTCCAAGCGACTGCTCGCCTGCATGGAGGATGACTTTCGCGAAGAGTTACTTGGGTTGGCCATTTGAGCGCCTCGGGTTATGACAAGACGGTGCAATTGCCCTGATCCATGAGCGAGGCGACGTCTCGATCCGGTACATATCCACACCGCGCGGTGGCGGCGCCGAAGACGCGTGACGCTTGACCTACGCCCCCAAGCCCCAAAGGCGCTTGCGCGTAAGCCTATGGCGATCAGCGCGTGACGTATCGAGACGACTTCTTGACGCTTGAAGGGGTCGCCTCAGGAAACCGAAAAAATCGTACGCTGACGGCTTCTCGCAGACCTTCGTTTGCGAGAAGCGTTGCTGAGAAGGCGGCGTTTTGTCGCGACTGTGGGCTGGGGAGTTCTCGCTTGAAGCTACGCAGAACGGCGAGTTTCGAGATGGTCAGGCAGCTTGAAGTACCCGCATTTCGACGTGCAGACCAGCCGCGGCAGCCATGTTCACCAAGGCATCGAGGCCGAACAGGCTGATCTTCCCGCGCATCAGGTCGGAGACGCGCGGCTGCGTGACACCGAACAGCTTGGCCGCCTGCGACTGGCTCATTTCGGTGCGGGTGATGTGATCCTTGAGTGCCATCATCAGCTGAGACCGCAGCTTCATGTTTTCGGCCTCGGACGGCGTGTCCTCAATGGCGTCCCAAACGCTGGAGTATCGTTGCTCGCTCATTGCCCTAGCTCCTTCACCAAGTCGCGGTAACGCTTCGCGGCGAGATCCACGTCGGCCTTGCTGGTCTTCTCCGTCTTCTTCTGGAAGCAGTGAAGCACATACACGGCGTCGGTGATCTTCGCCACATAGATGATCCGGAACGCGCCACTCACGTCCCGAATCCGAATCTCCCGAACGCATTGGCCTACGGTGCTCATCGGCTTCCAGTCGTCGGGCTCGCGGCCCCTCTGCACCTGGTCGATCTGGTGGCCGGCCTCGCGTCGCGCAGCCAGTGGAAAGGCGCGTAGGTCATCGAGGGAGCTTCCCAGGAACTCGACGGGCTTGGGATTAATCATGTCACCACTATACAAACTTTTGTATGCTCGAACAAGTGGACGGGACAGGCAACCGGCTTAGGGTACGATTTTTCCCGTTTGCTGAGACGCCTCCTTGAAGGCTGTCCGGAGCCCTCCCCATCCTGGCGTCACATACCATCCTTACACCTGCCCCACCAGGTTCCACCGCGAAGCGCCACTCTTTTTCAAATAAGATTCTTATCTCTTTAGGAGCTCATCCATGAGCTGTTTTCCCCGCGAAAACGGCTCATCCATGAGCTGTTTTCCTGTTATACACAGCTCACGGATGACCTGGCTCATGGGTGAGCTGTGTATAACGTCGCCCCTATTCCCGTCCTTCGTTCTTGCGAATCCGACTCGCCGACCAACATGCCGTCAGCTTATTGCGGAGTTCCTCCGGTAGTTGATCGAGGTTGGCCATGAACTCTTGCACGTTGAAGTTCACTGCGTTGTCGTGAAGGTGATTCACATTGACCTGCAATCGCTCGATGTGGACGACTCTGGCGCCGCCGAGGTCGCCGCTCACCAGCACGTTCTTGAGATCCGCAACGGCCCGCTGCACGGTACTCGGCAGATAGTCCCACGTCGCAACGGCAGCCGGTCGCCCGTCGTCGGCGCGGATTTCGACCTTCTCCCGCAGCCGGTACTCGTTCCGACGGCCGACCCTGGTCTTCGTGATGTACCCATACTTCTCGAGGACATTGATCTCGCGTTTCACCTGGGCGAGGGAGATGCCTGACTTCGTCGCGATGGTTTCGAGCTTCGGGAACGCACAGCCCGTCTGGTAGTTGGTATGAGCCTTGATCACCAGATACACCTTCACCGCCGAGCCAGGGATGCGCGCCAGGTCGCCGCTGTCGATCATCGCCTTGAAGAGGTGGAACCACTGCGTTTGCGCTTCGAACAGATCGGGCTGCATCGGTAAGCACGGAAGCCCCTGCGCCGCCACGGGCGCGATGATCTTCATCATCTGCCCTCGGCAGCCGGGCGCCGCTGCGCCATCTGTTCAGCTTTCGTGGGCCGCCCCCGACGGCGTTGCGTAGTGACTTGCACCGACAGCGCGCCCTGCGCAGCAGAGGACGCCACGTGAGCCGCTAGCCAGCTCTCGACGTCCTCGACACGCCACAACAGCCGCTTCGTACCTGGGAGGCGACAGATGGGTGGAAGAGACCGCGGGTTTCGGGTCGCGTCACTGCGAATGCTGGCAATGGATTTGTGAAGGTATTGGGCCAGTTGATCGACCGTCAGGAGGGCTCTCATGGGCGCGCACCTCCCGTTTTGGCAACCCCTCCGCAGGCTGTCCGATTGAGACTGCTGGTATCTCTATTCCGAACACCAGCCGACGCCGGGCACGGAACCAGGCAGCCGATGTGGACGAAGACGAGCTTGGTCCTCGCGACCGAAATCCGCTTCATGTCGATAACCCCGTTTCGAGTGGCTAGGGTCATCGAGCAACTGCGCCACGTGGCTACTCGGTGATTGACCGGGGCGACACCGGAGCCCGGCCTTTTGTGTTTGAAGTCACGGCGTCAGAGTACGCGGCCGGCCAATACGCGCGGCTGCGAGAGGCGTCGATCAGCCACGGAGTGCGCAGCTGATCGGTCTTGACCAGGGCGACACCGAGGCCCGGCCTTGTGCTTTTGAAGTCACGGTGTCAGAACCGCTAATCGCCCGAAGAACTCGGGCAGGCAAAGTCTAGCAGCAGCGATGAGCAATGTCATGCCCATGTTCGCAACTACTGCAGACACAGTTGCCACAAACTTGCCACACACGTACCGCAAAAATCTGCCCTATAAAGCAAAACAGCGCATCACACTGCGATGTGTAATGCGCTGTTCTAACTACCAAATTCTGGTGGACCGAAAGGGGATCGAACCCTCGACCTCTGCATTGCGAACGCAGCGCTCTCCCAGCTGAGCTATCGGCCCTCAAGAGCGGCGAATTATAGCGGTGACGTTTTCATTTTGAAAGGGGTTTTTCAAGTTTCGTCGGCGTCGCCCGAGCCGGCCGCGGCGCGTCGGAGGCGATCATTGACCGCTTGCCAGTCGGGGGTGGCGGGTGGAGTTTCGACGACGATGAAATCGGCCCCGCAGGCATCGAGGTCGCGCAGGTTTGCGTAGAGCGCGTGCGCATAGCCGGCAGCGTCGAGCGGGGCGGCGCGCCAGATCAAGCGTGCATCCTGAGGGTCCTGACAGCCGTACGCCAGAACCGCGACACGGCTTCCTTCGGCGGCGAGCGTTGCCGCGAGTTCGGCGAGTTGCGACGCGGCCGTCATCTGCAGTGGTGTGCGCGGCGCGTAGTGTGCCGACAGCGAGCCCGATACGCGGGGTTCGCCGTCGCCGGTGGCGCCGTCCCTGTGGTCTCCGGCGCTGGCCTCGCCGGTCGGTATTGGGCGGGATCGCGGGGGGCAACCGATCACGCGGGCGATGTCTTCAGCGGAAATCGCGCCGGGGCGCAGGATCTGCGGTGTGTCGCGTGACAGGTCGAGGATCGTGGATTCGATGCCGACCACGCACGGGCCGCCGTCGAGGATCAGGGCGATCTTGTCGCCGAGTTCCTGCCGCACGTGCTCGGCGGTCGTCGGGCTGATTCGGCCGAAGCGGTTGGCGGATGGCGCAGCGATGCCGGAATCGAAAGTCTGTAGCAGCGCGAGCGCGACCGGGTGGTCCGGCACGCGCAGGCCGACCGTGTCCTGGCCGCCGGTGAGGGCATCGGGCACGCTGTGCTGGCGCTTCAGGATCAGGGTCAACGGCCCGGGCCAGAAGGCGCGGGCGAGCGCGAAAGCGTCGTCCGGAATCTCGCGCGCCCAGCGCGCCAGATGGCCGGCATCGGGCAGGTGGACGATCAGCGGGTGGTCGGCGGGGCGGCCTTTCGCAGCGAAGATCTTGCCGACCGCGGCAACGTTCAGCGCATCGGCGGCGAGCCCGTAGACCGTCTCGGTCGGCATGCCGACGAGTTCGCCTGCGTGCAGCAGCCCTGCGGCGCGGCGGATCTCGTTGTCCGGGATCGCCGGAGCGACGTCAGCGCTCGTCATCGCGGATGCCGATCACTGCCCGCCCGTGCAGCGCCGCGGCGAGCGTTTTTTCGGCGTCGCCGCCGATCACGGTGAAATGCCCCATTTTTCGCCCTGCGCGCGCGTGATGTTTTGCGTACAGGTGCAGGCGGAGATTCGGCACTGCGTGGAGCACGGACCAGTCGGGCTCACGGTATGTGCCACCCATATGCGCGCCGTCGTACCAGAGTTCGCCGAGCAGATTCACCATCACCGCAGCGCTGTGCGCGCGCGGCTCGCCGAGCGGCAGTCCGCACAGCGCCCTCACCTGCTGTTCGTACTGGCTCGTGACACAGGCATCGATCGTGTGATGGCCGCTGTTGTGCGGGCGGGGCGCCATTTCGTTCACGTAAAGTGCGCCGCCGCAGACGAAGAACTCGACACCGAGCGTGCCGACATAGTCGAGCTTTTCGGCGATTTGCCCGGCGACCTCGCGCGCCCGCGCGATGAGTGCCGAAGCGACCCCGGCGGGCGCGATGGTGATGTCGAGAATGCCGTGGCGGTGGCGGTTTTCGGAGGGGTCGAAACAGCTCACGTTGCCCGCCTCGTCGCGCGCGAGGACGACCGACAATTCGCAATCGAGACTCAGCATCTTCTCGAGCATGCACGCTTCACCGCCGAACTGGTGGAACGCGTGCAAGGCTTCGTCAGGGTTCGCGACACGCGCCTGCCCCTTGCCGTCATAGCCGAAGCGCGCCACCTTGAGGACTGCGGGGAACAGCTCGGGCGCGGCATTGCGGACTTCGGCCTCGCTGCGTACGACCGCGAACGGGCCGTGCGGCAGGCCGTTGTCGGCGAGAAAAGTCTTTTCTGCGATGCGGTTCTGGCACACCGCCACGGCGCTCGCCGAAGGGTGCACCGAAAGGAATTTGGCGAGGTAATCGAGCGTCGCGGCCGGGACGTTTTCGAACTCGGTCGTCACCCCGGCACAGGCCCCGGCGAGCTCGTCGAGTGCGGCGTAGTCATCGTAGGCGGCGACGAGGTGGCGGTCGGCGATCAGGCCGGCCGGGCTATGCGAGTCGGGATCGAGCACCCACACGCGGTAACCCATTTCGTGGGCGGCAGAAACGAAGAAGCGGCCGAGTTGGCCGCCACCGAGCATGCCGAGGGTTGCGGGAGGGAGGATCATCGCGCCCTCCGCCAGGGCGGCTCCGGAAGGACGTTCGCCTTCAGGGGCAGCGTAGCGGCTATCGCCGCAAGCGTGAGGGCTGTCATATCGGGTCCAGGGTCATATCGAGCACCGCCTGCGTCTGGCGGGCGCGGAACGCGGCGAGTTTTTCGGCGAGCGCGGTATCCTCGTTGGCGAGCAGCGCGATGGCGAAAAGCGCCGCATTTGCCGCACCGGCTTCACCGATCGCGAAAGTCGCGACCGGGATGCCTTTCGGCATCTGCACGATCGACAGCAGCGAATCCTGCCCCGACAGCGCCTTCGACTGCACCGGCACGCCGAGCACGGGCAGCGTCGTCTTCGCCGCGACCATGCCGGGTAGATGGGCCGCGCCGCCTGCGCCGGCGATGATCGCCTTGAGGCCGCGTTCGCGCGCGCTGTCAGCATAGACGAACATCAGGTCGGGCGTGCGGTGGGCGGACACCACGCGGGCCTCGTACGGCACGTCGAATTCGGCGAGCATCTTCGCCGCCGCCTGCATCGTCGGCCAGTCGGAATTCGAGCCCATGATGATCCCGACGAGGGGCTTGTCGCTCATCGTCTCAACCTTTGCTGCGCGCGACGCGCTCGGCCGACTCGACGGTGTTCGCGAGCAGCATCGTGATCGTCATCGGGCCGACGCCGCCCGGTACCGGCGTGATCAGCGACGCCACCTCCTTCGCCGATTCGAAGTCGACGTCGCCGCACAGCTTGCCGGCATCCGGCCCTTCGGTCAGGCGGTTGATGCCGACGTCGATGACGACCGCCCCCGGCTTGATCATGTCGCCGGTGACGAAGCGCGGCTTGCCGATCGCGGCGACGAGGATGTCGGCGCGGCGGGTGTGGAACGCAAGGTCGCGCGTCTTCGAGTGGGTGACGGTGACGGTCGCCCCGGCGTTGGTCAGCAGCATCGCCATCGGCTTGCCGACGATGTTCGAGCGGCCGATGACGACCGCTTCGGCGCCCTGCACCGGCACGCCCCCGGCTTCGAGCATCTTCATGACGCCGTGCGGCGTGCACGGCAGAAACGCCTCCTGGCCCTGGGACAGGCGGCCGACGTTCTCGGCGTGGAAGCCGTCGACGTCCTTCTCGACGCGGATCGCCTCGAGCACTTCGGCTTCATTGAACTGCTTCGGCAACGGCAGCTGCACGAGGACGCCATGCACCGCGGAATCGGCATTCAGCTCGGCGATTTTCGCCATGACTTCGGCGGCATCGACATCGGCGGCAAAATCGAAACGCAGCGAACGGATGCCCGCTTTCTCGCACGCGGCAACCTTGTTGCGCACGTACACAGCCGACGCGGGGTTCACGCCGACCAGGATCACCGCGAGACACGGCTGCACACCCCCGTCGGCAAGGGCAGCGGCGCGCTCGGCGAGTTCGCCGCGGACGCGCGCGGAAAGGGCGTTGCCGTCAAGAATGCGAGCGGTCATCGTCGTTATCCCAAAAACCGGCGATTTTATCGCACGATCAGGGGCTTGTGCGCGTGCGACGCTCACGCGGCGAGCGTTTCTCCCGCGACCGCGCGCCGGCCGGCTTCGAACGCTTCGCGATTGGCGTCGACGAGCGTCGGTTTGCGGCTGCCGAAGCGTGCCAGCACCGCTTCGCGCAGCACTTCCGCCGGGAACGGCAGCCAGTCCGAACTCGCGCCGAGCATTACGGTATTGCCGAGCCGGATGTTGCCGAGCTGCACCGCGAGCGCCGTCGCGTCGAAGTCGTGCACCCGCAGGCCGAGCGCGCGCATCTGCGCGACGGGTTCCTCGGGATAGGCGAACAGCCCGATATTGACGACCGGCGGGACGATGCGCCCGCTGTTGACGAGCGCGACCCCGCCGGAGCGCAGCATGTGACCCCAGCGCAGCGCTTCAGCCGACTCGAAGCCGACCAGCAGGTCGGCTTCGCCGGGAAGAATCTGCGGCGACAGCACCTCGGAGCCGAAGCGCAGGTGCGACGTGACGACGCCGCCGCGCTGGCTCATGCCGGCGACTTCGGTTTTCTTGACGTCGAAGCCGAGCGAGATTGCCGCTTCGGCGAGGATTTCGGTGGCAGTCATGACGCCCTGCCCGCCAACGCCGCACACGAGAATGTTGGTCACTTTCGACATGTCGCTCATTTCCTGACGAACTGCACGGGCTGCAGCGTTTGCACGGGCTCGGCGTGGATGATCGCTTCGGGCGCGCACGGCTGAACGCACAGGCCGCAACCGGTGCAGGCCGAAGTGTCGATGCGCACGAACGAGAGGTCGACTTCCTTGCCGGATGCCTTGACCTCCTTGTCGCGACGTGTCACGTGGATCGCCGGACAGCCGACATCGACGCAGTTGCCGCAGCCGGTGCAGCGATCCTCCTTCACCAGGTACGGCTTCGTCGGCGCGTAATGGTCGATCAGCACGCACGGGCGATCGGTGATGATGACCGACGGCTCCTCGATCTTCGTCTCTTCGCGCAGCGCCTTGAACAGCACCGGCAGCTGGTACGGATCGAGGACGCGGATGCGCTCCTTCTTCACGCCGAGCGCCTCGCACAGCTTGGCGAAATCGACGCGCGTGGTTTCCTCGCCGTGGAGGTCGCGCCCGCTGCCGGGGTTGTCCTGCCCGCCGGTCATGCCGACGGCGCGGTTGTCGAGCAGCAGCACCGTGACGTTGCCGCGGTTCCACGTGATGTCGAGCAGGCCCTGCATGCCCATGTGCATGAAAGTCGAGTCGCCGATGACCGCGACGACCTTCTTGTTCTCATCGACCTTGCCGCGGCCCTTGTCCATGCCGAGCGCGGTGCCCATCGACGCGCCCATCGAGATGCAGGAATCGAGCGCGTTCCACGGATGGCCCGCGCCGAGCGTGTAGCAGCCGATGTCGCCGGCGATCATCACGTTGCGCATCTGCGACAGCGTGTAATAGACGCCGAGATGCGGGCACGCGACGCACATCGTCGGCGGACGCGGGAACACTTGCTGGGGCACGACGTGCTCCGGCTCGACGACGACTTCGCCGCGCAAGCGGGCGACGCCGAGGTGCAGCGCGTCGGGTGTGAGCTCGCCGGTACGCGGCAGCACATCCTTGCCGTGGCATGCGATGCCGGCGGCCTTGAGCTCGGTCTCGAGCAGCGGCTCGGTCTCCTCGACGACCAGCACGGTGTCGACGGTCGCGGCGAATTTGCCCAGGCTTTCGAGCGGCGGCGGACAGGAAAGACCCAGCTTGAAGACCGGCGCATCGGGGAAAGCCTCGCGCACGTGCATGAACGCCGGGCCGGAAGTCACGAAGCCGATGCGCCGGTCAGTGCCCTCGACAACGAAGTTCAACGGTGAATTCTCGGCCTCCGCGCGCACCGCGGCTTCACGTTCGAACATCAGCGGCAGGCGCGGTTTTGCGTTGCCCGGCACCATCACCCAGCGGCGCGGGTCTTTCTTGAAGCCGCCCGGCTCGACCGCCTCGCGCGCGCCGGCGGCGACGACACCCTTGACGTGGCAGATGCGCGTCGTCAGGCGCAGGATCACCGGCGTGCGAAAGCGCTCGGAGAGTTCGAACGCCGCACGCGTCATCGCATAGGCTTCCTGCGAGTCGGCCGGCTCGAGCACCGGCAGGTGCGCGAAGCGCCCCCAGTAGCGCGAGTCCTGCTCGTTCTGCGACGACGACATGCCGACGTCGTCGGCGACGGCGATCACGAGGCCGCCTTCGGTGCCGGTCACGGTCATCGTCATCAGCGCGTCGGACGCGACATTCAGGCCGACGTGCTTCATCGCGCAGAACGCGCGCGCACCGACCATCGAAGCGCCGAGCGCGACTTCGAGCGCGACCTTCTCATTGACCGACCATTCCGTGTACAGGTCGGGATACTTCGCCAGCACCTCGAGAATTTCGGTCGACGGAGTACCAGGATAGGCGGCGGCGACACGAGTGCCGGCCTCCCACACTGCACGCGCCACGGCTTCGTTGCCGGACAGGAAAAGCCGGGCCGCTGCCGGCACGGGCTGGGACGCAGACATCGCATGAACCCCGGGGATTAAAGACCGCAAAGATTACCGACCGGTCGACGGTACTCCGTTGATCCAGATCAAGCGGCGCAACGTTGTCGCGGCAGGACACGAAAAAGTCAGCCGATATGGAATCCGGCCGTCAGTTGCTCCAGCGCTTCTGCGCTGTGCCTGAGCCGCGCTATCGACGCGTTGCTGCCGCGGATCTCGGCGCTGCTGCGCTCGGCGAACGCGATCAGGACGATGAGACGCAGGCGAGTGCCCACTTTCAGATGGAAAAAATTTGGCATGAAAACACCCCGGGGGAAATATTGAAGCGGAAACCGACGGGGTTCTTATCGGACCGGCGCAGCGAAACTTCAGGCGCGTCGCCGTCCGCGCCGGGCCGCAGGCGGCTGCTCGGGGGTGAAACCGCTCAGCGCGCGGTGTCCGGCTCGGCGCAAATCACATGCCGCACGAGCTTGGCGAGCGAGTGAGCGCCCATCTTTTCCATCACTCTTGCGCGATGCACTTCGACGGTCTTGATGCTGATGCCGAGGACGTCGGCGATCTGCTTGTTGAGCTTGCCGGCGATGATCAGGTCGAGCACTTCGCGTTCGCGCTGGGTCAGGCTGCCGAGGCGGCGCGTAGTCTCCGCTTCGAGCCGGCGCTTGCCGCGGCTTTCCTGTTCGGCGGCGAGACACCCTTCGATCAGCCCGAGCATGTCGCGGTCGCCGAACGGTTTCTCGATGAAATCGACTGCGCCTTTCTTCACCGCCGACACCGCCATCGGCACGTCCCCGTGCCCGGTGATGAAAATCACCGGCAGCGTCGAACTCTGCCGGCGTAGTTCGTCGAACAGTTCGAAACCGCTCATGCCGGGCATCCGCACGTCGAGCACCAGGCAGCCGGTCATCGCCGGCTGGTACGCGGCGAGAAACTGCTCCGCCGATTCGAAGGCGACAGCGCGGTAGCCGCTCGATTCGAGCAGCCACACGAGCGAATCGCGCAGCGCCTCGTCGTCGTCGACGATGTAGATGTTCTGGTCAGGCACGCCGGACGATTGGCTCACTGGCAACCTCGGTAGGCAGCGTAAAGGAGAAGATGGTACCGCCTTCGGGGTTCGAGTCGACTACCAGGCGCCCATCGTGGAACTCGATGATCGAACGGCAGATGTTCAGCCCCATCCCCATCCCTTCGGTCTTGGTCGTGTAGAACGGCGTGAAGAGGCGTGCACGAGCGTCCTCGTCGATGCCGTGACCGCGGTCCATGACCGACACTTCGATGGCGCTCGGCCCGAGCGCACGCGCACGCACGACCAGCACGCGTTGGTCGCGCGGCAGGTCGGACATCGAATCGAGGCCGTTCTTGACGAGATTCAGCACGACCTGCTCGATCATGATGCGGTCGGCAAACACTGCCGGCAGTCCTGCCGCGACATCCGCGACGATGCGCGAGCTCATCCGTCTGGCGTCGATCTCGGCGAACCCGATCGCGTCGTCGAGCACCTCGCCGATCTGCACCGCGCTGCGACGCGGCTCGCTCTTCTTCACGAACTCGCGCACGCGCCGGATGATCTTGCCGGCCCGCTCGGCCTGGAAGCTCGCTTTCTGCATCGCCACGAGCAGGTCTTCGCTGCGGACGTTCCCCGACTGGATGCGGGTCACGCAGCCCATGCAATAGTTCGCGATCGCCGCCAGCGGCTGGTTGAGCTCGTGCGCCAGCGTCGAAGCCATCTCGCCCATCGTGATCAGGCGCGACGTGCGCTGCAGGCGCTCGGCCTGCTGGCGCGAGACTTCAGCCGTCTGCTTGCGCTCGGTGATGTCGGTAGCGATTCCCATGCGCACGACGCGGCCGTCGACCCAGCGGGTCGCGCGCTCGCGCACGTGGTACCAGCGTCCCGACAGCGGATGCTGCAGTTCGCCATCGAAGAGTTCGCGCGGCACGTCGGCGGGCTTGAGGGCGCGCGGATCGAGCCGGTAGTCGCCGCGCTCGGGCTGCGGCACCGCGACCCCCTGCACCGTCCGTCCGACCGCATCGAAACCATGGATGCTCTTGAATGCGCGGTTCGCGAACAGGATTTCGTCGCTGCCTGCGTCGGCGACGAACACCGCCGCTTCGAGCCCGTCGAGCACCGCCTCGAAGCGCTCGTGGGCGGCTTCGAGCGCCGCGCGGATGCGCTTGGGCTCGGTGATGTCGGTCACCGACGCCATCCAGCCGGTCTGCGTGCCGCTGTTGTCGATCAGCGGGGACAGGTAGAAGCGCGCGTCGAGCCGCTCGCCGTTCTTGCGCCGGATGCGCATCTCGAACCCTGCGGGCGGCGCACGCCCGAGCAGGGTCAGGTCGAGGTTGTCGCTGCACAGCTGCAGGTCCTCGAGCGGCCAGTACGGGAACGGCCGCGACACGCCGATGAGTTCCTCGGGCTCGAAGCCGACCATGCGGCAAAAAGCGGCATTCGCGTAGGTGATGCGTCCGTCGAGATCGATCGCGCGCATCCCGGTGACGACCGATTCCTCCATCGCCTTGCGGAACGACGACTCGGCGCGCAGCGCATCCTCGCCCGCCTTGCGACCGGTGATGTCGTGCGCGACGGCGTAGACGAGCTTCTCCTCGCGCACCGGGTTGATGCTCCACGCGAGCCACTTGAAGCTGCCGTCGACGCAGCGGCAACGGTTCTCCAGGCTCACCGGCTCGCCGCCCGACAGCCGGCGCATCTGCTCGACAGTGTCCGAGACGTCGTCGGGGTGCACCAGATCGAGCAACGGGTGGCCAGGCAGATCGTCAGGGGCGTAGCCGAGAATCCGCTCGAATGCGGGGTTCGCGCGGCGGAACACGCCATCGAGGCCGACGATGCACAGCAGGTCGAGCGACAGGTTGAAGAGGCGGTCGCGTTCCTTCTCGACCTGCACGCGGCGCTGCACGTGGGTGCGCAGCAGCCACAGGCTCCACAGCACGATCACCGACAGGCCGAGGATCATCGCCGTCGGCAAGGCGTGAGGCAGCTGGCTGCCGGTGCGGAACGCGGTGGCCCGCAACGTCAGCCCGTTGCCCGGCGGATCGAGCGGGATCTGGTACGACACGCTCTCGTCGAGATCGCGCACGCGCGAATTGACCGCGAGGCTTTCGCCCTTGTCGCTGATCAGCGCGAGCCGGTATTTCTCGGCAAACCAGCTCGGCACGAGGTGGCGGACCATGCGGTCGATCGAATACACGCCGACCACCGCGCCGAGGAATTCGCGCCCGCGCCGCGCCGGCACATAGACTTCGAGCACCACCTTGTCGCGCGGATTCGCATAGGGCGCGCCATAACTCGGCCGTGAAAGTTCGCGCGCGCGGTAGAACGCCTGCGTCTGCAGCCCGGACAGCCCGTCGCCGACGAGCCAGTCGGTGGTGTCGAACGGCGCCGACCAGCGCACCGCCTCTTCCGGGCCGACCCACACGATGTTCACCAGCTCGGCGTTGTTCGCGATGTGCTGGTTCGCGCGCACCTGGAAACCGTCCATGTCGAGCGCGTCGGCGGCCAGGTCGCGCGCGAGCTGCCCGAGAAACTCCTCGGTGCCCTGCATGTGCAGGCGCATCGTCTGCTCCGCCCACTGGACGTCGCGCGCCACCGCGTTGCGCTCGCTCTCGGCTTCGCGCGTCTGCAGCAGCCACACCAGCGCGAGCATCGTCAGCGCGAACACGCCCACCGCCACGTACGGCGCGGTCCAGTACCAGCGGGCTCGCGTGAAACGGGACGAATCGAGGTCGTTCATGAAAGCGAAGGCCAGGGCAGACGGCAGTTCCGGAATGAAGCGCACGGCAACGAAAGCGTCGCCCGATGGCTCGAGCGCATTCTTGCCGCGGCGCGTCATCGGCGACATCGGGTCTTTCCCCTACCGTCGGAGCCGATTCAGGAGGCCCGCACGCGAGATGGGAGGCGGTCCCGCGTTGCGGGTTTTCGCCAATTCTTGCCCGGCCGCATGTCGCGTAAATTGCGTCTTCGACGACAACCACGGCGGACTTCGCGTGCCACGCCTGATCCTTGCCCTATTGTGCCTGCTCGCGCTGTCGGTCCAAGCCGCGCCACCGCTGCGGATCGGCGTGTCCGGTCCCTTCACGGGCGGCTCGAGCCCGATGGGCATCTCGATGCGCGAGGGGATCCGCATCGCCGCGGCCGAAATCAACGCCGGCGGCGGCGTCCTCGGCCGGCCCATCGAACTCGTCGAACGCGACGACGAGGCGCGCAACGAGCGCGGCGCCCAGGTCGTCCAGGAACTCATCGAGAAGGAGCACGTCGTCGCCGGCCTCGGCATCGTCAACACCGGCGTCGCGCTCGCGAGCCAGCGCGCATACCAGCACGCGCGCATTCCGGTGATCACGTCGGTGGCGACCGGCTCGGTCATCACGAAGCAGTTCGTACCGCCGCAATATCCGGACAATTTCGTCTTCCGCATCTCCGCCAACGACACGCTGCAGGCGGCGATGATCGTCATGGAGGCGATCGACCGGCGCGGCCTGAAGCGGGTGTCGATCTTCCACGATGCGACCAATTACGGCCAGCTCGGACGCGAGGACCTGGAGCGGGCACTCGCCGCACGCGGCGTCCATCCGGTCACGGTCGAGCGCTTCCAGATCCGCGAATCCGACATGACGACGCAGCTGCGCCGCGCACGCGAGGCCGGCGCCGAAGCGATCCTGACCTACGGCATCGGCCCCGAACTCGCGCAGATCGCCAACGGCATGGCGCGGATGAACTGGCGCGTGCCGCTGATCGGCAGCTGGACGCTGGCGATGTCGAACTTCATCGACAACGCCGGGCCAAACGCCGAGGGCGCGCGGATGCCGCAGACCTTCATCGCCGAGCCGACGACGCCAGGGCGCCGCGCGTTCCTCGACGCCTGGAAAAAATCCAGCGGCAGCGCGCGTATCCCGGTGCCGCCGGCCGCGGCGCAAGGGTATGATTCCCTCCTATTGCTCGCCGCCGCAATCCGGCAGGCAGGCAGCACGGAAGGCGACCGGATACGCGAGGCGCTTGAAGAACTGCGCGAGAAGGTCGAGGGAGTCATCATGACTTATCACCAGCCCTTCTCGAAGGACAACCACGAGACCATCACCAGCGTCCATGACATTTTCATGGGCGAGGTACGAGACGGCAAAGTGGTGTTCGCCTACGACGAGGATCGGCGCAGAGCGTCAGGCAAATGAGCCGGGCGCTTCCTCTCCCGTTTTACCCATCGGCCGGGGGACCTCTCCCTCCCTCCCTCTCCCCCGGCCGATTTTTTTCTGCCGGTCCGCATCTTTCGCCGCCGCGCACTTTTGCGCGACTTGGCGCCGCCGCGACCGCTTCCGCCTCCCCCTCGCTTGGCAACTTCGGCCCGCGCCGCGGCGAAACACGTTCAACCTGGTCATTCGCTTCCCGCGAGGGGTTGCCTGCGATCCTGCCTGCAAGACTCCCGCCGTGAACCGCTCGTCGTGAAATTTGCCGCGCTTTTATTGCACATCACGAAAACACATTTTAGAATGTGAAACTTGCCGACCGGATGCAGGGTCGGCGATCCACGATTCAGCTCCGACTGCTCCACAAGAGCGGAAACCGCAAACCTCAATCGATGAGGAGACAGAGAATGGCCGCTACATCGAACGTGATCCTGAAACCCGACCAGGACAGCCAGGAAACCCAGGAATGGCTCGATGCCCTCGCCGGCGTCGTCGCCAACGAAGGCCCCGAACGGGCCCATTTCCTGATCGAGAAAATGATCGAGGCCGGCCGCGAGGAAGGGATCGACCTCCCCTATTCCGCGACGACCCAGTACATCAACACGATCCCCGTCAGCCAGCAGCCGAAATATCCCGGCAACCCGGACATGGAGATCAAGCTGCACTCCTACATCCGCTGGAACGCGATGGCGATGGTCGTGCGCGCAAACAAGCACACCAACGTCGGCGGACATATCGCGTCGTTCGCGTCGGCCGCTGCTCTTTATGACGTGGGTTTTTCGCATTTCTGGCGTGCGCCGACGAAGGACCACGGCGGCGACCTGATCTTCTTCCAGGGCCACTCGGTGCCGGGCGTCTATGCCCGCGCGTTCATGCTCGGGCGCCTCACCGACGAACAGCTCGACGGCTATCGCCAGGAAGTCTCCGGCAAAGGCATCTCGTCGTACCCGCACCCCTGGCTGATGCCGGACTTCTGGCAGTTCCCGACAGTGTCGATGGGTCTCGGGCCCTTGTGCGCGATCTACGCGGCACGCTTCATGAAGTATCTCGACAGCCGCGGCATGGTCGAGGCGAAGGACCGCAAGGTGTGGGCATTTGTCGGCGACGGCGAGACCGACGAAGTCGAGACACTCGGCGCGATCGGACTGGCTGCGCGCGAGAAGCTCGACAACCTGATCTTCGTCATCAACTGCAACCTGCAGCGCCTCGACGGCCCGGTGCGCGGCAATGGCAAGATCATCCAGGAGCTCGAAGCCGAATTCCGCGGCGCGGGCTGGAACGTTATCAAGGTCATCTGGGGCACGCACTGGGATCCGCTGCTCGCGCGTGACACGAAGGGGCTGCTGAAGAAGCGCATGATGGAAGCGGTCGACGGCGAGTATCAGACCTTCAAGGCGAAGAACGGCGCGTATGTGCGCGAACATTTCTTCAACACGCCGGAACTGAAGGAAATGGTCGCCGACTGGACGGACGACGAGATCTGGCGCCTGAACCGCGGCGGCCATGATCTGTTCAAGATCTTCTCCGCGTACAAGGCGGCCGTCGAACACAAGGGCCAGCCGACACTGATCCTCGCCAAGACGATCAAGGGCTTCGGCATGGGCCAGGCCGGCGAGGCGATGAACATCTCGCACCAGCAGAAAAAGCTCGACACCGACGGGGTGCGTCGCTTCCGCGACCGCTTCGAGCTGCCAGTGCCCGACGACCAGATTGCAGAAGTGCCTTACCTCAAGTTCGCCGACGATTCGCCGGAGCAGAAATACCTGCTCGAACGCCGCATGGCGCTCGGCGGCTTCCTGCCGGCCCGCCCGCGTCGCGCCGAAACGCTGCCGGTGCCGCCGCTCGCCACTTTCGCCGCGCTGCTGAAATCCTCCGGCGAAGGCCGCGAGCTCTCCACGACGATGGCGGTGGTGCGCATCATGAACACGCTGATGAAGGACAAGCAGATCGGCCGCCATGTCGTGCCGATCGTGCCGGACGAATCGCGCACTTTCGGCATGGAAGGCATGTTCCGCCAGTACGGCATCTGGAACCAGCAAGGGCAGAACTACGTGCCGGAAGACCATGACCAGCTGATGTTCTACAAGGAATCGAAGACCGGCCAGGTGCTGCAGGAAGGCATCAACGAAGCCGGCGCGATGGCCGACTGGATCGCCGCGGGCACCTCGTATTCGGTGCATGGCGTGCAGATGATTCCGTTCTACATCTTCTATTCGATGTTCGGCCTGCAGCGCACGATGGACCTGTGCTGGGCGGCAGGCGACCAGCGCACGCGCGGCTTCCTGATCGGCGGCACTTCCGGACGCACGACGCTCAACGGCGAAGGCCTGCAGCACGAGGACGGCCACAGCCTGCTGCTCGCGAACATGATCCCGAACTGCGTCAGCTACGACCCGACTTTCCAATACGAAGTCGCCGTTATCGTGCAGGACGGCATGCGCCGGATGTTCGCCGAACAGCAGGACGTCTATTACTACATCACCGTGCTGAACGAGAACTACGAGCACCCCGAGATGCCCACCGGCGCCGAAGCGGACATCGTCAAGGGCATGTACGCGTTCCGCAAGGGCGGCGAGTCGACCAGCAACCTGCGCGTGCAGCTGCTCGGTTCCGGCTCGATCTTCCGCGAAGTCATCGCCGCAGCCGACCTGCTGAAGAACGACTGGGGCATCGAATCCGACCTGTGGGGCTGCCCGAGCTTCAACGAGCTGGTCCGCGATGGCCAGGACGTCGATCGCTTCAACATGCTGCATCCGCTCGATGCGCCGCGCGTGAGCCACGTCGAGAAGTGCCTCAAGGACACGACCGGCCCGGTGATCGCCGCGACCGACTACATCAAGCTGTTCGCCGAGCAGGTCCGCCCCTTCGTCAAGCGCACCTACGTGACGCTCGGCACCGACGGTTTCGGCCGTTCGGACACGCGCGAGAAGCTGCGCCACTTCTTCGAGGTCGATCGCCGCTGGATCACGGTCGCCGGGCTGAAAGCGCTCGCCGACGACGGCCTGATCGAGCGCGACAAAGTCGCCGCCGCGCTGCTGAAGTACCAGCTCGATCCGAACAAGCCGAACCCGATGACTGTCTGAGCGCCCCAGGGAGACAACAACATGAGCGAACTCATTGAAGTGAAAGTCCCGGACATCGGCGATTACGCCGACGTCCCGGTGATCGAGCTGTTCGTCAAGCCCGGTGACACGATCAAGGTCGAGGACCCGATCGCGACGCTCGAGTCGGACAAGGCGACGATGGACGTGCCCTCGACCGCCGCCGGCGTCGTGCGCGAAGTGCTGGTGCAGGTTGGCGACCGCGTGGCCGAAGGCAAGGTGCTGATCAAGGTCGAGGCAGCCGGCGCCGAAAACACCGCTGCACCGGAAGCCGCCGGCAACGCGGCGGCGCAGGCGACCCCTGCGAGTTCCGGCGCGGCGTTGGAACAGTCGGAAGCGTCCGCCCCCTCGGCCGCCTCCGCCGCAACTGCGTCGGCCCCGACCCCAACCCCGACCTCCGCCCCCGCCGCAACCGGAGGCAGCACCGAAGTGAGAGTCCCGGACATCGGCGACTTCTCGGACGTCCCGGTGATCGAGCTGTTCGTCAAGGTCGGCGACACGATCAAGGTCGAGGACTCGATCGCGACGCTCGAATCGGACAAGGCGACGATGGATGTGCCGTCATCGGCCGCCGGCGTTGTCAGGGAAGTGAAAATAAAAGTCGGCGACCGGGTTTCCGAAGGCGCAGTGCTGATCGTCGTTGACAGCGCCGCTGGTGCGGCTACCGCCCCCGCTCCCGCTGCAACGCCCGCTACCGCCCGCATCGCAGCCGCCGACGCGACGCCCGCCGATGCGCCCGAGGCGTTCGAGCAGTCGAAGCTGTCCGCCCCTGCGGCGGGCCAGGCCGGCGCCCCGTCCGCAGTGGCCCTCGGCGGCAGGGTGCATGCGAGCCCGTCCGTGCGTGCCTACGGTCGCGAACTCGGCGTCGATCTCGCCCAGGTCCGCGCGACCGGACCGAAAGGCCGCGTTGTTCGGGAGGATGTCACCGCGTTCGTCAAAGGTGCGATGCAGACCGGCATCGTCCCGGGCAAGGCGGCTGCGGCCGGCGCGGGCGTGAGTCTTGGCGGCGGGCTCGATCTGCTGCCGTGGCCGAAAGTAGATTTCTCGAAGTTCGGCGAGATTGAAACCAAGCCGCTGTCGCGGATCAAGAAGATCTCCGGCCAGAACCTCGCGCGCAACTGGGTGATGATCCCGGCGGTCACGTACCACGAGGACGCCGACATCACCGACCTCGAAGCTTTCCGCGTCGCGATCAACAAGGAAAACGAGAAGTCCGGCAAGAAGCTGACGATGCTCGCGTTCATCATCAAGGCTTCGGTGCGCGCGCTGCAGCAGTTCCCGGAGTTCAACACCTCGCTCGACGCGAGCGGTGGTGAAATGAGCCTGGTCTACAAGAAGTACTTCAACATCGCGTTCGCCGCCGACACGCCGAACGGGCTCGTCGTGCCGGTCATCAAGAACGCCGACCGAAAGAGCGTGTTCGAGATCGCCGCCGAATCGGGCGAACTCGCGAAGAAGGCACGCGACGGCAAACTCGGTCCGGCCGACATGTCCGGCGCGTGCTTCACGATCTCTAGCCTCGGCGGCATCGGTGGCACCTACTTCGCGCCGATCGTGAACGCGCCCGAAGTCGCGATCCTCGGTGTCAACAAGTCGGCCATGAAGCCGATATGGGACGGCAAGCAGTTCGTGCCGCGTCTAACCTTGCCGATGTCGCTGACTGCCGATCATCGGGTCATCGACGGGGCGCTCGCGACGCGCTTCAACGTCTATCTCGCCCAACTCTTGTCCGACTTCCGTCGGGTCATGCTGTAAGGAGGCCGTGACATGAGCCAGATCGTTGAAGTGAAAGTCCCGGACATCGGGGATTTCTCCGACGTCCCCGTCATCGAGCTGTTCGTGAAGCCGGGCGACTCGATCAAGGTCGATGAGTCGATCTGCACGCTGGAATCCGACAAGGCGACGATGGATGTGCCGTCGTCGGCCGAGGGCGTCATCCGTGAAGTCCTCGTCAAGGTCGGCGACCGCGTCGGCGAAGGCGCGGTGCTGCTGAAAGTCGAGCCGCAGGGCGCAGGGGCCGCACCGGCGGGGGCCGGCGAGGCGAAGCCCGTTCCGGCCGCTGCAGCGCCTGCGGCGTCCCCATCCCCCTCAGCGGCGGCACCGGCGCAGACTGCCGCGAAATCGGGTGCCTACGCGGGCTCCGTCGACCTCGAGTGCGACATGCTCGTACTCGGCGCCGGCCCCGGCGGCTACTCAGCAGCGTTCCGCGCGGCCGACCTCGGCCTCAAGACGGTCATCGTCGAGCGCTACGCCACGCTCGGCGGCGTGTGCCTGAACGTCGGTTGCATTCCGTCGAAAGCGCTGCTGCACGTCGCCCAGGTCATGGACGAAGCCGAGCACATGGCCGTGGCCGGCATCAAGTTCGCGAAGCCCGAAGTCGACCTCGACGCGCTGCGCGCGCACAAGGACAAGGTCGTCGGCAAGCTCACCGCCGGCCTCGCCGGCATGGCCAAAGGCCGCAAGGTCGAGGTCGTGCGCGGCCTCGGCACTTTCCTCGACGCGAACCATCTCGAAGTCGAGCTGAGCTCCGGCAGCGGTCAGGACAAGACCGGCGAGAAGAAAGTCGTGCGCTTCAAGCAATGCATCATCGCCGCCGGCTCGGCCGCGGTGCATCTGCCGTTCATCCCGAAGGATCCGCGCATCGTCGACTCGACCGGCGCGCTCGAGCTGCGCACTTCCGACGGCAAGGCGCCCGCGAAGATGCTCGTCATCGGCGGCGGCATCATCGGCCTCGAGATGGCGACTGTCTATTCGACGCTCGGTACCCGCGTCGATGTCGTCGAGATGCTCGACGCGCTGATGCAGGGCCCGGACCGCGACGCGGTCAAGGTGTGGGAGAAGCAGAATGCGCAGCGCTTCGACAACATCATGCTGAAGACGAAGACCGTCGCCGTCGAGGCGAAGGACGACGGCCTGTGGGTGACGTTCGAAGGCGAAAAGGCTCCGCAGGGCCCGCAGCGCTACGACATGATCCTGCAGGCGGCCGGCCGCAGCCCGAACGGCAAGAAGATCGGCGCCGACAGGGCAGGGGTGGTCGTCACCGACCGCGGCTTCATCGAAGTCGATGCGCAGATGCGCACGAACGTGCCGCACATCTTCGCGATCGGCGACGTCAATGGCAACCCGATGCTCGCACACAAGGCGGTGCACGAGGGGCACGTCGCGGCCGAAGTCGCCGCCGGCGAGACACAAGGCAAGTCGGAGCTCGCCCGGTCGGCGTTCGACGCGACCGTGATCCCAAGCGTCGCCTACACGCACCCGGAAGTCGCGTGGGTCGGATTCACCGAAGAGCAGGCGAAGAAGGAAGGCCGCAAGGTCGAGACCGCCAAGTTCCCGTGGGCAGCTTCGGGACGCGCGATCGCGAACGGCGCCGACTACGGCTTCACGAAGCTCATCTTCGACGCCGAAACGCATCGCATCATCGGCGGCGCGATCGTCGGCCCGTCTGCAGGCGACATGATCGGCGAAGTGTGCCTCGCGATCGAGATGGGCGCGGACGCGGTCGACATCGGCAGGACGATCCATCCGCACCCGACCTTGGGCGAGACCATCGGCCTCGCCGGCGAAGTCGCGCACGGTAGCTGCACCGACATCCCGCCGATGCGCAAAAAATAGGCTCGACCGCTTCACGGAGCAAGCACGGGGCGCTGCGGCGCCCCTGTTTCATCCGGCCTCGGCCATCGAAAAAAGGCCGGGGCAGCGGCCGACTGCAGGATGCTTTTCCCCGCCTTCAGGCGGTCGCTGTTGCTGCTTCCGAAAACGATTGCGCCAGCGTATCGACTGCTTCCTGTCGCGCATCGTCCGCCTGCCCAGCGCCGAAAAGTTCCGACCATTCCTGATGGGCACGCGCCCGCAGCAAGGGCTCCGGGATCGGCCCTTCGCGCCATTGCCGCAGTTGCGGGTCGACCAGCCGGATCGGCGCCATCGCGGCGTGGCCGCGGGTTTCGAGCGCGTCGATGAGGCGCAGCTGGCGCAAGGCGAGCAGCCTCAGGATCGCGTCGTCTACGCTGAGCTCGCGCTGCCCGCGCAGTTTCTCGACCACGCGGTCGCCGAACTGCCGCACCGCCTGCCAGCCTCCGCCGGCGAGCGCTCCGAGCGCAGCAGCGGTGCCGAGCGTCAGTCCGCCGAGCATCAGGTCGATGCCGACTCCGGCGGCCGCTCCCGCCGCCGCGCCGGTGCCGAGCCGCACGCCCATCGCACGGAAGGTCTCCGGGTTGAAGAGATCGTTCTCCCAGCGCCCGTCAAGCAGCGGCAGATCGCCCGCATCGACATCGTCCGAGCGGAACCGGTAGAGCGCGAGCAACGCGTCGACGCAAGCCTGCTCGCGCCGCCGCACATGCTCGTGCAGCGTCACGACCGCGTGCTCGATCGCCTGCGCTTCAGTCGCGACGGCGACCCGCGCCGCGGCGACGTCGACCAGCAGTTCGGCAACGAGACTCAGCGCAGCGTCATGCCGGGTCCGCGCCTCGCGCTCACGGCACGCGACGAGGCGTTCGAGCGCCGGACGATGGACGTCGACGAGCGTCGCGAGCTTCTCGTACAGGCGCCGCTCGCCGTCGCGCTCCGGCGCGACCGTATCGAAGCGCACGATCGCATGCAGTCCGAGCCGCGCGAGCGCCTCGCGCCACGACGATTCGTTGGCGGCCGAATCGCGCACGAAGTTCAGCACCGGCAGCAGCGGGATCGCGCAGCTGCCGAGGATCGTCAGCTCGTCGCGGTGCTTCGCGAGGACCGGATCGCGCACGTCGACGACATAGAACGCCGCATCGCTCGCGAGCATCTGGCGCAGCACTTTCGCCTCCTGCTCGAAGCGGTGGCCGGCGACCGGAGTCGCAAGGAAGCGCTCGATTCGTGCCGTGTCGTCAAGCCGCTCGCCGCCGGGCGCCTCGATCGCCTCCAGCCGCTCGAGGAGCGCGATCGGGTCTTCGAGCCCGGGCGTGTCGTACAACTCGACGAGCACCTCGCCGTCGGCGAGCAGACGGGCGCCTTCGACATGACGGGTCGTGCTCGGCCGGCTCGACACCTCGCCGAAGCCGGTGTCGCGCGTCAGCGTGCGCATCAGCGACGTCTTGCCGGTGTTGGTATGCCCGACGACGGCGATGCGCAGCGGTCTAGTCATTTCCGGCTCCCGTCCCGACGCCACGCAGCCAGTCCATCGCGACCGCCGGGGTGTCGATGACCCGTTCGGTCGTCATGCCGATACCATCCAGCGACTCCCGCCAGTGTGGCGCATGCCCGCCGGCGTCGCCCCCTGTCAGCCATACCCGGCAGTCGCCCGCGTGGCGCGACAGCTCGGCAATCAGTTCGAGGCTGCCGCGATCCGGCGTCTGGCGCGCGTCGCACGCAACCAGTAGCCGCGCCGGCGGGTCGACCTGCAACTCGCCGACGAGGCGCTTGCGCTGCGCGCGGCTGTCGATGACTCCTGCATCGCGCACCCCCGCCGGCAGCGCGGGCGGCCATCCCGCGCCAGCCGGCAGCTCGAGGCCGACCGCGAGCGGTGAGCCGCTGCCGAGCGGGTGCGCGCCATCCGCCCGCGGCCCTGCGAAGCGCCCCGGATCGGCGTCGGTGATGCCGATCCGCTCGCTCGCCGGCGCGAGCCGCGCGGCGAGCACCGCGTAGCCCGGCAATGCCAGGTCGAGCCGCAGGCGCGCGCGCCCGACGCGCCACAGCGCAAGACACATCGCCCACAGCAGCGCCCGGGGCACGATACCGTACATCGTCACGCAACCCACGAGCCACGACGACCATGCGATGCGCGCCGCCTCGTCGACGGCGACGGCTGCGCCGCTTGCGCGTACATGCTCCGCATCGGGCACTGCGAAGCCGACCTGCGCCGGCAGCCAGCCGACGATGCGCACGAGATGCACGAACACGTCCGCCGACAGGATCGTCGTTTCCCAAGCGAAGCCGTAGCGCCGCGCGGACAGGGTCGCGAGCAGGCCGACCAGCGCCCCGCACAGTGCAGCGAGCCACAATCCGTGCGTCACGGCGCCGAGCCACCAGCGCAACAGCCGGGCGCGCCCGAGCAGGCCCACGAGCGCCTTCGCTACGTACACCGCGGCGGGGCCGGCCCGCGACAACCGCGCCGACAGCCACAGCCAGGCGCGCCCGAGTGCACCGCCCGCATCCCGCCCGCCGAGCGACAGTCCGACTCCCCACAGCAACAGGCTCAGCAGGTGCACGCCGAGCAGGCCGCCGAGCGCCCACACGACGTTGACCGCGCGCGTGCCGTCACCCAGCACTGCGAGCGCGGCGCCGAATCCGCTCACCAGCGCGACGGCCGACGCCAGCATCAACACCAGCCGGGACCGCGCGCGCCACGCCGCGATCATTCCGACCATTCCCTCGCGCTCGCCCAGCAGCAGGGCGCGGTGCACGATCCGCTCCTCGACACCGCCGTCGGTCGCGCGCACCCCGGCTACCGCATCACGGTCGTCGAACGGGCCCGCCGCCTCCTCGCGCAGCCGGATCGCCTCCGCCAGCCAGCGCGATTCGAAAGTCGTCAGTCGGATGGAATCGAGGGCACGCATGCGCGAAATCAGGTCCGGGTCACGATCAGGACGACAGGATAGCGGATCAGCGGCTGCAGTCCCGCGCGCTCGGGCGCCGTCCGTCGTCTTTCTCTCCCTGATCCCAATTCCGACGTCGATGCAGGATGCGGGAGAAAGGGGGGCGAGAAGCCCGGGAGAATATGATTCTCGCATAGATAAAAAAATATACCCGTCAAACGGCAAAAGGCCTCAAGCGTGAATTAATCCGGGGTTCCGACCGCTGCCCACAAGACATTCACAACCGACTGTCGCAGAAAGGAAAAACGAATCGCCACAACAGTTTTCAGGAAAAAGGCGAGAAGGGTCATGAATGCCTGCTTCAACCAAAAAAACATTGTCACGCCAGCGTGTAAAAAACTCCCGTAGACTTGAATCGAAGGGGCACTGCCCTTATAGTGCAAAGCATGGTTGTAATTCCGGCAACCCGGAGACGTTCTGGACGCGGGTTCGATTCCCGCCACCTCCACAGTGGGCATTCTCAAGAGTGTTCAGTGTGGGGGTGCACCGGTTTCGACAGGGCGGGCAATGGTGAGCAGGCAACCCGAGAGGCGACGGACGTAATCCGCGCAAATCCACAAACGCCAACGATGAGCGTTTCGCTGTAGCCGCTTAAGGCAACAGCCGGGGCCGCCTGAGCCCTGTTACCAAAGACGGCTGGCGGGGGCTTCGGCCCCCGCTTCACGTTCACCGTAGTTGGTCATCAGCTGCAACCTGGCTGTCCTTCTCCCGTGATCCTGTCCGCCAACGGGGCTTACCGCACCAGGAACGGCAGGTTTGCCGTTGCAGCCTTGCCGTTGCTGTCGCGCAAGGTGATGAAGAGCCGGTAGGGGCCGGGCTGGCGGGGGGCCACGAAGCGGACAGTGGCGGCGTCGGCATGCAGCGTTTGCACCGGAACACGGGCGGGAACCGGCTCGGCGTCGGAATCTGGCTTCCAGCCCCGGCTCTCGGCCAACACTTTCCATTCCGTGGTTAACGTCGATCCGTCGAAGGACACCGCGTCGACGCCGGCCGAAATTTCCTGCCCTGGCGCGAACTCGTCGGCGGCAATGCCGATGCCGCGAATCAGCGGAGCGGACTCGGGCACCGGCTTGCCCCACGCACGGCTTAACGCATCGGTCATCGCAGTAAGGCTGCCATCTGGCAGCAGAAGGCCGTGCCAGGTTTCAGTTTGCTCCTGCTTCGCACCCCACAGGAAGGGGAAAACGCCGACGACCTGGGGCTCGCGCGCGAGATGGTCGAGCGCGTCGCGAAAATAGGCTGCCTTCTCGGTGCTGGTGGGCTCCACCGGCGCGCCCCAGGGCTTGCGTCCGGCCTGCCATTGACCGAGCGGGCCCAACTCGGCAATCACGATCGGTTTGGTGACGCCTGCCGCTTGCAGCCGGCGCACGATCTCGAACACCGAACCGCCGAAAGCGTTGACGCCCAGCAGATCCGCGTTCGGGCAGCAATCAGCGAGCCGTCGGAGATTCTCGTTGCTGTTGTCGGACACCACCATCAACGTCGGGTGCGCCGGGTCGAGCCCCTTGACAATACCGGCGAGGCGGTTCACCTCGCGCCAGGCTGGTATCGGGTCGGGCTGCGCGAGCTCCACCTCGTTGCCCACGCCCCAAGCCAGCAGCGCAGGATGACTGCGGTGCCGTAGCACAAACTCGCGTATGCCCTGCTCCTGTGCGTGCACCATCGCAGGGTCGTCGAGCCCGAAGCCCAGGCGCGGATGAGCCACCCACAGTCCCATCACCACTTTCAGCCCGAGGCGCTCGGCCTCGTCGAGCACCCAGGCGTCCGCCTCGCTGTACACCCGCACGACGCGGGCGCCCGCATCGGCGAGTTTCTTCAACCCGATCCGGTCGCTGCTGAAGGCCGCCCCCTGCCACCGCGACTGCCCGACGGGAACGTCTGCCGACAATGCGGACAAGGCCAGCGCAGACAGAAATGCCGCTGCGAGCGCAGCAGCGAGACAACGGATGGAAGCAGTCTTTCTTATCGTCATACCCTTGAACGTCCTTCGTTGCCGGCTTCGAGCGGCGCGACGAGTTCCGGCCCTTCGTTGCGCACGTTGCCGACGCGTTTCGTCACGGGGTGCATCCGGACCAGAGCCGAGTCGTACGGCACGAGCAGCCGGCGGACCAGCTCGGGATGGGTGTCCTTGCTCAGCCACAGGTCGTAATCGTCCTCGGGGACGATGACGGGCATGCGCTCGTGCAGTTCGCCCATCGCGTCGTTCGCGTCCGTCGTGATGATCGCGAAGGTGTCGAGCGTCTCGCCATCGGGCCTGCTCCACCGCTCCCATAGCCCTGCGAAAGCGAACAGGCGGTCATTCGCCGGACGAATGAAATACGGCTGTTTGCCGCCCACGACTTTCTGCCATTCGTAAAATCCCGAGGCCGGCACGAGGCAGCGGCGGCTCTTGAACGCGTTGCGGAAGCTCGCCTTCTCGGCCAGCGTCTCGCAGCGGGCGTTGATGAGGCGCGCGCCGATCGTCTCGTCCTTCGCCCAGGACGGGATGAGGCCCCAGCGCAACAGATGCGCCACCCGCTCACCTGAGGCCCGCTGCCGGATGACGGGCAGCTTCTGCATCGGCGCCGCGTTGTAGCGCGGAGGAAAGTCCTGAACCAGCGGGTCGATATCACAGCCGAACTGCTCGCGCAGCCGGGAGATCGAACCATGGAGGGCGTAGCGACCGCACATGCCGCGACTCCTTTGGCGAAGGGGGTGTCAGCGGCAATAGTAGTTCGTTTGTCGCCCGGCGGATAATGCGGTCCAGCGTCAGTTGGACAGCGCGCCGTCGCGACGCTGCGGACGGATGTCGGAGGGGCAATTTGCGGCGCATCCCGGAACGGGCCGGAATCCTGCACCGCCATCAAGCGGCCGGGCACCTCCAAGCTGCATCGCAAGTTCGACAAGGGCGACTTCGATACTCACTCGCGGGATGGACGGACAGGAGAAGAAAACATGCATTCTGTGAAGCAACCCTGGTGGAGAGGCCGTCGTGGCGAATGGTTAGTCGTCCTGCAGGCATTCCTTATCGCCCTCGTCCTGTTCGGGCCGAGAACCATTCCCGGCCTGCCACCCTGGCCGGAAACCGCAGCCACCGTCATGTCGGCCGTGGGCGCCTTGCTGATCGCTGCAGGATTGGCGATGTCAGTCGCCGCGGCACTGCACCTCGGCTCCAACCTCACTCCCCTGCCCCATCCCAGGGACCACGCCACGCTCGTGGTGACCGGCCCGTATCGCTGGGTGCGGCATCCGATCTACAGCGGATTGATATTGATGGCGGTCGGCTGGGCGCTGTTCATCCACGGATGGCTGACGCTGATTTACGCCGCCGGGCTGTGGCTGTTCTTCGACATCAAGTCGAGACGCGAGGAACGCTGGCTGATCGAACGCTTCCCTCACTACACCGAATACCAGCAGCGGGTGCGCAAGCTGATTCCGTTCATTTACTGAGCTCAGTCCGGGTCGCCCGACAGCAACTCGTCATAGCGCGTGAGATCCGCCGAACTGAAGCAACAGAAAATCACTTCCCGGATGCAGCCGGGCTGCTCCAGCGCCGTCCGCACCGTATCCACCGCGATTTTCGCGGCAAGGTCGGCCGGATAGCCATAGACGCCGGTGCTGATGCACGGAAACGCGATCCGCTCGACGCCGTGCTCTCGGGCAAGCCGGAGCGCCTGCGCATAGCAGGCAGCGAGCAAGCGGTCTTCGCCATCCTGGCCGCCGTGCCAGACCGGTCCGACGGTGTGGATCACGTAACGCGCTGGCAGGTTGTACCCGCCCGTGATCTTCGCCTCGCCTGTCCTGCAGCCCCCGAGAGTGCGGCATTCGGCGAGCAAGCCCGGGCCCGCTGCCCGATGAATGGCGCCATCCACGCCTCCGCCGCCCAACAACGACGCGTTGGCCGCGTTGACGATCGCGTCTACGGCCAAGCTGGTGATATCGGCCTTGACGGCGCGAAGCATCGCTTCCGACATATCCCCGTCCAATATGATCAAACGTCAAGTTTCACATCTGCTCCCCGGTCATTGTAGACCCACCCTCAGAACCGCTTCCACCGTCGTCCTTCCAGCCTTCGGCGGCTGCAGCATTTGAACGTTGCTCCGGGACGATCTACATTGGATCGTTGGTCGGGAGGCGCAGCGTTTGTGTTCGCCCGCATCGGACTCGTCTTTGGAGGAATCCCGACATGAGCGACGAGCTACAGTCCAGGACATGCACGCCGTGCCGCGGCGACGTGCCTCCGATGACGAAAGCGGAGGCCAAGCGCCAGCTGGCGCAGACGCCGGCCTGGACCCTTTCGGACGACGGGCGCTGCATCGAGCGCAGCTTCACTTTCGACGACTTCAAGGACGCGATGAGCTTCGTCGCGAAGCTCGGCGAGCTGGCTGAAACCGAGGGCCATCATCCGGACATCTGCTTCGGCTGGGGTTGGGCCCGCGTGACGTGGCAGACGAAGAAGATAAACGGCCTCCACGACAACGATTTCATCATGGCAGCCAAGACCGACGGGCTGGCGCCGACGTGACGCGCGGAGGTCCCTTCCCGTATTCCCCTCGCCGCCGCCGTTCGTGAAAGCCTTGCCGCAAGCGCCGGCACCGCTGCCTCGAACGGGAAATTGTTTCAACGCGCTGTAGTTTTTTCAGCCGGACGACGAGCTGCAGACGCTGCCGCACGCTCGAAGATCGGAGTCCGGGGGCGTCTTCGACAGCCCGCCCGCGGAGTATCGCCTTGTCGCTCGACAGGCCTTTCAACGAAGGCCTGCAGTTGCAGTGCTGCAGCGCGCAGGCGGCCCTGGCGGCAGTTCGTTTTCCGTTCACCGTAGCGCACTGGCTCGTACCGACAGACCGAATCTTCTTCCCCGGCATCTGCCTTGCAGCGTTCGGCACTCCGAGAGCCCGGGACGGAGAACGATCATGAGCGACACAGTCGGCGACTTCCTGCTCCAGCGCCTGTCGGCGTGGGGCGTGCAGCGGGTGTTCGGCTATCCGGGCGACGGCATCAACGGCATCATGGGGGCGTTCGGCCGCTACGGCGAAGGGCTGCGCTTCGTGCAGGCGCGCCACGAGGAGCTCGCGGCGTTCATGGCGTGCGCGCACGCTAAATTCACCGGCGAAGTCGGCGTGTGCCTGGCCACGTCGGGCCCCGGCGCGATCCATCTGCTCAACGGGTTGTACGACGCGAAGCTCGACCACCAGCCGGTCGTCGCGATCGTCGGCCAGCAAAGCCGCGGCGCGCTCGGCGGCGACTACCAGCAGGAAGTCGACCTGCTATCGCTCTTCAAGGACGTCGCGCACGAGTTCGTGCACATGGTGACGGTGCCCGAGCAGGTGCGCCACGTCGTCGATCGAGCCATGCGCATCGCGCGCGACCGGCGCACCGTCACTTGCATCATCTTCCCCAACGACGTCCAGGATCTGCCCTACCAGGCGCCGCCGCGCGAGCACGGCACGGTCCATTCGGGCGTCGGCTACACGGGGATCCGCATCGTGCCGCGCGAGGAGGATCTCGTGCGGGCGGCCGCCCCCCTCAACGCCGGGCAGAAAGTGGCGATGCTCGTCGGTGCGGGCGCACTGGACGCGACCGACGAGATCATCGAAGTCGCCGAGCGGCTCGGCGCGGGCGTCGCCAAGGCGCTGCTCGGCAAGGCGGCCGTGCCCGACGACTTGCCGTTCGTCACCGGCGCGATCGGGCTGCTCGGCACGAAGCCGAGCTGGGACCTGATGAACGACTGCGACACGCTGCTGATGGTGGGCTCCGGTTTCCCGTATTCGGAGTTCCTGCCGAAGGAAGGCCAGGCGCGCGGCGTGCAGATCGACATCGAGCCGCGCATGCTCAACCTGCGCTATCCGATGGAAGTGGCGCTGCTCGGCGACGCGAAGGAGACGCTGCAAGGGCTCTTGCCGCACCTGGTGGCGAAACCGGACCGCGCGTGGCGCGCGACGATCGAGCACGGCGTCGAACGGTGGTGGCGCGTGCTCGAAGGCCGGGCGCTCAACACCGCGCACCCGATCAACCCGCAGCGCGTGTTCTGGGAGCTGTCGCCGCGTCTGCCCGAGCGCTGCATCCTCACCTGCGACTCGGGGTCGGCGGCGAACTGGTACGCGCGCGACCTGAAGATGCGCCGCGGCATGATGGCCTCGCTCTCGGGGGGGCTCGCGACGATGGGCCCGGCCGTACCGTATGCGATCGCGGCCAAATACGCCCACCCCGACCGCCCGATCATCGCGCTCGTGGGCGACGGGGCGATGCAGATGAACGGCATCAACGGGCTCGTGACGATCGCCAAAGTGTGGCGCGAGTGGAAGGATCCGCGCCTCGTGGTGATGGTGCTCAACAACGGCGACCTCAACCAGGTGACGTGGGAGCAGCGCGCCATGGAAGGCGACCCGAAGTTCGTCGACGCGCAGGCGGTGCCCGATTTCCCGTACGCCGAATACGCGCGGCGGCTGGGCTTGGGCGGCATGCGCGTCGACGACCCGGGAGAAGTCGGCGCGGCGTGGGACGCGGCGCTTCACGCGGAGCGCCCGACGCTCCTCGAAATGGTCACCGACCCGGACGTGCCGCCGCTGCCCCCGCACATCAGCGCGAAGCAGGCCAAAGCGTACCTGTCGGCGCTGCTGCACGACGACCCCGACTCGCTCGGCATCGTCGTCGCCAGCTTCAAGGAAAGCTGGGACAGCCTGTTCCCGCCCGGATCGATTCCTGGCTGAGCGCAAAGCCGTTCTTTTTTCCGCGACTTGGCCGTCTTGTGCGTGCCGATCGCGAGGAGGGTTTCATGGCGTCAACGAAACCGCTGGTACTCATCACCGGTTCGGCAGGCCGGCTCGGCAGCGCGATCGGTGCGGAGCTCGGCGAGCGCTTCACGGTCGTCGGGTTCGAGCGCGACTGCAAGCAGGCGGCCAACTGCATCGACGTCGACATTACTTCGGCTGACGCGCTCGCGGCAGCCTGCCGCACCCTTCGCGAGCGTCATGGCACGCGTATCGCGTCGGTCATTCACCTTGCCGCCTATTACGATTTTTCCGGCGAGCCGGATCCGAAATACGACGAAGTGAATGTGCAGGGCACGCGCCGGCTGCTCGAGGCGTTGCAGGATTTCGACGTCGATCAGTTCGTTTACGCGAGCACGATGCTGGTCCACGCGCCAACCGAGCCGGGCGCCCCGATCGACGAGAACAGCGAACTCGCGCCGAAGTGGCCGTACCCGCAATCGAAGCTCGAAGCCGAAGAGGCCGTGCTCGCAGCACGCGGGCAGATTCCGGCCGTGATCCTGCGCATTGCCGGCGTCTACACCGACGACTGCGAAGTCCCGTCCCTCGCCTACCAGATCCAGCGCATCTACGAGCGCCAGATGCTCGGCCACGTCTTCCCCGGTGATCCGACCCACGGCCAGGCTTTCGTGCATCTGGACGACGTCGCTCAGGCGTTTCGGCTCGTCGTCGAGAAACGCCATGGGCTGGGGGACGAAACCACGCTGCTCATCGGCGAGCCGGTGACCGAAAGCTACGAGTCGCTGCAGAACCTGATCGGGCAGCTCATCCACGGCGAGCCCTGGGGGACGCGCCGGATACCGAAACCCGTCGCAGCGACCGGCGCGTGGGCGCAGGACGTTGTCGAAAAAGTCACTCCGGACGCAATCGACCGCGGCATCGAGCCTTTCATCCAGCCGTTCATGGTGTGGCTCGCGGACGACCACTACGAGCTCGACATCTCGCGCGCGACCGAGCTCCTGGGCTGGCGGCCGCAGCACAGCCTGCGCCGGGTCCTGCCGAAAATGATCGGCCGGCTCAAGCAAAGTCCGGCCGCGTGGTACAAGGCGAACCGCATTCCGCTGCCGCTGTGGCTCGAGGATCTGGCCGCGCAGCCGCAGCCCGAAGCGCAGCTCCTCGCCGAATACGACGCGCTCGATCGGCGCGAACACCGGCAGACGATCTGGTGCCACTTCGCGAACGCGGCGCTCGGGCTGTGGCTCGTTTCGTGCCCGTTCATCTTCGGGCTCGCCGATCGCTGGATGGAGCCCGGCGAACTCATCGCCCCCAACGAGCGCGGCCTCGTCCTTTCCGACACCTGGATGACCGCCAGCGACATCGTCAGCGGACTGCTGATCACCGCCTTCGCGCTGGCCTCGCTGTCGCGGCGCATCGCGTGGGCGCGCTGGGCGACCGCTGCTCTCGGCACCTGGCTGCTGTTCGCGCCGCTGGTGTTCTGGAGCCCGAGCGCCGTCGCCTATGCCAACGACACGCTCGTCGGCGCGCTGGTGATCCTGTTCGCGGTCGGCGTGCCCTCGACACCGGGCGTCGGCCCGATTGCGCGTCTCGCCGGGCCGGACACGCCTCCCGGCTGGGACTACAGCCCGTCGTCGTGGAACCAGCGCATCCCGATCATCGCGCTGGCCCTGGTGGGCCTGTTCATCTCGCGCTATCTGGCCGCGTTCCAGCTCGGCCATATCCCCGCAGCGTGGGATCCGTTCTTCGGCGACGGCACCGAACGCATCATCACGTCTTCCGTTTCGGAAGCCTGGCCGGTTTCCGACGCCGGACTCGGCGGTGCCGTCTATGTGCTCGAGATCGTCACCGGCATCATCGGCGACAAGCGGCGCTGGCGCACGCTGCCGTGGCTGGTGCTGCTGTTCGGCGTGCTGATCGTCCCGCTCGGCGCCGTGAGCATTTTCTTCATCATCATCCAGCCGGTCGTGATCGGCACGTGGTGCACGCTGTGCCTCGTCGCCGCCGCGGCGATGCTGCTGCAAATCCCGTACTCCTTCGACGAGATTCTCGCGACTCTCCAGTTTCTCAAGGAGCGCCGCCGGCAAGGGAAGTGGCTGTGGCACGTGCTGCTGCACGGCGACACCATCGAGGGCGGCAGCGCGGACTATTCGGACAATTTCGAGGAACGCGCTCCGGTGGTGCTGCGCGAAATGCTCAAGGGCGGCGTGACCGTACCGTGGACGCTGGCGCTCAGCATCGTCCTCGGCGCGGTCCTCATGCTCAGCCGGCTGCTGTTCGACACGACCGGCACCGCGGCCGACAACGATCATGTCGTCGGCGCGCTGGTGATCACCTTTTCGATCATGGCGCTCGCCGAAGTCGCGCGGCCGTTGCGCTTCATCAATGCCGCTTTCGGCGCCTGGCTGCTGCTCGCGCCCTGGCTTCTCGACGGCTATACCGGCCTCGGTACCGCGACGGTTTCGATCATCGGTCTGCTGCTGGTCGCGCTGGCCTTGCCGCGCGGCGCAGTCGAAAGTCACTACGGCGCGTGGGACCGCTATGCGAAAGCGGGAGAGCGCTGGTCGAGACTGGCGACGCCCGGTGGCTGACGCTGCTCGGTCGCGACAGCTGGCGACGCCCTCCCCCTTCAATCCCGCGCCGGCACCGCGGCAGGCGCGGTTTCTTCGCCGAGCCGGCGCCACACGATCCAGCCAGCAGCGGCCAGATAGGCGAAACCGCCCGGCACCCACATGATGAGCCCGGCCAGCTGCTGGTCCTCGAGCGCGCGTGCGTCGCCGTAGAACGATACCCTGCCGAAAGTCAGCAACGCGCCCAGCAGCCCGGTGTGGATCAGCGTCAGCAGGATCGCGAGCAGCGCCGGAGCGAGCCGGCGGCCACGCAGGACGGCCCACCAGAAGAGCCACGCACTCGCGACGAACGACACGTGCTCGACCAGGTGCCACCACGGATCGTCGAGCGCGAGCAGGTACAGGCGCGGGGCGTGCCACAGCCAGATCAGCACGCCGTGCACCATCGCCGCCGCGAGCGGATGACGACCGCAGCGCTGGATCGCCCCCCACAGCGGGCGCAACAGCGTTCCGGTCGCGGCGCTCCACTGCGGCAATGGGCCGGCCAGCGCTCCGAGCGGCGCGACCACGACGATGAGGAGCATGTGCTGCACCATGTGCAGCGCCGTACTGTTTTCCGCCCAGCGGTCCAGTGGTCCGAACACCGCCAGCGCGCCGATCGCCATCGCGGCGCAAAACCACGTCGCTTGCACCCGGCCCGGCGGCACGCGTCGCGCCCCGAGGCCGTAGAGCCCGCACGCCGCACCGAGCAACGCCGCGATCAGAAGCAGCGGAAAACTTGCGGGCAGCGACCCGGCAAGCGCGTGCGCCGCGGCCGGCCGCACCGTGACGAGTAGCGTCACCAGAACAAACGCCGCGATCAGACGCATGGCGGCAGGCCCACGATCGGCAGCGCGATGAACAGCGTCGCCAGCGCCGCGACCAGATGCACGCTCGCACCGACTCGTGCGATGAAGCGCTTCGCCCGCTCGTTCTGGCCGACCCGGCGCGACGCCCGCCAGCACAGCGCCGACAAGCCGAGCAGCAGCGCTACCGTGGCGAGCGACACGCCACCCAGCACGGCGTTGAGCCAGTTCCACGGCCCTGCTGCCACGTCCGGCGGCGCGATCGCGCAACCGACCGACAGGCCGCTGTACAGCGCGATGAACCACACGCCCCACACGATCAGGCCGAGCGGAATCTGGAGCGGATGGTAAAGCCACGTCATCAGCCGCCTCCCCACGTCGCAGGAAACAGCACCAGGGCGACGTAGGCAGTCCACACCACGCCGAGGTTGTAATACCAGAGCTGCCCGAGCACGATCGGCTCGTACGGCGCGGCACGATCGACATAGCCGTAATGGACTCGCCACGCCTGCAGCGTGGTCGCGATTCCCGCCAGGACGCAGTGGAAAAGGCCGTAGCCGAGGACGACGACAATTACTGCGTCGTGGGCCGTCGCCTTCGGTGCGAGATCCGACGTGTACATCAGCCACAACAGATGTGCCGACTGCAGCAGGCCGAGCGCCGCGATCGCGGCGAGCTGCCCGCGCAGCCCCTTGTCCGAGCCGCGTCGCAGCGCCGCGAGAACCCGCCGCAGCCACAGCGTTGCCGCGCTCAGCAGCAGCGCATTCGCGAGCATGCCGCGAGCGTCGAGCGGAGACTGCGCCGGCACCTGCCACTGCGGGGCGACGGTCCACAGGTAGAACCAGCCGAAGAGAAGCGCCGCATAGAGGGCGCCGTCCGCGAGCAGCGTCACGCCCATGCCCCAGCGTCCGGGGCCGTTGTGGGTACGCCAGTGCAACGGCGGGTCGCCGGTCGAAACCGGAACTCCCATGCCGGACTCTTCGTGGGCGCCGTTCTCCCACGACCAGCGCAGCACGAGGATCGCCGCCACGACGGTCGCGAAGCTGGCCACGGCATACGCTTTCACCAGCAGCCCGATGCACACCACCGACAGCACCAGCGCGACGGCGAACGGCAGCCAGGTGTTGCCGGGCAAGTGGATGATCTCGCGCACTTCGCCGGTCACGGCATCGGTGCCCCAGGTTTCGCGGCGCCCGTGCGCGACCGTCGCCAGGCCCTGCTCGCCGCGCGCCATCTCTTTGACCAGGTCCGGGCGATCCCACAGCGGGTAGCGGCTATCGACGCTCGGCAGGCTGATGAAGTTGTAGGCGGTCGGCGGCAGCCGCGTGGCCCATTCGAGCGTATCGGCGTGCCACGGATTCGGCGCGGCCCGCACGCCGAAGCGAAAGTGCAGCAGCACGTCGACGAGCACCGTGGCGATGCCGATCGCCATGATGAAGCTGCCGATCGAGGAAACCAGGTTCGGAACGTCCCAGCCGAGCCCCGGCGCATACGTGTAGGCGCGCCGCGGCATCCCCAGCAGCCCGGTCCAGTGCATCACGAGGAAGGTGAGGTTGAAGCCGCCGAAGACCAGCCAGAACCCCCAGCGCCCGAGGCGCGGCGACGGCATGCGGCCGGAAAAATGCGGCAGCCAGTAATAGACCGCTGCGACCAGCGGAAAGAACATTCCTCCGACGAGCACGTAGTGGAGATGGGCGACGACGAACTGGGTGTCGTGCACCTGCCAGTTGAACGGCACCAGCGCCAGCATCACGCCCGTCAGCCCGCCGGCGACGAATATCACGAGGAAGCCGAAGAGCCACAGCATCGGCACGTGATAGACGGGCCGGCCCAGCCACAGCGTGGCGAGCCACGAGAAGACCTGCACACCGGTGGGAATCGCGACCAGCATGCTCGCGGCCGAAAAGAACGCCTGCGCCAGATGCGGGATGCCGACGGTGAACATGTGGTGCACCCACAACGCGAAGCTGATGAAGCCGGTCGTCAGCACCGCGACGACGACCCAGCGGTAGCCGACGATCGGACGCCGGGCGAACACCGGCAGCATCGTCGACACGAGGCCCGCCGCCGGCAGGAAGATGATGTACACCTCCGGGTGGCCGAAAAGCCAGAACAGGTGCTGCCACAGGATCGGGTCGCCGCCGCGCGCGACGTCGAAAAACGCCATTCCCGCAGCGCGCTCGAGTTCCAGCAGGATGCTGCCGAGGATCAGCGGCGGGAAACCCAGCACGATCATCATCGCCATCGTCAGGATGTACCACGCATAGAGCGGCATGTGCTGCAGCGTCATCCCAGGCGCGCGGGCGCGCAGGATCGCCACCACCAATTCGACCGCCGCGGTGACGGCGGAAATCTCGACGAACGTGATCCCCAGCAGCCAGAAATCCGAATTCACGCCCGGGCTGTACGGCAGGCTCGACAACGGCGTGTACATGAACCAGCCGGCATCGGGAGCGAGCTCCAGGAACAGGCTCGCGGCGAGGATCAGCCCGCCGAAGAGGTAGCACCAGTAACCCAGCGCCGACAGCCGGGGAAACACCAGATCGCGCGCGCCGAGCATTTTCGGGATCAGGTACACCGCCAGGCCTTCCATCATCGGCACGGCGAACAGGAACATCATCACCGTGCCGTGCATCGTGAACACCTGGTTGTAGGTGTCGGCGTCCATGAAAGTCTGGTCCGGCAGCGCGAGCTGGGCGCGGATGAGCATCGCCAGCAGGCCACCGAAGATGAAGAAACCGAGGCCCGTCAGAAGGAACAGCAGGCCGATGCGGGTGTGGTTCACGATCGTCGCCGCTCGCCAGCCGCGGGGGTTGCCCCACACCTCTTCGAACTGCTGGTGGAGCTCGTCGGGGCGGCCGTCGATCATGGCGTGAAAACCGCGCCGGCGACGAGGCGAGGCGCATCGCGCGCGGCCCCCGGAGGCGCGGGGGCAGGAAGGGCTCCGCCCGGAGCCGCGCCGGCCGGGACATCTCCGCCCGCAGGCGCCGTTGCGGTCCGCTCCGCGAGCCACGCGGAAAAATCCGCCTCGCTATGCACCTGCACTTTCAGCACCATGTGCGCGTGCCCCGTGCCGCAGAATTCCGAGCACTGGCCGCGCAACGATCCCGCCTCGTCGGCCTGCAGGCGCAGCACGTTGGTGCGCCCGGGCACCGCGTCGATCTTCGGCCCGAGCCGCGGCACCCAGAAGGAATGGATGACGTCGGCGCTGGTGACGTGGAGATGCACCGGACGACCCGCCGGCAGGTGCAGTTCATCGACGAGCACGGCGCCGCCGCCCGGATACGCGACGTCCCACTGCCATTGCCGACCGGTCACGTCGATGCGCAGCGGCGCTTCGTCGCGCCGCGGCAGCATACGGTCTGCGGCGGGAACTCCGAACCCGAGCAGCAGCACGATGCTTGCCGTCGGCAGCAGGATTCCGCCGTTGACGACCCACCGCCTGCTGATCCGTTTCGCCTCATTGGGGCTGAAGTCGCGCGGCCTGCGCAGCATCGCGACGATCCACGCGACAGTGACACCGACGAGCACGAGGGTGGCGACGATCAGCATCGGCCACCACAGCAGCGTCACGTCGCGCGCCGCGGGGCCGGCCGGGTCGAGGATCGATTGCGGCCCTTCGCACGCGGCGAGCCACGGCACGGCAAGCACCGGGAGCACCGATTGCACCGCCAGCGCAGCGGCTGGCGCCGATCGCATCGGCACGGCTGTCCCCCGTTTCCCTGCGAGGTCACGATGCCCGTACCTGCCGACTCCGGCGCCGAATCGATCGTCAGCCGCGCCGCGCTGCGCGGCCACCCGCTTCACCCGATGCTGATCCACTTTCCGGTCGCAGCACTCATCGGGCTCGTCGCGACCGATGTCGCGTGGCTCGTGAGCGGCGATCCGTTCTGGGCGCGCGCCGGCCTGTGGCTCGCCGGCGTCGGCGCGGGCGGCGGCTGGATCGCGAGCCTGCTCGGTGTCGCCGACTTGCTGCTGGTCGAGCGCATCCGCGAAAAGATCACCGCGTGGTGCCATGCCGTGATCGCCGTGATGATGCTTTCGCTCGCTTCGTTGAACTGGGCGATGCGCTACCGCGAAGGGGCCGAACAGCTCGCCGCGTGGGAACTCTACCTGTCGCTCCTGACAGCCGGCACGATCGGCCTCGCGGCTTATCTCGGCGGGCGGCTGGTCTATGAGCACGCGGTGGGCGTCGAACTCGGTCATAAGGCGGCCATCGAGGACTCGACCGGGCTATAGCGGCTTGGCCAGCACCAGCCACAGCGTGACGCCGAGCAGGACCGTCAACACGCTGCCGAGGAGCGTGCAATAGCGGCGAATCCTTCCCTCCGGGCGACGCTCGATTTTCAGGATCAGGACGCCGCACAACGCATGACCGACCACCAGCAGGCAGACGACCGAAAGCTTCAGGATCAGCCACGGCTCGAGCGCGGCGGCGCCGGGAAACAGCAAAGTCCCGGAAACGATCGCGAGAAGCGCCGCCGGCGACGAAACCAGCGTGAACATCAGCCTCATCAGATGAGTGTGGTGACGGTAGAACATCGGCTGGTTGTGATGCGTGCCTGCGGCGATCATTGCCGGCATGTACAGCAGCGTGCCGCACCAGGCCAGCAGCGCCGCGAAGTGAAGCAGCTTGAGCAAGTGCATTCCCGGCCTCCGTTCGACAGTGTCGCCACGGCCCATGTGACTCCGTCGTGGGCGCAGAAGCAAAACGGGGGCCTATGGCAGCGCTGGTCGCGCCAAGCATCGGGACGCGTCGTCGGACGGCAACCGGACAGCTGCTGTAAGAATTTCAACCGGAGCAGCAAAGAAAGGCTCGAACGCACAAAAAGCCGGATTCCGTGTCCCGCTGCCAAATCCTGAACGTTACCCGTGCGGAAAATAATGCACACTAGTGCCGGTTCCATGCGAGGTGTTCTGCGCGGAATCGACCTGATGCATTATATTTCTGTCATATTTTTACTCTACATGATAGTTCGTCACCGCCCTGACATTGACCGTATCTCCGGGCACTTGGCCCGACCGCCCGACCTGGCCCTGCCGCGTCTGCCCGACCGGCACTGCCACCCGTCAGACAGGATAAGAGACTCGAGAGCGAGAGCGCGAGCGAAACCGTCGGCGAACACGCGGCGCGCGCCTTCATGACGGTCGATCGTTCGAGCAAGCTTTACCGCAAACAGGCGGCCACGCTGCCACGCGCGTGCAGCGTCGGGCTCCCCCACGCGCTTCCCGCGAACGGCGCAGGCACGCCGGAAGAGCTCGAAGCGGAGCTGCTCGCAACCCGCGAACGGCTGCACGAGATGATCGTCGAGCTCAAGAACAGCCATGAGCATATCGATCTCACGAACGAGGAACTGACCGCGTCGAACGAGGAGCTGCAGAGCGCCAACGAGGAATTGAAGTCGGTCAATGAAGACCTCTACATCCTCAACCGCGAACTCGAAGACCGCAATGCAGCGCTGGCAAACCTGAACCGCGACTACGATCACCTGCTCGCGAGCACGAAGATCGGCACCGTGTTTCTCGATGCCGGGCTGCGCGTGCGCCGCTTCAGCGCCGCCGTCGAAGACGTTCTCGCGTTGCGCGCCTCGGACGCAGGCCGTCCGCTGGCTGAGATCACCTACCGCGCCGGGGACGCATCGCGCTTCCTGGCCGATCTTCAGCACGTCGCCACCACCGGCGAAGGCCGGGAGCGCGAGGTGGACGTCGGCGGCCGCTGGTACCTGGAACGCATGCTGCCGTTTCACGGCGAAGGCGGCGTGCGCGACGGCGTCGTGCTCACCTACACGGATATCAACCGCGTCAAGACCGCGCAGACCGAAGTCGCCGTGCTCGCGGCCGAGCGCACGCGCCTGCAGGGCATTCTCGACGCGCTGCCCGACGGCGCGTACATCGTCGGCGCCGATCACGTCATCGAGTATTTCAACCCGGCGCTCGAACGCCAGTTCGGCGCGCCGGCCGGACGCAAGTGCTTCGAATACCTCCACGGCCGCAGCGAAGCCTGTACGTGGTGCAACAACGATGCGGTGTTCGCAGGCGCGTCGCTGCAGGCGGAATGGACGGCGCCCAGCGGGCGCAGCTACGACCTGTTCGAAATGCCGTTCCGCAATCCCGATGGCACGCTCAGCAAGTTCGAGATTTTTCACGACATCACGCCCGTCAAGGAGAGCCGCCGCCAGCTCGCCGAGGCCACCCTGCTGGCACACGTCGGGTACTGGGAATGGCAACTCCCGGCCGGCGTCCTTCACTGGGGAGAGCAAACCGATCGCCTCCTCGGCCACGCGCCGGGCAAGGTCACCCCCAGCGGCGCGACCTTCCTCGCGCACGTTCATCCGGACGACCGCGAGCGGGTCGCCGGCGAGTTCGCGGGCGCGGTCAGGAACCAGTGTTCCTATGTCAGCGAATTCCGCCTCATCCGCGCCGACGGCGCGCTGCGCATTGCGCGCGCGAACGGTCACCTCCAGTACGACCGGGAAGGCCGCGCGGTGCGCGTGTGCGGTGCGATCCAGGACATTACCGAGTTGCGCGCCACCGAAACCGCGCTGCGAAACAGCGAAGAACGATTTTCGATCGCGATGACGGCAGCACCGTTCGCAGTCGCGATCACGCGCGTCGAGGACGGACGATTCGTCGAGGTGAACGACAAGTACGAACTCCATTTCGGCTGGAAACGGGAAGAGCTCATCGGCAAGACTTCGGTCGAGACCAACCTGTGGCCCGATCCCGAGAGCCGCCAGCGCTGGCTCGAAATGCTCCGGCAGCACGGTTCGGTGCTCGATTTCGAGACGCTCGGGTGCGAGCGCAACGGCGCAGTGCGCCAGGTCAGCCTGTCGTCCAGATACATCGACATCGACGGCGAGAAACACGTGCTCACGTTCGTGCACGACATCACCGATCGCAAGGAAGCCCAGGCACGCATCGAGTATCTCGCCCATCACGATGCGCTCACCGGACTGCCGAACCGCGTGCTGTTCCGCGACCGCTTCGCGCTGGCCACCGCATGGGCGGAGCGCGCGCACGCGAAAGTCGCGCTGCTGTTCGTCGATCTCGATCATTTCAAGACCATCAACGACACGCTCGGCCACCCGGTCGGCGACGGCCTGCTGCAAGGGGTCGCGCTGCGGCTGCGCGAGTGCCTGCGCGAGACCGACACCGTGAGCCGCCTCGGCGGCGACGAGTTCCTGATCGCGCTTACCGATATTCGCGATCCGCAGGCGATCAACAGCGCGACGGCGAAGATCTTCGACACGCTGACCCGCCCTTTCGAACTCGAAGGCCATGAGCTGACGAACACGATGTCGATCGGCATCGCGATCTGGCCCGACGACGGCGAGGATTTCGACACCCTGCTGAAGAACGCCGACACTGCGATGTACCAGGCCAAGCGCGCCGGCCGCAATACGTGGCGCTTCTACACCGAGCAGATGAATGCCAACGCCGTCGAACAGCTGCAGCTCCGCACGGCGTTGCACAGCGCGCTCGAAAACGACGAGTTCCTGCTGCATTACCAGCCGCAGATCAACCTCGCGAGCGGACATGTCGTCGGTGTCGAAGCCTTGCTGCGCTGGCACTGGGACAAGCGCGAACTGGTCCCGCCGGACCGCTTCATCCCGGCAGCGGAGGAAAGCGGCCTGATCGTCCCGATCGGCGACTGGGTGCTGCGCGAAGCGTGCATGCAGGCCGTCCGCTGGACGCGGCAGGGCCTGCCGGAGCTGACCATCGCCGTCAACCTGTCGGCCGTGCAGTTCCGGCGCGGCGACCTCGAACGCAGCGTCGTGCGGGCGCTGTCGCTGTCGGGCCTCGATCCGGCGCGGCTCGAACTCGAACTGACCGAGTCATTGCTGCTCGTCGACACCGAATCCGTCATCGAGACGCTGCGACGGCTGAAATCGCTCGGCGTGCGCCTGTCGATCGACGACTTCGGCACCGGCTATTCGAGCCTCGCCTACCTGAAGCGCTTCGCCGTCGACAAGCTCAAGATCGACCAGTCGTTCGTCCGCGACATCGCCACCGACCCGGACGACGCCGCGATCGTGCGCGCGATCGTCAGCATGGCGCACACTCTCAAGCTGCAGGTCATCGCCGAAGGCGTCGAAAGCGAGGACATCGACCGCTTCCTGCACATCTTCAACTGCGACGAGGCGCAGGGCTACCATTACGCGCGGCCGATGCCGGGCGACGCGCTGGCCGAATGGCTGGTGGCCAGCGGTCGCGGGTCGGGGGGCCGCGATAAAAAACGTCGCGATCGCCGGCTGGAAGATTGTGATTCGATGGGGAGCCGCCCGCGAAAACACGGCGAGCACGAGGAAGCGGATGAATCTTTATGACCGCCTGACGCTGGACATCGAACAGCGCATCCGCGACGGCGTGCTGCGGGCCGGCGAACGGCTGCCGTCGGTGCGCCAGGCGTGCCGGTCCTAGCACCTGAGCGCCTCGACGGTGCTGAAAGCCTATTACCAGTTCGAGAGCCGCGGGCTGATCGAGGCGGGGCCGTCCGAAGGATGATCGCGGCTCAGCTCTGACTCCGGCGTCGCACTGCGACCGAGTCCGGCTGCGCCTCGCTGTCCTCCACCGGGAGCCGCGGATAGCGCATGTAATCGACGAGATCCTGGATCTCCGGGGACGGCGGGCGGGTCAGCAGGCTCACCAGCACGATCATCGCGAAGCCGAGCGGGACACCGAACACGCCGGCCGAGATCGAGTTGATGTCGAACCAGGCTTGGGTCATCGAACCGCCGAAGAACGGATGGGTGCGCGCCGCGTAGTACAGCGTGATGACGAGCCCGGCAAGCATGCCCGCGACCGCTCCGGGGCGGTTCGCGCGCTTCCAGAAGATTCCGAGCACCAGCGCGGGAAAGAACGCGGCGGCGGCAATCGAGAACGCGAGGCCGACCATGAACAGGATGTTGTCGGGGCGCATCGACGCGACCCACGCCGCGATCACCGCGACGACGAGCAGCTGGGATTTCGCGATCACGAGCCGGCGCTGCGTCGACGCACGCGGATTGACGACCTTGTAATAGAAGTCGTGCGAGAGCGCGTTCGAGATCGTCAACAGCAGCCCGTCGGCGGTCGATAGCGCGGCGGCGAGTCCGCCCGCCGCGACCAGCCCCGACACGACGTACGGCAGGCCCGCAATCTCCGGCGTCGCGAGCAGGATCACGTCGGTGTTGAGCCGCAGTTCGGCCAGCTGCAGGATGCCATCGCCATTGATGTCCTCGATCGCCACCATCCCGACCTTGCCCCACGACGCGACCCAGTTCGGCAGCAGCGAAAGACTCGATCCGATGAGGTTGTTGTACACCTCCCATTTCGCGAACACCGCGTAGGCCGGCGCCGTGACGTACAGCAGGAAGATGAAGAACAGCGACCAGAACACCGAGCGCCGCGCCTCCACGACCCCCGGCGTGGTGTAGTAGCGCACGAGCACGTGCGGCAAGGCGGCGGTACCGATCATCAGCACGAACACCAGCGCGAGGAAGTTGTTGCGCGCGACGCGCTTTTGCTCCGGCGTGTCGCCGGGGTGCGCTTCGGCGTGGCGGGGCGGCGGCCGCGACCGCGCGGCAGCTTCGACGCGCGCCTGCTCCCACGTCGCCCGCGCCTGCTCGGGCGTCTTCGGCAGGTCGCGCAGCGCCCGTTCGGCGTGCGCGATTTCGCGCGCCGCGGCGTTGTCGATGCGCAACCGGTTCAGGCGTTCGATCAGCGAACGCCGTTCTTCCTCGAGCGAATCCGGCAGCGCGGCGATCTTCGCTTCGTAATCCGCCGCGCGCTGGCCGAAGCGTTCGCGGACCTCGATTTCGCGCGGCTCGACGAACAGCTCGGTCTCCTTGGCGGAAAGCCGGTCGAGCACGCTGCCATACGCTGCCGGGGGAACCGGCACGCCGGTGACCTTGTACGACAGGATCACCACCGGCGCGAGATAGGCGACGATGAGGATCACGTACTGGGCGACCTGCGTCCAGGTCACCGCCCGCATGCCGCCGAGGAACGAACAGACGAGGATGCCCGCGAGGCCGACGAACAGGCCGATCTCGAACTCGACGCTGACGAAGCGGCTCGTGATCAGGCCTACGCCGTAGATCTGCGCGACGAGATAGACGAAGCTCGCCAGCACCGTCGCGACGAGACCGACGATACGCGCGACATTGCCTTCGTAGCGCGCACCGAGAAAGTCGGGAATCGTGTATTGGCCGAACTTGCGCAGGTAGGGCGCGAGCAGCAGCGCGACAAGAACGAAGCCGCCCGTCCAGCCGGTGACGAACGCGAGGCCTTCGAAGCCGGAAAAGTACAGCGTACCGGCCAGGCCGATGTAGGACGCAGCGCTCATCCAGTCGGCGGCGGTGGCCATGCCGTTGAAGACCGCCGGCACCCGCCGGCCGGCAACGTAATACTCCGACACGTCGGAAGTGCGGCTCATCACGCCGATGCCGGCATAGATCGCGATCGTCGCGAACAGGAACACGTGCCCGATGACGCCCGGCGACAGGCCGAACTGTTCGCCGATCGCGAGCAGCCCGACGAACGCGAGGAAGCTGCCGGTGTACCAGCCGTAATAGCGCCGCAGGCGGCGGCCAAAGGCGGACTGCGTGGTCAAGGGCGCACCGCTTCAGTCCATTGACGGGCCTGCAACCCGCACACCGTAACCCCAGCCACCCGTTCGGGTTTCAATATTTGACCCTCGCGTAATACGATTTTTCAGCCGCCCGGCGCGCCTCGCCGAGCGTGTGGATGCCTTTTTCGGCGAGCAGCGGGATCAGCTTCAGCAGCACTTCGGCGGTCACGATCGCGTCGCCGAGCGCGGTATGCCGGCCGATGATCGTCAGATTGAGGCGCTCGGCAATCGCCTCGAGGCGGTGCGACTCCTGGTTCGGATGGACCACCGCCGACAGCAACAGCGTGTCGAGCACCGGCTGGTCGAAGCGCAGGCCCGTCATGGTCTCCTTGAGCTGCAGGAAGCGCATGTCGAACGCCGCGTTGTGCGCGATCAGCACCGTGTCCTGCGCGAACGCGTGGAATGCCGGCAGCACCCTGGCGATCGTCGGCTGGCCGGCGAGCATGTCGGGGGTGATGCCGTGGATCTTGACCGACTCCGGCGACACCCCGCGCTCCGGATCGATCAGCTGCTCGAAGGATTCCTGGCGCAGCAGCTTGCTGTTGACGATGCGCGTCGCGCCGATCTGGATGATCTCGTCGCCCTTCGACGGATCGAGCCCGGTCGTTTCGGTGTCGAAGACCGTGTAGGTCAGCTCGCTGAGCAGGCGATCCTCCAGCACATGCGATTTTTCCGACCATTTGAAGAGATCGAAATCGTAGTACTCGGGCCGCCCCTCGCCTTTGAGAAATGCCGCCGGGTCGAGCTCCTCCTGGGGCAGCGCGGCCGGCAGCACGATGCGAAAAAACGCGCGGTGGCGCACTTTCTCGCGCTCCAGCCACATCTCGCCGTCATTGCGCTCGATGACGTCGCGTACGGTGAGCGGGCTGTTCTCGTCGGCGAAGCGCATCGGTTCGAGCTCCCAGCTCATCACCGTCTCGGTGCTCATCGCCTGCCCCGACCAGATCAGGTCGAGGTGCACCAGGCGTCCCGCCCCGCTCAGCCGGAAACGCACCTCGCGTATCTCGAACTCGTCCGACAGCCGGCTCGCGAGGTAGGTCAGCGCCTGCAGCAGCGAGAAGCTGTCGACTTTCACCCACAGCGACTCGTCGACCTCCTCGAGCTTGGCCGGCACCTTCAGCACCTTGACGATGCGCCGCTGCGCCGCGGCAAGCAGGTCCGCGCCGAGCATCTCCTCGAGCGGCCAGCGCGCCTTCAGGGCATCGGCGAACTCGTTCGCGGTCTCGTCGAGCCGCCCGCTCATCGCGCGGATCTCGTCACGGATGACCTTGCGAAAGCGCTCCTGGAGCTCGCTCTGCAGATCGGGGTAGTCGAGCATTTCCGCCGCTGCCCGCACGTTCGCCAGCGCCGCGCGGTTGCCCTCGGTCAGCGTGTGCAGCATCTGGTCGCGGCGCGATTCGTTCTCGAAATTGCGCGTGATGTCGTCGAGCATCAGGATGAACCCGGTGATGCTGCGCTCGGGGGCATCCTCTTGCCCCACCGACAGCACCGGCGCCATCTGCGCCCGCAGCAGGTGACCCGCACGCGTCGTGGTGACGAATTTTGCCACCGGCTGCACGTTGCTGCGCCGCAGCCGATGCTGGATGCTTTCGAGCGCGTGGTTGATCAGGTTGCGGTCGAACACGCCATAGATCGAACGCCCGAGCCCGATCAGCTCGCCGCCGTTCGCCACTCCCGGAGCCTGCGACAGCGAGCGGAACTGCGCGCGCGCGCGGTTGTTGTAGAGCAGGATGCGTCCGTCGAGGTTGCAGACGAGAACGCTTTGCGTCAGCTCGGACATCAGCGCGGCGAGGCGGTTCTTCTCTTCCTCGAGCGACTCCTTCGCTCGCGCGATCTGCGCCTCGACGTCCTGCAGCAGCGCGTCGCGCTGTTCGGCCAGGGCATTGACGTAGCGTGCCAGCGCCTTCACTTCCGGCGGCCCCTCCTCCTTGACGCGAAACTCACGGTTTGCGCCGAGCATCAGGTTGAGGTTCTCCCCCATTCTCAGAAGACCCTGCACGTAGCGGCGAAAGAGGTTGCGCAGCACGGCGATGCCCATGACGAAACCCATCAGGGTCATCAGCGTGCCCAGCGGCAGGTGCGGGGCGATCACGTCGATCAGCAGTTCCCTGCTGCCTTCTCTCGTCTCCAGCCAGACCAGCAGTGCGGTGACGACGAACGGACCGGTCATCAGCAACGCCAGGACGATCACCGCCAGCAGGAAACGTGTGCGTGCCGTCATCCGTCAGCTCGCCGCGAGCATGCTGCGCACGCACTCCACCAGCTCCTTCGTCGAGAACGGTTTGGTCATGTAGGCATCGGCCCCCAGCGCCAGCCCCTTGGCAACTTCGGTGTCGCGCCCTTTTGCCGTCAGCATCAGGACGCGCACCGACTGCAGGTCGGGATCAGCCTTGATTTCCTGGCACACCTCGAACCCGCTTTTCTTCGGCATCATCACGTCGAGCAGCACCAGGTCGGGCAACTCGGCGCGGATTCGCGCGATCGCCTCCTCGCCATCGTTGGCGATCGAAACCTCATACCCTTCGCGCTTCATCAGGAATTCGAGCGAAATGACGATGTTCTGTTCATCGTCCGCGATCAGTATCTTCTTGGCCATGCTTCTCCCTCTCTCCCGGCTATTCTATGTCATTGCACGACAGCCACCGTGTCGGGATGGGGAGCGTGCAGCGGCAGCACGAACGTAAATACCGTGCCGTGCCCCGGCGGCGACTCCACCCACAGCCGTCCGCCGAAATGCTCGACGATCTGGCGGCTGATCGGCAACCCGAGGCCGGTGCCCTGCGGCCGCGAACGCTCGTCGCCACCCTGCCGGAATTTCTCGAATATCACACCGTGCAACTCCGGCGGGATGCCCGGCCCGTTGTCCGACACCTCGACGCGCACCTGCCCCGCTTCGGACTTCAGCGCGACTCGGATGCGGCCCGCGCCCTGCGGCACGAACTTCGCCGCGTTCGACAGCAGGTTCAGCATCACCTGCACCAGCCGGTCGTGGTCCGCTTTCAGGTGCGGCGCTTCGTCCGGCAGCACCAGCTCGACGGTTGCGCCGCGGTCGCGGAACAGCTGGGCCGTGGTGTCGACGGCCTGCTCGACGAGCGCGCGCATGTCGATGTCGCTGTTGTGCCACTCCGCATGGCCGGATTCGATCTTGGCAAGGTCGAGCACCTGGTTCACGAGGCGCGTGAGGCGCTCCGTTTCGGACACGATGATGCCGAGAAATCGCATCCGGTCCGGGAGAGCGATGTCCGGATCGTCGAGCAGCATTTCGGAGAACGCGCGGATCGACGTCAGCGGCGTGCGCAGTTCATGCGACACCGACGACATGAAGTCGTCCTTGAGCCGGTCGAGTTCCTTCAGCCGCTCGTTGGCCGCGCGCAGTTCGGCGGTGGCCGATTCGAGCGCCCGCGACTTCTCCTCGAGCTCGTGCGAATACGCGCGCACCTGCGAGGCCTCGTCGAGGATGTCCATGACTTCGTCGAGTCCCAGCGGCTCCTCCTGCACGACCGAGGCCACCATGACGCGCGCGGAGGCGCTGCCGATCGCCCCGGCGAGCTGCGTTTCGGCGAACTGGACGAGCCCGGCATCGGGCTGGATCTGGTCGATGCCGGCGAGCCCGCGCTGCCGCGCATAGTCGGTGAACGCGCGCTCTGCGCGGGCCGTGCCGAGAAAGCGCGCCACGAGCGGCAGCAGGTCGCGCACCTGGGCGCTGCCGCGCCAGAACATCGCAGGGGACGTGCGGCCGCGCCGGAAGACATCGACGAAAAGCGTCGCCTGGCTCGCCTCCTGCCCGGTCGGCGTGCGCAGCAGCGAAACGAAAAGATAGCAGGCGATGTTGACCGTGAGACTCCAGAACAGCGCATGGCTGATGTTGTCGAGCCCCCGTAGCCCGAACAGCTGCTCGGGCCGGAGGAGCGCGATGCCGAACAGGCCGTGCTCGAGGAACGCAGGGTCGAGCCAGCCCGATTTCGCCACCGACGGCAGCATCAGCGTGTAGGCCCAGACGACGAAACCGGCGAGCAGTCCGGCCAGCGCCCCTTCGCGCGTGCCGCCGCGCCAGTACATTCCGCCCAGCATCACAGGCGCGAACTGTGCGACCGCAGCGAAGCTGATCAGGCCGATGCTGACCAGCGCGTAGGCTTCGCCAGCGAGATGGAAATACAGATAACCGAGCAACAGCACCACCAGGATCGCGCCGCGCCGGATTCCCAGCAGCAGGCCGGTGAGATCCCCGTGCGGCGCCCGGTGGAAGCTGCGGCTGCGCAGCACCAGCGGCATTACCAAGTCGTTGCACACCATCGTCGACACCGCGATCGTCTCGACGATGACCATTCCCGTCGCGGCCGACAGTCCGCCGACGAACGCGAGCAGCGCCAGGGCCCCGTGGCCGTGGGCGAGCGGCAGCGACAGCACGAAGGTGTCGGGATCGACCGTGCCGCGGCCGAAAAACAGCAGCCCGCCGAGCGCGATCGGCAGCACGAAGATGTTGATCAGGAACAGATACGTCGGGAACAGCCAGGTCGCGCGGCGCAGGTGCTGTTCGTTCACGTTCTCGACGACCATGACCTGGAACTGCCGCGGCAGGAAGATCACCGACAGCATCGCCAGCAGGGTCAGCGTGAACCATCCGCCATAGCCGGCCCCGCTGGCGCTCTCGACGGTGAGGAGCCCTGCGAGTTCGGGGTGGGCGAGCGCGCGCGTGAAGAGATCGCCGAAACCGTCGTACATGCCGTAGGTGACGAACACGCCGAGGACCAGAAACGCGAACAGCTTGACGACCGATTCGAACGCAATCGCGGCGACCATGCCTTCGTGCCGCTCGGTCGCGTCAAGGTGGCGCGTACCGAACAGAACCGTGAACACCGCCAGCGTCAGTGCGACGTACAAAGTGCTGTCGCCCACCCAACTACCCGGCGCGAGCGGAAGAAACTGTTCGTCACGCTCCCCGGTGAGTACCGCATAGCCGCTCGAAACCGCCTTCAGCTGCAGCGCAATGTATGGAATCATCCCGACCACTGCGATGATCGTGACGAGCCCGCCGAGCAGATGGCTCTTGCCGTAGCGGCTGGCGATGAAGTCGGCAATCGAAGTGATGCGGTAGGTTTTGGCGATGCGGATCATCTTCAGCATCACGATCCACGACATGGTCATCGCAAGCGTCGGGCCGAGATAGATCGGCAGGAACCACACTCCGCCAGAGGCCGCGCGACCGACGCTGCCGAAATAGGTCCACGCCGTGCAATAGACGCCGAGCGACAGCGCGTAGGTCCACGGATTCGAGATCACCGAGCGCCCCTGCTCCGCGCGACGATCGGCGAGATAGGCGACGGCGAAAAGAAGCAGCAGGTAGGCGAACGAGACAACGACGACCGTGGTACCGGTGAGCATGCGGCCAATCCTCAGCGTGCGCCACGCTCGACGATCCACGCGACTGCGACCAGCAGCAGCGCCCAAATGCCGAACAGGAAAACCCACAGCATCGGCAGGCCGAGAAAAGACTCGGGCCGATCGAACAGTGAAAGCACCGGATAGTTGAACAGCAGCACGCCGGTCAGGAAAACCGCCACCAACCGCTGTCCCGCAAGACCCTTGCGCATCAGGGACTCCTCATGATGACGACGGCCCCCGGATTATAGCGACACGCGGAATTCGCCCTTCGCCGCCAGCCCCGGCATGCTGCAAAAAAAAAGCGCGCTTTCGCGCGCCTTCTCCTCCTCCCACAGGTCAGCCAGAGCGGCTGCCTCATTATTCTGGTCAGGGTCGGGCCTTTGCGGGCCCGTGCCTCGCAAGGGGTTCAGCTCAGCGGCTGGCCAAGCTGATCCAGGATCGCCGGATTCTCGAGGGTCGACGTATCCTGGGTGATCTCCTCCCCCTTCGCCAGCTGACGCAGCAGCCGACGCATGATCTTGCCCGAACGGGTCTTGGGCAGGTTCTCGCCGAAACGGATGTCCTTCGGCTTCGCGATCGGCCCGATCTCGTGGCCGACCCAGTTCTGCAGCTCCTTGATGACCGCCTTGGCCTGCTCGCCGGTCGGGCGCTCGCCCTTCAACACGACGAATGCCACGACCGCTTCGCCGGTCACGTCGTCGGGGCGGCCGACGACTGCCGCTTCGGCGACTTTCTCGTGTGCGACCAGTGCGGACTCGATCTCCATCGTCCCCATACGGTGGCCCGAGACGTTCAGCACGTCGTCGATGCGGCCGGTGATCGTGAAGTAGCCGGTGTCCTTGTCGCGGATCGCGCCGTCGCCGGCAAGATACAGCTGGCCCTTGAAGTCGTCCGGGTAGTAGGACTTCTTGTAGCGCTCCGGGTCGCCCCAGACGGCACGGATCATCGACGGCCAGGGACGCTTGACGACGAGGATTCCGCCCTGCCCATTCGGCAACTCGGTTCCGGTCTCATCGACGACCGCCGCCTGGATGCCCGGGAACGGCAGCGTGCAGGAGCCCGGCACGAGCGGGGTCGCGCCCGGCATCGGTGTGATCATGTGCGCACCGGTCTCGGTCTGCCAGAAAGTATCGACGATCGGGCAGCGGCTCGCGCCGACGTTCTCGTAGTACCACTCCCACGCCGCCGGGTTGATCGGCTCGCCGACCGAGCCGAGGATGCGCAGGCTCGACAGGTCGTATTTCTTCGGGTGCACCGCAGGGTTGTTGTCCGCAGCCTTGATCAGCGAGCGGATCGCGGTCGGCGCAGTGTAGAACACAGTGACCTTGTGGTCCTGGATCATTTTCCAGAAACGCCCCGCGTCCGGGTAGGTCGGCACCCCTTCGAAGACGATCTCGGTCGTGCCGCAGGCGAGCGGGCCGTAGGTGATGAAAGTGTGGCCGGTGACCCAGCCGATGTCGGCGGTGCACCAGAAGACGTCGTCCGGCTTGATGTCGAAGGTGTACTTCATCGACATGATCGCGTGCAGCAGGTAGCCGCCGGTCGAGTGCTGGACGCCTTTCGGCTTGCCGGTCGAGCCCGACGTGTAGAGCAGGAACAGCGGATGTTCGGCGTCGACCCATTCGGGCTCGCAGGTCTCGGACTGGGTTGCGCAGACGTCGTCGAACCACTGGTCACGGCCCTTGTCCATCGCGACTTCCGCGCCGGTGCGCTTGACGACGATGACGTTCCTGATCGATTCGCAGCCGCCCATCGCCAGCGCCTCGTCCGCGATCGGCTTCAGCGGCAGCGCCTTGCCGCCGCGGTGCTGACCGTCGGACGTGATCAGGGCGACGGCGCCGGCGTCGTTGATGCGGTCGCGCAGCGCCTGGGCCGAGAAGCCGCCGAACACGATCGAGTGGGTCGCGCCGATGCGGGCGCAGGCCTGCATCGCGACGACGCCTTCGATCGACATCGGCAGGTAGATGACGACGCGATCGCCTTTTTTGACGCCCATGCCGCGCAGCGCGTTCGCGAACCTGCTGACACGGACGAGCAGATCCTTGTAGGTGACGCGCGTAACTTCCCCGCTGTCGGCTTCGAAGATGATCGCGACCTTGTCACCGAGACCGTTATTGACGTTGCGGTCGAGGCAGTTGTACGAGACGTTCAGCTGGCCGTCGGCGAACCACTTGAAGAACGGCGCGTCGCTCTCGTCGAGGACCTGGGTGAAGGGCTTCTTCCACTCGACCAGTTCGCGGGCGTGGCGCGCCCAGAATCCTTCGTAGTTGTCTTCCGCCTCCTTGCACAACGCAAGGTAGCCTTCCATGCCGGAAACCGCCGCGTTCTTGACCATCTCTTCCGAAGGCTTGTAGATGCGCGCCCGGGTCTGCTGTTGCTCGTTCGACATATTCACCTCTCCTCAACTGTTCTGAATGGTTGAAGCTGCCCTGTTGCGGGGCGGCCGGTTGGTTCCAGCCTGTATTGTCGTTCGCGAAAGGCTCCGCGATCTGCTGCGCATTTAAGAGCAGCTATCTTACACAGGACTTACATGCCCTGCGGGGGCGTCAAATCCGGTCTCTTCCTGCACCGCAACACGCATCCGGCCCCGGGCTGATAGAATTGCGGCCCATTGCCCCGCCACCTTGGAGACGCCTCATGACCGTGATTCGCGAAGAAGACCTCATTCAGTCCGTCGCGGATGCCTTTCAGTTCATCAGCTATTACCACCCCCTCGACTTCATCGAGGCGCTCGGTGAGGCCTGGAAGCACGAGGAGAACCCGGCGGCGAAGGACGCCATCGCGCAGATCCTGACCAACTCGCGCATGTGCGCCGAAGGCCACCGCCCGATCTGCCAGGACACTGGCATCGCGGTCGTCTTCCTCAAGGTCGGCATGAACGTGCAGTGGGACGCGAAGATGAGCGTCCAGGAGATGGTCAATGAAGGCGTGCGCCGCGCGTACACCAACGTCGACAACAAGCTGCGCGCCTCGGTGCTGCTCGACCCGGCCGGCAAGCGTCAGAATTCGAAGGACAACACGCCCGCTGTCGTGCATTACGAGATCGTCCCCGGCGACCACGTCGAAGTCACCTGTGCGGCGAAGGGCGGCGGCTCGGAGAACAAGTCGAAGTTCTACGCGCTGAACCCGTCCGACTCGATCGTCGACTGGGTACTGAAGACGCTGCCGACGATGGGTGCCGGCTGGTGCCCGCCGGGCATCCTCGGCATCGGCATCGGCGGCACGCCCGAGAAGGCGATGCTGCTCGCGAAGGAATCGCTGATGGCGCCGGTCGACATCCACGAACTACGCGCAAAAGCTGCTTCGGGGGCGACGCTCACGCGCGTCGAGGAATTGCGCCTCGAGCTGATGGACAAGGTCAACGCACTGGGTATCGGCGCGCAGGGTCTCGGCGGCCTCACGACCGTGCTCGACGTCAAGATCCTCGACTACCCGACGCACGCTGCGAGCCTGCCGGTCGCGATGATTCCGAACTGCGCGGCGACGCGCCACGTGCATTTCGAGCTCGACGGCTCCGGGCCGGCGAAACTCGAGGCGCCGAAGCTCGAGGACTGGCCGGACGTCACGTGGCAGGCCGACACCAAGGTCGCCACGCGCGTCAATCTCGACACCCTGACGAAGGAAGAAGTCGCGTCGTGGAAGCCCGGCCAGGTGCTGCTGCTGAACGGCAAGATGCTGACCGGCCGCGACGCCGCACACAAGCGCATCGCCGACATGCTCGCAAAAGGCGAGAAGCTGCCCGTCGACTTCACGAACCGCGTCATCTACTACGTCGGCCCGGTCGACCCGGTGCGCGACGAAGTCGTCGGTCCGGCCGGCCCGACCACCGCGACGCGCATGGACAAGTTCACCCGCATGATGCTCGAACAGACCGGCCTGATCTCGATGGTCGGCAAGGCCGAGCGCGGCCCGGCGGCGATCGACGCGATCCGCGACAACAAGTCGGCCTATCTGATGGCAGTCGGCGGCGCAGCCTACCTCGTCGCGAAAGCGATCAAGACCGCCAAGGTCGTCGGCTTCGCCGATCTGGGCATGGAAGCGATCTACGAGTTCGACGTGCAGGACATGCCCGTGACCGTCGCCGTCGATTCGACCGGCACCAGCGTCCATGAAACCGGCCCGAAGACGTGGCAGGCGAAGATCGGAAAGATCCCGGTCGCGACCGCCTGATCGACCAGCTGCGTTCGATCCATACAGAACCCGACCAGGGAAACCGGTCGGGTTTTTTTATCGTCGCCTCGCACGTGGACGGGGCGGACGGTCTGCGAGTGTATACGGCTGGATGTGGGCTGGATATGGAATTCCGTACGGGAGGGCGATAGTATGAAAAACGCTCCGGAAAGGATTTCATCCAATGCATTCTCCCGCCCCGCCGGCGTCCCTGCTGCATGCGCTGCGTCGCGTGATGCGCCCGCTGGTGCGCCTGATGCTCAGGAAGGGCGTGACCTACACCTATTTCTCCGACATGCTCAAGGGCATCTTCGTCGAGATCGCTGCGACCGAATTCCGGCTCGGCGACAAGGCGCCGAGTGACAGCCGGATCAGCCTGATCACCGGCGTGCATCGCAAGGACGTGCGGCGGCTGCGCGAGGCGGCGCCCGAATCGGATGTCCACCTGCCCGAGGCGCTGTCCCTCGGCGCGCATCTCGTCAGCATCTGGATGAGCCGGCCGCCGTTCTGCGAACACCCCGGCCGACCGTTGCCGCTGCCGCGGCTCGCGAGCACCGGCGGCGAGTGCTCGTTCGACGCGCTGGTCGCGCAGGCGAGCAAGGACATCCGCGCACGCGTCGTGCTCGACGAGTGGCTGCGCCTGGGCATCGCCTGCCTCGACGAACAGGACCGGGTCCATCTTCAGACGACCGCTTTTGTCCCGCAAAAGGGCTTCGACGAGAAAGCCGCCTATTTCAGCCATAACGTCCATGACCACGCCTGCGCTGCGGTCCATAACCTGACGACCGACGCCCGGCCGTTCTTCGAACGCAGCGTGCATTACGACACGCTGTCGCCGGCGAGCGTCGAGACGCTGCGCGACGCAGTCGCAGCCGAAGGCATGCAGGCACTGATGAACTTCAACGCGCTCGCCGCAAAGCTCGAAGCGGGCGACCGGGCAGCAGCGGTCGAATCGCCGCAGCGGATCACGATCGGCCTGTATTTCTATACCGAGCCAGGCGCGGAGCCAGCCCCTGTAGGGGGGGAACCCTGATGATGCTGCGCACACCTCGGTTGGCTGCGCTTGCTGCATTGGCCAGGAAGTGCGTACTCGGGCTCGGCCTTGGCTTATGCGCACCGCTGGCGTTCGCGGCCGCGCAGGTATGCGTCGACCCCGGTGGCACGGGCGGAACCGGCGACACGCTTCGCGAACATGGCATCGGCGGCACGGGCGCACCGGCACAACGCGATCCGGGCGGGATCGGCGGCACGGGCGCGGTCGCGAACGAAGGCGGGACCGGCGGGACCGGCATTGTGGGCACGATCACCGGCTTCGCGTCGGTGTGCGTCAACGGCGTCGAGGTGCATTACGACAATGACATCGAACTTGCCGAGAACGGCGTGCGGGCCGATATCGAACGCCTGGCGATTGGGCAGGTTGTCGCGATCGAGGCCGGCCTGTCGTCACGCGGCCTCGAGGCACGCAACATCGCCATCCTGCACGCCTACGAAGGACCGCTGACCGCACTTCCCGCAGGTCCGGCGCCGCTGCGCGTCATGGACCAGCCCGTGCTGATCGCGCCCGACGCCCATGTCGCCGAAGGACTGCAGCCGGGCGAGCCGGTTCGCGTCAGCGGACTGCGCAACGCCCGCGGCGACGTCCTCGCGACCCGCATCGAACGCGCCCCTGCCCTGACGACGGCAAGCGCGATCGGGACGCTCGTGCGCGGCTCGCTGCAAGGCCTGCCGCTCGTTGGCACCCACCCGGCGCTGCCGGCTTCGCCGACGAAAGTCCTCCTTGTGCGCGGTCGCTGGAGCGCCGCCGGCTTCGATGTCATCAGCATCCGCATCGATCCGGACATCCCATTCGCCGGGCGCGTCCGCAATGCGCTCGTCGAAGGCCTCGTCCGGGCTCGTGACGGCAAGCGTGTCACGCTGGACGGATTCTCGGTAACGCTGGATTCGGATACGCAGTTCGACGGCGGCGACCCGGGTGAAATCGGAAGCGACCGCCGCGTGCGCGTCAGCGGCACGTTCAGCGGCGCCCGCGAGGTGAAGGCCGGGCGCGTCGAGTTCGTCCGGGAACGTCCGGACGGCCGACGGGACAGCACCGGCGCGTCGAGGGGCGACGGGGCGGACGATGCGTCTGGACAGGGCGGCGAAAAACGACCGCAGAACGAATCCGGCACCGGGAAGACCGAAAACGGCCTCGACGCGACCGGCCGGCCGCAACACGGAGCGAATGAAAACCGTCCGCAAGACCGGATGGAGCGTCCCGACCGCAACGAAAAGGCAGACAAACCCGATCGTGTGGAGCGTTTGGACAAGCTGGACCGCCCGGAGAAGGTGGAGCGTCCGGAGAAGGTGGAACGACCCGAAAAAGTCGAGCGCCCGGAAAAGGTTGAGCGCCCGGAAAAGGTTGAGCGCCCGGAAAAGGTTGAGCGCCCGGAAAAGGTTGAGCGCCCCGAAAAAGTCGAGCGTCCCGAAAAAGTCGAACGCCCCGAGAAGGTCGAGCGTCCCAAGCGCGGCGACCTCGACGACCAGAACGATTTCGCATCCAGACAGGCTCGGAGAATTTCATGAGAATTGCTCGAATGCTGCCGATGACGCTGCTGGCGGCCTTCGCCCTGCCGGTCACCGCCGGCGAACTGACGACCTCGATAGGAATGGATTATTCAAGCGGCGACTACGGCACCGACAGTACAAGTGAAACCTGGTACGTTCCCGTGGTCGGGAAATACGAGAGCGGACCGCTTGCGCTGAAACTGACGATCCCGTACCTGCGCATTACCGACCCGGCAGTCGGCCCCGAGGGCGAACCGCTGCCGGGAGGTTGCCGTGAGACCGAGAGCGGGCTCGGCGACATCGTCGGCAGCGCGGGCTACGCGCTGCTCGACGGCAGCCAGGAGCACGGGGTGCTGCTCGACGTCATCGCCAAGGTGAAGCTGCCGACCGCGGATGAAGACAAATGCCTCGGCACCGGCGAGACGGACTACTCGCTGCAGTTCGACGCGGCGAAATCCTTCGGCGCCGTGACCGGCTTCGGCACGCTCGGCTGGAAGAAATTCGGCGATCCGTCGGACAGGAACTTTCGCAACCCGGTCTTCGCCTCGCTCGGCCTCGCGACGAAGCTCGCGCCCGCCACGACGATCGGCGCCGTATATGACTGGCGCGAGAAGGTCACGTCGAATGGCGACGAGATCAGCGAAGTCGCGCTGTTCGCGAGCCAGAAGCTCGACGAGGCCTGGAAACTGCAGCTGTACGCGGTCAAAGGGTTCTCGGACGCGAGCCCCGACTGGGGTGGCGGCCTCGTCGTCAGCCGCGCCTACTGAGCGACTTCCGTCTGACATCGACCACCGTGCCCGGAATTGCTGGAAGGGGAACTTTCAGCAATTCCGGGAGCATGGGGAGTTGACAGCGACGAAAAACTTCCGGCCATTTCGCGGCTTTTCGCCTAAAACCATTGAATCGACAGGGAAATACACTAGCCCTTCGGAGGAGGCCAGTTTGTTGTAACTTGATTCAAATCATGGAGCCCCCTTCCCCCTCTGCTCAGAATGCGGCTAACCTTCGGGTTATCCATCAACCAAGCGGACGCATGACAAAACAATGAGGGGAAAACCATGAGCGGCACCTTCACAAAGGCGATGGCTCGCAACATCTTCTACGGCGGGACAGTGTTCTTCTTCCTGCTTCTGGTGGCGCTGACCGTCGACACGACGACCAACCTCCATAAGTCGGACAACAGCGCGAACCTGACGCCTCAGGTAGTAGCGGGCAAACATATCTGGGAAACGCGCAACTGCATCGGTTGCCACACCCTGCTCGGTGAAGGTGCGTATTTCGCGCCGGAGCTCGGCAACGTCTATACGCGGCGCGGGCCGGAGTTCATCAAGGCGTGGATCCAGTCGCAGCCGACCGGCGCGCCGGGCCGCCGGCAGATGCCGCAGTTCCATCTCACCGACCAGGAACTGGACGATCTGGTCGCCTTCCTGAAGTACACCTCCGGAATCGACGCCCAGAAATGGCCGCCCAACATCGAGGGTTGAGCGCAGCGAATCGAAAACCTCAAGGGGATAACAAACCATGAAATACACATCGCAATCGGTCGCGCTGCCATACTTCATAGCGGCGATCGGTCTCTTCGTCGGTCAGATCGTTTTCGGCCTGGCCATGGGCCTGCAGTACGTAGTTGGGGATTTCCTGTTCCCGGAAATCCCGTTCAACGTCGCCCGGATGGTCCACACCAACCTGCTGATCGTCTGGCTGCTGTTCGGCTTCATGGGAGCGGCCTACTACCTGATCCCGGAAGAAGCCGAAACCGAGCTCTATAGTCCGAAACTCGCGCTGCTGATGTTCTGGATCTTCCTGGTCGCCGGCGCGGCCACGATCCTCGGCTACCTGTTCGTCGACTACGCGACGCTTGCCGAGATGACCGGCAACAACATCCTCGCGACGATGGGACGGGAGTTCCTAGAGCAGCCGCTGCTGACCAAGATCGGTATCGTCATCGTCGCGCTGGCCTTCCTGTTCAACATCAGCATGACGATGTTGAAGGGCCGCAAGACCGTGATCAGCATCGTCATGCTGCTCGGCCTGTGGGGTCTGGCGATCTTCTTCCTGTTCTCGTTCTACAACCCGGGCAACCTGGTCAAGGACAAGTTCTACTGGTGGTGGGTGGTGCACCTCTGGGTGGAAGGCGTGTGGGAACTGATCATGGCCGCAATGCTCGCGTTCGTGCTGATCAAGGTCACCGGCGTCGACCGTGAAGTCATCGAGAAGTGGCTGTACGTGATCATAACGCTGGCGCTCGTCAGCGGCCTGATCGGCACCGGTCACCACTACTTCTGGATCGGCACGCCGGGTTACTGGCAGTGGTGGGGTTCGATCTTCTCGGCGCTGGAACCGATCCCGTTCTTCGCGATGACCGTCTTCGCGTTCAACATGGTCAACCGTCGCCGCCGCGAGCATCCGAACAAGGCTGCCGTGCTGTGGGCGCTGGGTACTGGCGTGATGGCCTTCCTCGGCGCCGGCGTGTGGGGCTTCCTGCATACGCTGGCTCCGGTGAACTTCTACACGCACGGTTCGCAGATCACCGCGGCCCACGGCCACATGGCGTTCTATGGCGCCTACGTGATGGTGGTGCTGACGATGATCAGCTACGCGATGCCGCTGATGCGCGGTCGTGCGGCGAACAGTCAGCGCGCCCAAGTCGCCGAGATGTGGAGCTTCTGGCTGATGACGATCTCGATGGTTTTCATCGTCCTGTTCCTCACCGCCGCCGGCATCCTGCAGGTGTGGCTGCAGCGCGTCTCCGACACGCCGATGCCGTTCATGCAGGTGCAGGACCAGATCGCGCTGTTCTACTGGATGCGCCTGTGGGCGGGTGTGGTGTTCGCGGTCGGCCTGGTCACGTACGTGGCGAGTTTCTTCATCAAGGGTGAAAGCAAGCCGCTGATCACCCCCTGAGCAGTCTCGAAAGTGGTCCTTCAACGGCGTTGAAGGACACGATCACGGGGCGGCGCGAGCCGCCCTTTTTTTTCCTGCTTACGCAAATCGTTCTCGTTACATTCCGCCGGAATGAATTAACCAGAATCAAGGTCCAGAGGAGGTACCCTCCCTAGACTGGTCCCCATGAATACAAGCAGCGAAACTCTGATGACACCTCTCTCCGCCTCCAACTCTGCGTCGGAGATCACGGCGCGACGCCTTCCCGGCGATCTCGCGATATGGTTCTTCATCCTCGCCGAGTTGCTGGCGTTTGGCGTGTTTTTCGTCGTATACGCCTTCACACGCGCCAATCACGTGGAGCTCTTCAACGCCGAACAACTCACGCTCGACCGCAATTCCGGTGCGATCAACACCGTGCTGCTGCTGACCTCGAGCTTCTTCGTCGTGCGCGCGGTGCAGGTCGCCGAAGCGGGATTCAGTCGCCGCGCCGCGCCGTGGCTGGCCGCAGCGTTCGCATGCGGCGCCGGTTTCGTCGTCGTGAAGATCTTCGAGTATGCGGACAAGATCGGTGCCGGCATCAGCCTGTCGTCGAGCACGTTCTACATGTTCTACCTGTCGTTGACGTTCTTCCACTTCATGCACGTGATCCTCGGCATGGTGATCATCGCGGCGATGTGGAACGGCGCTCGAACCGGCCGCTACGGTCCCGATAACATGAACGGGATCGAGACCGGCGCGGCGTACTGGCACATGGTCGATCTGGTGTGGCTGATCCTGTTCCCGCTGATCTACGTGATGCGCTGAGAGGTCCAAGACAATGCAATCCTCGCTTTCCTCCCCCCCGCACGCCTCGTCCCACGGCACGCCGAATCGCGCGGCGATCATCTGGGCAGCGCTGATCTTCGCCACGATGCTGACGTGGACGGTCGGCGAACGCGCCGATGCCGGTCCTGCGATCACCGCACTCCTGATGACGATCGCGTTCGCCAAGGGCACCCTGATCATTCTCGACTACATGGCGCTGCGCCGCGCGCCGCTGATGTGGCCGCTGATCGCGCTCGGCTGGATGCTCCTGGTCTGCTCGATGATCGGCCTGGCCTACTGGAAAGGACTTGCAGCATGAAGATGGAAGCGTCCCTCATGGAAATTCCGTTCTACGAGCCGGCCGGCGATGAAATCAGCGTGTTCGAGCACGCGTGGAAAAATCGCCTGCCGCTGCTGATCAAGGGTCCAACCGGCTGCGGCAAGACGCGTTTCGTCGCGCACATGGCCGCAAAGCTTGGCCTTCCGCTCTACACGGTCGCCTGCCACGACGACCTGACAGCCGCCGATCTCGTCGGCCGTCACCTGATCGGCGATGGTCAGACCGTATGGTGCGACGGCCCGCTGACGCGCGCAGTGCGCGAAGGGGGCATCTGCTACCTCGACGAAGTGGTCGAGGCGCGCAAGGACACCACGGTGGTGCTGCACCCGCTTGCCGACGACCGCCGCATCCTGCCGATCGACCGCACCGGCGAGTTGCTGTCCGCGCCGCCGTCGTTCATGCTCGTCGTCTCATACAACCCGGGTTACCAGAACCTGCTGAAAGGCATGAAGCCATCCACGCGGCAACGGTTCGTCAGCCTGCGCTTCGATTTCCCTGCCAGCGCCCGCGAGGAATCGATCCTGCTCGGTGAAGCCGGCTGCGCCCCCGACCTAGCACGTCGCCTGGTGTCGATCGCGCACGCGTTGCGCACGCTGAAAGACCAGGATCTCGAGGAAGCGGCGAGCACGCGGCTGCTCGTCTATGCGGCGCTGCTGGTGCGCGACGGCATGGACCCGGTCACCGCGTGCCGTGCGGCGATCGTCGAGAGCCTGACCGACGACCCCGAGGTTGCCGAAGCCTTGATGGAAGTCGTGGCGGCGACCTTCGGCCGCTGAAACCGGGCCGGCAGCCGGTCCGAGCGCAAGGAATCGAGGCGATGCCAGAGCCGGAACACGATCTGCTGAAGGAAGACATGCCCGGCCCGCCGCTCGCGGTGGCCGCCGAATCGCTGTTCCTCGTGAATCTGATGATCGCCCCCGGCCTTGCATTCATCATCCTCGTCGTGCTGTGGTGGCGGTATCGGCTCAGCGCGCCGTCGCTCGCGCGCAATCACCTCAGGCAGACCGTTGTCGCTAGCCTGTGGGGCGGCGGCCTGCTGGTGGGGGTCAGCGTGGCGGTGTTCCTGCTCGGCGGCTTCATGAACCCGTGGTCGTGGGTCGTCGGGGTGCTGTACTTCGTCTGCTTCCACGCGATGCTGATCCTGTTCGGCGTGATCGGTCTGAACCGCGCGATGCTCGCCCGCCCCTACCGTTTTCCCATCATCGGCCCAAAGCTCGTCGAGTAGACCATGAACGCCCCGCAGTTTTCGCCCCTTTCACCGCAGACTTCGCCCGATCCGGTTCAGGCCGGCAAGCCGGGGGCCGCGCGCAAGCCGTCCCGCCGGGTCATCCCGATCGCCGCGGCGAAACCGGCCGGGCACAACCGCACGCAGAAAAAGCGCATCGCGTTCCAGGTCGGCTTTTTCACGCTGTTCATTCTCGCGCCCGTACTCGACCTGTTCCGCTACGACCTCGTCGCCGGCCATGCCTGGCTGCTAGGCATGGAATGGCGCCTGGGGCTCGACGACTTCGTCGCCGGCCGCATCAGCGCGCTCGAAGCCGGTTCGAACGTGATGTTCCGCCTGTTCGTGCCGATCCTCGTCGGCGCGGCTGCTTTCCTGTGGGTTTCGTGGAAGTGGGGACGACTTTACTGCGGCTGGCTGTGTCCGCATTTTTCGGTCGTCGAAACGATCAACAAGCTGATGCAGCGCGCATCGGGCAAACCGAGCGTGTGGGTCCGGGAGCCGCTGCCGCCATGGAAGGCCGACGGCACGCCCTGGCGACCGGACGCCCGCTGGTGGGCCGTCGTCGTGCCGGCCGCGGTGTTCTTCGCGTTCCTGTGGTCGGTGGTGTTTCTGAGCTACCTGCTGCCTCCGGCCGAAGTCTACGGCAATCTCTTCGGCGGTGAGTTCACGCGCAACCAGACGATCTTCCTCTCCGCGGCGACGGTCGTGCTGACGATGGAATTCCTTTTTGCCCGTCACCTCTTCTGCCGTTATGCCTGCGCAGTCGGCCTGTTCCAGAGCCTCGCATGGATGAGCAACCGCGACGCGATGGTTGTCGGTTTCCAGAGAAAGCGCGCCGTCGACTGCGCCAGCTGTCTGCCCGACCGGCAGTCCGCGTGCGACGCGGTCTGTCCGATGCGCCTGACCCCGCGCAACATCAAGCGCCTGATGTTCACCTGCACGCAGTGCGCCCAGTGCGTCGAAGCCTGCGAGCAAAGCCAGCGCGACAACCCCCAGGGCCCGCTGCTCGCCTGGGTGAGCAGCGAAGCCGCCCGCCAGAATGAAGCCGGGTTCCGCTCCGGCAAGGAACGCTAGGATGGAAGAAGCCGTTGGCAAAATCTGGCACCGCTGGGTCACCCGCACGGCGCTGGGCAATCACCCCGAAGCTGTCGTCAAGCTGAAGGAGATCGAGCGCACCGCTGGCGTGTTCTTCCGCGCCCTCGGCGGCGATCCCGGCCTGCGCGTCGCCGCTGCCACGGAGGACGAACATGGCGCGCGGCGCAGCCTGTTGAAACGCATCGCGGGCGCTGGCGAGCGGGCCGCCCGAGCACGCATGGACGCCTCGACGCTGCGGCTGCCGCCGGAGATCGACGCTTTCCCCGAGCGCTCGTTGAACCGCGACCTCTACCTGTGGCTCGCCGCGCTCGCAGCGGCGCACGGCAGCATCGAAGCGGATGGGCCGGACGCGGCCGACAACGATTTCCGCTGCAACCAGTTCGCGACCTGCGCGGCGCTGCACATGTGGCCAGGGATCGAACCGCGCTACCGGCGCCTCGTCGCGGCCTATCTGCCGACGCGCCCGCGTCCCGAGAAACTCCCTGCGGCCGAGGCCGAACGCGAACGTGCGATTCGCCAGGCGCTCGAAGCGCCCGGCACCGTCCGCGCGCTGCCGCCGGTCCCGGCTGGGACGCCCCCCGCGCAACCGGTATTGCTGTGGCTCACCGGTTCCCTGTCCGGCACCGCCGCGAGCCGACGCAACACCGGCGCCGACCCCGAGCAAACCGCCGACGGCGGGCCGCCGTCATTCGATGAAAACGAGCGCCACGCCCACCGTGCCGAGCAGGTCGACATGCCGCAGGAAAAGAACGGCCTGCTGATCTTCTTCCGCGCCGAAAGCCTGCTTGCGGTCGCCGAGTTCCTGCGTGTCAACCGTCCCACCGACGACGAGCCCGATCCGAATGCCGCCAGCGCCGCCCGCGACCTCGATCACTTGTCGCTCGCGCAGGACACGGACCGCGTGGCCTCGAAAGTGCGCTTCGATCTCGACCTCCCTTCGGCAGCCGAAGACGACATCGTACTCGGCGCCGGCATCCCGCTGCCGGAATGGGACTACCGCAAAGGCGTGCTGCTGCAGGATCACGTACGTCTGGCCGAGCTTGCCGCGCGCGACGCCCCGCCCTGCCCGCTGCCCGAACCGCTGCGGCGCACCGCGCGGCGCCTGCACCAGCAATTCGCCGCGCTGCAGCCGGGCCGGCGCTGGTTGAAGGGGCGCTCCGATGGCACCGAACTCGACCTCGACGCGGTGGTCCGCGCACAGACCGATCGCTCGGTCGGGCGCAATCCGTCCGATCAACTGTATCTGTCGCTCGAAAAACGCGAACGCGATCTGGCCTGCATGGTGCTCGCCGACCTGTCACTGTCGACCGACAGCTGGGTGTCGAGCGAAGCGCGCGTCATCGACGTCATCCGCGACGCGCTGCTGCTGTTCGGCGAGGCGCTCGGCGCGACGGGGGATCGTTTCGCGATGGCCGGGTTCTCGTCGGTCAAGCGCAGCCAGGTCCGCTTTCATCGGCTGAAAGACTTCAACGACCGCTTCGACGATCGCATCCGCGGGCGCATCAGCGCGATCAAGCCGGGCTACTACACCCGACTGGGCGCGGCGCTCCGGCACGCAAGCCAGCTGCTTGCAACAGAACAGGCCGCCCGGCGCATCCTGCTGATCCTGTCGGACGGCAAGCCGAACGATCTCGATCTGTACGAAGGACGCTACGGCATCGAGGACACTCGCGTCGCCGTCGGCGAAGCGCGCAAACAGGGCCTCGTTCCGTTCTGTGTCACAATCGACCGCGAGGGCGCGGGCTACCTGCCGCACCTCTTCGGCCCGGCCGGTTACGCGGTGATTCGCAAGCCAGAGGAACTGCCGGCGCGACTTCCGCTGTTCTACGCTCAACTGACACGGTAATCATGCCGCGTATCGCTTGTTCGCCCGGAACCCGGGGCGAAACCCTCTCTTCCACCGCGTGCCCCGCGATCGGGCAAGAGCACGCCGAGACTGAGCGCTTGTGCAGACTGCTCGTTCACGTGCCGCTCCTCAGCGGCTTCAGTCCCGCCGAGATCGCCCGCTTCGCTCACGGCGTGCGCGAGCAGAACGTGGATAGGGGCTGCGTGGTGTTCCACAAGGGCGACCCCTGCCACGGCTTCCACCTGGTGCTGGCCGGCCAGGTCAAGCTCGCATTCACGTCCGCCGAGGGGCACGAGAAAGTCATCGAGATCATCCTTCCGGGCCAGACGTTCGGCGAGGCGGTGATGTTCATGGACAAGCCCTACGTCGTGATGGCCCAGGCGCTGACCGACTGCAAGCTGCTGCATATCTCGAAGAGCGTCGTGTTCGACGAGATGGACCGCGATCCGGTGTTCTGCCGCAAGATCATCGCCGGCCTGTCCCACCGCCTGCACCACCTGATCGCCGACGTCGAGACCTACTCGCTGCGCTCCGGGCGCGAGCGCATCGTCGGCTACCTCCTGCGCCAGGAGGAAATCGACGGCGAACCGAGGACGAACGGCTACGTGTCGGTGCGCCTCCCGACCAGCAAAGGCACGATCGCGTCGCGCCTGAACCTCACCCAGGAACATTTCTCCCGCATCCTGCACGAACTGATTGAAGCCGGGTTAATCTGTGTCGAGGGACGCACGATTCACATCCCGGATATCGAGAAGCTGCGCACGACGCAGGGCCAATTCTAGCTCCTGTCGATCTTGACACTGCGTTCCCGGCAGCGAAGCAGCAATTCCCGAAATGGGTCGCGAGGTCAAGGTTATGGACGCCCCGGTAAGCTGGCAGGAATTCGCCGCCTCGGCAGCTCGCCAGGCGAGCAACCTGCATTTCTCTTCGGTAGCCGCAAAGATGCGCGGGGTGCATGAGCGTATCCACGAGCGGCATCCGCTCATCGAACGCCTCGCGGTCGCGCTCTACGACCCAGACCTGAAACGGCTGCGCACGTTCGTCGACAGCACCGACAGCGGCACCTCGCTGCGAGCTTACGAGTGCCCGCTCGCCGACGTGCCTTCGCTTCTCGCCATTGCCCAGAGTGGCAAGGCCCGAGTCCTCAACGACCTGAGCGCTGCGATCAGCCCCGATTCGCCGCATTCCCGCTGGTTGCTCCACGAAGGCTACCGGTCGAGCCTGACCGTCCCGATCATGCGGAACGAGCAGCTGCTCGGTTTTCTGTTCTTCGATTCGCGCACGCGCGACGCTTTCCCGGACGATGTTGTCGCCGATCTGCTTCTCTCCGGCCATCTCATCGGCATGATCGTCACGCAGGAACTCGCGACAGTGCAGATGCTCGTCGGCGGCCTGCGGCTTGCAAGCCAGTTCGCGCATGTGCGCGATCTCGAAACCGGCGCCCACCTCGACCGCATGGCGCGCTACGCTCGCGTGATCGCCCGGGAACTCGCTCCGGCCCACGGCCTGTCCGACGACTACATCGAAAATGTTTTCCTGTTCGCTGCGCTCCATGACATCGGCAAGATCGGAGTCCCGGACAGCATTCTGCTCAAACCCGGACGGCTCGATGACGCCGAGCGGGACGTGATGCGCGAGCACGTCGCGATGGGCGTCCAGATGGCCGAACGGCTGATCAATGATTTCAGCCTCGCCGGCCTCGAGAACATCGGCATGCTGCGAAACATCGTCAGCGCCCATCACGAACGCATGGACGGCAGTGGCTACCCGAACGGACTGGCGGGCGAGGCCATCCCGCTCGAAGCCCGCATCGTTGCAACAGCCGACGTCTTCGACGCCCTCGCCTGCGCCCGCAGCTACAAGACGGCCTGGACGCTCGACAACGCTTTCGACGAAATCTCCCGGATGGGCGGCGCCAAGCTCTACGCCCCCACCGTCGCGGCCCTGCTCGACTGCCGCGAAGAAGTGGAAGAGATCTACCGCCGCTTCCAGGACGACACCCGGACTCACTAGATCCCCGCTGCCGCGTCCCGGAGCAATGAATCGCCCCGCACCCGGAAGATCGGGGTACCCGTCTCCACCCCCGCACTTGCGCTATAATCCGGCCCGCGCCGGCATAGCTCAGTTGGTAGAGCAACCGCCTTGTAAGCGGTAGGTCATCTGTTCGAGTCAGATTGTCGGCACCAGCAGAATCAAATACTTACGCCAGCTCTTCGGGGGTGGCGTTTTGCTTTCTGGTCGTCGTGTAGCCACGGTGTAGCCAAATCCGGCAGGTGTAGCCGGGCGAGCCCCCACAAACGGAAAACCCGGCGCGCGGCCGGGTCGGGGATGGGGGCGGGTCAGAAGTCCAAGCGTTCAGGGGCCGTTACCGGCTGGCTCCATCGCTGCGCACAGCCGCGAAATGGGGCGGTTTTTCTGATGATGCACGCGGCCGGATTTCGCGGCGGCGATGTCCTTGGTGCGGCCCTGCTCAGACATCTGGGAAATATTTCCCGAATGTTCAAGGTCCGTCCGCTGCCCCTGCCGCTTTCCCAGCCGCTCCGCAATCGCCTCCGCCAACCGCAGGCTTTGCGTAGTCGTTTTTTCGCGGAAATGAAAATCTGTCGAACCGGCCGGTCCCGTGGTCGGAAGGGTCAGAGATTTGACGGCCCCCCTCCCTCTTGCACTTGCAGGTGCGCAAGCAACTCCGCATGGGTCGCGCCATTGGCCCTCAAACGCTCCAAATCGGCCAGCAGGCGGCTTTTGACGGCTTCGGCATATGCGAGCCCTTCCGCATGGCTGCGGCGGTTCAGGAGGCTTGTAACGGTTCGGGGAAGATTCTGCATGATGCTGTTCTCCTGCGCGTGCGAGCGGATGTGCGCTCGGGAATTTTCCGGGTTAGGACTTGCATGGCACTTACCGGGCGGTTGCCGTGCTCGAAGGGCCGGACTTTCGACCCGCCCCCTGTCCTTTTTTTGGTTAGGCATTGCGCGGGAGCGGGAACCGGGCGGTTACCGCGCTCCAAGCGCCGGACTTCTGAACCGCCCCCCGTTTGCTGATTTGAATTCCGCTCAGGAGGGGGATTTTTTCCGCGAATGAGAAACCTGGCGGTTTCCGGGCCGGCAGGGGTCCAGACTTCTACCCCGCCCCTCCCCTGCCCCCAAATTCCCGGCAGGCCGGCCGGTGCGCATTCCGACGAACGTGACCGCCTGCACCGACGAACGTGACCGGGGGGTCTGCGCGCGAAGCGTGGTGTTCAGATTCTAACCGCGTCGGTCACGATCACGGTCAATTCGAGGCACGGCGCAGGCTTATCCACAGGCGGCCGCCAGCGCGCCTCATACGCTGGCGGGCGGGCGCCTGTGGGTAAGGCGTCTCGCGCGCACGGCCTCATGCCTTTTCCTTTCTTCTCATCGACTCGCCCTTGAGGGCGAGCTTGTGCGCGGCGTGCACGACGCGATCGAGGATCGCATCGGCGAAGGTCGGGTCGCCCAGGTAGGTGTGCCAGTGCTCGATCGGCAGCTGGCTGGTGATCACGGTCGAACGCGTGCCGACGCGGTCGTCGAGCAGCTCCAGCAGGTCGCTTCGCTCCTGCGCCGACGGCGCGGCCAGGCCCCAATCGTCGATGACGATGAGATCCATGCGCGCGAGCTGCATGAGGCGTCGGCTGAAGCTGCCGTCGGCATGCGCGATGCGCAGCTCTTCGAAGAGCCGCGGCAGACGCACGTAATAGGCCGCGAGGCCCTGCCGGCACGCGGCATTGGCGAGCGCGCAGGCGAGCCAGGTCTTGCCGCTGCCGGTGGGCCCGGTGATGAGGCAGTTCTGGTGATGGCGGATCCATTGCCCGGTGCCGAGCGCGGCGATCTGGCTGCGCTCGAGCCCGCGCCCGGCGCGGTAGTCGACGTCCTCCAGGCAGGCTGCAGCGGCCTTGATGCGGGCTGCCTTGAGCAGCCGGTCGATGCGTTTGCCGTCGCGCAGCAGGATCTCGCGATCGATGAGCTGGGCGAAGCGCTCCTCGAAGCTGAGCGCGGTGATGGCGGGCTGGGTGAGCTGCTCCTCGAAGGCGCGCGCCATGCCTTCCAGGCGCAGGGCATGCAGTTGTTGCAGGCTGTGTTGCATCAGCATCGATGTTCTCCGGTGGGTGGAATCAGTGGTAGTAGCGCGCACCGCGCAGGTTCTCGTGCACGGTGGGAAGCGCCAGTTCGGTTTGGCTAGCGGCAGTGGGAGTGGGAGTGGGGAGCGGTGCGCGGTCGAGCCCGCTCTTGAGGATCGAGGCGACGTTGCGGTAACGCATCGCCCCGAGGGTGACGGCGCGGGTCGCCGCGGCTTCGAGCCGTTCGTTGCCGTATTGGCGACCGAGGCGCATCAGCCCGAGGCACGCCCGGTAGCCCTGCTCGGGGTGCGGCATGCGTTCGAGTTGGTGGCTGACCACCTGCTCGGTGTGCGGGCCGACGGTGGCGCCCCAGGCGATGAGTTTGCCGGGCGACCACTGGCGATGCGCCTGATGGGATGCGGGCATGTGTTCGGTGAGCGTGGAGTAGACGCCGGGCCGGTGGCTTCTCGCATGCACCGCGACGCGACGGCCCGCGGCAAAGCATTCGATGCTGCTCGCGGTGATGCGCAACTCCACCGCTTGGCCGGCGAGCGCATACGGCACGCTGTAGTAATGCCCGTCGAACTCGACGTGGTAATCGATATTGGGCTTGGCCCGTTTCCACTGGGCGAACTGGAACGCGGTGGCGGGCAACGGGCGCAGCGCCGGCCGATCGAGCGTCTCGAACGCTTCGTGGCGCGAGCCTGGCAGGCGCCGGAAGGCACGCGTGTTCAGCGGCTCGAGTAACGCGGCGATCGCCTCGTTCAACTCTCCCAGCGAGAAGAAACGTCGATGCCGCAGCCGCGCCAGAATCCAGCGCTGCACGATCTGTACGCCGACTTCGACCTTGGCCTTGTCCTGCGGCTTGTAGGGGCGCGCGGGCAGGATCGCCACGCCGTAGTGCGCGGCGAACTCGGCGGTGGTGCGCTGCAGTTGCGGCTCGTAGCGGTCGGCTTGACCGATGAGCGAGCGCGTATTGTCGGGCACCACGAGCTCGGGCACGCCGCCGATGAAGCTGAGCGCCTTCGCGAGCGAGCCCAGCCAGTCGGCCTGCGACTGCGTCGCCGTGGCGCAGGCGAACGTATAGCTCGAGGCGCCGAGCACCGCGACGAAGATCTGCGCGCGCGAAATCTCGCCCGTGTCGGCGTCGACGATCGGCACCGTGTCGCCCGCGTAATCGATGAAGAGTTTCTCGCCGGCGCGGTGCACCTGGCGCATCGAGCGCTTGAGCGTGCGGGCGAACGCGCGGTACAGGTCGCAAAAGCGCGAGTACTGATAGCTCGGCCCGTCGGCCGTCTGCACGTACTCTTCCCACAGCAGCGCCAGCGTGACGTTCTTTCGCTTGAGCCCCTGATGCACCGCCGCCAGATCCGGCGGCACATTCGCGACGCTCGCGCCACGTCCACGCCGGGCGACCCCCAGCACCCGGCGCAACTCGGCCTCGTCGGCCGCCGACAACTCGGCCCACGGCCGGCCGCACTCCTCGGCCGCCTTCACATACTTGGCGACCACTCCTTTGGAAATCGACAGCGCGCGGGCAATGCGCTCATGCGACAGCGCGCAGTCGTATTTGAGCCGTAACAGCTCCCTGATCTTGTGCATGGCAATCCGCTCCGCCGGCATCCTCGGTCTCCGCGCAAAGCGCGCGAGGGTAGCCGGCCTGACAAACGACGTTGCCACGCTTGGCCTCACAAACCCGTTCCGATTTGATCGTGACCATTGATTCCGACATCGTGACCGCCCATTCCGACAACTCGCCGAAATCGGTCACGATCAAATCGGAATCCGCGGTCACGACCGCGGATTCACCGGTCACACTATTTCGGAATCAGCGGTCACGTTGGGTCGGAATCCGCAGCCGGGGCGGTTTGCTGAAGAAGTTCATCGCCAGGGGTGAAGCATTTTCCGACTTCCCCCGGCACCTCGAAGGGGAGAGAAAAGCCGAACTGTGCGGCTTTCTCTTCCCCCTTTAGGGGGGCACAGTTGCACAGTTCATTTTTCCCTTTTAAATCAATGACTTGCAAACTGTGCAGGGCTTCGGCACAGTTCGATTCTGGCACAGTTCCATTGTCATAAAAACGGGCCTGAAACCCGCGCCAATACTGGGAGTGTGCTTCGCTTCCAAACTGTGCAGGGCTTGGTACTGTTCCGAACAGTTCGGATTCCTGCACAGTTCGGCACAGTTCGCCGGGCCTCATTCCGCCACCTCTGGCGCGACGTTTTCGGCCTCTGGCGTTGCCCCTTCCGGCGGGGTCGGTACGGCGGTTTCCGCATCAGCCGGCACGAGTCGCGCGCCTCCCCGGTAGCTCAGGCGCTTGATGTTCCCTTCGGCCAACAGCTTGCCGGCCTGCTCCTCGAACCATTGGCGCGGCTTCTCGTGGAAGCTCTCGGGCAGCTCGAAGCGGCGGCTGTGCAGGCCGTTGCTGCCTTGGCTCGCGGCGAAGGCTTCCCCGCGCTGCCATGCCTCGCGGATGGCGCGCAACAGGTCGGTGCGCATGGCGTCGGTGTCGCCACCTGACAGGGCGTTGTATGCCTGCGTGCGGTCGGTCAGGATGCCGCGCTCGTTGCGGACGAACACGGAACGGTCGCGCCTTGCATCCCCGTAGGCTTTCGCCACGAGCCCGAAGGCAACGCGGCCTTCCTTGAACTCGCTGCCCAGCACCTCGCACACGTTGCGGCCCCCATCGGCCGGCGGCCACAGCACGTAAGCGGCTCGCGCGCTGCCGGCAATGGCTCCGCTTCCCCGGATGGCTTCCATCGCATCCAGCGCGCTCCTGATTTCCTTCGTGCTGCCCTTGGCGACGTGATGAATCAGCATGACGCATGCACCGGTCGCGCGGGCCAGTGCGGTTGCCTCGTTCATCAGGGGTTGCGTGGCCTGTGTCACCGATCGCCGTAATGGCGCCAAAGCGGGATCGGCGTAAAGGCGCCACGTGGTGATCGGCGTTATGGCGCCAGTGCCGGATCGGCGTAAAGGCGCCAGCCGGTGATCGCCGTATAGGCGCCAGCCGGTGATCGCCGTATAGGCGCCACCGCAAGATCGCCGTAAAGGCGCCAGGAGGCGGCGCCGAGAGGAAGAAGTCAGCGTTTCGAACGTCCACCCACCGGGCTTAACCTGCCGAGTTTTTTCGGCCGGAAGAGTCCATGAGCAAACGGAGGTTCGAGATGTATCAATACCGACAGGTCCTGGTGCGCATGCGCCAGGGAGACGCCGACCGCGACATCGAGCGCTCGGGGCTGATGGGGCGCAAGAAGCTCTCACGACTACGCAAGACCGCGCAGGATCACGACTGGCTGGCGGCGGAGCGTCCGCTCCCCGAGGACGCCGAGCTGGCGGCGGTGTTCCAGGAACGGCCGCTACCGGCGAGCTGCGTATCGAGTCTGGTCGATCACCGCGAGCGGATCACCGCATGGGTCGAGGCTGGCGTTGCCGGCACTGCGATTCATGCCGCATTGGTCAGGAACCACGGTTACGCGGGGAGCTACTCCTCGGTCCGCCGCCTGCTTCAGTCGATCGACGCGAGCACGCCGCCGGCCTCGACTTGTCGCCTCGATTTCGAAGCGGGTGAGGCCGGCCAGGTCGATTTCGGCGCCGGCCCGGTGATGACCGACGTGATGACTGGGGCCAGCTTCAAGACCTGGTTCTTCGTCATGACACTTGCCTGGAGTCGCCACCAGTACGTCGAGTTCGTCCGCGACCAGACGGTCGAGACCTGGCTGGCCTGCCACCGCAATGCGTTCCAGTGGTTCAACGGCGTCGTCGCCCGGGTCATCATCGACAACCCCAAGTGCGCGATCACCCGCGCCTGCACCCGCGACCCGCAGGTGCAGCGCGCCTACGCCGAGTGTGCCGAAGGATTCGGTTTCAGGATCTCCCCGTGTCCGCCGGCCGATCCCCGTAAAAAAGGGATCGTCGAGTCGGGAGTAAAATATGTCAAACGCAACTTTTTGCCGCTGCGCGAGTTCAGGAGCCTCGCCGACGCCAACCGGCAGGTGGCCGACTGGGTCATGGGCGAGGCCGGCAACCGCTGCCACGGGACGACGCGCGAGAAGCCGCTGACGCGCTTTGCCTCGGTCGAGAAGGCGCTCCTGCTGCCGCTGCCGACGGTGCCGCCGGTCCTGGCCACTTGGGTGAAGGTGACGGTCCATCCCGATACGCACGTCAAATTCGGACTCTGCCTCTACTCGGTGCCGTTCCGCCTCGTCGGGCAGGAACTGTGGCTACGGGCGACGCACACCTCGGTACAGGTGTTCCACGAGCACCAGCTCATCGCCAGTCATCCGCGGCTCAAGGATCCGGGGCGCCGCTCGACGGTGCGCGACCATCAGCCGCTCGAGGCGCAGGCCTATCAGCTGCGCGATCCGCAGTGGTGCCTCGAGGCCGCGACCCGGATCGGTTCGGCCTGCGCGGCGCTGATCGAGGCGCTCTTCGCCGACCGCGTCCTCGACAACCTGCGGGCCGCCCAGGGCATCGTCCGCCTGGCCAAGACCTACGGCAGCGCGCGCCTGGAGGCCGCCTGTGTCCGGGCGCTGTCCTTCGGCAGCCCGCGCTACCGCACGGTCAAGACGATCCTTGCCAAGGGGCTCGACCAACAGGCGGCGCAGAGCTCGTTCGATGCGCTGGCCGAGACCTATACCCGCGGCGGGCGCTTCTGCCGCGATACCAAATCCCTGCTGACCCACTAAAGGCGCATCATCATGAATCCGATTCCCGAACTCACTGCGTTCCTCAAGCAACTGCGCCTGTCCGGCATCCTCGATTCGCTCGATCTGCGGAACCGCCAGGCGATCGAGGGCAAACTCGCCTACACCGAATTCCTCTCCATCCTGATCGGCGACGAGGTCGCCCGGCGCGACCAGAAGAAGGTGGCGATGCGCCTGCGGCGCGCCAATTTCCGCGGCGAGAAGACGATCGAGGCGTTCGACTTCGACCGCCTGCCGAACCTCAATCGCAGCCTGATCCAGGATCTGGCGACCGGCCGCTACCTGAGCGAGAAGGTGGCCATCCTGATCGCCGGCCCGTGCGGCACGGGCAAGAGCCATCTGGCGCAGGCGCTCGGCCATTGCGCCGTGCGCCAGGGGCATGACGTCGTGTTCACGACGCAGACGCAACTCGTCGGCTCGCTGCACGCCGCGCGCGCCATCGGCAGCTTCGAGCGGCGCTTCCAGCAATTGGCTCGTGTGCCACTCCTGGTGATCGACGATTTTGGTCTGAAACCCCTTCGTCCACCGCACGACGAAGATTTCCACGACCTCGTCGCCGAGCGCTACGAGCGCGCATCAACGATCGTGACGAGCAACCTGGACTATGACGAATGGGGCGATGCCTTCCCGGCCAACCGCATGCTCGGCGCCGCCACCCTCGATCGGCTGCGGCATGGCGCCTACCGCGTCGTCCTCGACGGTGAGAGCTACCGCGCGCCGAAGCCATCGCCGGACTCGACCAGGGCGCCCGCGCGCTCGCCGGCGGCGGCCAAGGCGCGCTGAGGACGCCAGCCGTTTGCAGCGCCGTCCTCGGCGCTGCAAACCCCTTCAGCGGCGATCCCGCGGCCTCAACCCCCTGGGGCTCCGCCCCACACCCCGCGCTCGCCGCGGGGCAGCCGCCGGGGATGAAAAACATCCCCGGCACCTCCCCGGAGCATTGGCCACCCTCCACGGCGTCAAGGGGCTTTCGCGGCATAAACGGGCCGATGAAACCGGCCCATTTATTCCACGGTCCCCGTGACCCCGTTCCAGGCGAAAAGCCGGCCCCGCATCGTCCCGCTTTCGCCGGCGTCCGCCGGGTCCGTCCGCCCCTTTCTGAGCCTTCCATAACGCATATTTCGGTCCAATTCGACCCTTGCGCTTATGAGCGTTTTACCCCATCCTCCGCACCGTTCGAAACGCCACTTTCAAACCCCTCCAAGTGGCGCCATTACGCCGATCATGCCCGGCGCCTTTATGCCGATCCGTGACAGCCTGTGTCGTGTTCGTGTCGCCACTCGTCAGGGCTTGCAGCGTGTCGAGAATCACGAGCCGAACATCCGGCAGTGCGCGGATTTCGTCGGCAAGCTCGAACCATTCGCGGGTCGCTCGAAACTCCTTCGTCACCGGGTCGGGCTCGATGATGCCGAAGTGCCCCACGTCCGGCAGAGACAAGACATGCAGCCGGTCGGGCATGTCGTTGCCGCACAGGGCATGCAGGCGGCGGTGAATCTCGGGCTCGTCATCCTCGGCAGAGACATACACGGCGCGGCCATGCGCGGCCACGAGTGCGCCGAAGGCTACCGGCGGGCATTCCCCGTCCCGGCGGCCGGCGACCTTCGCGGCCAGCTCAAGCGCGAGGAACGATTTCCCGACGTTCGGCGGGCTCGCCAGCAGGCAGGCCACGCCAAGCGGGAAAATGCCCGTCACCAGCCAATTGACGGGGGGCGGCTCGCCTTTGAACAGGCGCGCGGCGGTGCGCTCGGCCAGCTTGAAGCGGCGCGGCTCCACGGTGTCACGAATCAGCCGGGCTACAGCCTCGCGGCCGGCCTGCTGCGTCATGTCGTTGAAGTCGCTTCCCTCGGGACCGTCGAAGCTCGGGAATACCGTAACGGCATTCACCAGCTTGGCGGCCTCAAGGGCTTTAGCGCGGCCGGGGTTGCCCTCGGTCTTGCGGTCGTCGTCGCCGGCAATCACCAGCTTGGCGCGCGGGAATCGCTCGCGCACGTCGCAGGCCACCGGGCGAAGGTTTCCGGCGGTGAAGGTCACGCATACCGGCCATCCGGTCGCCTCGCGGAGACTCGCGCCAGTCGCGTAGCCCTCGCACAGCACCAGCGGGCCGGCGTCGGTCGGTTCGCCAAGCCAGCAGCGGCCGCCGGTCATCTTTCCGCCGGGCATGAACCGCTTTTCCCCGGTCGGGCTCACGCTCTGCACGCTCTGAACATTGCCGTCGTTGTCGAATACCGGAATGACAAGCGAGCCGTTCCGCTCACGGGCGATATGCGGGGCGATTCCCTTTGCAGATAGGTAGGGGTGCCCTTTTGCCTGCTCGGCCGCTTGAAGCGTTGCAGCGGCCTTGCTGGCGGCCTGTCGATAGCCTTCCTCGCGCTCGGCTTCGGCTTCCTTGCGGATGCGCTCAGCATTGGCGCGGATGCGGGCCAGTTCGGCGGCATCGGGGGCGGGGCCGTCCTTCTCGCGCTGCCACGTCCAAGCGGTGCCGTCGCGCCAGCTTCCGAATACCGCGCCCTCTGCGTCGGGGAATACGCGCAGCCAGCCGGCGGCATCGTCCTTGCGGCCATTGGTCGGGAATCGGCACAAGCGGCCGGGCTCGGGCTCGCGCTCGGGGAACGGCAGGCCGGCACGCTCGAAGGCGTCGGGCAGGGTCGGGGCGAATACCAGATTCATGCGAGCCCCTTACAGCCAGCCGGCCAGCATCGCGCCGCCGACTGCCAGCAACAGCAGGACGACGGCCAAATCGGGCGAGAGGAAACCGGCGTGCCGGCGGGCCTTCAGTGCGGCGGCGGTTCCGGGGTGCTGCCGGTCGAGCGTGTATTCGGCAATCGGGCGGGCGCAGCGCGGATGCTTGAAGAGGCGCGAGCGGATGCCCCATCCGTCGTATTCGAGGCTCTGCACGTAGGCGGCCAGTCGCCAGCCGGGGCCGTAGTCGCACTGGTTCTGCGGTCCTGCAATCAGGGCTTGCAGCGCGGCGGCGGCGCGGGTGCCGTCGGCAGGCCAGCGCGCGGCCGTTACGGGCGGCTCAATCTCGGGGAAAAGCGAGGCAGTCGGGTTAAAATGGCGCTTGTCAGGGGCGCTCGGCTTTCCTTCAATGGGGGTCGGGCGCTTTTTCATGCGACCACCTCGCCAGATGCGAGCGCATCAACCTTCGCTGCATCCCACAGCAGACGCCCTCCCGGAAGCTTGGCGGGGCGAATGCCGTGGAAATGGCCCTTGAGGCACAGTTCGCGGCGCAGGGTTTGAGGCTGATACCGCACGACGGCGGCGGCCTCGGAAGTCGTATAGCGGCGGGGGGTATTGGTTTCCATGTGGCTCACTCCTATTCAACGAGTGATGCCACTTTGATTACCGGCAACATCCGAAACGCTTACCGCCGGTAGCGAATCCCAGCAGCGGCGCGGGTTTCAGCCACGCCTGCCGGTAAGGTTACCGGCGATGCGTGCCGGTAATTCAGAGAAAGCCGCCTTTCTCTTCCCACGCATCCAACCAATCCGGAAACTCATGACGGACAATGGCGGCGGCCGCCCCTTTTCCGATATGCCCGTTCGACACCATACAAAATGCGAACTGCGCAGGGTTCCACATGGCGGATACACCACGCTTGCCGTTCGATTCCCGCGCGGTCTTCAGCCACGCCGGGCAGTCCCCGAGATACTCGCTGCTTGCCCACCGTTCAGCATTCACGGACTTGGGCGGGGGGAATGCCTCGCAAATGCGTGCCGTCGTCGCGTAGTCCTTGGCTTCACGGGTGTCGTTCGCTTCGTGCCTCGGGGTTCCGCTCGGCTCTTGCGCTTGCTCTTGCTCTGGCGCGGGCAGCGCGGGGACGGTTTCTTTCAGCGTCAGCGGGGCATCGTTGCCCCTTGCATCGTATTCAGTGATTGGGAGCCAGTGCGAAAGGGGATTGCTTGCGCGGACTGGCGGGCAGTTTGCCCAAGTCAGCAAGTCGGTTGGTAGCAAGCCATTGTCCCCAAATGGGATGATTGAGGCTATTTCCCCGGCTCGCCGTGCTGCGCTGATTCGCTCGCCAAGCTCGATAGCGGCGGCTTCGTCGTGGGGGAAAAACAGATGCCCTATGTCACGATATCGGAAGGCTAGATTGTCTATGGTTTTGCCGGTTGCTGCCTCGGCAAGCTTTCCCGCCATTGCTCGCCGTCCGTCAGACGCATGGTGCGGGGCAAGGGTTTTAACGATTGCGTTTAGGGCACTTCGGAAATTGGCGTAATCGGTCATCGGTCGCGCTCCTTCTGGCACTCCTTCGTTTGGGTGCCGCGCCAGCCGGGTGAAGGTGTCCCGGTTTTCCCTCCGTCGAGGTAGGCGCGGCATTGCTCAGTCAGGCCACCACGCGCAGGCCGGCCTGTTCTTCGGTCGGTTGCTCGATGCCGGCCTGTTCCAGAATCCAGCCCTCAATCTTCGTATGCCATTGGCGCAACAGGTCGAGCGGCCGGCGGCGGTAATGCTTCTCCGCGATGGCGGATGGCTTGTGCCCCATGATTTGCGCACTGATGCCGGCCGGGCATTCCACCCATTCCGCCAAGGTGCCGAAAGAGCGGCGCAGGCCGTGCAGAGACAGTGCCGGCAGACCGGCGGCAGTCAGTGCCTTGTTGTGCCCTATGCGCGGCTCCTGAAGCCTTCCAGACGCGGCCGTGCGGCTGCTGAATACCCACGGCGAAGGCTTCCACTCGGGCGCGTCCTCTGCGTCGCTCTGGCGCAACTTGCGGGGCTTTTTCGGGGGCGTCTCGTTTCGGGCTTTCAGGTCGCGCAGCAGGGCGGCGACATGGGGCGTAAGCGGAATGGTGCGCTCCCCTTCCACCTTGTCCCGAATCGTGAGGCTCTTCCACTGGAAGTCGACGTCATCCCATTTGAGGCCGGCCAACTCTTCCCGGCGCGCTCCCGTAATCAACAGGGCTTGAAGGTATGCGCCATGCACTGGATTGGACAGCCTGCGGACATGCTCGAACCATAGCGGCAACTGTTCGCGCTGTAGGCAATCGTCCTTGGCGCGGGCCTTGGGCAGCGTGTCGCGGGCCATGCGTCGGTTGCAGGCGTCGGCATGAACGATGCCGCGATATTCCGGCCGGTCGGCGCACCACGCGACGAAGGCGCGCAGGGCTCGGTACGTCTGCGCTGCCTGCGTCGGGGTGCGTTGCGCGAGCGGTTCGAGCCACGCTTTCACCGCGTCGGCGTCGAGGTCGGATAGACGTAGCGCCAGCAGTGAGTGCAGCGGGCCGGGTTGCGTCGTAGCGGACTCCCCTCGCCTGCGGCCGCGCGTGCGGGGCTCGCCCCCCGCCTTCGCCATGTTCTCGTGATTCAGCATGTGCCGCTCGCCCCACTTCGGCCGGCGCGCTTCCAGATAGACGGTCCATGCCTCGCCCACGGTCGCCTGCTGCCTTGTCGCCTCTTCGCGCTTCGCCTCTACGACCGCGATGCGCTCGGCCCTCTCTTGGCGCGGGTCTATGCCTTGGTCAATCAGAGTTTGCAGGCGGCGCGCCTCTTGACGCGCGCTCGGTCGGATAACCTCGCCGGTCGTCTTATCGCACTCTTCCTCAATACCCCAAGCGCGCACGTCGCCTATCGTGATGCGGATGGTTTGACGATTCAGCTTCGATTCGAAGATGAAAGACTTCGCGCCAGCCGTTGCGCGCACTGCCAGCCGGGGCGCTTCGGTGTCCCACAGGAAAGACTGTTTCGCGCCAGCGTCGCAGGTATAGCGGCGGATGCGCTCGGGCGTGAGACGTTCGCGTTTGGGCATGTTGTCGGGCTCCCGGCCGGGTCGGTAGGTGGCTACATCGCTTACCGTGTAGCCACGGTGTAGCCAGATTCTACCAATACCGTTCAACGCGCTTCAACATTTATTTTCCGAAATTGCAGCAAAATCAACGGATTTGCGCTTTCCTCTGCATACGCTTCAACGTGGGAAAATGCCGTTTTTTCCCGCCTTGTAAGCGGTAGGTCATCTGTTCGAGTCAGATTGTCGGCACCAGCAGCATGAAGGCATCAGCCCGCCCCATGGTCGGGCTTTTTGCTTTTTTGCGCCGGAAGCCTGAGCACTCTCCGCCGCTTCTTCCCTGCAAGCCACGGTTCAGACCGACACCAGCACGTCCCCCTGGGACTCGGCCAGCACGTGCTTGGTGACGCTCCCGAGCAACAAGTCTTCCAGCACGCTTTCGCCGTGCTTCCCCATCACGATCAGGTCGCAATCCTGCTCCTGCTCCTGCTCGATGATGTTCCGCGACGCGTCGCCATGGAGGACGATCAGGCGCGTGCGCTCCGGCGGCAACCCCACTTCGTCGCGCAGTTCGCGCAGTTTCCCCAGCGCCTCCTGTCGGGCGGCGATGCGATAACGGGCAAGCAGCTCGTCTTCGATACCCGCGAATCGCAGCTTGCTCTCGAAAGGCACTTCGAACGCATGCAGCAACACGACGTCCGCCCCGGGAGCGACGGCTTGTGCATTGCGCAGCGCGCGCAACGAAAACGGCGAAAAGTCGACCGGCACGAGCAGGGTCCGGTAAGGCTCGTGGGGAGGTTGCTTGGCGACGAGCATCGGCCAGCGCGTCTTGCGCACCATCCGTTCGGCGGTGGAGCCGACTAACAGATGCCGCATAAAACTGCTGCCGCGTGCCCCGAGCACGAGGAGATCGGCGGATATCGTGTCGGCGTGGCCGATGATTTCCGCCAGCACCGGACCCGATGCGACCTGGACCCCTGCTGCTATGCCATGCTGCTTCAGCATATTCGCCGCCAGCTCGCGCATTTCTTCTCGTGCAGCATCGAGCACCCGCTGTCCGGTTTCGGCCGGGACGTCGGCAATGAGGAGGCGGAGCTTTTCCACCGCCGTAACATTTGCGACGTGGAACAGGTCAAGGCTCGCGCCCACTTCGCGGGCCACGAGCGCGGCGCGGTCGGCGGCATGACGCGCCGGAGCGGAAAGATCGGTTGCGACTAGCAGCCGCTTGACGGGATTCATGGCTGCGGCCCTCCATTCGGCAAGAGATGCATTGCAGCGAGCATAACTGCCGTTGCGTTCGACATGACGCAGACCGATCGGTAGAATTTCCCGGCGCTCGCTGCAGTGCGTCAACACATGGCTACGATTCAACACATGGCTACGATATTACCTTACGCCTGCACGAAGGAGTCCCGATGACGCAGATTCGCCCGGAGAACCTGTCAGTGACCGACGTGCGAGACATTCCCGGTCCGCACGCCGCGTCGGTCCGATGAACGCCCGGTCAACAGCCGGGTCCTTCGAACGCGCGCCTGACCAGTGGCACACGCTCCGCCCGGACGAAATCCGGCATCACCTGCAGACACCTCACGGCGGATTGCCGGAAGCCGAAGCCCGGCGCCGGCTCGCGCAATACGGACCGAACCGGCTCGCCCCGCCGAAGCGCCGCGGACCGTTGCTGCGTCTGCTGATGCAGTTCCACAACATCCTGCTCTACGTGATGATGGGCGCGGCAGCGATCACCGCCGTGCTCGGTCATTGGGTCGATACCGGTGTGCTGCTCGCGGCCGTGGTGATCAACGCGATCATCGGCTTCATCCAGGAAGGCAAGGCGGAAGCCGCGCTCGACGCCATCCGGGCGATGCTGTCCCCCCATGCCACAGTGGTTCGCGACGGCCACCGGCGCGAAATCGACGCGGCCGACCTCGTGCCGGGCGACCTCGTGCTGCTCGGTTCCGGCGATCGCGTTCCAGCGGACCTGCGCCTGGTTTCGGTGCATGAGCTGCGCGTCGAAGAAGCGGCCCTGACCGGCGAATCGCTGCCCGTCGAAAAAGGGACGGAAGCGGTGGCGGCGGATGCGCCGCTCGGCGATCGCTACGGCATGGCCTATTCGGGCACGCTGGTCGTCTATGGCCAGGCCAAAGGCATCGTCGTCGGCACGGGCGGGGCGACCGAACTGGGCAAGATCAATGAGTTGCTTACCGGCATCCAGGCCCTGAGCACTCCGCTGTTGCGCCAGATCGACCGTTTCGGCCGCTTCCTGGCGATCGCGATTCTCGCCATCGCGGCGGCGACGTTCCTGCTCGGCACGCTGGGACGCGGCCATTCCCCTTCGGAAATGTTCATGATGGTCGTGGCGCTGGCCGCGTCGGCGATTCCCGAGGGACTGCCGGCGATCATGACCGTCACGCTCGCACTCGGAGTGCAGCGCATGGCGCGCCGCAACGCGATCGTCCGACGCCTGCCCGCGGTCGAAACGCTGGGCTCGGTCACGGTAATCTGCTCGGACAAGACCGGTACCCTGACGCGCAATGAAATGACAGTGCAGCGCGTCGTGTGCGCGGGCCACGTGTTCGACGTCGGGGGCGTCGGTTATGCTCCTGTGGGCGATTTCAGCGTCGACGGGCACATCATCGACACCGACCGCTATCCGGCGCTGTCATTGGCGATCCGTGCCGCGGTGCTGTGCAACGATGCGCATCTGCGCGAAGACGACGGCCTGTGGCGGGTCGAAGGGGATCCCACCGAAGGCGCGCTGCTGGTTCTCGGCGACAAGGCCGGCTTCACGCGGAACGTCGCGGATTCCGACTGGCCTCGCCGCGACAGCATCCCGTTCGAATCCCAGCACCGCTTCATGGCCACCTACCACCGCGACGCCGACGGCGAGCCGTGGATCTTCGTCAAGGGAGCACCGGAACGCATCCTCGACATCTGCACCCAGCAATTCGATCACGACGGCGAGCGCCCGCTCGATGCCGATTACTGGCGCCGCATGGCTACCGACACCGCCGCCCAGGGGCTGCGCTTGCTCGGCCTCGCGTGCAAGCGCGCCGCTCCCGCGGAAGACCACCTGCGTTTTGCCGACGTGGAGGACGGCTACACTCTGCTCGCACTGGTCGGCATCATCGACCCCCCGCGCGAAGAGGCGATCCACGCCGTCGGCGAATGCCACCGCGCCGGCATCCGCGTCAAGATGATCACGGGCGACCATGCCGAAACCGCCCGCGCGATCGGCGCACAGCTTGCGATCGGCATCGGCAAGCCGGCGGTCACCGGCGCCGAGGTTGCGATCATGGACGACGCTGCCCTGCGCCGCGTGGCGATGGAGGTGGATGTTTTTGCCCGTGCGAGCCCGGAGCACAAGCTGCGCCTGGTGCAGGCACTGCAGGACGACGGCCAGGTAGTCGCGATGACGGGCGACGGCGTGAACGACGCTCCGGCGCTCAAGCGCGCCGACGTCGGCGTCGCGATGGGCATGAAGGGCACCGAGGCGGCCAAGGAAGCGGCTGACGTAGTGCTCACCGACGACAATTTTGCGACGATCGCCGCAGCGGTGCGCGAAGGTCGCGCTGTCTACGACAACCTGAAGAAGTTCATCCTGTTCATGCTGCCGACCAACGGCGGCGAGGCGCTGGTCGTGATCGCCGCGATCCTGTTCGAGTTGACCCTGCCGCTGACCCCGGCGCAGGTGCTGTGGATAAACATGGTCACATCCAGCACGCTGGGTCTTGCGCTGGCTTTCGAACCTCCGGAGCGGAACATCATGGGGCGCATGCCCCGTCCGCCCCGGGAGGCGCTCCTCTCCGGCTTTTTCATCTGGCGCGTCGTGATGGTCTCGTTCCTGATGATGACCGGCGCACTCGGTCTGTTCCTGTGGGAAATGGAACACGGCACGAGCCTCGAAACCGCTCGTACGATGGCGGTCAACGCGGTGGTGGTCGCCGAAATGTTCTACCTCGTCAACAGCCGCTACATTTTTGCGCCGGTGACCAATCGGGAAGGACTCACCGGCAACCGCTACGTGCTGGCCGCCATCGCCGCGTGCATCCCGCTGCAGCTGGCCTTCACCCACGCTCCGGCGATGCAGGCGATTTTTGGTTCGGCGGACCTGTCGGTCATCGAATGGCTCAAGGTCGTCGGCGCCGGGCTCCTGGTATTCTGCGTCGCGGAGCTGGAGAAACTGGTGATGCGGCGGGCACGGGTGGCTGCGGCCGAAGGACCGGCTTGAGCGAAGCGGCGGCGGGAACCGCGCTCCCAAGCGCCGCAGGACGTAAAATCGGCCAATGACATCGAATCCAATCAATGATCAGGCCGAGGACGACTCGCCGCCTTCCGTGAAGGAAGCGCGGCTGTGGCGGGACGACGGATGGACCGCCCGCGTCATCAAGAACGAAGACGACGAAGGATGGGCTGTCGAGATGATCATGGACGGCGAACCCGAGCCGGCCTTGGTCGGACCGTGGACGATGGGGCGCGACAAGAAGAACCCGAAGCCGCTCGACGTCAACGCGTTTCACACACTCGTCAAGACCGCTTCGGAGGTCCTGCGCCGCCACGAACAGCAACGGCACGCGATGTTCCACAAGAAAGTCACCGTGAACACGCCTTCCGGACGGATCAGCGTCACGCTCGACATCGTCCCGGACGAATTCGACCCGCACGCCTTGCTCGCGGCGTTCGATGCCACGGGCGAGGAGTTGGCTGTGCTGCGCGTGGATGCGGGGTTCAAGCTGACCACGGCCAGCGCGAACGCGTGGCTCGAAACGCTGTTGCCGGATTCAGGCGACCTGACTCCGGATTCCGTTCACCGCGATAACGGGGATTGACACGAAGCGGACACACACTCCCTTGGCACAGCGGCCGCCATCGAAGCGATGGGCGAGTGCGACGTATTTTCGTGGCGCTCGCCTGACTTCGCTACTTAGGTCCCTCGAGCAGCGATTTGAGGTCCGCGAACGGCTGGTGCGTGGCCGGGGATACGCCCTCGCCCCCTCCCGTACGGCCTGCGGAATCCAGGAGTCGCGAATGCTCGGCTTCGTGGCAATACAAGCAGAGCAGCTCCCAGTTGCTGCCGTCGGGCGGGTTGTGGTCGTGGTTGTGATCGCGGTGATGGACGGTGAGCTGGTGCACGTTCTCGTGCGTGAATTCGCGTGCACAGCGGCCGCAGATCCACGGATAGATCTTCAGTGCCCGCTCCCGATACCCCTGCTCGCGCTGCTCTCTGGTACGTCGCGCCTCGGCGACGAGCCGGTCGAGCCGCTCGTGATCCGGCTTGCTCATCTCGACTGCTCCCGCGAAATGACCATGTTGAGTCATTGTCGCGCGGCAAGCGAGGCGATTCAAATACCCCGGCACGATCGGGGATCGACTTGGCCGAAGCAAGGATGCCCACCCGCCCCGATCGGCCTTCGCGCACGATGGCGGCACCATGAACGGCTACGACAACCATGACTGGACACGCCTCGCAACTCGAGGCGGCACTTTGGAGCGAGCAGGATGGATATTGCAGTGATGGGTGCCGGAGCGGTCGGCTGCTACTACGGCGGAATGCTCGCCCGTGCGGGCCACGACGTGGTTCTGATCGGCCGGGTCCCGCATGTCGAGGCAGTGCAGCGCGACGGACTGTTCCTCGATACGCAGACTTTCCAGGCCCACGTGCCGCTACGGGCGAGCACCGACGCAGGCGCCGTGCAGGGGGCGCAACTCGTGCTGTGCTGCGTAAAGTCGACGGATACCATCGATGCAGCGGCGGAAATGGCGCCGCATCTTGCACCGGGTGCGATGCTGCTGAGCCTGCAAAACGGCGTCGACAACGCGTCGCGGCTGCAGGCGCTGCTCGGACGCGAGGTAGCCCCCGCAGTCGTCTATGTCGCGACCGAAATGGCCGGGCCGGGCCACGTCAGACACCATGGACGCGGCGAACTCGTGATCGGCCCGTCGGCCGCGAGCGAGTCGTTGGCGAAGCTGTTCGCCGAGGCCGGCGTGCCGGTGCAGATCTCGGACAACGTGATGGGCGCGTTGTGGGCCAAGCTGATCCTCAACTGCGCATACAACGCGCTGTCCGCGATCACGCAACTGCCCTACGGTCGCCTCGTGCGCGGCGAAGGAGTCGAAGACGTGATGCGCGATATCGTGCGGGAGTGCCTTGCGGTCGCGCAGGCCGAAGGCGTGAAGGTGCCCGGGGATTCATGGGACGCGGTGCAGCAAATCGCGCGCACGATGCCGACGCAGTTCTCCTCCACCGCGCAGGACCTCGCGCGCGGCAAGCGCAGCGAGATCGAGCATCTCAACGGCTACGTGCTGCGCAAGGGCGAAGCGTCCGGTATTGCGACGCCGGTCAACCGCGTCCTGCACAGCCTGGTCAAGCTGCTCGAAACGCGGCAGGCCGACTGAAAATCCGGCAGGCCATCCCGACCTGTACGCGCGGAAAGCCGCTCCGCGCGGCCAGGCTTATTCGCCCTTGAGCGAGCGCTGCAGGACTTCGAGCACCGTCCTCAGGTCTTCGATCGGCACCTGGCCGGGCGCGGACGCCTGCTGGCCGACGGCGAAGCTCACCGACGAGCCGAACACCCAGCCGAACAGGCGGCTCAGCGAGCCATAGGCGCCCATCGACATGCTGATGACCGGAAGCCGAATCTTCTTCTGCGCTTCCAGGGTCGCCTGCAGCAGCGTCAGCACATCCTCGAGCCCCTGCGGCATCACCGCGACCTTGGCGATGTCGGCGCCCGCCTCCTCCATCGCGACGAGCTTCGCGACGATCTCGTCGACGGGCGGTGTCTTCCCGAAGTCGTGGAACGACGCGATGAGCTTCGTGTCGGTCTCGCGGGCAAGCGCGACGGCCTGCTCGAAATGCTCCGGCTGGCTGCTCAACTCGTAGTCGAGGAAGTCGACCGCACCCGAACGGGCAACGGCCCGGTACATCGACAGCACCTCGTCCTCGGAGAGGCCAATCGGCTCGCCGCCTTCGCGCGTCGAGCGGCGCGTGAAGATGACCGGAATGCCGGCGGAACTCCTGCGGATCTCCTTCGCGAGCTCGACGACACGTTCGACGTCGGAAATGCCGGAATAGAAGTCCACTCGCCACTCGAGGAGATCGGGCCGCTTCGCGACGATCACCTCCAGCTCGCGCAGCACCGCTGCTTCGTCCCTGCCGACGAGCGGCGCGCAGATCAACGGCTCCTTGCCGCCGGCGACCAGTTGGCCTTTCACTTCGAGCGACCGCGTCATTGCCATGAGGTTGATTCCTTGAAATCTCGAACAGGTCCGGGTTCCGGTACACCGCCGAATCCCTGACGGAGGAATGCCGGGATTCCCGAAAACACAGTTCCGGTACTACAAACCCGACCCGCCGACAGCATAGCCTCGCCCGTCCGTTCCTTGTGGCCGGGGCGCAGCCTGTCTCGGAATTTTCCCCAAAATTCATTGACGGCACCCGTGATATCGACTATAGTTCTGTTTCTCCGACGCGGGGTGGAGCAGTCTGGCAGCTCGTCGGGCTCATAACCCGAAGGTCGCAGGTTCAAATCCTGCCCCCGCAACCAACGTTATTTGACGTCGCTTCGATTCCCGGGATTGAGGTGACGGCAATGAAGATGAACCCGCCGCGAGGCGGGTTTTTCTTTTCCGGATGCCCTCTGCACTTGCGGAGGCCTGGCTCCGGACGAACGCCGATGTCCTCCTCGTAGGATGGCCCGCCTATTAGCGAAGGCCGACGACCGTTGTGAGCCAGGGGACATCAGTTCCCAGTCTTACCGCTAACTCACTCCTGACGCAGCAGGATGTTCTCGTATAACCCCGAGATGATTCCGGCCGCAACGTTCGAAGTTACGCCAAAACCTACCCCGGCAGGAAACTGCCGGGGACGTTGATTTCAACGCAGCCCCTCGCATCAACCCGCTGATTCGCGACATCCAGCACGCCCCGTTCGCGGGCATCGGCAAACGGGAGCCATGTCGACGCAACTTATCCGGATACTGGTCCCGCCGCGTCAACGACGAGCAACGCCTCGTTTGCCCGGTGGAGATGCCTACCTTCTCATCGCCGCGGGCGGTACCGCTGATGAACTCTCGCATGGCTGCCGATCAGGCTGCGCGACGAAGGGTCCGCGGGAACCCGTCCTGGCGAGCCTTGTTGGACGACATCATAATATCCTCGTCGGCCGGATGGGGCGCACCGCCTTATCCCTCCCGAATCGTGAAGGTAATCGGCAGATGGTCGCTGAAGCCCTCCACGTCGACACCGCCACCGGCCGACGGACGCGAGAATCGTCGCGGGTGCCCGTTCTTGAGGCGGCTCGAACAGTTCCGGTTCCTCGTTTCGCTTGCCTGAATTGCGCTGGCAGTTGGGCACGACTAAGCTTTGAAGGAGCGCTTGCCACGGGCTCGCGCGGCATCCGGTCAGCCCCTGCAACCGGAACGGCCTTCGGGCCTGGGGCCCGGTGTTCCCACACCTCTCGACGCAGACATCGTCTCGGGACTTCTCCTCGGCAGATAGCGCGGCCGGGATCGCGGCTTGTCTCCACTCGAACGAGCGGTTACGCCGGCGTCCTTCTCACGCCGCCCCGTCATCGATACCTTGCCCTTTGCCTCCTGGACAGTCTGGCCGGGGGAACTGACTACAGCGCGAGGGACAAGCCCCTTCCGAACGGCGCACCTCGCTCGTGCGTCGCTTCATGCTCCCCGAGTCGCACCGCGCCGACAGGCAGCCAATCAAGACGGCTGCAAGGCGATCGATCATCCATGAGCGGGCCGGAGCCATTCGCCCCGGCCGCAGCGTTCTCCGGCAACAGAAAACCCCACTGGGCGCTGCTAGCCGAGATGCCGCGAAGCGCTTGCAGAGGAGGTTGCTCGGGCGTACATTTTGAGCCGTCGCAACGACACTTTGCTCTTTCCATCGGCTCAGGGCTGCCCCAATCGCCCTGCTGCCCGTCCTTCTCGCAGCCGTCTTGCTTTCGTTGAGTCGCGCACTGCGCCGCTCAACCTCATCGCTCTCGGCACTCGCCATTTGTTGCGCGTTGCGAACCGTTGCATCGTCATCGGCTGTTGCTGGGCCGAGTTCGCCGTGAGCAACCCTGAACACGTTGCTCCTCCCGTCGGCGCCTCATCGTTTCGACGCATGAATGCGGACCGCTTGCCGCCCGCAGTGTACGTCCTCCTTGCAGTCGGCGCTCTCGGTCGCCCTCGGGCTGCGTCGCGGCTTCGACATTCGGCGCCAAAAGGCCCAAAGGGCCAAGCCAGCAGGTCATCAGCAAACGAGCAGAGAAAGACACGATGGAGAGATGCCATGCATACGAGAGCCAAGCTTCCCCGTGAGGACACCAACGATCCGGGCGGCCTGACAGGTGCGCTGCTCGACGGCAACCAGAGTAACGATGCGGATGAACCGAAGGATCTGACGAGTGCGCACGTGCTCATCGTCCACGACGACCACAGAAAACGCGCAGCGCTGCGCGATGCCCTGGAACTGAACGGCTTTGTCGTCGACGAGGCCGACAGCGGTCCATCGGTGATCGGGCGCATCGCGCGCATACGCCCCCACCTCCTGCTACTCGACGCGGTGCCCCCCTGCATCGACGGCTTCACTACCTGCAGGCGGCTCAGGGAACTGCCGCAGTGCGGGGAACTGCCGGTAATCATGATTACGTCACTCGACGACCGGCAGATCGAGCGCGCCTTCGCCGTTGGTGCGAGCGACTACGTCATTGAACCCCTGCACCCCCACGTCGTCGTGCATCGTGTGCGCCGCACCCTCGAAACGAGCCGCGCCGAGCGCCATGTCCGCCACCTCGCCTGCACCGATACGCTCACCGGTCTGCCGAACCGGACCCGCTTCGAAACGATGTTGCAGGCCCGGCTCGCACCCACCCGGAACCCTTTACCGGCGCTTGCAGTGCTGTTGCTCGAACTCGACCGCTTCAAGTTTGTCAACGACACCCTCGGTCACGAACTGGGCGACCGCTTGCTGCGAGCAGCCAGTCGTCGACTCGTGCGTGCGGTCGGTACCGGCGCCTGCGTCGCGCGCCTCGGCGGCGACAAGTTTGCCGTCATGCTCCAAAATGTCTCCGCTCCCACCGTCGCATCGGTCGCTCGAACGATCACGACCGAGCTCGCAAAGCCCTATGTGCTCGACGGCCACGAGATCTTCGTCAGGGCCAGCATCGGAATCGCTGTCCATCCAAGCGACGGCGAGGACGCCGGCGCCCTGCTCCGCCATGCGGAGGCCGCAATGTACCGCGCGAAGCGCTCAAGCCAGCGACGCGCGTTCTATGAAGCTGCAATGGAGGGGAGCGCCCGCGCGCACCTGCGGCTCGAAAGCGATCTGCACCACGCCCTCGAGCACAGCGAGCTCGTGCTCCATTACCAGCCCGAGATGGAGGCGGCGTCTGGCCGCATGGTCGCGGTCGAGGCGCTGGTGCGCTGGCAGCACCCGTCGCACGGCCTGATCGGCCCGGACACGTTCATCCCGCTCGCCGAGGAAGTTGGTCTCATCGGGCCGATCGGCGCGTGGGTACTCGACAGCGCGTGCGCACAGCTGAAGGCGTGGCGCGACGCCGGCCACTCTTTGCGGGTCGCCGTCAATTTTTCCGCTGACCAGTTGCAGGATAGGGACATCACCGACAGGGTCGCCGCCGCGCTCGAGCGCTTCGGCCTGCAGGCCGACGACCTCGTCGTCGAGATCACCGAAAGCGTGTGGCTGGATCCTGAAAGCGCTGCGATCGACAATCTGCACCATCTCAAGCGCCTGGGTGTTCGCCTCGCGATCGACGACTTCGGCACCGGCTACGCTTCGCTCAGCTACCTGAAGCACCTGCCCGTCGACATCCTCAAGATCGACCGCAGCTTCGTCACCGACCTCGCCGAAGTCGGTGTGGACGCCGCGATCGTTCGCGGGATCGTCTCGCTCGCGCACAAACTGGATCTCGAAGTCATCGTCGAAGGCGTCGAGACGCAGACGCAGTGCGCGCTCGTGCGTGATATGGGCTGCGACGTCGTGCAGGGTTACCTGCTCGGCAGAACCTTGTCTCCGACAGCGTTTTCGGATGCGTATTTCAGCGAAGCGTCATGCGAAGGATCGACTACCTGACGGCGACAGCCACCACACCAATCGGGCAAGACGGATCTACATAAGACCGAACTGCGGGAGATTGCCTTGCTCTTGCTCAGAACATCGGCAGTATGGGCGCTACTGACGTTCATCTCACAGAACGCAGCGACGAGCCGATGATCTCACCAAGCCGGGAGCACTCTATCGAAACCGATTCGAAATCAGCCGCCGACCTCGGCCCGCATCCCGCTGGCGGTGGTGCCCCGAACAACCGCTGACAGCACGGTATGTGTCATGCGGGATCGCAGCGATTAAAGCGGTTTTGCTTTGCGTAGAAGGAACCAAAGTGCTGCCGGCGTGGTCGTCTGGCCATGGCACCTTACTCAGTTGATTTGCGCCAGAAAGTGGTCGATGCATACGAGCGCGGGGTGGGTTCACAGCGCCAAGTAGCCGAGCTTTTTGGCGTCAGTATCTCGTTTGTCGAGAAGCTTTTCATGCGGCTGCGAAGCACCGGCACCGTGGCGCCAAAGCCGCACGCTGGCGGAAAGCGATCGCGTCTGGATGAAGTCGCGCGCCAGCGCCTGGCGCAGTGGCTGCACGCGCAGCCCGATCTGACGCTGGACGAGTTGGCGCAGCGCCTGAAGAGCGAATTGGACATTCATATCGGTTTGCCCCGACTGTGTCGGGTGCTCAAGCAGATGCAACTGTCGCGAAAAAAAAGACGCTCCATGCGACGGAACGTGACGCCGACTCGGTAATTGAAGCGCGCGCGGCCTACCGGGAGGAAATGGCCCAACATCCGCCGTCACGATTGCGCTTCATCGATGAGTCGGGCGTGAACATTGCGATGACTCGTCATTACGGTCGTGCCCTGCGGGGAGAGCGGGTGCCCGATGCGGTGCCGAAGAACCACGGTCGCAATGTCACCCTGCTTGGCGCTGTGTCCTGTCGAGGCATCGACGCTGTCATGACTGTTGAGGGCCCGACCGACGCTGCAGTGTTTCGAGCTTATGTCGATCAAGTGCTGGTACCGGCACTCGCGCCCGGTGATATTGTCGTCATGGACAACCTGAGCGCTCACAAGGTCAAAGGCATTCGCGAAACGATCGAGGGCGCCCAGGCCGACCTGCTTTATCTGCCGCCCTATTCCCCGGATTGGTCCCCCATCGAACCGTGCTGGTCGAAACTCAAGACTGCCTTGCGGGCCGCCAAGGCGCGGACGCGCGAAGCCCTGGATGAGGCCCTCAAACGGGTTCTCGACACGGTGAGCGCCGCCGATGCCCGCGGCTGGTTCGCACACTGCGGCTATGCCTTACAGTGATCGGCATCCGCTTTAACACCCGCTTGTCCTCGACATTCCCTTCGTTTGAGAGAACGTGGGCGACCGCCACGGGATGATTGCTGTACGGGGACATCGCGGCATCCTTTGGCGCTGTTCCGATGCTTGACTGACGCGAATGCTATGGCCTGTATGAACCGGGTCACGCGCTTTGACCCTGTATGCCTTTAGACTCGACGGGCGAGTCGCCCCGCGTCAATCCGTTAAAGTGGACCGCATTCGCCCCGCATGCTCACTCAAGCTGCCTGCTTCAAGACATCCGCGTATCCCACACCCTTGACTTGCTCCCGATTACCGGCAAAGATTCTATAGGTAAAGTTTCTTTTCCCTTCCATTCGTGCTGGCTGTCACGGTTGTTCCGCACACCTCTGTAGGTCGGCTTGCTAAATGGGCAAGAGCATCAACCGTTATGCGATCGAAGGCCGACTCAGCTTCATTGAGTTCCGGCTTTATTGGGAAGGGCACGTCAATCGCTCGGACATCGTTGAAAAGTTCGATGTGTCGGTCGTTCAGGCATCGAACGATTTGAACCGATACCTCGAGCTGGCCCCAGGCAACATGGCATATGACGGCTCGGGTCGCACTTACCGCCCGACGCAAAGCTTTATCCCGATCTACTTTAAGCCGGATGGCGCGCGGTACCTCGCCCAGATCCGTTCCGTTGGCGAAGGCATCACGCAGACCGACGACACCTTTCTCGGCTGGATGCCCGACATCGCCCTGGCCGTCGCCCCTGCACGCAGCATAGAGCCCGATCGATTACGAACTATTGTCGGCCTCTTACAGCAATGTCAATCGGCGGAGATCCTCTACCAGTCACTCTCCCGCCCCGAACCAATGTGGCGCCGCTTTGCGCCGCATTCGTTGGCATGGGATGGCTTTCGCTGGCATGTCCGCGGGTTCTGCTTCATCGACGGTGTGTTCAAAGACTTCGTCATTGCGCGGGTTCTCGACATTCGAAACCATCTGCCGGTCGATGACCAACCCGCGCTCGCCTCCGCCGACGCCGACTGGCAGCAATTATTCTCACTAAAAATTGCGCCTCACCCAGGCCTTACCGCCGCACAGCGCAAAGGTATCGAGCTCGACTACGGCATGGTCAACGGCGTGGCCGAACTGCGCACTCGCAAGGCCCTGCTCTACTACACGCTCAAACGTCTTGGGCTCGATACCAACGCCAGTGCCCGCTCGCCTGCCGACCAGCAAATCGTGCTGGCTGAGCCCCCTGCGCCGCTTACCGCCACGCTCAATCAGGAATAGAACCAAGAATGCTGCCCTACGCCCCCGGTGCCCGCGTCGTCATCCGCGATGAAGAATGGCTGGTCCGTCGTGTCGACCCCTCAAGTGATGGTGGCCATCTACTCAACTGTGACGGCGTCTCCGAACTCGTACGCGGCCGCTCTGCCCTGTTCCTCACTGCACTCGAAGATGACATCAAGGTACTCGACCCGGCCCGGACCGAACTCGTCGCCGACACCAGCTCGCATTTCAACAGCACCTTTCTCTACCTTGAAGCGCAACTGCGCCGCAGTACGCCCAACGACGACAAGATCCACCTCGGTCACCGCGCCGTAATGAATCTGGTGCCCTACCAGCTCGACCCAGCTTTGCAGGCGCTCAAACAACCGCGCCAGCGCATCCTGATCGCCGATGCGGTGGGACTGGGCAAAACGCTCGAAGCCGGTATTCTCACCACCGAGCTGATCCAGCGTGGACGCGGCGACCGCATCCTTGTCGTCACGCTAAAGAGCATGCTCACCCAGTTTCAGAAGGAGTTCTGGAGCCGCTTCTCGATCCCGCTTGTGCGGCTCGACTCGGTCGGTCTGCAACGGGTACGCAACACCATTCCAAGCAACCACAACCCCTTCAACTATTACGACCGCAGCATCATCTCCATCGATACCCTCAAGGGCAATCTCGAGTACCGGAACTACCTCGAGAACGCCTGGTGGGACATCATCATCATCGACGAATGCCACAACGTCGCCGCCCGCGCGTCGGAAGACGGCATGTCGCGCCGCGCCCGTCTTGCCCGCATGCTCGCAGGACGTTCGGACACCATGATCCTGCTCTCGGCCACGCCGCACGACGGCTCTGCGCGCAGCTTCGCCTCGCTGATGAGCCTGCTCGACCCGACCGCGATCTCCGACCCCGACGACTACACCCCGGAAGATTTTCGCAACAAGGGGCTGGTGATGCGCCGCTTCAAGAAGGACATCCGCGACCAAGTCAGCGCCGATTTCCAGGACCGCGTCACTGTGCGCCTGCAGCAGGACGCCAGCCAAGACGAAGAGTTTGCCTATATGGCACTGCTCGCGATTCCCTTTACCCAACGCGGACAAGCCAAAGCCGGCCGGCAGCAAGAACTGCAACGCGTGGGCATGCAAAAAGCGATCTTCTCCAGCCCCGCCGCGGCCCTTGACTCGACTCTGCGCCGCATCGAGCTGCTAAAAAACAAGGACAACATCACTGGCGACGAGGAAGTCGAGGTCGCTGCCCTGCAAGACTTCGCCAACGCACTGCGCCGCATTGACGCCGCAAGCTTCAGCAAATTTCAGCGCCTCGTGCGCCATCTCAACAGTGCAGACTTCGCCTGGCAGCCAAGCGCCCCCAACGATCGTCTGGTGATTTTCTCCGAGCGCATCGAAACCCTGTGCTGGCTCGCCGAGCACCTTCCGACTGCCACCAAGCTCAAACCGAACCAGATCGAGATCCTCCACGGTGGCATGACTGACACCGAGCAGCAAAGCATCGTCGAGCGCTTTGGCCGCAAGGAGGACCCGATCCGGCTGCTGCTGTGCTCGGACGTCGCCTCCGAAGGTCTGAACCTGCATTACTTCTGCCACCGCCTGGTGCACTTCGACCTGCCCTGGTCGCTGATGGTCTTTCAGCAGCGCAACGGCCGGGTGGACCGCTACGGTCAGACCCACCAGCCGCAAATCATCTATTTGTTTACCGAAACGCGCATCCAGCGGGTGAAGGGCGACTTGCGCATCCTCGAGATCCTGCAAGAGAAAGACGAACAGGCCAACCGCAACCTCGGCGACCCCGCATCCTTTCTTCATATCTACGACCCTGAGAAGGAAGCCGAAAAGGTCGCGGAAATAATGGCCGAAGGCACCACGCCCGAAGTGTTCGAAGCGACGCTCGATGCCGAACAACCCACCACCAGCGAGGACGAAGGCGACTGGCTGCTCGACCTCTTCGCCAACCCCGAAGGGCCTGATTCCGTCGTCGCAGCACCCGAACCCAGCACCGCTCACATCCGCGCCGGCCTCACGCTGTTCGGTACAGATGCCAAGGGCACCAGCAAGCCCCCGCTCAGCAGCGACTACCTGTTCGCCAAAACCGCGCTGCATCAGCTTTCGCAGCCCACGCCGCTCGCGCAATTCAGCACCGATGACACCGGTCAGACCGTCACCCTCACCGCCCCGCTCGATCTGCAGGAACGGCTTCGCCTTACGCTCCCCACCGAGGTGCGCGACGCGAACCACCGCTACACCCTGTGTGCCCACACGGCTCGCATGGCGCAAGCCATCGAAGAAGCCCGCCAGGCAAACGCCGAGGAAGAAAGCTGGCCCGCCCTGCACTACCTGTGGCCACAACACCCGATCATGGACTGGCTTGCCGACCGCGTGCTCACCGCCTTCGGCCGTCATTGCGCCCCGGTCATCCAGTGCCCGCAACTCGCCGACGGCGAGCACGCTTTTATCCTGATGGGCCTCATTCCAAACCGTAAAGGCCAGCCCCTGCTGGTGGAATGGCAGGTCGCCATCGGGCATGCAGGTAACGCAGGCGGCTGGACCTTGCAGCCCTTCCCCGACTTTGTCGCCCGCTCCGCCCTCAAGGCCGGCACCCTGCCTAATCGGGGCCAAAGCATCGAAACCACACCGCTGCAAGCTGTCTTACCTGGCGCGGTCGACACGATGAAGCGGCATCTGATCACCCAGCAGAAGAGCTTCTCCGCCGACATGCAGCAACGCCTCGCCGGCACCCTCGCCGACCTCGAACGACTGCAAGGACGGCAATTCGAGCAGCTCGAATTGCGCCTCGCCGCCAACCAACAGGCCGAGCAGTTCAAGAAATCACGCCGCGAACAGCGTACCCAGCAAATCCGCAAGGTGTTCGACGAATACCGCCAGTGGGTGGAAGACACGATGACCACCGAGCCGCAGCCCTTTATCCAGGTGCTGGCCGCCGTCACCCGTTGAGCCACGTCAGTCCGCCGATCCGCTGCACGCGCCACAGAACTGAAGCAGGAGCCTCACCATGCCCGTCGCCGAAGCCGTACAAAGCTTTGCCGGTATCGCCAACGAAAACGAATTCTACGGCCACCACTATCTGGCCGAAGTGTTCAAGGGCGACATCCGCGCCCTGATCGAGACCTGGCAGGCGGCCGAAGACGCTGCCGAAGAGAAGTCTGCCGACTCCCGCGCCCCGCACAGGCGGCTTGGCGGTCTGGGTAGCAAGTGGTTCGCCGCACTCGCCGGCCATCAACGCCTGCGCGACGATGCCGAGCGCCTCAAGGCTCACGCCCAGCTCCACGCCCCGCTGTTCGAGGCCCTCGGCTACACGCTCAAGGCACAGACGCTTGAGCTGCAAGCGGGCATGCCGATTCCGGTGTGGGCCAGTTATGGTGAGGCCCACAAGGCACCCCAGCTCGTCATCGTCCCCGCCTACCAGCCCGGTCGCGAGGACGACGACCCGCTCGAGCACGCCCTGTCCTCCGCCCACTACACTGCCAACCACGATGTTGCCGAAGTGCCGAAGTCGCTCAAGGGCCTGACCTGGCTCGAGATCGTGTCCGAGGCGCTGCTCGGCACCGACGCCCCGCCGCGCTACGTCATCCTGATTGGCTACAAGGAATGGCTGCTGCTCGACCGCTACAAGTGGCCCAACAACCGCCTGCTGCGTTTCGACTGGAGCGAGATCCTCGACCGGAAGGACAACCTCACCCTGCAGGCCACCGCCGCCCTGCTCCACCGCGACAGCCTCGCCCCACAGACCGGCGCAAGCCTACTCGACGGCCTCGACGAAAACGCTCACAAGCATGCCTACGGCGTTTCCGAGGATCTCAAGTACGCGCTGCGCGAAGCCATTGAACTGCTCGGCAACGAGGCCGTGCGGCAACTGCGCCAGAAGGCGCAGGACGCAAAACAGGGTTTCTATTCCGGCAAGGATGCAGTCGACGCCGGCGAGCTCAGTCTCGAAGCCTTGCGCATGGTCTACCGCCTGCTCTTCATGTTCTACATCGAAGCGCGCCCCGAGCTCGGCTACGTGCCCATTCAGAAGAGCGAGATTTACGCCAAGGGCTACAGCCTCGAATCCCTGCGCGACCTCGAACTCACCGCCCTTAACACCCCCGCCGCGCGCGACGGCCGCTACTTCGACGCCACCCTGCGCCGCCTGTTCAGCCTCATCGCCCAGGGTTGCGGCATCACCAGCCAACCTCACCTCATCGCCGGCAGCGTCAAAGAAGCCTTTGCGCTGGCCCCGCTCGACAGCAAGCTCTTCGACCCCGACGCCACCCCGCTGCTCAACCAGGTGGTGTTCCCCAACCATGTGTGGCAACGAGTCATTCGCCTGATGTCGCTCTCGGGCGGCAAGGGCAAAAAGAAGGGCCGCGTCAGCTACCAGCTGCTGTCCATCAACCAGTTGGGTGCGGTGTACGAAGCGCTCTTGTCCTACCGCGGCTTTTTCGCCCAAGAAGACTTATACGAAGTGCAGCCGAAGCCAAAGAAAGCGGCGAGCAGCACAAGCGAAGACGAAGATGACGACGACGGCAGCGACGGCGACGAGCCCGCCGCTGGCACCGGCGGTGGCAGCACCGACATGCTCGATTCCGCCTGGTTCGTACCCGCCAGCCGCATCCATGAATACGAACCCGCAGAACGGGTGCACGACGTGGACGAGCACGGCCACAAGGTGCTGCGCAAATATCCGCGCGACACCTTCATCTACCGCCTTGCTGGCCGCGACCGCCAGAAGAGCGCCAGCTACTACACCCCGCAGGTACTCACCCGTTGCCTGGTCAAGTACGCGCTCAAGGAACTGCTCGCCGACAAGACCGCCGACGACATCCTCAAGCTCAAAGTGGTCGAGCCCGCGATGGGCAGCGCGGCGTTCCTGAACGAGGCCGTCAGCCAGCTCGCCGAAGCCTACCTGGAACGCAAACAGCTCGAACTCGGCCGCCGCATCCCGCACGACACTTATGCCACCGAACTGCAAAAGGTGCGCATGTACCTGGCCGACCGCAACGTGTTCGGCGTCGACTTGAACCCGGTCGCCACCGAGCTCGCCGAAGTCAGCCTGTGGCTCAACGCCATTTATGGCGAAGAAGGCAGCGACGGCCAGCCGCCGCGTGCCGCGCGTGTACCGTGGTTCGGCTACCAGCTTTTCTGCGGCAACAGCCTCATCGGCGCCCGCCGCGAGGTTTATCGCGCAACCAGCTTGCGCCCCCGTGCCAAGCCCGCCTGGTTTGACGAGCCCCCCCGTCGCCTCGACCCACAAAGCCTCGCCTCGCGGCCAGCTTCCGCTGGCGACGCTGCCAGCCCGGATGCGCTGCGACTAGCTAAAGCCTCCCCTGCCGATGCGGTACTCGCCGCAGAACCTGGCCACCGAGCGCCAGACGAGATCTACCACTTCCTGTTGCCTGATCCGAGCATGGCCGACTATGGCGACAAGGTGGCCAAGGCACTCTACCCGGAAGATTTCGCACGCCTCAAGGACTGGCGCAAGGCGTTCTGCAAGCCGCTGGAAGACCACGAACTGTGCCGCCTGCAGCAGTTGTCGGCAGCCATCGACCGCCTGTGGGGCGAGCACACCCGGCAATTGGCGGAAGACCGCGCCCGCACCGAGGACCCACTGCCGGTATGGCCGGCCAGCGTCGAAGCGGGTGAAAGCCCCCCCTCGTGCAGCTCCCGCGCGCACAAGGAAGCCATCCGCAAACAGGGCCTGCTCAACGAAGACGGCCAGCTCGCCACCCCTTACCGGCGCCTCAAGCTGGTCATGGATTACTGGTGCGCATTGTGGTTCTGGCCTATCACCCAGTCCGCCACCCTGCCTAGCCGTGAGCAATGGTGGATGGAAGTCGGTGCCATTCTTGAAGGCAACATCATCGACTTGACGCCGCAGGGCGGGCTGGATTTCTCGGCCCCGGCCGAGCCGCAGGTCCTGCTGCCGGAAGTGGCGCCAGACCTGTTCGGCGCGGTGCAGCCGGAACTGTCCGTTCCGGCCCAAGGCCCCAACCTGCACGACAAGTACGGCCAATTACGCATCAGCAAGTTGCGCGAACACTTCCCACGCATCCGCCACGTGGAAGCCATCGTCAGGGAGCGCCGCTTCATGCATTGGGAACTGGCCTTTGCCGACGTCTTTGCCCGGCAAGGGGGTTTCGATTTGGTGCTGGGTAACCCACCCTGGCTGAAGGTGGAATGGCAGGAAGCCGGCGTGCTGGGCGAGGCCAACCCGATGTTTGCGATTCGCAAGCTGTCGGCCAGCGAATTGGCCAAATTGCGCGCGGAAGCCTTCGATGCGCTACCCGGCCTGCAGGCGGCATGGACCACCGAGTTGGAAGAGGCCGAGGCAACGCAGGCTTTCCTGAATGCGGTGCAGAACTATCCGCTACTCAAGGGCGTACAAACCAACCTGTACAAGTGCTTTCTGCCGGTGGGCTGGAAACTTGCGGGCGAACGCGGCGTTTCGGCCTACTTGCATCCCGAAGGAACTTACGACGATCCAAAAGGCGGTGGGCTGCGGGAGGCTGTTTACACACGACTGCGCGAGCATTTTCAGTTTTCAAATGAGGCTCACCTCTTTGCAGAAGTACACAATCGCACTCGATTTGGCATAAATATATATGGAGCAACTACTCATTCGCCGAGATTTGATCACATCGCAAATTTGTTCATTCCGACGACTGTCGATGCAATCTATGCACACGACGGCTCAGGAACAATTGGCGGATTTAAGAACGAGAAGGATGAATGGAATGTTTCTGGTCATAAGGACCGTGTCGTCACCGTCGACAACGAAGCGCTGAAAGTATTTGCAGACTTATACGACGAACCCGGCACACCCTCATTCCGCGCTCGGCTTCCGGCACTTCACGCTCGGCAGTTCGAAAGTGTTCTAGCTAAGATTGCCTCTTACCCCCGTCGTTTGATCGATCTAGGAGCGGAATGCACTTCGACTGAAATGTGGCACGAAACCATGCAGCAAAAGGATGGCACCATCGTCCGTCGCCCACCTGACTCTGATGGCTTCGCGTCCACTCCATCCGATTGGATAGTATCCGGGCCACATTTTTATCTAGCAAATCCGATCAACAAGACCCCACGTAAAATTTGCACAGCGAACAAACATTACGACATCATCGATCTCGAAAAAATACCAGACGACTATCTGCCTCGGACAAACTACGTTCCCATGGCCAACCGTGATGAGTATCTGCGCCGAACACCTCCGATTATCAGTTTATCGTCTGATGGCTCGGCACCGCGGCCGATTACCGATTTCTTCCGCCTGACGTTTCGAAACATGTTTCAGCCTAGCAATGAACGGGCGTTACTTTGTGCGATAACACCAACAGGACACGCGCATGTTCACTCGGTAATATCTTCCGCATTTCTTGATCACGGAGCGCTTGCTGCCGCTGCAGTTGTCTGCCAGTCGATTATCGGGGACTTCTTCATCAAGACGTCTGGCCGTACTGGACTATATTCCACCTGGCTCAAGCCATGTCGTTATACACAACTCAGGCCGCCTCATCGCGTAGCGCCTGTATGGTGGCGGCGGCATCCATGACGCGCTGCAAGCCCAGCCAGATGGTCTTCACACCCGGCTCGCCGTCGCCCTTGCGCGCCAGGAAGCCGCCGAGGGTGGCGATCAGGCGCAGCACTTCGTTGATGGTGGGCGGGGTGGCGGGCGGTTTCTTCTTCGTGAGCAGATACGCGCCGCGGATCTCGTCGGGGTCGAAGAAGAGCGTGGCATCCAGCTCGGGGCAGGTTCGGCCGGTGCGCATCAGATGCGCGATGCGCCAGGCGACGACCATGAACAACGCCAGCGCGCGCTCCAGGCGCTCGATGGCGGACAGTTGCAGCGCTTCGATCCGACAGCCGTTCTTGAGCACGTGAAAGAAAGTCTCGATCTCCCAGCGCGCCCGATACCAGTCGATCAGCTCGACCACGTCGGCAGCCGTCGCAGCTTCCCGGTTGGTGAGCAGGCGCCACTCCACGGGCTTGGTGCCGGCCGGCGCGCCGATCTCGCGCGCCACGATGCAGGTGGCCGATACCGTGCCCGCCTTGCCCGCAGGCAGGCTGACCCGTCGGGCCCACAGTTGCTGGCGCACCTCGCGCGCCTTCTGGCCGTGGCGCGAGCCCATCGTGAACACGATCTCGCCCAGCGGCTCGCCTGCGCAGGTGTGCGACCACAGCTTCGCGCCCTCTGGCAAGCAACGGTTGTGCTTGGCCCGCACCAGCCAGTCGGCCGGCGTGCCCAGCGTCTGGGCGCGCAGCATCATTTCCATCAGATCCGCTTCGCGGTCGGCTACATACACCAGGCGGGTGGTCGCCATCCCCGTGGCCAACTCCGCGACCCGCTCGTAGCCTTCGGGCCAGCGCGCGCTCTCCTTGATGCTGGTGCGCTCGCCTGGTTCATCGACATCCTCGCGCGCCCACATCCACGCATCGAGCACGCCCAGCGGTTCGCGCTCGGGCGTCACCGCATAGGTCGGGTGCAGGTACATGCCGCGGCGCGCCTCGTAGTTCAGCCGCCCCAGACCCGCGATGCCCTGCCCGTTGAAGTCCAGCTCGGTCGTGTCCTGCAGGCACAACACCACCGGATGGGCACGCATGCGGCTGCGGGTGCGCTCCCAATGCGGCGCCAGGATCGCCTGCCAGTCGACCTCGTCGTTGCCCAGGAAGCGGTACGCGCCAACCGTCTCGCCCCAGCCCCGGCACGCCATCGGAATGCCCGCCGTCGGCTTCGCCGACAACCGCTCCATCAGCACCTTCGCCCGCTTGTTCAGTCTCTCGTCGCCCAGCGCCATCCCCGCAAACTCCTCCACCACCCAGCTCTTCGTCGCCAACAGGTCACCCAAATTGCAAAAGTAGACGCGTTTTTATATGGGTTTACAAGCACTTCGTGTAAGTCATTGAAGGTCAACGATTATTCAGATCGGCGTGCCGGCGGTGCGGAGTTGTGTATAACGAGATGGGCTCAAGCTACCATGGCTTAACTGTACGCCGGACTTCATCTCCCGATGTCTCGCCCTTAACTGCCTGACCATACACTACGCCCCTTTCTGGTCGGAAGTCTTCGACTCCACCTTCAGGCTCCAGCGCTGGAGCCAGGCCGATAACCCACGTCTATCGCGAGACTTCTTCGCCCGCCTTACCCTCGACTGGCAGCGCCACTGCGCGCTGCGCACCGACTACGCCCGCCGCATGGCGCTGGTGGAAATCGACGTGCTCGTCGCCCAGGCGCTCGGCCTGACCTTAGACGAACTGTTACTGATCTACCGTGTGCAATTCCCAGTGATGCAGCAGTACGAGCGCGACACCTGGTACGACATCCACGGTCGCATCGTGTTTACCAACAGTAAGGGGCTCCCCGGTGTCGGGCTCCCCCGCAAAGCCGCCCGCAGAGACCCCAATTGCCGTATCACCACCCCCGACGGCATCGCGCGCGAAGGCCAGTTTGGCTGGGAAGATCTCTACAAGAACGGCGAACCCCAGGTCCCCGACGGCACCCTCGTCCAGCAATGGGTAGAAGACGACACCCTGCCCTCCGGCAAGTACATCAAGGAACGGCGCTGGACGGCACCGTTTTCGCGGGCGAACCGGGAGGAGGATTACCGGATCGCGTGGGCGTTTTTTGAGCAGGAACAAACCGCATGACAAACGCCGCCTCCACTTTCACGGTTGTCAATGACGAAGTGCTTTGCAGTGCGATTGCTGGAACGAGCAGCACGCTCGTCTATGTGGCGCCCGGCATCACCAAGCCGGTGGTCGAGGCTTTAGCCGCCAGCCTGGATTCCCAGCCGAATCTGGTCGCAACCGTGATCGTCGATCTCGACCCCGAGGTATACCGCCTGGGTTACGGCACAGAGGAAGGATTACGCGCGCTTCAGGCGCTTGTCTCACGGCAGCATCTGGAGCTGCGCCAGCAGGAAGGTCTTCGTATCGGCTTGCTGATTACTGATGGTCAGACGATGCTGTACTCGCCGACACCGCTTCTGATCGAAGCGGGCTCGACATCATCGAATAAACCAAACGCGGTCGTAATCCGTGCCGGGAGCGACTCTACCGCAGCCTTGATGCAAGCCTGCGCAGTGCCTGGTCACGAAAACGAAGCAACACCGAATCTCGCCGAGGTCGGGCGGACAGCCGCCACGCCTGTTGCTGTGGACGCGTCCCTAAAGGCGCTCAAGGAAATCCCACCAAAGAGGTTTGACGTTGCACGAATCGAGCGGGTTTTCGAGTCGAAGATCCAGTTTGTAGAACTCGAGCTGACCGGCTACCGACTTTCAACAAAGAAGGTGACCATCCCGAACGACCTCCTTGTGGGCGAAGACGCGGCACTCAAGGAAAGGCTGAAGAACAGCTTCACCCTGCTCCAGGGCGAGCAAATGCTGAAGATTGAGATCCCGGACTTCGACGCCAACCTCGAGCAGGTCACGGGCGAAGATGGAAAACCGAAGACAGTTACCTGGTCTGAAGCGGAACTCGAAAAACAGCGCAAAGCACTCTATGACGACTTTCTGATCAACGTGCCGCGCTTCGGCCAAGTGATCATGCGCAATCGTCGACCCGATTTCGACGCCAGGCTGATGCGGCTGCGGAAACAGATCGAAGCGTTCAAGTCTGCGGTCGAACAGACCATTGGCGAATCCATATCCAATGCGATTGCGGACCTCGCCAAGACGCTAAGCCCCCGAGTAAAGGAAAAGCTGCCGGCGCGATACGCCAAGTTTCTGACTACGAACGATCCTACCGATGAAGACCTGCTGTGCTTGATCACCAACGACCTTGATCGCACGTTCGGAGGTATCAAGGGGCTGTTCAACCCGGAGCTTCGTTGTGTCTTCAAGGATGTGACCTATGAGTCGATCCAGGACAAGAACTTCAGGAATCAGCTGAGTGAGGCGATGCGCAAGGAGGGGGGCGAGCACCTTGCCCGGCAGTTATTCTCGGAGCATGACGCCGCACCGGAAGCTTGCGAATCGCAGAAAGAATTGTTTCCGGGCTGAATCGGCGGGCTCACCTGATGAGCCACGCCCCTGAGTATCCTCGGATACGGGGTCTGTCCAAACAACAAGAAATCGTTCCTTGATACGAACGCGGGGGTCCAAGAATGCCAGGCTTCAGATCAGATCACATCAACCTGATTGCTACAAATCTTCGCGATCGCTACAAGACGGGCTTCCCGATCCTGAAGGAGCTGATTCAGAACGCCGACGATGCAAAAGCCCGCAGTCTTGCCTTTGGCTATCACTCTGGCTTTGGCGCGCAGTCGCAACACCCCCTGTTGCAGGGCCCCGCACTGTGGGTGCTGAACGACGGCGAGTTTAGCGAGACCGACAAGAGGGCCATTCAGTCCTTCGGTCTGAACAATAAGGCCGGGGAATCGGGCTCCATCGGCAAATTTGGTCTGGGCATGAAGAGCGTCTTTCATCTTTGCGAGGCGTTCTTCTATGTGGCCTTTGACGGCCACGCCAAGCACGGCATGCTGCTTAACCCCTGGTTCGACCCGCAGGAAGAAGACCTCTTCCAGAATCGGTGGGAGCAAGTCGCTGCCGAGGATTTCGATCGTTTGCACACCATCGTAGGTGAGCAGCATCAGGGCCAACCGGCTAACAGCTACTTGATGTTGTGGATTCCACTCCGAATGCGGCAACACGTGCCGCCGAGAAATGGAAATTCCTACGGTGCGATCATCGAAAAATTTCCGGGCGATGATGCCTCTCAGGAACTCTCTTTTCTGCACGAACCTTCGCTGCCCGGAAGGATTGCGTCGATCTTGCCCCTGCTGAAATCCTTGGAGTCCGTCGAGTTTGCGGGCAACCAGAACGCAGATGGGTTCAAACTGAAGCTGGCACTGGATGCCGATTCCCGACGCGTTGATCACAAATCGCGCGCGATGAAGGCAACCGGCATTGTTCAAGAAACGCGTTCTCGCGGGGAGCAGCTCAGGTTCTATGTCAGACAGGTCGCGCAGCCAGCCAGCGCCCCCTTCCAGCAATTGCAGCGGCTGGACACCTGGCCGAAAACTATGCGCCAGAATGCCAGCGGTGCGCGTGAGCAGGTGTCGGATACGTCGGAGGCAGAAGGCGCGGTGATGATTGCGCATGCCGATGGTGATGTTGCGCACTTGCAGCTGCGCTGGGCCGTCTTCTTACCGACTGAGGAAGGCACTCAAACGTATGAAGCGAGCTTCGGCTCAGGCAAACGCCGCTATCAAATCGTGCTTCATGGACAGTTTTTTGTGGATGCGGGCCGACGTGGTCGGTGACAATTAGCCTGGCCGGTCGACGACAACTATCTTGGCCGGTTGGATCTGTAGCCGGGAAGGTCCGGAAGCGAGGGATAGAGTGCTCTTCTGACGAGAGACGTTGGGAGACGCTCAGTGCCCGGCAGGAAGATCACGGACGAACAAGTGCGCAAATACAAGGAAGCAAGAAGGCAGGCGACGCAGCAGATCGCCGCGGCCCGGATGGGCATCAGCGTACGCTCGGCACGGCGCATCGAGCAGGCCGACGGACTGCCGTCGCAAGAAGGAGCGAGGACATGGCGAACGCGTGCCGACCCGCTGGCGGGGGTGTGGGAGGAAGAGCTGGTACCGCTGCTCGAGCGCGAGCCGGGGCTGCAGGGCCGTACGCTGCTCGAGGAGTTGCAGCGCCGGCACGGTGAGGTGTTCGGCGATGGCGTGCTACGCACGCTGCAGCGGCGGATTCGCCTGTGGCGGGCCGAGCATGGTCAGGAGAAGGAGGTCTTCTTCGCCCAGTCCAACCCGCCCGGGCGGCTGGCACTGTCCGACTTCACCGTGTGCAACGAACTGAATGTCTCGATCGCCGGCGAGCACTTCGAGCATCGCCTGTACCAGTTCGCGCTCGCCTACTCAGGCTGGCGCCATGCCGAGCTCGTGTGCGGCGGCGAGAGCTTCGCCGCGCTGGCGCAGGGGCTGCAGAATGCCTTGTGGGCCCTGAGCGGCGTGCCCGAAGAGCACCGCACCGACAGCCTGTCGGCCGCCTTCAACAACCTGGCCGAAGCGGAAACGCTCACGCGCCGCTATGCAGACCTGTGCCGGCACTATGGCATGCGTCCGACGCGGAACAATCTTGGGCAGTCGCACGAGAACGGCGCGATCGAATCGCGCCAGGGCAGTCTCAAGGGCGCGCTCGATCAGGCATTGCTGCTGCGCGGGCATCGCGACTTTGCCACGGTCGCCGACTACCAACGCGTCGTCGCCGATGTCGTTGCACGGCTGAACCGACGCATCCAGACGCAGCTGACCGAGGAGCGCAGCCAACTCAAGGCGCTGCCGATTCGCCGCACCAGCGAGTACGAGGAGATCGAGGCACGCGTGACCAAGTTCGGTACGGTCAGCATCCGGCGCGTGCTCTACAGCGTGCCCTCGCGCCTGATCGGCCACCGGCTCCAGTTCCGTCTCTACCCGGAGCGCCTGGAAGGCTGGCTCGGCGGAGTGTCCGTGTTCGAGAGCGTGCGTGGGACGGTGCCGGCGGGAAAACCACGCGGCAAGCAGATCGACTACCGCCACCTGTTGCCCGCGCTCAAGCGCAAGCCCGGCGCCTTCGCCCGCTGGGCGCTGCGCGACGAGATGTTCCCCCGCACAGAGTACCGGCAGACCTGGGAGCGGCTCGTCGAGAAACTACCCGAGCGCCAGGCGTGCAAGCTCATGGTCGGCCTGCTCGATCTGGCCGCACGCGGTGCCTGTGAAGCGCAACTGGCACAGGTGCTCGGCGAGGTGCTGCAGGCGGACGCCGTGCCCGATCTGGACACGCTGGCGGAGCGCTTCGCACCGCGCGAGACACCGATGCCGGTGGTCACCGTGTCGTTGCCGACGCTGTCGGCCTACGACGACTTGTTCGCGGTGGCGGCATGAGCGCGCTCGAGGCCGCCACGCTGCCGATGATGCTCACCGAACTGCGCTTGCCCACCATCAAGCGTCTGTGGCCGGCCCTGGCCGAGCAGTCCAACCGCGAGGGTTGGCCTGCCGAGCGGTTTCTGGCGGCACTGTGCGAGCACGAAATGAATGAGCGCGAGCGGCGCCGTATCGATCGCCATCGGGCCGAGTCGGCCTTGCCGCCCGACAAGCGGCTGTCGGCGTTCGACTTCGCTGCCGTGCCGACGGTCTCCAAGGCTCACGTCACTGCGCTCGCCGAGGGCGACAGCTGGCTCGAGCAAGGCGCCAACATCCTGCTGTTCGGTCCGCCAGGTGTCGGCAAGACACACTTGATCGCCGGCCTGGGCCACGCGCTCGTCGAACGCGGATACCGCGTGCTCTTCACCCGCACGAGCGATCTGGTGCAGCGGTTGCAGGCGGCTCGGCGCGATCTGCGGCTGCCGGCCGAACTGGCCAGGCTCGACCGCTTCGATCTGCTGATCTGTGACGACTTCAGCTATGTCCGCCGCGACCAGGGCGAGACCTCGGTGCTGTTCGAACTCATCGCCGAACGCTACGAGCGAAAGAGTTTGGCCATCACGGCCAACCAGCCATTCTCCGGCTGGGACCACGTCTTTGCCGAACCGGCCATGACGCTGGCCGCAGTCGATCGTCTTGTACATCACGCCACGATCTTCGAGATGAACGTCGAGAGCTTCCGCCGCCGCGTTGCTCAGAAGGGGCTCGCCCCTTCTGAGCAACGCAAACCCACAACCTCGAAACCGAAAGGCTGAACCCCTCATGCCTCGCTTCCACCGGCCAGGATAATTGACGTCGACAGGCCACGGTAATTGACGCCGGGCACCGACGTGGCATCGGCGGTGTGCGCCACCTCGCAGCCCCCCAGATTGAGCCCAGACCCGACCTTGACGATTCCGATTTGCACGTAGCCTGGAATCAGGCCATCGCACAGCGTGTGGTGCTACCGGAGGTTCTCCCTGCCCTTGCCGAATACGTGGCAAAGCACGGCTTGTCTGATGCCGAGATCGAAGAAGTCACTGGACTGATCGCAAATGCTGCGTCCACTGAGGTCGGGGGAGCACGTACCGTGTTCTGCTCCATCTTCCGTGACTTCATATTTAGCCGTCACGCATGGGTGTGCGAACTGCTTCCGACTGGTCGGCATTGGAGACTATTGAACCTGGAGCATCACCGCACCCTGCTGCGTCTGCCACACTCCAAGGACTTGGCGAAACCTTGGACTGTCATGCCCGCGCTGACTCAGATTCCCGATGCGATCTACTGTGATGCTCTAGCCAGCGCCCTTGTGCCTCGCTTCGATGAATGGGACGAAGCACGGCTGCTGACAGCACTACAGGTGAATATCGACGCGGCCTTGTGCGACCAATCCGGAGTCGAATATCTCACGGAGTTCTTGCGAACATCCGGCCGGATTTTCCTGAACACGCAGCGAGTTCAGGAGGCGCTCGTACAACTCATTCAACTTGGCCTGCGTACCAGGAAAATTGAAGGTTTCCGAGCAGTAAGGTCGAGCTTCAGGGAGTTGGTCGCGCTCGTTAAACCAGAGAATCGAGTTTCTGTCGGTCATGCAAACCCTTCAGCCGTAGGCGCGCTATCTCCCAGCACCTTGGCTTTACTGTTTCGCTGCAAGACCAAAACGCTGCTTATTCCTGCCGATCTCGATGCGAACGTTGAACGCGCAACCGGGAAGCCGACTGACGAAGATTTTTCGGCGTGGCTGCTCGCGATAGATCGGGAAATCTCCGATCAGTTGGCGGCCGAAGATGCTGACAATCAAGAGTTCGCAGCAAGGATCGTTGCGCTTCTCAAGGCAGCGACTGTAGTTCTCGAGTTGTGTGGGCAGAAAGGCGATGCGAAGTCCCGGATTGTTCGCCAGCACCGAAATGCCCGGATTCTCGGTGCACTCGACGTCCGCGATGGTCGGGAGCTCGCTGAAAGTCTCGAATCACTTGAGGCTAGTCAAGCCAACCGACGACTCTTCACGCAAACAACGTTCAAGCAGACGGCAGACGTACGAGACAAATTCGGACATACGAAAAAGCTTGCCAGTGCTCTGAATGATGAGCGCGTTCTGATCATATCTTCCGAAACGGCAGGCTTTATCCAGTTGGATGGGTGCCCCGAAGTGCCGTCTGCTGCGGATGCAAAAGCAATCCTCGAAGCCTTGGGAAAACCGGGCCAGCCTGTCGCTCTTTCAGGAGTTGAAGCTCGTAGATCTCTTTTGAAGTCAGTCCATAAGGACCCGGTCACGGGAGATGCGCGCCGTGGCTTGCGATATCTCTTGCACGGTTCCCCAAACGGCTTCATGGCCGACGAGACCACTCTATGGGTCGATCCGGGCAAAGGCGATTCGCCCTGGATCAAGCTTTGGCGGGAGATCGAACCTGGCTCCTGGTTTGTGTTGCCCGAAAGCCTCGCCAGTGATGTGCCCCCCAACGATTGGGAGATGCTGGGTATCAGCCAGGTCCAGGAAACCGAAGTCGTGCGTAGATTACAGCGCAACGTCGACCTATCGATAATCAACGGACACGGTTTTTCCGATGCCGAACGCGAAACGATTCTTGCAGCGGTGAACGATGTCGCGCTTTGGCGCCTGCTCCCTCTGCACATCGACACCAAAGGCCATATCGCTGGCGTCGATGCTGACACATTTCTCGACAATGCAGCCAACGTACCTGCCTCCCTGGCCGAGGGGTGTCGCTTTGTGCGGCAAGCACGAAATCAAGACCACGCCCAGAAACAGCGTCAGTGGCTACCGCATTGGAGCAGCGAGACCACGATTCTCCGCGCGCTAGCGAGCAAGGAACCTCATCGACACTGGGAATTGATCCTCAGCGCTGTTACTCAAGTCACGACGTCGAGCGAGTCGAGCACGCTCAAACAACTCCGCGCAATCCCTTGGCTACCACTCGCTACGGGAGGCATGATCAGCCCTGACGATGTGATCAACATTGAAGAGCTGACCGACGAGATCGACTACCTGTCGTCGCAGTGCGGATATCCCTTTGCTGGGGTCTCCGGCTTGCATCAAGATGTACGGAGACATCCGGCCTTTGCAAGCCTCCGCCGGCTTTTCTCTGTACACGCGGAGGCCCTTTCACGTCTCGGCCAATTGATGGCTGAGGTTCCCGGCCACGATATTGGGCCTATTGGCATACTTGACCGCAGCCAGCTGGAGGATGTCGCCCAAGTTCTCTCGGGCATCACGACCCTACCCGCTTGGACCATCATCGCCAAGGCAATATCCGTTTTTGACAGCGATTCGGTAGTCAGTCATCTGCTCACCGAAATTTCCAGACCGCTGCCTCTTGACCTTATTTCGTCGGCATTGACCTCCATAGCGGACTCCGGGGGCGACCCGCGCCACAAGCTGGCCTTTGATCTTTATCTCCGGCAACTTGCCCAAGCGGGGTCGGCGGGGAAAAACACTCTTCGGACACTACGCCTGCGATCACAGGCTGGAACCTGGGAGGGTGCAAGCTCGCTGTGCGTCGGGGCTGCGGGGGTGGTGGGCCGCTGCCTGCTCGACACGGCTCAGGCAAGAATCCTTGGCGGGCTGATCGTAGACAATTCTGGGCCGGCATCGGCAGAGTCGACACAGGAAGCGGTTGCCGCTAGTGAGGGTTTTCTGCACGCAGATGCGCTTGGTGGGGCACTAACGGAGTATTTCCGCCCATGGGGTGAGCTCATGCCATCGCCACCCATCGGCGCGTTCCTCTGCCTGCTAGGTTTGACGGTACGGAGTCTTGGGGAAAAGTATCTCCAGCCTCACAGCCTGACATGGCTCACCGAACGCCTTGACTGGCAGGATCCCGGCCAAACAACGGACGGGACGTGGCAGTGGATGAGTCGCATGACCGCACTCGAAGCGCTCGATAAGCTCGACCCACGCATTCGGGTGTCAGCGGACACCCGTGTGGACGTTGTTGGCATTACAGGTGATGCGATGTCTGTCGAACTGGAGAGTTCGATGGAAACCATATTTGCCGGTGCATTCAGCTGGCAAGGGGGCTTCGCGCTAAATATTCAGCTACGGCACATTCCGCACGTGGCCGATATGTCCGCCGAAACACTCTCACATCTCCTAAAGCGCAGCGCCTTGCACTTGCTCCACAATGCATACAACCAGCGGAATTCCAGCATCACCCCGCTTTGGGATGAGCTTGAAAAAAGCGACCAGTTGTCTCTGGACATCGCCCGTGACCTGATCCTTGAAAACCTGCCCTTCTACCTTCAGCAACTCAAGGTCGCGAAGCAGAACGAGAAACTGGCGGACGCCCTTTCTGACCACAAGCGACTCCAAGGCGAAAAGTCTGAAGCTGCGAACAGCAACCAGACCGGAGTTTCGTCACTCGAGCGCCGAGTATCGGAGGCAAAGAGGAACATTGCTCGCCTGATGGTGGAACATCCGGATGTGCAGCAAGCCGTTCTGGCGGGCGTTCGAGATCGAGTTCAGCAAAGCCAGTATGAATTGTCGAGCATTGCCTTTGAGCTCTTTCAAAACGCCGACGATGCGGTTGCGGAAATGCAGGCGCTGCATCTGAATGCGGGGCTAAATCCCCTCCCGCCAAAAGCGGTAGGTCGATTCGTGCTCGACGCCGATGGCGCCATCTTGCGCTTCATACACTGGGGGCGCCCGATCAACTACACCGGTCAGGGCAGCACGGCCAAGGTGGCGTATCGCGATGACCTGGAGAACATGCTGATTCTGTCCGCATCGGACAAAGACGCTGGTCAGCACGTTACGGGCAAGTTCGGTCTCGGCTTCAAGAGCGTATTACTCGCTACTGACAGCCCGCGGATTCTGAGTGCGGATCTCCGGGTCAAAGTGGTTGGCGGCTGCCTTCCAGAGCGCTGGACCGGACCTGAGGTCGATCGTGCACTGGATGCCATCGAGAGGCATCGGTCGACTGAAGGTCCGCGCCTTCGTGCGACCTTGATCGAATTGCATGTCGGTACATCCGCGCAGCAAGCGCAAGTGCTTGAGCGGTTCGAGGCGCTGGCTGGTATTCAAGCGGTTTTCAGCAACGAGATTCGCCGCATTGCCGTGAAGGGTCAGGAGATCGAATGGAGTCCAGTGGCTCTGACCGATGATTGCCCCAGGGTTGGAATCGGCACCATTCGAGTGCCGACAAAGAGCGGATTTGCGCAGACCCGTCTAATGGTCTGGCGCGGGCATAAGGGCGCAGTCGCGCTGCGTCTGGACTCCCGCGGCGCGACCCTCTTCGAAAGCACGGCGATCCGTGCGATACCTTCGATATGGGTAACGGCTCCCACTCGTGAATCGCCAGCAGACGGTCTCATTCTGAATGCACGTTTCGAACTCGATGCAGGCCGCGGAGCGCTCGCACATGGCGAGGGAGCACAGAGAAACCAAGCCCTTGCCCTTGAGATTGCACAAGAATTCGCCCGCGACTTAAAGCTCGTAGTCCAAGCCTCACGAGCTGACTGGGTGGCCTGTCGAGAGAAACTGATGCTAGCTCAGGACGTTTCTGCGGCTGCGTTCTGGGGGAGTTTCTGGAAACATGCATGCTACGCAAGCGCCAGCGCTGATGCATCTCAGTCTGCTCAACTGCTACATCGATTCCAGGGCTGTTTACTTGAACGATTTGTCAGCCTGGCGAGCGAGGTCCCCAACGGGATGCCCGATGACCTGGCAAGTTTTGTGGCTGTCGACAAGATAAGCCTTGCCGTGAGCGAGCGATGGCTTCCCGCTCTGGCTGCTTTACGCAAATGTTCAGTCCTGACCGATCACTACCCTGTCACGGGCTGGATACACAAGGACGTCGCGAACGCACTTGAGGCGGCCAAGGATGAGGCCGAGGGCAGCGTCTACCCCCGGCTAAGTGCGGAACTGCTGACAAGTTGCGTCCCGGCGCAGCAGTGCTCCCCCGAGACTGCTACCGCCTTGTCGCTGGTCTTGACATGTATCCATCCGCTTGATGCCTGGCAGATCAACACCAGCTTCAATGAACTCACGTTCATGGCAGCGGACCGATCATGGCAGCTCGGCGCAGAACTGCTGAAAGACTTGAATGCCCCTGAAGAAAAGCTGTGTATCGCGTTCGCACCAGACAAGTATGTCCTTCACGGTAACTACGGGAGCATGGCGCGACAATTCGCTGTGGATCACAGTCCAGTGTGGAGCGGCGCGGAAGCTCTGATCGCAAGCTGGATCCTCGGCGCCCCAGACCCTGCCAAGAAGAATGCCGCTTTGCGTTACCTCTTGGAGGGCAGACTGAATTTTTCCGTTCGGCTTCACTTGCGTGCGCACATTATCGGAACCTGGCTTGAATCGCTCCAGATGGATTCTAATGTGTTGTCGTCATTTTCGGAGGATGACAGGAAACAGCTTATTGCCATGTTGAACCCGGCAGTCATTGACTTTGCGATGCCTTCTACCGAACCCGATGTTTCAATGCTGGTGCGCGAAGCCGCATTGGAACGGATTTACGAGTGGTGGCTCGACGAAGGAAGCGCGCACCTTGCGCACTACGACAAGAACTTGTGGCCGGCCTCTGTTCCGAAAAGGTTCGCGGATACCGAGAACAATCGGACCTCATGGATGACCCTGTTTGCACTTGGATTGATGCAGCGTTTGGGACGAACACGGGACTTCCAGCACCGTGGTTTCATCGACTTCACCGACTCAAAGGGCTGGTGGCAGGTCTTCTGCGAAGTACGACCTCAGGATGATCCTGAAGCATGGATCAACATTCTGAGGGAGTACGCTGAGCAGCCCGTTGCCGATGAAAAGTACATCCGCTGGATGGACTGCTTTCCAAGCTTGTATCGAATCGCTCGCTGGATGGATGTTTATGCGCACGTTTTCATCAGCCTTGATCAGCGAACGATTACGGAGGTGAGCTCGTATCTCACGCCAAACCAGGACCCGGTTCTGGACGGATCGGACATCGTCGCGCCTTCGTTACGCAACAGCTTGCGCAAAGGACAGCATCTCATCGTTCGCGAACTACTCCGGGCGGGTGAGTTGAAGTCGGACACGGCAAAACGTCTGGCGTATATGGCAAGTTACGGGGTAAAGAACCTCCTCACGCGGATTGGGTATCCGATCCCCAGTAACGGTATTGATCTCTCGCGACTCATCATCGATGGGCTTGGCGACCGTGCAGACTTTGGCGGCGACTACGACATCCCGCTCATCGTGCTTGCCGGCGACAGCGCCCTGTTATGGAAGGTGCTCGACATCCCGAGCGCAGACGAGGATTGGCAAAGCGGGGGCACCCTTTTCGGCATGGAGTTTGATGATGAACCGTTTGCATGAAGGCGCTCGCATCACACATCCCCGTCATGGGCAAGGCGAGGTAGTTTTCGGTCGCGGAGAAACTGCTGTCGCCCGGTTTTCGCATGGTCTTGAGGAAGTTCGAACAAGCGAACTTGTTCTCGTGGTGGACTTGGCTTCCGCCATCAGCAAAGGCGATGTCTCACCTGTCGAACTAACTCGTTTGCGAGCACAGGCTGCCGCGATACGCTCGGTCAACGACGCGTGGGGGGTGTTCTCTCGCTCAAGGATTTCGTTGCTGCCGCACCAGCTGTGGGTATGCCACAAGGCGCTCCGACAATGGCCAGTCAGGCTCCTGATCGCCGACGACGTGGGCATGGGGAAAACCGTTGAGGCGGGTCTGATACTCTGGCCTTTGCTTGCAAAGGGAGCCATCAAGCGCCTACTTGTCCTGACCCCAGCGAAACTCGTTGAACAATGGCAACTCCGCCTCCGGCAAATGTTCGACATTCGCCTTGCGATCTACACTGCGGACGCAGACACACCTCGAACAGACTTCTGGAACACTCAGGATCGGGTGGTCGCGTCTCTCCCGACGCTCAAAGCCGACAACAACGGGCGCCATGACCGGCTGCTCTCCGCTCCCGAATGGGACATGGTTATCGTGGACGAAGCACACCACCTAAACGCCGACGAGAACGGCGCCAAGACGCTGGGGCTTCAACTCCTCGAAAGCATGCAGGAGCTCGGAAAGATCACATCCTGCATTCTCTTCACCGGCACCCCGCATCGAGGGAAGGACTATGGTTTCTGGTCGCTCATGAGCCTGCTCGACCGTAACCTCTTCAGCCCCAAGAAATCCAATAGCACCATGCTGACAGAGCTGCCTCGTTTTCTCATCCGAAATGCGAAGCAAAAGGCGACCGACATGAGCGGGAAACGTCTTTTCCAGCCGGTGAAGCAGTATCCCGAAACGTTTGAATACACCCCAGAGGAAACGGCGTTCTACAGCTTGATGAGCAGCTTCGTTCTAGCCGGAAAAGCCTACGCGTCCAGCCTGAGCAAGACTCAACGAGGTCAGGTCATTCTGGTGTTGATTGCGCTACAAAAGCTTGCGTCTAGCTCAGTTGCTGCGGTGCGGTCCGCGTTGGAAACGCGTCAGGCACGCCTGATCGGCACTGCTAACCAGTACCGCAATGAACTCGCGCACGAAACGGATGACCCTTCGTCCGACGAGTTGGAACATGCACTGTGGGAATGGTCGCGCAGTGACCGTCAGGGGAAGATCCTGTTGATGGAGAACGAAGCCGAACATCTAAGCGACCTCATCGCTGCAGCACATGCAGTGAAAGTCGAGACCCGCATTCAACGTGTCATCGAAATCATAGAGACCCGCTTCCCTGGACGCTCTGTTCTGCTATTCACCGAGTACAAGCGCACTCAGGCACTCTTGATGTCGGCACTGATCGCGCATTTTGGCGATGACTGCGTCGGCTTCATCAATGGCGATAACAGACTGGACGGGGTTGTGTTTGCGGATGGTCGAACCCTAAGTAAGTCGGCACTACGGGAAGATGTGTGTGACGCCTTTAATGCAGGAGAGATACGTTTTCTTATCTCTACGGAGGCCGGTGGCGAGGGCATTGACTTGCAGGAGCATTGCAGTGCATTGATCCACGTCGATCTACCCTGGAACCCGATGCGGCTTCATCAGCGGGTTGGGCGTCTCAATCGCTACGGCCAGACGCAGTCGGTGGAGGTCGTGTCCCTGCGTAATCCGCATACCGTGGAATCGATGATCTGGGAGAAGCTGGAGGAGAAGCTTGGCAACATCATGCTGGCACTTGGGTCCGCAATGGATGAACCTGAAGACCTTCTGCAATTGGTGCTAGGCATGGCCACCCCGGGCTTCTTCAACGAACTGTTTGCGGGTGCAGCTGAGGTCCCGACGGAACGGTTGGCGGAATGGTTTGATGAACACACGCATACCTTTGGCGGCGTATCAGCGATAGACACGGTCAAGAGCCTTGTCGGCCACGCTCAAAGTTTCGATCTGTCCGGACTAAAGGACGTTCCGCCACTGGATCTACCTGACCTCCTGCCCTTCTTCCAAAGTATGTTGGAGCACAACGCCAGGCGTCCAAAGCTTGAAGGCGGTTTGCTGTCCTTCAAAACGCCGGATAAGTGGATCAATCATCCTGCGATCAAACGCGAATACAAGAACATGAGCTTTGATCGGAAATCCGACTCCGGTGGAGAAGGTGGCTTACTTGGGGTAGGTCACCCATTGGTGACACGAGCACTGGAACAGGCCGACCAACTGGAATCGGTGCTCTCATACGTCAACGGCCTGGAGACACCACTTCTTCTTCTTCTGGCCTCCGATCGTGTGACGGATGGTGGCGCGCACGTCCGAATTTCTGCCATTGGCGTGGTGCAGGACGATGGCGGCCACAAGGTTTTGCGGGACTGGGAAGTGTTGCAGCTGTTGAATCAACTCGACGGTTCACGTAGCAATCCTGACACGGGGGGCGCTGAAGCTACAGAGATGAAGCGGTGGGTCGACGAAGCGAAGCATGTTGCGGAAAGCCACTTGGCAACTTTTGACCTCCCGTTTTCCGTACCGATGCTCAGGGAGCTTTTGCTGATCTGGCCTTTAAAGTCCCCGAGTAGCTGAACGACTGTTTTCAGGTCTCCGGATTTAGCGAGCGGTGACGCTACCCGTATTGGTTAAGCTTATGATCGCCCTCGACGATCGAGCACGCGCATACAAGAACAACAGGATAGAGACCTAATGCTGCCTTCCCTCCTCGCCCGCGACATCCAGAACGGGTTGAAGCAGTTTCTGATTACTGGTTTCGAGCCGTCCGATCCGCTTTTCTCCGGGGTGATGAAGCGTTTTGCAAACGATGAGGCTCGCTGGCTGAAGGGACCCTACTTGCAGATCGGCCTACCCTTTCGGGCCGGCAGCGCAGGGAGGCATTTCTTTGGTGGCTTTGAGCTCGAATACCCGGGTTACTCGCATCAAGAGGCCGCTTGGCAGCGTCTATCAACAACGCGAGGGGCGGCGAGCACGCTGGTGGCTACTGGCACGGGCAGCGGCAAGACGGAGTGCTTTCTCTACCCTGTGCTCGACCACTGCGCGCGCGCACTACTCGACGCACAGGCGGGCATCAAGGCGCTGATCATCTACCCGATGAACGCCCTGGCCACCGACCAGGCAAGGCGCTTTGCCGAGGTCATCGCCCAGACATCCCGGTTCAGGGACATTCGCGTGGGCCTGTTCGTGGGCGGGCGCTCGGGCAAGGACGGCCGTGGCCAGATGGCGATGACTGCGAATGGGGTGATCACTGACCGCGAAACCTTGCGCCGCGACCCGCCTGACATCCTGCTGACCAACTACAAGATGCTGGACTACCTGCTGATCCGCCCCAAGGACCGGCAGTTGTGGGACAAGAACGCGCCCGACACACTGCGCTATGTGGTGGTCGATGAACTGCATACGTTCGACGGTGCGCAGGGCACGGATCTCGCACTGCTGCTGCGCCGACTGCGCGCACGCCTTCGCTCGCCCGAGGAACATCTGATTTGTGCCGGCACCTCGGCAACGCTGGGGGGGAACGCGGATTCAGCGCCGCTGCGCGAATACGCACGGCAGGTTTTTGGCGTGGACTTCCCGCCGGCATCGGTAGTGACCGAGGATCGAAAGTCCGAGTCCGAATTTCTGGACGACGTTGCGATTGAACATGTTCTTTATCCGCGCGACGATTTCGCCGCGGTCCTCGATGCTTCACCCTACTCAACGCCGGAAGCTGCGGTTTCCGCCTGGTTCGAGCTGTTCTTTCCGGGTCACAAGGCACCACCGGATGTGGCGAACGCGGCCTGGCGCGGCGCACTGGGCAACATGCTTAAGAAGCATGTGCTGTTCGTGAATCTGCTCAAGCTGTTGCGTGGGCGCATTGTCGATTTTGCCGAGCTGCAGGCACAGATGATCGGTCCCTTGCCAGAGGCTGCCCGGCCGCACATCGCCCGCGTGCTCGACGCCTTGCTGGTGCTGGTGGCGTGGTCGCGTGATCCGGCGGCTCCGGGCCGGCCATTGGTTACGCTCCGCGTTCAGCTGTGGATGCGCGAGCTGCGCCGGATGGTGACTCAGGTGCTGTCGGATCCGAAACGCATCGAGTTGGTGCCCGACAGCAGCGTAAAGCGACAAGCGGGAAAGCTCTACTTGCCGCTGGTGCAGTGCGCAGACTGCCACACTACCGGTTGGTTGGGCCGTAAGCCCAACGGGCAGACAGTCATCAGCACGGACCTGGACGAGATCTACAACACCTGGTTCTCTGGCCAGCAGGAAGCGCTGCGGCTGTATGCGACAGAGGGCTTGAGCCGGCCACTTTGCGACGGCATCTCTCAGCACCTGTGCACCAGCTGCGCTCACCTGCAGAGCGCCGGCCACTGCACTGCCTGCGGGCATGAGGATCTGGTGGCGGTTTTCCGCGTTACCGCAACCCGCAACAGCACGAACAAGGACGGGCTTGCTTTCGCGTGGCACGACCCAACCTGCCCGGCCTGCGGCAGTCGGCATCGCCAGATTCTGCTCGGTGCCCGCAACGCCACGCTGGGTGCAGTCGCCATCGAGCAGAGTTGGGCGAGCCCGTTCAATGATGACAAAAAACTGATCGCGTTTTCGGATTCGGTGCAGGATGCCGCGCACCGTGCGGGTTTCTTCACCGCGCGCACCTATCTGAATACCGTGCGTACGGGTCTGGCGAAAGTCATCGACCAGATGGCCGCCCAGGGCGATGAACCACTGCGGTGGAGCTCCTTCCTGGAACGGGCGGCGACGACTTGGCGCACAGGTGGTAGTACGCTGGAGATGCCGAGGGAAACCTTCGTCGCTGAGTTCATCGGCCCGAACATGACTTGGCAGCGCGACTGGGCCGAATCACTGCAGTTGCACGACCGACTGCCGGGCGATAGCAAGTTGCCCGAACGCGTCAGGAAGCGGCTGGGATGGCAAGCGTTTGCCGAATTTACTTATCTGAGCCGTCGCGGGCGCAACCTCGACACCATCGGAAAGGCCACCCTTGCGCCAAAGGCAGACGAGCTCAGGGGGGCGGTTACGAGCTTGTTGCCACGCCTGCATGAGACGTTTGGCATTCGTCATGCCAACGCCGACACGGTGTTTCAGTGGGTGTGGGGTTTGTTGTGCCATTTGCGTCAGCGCGGCGCGGTGGCGCACCCTGAACTGGGCACCTACACTCGTGATGGCAACATTTTTGCGTTCACTCATACCCAAGGGCGCGCCGAATGGTTGCCCGGCTTGGGGGAAAAGACACCCCATCCGGTGTTTCTTACGCTGGGGCAACACCGGGGATTTGATCGAGTCGTCGGGTCGGCCGGAGCAAGTTTTTACCAGACCTGGTTTAAGGCCTGCTTTGCCAGCGGACTTCTGCCAGAAAAGGCCGATCTCGAGATTTATACAGCAGCCATCGAGGTGCTCGTAGAGCACGGATTGCTGCTGCGCCTCGATTCCACACAGGGCGATGTGATCGCGGCCAACCCCGATGCCCTTTTCCTGCATACGCGAGTGGCACGCATTGGCTCGGCGCAGGGCAAGCGCCATTTGAGCGTGCCGGCAGACGTTGCGTCTGCTCTTCTCGGCATGCCTTGTCTCGACGCTCCCCAAGAGCGCTACGCCGAAATTGACACAGCAGATGGTTGGCTTGCAGACCGCTTCAGTCGCGGCGACCTGCGACGTGTGTATTCCGCTGAGCATACCGGCCTGCTGCAACGCGACCAGCGCGAGGCGCTCGAAGCGCGTTTCAAGGCCAAGGATCCCGCGCCTTGGTACGAGAACCTGCTGTCAGCCACCCCGACGCTGGAGATGGGGGTGGATATCGGTGACCTGTCGTCCGTGATGCTGTGTTCGGTGCCGCCCAACCAGGCCAGCTACCTGCAGCGCATTGGCCGTGCTGGCCGGCACGATGGTAACGCCCTGGCAACCACGCTGGCAGACGGCGCCAGTCCGCACGATTTGTACTTTTTTGAAGACACAGCAGAGATGCTTGCCGGTGAAGTCATGCCGCCCGGCATCTTCCTGAAGGCGGCAGAGGTGTTGCGCCGGCAACTGTTCGCGTTTTGCCTGGACGACTGGGTGGGGTCCGGTGTGCCAGAGACCGCCCTGCCCGACAAGACATCAGCTGCGCTTGATGCGCGCGACAGCGTGGACACCACACGCTTCCCCGCGACCTTTCTGGATTATCTGCACCTTCACGAGGATCGCTTGCTTGCCGGCTTTATGGCCTTGCTGGGCAGTGATCTCGACGACCGGGTCGCTGCCCGCCTTCAGGGCTTTATGCAGGGCACCGAGCACGAAGACGCCTTGCGACTGCGGCTGAACAAGTTTCTGGAGGAACTGGCAAAGGAGCGTCAGTCCCACAGTCAGCGCGCAAAACAGATCAAGAAGCAGATCGACATTCTGAAGGGCACCTCGAATAACCCGAGGTCTTCAATGAATCCTGCCGCGCATCTATGACCGCGAGCGAATCCGGTCCAATTTCTCTGATGAATCACCGCTTTTTCCCGGCGGTGTCGCCCCGTTTTCGCTTCGAATCGCCTGAGGCAGCGGCGATTCGACCCATTTCGGGCGTCAGAAGGCCTCGATTCCGGCCTTCCTGAAATAGACCAGCCGCTTCAAGTTGTAGCAGGCCGCCATCATCGTCATCGCAAAGTTCGCCCGCTCCTGACCGATGGTACGCAGCAGCTTGCCACCCATCTGCTCGATGGCCCCGAATACGTGCTCGACCCGCGCGCGCGTCTTGGCGATGCGTTTGTTGCGCCGTTGCTGGCACTCGGACAGCGGCTTGTTGCGCTTGCCCTTGCGCTGGATCCGATTCCGAAACCCGTTCTCCTTCAGCCAGGCTTCACGCTGCTCGGACGGGTAGCCCCGGTCGGCATAAACATCGCGGCTCGTGTTGCGCGTGTCGAAGACGTTGTCGAAGTGCTGGCTGTCGTGCGTGCTGGCCGTGTCGGTCTCGAGTCTGCGGATGATCTTGTATTTCTTGTCTGCGTTGATCGAGAGCTTGTAGCCGAAGTGGCTCTTGCCGTGCTTCTTCGTCCAGGTCGCATCGAGATCCTTCTGGCGCCGCTTCGCCGGGCGCCACGAGGCGGGCATTGCGCCTTGCTCGATCAGTTCCTTCTCGCCGCGCCTGTTGTGCTGCTTGGGCGCCGGCACCAAGGTGGCGTCGATGATCTGACCGCCGCGCGCGATGAAGCCCTTCTGGAGCAGCTGCGCCGAGACCCCGTCGAACAAGGCCTTCGCCCCCGCCTCACCGATCCGGTTCTCGAAGGTCCACACCGTGGTGCGGTCCGGGACGTTCGTCGCGTTCGCCAGGCCGCAGAAGCGCTTGTAGCTCATGCGGTCGAGCAACTGGTATTCCATCTGCTCGTCCGAGAGGTTGTACAGGCGCTTCACCACCAGGATGCGCACCATCGTCTCGGTCGGGTACGGCGGGCGCCCGCCTTGCGCACTCACCGGACGGGGCGCCACCCGATCAACCTCGGCCGCCAACGCCGCAAAGTCGATGTGCGACTCGATCTCGGCCAGCGGGTCGCCCAGCGCGTCGATCTTCTGTCGGTGGGCATCAAAGGCAAACAGGTCGGTCTTGATGGCGCTGCGCGGTTTCATCGATGTCGGCTGTGGCGAGATTCAGGAGGATGTAATTTTACCAAGAGCGGGAGAGGCGAGGTTTTTCGAGGCGCCCTGAAGAAACGGCCTCAGGACGAAGCCACCGGAGCCGAGATCGACCAACTCGACCGCGAGCGGCAGAAGGCCCTGGAACTGGTGAAAGAGATCAATCAGCGCGAGCTGCTCAATACCCTGACCGATGCGGGTTTGATCCCGAACTACGCTTTTCCTGAAGCCGGTGTGGAGCTCAAATCCCTGCTTTGGCGCAAGCGCGGTAGCGACGACCCTGACACCGCGGCGTATATTTCGCTGCCCGCAGAGCGCTATGAGCGTCCAGCCCAGTCGGCACTGTCTGAGTTCGCACCCGAGAACGTATTCTATGCTAACCAGCGGCGGGTAGAGATCGACCAGATCAACATGACTTTGTCGTCGCTCGAGTCGTGGCGTCTGTGCCCCACCTGCCAGCACATGGAGAACCTCGAGATTCAAGCGGACAGCCGTGCCGCCTGCCCGCGCTGCGGGGATCCGATGTGGGCGAATATTGCGCAGAAGCGTTCGCTATTGCGATTTCGCCAGGCTATCGCAAACAGCAATGACACCGAGGTTCGCATCGACGATAGCGCCGAGGACCGCGAACCCAAGTTTTACGTACGGCAGCTACTCGCGGACTTCGAACCCGAGAAGGTTGTGGAAGCCTGGCGCCTGAAGGCTCGAGACCTTCCATTCGGCTTTGAATTCATCGAACAGGTCCAGTTTCGCGACATCAACTTCGGCGAGCCGACCAAACCCGGTGAAGCCTATAACGTGGCGGGTCAGCAAAGATCCCGCCCGGGCTTCAAGCTCTGCCGGCACTGCGGTCAGATTCAGCGGGCGCCACGCAATGCCCGCGAGCGCGATGCTGGTCAGTTGCATGCCTTCGACTGCGAGAAGCGCGGCACGAACGACGTCGAGAACCTGATCGACTGTCTGTATTTGTACCGTGAGTTTTCATCCGAGGCATTGCGCATCCTGGTGCCGTACACCCGCTCAGGCGTGGATGAAGAGGCGGTTCAGTCCTTCATGGCGGCGGTTCAACTTGGCTTGAAAAAACGCTTCGGCGGCAAGGTGGACCACCTGCGCATGCTGACGCAGCAAGAAGCCGGCAAGGACGGCGCGCCAGGTAGGCAGTATGTGCTGTTGTACGACTCGGTACCCGGTGGCACCGGCTATCTGCACCAGTTGTTGGCCAACGAGGCCCAAACCCTGGTGGACGTCCTGCGCCTTGCCCTGTCGCATCTGAGCGCATGCGCCTGCAATGCAGATCCGGAGAAGGATGGCTGCTACCGCTGTGTGTATCAGTATCGGCTTGGTCGTGCCATGGCCAGCGTCTCGCGCGATCGGGCACGTTCGATTCTTGAGCATTTGGTGGCCGGCCTCGACCATCTCGAAAAGGTGCCCACGGTCGCAGAGATCTACATCAATCCGAACTTCGATTCCGAGCTCGAGGCGCGATTTATCGAAGCCTTGCGCCGGCTTGGCGGCGAGGCCGGACTGCCGTTCGTAAAGCTGGTGCAAGACATTGTCCACGGTAAATCCGGTTATCTGCTGCAGGTAGGCGAGCAGCAGTACTGGGTTGAGCCGCAGGTGGACCTCGGGCCCACTGACGGCGTGATCGTGCCATGCCGCCCCGATTTCATGCTCTGGCCGGTACAAAGTCGCTCCAAGCGGCGACCGATTGCAGTGTTCTGTGACGGCTGGGCCTATCACCACGATACGGCTCGCGTCGATGCGAAAAAACGAAACGCGCTGGTGATGAGCGGCAAATACTGGGTGTGGTCGGCAACCTGGGAAGATGTGAAAACTGCGCTGGACGGTTCGGTTGAAACCGCGCTTGCGGGCATGCTCGAGCCAATGTATTACGGTGGCCAAGAGACTCTTTCACCGCCACTGAGGGCGATGATTGACGAGCGCTTCGTGTCGCGCAATGCCGTGGCCGTGCTGATCGACTGGCTCGGCAAACCAGTTGGCGAAGCGCTTGACGAACACAGTTTGCGCATGGCGCGCTCCGCCGGGGCGACCGCCTTTCGCATGGTGCCGAATCCAAGGGTGCCGGAACTCGCCGATGCTCGAGATGAACTGGCCAAGTTCTGGCTGAACGTGGGCGCCCTGCCCTGCGACCGACCAGAAAAGTACGTCCCCTGCGGCAACATCACGCAACCCGAGGTACGCCTGCGCTATCTATGGCCGGCCCTGCTGGCCGGCGGCTCTGCCAACGGTATGCCAGAGAAAAGCCCGGGCTTCGTGATACTTGATGACGCTTTCGCTCACGACGAGCCTGCGCGCCATCTCGCCTGGCGCCGCTGGCTGGCGCTCTTTAACCACTTCCAGCTTCTGCCAGGCATCATGCTCGCCACGCAGGACGGTCTGGAAGCGGCAGATCACGCCTCGTTGTCGATGCCAGCTTCGAGCAACCCGGCAAGCTCGTCCCAGGGGGCGGCGCTGGCAGCGGCCTGGGAGCAAGTGCTCGATCAAGCGATGTCCGAACTCACACCGAGCCTGATGGACGTGGTCGGTGCGGGGGTTCCTCCACCCGACGAAGTGGGATTCGAGTACGCTGACCCGAAAAATGCCGACACCATCATCGCAGAAGCCGAATTGGCTTGGTGCGCCAAGAAGCTCGTATTGCTGTTGCCTGCTCACACGAACTATCAGGCTGTGTGGAAAGCACACGGCTGGACCAGCGTCGTTGCCGAAGGTGAATGGACGCAGCGGTTGATAAGCGAAATCAAAGAAGGAACAACGGCATGAGCCTGAAACCCAAGGTCGCACTCTCGCAAGACTTTCTGGCGCGGTTGGCAAAAATTCCGGGATCAGTGCAGGGAAAGATCCTGAAATGGGCGCTGAAGTTTCAGAATGACCCGACCTCGTCCGGCATCAACTATGAGTCGATCAATGGCGCACGAGACCCGAACCTGAAGTCGGTCAGGGTCGATCAGGACTGGCGTGGCATCGTATTCAAACCGCCGGCGGGTGACGTCTACGTCCTGCTCTATGTCGATCATCATGACGACGCTTACCGTTGGGCGGAAGGGAAGAAGCTTGCGGTTAACCCGGTCACCGGTGCCCTGCAGGTGTTCGCAGTCGAGAGTGTCATGGAACCGGTACTGGCCCAAGCACGTTCGGAGGCTGCGACGCATAGGGAGATTGAAACGGAAGCACCTTCAGCCTCGTTGTTCGGCGAACAATCGGACCATGAACTGCTCAGCCTTGGCGCCCCGGCGGAACTGCTTGGGCAGCTAAGGTCGATCGCAACAGATGTCGAACTCGACGCCCTGCAATCCCTGCTGCCGGTAGAGGCTTACGAGGGCCTGTTCCTTGTCGCTGCAGGCGATACCGTTGCGCAGGTGCTGGGCGCCCGCGAAACCCGAGTCGATCAGAAGGTAAATACCGACGACTTTGCCGGAGCCATCGAAACACCTGAGTCTCAAGCTCGCTTCATAGTCGTCGCTGACGAAGAAACGATGACCGCGATCCTGAACGCACCCCTTGCGCAGTGGCGCGTGTTTCTTCACCCGACGCAGCGCAAGCTTTCTATCGGCGATCGCAGTGGTTCGATGCGGGTACTGGGCGGAGCAGGAACCGGCAAGACGGTCCTAGCGATGCATCGCGCGAAATGGCTCGCCGAAAACCGGGCGAGCAGCGACAGCAAAGTGTTCTTTACCACCTTTACCCGAAATCTTGCTGCAGACATTGAGGACAACCTCAAGACGCTGTGTCCGCCCGCCACGATGCAGAAGATCGAGGTAAAGAACCTGGACGCTTGGGTCCATGGTTTCCTGCGTCGGCACAAGTACGAACATGCAATCATCTACAACCGCAACGCGGGAGAAGCGGCCGAAGCGTGGCAGCGCGCACTGGCATTACAAGACACCAGCATGGGCCTGCCCTCAACGTTCTACGAGGAAGAACTGGAGCGAGTGGTACTGGCGCAGGGCGTAACCACTCGCGACGAATACCGCATGGCGAAGCGGGCTGGCCGTGGAACGATTCTGAGTCGCAGCAAGCGCGACGCAATCTGGCCTGTGTTCGAGGAGTACCGTGCACAACTGGCAAGCCGCAAGCTTAAGGAAGTCGATGACGCCTATCGCGATGCAGTCAGTCTGCTCAGGAACGCTCCAGTGACTTACTGTGCGGCCGTGATCGACGAGACGCAGGATTTCGGCCCCCAGGCACTTAAGCTGTTGCGCGCAATGCTACCCACGGGGGAGAACGATCTCTTCTTCGTTGGCGACGGACACCAGCGCATCTACAGCCGCAATCGTGCTGCCATGAGCGCATGCGGCATCAACATCCGCGGGCGCTCACGGAAACTGTATCTGAACTATCGCACAACCGAGGAGATCCGCCTGCAGGCCGTGGCGGTCCTGGAAGGCTGCGAGGTGGACGACCTTGACGATGGCTCGGACGAGGTCAAACGATACAAGTCAATCTCGCACGGCCCAGCCCCTGAGCATCTGCAATTTCAGCATCTGGACGAAGCCCTCAGGGCGATTGACGTCATTGCCGCCGCAAGCCGCGATGGGGGCGAGTCGCTGTGTGTGATTGCGCCGACCCAAGCAATGACGGAAGCAGTAGCGCGACATTTGAAGGAATGCGACATCTCTACAAAATTGTTGGGACCTGAAGAGCGCGACCAGCCCGACTCGACTACTGTGCGCATTGCGACCATGCACCGGGCGAAGGGTCTGGAGTTCGATGAAGTTGCCCTGCTTATTCCCGAAGCGTGGGGCAAAAGTGGCGATCGTGCACAGGATCAACGTCGCCTTCAGTACGTTGCAATGACGCGGGCAAAGCGCAAAGTCACGGTCATCCGTTACTGACCCAGCCGCGACGAGCGGCCCGCGCGCAATCTACACCAGCGCTGTTCCCGCGACGAAAATCGCTCGATGACACCAGAACAATTCGAAGCACTTGCCAAGCTCATCCGCGCGCGAGAGGGGCCTGCCCGATCCGCGGCGCGGCTCGTGCTCATAGAAGGCAAGCGGGTGAAGGCCGCCGCCGAAGCCTGCGCGTTGACGAGCCAGTCCGTCAGCAAGACAGTGCGACGCTTCCGGGAGGCGCACGCCCTACTCTGCGCGGCTTACCCACCACAAGCAGAGAAATCCGAACGTGAAGCGTGAATACCTGCGGGGGCAGCGTGGTATCCGTCCGGAAACCCCCGTTCTTCCGTTCCTGCCCGCGTTGTTGGATCGTTGTCGCTCCTTGAATAGCGGAGCAGGTGACGATGGAAGGACAGTTGGGTTCGGATGGCGACAGCGGTATGGGTGCGGCGGGCGGTCGGATCGACTGGCGCACGGGCAAGCCGATGGTGGCCCGCGACGACAGGTTCTGGCAGCAGCATGAAGCGCTGCGTCGCGAGCAGGGCCTGAGCATCCCGCAGTACTGCGAGGCGAACGGGTTGGCGCTGTCGACGTTTCGGCATCGGGTCGGGCGTCTGGTGCGCGCCGAGACCGACGTCGAGCCCGCGTCGCGGGCAAAGTCGAAGTCGGCCGATGCGCGGGGCCAGTTCATCGCACTCCCTCATGGTGCGGATGCGTCCTCCCGCAGCGCGGAAATCGAAGTGCGCCTGCCCGGCACGATGACGCTGCGTCTGCAAGGGACGGCCGCGCAGCAGGTGCTCGATCGCATCCTGGCGCAGTTGCCGTGATCCTGTCCTCGGCGGTCAGGGCCTATGTGTATAGCGAGGCGGTCGACATGAGGAAATCGATCGACGCGCTGGCGCAGCTGGTCGCCTCCTGCATGGGCATGGATCCGCTGTCGGGGCAGGTGTTCGTGTTCATCGGCCGGCGCCGCGACAAGGTGAAGCTCCTGGTGTGGGACCGCCACGGCTTCTGGGTGCTGTACAAGCGCCTGGAACGGGGCCGCTTCGCCGATCCGGCACGCCTTGCGGCCGGCGCTCTGGCGATGAGCGAACTGGTGGCGTGGCTCGAGGGTATCGATCTGGCCCGCGTGCGGCGCCTCCCGGCGGTGGCCGCGTCCCGCGTGAGCTGAGTGCGAGGCCGCGCTCTGCCATGCAATTGGGGTTTGACCGACTGCCCCGAGGCGGCGCCCGCTGGCAAGATGGGCGCCATGAATCGCCCTGCCGTCATCGATCGCGCGACCCTGCCCACCGCCGTGGAGCCGCTCCAGGATATGGTGCTGGAGATGGCCGCGCAGCTCGACGGGTTGCGGACGCAGTTCGACGCACAGATGGAGAGCCTGCGCCACCAACTGGCCGAACTGCGCCGGCGGCTGTTCGGTCCGCGCAGCGAAGCGATCCACGCGGGGCAAGGCGAATTGTGGAGCGAGACGGTCGAAGTACCGGTGCCGCCGGAAGCGTTTCGCGAGGTCGAGGCGCACCGCCGGCGCCAACCGGGGCGTGCCGCGATCGGTGAACACTTGCCGCGGCGACGCGTCGAGCACGATCTGTCCGCGGATGAGAAGGCCAGCTTCGCCGCGGTCGAGCGCATCGGCGAGGAAGTCTCCGAGATGCTCGAGTACCTCCCGGCGCGCCTCGAAGTCATCCAGAACGTGCGCCTCAAATACCGCTGCGAGCGCGCCGACGGCAGCAGCACGATCCGCACCGCCACCGCCCAGGGTTCGCCGATCGCCAAGAGCAACGCCGGGCCGGGGCTGCTCGCGCACGTGATGGTGTCGAAATACCTCGATCATTGCCCGCTCGCCCGTCAGCAGCGCATCCTCGCCCGCGACGGCGTCGTGATCGCGCGCCAGACGCTGTGCGACCGCGTGCTCGACGGGGCCGAGCTCTTGAGCGTGCTGATGCCGGTGCTGCATCGCCACGTGCTCGCGAGCCCGGTGATCTTCACCGACGACACGACGCTCGCGCTGCAGGCACCGGGCAAGACCGTCACGGCGCGGATGTGGGCATATATCTGGCCGGCGGCCATCGCAAGGATGAGCACGGGCGTTGGCAGGCGGTGGCGCCGGCGGCACTGTACGACTTCACGCTCGATCGCAGCGGCGCGCACCCGCATCCTCGGGGACTGGCGTGGCTATCTGCAAGCCGACGACTACAGTGGCTATCACGCGAGTTTCCGCGAAGGGGTGACTCACGTCGCCTGTTGGGCTCACGCGAGGAGGAAATACTTCGACGTGGTCAAGGCGATGCCCAAGGGGGCCCGGCCGGGACTTGCGCATCATGCGCTGCGCTTCATCGGGTTGATCTACCGCATCGAAGGGCAGATCGCGGAGGCCGATCCCGACGTCCGACGCCAGCTCCGACAACAGCGCACGAAACGCGTGCTCGCCTGGTTTCATCGCTGGCTCACCGCGCACGCCCCGACCCTGCTGCCGAAGTCGCCGCTGGCGAAAGCCTTCGCCTATTGCGGATTCCGACCCAACGTGACCGCTGACTCCGAAATAGTGTGACCGGTGAATCCGCGGTCGTGACCGCGGATTCCGATTTGATCGTGACCGATTTCGGCGAGTTGTCGGAATGGGCGGTCACGATGTCGGAATCAATGGTCACGATCAAATCGGAACGGGTTTGTGAGGCCAAGCGTGGCAACGTCGTTTGTCAGGCCGGCTACCCTCGCGCGCTTTGCGCGGAGACCGAGGATGCCGGCGGAGCGGATTGCCATGCACAAGATCAGGGAGCTGTTACGGCTCAAATACGACTGCGCGCTGTCGCATGAGCGCATTGCCCGCGCGCTGTCGATTTCCAAAGGCGTGGTCGCCAAGTATGTGAAGGCGGCCGAGGAGTGCGGCCGGCCGTGGGCCGAGTTGTCGGCGGCCGACGAGGCCGAGTTGCGCCGGGTGCTGGGGGTCGCCCGGCGTGGACGTGGCGCGAGCGTCGCGAATGTGCCGCCGGATCTGGCGGCGGTGCATCAGGGGCTCAAGCGAAAGAACGTCACGCTGGCGCTGCTGTGGGAAGAGTACGTGCAGACGGCCGACGGGCCGAGCTATCAGTACTCGCGCTTTTGCGACCTGTACCGCGCGTTCGCCCGCACGCTCAAGCGCTCGATGCGCCAGGTGCACCGCGCCGGCGAGAAACTCTTCATCGATTACGCGGGCGACACGGTGCCGATCGTCGACGCCGACACGGGCGAGATTTCGCGCGCGCAGATCTTCGTCGCGGTGCTCGGCGCCTCGAGCTATACGTTCGCCTGCGCCACGGCGACGCAGTCGCAGGCCGACTGGCTGGGCTCGCTCGCCCGGGCGCTGGCCTTCATCGGCGGCGTGCCCGAGCTCGTGGTGCCCGACAATACGCGCTCGCTCGTCGGGCAGGCCGACCGCTACGAGCCGCAACTGCAGCGCACCACCGCCGAGTTCGCCGCGCACTACGGCGTGGCGATCCTGCCCGCGCGCCCCTACAAGCCGCAGGACAAGGCCAAGGTCGAAGTCGGCGTACAGATCGTGCAGCGCTGGATTCTGGCGCGGCTGCGGCATCGACGTTTCTTCTCGCTGGGAGAGTTGAACGAGGCGATCGCCGCGTTACTCGAGCCGCTGAACACGCGTGCCTTCCGGCGCCTGCCAGGCTCGCGCCACGAAGCGTTCGAGACGCTCGATCGGCCGGCGCTGCGCCCGTTGCCCGCCACCGCGTTCCAGTTCGCCCAATGGAAACGGGCCAAGCCCAACATCGACTACCACGTCGAGTTCGACGGGCATTACTACAGCGTGCCGTATGCGCTCGCCGGCCAACCGGTGGAGTTACGCATCACCGCGAGCAGCATCGAATGCTTTGCCGCAGGCCGTCGCGTTGCGGTGCATGCGAGAAGCCACCGGCACGGGGCTTTCACCACGCTCACCGAGCACATGCCCGCATCGCATCAGGCGCACCGTCAGTGGTCCCCGGGCAAACTCATCGCCTGGGGCGCCACGGTCGGGCCTCACACCGAGCAGGTGGTCAGCCACCAACTCGAACGCATGCCGCACCCCGAGCAGGGCTACCGGGCGTGCCTCGGGCTGATGCGCCTCGGTCGTCAATACGGCAACGAACGCCTCGAAGCCGCGGCGACCCGCGCCGTCACCCTCGGGGCGATGCGTTACCGCAACGTCGCCTCGATCCTCAAGAGCGGGCTCGACCGCGCGCCGCTCCCCGCATCCACTGCGCAGCAAAGCGAGCTCGCGCTACCGGCCGCTCACGAGAACCTGCGCGGTGCGCGCTACTACCACTGATTCCACCCACCGGAGAACATCGATGCTGATGCAACACAGCCTGCAACAACTGCGCACCCTGCGCCTGGAAGGCATGGCCCGCGCCTTCGAGGAGCAGCTCACCCAGCCCGCCATCACCGCGCTCAGCTTCGAGGAGCGTTTCGCCCAGCTCATCGATCGCGAGATCCTGCTGCGCGACGGCAAACGCATCGATCGGCTGCTCAAGGCCGCCCGCATCAAAGCCGCTGCCGCCTGCCTGGAGGACGTCGACTACCGCGCCGGGCGCGGCCTCGAGCGCAGCCAGATCGCCGCGCTCGGCACCGGGCAATGGATCCGCCATCACCAGAACTGCCTCATCACCGGGCCCACCGGCAGCGGCAAGACCTGGCTCGCCTGCGCGCTCGCCAATGCCGCGTGCCGGCAGGGCCTCGCGGCCTATTACGTGCGTCTGCCGCGGCTCTTCGAAGAGCTGCGCATCGCGCATGCCGACGGCAGCTTCAGCCGACGCCTGATGCAGCTCGCGCGCATGGATCTCATCGTCATCGACGATTGGGGCCTGGCCGCGCCGTCGGCGCAGGAGCGAAGCGACCTGCTGGAGCTGCTCGACGACCGCGTCGGCACGCGTTCGACCGTGATCACCAGCCAGCTGCCGATCGAGCACTGGCACACCTACCTGGGCGACCCGACCTTCGCCGATGCGATCCTCGATCGCGTCGTGCACGCCGCGCACAAGCTCGCCCTCAAGGGCGAGTCGATGAGAAGAAAGGAAAAGGCATGAGGCCGTGCGCGCGAGACGCCTTACCCACAGGCGCCCGCCCGCCAGCGTATGAGGCGCGCTGGCGGCCGCCTGTGGATAAGCCTGCGCCGTGCCCCGAATTGACCGTGATCGTGACCGACACGGTTAGAATCTGAACACCACGCTTCGCGCGCAGACCCCCCGGTCACGTTCGTCGGTGCAGGCGGTCACGTTCGTCGGAATGCGCAGCATGGAGGCCCGGCAACCTGATTCTTGCCGAATTTTGCCAAGCCACTTAGGCTGAAGCCATGAGCACGATGAACATTTCCTTGCCCGACAGTCTGAAGGCCTTCGTGGATTCCCAGGTCAGCGAGCGTGGCTACGGCACCAGCAGCGAGTACGTGCGCGAATTGATCCGCAAGGATCAGGACCGCCAGCGGTTACGTGGCTTGCTCCTGGCGGGCGCCGCCTCTGCACCGGCATCGCCAGCCGATGCCGCTTACTTCGAAAAGCTACGTGACCGGGTACGCAAGGCTGCCAAGCCTGTTTCTCGCGGGTGAAGATCAAACCGGTAGTTCCCGCGCGAGCAGGCCAACGAGGAGGTTGACGGCGCGGTCGCCTACTACCTGGAAGAGGGCGCCGCGTCGGTCGCACTCGATTTCATCGACGCATTGGAACAGGCCTACACCCACATCGGTCGCCATCCCAGCACGGGTTCGCCTCGCTATGCGCATGAATTGCACCTTCCTGGTCTGCGCGCTTGGGCGCTGTCTCCCTACCCCTACCTCGTCTTCTATGTCGAACGGCCAGATCACATCGGTGTCTGGCGTGTGCTGCATGGCCAGCGCGACATTTCCGTATGAATGCAAGACCCGGAGGCCTTCGCCTGACGCCCCCGCCCGGCGTTCCAGGAGCCAGTAATGCACACCGAGGCGGTCGAACGCGACGACGCGCCATCGACGACCCTCTACGACTGATACCGCTGTTCGTCGTTCGGGCTTCGGTTCGTCAGCTTCCAACGGTTGAGCCGCCATTCGGAAGTGCCAGGTGACCGGCAAGTGATCGACCGCGGACTAAACCGCTCGCGCGGTAGGGCGTGCTGAACCGCTTCGAACAGTCAGGACGTCGCGGGTGCGCATCGGCAGTGCTCTGCCATGTTGGAAATGAGGCGATCCGCCTCGTTTTCGACAGGAGCACATCATGGAAACGACTGTCCGCCCCATCAGCCCACTGCGCCAACGCATGATTGAGGACATGCGGATGCGCAAGCTGGGCGACAGAACCCAGGAAGGGTACGTGCGCGCCGTGCGCAACTTCGCGAAGTATCTTGGGCGCGCTCCGGACTGGTGCCGCTGCGCAGGTGCGAGTGGGTGGTGTATGCCAAGCGTCCGTTCGCCGGTCCCGAGGCCGTATTGGCCTACCTCTCCCGCTACACCCACCGGGTGGCCATCTCCAACCGCCGATTGGTGGCGATGGATGAGAATGACGTGTCCTTCCGCTGGAAGGATTACCGGGCCAAGGGGCGTACCCGCCACAAGACGATGACGCTCGCCGCCGACGAGTTCATGCGGCCGCTTCCTGTTGCATGTGTTGCCAAGGGGTTTCCACCGCATCCGTCACTACGGACTGCTGGCCAATGCCGGGCGACAGCAGAGTCTCGCCACGGCGCGTGCCTTGCTCGATGTGCATCGACCCGAACCGGTCGACAACGAAAGCGCCGTAACGCCACCGCCGACCTTCGTCTGTCGCTGCTGCGGCAGCGCCATGCTTGTCGTCGAGATCATGATGCGTCGACAGCCGATTCGCGCACCGCCATGATGCACAGCTTGCCGCTCTTTCGTCGCACGACAGCACCGGCGCCCCAGTTCCCGGCGCCGGGAGCGGCCGGCTGTTGCTCGATGCCGTATCGCCCGCATTCGCCGCTTCTGGCACGCGCGATCGTGGCGCCAATGACCGCCGTCGGTGCCGATCTGTGCCTTGCCGACGCTTCAATGCATCAATCATCGGTCATCTTTGGAACACCGGCTGGCCTCAAATCCCCATAGCGGCAGAGTGCGCCCGCTGCGATTGAGCCGCTCCGCGACGAGGATGTTTACAACATTTATTTGGTGAAATGCTATCGTGGGTTATTGCGCGACAGGTAGGCTCCCAGCGTATCGAGCTCAGCGTCACTGATCTCGGTCTTGCGGAAAAACGGCATGACCGAGATCCCGTTCCGGACGAATGACTTGACGATCTCGGGCGACAGATCGGTGCGCTGCTCCAGTGCGCCCGGAAGGACGCCCTGATAGCGATGATCGAGTGCCTGGGTTCCCGGATGGCCCGGACCGATTCCGTGACACGAGACACACCATTCCTGGAATACGGCCAAACCGCGCTCGGCCTCCGTCTGCCCGCTGGCCTCTATAGGGCCGGATGTCACTGCCATTGCGATGGCAGTGCATGCACCAAGCAGTTTTTTCATCATGAATTCTCCCGGTATCGCTTGGGCCAGATGCCTCCGCGTCCTGGCGCCAAGATTCCGTGGGGATCGATGGCATCCTTGAGCCGCTCCTGGAATCTGAGCAGGATGTTGTTGTTGAAGGAGTAGGTCGCTGCCACCGCATCTTGGAATATGGGGGGCGTGCGATATTCGGACCACCCATTTTCGGCGGCCAGTGTGATGAGCTTGTTGAAGTCGTCAACGGACTTCCTGTTGCGCTCCTTGTCAGAACGGGAAACGAAAACAGGGAACAAGTAAAGGTAGGTACGGTACTGCCATGACATGGGCACGTTGGTAACGCTGATGGGGGCGGAGGTGATGTTCATTTCGCGCGCGGCCTTAGTGAATACCTTGTGCGCGTGGATGAATTCCTCACCGTTGCGGGGGACGATCGGTGAGAACCACGCATGGCCGTCCCCGGGTTGCGGCATGGCCGCAGAGCGGGCCCCGATCGAGAAGATCGACATGTTCGGAATGCCCAGCGCAACCTTATGGCGGACTTTCTTGATCGCTTCCGCATTTTCGAGCGGGAACGCATAGTTCTCGATTTCCTCGAACCGGACGCCGGGAATGGCGGCAAAGACTGTCTTTTTCGCATATTCCCAGTTGGCGTAGACAGTTTCCTTCGGACCGTAAAAGTTCAGTGTCACATTCCAGAATTCGTGGCCCTGTTTCTCGGCATAGGCTTGATATTCCTCAACTGAGGAACCGCCTGGGCGGCTATTGAGGGCCATCAGTTCGGGAGTTGGCTTGTATATCTCCGGCTCGATCTGCATGCAAAGGGGATCCATCGGGCAGCTGTAGCGCGGGTGGCCGATCAGCCCCTGGTCTTCCATCCGGTTGACGCCGTTTATCAGCGGGATCAGGTCGTGGTATTTCGGAACCTTCACCAAGCCGTTCAGGAAGTGGTCCGGTTGCGGTTGCATCCAGAAACCCATCTTGGTGACGATGCCGAAATTGGACTGGGCGAACAGCCCATCGACGTAGGCGCCATAGCCGTACTTATTTTCAGCCCAGGTCTTGGCGCCAGGCACTGCCGCCATCCCGGTACGCATGATCTCGCCATCCGGGAGCACCACTTCCATGCCGCAGTGGGAGCCGAAGTGGTCACGATAATTCATCCAAGTGTAGCCAATGCCATGGTCGACCGCATTGCCCAGCGGGCTCCCCCAGCCGGGATCGGGTACGTCCATCATGACCTTGAAGCCGTGTTCGTGAATGTGCTTGTACAGATCAAAATAGGAGACCCCCGGCTCGACGATGCAGAAGTTCCTTTTATCATCGACCTCGATGATTTTCTTCAGGCGCTTGAGATCGATGATGACGTTGCCGGCCATGTTCGGAGCGGAGCCGCCATAGCCCAGATTCTTGCCCGTGGAAATGGCAAACAGCGGGACCCTGTACTTGCTGGCGACCCGCACTACTGCCTGCACTTGCTCGACGTTTTCTGGCGCAACCGCCGCGGATGCGACCAGTTCACTGGGCTCTTCCCAGGCCAGGGAATAAGCATCTCGATAAAGATGCATATCCTCATCGTTGGTGAATACCCATTCTTCGCCAACAACCAGACGAAATTCTTTTAGTGTGGCATTGAAGTCTGCCGCACTGACACCTTTGGGAAGTTTCATTACACGATCCTTTCGACAGTATCAAAACCATTGCAGGCAGGCAGGGAGGAAGACCGCGGGGCAATGACCCACGAAACCAGCGGGACGTCGTCGCGGCGGGCGTTCGGTTCGAGGCCGGACCGGGCCATGAGCGACAGGGTCGCTAAAACCTGTTCCGGGCCGTGGCAATGGGACAGGACGCCAGCCATGCAGGCGCCAAGACTGGCGTGCTCCGAAACGGTGGTTTTGAACGCATTCAGCATGGAGGCCGGGCCGGACAGCCGGTGTTCAATATCGCCGTTGGCCTGGAACTGATGGCGGGCGCGGAAAATGACGCGCAAGCCATGATCCCACCCCATGCGTTCGAGCACGAACAAGGCACTGGCGTGTGTCAGACCCGCAATGGCCACCGGCTCGCGCTGCCACTGCTCGGCCAAGTGATGCACCCAGAGTTCGGTAATGTCGCCGTCGATGTCATGGGTCGAGTAGCCTTGCTCCTCGGTCGCAGCGCCAAAAGCTGCGCTGGCGGGAAAACCGTTGTCGTATATGGCAGAAAATAGGGATAAAGGGGCCTTGTACTGGCTAAGGGTCGCAGGGGCAGCGAAGCCTGGGATCGAAGTCCCGGCAAGCGCTAAACCTCCCATTGCCACTGACCCTTGCAGGAAAGCTCTTCTTGAAATCACCGTGAGTCTCCAGGAGGTTGTTGGGCGAACAGTGTTATTTAAGACTTAAGACGCTGCATACTGAGCAGGCGGTGTCCGGGCTCCAGTTGCAGAGCCTGGTGTGCCTTTCGAAAACCTGGGGTTGCGGTCAAAATTCAAGGCTTATTTTCCCGAAATGCCCTCCCGCCTTCTGTAACCGGAAGGCGTCGGCAATGGTTTCGAGCGTGAAGGATCGGTCTATGACCGGAAAGATCCCGGTCGCTTCGATGGCACGGACCAGTTCGTTCTGCTGACGACGATTCCCGACGATCAGTCCTTGCAGGCGTTGCTGGCGCTTCATGAGCGCCGCAGTGGGCACCACCCCTGCTCCTCCCGTCAGCACGCCGATCAATGCGATGTGGCCGCCTATCCGGCAGGCCTGGATCGATTGAGCCAGGGTGCCGGGGCCTCCGACTTCGATAACGTGATCGACGCCGCAGCCGCCGGTGAAATCGAGCACGCGCGAAGCCCATTGAGCTTGGCTGCAGTAGTTGATGGTGTGGCTGGCGCCGAGCGCTCTGGCATGCTCGAGTTTCTCGTCCGAAGATGAGGTGGCGATCACGGTTGCTCCCATTGCCTTGGCAAACTGGAGTGCAAAGATCGATACGCCACCCGTGCCCAGCACAAGTACGCTGTCCCCGGCTTTCAAGCCGCCGTTGTAGATCAGCGCGCGCCACGCGGTGAGCCCCGCGGTCGTCAGAGTGGCGGCCTGGGCGTGGCTGTAGCCCCGCGGGCTGTGAGTGAAGGCCGTCGCCGGTCGAACAACAAGTTCGCAGGCGTAGCCATCGACTCCGTCGCCCGGGGTGGTGGAGAAATCGGCGATCGGGGCTTCGCCATCGAGCCAGTGCGGAAAGAAAGTCGAAACGACCGCGTCGCCGACGGCGAACTCATCGACCCCCTCGCCGATCGCTTCGACGACTCCGGCGCCATCGGACATCGGAATGCGGTTATCGGCGACCGGCATGGCGCCGCTGACGACGCCAAGATCGTGGAAATTCAGGGAACTGGCGTGAATCCTCACCCTGATCTCGCCCGGTCCGGGCTGTCCCGGGTCAGGAAGTTCGACGAGTTCAAGGCGGTCGAGACCGCCGGGGCTACGTAATGTGATCGCTTTCATGCAATTTACCTGTCAAAAATGCTGCTGCATTGGCAGTCCGTGCCCCTGTAAAACAGTTGCGACGCCATGCCGGTAATAGGCGGTCTGCGCGCATGACTGTCATCGACTGCTCAGGCGTGGAAAACTGAGACTTCGTCAGTGACGTTGTCGATCGTCATGAGCGTATCGACATGCCTTACTTCAGGGCGGCATCCAAAAGTTTTTTCAAACGCATGCAACATTTCGGAGGTGAAGAAGGCTTCTGCGCACGACAAGCTTTCCCAGAGGTAAACGCTCGTTCCAGTGGCGTCGGAGGAGTTGTAGCAGAAATATTTTTTCAATAACCCTTTGGTATGGATGAATTTTTCCTGGGCCGCTTTGAATTTTTCAAGAATTTCACCCCTGGTTAGGGCGGAAGGAAGCTTGTATTCGACAATCGTTGTGATCACGATCCGTCCTCAGTTGGAAAATGAAGCAAATCAGATCAGATATTCAGGCGCTTTTTCCGTACAGGGTGACGACACAGGCTCCCCCCAGCCCCAAGTTATGCTGAAGCGCAAGGCGCGCCCCACTGACCTGCCGCGCTCCGGCCCCCCCTCTCAATTGGGAAACCAGCTCGGTACACTGGGCGAGGCCCGTCGCCCCCAGCGGGTGCCCTTTTGACATGAGTCCGCCGGAGGGGTTGATGACATATTTTCCGCCGTACGTGTTGTCACCCGCTGCGATGAATTTTTCCGCTTCTCCATCGCCACAGAGTCCCAGCCCCTCGTAAGTGATGACCTCGTTCGAGGTGAAGCAGTCATGCAGTTCGACGACGTCAATATCCTCGGGGCCGATCCCGGCCTGCGCGTAAACTTGCGCGGCGGCGTTGCGGGTCATGTCGGCACCGGCGAGATCGATCGGGTTGTCGTTGCGCGCCGGACGGTCGGTGGTCATCGCCTGGGCGAGGATGTTGATGCCGCGGGCAAGGCCGTGGCGGCGGGCGAACTTTTCACTGCACACAATGGCCGCCGCCGCGCCGCATGAAGGCGGGCAGGCTTCGAGACGGGTCAGATAAGGGGCGAAAATCACCGGTGACTGCATGACTTCTTCGACGGTGAGGGGCTGGTTGAAGATCGCCAGCGGGTTGTTCATCGCATGCTTGCGGGTCTTCACTGCCACCTTGGCAAAGATGTTGGGGTTGGCGTCGGTCTTCTCGATGTAGGCCAGAGCGGCGGAGCCGAACAGGCGATGTGCGTTGGACGCAGACGGTAGGCCCGGCACGATCTTTTCGAGCTGATCTTCCATCTCGAGCAGCGGGGAAGTGCGATCGTTCCAGACCGCGCCCAGTGCGCCCGGACGCATTTCCTCGAAACCGAAGGCCAGGGCGCAGTCGACGCTGCCGGAAAGAACGGCCTGCCGGGCAAGGAACAGCGCCGACGAGCCCGAGGAGCAGTTGTTGTTTACATTGAAAAGCGGGATGCCCGTCATGCCGACCCGGTACAGGGCGGCTTGGCCACAGGCGCTGTCGCCGAAGACGTAGCTGGCGTAGGCCTGCTGGATTTTGTCGTAGCTGATGCCGGCATCGGCAAGGGCGGCGCGAATGGCCTTCGACGCCATGATTTCATAGGGCTCATGAGCGCCGGGCTTCACGAACTTGACCATGCCGACCCCGATTACCTGAACGTGTGCAGACATTGATATTCCTCTGATTGATTTTAGTGAGCGATGAGGATCATCGTGCGAGGTAGCCGCCGTCGACCGCGTAATAGCTGCCGGTGACGAAGCTGGCCTTGTCGCTGCTCAGCCAGGCGACGAGATTGGCGACTTCTTCCGTTTCGCCTAGGCGGCGCAGGGCGTGCATCTGTTCGAGCTGCCGGCGTGTTTCGAGGGGAACGTTCTGAACCAGCGTGGTATTGATGAAGGCCGGACCGACCGAATTGATGCGGATGCCCTTGCTGCCATATTCCCAGGCGACCGTTTTCGTCAGACCCACCACGCCGTGCTTGGCGGCGGTGTAGGGCGTGATGCCCTCGATGCCGATCTGCCCGGCAATGGAAGAAATATTGACGATCGCGCCGCCTCCGGTTTCGAGCATGGCGCGAATCTGCGCACGCACGCCGTAGAACACGCCCGACAGGTTGATGCCGATGACTCGTTGCCACTGGGCGTCGGTCGTTTCCGCGGTAGGGGTGAATTCGCCGCTGATGCCGGCGTTGTTGCAGGCAATGTCGAGGCGGCCGAAGGCGCGTTTGGCCGCGGCGATCAGCTCGTCATGGTCTTCGGGGTGGGCGGTGTCGGCGTGTTGGAAAACGGCTTTTCCGCCCTTGCCTTCGATCAGGGCGAGTGTTTCCCGGCCCCATTCGTCACTGATGTCGGAAACGACGACGTTCGCCCCTTCGGCGGCGTAGGTGAGCGCGATGGTGCGGCCGATGCCGTTGCCGGCACCCGTCACCAGCGCGGTTTTCCCTTCGAGCAGCATGATGTTCTCCTTTGGTCTGGTCTTTCTGGCATGGCCGATGGGGGGTCAGCTGATCGTCATTCCCCCGTCCACCACGATTTCGGTCCCGGTGATCCAGCTCGATTGCTCGCTGGCGAGGAAGAGGGCCGTGCCGGCGATGTCGCCGGGGACGCCGGTGCGGCCGATGGGATAGGTTTCGAGCATTTGCCGCAGCGCCGTTTCGCGATCGGCGAAGACTCCAAGCCCGACGAAATCATCCACCAGCTTGACGCCCATGTCGGTATCCACGAGGCCCGGGTGGATCGAGTTGACCCGGATGCCGTAGCCGAGCCGGCCGCACTCGACCGCGGCCGCCTTGCTGAGCAGCCGCACCGCGCCTTTCGTGGCGCTGTACACGCCCAGCGCGGGAGTGCCGATCAACCCTGCCACCGATGACAAATTGATGATGCTGCCGCCTTTGCCCGCACTGCCGCCCGGGCGCATCGTCCGGATCGCGTGCTTGTGGCCGAGGATCACGCCGGCCACATTGACTGCCAGGAGTTTGTTGATGTCGGCGAGTTCGACGTCTGCGAGCAGGCCGGTCTGCTCGATGCCGGCGTTGTTGACGAGGAGGTCCATTCCGCCGAACTCCTCGACTGCGCAGGCAAGCGCGCTTTCCCATTGCCGCTCGTCGGAGACATCGTGGTGAATGAAAAGCGCCCTGCCCCCCTGCTCCCGGATGTGTGCGGCAACGGTCTCGCCGCGCTCCACCTGGACGTCTCCGAGAAGCACGGATGCGCCTTCCGCAGCAAACACCCGCGCAATGGCGGCGCCGATTCCCGAGGCCGCACCGGAGACATACGCTACTTTTCCAGACAAATTCTGCTTCATGAAATACACCTCGGTTACCGGGTTATGAGCGATTGGCCAGATCGATTCCCGACTTGCCTGGCGACAGGATGTTGTTTGGGTCGAAGAGCTGTTTCAGGTCGTGGCAGAGGTCCCTGAACGGACCCAGCTTGCGCATCAGGTAGTCGCCGGTGGAGAGTCCGGTCCGGTAAGGCAGGTAGCCAACCTCGCAGTAGCGGTCGTACATTTCCCGCTCGCACTGCTCGGCGCGGCTGCGTTCTTCGGCATCGCTGCGATCGAACAGCAGCCAGATGATGTGATGCAGATCGCGACCGGTCCCGAGGATCAGTTCCGCAGCATAGTGGAAGCCATATTTGGCGTAAGTCTCTTCGGCGATCCGGATCTGCTGCCCGACGGCATCGTTGGTGACGGGGGCGACCGGTGAAATCCACAGCGCCCCTGCCTTGCCTTCCCAGTCCGACATGTCGAATTCCCACAGCGGCTCGCCGCGCATCGCCTTTTCCCGGGCACGCCAGTAGGGACTCGCCGCTTGTTCTTCGGCGCTCAGGAAACGGCATCCGGGAAGGGCCGAGCGGAAGGCGTTTTCGACGATCCGCCGGTAGGTCTGGACGGTTTCCGGCAAGCCGTAGAGCGCGCCGGCGAAGTTCCATTCGCCCAGTCGGTATGTTTGCTTCAATTCCCGCAGGGTTTCTGGGCTGTAGTCGAAGCGCCGGCCGACCTGGGGCAGGATGTTTTTTCCCTCACCCCAGCACGCCGTCAGCCCCAGCGCCTTGCGCACGTGGGTGACACAGGCACCGTTCGGGATGACCATGTTGAGCTTGAGCGGGCGCAGCACTTCGACCGCCTTGTAGACCGCTTCCGGTTCATCCATGATGACCGCAAGCGGTTCGTAGGCCGGGGGGCGCGGCATCAACCAGAACCCTGCCTTGGTGACGATACCGAAATTGGATTGGGTGAACAGTCCGTCGAGGGACGGCCCATAACCCCACTTGAAAATCTGCCAAGTCTGCGAATTCGGCAGTGTTCCGGTGCCGGTCCGGATCACTTGTCCGTTGGCGAGGACGACTTCCATGCCGCAACTGAACAGGAACTTCTCCCCCAGCGGCGTGTACCCGGCCCCCCGCTCCGTGATGTTACCCAGGCAGGAGCCTTCCGGGCTGCCGCTCGGGACATCCATCCACAAGGGAATGTCATTGTCCCTGAGATAGCGATAGAGCTGGGCGAATGTCACGCCGGGTTCGACCAGCGCGTAGGCAAGCTCGACGTTGACTTCGAGGATTCGATTCATCCTTTTCAGGTCGATGATGATGCTGCCTGGTTTGGCTGCGCAGGCCATGCCGTAACCGCGGTTCTGCCCTCCGCTCAACGGCCATACCGGCGTCTTGTAAGTGTTGGCAATTTTCACTACCTGCTGAAGTTCTTCCGTCGAGGCCGGCCGCACCACCGCCGCGGGCAGAATGTCACCGGTGGCAAGCATGTTGACGGAATATCCTGCCAGGGTCGCGGCGTCGGTCAGCAGATGCGCCGCGCCGACGATACCCTCGATCTCCTTCAGTCCCTGTTCTTCAGTCAGTTTCATTGCACTGCATCTCCGTTGCGTGTGTCGCTGGATTTGAATGGGCGGCTCGTCCGGGGCGGGGAATCCACTGATGCCTAAAGCGCCTGGCGTTGCAGCAATCGCAGCAGCTCATCGACCCCATGCACGGTCAAATGCGGCCCTCGTGTCGGGGGCAAGTGTGAGAACGAATCGGCATTGCCCAAGCCGGTATTGACCGCGATGGCCAGCGAGCGGCCGCGGTGGGCCATCGGGACTTCCAGTTCGGGATCATCGCCAACGACCGCCATGTCCTTGAGCCGCACGCCGAGGCCGCGGCTTGCGGCCTTCAAGGCGTGAATCGAGGGTTTGCCCACGACCTGCACCCGGCAGCCGGTCAGATCCTTGAGCATCGCGGAGATGGCGCGGGATGTCCCGAGCGTCTTGCCGGCCGCGGTGGCAAAAAACAGCGCCTGCGAAGCGCTGTAGGCCTGGGCGCCGCCCCAGACTGCGTAGCAGGCCGCTTCCAGATTGTTCATCGTGAATTCGCGATACCAGCCGATCATCACCGCATCGGCCTGGGGCTTGCCGACCGGGGCGACGACCTCGATGCCGGCCTTGCGCAGCGGCATCGCCAGCCCGTCGCCGCCGAGCACCAGCACGCGCTTGTAGCCGCGCTGGACGAACAGATCCACCGCGCTGCTCGCCGGCGTCATCATCGCTTCGTCGGGCAGCGCGAAGCCGAGCTTGCCCAGCATGGCTGCGTACTCCTCGGGCGGGCGCGTGGTCCCATTCGTGAAGATGGCAAACGGAATGCCGCGTTCGGTCAGCCAGTGAGTGATTTCCAGCGCGCCGGGCAGCGGCTTTAGGTCGTGGTTGCGCTCATTGCCGAGCAACAGTGTTCCGTCCATGTCGAAGACGAAACCGCGTGTCTGGCCGAGGCGGGTGAGTGCGGCTTCAGGGATGTTCTGTCCGGCAAAAGCGACGCTGTCGTCACGCATGGGTGTTCTCCTTGCTGCTGTTGCCGTGCAGCTCGAGGCGGAAATTGGGTTTGTCGATCACGACGTCGGAGACGTCGGGGCGTGTTTGCAGCTCGCGCATCAGCTTCATGATGGGCTGCACATCCGGGTTGTAGTGCCGGCGTGCAGGACCGGCCGCGATCATGGCCTCGACCTGTTCGGACGGCATGGTTGCACGGAGCAGGAACTCTTCGTCCGAGATGCCGGGCGGGAACTGCCGGCGCATTTCCGCCAGCGTCGGCGGTGGCGGCTCGTTCATGAGTTCCTTGGCACGGGGGCGGGCGAGGATCCGGTCCTTCACTTGCGGATCGATGACGCCGGTGGGCCGGCCGAAATTGCCGAGAACGTAGCGGATCACCTGGTCCGAGACGTTGGCATAGCGTTCGCTACCGATCACGTTATAGAAGGCTTGCGAACCGAGCATCTGCGGAAAGGGCGTGACCATGATGGGATAGCCCAGCTCAGCCCGCACCCGGCTCAGCTCTTCCATGACCTCGTCAAAGCGATGTTCGAGCTTGAGTTCCGCAAGTTGCCGCCGCGTGGTCGAGATGTAGCCGCCTGCCGCCTGGTGGCGCAGGAAGGCGGCATCGAATTCCTGGGGCATGCCGACCGGCAGGTTCTCGGCGGCCGCGATGCGGGTGAAGTAGTCCGATACCCGGGCCAGCGCGCGGTCGTCGATGTCCACCGTGTGGCCCAGCTCGCGCAGGTTGGCGACGACGCGCTGCGCGTTCGGCAGCGCCGTGCCGGAGCTCAGCGCGCCGCAGCCGACCTGCAGGACGTCGATGCCCAGCTCGGCCGCAGTCATGTAGGTGATCGGGGCCAGTCCGATATTGCAGTGGGAATGCAGTTCAAGGGCCTTGCCGCCCAGTTGCGCACGGATCGCCGGGATCAGCGTGCGCGCCCGTTCAGGAGTCAGGATGCCGGCCGGATCCTTGATGTAGAGGCGGTCGATGTCGGGCGAGCGGACCAGTTGCGCGGCAAAGTTCGCATAGTAGGCGTCGTCGTGCACGACGCTGATGGTGTAGGTGAGGGCCGCGATGATCTCGCGTGCGCCGGCCTTGCGCATCATGCCCGCCGATTCGAGCATGGCCTGCGCATCGTTCATCGGGTCCATGACGATAAAGCGCGAAATGCCGTTGATGACGAGCCGGTCGTAAACAAGCTGCATGAATTCCGGGTGCTGGCTCTCCCAGGAGATGAAGCGCAGCCCGGTACCGATGAATTCCAGCGGCGTGTCGGGCATCGCCGCGTGGGTCAGGCGGATGCGCTCCCAGGGGTCTTCGCGGTGGGTCTTGACCGCCATCCCCATGTGTGTACTGGACGCATAATTGATGGCGCGGAAACCGACCCGGTCGAGAACCGGCGCGATCGACAGGATCTGCGGCGTATTGAGCCCCGTCGCGCCCCACAGGCTTTGGTTGCCGTCACGGATCGAGGTGTCGATGAGCTGGAGATGAGCCATGTCAGTTTCCTTTCGCGACACGCTGGTCGCGCAATGCGGTCGCCCGGTTTTCCAGGAACCACGGGAAATACGCAGTGTTCACGCCGCCGCGGGCGAACTCCTCCTGCTGCATCAGTTCGACGTGCATCGGCAGGTTGGTGCTCACGCCGGAAATTACGCACTGCGCCAGCGCATGGCGCAGGCGCTCGAGGGCTTGGGTGCGGTCGGTACCGTGGACGATCAGCTTGGCAAGGAGGGAATCGTAGAATGGGGGCACGCGGGCGCCGGTCTGGATGTGCGTATCCACACGCACGCCTTCGCCCAGCGGAAACACTGCGCGGCTCACCGTGCCGGGGCTGGGGCGGAAATCCTGTGTCCAGTCTTCGGCGTTGATGCGGCACTCGATGGCGTGACCGGTGAGGTGCACGTCGTCCTGCGTCAAGCGCAGCGGTTTTCCTTCGGCGACCGCGATTTGTTCGGCGACCAAGTCGAGCCCGCAGATCGCCTCGGTGACCGGGTGTTCGACCTGGATGCGCGCGTTCATTTCCAGGAAGTAGAACGTGTCCCGCTCGCAGTCGACCAGCAACTCGACGGTGCCGAGTCCGCGGTATTCGAGGTGCTTCGCGAAGGTGATCGCGGCACAGTGCATGTCGGCCCGCAGGCCGTCGCGCAGGTTCGGGGCAGGCGCTTCCTCGACCAGCTTCTGGTAGCGACGTTGAATCGAACAATCCCGCGTTCCGAGATGAATCACGTTCTCGCCGTCTCCCAGCACCTGCACTTCCACATGGCGTCCGGACGCGACGTAGCGCTCCAGATAGACCCGGGGATCGCCGAATGAGGCGTGCGCTTCGGCCATCGCCAGTTCGATCGTCGCGGCGAGTTGGTCCGGTTCATGCACCAGCTTCATGCCGCGGCCGCCGCCGCCGCTGACGGCCTTGATCAGAATCGGCCAGCCTGTTTTTTCGGCTAGGGCACGCGCGTCCTCGACGCTGTCGACTTCGCCACCCGGCACGACCGGGAGCCCGGCGGCCAGGGCGTGGCTGCGCGCCTTGAGCTTGTCGCCAACGGCATCGAGCTGAGCTTCGGTCGGTCCGATGAAAATAATCCCGACAGCGGAACAAGCCTGGGCGAGGCGCTGATTTTCGGACAGGAAACCGTATCCAGGATGGATCGCATCGACTTTTGCCGCAAGCGCGGCGCCAACGACGGCGTCGACACTGAGGTAGCTGGCGGATGATTTCGGCGGTCCGATGCAGATCGTCTGGTCAGCCAGGCGCGCGGCCTGCGAATCGAGATCGGCCTCGGAGGCGGCGAGGACGGTTACGATTCCGAGACGCTGGCAGGTGCGCACGATGCGCACCGCGATCTCGCCGCGGTTGGCGATGAGAATGCGGCGGATGGTCATGTGCTCTCCGGCTCGATGCGCATCAACACTTCGTCGTGCTCGACGGTTGCCGCGTCCTTCGCGCAGATTTCCACGACTTTCCCGGCCGTTCCCGCGTATACCGAATTCATCAGCTTCATCGTTTCGACGATGCCGACCAGGGTGTCCGGCTCGACGTGGCTGCCTACTTCCACGAACGCGGGGGCGCCAGGCTTGGGCGTGCGATAAAAGGTGCCCAGCAGCGGCGTGCGGACAGAAACGAGGTGTTCCGTTTCTGCATGCCTGGATTGCTGCGGCGCATGGGCTGCGCTGGCGGGCGGCGTTGCTGCCGTCGTGGCCGGTGACAGCAGGTTGGGGGCGGAAAGGATCTGCCCGTCCTGCGTCCACATGCCGTCGCTGCCGCGCCGCAACTGCAGCTTGAAGCGCAAGGTCTGCAGATTCAGTTCATTGAATGGGCCTGCGTCCAGCAGCTGCAGGATCTCGTTGACATCTTCGTTGGTCAGTTTCATTTGCTTGCAGCCTCGCTGCGATATTTCGAAAAAGCGACGGCCTGCTCGACCAGCGCATCGGCAAATTTCTCGTCGTTGATATGAAGCGGCAACTCGACCACCGGCACGCCCGCGGGCATCACCGTTTTCAGGTGCGCGAGGAACACCGGCGGCAGCGACGGGTCGTGGAGGTGGCCGTCCGGGCTGTCGTGATTGGAAAAACCCTGCAGCGGCACGAAGAAGCTGACCGGCCCCCGGGCAGTCCTGATCAGGCCTGCCAGGTGCTCGGCATCGTTGCGGAATTCTTGCGCTTCGGCGCGTACCGCAGTCAGTGCCGGGTTGTGCTCGTGATAACGCCTGCCGGGGAATCGCACCTTGGCTTCTGCCAGCGGCCCCGCCACGAGGAAGTCCAGGTTGCCGGGGGCGAAAATGGTCGGCACCCCTTTCTCCAACGCCGCCTTGCCGCGATCCGGTCCCGTCGCGCACAAGCCGCCATGAAGATATTCACTGACCTCGATCAGCGACATGTCGATGACGACCGCAACGTCGCGCTCGCGGATGATCTGCTCCATCGCCGCACCGCCAGTACCGAGGGTATGAAACACCATGACCTCGAACCCTTGCTGCTCGAGCGAACGGCGGACACGCGCGCTGCATTTCTCCGTGGTGCCGAGGGTTGAGACGGTGATCAGCGGCTTGTTTCCGCCGGCTTCCCCGGACTGGTAGTCGTGGGCCATTGCCGCCACTGCGAGCGCGCCACTGCGGAAGGCGTTGCGGGTGATCGAGTTCAGCCCCGAAATGTCGCAGACCGGATTCACCATCATGATGTCCTTGGCGCCGACGAACGGGCCGGTCATACCCGAAGCCATGGTGGAAATCATGACCTTGGGCAGTCCGTAGGGAAAGGTCTGCATGATCCGGGTGGCAAGTACCGTCCCCATCGAACCGCCCAGGCCGAGAATGCCGCTCAGGCCCACGTTGCGGTTCAATTCATCGGCGCACTTGAGTGCGCCCCTGATCATCACCTCCAAGCATAATCCTTCATGCCTGAGCGCACGGATCTCGGGCATCGTCATGCCCGCAGCGCCGGCAATCTTGTCAGGTCCGATCGCCACGTCCCCGTCCAGCGTGCTGCGGATACTGGCGTCCAAGTGGTACACCTCGACTCCCGCATCTTCCAGGCACTGCCGTATGTATTGCGATTCCTCGTTCTTGGTGTCCCGTGTGGCCACTAGAAGCACCTTAGGTTTGTCGGCCATGACTGTCTCCTGATTTTATAGTTGCCGTGCCGGCTCTCAGACCAGCGAATAGTCCTGCTGGGACTTCGCGTAGTGGATGAAAAAATCGAGCGCCTGGGGATTGGCCATGGTGTTGCGGTTGACCGCTTTTTCGACCGGCAGGCCCATCAGGATCTTGCGCACGGGCACTTCCATTTTCTTGCCCGTGAGCGTCGCCGGGATGCCAGGCACTGCGATGATCCGGTCCGGCACATGGCGTGGCGTGTATTCCTTGCGCAGGAGAGTGGTGATGCGCTTTTCCAGGTCCGGATCGAGCTCTACGCCTGCAGACAGTTTCACGAACAGCGGCATGAAAAACTGGTTGTGCGGCAGGTCGAGATTGACGATCAGCGCATCCTCGATTTCGTCGAGCGTCGCCAGTGCCCGGTAGATCTCCGCGGTGCCGATGCGCACCCCCTGGCGGTTCAGCGTTGCGTCCGAGCGACCGAGCACAAAGCATCCCCCGCGCGCATTGATGCGGAAGAAATCGCCGTGGCGCCAGACGCCCGGGAATTCCTCGAAATAGGCTTCGCGGTAGCGCACCTGTTCAGGGTCGTTCCAGAAGCAGACGGGCATCGACGGCAAGGGTTCGGTGATCACCAGTTCCCCGACTTCATCGATGACCGGTTCGCCCTGCTCGTTGAATGCCGCTGCGGCTACACCGAGCGACGGTGCCTGAATTTCACCGGCATAGACCGGCAGGGTCGGCACACCGCCCACGAAGCCGGTGCAGCAGTCGGTGCCGCCGCTGCCGGTGGCGATCCACAGGTCTTCCTTGACGTTCTGATAGAACCAGGCGGTGCACTCGGGAGACACCGGCGAGCCTGCCGGCATGATCGCCCGCAGCTTCGACAGGTCGTACCGGGCGGCTGGCACGATGCCGGTCTTGTTCATAATGTCGACATAGGTCGGGCTGGCACCGAAAAAAGCGGCGCCACAATCCTGGGCCATCTTCCACAGCACGTCCGGGGTCGGATAGGCCGGGTTGCCGTCATAGAGCACCGGGCATGCGCCCACCAGCAGCGAGCTGGCCACCGCGTTCCACATCATCCAGCCGGTGGTGGTGAAAAAGAAGGTGCGCTCGCCGGGGTGAATGTCCATGTGGAAGGCGAGCAGCTTGTGCATTTCGAGAAGGATGCCGCCATGGCTGTGCACGATGGCCTTGGGCAGACCGGTCGTGCCGGACGAGAACAGAATCCACAGCGGATGGTCGAAGGGCAGCTGTTCGAATTGGAATCCGTCCGCCGGGACGGGAGGGTGATCGAGCAAGGTTTCCCACGACCGGACCCGTTTGTCTGGGGGGGGCGGGTTGTGCGGCTCCAGATAGGGAAGATGTATGACGTGTTCGATGCTGTCGAGCGCGCCGATGATTTCCCCAACCTCACCGCGGCGGTCGAACGCCTTGCCGCCGTAGCGGTAGCCGTCCACGCAAAACAGGACTTTGGGTGCGAGTTGGGCGACGCGGTCGAGAACGCCATGCGAGCCGAAATCCGGTGAGCAACTTGCCCAGACTGCGCCGATGCTCGTCGTCGCCAGCATGGCAATGATTGCCTGCGGGATATTGGGCAGGTAGGCAACAACCCTGTCGTTGGGCTTCACGCCCAGCCGCCGCAATTGCGTCGCGACGATGCGCACTTGGCCGGCCAGATCCTCCCAGTCCATGCCGGTCAGGGGGGTGTTCTCGCTCAGATACATGATGGCGTGGCTGCCGGCGCGTTCCTGGCGCATGACGTGCTGTGCGTAGTTGAGCTTCGCTCCGGGAAACCAGTGTGCGCCGGGCATTTTCCGGGAGCCGAGCACGCACGAGGGCGCTGCCGATGCTTCGATCGAAAAATAGTCCCAGAGCGCCCCCCAGAACGATTCCAGTTCAGTGACCGACCAGCGCCAGAGTTCACCGTAATTCGCAAATTTCAGCTTACGGGTGTCTTGCAGCCAGTTCATGAACGCAGTTACGTTCGCGTTCGTTACCCAGTCGGCGCTGGGGGTCCACAACAAATCCCCTTCCTTGATCATCGATGCATCCCGGGTCCGTTAGACAAAATTGGTTTTTTCACTTGCTTTCATCGTTCGAGTCTGGATTGTTCTGTATTGTGCTGAGCAAGACGGATGCCAGTGCAGTGATACAAGTCGGATTGCGCAGTGCAGCATTTCCGGGTGAGGGACTTTTCGATAGACAATACTGTTAGAAGGATAAAAAATACTGCTTTGCAGCATTTTTTATCCTTGAGCCGAGTTCATGAAATCGTGAAAATGGCGATGGGAAGGAGGCTGTTGACTTCATAAAAATAGAAGCAGGGTTCAGGAGACATTTCGTGATAAAGAACAAGGACAGGGCTGCGACCGGAGAGGGCGGCATACGATCCTCGGCGTCGCCACTTGGCGATTATGCAAGCTTGCGCTCCGATGCTCCGCCATCGTTGTCGGACATTTCGGCATGTTTGTCATTTTCTCCCGATGACGGATATATCTGGCTCAATGACCAGCGCATGCTATTGCTGCATGGCAATGTATTCGGGGCGCTAAGGCGCGAGCTGATCGACAGCTTGGGGGTGGAAAAAGCAAGAGGCCTGTTTACGCGCATAGGCTATATTGCCGGCGCGCGCGATGCCCGCATGGAGCAGGCTCGCTGGCCCGATGCTGACCTGTCCGCGCTGTACAAGGCTCGCCTTCATTCTTTTGAAGGCATGGTGAAGGTCGAACCCGTAAGATTCAGCTTCGATCAGAAGAGCGGCCAATTCGACGGTGAGTATTTATGGCATCACTCGATCGAGGCGGACGAGCACATTGCCGCGTATGGTCTTGGAACTTCAGCCACTTGCTGGATGCTAACCGGTTATGCAATGGGGCACGGGAGCACCTTGCTCGGGCATCTCGTGATTGCGCGGGAGGTCAGCTGCCGGTCGATGGGTGATTCAGTATGTCGTCTGATTGCAAAATCTGCTGAGCTGTGGGACGACATCACCGAGGACATGCGGCGTCTCAATGCCGAGGATTTTGTCGGCTCTCCGACGAGCCATACCGCTGTAATAGCGGCGGTGGCGGGTCGAGAACGTACAGACATTTTTACGCAGAACGCGCCGTACCATTCTGCAATGGTAGGCGCTTCTGCTGCTTTCAATGCAGCCTGCCATCAGCTCCAGCGTGTCGCCAAGACCGACGCTACTGTCTTGTTCACGGGAGAGTCCGGGGTAGGCAAGGAAATGTTTGCCCACATGCTCCATCGCATCGGCAAGCGTGCTGAAAATCCCTTTATCGCTGTTAATTGTGCAGCGATACCGGAGACGCTGATCGAATCCGAATTGTTCGGCGTCGAGCGTGGGGCCTACACCGGGGCCGTGGCTTCACGTCCCGGCCGATTTGAACGGGCAGACGGGGGGACCTTGTTCCTCGATGAAATCGGGACATTGAGCCCGATCGCACAAGGAAAGTTGCTCCGGGCACTGCAGGAAGGGGAAATCGAAAGAGTGGGTGGCAGCCGGTGCATCCGGGTCGATGTAAGAGTGGTCGCTGCAACCAATGTCGACTTGCGGCAGGCGGTACGGGATGGAAATTTTCGCGAGGATTTATTCTACAGGTTGAATGTGTACCCTATTCGACTTCCTCCACTTCGTGCTCGCAGGGACGATATCCCGCTGCTGATGAATTATTTTCTAAATTTTTATTGTGAAAAATATAATCGAAGAGTGGTCGGGTTTACGCCGGCAGTCATCAGGGCCTTTCTTTCTTATGAATTCCCTGGAAACATAAGGGAACTGCAGAACCTGGTCGAGCGCGGGGTGATATCTGCCGAAGAAGAGGGGACGATAGACTTGCCGCATCTGTTCACCAGTGGTGAAACCCTGCCTCCGGACGTTTTGTCGGTAGCCATGGGAGCGGGAAAAGGAGTGCTCAAGAACGTGCAGGCCAAAACGGACGAAATTTCCGGTGCGTCATCCGATTTGCTAAAGATGTTGTTGCGGACTCAAGAGGATGGGAAAACTGTATCCCTGGAGGGAATAGAAAGGGCCTTGGTCGAGAATGCCGTCGCCATTTCAAATGGAAATTACTCCGCTGCGGCGAGGCTGCTTGGCATTACCCGATCGCAACTGGCGTACCGATGCGAAAAATACAAGCTCGCTGAAGGCGAGAGTTGACCGTCGGAGGACCGGATAGATCAGTGCCGGTGTTTCGACGCTTGGAGTGGGCCGTCTGCACTACGCTACGCCCACTTTTGCATTGCAGGACCGGGGGACCACGCCCTCTGTCCTGCAGAGGGTTCGCCTCCCTGCAGCGCCGTCCGCAGCATTCAACTACCCGCCGCAGCCTTGGCGACAAAAACTGGAAGCGGCGAGTGGGTCAGCACTTTTTGGGTCTGCGATCCGAGCATCAAAGCCTTCAGTCCCCGACGGCCGTGCGATGCCATATAGATGAGATCGCAACCCTTTTCCCGTGCGACCTGAATAATCTGTACATATGCTTCTGAGCCGACGCGCACTACCGCTTCACAGACGAGCGCCGCGGCTTGACCGGCCTCCATGGCTTTCAACAAGATGTCCGCGGCTTCGCGTTTCATCTCGTTGTCAAACGTTTCGGGAGACAGCGTGCGCATCAGCGCACCCTCCTGCGTGGCGCCGTAATCCTCCGCCATCGTGAAGAAGGTTATTCGGGCGCCGAGGGCACAGGCGAATTCCAGTGCTTGCGCGAGCAGAGATCCAGCCAGTTCTGATCCATCGAGCGGGACGAGTATGTGACGGTACATTCCATTTCTCCCCTTGTTTTCAGCCCAGCACAGCTTTATTAGGTCGTAGCAGGAAATGCCCCAGTGCCGGCAGCAGGATGAGTGCGCCGAGCATGTTCCAGATGAACATAAACGCAAGGAGTATCCCCATGTCGGCTTGGAACTTGATCGGCGACCAGGCCCAGGTGGCCACGGCCAGACCCAGGGTGATCCCGGTCAGCACCACCACCTTGCCGGTGAAGATTAAGGCCTTGTAGTACGCTGCGGACAGGCTCATGCCTTCCTTGAGTCGCGCCAGGGTGACCGTCATCACGTACAGCGCGTAGTCGACGCCGATCCCCACCCCGAGGGCGATCACCGGCAGGGTCGCGACCTTGACGCCGATGTTGAGCCACACCATCAGCGCCTCGCACAGCACCGAGGTGATCATCAGCGGCACCACCGCGCACACCACGGCCCGCCACGAGCGGAACGCGATGAAGGCGAGCACGATCACCGCCGCATAGACCAGGAACAGCATCTGCACGTTGGCCTTGCGCACCACGATGTTGGTTGCCGCTTCGATGCCCGCGTTGCCCGCCGCGTTCAGGAAGCGCACCTCATCGGTGCCATGGCGCGCGGCGAAGGCTTCGACCACGTTGACCACGCTAGCGAGCGTATCGGCCTTGTGATCCTTGAGGTAGGCATAGACGGTGAGCAGGTCGCAGTTCTGGTTGAACATCTCGCGCGGGGCGCGGGTGATGATCGCGTTGAGCATGTCCTGCGAGCGCGGAATCTCGAACCACTTCAGGCTGCCCTCGTTCATGCCGGCGTTCGACACCTTGGCCAGGCCGGCTAGCGAGCTGGTCGCCTCTACGCCGGGCAGCTGCTGCAGCTCGCGCTCGAGCGCATCGACCGCCATGAGCGTGTCGTACTGGCCGCAGGCATATTGCGGCGTGCGGACCATGACGATGTACACGTCGCTGCTGGCCGCATAGTTGGCAGTCATGAACGCGTTGTCGCGGTTGTAGCGCGAGTCCGGGCGCAGCTCGGGGGCGCCGGGATCGGTGTCGCCGATCTTGAGCTGAAAGCTCACTGCAAGCCCCACCGCCCCCATCGCCAGCCCCGCCAGCACCGCAATGCGGGCCCATTTGCGCTGCGTGAACAGGTCGAGGAAGGCCCAGAACGGATGCTTGCCGTGGGGGGCGCCGCCCGCCTCCATCAGCTCGGCCTTCAAGCTGCGCTGGGCGGCGACCGGGCTCACGCCGGTGTAGGACAGCAGGATCGGCAGCAGCACGAGGTTGGTGAAGATCAGCACCGCGACCCCGATGCTGGCGGTGATCGCCAGATCCTGGATGACCTGGATATCGACGACCATCAGGACCGCGAAGCCGACCGCGTCCGCCAGCAGGGCGGTCAGCCCGGCAAGGAACAGACGGCGGAAGGTGTAGCGTGCCGCCACCAGACTGTGCGTGCCACGCCCGATGTCCTGCATGATGCCGTTCATCTTTTGCGCGCCATGGCTCATGCCGATGGCGAAGACGAGAAAGGGCACCAGCACCGAGTACGGGTCGAGTTCGTAACCGAGCGTGGGCAGCAGGCCCAGCAGCCACACCACGGCCACCACCGAGCACCCGACCACCAGCAGCGTACTGCGCAGGCAGCGGGTGTACCAGTACAGCACGCCGGTGCAGATGACGATCGCCACGGCGAAGAACATCATCACCTGCTGCAGGCCGTCGATCAGATCGCCCACCACCTTGGCGAAACCGGTGACGTGGATCCTGATCTTCTCCGACTCGTACTTCGCGCGCAGCACCTCGATGCGCTTTGACAGCGCGTGGTAGTCGATCCGCTCCCCGGTCTCGGCGATCTTGTCCTGCAGCGGGACGAAAATGATGCTCGACTGATAGTTGGCGGCGACCAACTGGCCGATCTCGCCCGAGCGCTCGACGTTGACGCGCACCTGCTCGATCGATTCGGGCGAGCCGTCGTAGTCGTCCGGAATCACCGGCCCGCCGTCGAGCCCTTCCTCGGTCACGCCGGTCCAGCGCACGGCGGGCGCCCACAGCGACTTCATGTAGGGCCGGTCGACGCTCGGCATCAGGAACAGCTCGTCGCTCATCTTGCGCACGGTATCGAGATACTCTGCGTCGAAGATGTCCCCTTCCGTCGCCGCCACGGCGATGCGCAGGCTGTTGCCCATGCCCGCGAGCTGGCTGCGGTTGTCGAGGAAGTTCACGATGTAAGGGTGGCTGGTCGGGATCATCTTGTCGAACGCGGCGTTCAACTTGAGTCCGAACGCCTGGTAACCGAGCACCAGCGTTGCCAGAAAGCACAGTGTGACAATGACCAGGCGGTTGTTGAAAAGCGCGCGCTCGGCAAACGAACCGGAGCGTGTATCGAAGTCTGCGAGATCGACAATGACCGCTTCGGCCGGAAGTGAATGTGCAACAGCCATTATTGATTTTCCGTAACAACGAGTTGAGCTGCGTCGACGCGGCTCAGGCCGCGTGCTCCGGACATGACGAGTGCGCCGTCGTCGATCTGCACCAGCGCGGTGACCGCGTTGGGAGCCTTGGCTTTGAGCGCGCTGAAACTGCGCCCATGGTCGTCGCTGCGCAGCAGCCGCCCGCTTTCGTCAGCAAGCACGACGGCGCCGTTCTTGAGCCGCACGCCACTTGTGATCGTAATGTCGTGATCGAGGGCGATTTGTGTCCAGGCCGTGCCCCCGTCCCCGCTGCGCCAGACATTGCCCCTCAAGCCGTACGCCAGAACGGTGTCTTCAGCGAGCGAAAGCGCACCAAAGAACGTGCCGGGGTAGGGCGTCCTGACTTCGGCGAAGGAAAGCCCTGCGTCATCCGAGCGAAACAGCGCCCCCTGTTCTCCAGATATGAGCAGCCGGGCACCGTCGGCACGAACCTGATAAAGGTGCTTGCCGCGCGGATTCGGCAGGCGTGCCATGAAAGCCTGCCAGGACTGGCCTCCATCGTTGGTGGCAAGCGCCAGTCCGTAGGCGCCGACCACATAGCCACGACGTTCGTTCTTGAAACTCACGCTCAGCAGCGGCTTGTCCGGACCGTCTTCGACCATCCTCTGTGCGTCGCGCAGCAGTCGCTCGGCGCCTTCCCTGCCGGTCGCTTCGAGGGCCTTGGCTTCTTCCAGCACCTGTTGCGCCGCCTGGCGGCCCTCCAGTTGGCGCACCCAGGTTTCGCCGCCATCCCGGGAATGCAGCACGATGCCGCTGTGGCCGACCGCCCAGCCCAGCTTGTCGTTGACGAAGCAGACAGCGGTCAGCGCCACGCTCGACGGCACCGAACCTGCCTGCCGCCAGGTTTTACCGCCGTCGTCCGAAAGGAGCACTGTTCCCCGGGGGCCCACCGAGACCAGCCGATCACCGGCTCGGGTGACCGCCAGCTGGACAGCGCTGATGGCGCGCACATCTATGCTTGCCGCCACCTCCATCAGATCCGGCACAGGCTGGCCGGCAGGCGCCGCCACCGCAAGCTGACCCATCAAACTCAAAAGGGTGGCAGCCATCAGGGGCCGCACTGCAGTGTTCAGAACCATGTTGCCTACTCTCATTCGCGCTTCGCCACGCCAGGCCAGACCCTGTGGATCCGCGCGGTGGACGGAGCGTCGTTCAACAGCGAAAAACCCGGCCTGAAAATCAGGGGCCTGCCTGCCTACGCCCAGGCAGGCCCTTTGACGACTGCCAGGCAGCCAGGCGAGATCAGCGTGAAGCGTCGGCGGCGACGGCATCTCCGGTGAAGAAAGTCTCGGGTTTGCGCGGCACGACACGATACGACTCATCGTTCAGGCCTTGCACCGTGCTCATCGTGCCCGCCTGCAGGTTGAATACCGTCACCTGTTTGACCAACATCGCCGGAACGGCGGGCACGAAGAAATTCGGCATCTGCGAGGTGCGCCACAGCTTGCCTTCGGAGTCGTAGCCGTCCATCAACACCAACAGCCCAGTATCCTCATCGAAGTAAAGCTTGCGCTTCGGAACCGCATGGCGCTTGCCCGAAACCACCGTGGCTTCGACTTCCCACACGCGATGCAGCTCCCAGCGCATCTTGGCGGGGTTCAGGTGGAACTTGTCGTAGGCTTCCGAGAGCTTGGCAGTGACCAGTTCATTGTTGTTGTAGGGAATGTACATCTCCCGCTTGCCGACCAGCTTCCATTCGTATCGGTCGGGGTGGCCGAAGAAACCTTGCGCCTCGTCGAAATAGTTCGCGCCCGATGCGACAAAGTCCGGCGTGTCGTAGGCAACGGTCGGGGCGCGGCGCACGCGCCGCTGGCCAACCAGATACTGCCACGCTTGGCGCGGGGTTTTGGGATCGATGCTGTCGCGAATGACGAGCGACTCGCCCACTTTGAAAGACGGCGCCGTAGTACTAAAACGCTGCAGGAAGTATTCGCCTTTCCCGTCCTTCGACCACGTCTCCCACGAACCGTCTGTGTAGTAGTAGGGATGCTGGAAGAAATTGTCGTTGCGGGTGGCCAGGGTGTGATTGCCATCCGAGGAGCCGACAATGTTCTTGAACCCAAACTCGATTGATTCGGGTTCAACCCGAAGTAGGTAATTCCACACTACCTCCACGCCGGTCTGCGGGATCGGGAACGGGAGGCCGCCGAAACAGCCCTCGATTGACTTGCCGCCTTCTGTCGTCTTGCAATGGGTTGCATTCTTTAAGGTATTTGCGGCCACGTGCTCCGGCACCGTGGCGGTGCGATGCGTCGGGTAAACCTCAAGACGAAAGGTGTCCGGGTATTTCGTCAGCAGTGCCTGTGTACCTTCGGAGAGCTTGTCCGCATGCTGGGCCATGTTGGACGCGGTGATTTGCAGGACGGGCTTTTCATTCGGGAAAAGGCTTACCGGAATGTCGCCCACTTTCGCGCCTGCGAACGGACCGGTATGCCCTCCCGTCCAGGCCGGGATGCTTCCCTCTTTGTTGCCGGCTTTTTCCCCGCCGAGCGGCGTAAGCGAGGTTTTCAGCTTGCCCGCTTCTTCCGCGCTGACTGCGGCCCACGCCGGCTGAATGCCTGCGATCAGTGCCAATGCCATCGTGCATACCACTGTTTTCTTGTGCATGATTAGTCTCCGTCTCCTCAAGCTTTGGGTCCGATATCAGAACGTGCGCTGGATCGTGAGCGATACGAAATCGCGGTCACCATGGAAATTGTCATAGGACAGCTCTCCTTCCGGATTGACGATCGAACCGGAGGAGCCGATATAGTGGGTGTAATTCAAGCCGCCCTGCCAGGTTTTACGGTAATCGGCCTTTACGCCAATGCTCAGGCTGCCGCCATTTTCAGAGGGGAACAGCACGCCATTGACCGAGGAGCGCCCCGCCAGGCCGTAATTGACCCCGATCGGCACCTGCAGATCGAGCCCGGGCATGACTTGGAAATATTCCGGGGTAAAAACGAACTGGATGGCGCTGGCTTCGCGGGTGGCGTTCGGATCAAGCGCCGCCTTGTTGTCGGTGACGCTCAATACACGGTTGTAGGCGAATTCCCCGACAAAGGCCGCCCCCTCCCACAGCGCATTCGCCGGCAGAACGGTGATCGCCGATAGGCTCACATGCATCGTCTTGCCTTTCGGGAAGGTGGCGTTGTCGTCGTTGTCCGCTCCCCCCAGACCCAGCGCGATGTTGCCCGAAGCCACCAGCGGCTGATTTTCGCGGAAGGACAGTTCGCCCGAGACGTTCGTCTCCCCCAGCAGCGTGGCAAAGCTTGCGCCGATGGTGCGGATGTTTTCCGCAAAAACCAGGACGTAATCGCCGTCCGTGCCGTTTGCCGGATCGGCGTTCAGGCCCGGTCGTACATAAAACTGCGGGAGCTTGTCGTGAAACTGGGCGGCGTATAGTCCGTATTCAGTGTCGCCGGCACGGAATTTGACCTGAATGCCGCCCTGGCCAGAGTCTTGGGCATCCAGGTCACCTCCGCGGTGCAGCGTCCCGTTTAATCCGAAAGGGCCATACAGAAATTCACCGCCAGCCCCGGGAAAATCCGCAAACGCAAAATAGCTCCCCGCTCCCGGCAGTCGCGACTCGCGCCATTCGTACTGATAGTAGGCGCCGACGGACATATCTGGGCTTAGTTGCAATTGCGCCGAAACCTGCCCAACCGGGCGGGCGACTTCCTTGAACTGCGAGTTCGGCACTGACAGGGCACGGGCCAGATCGAGCGGGGTCTGGGCTCCGGCGATCCCGTTGGCGCCGAAGAAAAGGGTTTCGCCGTAGAGCTGGGTAAAGCGCCCGGCCTTCAGATTGAGGCCTTTGCCGGCAATATCCGTTCGCCCATATATGAAGGCATCGAGGAATTCCGCTTTTCGGCCGTGTAGTTTTTCAGTGGCCGTCGTGAACTCGTCGAAATCGGCGGAGCGTTGGTTGAGGGATGCGGCGTGGCGTAGGCTACGGTCGTTCGACTCGTTGTAGACTTGGTCGTACCAGGCTGCGCCGCTGACCCGGATGCCCATGTTGTTGCGGTAGCGCAAATCGAACTCAGAGAGCAGGTCGAGCCGGTTCGAAATCAGGCCTCGGCTGAAATTACGGTCGCCGTCATTGGTGTTGATCTGCGCGCCTGCATCCGAGGCCGGCCCGCTCGCGTCCTGCTGCTCGACACGCCAGCTCGCATTGTATTTGACGGTATTGTCCCTGCGCATCGAAAGATCGGGATTGCCTGTATCGATGGTGACGCCGAAAACTGCCCCCGAAACCGTCATGCCTGCGCAAAGGGTGGCGACGGCCGCGCTGATTAACTTGATTCGTGACGTGCAACTGTAATTAAACCGATATTGCTTGTCGTTCACGACTTCCTCCTCAGGCAATACAATCATGGTAATTGCAAAATTGATCTTTTTATATGGGTCGAAACATTTAGGATTTTCAACGGTATTTCGAATAGCAGGCCTAATCGAATGTTGTTATTTGCCCTTTAGTGTTTCGATAAATTGACTCTTGAATAACGAATGATCGCGGTGAACTTCGGCTTTTTCAAAGATTCGTTCTCTGGTCTTGCTGCCCGCATGAACGCCGGAGATGCCCGCTTCTGGATGACAACGAATAAAAAGCATGGATCGTACCAGTTGCTTTTTTAATGTCTCTGCTGCATCGCAGTAAAAAATTACCCCTTCAAAAATGTGGCTTTAAGCGTGTGATACCACAGTGTTTTGCGCAGTGCGGAAGAAAGTCGATTTGCAGCGGGTTCATAAAATTGTGAAACCCCTCTCAGAAGGTGCTGTCGAACTTCATAATTTTCGTGCTTCCGTTCATGGTCTTGTACTTGCAGTTTTCCGCATCAGGCAGGCCGGCGGCGCGGACCCTCGAATTCAGTAATAAGAGTGAATCGCATTCGCGGGGTGTGCATCGTGATCCAGCGAAGTTCGGTGAAAGCCTCGATGCCAGCCTTGCCGCCGAAGCGCCCGTATCCCGAATCCTTAAGTAGAACAACGTGGCCGCCAACGCCTGATGGGTGCGGAAGTCGCCACCTCGTCCTCTGCCCACGACTGCACTTCCCTCTGGGCACCCGAATGGGCGTCCATACCGCTGCGCTTGCCCATGACTTTGCCTCGCAGGCTGACACTCGCTTGCCAAGGCTTAGCCAACGCTTTAACAAAGCACTACAAAGCAATGAAACTTGTAGGGGGACCTCGAAAAACCCGCAATTTTGTCGAAATTGTCTCTGTAAGCCGTTGATTTATTGAGACTGCAATTTTGGGAAATGAGGTTTTTCGAGGTGCCCGTAGGTAATGGAAAGCCGTCAGACAGGTGTCAGGCAACCGTTTCTTCTCCGCTTCATGATTTCTCATGAGGGCTAAGGGCGTTGGCCCGGCCACGCCTGCCGCCTGATCGCGATCAGCGCATCGTGGAGGAAGGACAGAACTGTCATCGCCTCCTCCGAAGAGCGATCCGTGCCCACGCCAGCCCGTACGGATGCCTTGCGGTTTGCCCTGTAAAGGAAGGTATGGCTACCGCCCAACCGTCTCAACCGGCACGCCTGCCGCGTTCGTCACTCTGGCCGCCGGAGCATTTCAGCCAGCGTGACCAAACGTGATTGAACTGCCTGGCGTCAGGGTGACCCGGGGCGTCTTCGTCGGTATGCTACTAGGATGAAGATACCCGCCTGCCCATTCTGCACCCTGCCTCCCGAGCGCATCGAGTTCTCCAACATGCACGGGGTGGTGATCCGCGATGGCTATCCCGTTTCCCCCGGCCACACCCTCGTAATCCCGCGCCGGCACATGGCCTCCTACTTCGATCTCGAAGGCGAGGAGCGGGACGCCCTGCTCGCCTTGCTCGACGAGGCGAAGCGCCGCCTAGACAAGGCGCTGCATCCCGACGGCTACAACATCGGAATCAACGATGGGGCGGCGGCGGGCCAGACCGTCCCGCATCTGCACATCCATCTCATCCCGCGCTATCACGCGGACCGGCACGACCCGCGCGGGGGCGTGCGCTGGGTCATCCCGGACAAGGCCGACTACTGGACGCCCCGATGAGCGTGCCTAGCGCCGAGGCGCAGATCCGGTTCCTGCAGCAGATCCAGCGCCTCTTTGGCGAAGGGGAGTTTTCCGCCACCTACAAGTTCGCGCTGCTCCTGTCCTTGGCCGAGTTCGCGGTCGAACGGGGCGACGACAGCGGCGCGGCGCTCGAACTGCCGCTCACAGCCGTGGCCGAGAAGTTCGCCGAGCTCTACTGGCGGCAGCTGGCCGTCTACAGCTCGGGGCAGGCAGGCGCGCAGGCTGCGGTGCTGCACCAGAACCATGGCGCCCAGGCCGCCATCGTCCAGCACCTCGCGCCGATCCACCGTGAGGTCCAGGGCCAGTACGGTGCCGCCCGACAACACCCCGCGTGGGAGGCGGTGCTACGCGCAGTGGCAAACACCGTGCGCGCCATGCCGCTGCGCCACCTGCAGATGCTCGGCGACACGCTCGAGCCGTTTCTCTACGATTACCCGTGTCCACGAGGGCTCGTCCGCCTCAAGCCCGGTGTCGCCTTCAACCTACGGCGCTACCACGTACTCATCCAGCAACTGGCCCGGGCGGGCTGGGTCGAGCACGTGCGAGGCAACCGGCTCAACGCGCCCATGTTGGGCCGGCTGGACGATCTCGAAACGTTCATGTTCGGTGCCCCGCGCGCGCCGCTTGCCGAGGTGGCCCGCGTGCTCGGGCCGCTGCAGTCGCATCGCTGTTTCTACTGCCGTGAGCCGATCACGAGCCAGGCCGAAGTCGATCACTTCATTCCGTGGTCGCGCTACCCACGGGACACGGCTCACAATTTCGTGCTGGCTCACCATCGCTGCAACAACGACAAGCGCCAGATGCTCGCGGCAGGCCGCCACCTGGAAGCCTGGATGGAGCGCTTCGGGCGCTACGGCAACGAGATCGGGCAGGCCTTGTCCGACAAAGGGTTCGTGGTCGATCCGCAGTGCTCGATCCGGGTCGCGCGCTGGGCTTACGAGGAAGCCTTTCGCATGGGCGCTTCAGCCTGGAAAGAAAAAGGCATCACGGAGTTGCTCAGGCCGTCGAGCCTCGCAGTGTTCGCGGACTGATTGGGCGAGACGCTCGCCCGGCCCCTCCGGGGCCGTGCCATGCGGGCCGGCGGATCGCAGCGGTGCGTCCCGATCCGCCATGATGGGAGGATTCCGAACATGTGTTCCAACTATCGACCTGCTCGGCGTGCGGAGCTTGCGCATTTTGGCGTCGCACCGCCTGAACTCCCGCTGGAGGACAAGGACGCCTATCCGGGCAGTGCCGCACCGATGATCTATCAGCCGCCCGAAGGCGGCGGCTGGTCGTGCGTGGCCGGCACCTTCGGACTGCTGCCCGTCTGGACCAAAGACCGGGCCTTGGCCAAGCGCACCTATAACGCCCGGGTGGAGACGGTCGCCGAGAAACCCTCGTTCCGAAGCGCCTGGCACAAGCGCCAGGTGTGCATCGTTCCGGCCGCGGCGATCTACGAGCCGTGCTACGAGACCGGCAAGGCCGTCTGGTGGCGCATTGCCCGGGCCGATGGCGCCCCCATGGCGATTGCGGGGCTGTGGGAGCGCAAATCGTGGGAGGCAGGCGCGCCGAGTTGGTCCTTCACCCTGCTCACGGTGAATGCCGAGACGCATCCGCTCATGCGCCGCTTTCACAAACCGGATGACGAGAAGCGCACGGTGGTGGTGCTCGATGGCGACGCCCCCGAGGCGTGGCTCGCGGCCGAAAGTAAGGCCGATCTGCGGGCGCTGCTTAGGCCGTGCGCGGAGACGCTTCTGGTTGCCGCCCCGGGCAGGCTCTAGCGTAGGGAGAAGCGAGTCGGAGGGTCACCGATCCGGTCTCGCAGCAAATTCAGGCGACATCAGGCTGCTGCCGCGCAAGCTTTTGCGCCGCCACTGCCAGCGCATCGAGCGAGCCGCCGTTCGCAAGCCACGCTTCGACCCAGTGGGGTTTTCGCCCACGTCCGGACCAAGCCAGTTCCCGGTTGTTCGGGTGGCGGAACTTCACCGGCACGGGCGCCTTGGCGGGTGCAGCCGTCTTCGATTTAGCTTTCCGGGGTGCTGCGACCACGGGGCTTGCCATCACCTCGTCGAGCGACAGGCCGTGCTCGCGGGCGAGCTTCTGCAGTTTGCGAAGGACGACGGCCTTGCTTGCGGACTGGCGCTTTCCGATTTCCTTGTCGATCCGCCCGCTCAACTGCTTGAGCTGGGGGAGCGTGAGCTGATCGAGATTCATGACGTATTTGCAATGACTTCGTGATGAGGGCATGAGCGGCGCATCATGCCACGGCAGGCGGCATCCAGATACGTGCGAGTAGTACGAAAGTAATAATTCGTCCCGCCCTAGGTTCGGCGCTTGGCGGACTGTCGTCGCGCGTCCCACCGCAGCAATGCCCGCACGAGCTTCCCCGGGCCATGGTCAGATCGTCTGCACGAAAAGAACCACGGGAGATCGTCGGTGTCGCAACGACGCATGAAATGCCGATAGAATATCCGGCGATTCGACATCGACCAGTGAGGAACGTCCCATGCCGCCTGCGAAGACCAGCAATTTTTGGTTCCAGACAAACGCCGACGTTGTCGCTCGACGCAAGATGCTCGGCCTGAACCAGAGTGAATTCTGGATGCGGCTCGGCATCACGCAGTCAGGGGCATCTCGCTATGAATCCGGGCGCACTATCCCGAATCCGGTGAAGATCCTGCTTCAGGTGGCATACGGTTCCGACGCGCAGATGATCGTGACAGTCGCAGAACTGCGGGAGATGCCTAAACAGCCGGAAAAGCAAACTGAAAAGCGACCGCAGAAGCTGATTGCCAAAAAAACTCCCCGCACGAATGATCAGCCGAGGAATTTCGGCTACCTGCCGTAAGTTGGCTCAAGGCAGGTCAGTTCCCGACGGCATCCCCCGCGCACTTCTTGGTGAAGCTGGCACGTGCAGCGCCCGCGAGTTTCTTCTCGGTCGCCGCGACTTCGCAGGCCGCTTGTGCGTCCCGCGAACACTTCTTCATGAAGCTCGCTTTGGCGGCGCCTGACAGCTTCTTCTCGGCAGATCGAGCGCTGCACGAGCCTTCTTCCGCATGGGTTGCGACACTGACGAGTGCCATCAGAAGAGCCAGAATCAACGCGCGCATTTATATCTCCGCAGGGGGCTCGATCACGCCGATCGCGCAGCCAAGGTACCCCATCATCATGACGTCTTCAAGTTGAATTCTCCTGCGATACACTCAGATCGCGATGCCGCAGAACACTTAGCCCCTTTGTAGGCGGCACCTCTCGTCGACGCTGCGGTCGTCCAGCCGATGCGCGCCCCGCCGACGACCCGGGTCCTGCCACGAACGACCTCGCCGCGCCAAAGCGACCACGGAGCTTGACGCTAACAGCGGCCAGTGGGGTATGGTGGCGCCCCCGCCCAAGACTGACTCACGAAAACGTATGCGAACGCGTTCCGTCGTTGCCCTAGCCGCCCTGCTGCTGACAACCACTAATTATGCCGCTGGCAACGGCTTTCGCAGTTGCCCGGACGCTTTCCCGGGCCCCCCTCCGGTCATCAAGCGGTCCGCGGATTGGAAGCTGCGCGAACTGTGCTACGACGCGTTCGCACTTCTGCATTCAGGCAAGACCCGCACGCCGCTGTTCGTGGTTGAGAAGCTCACCCGCGCAAGCTTGGCTGACGCGGACGACGAGGAACGGACCAATCGGTTCTTCGCCGACGCCCGCCTGCCCAGATTAGAGCGCGCGCACCTCGAGGATTACTACCGGTCGGGCTTTGACCATGGTCACATGGCACCGGCGGCGGACATGCCAACCGCTCAAGCGATGGCGCAGAGTTTTTCGTTGGCGAACGTGGTTCCCCAGGCGCCGAACAACAACAGGCGGGTTTGGGCCAAAGTCGAGCGGGATACCCGCGCCTACGTGAAGCGCAGCGGATCGACCGTTCACGTATTCACAGGCCCGGCATGGCAAGGGCACCGAGCCACCATTGGCTCCAGTCCCGTCGCGGTACCGACCCATGTGTACAAGCTCGTGTATGACGCTACCAAGAACCGCGCGTGGGCGCACTGGCTGCCCAACACTGATGAAGCTCGCCTGGGCAGGCCCATCTCGTACGAGGCGTTGACGCAGCACCTGGGGTTTGAGCTGTTGCCGGGGAAGCGCCCTTCCCCCTAAACCCGGTGGTCGTGCGGCGGGAAGCTACGATCAGGAATGGCGGCTGTCGAGTAATGGTGAATGGGTGCTTCCGACCCAAAGCAGTCATTGGAACCCGAGGAAAGCTGTCGTTCAACGTTTGAGATATCGTGCGCGTTCGCCTTTCGCTATTGGGACGTAGCCTCAGCCTTCAACCGCTCTATGAACATACGAGCAGCACGAAGTCGTCCTTGCTTGAACTCGGCGTAGCCTTTATCCTGGTCGTCATCTAAAGTCGCTATCCAATTTTCAATGCCGGCAACCAACAAAGACGCGAAATGAACCACGGTTAAGTCGTCAACGCTGTGCTCAAGCTCGCCGGTTGCTACCGCCTCACAGTACCAAACACCATATAGACGAATATTGAGATCGCGAACCTCGCCATAATTGTCACGTGCGGCTTCAAAGAACTGGTTCCAGTACTTCTTGGCAGTGTCTGTCTGTTTTCTCTCTGCGAATATTCCAGCGATAACAGCCAGATCTGACCACGTGCCGAGATCCACAGATCGTAGATAGATGCTCAACGCCATTTCGAGGTCTTGCTTCACCCCACCGCTACCCCAGCGATACATGCTACCTGCGGCCGAACATGCCGCCGCATGTCCGAGGGCTGCGGCCTGTTCAAAACATTTGACGGCTTTTCCCGTGTCCGGCAGCGTTGTGTCGGTGCCATTCATATACGCGAACCCCAAGTCATACAGATCTTCCGCCAACTGCTCAGAGGATTGAGTTGATATTTGGCGGGCGTCCTCGCCGTCGCCTGCAGTGATAGGGATGAGCTTGGCGGCCTGGGCGACGATTTGAACTACGACGTGTAGAGGTGCATTGAAGAACTCGCGATTCTGTGCGTGGCGATACCCGCCTCTCTCGAGTTCGCTATGCACCCAGGCTTCAGCGCTGTGACAGTCTGCAACCGGCTGCTGAAATGCAAGAGAGAAGGGCTGCGGCACTCCAGTTGGGGAGGACAGCTCGGCAACACGAATATCTGGCTCTCTTGTCGTCTTTCCGACCTTGGTAAGGCCAGGCATCGTCGGGTTGGTCAAAACGTATAGAAATCCTTTGGCCACTGGAAGCTCCGTTCGAACTACGTAGTAGGGACTGTATTCGCGATGCCTAACGATTAAGGTTAGATCGTGGCTCGCTTCGCGCTCACGATCTAACCTTAATCGTTAGAGTTCGGGCTACCAATACGACTCCCGTTTGTCAGTCCGGCAAGTGTTGGTGGTTCCTTCGAGCAGATGCGGATGTACGTGGAGATAATCCCACGCGAAGTCGCTGATGTTGTGTGCGAACCCCTCGAGAGCATTACCCACCGAGGCAGACAAGTGAATGATTCCGTTAGCTTTGAGCCCTTGCACGACGCCATCGTCAATGCGGAGCGTGTTTGCGCGAGTATTCGCGGCGAGGTAGGATCGCAAAATCTGCTTTTCATCTTCGGTTAGACATTGCAATCGCTCTGCTACGCGCCGATAACGGTGCCTCCTGAGCCACCGCTGCTTGACGAGTGCGATTCCATCGCCGGCCACGGAAACAGCAAACAGAGCGCCAGTAACAACGAGGGTGAGCCCAAGCATCGGGCGGTTGTCCTGTGCAAACTCAAATACCCCGATGAACTTGAGAAACACCTCGCTGGAAAAAAGAAGAACGGCGGCCATGACGCCGAGTGCTATGAGATAGCGTGGTGCGAGCTTCAGGAACTCAAGAAACGTCTTGGCAGCTTCAGCGATCATATTGAGAGGTCCAACTCAAAAAAACCGGATTAGGTATCGCTCTGTTCTATAGGAGCTTTTGTGTGTATATCGATTTATACACGGACTTAAACCCATCTCGTTATACACAACTCCGCACCGCCGGCACGCCGATCTGAATAATCGTTGACCTTCAAGGACTTACACGAAGTGCTTGTAAACCCATATAAAAACGCGTCTACTTTTGCAATTTGGGTGACCTGTTGGCGACGAAGAGCTGGGTGGTGGAGGAGTTTGCGGGGATGGCGCTGGGCGACGAGAGACTGAACAAGCGGGCGAAGGTGCTGATGGAGCGGTTGTCGGCGAAGCCGACGGCGGGCATTCCGATGGCGTGCCGGGGCTGGGGCGAGACGGTTGCCGCGTACCGCTTCCTGGGCAACGACGAGGTCGACTGGCAGGCGATCCTGGCGCCGCATTGGGAGCGCACCCGCAGCCGCATGCGTGCCCATCCGGTGGTGTTGTGCCTGCAGGACACGACCGAGCTGGACTTCAACGGGCAGGGCATCGCGGGTCTGGGGCGGCTGAACTACGAGGCGCGCCGCGGCATGTACCTGCACCCGACCTATGCGGTGACGCCCGAGCGCGAACCGCTGGGCGTGCTCGATGCGTGGATGTGGGCGCGCGAGGATGTCGATGAACCAGGCGAGCGCACCAGCATCAAGGAGAGCGCGCGCTGGCCCGAAGGCTACGAGCGGGTCGCGGAGTTGGCCACGGGGATGGCGACCACCCGCCTGGTGTATGTAGCCGACCGCGAAGCGGATCTGATGGAAATGATGCTGCGCGCCCAGACGCTGGGCACGCCGGCCGACTGGCTGGTGCGGGCCAAGCACAACCGTTGCTTGCCAGAGGGCGCGAAGCTGTGGTCGCACACCTGCGCAGGCGAGCCGCTGGGCGAGATCGTGTTCACGATGGGCTCGCGCCACGGCCAGAAGGCGCGCGAGGTGCGCCAGCAACTGTGGGCCCGACGGGTCAGCCTGCCTGCGGGCAAGGCGGGCACGGTATCGGCCACCTGCATCGTGGCGCGCGAGATCGGCGCGCCGGCCGGCACCAAGCCCGTGGAGTGGCGCCTGCTCACCAACCGGGAAGCTGCGACGGCTGCCGACGTGGTCGAGCTGATCGACTGGTATCGGGCGCGCTGGGAGATCGAGACTTTCTTTCACGTGCTCAAGAACGGCTGTCGGATCGAAGCGCTGCAACTGTCCGCCATCGAGCGCCTGGAGCGCGCGCTGGCGTTGTTCATGGTCGTCGCCTGGCGCATCGCGCATCTGATGCGCACCGGCCGAACCTGCCCCGAGCTGGATGCCACGCTCTTCTTCGACCCCGACGAGATCCGCGGCGCGTATCTGCTCACGAAGAAGAAACCGCCCGCCACCCCGCCCACCATCAACGAAGTGCTGCGCCTGATCGCCACCCTCGGCGGCTTCCTGGCGCGCAAGGGCGACGGCGAGCCGGGTGTGAAGACCATCTGGCTGGGCTTGCAGCGCGTCATGGATGCCGCCGCCACCATACAGGCGCTACGCGATGAGGCGGCCTGAGTTGTGTATAACGACATGACTTAAACCAACGGACCAACGGCGAAACCCGGCAGTAAGTTACAGTCACTTCGACGGACCTCCAAGCTTCAATGCCGAACGGGTGAAGTGTAACAGCGACAGACCGCTTCTGGCCGACAGCACGAGTTCCGATCTCTTCCGGGAAGCAGCCGGCCGCTCGCCGGTGAACAATCAGACTCCGATCAACAGGCAAGGAGTCTCGCATGGAATCCTATGAGCATCGGGATCCCTGGAACAAGGGAAAGCTAGTGAGAAGGCGCCGCTCAAGCCCAAAGACGTCCGGGCATCCGTATCCATCTGCAGAACGCCCACGAGGTGCGTGACCTCGCCATGTTCAACCTCGCGATCGACAGCAAGCTCCGAGGCTGTGATCTCGTCAGCCTGCGGGTTCGCGACGTGACGCACGGAATCCAGGTGCTCTCAAGGGCGATGGTCGTGCAGCGGACGACGCAGCGGCCGGTCCAGTTCGTGATCCAGACCGCGTTGCTCGACCCCTTGCGCTGGACCCTTTTTGCTCGCGCACCTGAAGAGCGAGGACCAGCGGTGCGCAGACGAGTCGTTGTGGATATCCCGGCGGCGGGTGGGCGCGCTCACGGCGTGCGCAGCCGCGCGGCCGCAAACTCCTCCTGCCACAGGCGCGTGCCTGCGGCATTCCACGCGGCGACGCGCAGCAACCGCGCGCCGGCCGGCCCGGAGAACTCCAGCGTGCAGAAGTTGCGCTGTGTGACCAGCGTCACGGGCACCTCGCGCACCGGGAATGGGCGGGGATGCACGCGCGCGGTCAGCGGCGAGCAGGTGAGCTCGGTCAGCGGGTAAGTGCCGGGGCGCTCGCGCTCGGTCAGGTGAGTGTAGTGGATGTCGCCGGAGAGAAAGAACACGCCGTCGATGCGCTCTGTAGCGAGCCAGTCGAGGAACGCCTGGCGCTCGCGCGGGAAGTTGTGCCAGCCCTCACCGCCGCGGCTCTCCGGCGACGGGCGGTCGCTGAGCATGCGGCTGCCGTTGGCGACCAGCTTGAAGGTGGCAAGCGAGTCGCGCAGCGCTGCCTTGAGCCACGCGAGCTGCGCCGCGCCCAACATCGTCCGCGCCGGGTCCTCGCCGGCATCGTCGTCGCGGTGGTAACGGTCGTCGAGCAGGAACAGCTCGACGTCGCCGAGCGGCACCCGGGCGAAGATCCCGGGCACGCCGGGCAGTCCGTAGCTGGGGTTCGCCCAGTAGTCCTGGAACAGCTCCAGCGATGTCCCCTTGAGCGCGAAGTCGCGGTTCGAGTTGTTCGGGCCGTAGTCATGGTCGTCCCAGATCGCGACGTGCTGGCCGGTGCGCAGCAGCCGCTGCAGCGACGCGAAGCCGCGCGTGGCCGCCCAGCGCCGCTGCATCCGCGCGCCGGCCTCGTCCGCGGGCGCGAAGTCGCCGTCGCGGTAGTAGATGCTGTCCCCGAGCCACAGCATCACGTCGGGCCGCCGTGCGACGATGGTATCGAAGATCTCGAAGCCGGCGCCGAAGGAGTCCGGCGTGACCTCGTAAGGGGGGTCGGGGACGTAGTTGCACGAGCCGGTGGCGATGACCAGCTCGCGAGGCGCGGCAGGATCCGCGGGCGCGGTGGTGAACGCCGGCACGTCGCCGAGCTCGACCGGGGTCCCGTCGAGCAGCACGCGGTAGGCGTAGCGGGTGGCGGCGTGCAGACCGTCGAGGTCGACGCGCGCGGTGTGGCCGCGCTCCGGGCTGACGGCGACGGGCGCGCTGCGCCGCGCCGCGTCAGGCTGCCCGTGCGGCCAGTACTCGAGCTGCACGTGGGCGGGGCCGTCGGTCATCAGCCACACGACTACGCGCCCGGACGTCGCCGGCCCGGCCATCGGGCCGCCGGCCAGGTTAGCTGCGCTGGCGCCGGCCGCGTGCAGCGCCAGCAGCAGCCAGGGCAGCGCCAGGCGGCGCAGGGCGCGCCACGCGAGGCCGGGGCACAATAGGGGGACGGACCTGGCGGCATGCAGCGGGCTACGGTGTGAATAGAACCCGTGTAGGACGCAATAGCCGAAGATCATTGCGCCGCATGCCTCATTCCATCTCACCGTGCGCATCGGCGAGACCACTCCCTGCCCAATCGAGCGAATAGACCCCCCACGCCCCACCTTGTCACTGCCGGATGTAAGTTGATACGGGCTGCCGATTGAAAGTTGATACACCGAGTTGAGAAGATCGGGCCATTTGGAGCCCGGGTGATCACAGACGAGGTGTATGTGGAAATCGAACTGTTGAGGCGTCACGGGTTGAGCCTTCGGCGGATCGCCGCCGAGGTGGGGTGTGCGGTGAACACGGTGCGTGCGCACCTGGCGTCGCCGGAGCTGCCACGCTACGCGCGCAAGGTCCAGCGGGTGACGAAGCTGGCGCCCTTCGAGGCGTACTTGCGCGAACGCCAGGCGGCGGCGCATCCGCACTGGATTCCGGCCTCGGTCCTGATGCGTGAGATCGTGGCGCAGGGCTATCAGGGTGGCGCCAGCCAGCTGCGCGCGTTCATGCACATGCTCAAGCCGGCGCAGCCATCGGAGCCGGTGGTGCGCTTCGAGACGGCGCCGGGCCACCAGATGCAGGTCGACTGGGTGGAGTTTCGCAAGGGCGCGCAGCCGCTGTACGCGTTCTGCGCCACGCTCGGCTACAGCCGCATGAGCTACGTCGAGTTTGTCACCGACATGAAGGTGACGACGCTGATCGGCTGCCACGAGCGCAGCTTCGCGGCGTTCGGGGGCGTGGTGCGCCAGGTGCTGTACGACAACATGAAGACCGTGGTGCTCGAGCGCGATGTCGACGGCGAAGGCGCGCACCGCTACCACGCCGGCTTTCTGGACTACGCCCGTCACGCCGGGTTCGTGATCAAGCTGTGCCGCCCCTATCGGGCACGGACCAAGGGCAAGGTGGAGCGCTTCAACGGCTATCTGCGGCGCTCGTTCTACGTGCCGCTGGTGGCGCAGTTCAAGCAGGCCGGTCTGGTGCTCGACGCCGCCACGGCCACGGTGCAGGTGCGCCGCTGGCTCGACGAAGTCGCCAACGTGCGCGTGCATGGCACCACCGGCGAGCAACCGGTAGCGCGGCTGGCGGCCGAACGGGCTGCGCTGCAGGCGCTGGCACCGCCGTGGCGGGGCGACATCGAGGGCGCCCGGCCGCAGGCTGAGGCGGCACACGACGAGGGCCCCGTGCGCCCGCCCGCCGTGCGTGCGCACCTCGAAACGGCGCAACCCGCCCAGCATCCGCTGGCCGTCTACGACGCGTTGCTGCAGACGCTGCAACAGGCGCAGGAGATCGGCGCATGAACCTGCAATACGAACGGATCCAGGCGCTGTGCCAGACGCTGAGCCTGCCGCTCACCGCCCAAGGCTATGCCGCAGCGGCCCAGCAGGCGGCCACCGATCAACTGGCCTACAGCGACTTCCTCGAACAGTTGCTGCGGGCCGAGGCGGCCGGTCGTCAGAGCCGCAAGCAAAGCATGCTCACGCGCCTGGCGGGCTTCCCCGCGATCAAGACGCTGGAGGATTTCGACTATGGCTTTGCCAGCGGGCTCAAGCGCAGCCAGATCGAGGAGTTGGCCAGCCTCGCCTTCGTCGAGCGTGCCGAGAACGTTGTGCTGGTGGGCCCCAGCGGGGTGGGCAAGACCCATCTGGCCATCGCGCTGGGCTACCGCGCCACGCAGGCCGGCATCAAGACGCGCTTCACCACCGCCGCCGACCTGCTGCTGACGCTGGTCCTGGCGCATGAGCGCAACCAGCTCAAGAACGTGATGCAGCGGGCGATCAACGCCTACCGGCTGTTGATCGTCGACGAGATCGGCTACCTGCCGATGACGCGCGAGCAGGCCAACCTGTTCTTCCAGGTGATCGCGGCGCGCTACGAGCGGGGCAGCCTGATCGTGACCAGCAATCTGTCGTTCGGGCAGTGGGACAGCACCTTCGCCCAGGATGCGACGCTCACGGCGGCGCTACTGGATCGGCTGCTGCATCACGCGCACATCGTGCCGATCAGCGGCGAGAGCTACCGGCTGAAACACCAGCGCAAGGCCGGGATGGTGCAAGCGCTGGCGGTCGCCGGCTGAGGGCCGCGCGACGGAGCGCCCCTGCGGTCGGGCCTTCGGCCCTCCCTTCGGGGCGCTCCGTCGCACATGTCAATGGGATAGAGGTGTATCAGTTTTAAATCGGCAACCGCCGGGAAAGCGTGTCAGTTTTAAATCGGCATTGACACACCTAGGCGTGGAACGTCGAATGAGCCCAGTCTGCCACCCGCTGGACATCCACGTATTTGACGAGATTGAAATGCAGTAGTCGAGGTGCGCACGATAGTCCTGCTCGTCATGAATCAGGTGTTCCCAATAGCGCCGCTGCCGTATCCCCGCTGTCCTCGCGCCCAGGGAACCACGGAGCGCCTCTCGGTGGCAACCAAGACCTTTGAAGCCTGCCTTGAACAATCGCCAGCGGGAGGCGAAATCCGTATCCGATGACGGCAATTCCCGCCCGCAGTGCAGGTGTTACGCCAGCACGACCCAACCGTGGAAGGCGAACCGATGCCGGCGGCGAACGTCCCGAACAACGCAACAGGATCAGCAAATCATTGTCCACGCGCTGCGGGGCATCGACCGTGGATAACTTGTTACCGCAGCGCCATTCTTGGCATCCATCAAACGGGGACAGCTCCAATTCCCCATCCCTTCCGCCCTGGCTGTGACTGGCCGATCTGTTCAGCGCTCAAGCATCCTCATGTGCTTCGCTCGCAACCCCCGCCTGCGCGCGCTTGGGCTTGTATTCGATCCGGGATACTCGCCCCAGGCACAAGGTGATGTCGTCGGCGGTGACCTGGAAGCCCGGCACTTTCTCCGGGGCCCCCTCCGGCAGATACATGAACTGCTTGAGCGTCCCTTCGACCTGAACGCGCGTACCCTTCCTCAGCAGACGAGCGGCATCCTCGCCACGCTGCCCCCAGAGCGAAACGCGCATCCAGAATCCGCCGACCTGCTGATACTCGTCGTTGGCTTCGTCGTAGGCGTAGTCGTCGAAGAACACGCGCATCTCGGCCACCACCTCGTTGCCACCGTTGACCGGGATGTGCTTGAGGGCGGGGGCATCGCCGAGATTGCCTTTCCCCTTGAAGACGTTGGGCATGTTTCTCTCCTTGGCGTCGCATTAGAAGACGCTGGAAGCGGACGCCGACGTTCCCAGCGTGTGAAACGCTACCGGCAACGCTCCTGGGCATGCCTCAACGCCAGTCGGGCCTCGATCTCACGGCGGTTGAGTTCGAGCGCGCGCCGATGCGTCTGGTCGTACCACTCTCGGAGAACGCCTGGAAGGCGAACGAAGTAGCCCTCGATGTCCCCCCACGGAATGTGGCCAGCATGAGGACCGGCGCCTGCGGAGCGCCAGCGCAGATGCACCTGGCCGGTCGTCTTGCGCCGATGGATCGACAGGTAGAAGGTGCGTCCGCTCACGCGCCGCGTCAGCCGGGACAGGTCTGCCTGGGCCCGATGAATCTTGTCGACACGCGCAGCTGCCTGCCGCACCTCAGCCGGGGCTTCGCCCCTACCCGTAAGGCCCTTTGCGCCACACTCCGGTTGACCTGACTCAGAGGACGTTGCGCCACGCTTCGATGGATTGCATTGCGTCATCGCCCGGCCCGCGTGATCAGTCCACCAAGCCATCGTCGGTTGGCTCATCGACGGCTGCGCCACGCTCCTGATGGATGCCGGCAAGCTCCGCGGCGACGCGCTCGAGCATGACCTTCTCGGTATCGGAGATCGACACACGGCGCTGGGAGTGACGCGAGCCCTGGTGGCCTGCGTAGATGCCGGATGGCACAGGGCCGAAGATTCCGGTGACCGCAGCGACGCGGCGCTGGGCGGCGGCGTCGGCGCCCGGCAGAAAATCGGTGCGGCTAAGCGGCAGCAGCTCGGGCTTGCTGAGCCATGTCTCGAACCGGATGAACTCCTCGAAAGCCGCCCGCATCGGCCGGGTGAATTGCCGGATTGCGTCGTGCACCTGCTTGTCGGAGAAGATGGCCTTGCGCCCGAGCGTCTTGACGACGCGCACGTAGTAGTCAAACTCGACGATCAGTTCGGCGATGGCGTAGCCGTAGGGGCTGCGGAAACCGAGTTCGAGCACTTTGGGCTGGCGCGACTTGAGGATCGCAAAACCCAGGCCCTTGTCGGCCCGCTTCCGGATCTCGGCGTCGAACGCCTGCGCTTGCTGGTCCAGGCCACGCCGCAGTTCGGGAATACGGTGGTCGGCCCGCAGAAGTGCCCAGTCGGCGTAGGGGTTGTTGTTGCGGCTCAGCGTCCACAACGCCTTGAGGCTGGACGCGACCCGCTTCCCGCCCGGGATGGCGTTGTACTGACCGGCCGGGTCGCGCCGACGTCCCATGAACATTCGGAAGCCTTCCTTGGTATGGAGCGTCATCGTATCGACGCCATCGTCGACCAGCGCCCCGAGGTCGCGAAGCTGCGTGGCCACGCCCGCCTCGACCGTCAGATCGGCACCCTCGGTCACACGGTATTCCGCCTCCATCTGCTTGAGCCGGTCGTTGCGCTGCAGGTAGAGCTCGTAGCGCGGCCAACGCGGATCGGTGGGATCCGGGTCTTCCGATTCGATGAGCTCGATGAGCCTCTCCCGCTCCTTGGCAAGGCTGTAACCGTCGTCGAAGGGCGAACGCTCCTCGGTTTCGAAGGGAATGGGATTACCGCCCGGGAAGATCGGATCGCTGAGGCCGGGGTGATCGGCAGGAAGATGAGGAGAACGCGGCGGAACAGGAGTGGAGGGGTCGGGAGAGGCCATGAGACATTCCTTCACGTGAAGGGGGTGGGCGGGGCCGCGCCCGCTTCCGCCGCATCGCGGAAGCGGGCGAGCGCGGGAATCGGCGTGAAGCCGGGGAGAAACGCAGTGCTTGGGAGCGGACTGCCCAACAACTGGCGCAGCACCGGAACATTGACCTGATAGGCGGCAGTGGCACGCGGAATCTTCCTGGCGATGACGAGGGACCGACACTCGAGACGCTGGAGCGCACGCTGCACCACCTGATAGCCCAGCCCGGTGCAGGCTGCCAGGCTGCGACTGGAAACCTGGACCGGCATCCGGTCGGCGGACCGCCAGAGCAGCGCGAGCAGCATGGCCGTGGCGGGATAGTCGCCGCCCAGCCGGGCGAGGATATCGAGCGTGATCTGTTGCTCGGAGGCGAGTGAAGTCATGGGGGGTGGACCGGGTGATTCCACCGCACAGCAGATCGTCGCCTGGGTCGATCGAACCCAGCGTCAATGGGATTTCCGCTGGGTCGATTGAACCCAGCGGGACGGCAAGACCGCTCGGGCAGTTGGACGCCGCGTCCGCTTTCCGCGTGATCCTCGCCCCAAGAGTGCGGCGCAGCGGCGTCGGCCATTTCAGCCCGCCTCGCAATCGTCGAACTCGTGGACGACATACCAAAGGGTCGCGATCGACATCGTGGGAAAGGCGCGGTGCAGTTCGACGTACTGCTGCTGTGGCGGAAAGTTGCTGCGTATTTGCGGCCAGGCCCGCTGGACGGCTTCGCGAACCTCAGCGCGGGGAAGCGAAGGACGCCCGCGCGCGAGCGAGCCCGGGCACAGCAAGGCGCGTTGCTCGCGGACCTGCTCCATGGTCATCCTGAAGAGATGCACCAGCAACTGAGGATGCGCGCCGTGCCTGACGTGGTACTCGAGGAGTTCACGGGCTTCCGTCATGGCCTCGTGGCGCCGGTAGGCGGCCTCGAGCATCGCGGGGTCGAAGCGCACGGAAACATCGAACTGGGGCATGCCGGCGATGGCATGCAGGTCTCTGACCGAGGCGGCGCGAAGGGTGTCGAGGATGTCGGGACTCAGCCCTGCTTCCAGCAGCGTCTCCACCTCACCCGCCTCGAGCAAATGGATGAGATGGGACAACACAGCGACCCGCAGCTGTTCGCTCCTGATGGGAATCATGCGCGAACACCCCCCTTGTCAGTTGGGCTTCGGGACGGCTCGCCAAGCGGAACCCTGGCAGAGCCGGTCCGGCGATCCGGTGTCGCGACCGCGGCCTTGCACCGGGAGGCGGAAACGACGGACGCAGTCTCGGCACTCATGGCGGCTACTCCACGCGTCCGTCCGTAACACGACGCCCGTGATAGGCGTCCATCAGCGTCCGCATCAAAGGCCAGTAGGCCGGTTGCAGCAGGAGGGAGACAATGTGCTGGGCGTCGGCCTCAGATCCCCCGGCATCGTCCGACAGGCGGAGCAGGAGCCGATGCGCTGCATGCCGCGCCCGGCCCTCCTCCCCGTCCGCCGTGAGATCGTCACCCGCCAGCGGGTCGACGCGAAACCCCGGGGCCACGTCGGGATCACTGCGCACCAGGGACGAAATCCGGAACTGCGCCGAAAAGCCGTCAAGCGCGGCGGCAAAGCTGAGGTCGTCCACGGCGTCGCTGGAGCGGGCGCTTGACGGGCTCGCGCGCTTGGATTGCACCGCGGGCGGTTGCTGCACAGGGAGATCTTCGACGCCGGAATCAACCTCCTCGGACGTCGGCATCACGGCGGGAATCTCCAATGGCGCACCGCCGGAAAGCCGCGCCCGAATCTCTGCCGCAGAAAGTGGTTTGGCCGCCGCCATTACGGCGCGCAAGGTCTGCTCCACGGCCGAAACCGGGCAGTTGGCCTGGCGGGCGAACTGGGCGTTCATCTGCGCCAGGATGCGTTCCACCTCCATTACGGTGAGCCGCGGCGGATTGTCCTGCTCGCGAACGGCATTGATCGCAGTGCCGGCATCGGACACCAGCTCCTGGAACTCGGTCTGACGGACATAGGGATCCAGGTTGAGCGCTTCCGCGAGCTTCTCCAGGTGACCGAAGCGGCCGCGGATCGCACCTGTGCTCTCATGGGTGAGGTGCGCACCGAAGGCCGCCAGCTGTTCGACGGCGAAGAGGTAGTTCACCGCCGTAACCGTGTGGAGCTTCAAGCCGTACTTCCCCGCGCGCTCGGAGAAGGCACGCAGGCTCAGCGGCGACCCGAGTTCCGATTCCAGCAGGCCCTTCAGGTCGGCTGCTCCCCGGGCCTTCTCCCAGAAGGTCGTTTCGCCATGAGTCTGGTTTTCGGTGAGATGCGCAGCGAGAACGTCACTCTCGCTCACCCAGGGCCGGAAGACCGCTCGCACCCACTCGTACTTCGCATCCTGGGTCTCACGCCAGAGTTCCTGCACGACCTGTAGCCGGGTGTTGGCGCCGGCATAGCACATGTACCGACCGGCGCCGGGACGGCGGGTCACGGCGATCGCATCGTGGAGGCCTTCGCGGGACTTGATGGAGGCCCGGATGTCCGCGTACAGGGGGTTGGTCCGCAAGCGCGGGTTGCGATCGTAGCAGTCGACGTCCGAGCATCTCAACATCATCCAGCCTTCTGCATCCTGACCCGCCTTGAGGTCGGCCGCGGCGTTCTCAGGACTCTTCACGGTGAGACTGTGGGCGGCGAGAAGCGCCCGCCGCTCGGCCGTGCTTGACGGTCTGGGACTGGGCGCCCGGAGCCTTCCTTGCTTTTCCATGTGCAGGGCCAGGTCCTTGATGGAGATGGTTTCAGGCAGTCGCGTCTTGGATGTCATCACCTACCTCGGCACGCAAAGCGGTCGCCGGCCCACCAGCGTGGTTTCCAGCCAGACTGGGGATCAGCTCCCACAGGAGGGTGTGCATCGTCTCCCGCGCCCGCGCGGGATCGATCCAATGGACGGGAAGCTGCGCGGTCGCGGCGCTCTTGTACGCCACCGCGTGGGGCACGACGGTGTCGAGCACACTCACTCGGCATTTCAGCTTCCGGTACTCGTCGCGAATGGCCTTCACGATTTCGCGCGCATCCCGGGTGTTCTCCTGGCGATAAAGGATCGCCTGCATGGCGGGCACGGAAAACCCGAACGCGCTAGCGGTCTCGACACGATCGAGCAGTTTTTGCGTGCCGTCGAGAAACTCCCGCGCCGACAGAATGTCGGGCGAGACCGGGGAAAGTAGCCGGTCGGCGGCCAGAACCGCGGCATCCTGGAGGTGGCCCACGGCCCCCTGGGTGTCGATCATCACCACGTCGTAATGCTCGGAGATGAGGGGGCTGCGGAGCGCGAGCTTGATGCGCAGCGCGCTGTCCATGCGCGGCGCAAGCCAGTCCTGAAGTGTGCCCTCCGGCGCGTCGGAGACGACAAGATCGAGGCACCCGTTCGGATTGAGCCGGGGCTTTCCTCGTGGCGCACTGGGCGCGAGCGCAAGGTCGATCGTCGAGATGCAGTCGGCGGTGAGCGCCCCCTGCTTGATCATCTGAGTGAGCCCGTGCGGCGCCAGTCGGCCGATCGGGAAATACCGGCTGAGACTGGGCTGGACATCGGCATCGATCAGCAGCACCCGCATGCCAAGGTCTGCCAGGAGCGCGCCGAGATTGGCGTTAAGGGTAGTCTTGCCGACACCGCCTTTGGTCGAAACGACGCTGTAGACGATCATCGGTAAGCGTCCGCCGCTCCCACCTGTAACAGCCCCCCGGTTTTGCCGACACTCCTGATTTTCACCCGGAGGTCGTGATGAGCACACAATCGGAGCGCGTTGCGCGCTGGCGCGAGCACGTGGAGCGGTGGCGCCGCAGCGGTCAGACGCAGGCGGCCTACAGCGCCGCGCATGGCGTGAGCAAGAAGTCACTGGGGTACTGGATTCGGCGGTCGCGCCACGAGTCAGCGCGCGAGGCGGATTCGGTCCTGACGCTGGTGGCGGCGCGTCCTGTCGGCGTTGCGCCGCCACGGCAAGCGGGGGATGTGCTGTCGCTGTGCAGCCCGTCGGGCTGGCGCCTGCAGTTCGGTGCGCTGCCGCCGGCGCCGTGGCTCGCCGAGGTGCTCGCGCACGGGGCGACGTGATGATTGCGCCGGAGCAGATCTGGCTCGCGGTCGAGCCGATCGACATGCGTCTGGGCATCGACGGCCTGTCGGCACGGCTGCAGAACAGCCTGGGCCGCGCGCCGTGCGATGGCAGTGCGTACGCCTTCATCAACCGGGCCCGCACGCGCGTGAAGGTGCTGCGGTGGGATGGCACCGGAGTGTGGCTGAGTCAGCGGCGTCTGCATCGGGGCAGCTTCAGCTGGCCCGCTGCCGACACGGCGGTGTTCGCGCTGTCGGCCGAGCAGTGGCAGTGGCTCGTGGCGGGGGTCGAGTGGCAGCGCCTGAGTGCCGCCGCACCGGCTCACTGGCGGGTGTGACCGGTGTGCCGGCAGCGTCGACGATCCGCCACGTAAAAATTCCTGAAACCCTTGTGGATGCTGGGATTCAGCGCCTTCATCGGGTATAATTCCGGCATGGATTTCGCCGCCGAACTGACCGCTTTCGACCTGCCGCCCGCGCTCGCGCAGCAGGTTCAGCGGTGGGTCGCGCAGGCGGCCGACGTGGCCCGCCTGGAAGCCGAGCTCAAGCTGAGCAAGCTCAAGATCGAGGCCCTGGTCCACGAGATCGCCACCCTCAAGCGCCTGCGCTTTGGCGCGCGCAGCGAGACGCTGCCGGCGGGCATGAAGGACTTGTTCGACGAGACGCTCGCGGCCGATCTGGCCGCGTGCGAAGCCCGGCTCGAGGCGCTGCGCGACGCCGCGGCATCCGAAGCCGAAGCGTCTCCGAAGGCCCCGCCCGAGCGCCCCCGCGCCGGCCGCCCGCCGTTGCCGGCACACCTCGAGCGCATCGAACACCGCCACGAGCCCGAATCCTGCAGCTGCGCCGCGTGCGGGCAGGATCTGGTCAAGATCGGCGAGGACGTCTCCGAGCAGCTCGACATCATCCCGGCCAAGTTCTTCGTGCATCGCCACATCCGTCCGCAGTACGCCTGCCGGCACTGCGAGACGGTCTCGACCGCCCCCGTGCCGGCGGCGGTCATCGACGGCGGCCTGGCCGCGCCGGGGCTGCTGGCGTGGGTGACGGTGAGCAAGTTCGTCGATCATCTGCCGCTGTACCGGCTCGAACAGATTGCCCGGCGCAGCGAGGTGGCGCTACCGCGCTCGACACAGTCCGAGTGGATCGGGCGTATCGGGGTGGCGCTGTCGCCCCTCTACGCTCGACTGGTCGAGCATCTGTTGGCGGGTACGGTGCTGCATGCGGACGAAACCCCCGTCGAGCAACTCGATCCGGGGCGCGGCAAGACGAAGCGGGCGTATCTGTGGGCCTACCGCAGCAATACGCTCGGCGCCGACCCGCCCATCATCCTCTTCGATTACCAGCCCGGGCGCGGCGGGCAATATCCCCAGGCCTTCCTGAAAGGCTGGAAGGGCATGCTCATGGTCGATGACTACGCGGGGTACAAGGCGCTGCTGGGGGGCGACATCGGCGAGTTGGCCTGCATGGCCCATGCAAGACGCAAGTACTTCGAACTGCATCAGGCCAACAAGAGCCCGGTGGCGGCCGAGGCGTTGCGGCGCATCGGCGAATTGTATGCGCTCGAAGAGCAGGCGCGCGACGTCTCGATCGAGGCGCGCGCCGAACTGCGCGCGCAGTACGCCCGCCCGCGTCTGGAGGCGATGTACCTGTGGCTCGTGCAGACCCGCAAGACCGTGGCCGATGGCGCGGCGCTGGCGCGCGCCATCGACTACAGCTTGAAGCGCTGGCCGGCGCTCGCGCGTTACGCGAGCCGTGGCGACTGGCCGATCGACAATAATCCAATCGAGAACGCCATCCGCCCGATCGCTCTGGGCAAGAAAAATTGGATGTTTGCGGGTTCCGAAGCCGCCGGCAAGCGGGCCGCGGTGATTCAGTCGCTGCTCGCCACCGCACGCGCCAATGGCTTCGAGCCCCTGGCGTGGCTCTCCGACACCCTCGAGAAGCTGCCGGCCTGGCCCAACAGCCGCATCGACGAATTGCTGCCGATCAGAAAGAAAGAGTCTGCGCAAGCGTAAGAGGGCGTGGAAGCGGCGGACGCTTACGATCATCGAGCCCTCCTTGAAAAGAGACAGAAGGGGCGAATCGCAAAGGGACGGAGAGCAAATGGGAAAGCAGTGTGCCTACGGGATGGCCGTCGGTACGCGCTCGCGTTGCGACGAGCGGTGTCCCACATGGAATTTGCCTATCAAGAAATAAGATTAGTCAGGCGTCCGTGCTTGTCAAGCGTCGGACATGGCAAATGCAATCACTCGCGGCGATCACGCTACGTCGTTCCCGATGGGGTCTTCTGGGCGAACGGCACAACGTTCGGATTCGCGGGCGGAACCGGATTGATCCAGCGCTCGGGATGCTTGATCACCACCGCAGCGAGCTTTCCAGCCGGTTTCGCGCCCCGCCCGAGCACCGTGTAGTGGAGCACGTTGGCATTCCCCGAGCCGACAACGTGCCACCTCGCCTTGATGACGTGCCGCTGGATGCCGGTTCCCACTTTGTCGCCGCTTGGCGCGTGCGGCGGACCGGTGCCGTCATCGCCATACAGCGCGGCAAATTCGCGGAATGTCCGCGGCGAGACCAATGCCATCCCTTCGGGCACGAAGTGCACGGGCGCGCCTGCCTCGTTGTATGGAATCGAGCCGTCGGCCAGGCCTTGTTGCAGCCATGTCATAAAGCGCAGCGCGGCGTCGCTTGGACCGAGACCTTCGCTGCCCATCCTGTTCGGTTGCGCGGTATCGGCGGATCGCGTTGGCTCACGCACGAATGGGGTGACGGGGCCGCTCATCGGCGAGGGTATCCGGGGTAATGTTTTCGGATTCGGGTCATCCTGTGCAGTCACTGAGTCGTCATCGGAGAGGAATCCGTCCTTGTCTTCCTCCTCTGTCGCGGCGGGATCCGGCACAGCAGGGCGCCGTTGCGGCGCCTGAGTGACCGTCGTGTCTGACAGTCTGGAGGCGGCGTGCGGCGGCCGGGGCGCGGGAATGTCCTGACCCTGGCATTTCTTGCCGGGTCGTGGCCGCGCTTCCTCAGTATCGCGCGCGAGAGCCTCTCCCTGCCCCGCGTCCGTGCCCTCACCCGCCTCTCGCCTGTCACGCGCGTTGCGCGGCGGTTTCACGACCATCGTTCCCTCGAACGCAGCCGGGTACGCGTCGGGGCTGCCGAAAAGCTTGTCGAGCGGAAACCTGAGCATGGCGAGTTCGTGCGCGTAGCCGCCACCGCGCACCTCCACGTACCAGACGGCCTGCCCGGTGTCCGGATTGCGCTCGAGCACGCCATAGTCCTGCCAGGTGTCGAACAGGCGGTCGTTCTTGCTCGCGCCCGGAAGGCTCTCGCCGCCGCCGGGTTCCACACGCGCGATCTCCTCGCGCACCGCGTCGGCCAAGCGCTTGGCCACGAACCAGATTGCGCCATCGGCGACCCAGCCTGCGGCACCATCCCGATTGAGTGGCAATCCTCCTTGGCGCAGCAGCCGGCGCATCGCGGCCATCAGCTGCTCGATCAGCGGGACGGTTGTCGCAGCGCTGAACTGACTGCGCGGCCCTTGCTGCAGATTGCTGGCTGCTGAGCGCCGATCGGCCAGGCGCACGATCTCGGTCAACACACTCGTTGCGTCATCGCCCGACCATACCGCCTGCAGCTCGAGCATGACCGACGGCTCGCGCGCCAGGAAGGCGAGCGCCGTGGCCGGCACGATGCGCGGCGCCAGGACCAGCGGCAGGCGGCGGTGCGCTCCGTAGTCGCGCTCCGCCTTCGGTGCGAAGCGGACCTCGTACTCGGCTGCGCCAGCGGCCACCATGTCCCCCGCCATCGGCAACCACGGGCGCAACGGTCCGTCCGCGCGTTCCGCGAGCACGACTCGCAGATCGGTCATCGGCTTGCCGATGTCGTGGAGCAGCGCGGCGAAGATGACCGCATAGGTCCAGTGATCCCGCTGCCGGTCGACTACTTCGGCAGCGCCCCCACGCGGAAGCAGATAACCATTGCGGATCGCAATCGCGGCGTGCACCACCTCCACGGTGTGGGCCGCGAGTCCACCGACATGGGCGTGGTGATGCGCCTCGCTCGCCGGCAGGAGCTGCACGTACCGCAGGGTCTGCCCGATCGCGGGCGCGAAGTCCCGCTCCCAGACGGCCTGGCTCAGCTTCGATTCGCGGTGGATCTGTTGCAACGCACCGGCGAGGTTGCAGACCTGGATCAGTGTGGAGGCGTCGAGGACCTGAAGCCATCCCGGGCGGCTGGCCGCGAGCGCCCGCGCGTCACCGGCCGTCGCGGTCGGTGACCCGGCCGCATCCGGGGCGGCCGGGCACGACGCGCGACGGCCGCTCCTGTCGTGATAACTGGCCCAGATTAACCAGACGGCCAGCACTGCCGCAACGAGCAAGAATCCGGCAGCCAGCATGGCCATGGGTCACCCCCGGCGCTCACGCATCTGTGCGGCACAGAACTGGGTCAGCAGCCCGATCTGGAGCACTTCCCGTCGCGGGTAGGGGTGTTCGGACTCCCAGACCTCGACGGTCGCGCCCCGGCAAAAGGCGCTGAAGGATTCCACGAGGGGCTCCCACTTCTCGCCGCCGCGCTTCGCACGGAAGCGGCAGAACGGTAGCGCCGACAGGTCCGCGGCCAGCCGCGCCGGGTCGACCGGCTCGAGGATTTCCACGTAGCGGGCCAGGAGATCTCGCACAGCGAGAACGGGATCGTCCTCCGGGTAGAGGTAGGCCTCGAGTCCGTCGAATTGCGCAAGCCAACGGAGTACGACACCGCGCCAACCCGGCTCTCCGAGGCCCTCGAGGAAATGGCCGATCGTGATGACCGCCTGGGTTCGGGCGTCCTCCTGATGCGGCGGAATCGGTGGTGGCGGCATTTCGTTCATCAGCGTTCCATCTCCAGAATGCTGTCCGTTGCCTTGTTGTTTGCCTTCGCTGTGATCCCTTAAGCGGCCGGCCGTGCGACAGCCGTATGCGTACTTTCGTCGCATGCCAGCATTCGCCATCCGTGCAACATGCCCGCCTGCAGCGGCCAATCGAATAGGGTGCGGGAGGTTTTCCTTTTCGTCATCGGTAAAGTCTCGGAAGATTCCGCGACTTTACGCTTGACATGCCGCAGGGATCGTGATCACCCCTTTTCCGCCTTTGCAGCCGCGTGCACCGGCACGCTGCCGCACCCCTAACCGGTCGGCATTTGCCGCAGGCACCCCGTGCCCGTCAATCCTTCGCCCAGACCGGATTCAAGGGCTGGGCGCCCTTTCGGATTGGGCCGGTAACCCGTTGCTGCGGACCGCCGCCGGGCTGCCGCCTTTTGGCGCCGTTTCCGTGACTATCATTTTTGCCCTATCCACGCAAGCATAAAGCCGAAAAATCTTTCTCGATTTGACGAATGCGCCGCGCGGCCGCGCTCGCCACACTTTGCACCGTGACTGGCCGCTGACCGGAGCCTGCATCCCCGACGGCGCCTCAGCGGCGGAGATGCCTTTTTCAATCACGGAGCAGTTCGATGGATCGCGTTACCGCAATCACTCTTCTTCTGCTTGCCACCCCCGTGTCGGCCACGCATCCGGACCCGACGCACCCGGATCCGGTCCGCCTCGCGCGTTACACGACTGCGCCGGCGACGCCGGACCCCGCCATGACGGATCCAATGGCGGTCGTGGCCACCGTCCATTTTCCCCGCGAGCACGTGCGCACGGTGCGCGATGCGGTTGCCTTCCTGCTCCTTCGCACGGGCTTTCGGCTCGAATCGACAGATTTGGCGGCGAGTGCGCTACTCGACATGCCCCTGCCGGAGTCCCATCGCGATCTTGGCCCCTATCCCGCCCGGGCGATCCTCGAGGTCCTGGTCGGCCCGCCTTATCGCGTGCAGATCTCCCTGGTCGATCGCACGCTCTCCATTGGTCTCACGGATGAAGGCAGCAACGCCGAGCGGGTCGCCGCCGTTCGGCCGCCGCTCGCACCGCAGGCCGCAGCGCTGGAGCCGCTGAAGTGACCGCCCCTTCGGCACAGGCCGAAAGCGAATCGACGGCGCGCATCACGCCACGGCTCGCGAGGATTGCCCGCAACCAGCGCCCGGTGATCCTGGCCCTCATCGCTGCCCTGGTCCTCGCCGGCGGCGCCTTTCTGTTCGTCGCGTCTGAGCAACCAGCGGCGCCCGCCCCGTTGCCGCAAGCTCAACCCCTCGAAGCGATCGGGCAGCACACATCCCCCATTCCGGAGTTCGACGCGCCGGCCCCCGCCGATCCGATCGGCTCGCCTCGCCTGGATCAGCTCGACGAGCGGGTCGACGCATTGTCTCGTACCGTGGAGTCGATCGACGGGCAATTCTCGGAGATCAACAACCGTCTGGTCTCGCTCCACCAGGTGAGCGACGAGCTTCGCGTGCGCCTCGAGGCTCTGGCTCAGCGGCGCGAACCCGCCTCCGTTCCGGCGCGCCGCGTGGCGCCGACCAGAACCGGAGCCGTCACGAAAACCAGGATCCCGGCAGTAGTTTCGGTCGATACCTGGGGCGGTCAGCCGTCCGTGGCGATCCGGGACGTCAAAGGCGACCTCGCCTTTTACCGTGAGGGCGATACCGTCGGTGTGGCACGGATCCAGCGCATCGACGCACAGGCGCGCCAGGTTCACCTGCGCCTTCCCGACGGCACCGTCACGGCCGTCGGCGTACGGCACTGAGGGCATGTCGTGAGAAAAGTCCTTCCCGCCTTCGCCCTGCTGATCGTGCTGACAAACGTCGGCGCCGTGGAAACAGGGGAAACCCGAATCGACACTGTCGGCCGCAGCGCCACGGACCCTGGCCGATCCGAACGCGCCCCTATGGAAGTGTCACGGACCGATGTCCTGGAGGCCGGCTACTGGGGAATCACCCTCGAAGAATTGCACCGCGCCCGGCATCTGATGCGCGGCCCGCGCGGCGCCTTCAGCGACCCCCGCATCAGTCCGATCGAGGTGCTCGGCATCCACGCGCGATCCGACACCGAGCGCGACCGCTACGCCGCGCTGTTCGCGAAGCTCCTGCACGAGGACACCGACCGCGTGCTGGCGTGGCAGCGGGCTGGCGACACCGCCATGCGCCGACTCTATCCAACCGACAAGGCGGTCGACTTTTCTTTCGGTCGTCCTGCGGGCGGGGGAAAAACACTGCCCAACTGGTTCTTTTCACCGGGGGGTTCGGCGCAATGACGCCCAATGCCACCCGCCGCGCCTTCCTGGTGCAGGCCTCCGCAGCGTTGGCGCTGCTCGCCGTACCGTCGCGCTCCCACGCCCGGGCGCAGGTGCGCAAGACGCCGCCCGCATATCCGCCAATCCCGCCGGCCTATCGCCACGTCGCCGAATCGCTCGCGCTTCCCGCCGCGATCCTGTACGGCGTCGCGATCCAGGAGTCGGTGATGCGCTGGGGAACCGTCTCTTTGCCTTGGCCCTGGACCCTCAATGTGCGCGCCGTCCCACGCCGCTACGGCGCCTATGAGACGGCGGTTGCCGACCTGGAGCGAATCCTGGCGCAGGGCGTGCGCAACGTGGACTGCGGAACCATGCAGGTCAACTGGCGCTACCACGCCGACAAGCTCCGTACCCCCGCGCTCGCGCTGGAGCCCTGGCACAACCTGAAGGTGGCCGGTTTCATTCTCCTCGAGTGCCGTGCGACCACCCCGAGCTGGTTCGACGCCGTCGGCGCCTATCACAGCCCCGGCGACGCCGAACGGGCTGCCCCCTACGCCCGATCAGTGTTTCGCCATATCGGCAGGATCCGCGATGCCTGAACGCGCGCCCTCCTCCCTACTGAAGGCTTTTGTGCTCGCCGTGCCCCCCGCGGCGCGTCACCGCAGCGCCTACGATTCCCCTCCCGCCGCAATGGCGGTTTCGGCACAACCGTGGCCACTCTCCCACCGGGCCTCCTCCCTGCCCACCCTCCCGGCCACGGTTGTGCCTACCTTTTCGAGGGGCTGGAAGTGAGCCGCGGAGCGATCGAGGCCTGGCTCCGACCGCCAATCGAGATCTGGAGCGCAGCGGCTTCGGCAGGGTGCGGGCTGATCGCGCTGGTGGCCCCCTGGGCGCTGATGATGCCGGCCGAACTGGGACTCGCGACCGCCTCCCTCGCCTTCGGCTTCGCCGGCTTTCGCGGGAATCAGGCCTGGCGGGTCTGGCGTTATCAGTACGGGCTGACGCGCTACAAGGTCACCGCCGTAGCACCCCACCGGCTTCCCCGCATCCCCGGCAAGCTCTACCTGGGCGAAGGCTTCGCCTGGGGACAGCAGCATACGCAGCGGCGCATGGATGCGACGCGTCCGCACGCCCAGGCGTATCTGGTGGAGGGCCCGTTCATCCGCTCGACGCGGGCGGCGCTCCGGGCCCTGCGCTCCACGCCCCTGAAGCCCCTCGCCGCAGCGCTCATGCTGCCACGCTGGTGGAACCCGCTCTCCGAGCCGCCGGACCTCGGCGGCACGCCGGTCCTGCACGGCGTGGAGCCGAAGGAGGTCCCTGTCACGCTCGGGCAGAAACACCGCCCCGGCCACCTCCTCGTCCTCGGTACGACCCGCGTCGGCAAGACGCGCGGCATGGAGCTCCTAGCCACTCAGGACATCCGCGACGGCAAGGTTGTGATCGTCATCGACCCGAAAGGCGACGCGGACCTCATGCTGCGTGTCCATGCCGAGGCGGCACGGGCCGGCCGCCTGGACCAGCTCTATCTCTTCCACCTCGGCTACCCGGACATCTCCGCCCGCTACAACGGCATTGGCAATTTCGCCCGTATCACCGAGGTCGCGAACCGCACCACCAATCCGCTCCCGTCCAGTGGAAACTCCGCCGCATTCAAGGAGTTCGCCTGGCGTTTCACGAACCTCGTCGCCCAGGCGCAGGTGGCCCTGGGACAGGTCCCGACCTACGACCTGCTGCTGCGCGATATCACCGACATCGAACCGCTCTTCCTGCGCTACGCCACGCACGTGCTCCAGACCCAGGGCCCCGGCAACTGGGAAGTGCTGGTCGAACAGGTACAGGCCCGTATCGAGAAGCGGCAGCTCAGCGTGCCGCGCACCCTGCAGGACCGCAGCGAGCGCCTCATCGCCTTGGTGCATGTACTGAAGGACCTGCAACTTCCCGACGCCGTCCTGCAGGGGCTGGCCACTGCGGTGCGCTACGAGCGGAGCTTCTTCGAGAAGATCGTCGCCTCCCTGGGGCCGTTCCTCGAGAAGCTCACCACCGGCCCCGTTGGCAAGCTCATCTCCCCGGACTACTTCGACCCGACCGACACCCGGCCGATCTTCGACTGGATGCAGGTCATTCGCCAGGACGGCATCGTGTACGTGGGTCTCGACGCCCTCTCCGATGCCACGGTCGCCGCAGCCGTCGGCAATTCCATGCTCGCCGACCTCGTCAGTGTCGGGGGCAAGCTCTACAAGACCGGCCTCAATCCGCATCACCCGACGGGCAAGATCGTCCTGCCTGAGGTGGCCTGCCACTTCGACGAGGTGAACGAGATCGCCGGTCCCGAGTTCGTGCCGATGGTGAACAAGCTGGGCGGCTCCGGCTTCAGCATCACCGCCTACACGCAGACCATCCCGGACATCGAGGCCCGGCTCGGCGACGCCGCCAAGGCGCGCCAGGTGCTGGGCAACTTCAACAACCTGGTCATGCTGCGGGTCAAGGACCCCGGCACGGCCGAGTTCTTCTGTAATCAGCTGCCCGACGTCGACGTCCAGCACCTTATGGTAGTGACTGGGGTCAGCGACACGGACGGCTCAACCGAGACCGATTTCACCTCCCGGAACGAAGACCGTCTCACCACCCTGCGCGAGCCGATGGTGTCGCCCGCCGACATCATGGCCCTGCCCCAAGGCCAGGCCTTCGCGCTCCTGGAAGGCAACCGCCTCTTCAAGCTTCGCTTCCCGCTCCCCGATCCCGCCAACGACCGCTTCATCCCCGCTTCACTGCAGGAGATCGCCGTCCAGATGCGCGCCAAGTACCGGACGTCCGAGCACTGGGCAGGCCAGACGGACTGGCTGAAGGACATGCCGGTCGGACTGGTCACGCCGCTCGGCTTTGTTGACGAGCCTGCCGACGAGCCCGGAGGGGAGGCCAAATGATCTCCGCAGCAAACCCGGCCACTCAGCGTCCGCCGCCCCGGGCCTCTACCGCGCCCGGCGCCGCCCACTCGCGCGGCCCGCTCGGAGCGCTTGCGGGCCTCGTGCTCGGACTGGTGTTTGCGACTTTCAGCTCCTGGGTCTTCGGGACGGCGCTGATGATCGTCGGGGACTACAGCTTCTGGAAGGAGCGCGGCCTCGATCGCGCCCGGGCCGCGGTCGACGAGGATCTCGGTTATATCCGCGGCTTCCCGCGTTCGCTGATGGTCGAGGACACGGTCGGCTTCGCCGCCGGCCTTGCCGAGCGCATGACGCGCCCCTACACGTGGCTGGGTGCTCCTGCCTTCATCGCACGCGCCCAGGCCGTGGAGCCGGACAGCGCGACCAATCGCCACGCCCGCATCGCGGTACAGGCGATCAAGGAAGGCGGGCGCTGGATGGAGATCTCACTCCACGTGGCGCGGGACACGGCGATACGCCTTGCCGTCGCCTTTTATGCCTTGCCCGCATTCGTCATGGCGGTCTGCATCGGCCTCATCGACGGCCTGGTGCGGCGTGACCTGCGCAAGTGGTCGGGGGGCAGGGAATCCTCCTATGTCTACCACCACGCGAAACGCTTCACCTGGTGGTTCCTGACCGCCGGTTTCACCGCCTATCTCGCCTGGCCCTTCGGGGGCTTCAACCCGGCCTACCTTGTCCTCGTTTTCGCGCTCCTGGTCGCAGCGTCGGTCTCGACCACGGCCTCCACCTTCAAGAAGTATCTCTGAAGGAGTCACCATGCACCCATCCTTCCGATTGCTGCCGTTCGCGCTCGCCATCGCCGCCTTCGCGCCATTCTCCGTCGCCTACGCCGACGACGATCGCGAGCGCGAGAACCTCGCCCGCCTCGAGCACGAACTCGCCCTCCTCACCCGTGAGGTCCGTGCCGCCCGGGGCGACGCGCCAACCCGCGCCCGGATCCACTTTCAGTACGAGGACCTCGCCCGCGATCTGGAAATGATCCGCGCCGGCATCGCCGATCACCTCAGCGCGCCCCGCCAGCCTCGCCCGGTCGAGCCGCTGAAGGGCGACTACCGCCGTTGATCTTGTCATGTCCCTGTCATCCGAACAGGCAGCCGCCTTCGCGCAGGCCGCGGGCTTGTCGGCCGGCGACATCGCGGAGGTCCTGGCGCTGCTCGTGGGGGCCGTCGTCGTCCTCTGGGCCGCCGATATGATGCGCCGCCTCGGCATGGAGGCCATCGACAACCCCAAGCGGCTGCCCCAGATGACGTTCTACAAGCTGCGGGTCCTGATCATCGTCTTGCTGCTGATCTACTTCCTCACCTAGATCGACGGCCAAACCGGCAGGCGGGCCGCGGGTCTGTCGGCGATTTCCAGGCGCGGCGTATCAACCTCCGGAGTACGACACGATGAACCCTTTCCCCTCCCAGGCGACCGCCGTCCCGGCGGTACCACTCACACATCCCTTCGCAGCCCCGGCGAAGCCGACTCACCGGTTCCTCGCCCGCGCTTCGGCCCTCACGGTCGGCATTCTCGCCTTCGCCCTCATGTCCGATCCCGCCCTCGCCGAGCTCCCCACCGCGGTGACGGCCGACGGGGCCGCGTCCGGCGACTACATCGAGATTCTCAAGCAGTACTTCAAGCTCGGCCTCCTTGCACTGGGCCTGATCATCGCCGTGATCGCATTCCTCAACGTCGGGGGCGGCTTGCTCGCCATGTTCAACAGCTTCCGAACAGGGCGAGCGGAACTGGGCGATTTGGGCATGTTCGCCGTCCTCGGTGTCGTGATCCTCGTTCTTGTCATGTACCTGCTCAACGAAGCGGCCGTCATCATCACCTAAACCCCCACCATGGAACCGTCCAGTCCTCTGGCCCAGCCTGACGCGACCTTTGGCGCGCACGGCGCGCCGCTGCCCGATCGCGTGAACGCCGAGCCCGCCATCATCCGGGGTCTCTCGTCCACCGAGTCAGTGTGGGTCATCGGACTGGCGTTTCTCCTCTGGTTTCCGGTCAGCGGCGTCCTGGGCTTCGCCTTCAGGAGCCTGCCGATGGCGGTGTTCGTCATCGTGACCGGCCCGCTCGCCACCGCGTGGCTCGTCTCGGGACAGATGGCCACGGTCAAACGCAATCGGCCCGACTACTACTACATCCACCTGGCGCTGCACAGGTTCGCATCGATGCACCTCATCCGCTCCCCCTTCGTCACACACTCGGGCGCATGGGACATCGGCCGCACGCTTCCTCCAGTGCAGGACCGCAAGGCCCGCCGGCGGCCGCTTCTTTGATCTGGAGCAATGGCCATGTCTGGACTCACCGCCGCCCTCGCCAACCGTGACGCGACGATCCGCCGTCAGGCGTGGTTCATCGCAGCGCTGATGGTGTTGCTGCTGATCGCCTTGGTCAGTTGGCGCACCACTGCCACCGATATCATCGCCCACGTACCGCCCGATCTCTCCCGCGGAGCCACCCTGCAACTGGGCCGCGTGACTGAGGTACCTCACCCTAACGTCTATGGATTCGGGTTCTACATCTGGCAGCAGGTCAACCGCTGGGCCAAGGACGGCTCGAAGGACTATGGCGCGCAGATCTTCGCCCTGCAGCACTACCTCACCCCCTCCTGCCGCGAGCAACTACTCCAGGACTTGCAGATCAAGGCGGGCGACGCCGAGCTCATTCAGCGCACGCGCGCCCTGATGGAGATCCCGGGCTACGGGTACAGCGCCAATCGCGTCTCCAACCACGGCAACGGCGGCTGGACGGTGCTCATTGACGCCCAGCTCATCGAGACGTCCCGGGCCATGCCGGTCAAGGACGCCTTCGTCCGCTACCCCCTCCACGTCGTGCGCTACGACGTCGACCGCGAGAAAAACCCCTGGGGCCTGGCACTCAACTGTTTTGGGGGCCGCCATCCGGAGCGGATCGACCCGCACGCCCTGGAAGTGCCGGCTGAGCCGCTACCGCACCCCGCCGCCTCGCTGCCCCCCACCCTCAAGGCGCCGGACTTGCCGCCCGCGCCGCAAGCGCCCGCCCTGCCCCAGAAGCCTGCCGCTGCGCGTGCGGGCGAATCCAAGGAGTGATCGATGTCCGCCGCATCCCGTCTCTTGATCGCCGGCGCGTGTGTGCCCCTCGTCGCGCCTGCGATGGCCGAGCAAGTCGTTCAGCCACCAGGTCTCGCGACGCCGAGGCCGCTTACCGCACCGGTCGACACCGGCGTGCCGGCCCCTTCGAGCGTGGGAGCGGAATCCTTCGGCCTGGGCGCGCTGCCGCAAGGGCGGATGGTTCTACCGCAAGCGGTCAGCACACCGCCCGCGGCGCCGCTCCCGGCCACTGTTCCAGCCCCCGCTCAAACAGACGCCGCGGCATCCAAGAAGCAAGATTCCGTGCCGCCGCCCGAGACGGAGGAAGCGCCATTGAAACCCGCCCCCCGTGCCCGCAAGGCCTCGTCTCATGACAACGGTGGCACGCAGCACGCGCTCTTCGAGCGCCTCCCGGTTCACGTCCTGCTCGCCCCCGACGCGGAGCGTCTGGTGCATTTCCCCTTCGTGGCCTTGATGGACCTGCCACCCGGGCTCGAAGGGCTCCTCGAGGTTCAGATCATCGAGGACACGGCCTATCTCACCGCCAACGCCCCCTTCCCGCGGGCCCGGGTGCATGTGCAGGCAATCGACGGCACCGCCAAGATCCCGCTCGACATCGAGGCGGCGGAAGGGGTAGCGGTGGCCCCCATGCTCCAGGTGCATCTTCCCAGCGGCGACGATGCGGACGATGTCGCATCCACCGGGTCGCGGGAGGCGCCGACCGTCGACATGATCGAGCTCACCCGCTACGCGGCCAAGACGCTCTACGCCCCAAGCCGCCTGGTGCCCGTCCTGCCGGGCGTGCAGCAAGAGCCCGTGGACCGCAAGACGGTGCCCGGGCTTTACCGCGGGGCCGAGGTTGAGACTGCGCCGTTGGGCGCCTGGTCGAGCGGGTCGCTCCATGTGACGGCGGTGCGCTTCACCAACCGCTCGGACCGTCCTCTGGAGCTCGACATTGAGCAGTTGCGCGGCCGCTGGATCGCCGCCACCCCGCAGCACTGGCGGCTGCTGCCGCGCGGCTCCGAGGCGGACACCACGGCCGTGTACCTGATCTCGGACCGCCCCTTCGCGGCCGTTCCGCTCTGGCGCTAGGACGTCATCATGCATGTCAGCCAGAACAAGCTGGTGCCCGTCCTCACGGCCGTTGCCCTGACGGTGACGGGCTACATCCTCTACAAACAGAGCGAGCATCCGGGCGTCGAGCCGGGCGCGCCGATGACGGAGGTGCCTCTGCCTCCCACGCAGAAAGGGGCCGATGCCGATACACCCCAGGAGACCCTCAAGACCGTCGTGGCGGGCTACAGCGAACTCAACGATCGCGTGGCGGCGCTGGTGGATGAGAACCGGCGCCTGCTCGAGGAGAACACGCGCAAGCAGCGCACCGAGGACCGGATCCGTGAGCAACTCCGCAAGGAGCTTCGGACCGAGATGACGGCCGAGATTGAGGCCCTGAACCGCCGCCAGGCGCCCACAGCAGATACCGGCGGACTCCTCGAATCGGCGCTCGGCCCCGGTAACCTCCCCCGTGGTTTCGGTTTCGACAGCGGCTCGAAGGCTGGCAATACCGGCGGGACGGTCGCGGCGGCGCCCACCCGCGTGCTGCCGCTGGGTTACGAGATGGGCAAGGGAGCGGACGGCAAGGAGGGCGTCGTTCGCAAGCTGGCACTGGCAGACACCACGGCCACGGCCGCCAGGCGCACTCGGACCGCGCCCTCCTCCCAGGCACGCAAGACGGTTCCCGCCGCTATCCCCTTCTTCACCATCCCCGAGAACGCGACGCTCACCGGTGTCGCCAACATGACGGCGATCGTCGGCCGGGTGCCGGTGGACGGGAAGGTAACCGATCCCATGCAGTTCAAGCTGCTCCTGGGCCCGGAGAACCTGGCCGCAAACGGTCACTACCTGCCGCGAAACCTCACGGGCGTGGTCGTCTCCGGCATCGCCATCGGCGACATGACCCTTTCCTGCGCCGAGGGTCTCATCCAGTCGCTCACCTTCGTGTTCAATGACGGGAGCATCGAGACGGTGAGCCGCCGCAATAACGGCACCACCCCTCTGTTCGGCGCCACCGATAGCTCAAGCGGCCACATGCCGTCGCTCGCTGCGGCGCCGAAGCTCGGATGGATCTCCGACCGATACGGCAACCCCTGCATTCCGGGACGATTCGTCACGAACGCGCCCGCTCATCTCACCGATGCGATCGGGCTGCGGAGCCTGGCGATCGCGGGCCAGGCCGCGGCGGCTGCGCAAACCACCCAGACGGGCAACGTGTTCGGGACAACGACGAGCCGCGTCACCGGCGACACGGGAACCTACATCCTGGGCCAGATGATGGGCGGCGCCACCGACGAAGTGACGAGCTGGATCATGCGGCGGCTGACCAACTCCTTCGACGCCGTGGTCGTTCCCGCCGGCGGGGAGGTCGTGGTGCACATCGACACTGAGATCCCGATCGACAAATCCCCCGAAGCCCGCCGGCTCGACTACGGGCGCCTGGACACCGGCTCCGCGCGACTTTCCCAACTCAGAGGCACCTACCATGGACTCGACTGACCCGACCTGCCGAATCGTCTTGCCGCTCCTGGCTGCCATTACCGTCACAGCATGCAGCGTCGCCGGGCCGCGCTCCTCGCCCCTGCCCGCGGAGGGGCCGACCATGGAGCAGATCTACCGGGATCGCACCGGCGAAGCCGACCGTAACCGCGCACGGGAAGCGCTGCCGCTGCGCCCGGCGGAGGAGATCCGCCCCGGGCCCGTGCGCGAGTCGGCCCTGCAGCAGATCGAGCAGCGCTTCGCGCGGCTCGAGAACCCGGATCTCATCATGGTTGTCTTCCCGCACCTCGCCCACGGCAAGTATCCGGTGCCCGCGTATGTGACCGCCTTCCCCATGTACGAGTCGGTGGAGTACCTGCTCCCCGGAGAGGGCGACGGCCCGCCCCGTCCAGAGACGCCCAGCGTGCCTTCGGCACTGGGCGGGAGCGAAACGACCGTCCGTGCCCCGGGCGGCAATTAGGGGGAGACGGCGCATGTTCGGCTTCACCCGCATGCTGGGCTTTGGCCCGAGCCACGACGATCCAACGAGCACGGGTGCGTCCCGGTCCGGCGAGCCCATCGTGCCCCGCCAGCCCTTCCGGATCCGCGACCGGCGCCGCTTCGCGGCGCGTCCGCCCAGCATCACCGATCAGTTGCCCTGGGTGGACTACGAGCCGGAGACGAACACCTTCCTCTTGGAGGATGGTGTCTCCCGCGCCCTCCTCTTCGAGCTCGAGCCCATTGCCACCGAGGCCAGCACCGACCAGTACCTGCAGGCGCGCTGCGTCGAGATCCAGTCAGCGCTGCAGGCGCTGCCGGAATACGACGAGGCGCCCTGGGTGGTGCAGTTCTTCTGCAACGACGACACGGATCTCTCCTGGCAGATCGAGCGCCTTCGGGATTACATCCTCTCGGTGCATGAGAAAGCCCCGGAACGCGCCCGCGCCATCCTGGAGAGCGACTTCACCCGGCATTTTTTCGGCGAGATGGCCGAACACTTGGCCCAGGTGTCGCGACCGGAAGGGCTCTTCACCGACGAAGGCGTATCGGGCAACCGCTGGCGCGGCCAACTGCGGCGGGTGCGCTGCGCGATCTATCGCCGCTTTCCCGAGGGCTTTGACTTCTCGCGGGAAGTCCTCGACCCCGTCGAGAAGCTCCAGCAGACGGCCCGGGGCCTGATCGCCGGGCTCGGCCAGACGGGCGTCAAGGCCCGGCCCATGAACGCCGCGGACTTCTACGCGTGGCTGCTGCCCTTTTTCAATCCCAAGCCGGACTTCGCGGCCACGGCCGGGGAGTTGCTGCGCCTGTGCACCTACCCCACCGAGGATGTGGCAGCGGAGGGGCTGGACCTCGCGGAACTCCTCTTCCTCTCCCCGCCGCGCTCGGATCACAAGGCCGGGCTGTGGTTCTTCGACGGGCGCCCGGTGCGCGCCCTGGCGCTCCAGTCCGTATCGAAGAGGCCGGAGATCGGTCATTTCACCGCGGAACGCGAGCACGCCGGCAAGCACTTCGCACGCTTCGAGCGGCTCCCCGACGGAACCATGCTCTCCGCGACCATGGTGATCTACCCGCAGGACACCATGCGCCGGCGGGTCGAGGGCATCAAGAGCGCTTCACGCGCCAACACGATCGACGCGATCCACACCCATGACGAGGCCGTCCAGGTCCTCGACCACATGCGCGCCGACAAGCTCTACCCCTTGTACCTCGTGCTCTTCGTGCGAGGCGAGGACGTAAAGCAGCTGGGCCGCCAGGTGGCCGATCTCACCGCCGTGCTGCACACCTCGGGCCTCAAGCTGATCCAGCCCACCGACGAGTTGCAGGGCTGCGACGTCTTTCTGCGCGCGCTCCCGATGTGCTTCGACCCTGCCTATGACGGGAAGCAGCTCCGCCGCAGCCGGTTGATCTTCGCCTCCCAGATCGCCGCCTTGCTGCCCCTCTACGGCCGTGCCCGCGGGACCGGGCATCCGGGCTTCTGGCTGTGGAACCGGGGCGGTGAGCCCTTCCTCTTTGATCCGCTGAACCCCCGCGATCGCAACAAGAATGCCCACTTGCTCACGCTGGGCCCGACGGGAGCCGGCAAGTCGGCCACCCTCTGCTACCTCGCGATGCTGGTGATGGCCATCTACCGCCCGCGGCTTTTCATCGTCGATGCGGGAAATTCCTTCGGCTTGCTGGGCGAGCACCTGCGCGCCCACGGCCTCACTGTCCATCGGGTGGAGCTCACCCCCGACGCGGACCTGTCGCTGCCGCCCTTCGTCATGGCGCCTCGGCTCTTCGAACAGGAGGAAGAGAAGGCGCTGGCGCGCGCCATGGAATCGCCCGAGCTCGAAGCGCTTCCATCTGACAACTCGGAGCCACCACGGAAGGTGAAGGATGACGACGATGAAGAAGGCGCCGATCCCGGCAAACGGGATGTCCTGGGCGAAATGATCATCGCGGCCACCCTGATGATCACCGGAGGCGAGGAAGGCGAGATGCGCAAGATGAGCCGTGCCGACCGCTACCTGATCGCGCGCGCCATCCTGACCGCGGCGCACCGTGCACGCGATGAGGGAAAGCCCCATCCACGGGCCCAGGACGTGGCCCAGACGCTCATGGCCATGCGCAACGACGAGAGCCTCGGGCTCGCCCGCCGCGATCGCGCCGAGGAGATGGGCCAGGCGATGATGGTCTTCTGCGACGGTCTGCGCGGGCGTCTCTTCGACCGCTATGGCATGAATTGGCCGGACGTCGACGTGACCATCGTCGAGATGGGCACCCTGGCCCACGAGGGCTACGAGGACGCCCTTGCCGTCGCCTACACCTCGCTCGTGAACCACGTCCAGGCCCTGGCGGAAGCCACCCAGCACGACCATCGACCCATCGTGAATCTGACCGACGAGGGCCACATCGTGACGATCAACGAGCTCCTCAACGTCTATGTCGTCAAGATCACGAAGATGTGGCGCAAGCTCGGCGCGTGGTTCTGGCTGGGAACGCAGAACATGAAGGACTTTCCGGAGAGCGCCTCACGCATGTTGAACATGTGCGAGCACTGGATGCTGCTCACGATGGACCGGGACGAGATCGAGCAGGTCGGCCGCTTCCGCACCCTCACCGCTGAACAGCGCGCCCTGATGGAATCGGCGCGCAAGGAGCCGCCGAAGTACACCGAGGGCGTCATCCTGAATCCGAAGATGCAGGCCCTCTTCCGCAACGTTCCGCCGCCCCTCGCCATCGCGCTGGCAATGACGGAGAAGCACGAGAAGGCGCAGCGACAGGACATCATGACCGCCACCGGGTGCACGGAGCTCGAGGCAGCCTATGCGATCGCCCGCGAGCTTGCGGCAAAGAGGGCCGCGTGATGGACATCCTTCCTCACACGTGCAGCGAGTTTCCCTTTGCGGTCCGGCTCGACCGCGTGGTGGCCGAGGCCCGGCCGCATCACCGGTTGCTCTTCCTGGAGCATCTCCCGGACGACACGTTCATGCCCTGGGCTCGCGCGCGGGCGCTCGCCGAGCCCGAGAATGTGGCCCACCTCCATTTCTATGCCGATGGCCGAGGCCTCGTTACGGGCGTCGTCGCCGGCTATGACGTGGAAGGCGACGGCCTGGACGACGCCCTGCGTACGGTCCTCACCGGCCGCACCCTCGTCCTCGTCGCCGGCGCCGATACCGCGTTCAGGCGGCTCGGCGCGCCGTTCCTCGCGTGGCTCGACTGGGCCGCAGCCCATCTCCCCCTGACCGTTGCCTGCACCGGCCACGCCGGGCGCTTCCTCCCGGGGCTGCGCCAACACGCTGTGGTCGTCTCTCAGTTCTCCGACGCCCCGGTCGGCGACACGAGTGCCGGCCGCGCCGGCAATGCCGTCCAAACACCCCGCCAGGACTCGTAACCATGCGCGCCACGTCCCTCGCCCTACTCCTCGCTTTCGGCGCGGCGACCACGTCCGCGGAAGCCGTGGAGATCCCGAGCTCGGGATCCAGCCTCTATTACCGTCTCGGCGGCGGCGACCCCGCGTCACGGGCGCCGAACCCCTCCGGGGTGCCGTACAAGCTGGGGCTCTCCGGCGTGGCAAGGATGCACTACGCCTGCGGTGCGTACGACTTCGAGGTGTCGTTCCAGAACCTCATGAACCAGTTCGCCCACCTCGGCACCCAGGTGACCCATGCGGTCCAGGCCGGCATCGCCGCCCTGCCGCTGTATCTGTTCCAGCGCGCCTCACCCGGGCTGTACGAGCTGTTCCAGACCTACGCAAAGAAGGCCGAGGTGGCCATCCAGATCGCCACCAAGACCTGCGAGGAAATGGAGGCCCAGGTCAAGGCCGGAGAGGATCCCTATGAAGATTTCATCCGCGTGGCGCGCGGCGAGGCTTGGAAGAAAGAGGCCGCCGGCGGGAAGGATGTGGTGCAGGCGAAGGAGAACGTGGGGGCAAAGAACGGAAACGATGGTGTGACCTGGGTGGGTGGCGTGAAAGCGGGCGGCGTTGGTCAGAAGGCGATCAAGATCGTCTACGACACAGTTTTCGGCGGGTTCAACGTCACCATGGGCCAACCGCCGACTGCATCGGCCCCGGCCTATTCAGCAGTAAAGCTGACTGAAACTTTCTCAACCCCGGACGTGGCGGCCACCTATGCAACCGATGTGCTCGGCGATCTTGAGATCTTTACCTGTACCGATGACTCGTGCCCTCCGCATCAGTCGAAGATGGGTCTCGGCCTCGTTCAGAAGTTCGAACTCGAGATTCCGGATGCTCAATCGGAAGTTGAGATCTTGCTCGCCACGCAGGTGCCACGAGGAAACGACCTGAAGGCCGCGTCGGCCCCCGGTCTTCTAATCACCCGCGAGGTGATCGACGCGATTCGAGAATTGCCTTCCATCGAACGCCACATTGCTAAGGAACGCTTGGCCCAAGACGTCGCCTTGGCACGAACGGTCGACAAGGCCTTGACGATCCGCAATTTACTTCTTACCGGCCGCATGATGCCCGAGGTCTATAAGACCGCGAACCAGCAGCTCGAAGCGAAGCTCGCCGAACTGAACCGCCATATCGACGACGTGCTGTACGAGTCCAACGTCCGCAAGCGGGTCATCTCGGAGACCGCCGGAACGCTGCTCGACAGCTACCACGCGTTGCGCGCGGCATCGGCCGCAAACTCGGTTCAGCAGCCCGTCGACAAGCGTCCCCTCATCGACGGCCGGGTGAAGAAGTGACCGTTCATCCGCTGCACCCATCGGCCCGGCGCCCGCGGCGTTTCCTTCGGACGGCCGTGATTACCGCCCTCGTCGTCCTGTCGCTGATTGTCTGCATGGTGCTCGCTCTCGTCCTTTTCGGACAGCAGGATGCCTTGTTGGCAGCGCATCACCGGATCCGGGCAGCCACGCCGTGGCTGGCGCTGTTCCAGTTGGCGGCAATCGCCGCCCTGTGGCTTGCCTGGCCATGGCTGGTGGACCGGCTTCGTACGCGCTGGCCGGAGGACGCCCGTGCCGCTTTGCTCGCCGCCCGCCACCGCATCTGCATCGGGCTCCTGCTAGTCGAACTCGTGGTCGTGCTCGGCCTCCCCTTCAACCTTCTCTGACGAGGAGTACTCAAGCGATGGGCGTCGACAGCTACCTCGAGCTCTTCACCACGATGTACGGCTGGGCCTTCGCCGGTGTGATCCGCGACATCCTGGTGGAGACGGGCCTCATCTTCCTGCCGTTCCTCATCGTGCTCATCGACACCTGGCTCCACGCGCACCAGATGAACGTCGGCGAAGGGGCGGATGCGGCGTGGATGGTCCGGAAGATGGAGGTGGAGTTCTGGAGCGCCGTCTTCGTGCTCGCCTTCTGTTTCACCCCGGTCGGGACCAGCCTTCAGAACGTCAATCTCTACTACACTCCGCCTGCCACAGCGGTGAGCACGGCGCCCTTGAAAGCCACCGGATCAGTCTCGGACAGCACCTTCGACGAGGCTTTCGAAGGGGTGCCGCAGCAGATCGCCTTGCCTCCGTGGTGGTTCACGGTGATGAGCCTGTCTGCGGGGTTCAACGATGCCGTGCGCGGCGGCATCTCGGGCGGTCTGAGCGGCTTGCGGCAAGTGGAGGAGCTGGCAAGAACCGCCGCGGTTGAGGATCCTGCACTGCGCGCCGAGACGCAGCGCTTCTACAACGAGTGCTACCTGCCCGCACGCTCCCGGTATCTCCCCAACGAGCTCTCGCCAGCGGCAGAAACAGCTCTGGCCGCCTACGGTGCAGCCGATCCGGACTGGATCGGCAGCCACGTGCTCCAGGCCGATCCCAAGCTGTACCCGGCGTTGCACGCCCGGTCCGGCGTGGCCGGTTTTCCCCTGGACATCGGCGATGGCGACGCCGACCTGGACGAGAACACGGTGGTCCCGGACCACGGACGGCCGACGTGCCTCGAATGGTGGCAGGACGGCACCAACGGACTGCGCGCCCGGCTTGCCCAAAGCATCGGAATGGTTGGCGCACTGGACGATACCCTGCCCCAGCAAGTCGCAGCCCTTTTCAGCTCCGTATCGGCCGAAGTCCGGCAGGACGGCCTCGCCCGCCTCGCCATGGGTCGCTCGGGCCCCGTGATCGCACCGGAAACCATGCTTCCCGACAGCCGGCCCTGGTATCAGGCACTGATGAGCGCCGTGCCCGACGTCGCCGGCATGGCAGGGATGGTGAACAAGGCAATCCACACCCAGGCGTCCCGCTTCCCGATCATCCAGTTCGCCACCATGGCCCAGCCCCTCATCCTGATGGCGATCTACATGTTCCTGCCGCTGATCCTCGTCTTCGGGCGCTACAGCCTGTCGATCATGTTCCTTGGCGCGCTGGCGATCTTCACAGTCAAGATGTGGGCCGTCATGTGGTTCATCGCCGCCTGGCTCGACGAGCATTTGTGGGTGGCCATGTACCCCTCCGCCGAGACGTTGTTCCACAACATCCTGCACCTCGAGTTCGATGCCGCCCTCAAGCGCAGCACGCTCAATACCTTGCTGATCGGTCTGTATGTGGGTCTTCCTTTGGTATGGAGCGGAATGATGGCTTGGGCCAGCCTTCACGTCGTGCACGGAATTGATTCGATGAAAACCAGTGCCATCAACGCTGGCATGGCCGCCGGACAGACAGGCACGTTCGCTCTGTCAGGCCGCCTAGGCCAATTTGGCCGAGCACTCAGCGCCGCTCGGCAGGCGCAACAGTGGGGACCACTACGATGATCACATGGTCAGTAATGGAGGATTGGAGCCCCAGAATACGCTCCGACCCGCTGCCCGTCGCGGCCCACGGCGATGGGCTCGCGCCCGTGCTCTGTGTACCCGGCATTACTGAAATCCCCGTTCTCGGCCGCACCGGCCCCGGAGTCGAACGGCGCAATGTCATTCCGCCCGAATACGCCAGCACCGCGTTCGCTGCGCTTCATTTCATCACGCTCGGTCACCAAGAAGAAATCCAGCAGTCTCGCCGCCGCCCCCAGGAGCACGGCGACGCCGACGAGCGCCGCGCGGCCAACACTCGCCAAGGTCTTCATGCGTGTCTCCTGTGAGGATTGATTTAATGACAGTTACCCATTCTCAAACATACGCCACCCTCCCCTGGGCGGCCACTGCCAATCTGTGCCGCGCTGTAAGCGCCCTCGCTCTGGCTGCCGGCGCCTGCCTCGCCTTCGGCACCGAGTCACGAGCAGACGTGCATCTCGAAGCGATCAAGGCGGCGATTTCCCGTCATTCGAACGGCAACGTGCAGGTGGACGCGGTCGCGGCGACCCCCGTCCCGGGCATCTTCGAAGTCACCAACGGCCGGGAGGTCTTCTACGCCGATTCGACCGGTCGCTACGCCTTCGTGGACGGTCGGCTCGTCGACATCGCGGAGAAGCGGGACCTTACCCAGGCCCGCCTCGAGCAGCTTGCTGCGATTCCCTTCGACGAGTTGCCCATCGACCTGGCAATCAAGACGGTCCGCGGGAACGGCGCCCGCAAGCTGGCGGTGTTCGAGGATCCCGCCTGCCCGGTCTGCCGTTCCATGCAGGATACTCTGGCCGCTCTCGACAACGTCACGATCTACACTTTCGCCTATCCGGTGGTCTCGCCCGAGTCGATCCCGGCCGCGGTTTCGGCCTGGTGCGAGCCGGGCGACCAGCGGGACCGGCAGTGGCAGACCTATATGGACGGCGCTCCGCCTCCCCAGGCGATCGCGCCGCAGTGCGAGCCGGCCATGCAGCAGGTGGGCCGCATCGTGGAGTTCGGCCGTACCCGGGAGATCCGGAGCACGCCGACGCTCGTCTTGGGCGACGGGCGGCGAATCGTGGGCGCGATGCCGCGCGAAGAGCTCGATGCGGCGCTGACGCGAGCGGCTGCGCGATGAGTAGCCTGCACACGCGGCTTGTGACCGCCCTGGTGGCCTCTATCTGGGCAGTTCCACCCGTCGGCGCGCAGGAACAGGTGGAGATCTTCCTGCTCGCCACCCACGAGGTTCGGGGCGCCCAGGGGGCGAAGGTGTTCCATGTGGACGCGGTCGAGCACCTTGCCGCGTCGCTGTCGGCTGGTCTGCCAGCGGATCCGACCCAGGCCGCAGCCCTTGCGCGCCGACGTTTCGATGCCTTGAGCCAAGCCGAACGGCAGGGCGCCGGTGCGGGCGCGCAAGCCCTGGCGCTCGCCGCCCAGTACGGGCTGACGAAAGTGCCCGCGATCGTCTTCGATCGACGGGCCGTGGTCTACGGTGTCCTCGATGTCGAGGAGGCCCGGGCGCTTTACCATGCGTGGCGGGCGCGGGGCGGATGAGGGCCAAGCCAATGAGCCGCTTCGTCCGGCTCTTTGCTGCATCCCTGTGCGTCGGGACGCTGGCATCACACGGCATGGCGGCTGAAGTGACCACGACCGCGGCACTCGTCGCCCAAGCCGTTGCGAGCTACCCGACCTGCAGCGCCTGGCATGCCTCGGGGATCTGCTTCTGGCTGGTGTGTTCGCCGTTCGGGTGCAGCGTTAAGACCTCGGTGCGATTCTCTCACTTTGCTCCGGATTTGGTGGTGAGCACCTACCACGATGTCGCCACGCATCCGTGGCCGGAGATCGGCATTCCCTTGGCGGCCGCGACCAAGACGACACTCAGTTCGCTCCTCACCACGCCGCTCTCCGACAGCGCGGGCACCCACTCCCGGGGCGACCGCACCGACAAGAACCGGCGTTTCCGCGACGCCGATGCCATTGGTCACCCTGCCACCCGCGTCGGCACCTGCCCCACGGCGGTCGATCCGTTCGTTCCCTATTACCAGTCCACCCTGGACGCCATGGTGTGGCGGTCCTACCTGCCGGCCGAGTTGCTCTATCCGGCCTCATGGATCCCCGGCATGCGTGAGGTGGGGTCCTGGCCGGCCAATACCTGGGGCAACGTCTATCCGCGTACCGGCGAGGTCGTGCAACAGCACGAGGTGAAAGGTGCCGCCGTGCTCTCCCAGCGGATCGCCGACTTCGTGACCCGCTCGGGTCAGCCGCACGTGTATGTGCCCGTGTCTTCAGGGAAGCGGGGGGTGCGCGACGGTCAGCTCGTCTGGGACCCACCGCCCGCCATGGAGACGAACCTCCTCGGCGGACTGTGGCAGATGAATGTGGCGGTCCCCACCGGCTGCCACGTCTTCGGCTTGAATGACACGCTGAGCCCCGTCTCCTATGGGGATGCCAAGACGACGCAATCCGGGAGCTACGCCTATACCTTGTGGCGGCCGTACGCCTGCTGCCGCGTGAGGGGCAAGTTCATCGGGTATCTCCAGTGGGGCATGTGGTGATGACGATGCGTGTGCTCGTGTCTGCGATCGCCGGGACGCTGGCGTTCCCCGTCTGGCCGGCGGATCTTCCCGCCTTACCGCTTACCGTCATCCACGACGCCGGCGGTGTCCCGATCGCACCGGACCCGCGTCGCGAGGCTTCCCCGGCGCCGCGTCCGGTTTCGCCGGGGCCCGCTGCCGTGACGCGAGCCGCGGTTTCCTTCCCGGTGGTCTCCACCCGCGCCGGGCCTGGGCGATTGCTGCAGAATCCTATGCCCGCGAGACTGCCAGGCGGCCTTGGCCAGCCCATCTTTATCGTCGGCGACGATGCGCCGTCCCAGCAGTGGCTGCAGCGCAACCTGCAGGCGCTCCACGGCATGGGGGCGCGGGGCATCGTAGCGACCGTACGCTCGCCGGCGGATCTGGAGCGGCTGCGCATCGCCACAGGCCTGCCGATGGTACCGATGCCTGCCGACGACCTCCTGGAGGCAGCCGGCATCCGGGTCTGGCCCGTCCTGATCGCCGCCGACGGCTCGATCTCGCAATGAGGTGCCTCCTATGAAGTGCTTCCCTTCGTTCCAGGCGTCCGTCATGGCCGCCCTCGCGCTGCTTCATCTCACCATGGGCCATGCCGCCGAACCGTCCGGTAAGGCTCACGTGCTTGCCGGCGCGCTGTTCGCATCGGTGCCGTCCGGCAGCCTTTCGGGCGCGGACCGCGCCGCAGTCGCCGCCCTCGCCCCCCTTGCCTTGCGCGACGGCGTGGTCGTCAGCACTGTCCGTGGCTGCGAAACCGCGATGCACCCGGAGGTCGCGCTCGAGGACCTTAACGGCGACCGTGTGCCCGAGGTGTTTATCCTGGCCGGCAACACTTGCACGTCCGGCATGACGGGCAAAAGCGTCTGGCTCTTCGCCAGGCGCCGCGACGGTCGTTGGGCCCAGCTGCTCGATGCCGGCGCCGCCGGCTACCGGATCCTGCCGACCGCAACCTTCGGCTGGCGCGACATCGCCCTGGGCGGGCGCGGCTTCTGCGAGGGACTCTGGCGCTTGGGCCCTCAGGGCGAGTACGACTATGCCCGGTCCATCCAGGCCGACGGCACGCCGTGTCCCGAGCGATAGGAAGAGCACGATGAGCCTACCCCGCCGCCTCTCCTGCCTGCTGCTCCTGGTGGCCACCTTCGCTTGGGCGGGCGTGACCTACACGGACTTCCTGAAGGCGCTGGCCCAGCGCGAAAGCAGCCTCAACCCGGCAGCGACCAACCTGCACGGTTATGCGGGCCTGTTCCAGTTCGGCGAGGCCGCTCTGGAGGACGTCGGTCTCTATGCGGGCGACGGGACTTCCAAGAACGACTGGAGCGGAAACTGGACGGGCAAGTTCGGCGTCACGTCCTTGGACGACTTCCTCGCGAACCCGGGCGCGCAGACGCAGGCGGTCGCCGCTTACCACGCACAGGTGTGGGACACGCTGAGGCGGGTCTACAGCGCCGACAAGTACGTCGGCTCCACCGTCAGCGGCATCACGATCACCCAGTCCGGCCTGGTCGCCGCGGCGCATCTCGTGGGGGCTGGAAAGGTCGGCGACTGGCTGAGTTCCGGAGGTGCCACGACCCCCAAGGACGGCAACGGTACGACGATGACCTCCTACCTCTCGGCCTTCGCGGGCTACACCGTCGGTGGCTCGGCGCCCTCCTGGGCAGAGGTGCTCGTCGGCAATCCGGCCCAGTCGGGAGGCGGAGGCTACGTCCATACCCCGCCACGAATGGAGGCGGGATCATCCGGGCTTCTGTCCGGGGTGAAGAGCCACGGCTTCGGGAGCGCAGGCGAAGGCTTCCGGGCGGCGACGGGGTATCAAATGGACGAGGTGCGCACTATGTTGACCGAGCTCGTAGCCATGGTGCTGCTGACCTGGATTGCGTACGTGGCCATCAGCAAATGGCGAGCTTACGGCGCGGGGGGCGAAACAACTCGTGACATGACGTTCGATATTCTGCGGGCTATGGTCACCACATCCATCGTGCTGTTGTGGATGGCCTGAAAGTTCTGTGGATCAAGTTAGGTGAGGACCATGGAGACCGACTGGATGATGAGGCGACTGCGCCACATCGGCTTGGCTTTGTTGCTTCCGGTGGCACTCGGCACCACGTCGGCGCGGGCCGACGTGCTCGACGGGATCGTGTTTGGCATGAAGTGCCTCGGGGCGGCGGATCGCCAAGCCTGCGAGGAGCGGTCAAAGCGCGAGGCGGAGGAGACGCGTGACCGGTTGAGGCAACGACCCGAAGCGTCGGATCGAGAACAGCGTGTAGGATCCTCTGAAGAGGAAGAGTCGGCAGGCGAGAAGGTTCACCGCAATTGGATCGTGAACGTCGTTTGTCGGCAATTCGCCAAACGTTCGCCGCGTGACGTAGACACGAACTATGCGCGCGCCATGACCCACTACAGCTTCATGACGCCAAGAGAAGCGAAAGCGCTACCTGGCTTCGGTGAAGGTGTTATGCGTGCGGCAGGGTATTCACACGAGGTCACGCCAGGCGCCCTCTATCGTCTCGAACAAGTCGTCCATTCGCCCGACGTCGCCGGCGGGAAACGCCAGTACAAGTTGATCCTCAACCTGGCGCGCAACGGCTCGGGGACACGCGTGACAGGCCAGTACTGCGTCACGACCGACGATCCGGCAGGGTGGCAGGATTTGCCACCCCAGGTCCTTTCGAGTCTCAACAACACATTCTGACCCGGGAGACCAGCGATGCTCGAGGATGAACGGCCCTGCCCATACTGTCGCAGCGCCCGCGAAAACAAGACGAACGTCGAACGGCCTTGTCGGGCCTGCGGCGGCTCCGGGCGTGAGCGGGGCTCAAACGACGACGTTTGCCGGGCATGCAACGGCCGGGGGATGGAGTCGACGTGGGAGGACCAACCCTGCTCCGCGTGCCACGGCCGCGGATACCTGTAAAGCGTGCTTCGCCCCACAGTTAGGCAGCGCCCCCGTGGCCTGCAGCCGCGCCGCACGCCACGGTTGCGCACACCTTATCCACAGAGCTGTCCCACGCTAGCTGTGGATAAGTCTGATCGAATCGTGGTGCATGCCTGGTCTGCTCGCGGCGGACTTCCGCAAGCTAGCCGTTGATGGCCGCTGTCATAGGGGTTTCGATGAGAATGACGGCGGCGCTGGGGCGACCCATCCCTGCCTGCGCTTTCGGTAAAACACGGACATCGTCTACGTCACCGTGGCCCGGCGCATGGCATACGTTTCGCGCCCATCCGACAATCGTCCAGCGACTCATCAGCAATAAGGCCCTCCGGATCGAAGAGTGCCCTGGCTCCGACAACTGAGCGCCCTGCCCTTCGTCCCCGACTCCGACTGCTAAGTCGGATGGCAACTTCACAAGAGCACCTGACGTTCGCCGACCTACTGCTCTCGTCGCATCGCCGGCTTGAACTGCCGGCCAGCATGCCGTTCGGCGGCTTGCCAACGTCAGGTTTACGGCGCCCCCTCAGAATCACACTTCCGGCCATCACCCGCCGTTGGAGATCCGGCCAGGACTTCCCTCGCTGGATCGTCTTGGGTGACCGGTTTACGGCGGCCAACTTGCACCCCGCCTTGGCTCGACCCGGCCAGAAGGAGACGGTAGAGATTTCGCCCAGTAGCGGCCATTGCCGCGCACGGGACAGGGTGGCGCCCGCAGGACGCTTGAAATGGTCAGCGCCATGACCCGCGCGACCAAACAGGCTGGGACCAAGGCAATACCGTTGCTCGCGACTGCCATCGAGAACCTGAGCATGCAGGATGCGAAGGGCACCCTGAGCGGCGACGAAACCGCGGCGACGGAATATTTCCGCAGGACCACCAGCGACCAACTCACCCAAAAACTCCTGCCCCTCGGCACTCGGGCGACGGGCCGGGTCGGCCTGGCGGAAAAATACAGGCCTTGCGATCGTGTACGTCCAGGCGTCGGTGTGGTGGAAGGCGTGCGCGCGGCGTGGCGTATCGAACCATCACGCCAGACCGCAGCGCCGCATGAAGATGTTGGTAAAGGTTCCGCCGCCCAACGCGCGCTGAACAGCCTTCCACGCATCGATGCGCGGATTGCCGTAGGTGCTCTCGAGATCGATGAAGCGCAGCATGCCGTTGCTCTGCCCCCAATGCAGCGCACCGCCTTCGTTGCGCGTGAGTTGCTCGACCAGGCGCACCAGGCCATGCCCGTCGGGACGGCCGATCAGCGACACCTCGACCATGCCGCTCGGATCGAAGCGCTCCATGCCCAGCCACGCGCTGGTGCGGCCGGTGACCCGCAGCGAGAGCCAGCCGGCGGGGAACATTTTGCTGTCGCTGGCGACACCCTGGTCGAAGGCGGCGAGCACGGTGTCGACAAAGGAAACCGCATCGGGCACCACGACCATCAGCCCGGGCTGGTCGAGGCTCGGCACCTGCGGGAAGAAGCTGAAGGCGGCTTCCACCGAGGTGCCGCCCAGCGTCGGAAACGCGCGCTCGGTGCTTCCGCCGGCCATCACCTTGTAGCCCACGTCGATGGTCGGATCCGCGGGGTTGCCGGGCAGCGGAAAGGTCTTGCGCATCACCAGGTCGGTGACGGCGCGCACCGCCCACGGGTAATTGTTCTCCTTGCAGAAAACCAGCAACGCATGCAACTGGTCGAGCACGCTGCCTTCGCTCGAAGGGCCGTGAAAGTGGAAGTTGAGCGCCTCGTGATGGCCGAATTCAGGACTGTTGGTGATCGCGTTGCGGATATCGTCGGCGCTGACGTCGGTGGAGTTGGCGAGCGGTGCCACACCCTGCTTGCCCTGGAGCGGCACTTCGGCGCGGTTGCTGACGTAGCAGTTGTGGCTGCCGTCCGCATTGCGGATCGGATTCACCACGACTTGGGCGAAGCGATTGGGGGGGTTTCCCAGGTTCGGATTGGCGCGCAGAAAGTCGCGCATGCCGGTCCACGCCCCGTTGAAGAAGTCGGCAAACGCGTTGGGCGAGGTCTCCGCATTGAAGGCCTCCCAAGTCGACCACCTGTTCCATTGCAGCAGCGAATACTGCGGCACGACCTCGAGGATCACCGCGTAGATGACGCCCATCGCCCCCATCGACACGAGGGTCGCGCGGAACATGTCGTCGTCGTAGTGAATGGTGTCCGCAAGGCATGGGTAGACCCGCCGCAGGCGGGCCGGGTCGGTGACGTGCGCGGCCGGTTCGATCCAGTGATGCACGCCGCCGGCGCCGACCAGATAGAGGGCGCGGACCGCGTCGGCGAGCGGCGGACGATCGAAGTCACCGCCGTGCGTCCCGGTCGAGAAGGCGCCGGCGATGGTCTGGCCCGAGGAACCGCCCATCGTCCGCAGCGCGCGGCGAGGGCTCTGCTCGTCGAGGAGGGTGTTGAGAAAGTTGAGGGTCATGCCGGCTTCGACGAAGAAGAAACCGGCCGGGTCCTGGCCGTCGGCGAGCACCGCGGAGAGAAGCGGCTGCAGGCTGCGGTCGAGCGTCGTCGTCTCGACTGCGTGACCGAAATTGCCCTCGAAATTGCGCGCGAAGCTGTGGAGCTGCGCCTCGTTGAGCGCGCCGGCGAGCCCCAGCCGTCGCAGCGGTCCGGCCACGGCCTGGATCGCGCCTTGCATCGGGGTATCTTGCGGCAGCACGGTCTCCGAGAAGCCCCAGCCGCTGCCCAGCGCGCGCACGCTCTTGCCCTGCGCCTCGGCGTCGCGGATGGCGCTGGCGAGTTCGTACTGCGTCGTCGGGCGATACTGCGTGGGGGCCGGCAGAAAGCCGAGGAAGGTCTCGTCGGAGTCGACGATGCCCCAGTTGCTCCACGGCTGGTCGCCCCGTGCCCACGCGCCCGACATGTCCTCGAGGGCTTGGCAGTGCTCGGCCGGCGACTGGAAGAACACGAAGAAGAGCCGCCCTTCTAGATGGCCCGAGGCCATCGCGCGCACCTCGACCGGGCCGCGCGCCGCCACGTCGGTGGCAAAGTCGACCGGCATGCGCGTCTGCCCCGGAGCGACCGGGACGGCGGCGGCCACCTGCAGCGCGTCCGGGCGGCTCGACAGCAGCCTTACCTCGATCCCGCCGGCTGGTGCAGGACAGGAGAGCTCGACCACGAAGCGGCCGTTGCTGCCTGCGACCAGCTCGTCGCCGGCCGGCACGTCGCGGATGAGATCGAGGCGCGCCACGCGCTGAATGGTCAGCGCCAAGGGGTTCGCCTGGCCGCACGCCTGCGGGCCGGCAAGACTGCGCGCTTCCAGCGTGAACGTCTCTTCGCTCGCCGCATCGAGCGCCACGCAACCCTGCGCGCCGTCCTGCCGCACGATGTCGCCTGCGGCATTACGGATCACGACCTCGATGCGCGCGCAAGCCGGAAGCGACGCGCTGGGCAGCGGGTCGTCCAGTCGCACCTCCCAGCACAGGTTGATCAGCCGGCAGGCCTCGGCCACCACCACCGGTCCAGGGTCGCCATCTGCCATGAATGAGGCAATCACCGGCGGCTGGATGACGTTGATCAGCACGGGCGTATCAGGGGTCACCGAGCCGCCCGGGAAATCGGGAAAATCGAAACCGCACAGCCGCTCCAGGTTACCGCCCGCGCCGCGGCCGCCGGTGGCGAAGGGCCCGCGCAGGAAGACGTTGCCGGTGCGCGAGTTGGCAGGAATGCGGAATCGCAGCTCCTGCGCGGTCACACCGACCGCCGCGGCAGTGATGTCCTGGCCGCGGAAGATCAGGCGCACGTCGGCCGGCAGCGGCACCGGAAATTCGCGCCCCGCTGCCGGGCGTCCGATGAAGATCAGGTTCGGATCGTAGTCATGGCACACGCAATCCGGCTCGACCGAGGCCAGCAGATCAAGATAGGGGTCGTCCAGCACGCCCGCCACCGCTTCCTCGTAGAGCGTCGCGCACAGGTCGGCCAAGTTCTCGCACCATCCTGGCTCCAGCTCGCCGGGACCACCCGAATCGGGCGGCGTCGGGATATCGGGGGGCGGCAGGCCGCCGTCGTCCGGTGGCAGGATGGGCTCCGAGGGGCCGCCGAAGCCGCCGCTCGGATCGGTCGGGTCGCCGAACCCGCCGAAATCCCCGCCGGTCGCGCCACTTGGCGCCTCGCCGGGCGTCGTACCGGCGCGCGTCGTGCCGCCCTCGACCGTCGCCTGCCACAGGGCGCTCTCGAACTGCGCCACCAGGCCGAGGCGGTTACGCAGATAGGTCGTAAGCGTCCGCCGCTTCCACGCCCTCTTACGCTTGCGCAGACTCTTTCTTTCTGATCGGCAGCAATTCGTCGATGCGGCTGTTGGGCCAGGCCGGCAGCTTCTCGAGGGTGTCGGAGAGCCACGCCAGGGGCTCGAAGCCATTGGCGCGTGCGGTGGCGAGCAGCGACTGAATCACCGCGGCCCGCTTGCCGGCGGCTTCGGAACCCGCAAACATCCAATTTTTCTTGCCCAGAGCGATCGGGCGGATGGCGTTCTCGATTGGATTATTGTCGATCGGCCAGTCGCCACGGCTCGCGTAACGCGCGAGCGCCGGCCAGCGCTTCAAGCTGTAGTCGATGGCGCGCGCCAGCGCCGCGCCATCGGCCACGGTCTTGCGGGTCTGCACGAGCCACAGGTACATCGCCTCCAGACGCGGGCGGGCGTACTGCGCGCGCAGTTCGGCGCGCGCCTCGATCGAGACGTCGCGCGCCTGCTCTTCGAGCGCATACAATTCGCCGATGCGCCGCAACGCCTCGGCCGCCACCGGGCTCTTGTTGGCCTGATGCAGTTCGAAGTACTTGCGTCTTGCATGGGCCATGCAGGCCAACTCGCCGATGTCGCCCCCCAGCAGCGCCTTGTACCCCGCGTAGTCATCGACCATGAGCATGCCCTTCCAGCCTTTCAGGAAGGCCTGGGGATATTGCCCGCCGCGCCCGGGCTGGTAATCGAAGAGGATGATGGGCGGGTCGGCGCCGAGCGTATTGCTGCGGTAGGCCCACAGATACGCCCGCTTCGTCTTGCCGCGCCCCGGATCGAGTTGCTCGACGGGGGTTTCGTCCGCATGCAGCACCGTACCCGCCAACAGATGCTCGACCAGTCGAGCGTAGAGGGGCGACAGCGCCACCCCGATACGCCCGATCCACTCGGACTGTGTCGAGCGCGGTAGCGCCACCTCGCTGCGCCGGGCAATCTGTTCGAGCCGGTACAGCGGCAGATGATCGACGAACTTGCTCACCGTCACCCACGCCAGCAGCCCCGGCGCGGCCAGGCCGCCGTCGATGACCGCCGCCGGCACGGGGGCGGTCGAGACCGTCTCGCAGTGCCGGCAGGCGTACTGCGGACGGATGTGGCGATGCACGAAGAACTTGGCCGGGATGATGTCGAGCTGCTCGGAGACGTCCTCGCCGATCTTGACCAGATCCTGCCCGCACGCGGCGCAGCTGCAGGATTCGGGCTCGTGGCGGTGTTCGATGCGCTCGAGGTGTGCCGGCAACGGCGGGCGGCCGGCGCGGGGGCGCTCGGGCGGGGCCTTCGGAGACGCTTCGGCTTCGGATGCCGCGGCGTCGCGCAGCGCCTCGAGCCGGGCTTCGCACGCGGCCAGATCGGCCGCGAGCGTCTCGTCGAACAAGTCCTTCATGCCCGCCGGCAGCGTCTCGCTGCGCGCGCCAAAGCGCAGGCGCTTGAGGGTGGCGATCTCGTGGACCAGGGCCTCGATCTTGAGCTTGCTCAGCTTGAGCTCGGCTTCCAGGCGGGCCACGTCGGCCGCCTGCGCGACCCACCGCTGAACCTGCTGCGCGAGCGCGGGCGGCAGGTCGAAAGCGGTCAGTTCGGCGGCGAAATCCATGCCGGAATTATACCCGATGAAGGCGCTGAATCCCAGCATCCACAAGGGTTTCAGGAATTTTTACGTGGCGGATCGTCGACGCTGCCGGCACACCGGTCACACCCGCCAGTGAGCCGGTGCGGCGGCACTCAGGCGCTGCCACTCGACCCCCGCCACGAGCCACTGCCACTGCTCGGCCGACAGCGCGAACACCGCCGTGTCGGCAGCGGGCCAGCTGAAGCTGCCCCGATGCAGACGCCGCTGACTCAGCCACACTCCGGTGCCATCCCACCGCAGCACCTTCACGCGCGTGCGGGCCCGGTTGATGAAGGCGTACGCACTGCCATCGCACGGCGCGCGGCCCAGGCTGTTCTGCAGCCGTGCCGACAGGCCGTCGATGCCCAGACGCATGTCGATCGGCTCGACCGCGAGCCAGATCTGCTCCGGCGCAATCATCACGTCGCCCCGTGCGCGAGCACCTCGGCGAGCCACGGCGCCGGCGGCAGCGCACCGAACTGCAGGCGCCAGCCCGACGGGCTGCACAGCGACAGCACATCCCCCGCTTGCCGTGGCGGCGCAACGCCGACAGGACGCGCCGCCACCAGCGTCAGGACCGAATCCGCCTCGCGCGCTGACTCGTGGCGCGACCGCCGAATCCAGTACCCCAGTGACTTCTTGCTCACGCCATGCGCGGCGCTGTAGGCCGCCTGCGTCTGACCGCTGCGGCGCCACCGCTCCACGTGCTCGCGCCAGCGCGCAACGCGCTCCGATTGTGTGCTCATCACGACCTCCGGGTGAAAATCAGGAGTGTCGGCAAAACCGGGGGGCTGTTACAGGTGGGAGCGGCGGACGCTTACGATAGGTCGTAGCGTGAGTGGTGTGCACCGGCTTTCTCGCCCCGTCGCGCACATCCAGCTGGAATCCCGCCTGCAGCACGTCGCGGGCGCCGCTCAGCACCTCGTCGCAGCGGCGCGCAGCGCCAGCCGACGCACCCGGGCCGCCGCCCGGCAGCGCGCCTTGCCCACTTGGCGCAGCACCGGAACCGGCGCCGTCGGCGCTACCCGAAGCGGCTCCGGCGGGGGCCGTCGCCGAGGCGAAAAGCGGCCCCAGGAATCCCCGCACGGGACGCGCAAGCTCGTCCCGCAACGCCTTTTCCGCATCCTTGCTCCCGCCCAGCACATTGCCCGCGAGCCGCGCAATGGCATTCAATTCGCGGATGGCGGTGGTGACAGCCTTCGGGGCGCGGGCGTGGCGCAGGCGGACGTTCTGCACCCACGCAGCCAGCGCGGCCAGCGCAACCAGCCGGTCGCGCGAAATGATGGCAGAGCCGCGCGACGCAGCGGCAAGTTTGGCCGAAATCCTGCCAGCCGGAGAAGATCGTTGCGCCCTGGAGTCGTCGCTGCGCATGCCTTTCGATACGTCGCGGTCCGTCATGAAGGTCTCCTGCCAGGGCACACCGCGCGCTCGTCCCGGCGCCTTCGCGATGACGTACCCCAAAAATAGACCATGAGACGCCACCGGCAAGTGGCCGGTCGCCCTGATCGGCGGAGCGACCTCGCGCGCGCCACACACACCGGTCGTTCGCGACAGCCGCACGGCGAGCGAGGGTCCGGGAGCCAAATCAGGCCCGCCTCACGCCGCCTACCGTCCGGTAGAACTTGATGAAGGCCCTGACCTTGCGCGGCGTACGCTGCCCGGGCGGATGCACGGCATACACGCCGCCGGTCGGGAGCAACCGCTGCGGCAACAGGCGAACGAGGTTGCCGCTCGCGAAATCAGCTTCGACGCTGAAGTGATCCAGCCCGAAGATCGCGGCGGGCGCCGTGTCGGATCAGCGCGCGCAGGGTGGCGGCCGAGTCCCCTGCGGCCGCGGCGGTTCTCAAACCGAAGGCCCGTCACAGCAACCGCCGACCGCGCAGCCTCAATCGTCGTCTCCGGTACCCACGGCACCCTCGCAACCTACTGCGCCGCCTTCACCCGTCGCAGCAACCACTCGTAGCGACAGTACTGCTTGGAGCGGGTGGATAGCCGTCGGCGGCGTCGGAAACCCACCCCCGGGGGTGTTCGCGAGGGGGCGAGCTTGTCCAGAGCTATCGCGCAGTCTGCTTTCCTCACCGGCCTCAAGCGAAGCGAAAATTCCAGTGCTGGCGCGAGTAACGTCCAACCCCTCCATCGAGCGGACCGCCACAAGCAAGCTTCGCCTGCCAAGCAAGCTTCGCCTGCGTGCGTCTGCCGCTCAAGTCGAACGTTGGGCGTCAGGAGTATCATCGTGGGTGGGCGCGACGAAGGAGGTCAAGTCATGCCGAACGTGAAGGCAGCGGTCACCATCGAGGTCTTACAAGCCTTTGCCGAGGCGTGGAATCGCCATGATACTGAGGCCCTCATGTCGTTCATGAGCGATGACTGTGTCTTTGAAGCCTCTGCAGGCCCGGAAATCTGCGGCACCCGCTACGCGGGCCGTGAGGCAGTGCGGGCTGGCTTCGCTGAAGTCTGGGCAACCTTCCCCGATGCTCACTGGGGCAACGCGCGCCATTTCGTCCACGCGGACAGGGGAGTGTCCGAGTGGACGTTCACGGGAACGCGGGCGGACGGCACTCGCGTCGAAGTACAGGGTTGTGATCTGTTCACCTTTCGAGACGGCAAGATCGTGCTGAAGAACTCCTACCGCAAGAACCGTCCGCCTCTCGGTAGCCCGAAGGGCTGAGTCTGCGGGGGCGCCGAGCCCATGACGCGCAACCTTTCCATCGATCGGACGTCTTCCGCCGGCAAGCTTCGCCTGCTTGCGTCTGCCGCTCAAGTCGAACGTCGGCGCCTTGTGCGCGCCGAAGGAGCATGAATGCACCCCATCGTCTATATCGACACCTCCTCGATCCGCGACGGAAAACTCGAGGAACTTAAGGTGGCCATGAAAGGCTTGGCCGCGTTCGTGGAAGCGAATATGCCGCAGCTAACGTCGTATGGCTTCTTCCTCGATGAGACCCAAACACAGATGACCGTCGTCGCCGTTCATCCCAACTCGGAATCGCTTGAATTCCACATGGATGTAGGTAGCGGCGAGTTCCGAAAATTCGTGCATCTCAGAGCGGGCCCCGGAAATTCGGACAGCCGGATAGGTGGTAGCCTTGCCCCAGCGATGGCCGCGTGAGCGGCCCTGAAATGGAGCAAGAGCATGACGAGAAGGAAACGGCGAAACCACTCGCCGGCGTTCAAGGCGCAAGTGGCGGTGGCCGCGCTCAAAGGAGACAAGACGCTGGCCGAGCTGGCGCAGCAGTTCGACGTCCATCCGAACCAGATCGCCGACTGGAAGAGCCAGTTGATGGAGCGCGCCGCGCACGTGTTCGGTGACGCCTCGGCGACCGCGACCGCCGCACCGGATCTGACGAAGCTGCACGCCAAGATCGGGCAGCTGACGCTGGAGAATGATTTTTTAGAAAGCGCGCTCACCAAGGCGGGCCTGCTGAGCGCAAGAAAATGATCGACCGCACCCATGAACTGCCGCTGACGCAGCAATGCCGGATTCTGCGTCTGGCGCGCTCGTCGATGTACTACACGCCGCGAGAAGTGTCGGCGCACGATCTGGCGCTGATGCGCCGGATGGACGAACTGCATCTCGAGCACCCGTTTGCCGGAGCGCGGATGCTGCGGGATTTGCTGCGCGCCGAGGGGCATGCGATCGGGCGCAAGCACGTCGGCACGCTGATGCGCCGCATGGGCATCGAGGCGCTCTATCGCAAGCCCAACACGTCCCGGCGCCGCCGCGGTGACGAGATCTATCCGTACCTGCTGCGGGATCTGAAGATCGAACGCCCCAACCAGGCGTGGGCCGCCGACATCACCTACATCCCGATGCGCAAGGGTTTCGTGTATCTGTTCGCCATCATCGATTGGTCCTCGCGCCGAGTGCTGGCGTGGCGGCTGTCGAACACGCTGACCACCGACTTCTGCCTCGATGCGGTGCGCGAAGCGCTGCATCGCTACGGCCGCCCGGAGATCTTCAACACCGATCAGGGATGCCAGTTCACCAGCACCGATTTCACCGACCTGCTCAAAGACAACGGCATCCAGATCAGCATGGACGGCAAGGGCTGCTGGCGCGACAACGTCTTCGTCGAGCGGCTGTGGAAGAGCGTGAAATACGAAGAGGTGTACCTCAAGGCCTATGACAGCGTCGCCGAGGCCAAGGCCCACCTGGGCGCCTACCTGCGCTTCTACAACGAACGCCGGCCGCACCGCGCTCACGACGGGCGCACCCCCGACCAGGCGTACTTCGGCGCGCTCCGCGATGAGACGCCGCTGGCGGCATGACGGCACAAAGGCTGGCTCCGTGGATTTATGGACGATGCGCTTCGCGCACCGGGCCGCTTGCCGTGGAAAAGTCTGACGACTTTCCCACCGCGCAGCCCTTCGCCCACAAGCTCCACCGAGCTCGAACCGATTTTTATAAAATATGAGAAAGTCAAAACCAACCCAGACCTCGGGCCCCCGGCCCTAACCGGCAAGGCTCCACTTATCGAACCGGATTCCCTGTCCAGACAATCGGGGCCACCTCTCTCATCGACCTATCGAAGATCGAAGTCTACGGGCGAGTTAGCGAGGGGGTGCTTGAGCGGCTGCACCAGAAGGCACGAATGCTGGGGAGCGGGACCGTGGCCGTTTATGAGTTCTATGCAGGGTTCGCTCGGTGAGAACGAAGCGCTCAGCCTACTTCAGCCAATAATGCTGCCGCAATCTGTGCTTAGCGAGCATGCCGCCCAGCCATCACTTGCAGGGGGCGCGCCGCAAGCGGCGCGTCCCTGAAACAGAACGTTGAACGACAGCGTCGCGCCAGTCTCGATGACGGCAATGGGTCGAAAGTTCGAGTTCATCGGCCGCAGAAGCCGCCATTGACCGTCAGCAGCGGCTGAACGGCGGTTGTCCGGCACATTGCGGCCCGACTCAGGCTACAAGACCAACGGCCGTTCAGGCCGAGATGCTGAAGCACAGCATCCGGCAGGTCTCGGAGCGGAACAGCCATTCGAAAGTCCGTTGTCGAGAGAAGGTGACCGGCCGGCAGCAGGCGGGATTTCTCGCTCGGCGAGCACCGCGACCTGCCGTTCGTCGCTGACACGGCATCCGCATCAGCCGTGCCGAGCGGCCCGATCGCAGCGATATCAATCTTTCTCATCCCCATCATGGCTTCGAACGCGCTGAGCCGCAGCTGGATCAGGATCGGTGATGGCGGCTGTCAGGGCGCGTGGCCTGATTTGCCACAACAGTCTCCACTTGTCTTTGCACTCGCCGCATGCGCTTTCCTGTCCGTCATTTTCTACAGTCGCCTTCCACAGGAGGTCCGTTTCAGTCTGGTCGTTGGTCCAACCTGAAATCCCACGGCAACAACATCTGCGGGCGCCGAGTTAATGGTAGGTGGCACGTGCCAGCATCCAACTCATGCGCCAAGGCGAACGGGGTTACGCCAGCACGATCGGTACCATGGCCCAGCCGCCAACTGGAGACACGGCCCGCTCGGCTGGCCGCTGCGAGTCGAGTGCAATCGACGACGTCGCGGCGAGGAGTTCTTGCATCGCGATGCGCATTTCCAGCGTCGCCAGCAAGCGTCCGGGGCACGCGTGCCTTCCGATGCCGTACACCAGGTTTCGGTCGGCGTTGCGCTCCGGATCCATGGCGTCCGGGTCGCCGAAGACCGCCTCGTCCCGGTTCGCGGACGTCCAGTTCAGTTTCACGCGTGCGCCTTGCGGCAGTTCCGCGCCACCGATCGTGACAGGGCACGTCGTCACGCGGCGATTGGACACGAACGGGTCGTCGATCCGAAGGATCTCATCAATGATGGCATCGATCTCGGCGTCAGGCACGCCCGAGCGCAGATAATCCTGCACAGCTGGGTGCGTCGCCAAGTAATGGACCAGCACGCCAATACACTGTGCGATGGAGCCCAGGTCCCCACCCGTCCAGTCAAATACCACCGGCAAAGCCGGTGGCTTGATTTTGTGAGCGCCTCAAAGGCGCCCATGAAACCGTGGGCCGCCCCTGGCGGCTACGCCATCGGAAGCCTCATCTGATCGTAACGCTCGTCCTCCTCTTCCTGAGCGCGGATGTACGCCCGCACGATCGCTTCGTCCAGACCAACCGTAGAAACGAAGTAGCCGCGCGCCCAGAAGTTCTCGCCAGTAAAGTTCTTCTGTCGGCCGCCGAACCGTCGCGCGATCTGGATCGCACTCTTGCCCTTCAGATACCCGACCACGTTTGAGACCGCATACTTGGGAGGAATGCTCAGGCACATGTGCACGTGATCGCCCATCAGATGCCCCTCCACAATCTTCGACTCCTTGTGTGCCGCCAACTCGTGGAGCATCTCCCCAAGATGCCGACGTAACGCCCCGAACAGCTTCTTCTGGCGCCTCTTCGGTATGAACACCACGTGATACTTACAGTCCCATCTCGTGTGACTCAGGCTCTGATACTCTTTCATCGTGAATCTCCTTCTCTTGGCGGAGATCGAAAATTCACGCTGACCGTCGTATAGGTCAAACCTCTGTGAGTCCCCCGGCAAAGCCGGGGGCTTACCTCATTACTGAGTTACGCAGAACCGACACGATCTCCGCGTCGGTCAGCGGCCGGCCGTTCACTTCGGTGCGCATGAGCCGGGCGGTGACATCGTCTGCGCCGTCCTCGTGCGCAGCGCCGCGGCGCGGCTCGAGCACGGAGCGGATCAGGTCGTCGAACGACTCCGCCACCCGCTGCGTCCACGACCGATCGCCCGAGCGCGTCGCGGCATGGTTCTCGGCAACCCAGTCCACGAGGCGATCTTCGAGATCGGCCGGCCAGCCCAACCACGCGCTTTGCGCCCGGACCGCAAACCGGACGCCCACTTGGGACACGGCGTCGACGGCAACGCCCCTGGGCAGCGACGCGGCCAAGCCGGTCGCCACCCGACGGAATCGCTCACGGAAGGGCGCGAGCGCCTCCGGGGTGAGGAAGCCGTCCACGGCCTCCCGGTATGCCGTGTGCTCGGCCGAGTCCATGCCGTTCGGGACGTGGAGATGGCTCGACACCGCGCTGGAAAACCGGTCATCGCTCAGCGCAGCCTGCACGACCAGTTCGTGTCTCAGCAACACCCACTCGCCCTGGGCGTTGCGCACGACGCCGTGCCGGGGACGCAACTCGTCGGTGTAGGCCCTCAGGTCCCTGCCAGTGGCAGACAGATCATCAGGCATGTGGTCGGTCATCCCTATCCCCTCCATGCGTTCCAGGCAGACGGCGGTCGATGCCGACACCTACAAGTCCAGATCGGTAACCGCGCCCTTGCTCGCGGAACTGGCGAACTTCGCAAACTTCGCCAGCACGCCGCGGGTGTAGCGCGGGGACGGCGGCGTCCAGTCGGCGGCTCGGCGCGCGAGCTCTTCATCACCGACATTCAGCTGGACGAGCTGCCGGTGCGCGTCGATCGTGACCGAGTCCCCTTCGCGAACCAGCGCAATCGGGCCACCGACGAACGCTTCGGGGGAAACGTGGCCGACGACCATGCCCCAGGTGCCTCCCGAGAAGCGGCCGTCAGTGATCAGCCCGACCGACTCTCCCAGCCCCTGCCCGACGAGCGCCGACGTCGGGGCGAGCATCTCGCGCATGCCGGGGCCGCCCTTGGGTCCCTCGTAGCGGATTACCACGACGTCACCCTCCACGATCCGGCGCGCCATGATCGCCGCCATCGCGTCGTCCTCGGAGTCGAAGACGCGCGCCGGGCCGGTGATGGCGGGATTCTTCAGGCCCGAAATCTTCGCCACGCAGCCTTCCGGCGAGAGGTTGCCCCTGAGGATCGCCAGATGGCCCTCCGCGTACAGCGGATCGGACAGCGTCCGGATGACGCCCTGATCGGCACGCGGTGCCGCCGGCACGTTCTCCAGGACCTCCGCGATCGTCTGCCCGGTGATCGTGACGCACGCGCCATGCAGCAGCCCGGCGTCGAGCAGCAGCTTCATCACCTGCGGGATGCCGCCTGCCTGATGGAGATCGGTCGCGAGGTAGCGCCCGGACGGCTTCATGTCGACGATGACCGGCACGCGACGCCGAATGCGCTCGAAGTCGTCGATTGTCCACGGCACTTCGGCCGCGTGGGCAATCGCCAGAAAGTGCAGCACCGCGTTGGTCGAGCCTCCCGTCGCCATGATCACGCTGACAGCGTTCTCGATCGCCTCCCGGGTGACGATGTCGCGCGGGCGAAGGCCGCGTTTGATCGCCTCCACCAGCACCCGGGCGGACTCCGCGGCGCTCGCGAGCTTCTCAGCGTCCTCGTTGGCCATCGTCGAAGAATATGGCAGGCTCATGCCGAGCGCCTCGAACGCGGCGCTCATCGTGTTTGCCGTGTACATCCCGCCGCACGAGCCGCTGCCGGGGCAGGCGCGCTTTTCGATTTCCTTGAAATCGACCGGGTCGAGCTGCCCCGCGATGAATTCCCCCACCGCCTCGAAAACCGAGACGATGTTCAGATCCCTGCCCTTGTAATGCCCCGGTTTGATCGTGCCGCCATAGACATAGATTCCAGGCACGTTGGTGCGGACAAGCGCCATCATGCCGCCGGGCATGTTCTTGTCGCATCCGCCGATCACGACGACCCCGTCCTGCCACAGCCCATTGACGCAGGTCTCGATGCTGTCGGCGATCACTTCCCGCGATACCAGCGAATACTTCATGCCCTCGGTGCCCATGCCGATGCCGTCGGACACGGTGGGAGTACCGAACAGTTGCGGATTGGCCCCGGCCTCCTTCAAGGCCGCGGCCACGGTATCGGCCAGCGGTTGCAGCCCGCTGTTGCAGGGCGTGATCGTCGAATGTGCGCTCGCCACGCCAACCATCGGCTTGCCGAAATCAGTTTCCCGATAGCCCATCGCGTAGTACATCGATCGATTGGGCGCCCGCATCACGCCTTCGGTCACGTTGCGGGAACGTTCATCGATCCGGGCTGGACGGGTAGGGTCGGACATATCGTCTCCTTGCTGGTAGCGGTTCGCATCCCCGGCTTCAGGGCATCGGCCGCGCCCCGATGTTCCTGTAAATCATAGGCCGAGGCGCCCACGGCCGCACTGGCCGGCTGCGCCGCCCGCCGAGGTCGCGAGCGAGCCTAGAATGAAGCAAGACGCGCATATAGCGGGCCGAAGTCGGCCGATGAGGCAAGGACGATGGACGTAGACATTCCCGACCCAGCCTACACGAGTTCCGAGCGCGCCCGCGCGAGCTTCCGCCTCGCGTTCAGGATCGCGCTCTGCCTGGTCGCTTTCCTGTGGCTGATCCAGTCGGTGAACACGGCGCTCGACCTGGGCCTCGAGCGGTTCGGCGTGCGCCCTCGCGAGTGGAGCGGACTGCCCGGCATCGTACTGGCGCCGCTGCTGCACGGCAGCTTCGGCCACCTGATCGCCAACACGGCGCCGCTGCTGGTGTTGCTTACGGCGATGCTGCACCTCTATCCGGGCTCGGCCGTCCGGGCACTCCCGGCGATCTTCCTCGGCCCCGGCGCCGCGGTGTGGCTGCTCGGCCGCGCATCGGTCCATATCGGTGCGAGCGGTGTGGTCTACGGTTTGGTCGCTCACATTTTCCTGGCCGGCGTGATCCGACGCGATCGGCGCGCATTCGCCGCGTCCCTGCTCGTGTACTTTCTCTACGGCAGTCTGGCCTGGGGAGTCCTACCGATTCAGCAGGGGCTGTCGTGGGAAACTCACCTGGCAGGTGGCCTGATCGGCGCGCTGTCGGCGATAGCGCTGCGGCGTCTCGATATCCCGCCTCGCCGCCGCTATGCCTGGGAGGACGAAGAAGGCGGGCGCGAATGATCCATTGCATGGCGCGACGAAAACCGGCCACCCGCGCGTGAAGCGCCGCGAGAGCGTCCCTTGCGGTCACTTCTGCCGCCGCGCCGCCGCGATGGATCGCCCCCACTCGTATTCACGACAACATCACGCTGCGTCAGGAGAACGTCTGGATGAGTTGACGTAGACGATCGCATGCGACGGGGAGATGAGCTTCGGGTGTTGTGGCGACACCGAGAAGAAGCCCCGGGCGTTGAATTCCGGCGGGACTGAACCACGTAGACAGTGGAGACGGCGCCAGCCCGAAGGCCAGTGCTTCTCGGGCGATAACGCTGTCGCGCGCCCCTTCGGGTAGCCATAGCAGTACGCCGAGGCCTGCCGGACGGGCGGGATATCCCATGGACTGCACCATTGCAAGGAGCGCATTACTCCGACCAGCATATACGCGCTTCATGCGACGTAGATGCCGCATGTAGTGCCCGTCGCGCATGAACTCCGCCGTTGCCCACTGCACCGCGGGACCGGGAGCGGGAGCGAGACACAGGACCGTTTCGGCAAATTGCGGCACCAAGGCAGGAGGCACGACGACGAAGCCGAGCCGCAGCGTGGGACTGATCGTCTTGCTGAACGAGCCGATGTGGACCACACGTCCGCTGCTGTCCAGTGATGCCAGCGCGGGGGCCGCCCGGCGCTTTAGCTGGAGCTCACCGAGATAGTCATCCTCGATAATCCATGCGCCGGCGCGCGTTGCCCATTCGATCAGTCGAACCCGGCGGGCGAGCGACAGCGGGACTCCGGTCGGAGCCTGCTGCCCGGGCGTCACCAGCGCCAAGGCCGCATCCGGCGCATGCTGCATGCCGTAAGCAACGTCGATGCCGTCGTCGTCAACGGGGATCGGGACCGGGGCGAGCCGAGCGATTTCAAGCGCTTTGCGGCTGGGAGGAAAACCGGGATTCTCCACCCAGGCGGATCGCCCTTCCGGCTGGAGGACCCTGAGCGCGACGCCGAGTGCGCCGGAAAAACCCGCCGTGATGAAGATCTGGGACGGACGGCATTCGATACCCCGCGAAAGTGCCAGATGCGCCGCAATCTCGCGTCTGAGTTCGGGTTCGCCGCGCGGATCAGGATAGACGAGCGGAGCGGCGACTTCGGCGCGGGCGGCCTGAGCGCGCAATCGGGCGAAAAGTGCGACCGGAAAGCTGTCCGAGGCGGGCACGCCGTTCTGGAACACGGCTGTCCCGCTAAGGAAGTCCTGGTACAACTGCGGCAACGCATCCGCCGTCCTGGACGGGTCCGGAGCTGCGCGCTTCGCCGGATGGTCCGCCACTCGCGTACCGCCGGAACGCGACGAGACGACGAGCTGCTTATCCGCCAATCGCTCGTAAGCGGTCTTGACGGTGCCCCGTGCGACGCCCAGTTGTGCGGCGAGGTCCAGCCACGAGGGCAATCGTGCGCCGGGCGCGAGCACTCCGCTGTCGATCGCTGCCGTGACGCCGATGCGGATCTGTTCGGCCAGGGAGGTCCCGGCCGTTCGATCGAGCTTGAGATCGAGGATCTTCGCCATGCTCCATGGTACATCCTGAATATACGTTTTTGGTTCTTTTTAATGAACCTCAGCGACTACATACTCCTGTCCACACGATCCCGTGCTCCCGAGAAATAGGTTTTTGAAATGAGTGAAAGACTGGATTACACGAAAACCTCGCCCGGTGGCGTGAAAGCCTTCGGCAGCGTCTACGGCTACGTCATGCAATCCGGGCTCGATGACGTGCTGGTCGACCTGGTCTATCTGCGCGTGAGCCAGATCAATGGATGTGCCTATTGCCTGGACATGCACACTCGCGACCTCGTCAAGAAAGGGGTGAAGGTCGAGAAGTTGGCGCTCGTGCAGGTGTGGCAGGAGGCCGGGGAACTGTTCAGCGATCGCGAACGGGCAGCCTTTGCGTGGGCGGAAACGGTGACCCGGGTGGCGCAGACCGGCGTTCCGGATGCCGAGCTCGAAGCCGTCAGCCGCATCTTCAACGAGAAGGAACTGGCTGACCTGACGATGGCCATCGGCTTGATGAACGCCTACAACCGCCTCGCGATCAGCTTCCGTCGCACACCGGAAGCGGTTCTTGCAGCCAGGTCCTGAAAAGGGTTCGAATTTTTTCTACCCGACGACGGCAGTTCGCGTCGCTTCAATTACAGGTTGAACACATGGAACAGCGATTCGACATCACCAAACTTATCCCCGAGGGCTATAAAACCATGTACGCGCTGCACACCTACGTGCAGGGCGCCGGTCTCGATCTCGGCCTGCTCGAACTGGTGCGCCTACGCGTGTCGCAGACGAACGGTTGCGGCTTCTGCGTCGCCATGCATATTCCGCTGGCGCGAAAGTACGGCCTCACCGAACATCAGATCAATCTCGTCGCCACCTGGAAGGAATCGCCGGTCTTCAGTGTTCGCGAGCGGGCGGCACTGGCTTGGGCCGATGCGGTGACAGCACTTGCCGGACAGGAGGTGCCGGATACGGTCTATGAACAAGTGAAGGCCGAGTTCAGCACTGAGGAGATTGCCAACCTCACGCTGTGCATTGGTGAGATCAACACCTGGAATCGCCTCATGATTGCGTCGCGCACGCCGCCAGCGCTGTAAAGGCGGCGTCGGCCGATCGTTTCAGAAACGATTCGCAGTGAGTGCGAGCAGACTGCTGTTCTTCGAATCCAGCCCACGCGGCGACAAGGCGAAGAGCAGCGAGTTCGGTTTCCCTCTGCTGTCGGCGATCACGGCACCATCGCGCGTGGGCTGAGGGCTCGCCCCCGGCCCACAATTTCACTGTGCCGGCGGCGCCCGAGACTTGGGACCACCTGGTCAAGTTGATTACTTGAACGTTGTCAGTTCTTTGTCGTCGGTATCCACTACAAAGATTGCAAGCAGCTTTGCGGGTTTGGTTTTGCTCGCGTTGCGGCTCACTGGATGACTGGCGCCCGGCGGCTCCGACCAACTCTGCCCAGCCGTGTAGATTCGGCGTGAGAGGACAACCCCGATGGAAACTTCGCCAAACCCGATCGATATTATCGAGAAGTATTTCGACGCCGAACTCAGGCCGGAAACTCTAGGGGAGTTCGATGGCATCGATCCCGAGCGATGGATCGACTTCTCCAAGCACTATCTCGCTGCGATGAAGAGCGGCTTCGCCAACGCATATCTCGATGCACAAGCAGCTCCGGCCCACGCCGTCCGGCTCTACTTCGAGCCTTCAATCGCCCACGACTGGGCAGAGGCCCTGCAGAAACGCTTCGTCGAAACGCCGCTGCTCGGCTACAGAGCGTTCCTCCCCGGAAACCCTCGGATCACTCGCGAGCAGGTTTCTGAGTTTCTCAATCCGCTAAAGAAACATCTACTGCTGGCGGACTCGGTATTTGTCAAAGATAACTTCTACTACTGCTTCGATATGGTCGCCGACACAGTCAGCCGCAACGGTTGGCGGGCTGACCCCAACGTGGTGTCGCTCGTTGATATGAGTATCGCCCGGATACGAGCCTATCTGCCCATCCTGGCCGAACTGCGCGACCTCATTTGGTCTAACGCGCTAGTGTTCATGCCGTACTACATCACGCCGACCTTTCCGTATGCCAACGTGCCGGCCAAGCTCAATGGTCATGTCGAGCGACTGCGTATCGTTGACCCATCTGGGGAGGTATGGAAGGACGGCATCCCAGCGCACGAGTTCGAGAAAGTCCTTGTGCCTTGGCTCAATGCCCGCCTCCTGGGCCTGGACCCTGTTTACCTGACGGACGCGATGGCTCGGATCGGAGGGACGCTGAGCTTCGACGGCGATGCAGCTACGTCTCCGGCGAGTGACTTGCTATCGGTGAGTATCCTACCCTTCGGCGGAGCGGGCGAGATCGATCTGGACACGCTCTGGGATATGCGCCGCAATGAATCCGTTTTCGCACATGTTCGCTTGCTAACTGCCCAGTGCAAGAAGCATCTGGAGGACAACCTCGGCCAAGGGGCGACACCGAAGGCCGCAAACGCATTGGGCAGGCAGTTCCTGCAGGACCACCTTGCGTCCCTCCCAACGCAAAAAGTCATTTCCTTCGCGGAGAAACCGTCGGTGTCGTTGGTCTGGCGGACCGCGCTCGCTGTCGCCACGCTTGGCACATCAGAGATCGTCGGCCCATTGGCATCCGCCGTCCTGGACAGTAGCGTCGCCAAAGCTGCCCTCTCTCGCCTAGCCCCCGAACGCCGAGCAATCGCCTACCTAAACGCTGCCCTATGATCGTTGCTTTCCATTTTTTGTGTCGCAGTATTCCTCACCCGCGTAGCCGGGAGCTTGTCTCTACGCGCAGGCCGCCCAACAACCGGTTGCAGCGGACGGTCCGCTGCGCCACCCGCCGCTGAACGGCGACGTTGAACGACAGCTTTCGTCAAAAGTCAACGGCGGCATTGGGTCGAACTGACTCATCAGCGAGCGGCCGCTTACGGGAACCGAACCTCCAACGGCGGCTTTCCGGCGATGAATTCGAAGAGTTGTCGGTCGCAACCCGACCCCTATGTGCAGGACGCAACTATGCGCAGTTGGCTGGATATTGTCGGTGCCGACCTTGATTCGGCGAGGATTTGGGCCGGCACCGTCTGCGCATAGTTTCAAAGGGTCTGCAGGAAGCGCATGAGCGAGTCAGGCGCCTGGAACCGACGGATGGTGGTGTCGGGTGGGTCCAGTCGTGCGAGTGCCTTCTCCTTCATTGCGAGGTCGGCCTCGACGTAGCGGTGGGTGGTCGTGGCGCTTTCGTGACCAAGCCATAGGGAAATCACGTTGAAGGGCACACCCGCTTGCAGCAGATGCATGGCCGTCGTGTGCCTCCTATGTCGCTGAAGAGATAGTCGCCACTATCTACCCTTCCTGACTATGTCGAGTGACCCAGAGGAGCTTTCACGATCGTTCGACAAATCGCGTGGTGCCTTGCGTGGTGCCTTACACATCACCCGACATAGTTTTTGTCTGCCCTACAGACTATTCAAGAAGTTCAGGAGCTGGTCTCCCGGTTTATAGCGCCCGGGCGTGCCGTGGGGTGGAGCTGTCTTCGCAAGGGCCTGCTCCTTCATTTCGAGGTTCGCATCGAGATAGATCTGCGTGGTCTCCACCGATTCGTGTCCGAGCCACAAGGCAATCACCGAACGATCAACGCCCGCTTGAAGCAGGTCCATGGCCATCGTGTGCCTCAAGCGGTGAACAGTGATTCGCTTCTGCGTCAACGAAGGGCACGCCTCCGAGGCCGCCAAGCGATGCTTGTTCAGCAAGTACTGCACGCCGTGGACGCTGAGACGCTCGCCCTTGGCGCTGGGGAAGAGCACGTCGCCCTCTCCGCGTTGCGGCTCGCGCAGCCAGGCTTTCAACACGGTGAGCGTGGACTTGGCCAGCGGCGTACAGCGTTCCTTGCGACCCTTGCCCACCACGCGCACGTGAGCGCCGGCCCCGAGGATGAGGTCGTCGCGTTTGAGCCCGGTCATTTCAGACAAACGTAGCCCTGTCTGCACCGCCACCAGCAAAAAGGCGTGATCGCGCCGGCCAGACCACGTGTGCTGATCCGGAGCCGCCAGCAAGGCATCGACTTCGGCACGTGCGAGAAACGAGACCAAGTTGCGCGTGAAGCGCTTGCTGGGGATGGCGAGCACCCGCTGGATCTGCGCGGAATGCTCGGGGGCCTCGAATGCCACGTAACGAAAGAAGGAGTGGATCGCAGTGAGGCGCAGATTACGGCTACGGATGCTCACCCGTCTGCACTTCTCCAAGTCATCGAGAAACGCCACGATCAATGGGGCATCGATCTCCTCCAGGCTCAGCCGTGACGGTGACTTATGCAGCCGTTGCTGAACGAATTTCAGAAATTGACGAAAGGTATCGCGATAGGAGCTGATCGTGTGCGGACTCGCTTGGCGTTGCTGCATCAGGCGCTGGGTAAAGAAACGCTCCAACAGCGCAGCAAAGCTGGCAGGGGTGATCATGGCCGATCCTCCCAGCGCCGCTCGAGCCGGCGCATCGCCTCGCGCATCAGTTCCGGAGAACTGCTCAAGTACCACTGCGTATCCTCGACGTGGACATGGCCGAGGTAGGCGGACAGGATCGGCAGCTGACGCTGCGGATCTTGATCACATTGGTACCAGCGCACGAGGGTATTTGTCGCAAATGCGTGCCTCATGTCGTGCAGGCGTGGTCCGTGACTGTCCGATACCCCGCGTAATCCAATCTGCCGCGACAAGGCGTAGAAAGTTCGGTGAATATCGCCGCCGTCCAAACGATTGCCCGAGCTGGATACGAACAGGTAGGAGGACACCGGCCGTGCCTCCCAATGACGGTTGCGTCGCGCGATGTAGTCGGCAAGTACTTCGCAGGTGGAGCCATGCAAAGGTACGAGTCGAGACTTGCCGAACTTGGCACCGCGAATCGTCAACGCCGCCGCCTCGAGATCCACGTCCTGAAGCTGGAGGTTGCGGGCTTCGCCCAGGCGCAGGCCCGAGACGCTCAGTAACCCGAAAAGGGCATGGAAGGTCCACGGGCGCAGCGCACCGCGTTCATAACGGCACGGCATCGTGAGCGCCGCGCCCAGCAAGCGCCGAATCTCCTCATCCGAGTACAGGTACGGGCGCGCTCGCTTGGGTTGAAACGGCAACAAGCCCGGCGGCGGAATCTGCGTGCGTGGGTCCGTGGCACTGTGATGGCGAGCAAATCCGCGTACGAAACTCAGTCGCTGCGCCCAGTGCGCCGGTTGGACGTTTGAAGGTTGTTGCGCCCAGGCGAGCGCCAACTCATGCGTTACATAGTCGGCGCGGCGCCGCTCCATGAACGTGACGAAGTCATGTAACGCCTTGCCCGCCTCGCGCAGCTTGAACCCCAGAGCGCGCCGCAGACTCAGGTACTCTTGAACGGCCTGTCGCAGCGTGTTCATCGCGCACCTCCGGGCCACGGCAGAGCCAGGGTGCGCAATGCCTCGAGGTCGACCTTGGTGTAGATCTTCGTGGTCTGTGGATGGCGGTGACCCAGCAGCTCGCCGATCTCGCCCAGCGAGGCGCCCTGGCGCAACATCTCGGTGGCCAATCCGTGGCGAAACTGATGCGCCCCCCTCGTAGGGGCGTGGATGCCGGCGCGCTCGATCGCGTGCCGGACCAGGGAGCACACACCGCACGCTCCCTGGAAACCGCGGTTCGGCGCTCTGGTACGCAAGAATACGCGACGGCTGGCGCTACGCGGGCGCCCCGAGTGCAGGTAGGCGACGATCGCTTCGCCGACCTCGACCGGCAAGGGAAACTCGTTTCGCTGGCCACCTTTGCCGCGTACATGCAATTGTCCTGCGTTCCAGTCGATGTCATCGAGTTCGAGAAATGCCACTTCGCCCGAACGCAAGCCCAGTCGTGCGAGCAGCAGCAAGATGGCATAGTCACGGCGCCCTGTCGGCTGATCCCGATCGATGCTGCCCAGCAACTGACGGACTTCTTCGGCTGCGATCGCCCGCGGGATCGACGTCATCGACCAGTTCGCCACGACCGGTACGGCGGCGGCCAGATCCCGGGTGACGTCGCCACGATAACGCGCATAGCGCAGGAAGGAGCGCAGCGCGGTGGTCATGAGCTTCGCGCGCTTCAGATGCAGGCGCGGAACTTGGCCCTGCACAAATCTCACGACATCGCTGGCATTCAGGCGCGAGAGCGTGGCGCCTTCCTCGCCAAATTGTTGCTTGAGAAACTCCCGGACGAACGGCACGTAGTTGATGATCGTTGCTGTGGCTAAACCACGTGCTTCGCACAAATACTGCGCATAGTCTTGGACACAGTGCTCAACTGCGGTCAGTCGGGTGGGCTCGACCTTCTCCTGCGGAATCACGCCCTCACGGCGCAGAAAGGTAATGAGGTGTTGAAGCACCGCCGTATCACCGCGACCAGGTCGCAGATACCGGGCGCGATCACGTAAATACTCGACGGCGTGCGCACTGCAGATGCTGTCCACCTGGATTCCGCTTTGTCCAAGCCATCGACTAAAACCTGCAGCGATCCGAACGTGCCGCCTCAGCGAAAAAACGCTGTACCCCTGTTCGCCCACGAAGTTCGCAAATGACGCAAGGTGTGCCGCCAGCGGCCCTTCAGGCGGCCGCGATAGAACGACTTGCTCATGGATGAAGTAGGTCATGATCGACTCCTCTCCCCGAATTACGGGGGGTGCTGAGAGGAGTCCAGATTATCTTTCTCTAAGCTGCTGCAAGTACTTGAAACTTCGGGATCTAGCGGCACAACGAGACATAGTCAGGAAGGGTAGATAGTGGCGCAGCACGTGCGGCGAGACATGCTTCTTCAAGAGGCTGGGCTCCTCTTCAGACGCGCGGGCGACCGCGAGTTTCAAGCGCTGGGCGACATTGGATCGGGACATCGCCTGTCCATCACGATTGGGTAGCAAGGCGGCCTCGCCACGGCGTGTCGGATTCAGCCGCAGCCAGGCGCGGATCTCTTGAACCGTCGTCTTCCACAAGGGCACCGATCGCTGCTTCCGCCCTTTGCCACGCAGGTGGACGCAGGCCGCGCTGTCGAGCACGACATCGATCACACGTACGCCGATGATTTCGGAAACCCGTGCGCCGGTGTTGTAGAGCAATGCGAACAGCAAGTGGTCACGCTGCGAGGACCAAGTTGCTCCGGGCTGTCCGAGCACCGCTACCATTTCCTCCCGCGTGAGGAAGCCCACCATGGGCCGCTCGAAACGCTTCATGGGCACCGCCAAGGCTCGTTCGACGACGTACAGAGATGCCACGTCACGTCGGCCGGCGAACTTCAGGAACGCACGCATTGCGGTCAGCCGCAAGTTGCGGGTCCGAATGGCGTTGTGCCGCTCGTGTTCCAGATGGTCCAGAAACGCCAAAATCATATCGGGCTGGAGGTCGGCCAGTTGCAAGGCGGTCGGTGTCTTACCCAATTTCTGAGCGGCGAAGTCAAGAAACAACATCAGCGCATCGCGGTAGCAGGCCACCGTGCGCGGACTGACTGCCCGCTGGGCGACCAGATACTCGGTGAAGAATTGCTGGACCAGCGCGGCAAATGACGGCGGCTTCGGGGTGGCGGTATTACGCATCTGGCACCTCCGCCTGCGACATGAACGACTCGAAGCACCCTGCGGCCAACGACATCAACTCCGGCACCGCCGAGAGATACCAGTAGGTATTGGTCACCATCGCGTGCCCGACATAGGTCGATAGCGACAGCATCGCCTGATCGATGTCCACGCCTTGGGCTTGCCACTGCACGATCCGTCTCACGACAAAGGTGTGCCTTAGGTCGTGGATGCGCGGGGCATGGTGCGTGCCGCGGTTGTTCCAGGCCAGTTGCTTACGCAGGCCGGCGAAGACGCGTTCTACCTCGTTCCTGGTCAGGGGCGAGCCTCGCCGTTGCCCGCGGGTGACGACGAAGAACGGTGCATCGGCCCGCGCAGACTCGATGACGAGGTCGCGCATCCAGCGATAGCGACGCAGCGCTTCGACGGTGCTCGGGTGCATGGGCACGTAGCGCGACTTGGCGAACTTGGTCCGCACGATGGTGAGCATGCCGTACTTGAGGTCGACGTCGGTGTCGCTCAGCGCCACCGCTTCCGAGACGCGCAGGCCGGTGCTGGCGAGCAGACCGAACAGGGTTTCGTAGACGAGCCCCCGCAAACCGGGCGCCGCTCCCAGCCGCCGGGCCGCGGCCAGCAGCGCGACGATCTCGCCTTCGCTGTAGATGTGCGGAGCCTGCCGCTGCGGCAGCCGGCCGAAGATCGCGTCATCGGGGACTTCGGTGCGCGGCTCGAACTGCTGCAGCCAGCGCGTGAAGGAACGCAAGCACTTGAGCCGGCGCGCCCAGGTGCTCGGATCGGTGCTGGCGTGGCTATCACGCCGCGCCCAGTCGGCCATGACCTCCACGGTCAACGGGCCGTGGTGACCGACGGCTTCAACATGACGGGCGAAACTATGCAGCGCATAACCCGGCGTGCTCAAGGCGAAGCCCAGGCCACGACGCTCGGCCAGATAGTGCTCGACGTGCGTCTGCACGGAGATCGCGGAGCTCATACTGCGCTCCCCGGCCAAGGCAAGGCGACCTCGGCAAGCTTGCGACTGTCGAGCTTGGCGTAGATGAGGGTGGTGTTCAGCGAGCGGTGACGTAGGACATCGGCGACTTCCTTGAGGGAGGCCCCTCCCGCCAACAACCTGTTGGCCATCGTGTGGCGAAGCAGGTGCGAGCGCGTGTAGGGCAAGCCGGCGCGCTTGAAGGCCTGACGAATCGTCTTGCGCACAAGGTCGGGACCGGCCGGCTGATCGCGTGGTGCCACATGGCGGACGAAGATCGCGCGGTTGTGCGTCTTGGGGCGTTCGTGCTTCAGATAGGCAGCGATAGCGGCGCCCGTGGTCACCGGTAGCGGCAGCACGTCGTCGTGGCGACCCTTGGTGTGGCGTACCGTGATCGTGCCCGCGCGCCAGTCGATGTCGTCGAGGCTGAGTCGGGCGACTTCACCGCTGCGCAGCCCGAGATCCAGGGCGCAGCGCACGATGGCGTCGGCACGCCGCAGGGAGCGCCCCGCCTGACCGAGCGAGCCGACCAGCTGCTCGACTTCTTCTGTAGTCAGGGTCTTGGGAAGTGAAGCCAACTGCCAGTTGGCAGGGTACGAGACCGCGCCGATCAGGCCGTGCACGGCGTCGCCAAGCGAAGCGCGGTAGCGGAAATACCCGCGCAGCGCTGCCACCACCGTGCCAGCGTTTGCCGGCTTGCTGTAGAGCTTGGCTTGCTGCGCGAAGAAGCGCCGCACATGGTCGGGCCTGACGGCAGCGACGTCGATCTCGTCCTCGCCGAAACGGGTAACCAGCAATCGTCTCACGATACGCAAAGCCGAGCTTCTGGTCTTGGGGGCCAGACCGCGTATATGGTCCATGTGCTCGTCGTAACGACGCAGCTCCTCGTCCACTGGCGTTGTGCGCATCGTTGGCGGGGCAACTACGCCCTCTGCTCGCAATACCGCCAGCAGATGCGCGAGGGCGGCGCTCAAATTGCGTCGATCACGGTGAACAGCGCCGGTGCAACGACATCTCGGAAGATGATCGTCAAGAAACTCGGCGATGGCCGCCTCATTGATTTGGCTGACGGGCAGGCGACCGTCATGCATCCACTGAGCGAAGTGGGCAACGCTGCCGACGCAATTGACGAACGTAGTCTTGGCGTAGCCGCGGTCAGTCAGGTACTGCTTGAATGCATCAACATGAGGCGCGAGAGGCCCTTCGGCGAGCCAGTCGATGCAGGCGGGTCGAGGCGATCGTGTGTTTCCCATGGTGGTCTCCTGAGGTGGAGCCACCACTGCACTCGGCAGCGGAAACTATGTCGAGGATTGCGATGACCGAGCCCGTCGGACACCGGGCCACGGCTCGTTGGATCAAGTGCCCCCTGCAGGAACTGCGCATAGTTGCGTCCTGCACATAGGGGTCGATACCGCCAGTTCGATCAATTGGACACCTGCCGTTCGACGGCGCTGAACGCCGTGGGACGGTTTTCCGCAGCACTGCCGCCACTCAATCGGGCGTGTCTGGCCGGCGGCTGAGCAGCACCTTGGCGCCCCGGCGAAGGGTGACGTCCTTGAGGGTGATCATGAAGTCAGGGCTCTGATAGGGGGTTGCGGTTGCGGGCGGATAGGGGAAAGAACGCGCGCGGGGACCGCACTGCGGAGCTCGACCGAATCGGGACGGACGCAAGGATACGTGCTTTGGCGAAGTTCACCGAATAGGCCGTCGCCGAAGTGTACTATCCGGCTTTGCCCACTCACGAGACGTAATCTCCGAATGCAAAGCGAAGTCCAGGGAAAGCCCACGTACGCCGTCGCCGCGGCCGTCCAACTGCCGAACGTGAGCGATGTCGAGTTCGAGGCGTCACTGACCGAGCTGCGCGAGCTTGCGAAGACCTTGGGGCTGACGGTCGTCCACACCTTCATCCAGAAGCGTTCCGGCTTCGACACGACCGCCTACCTCGGCACCGGCAAGCGGCAGGAAATCCGCGAGTTCGTCGACGCCGGCGGCGTCGTCGACGGCAAGTCCCACGAGATCGACGTGATCCTGGTCGACCACGAGATTTCGCCGTCGCAGGCGCGCCACCTCGAGCTGGAGGTGGGCTGCGAGGTGACGGACCGCACGATGGTCATCCTTGAAATCTTCCATCGCAATGCGCGCTCCCGCGCAGCCCGCGCGCAGGTGGAGATCGCACGCCTCGGCTACATGGCCCCGCGCCTGCGTGAGGCGGCGAAGCTCGCGGGACCGCAAGGTCGGCAGCGCAGCGGCACCGGCGGCCGGGGCGCCGGCGAGTCGCACACCGAGCTCGACCGACGCAAAGTGCGAGACCGCATCGCCGAACTGCAGGAGGAAATCGATGCGATGGAGGTCGAGCGCAAGACGCAGCGCGCGCGTCGGCAAGGGCGTCAGAGCGTTGCGAACGTCGCGCTCGTCGGCTATACGAACGCCGGCAAGTCGACTTTGATGCGGGCGCTCACCGGCAGCGAGGTGCTGGTCGCCAACAAGCTTTTCGCGACGCTCGACACCACCGTGCGGGTCATCTACCCGGAGAGCGTGCCGAGGGTGCTCGTCAGCGACACGGTCGGATTCATCAAGAACCTGCCGCACGGGCTCGTCGCGTCATTCAAATCGACGCTCGATGAAGCGCTGGATGCCTCGCTACTGCTCCACGTCATCGACGCCAGCGATCCCGGTTTCGAGCGCCAGCGGGAGGTCACGGACCAGGTGCTGGCGGAAATCGGCGCCGATGTGCTGCCGCGCCTGCGCGTCTTCAACAAGATCGACCACGTCGGCGATGCCGAGGCGCAAGCCGAACGCGAAGCGGCGTTGCGGGCGCAGTACCCGGACTGCGTCGTGATGAGCGCCCGTCGTCCGGAAGACGTGGCGAAGCTGCGCCAGCGGATCGTCACCTTTTTCCAGCAGGACCTTGTCGCCGCCGAACTCTTCCTTCCCTGGTCGGCACAGCAATGGCGCAAGGACATCTACGCGAATTGCGAGGTGGTGGACGAGCGGGCGGACGACGAGGGCGCGTTCTTCCACGTGCGCGGGGAGCGCGACACCGTGGAGAGCCTGCGCGAGCAGTTCGAGCAGGTGCGATGAGCTGAGGGTATCGGCTCTACAAGCGAGCGAAGAACCAGCGCCCGTCCAGTTTGACAGACCGGCGCTGCGCTCCGCTGCCAAGCGGTATGCCGCGAAGCTCGTTCGGCCACTTCCGTTCGGTCCCCTTGGCTTCAGAGCCGACATTCGAGCGCCCGCTCGACGCTGCCATTTGCCCGATTGCCAGATAGTGCAGTTCGGCCGAAACTGCCTGCCAGCTCGCACAACATGAGGGGCGGCAATGCGCGCTTACACTGGCCGCCCAGTTCTCACGCGGATTGAACGGCAGATCACGACCGCCTCGATCTGACGGTTTCGACCCAGACCCACCAATCACCTGGTCATGCCAAATGCGTGATGATAGGTGACCGTGCCAGTCGCCATCGGTTGTCCGAACGACAGTGCCATGAAGTATTCGGGAGGCACGTCTGGCAACACGAGACCGGCCTCGTTCGCAAAACCGAATCGCTTGTAATAGGAAGGGTCACCAAGGACAACGCAGCCTGATGCACCTTGTGCGGAAAGCCGAGCGAGCGCCTCGCGCATCAGTTGCGCCCCGATGCCGCGTCCCTGCAGCTCGGGAATGACCGATACAGGCCCCACCCCGAACCATCCTGCCGCGCCACTGGATATGGAAACCGGTGAAAGGACGACATTCCCGACGATTACCCCATCCATTTCAGCGACCAGCGAAACCGAGAGCGCGCCGGCATCGCGCAACGCCGCAAGGATGAACTGTTCGTTGTGGTCCGAATGAGGCGCGTGGCGAAAAGCTGATTCCGTTACGGCCTCGATTGCCGCAGCGTCTTCTGGAGCTTCGGAACGGATGATTAGTTTCGTCATGTGGGTCACTGTAGGTGGCAACAGACGCTTCTGGCCGATACTTCCCTGCCGGCATAGGCCCCGCAGGCGCCCGCTCGGCGCAAATCGTCCAGGCGCCGAGCGGCTGCTTGCTGGAGCGGTTCCGAAGGGATCGTATCGGCCAGAGGCGCAATTTTGTCCGCTTGGTAGTTGTCGTCAAAACGACGATTTCACTCGGCAAGCCGTCGGATCAGGTGCGCATCGCCACACAAAACGAACCCTTGATCAGTTTCTCAATCTCGCCTACGGCGGTGCCCAGCCCATCTTCCTTTTCCATCTGCTCGCCAAGCTGCGCTGCCCGCTTCTGGACCCCCTCGCCTTCGACAAAGCCTATCGCCTTCCCCAGCAGCCCGGCCTCCAGCTTCGCCGCATCGAGTGCTGGCGGCGCGACGCCCAGACGATTCAGGCGTTCGGCCCAGAAGGCTTGATCGCCGGCAAATGGGATGACGACGGACGGCTTGCCAGCGCGGGTGGCGGAATGGGTCGTACCGGAGCCACCATGATGGATGACGGCGCTGGTGCGCGGGAGCAGCCAGTCGTGCGGGGTGGTACCGATACGCAGGATGTTGTCAGGCAGCCCGACGTCGTCCATGCCGCTCCAGCCGGGGTAGAAAAGTGCGCGGCGGCCGGCCAACGCAGTCACCAGCGTTTCTGCCATGTGTTGCCCATCTATCCCGGCCATGCTGCCGAAGCCGACATAGACTGGCGGCGGGCCGGCGTCGAGAAAGTCGGTGAGTTCGGGCGGTGGCGTGAAATCGGCGACCGGCGTCTGCCATTGGCCGCACAGGCGCGCGTGGGCCGGCCAATCTCCGGGCTGCGGCAGGATCGTCGGTGAAATGCCGTAGAGCATCGGATGTTCGATCGGCAGATCTCGACGCGGCGGCAGCCTGAGCACACTCTGGCGCGCTTCATTCAGGGTTTTCCTGAAAGCAAACCAGAGCAACTGGTTCGTTGCCCGGAGGCTGGCATGGTTGAGCCAGCGTGGCACCAGAGCGGCGGGCAGGAAAGGCGAAGGAAACTCGCGCGAAGGCGTGAGCGGAATCATTCCGCTGCCGATGACCGGGATGCTCAGGCGTTCGGCCACCGATAGGCCGATGAAGCCCGCCAGGCCGGACGTGAGGATGGCGTCGCAGCCTTCGGCAGCCGCCAAGGTTTGAACCGTCCAGGCGCGGGTGTTGGCGTTGGTCAGTTCCACCAGTGCCTTGGCCGTGCCTTTTGGTCCGTGGCGGCTCCATTCGGAGAACAACTGGCGGACGTCGCCGGGCAGCGCCGAGTTGGCCAGGCCGAGTTCTTTGGCCGAGCCGAGGGCGCGCGCATCGCCGAGCAGATGGACAGCGTGGCCGCTCCTGCGCAGCGCGTGGCCAACGGCGACGAGCGGCCGGGTGTCGCCTTCCGTGCCGTACGTGAGGATCAGCAGTTTCATAGAAACGCCCTAAACAGTATACGTCGTATACTTTAGCGTCCTTTATACTTCTCGGCCATGATCTCTCTGACCGATCTGGAAACCCCTACCAAGGTGCTCGCGAGCGGCCGGCGACCGCTGAAGAAGGCGCACCTGATGGAACGCATTGCCGCTGCTGCGGGGGAATTATTTCAAGCCGCTGGCTACATGACCGTGACGATGGAGCAGATTGCCGCCGCCGCCCAGGTCTCCAAGCGCACGTTGTACAAGTATTTCCCGGCCAAGGAGGCGGTGCTGGCGCATCTGCTGGAACGGGAACTGGCGCGCGACCTTGCCGGCCGCGGTTTACGATTCGACCTGAACGCTCCGTTCCGTGCCAACGTCTCCGCACTACTGGCGGAGTCGGCTGCCTGGTGCGAGCGTCATCCCGACTATCTGCTGCCCTATATCCGCTACAAGTTCGCCAGCTTCGAGCCGAATGCCGAAACCGCCGACAAACCCGCCGACAGCGGGGACATGGTGCAGATGTGGACGCTGCTGATCGCTGCGGCCCAGCAGCGCGGCGAACTCGATGCGACACGCCCGGCCGAACAACTGGCGATCTATTTCCATTACCTGTATTTCGGCGCGCTGATGCGCTGGATCACGGATCGGCGGCTCGATCTGAAGCAGGAGTTCACGACAGTGGTATCGCTGTTCGTCGATGGTGCCTGCGCTGCAAGGCGACAGTAGTATTCCCCTGCAAAGCCGCGGAATTTACATTATGAGCATGTCAAAGCGGCAATTCGGGGGCTAACGGGATCCCGGTCCTTTATGGCAACTTTTAAGGTTATCGATCACTGCACGGGTGGTCCGGGCGCAGTCCGTCGGAGGCGGACAGAGCGGCCGCTCGAACGAATTTGCGTACGGGCTGCCGCGTCCAGTACCGGCCGAACGGCAAGTCCCGGCCCCGGCCGGTCGATCACCTTCTCTCGACGACAGACTTTCGAGGGGCTGTTTCGCCCCGAGACCTGCCGGATGCTGTACTTCAGCATCTCGGCCTATGCTGACGTTTGACCCCCTTCAAGACAAGGACGGCTCTGAATCCAAGAGCAGTCCTTGGCATATCTATGAAAGCCGGGGCGACTCACCATCGAAGAGGCATTGATCGAGGAGTTGCGAACTCCGTCGGCTCCTTTCCCCGTGGGAATGCAATCACGTAAAGCACTGTGACGGGCATTGGCTTCGCATCCGGCACACCACCTTTAACAACCATTTTGCGGGTTGCGTATCGCAGTGACACCCCAAGTGCGTCGAGCGCGTCGATGTGTTCTTGAAGGACGTCGTAGATGGAAAACTTGTCCCGCTGCGAGTATATGTCGGCGCAATCCCTATAATCTCGGAAGTAGTCAACCAACTCAGCGAAGCACTCGTCGGCTTCACGGCACAATTCGAAGGCCGGTGTAGACAGGTCCATTGAGGCTAATTCCACCAGGCTGGCCAGCTCTTTTCCTGTGCTTAGCGGCAGTGCCTGCAGCGTGATGTTTTCCTTGTCGAACTTCTCCTTCGACGCATTCAATTCGTCTTCGGTCGGGATGACGTAGGGCTTGTTGAACGCGTCAATATCCTCGATCTCAAAGGCTCGTGCCAAAGCCCTGCGTGTATCAAGGTCAGAGGCTTTGCCACCCTCCACGCGTTGTATGGTTCGGGTGCTCAGGCCAGAAAGCTCGCCCAGTTGCTCTTGCGACCACTGTCGTAGCTCACGGTGAAGCTTCACCACCATGCCCAGTTCTTCCGGCGTGAGTAGGCGGGATCGTTGTGCTTTGTCATTAACAGACATCATCGTTCTCCATCGGTTGTTTGATGGAAGCAGTGTGGATCGCATCGATGAACGGCAACACGACAGCAGGACGACAGTACGACGACACGGGTCCAAAGTGGAGCTTTGGCTTCCTATGCGTGCTACTCGGCCGTTCCTGCGGCCAATCCGCACTGATTGAGCGGCGGCTATTTTTCCCGCGGATTGTCAGCTGCCAGATCTCCGGGTCTCATCCGGAGGTAACGGCGGATTAGACGGCGGTGTAACCTAATCCGCGCGCAGACGTTTAGGGCATAACCGGCGGTGGCGGAGTCGGAGCGGGTGGAGGTGCGGTCGGTTTCGCAGAGGGCGCCGCCGTCGCAGGCGAGGCAGGCGCAGCTGCACTCGCTGCGGGCACGAGTACCGCCGGCGCGACCAGCGATGCTTTGTATGCTGCAATTAGCTCATCGATGATCTCGATGCACAAGTTTTCGTCATGCCCATCGCCCATGTACGCTCCGCGTTGAGCCATGCCCGCAACTCGGAAGCGGTCATCGGTGAACGGGCCTCCGCTGTTGCCGGGCCGGATGCTGCCTGCGCCGGTGATCGTGAAACTGTTCATCCCTGCGTGTGGCGATGTTCTGTTCAGGACCGTTTGACTGTTGACGTCCGCCAAGTTCCACTGTTTCCACGCCGGGTAGCCGATGAGAAATCCTTTCGCACCGGGTTCGATGGGGTTGTCCATCGCAGAGAAATATCGGTGCTGTGGTGGGTCTTCGAAGGCGAGCAGGGCAAAATCCATCTGTTCGTTCCGGTAAAGAATCTTTGCGTCCCATGACTTCTTCGTTCCCGGCTGAATCAGTTTCAAGGCCTTGTCGGAGAGGAACGGGCTTTCGTAGTCGATCTGCGCAAGGAACTTCCCCTCTTCGCCGTTCTGCCATTCAAGTACGTGATTGCAGGTGACGAGCAGGTTCAGTTCGCGGTAGACGAAAGCGGTTCCCTGACTGATCGGGACCTCGGTTCCGACTCCCGGTTCATCATAATCACCCATCCACTCCACGACGAAGCAGGCGTCCCGTGCCGTCTCTTTGTCACGCACGACGGGTTCGACCGGCAGTTTGGGGGCCGTGAACGTGCCAGTAGCGGCGGTGATCAGTACCGCGCTGTTGTAGCGTTCGGCAAGCCGGGTATAGATCAAGTCATCCTTGCCGCGCACCATGCGCAAGTAGAGCAACTTCCCCCACAAGACGTTCTTTAGGTCGGGCACCTGACCGCGCCGGGTTTGACGCTTCCACGGCTTCTTTTCGTAGGCGCCGCTTCTTGCGGCCGTCACTCGCTCGTTCCACACTTTGTTCGCCGCTGCGTAGCCATGGCTCTCCCAAGCGATCAACGCACCGCGAATCCGATCAATGAAGACACGCGGGACGTTGGGGAACTGGTTTATCGTCAGCCCTGTTACCTCCATTCGTCGGTTCCGGTCGCAAAGACGCGTTTTCGCAGAGTTGATCTTGAAGTGATGCTGATTGACGATAATGTCGTGCAGTTCTGTTCCGATCACTGTGTCTCCGTCGCTATCGACGGAGCAGATCGCGGCCGGCAGTTTGATCGTCTTACGGGTGCGAAACGAAAACGTGATGTCGTCGGCGTACCGGGAATATCGCGCGAGGCAACGGCGGGCGAGCTCAGTCAGGTCGCGGTCCAGCGTCCGGCATACGAGGTTGGACAGAAAGGGTGAGGTCGGAGCCCCTTGCGGCAGCGTCTTGTCGAGCGTGCAGATGTGCGCGATGACGGTCGCAACTTCGTGTGAGAACTTGAACGGGTGGTGCAAAAGCACCCCGCGGACGCGGTAGAAGGTGATGCTTGGGAAGAAGTCTTCAAGGTCGATGTTGAAGATGTGGTGATTCTTCGGGGAGCAATGCACCTGTGCGTTGGTAAGGATGCTGCGCTTGGCGACGAACCCATGCACCGCGGGCTTCAATGGCGTGGAGCGCTTTTGAAGGAAATCCAGCACCTTCAACTGTATGACTTTAAGCCGCTTGCGCGGCTCGAAGATCGTGCGGTCCGAGCCGTCCCGCTTTTTGATAGTGAAACTCTTATATGGCGGGCGTGGGTATATGATCGCCTTCAGGCTGTCGTACGGCATGCCAAGCACGTCTCGTGAGAATGAGGCTGGCTCACTCCGGACCAGTGCCTCGACAATCTGGTCTAAGCTCAGCAAGATCGCCATAGCAGCCCGTTGCGCGTGTTGAAGTTGGGGGATGCCGCCCCCGTCCGTCTTTCTCCTGTATCTGTGGATCGCGCAATATTGCTAAGCGACGATCGGCGAACCGCGCGGGGTTACCTCGTGGGAAGCCTACGTTAACGTGGGCCCGGTTAAGCTCCGGAGGGGGCGACGAGCGATTGTAAGGGCTGGCGCAATCGAGATGCAACTTTCCAAGCGGCGCTTTTCTTACATAGCAAGGATGTGATTAGGGGCCCGAACTAGGGATAGGAAAAACTCATAGTATCAAAGGAATGGCACGAACGGCACGCCGAGCAGCATGATGGTCGCCCAAACCTAAATGCTCACTTTGGGCGGACGGCATCTTTCGGCTTCACGTCCAGCTCACGCCCTCCGACGCTTGCGGGCCTAGCCGGCTCACTGGAAACATCCTTCCGGTTGCCATCATCCGCCGCGCTACCGCTGGCCGCCGAAGATCGACCTACATCGCTAGTCGCATCTGGAACCGCCCGCGCCGGTATCTCAGGCGAGGGTTCAACCGTTTTGACGGTTGCTGCACCTCTACCCCACCAACCAAAAATTACGATGGCTGTTAGTACTGCAACCCCAACGCCCCCTCCCCACGCCACCTTGAAGAAAGTGCGCTCCGCTCGATTGGCGGGCTTACTGACCATGCTCTCGTATTCAGATCGCGGCAGAAAACGGTACAGCCGCGGCTGCCAATCCCTCCTCAACTGGCGTTGGAGCTGTATAAAACCGTAGCCAGAATAGATAACCACCCCGACGTACGCAGCCACAACGGCCATTACCGCTACAATCAACTCATAGCTTGCTGCGGTGCTAACGCGGGCGGCAATAAGGCCAAGGCTGATCGCCAACGCGCCGGCGACCGCGGTTACCAGCTGTCTCGTCGCGTCGGTAACCTTGGCGGTTTCCTCCGTCACGGCCTTTCGCAGATCGGCCAACATCTTCAGCGTATCGCGCCCAAGATCTGAGAGTGATACTTGATAGGCAACCTTCGCTCCATCAAGTGAAGATGAAATATTGCTAATGAAACACTGGAAATCATCACCATTGCCGCCAGCGGAACGAGCAATGTCATTTGCCAGCAAACCGTGGCGCAGTTCTGCCTCGCGCTCGTTCTCAAAAACCCAGCTCGCGGCACGCTGAAGGTTATTAAAGTGATCAACGCCGATATCATCGGCCAAGCTAGCGCGTTCAGCGGGCACGCTGATAGAAAGCTTAGGAGGCCCCTTGAACTTCAACTTCTTATCTATCGGATCGATCTCGTCAGCCAGCGAGTTGAGGAGAGCAAGTGAAGATGCCCTCATCCAGACTTTGGAAGCCGGATCCTCAAATGAGGAACTTACCTCCTCTCGGAGAAGCCATGGGCGAACATCCTCTGGCGCCAATCGTTCTGCGCCGAACTCACGGACCAAAGAGCGAGGGCTCTTAGTATTGGCTGAAGGTTGATATGGTTCTACTTCACCCCACGATTGGAGCACCCTCGCATGGGTGACTATCCGCTGTGTCAGTCTCGCCACTTGCCAATTGACAGCGGTGTGACCAACTCTGAGCCACTCAGCAAGACCAGTATTGGTCAATAATACAAGCGCATCGCCACCAAAAGATGGCTTTCGGAGCCGTAGCCGATACGGCCCGAAATCCTGAAGTAGCTCATTATCCCGCCACTCCGTCCCTGCGCTGTCATACAGATCGAAGCTCCAACCCAGCTCATTGCATATTTCAATAATGTTCTTAGCTGCGTTAGTCGCCAAGCCCGACACCGAGATGTCATTCTCAGACTCTCTAATGAAGGCTTCATCGGTGCTCAATCGATCGAGCAGCTCAGCGAGCAGGATCACGGACAAGCTTGTCCTCCGTTACGCAGGCGGTTTCGATCGTAAACCTCTCCGCACCGGCAGCCAGTCTCTCACGCCGAACGGTAATCCCTTCTGCATCATCCGGATAAGTCAGTGTTACCCCTTCCGTTGTGCGAACTTTACGAAGAGGCGCTCGCCGTAGCACCTGTCTGTCCGGTCTGAACTCTAGCCCTTCAAGCTTGGCCACACGAATCCTACGTCGAGTGGTTGACTGTATCGTACTCCTGACCTCTTCATCCTCAGGGTTGCCAGCAGCTGCCAGTACCGCGTCCGTTATCGCTGCCTCATTTATCTCCTGGCGGTCACGAAGAATTCCCTGCGCTCGCCGAAATGCACTAGGGACGTCCTGCTCAGGAAGCAGTTCCTTACAGGCAGTCAGCGTCGTTCGCAGGACTTCGATAGTCTTCTTGTTCAAATCTTCATCGCTGAGCGTTCTGGAAACGTCGAGAAAGGTGGCAAAGTAGTCACCGATCTCCGGAGAGGACTTCATCCGATCTCGGGCGGAGATGGGCAACTCTGCGACGCCGCCAACCACACGCACGATGGTTGACTTCTGAATCGCCTTTTTATCGGCGATGAACGCCGTGACTATTCGTCGCAACAGGCCACCTTCATCCACCGCGGCTTGCTCGATCGCCTCGCGGTAATCATACTTCACGAAACTGTATATCTTTGTCACTGGGTCATGTGTGGACAGCTCAAAGATAAACAACGCACCGTCACGGCTACTGCCCACGTGCAAACGCGAAAACTCCCGCGATAGCGCCTGAGCTCCTTCCTCGAAGCTCACTGCACCAGTTGCAATCAGTTCAATCTGCCCCTTTGTATTAGAGGTTTCCTTGAAGCTGTAGACCGGAGATACGTCCGTATCACGAATTCGATCAATGAAGAATTCTTCATGCTCGACTGCGCGCGCCGGTTGCGGTGAGAAGGCGCCATCACCTACCACGTGAAGAATCATGCTGGTGATATGAAGTGAGCCGACCTCTTCGTCCGTAAAGAAACCCAAGTCCATTCCCCCGTTATTGGTGTGGCGAGGACTGATACATCCTCATTATGTTCTCCACCCTCGCTTGCAAGCCGAGAGCGCCGTCGCCAGCTTCCCTATGGTGAACTCCGACCGCAAGCGGCAGCGGGGGTGAATATTATACCGGCGTGATGCGACACTGCTCGGCAGCGTTTGGAGCCGAGGAGGAGTGAATCGCGCAGGCTTCACCACCTGCTTTAGAGCCTCTGCCAGAACTGTCATGGCGAAACCTGAGTTGATGGCGTCAGGTCCAATGGCTTTGGCGTTGAAGGAGTGCAGCTATGGCCGTGGAGCTTTTGCCGGACGCGCTGTGGGCGGAGATCGAGCCGTTGTTGCCCGAACACGATCCGTCGCCGTCGATCGACGGCGGCCGGCCGCGGATACCCGACCGAGTGGCGCTCAAAGGCATCATCTTCGTGCTGACCTACAGTATTCCGTGGAACAAGCTGCCCAAGGACTTGGGGTTTGGCAGCGGCCGGACGTGCCTGCGTCGCCTGCAGGAATGGCAGGAGGCCGGAGTCTGGGCGGCGTTACACCAGAAGCTGCTGGCCCATCTGAATCAGGCCGATCAGATCGACTGGTCAAGGGCCGCCGTGGACGCCGGGAGCGTCCCTTCCCCCCCTGGGCGGCGAAGACACGGGCCCAAACCCAACCGACCGCGGCAAGCTCGGCACCAAGCATCACTTGCTGGTCGACCGTAACGGCCTGCCGCTGGCCGTGGCGCTCTCGGCGGCCAACACCCACGACAGCCAAGTCTTCATTCCGCTGCTCGACGGCGCGAGAGCGATCGCCGGAAAGCGCGGCCGGCCCCGCTGGCGACCTCACAAGCTTCACGCTGACAAGGGCTACGACTTCCGCTTCTGTCGTGACTACCTGCGCCGCCAGGGCATCCTTCATCGCATCGCCCGGCGCGGCATCGAGTCCAAGGAGCGCCTCGGCCGACACCGCTGGGTGGTCGAGCGAACGATCTCCTGGCTTCATCGATTCCGACGCCTTCGGATCCGGTACGACAAGCGCTCCGCCATTCACTTGGCTTTTCTCCTGCTCGCTTGTTCGATCATCGCGTGGCGCTTTGTACAACGGTTTTGTCACTGACTCTTAAAGCCCGAACGGCGCTTGTGGGCCGATGCAGTGAATTCGAGCATTCCGATACCGGCCGCTGGCACGGTATGAGCCTTGGGCGGCAGGTGTCGAAAATACTGCGGCCGCTGAAACGTGGGCGCTGGCCGGCAGCTTCGGCCGAGGAGGCGTCTCCGACCAATCGTCTCCAACGGCCGCTGTACTTCATCACCTGCCCTTTGGTCAGACGCTGCACGAAGGCCTGCAGGCGCAGGCTCTAATGTGTTGCGTCCCCCGGGTGAATCCGCCTCAGCACTGCCGCCGCTCAATCTGCGCGGGCTGGCCGGCAACTGAGGCCCACTTCCGGTCCTGGGCCGGAACGGACATTGACAATCCGATCCATGGACGTCCGCGGCGATCAAAATGGTGACCGGACGTAGAGCAAGAAACCGACTTCTGGACTCGCTCGAGATAGCTCCGGTGCCGCCGCATTCCGTCGCCTCGCCGCAGGGGGTGAAGAGGAAGATCTCTCGTTTCCGGTCCCGGGCGAGGCGTTGTTCCGGCCTGTCAGGCACTTCCCCGCCGACACGCGAAAAACCGGGGAGTCCCCGGCTGCTCCGTGTGCTGCGCAATGGATCCCGCTTACTGCACGCGCACCTCGACGCGACGCGCCTCGGCGGCGTCACCACCACCCGACGTGACGGCCGGACGGCGCAGCAGCACGCGCTCGGCAGGCACGCCGGCAGCCAGAAGCGCCTCGCGCACCGACAGCCCGCGGTTCTTCGCCACCTCGGCGTTCACCGCGGCGCCACCGGTCTCGTCGTGAAAGCCGGACAGCAGCGCCTTCTTCTCCGGCGCCGCCTCCAGTGCGGCGATGACGGTCGCCAAGTCGGCCGACGCGTTCGCGGGCAGCGCCGTTTCGCCGACACCAAAGTAGAACTTCACCAGCGGCTCGCCGACTTCCGCAACTTCAACGAATCCGCCTGCCGTCGTGGCCAACGCCGGTTCCGCATCGGCCGCACGCAGCGTCCAGGCTCCAAGTCCGATGACCAGCGCGATCACAAGCGCTATGACGCCGAAGAGTACACCGATGACGACGTTGAGTTCGCCGTCTTCCTGATCGAACATGTCCTAAGCTCCAGTCATGGGTTGTCCCGTGCAGCCGGGGTCGGGCGAGAGTTTAGCCCAATCCCGTGCGGTCACCGTTATTCATGGCGAATTCCGAATGTGGAGATCGGCAGCTTCGTTCGCAGGCCGTAGGCATCGCCACTTGCCAGCTTCAGCCGCAGCGTGGTGACGGAAGGAGAACCGGGCGGACTTCGGGCTGCACGGCGATCGTTGGGGCGGTGCCACACCTATGGTAGTGGCCATTGGCCTTTATGACGCCGCAAACCCGTAGAGCACGTTTCTTCGTTCGATTTCATCATGGGCAAGGGCTATCGGATTTGACGGACGCGTTCGTCTCGGATCGGCCCACTTTTGCCTCATCCCCCAAGCGGAATCGCCCCCCGGCTCAGGCCTGTCGGCAGCAGCACACTTTCTTACCGGGCACGCACCATCCATTCCTGCACCACGCCGCGCTCACCCACCCGCTCATAGCCGCGCCACAGTTGCACGCCATGGCGGGCGCTGATCAGCACCGGCTCGTAGAGTTCCACGGGCGCGTAGCCGCTCGTCCACGGACTCTTGAGGCGAAGCCGGCGCGCGCCGTTGGCTACATCCAGGACGAACTCTCCCGAGTGCTCGGTCTGACTCGCCGCCTCGTCGCGCGCCAAACGCACGCCATCGCGGCGCATCACGCGCACGTCGAACACGCCCGCCCCGCGTCGTCGCCACTTGCTTCGCCGTTGCGCTCAACCGGCGGTGAACCCGCCGCTGGGCCCGCGAGGAAGAGCGCTTGATCGCACTCCGGACACACCCGGCAGACCGCCTGACCGCACTGCGCATGCTCGAACGAGCTGATCGGAACCGAGGTATGGCAATAGGGGCAAACGGCGTGCGGGGCGTTACGAGGATCAGTGTTCATCATGGCGGGGCTCCTATGAACTGTATTTTCGTAGGGGGTATCCACTTAGCTCCACCGACCCCGGAGTGCTGTATATTTATATATATGATAGCTCCGGTTGCAGGGATGGACTACCCCCGAACGTGGAACGAGTTCTTGGACTGGTTCCCGACGGAGGAGGCCTGCATGGCCTTTGTCGAGCGGCTTCGCTGGCCGCACGGTTTCACCTGTCCGGCGTGTGGGGTGGTCGAGCCGCCGTAACGCGCCAGTCGGGGACGCTTGATGTGCCGCAGTTGCCGGCATCAGACGTCGGTCACGACCGGCACGATCTTCGAGAAGACGCGCACGCCGTTGCGCGTATGGTTGGCGGGGGCTTGGTATGCAACCAACCAGAAGCTGGGCGTGAGTGCCCTCGGCTTGCAGCGGGTGCTTGGCCGAGGCAGTTACCAGACGGCGTGGACGATGCTGCGCCGCTTTCGCCGAGCCATGGTGCGCCCGGAGCGCGAAAAACTGCATGGGCTGGTCGAAGTCGATGAAACCTATTTGGCCCTCACCGACCGGCAGTTACCCCTTACGGCCGCGGGGCGCAAGAGCAAGACCACCAAGGTCCTGGTCGTCATGGCGGTGGAAATCCACCAGCCGAAGGGGTTCGGGCGAATTCGGCTGCGCCGGGTGAGCGACGATAGTGCTGCGAGCGTAATTCCGTTCGTTCAGGAAGCCGGCGACGCCGCGGCCGTCGTGCGTACCGACGGCTCGGCTGCCTATCTGGGATTGAAGTCGCTCGGATATGGGCACGAGCGCAAAGTCATGCTCGGCGCGGAGGATGCGGCCCATGTCGCAATGCCCGGCGTCCACCGGGTCGCGTCGTTGGTGAAGCGGTGGATTCTCGGTACGCACCAAGGCTCAGTGCAGCCCGACCAGCTCGACTTCTACCTGGATGAATTCGTGTTCCGTTTCAACCGCCGCGCCTCGCGCTCACGCGGCATGCTGTTCTACCGGCTGATGGAGCAGGCTGTGCGGACTCCACCTGTAACGTACGCCGATGTTGCACGGAAACGGCGACCACCTCAGGCTTAATGGAGCTAAGTGGATACTCCTTATTTTCGTACAGTCTTTCTGCCTCTTCAAGAGCCGATCGCCCACGTTCGAGAATTTGTCTCCTAACGAGCTGATCCTGCAACCGTCGAGTTCGGCGCACTCCACTACGAGAATGGAATGTTCTACGCGCGACCTCTTCTTTCGGCCGGGGCGAATGTCTACGGCCCGCTATGGAGGATCGCGGTCGCCTTGCAGCCTCTCGATTGGCCGATGATTGAGAGTGACTCGGCGCGCAGGAAGCGACGCGCGAGCACGTCGAGGCGCCGCAGGCGAGCTAAACGTCTTGACTGGGTCGGCTGCCGCGCCTATGAATATTCTGTCTGGTCGAAAGACTGCACGGCATCCGGTCAGCCCCTGTAACCGGAACGGCTTTCGGGCTCGGGGTCACTTCGTAGGTTCATGTTCAATCCCGTGGGGAGTTCCTCCCCCACGGAGAGACGGCTCTCCGCATTGTCCAAGGAGACGCCGATGTTGCCCTTCTACGCTTCGCCTACTTCGCTCGCGGATGCCGCCCTGCTCGAGCGTTTCTTCGGCCCCGAGGCCGAGGACGTCTGGGAAAGCTGCGGCGGCTCGTGGAGCCGGGTCGTCGAGTTCGCCCGCGAGCCCCGCACGCCAGCTTGGGACGCATTGTCCAGCGCGCTCGAAATTCTGCAGCGCAGTTTTGCCGAGCAGCTTGCCGCGGGGGACGTTCTCGACGCCCCCGATGTGGTCAAGCCGTTCCTTCGAACTTTCTTCGCGGGGCGACCCTACGAAGTTTTCGTGGCCCTCTATCTCAACGCCCGCAACCACCTCATCCTCGCCGAAGAGGCTTTTCGCGGCACGCTGACGCAAACGAGCGTCTATCCGCGCGAGATCGTGCGCCGGGCGCTCGAGCTTCGCGCGGCCGGCGTGATCTTTTCGCACCAGCATCCGTCCGGCGCCTGCGAGCCGTCGCTCGCGGACGAACTGCTCACGCGAACGCTCACTTCTGCGCTCGCGATGGTCGAGGTGCGGGTGCTCGACCACTTCGTCGTTGCCGGGCACTCGACGGTCTCGTTCGCCGAGCGGGGTCTTCTCTAGACGCGCACCGAAGCTCAGGTTTCCTCGCGCTTCGCGCGGCCACTGCACCTTGCACGTGGCCGCTTTTCTCAGGCGGCCGATGCCTGAGAAAAGCGGCTCCGCCGCCCAACAATCCTCCACGACCGTCACCGCACATCCCGTCACCACGCCTCCTTGCCAACGCGCAGCCGAGGCACTAGATTGAACACGCTGGCCGATCGGCATCCTGCCGCATCCACAGACGCGCGGATCCCTAGCTCCGTCTTCTAGCACGCTCTCGCTTCCTTTCCTTGCTCGTCGAGCGGCGCCCTGCGCTGCTCGAACATCGTCCCGAATCCTTACGCGTCGCCGGTCCATGAGCTGCTCATCGGACCGAAGGCCGGCGCCCGGACCCACGAACCTCAGCAAGGAGAAGGACATGAAGCACGATTACTCCGGCCTACGGGCAGCGCGCCGTATCGCCCACGGCAAGATCCGCCCCGCGACCGACCCTGGCAACGCCACCATGCCGGCCGATCGCGTGCGCATCGAAGACATCGCGCACGTACTGGCCACGACGTGGTGCTTCGCAGGCCAGACGAAGACTTTCTACTCGCTCGCGCAGCACGACTATCTCGCGAGCGTGATGGTCCCCGCTCAAGACGCCCTCCCCGCCCTGCTGCTCGATATCGAGGAAGCGCTCCGGCAGTTGCTGGCGAGCCGCGAGACGAACGGCCGTACCACCGCGGCGATTCGGGTGAAGTTCGGGGTCTCGGGCGCCCTGCCTTCCTCGGTCCGGGATGCCGATCTCATTCTTCGCGCCACCGAACAACGCGACCTCGAGCGACCGCGAGACAGCCTGTGCCCCGCCCTCTTCCAGGTTCGGCCGTTGTCGCTCAAGCTGCAGCCGCTTCCGCCGATCGTCGCGAAGCACCTTTTCATCGATCGCTACTACGAGCTGCGGCCCCAGGCTGATCCGAGGCGCCGCCACCCTGAGGAGGGCGTGACATGAGGCGCGACGACACCCCGGTCGGTTTCGGCGGCGCTCGACGGATCTACCGCTTCCACTTCGGGTGGTCGACCTCCGGTCGCGTCAACCACTTCAATCTGGCTGCACCGCCCCGACAAAAGCCCGGCTGCGCCAGCGAGGAGGTGATTCAACGTACGCCGGGCGGCAGCTTCCCGGGCAATGGAAGCGCCGAATTGAGAACTTCGGCTCAAGCCGGTCGCCACCGAACACGCCGCCGCGCCAACGCTGCTGGCAGGAGGGTCGGCGAATGAGTCGGCAACAAAGCGCTACCTCACATGGCGAACAAAACGCTGCCACTCGCCCCGACAAGTGGAAGAACCTGTCACATCGAGGCGTTGAAACGAGCTCCGCTGCTCCGGCGGGTCGGCGCGTACCTACTCACGCACGGAGGAGCGTTCCTGGAGCAGTTCCTGCCGCCGAGCGGGAAGACCGTCCTCGAGCACGCGACGGCGGCGAAATCGCTGCCGGCGCCGAAGGAGTGAATCGGATGAGCGCGCTCACCCCTGCCCACCTCGCCCTGATTCGCCTCATTGCACGGCAGGCTGTTCGGGACCATTTGACACCACAACGCAAGAAGCCGCGCGGCATGGAGCCAGAGCGTTCAAATCGTGCCGTTCAAAGCCGGCGGGCAACCCGATAAGCTATTTCAGATGCGAACCGCCGCTTACTGCCGATTCTCGTCCGACGCTCAGCGCGAGACCTCGATCCGCGACCAGCTCCGAAACATCGAGGTCTATTGCCAGCGCGTGGGTTGGCAGGCCCCGGTCCTCTACCAGGACCAGGCGGTCTCAGGTTCGCGCAGCGATCGTCCCGGGTACCAGGCGATGCTCGAGGCGGCCGAGCTCGGTGCCTTCGATGTGCTGCTGGTCGATGACCTCTCGCGCCTGTCGCGGGACCACATTGAGAGCGCGCAAGCAGTGCGCCGGCTCAAGTTCTCCGGGATCCGCATCATTGGCGTGTCGGACGGAACGGACACCAGTCGCGACGGCTACAAGCTCGAGACGGGCCTTCGCGGGTTGATGAGCGAGTGGTACCTCGACGATCTGGCGAAGAAGACGCACCGCGGCCTCATGGGCCAGGCGCTGGAGGGCTACAGCGCGGGAGGTCTGCCCTATGGGTACCGAAGCGAGTTTGACGGCAATGGCCACCGCCGTCTCATCGAAGAGGAGCAGGCGCGCTGGGTCCACTTCGTCTTCGAGCGCTATGCCGCGGGCGCGAGTCCACGACAGATCGCCGACGAGCTCAACCGTCGGGGCGTTGCGAGCCCCCGTGGCGGCACCTGGGCGCACTCTGCGCTCTACCCCGACAGCAAGGGCGTGGGCATGCTCGGCAATCCCATCTACAACGGCCGCCAAGTGTGGAACCGCACCGCCTGGATCAAGGATCCGGCAACCGGCCGGCGCCGGCGCACGCTGCGCCCGATGTCCGAGTGGGTGATTATCGACTCGCCCGAACTCAAGATCGTCGACGACGAGCTGTGGAGAGCATGCGAGGCGCGCGCCCGGGCGGTGAAGCGTAACACCGCGGCAAAACGGAAAGCCGGCAAGGGCTCTGGCGGACGTGCGCCGAAATACCTTTTCTCCGGGCTCCTGAAGTGCGGTGAGTGTGGTGGAGCGTTCGTGATCCAGGGGCGCACGGACTACGGCTGCGCGACGCACAAGAACCGCGGTCCGTCGGTGTGTGAGAACCGGTTGAAGGTGCGGCGCGCGACCATCGAAAAGGTACTGCTGGCCGGCATCAAAGACTCGCTTCTTTCGGACGAGGCCTACCGGGCCTTCGAAACGGAGGCATGTGCGCTGTTGAAGCAGGCCAAGCCTGACCCGGGCGTCGCAAAGCGGAAGCTTGCGCACGCGCACAAGGAGCTCGACAACCTGATGGCGGCGATCCGCGCTGGCATCATCACCCCCACCACCAAGGCGGCACTGATGGAGGCCGAGCGCCAGGCCGCCGATGCGCAGGCCGAGCTTACCGCGATCGAGCGCTTCGAGCCGACGCAGATCCTACCCAGGGCCCGCGAGATCTACCGCGACCTGGTGGCCAGACTGGAAGCGGTCGAGGACATCACCAGCGCACGCGAGGCGATCCGCAAGATCGTGGGCGGCGAAGTCCGCCTTATTCCGGAAAACGGTGCGCTGACTGCCGAACTGGCGGAGCCGGTTTTTTTTTGCTTGGTGAAATAACGATCAAATCCTGCCCCCGCAACCAATAAAGTACAGAAAACCCAATCACTTCACGGTGGCTGGGTTTTTTGCTTTTGGGGTGCGCCGAGCGCGGCGCCCGCACTTGCTCGCTGCTCAACGTGCTGCTGGTTGCCGTCACCCTCCCTTTCGCAAGAACGCTGGCAAGGAAAGGTCCTTCGAATGGCTGATGCAGGCATGTTCATGATCTGCCAATTCGCGTCATCGACACTACGTCAGCTCGATGGCGTAACCGGCTCGCCAGGAAACTTTCGCGTCGCGCGCTTCCCGCATCTCGCGGGCCTCTGACAGGAAACTGCCCAGCTCAGCGGCGCGCCGTACGACGGAGCAGCAGGTCGCCGAACACCGTGCATTCACCGTCCTTGCGCGCAGGGCCGGGCGAATCGTAGAGGACGATCCATCCCGGCGCGGGCAGGCCGAGCTCACGCGGCACCGCGCAAATGGCCTCGGCCCGGTTGACGCCCCGTCCGTGCGGCAGCGACAGTCGCTGCGGCACGGCCGCTTCGAAATGCACCGGCTCGCGGTTCTCGGCCAGCACGGAACGGGCGTTTGCCCACCTGAACACGCGAATGTCGCCGTCGAGCACCATTGTCGGCCCGGCGAGGAGGTGCAGATCGTCTCCGGAAAAGTGCAGGTCGCGGATGCCGAGGCCCTCGAGTTGCAGGAAATGCTTGCGGATGAGCGTGTCGCCGTCGTCGAGCGGAGCCAGCCGCAAGTCTTCGCCGTGCGCTTCGACGGCGATCTCGAGCAAACCGGCCCAGCCTCGCAGCACGGGGCCTCGCAGCCCCAGCAACAGCCGCTTCCCATCCACTGCCAGCCCTTCGATGTCGAAGCCGTTATCCTTGCCGGAGATGGCCAGGTACGGTCCGAAATGAGGGTCATCGTCGAGCAGCGCTGTGAGCTCGTTCGAGCGGGCGTCACCGGCGAGCTTCTGCGCGCGACGCCCGTCCCTGGCCTCGCGCACGAGACATGGCACGCCGTCCCGATCTGGCTCGATCGGAAGGCGCGCGAGCACTCTTCTGTTCGCGTCGAGCGTCACCTTCGCGAGCCGCTTCGCGTTGTCGGCATGCGATCGGCTGACTTTCGGGTTCTTGCGCTTCAGCCCGTGCGAGCCGACTACCCAGAGGTAGCCGTCGACGACTGCCATCCCTTCCAGGTCGGCCTCTTCATCGGGCTCGCCGGGCAGGTCCAGCAGGTCGGCAAGGGAAACGTTGTGAGGATCGCCGTACCGGAGCGCTTCGGCACCGACCGGATCGAGACGCCGCAGACGATCGATGGCGCAGGCTTCATCGCCTGCGACCCACAACCAGTCTCCCGAAAAAGCGGCCCCCGAGAGGTTGGTGTGGACGAGCGAGCCCGGCGAGAATTCCAGACGTACCGCGTTGCCGATGCGTGAATTGGGCATGAGTTTCACCTCAGCAGGATTCAACCGTACGGCGCCGCAAGTGGTACTTTTGCAGCGTTTGCGTTTCCCCAGGAGAGTGGCGCATATGTCAGCAACTACGCAAGCCGTCCCCGCGCGCGTCGATTCCCGGATGCCGACCCTGTTCATTCCCCATGGTGCCGGCCCCTGCTTCTTCATGGACTGGAACCCGCCCACGGCATGGGACGCGATGGCGGGCTTCCTCAAGAGCGTGGCCGGCACCCTGCCGCAACGCCCGCAAGCCGTGCTCCTCGTTTCAGCGCACTGGCTGGAGCCCGTGTTCAGCGTCACCAGCGGCGCACGGCCGGAGCTGATCTACGACTACCACGGTTTCCCGCCGCACACGTACGAACTGCGCTATGACGCTCGTGGCGACCCCCGCCTCGCGGAGCGGATCACCACGCTGCTCGGCGAGGCGCAGCTCGCGGCGAAAACGGACGCCCACCGCGGCTTCGATCACGGCATGTTCATTCCGTTGAAGCTGATGTTCCCGACTGCCGATATTCCGGTGGTGCAACTGTCGCTACGCCGGGGTCTCGACCCGCTGGCGCACCTGCAGGCAGGTCGGGCGCTCGCGGCGCTGCGTGACGAAGGGGTGTTGATCGTCGGCAGCGGCATGAGTTTTCACAACATGCGCGGCTACGGCGACCCCCGTTTCGGGCCCGTGTCCGACGAGTTCGATCGCTGGCTTACCGGGGCAGTCGAGGCGCCGCCGCAGTCTCGCCATCAGGCGCTGGTCGACTGGGCGCAGGCACCTTCGGCCCGTCTTTCGCACCCGCTGCAGGCCGAAGAGCATCTGCTGCCGCTGATGGTGGTCGCCGGTGCCGCCGGCGAGGACGGTGGTCAGCGCGTCTTCTCGGATCACGTGCTCGAAACCACGCTTTCCGGTTTCCGGTTCGGCTGAAGCGACGACACGACTGCTGCCCGCGGGAATCGCTTCGCGGCCCGGTTCAGGAGTGCGCGACGTGCGCACTCCGTTCTTGTGCAGGAGGAAACCACCTGAGCAATTTTTCCAGACGTTGCGGATCCTGCTGAAGATCGCTCAGGCTGTATTTCCCGAGCACTGCCAGGAACGCTTCCTGCGCCTCGTCCATGATGCCAACCAGCCGGCATGACGGGAGGATTCGGCAGGTCGGCTCGTGGCAGTTTATCGGCGTCAGCGTCTCCTCGACGGCCTCGACCACGGTGCGCAAGTTGATTTTCGTCGCCGGACGATTCAGGCGAATGCCGCCGCCTTTTCCCCTCAGGGCTTCGATGTAGCCCAGCCTGGCCAAGTGGTTCACGATCTTGACCAGATGATTGCGGGGAATGTCGAAATGCTCCGACACGATGGAGATCGTTACCAGTTCGGCGGGTTTTTGCAGTCCGAGAAAAATCAGCGTACGGAACGCATAATCAGTGTATCGGGTCAGTTGCATCGCGGGCTCTTCGCATGTCCCGGCACTTCTGCCCTCCTCCCGCTGGCAGACCCAAACGGGACGGACCGGGCAATCGGCCGTACACGACAGATTAGCACGTGGCCATCGATAGGTGTATCTGGCATGCAGCTTATGAGGAAGCGAGCGGCCCTTTCGAGCCGCCCGCATTCTGTTTCTGCTCGTCACCGAAGGCGACGCAGCGATCGTCGATAGCGCTAACGGGCCTCAGAGCAGTGCCGGCAACTGTTGCAGCAGCGCCATGCCGTTGCCGAGATGCTTGCCGGTCACGACGTATCCCACCAGTTCGCCCTCGTCATTGACCGCCTTGCCCGTCAGGCCGGTTTCATCGGCATCCACCGTCCATTGAAGGCCGTCGGCGACCGTCACGCCGCCGACCTGGATCGGCATCGCGGGCGTTTTCACCATCGTCGGCATCGCCGGCAGGCGCAACCCGGTGCGCTCGCCAGCGAGCGTTTTCGCCAGCGCCTGGGCCGCCAGCGACAGCGGATGCATGAACGGCAGCACCCGTCCTTCGATCTCGGCGCAGTCGCCCAGCGCATAGATATGCGCGCTGCTGCTCTGCAACTGCGGATCGACCCGGATTCCCCGATTGACCTGGAGGCCGGCTGCCTCCGCGAGTTCAGTGCGCGGCCGCACGCCCGCCGCCGACACCACCGTATCCACTTCAAACGTTTCCCCGTCCGAAAGCCGCACGGTGGCCCCTCCGGCGCTCGAGTCGATCGACACGATGTTTTGGCCCAGATGCAGCCGGCACCCTTTCTGCACCAGCCTGGCTTCCAGTTCCTGGCTGACGAACTCGGGCAACACCTTGGCAAGCGTACGGGGGGCGATGTCGGTCAGCCACACCTGCTGCCCGCCTTCGGCCAGATCGAGCGCAACCTCGGTGCCGGTCAGGCCCGCTCCGATCACCAGCACCCGCTTTCCCTGCGAGAGCTGGTGCAGATACGTTTCGTAGTCCGCGAGATTGTTCAGCGTGATCACCCGATCGACAGCGTTTCCTTCGAGCGGAGGGATCCACGGAGTTGCACCGAGCGCGAGGACGAGATCCCTGTAAGGCTGGATTTCGCCCGCGAAACTGATCGTCTTCGCTTCGGCGTCGATCGAATCCACCCGCGTATGCGTCTTGATCGTGACGTTGAACTCGCGGGCGAGCTCTTCTGGTGAACGCTGCACCAGATCCGATGGCCCGAGCTTGCGGCTGAAGCCATGGACCAGTTGGGGCTTCGGATAGTCCGCGCCAGCGTCCGCGGTGATCACCAGCACCGGAGTGTCCTGATCCTGTGCGCGGAAAGCCCGGACCAGTTGGTAAGTGGCGCTGCCGCCGCCGATGATCACGACCGGCGCGGGCTGCAGTCCGTCCCCCCGGGAAGCGTCCGCCGCGCCGTCCCGACGCGGATGCAGGGGCTCGAACTCGGTTTTGCCGAGGAGGCATTCGGGGCACAGGAACGTTTCCGGCACCTCGGACCATGGCGTGCCGGCATGGACGCCCTGCCCCGATTCTCCCTTGGCCGGGTCATAAACCCAGCCGCAGGTCCGGCACCTCATCGAACCGCCGTCAGCCTCCGCGACGTTCGGGGTCGCAGTCGCTGCTGCAACGGGCTTTGCGGCCGGGCGGACCGGTTGTCGGGCGAACGCTGACGCAGGAGCGCTATCCCCGGCCTCGACAGGGACGTAATCGCCACGCCATTGCTGCGCAACGCGCCGGCCGAACGCGAGGCATTCGTCGAGCGCGCCGTCGGTGGGCTTCCAGACCGCTTCGATCCCGCCGCTGACCTTGAAGCCCGCCTCCTCCAGCCGCTGAGCGATCCGGTCCACGGCGCCGCCGGCCCAGCCGTGGCTGCCGAACGAGGCCGCGTGCTTGCCGCGGAAACGCAGGCCGCGCATTTCTTCGAGCAGCGCCGCGACATGGGGCAGCATGCCGTTGTTGACGGTCGGAGAGCCGACCAGAATGCCTTTCGACTTGAACACCTGCGTCAGCACGTCGTTCTTGTCCGAGATGGCGAGGTTGAACATCTTCACTTCCACCGACGGGTCGGCCGAACGAATCCCTTTCGTGATCGCCTCCGCCATCTGCCGGGTGCCGTTCCACATCGTGTCGTAGATCAGCGTGATCTGGTTTTCCTGGTAATCGTCGGCCCACGCCAGGTACTGCTCGACGATCTGCGCCGGATTGTCGCGCCAGATGACTCCGTGGGCCGTGCAGATCATTTCCAGCGGCAGCTTGAACGACAGCACTTCGTGGATTTTCGCGGCAACACGCGCACTGAACGGCGTCAGGATGTTCGCATAATACTTGAGGCACTCGGCGCGCAGTTCCTCCTGGTCCACGAGGTCGTTGAACATCTGCTCGCTGGCGTAATGCTGGCCGAAGGCGTCATTGCTGAACAGCACTGCATCCCCGGCGAGGTACGTCATCATGCTGTCCGGCCAGTGCAGCATCGGGGCCTCGACGAATACGAACTGCTTGCCATTGCCCAGATCCAGCGTATCCCCGGTCTTGACGACTTTGAAATTCCAGTCCTTGTGAAAATGTCCTTTCAGGGACTTGACGCCGTTTTCTGTGCAGTAGATCGGCGTGTCGGGAATCCTCGCCAGCAATGCCGGCAATGCGCCGCTGTGGTCGATTTCGGCGTGGTTCGCGATGATGTAGTCGATCTTGTGAAGATCGATTTCCTTTTCCAGATTGTCGATGAACTCCTGTGCGTACGGGCTCCACACGGTATCGATCAACGCGACCTTTTCCTCACGCACGAGATAGCTGTTATAGCTCGAACCCTTGTGCGTCGAGTATTCGGCACCATGGAATTCCCGCAGCTCCCAATCCTGTTTTCCGACCCACGTGATATTACTTTTCACAGCAAACGACATCGCACGCTCCTGATTATATAAAGGTGCCAGCCCCTGAAACACAGGGTGCTACCCATGAATTTTTAATAAATAAGCTATATGCTTCTTTATCGTATCAACTTGCATTTAACGGCATGAAACAGAAACATGAGTATGCCCCCGTTATTCTGCCCATACACCGCTTAAAGCACCGATTTCACGCTACAACAAGCTACGACTGAAATCTTGCAGCCCTGCCGAAAGCAAGGATTGCAGGCTATCAGAAGATATATATTCCTTGCAACTTCAAATTGAATTAATTTCTGCCCTCTTTCCCCATAGCCGAAATCTGCAAGGATTTAAATTGACCCTCGTCAATTTCGGCCATGGCCCAGCCATCGTCATTATTTACACATCATCAATCCCCTTGCGGGATCATCGTTTTTTCCCCGTGAAGCCGAAAGGGGTATTTTCGCGCCTTCCCGCAACATGACTCCCCCGCCTGTTTATGGGCGAATTTCCATGATGCCATGACGGTTTAATCCTGATTTGCAAAAAATAATCTAAATCAAAGCTTGCAATCACGGCAGCTCTTATTCTGAATCACGACGCAACTGAATTGCGCCAACAATCATGTTAATTGTGACATTATCTTCGGAGCTAAAAATGCAGAAATATCTGAAAAATACAGGCGTCGCTCTTGTCGCCGCATTGGGCGCCTCCGTCGCCATCGCCGATTCTTCATCGGCACCGGTGCGCATCGGGGCCGAAGCGGCGTCGCACAATCACGTTGTGCACGCGACCGCCGGATTCCAGAACGAAGCGGTGGTGAATGGGTGGCGCCGTGTCGAAGGAGAAGCCGTCTGGGTGCTCGACATGAAGACGCCCGCGGGCCCGGAAGGAAAAACGCGCGCCCAGGTCCATCAGGAGCTGATCGCCTTTCAGAACGACCCGGAAGCGCTCCGGCGGCACGCCAGTTTCTATCAGTGGCCGTGACGTCGGGGAGCCGCGCTCCTCGTAAGCCAAACCGATAACGCCGCCGGATTTTGCCGGTTTCACGCGTGAAGACGGACAGGCGGCGCGGGCCGGAAATTCACCCCAGGCTTGACGGCACCTCTGTAGCGGCCATGCTGTACGGATCGACGCCTATGGAGTGCCGATCATGAAGTTCGCGCGACGCCACACTGAACGTCACCGCACCGATCGCCTCGGCTGGATGCGTGCTGCCGTGCTCGGCGCCAACGACGGCATCGTTTCGACGGCCAGCCTCGTGGTCGGCGTCGCGGCTGCCGGGTCAGGTCAGGGGGCTGCCCTCGTGGCCGGTGTCGCCGGACTGGTGGCGGGAGCGATGTCGATGGCCGCAGGCGAATATGTATCGGTGCATTCGCAGGCCGATGCGGAAAATGCCGACCTGTCGCGCGAGCGCACCGAACTCGAGCGGCAGCCCATCGCCGAACACCGCGAGCTGGCCGCGATTTATATCGCGCGCGGCCTCGAACCGGGTCTCGCACACCAGGTTGCCGACCAGCTGATGGCACACGACGCGCTCGGCGCCCACGCGCGCGACGAACTCGGAATTTCCGCAACGCTGAGCGCACGGCCGGTCCAGGCCGCGCTGTCGTCGGCCGCGAGCTTCGCGGTCGGAGCAGCGCTGCCGCTCGCGGTGACGGCGCTGGCCCCTGCGCAGGGCCTGATCGCGTGGGTTTCGGGGACGTCGCTCGCGTTCCTCGCCCTGCTCGGCGCCGTTGCCGCCCGCGTCGGCGGCGCCTCCGTGCCGACAGGGGCCTGGCGCGTCACGTTCTGGGGCGCGCTCGCGATGGCCGTCACTGCCGGCGTCGGGGCGCTGTTCGGGGCGGTTGCTTGAGGCGGTGACGAACGACCGTTGTCAGGTTCCCGGCGTCTTCGGCGGCATCGCGAGCGCCGCCAGCCAGTCGCGCAGCAGCCCGGTCACCTGTTCGGGCTGCTCGAGCGGCACGAGATGCCCGCATTCCTCGATGACGTGAAGCCGCGCCCCGGAAATCCCCGCAGCCAGTTCACGGTGCACGTCCGGCGGCGTGATGACGTCATCCTGGCCGCACAGGACGAGCGTCGGGCATTCGATGTCGGCGAGCGTGGGCCGGCTGTCCGCGCGGCTGATGATCGCGCGCTGCTGGCGTACGAACACTTCGTACCCGAGCCCGGTCGCCATCGACTGGAACACGCCGCCCACCTCGGGGGTGTTCGCATGGTCCGGGTGCGCCATGCGCGCCAGCAGTTTTTCGATGACTGCCGGAAAATCGGTGGCACCGAGTTCGATGAGCTCCTCGCGCGCCGCCGTGCCGTCGGGAGTGTCGGGGCGCGCGCTCGTGCTGAGCAGCGCCAGGGCACGTACACGGTGCGGTGCCCGGCGCAGGATCTCGAAGGCGACATACCCGCCCATCGACATCCCGGCGAGCACGAACGGACCATCCGGCGCTTGCGCCAGCGCATCGTCCGCAAGACCGCTCATCGAATCCGAACCGGTCAGGTCGGCGATCGTGATGCCGGCCACGTCCGCCAGCCCCTCTGCCTGGTGCTCGAACAGGCTCGCCCCGTTCAGCAGTCCCGGCAACAAAAGCAGGTTCATCTTTTCCATGTCGATTCCTCTCTCGATCTGTCACCAGGACGGCAGTGCGCCCCCGAAACCCTGAATCCAGTCTAGTCCCCCCGGCCGGCCGAGTCGAACCGCCGCAAGGTGCGGGATTTGCGCGCCCCGGCCCCGTCACAGCTGCGACTTCAGCGGCAGCACGAATTTCTCGATCAGCTTGTCCTTCATCGGCCGCTGTTGCCACATTTCATAGGTGTAGCGCTGCGCCTGCGCGAGGTCGGACTCGAAGACCGCGATCATTTTCTCGGCGAACGGCCGGTCGTAGAGATTGAGGCTCGCCTCATCGTTGAGGCGGAACGAACGGATGTCGAAATTGGTGGATCCGACCGACACCACCTCGCGGTCGATCACCAGCAGCTTCGTGTGCAGCATCGTCGGCTGGTATTCGTGGATCTCGATGTCGGCCTGCAGCAGCGGCCCCCATCCGGCTTTCGACGCGAACCGCACTGCGTCCGAATCGATGTACGGGCCGGGCAGCAGCACGCGGACGCGCACCCCGCGTTCCCGGGCGGCGATCAACGCCTTGACGATCAGCTCGTCCGGCACGAAGTACGATGCGGCGAGGTCGATCGAATGTTTCGCGGCGCTCACTGCCATCATGTACATCAGGTGCATGCTCTCGCTGCCGCCCGACGGCGACGCGAGGAAGAGATGCGCGGCCACGTCTCCGACCGGCGACAGCTCCGGGAAATAGGCCGGACCGCTGAGCACTTCGCCGGTCGTCTTGATCCAGTTGTCGTTGAACGCCGCCTGCATCTGCGCGACGGCCGGGCCCTCGATGCGGTAATGGGAATCGCGCCAATGTTCGGGATCCTGCGCGTGTCCGAGCCATTGGTCCGCGACCCCGACGCCGCCGGTGAAGCCGATGCGTCCGTCGACAACCAGCAACTTGCGGTGCGTACGGTTGTTGAGCCGGTCGAGCGAGTACCAGTGCAACGGCCGGTAGCGATGGACCCGCACCCCGGCCTGCTCCATCTTCCGCAGCAGGCGCTCGTCCATCTTGATGCTGCCCGCCCAGTCGATCGTGACATGGACCGGAATCCCGGCCTGCGCGCGCTCGGCCAGCGCATCGGAGAATTCCCTGCCGATTTCGCCGGACCAGTAGATGTACGTCTCGAACGTGATCGAAGTGCGAGCGCCACGAATGGCCTGCAACATCGCCGGGAATATCTCATCACCGTTCTGCAGTGCAGTGACGCGATTGCCCGCGATGATCGGCGGCCCGAGCAGCACCGACATCTCGCGCCGGAACTGCGGCGCGGCGACGGGGAAGCGGTGCGCGAGCACCTGTTCCAGCTTCTTTTCCGGCGTGGAGAAGTTCATCCCCACCAACGCCACGACTCCGGTGCCCACCGCCGTGATCGCGGCGGTCCAGAGCATGCGTTTGGACATCCATTTTCGTGGCATCGAAAGGCCCTTTCGGCGAGATGCAGACAGTCCGACGCGGCAGGCTCGCGTTCTGCCGGTCACGTGGGAAATTGAAACACAGAAGCGCATGAGGAGGTGAGGCCTGCTTACCCGAAGTGACCTCTCCAGCCCGGTGCGGGGGCGGCTCGGCAGCGTATCTGCACCAGTCGGTTGTCAAAACGCTCTCATAACGCCCCCCGGCGGGGTTCGGCCTTGCGGAGGGCAGTGCGTGAGGCCGTCCAACCGTGCAAGAATCTCGTCCACCCGTCGCATGCCCGCCGCGCTCGATCGCGGGCTCAGGTGACGGCCGGATGTGTACGCGAACGGCAGCCGCAGTCCCCGATCGCGCTTTCAGGAGTCCTCCTCGCGATGAAGCCCGAAATCCCTGATCCCGCCACTGCCGCCCTCCCCGCCGCTGCCCGTTCCGAACTGCGCCGGCGCATCGACACTGCCTGGCGAACGCCCGAACCCGAATGCGTGCCGCCGCTGATCCGCGCCGCGCGGATCGATGCCGCACTGCAGGCGCGCATTCGCGCGCAGGCACGCGAGCTGGTCGCAGGCCTGCGCGCGACGCGCACACACTCCAGCGGCGTCGACGCGCTGATGAAGGAGTTTTCGCTGTCGAGCCAGGAAGGCGTCGCGCTGATGTGCCTCGCCGAAGCGCTGCTCCGCGTGCCGGACTCCGCGACTGCCGACCGGCTGATCCGCGACAAGCTCGCCCACCGCGACTGGCACGCGCACCTCGGCCACAGCCCGTCGTTGTTCGTCAATGCCGCGACCTGGGGCCTGCTGGTGACGGGACGGCTGGTGGGGACGAGCAGCGCGCAAGGGCTTTCGAGCGCTCTCACGCGGATGCTCGCGCGCGGCGGCGAACCGCTGATCCGTCGCGGCATGGACCTGGCGATGCGCCTGCTCGGCGAACAGTTCGTCACCGGCCGCAACATCGCCGAAGCGCTCGAGCGCAGCGCGGCGGCGCGCCGGCGCGGCTACCGCTACTCGTTCGACATGCTCGGCGAAGCGGCGATGACGGCGGCCGACGCGCAGCGCTACCTCGCCGGCTACGAGCAGGCGATCCACGCCATCGGCAAGGCGTCGGCCGGCCGTGGCGTCGTCGACGGCGACGGCATTTCGGTCAAGCTGTCGGCGCTGCATCCGCGCTACGTGTGGTCGCAGCGCGGGCGCGTGCTCGCCGAGCTGCTGCCGCGGCTGAAGTCACTGTGCATGCTGGCAAGGCACTACGACCTCGGCCTGAACATCGACGCCGAGGAAGCCGACCGCCTGGAGCTGTCGCTCGACCTGCTCGAAGCGCTCGCGCTCGACGACGAGCTCGCCGGCTGGCAAGGCCTGGGCTTCGTCGTGCAGGCGTACCAGAAACGCGCGCCGCGCGTCGTCGACTGGATCATCGAGCTGGCCCGGCGCAGCGGCCGGCGCCTGATGGTGCGGCTCGTCAAGGGCGCGTACTGGGACGCAGAAATCAAGCGCGCCCAGGTCGAGGGCCTCGCCGGCTACCCCGTGTTCACGCGCAAGCTCTACACGGATGTCGCTTACCTCGCATGCGCCAGACAGCTGCTCGCAGCACGCGACGTCCTCTATCCGCAGTTCGCGACGCACAACGCCCACACGCTTTCGGCGGTGTTCCAGCTCGCGGGCGACGACTACGCGGCCGGCGACTACGAGTTCCAGTGCCTGCACGGCATGGGCGAGCCGCTCTACGACCAGGTCGTCGGCGACACCGGCTCACGGCGCAGGGTACGCATCTACGCTCCGGTCGGCAGCCACGAGACGCTGCTTGCGTACCTCGTGCGGCGCCTGCTCGAAAACGGCGCGAACTCGAGCTTCGTCAATCGCATCGTGGATGAAAACGTCAGCATCGACGCGCTGGTCGCCGATCCGGTCGAGGAAGCGCTGCCGCTCGCCGGCGCACCTCACCCGCGGATTCCGCTGCCGGCCGACCTGTACGGCAGCGAGCGGCGCAATTCGGCGGGCCACGACCTCGCGAGCGAGCCGGTCCGGCAGCGCATCGGCGCTGCGCTGCAGCTCAGCCGCAGCGTCGTGCGCCGCGCCGGACCGCTGCTCGCGAACGGGCCAGCATCCCCGGCCTCGCGCGACAACGTGCTCCCTGTGCGCAATCCGGCGGATCACTCCGACGTCGTCGGGATGGTCGTTCACGCCGATGAGATCGACGTCGAACGGGCGCTCGCGGCGGCATCCGGCGCCGCGCCGGGCTGGGCGATGCGGGCCGCGGCGGCGCGCGCCGCCTGCCTCGAGCGCGCTGCCGAACTGATCGAACGCGACACGGACGAACTCGTCGCGCTGGCGGTCCGCGAAGCGGGCAAGTCATGGGCCAATGTCCTCGCGGAAGTGCGCGAGGCCGTCGATTTCTGCCGCTACTACGCTGCCCGGGTGCGCGACTTCGACAACGCGAGCCATGCCGCGCTCGGACCGGTGCTGTGCATCAGCCCGTGGAATTTCCCGCTGGCAATTTTCACCGGCCAGATCGCGGCGGCGCTCGCCGCAGGCAACCCGGTGCTCGCCAAACCGGCCGAACAGACTCCGCTGATCGCCACCGCGGCAGTGGCCCTGTTCCGCGAAGCCGGCGTGCCCGCGGCCGTCCTGCAGTTGCTCCCCGGCCGCGGCGACATCGTCGGCGCCGCGCTGGTGGCCGACCCGCGCGTGCGCGGCGTGCTGTTCACCGGCTCGGTCGAGGTCGCTACGCGGATCAATCGCGCGCTCGCCAGACGTGGGGGCGACGTGCCGCTGATCGCCGAAACGGGCGGGCAGAACGCGATGATCGTCGATTCGACGGCGCTCGCCGAGCAGGTGGTCGCCGACGCGATTGCGTCGGCCTTCGACTCCGCCGGCCAGCGCTGCTCGGCGCTGCGCGTGCTGTGCCTGCAGGACGATGTCGCCGACGCCGTGCTCGCGATGCTGCGGGGCGCGCTCGATGAAATGCGGCTCGGCGACTCGTCGGATGTGCGCAACGACATCGGTCCGGTCATCGACGCGGACGCGCAGGCGGCGCTCGAGCGCCACGTCGCCGCGATGCAGGCAAGCGGCGCGAGAATCACCCGCCTCGCGTTGCCGCAGCGCTGCAGCCGGGGCACTTTCGTCGCGCCGACGATCATCGAGGTCGGCGACATCCGCGACGTCGGCGACGAGCACTTCGGTCCGATCCTGCACGTGCTGCGCTACCGCGCTGAGGAGCTCGACCGCCTCCTCGACGCGATCAACGCGACCGGCTACGGCCTGACGATGGGCGTGCATTCGCGCATCGACGAGACGATCGATGCCGTCATCGCGCACGCCCGCGTCGGCAACCTCTATGTCAACCGCAACATGATCGGCGCCGTCGTCGGCGTGCAGCCTTTCGGCGGCGAAGGCCTGTCCGGCACCGGACCGAAAGCGGGCGGCCCGCTGTACGTCCATCGCCTGCTGCGCCGCAGCCCGGGGCCGGCGTTGGAGGGCCGCGACCGGCTCCCGGACGGCGAGGCGTTCGGCTGCCTCGTCACCTGGCTCGACGGTGCAGGGCGGACGCTGATCGACGACGCCGGCCGCGCATTCCTGCACGAGCGGATCGCCGCCTGCCGCGCGACGCGCCTCGCTGGCCTGCGGCTCGCCCTGCCCGGGCCGACCGGCGAAGACAACAGCCTGCGTTTCGTCCCGCGCGGCCTCGTCGCCGGCGTCGCCACAACCACCGTCGGACGCCTGCACCAGCTCCTCGCCGCGCTCGCGAGCGGCAACCGCATCGTATTCACGGACGATGCCGCGCATCGCGCGCTGTTCGACGCGCTGCCGGGCCCGGCCCGAAAGGCGGTGACGCTGGACACCGACTGGCCAGGACACCCGTTCGGCGCGCTGCTGCTCGACGGCACCGCGGCAGAGGCCGACGCGTGGCGCGTCCGCCTCGCCGAACGCGACGGCCCGATCGTGCCGCTGCTGCAGCCCGAACCCGACTATGATGCGGCGCGGCTCGTCCATGAGCGCACCGTCAGCATCAACACCGCCGCCGCCGGAGGCAATGCCAGCCTGATGGCGCTCGGCGCCTGATGCGGCGGTCAGCCCGGCTTCACTCGCCGGCGAGTTCCGGATATTCGCCGCGCAGCGTCTCCCCGTCGCGCCGCCATGCGAGGCACTCGCCGACGAAGGCGACGGCACGCGCATCCGGCCAGCGTCGCGGGTCGGGGTCGATGGCGATCTGGCGGGCGACGCGGTCCGGCCAGGAAGCCTGCGTGTAGGTGTTACCGACCTGGGTGATGAGGTCGGTCAGATGCGCACATCCTTGCGTCCCGCCGACGCGCTCGCGGACCTGCCGGCCGAATCCGGGCCCGATGTGGAGCCCGATGAGGCGACGATAACCCTCAGCGGCTTCCGGACACACCGGCCACGGCACCGCCATCATCCGCGCCTCGACGTCGAGGATCGTGAAATCCCCGTCGATCAGGAACGCGATCGTCATGTGATGGATCAGTTCGCCGGGACGGATCGGCTCGCGCGAGCGAAAAATCATCTCCTGCGCCTTCTCGTCCGCGACCGTCGCTTCGACTTCATACAGGCCGTCCTTGCGGCGATAGGCGCGGCAGGTGATCTGTCGCGTATGCACGAGTTCGCGCTCGCTTTCCCCAAGCATTCCAGCCTCCTCCGGAGCGGTGGCCGCCTCCGCCACCGCGATGGCAAAAGTCAATGGTAATCGCAGCCGGCGGGGATCGACAGCACAGGCTGTTCAACCGCGGCGGCGGTAGATCGAGGCACGCATCAGCAGCATCGCGGTCACCGGCGACGTGAGGACGACGAACACTGTGATCAGCAACTCATGGACCACCGGCCGTTGCGCGAGCACCGACGAAACCAGGATCGAGGCAAGCAGGATGCAGCCGGTGCCCAACGTGCTGCCCATCGTCGGCGCGTGGATGCGGGCGTGGAAATCTTGCAGCCGCAGCAGTCCGAGCGAACCGACGAGCGTCAACAGGCCTCCGACCACCAGCAGCGCTGCCGCGGGGAGCGCCGCCCACAACGGCACGTTCATCGCGTTCATGGCTCGATGACCTCGCCGCGGAGCAGGAACTTGGCCATCGCGGTGGCGCCGACGAAGCCGAACAGCGCGATCAGCAGCGCGATGTCGAAGTAGATGCTCGAGCCGAAGCCGATCCCCAGCGTGAGCACGACGAGCATGCCGTTGATGTACAACGTGTCGAGGGCGAGCACCCGGTCCTGCGCCTGCGGGCCGCGCAGCAGGCGGAGCGCGGCGCATCCCATCGCGACCGAAACGCACATCAGGGCGAAGTACACGGCCCACGGAAGGACATTGTTCATTCGAAGATCTCCATCAGAGGTCGTTCGTAGCGCTGCTTGACCGTTCGTATCCACGCGGCTTCGTCCTGCAGGTCGAGGATATGCAGCGTCAACACGTTGCTCTCCCTGTCGTATCCGGCCCAGACGGAGCCTGGACAGGCGGTGATGATCATCGCCAGCACGGCGAGTCCGTGCGGATCGCGCAGTTCGAGCGGAATCTTCATGAAACCGATGTGCGGCTGCCGCTTCGACGCGCCCACGATGATGCTGCCGACTGCAATGTTGGAGCGGATGATATCGACGAGGACGTCGAAGAACAGGAAGACTGCGACGTCGAAGCGCCGCGGCCACGCGGACACCGGGCGCAGGGCCGCGACGGCGAGCGTGACCAGGCCCGCGAACAACACGCCGAGCGCGATCTGCCCCGGCGCGAGGCTGTCGTTGAGGGACAGCCACATCACCAGCAGGAAGATCGGCAGAGTCGGCAGTCTGCGCTTCATCGCCCAAAACCTTCCGTCGCCGCCGGCAGCACTGCTTCCACGTAGCCACTGCCTTCGAGGTATCGGGCGGTCGCGTTGAAATACGTCATTGCCGGCCCGGCGCCTCCCGCGAGCGCGACGCACAGCAGCAGCAGCGCGGTGACGGGAACGGCTTCGATCCATTGCAGCCGCGGCACGCTGCGCTCGGTGCTCCAGAAAATGCGTACCCCGATGCGCGACAATGCGACCACGCCGGCGAAACCGGAAATCAGCAGCGCGGCAATGAACAGCCCGGGGTGCGGGGCGTTGGAGCCGGGTCCCGGTTCGAAAGCGATTGCCGCGACGAGCAGCGTGAACTTCCCGACGAACCCCGACAGCGGCGGCAACCCTGTCAGCAGGACCGCGCACAAGACGAACGCCAGGCCGAGGAAAGCCATCGCGGCCGGGATCGGAAAGCCGACGACGCTCTCGATCTGTCTGGGGTCCTGGGGATCCTGGAGCCCGAAGGCTTCGAAGCTGACCGCGAGGAGGTCAGCGGCGATCGCCCGGCCGCGCTCGGCCATTTCGATGACCATGAAGAACGCCCCGCTCGCGAGCACCGAGCTGACGAGATAGAACAGGCCGGGACCCGTCAGCGCGTAGCCGTCGAAGCCGAATGCCGTCAGCAGCGTTCCCGACGAGACGATCACCGTGCAGCCGGCGAGGCGGTCCAGCTGCTGCGCGGCGAGCATTCCGAGCGTCCCGGTCGCGATCGTCGCGAGGCCGGTGTAGAACATCCATTCCCCGCCGAACGGAGCCGGCGCGGCGTCGCCGAGCAGCGTTTCGAAGCGCAGCAGCCCATAGACGCCGACTTTCGTCAGGATCGCGAACACGCCCGCCACCGGCGCAGCCGCCGCGCCGTAGGCGGCGACCAGCCAGAAGTTCAGCGGCCACGCACCCGCCTTGACGAGGAACACGACGCCTAGCAGCGCCGCGGCCGCATCCACCAGCGCCCGTTCGTCTCCTGTGAGGAGCGGGATGCGCAACGCCAGTTCGGCCATGTTGAGCGTGCCGGTGACACCGTAGATGAGGGACGCCGCGACCAGGAAAAGCAGCGACGCGACGAGATTGACGACGATGTAATGCAGCCCGGCCTTCACCCGCGTCGCGCCCGAACCGTGCAGGACGAGCCCGTACGACGCGGCGAGCAGCACTTCGAAAAAGACGAACAGGTTGAACAGATCCCCGGTCAGGAAGGCGCCGCTGATCCCCATCAGCAGGAACTGAGAAAGCGGCAGAAAATGCGTGCCGGCGCGCTCCCACCGCGCGAGCGAATATACAAGCGTCGCGAGTCCCAGCGTCACGCCCAGCGTGAGCATGATCGCCGACAGGCGGTCGACGACCAGCACGATACCGAACGGCGCGGCCCAGTCGCTGAGCGCATAAACGCCGACCTCGCCGCTCCACGGCGCGGCGATCAGGCCGCCGCTCATCCCCAGCAGCATGATCGCGACGACCAGCTGCGCGATCGTCGATGCCAGCGCGAGAATCGTGCGCGCGCGCCGCCGCGTTTCGCTGAACAGCAGCATCGCCGCTCCCGCGAACAGCGGCAGGACGACCGGCAGGATCGGCAGATGCTGCAGCCAGCCGCTCACTGGAGCACCCTCGCGCTACGCGCGGTCCCGCCAAGCGGGCCTGAGCGCTTCTTGGGGCGGCCCGGCGAAGTGCTCATGCCGGAGCTCCGCCAAAAGGGCAATCGGCCAGGCGTGATGCGGCCGCGGAACGCATCGGCTTCGTCATTCCTGCTCCGGCTCCCTTCCGTCGACATGGTCGGTGCCCGTCAGCCCGCGCGAGGCAAGCAGCACGACGAGGAACAGTGCGGTCGTCGCGAAACCGATGACGATCGCAGTGAGCACCAGCGCCTGCGGCACCGGATCGGCGTAAAACGCGGGGTTGCTGCCGTGGGACGGCGCGATCACCGGTGCACGGCCGAGATTGAGTCGTCCCATGCCGAAGATGAACAGGTTCACCGCGTAGGCCAGCAGCGACAGGCCGATGATGAGCTGGTAGGTGCGGGGGCGCAGCAGCAGGTACACGCCCGAGCCGCCCATGATCCCGATCGCCAGCGCAAGGACGATTTCCATCAGACGAACCCTCCGCGAGCAAGCATCGCCTTGCGGTGATGGCTGCGCAGCGACTGGTGCGCGATCGCGACCAGCATCAGCACTGTCGCCCCGACGACGAGCAGGTAGACCCCGAGATCGAACAGCAGCACTGTCGACAGATGGATTTCACCGAGCAGGGGCAGCTTGCCGTGCCACGACTGGTTCGACAGGAACGGCTCGGCGGCGAACCACGCGCCGGCCCCGGCAATCCCGGCCCCGAGCAGCCCGAACGCAATCCAGTATTGGGGATGGATGCGCAGCCGCGACTCCACCCATACCGTGCCGCCGACGATGTACTGCAGGATCACTGCGGTCGCGAGCACGAGCCCGCCGACGAAGCCGCCGCCCGGCGCATTGTGCCCGCGCAACAGGAAGAACAGCGACACCAGCGTCGCCAGCGGCAGGAGCAGTCGCACGATCACCGCCGGCAGCATCAGGTAACCGTCCGGCAGCGGCGCGCCGGGGTCCGGCAGCCGCTCTTCACTGTCTCCGTCCGGTCCGTCCTGCTCGCTTTGCTGGCGCGGCAGCGCGACGCTCTCGGGCGCCGGGCGGAACCGGCGCAGGAGCGCATACACGGTCAGCGCGACGATCCCGAGCACGGTGATTTCGCCGAAGGTGTCGAACCCCCGGAAGTCGACGAGGATCACGTTCACGACGTTCAGGCCGCCGCCGTCCGGCAGCGCCCGTTCGACGAAGAACGGCGAGATGCCACCGTCGGTCGGAGGGCGTGTCAGGATGGCATAGGCTAGACCGGCGAGTCCGAGTCCCGCTGCGGCTGCGACGAGGGTGTCCCGGGCACGCCGTACGTGCGTGCTCAGCGGCACCCGCTCCCCCATCCGGAAACGCTCGTCGCGCCGCGGTAACCACCGCAGCCCGAGCAGAATCAGCACTGCAGTGACGACCTCGACGGTGAGTTGCGTGAGCGCGAGATCGGGCGCGGAGAACCAGACGAAGGTCAGGCTCGTCGCAAGCCCGGCGCCCCCGGACAGGATCAGCGCCGCGAAACGGTGATGCTTGGCCTGCCACGCGGCGGCGACGGCGCACGCCGCGCCGATGACCCACATCAGCACGAAAGCCGGGTGGGGAGGAAGGATCGGACGCGTGCCCCACGACCACCCTGCGGTCAGCGCCGGATAAAGCGCCCCGACGACCGCGACCCCGACCACCAGCAACAACTGCGTCTGCAGGCGGCGCGAGGACAACGCACGCAGCACACGCTCGGAACCCGACATGATTCCGGTCTGCGCCACATCGAACGCCCGCTTGCCATCGAAACGGCCGAGGAGCGGCGCGCGGATCCCCGGATAGCGCCGCAGCAGAATGGTCAGCAGGATTCCGCCGGCGAGCGCGCCGAAGCTCATCAGCACGGGCAGGTTGAACCCGTGCCACACCGCCAGGCTGTAGGCGGGCGCATCGGCGCCGAGGATCGCCGTCGTCGCCGTCTTCAGGAACGGACCGACAGTGTGCGCCGGGAAAACGCCGACCAGCAGGCACATCAGCACCAGCAGCGCGCTCGGCAGCAGCATCCAGCGCGTCGGTTCGTGCGGCGCGCGCGGCAGGTCGGTCGCCTTCGGGCCGAGGAAGACTTCGTCGATGAAGCGCAGCGAATAGGCGACGCTGAACATCCCTGCGACCGTTGCCGCGAGCGGCAGCCCGATCCGCTGCACGTCGGGGCGCTGCAGGAAGACGGTTTCGGAGAAGAACATCTCCTTCGACAGGAAGCCGTTGAGCAGCGGCACGCCGGCCATCGACGCGGCAGCGACGAACGCCAGCGTCGCCGTGAGCGGCATTGCGCGGTAAAGACCGGACAGACGTTTCAGGTTTCGCGTGCCCGTCTCGTGGTCGACGATGCCGGCCGCCATGAACAGCGAAGCCTTGAACGCGGCGTGATTGACGATGTGGAACACTGCTGCGACCAGCGCCAGTTGCGTGTTCATCCCGAGGAGCAGCGTGATGAGGCCGAGATGGCTGATCGTCGAGTACGCGAGCACGCCCTTCATGTCTTCCTGGAACAGCGCCAGATAGGCGCCGATCACCAGCGAGAACAAGCCGGCGCCGCCGACGATCCAGAACCATGCGTCGGTCCCCGAGAGCACGGGCCACAGCCGCGCCAGCAGGAACACTCCGGCCTTGACCATCGTCGCCGAGTGCAGATAGGCCGAAACCGGCGTCGGCGCCGCCATCGCGTGCGGCAGCCAGAAATGGAACGGAAACTGCGCGCTCTTCGTCAGCGCGCCGAACGCGATCAGCGTGAGCGCCGCCGGATACCAGGGATGCGAACGGATCACCGCCCCCGAATCCAGCACGACATCCAGATCGTAGCTTCCCGCCATATGGCCGAGCAGGAGCACGCCGCCAAGCAGCGAAAGTCCGCCCGCTGCCGTGACGGTGAGCGCCATGCGCGCGCCCCGGCGAGCATCCACGCGGTGGTGCCAGTACGCGATCAGCATGAACGAGGCGAGGCTCGTCAGCTCCCAGAACATCGTCATCTGGATCAGGTTGCCCGACAGTACCACGCCGAGCATCGCGCCCATGAATGCGAGAAAAAAGGAGAAGAACCGCGGCACCGGATCGGCCGGCGACATGTAATAGCGCGCATATACGACGACGAGGGTCCCCATCGCGGCGACCAGCATCGCGAACAGCCACGCGAAGCCGTCGAGCCGCAGCGAGAAGCTCAGGCCGAGTTCCGGGGCCCACGGCAGCGACGCACGCACGACGCCTCCGTCGGCGACCTGCGGGTACAGGCTCGCAGTCAGCAGGGTCGTCGCGAGCGCAACCAGCCCGGCGAGCCATGCTTCGGCGTTTCGGGCGTTCGACGGGAGGAAGGCGGCGCACAGGCTGCCGGCGAACGGCAGCAGTATGATCAGGAGCAGAGTCATTTTGCTCCAATGCTAACCCGTAATTGCGTATCCCGGCGAGCCACCATGCCGTAATGCTAAAAGACGCGCACAGACGCAGTACCCCTCGTCCTCGCCTGCGCCCTGATACGTTGATCGAAAGCCTTCGACCCCGTACGGGTAGCGGATTTCAACGGCAGACTTCAGAAGGACAAGCGAGAAAAACCTGATCGAGAGGCTCATCGCTGGCTCGTCGACATGACGTCGAGGACGAGCAGGAATCCAGAGACGACTGGAAGATGAACCGAGGGCGCAACTAGAACAACGGCGGGAAAGCAAAGCATGATCGTTTCCCTCATAGGCGGAAACGCCCTCTCTTAGCAGTATTTTTACGCCCCCCGCAAGCTGTGGCGAAATCCGGGACAAGAAATAATTCTACCATTGAACTTGGTAGAAAGTCTAGTCCCATACGACTTCCAAAAGTCAAAAACATGGAGGGATCATGAGGGCAAGACTTCGAAGGTAGGAGTGCGCGACGACGATGCGCAGCAGATCGCCAATCAACACATGATAGCCAGTGGGTGCGGTACTTAGCCGTTTGAGCTTATGTGCAAGTGGTGTTCCGGAAGGAAATATGAGAGAAATAGCCAATGGCATTACTCAGAAGACAGGAACTTACTAACTCTCAAGAAACAGAACTGACGGCAGCGGTTTTCATGCGGCCACCGCGGTCGGTTGAAGTTGAAACCCGAAGGCAGCGGCGCGGCGCTTGAGGGCGGCGATACTACGTTGCCGCTGCTGTTCCTCGTAACGTTGTTGCCCCTGATCGACGAATTGTTCGCCGCGCGTGAGCATGAAGTAGACCAGGCGGGCCAGTTTGTGGGCGACAGCGGTATTGGCGCGGGGTTTGTCCATGCGTGCGCACAGCCGGTGGTAGAAGGCGCCGAGGGCTGAGTTGCTGTGCGAGAGCGTCATGGCCGCCATCTTCAGCGCATGCCGCGCCCGATTGGCTGAGCGCTTGGTGCTGGACGCGAGCACCTTGCCGCCGCTGATCTTGGTGCCCGGACAAAGCCCGAGCCAGGAGCAGAAGTGCTTGACGCTGGCAAAGCGACTCAGATCGGGCCCGATCTCCGACAGGAGCTTCATGACAACGGTGACGCCCAGGCCATTGATGCGCGTCAGATCGACGCCGGCCCAGTTAGCCAAGGCTTGACGAAGGCCGAATGCCGTCGCCAGTTTGCTGCCGCTGCGCGGCGCTTGGCCGAGATCAAGCTGGGTTTGACCGCGTTCGGCCAGCAGCGTCTGCAGCTTGGCATCGCACTCGGTGAGGCGACGCGCAATGTCGTCGTACATCGCTAGCGCCTGGCCGAGCACGAACAGATGTTCCTCGCGCCAGTTGCCGGTCAGTGCCTTGACCACGTCCTCGGAGCTGGCCTTGACCCGACGATGGCGAAGCCGAGCCAGCACCTGCGGATCGCGCTCGCCGGCGACAATGGCGCGGATGATCGCCTCCCCGGTCATGCCCATGATGTCGCTGAGCACTTCGGTCAGCTGGAGGTTCATCTGCACGAGCGCCTTCTGCATGCGCTGCACCCAGCGCGCCTGCTCGGTCAGGAGGACCTCGCGTTGGCGCACGATCGCGCGCACGACGCATACCTCGCCCGCCGGACGCCAGGCGGCGCGCAGCAACCCGAGGCTCATGAGTTTCTGCAGCCACTGGCAATCCTGCACGTCGCTCTTGCGGCCGGGCACGTATTTCAACTGCCGCGCATCGACCAGCCAGACCTTCAGCCCGCGCTGTTCCAGCACCTCATGCACCGGAATCCAGTACACCCCGGTCGATTCCAGCGCCACGGTATCGACACCACAGGCCAGCAGCCAGTCGGCCATCCCGTTCAAGTCGTCGGTCATCGTCCCGAATTCGCGCACCGAATCCTCGGCCACATGCGGCGGCACCGCCACCCAGTGACTCGATGCGCCGACATCAATCCCCGCCGCATTGGGAAAGACTTCCTCGTTTCGCTTGCGCATTGCCATGGTCTGCCTCACGATCGTTGATGAACGGCAGCGCCAGGGGAAGCGTCGAATTCGACTCGATCTCTCAAACGGGATGCGGCTCTCACCGCTCACCACTGTCACCGACGATTCCCGGACCATGCTCAGTAACGGGCTCGCACAACGGCGTCGGCTAACGCCGTGTACTTGCACCAATGACGGGTCGGTCATCTCGGCGCTGCCGTTCACTTTGTAGCGCATCGTCGTTTCTTCGCGAACACCGGGCACGGTCACGGGCTTGGGATGCTCAGTAATGAGGTAAGCCCCCGGCTTTGCCGGGGGACTCACAGAGGTTTGACCTATACGACGGTCAGCGTGAATTTTCGATCTCCGCCAAGAGAAGGAGATTCACGATGAAAGAGTATCAGAGCCTGAGTCACACGAGATGGGACTGTAAGTATCACGTGGTGTTCATACCGAAGAGGCGCAAGAAGAAGCTGTTCGGGGCGTTACGTCGGCATCTTGGGGAGATGCTCCACGAGTTGGCGGCACACAAGGAGTCGAAGATTGTGGAGGGGCATCTGATGGGCGATCACGTGCACATGTGCCTGAGCATTCCTCCCAAGTATGCGGTCTCAAACGTGGTCGGGTATCTGAAGGGCAAGAGTGCGATCCAGATCGCGCGACGGTTCGGCGGCCGACAGAAGAACTTTACTGGCGAGAACTTCTGGGCGCGCGGCTACTTCGTTTCTACGGTTGGTCTGGACGAAGCGATCGTGCGGGCGTACATCCGCGCTCAGGAAGAGGAGGACGAGCGTTACGATCAGATGAGGCTTCCGATGGCGTAGCCGCCAGGGGCGGCCCACGGTTTCATGGGCGCCTTTGAGGCGCTCACAAAATCAAGCCACCGGCTTTGCCGGTGGTATTTGACTTTTTAAAAAGTAATGTCAGATAAGGGCGTACTGGCACTCGGGCTGAAGGAAGAACGATTTGACGAGGCTGGGCAGTCGTTGAATCCGGCGCAGCGCGCCCAAGGCCAGGCGCTTCATTTCGTCCTTGTCCTGCACCAGGCGCTTCGAGACCTGACGCTTCACGTGCGCCCAGACCTGTTCGTCGGGGTTCAGTTGCGGCGAGTACGGCGGCAGGTAGAAGAGCCTGAGTTGGCCTTCGAGGCTGTCGACGTAGGCCCGAACCAACTTGGCCTTGTGAATGGGGTGGCCGTCGACGATGACGAAGACCGGTTTGTCGGCGCCGATCATCAACCGCTTGAGGAACTCGCGAAACACCGTGGCGGTGACCGAGCCTTCGTGCAGCATGAAGCGAAATTCGCCCTGCGGGCTCACCGCCGAGATCATGTTCAGCGAGAAGCGCCGGCCGGTCACTTCGACCACCGGCGTCTGCCCACGCGGCGCCCACGTCGTGCCGGTGTGGTAGTCGGAACGGATGCCCGACTCGTCGGCGAAGTAGATCGTCGCGCCTGTCGCACGCGCTTCGGAGCGGATCGCCGGATAGGTTTCCGCCTCCCATTGCCGCACCAGCGCGGCGTCCTGTTGCCAGGCTTGGTAGAGCGGCTTCTGCGCGCTGAAGCCGAGTCCTTTCATGAGCCGGCTGACCGTGGCGATCGACAGCGCCTTGCCGAACTGCCGAATGATCAGCGCGCGGATCAGCGACAGCGTCCACAGCCCGAACTCGAACTTGTACTGCAGCGGCGTGTGGTCCCGCACCGCCTGCGCGAGCCAGCGCATCTCCTCCGTGCTCACTTTCGACGGGCGCCCGGGAATCGGCTTGGCGAGCAACGCGTTTTGCCCGCCCTGGGCGAAGTCGGCCAGCCACCGAAAGACGCTGCGCACATTCACGCCGAAGGCGGCCGCTACGCTTTGCACCGTCTGGCCTTCCCGAACCGCCTTGATCGCCTGCTGGCGCATCACCTGAAGCGAGTGGTGGTCGATCGCACGACCGTCCGAGTTCCGTTTGCATTTCATCCGCGTATTGTCTCATGGTGTGACAATACTTACGAGAATGTTAGTAAGCGACAAATTCAAACTGGAAAGCTAATGATTTCAATCTATTGCGATGAATATATGGGCCGACGGTGTCGTCCTACTTGCTGACTTCTGAGTAAGGTGACACTGAAAAAATGGTGAAACGCCGTTGTTGGGTAAGCGCTCGACATGCTAATATCGTAAGCATGACGAGAACGTTTAGGCGCGATGCCTCGTCTGAGGCTACCCAGATCGAGTCGTTTAACCACGATACCGAACGGGTGATTGTGCAACGAAAGCATTTTCGTGATGAAAGTCACGACACGCTCTAGAGCGTGTTATGAACTTATGCAGCTGATATAGTTGATGTTTTTTGATCACTGTGAGCAGAAAACCCTACCCGAGCGATGTCAGTGAAGAGGAGTGGCATTTCGTGGCGCCGTATCTGACGCTGATGACCGAGCAGGCGCCGCAGCGCAGCTACCCCTTGCGCGAAGTGTTCAACGCGTTGCGCTGGCTGGCTCGGGCCGGCGCGCCATGGCGACTCTTGCCGAATGATTTTCCGCCCTGGCAGATGGTGTATCAGCAGTTTCGCCGCTGGAACGATGCGGGCTGTTTCGAGGCGATGGTGAGCGACATGCGTTCGATCATCCGAGTCGGCGACGGTCGCAAGGCCCAGCCCAGTGCCGTGATCCTCGATGGGCGAACGCTGCAAAGCAGCTGCGAAAGCGGGCCGCGGGCCGGCTACGACGGCTACAAGCGGCGTCGGGGCAGCAAAGTACATATGGCCGTGGATACGCTGGGGCAACTCATTGCGCTGACCGTCACGCCGGCCAATGAACAGGAGCGCGCGCAGGTCAAGGACCTGTGCGAGGCGGTGCAGCAAGCCACGGGCGAAACGGTCAAAGTGGCGTGGGCCGACCAGGGCTACACGGGCGACGAAGCTCGGAAAGCGGCCAAGGCGGCGGGTATCGATCTTCAAATCGTCAAACTTCCCGAGGCGAAGAAGGGATTTGTATTGCTGCCCCGGCGCTGGGTCGTCGAGCGCAGTTTCGGGTGGCTGTCCCGATTCAGACGACTGAGTCGGGATTTCGAGCGGATGCCGCAAGTGCTGGCCGGATTGCATTTCGTCGTCTTCTGCATCCTCATGCTGCCCAAGGCCGCGTTCTGGCTGGCACTGGAAGCAAGTTCATAACACGCTCTAGGCTTGACTGGATAAGTGCCGAGGGATCCCGTTACGGTGTTTTGCAAACAGGGGAAACTACTTCGCCCGATTTGCGACAAGACGGATCACACGAAACTAACTTCGGGGCAGCCCGTGAGCCTAGAGAGGCACCAAACCATGAGGAAAATAGAATGTTGAGGAGAATCGACCGGAAACGGCTAGCTTGCAGCCTGTTTTTCACCCCACTTGCAGCGGCCGCTAGCGGATATCTTGAGAATCCACAACCTGGATCGATTGAGTCGGGAATCGGTCTCGTTTCAGGCTGGCACTGCACAGCCAAAGAGATAGTTGTCTCGGTTGACGGCGTCTCGCTCGGGAAGTCCGGCGTGGGCAGCATCCGCAACGATACCGAGAGCATCTGTGGGCACCCTAATACAGGGTTTTCCCTGCTTTACAACTACAATATCCCGCAGCCTGGCACCCATGTCATTAGGGTATATGCCGATGGTGCTCTGATGGAGACAAGGACTTTCACCAGCATCCGATCCGCTGGAGTTCCGTTTATGAGTGGGGCTAATAAGCGAATTGAAGCTGGCGATTTTCCGCAGGTTGGTTCAACGGCGATACTGGACTGGAGTCAGGCGAAACAAAGTTTCGTGGTGACGGAAATCCGCACCAGCGGCAGCGGCGCCAGTGACCCGGAGAGCGCTTGCGGTAAAACGGCGCTTCTTGCCGGATCATGGAAGATGGACTTCACAATTATCTCCAAATTCACCGAGAACTATAGCTTTGACGCTGACAGTCTCGCAGTAACTGGCGATAGTGATCTGCCTTGCCTGATCCTCGGCTATGATAGTTATGGTAATTTTGACGTCAGTGGCGCCTATGCATCTTCGCTCGGACGGTGGCTGATCTTGGATGAGGGCATCTCCATGGATGAAGCCTTTGAAATGTCTTTTACGACTTCCTCGAGAATGGACGGCTTCTATCGTCAGCGTTACAGTGACGGCTCGCTCAGCAGTAGGTATGCCGCTGTCGCCACGCGTACCGCAGCCCCCTTAAACCTTGAAACGCAGTCTCTTTCGAACATGGACGCAGGTTCTGCTGAGAAGAATGCATTATCCGAAATGTCCGTTATGGACACGCTGAAAGCGAAGGCTGCCTCCACCGTTTCCAAACAGGCGGATTTCTCGGACGATACTCCTGATCTCGGAGCCATTGTCGAACGGCTTCAAGAATTGACGAGATCTGCAGCCCATTAATCACTAGGCGACAACCTTGACGATGCTCCCCTTCGCACACCATTGACGACGGGAGCGTCGTGCTGCTTAAGTCTCCGGCGCGGAGTTCTGGTAGCGGCAGCCTGTTATTGACACTCGAGCCTCTTGCAAAAGGAGCTCTGCACGGGGGATTTTTTGCGGCGGGAGGCAAAGGCGGAGGGTGCGGGCGGCCATTTCTGGCATGATGCGGTTATCGAAGCCAACATCATAACGCCCGCCCCATGGATGCTATCCGACGCGAACTGATCCTGCAACGCTGGAACGTGATTCAGCACGAACTGCTGCCCGAGTTGAAGAACGAGGTGGGCGCGCTGACGCCGAAGCTGGAGAAAGTCATCCACACCCTGGAATGGGTGCGCATCGAGGAATTCACGGCGTCGACATGGTGTCGGGTGGGGCGTCCGCCCTGTGAGCGGGCCTGGCTGGCGAACGCTTTCGTCGCGAAGGCGGTGCTGGGACTGACGACCACGGTGGGGCTGATCGAGCGCCTGACGGTGGATCGTGCGCTGCGGCGCATCTGTGGTTTCCCGCTGTGCCGCAAGCTGCCCTCCGAAGCCACGTTCTCGCGCGCGTTCGACGAGTTTGCCGCGGCGCGTCTGGCCGAACGGGTGCATGAGGCGCTCATCAAGGAACACCTTGGGGATGAACTGATCGGGCACCTCAGCCGCGATGGCACCGCGATCGAAGCGCGCGAGCGCCCGGCCCACACCAGGGGTGCGGCGGCGACACCGGCGCCTGCGGCCCAATCGTCCCTGAGCATCGAGGAAGAAACCGCCGCGCCAACGCCACCGGTGCCGGCGAAGAAACGCGGCCGCGGCCGCCCCCGGCGCGGCGAAGTCCGTGCCCCCGCCAAGGTTTCGCCCATCCAGCGCCAACGCCAGCAGCGCCTAGCGCAGAGGCTCGAGGACATCCCCACGGTGTGCGACCGCGGCACCAAGTGCAATGCCCAGGGGTACAAAGTCAGCTGGAACGGCTACAAGCTGCACCTGGACACCGCCGACTGTGGCGTGCCGATTGCGGCGCTGCTGTCGTCGGCCTCGATGCACGACAGCCGCGCCGCCATCCCCCTGTCGCTGATCAGCGCTCAGCGCGTCACCAACCTCTACGACGTCATGGATGCCGCCTACTGCAGCTTCGCGTTGCATGAGCACTGCCGCAGCCTCGGCCATGTCCCCTTGATCGACCACAATCCGCGCGGCGGCATGAAGGAGGAGTTCGAGCCTGCCGACGCGATCCGTTACAACGAACGCACCGTCGCCGAGCGCAGCAATGCACGGCTCAAGGATGAGTTCGGCGGCAACACCGTCCGCGTCAAGGGCGGCACCAAGGTCATGGGACACCTGATGTTCGGTGTCCTGGCGCTGTCTGCCGATCAGTTGATGCGATTGCGACAATGACACGCCGCACCTCAACGCCTGCCCTGACACCCTTGCCGTCGATGACGCAGGACTCGCTCCGTCCAAAAATGGCAAAAACATGCCAATGACCTAGCCGGAAAGCCCTGCCGACTTCGCCGACGAGAAAATCTCGCTCCCCCGAGTTCGACAGTTACGCTCGCAAGTGCTTGTTTTTGCTACAGCGAACTTTCAAAAATGCCACTACAACAGCGCCAACTGCTCCGGCGCCGCTGGTTTTCCTATCCCCAGTGCATGAAGTACCTCGTTCTGCTCGGTGCTGATCGTCGACACCCCGGCCACCGGCTCGCCGCCGTTCAGGCGCACGCGGTGATGCTGGATGCGCTGCAGTTGCTCGAGCGCCCGCTCGGGCGTGTAGCCCGCATCGGCGGCCTTCAGCCGGCTACGCATCACCCGGTGCAGGATCAGCGCCATGAAGCAGATCGACGCATGCGCGCGAATCCGCTCGGGCAGGCGGTGATACACCGGGCCGATCTCGATCTCGGACTTGAGCACCTTGAAACCGCGCTCGATGTCGGCGAGCGACTTGTAGCGCTGAATCACGTTCTGCGCGGCGAGGCCCTCGGCGTTGGTGACCAGCAGCAGCTTGCCGTCCATCATTTCGGCAAGACGCTTCGCCTTGTCGTCGATGTGGTAGCTGAAGAGCTCCTCACCCAGATCCACCTTGAGAATGCGCGACAGGTGCGCTTCGCTGACCGCGTGGTAGAAGCGCGCCTTGGCACCGCTGTCCGAGAGCTTGCGCCCCCTGTGCTTCACGCCTTCGTCCTGCTCGGTGAGCTTGCCCGACCATTCGTCTGCCTGGCGGATCAGCGCGTCGATGCGCTCGTTGCGCTGCCCGGTCTTGGCAGCCGCTGTTACCGGGTCGTGCGCGACCACCAGCCGCAGATCGTTCCAGGCGTGCTCCGAGACCACTTCCTGCGTGGCGGTGGCGCACTGTTGCTCATGGAACGGTTCGAGCAACTCGATGAACTCGTTGTAGCGCCGGCCTGGCACCGCGACGATGAATTCGAGCGGCTTGCCACTGGCCAGGCGCACGGCCTTGAGTGCCTCGAGATTATCCAGGCTGAGCAGTCCCCGGTCGGCGACCAGCACCAGGCGCTGCACCGACGGGAAGCGCTCGAGCACCTTGGTGAGCGTGGGCAGCAAGGTGCGCGTCTCGGCCGTGTTGCCGTCGAACACCTCGTGGTAGATCGGCAGCCCCTCGGCGGTCTGCACCACGCCGAGCATGAACTGGCGGGCAATCAGCCCCTCCTTGGCCATGCCGTACTGGCGCACGTCGCCGGCCTGCTGGCTGAGCCCCTCGCTGCGGATCGTGGTGAGGTCGTAGAAGACCACCGACAGATCCTGGTCGATCAGCGGGCGCAGCAGCCCGGCGACCACCGCATCGACCTCGTCCTGATAATCCACCAGCGCATCGAGGCTGCGCAGCAACTGCTGGTGCGTGACCACCTTCGGCCCGAACTCGGGCAGCGCCACCGTCTGCACCCAGCGCAGCACGCCGAGCTTGGATTCGGGGTCGCACAGGCGGTTGAGCACCATCAGGCGGATCAGCGCTTCCACGTCGGTGGTGCGGCGCGTGCGGCGAAACACCCGGCGCAGCCCGGAGAAGCCCAGCGACCGCCACAACTCCGTGAGTGCCCACACATTACCGAGTGCCCGCGCGGACTCGAACGACACCGTCGGCGCCGGTGGCTTGGCACCCATCGGCTCACGGCCGGTGATCTTCAGCAGGCCATTGATCACTGCGTCGAGCGAACCATCGACCTGCTCGGCGCGGCCAAGCGTGGCGACGGTGCGCTTCTTTACCCGTCCGGCCTCGTCGCGATAGGACTCGACGAGCTGGACGTAGCGGCGGCCTCCGGAGGTAGTGAGCTTGACGTGCATGCCGCCACTTTAGCGACCTACAAAGTACCGTCAAGTTTGGGCGTGGCTGTTACAAACGTGCCACCACAGCACTTTTGCGGTCGCGGCCGTCAAACCCGCGCCGGCGCTGGAGGCACTTTCCGAAAAGGGGCGAAAATCGGGGTTAAGTGTCGAACCCCGGCGCTCCCGGCGGGCGAGCGCCTCAGCTTCACAATTCCGAAGTCGGACTTTTGCAAGAGGCTCACTCTGCTGTCAAAACTGCCCATGCCAACTCATTGCCCCGCCGATCTTGCTCGCGTCGTTAACGTTGTCTGCGTTGTCGCGCCAATGAAAGCCGAACGATAAATAAGCGTTTACGGCTAACGGATACAGATACGCCGCCGAAAGCTTGATCTCTCTTTTTTCGGAGACCATGGATGCCATGTGGCGTTCGATGCGTTCGCTGCCATCTTCATTGAAGCCATTGACCCATTGCGCTGTCAGTGCTCCAGCCGTCACCGCGACAGGCCTTGACAACTCAAGAAGCAGGCGGTCATTCTTTCGCCAGTGATGCTCGCCAATCAAACCTAACGTCCATGCGTCAGAATACGAGTTCACATCATAAAAAATGCCGGTCTGACGCATCGAATTTCTTGCGCCACTGTAGCTAACGAATGAAGTAATTGTATTTGACCATTTGTGCGCCGCCCGGAAGGTCATTACCCTTCCCCGTGAGTACTGACTCCCCTGCTTAAGACGAGTTCCCAGAATACCCTGCTCCGTGAACAGGGACCCCTGAATACTAATCCAGAGGTCAGATCCAAAAGTTCTGCTGATCTCGGCGATTGACGCCCCGGATCCACCGGACTCTCCTCCGCGATTATCACGTGTCAGGAATCCAACTTTCGTCTTCCAAGCGCCAGCGAGTTGAACGCCGATCCCAGCATGTCGTGTTGCGTTGACGAATCCGAAGTACGGATTATCTGACAGCCCAAAAGCTGCAGATCCCATGCCCGGCAGGGCCGAGTCAGCGAGCCCATGCCAGACTCCAGTCAAGGCGCCAGTCGCGAAAGTAATTTCGATCGGACTGCCCGAGAAATGCTGTACAAGGTACGTACCTCCTGCTCTAGAGCCACTTGCCGCCGGGCCAGATCGAGCAAGAAAAAGGCGGCCATTGGTAACGGGGATCCGTTGACTACCCAGTACGGCTACAGCTTTTTGTAACGTGTTCGTCTCCAACTCGCCAGAACGCATTCGAACTAGTGGGATGTCAGTTTTAAAATCTCTTCCGAAATGGTCAAACCCGGATAGGCTGATGCCCTGCAGTCGCTTCGCCGCACCTGCTGCCGCGGGCGAAAGCTGTGCCTGCGCCTGGCTCACCGGAATAGTGCCGGCATGAGTCAAAAGGCCCAAACCCCCAACCGGCCGCATCGCTTTCTCGACATTGAGAAGACCCCAACCGTACATCGGGTCAACTCCTGGCTCCCCCAAATCCGTTGCCGTACTAAAAAGAATCTCTGCGGTTTGCCTGGCGTTTAGCGCTGGCCACCTTGATTTCAATAGCGCTGCTGCACCGCTCACGACGGGGGCGGCCATTGAAGTTCCACTCATGTGCCCGTAACCGCTCGCGGATGCATTGTAGGTCGACATCAGGCCGACACCGGGTGCGACGATATACCGATTTGCTGTATCACCGGCGCTGTTTGAAAAACTGGTGAGTTGATTATTTTCGTCAACGGCGCCCACAACGATAATCTGGCCGTTCACAGGTGCCTCTTTTGCGTATCGTGCTGGCCAAGTCGGATTTCTTCCACCGCCATTGCCAGCGGCAACGACGACAAGCTTGCCGGCTTGAATGTTGCCGAGAAGCGCTGACTCGAAGTAAGCATCCAGTGGTCTCGGCGCGCCAAGACTGAGGTTTACCACAAACGCTGGGCTGTCATTCACGTATCTGAGCCCATTTCCAAGGGAAGAACTAGTTGCGATGCCGTCATCGTCGAATACACGTACCGGAAGGAGACTGACCTCCGGGGCTATTCCGTGCATTCCTCGACCGTCTCGCGCCGCTCCAATCACGCCCGCCACGTGCGTACCGTGGCCATCACGATCTGCGAGGAAGGGGGCCGCAATCGTGATTTTGGTCGTTGCGTCGAATCCGGTAAGCAATCGGCCAAAAAACTCCGGATGCAGCCCTTGCACCCCGGTATCAAGGACTGCGACCGTAACTCCCTTCCCTCGAACACCGGAATCGACCGCCGCGATGCCTTTGACCTGCGTCACGAAGGCGCTGTTGTTGCGTTCGGCCTGTCTCGCCAAATTGAGCCACGTGAGCGACTGTGACGCAAATACAGGACAACTCGCGACAGAGAGTGTGAGCGCGAGAAAGAGCTTTTTCAAAGACTGTACTCGATCTTAGAATTTTCATTATGCAGCGGTGGGTAGTTGAGGGCACCCACAGCTATTCGCAGGTAGCCCTTTTCGCCTATGGCTACCAAATGGCTACCAAAACGTCGGGGCATGCACCAAAGCAAAAAGGCCAGTCTTTCGACTGGCCTAAGTGCTTGATTATTCTGGCGCGCCCGGAGAGATTCGAACTCCCTACCCCTTGGTTCGTAGCCAAGTACTCTATCCAGATGAGCTACGGGCGCCTTGTGAAGAAGCGAGATTTTAACAGGTCTCGCTGCTGCGTCAACCACCTCACGGTATTTTTTCGGAATCACCGCAATTTCATCGAAAACCCTGTCGAATCATCGATTTGATGAACTTTTCCCGCTCTTGCGAGCTACCGTGAGACGCGCAGGCCGGCATTATGGACAGGCCCTGCGCGCCGCGCAAGCACTTTCGCGGGCGGCGCGGCTCAGCGGGTGTAATAGCCCACGCCGACGATCTTGTCGCCGACCTTGCGGAAAAAGCTGTGTTTCGACTCGAGCTTTTCCGTCAGCGGATTGCGCCAGGCGTAATCGAGTTCCCCTTCGCCCTTGCGCCCAACGATGTTCAGCATGTCGGTGACGACGGCCTTGCCTTTCGGGTCGCGCAGCGCGCTGCCGTCGGTGCCGACCATTGCGGGAGAACCGCCGTGGGCGACGAAGCGCCGGGTCGGGATATCGATGACGAAGACGTAGAGATCGTCCTGAATGAAACCGCCGTCGACCGCATTGAAAGCGTCCAGCGCGGCGTCGCCCTTTTCGTTCAGCGCGGTCACGGCGCGCTCGAGCAGGCCTTTCGCCTGCTCGGCAGTGGCGCGCGGCGTGTAGTAGCCGACGGCGATGATGCGATCGTCTACCCGCTCGAACAGCGTGACCTTCGGCTCGATGCGGTTGTCGACGCGGTTGAGCCAGCGGTACTCGATACGGCCGTGGCCTGTTTTCGCCGCCGTGTCGAGCATGTCGCGAAAAAACTCCTTGCCGGAGCCATCCTTCATCGTCGCGACGTTGCGTCCGACCAGCGCAACGGACGGCCCGCCGCTCGCGAGCATGTCGCCATCCAGGGTCAGCACATAGACGTACAGCTCCTTGTCGCTGAACGCCGGCGACCGGTTGAAATCGGTCAGCGCGGCTTCGCCCTTCTCGCGATAGTGCGTGACGGCCTTCTCGAGCAGGCGGCGGCTGCGGTTCTCGTCGGCGCGCTGGACGAGATCGGCCTGTGCGGCCGGAGCTGTTGCGGCGGATGCGAGCGCGGCGGCGTGAGCCGTCGGAAACGCGAGGCTGCACAGGCACAGGGAAACGATACGAAAAGTTGTTTTCATGGTCTGGAATCAGTTTCAGCAATGATTGGATGCACAAAAATTATCGGATATGACGGTGATTGTCGAGACATGCTCGTCGCACGCCTCCCGACGCCCTCCACAGCGGCCGCCCGTTCGGTCAGCGAAAACGGTACACGCGCGCCTCGTACGGCTCGAGCAGCAGACTGTCGGTCGGGGTGTGCGGCTCGACCGGCTGGTTCGCGAGCAGCAATCCGCCGCCGTCCAGCAGCAGGTCCGGCTGGTGGTATCGGGCTTCGTCGCGCGTCATGTTCGTGATGATCACGTAGCGCTGCGAACCATGCGTTCGGCTGTAGGCATAGATCTGCGCGTCGTCCTCCATCAGCAGCTCGCAGTGGCCATGGACGAGCCCGGGCTCGCGTTTGCGCAGCGCGATGAGGCGGCGGTAATGGTTCAGCACCGACGCGGAGTTGCGCTCCTGCAGCTCGGCGTTGATCTCGTTGAAGTTCGGATTAACGCGCAGCCACGGCGTGCCGGAGCTGAACCCGCCGTTCGCCGACCCGTCCCACTGCATCGGCGTGCGTGCGTTGTCGCGCGAGACGATCGACAACAGGTCGATGATGTCGCCCTCGGCGAGCCCTTCACGCTTCATCGACGCGAAGCGATTTTTCGTCAGGACGTCGTTGAAATCATCGAGCGCCGCAAAGCGGCTGTTCGTCATGCCGAGTTCCTGCCCCTGGTAGATGAACGGCGTGCCCTGCATCAGGAAATACATCGTTGCCAGCGCAGTCGCGCTCTCACGCCAGTAGCGGCCGGTGTCGCCCCAGCGCGAAACGACCCGGGGCAGATCGTGGTTTTCGAGGAACAGCGCATTCCAGCCGGTGCCGTCGAGACTCTTCTGCCATTTCGTCAGCACGGCCCTGAGCGCCGGAAGGTCGAGCCCGTTGCGCGGCGCCTTCTTCCACAGCGCGGAATGCTCGAACTGGAAGATCATGTTGAGCCGCCGGTGCTCCTCGCCCACCCAGGCTCTGGCCTGCTCCGGCGACACGCCGTTGGCTTCGCCGACGGTCATCACGTCGTAGTGGTCGAACGTGTGGCGGCACAACTCGTCCAGGTAGTCGAGCACGCCATCGACGTTCATGTGCTTCTCGAACGACGGCACGTAATCGAGGCCGTGCGGATTCGGCATGTCGGGCAGCCCCGGCTCCTTCTTCTTGTGGCTGACGGCGTCGAGCCTGAAGCCGTCGACGCCCTTGTCGAGCCACCAGCGCACCATTTCGTAGATCGCGGTCCGCACTTCCGGGTTGTCCCAGTTCAGGTCCGGCTGCCGCTCCGAGAACAGGTGCAGGAAATACTGGCCGGTCTTGTCGTCGTATTTCCACACCGAGCCCTTGAAAATGCTCTCCCAGTTGTTCGGCTCGCGCCCGTCCTTGCCGTCGCGCCACAAGTACCAGTCGCGCTTCGGGTTGTTCAGCGACGCGCGCGATTCGAGAAACCACGGGTGCAGGTCGCTGGTGTGGTTCGCGACGAGATCGAGGATCAGCCGCATGCCGCGGCGGTGGACTTCGGCGAGCAGGCAGTCGAAATCCGCCATCGTGCCGAAGTCGTCCATGATCGCCCGGTAGTCGCTGATGTCGTACCCGTTGTCATCGTTCGGCGAGCTGAACACCGGGCAGATCCAGATCACGTCGACGCCGAGCGACTTCAAGTAGTCGAGCCGCACGGTGATGCCGTTCAGATCGCCGATCCCGTCGCCGTTCGAATCCATGAAGCTGCGCGGATAGATCTGATACACGACGGCCTCCTTCCACCATGCCCTGCCACCCGCGTTGTCGCCTGCCGTCCTCATCCGTGCTTCTCCTCGCTGTCGAGTGCCAAACCGTCGATTGTCGCAGTTCCGGCCCGTTCCGCGAGTTGCCGCGTCTACGTCCGGGCAGGCAAGGTGGACACTTTTGCGCGCGGCGGGCACTCTCCCGGTTCTGTCCATCCGCTTCGATCGCCCCGATGCCCACTGGCTGCTCCGACACCTACCCCCGGCTGATCGGCGACATCGGCGGCACGCACGCCCGCTTTGCCGTCATCGACTCGCCGGGCAGCCCGCCGACGCGCTTTCGCACGCTGTGCTGTGACGATCACGCCGGACTCCTGGAGGCCGTCCAGGCTTACCTGCTGCTGGAACGGGGACTTGCCGGGCCGCGTGTCGCCGCGTTCGGCATCGCGAATCCCGTCGAGGGCGATCGGGTACGGATGACGAATCACGACTGGTCGTTTTCGATCGAGCAGCTGCGCATCGAGCTCGGGCTCGCGCGGCTCGTGGTCCTCAACGACTTCACCGCGCTCGCGCTGTCGCTGCCCCGACTGCAGGCCGGTGAACGGCGTCAGATCGGCGGCGGCAACGAGTGCGCCGGGCGGCCGGTCGCGCTGATCGGACCGGGCACCGGTCTCGGCGTGTCGGGGCTGGTGCGCTGCGGCAACGGCTACGCGCCGCTCGAAGGCGAAGGCGGCCACGTCACGCTGGCGGCGTCCACGCCACGCGAAGCGGAGCTCATCGCAGTGCTCGCCGCGCGCTTCGACCACGTGTCGGCCGAGCGGGCGCTGTCGGGACCGGGGCTGATCGCCCTGCACGACGCGATCCGGCAGCTCGCGGGCGCCCCGCCGCTGGCCCTCGAAGCGGACGAGATCAGCGCCCGGGCGATGGCCGCGAGCTGTCCATGGTGCGCCGAGGCGCTGCAGGTCTTCTGCGGGATGCTCGGCAGCGTCGCCGGCGACCTCGCGCTGACGCTGGGCGCATTCGGCGGCGTGTATATCGGGGGGGGAATCGTGCCGAAGCTCGGCGACTTCTTCGATCGATCGGATTTCCGCCGGCGCTTCGAACAGAAAGGACGGTTTTCCGAATACCTCGCGCGCATCCCCTGTTACGTCATCCTCGCCGAATATCCTGCGCTGCTCGGCGCCGCGACGGCGCTCGACAACGCGCTCGCCGGCGAAACGGGCACCTGACGGGGATAACGCCCGGCAATCGGCCGTGCCGCTCAGCCCGGCAGCGGAACCGCGCCCTGCGACAGCAGGCTCCAGCCCGATCCGGTGCACACCGCCTCGCGACACGTCACGATCGTGAAGCGGCCGATGCGCGCGTCGTGATCCCGTTCCTCGATTTCGATACGCCGCAGGCCCGCCTCCCCTGCGCCGCGCAGCGCGATCGGCACGAAACGCACCAGATTGTAGGAATTGGGCCGACCGTTGCGACGCCGGGTCGACATCGATGTGCCGGCCTGCAGCACCAGCGCATCGCGCGAGCCATCGCCGGTCGCCACGCAGTACGGCAAATGGATGTGTCCGCCGAGAAACAGGTCGGCTCCGGCGGCGATCCAGGCGGCGAGCGCCGCATCGGCACCGCGGACGCGGTTGCGCCGGTCGGAAGGCTCGATGATCTCGAGCGGGTGGTGCAGTGCGACGACCTTGAAGGACTCGCCAAGGGCCGCAAGCTGGCGAGCGACCTGCTCGACGAGCGGCGCCGGCAGTTCGCCATGTTTATGGCGCAGCATGCGGGTCGAATTGACGCCGACGACCGCAACACGGCGGCCCCGCCACAGCGGGGAAAGCGACGCGCAGATATGGCGACGGTAGTGGCGGTAAGGCGCGGTGAAGCGGGTGAAGAGGTCGAACAGTGGCAGATCGTGATTGCCGGGCAGCGTCAGCACCGGAAGCGGCGCGAGACTGTCGAGGAAGGCTCGCGCAGCGCGAAACTGCGCCTGCCGGGCGCGCTGCGTGATGTCACCGGTCAACACGACGAGGTCCGGCGCTTCGCGCAGCAGATCCTCACGCAGCGCATCGCGGACCGGCGCCTCCTCGGTGCCGAAATGCGGGTCCGAAATATGGGCGAGCCGCATCACGCGCGCACCTCGGGCACTGCCGGCACGAGAACCTGCAGCGCCTCCGGCACCGATCTCACGACGAGCGGCAGCTCGCAGTCGACGAGTTCGCCGTCGAGCGCGACGCGGATATGCGGCGTGCCCTCGTCGAGCCGCTCGATCTGCACCGTCAGCGCGCAATACTGGCGCAGGTTTTCCGCGGTCTCGAGGCGGGCCAGCGCACCGCGCAGCACCAGCGCCAGCAGGTCGTGGCGGCCGACCTCCCGCAACGCGAGCACGGCCAATTCGCCGCGCGCGACGCACACCGCCTCGTCCAGGCCGAGGTGCTCCATCTGCAACGCGTTGCGGCCGAAGAACACCGTCAGCGTCGACAAGTTCAGCGGCCGGCCGTCGATCTGCAGGGCCAAACGGTACGGACGGTGCTCACGCATCAGCGTGACGAGCCCGGAGACGAACGCGACGAAGCGGTTGCGCCCGAAGCGCCGCTTGTGCACCTCACGCGTTTCGAGAAGACGACGGTAAAGGCCGATGCTCGCGTTGTTGAGGAAGAGCCTGCCATTGACCTCGCCGATCGGGACGCGGCGAATCGACCCGTCCACGGCCACTTGCGCCGCAGCCGCCGGATCGAGCGGAATGCCGAGTTCTCGAGCGAAGTAGTTGAAGGTCCCGAGCGGGATGACCGCGAACGGCAAACTGCGCTGGTACGCGACCGAAGCCACGGCATTCAGCGTGCCGTCGCCACCGGCCGCCGCGAGGATGCCCGGGCGCCGATCGGCCGCCGCGCGAACGAGCGCCGCCAGTTCGCGCGGCCGCTTCGCGACCAGCAGCTCGACGTCGCGGCCGCTCGCCTCCAGCACTTTTTCGATCGCCGCGCCGGCTTCGGACTTGTCCTCGCGGCCGGAGCCGGCGTTCATCACGACGGTGATCGGCAACTGCCGCGGCCCGGCGGCCAGCGGCGAGGCGGGAGGCAGCGGATGAAGGGACAGGCTCTGGCGAGTCAACGTTTCCTCCAGTGCGACCGGGTGGTCGAGCAGTTCGGCTCGACGTAATGACGGCACGCTGCGCCGGCAGTTCCAGAAACACACTGGGGCAAAAGCAGCCGTCCGCGGGCCAACGGCGAGTCCCGCGTCACCGCAACGAGTGCCGAATGGGGCGGCCGTAGCAATAGCATCGACTGCCCTCCGATCAGAACCCGATCGCCGGTCCGCTCCACCTCCCGTCTCTCGGTCGCGCCCGGCCCATCGCTTCGGCGGCTTCGCACCAGCCTTCGCAGGCGTTGCGCCCCGCCCGGCCCCGCCACAGGTTCAGCAGCGCCTTGCAGCGGGCATAAAGATGAAAGAAACGCAGCACCGCGCGGCACTCGGCCGGACTCGGGCGACGCGCGGCGCACACCAGCTTGTCGTCGGTCATGCCGCGGTCCCTCAGGATCACCGCGCCCCAGGCCCTCGTCACGACCCGGCTGCCGAGCGCCAGGCGCGGCCCGAGCACGAGCGCGTCGAGCAGGTCGCCTTCGCATCCGAGGTAGGCCGGCACTGAGCCGTAATTGAACGGACAGGGCAGCGGCGAGATGAAATCGACGTGACCGGTCGAACCGCGTTTTACGAAGCTGCCTTTCGGAATCTCGATCAGGACTTCGAACTCGGGCGGCTCCTGATCGAAAAAAAAAGGACTCGAAGTTGCGTCGTTCATTGCGCAAGCCTACGCCGTTCCGGCGTGCGGGCACGGACAAGGGTATATTTCGTCCTCGGCCGGTGGCCCGGGCCACCGGGCCCTGCGGCTTTTTCGCCGTTTCGCGCGCTTCGCCCGGAAACGACCTCTCTTCGACACGGCAATACCCTCGCAATACCCACGGATTTCATGCCTCTACCCGCCATCGACCCCGCCGAGTACGCGTCGCAGCTCGCGGATAAAGTGACCCAGTTCAAACACGCTTTCACCCCCTTCGCCGTCCCCGAGCCGACGGTCTTCCCCTCCGCGCCGCTGCACTATCGGCTGCGCGCCGAATTCCGCATGTGGCACGACGGCGAGCGCATCGATTATGCAATGTTCGACCCCGCCGAGCCGAAGCAACCGATCGCAATCGAACAGTTCGACATCGCCGCGGAGCCGATCTGTGCGGCGATGCCTCGGCTGCGCGAACGGCTACGAGCCAGCGAAACCCTGAAGCGCCGCCTGTTCCAGGTCGAGTTCCTCGCCACGCTCAGCGGCGAACTGATGATCAGCCTGATCTATCACCGTCCGCTCGACGAAAGCTGGGAAGCGGCAGCACGGGAACTGGCGGCCGAACTCAACGTGCAGTTGATCGGGCGCAGCCGCAAGCAGAAAATCGTGCTGGACCGCGACTGGGTACTGGAACGGTTCGCGCTCGATGGCCGCCCGCTGCAGTACAAGCAGATCGAAGGCAGCTTCACGCAGCCCAACGGCGGCGTAAACCGGCAGATGCTCGGCTGGGCGTGCGAACAGGTGCGCGGAGTCGGCGGCGACCTGCTGGAGCTGTATTGCGGCAACGGCAACTTCACCGTCGCGCTGGCGCCTTTGTTCGATCGGGTGCTCGCCACCGAAGTCAGCAAGACGTCGGTCGAGGCCGCGCACTACAACCTCGCCGCGAACGACATCGGCAATGTCGCGATGGTGCGCATGTCGAGCGACGAGATCAGCGCCGCGCTCGCCCGCACGCGGGAATTCCGGCGCATGAAGGACGTGGACCTCGACCGCTACCGGTTCTCGACGCTGTTCGTCGATCCGCCGCGCAGCGGACTGGACGCGCCGACGGTCGAGCTCGCGCGCGGTTTCGACCGCATCCTGTACATCTCCTGCAACCCGCAGACGCTGCAGGAAAACGTCGCCGCGCTGCAGGCGACGCACGGCATCGCCGGCGCAGCGGTGTTTGACCAGTTTCCGTACACCCGGCACCTGGAGTGCGGGTTGCTGCTGACACGGCGCGGGGGTCCGCGAGCTCCTTGACTTATGCGGGGCGAACGGCACGATGATGTCCGATCCAACCACACCACTGCAAAGGACCCGCTTTCCCATGTTCGAGCACGTCGACGCCTATCCCGGCGACCCCATCCTCTCCCTCGTCGAAACTTTCCACCACGACCCGCGCCCGCGGAAGGTGAACCTCGGCATCGGGCTCTACTACGACGAAGAGGGCCGCATCCCGCTGCTCGGTTCGGTCGAGAAGGCCGAGGCAGCGCTGGCGGCAAATCCCGGTCCGCGGCCCTACCTGCCGATGGAAGGAGCGGCCGACTATCGCGCCGCTGTCCAGAAACTCCTGTTCGGTCCCGACAGCGCAGCGTTGCGCGCGGGCCGCATCGCGACGATCCAGACCATCGGAGGCTCGGGCGCATTGAAGGTCGGCGCCGACCTGCTCAAGCGGTATTTTCCGGCGAGCGAAGTGTGGGTCAGCGATCCGACCTGGGACAACCATCGTTCGATCTTCGAGGGCGCCGGCATCGAAGTGCACGACTACCCGTACTACGACGCGGCGAGCGGCGGCGTGCGCTTTGACGAGATGATTGAGACCCTGCAGTCGCTGCCCGCGCAGAGCATCGTGCTGCTGCACCCGTGCTGCCATAATCCAACGGGCGTCGACCTGTCGACAGCACAATGGCAGGAAGTGATCGCAGTGGTGGCGTCGCGCGGACTGATCCCGTTCCTCGACATCGCGTACCAGGGCTTCGGCGACAACCTCGACGACGATGCGTACGCGGCCCGGGCGATGGCCGACGCAGGGGTGAGTTTCTTCGTCAGCAACTCGTTTTCCAAGAACCTGTCGTTCTACGGCGAGCGCTGCGGCGGCCTGTCGGTCGTGTGCCAGGATGCCGATGAAGCCGAGCGCGTGCTAGGCCAGCTGAAATTCACCGTGCGCCGCAACTACTCGAGCCCGCCCGTGCATGGCGGCCGGGTCGCTGCCGCAGTCATGAACGATGCCGGACTGCACGAGGAATGGGTCGGTGAAGTGCGTGGCATGCGCGAGCGCATCAAGGCGATGCGCGAGAAGCTCCACGAAGTACTGAGCAGCACCTTGCCGGGGCGGGATTTCAGCTATTTCGTCAAACAGCGCGGCATGTTCAGCTATACCGGGCTGACTCCCGAGCAGGTCGATCGCCTGCGCGAGGAGTTCGCCGTGTACGTCGTGCAGTCCGGCCGCATGTGCGTCGCTGGTCTCAACCGGGGCAACGTCGATTACGTCGCGAAAGCGATGGCTGCCGTGCTGCAGGAGGCCGGCACCGCCGCTGCCTGATCCTTCCTTCCGCGCGCCGCGTGCGGACGCAGCGGCGCTCGTCGCCGCGCCGCGCGCCACGATTCCATTCGCCGCGGCGCATATCCTGACGCAGGTGCTCGCCTGTCAGCACCGGCCGTTCTACACCTTCACGCGCGCCGGTGACGACGCCAACCAAACGTTCGCGAGAGCACTCGTCGCCAATTGGGCAGGCGCCGCAGGCGAGAACCCGCCCGACGAACTCGACGTGGCGCTGATCTTCGCCCCCGCGGGCGAATTCGTTCCGGCACCGCCGGACACACGCGGCACAAACGGTCCCGCCGCGTTCCGCCCCGCCCCCCGGCGCTCCTTCACTTTCGATCTTCTGCGCCGGGAAACCTCGCGCCATGATTGCAGCGCGAGCAGGCAGTTCATGTTTTGTTCATGTTCACGCGTTTAGATTCTGCCCGTGCCCCGACCTGGGTGCGCTAACCAAGTCAGGACGCGCGTATGAAAAAGCTGCTCGCATCGGGGCGATGTTCACGGAAATCAAAGTCCGTTCCGGAGCGAATCGGCAGCGAGAACGACCTGCCTTGCCTCGACGCCGGCTTTCCCGTTTGCCACCCACTCCTTCGCCAAGCGCAGCTCATCGCGGCTCAACGAAATTTTCACCTGCATTGCCCCAAAGTCGCGGCGCACCGGCCGCCATGCCTGACTACGGCGGCTTCGCGTGGCGGGCCGGACGCAACCGTATCCACGGCATCGGGCCTCACCAGACTGGATCTTTCGACATGAGTCAACCGCAACTCCCGGAACCGCAGCAGCCCTCCGCTGCGGCGTCTGCGCCCACGCTCGGTTCCCACCTTGCATTCACGGCATTGTCCGCAATCGCCTTGCTGCTGATGTTCGCCGCGCTGCGCCTTGCGCTGCTCGTCTACAACCGGGCGTTGATCGGCGACACCGGGGTCGCAACCTTCACCGAAGCTTTCCTGACCGGGCTGCGATTCGACCTGCGGCTCGTCGTGTACCTTTGCGCGCCGCTGATTCTGGCAATGGGGGCCGTGCGGGCGATGGCAGCGCGAAGCGCGCACAGGGCCTGGCTGACCGCGGCGGCGAGCATTGCGCTGTTCCTCGGCCTGATCGAACTCGATTTCTACCGGGAATTCCACCAGCGCCTCAACAGCCTGGTCTTCCAGTACCTGCGCGAAGATCCGGCAACTGTGCTGAGCATGCTGTGGCACGGCTTCCCGGTGCTGCGCTACCTCGCGGCCTGGCTGCTGGCAAGCTGGGGACTGTTCCGGCTCTTCGCCGTCATCGACCGGCTGACTGCGCCACGGCGCGATGATTCCCGCAGTGCACGCCGCTTCGGTCCCGGCCCGCGCTGGCTTGCGCTGGTGCTGTGCCTCGCGGTTTCGGTCGTTGCCGCGCGCGGCACGCTGCGCCAGGGACCGCCGCTGCGCTGGGGGGACGCGTATACGACCGATTCGATGTTCGCGAACCAGCTCGGGCTCAACGGCACTCTCACTCTCATCGCCGCGGCGAAGAGCCGATTCTTCGAGTCCGGCGACAAGATGTGGAAAACCTCGATGCCGCAATATGAGGCGACCCGGATCGTGCGCAGCATGTTGCTGACCCCGGGCGACCGCCTCGTCGACGCCGAGAGCGCGAACATCCGCCGCGACGTCACTCCGCCCGTCGCCGGCACGTTGCCGATTCGCAACGTCGTCGTGATCCTGCTCGAGAGCTTCGCCGGGCATTATGTCGGCGCACTCGGCAGCAAGGACGGCATCACGCCGCAATTCGACCGGCTCGCGCGCGAAGGCGTGCTGTTCACGCGCTTCTTCTCGAACGGCACGCACACCCATCAGGGCATGTTCGCGACGATGGCATGTTTCCCGAACCTGCCCGGCTTCGAATACCTGATGCAGATGCCCGAAGGGGGACATCGTTTTTCCGGTCTCCCGCAGCTGCTGCGGGCGCGCGAGTTCGACGACCTCTATGTGTATAACGGCGATTTTGCGTGGGACAACCAGTCCGGTTTTTTCAGCAACCAGGGCATGACGCGCTTCATCGGCCGCAATGACTTCGTCAACCCGGTGGTTTCGGATCCGACCTGGGGGGTGTCGGACCAGGACATGTTCGACCGCGCAGCCGAAGAATTGCAGAAGAATTCCGACGGCAAGCCGTTCTACGCGCTGCTGCAAACGCTGTCGAACCATACGCCGTACGCGTTGCCGCAGACGCTGCCCGTGGAACCGGTCACCGGCCACGGTTCCCTCGACGACCATCTGACCGCGATGCGCTATTCGGACTGGGCGCTCGGGCAGTTCTTCGAGAAAGCGCGCAAGTCGAAATATTTCCGCGACACGCTGTTCGTGATTGTCGGCGACCACGGTTTCGGTGCCGACGAACAGATCACCGAGATGGATCTTCACCGCTTCAACGTGCCGCTGTTGCTGATCGGACCCGGCATCCAGCAGGCTTTCGGCATGCGTCGCGATACGGTCGGAACGCAGACCGACATCGTCCCGACGATCATGGGACGTCTCGGCGGCGAGGTGCGTCACCAGTGCTGGGGGCGCGATCTGCTCAACCTGCCGGCAGGAGACGAGGGCATCGGCGTCATCAAGCCGTCGGGAAGCGACCAGACGGTCGCGATCCTCAAGGGAAGCCGCATCCTCGTCGAACCGAAGGGCCTGGCACCGCGGCTCTATGACTACCGGCTCGGCGACGCTGCGGCTAGCACGCGGGTGATCAACGCCGCGGACGAAGCGCAGCTGCGCGGCATGCTGCACGCGTTCGTGCAGACTGCCACGCAGAGCCTGGTCGGAAACACCGCGGGCGTAGCCGCGCAAAGCCGGTGAGCCTGCGGCAGCCGGACCGGGCCAATGCAAAATCCGGATAAAATAATACCCTCGTCCGAAGTCGGGATATTTTCTTGCGAAAAATTGCCTCATCCCGGCCGCAATGCCGGACGTACTTTCGTCGGCAGCTTCGCGCACCGACTGGCGGGGCAACAACCTGTCGCAACAATCGAGTCACCCCATGCACGATAACGTTTATGTTTCCGTCCTTATTCCTGCGAGGAACGAAGCCGGCAACCTTGCGCCGCTCCTCGAAGAAGTGCGCAGCGCGCTCGCCGGCGAAGCCTACGAGGTCATCGTCGTCGATGACGGCAGCACTGACGGCAGCGCGTCCGAGCTGCGGGCGCTGAAAAGCGCGGGCTTCCCCCAGTTGCGCATCCTCAGCCATCCCCGCTCGCTCGGGCAAAGCACGTCGCTCTATCACGCAGTGCTCGCGGCGCGCGGCCCTTGGCTCGCGACGCTCGACGGCGACGGCCAGAACGACCCGGCCGACATTCCCGGCATGCTCGCGCTGGTGCGCGGCACCGAAGGTCGGCCGGACGGCATCAAGCTGGTGGCGGGCCACCGCGTCACTCGCCGTGACACGGCCAGCAAGCGCTGGGCGTCGCGCTTGGCCAACGGGCTGCGCAGCAGGCTGCTGAAGGACGCGACGCCCGATACCGGCTGCGGCCTCAAGCTCATCGAACGGGAAGCGTTCTTGCGCCTGCCTTATTTCGATCACATGCATCGTTTCCTGCCGGCGCTGATCCAGCGCCACCGCGGGCGAACGGTGGTTCATCCCGTGAATCACCGGCCGCGCAGAACTGGCACCTCCAAATACGGAAACCTCGACCGGGCCCTGGTCGGCATCCTCGATCTGTTCGGCGTGTGGTGGTTGATCAGGCGCACCCGCCTGGATGCGGTCGCGACCGAAACGGAGGGCTGAGATGGGCAAGGAAACACTCTGGCTGGTGATCGGCTTCGCCGGCCAGCTGACGTTCACCGGCCGCTTCGCGCTGCAGTGGCTGTACAGCGAATACAAGAAACGCAGCCTCATTCCGGTCGGCTTCTGGTACCTGAGCCTGGTCGGCAGTGCGCTGCTGCTGGCTTACGCGATCTATCGTGAGGATCCAGTGTTCATCGTCGGGCAGTCGTTCGGCTTCATCGTCTACCTGCGCAACCTGCAGCTGATCGCGCGACAAAAAGAGCAGGAAACTTGAGTGGTACGCAACACTTTTTCGCCGCGTGTGGAGCTCCTCGGCCTGATGCTGCTGGCGTTGCTGATGGTTGGCGCCGGACTGGGCCTGCGACAGCCGCTGAACGTCGATGAAGAGCGCTTTCTCGGCGTCGCGCTGGAAATGCTGCAGGACGGGTCGTGGTTCATTCCGCATCGCGCCGCTGAAATCTATCCGGACAAACCGCCGCTGTTCATGTGGACGGTGGCGCTGTTCGTTCAGCTCACCGGCTCGCCGGTGGTCGCGCTGTTCCTCCCGGCGCTGCTCGCCGGCGTCGTCGCGACAGCGTGCCTGTACGATCTCGGGCGACGCTTGTGGCATCGGCGCATCGGGATCATCGCCGCACTGCTGTTTCTCGCGAGCTACCAGACTTACAGCATCCTGAGGGCCGGGCAGATCGACGGTTTCCTGTGCCTGTGGATCGTCCTCGCCGTGTACGGCCTCGTGCGCCATCTCATGCTCGGCCCAGCGTGGGGGTGGTTCTATGTCGCGTGTGCCGCGATGGGACTCGGCGTCATCAGCAAGGGCGTCGGCTTCCTGCCGGCCCTGATGCTGATTCCGTACGCCTGGGCCGTGCACGCCGGCTGGTCGGGCGTCACCCGCATGCCTGGCGAGGGTGTGCGCTGGTCCCTCGGCCTCGCCGCGACGCTGGCAGCGATATCGCTGTGGCTGTTGCCGCTGGTCGTCATGGTGTTGCTGCAGGCGGACGCCGACAGTCTCGCGTACGTGAAAGAGATCCTGCTGCGACAAACGGCCGAGCGCTACACGAAGGCCTGGGCGCACCAAGAGCCGTTCTGGTATTTTTTTGCCGAAGTGATCCCGAAGTACTGGCTGCCGATCGTGCCGGCGCTGCCGTGGCTCATCCCGGCGTGGCGGCGCCAGCTGGCGAAGCGGGACGGCCGCACGCTGGTGCTGCTGGGCTGGGTCGCGCTGGTGCTGCTGTTCTTCTGCCTGAGCAGCGGCAAGCGCAAGCTGTACATATACCCGGCGTTGCCCGGCCTGGTGCTGGCGGTTGCACCCCTCGTGCCGTGGCTGCTGCGCCGCTGGTTTGCCCACCGCCCGCGCGCGCGAAAGATCTTTCTCGGTGCCGCCCTGCTCTGGTTCGTCGCCTGGTTCGTGGAAGGTTTCATCGAACCGGTCCGCGACGGCCTCAATCCTCACGAAGGCATCATGCGCCAGGCGGCCGAACTGACGGGCGGAGCGGAACTGGCACTGATCGACTGGCGCGAAGGGCACTGGTTGTTTGCGCGCCAACCGATCGTGCATTTCGGCTTTCAGTCGGAGGTCACGATGGACGATGCCGCAAGTTGGCTGCGAAGCCATCCGCAATCGTTCGCGCTCGTTCCGCTGCGGGATCTGGCACGATGCTTCCGGCATGACAGGGCGCGCAGGCTCGGCGAGACTTCCCGCGCCGACTGGTTTCTGGTCGGATTGGACGCGGATAACGGGCGATGCGGCGGCAAGCCGCCAGCCAGGGTGTACCGATTCACCTGGCACTCGGCGTTGCAGTAAGCGCCTGAGGGGATCCGGCTCAGCGGGGGCCCCAAAGAGTGCAGGAAGCACCGAGCGTTGTTTTCGGCAGCGCCCGGCTGGGGTTACGTGCTGCCGGACTCTGTCCCACCGTTCGCGGGTGGGGGCCGCAAGCCGGCGTCATCGGCCGACGGCGCTTCGTCGATGTCGGCCGGAGCTTCGCCAGCGCCGGCTTTAGCGGCGAGCTTCTGCCGGCGTTTTTCTTCCTGCCGGCTTTTCTTCGCCAGATCCCGCTGGCGCTTTTCGAACTGGTAATTTGGTTTTGCCAAGAGATTCCCTTTGGTTCGGCCAAGCCGATTGAAACGAGGTGGACGCGGGCCCGCGATCGAGCCTCCCTCCGCCGACTATGCCACAACCGCCCCGCCTGCGCTCGGCCGTACGGGTTTCATACCGTCTCTGCTGCCGTTCCCGCGGCGTGACGAAACGGCAAGGATCGTTCCGCGTTTGGTCCACCGCAACAGGCAGGGGATAATCGCCGCCGGCAATTCTTCCCTCGAGAATCGATTGCTTCACCCCGAAATTCCACAGCATCCGGAGGCAACAACATGGCACAGGTGAAGTTTTTCAGCGGAGAGCAGGTTCCGCTGGAAATGCACAAGGTACGCATCGTACAGAAGCTGAACCTTCCGCCGGTGGAACACCGGCTCAAGGCGATCACCGAAGCAGGCAACAACACTTTCCTGCTGCAGAACAAGGACGTCTTCATGGACATGCTCACCGACAGCGGTGTCAATGCCATGAGCGATCAACAGCAGGCCGCGATGCTGATCGCCGACGACAGCTACGCCGGCAGCGCGACCTACACCCGGCTCGAAAGCAAGCTCCGGGAAATCTTCGGCATGGCCTATTTCCTGCCCGCCCATCAGGGGCGCGCCTGCGAAAACATCCTGTCGCAAGTGCTGGTATCGCCGGGCTCGATCGTGCCGATGAACTATCACTTCACGACCACCAAAGCGCACATCACCCTGAACGGCGGGGTCATCGAAGAGCTGGTCTCGGATGCCGGCCTCGAAGTCGTCAGCGTCCATCCCTTCAAAGGGAACATGGATATCGCCAGGCTGTCGGCGGTCATCGAAGAGCACGGCAGCAACAAGATTGCGTTCGTCCGCATGGAAGCGGGCACGAACCTCATCGGCGGACAACCGTTCTCGCTCGAGAACCTCACCAACGTGCGTCGCGTGTGCGACAAGCACGACGTCCTGCTCGTGCTCGACGCGAGCCTGCTCGCCGATAACCTCCACTTCATCAAGAACCGCGAGGAAAGCTGCAAGGATCTGAGCATTCGCGAGATCACGCGCAAGATGGCGGACCTGTGCGACATCATCTATTTCTCGGCACGCAAGCTCGGCTGCGCACGCGGCGGCGGCATCTGCATCAGGACCGAGGAGCTGTACCGCAGGATGCGCGGGCTGGTCCCGCTGTACGAAGGCTTCCTCACGTACGGCGGGATGTCCGTGCGCGAAATGGAAGCGCTGACGGTCGGCCTCGACGAAACGATGGACGAGGACGTGATCAACCAGGGGCCGCAGTTCATCGGCTTCATGGTCGACGAGCTGCAAAAACGCGGCGTTCCCGTCATCACGCCGGCCGGCGGCCTCGGTTGCCACCTCAACGTCATGCAGTTCCTCGAGCACGTCCCGCAGGCGCAATACCCTGCCGGCGCGCTCGCCTCGGCGCTGTATATCGCCAGCGGCATACGCGGCATGGAGCGCGGCACGCTCTCCGAGCAGCGCGACCCCGACGGCAACGAAGTCTTGGCCAACATGGAACTGGTCCGGCTGGCGTTGCCGCGCCGGGTATTCACGCTGTCGCAGGTCAAATACGCGATCGACCGGATCTCGTGGCTGCACGAGAACCGCCACCTCATCGGCGGCCTCGTGTTCACCGAAGAGCCTGAAATCCTGCGTTTCTTCTATGGCCGGCTGAAGCCCGTTTCGGATTGGCAGCAAAAGCTGTTCGAGAAATTCCGCGAGGACTTCGGCGACAGCCTGTAGGACTGGGCCCAGTAACCGGCGGCCGTGCGGAAGGGGTGGCGGCCGCCGCAGCGGCCCCGTCGGCCGGATGCCTCCTGTTCTCGAGCGGCCATTTCAGTCTCAGGACCAGCCGCGGAACCACTGTGCGGCGAAAACGATCCCGACGACGAACGCCGTCGCGGTGGCGACAAGCACCGCGCCTGCCGCGATGTCCTTGCATGCGCCGATCTCCGCATGCCGTTCCGGGTGAAGATGATCGGCCAGCGTCTCGAGTGCGGTATTGACGAGTTCGGTCACCATGACGAAACCGGCCGTCAGCGCAAGCACCGTCCACCATACGAGAGGCGGCCGGGCCACCAGCAGAACGCACAGCACGCCTCCGCCAGCCAGAACATGCACGCGAAAGCTCCGCTCCCGACTGATCGCGAGCTGCAGGCCATGCAGCGCGAAACCGAGGCGTTCGCGGAAACAACGGCCCTTCATTCGCGCTCGCCGTTGCGGATTTTCACGAGCTCCGCTGCGCCCCACCACCCCAGCGCCCACGCGGCCCCCGCAGCCCAACCGGCGAGAACGTCGGTCGGCCAGTGCACGCCCAGATAGATCCGGCTGAGACCGACGATCACGGTCAGCGCCAGCGCGATCGACATCACATAGAGCTTGAGCCCACGCCGCGGCACCAGCCGCGCCAGCAAGGCTCCGAGTGTCAGATACACGACTGCCGAGAGCATTGCATGCCCGCTCGGAAAGCTTGCCGAGATGACGAAGTCGCCATGCGGAAAGATATCCGGCCGGGGCCGGGAGAAAGCACCTTTCAGCAAGACGGAAGCCAGCGTCCCGCTGCTCGTCCCGAACAGCACGAACATCGCCATGCGGTGCCGCTTGGCCAGAAGGAGAAAGACCGTCACCGCCGCAACCACCAGGCCCAGCACGCTGAAGCTGCCCAGCGCCGTGATGTCCCGCGCGACCGCTTCGATCCATGGCGGACCCAAGGGAGCGTCGGCGTCCCCGGGCGCCCGCAAGGCCATCAGGAGCGCGTTGTCGAGGGCGTGCGTATCCCCTTCGACAACGTCTTCCGCGACCTCGATGAAGATCCACAGCGCGGACGTCACGGCAGCGACTATGCCGAGTATCCGCGGCTCCAGCCAGTTCCGAAGAAAACGCAAATTATTGCCTCCGACGAACCACCGCCGGGCAGGTTGAGGTTCCTGCCGGTTCGGTTCCTTCTGGATTTGCGCTGCCGCGGCGTTCAGACGCTGCTGCGGCGCAAGGCGTTGAGCAGGATCGCGATCGTGCTGCCGTTGTGCAGCATGGCCGTGGTGATCGGCGACAGCAGCCCGGCCGCCGCGGCGGCGAGAATCCCCGTGTTGAGTCCTACCGTCAGTCGATAGTTGGAACCGATGAGCGCCATCGTGCCGTTTGCAAGGGCCTTGGCGTCGGCCACACAGGCGATGTCGTCCTCGAGCAGCGCCACGTCGGCCGTGAGGCGCGCAATATCCGCCCCCTTTTGCATTGCAATGCCGACATGGGCACCGGCGAGCGCAGGAGCGTCGTTGATGCCGTCGCCGATAAAGGCGATGCGCGCGCCTTGCCGCGAAAGTTCTTCGACGATCCGCGCCTTGTCCTCCGGCAGCAGCTCGGCATGGCAGCCATCGAGCCCGAGGTGCTCCGCAAGTTCTTCGGCCCGCTCGCGGTGGTCCCCGGTGAGCATCAATATCCGCCTGGCGCCCAATTCGCGCAGCCGGAGAATGGTCGCCGCGCTGTTGGCGCGTACTTCGTCCTTCAGCGCCAGCACGCCGAGGAACCTGCCGCCGAAGCCGATGTAGAGCAGCGTCTTGCCTTCCTCGTAAAGTCGGTCGACGGTCTCGAGATGTGCCGAAATGTCGATCCCTTCGTCATCGGCGACGAAATGTCGCGAGCCGATGACGATGCGCTGGCCATCGATGACGCTCGCGACGCCGTGGGCGACGATGAACTGCACTTCCTGGTGATCGAAATGCTGCCCGTGTATCGCGCGCGCCGCGGTGACGACCGCATGTGCGAGTGGATGGACGTAGTGCTCCTCGACCGAAGCCGCGAGGCACAGCAGATCTTCCGCGGTGTAGGTGCTGTCGAACGCGATCGAGTCGGTCACGGCGAGCGTGCCTGCGGTCAGCGTGCCGGTCTTGTCGAAGATGAAGGTGTCGGCATCGGCGAGACGCTCGAGGGCGCTGCCCCCCTTGACGAGGATTCCGGCACGCCCCGCCCCGTACATCGCTGACTTGAAAGCGACCGGCGTCGCGAGCTTGAGCGCGCAGGAATAGTCGGCCTGCAGCACCGACGCGGCCCGACGCCAGTCGCCCGAAATAAAATACGTGGCACCCGCCAGCCCCAGCACGATCGGCACGAGACGGTCGGCGAGGCGCGCGGCGTCGAGTTGTGCCGCGCTTTTCGCCGTCAGCGACTGTTCGACGTAGTCGGCGATGCGTGCAGCGGCCGTGCGGCTGCCGACCTGTTCCGCATACACTCTCAGGCGGCCCTCTTCGACCAGCGTCCCGGAAAGAACTGCGTCGCCCCGCCCCTTCGCTACCGCGGCGCTCTCGCCCGTCATCGTCGCTTCATTGACGGTGGCTTCGCCTCCCAGCACAGTGCCGTCAACGGGAACGACAGCGCCGTCCGCGACGATCACCGTATCGCCGACCGCAACTTCACCGGCCGCAACCAACACTTCCTGCCCGCCGCGCTCGATCCAGATCTCGTCGCTTGCCGGACGCAAAAGGTGTTTGAGCAGATCGTCCGAACGCCGGGCGATGGAAATCTCGAGGTACTCCCCCAACGCCAGCATGAAAGTGGTCGTATTGGCGGCCGTATAGTCACCACGCGCGAGCGAGATCGATACCGCCATCGCCTCCAGCACATGCGACGAAATGCCGTTGGCGACGAGGTCCTCCAGCGCATGCCTGAGCAGGGGCGCGGCCGCCCCGAGCGTCACCGGAAGCTGCAGCGGCTGCGGCAGAAAACGCGTGACGGCCAGTGTCACGAGACTCGCCACCATCGGCGCCGGTCCGCCCTGCTCGACAACGGCCGATCCTCGTGCGGCCGGAATCGGCGCGGACAAGGCTGCGAGCGCCGTGCGCAAGGTCTCGAGTTCGACCTCCTTGTCGTCGAAATGCAGCACCAGCGAACGTGCCGCGCGATTGACTCGCGCTTCGAGCACGCCGGGGATGTTTTCGGCCGCCCGCTCGATCGTCCTGGCATCGGTCGGCGTGCCCTTCCGGCAGCGGTAGCGAAAGCGCGCGCGCCCGCGCGTGCGGTGGGCGAGTTCCAGCGTGCCGAACCACGAACCCGAAGTCATGCCTCGTCGCGGCGCTCCGCTTCTGCTTCGGCCTTGAGGTCGGCCATCTGCTCCTTCATCTCCTCGAAGCCGCCGACCACGTTCGAATAGAGCTTGATGCCGGTTTTCACCAGCTTGGCGCGCAGTTCTTCGTCACTGAGCACGTACGCGGCCGCGGCCCCGATTACCGCGCCCATCACGAACTGTTCGTACTGGCCCGACTTGAGCCGGCCGGGAAGCCCACGCAGGAAATCCTCGTCGACCAGTCCGGCGCCGAAACCGCCCGCATGATGGCCCTGCGCGCCGAAACCGCTGTAATGCGGGTGTTCACCCCAGGATCCGCCGGCGTAAGCCGCGGCCTTGTCGCGGTGCTTCGCCTTCTTATGCTTTTTCTTGCCCAAGAGCCTTCTCCTTGTTGTCTTTGCGCGCGGGTTTGCGCAACAGGTAATCGACGGCGACTACCGCGGCCGCGCCGCCGGTGACAGCCACTACGGTCGTCCGGTAATCGCGACGCTGCAGGGCGTCTGCTGCCGTCCCGCCTGCCGCGAGGGCGATTCCGCCTTGCAGTGCCTGACACAGGATGGCTTTGCCGGCATTCGGCGCCGTGGCGCTTGCCGCCCCACTCGGCAGCGCTGCAAGGAGGCCGGTGGCGACGAATCCGCGGACAAAATTCGCCGACGCGGGATCTGTGGCGGGGGCCGGATAGGGGCGCAGCCGCCGCTTCACGACTGGTCCTCGTCGGGCTTGTCGGCTTGCGCGCGTTGACCGGCGGACTCGGCCCTACCGGGTGCGGGTTTGCGCCGGCGGCGTGGAGCCGCCTTCGATTGCGGTGCTGCCTTGGACTCCGCCTGGTTTGGCGCCGCTTGCGCCTGGGCTGCCGTTTCGAGCGGCGGTTCGGCGTCTGTGGCGAGCTTCGCGCGCAAGTGGGCCGACGAATGTTCGATCGCGCTAAGACTCGACACGGTCGCCTCCCGCAGGCGCTCCTGGGCTTTGTCGAGCGTGGCGCGGGTCTTGCCCGCCTTGAACAGCCGGATGCCCAAGGCACCGGTCACCAGGCCGACGGCGAATGGAAGCAAGGGGTACATGTCATCCCTCCTTTTCTTGTTGACTGAGTTTGCGCTTGCCCTTGACGAACAGAACGCCTGCCCCACCCGCCACGAGCCCGGCGATCATCGCGGGGCGAGTGTTGCGCAGGAGCGGGCCGACGACGCCGATGGCGTGGTGCTGGCTCCCAAGCACGGCGAAGGTTTTCTCGAGAAAATCGGCGAATAGACCATGCTGGATATACGCCTGTTCGGGTGCGACGCCCTGCCGCGCATGAAGCGCTTCCTGCCGCAGCGCATCGGCCACGGCGCGTTGCAGCATCGGCAGATGACGTTCCAGCGCGCTCGCCTGCAAACGCTGGAAGGTCCGGCGCACTTGCGGCTCGGCGATTCCCGTCAGGAGCGATTCGTAAAGGCGCACCCGTCCGATCTCGCCCGCCACCGCCCGCTCGCAGTTGGCGCGCCAGTCGGGCGCCAACGCGGTTTCGAGAGGAAATGGATCGAGCGGGAGCGGCACGCCGAAGCGCCGTGCGAGCGTGGAAAGGGTCGCCGTATGCTTCTCTTCCGATTTAGCGAGATCGGCGAACGGAGCACGCGGCCCGAACGCCTCGACCATCTTCGTGTAAAAGGCCCGCGCCGCATAGGCGTCGTAGAGCGCAATGCGCAGCCCCTGCTGCAGCGACGCAAACGGCGCAGCGGGGTCGATTCGCCGGCTGCGCAGGATCGCTTCGTCGTAGTTACGCACCAAGCAGCTCCCGATGCTTGGTCACCAGTATGTCCAGCAGTGTTTCCGCCGCGCTCGAGCGCACGCCGCCCAGCAGATCCGGCCAGGCGGCGGAGGGAATCGTGCTCGTGTCGTATTCGATCGTGCAGGAGCGGGCCAGAATATTGAGCTTGACCGAATGCACGCCGGAGATGCTGTCGAGCGCACGCCCGAAGCGTTTTGCGTCGCCGATTGCCGCGAGCCGAGCCGAGTCCAGATCGCCCTCGAGCTTGAGCCGTATGCGCCCCGGGATGTGGTGCGCGATACGCAGGTAGCCGGTGAAGCGTTGCAGTTGATCGAATTCGTCCATGGGGGATTCCAACACGGTATTTCGAGCTATTTCAGCAAGTGGCGCCGGTGCACGGCCATGTGAATCGCAAGCAGCGCCGTGAACACGCCTCCGCTGGCCGCGTGCAGATGCTTGTTCCCCACCGCGGCCAGCGCAAGCGACGCACCGAGACTGCCGAGCATGCCGATCTTCGAGTAGGTGTTGAGCCGCCGCGCGATTGCACGCCTCGAACCGAGCTTCCAGCGCCCGGGGGAAGGCGGCTGCACCGCGTTCGGCGCGCCCCGCACAGTCTCCGGGACTCCTCTCAGCACCTTCCCGGCCGCGGTCGTCACCTGCGCTTCCATCGTCGCCCTGTCGATCCGGGCGGTGTCGTAGCGCATCAACAGGCTGCCGGCGTTGATGCTCCCTTCGACGGCCAGAGTCCCATCGAGCCCCTCCAGCAGCGCTTGCAGGCGAGCATGTCGATCGGGTTCACGCAATGCCCGGTTGCGAAGCCGCAGCCGGCCCGGTATCGAGGAAACGATGCAATTCATGCGAGTCAACTGTGTCGATATTTCGAACATTATGCTCGACTTTACCGCTCGATGCCCGGGGCGAAGGCGTTCCGGGGTGAAGGACAAACCGGGTCTGCCCGGGTGGCCCAGCGACCATATCGGGCGGTTGGCGCTTCGAGCGCCATCCGGCACCGATCCGCGACGCTGGAACCGAAAGACCTGAGCATCATTCCACGCCCTGGCCCAGCATCCTGCCGTTGACGACCATACCGTACAGGTTCACGCCGTCGTTCGCGTGGTACTTGTCGCGCGTCTTTTCGACCGACCCGTCGATCAGCCGCGGGTCCTGCGGCCGCTCGTGGCTGTTCATGAAAGCCGCGACGTGCCAGGCGTCCTCGTCCGACAGCGTGCCCCCCTTGCCCAGCGGCATGTTCTCCTTGATGAAAGCCGCGGCAGTGTTGATTCGGTGCATCCCGGCTCCCCAGTTGAACGAGTCGGGCCCCCACAGCGGCGGGAAGATGAAGTTTTCGCCCGATTTCTGGCCCTCGCCATCGGCGCCGTGACATATCGCGCACTGGTCGGCGTAGATCTGTCTGCCCTTCGCGAGATCGAAGCCGCCTGCCGGCGGCGGCACTTCCGGATAGGCACGGCCGGGCAGCTCCTGTCCGGTCGGCGCCCCCATCGCGAGCCAGTACGAATATGCAGTAAGCGCAGCGATGACGCGGCCTTCGGCTTCGGGCGCCTTGCCGTTCATGCTGAACTGGAAACAGCCTTGCAGGCGCTCGGTGTAGCTGTTAACCCTGTCGTTTTTCTTGCGATAAGCCGGGTACATCGTGTAGGCGGCCCACAGCGGCGCGGAGTTCGCCCTTCGCCCCTGTTCGAGGTGGCAGTTGCCGCAGCTGAGCCCGTTGCCGACGTACTCCGGCGCGCGGTTCTTCGTATCCACGAAGATCGCGCGCCCTTCCTGAACCAGCTTGCCAAAAGCGTTGTCCGGGATTTCCCTTTCCAACGGCGGCCTGAAATAGCGCTCGCTCGCGGGCGAACCCGGGCGGGTGAGAATCTGCGACTGGTCTTCCGCGATTTCGGCGCCGTGCGCCACGAAGGAGGCAAAGCCGAAGGCGCTGAGCAGCACCGCCGTGCACGAGGTTTTCATGTCTGCGCTCCTATTTCTTCAGGCCGGCGAAGTATTTCGACACGGCCTCGATCTCGTCGGCTGTCAGGCTGCGCCCGATATGCCCCATGAGATCGTTCGGATCGTTCTTGCGCGTGCCCTGTTGCCAAGCTGTCAGCTGAGCGGCGAGGTACTGCGCGGGCTGGCCGGCGAGCGGCGGAAAGGCATTGCCGACTCCGCGTCCACCCGGCGCGTGACAGGCCACGCATTCCGGGATGTTGCGATCCCACGCGCCGCGCAGCGCCAGCGTTTCTCCCGGCTCCTGCACCTCGGCCGCCTTGCCGACCGGCGGCACCTCGGGATAAGCCTTGGCGGCAAGCATCGCGGCCAGAGCGTCGATCTCTTCGCGCATCAGCGCCGAAGCAATCGGCTGCATGAGCGGATTCGCGCGAGCGCCGGAAGCAAAGTCGGCGAGCTGTTTCCTGATGTAGTCGGCGGGCAAGCCCGCGAGTCGCGGGAAGCCGCCCGCTTCCATACCCTCCCCCTGCGCGCCGTGGCAGGTTGCACATGCCACGGCAGCGGGATCCGCGCCGCCGCGGCTGTAAACGTCGGCTGGAGCCTGCGCGTGCACCGCACAAGCGAGGAAAAGCCCGACGATAGGCCCATATCTGAGAATCATGAACGCCTCCGCGCAGTTCCGATCGAGCCATGACGGCCGTCACTGCACCGACAACCGCTGCCACCGAAAAGTGCCCTTCCGCCGCAGCATAGCCGCGGCGGGCGGATCCTCCCAGCGGGGAAAGGCCAGTCGGGACGAATATGTCGGCCGCGGCGGACTCCATTATTCCGGGTCGCTGCAGCTCAGGCTGACGGTTGCGCTGCATCGAGCAGCATCCGCTCGACCATGATGACGAGTTCCTTGCGCCGCGCGGTCAGGCCGGGCAGGCACTTGCCGGGCGAGCCCAGCGGCTTCAATCCTGTTGCCCGTCGCCGCGCGGCCGTATGGCGAGTCGGTCGGCTACAATCTGCGCCTCGCGGCCGGTGCCCGGGTCGCAACTCAGATCCTTCCGACGCCGATGACAGAGATTCTTCCCCAATGGGCCCTTCCCTGGCTCGCCACCATCACCCTCGGCCTGCAGGTCTTTCTGATCTTCATCGGCGCGGGGGTGCTGCGCATGGTGGTGAAACGCCTGATCCGGCGGATCGGCGATCGTTACAGCCTGCCGGCGGAAATGGTCATCGGCGCACGCAGAGGGAGCACGTTCCTCATCTACTCCGGCGCCCTCCTGCTGACCCTCGATCGCCTCGGCGTATCGGCCACCGTCCTGTGGACCGCGCTGACGGGCTTCGCCGCCGTTGCAGCGGTGGCCTTCTTCGCCGCGTGGAGCGTGCTGTCCAACATCTTCTGCACCCTGCTGATCCTCACCGCCCGGCCGTTTCGCCTCTTCGATCAGATCGAGGTGCTGGAAAACGGCGAAAAACCCGGACTCAAAGGCCGCGTGATCGATATCAACCTGATCTACACGACATTGCAAGAAACCTCCGCCGAGCAGGTCGAAACGGTGCTGCGAGTGCCCAACAGCCTCTTCTTCCAGCGCACGATCCGCTGTTGGGGGCGGGAATCGGCATCGGGATGATCGGAGAGCGACGACGGCCTTGGCGATGTCGGCCGTGGTCGTCCTATCGTAGCCTTGCCATCGACCTGACCGGCGAGATGTCCGAGAACGCGCTCATCCTCCGCCCACCCTCGCATCAGCGTCCGTTACCTCCAGTTGCATTCCTTGTGAGTATGGAAATACGATAAGTAAGTTTGACCGGCCAACGAGGGAGCCATGGAATTCATTGATAAGCTGAAGGGACTTGCCGCGAAGATCCGCCAGCAAGCCAGCGCGATTCAAACAGAGGAGGCGACCAAGAACGCCTTCGTGATGCCCTTCATCAGTTCGGTACTCGGATACGACGTCTTCGACCCGACCGAAGTGATTCCCGAGTACGTGTGCGACGTGGGCACGAAGAAGGGCGAGAAGATCGACTATGCGATCCTGAAGAACGGCGAGATCCAGATACTTGTCGAGTGCAAGAAGATCGGCGAGCCGCTGAACATCGGTCATGCTGGACAACTGTTCCGGTACTTCCATGTAACGAGCGCGAGGATTTCGATTCTCACCAACGGGCAGGTTTACAAGTTCTTCACGGACCTCGACGCGCCCAACAAGATGGACGAGAAGCCGTTTCTTGAGCTAGACCTTCTCGACATCGATGAACACTCGGTCCCTGAACTTCTCAAGCTGACCAAGTCTGCCTTCGACGTCGAGTCGATTCTCAGTGCTGCGGGAGAGCTGAAGTACGTCAGCCAGATCAAGAAGCTCATCGGCTCCCAATTCACTACGCCGGAGGACGACTTCATTCGATTCGTTGCCGCCCGCGTGTACGAAGGTGCGATTACCCAGAAGGTGCGCGAACAGTTCGCCATCCTCACCCGGAAGGCCACCATTCAGTTCCTGAGCGATCAAGTGAACGAGCGGCTCAAGTCCGCCATCAGCACTGGTGCGGTGGCGGGCACACCGACTCAGACGCCGACCCCGGAAGAAACCAGCAAGGAACCCACGCCCAACGATGCGGACAAGGTCGCTACCACGCTGGAAGAACTCGAAGGGTTCCACATCGTCAAGGCGATTGTTCGCTCTGTGCTGGACGCGAAGCGAATCGTGATGCGCGACACGCAGAGTTACTGTGGGGTCTTGGTGGACGACAACAACCGGAAGCCGATCTGTCGGCTGCACTTCAACCGCAGCCAGAAGTACCTGGGGCTGTTCGATGAAGCGAAGAACGAGACTCGGCACCCAGTAAGCTGCCTCGACGACATCTACCAATTTTCCGAGCAGTTGAAGACCGCAGCCAGCATTTACGCATAGCCGAGGGAGGGGGGCATAAATCGCAGGCCCCCGTACTACCGCTGCACGCCCGGAATAACGCACCAGAACATCCCGTACCCACCAGGGCGAACTTGGACGCGACCGAAAGGGTGCAAGTAAAACTGACAACCTCTCTCGCTATCCCGCGCCCGTCATTCGTCGTGGATCACTCGATGGACTTGAATGATTGCCGGTACGTACTTCTTCCCCGACGGCGGTCTCTTGTAGTGGACCGTCACATCGGCCCGAACTTGAAACCGACCAGCAACATCGCGTGGTGAAACTCCGTCGTCAAGCTCCATCCGGACGCGGCGGTCCACCCGCCCGGGAATGAGAGCAGCCCAGCCCCGGGTGGGGTGATCCAAGTTGGTGGCTCGAATTTGCAGATCGACATCGAGGAGGCGTTCGCTGGTTTCATCCGGCTCAACCTCCAGCATGGCGGGAGTCGCCTTGATGGCTTCGGGCGAAATTTGCAGCGCATCGTTACCATCGAATCGGAGACTAGCAGCGTGTCGGACTTGAGCACCGCCGGCGCTGTATCCGGGGGCTTGATTTCACAATGTGAGAAACGGTCGGCATTTCAGGTTCCAATCAGCGGTTTCCTGTCCGAAATCGCAATGCCCCTGTCCTTTTTTCTCACTGCGGACGCAATACGGCCATGCGCTTCAAGTTCCACGCCAAGCACACCAGGGTCCACTCGGCGCGCACGTTGTCGAGCCCGCGCAGCAGGAACTGGCGAAATCCCATCACCGACTTGATGATGCCGAACACCGGTTCCACGGTCTGTTTCCGGAGCGCGTAGGCGGCGCGGCCGGCCCGGGTCTTGAGGGCGTGCTTCATCTGTTCGACGGGGCTGGCGGGCTGCTCGAGCGGGGCGGGCTCTTCGAAGCGGCGGCGCCAATCCGGATGGTGCTCGTCGCGCCCGACCGCGATCAGCGGTTCGATCCCGGCGGCCTGGCAGCGCTCGACGTTGCGCTCGCTGAAGAAACCGGTGTCGGCCAGCAGTTGGTCGGGCTGATTGAGCCCTTCGGGCAGGGCCGCGATGCGGGCCAGCATCGGCTCGACCTGCTCCTTGTCGTTGCCCGCCTGGGTGAGGTGGGGCACCATCACCAGCATCGACTCCGTATCGACCAGCGCCTGCGCGTTGTAGCACTGCTCGAAGCCGCCGCCGGTCACTTTCATGATGCGCGAGTCTTCGTCGGTCAGATTGAGCTGGTCGTCCGCGCGCGGACCGGGGGCAGGCGGGGTCGGCGGCTTGCCGCCGGGCTTCTTGCCGGTGGCCGCCGCCTTGGCCTGACGCTTGGCCAGCTTGGCATCAAACTCGGCCTGTTCGCGCTCGAAGCGCTCCTTGGCGCGCGCTTCGATCTTGGCCTTGGCGGCCGCGATGGCGGCCAGCCGGTCTTCTCGGCGCTGGATCTCCGCGGGCAGATCCACGCCCTCGGGCACGCAGCTCCGATCGGCCGCTTCGGCCAGCGCGAGCATCTCCTGCACTTCGGCCTTGAGCTGGGCCTCGATCTTCTCGGCGTGCCCATACGAGAGCGCGCTGTGTCGGCTGGCGTTGGCGTGGATCTTGGTACCGTCCAGGCTCACGGTGCCAAAGCGCGAGAGCTGGTTCTCGCGGGCGACTTGCAGCACCTGCACGAAGGCATCGGCGAACTGATCGCCGAAACGGCGGCGGAACGTCGCCAGCGTGTCGTGGTCCGGATGCTGGTCGCACGCGATGAAGCGGAAGGCCAGCGAGTCGTACGTGGCCCGCTCGATCTTGCGGCTCGAATGGGTTCCCGTCGCGTAGCCGTAGATCAGCAGCGACAGCAGCAGCGCCGGGTGGTAGGCATCGCTACCGCGACCCGCGTAGGCGCGCTCCAATGCCGACAGGTCCAGCCCTTCCACCACATCGACCACGTAGCGCGCCAAGTGCGATTCGGGCAGCCAGTCCTGCACCGACGGTGGTAGCAGGTAGTCCGTTTGGCGATCGATCGGGCGGAAGCGGCTCATGCTCTCGGGTTCCAGGGGCGACGCGTCATTTTACAGGGGATAGTCCGACACGCTGCTAGCTTCGGGGTCAAGCCTCGCGGGTTTCAGCACGAGAGCCGTAGCCGACGCGAGTTCCTTCCTGCTCGACACGGCGGCCTCCACGACCGATTTGAACTGCTCGGGTGAAAGACTCGTTTCGCCCGCGCCGATGGTCATGATCACGTTGTTTGTTGCGGTGATCGTCGTTGTGTTGCCGCCCGCCGGGGCTGCAAGGAAGTGCATACCCAGACCAACGAGAGCAGCCACAACGGCACCTATCAGTACGACTTGACCCACGCCAGGCTTCCTCACGACGTTTTCACGTACCCATTCGACAAACCGCTCGAGCTCGTCTTCGTTCCGAAATACGAGGCGGATGCCCAGCTTCTCAAGCAACGACCCCGATTCGAGTGCGCATTCCGACGAACGTGACCGCCTGCACCGACGAACGTGACCGGGGGGTCTGCGCGCGAAGCGTGGTGTTCAGATTCTAACCGCGTCGGTCACGATCACGGTCAATTCGAGGCACGGCGCAGGCTTATCCACAGGCGGCCGCCAGCGCGCCTCATACGCTGGCGGGCGGGCGCCTGTGGGTAAGGCGTCTCGCGCGCACGGCCTCATGCCTTTTCCTTTCTTCTCATCGACTCGCCCTTGAGGGCGAGCTTGTGCGCGGCGTGCACGACGCGATCGAGGATCGCATCGGCGAAGGTCGGGTCGCCCAGGTAGGTGTGCCAGTGCTCGATCGGCAGCTGGCTGGTGATCACGGTCGAACGCGTGCCGACGCGGTCGTCGAGCAGCTCCAGCAGGTCGCTTCGCTCCTGCGCCGACGGCGCGGCCAGGCCCCAATCGTCGATGACGATGAGATCCATGCGCGCGAGCTGCATGAGGCGTCGGCTGAAGCTGCCGTCGGCATGCGCGATGCGCAGCTCTTCGAAGAGCCGCGGCAGACGCACGTAATAGGCCGCGAGGCCCTGCCGGCACGCGGCATTGGCGAGCGCGCAGGCGAGCCAGGTCTTGCCGCTGCCGGTGGGCCCGGTGATGAGGCAGTTCTGGTGATGGCGAATCCACTGGCCGGTTCCGAGCGCGGCGATCTGACTGCGCTCGAGGCCGCGCCCGGCGCGGTAGTCGACGTCCTCCAGGCAGGCGGCAGCGGCTTTGATGCGGGCGGCCTTGAGCAGCCGATCGATGCGTTTGCCGTCGCGCAGCAGGATCTCGCGATCGATGAGCTGGGCGAAACGCTCCTCGAAGCTGAGCGCGGTGATGGCGGGCTGGGTGAGCTGCTCCTCGAAGGCGCGGGCCATGCCTTCCAGGCGCAGGGTGCGCAGTTGTTGCAGGCTGTGTTGCATCAGCATCGATGTTCTCCGGTGGGTGGAATCAGTGGTAGTAGCGCGCACCGCGCAGGTTCTCGTGAGCGGCCGGTAGCGCGAGCTCGCTTTGCTGCGCAGTGGATGCGGGGAGCGGTGCGCGGTCGAGCCCGCTCTTGAGGATCGAGGCGACGTTGCGGTAACGCATCGCCCCGAGGGTGACGGCGCGGGTCGCCGCGGCTTCGAGCCGTTCGTTGCCGTATTGGCGACCGAGGCGCATCAGCCCGAGGCACGCCCGGTAGCCCTGCTCGGGGTGCGGCATGCGTTCGAGTTGGTGGCTGACCACCTGCTCGGTGTGCGGGCCGACGGTGGCGCCCCAGGCGATGAGTTTGCCGGGCGACCACTGGCGATGCGCCTGATGGGATGCGGGCATGTGTTCGGTGAGCGTGGAGTAGACGCCGGGCCGGTGGCTTCTCGCATGCACCGCGACGCGACGGCCCGCGGCAAAGCATTCGATGCTGCTCGCGGTGATGCGCAACTCCACCGCTTGGCCGGCGAGCGCATACGGCACGCTGTAGTAATGCCCGTCGAACTCGACGTGGTAATCGATATTGGGCTTGGCCCGTTTCCACTGGGCGAACTGGAACGCGGTGGCGGGCAACGGGCGCAGCGCCGGCCGATCGAGCGTCTCGAACGCTTCGTGGCGCGAGCCTGGCAGGCGCCGGAAGGCACGCGTGTTCAGCGGCTCGAGTAACGCGGCGATCGCCTCGTTCAACTCCCCCAGCGAGAAGAAACGCTGATGCCGCAGCCGCGCCAGAATCCAGCGCTGCACGATCTGCACGCCGACTTCGACCTTGGCCTTGTCCTGCGGCTTGTAGGGGCGCGCGGGCAGGATCGCCACGCCGTAGTGCGCGGCGAACTCGGCGGTGGTGCGCTGCAGTTGCGGCTCGTAGCGGTCGGCCTGCCCGACGAGCGAGCGCGTATTGTCGGGCACCACGAGCTCGGGCACGCCGCCGATGAAGGCCAGCGCCCGGGCGAGCGAGCCCAGCCAGTCGGCCTGCGACTGCGTCGCCGTGGCGCAGGCGAACGTATAGCTCGAGGCGCCGAGCACCGCGACGAAGATCTGCGCGCGCGAAATCTCGCCCGTGTCGGCGTCGACGATCGGCACCGTGTCGCCCGCGTAATCGATGAAGAGTTTCTCGCCGGCGCGGTGCACCTGGCGCATCGAGCGCTTGAGCGTGCGGGCGAACGCGCGGTACAGGTCGCAAAAGCGCGAGTACTGATAGCTCGGCCCGTCGGCCGTCTGCACGTACTCTTCCCACAGCAGCGCCAGCGTGACGTTCTTTCGCTTGAGCCCCTGATGCACCGCCGCCAGATCCGGCGGCACATTCGCGACGCTCGCGCCACGTCCACGCCGGGCGACCCCCAGCACCCGGCGCAACTCGGCCTCGTCGGCCGCCGACAACTCGGCCCACGGCCGGCCGCACTCCTCGGCCGCCTTCACATACTTGGCGACCACTCCTTTGGAAATCGACAGCGCGCGGGCAATGCGCTCGTGCGACAGCGCGCAGTCGTATTTGAGCCGCAACAGCTCCCTGATCTTGTGCATGGCAATCCGCTCCGCCGGCATCCTCGGTCTCCGCGCAAAGCGCGCGAGGGTAGCCGGCCTGACAAACGACGTTGCCACGCTTGGCCTCACAAACCCGTTCCGATTTGATCGTGACCATTGATTCCGACATCGTGACCGCCCATTCCGACAACTCGCCGAAATCGGTCACGATCAAATCGGAATCCGCGGTCACGACCGCGGATTCACCGGTCACACTATTTCGGAATCAGCGGTCACGTTGGGTCGGAATCCGCATTCGAGCTGTTCTACAATTACTTCAGCGTGGTCGATCGGGACGCCCGTAATAGCATGGAGCGCCTTCGGGCACATCTTAACGATGCGCTCGATGCCGAGGAGGGACTCGACGATCTCTTTGATCGGCACCGGCTCACGGTTGGAGAAGAAGATCTCGTGAGTCGTGGTGAAGACAAACTGGTCTGACAAGGCGATCGTTCCTTATAGCCGGTTTCGCCCTTCACCTGGTGGCCGCGTCGCGTGTGACCACAGCGGGAGGATCAGGTCGGCTAAACGCTTTTTCTTTGATGGGCCGGTTGATGGGTGCAAGAAAAAAGCGGCCCGGAGGCCGCTTGTTTCTTCATCGATTGGCGGAGAGTGAGGGATTCGAACCCTCGATGCGAGTTTTAGCCCGCATGCTCCCTTAGCAGGGGAGTGCCTTCGACCTCTCGGCCAACTCTCCAACCTTTAGAGGCCGTGATCATAACGATTCTGCGGCCACCGGTCAAACTTCGGCAGCAATTCAGGCGGATTCGAGACCGAAAGCCTTGTGCAGCACGCGCACGGCGAGTTCGAGATACTTATCCTCGATCACCACTGAGATCTTGATCTCGGACGTCGAAATCATCTGGATGTTGATGCCCTCTTCGGCGAGCGTGCGGAACATTTTCGATGCGACACCCGGATGCGAGCGCATCCCGACGCCGACAACCGACACCTTCGCCATCGCCTTGTCGGCCTCGATCGCCCGCGCACCGATGTGCGCCTTGACGCCCTCGAGGACCTTCGCCGTCTTGTCGAGCTCGCCGCGCGGAATCGTGAACGAGAAGTCCGTCGTGCCGTCATGGCCGATATTCTGGATGATCATGTCGACGTCGATGTTGGCGTCGGCGACCGGCCCGAGGATCTGATAAGCGATGCCGGGCTTGTCGGGCACGCCGAGTACCGTGAGCTTGGCCTCGTCGCGCGTGAAGGCGATGCCGGAGATGACGGGTTGTTCCATGTTCTGATCTTCCTCAACTGTGATGAGCGTGCCCTCACCTTCCTCCTGGAAGCTCGACAGGACGCGCAACTTGACCTTGTACTTGCCGGCGAATTCGACTGAGCGGATCTGCAGGACCTTCGAGCCGAGGCTCGCGAGTTCGAGCATTTCCTCGAAGGTGATCGTATCGAGCTTGCGGGCTTCCGGGACGACGCGCGGGTCGGTCGTATAGACGCCGTCGACGTCGGTGTAGATCTGGCATTCGTCGGCCTTCAGCGCCGCAGCGAGCGCCACGCCGGTGGTATCCGAACCGCCTCGGCCGAGCGTGGTGATGTTGCCGTGCTCATCCACGCCCTGGAAGCCCGCGACGACGACGATATTGCCTTCGTCCAGGTCCTTCTTGATCGGGGCTTCGTCGATATTGAGGATCCGCGCCTTGGTATGGGCGCTGTCGGTGAGGATGCGGACCTGGCCACCGGTATAGCTCTTCGCCTTGACGCCGATGTCGTGCAGGGCCATGCACAGCAGCCCGATCGTGACCTGCTCGCCGGTCGATACGACGACGTCGAGTTCGCGGGCATCGGGGTGCGTCGCGACCTCCTTGGTCAGCGCGATCAGACGGTTCGTCTCGCCGCTCATCGCCGACACCACCACCACGACCTTGTGCCCCTGCGCCTGGAACTTCGCCACTTTGCGGGCGACGTTCTTGATGCGCTCCGGGTTACCCACCGAAGTGCCGCCGTATTTCTGAACTATCAGTGCCATCGTCGTATCCAAGTGCCTGTGGATAAAGGGAGGAATTCTATCGAATGCGGCGAAAATTTGCAGGCCGGCGTCGTGCCCCCTCCCGATCGCACGATTTATTTATTTTGACTAGGTTAGGATGCGCCGGCTTTTTTCATTGTATGTGGAAAGAATAGTGATCTATACTTCGGCCATCCTACAACTTAAGTCGTAGGAACTCGGCTACGTACCGCGTTGTCTTATAAGCGGGCTGGATACCCTACAGAGGATGTGAGCATGAAAAACACCGACACCATCGACGTTCGCGAGATCCGGCGCAAGCTGGGTCTGAACCAATCGCAGTTCTGGTCGAAAATCGGGGTCACGCAGAGCGGCGGCTCGCGCTACGAGAGCGGACGCAACATTCCGCGCCCCGTGCAGGCCCTGCTGCGCCTCGTGCATATCGAGCAGATCGACATCAACAAGGTCAAGAAGGAAGACGTGGAAGTCGCGGAATTCCTGAAGACTTCGAACCCCGAGCTGTACAAGTCGCTAAAGAAGGAAGCGCGTGCCAAGCGCAAGGAACGCACGACGCGCTGACCCGGTTGTCACTTCCCGCCGCGGATCAGGGGCTGATGCGAACCATCAGCCCTTTTTTTCGCACCTTCGCTGCAATCGCCTCGAGCTCGACCTCATCGAGCGGCGCCAGATGCACGGCCTCGGGCTGCATCGACGGCCGCGCGATTCCATATAGCAGCACGCCGGCAATGCGCTCAGGCCCTGCACGCATAAGCAACTCGATATAAGCATCGATATCTTCACCGGGCGGTGAGGCGCCATCCCAGCGGAACATGCAGGTCTGGACCCACGTTGTGCAAAGGCCCGCGCTGACTGTGAGGTTGCGCGCCACGACGTCGGGATCGAGCGACACGCCGTTGATGCGTTCGATCGACGCCTGCGTTCCCGCATCGACCTTGAACCAGACTTCTCCGCCTGCCTCGCCGAGACGCCTTAGCCCTTCTCTCACCCTCGCCTGTCCGATCAGACTGCCGTTCGTGATCAGGCGCAGCGGCACCTCGCGACCGAGGCCGACGGCGTCGCGCAACCGCACGACGAGCGACACCACTTCCGGGAACGCGGCCGCGCTGGTCGGCTCGCCGTTGCCGGAGAATGCGATGTCGCGCACGACGCGCAAGCCTTCCGGGACATGGCGCTCGAGGTAATCGCCTTCGACCAGCGCATGGAGGAAATCCGACAGTTCGGCTTCGAGCAGCGACAGGTCGATCTCGGGCGCCCGGCCCCGCACGAGACCAGGCACCTGGCAATACGCGCAGTGCCAGTTGCAGGCGTTGTTCGGATTGAGATTGATGCCGACCGAGACTCCGCCCGCGCGCCGGGACAGCACCGGGTAAACATAGGTCAGCCCCGCCAGGTCGCGGTCGTGGTTGCGTATGGAAAGGGTCTGGTCGCGTGCAGTCATGGGTCGAAGCCGGTAAATGAAAAGGTGCCCGAAGGGCACGCCGGGAAGAGCATCGGGAAGCAGCTATAATTCGAGCCTGTTTTCCCCCGGATCAATCATGCGCATCACTCGCCGACTGGAATTCGACGCCGGGCACCGGATTCCCGATCATGCCAGCCAGTGCCGTCACCTGCACGGTCATCGCTACGCGATCGAGATCACGCTGTCGGGCGATATCATTGACGCCGCCGGCGAGGCCGTCAACGGCATGGTGATGGATTTCGGCGACATCAAGCTGATCGCCAGGACGCACGTCATCGATCGCTGGGATCACGCGTTCCTCGTGTACCGCGGCGACAGCGCTGTCGTCGATTTCCTGGCGACGATGCCGGCTCACAAGACAGTCGTGCTCGACACCGTACCGACCGCTGAAAACCTCGCCAGCGAAGCGTTCCGCATCCTCGACTCGTGCTATCGCGACCTCTACGGCAATCACCTGCGACTCGAACGCGTCCGCCTTTACGAAACCCCCAATTGCTGGGCCGACGCACTGCGCCCCGGGGAGTGAGCCCTTTCCGGCTCCCGTGACGTTTGGCCGGCGGGCGTGCGGGCCAGCGGAAATCAGGCGGTATACTGGCGCAAGCGGAACGAAAACTCCTGCAATTGCGCGATGCCGCTCTGCTCGGCGCGCGCGATCCAGTCGTGCAACTGCTTGAGCAGCTGCTCGCGGGAAGCTGTCGAACGCCCCCAGATCGCGACGAGGTCCCGTCGCATCGACGCAATCGTCGATAGCGCGGCGCTGTCGACGATCACGAGCTCGAGCGTGCGCCGGTCGTCCGGCGCGAGATTCCTGTCCTCTCCCGACAGCACCCAGCGGCGCAGCGCGCGCGGGTTGAAGCTCCTGCCGTGGGTCGCGGCGAGCCGCTCGATCTCGTCGCCGCAGAGGCGCTTGAGCGACGCGACATAGCGCGTCATCACGTCGTAGCGGTGGGTGATGATCGCCTGCAGCGTGTCGAGGTCGGGAACATTCTTGGCCTCGCCGAACTTCGGCGACGGAATGACTTTCCGCACTTTAGCGAGGCCGAGCAACGCGAGCATGCGGATATACATCCAGCCGATGTCGAACTCGTACCACTTCGCCGAAAGCTTGGCCGAAGTCGCGAAGCTGTGATGATTGTTGTGCAGCTCCTCGCCGCCGATGAGGATGCCCCACGGCACGAGATTCGTCGCCGCGTCGCTGCAATCGAAGTTGCGATAGCCGATGTAATGCCCCAGTCCATTGACGACGCCAGCCGCCCAGATCGGGATCCACATCATCTGCACCGCCCAGATCGTCAGCCCGAGCGGGCCGAACAGCACGAGGTCCGTGATCAGCATGATCGAGATGCCGACGATCGAATGCCGGTAGATATGGCGCTCCAGCCAGTCGTCCGGTGTGCCGTGGCCGTAGCGTGCGAGGGTTTCCTTGTTGCCCGCTTCGGCGCGGTAGAGTTCCGCGCCCTCGAACAGGACCTTGCGAATCCCCAGCACTTGCGGGCTGTGCGGATCGTCGGCGGTTTCACACTTGGCGTGGTGCTTGCGGTGCACCGCAGCCCATTCCTTCGTCACCATGCCCGTCGTGAGCCACAGCCAGGCGCGAAAGAAATGACTCGCGATCGGGTGCAGTTCGAGCGCGCGGTGGGCCTGATGCCGGTGCAGGAAGATCGTCACCGAGGCAATGGTCACGTGAGTGAGTCCCAGCGCGACGAGAATGTAACCCCACCACGGAAGATCGATAAGTCCTGCAAGCATATGGAACCCGTTCCTTAAATGTCGATATCCTCCGAATCATCGCGGAGGAGTGCTGTGCGCGATCCTGCCGCCCTACTCGCGCGGGTCGGCTCGTCGATCGCATGGCCTGCACCCGAAACCTTTCCCGTTTCCGCAAAAACGACCGAAGGCAGCGGTGACAGCAGCCGCACTTCGCGTTGCGGGAACGGAAACTCGATTCCTTCTGCGCGGAAGCGATGCCATACCGCGAGATTGATGTCCGAACTCACGCGGAGCGAGCCTTCCTGGGGGTCCGCAATCCATAGTCCGAGGCGCAGGTTGATTCCGTTATCGGCAAATCCCGTCAGGAAGACGTTCGGAGCCGGTTGGTCGAGCACTCGGGGCTGAACCTGGGCAACCTCCACGAGGATTGCCATTGCACGCTCGACATCAGAACCGTAACTCACCTGAAAGTTCAGGGGCACGGCGACCCGTGTGTCGGTGTACGTTTCGTTCTGCACCACCGAGCCGACCAGCACTTCGTTCGGCACCAGCGATTCGACGCCGCTGGGCGCGCGGATGACGGTGTATCGGGTGTTGATCTGCGTGACGATGCCGCGCTCGGCGCCGACGCTGATCATGTTGCCGATGCGCAGCGAGCGGTCGAGCAGGATGATGAAGCCGGAAACATAGTTCGCAGCGATCTTCTGCAGGCCGAAGCCGAGACCGACACCGAGCGCGCCGCCGAACACCGACAGCGTCGTCAGGTCGATGCCGACCATCGGCAGCGCGACGAGCACTGCCACCAGCACCAGCGCGGCCTTCGCGACGCGCAGCATCACGATGCGCACGTTCTCGTCGAGCCCGGCCGTCGTCGCCAAGCGGCGCTCCAGCAGCCCGGCTGCCCACAGCGCGACGAGCAGCGTCAACAGCACCATCGCGATGCCCTGCAGCACGGTCCACAGGGAAAGCCGCTGGCTGCCGAGCGTGAACGAAACCGAGTCCAGCCCGCCAATGACCTGTGGCAACCAGCCGACGATGTGCAGCGCGACGACCGACCATGCGACGGCAGCGAAGATCCGCTCGAAACTTGCGATCCAGCTCGACCGGGCGACGGCCTGCCGCACCGCGAACATGACGAGGCGGATCAGCGCGAGCGAGATCAGCAACGGCACCGCGACATTGAGCAGGCTCACGTTGTGAAACTCTTCCAGCACGGCACGCGCGCCGATGACCAACACCAGCGCCGCAAGCGGAAACAGCACGCGGCGCAATCCGCTGCGCCCGAATCGGTAAGCCGGGGTGTCGGCGTGGTTGCCCGCCGCGACCCGCAGCAGCGTCGAGCGCGCGAACAGCCACGCCAGCAGCAGGCAGCCGGCGAGCGCCGCAAGCTGCCACAGCACGGCAGGGCTTTGCAGATCGCGCCAGGTTTCGGTCAGCAGCAGTGCAAACTGCGAGTCACCACGCACGTTCAGGGCTTCCAGGGCAGACGGGTGACGGGGGTCGCGTCCTCGCGATGGCGACGCCAGTTGTCGAGATAGGCGGCGGCGAGCGGACAGTTGTCACGCAGCACGAGCAAGTTTTCGGCATTGCGCTTGTTCGCCGACCACGTGAAATTGTACGAACCGGTCGCGACCACGCACGCCGGTCCGCCGCCGTCGGCGATCAGCACCTTGTTGTGGGCCGCGGCGTAACGCGTCTCCAGCGCCACCGGCACGCCGGCGGCGAGGAGCCTGGGCAGCGCATTGCCTTTGCCGCGCCGGTTCATCTGGGCATCGGCGAGCACCTGGACCTGCACGCCGCGCCGATGAGCCTTGACGAGCGCATCGGCGATCGGACGGCTGGTGAATACGTACGCCTGCACATGCAGCGTTTCGCGTGCCGCGCCGATGACGCGCAGCAGCGCCTCTTCGCCACCATCCTCGGGCGAGAACACGACTTCGATGGAACCGCGCGCCGGCAGCGTGCGCCCGCCGGAAGCGGACGCGAGCGCCGGCGCCGCAAGCGCCACGAGCAGCAGCAACGCACGGCACAGATGTTCACGCATCGGCCGGCGCCCGCTCCAGCACCGCGGCGAAGAAGCCGTCGGTATCGTGCTTGCGCGGCGACAGGCGCAGGCGTGCGCCGGTATCGAGCGCGATGCCCTGTTTCTTCAGCACCTCGGTCGCGTCGATCTCGCGGAACTCCGGGTGCGCCGCCAGGAATGCGTCGACGACGGCGTCGTTTTCCTCGACGAGCAGGCTGCAGGTCGCATAGACGAGCCGTCCTGCGGGCTTCACGAGGCGCGCCGCCGATTCGAGGATCGCGCCCTGCTTGGCGACCATTTCGGCGACCGATTCCGGCGTCTGGCGCCATTTCAGGTCCGGGTTGCGGCGCAAGGTGCCGAGGCCGCTGCACGGCGCATCGACGAACACCCGGTCGGCCTTGCCGGCGAGGCGCTTGACCTTCGCGTCGCGCTCGTGCGCAATCAGCACTGGATGCACGTTCGACAGCCCGGCGCGCGCGACGCGCGGCTTGAGTTTCGCGAGCCGCTTCTCCGACACGTCGAATGCGTACAGCCGGCCGGTCGAGCGCATCATCGCGCCCAGCTGCAGCGTCTTGCCGCCGGCGCCGGCGCAGAAATCGACGACCAGTTCGCCCCGCTTGGGCTGCACGAGGAAGCCGAGCAACTGGCTGCCTTCGTCCTGCACCTCGAACGCACCTTCGAGAAACAGCGGATGCTTCTGCAGCGCGGGCTTGGCGCCGAGGCGGATGCCGTGCGGCGAGAACGGGCACGGCTTCGCCTCGATGCCGGCGAATTTCAGCTTTTCGAGCACTTCGCCGCGATCGGCCTTCAGCACGTTGACGCGCAGGTCAAGCGGCGCCGGCCGGTTCAGGCTGTGCGCGAGTTCGAGCACCTCCGCTTCGCCGTGCGTGGCGAGCAGCCGCTCCGCGAGCCAGTCGGGCAGGTCGGCGCGCTCGGCGAACGAGCCTTCGTCGAGTTCGCGTGCCTTGATACCGGAGATCCAGTCGCGCTCGGTCGCCGACGCGAGCCCTTCGAAATGGCGCATCGGCCAGCCTTCGCCGCGCGCAAGCCACGCGAGCAGCAGCGTGCGCGGCCGCACATCCTCGCCGACCAGGCGACGCAGCCAGCGCAGGCGGCGCACGATGCCATACACCGCCTCGGCGATGAAGCCGCGGTCGCGGTGCCCGATTTCGCGGTTCTCGCGGAAGTAGCGCGACAGCACCACGTCAGCCGGGTGTTCGAAAGTGAGCACCATCCCGAGAACGCGGGCGGCATGGATCAGCAGGCTGCGCGAGGCAGCCTCGTCGTGTTTGGACATCGTCAATCGGTTCTCACTCGTGGTTGGATGCGGCGGCGCGGTCGTCCGCCCGTAATTCGATCTTTTCCTGCGCTGCGGCGAGTGTGCCGACCGGCCCAGGCGAAGCGCCTTTGCCATCGTCGGACCCAACAAGCTTCACCGCGGCCTGGCCCGGGGGCGCCAGGCGCACTTCCACCGCCTGCTGATCGAGCACGTCGCCCTTGTCGTCGGTGATGCGGATGCGCACCGGCAACGTGCCGTATTCCCGCGCCAACCACACGTCGATCGAGAGTTTCCCGCTCAGCGCACGGGCGCGCAGGCGTTGCGTGTCGAGCCTGCCGATCGGCAGCACCAGCTGTTCGGCGCCGACCCGCTCGAGCACCGAAGGCGTCGCCGACTTGCCGCTGACGACCTTGAGTTCATCCGGCAGGGCGGCGGCGTCGGTCAGACCGATCTGGTGCCACAGGCTCAGCAGGTCCTGGTCGCCGCGTTCGACGGGCGCGGTACGAGTGCGGCTGCCGCGTCGCATCGTCACCTGTCCGGTGTTCCAGTCGAACTCCGCCGTCTCGGGTTTCTTGCCCGACTGCTCGACGCGGAAATGCTCGGGGACGAGCCCTTTCGGGCCGATTCGCCCCTCGCTGCGCTGCTCGTACTGCAGCGAGCGCAGCAGATCCATGACGCCGGTGGTCTTGAGGCTGACCGTCATCCGGTAGCGCTTGTCGTCGTGCGTCCAGTCGTGCAGCGCCTCGCCGACTTCGAAACCGCCTTCGCCGTACATCACGCGATAGCGGATGCTGCCCTGCGCGGGCCATGCAGCAACACCCGGTTTACTCGGAGCGGCCGACGGCACGGCGGCGAGCTGCAGCGGCCGTGCCGCCGCCGATGGCGCGGCCAGCGGCTGCATCCGGACAGCCGCCTGCGGCGGCGCGGCGAGACTCTCAGCCGCCCCCGCCAGCGCGGCATGGACCAACAGGGATGCGCCGACCGCGGCGATCAGGAGTCGGTGCCGCATGCTCCGCTCGCGCTTGTCGGCGTCGCTTCGAGCGCCGGGACGGTCCAGCCGGCGTCCGGCCGTGCTTCACCCTGCACCGACACCCTGCCTTCGGGGGAAAGCGCCAGGCGGCCTTCGACGAACCAGCGCACCGCCTGCGGATAGATGCGGTGTTCCTGCACCAGCACCCGCGCGGCGAGAGCTTCCTCGTCGTCGCCGCACAACACCGGCACGGCCGCCTGGATGACCACCGGGCCGCAATCGAGCGCCGCGGTGACGAAATGCACTGTCGCGCCATGGATCCGGATGCCCGCTTCGAGCGCGCGGCGATGAGTGTGCAGGCCCGGGAATGCGGGCAGCAGCGACGGATGGATGTTGAGCAGACGGCCTTCGTAATGCCGCACGAAATCGTCGCTCAGCACGCGCATGAAGCCGGCGAGGACGACCAGGTCCGGCCGATGCATGTCGATCGCTTCGGCCAGCGCCTTGTCGAACGCTTCGCGGGTCGCGAACGCCTTGTGATCGACGACGCCCGTCGCGATACTGCGGGCAGCGGCGAACTCGAGGCCCTTTGCGTCCGGCCGGTTGCTGATCACCGCGCTGATGATCGCACCGGGGATGGCGGCGCGCACGATGGCTTCCATGTTGCTGCCGCGGCCGGAAACGAGAATGACGATCGACTTCATAGGTGGATTCTTGAGGTTTGAATCGGGCGCGCCTTAACGCGCCGGCGGGAAAAACGGCGGCCCATGCCCTGCAGCGCCGCGGAGCCGGCCGGGATGATGCGCGCGAGGCTCCGCCGGCATGATACCGGAAGGCCGTCGAAGCTTCAGGCCGGCGGGGCAAATGAGCGCCCCTGGCTGCAGCGGCCGGTGCGGGCGCGCGGGCCCGTATAATCGTCGCTCCCCGAGCTTCCCGCTGCCCGCATGTCCGCCCATCGCCCCGCCGCCATCCGACCGCTCGCCGATGTCCTCGTCAACCAGATCGCTGCCGGCGAAGTCGTCGAGCGGCCGGCGTCCGTCCTGAAGGAAGTGCTCGAGAACGCGCTCGACGCCGGCGCACGCGCGATCGACGTGCAGCTCGAACAGGGCGGCGTGCGCCGCATCCGGGTGGCCGACGACGGCTGCGGCATCGCACGCGACGATCTCGCGCTGGCGCTCGAACGCCACGCGACGAGCAAGATCGCGACGCTCGAAGATCTCGAACAGGTCGGCACGATGGGCTTCCGCGGCGAAGCGCTCGCGGCGATCGCGGCGGTCGCGCGCCTGACGCTGACGAGCCGCGCCGAAGGCAGCGCACACGCATGGCGCATCGACGGCACCGACCGCAGCCTCGCGCCGGCCGCGCTGAACCAGGGCACTGTCGTCGACGTTGCCGATCTCTTCTACAGCACACCAGCGCGGCGCAAGTTTCTCAAATCCGAGGCAACCGAATATGCGCACTGCGACGAAGTGTTCCGCCGCATTGCGCTCGCCCGCCCCGACATCGGCCTGCAGCTTGCGCACAACGGCCGCGTCGTCCATCGCCTGCCCGCCGGGGACCCGCTGCGGCGCGTCGCGGCGCTGATGGGCGACGATTTCCTGCAGCACGCGCGCAACCTCGATGCCGATGCCGGGCCGCTGCGCCTCGCCGGCGTCGCCGCGCTGCCGGCATATTCGCGCACGAGCCGCGACGCGCAGTATCTCTTCGTCAACGGCCGCTTCGTGCGCGACAAGCTGCTGACGCACGCAGTGCGCCAGGCGTACGCCGACATCCTGCACGGCAGCCGTCATCCGGCCTACGTGCTGTTCCTCGAGCTCGACCCGGCCGGCGTCGACGTCAACGTGCATCCGGCGAAAATCGAGGTGCGCTTCCGCGAGGCGCGGGCGGTTCATCAGTTCGTGTTCCACGCACTGACGCGCAGCCTCGCTGCCTCCGGCGCCGGCATCGGCGTCACGGGCGACAATGCCAATGCGGCTGCGGTGGCTGCGGAAGCCGATCCGGGCGGTTCCACCGCGCCGGCACGCGCTGCGAATCCGCTTCGGTACGCGAACGCTGCCGGCCACGACGCGGCACCGGTGCAGGGCCGCCTCGCGATGGAGGCGGCGAGCCGCAGCTATTACGATTTCGCCGCGAGCGCCCGCCCGGCCGAAAGCCCCTCTTCGCCGGCCGACGCCAGCGGATTTCGCCCGACGGCTTTCGCCCCGTCCGCGGGTCGGGGGGCGGCTACGGCCGCTGAAGCACCAATGCCGCCCATTGAGGCTGCGAGCGCTCCGCTCGGCTACGCGATCGCACAGCTCCATGGCATCTACATCCTCGCGCAGAACGCCGCCGGCCTCGTCCTCGTCGACATGCATGCGGCGCACGAGCGCATTCTCTACGAGAAGCTCAAGACGGTGCTCGACGGCCAGCCCGCGGTGCAGCGCCTGCTGATCCCGGCGGTGCTGTCGATTAGCGCGAAGGACATGGCAGCCGCCGAAGAATGCGCCGAAGTCCTCGCCCGCATGGGCTTCGAAGTCGCACCCGTCGGGCCGGCCGAACTCGCGGTGCGCAGCGTGCCGGCGCTGCTCGCGTCCGCACCGATCGGCGAGCTGCTGAGGAAGCTCCTCGAGGAACTGCGCGAATTCCCGGCCTCCGAAGTCGTCACCGCACGGCGCAACGAGCTGCTCGCGACGATGGCGTGCCACGGCGCGGTGCGGGCGCACCGCAGTCTGACGATCCCGGAGATGAACGCGCTGTTGCGCGACATGGAAGCCACCGAGCGCGCCGACCAGTGCAACCACGGCCGCCCGACCTGGACGCAGCTGACGATGGGCGAGCTCGACCGCTTCTTCATGCGCGGGCAATGAACCGGGCGGCCCGCTGCCGCGTGTCCGATCCCCGTTCAACGAGTATCCTTGCACCCCCCGGCCTTTCGCCGAGCGGCCACGAAGCGCAGATCACACACTCATGACAGGCAAGCAGCACTACGACGAATCCTCCTTTCGCGTCCTCAAAGGGCTCGAACCGGTGCGCGAGCGCCCCGGGATGTACACCCGCACCGACTCGCCCGCCCACATCATCCAGGAAGTCATCGACAACGCTGCCGACGAGGCGCTCGGCGGCTTCGCGAAGAAGATCCACGTGACGCTGCACCTCGACGGCTCGATCAGCGTCGCCGACGATGGCCGCGGCATCCCGGTCGGCCTGCATCCGGACGAACGCGTGCCGGTCGTCGTGCTCGCCTTCACGCGCCTGCACGCCGGGGGCAAGTTCGACAAGCGCGACGGCAACGGCGCGTACGCGTTTTCCGGCGGCCTGCACGGCGTCGGCGTCGCGGTGACGAACGCGCTGTCGACGCGCGTTGAAGTCGAAGTCAGGCGCGAGGGCAAGATCCATCGCATCGAGTTCAGTGACGGCGGCGAGAAAGTCGGCGCGATCACTGTGGCCGGCGACTGCGGCCGGCAGAGCGGCACGCGCGTTCGCGTGTGGCCGGACGCGAAATATTTCGAGGCGCCGCGCGTGCCGCAGGGCGAGCTCGAGCGCCTGCTGCGCTCGAAAGCGGTGCTGCTGCCGGGCGTGTCGGTACGGCTCGACATCGAGCAGGCGGGCGGCGCAGCGCTGACGAAGACCTGGACCTACCCCGAAGGCCTGGCCGGCTATCTGCGCGAGCAGGCCGGCGACATCGAAGCGGTTGCGCCGCTCTATACCGGCGAAAAGTACGCCGGCAAGGACGACCCTGCCTACGCGCCCGGCGAGGGCGCGGCCTGGGCGCTGGCGTGGTTCGAGCACACGGTGCCGAGCGAGTCCTTCGTCAACCTGATCCCGACCGTCGCCGGCGGCACGCACGAAAGCGGCCTGCGCGCCGGCGTGTTCGACGCAGTGAAGAGCTTCATCGAACACCACGCGCTGTTGCCGCGCGGCGTCAAGCTGCAGCAAGAGGACGTCTGCGGCCGCATGAGCTTCGTGCTGTCGGCGCGGCTGCTGGACCCGCAGTTCCAGGGCCAGGTGAAGGAAAAATTGAACTCGCGCGAAGCGGTGAAGCTTGTGTCGTCGATGATCCGCGACCCGTTCGAGATCTGGCTCAACAACCACGTCGAAGCCGGCCGTGCGATCGCGGAACTGTCGATCCGGCAGGCGCTCGCGCGGCAGAAAAGCGCGCAGAAAGTCGAGAAGAGAAAGACCTCCGGCGTCGCGGTGCTGCCGGGCAAGCTCTCCGACTGCGAATCCGAGGACCTTGCCGACAACGAGCTTTTCCTCGTCGAGGGCGACTCGGCCGGGGGCTCGGCGAAGATGGCGCGCAACAAGGAAACCCAGGCGATCCTGCCGCTGCGCGGCAAGGTGCAGAACTCGTGGGAGATCGACCCCGACCGCCTGCTCGCGAACGCCGAGATTCACGACATCGCAGTCGCGCTCGGCGTCGATGCGCATGCGGCTGGAAGCACCCCGGATCTGTCCGGCCTGCGCTACGGCAAGGTCGTCATCATGTCCGACGCCGACGTCGACGGCGCGCACATCCAGACGCTGCTCCTGACGCTGTTCTTCCGCCACTTCCCGGAACTGATCGCGCGCGGCCACATCCATGTCGCGCAGCCGCCGCTGTACCGCGTCGATGTACCTGCGCAGGGCAAGAAACGCCCGGCGCGCAGGCTTTATGCGCTCGACGACGGCGAGCTCGCCGCGATCCGCGACCGCCTAGAAAAGGAAGGCTTCAAGCCCGACGCGATCGAAGTCGGCCGCTTCAAGGGCCTCGGCGAGATGAACCCGGACCAGCTGCGCGAGACGACGATGGACCCCGCGACGCGGCGCGTGCTGCCGGTCGAAGTGCGCGCGGACGCGCTCGACGACACGCTGAAGATGTTCACGCTACTGATGGGCAAGGGCGAAGCGTCCGGGCGGCGCGCGTGGATGGAAGCGAAGGGCGACAGCGTCGAAGCGGACGTCTGACGCAGTCCGCGCCACGTGCGTGGCCTCGCGACTTCGCCGCCGTGATGGTCGGATCCGCTGCTCACGTGCGACTCACTGTGCCCCTCCGCAGCGATGTTGCCGGGGGATAGCTGCTCGATGCACGTGATGATATATACTGATGATAGATTCCACAAGTCCGGAGCCGCCATGGATACCGCCAAACTTTTCACGAACGGCCGCAGCCAGGCGGTACGCCTGCCCAAGGAGTTCCGCTTCGAGGGCGACGAAGTGTTCATCAAGCGCGTCGGCGACGCCGTCGTGCTGCTGCCGCGCCACGGCTGGGGTACGCTGTTCGGGGCGCTGGAGGCCTTCGAGCCGGGATTCACGATCGAGCGCGGCGCGCCGGAACAAGCGGAACGCGAGGCGCTGTTGCCGTGAAGTACATGCTCGATACCAACATCTGCATCTACCTCATCAATCATCGCCCAGCCCACGTGCGCGCCCACTTCGATGGGCACCCGATCGGCGACATCGGCGTATCGGTCATCACCGCGGCGGAACTCGCGTATGGCGTAACGAAAAGCGCTTCACCCCGCAACCGTGCAGCGCTGGAAACCTTTCTGCTGCCGCTGGAGGTGGCCCCTTTTGACGACAGGGCGATCTGGCGCTATGCCGAACTGCGTACGCAACTGATGCGACGCGGCACGCCGATCGGCGCGCTCGACACCCAGATTGCGGCGCATGCGCTTGCGCTCGACTGCACGCTGGTCACCAACAACACACGCGAATTCGAACGGGTGGACGGCCTGCGCCTGGAAAACTGGGTCGACCAGCGCCTGATGGAATCCCCTGCCGCTTACTTCACCGCTCCATGACTACCGAATCCCTGGACCTTTTCAGCAGTCTCCCGCCAGCGCCGCCCTCTCCACCCGCTTCCGCCGGCAACGAGGCTTTGCCCCCCGGCGACGGCCCGCTGCCACTCGACCGCCACGCCGAGCGCGCCTACCTCGCGTACGCGATGAGCGTCGTCAAGTCACGCGCGCTGCCGCAGGTCGAGGACGGCATGAAGCCGGTGCAGCGGCGCATCCTCTACGCGATGAACGAGATGCGCCTGTCGGCGGCGTCGAAGCACGTCAAGTCGGCGCGCGTTGTCGGCGATGTCATCGGCAAGTACCACCCGCACGGCGACACCAGCGTCTATGACGCGATGGTGCGCGTCGCGCAGGACTTCTCGCTGCGCTACCCGCTCGTCGACGGCCAGGGCAACTTCGGCTCGCGTGACGGCGACTCGGCCGCGGCGATGCGCTACACCGAATGCCGGCTGACGCCGATCGCGGAACTCCTGCTTGCCGAGATCGACCGCGGCACCGTCGACTTCGTACCGAACTACGACGGCGCGTTTCATGAGCCGCAGCTCTTGCCGGCCCGCCTGCCGTTCGTGCTGCTCAACGGCGCCTCGGGGATTGCCGTCGGCATGGCGACCGAGATCCCGCCGCACAACCTGCGCGAAGTCGCCGACGCCGTCTGCCACCTGATCCGGCATCCCGACGCCGGGCTCGACGACGTCCTGCCGCTGCTGCCCGGTCCGGATTTCCCCGGCGGCGGCCAGCTGATCTCGTCGGCCGACGCGATCCGCGACGCTTACGCCGGCGGGCGCGGCAGCCTGCGCATGCGCGCTCGCTGGCACGTCGAGGAACTCGCCCGCGGGCAGTGGCGCGTGATCATCGACGAATTGCCGCACGGCGTGTCGGCCGCCAGCGTGCTCGCGGGAATCGAGACGCTCACCAACCCGCAGCCGCGCGGCGGCAAGAAGGACGTCAGCCAGGAGCAGAAGAACCTCAAGCAGCTCGTGCTCGGCGTGCTCGAGACGGTGCGCGACGAGTCGAGCGACAAGTCGCCGGTGCGCATCGTGCTGGAGCCGCGCTCGTCGCGCCAGAGCCGCGACGAGTTCATGGCGGTGCTGCTCGCGCACACCAGCCTCGAAAACTCGGTGTCGGTGAACATGACGATGATCGGCCATGGTCCCGTGCATGGCGGCCGGCCGCAGCAGAAGAACCTCGTGCAGATCCTGCGCGAGTGGATCGACTTCCGCTATGTCACCGTCGAGCGGCGCACGCGTCACCGCCTCGACGAAGTCGACCGGCGCCTGCACATCCTCGCAGGCCGGATGATCGCGTTCCTGCACATCGAGGACGTGATCCGCGTGATCCGCGAATCCGACGAGCCGAAGCCGGCGCTGATCGATGCGTTCGGCCTGTCCGAGATCCAGGCCGAGGACATCCTCGAGATCCGCCTGCGCCAGCTCGCGCGCCTCGAAGGCTTCCGCATCGAGAAGGAGCTCGCCGAACTCAAGGAAGAGCGCGAGAAGCTGCAGCACCTGCTCGACAGCCGCGCGGCGATGACGAAGCTGATCCTCAAGGAGATCACCGACGACGCGAAGAAATACGGCGACGAGCGGCGTACGCTGATCGAGAGCGTCGCCGCCGTCGCTCCCGCCGAAATCAGCGTGCCCGACGAGCCGGTGACGGTGATCGTGTCGAAGAACGGCTGGGTACGCGCGCGCCAGGGCCACGGCATCGACGCCGCGGCCGTCACGTACAAGGCGGGCGACTTCGCGTTCGCGCTCGTCGAGACGCGCAGCACGTGGCCGCTCGTCGTCCTCGACACGCACGGCCGCGCTTACACGATACGCGTCGCCGAGCTGCCGGGCGGGCGCGGCGACGGCGTGCCGATCGCAACACTGGTCGACTTCCAGAACGGCGCCAAGCTCGCGCAGGTCGTCTCTGCCGAACCCGAGTCGGCCTGGATGTTCGCCAACTCCGGCGGCTACGGTTTCATCTGCACGCTCCTCGAGGCGACGAGCCGCCAGCGCGCCGGCAAGGCGTTCATGACCGTCGAGAAAGGCGAAAAAGTGCTGGCGCCGGCGCGCGTGCTCGGCGAGCGCATCGCCGCGGTGTCGGAGAACGGCCGCCTGCTGGTGTTCCCGCGCAGCGAGATGAAAGTGCAGGCCGGCGGCCGGGGCGTCATCGTCATGGCGCTCGACGAGGGCGAATCGATGGTCGCGGTCGCGGCGCCGGCCGATGAAGCGGTGCTGAAAGTCGCAGGCATCGGCCGCGGCAACAAGGCGACGAGCGTCGACCTGAAACCGGCGCAGCTCGCGACGCTGGTCCACCGCCGCGCGCGCAAGGGCTCGCCGCTGGCGATCAGGATCAAGCCGCTAACGCTGGGCTGATCTTTCGGCCATGACGCCCTTCAAGTATTGACGGCGTAAGCACCCGGTTTTCTAAGAACCGGGTGCTTACAGATCTGAAACGGCTGCTGCGACGTTTCACTTCCCCCCATTTTCGATAGGACTCCTGCATTTTCCGCACATGCTTTTGCTACGATGCACTGACACGGGCACGCCGCTTCGCGCAGGCCTACAAGAGTGAGGCCAATGTTCAATGCCGAATGCCTGACACCGCATCATGCGAAGTATTACGCTTGGGAGCTGACTCGTCGCCACGCGGCTAGTGAGGAGGGCCGTCTCTCCCAATCGCTGTTCGACGCCAGCGTCGACCTCAACCCTCACCAGATCGACGCGGCCCTCTTTGCCCTGGAGAACCCCCTCAGCAAGGGAGTCATGCTTGCCGACGAAGTCGGTCTGGGCAAGACCATCGAAGCGGCGCTCGTCATGTGCCAGCTGTGGGCGGAACGGCGCCGGAGGCTGCTGGTAATCTGCCCCGCCGCACTGCGCAAACAATGGGCGCAGGAGCTTTCCGACAAATTCAACGTTCCCGCACAGGTGCTCGACGCACGGACCTGGCTCCGGCTCCGCCAGGAGGGCATCTACGAACCGCTCGATCGCGACGTCATCAGCATCATGTCGCTGAACTTCGCGGCCCGCATGGAAGCGCAGCTAGGCTCCGTTCCGTGGGATCTCGTGGTCATCGACGAGGCGCACAAGCTGCGCAACGCACACCGCAAGAGCCACGAGACCGGCCAGTCGCTCAAGCGCTCGCTGGCGGGGCGACGCAAACTGCTGCTGACGGCGACGCCGCTGCAGAACTCCTTGCTGGAGCTCTACGGACTCAGCTCCCTGATCGACGAAGACATCTTCGGCGACGAACGCAGCTTCCGCGCCCAATACGGCAACAGCGGCGGCGACCTGATCGCCCTGCGCCGCCGCCTGCAGCCCTTCGTCAAGCGCACCTTGCGCAAGGACGTCCTCGAATACGTGCCCTACACCCGGCGCCATGCGCTCACGACGCCGTTCACGCCCAGCGACGACGAACAAAGGCTGTACGACCTCATCTCGGCCTATCTCCAATGCGACTTCAGCTACGGTTTTCCGCAACGTCAGAAGCACCTCGTCGCGCTCATCCTGCGCAAACTGCTGGCCTCTTCGACCGAAGCCGTCGTCACGACACTGGAAGCCATTCGCGATCGCCTGCAGAAGCTGTTCGAACGCCAGAGCATCGGCGCGGATTGGTTCGAGCACCTTGTCGAGGGCGACGAGCTCGACGAGGAGCTGCTCGAGGCCGCGGCAGAAGACGCCGAGGCCGCGGCCGCGGCCGGCGAAAACCCGGCTGGCATCGACTTCGACCTGCTGCGCAGCGAGATGGTCGAGCTCGACACCTACATCTCGATCGCCCATGGCATCCGGGAAGACCAGAAATCCCATGCCCTGCTGAACGCACTGGAACAGGGCTTCGCCCGCCTGGCCGACATGGGCGCGCCGCGGAAGGCAGTGATCTTCACCGAATCCCGCCGCACACAGGAATACCTCGCCCGCTTCCTCGAAGCCCACGGCCACGCTGGAAAGGTCGTCACCTTCAGCGGTGGCAACCAGGGCACCGGCGCTACCGGCATCTACCAACGCTGGCTCGCGCGCTACGCCGGAAGCGACCGGGCCACCGGTTCTCCGGCGGTGGACCGCCGCACCGCGCTCATCGACTACTTCCGCGAGCACGCCGAAATCCTGATCGCCACCGAAGCGGCTGCCGAGGGCGTGAACCTCCAGTTCTGCTCGCTCGTCGTAAACTACGACCTCCCCTGGAATCCTCAGCGCGTCGAGCAGCGCATCGGCCGCTGCCACCGCTACGGCCAGCGCTTCGACGTGGTGGTCATCAATTTCCTCAACCAGCGCAACGAAGCGGACCGGCGCGTGCTGGAACTGCTGCAGGACAAATTCCGGCTGTTCGACGGCGTCTTCGGCGCCTCCGACGAAATTCTCGGGCGCATCGAAGCCGGCATCGATTTCGAGAAGCGCATCGCCGAGATCTACGACCGCTGCCGCACGCCTCAGGAAATCGACGCCGCCTTCGCCGACCTGCGCGCCGAACTCGATGCCGACATCCAGGCCCGCATGCAGGAAACCGAAAAACTCCTGCTCGAACACTTCGACGCCGACATCCACAACCTGCTGAAAACCCACCGCGAGCGCGCCGAAACGCAGATCGACCGCATCTCCCGGCTGTTCTGGCTGCTCACCCGCCACGTCCTGGCCGGCAAGGCGCGCTTCGACGCCCGGCAGCTCGCCTTCGACCTCGCCCTGCCGCCCCTGCCGCATATCCCGGCCGGGCACTACCAGCTCATCCGCAAGGGCGAATCCGCCAGGCAGGCGCCGCCCGAACACACGCGGATCTACCGCCTCACCCATCCCCTCGGCGAATACGTACTCGACCAGGGGCGCAACGCCGCAGCCGCCGACGCCACCCTGCAGTTCGACTATGCCCGCTGGCTCGAAGCACGCAATCCCCGCATCAGCGTCATCGAACGACTCGTCGGGCAGAACGGCTGGTTGCAGCTCAACCTGCTCGAACTCGACAGTTTCCAGCGTGAAGAACATCTGGTCTTCACTGCGCAGGCCGACAGTGGCGAACTCCTCGACCAGGAAACCTGCGAAAAACTGTTCCAGCTCATGGCATCCGTCCAGCCCGCCGCCGGTGCAGCGCCGGAAGCCTTGCACGGCAACGCCCGCCGCCAGCTCGACGCCGCCCTGAGCCGCGCACTGGAGCAGAACGACAAGTACTTCCAGCAGGAACGCGAAAAGCTCGACGCCTGGGCCGACGACCGCATCCTCGCCGCCGAACAGGCGCTGCAGGACACCAAGCTCAGGCTCAAAGGCCTCAAACGGCAGGCCCGCCTGGCCCAGAGCATGGACGAAGCCCGACGCATGCAGGACGAAATCCGCAGGGCCGAAGGCGAACAGCGCCGGCAGCGCCAGGAGATCTTCGCGGTGGAAGACGAGATCGAAACCCGCCGCGACGCCCTCATCGAGGCACTCGAAAAGCGGCTGCACCGCGCCAGCCGCACCCACACGCTGTTCACCGTGCGCTGGACGGTGCGCTGACGTGTCGCCGAAAACACGTTTCGACGACATGTTTTCGGGTCATGTCGTCGCCGGCGACACGTTGCACAAACGTGTCGCCAAAACGCGAGAACAGCGACACGTTATCGCGACATGTTTACACTGACGACACGAGACGGCGCGCCCCAACGGCGCGCCGTCTGTCATCGCGCACTGCAACAGGACCACCTTCATGACCATCACTCCTCCCCGCTGGCAGGCAGACGTCCCCTACAACGCCCTGCCGCCGATCCCGCCGGGAGTCGAACTCGAAACGAAGGCCGTGCTCAAGCGCTGCATCGACGCGCGCAGCGCGCTGGCTGAGCTCAAACAGGCGGCCGGGCTGATCCCGAACCAGACCGTGCTCATCAACACCATCCCGCTGCTCGAAGCCAAGGACAGCTCCGAGATCGAGAGCATCGTCACCACCACCGACCTGCTTTTCCGGCATGCTCAGGACGGCGACAACCAGGCCGACCCCGCCACGAAGGAAGCCTTGCGCTACCGCACGGCCCTGCACCGCGGCTTTCACTCCCTGACAGAACGCCCCCTGTGCACCGGCACGGCAGTCGAGATCTGCCGCATGCTCAAGGGCGTCGACATGGACATTCGTCGCACCCCGGGCACGCAACTCGCGAACGACCGCAGCGGCGAGATCATCTACACCCCGCCGGAAGGCGAAACCCGCCTGCGCGAGCTCCTCGCCAACTGGGAACGCTTCCTGCACAACGAAACCGGCCTCGACCCGCTCGTCCGCATGGCCGTCGGACACTACCAGTTCGAAGCCATCCACCCGTTTTCCGACGGCAACGGCCGCACCGGGCGCGTGATCAACATCCTCTACCTGATCCACGAAGGCCTGCTCACGCTCCCCATCCTGTATCTCAGCCGCTACATCATCGCGCACAAGGCCGATTACTACCGCCTGCTGCTGGACGTGACCCGCGAACAGGCGTGGGAGCCCTGGCTGCTGTACATGCTCACCGCGGTGGAAGAGACAGCACGCTGGACGGGCGCGAAAATCGCCGCCATCCGTGCGCTCGCCGAACACACCACGGGCTTCGTGCGCGAGCGACTGCCCAAGACCTACTCGCGCGAACTGGTGGACGTGATCTTCGAGCAACCCTATTGCCGCATCGGCAACGTCGTCGACAAGCAGATCGCCCAACGTCAGGCGGCCTCACGCCACCTCAAGGAACTCGTCGCGATCGGTGTGCTGCGCGAAGTCCAGGTCGGCAAGGAAAAGCTCTTCATCCATCCCAAACTGATGCAGTTGCTCATCCGCGACAGCAACGACTTCACGCCCTACGCCTGAAGCAACCCGGAACGCATGACCATGAGCAAGCACAAAGAACGATTCATCGAACTGCTGAACGAGCTCTTCCAGCTCAACCAGCCCGAGCTCGACTTCGGCCTCTACCGCATCCTTCACGCCCGCAGCGCGCAGATCAAGGCCTTCATCGACACCGAACTGGGTGCCGAAATCGACGCGCAGTTCGCCGGCGAATCGCAGGCCGGCGCGCACGACGCGTTGGAAGCCGCCCGCGTGCGCGTGGCCGAAACCCTCGGCGAAGACGTCTTCCTGCCCACCGGCCAGCTCAAGCCCGAATACCGCGTCACCAAGGTCGGCAAGGAATTCGAGCTCGCGCAGCAGCGCGCACGCGAAGGCGGCGGCGTGCTGGCAGACGACGCGCAGGTGTACGACCACCTCTACCGCTTCTTCAGCCGCTACTACGACAAGGGCGACTTCATGTCGAAGCGCTACTTCGTCGCCGAGAACGACAGTCGCGCCGCCCCCTACGCCATCCCCTACGACGGCCGCGAAGTGATGCTGCACTGGGCCAACAAGGACCAGTACTACATCAAGTCCAGCGAAACCCTGACGAATTTCAGCTTCGATCTCGCCACGGCGCAGGCGCGGGCGCAGGGCGCGCAGGCCGGTTTCGACTTCGACATGCGCAGCGATGCACCGCTCAAGGTGCACTTCCGCCTCGCCGCTGCCACCGAAGGCGAACACGACAACGTCAAGGAAGGGCAGGAGCGCTTCTTCATCCTGCATGCCGCGGAACCGCTGCGCCTCGAAACCGGCGCCACCGGCCAGCCCGAACTGGTGATCCAGTTCGACTACCGCCCGGACCCCGAAAAGACCGGGCAGGCCGGCACCTGGCAGCAAAGACGCCTCGCCGAAGCCGAACAGGCCGTGCGCGAACGGCTCCCAGCCTTCGCTACGGAACACCCGCTGGCGCGCGCCTTCGAACAGCCCCTGTTCGCCCCCGCCCCCACCGAGAAGCAGCCGAACCGCACGCTGCTGGCCAAGTACCTCGGCCAGTTCACCGCGCGCAACACCATGGACTACTTCATCCACAGGAACCTGGGCGGCTTCCTGCGGCGCGAGCTGGATTTCTACATCAAGAACGAAATCATGCGCCTCGACGACATCGAGGCCGCCGACGCGCCGCGCGTCGAGGACTACCTGACGAAGCTGCGCGTGCTGCGCCGCATCGCCCGCCGCATCATCGACTTCCTCGCCCAGCTCGAGGACTTCCAGAAGAAGCTGTGGCTGAAGAAGAAGTTCGTCGTCGACACCCAGTACTGCATCACGCTGGACCGCATCCCCGAATCCTTCTACCCGGAGATCGCCGCCAACGAGCGGCAGCGCGAGGAGTGGGTGAAGCTGTTCGCGATCGACGAGATCGAGGGGGATATGGCGCAGCCGGGGTACAGCGTGCCGCTGGCGGTGGAGTTCCTCAAGGCGAACCCTTTTCTACAAATCGACACGAGCTTTTACGACGCCAATACAAAATCACGGATACTTGCGAGCCAAGAAAATCTTGATCAATCCTGCGACGGTGTTTTGCTTCACGCCGAAAATTTCCAGGCACTGAATTTCGCACATAGCCGACTCAACAGGCAGATCAAAGCAGTTTACATTGACCCCCCCTACAATACTGACGCAGGGCCAATCGCTTATAAAAATGGCTACCGGAGCTCTTCATGGTGCGCGCTAATTGCAGATCGTTTGGCTGCGACGCCCCCCTTGATGAGCATTGACGGCGTACTGTGCGCAACGATCGATGATTACCAGCAGCGAGAATTAAGCTACCTGCTTGAGCAACAATTTGGGCAAGACAGTTTACTTGGAACAATTGCCATTCGAATTAATCCATCTGGCCGGCCTGTTCCGAGTGGATTAGCTCAGGCGCACGAGTATGCCATTTTTGCCAGAGCGACTTATCTTGGCGAATTGGATAAACTTCCACGCAGCGATAAGCAGGCCGCACGATACAAGCACGAGGACGGCGATGGAAATTTCATGTGGGAGTTATTCAGAAAGCGCGGATCCGGTTCTGAGCGAAAAGATCGCCCTTCTTTATTCTATCCACTTTATGTCAAAGGCGAGACGATCCGAGTACCTCAAATGCGATGGGACGATGATCGACGCATCTGGACCGACATCACCCCACCGGAAAACGGAGAGCTAGTTGCCTACCCACTTGACGAAATTGGAACCGAACGTCGGTGGCGCGGAAAACCAGAAAGCATTAGAACCTCACCCGAAAATTACAAGGCAAAGGTAGATACAAACGGATCAATCACGATTTATTACAAGTTCAGACCGGGCTCCGAAGGAGTTCTTCCCCCTACGAACTGGATCGATGCAAAATACTCCGCGACCGAGCATGGGACGGGGGTATTGAAACACTTTTTCATCGGAACATGTCCATTCACCTATCCGAAATCGATCTACGCTGTAGAGGATTGTCTTCGCGTTTCTGGAATGGGCAAATCGCATTTTGTACTGGACTATTTCGGGGGCTCCGGCACAACTGGGCATGCGGTGATTAACCTCAATCGAGAGGACGGTGGGAGACGAAAATATGTACTTATCGAAATGGGAGCGTACTTCGATACAGTTCTTAGACCGCGCATTCAAAAAATTGCGTACTCCAAGACTTGGAAGGACGGAAAACCGGTTTCGCGCGACGGTATCAGCCACTGCTTCAAATACCTCCGCCTCGAATCCTTCGAAGACACGCTGAACAACCTGCAACTGCCCGAGCAGCCGCCGCTCGACCTCGGCTCGCCCGAGACCCGCGACATGGCGCGCGACTACCTGCTGAAGTACTGGCTGGACTTCGAGACCGCCGGCAGCCCCAGCCTGCTCAATGTGCGCGAGTTCGCCGACCCCACCGCCTACCGGCTCAAGGTGAAGCAGCCCGGCAGTGACGCGCAGGTCGAGCGCGCCGTCGACCTCGTCGAGACCTTCAACTGGCTGATCGGCCTGCATGTGGCGCTGCTCGACCAGCCGCGCCGCTACGCCGTCGAGCTGGTGCGCGAGCCCGACCCCGACCTGCCGAAGGACCAGCGCACGCGCTGGCGCGCCACCTCGATCAAGGAACGCGAAGACGGCGAATTCTGGTTCCGCTGCGTCGAAGGCCATGTGCTGGCCGTGCCTGGCGACGAGCGCTCGCGCGAGCGCGTGCTGGTGATCTGGCGCAAGCTCGGCGGCGACCCCGGCCGCGACCAGGCCGCGCTGGAGGCGTGGCTCGGCAAGCGCGGCATCAACCCGCGCGACAGCGAGTTCGACTGGATCTACGTGAACGGCAGCCACGCGCTCCCCAGCGACGGCACTGCCGCCACACGCGTGCGCCTGATCGAGGACACTTTCGCGCAGTGCATGTGGGAGGACGCCTGACATGGACCAGCCGCCTAGCCTGCAGCGCGTGGCCCTGCGGGGGTTCCGCTCGATCCGCGCGATGGATCTCGAACTCGGGCCACTGAATGTGCTGATCGGCGCCAACGGCGCCGGCAAGTCGAATTTCATCAGCTTTTTCAGGTTCATGAACAAGCTGCTGGACAAGGATCTGCAGTTCTACGCCCAGCAGCAGGGGGGGGCGGACCGGATTTTGCATTTCGGCCGCAAAACGACCGATAAGCTGGAAATTGAACTCCGCTTTACCCTCAACGGTTACGCGGCCGTCCTCGCTCCCACGCCGGATAACCGTCTGGTGTTCAGGGACGAGTTCCATGCCCCGCCCGGCCTGAAGCCGCCGGCAAAGGGCGGTGACGGCGCCTATCGCAAGCGACGGACGCGCCTGGGGCGCACCGGCGCGGAAGAATCGGCACTCCCCAAGCCGGACATCACGACGGAACGCGGGCGCCTCGCCGCCTTTCTTGCGGACTGGAAGACCTATCATTTCCACGACACCAGCGACACCGCCAAAGTGAAGGGCACTTGCAGCGTGCACGACACGACACGTCTGCGATCCCAGGGCGAAAACCTCGCAGCCTTCCTTTACGGCATCCGCGACACCGACGCCTACGCACGCATCGTCCGGACCGTCCAGCGCGTGGCACCCTTTTTCCATGACTTCGTGCTGCAACCGGACAACAGCGACTGGATCCGCCTGCGCTGGAAGCACAAGGGCAGCGACGACTATTTCGACGCGTCCATGCTGTCGGACGGCACGCTGCGCTTCATCTGCCTCGCCACGCTGCTGCTGCAACCGCGCCTCCCGACCATCATCCTGCTCGACGAGCCGGAGCTTGGCCTGCATCCCTACGCCCTGCAGTTGCTGGGCGCCATGATGCGCATGGCCAGCACGCGGACCCAGATCGTCGCAACGACCCAGTCCGTAACGCTGGCCAACGAATTCGGCTGGCAGGACATCGTGGTCGTCGACCAGATCGACAACGCATCGCGTTTCCGGCGCCTTGAGGAACAGGCGGTCGGGCACTGGCTGGAGGATTACCGCGTCGGCGAGATCTGGGAGATGAACCTTCTCGGGGGCAACCCGGCATGATCCGTCTCGGCATCAGCGTCGAAGGGGCGACCGAGCGCGAATTCATCCTGCAGGTGCTGGCCCCGCACCTGGCTCGTTACGGCGTGTTCGCAAGCCCGGTGGACATGCGCGGCAACGTCAGCCGCGACCGCATTCGCGGCGCACTACCGCACCTGATCGCCAGTTTCGACCACGTCAGCACCCTGTACGACTATTACCGCTTCAAGCAGCGGGAAACGCTCTCGGTCGACGCGTTGCAGGCGACCATGCTCGAACTGGTCGCCCCTGCGCAGCGCCGGCATTTCACGCCCTATATCCAGCTGCACGAGTTCGAGGCCCTGCTATTCGCAGTCCCCGAACTGACCGTGCAGACACTGGGCGGAACCGAAAGGCAACTGCACGCCCTGCGGGCCGCTGTGGAAGCTTGCGGCTCGCCGGAAGCGGTTAATGACAGGCCCGAAACCAGCCCATCCCACCGGCTGCTTGCCCTGTTCGGCAGGGATTACGAAAAGCCGTTCCACGGGCCGGAAGTTCTGCGCATCGCCGGCTTGCCCGCCATACGGGCTCAATGCCCGCGCTTCGACGCCTGGGTGACCCGACTCGAAAACCTGGGAGGCCGAGCATGAGCCGCGCCCCACGCCGCACCAGGACGCAGCCGCCGCTCGTCGCCAGCCACTTCCAGGACGCGCTGGTGCTGAACCAGTACCTGCTCAGCCTGTTCGGCATCGACCCGCTGGCGCCGCACCGCGACGGCGGCCGCCCAGCGCGCCCGCTGGAACTGATCGCCAAGACGCTGCGCGATGCCGAACCGGGCATCGGCCCCGACGGCCGGCACCGCTTCCTCGCCGAGCTGATCTCGCATCTGCCGAAGAACTCGACCCTGACGCCGGCGGCGCTGGCGCGCTTCGACGCCAATCTCGTCGCACATACGCAGGCGATCAACGCCCGGCGCCGGCACAAGGGCGAGATCGCGTGGAAATACTTCCAGTGGCTGACGCTGCTGTTCGTGGAGATCTACCTCGACCGCTACTTCAACGACCGCCAGGGCCTGTGCGCGGCGCTCAACGACTTCGTCGAACGCTTCAACCGCCACCATCTGGCGCAGGGGCGCGAGACGGGCCTGACGCCGTATGCCGTCGAGGACCTGAACAAGCTGTGCCTGCAGAACGCCACCGGCAGCGGCAAGACCCTGCTGATGCACGTGAACCTGCGCCAGTTCGCCCATCACGCGCGCGCCACCGGCCAGGCCGACAGCTACAGCCGGGTGATCGTGCTGTCACCGAACGAGCGCCTGACCGCACAGCACGAACGCGAGCTGCGCGACAACGGTTTCTACCCGGAAGCGCTGCGCCAGGAAAGCGACCTGGTGTCGCGCGGCCAGAGTGCCCTCGACATTCCGCTGCTGACCGAGATCACCAAGCTCGCCGAAGAGCAGAAGGTGAAACAGATGGCCGTCGACAGCTTCGGCGATGCCAATCTGCTGCTGGTCGACGAGGGCCACCGCGGCATGAGCGGCAGCGACTGGAAGGGCAAGCGCGACAAGCTGGCCGCGAAGGGCTTCACCTTCGAGTATTCCGCCACCTTCAAGCAGGCGGTGCGCGCCGCCAACGACCGCGTGCTGGCCGAGAACTATGCCAAGGCGGTGCTGTTCGATTACAGCTACCGCTATTTCTACGCCGACGGCTACGGCAAGGACTACCGCATCTTCAACCTGCCGGGCGACGAGCTGGCATACAAGGACACCTACCTGACCGCGGCCCTGCTGGCCTTCTACCAGCAGTTGCGGATGTTCGCCGAAGCAGGCAGCCGCTATGCCGGCTACAACCTTGAAAAGCCACTGTGGGTGTTCGTCGGCGCCAGCGTGACCGGGCGCAAGGTGGACGAGGAAAGCGTGTCGCCGTCCGACGTGGCGCAGATCCTCGATTTCCTCGCACGCTTCCTCGCCCGGCGCGAGGAATTCATCGGCCTCGTCCGCAGCGTGCTCACCGGCGACAGCCAGCAGACCGGCCTGCTCGACGCGCACGGGCGCGACATCTTCGTGCGCTCCTTCCCGTATCTGAAGGGGCTGAAACAGGATGCCGCGCAGATTTACGCGGATATCTGCGTGCGCCTGTTCCACGCGCCGGGCGGCGGCCATCTCGTCGTCGAACGCGTCAAGGGCGACAGCGGCGAACTGCTGCTGAAGGTGGGCGAGTCCGACACGCCGTTCGGGGTCATCAACGTCGGCGACGCCGCGGCGCTCGCCAAGCACGTGCAGGAGGCGCTCGAGCACAAGCAGTCCCTGACCGAAGTGCGCCCGAGCGAGTTCGGCGAACCGGTTTTCGGCGACGTGCATAAACCGACCTCGCCGATCCACCTGCTCGTCGGTTCGAAGAAGTTCATCGAAGGCTGGGATTGCTGGCGTGTATCAAGCTTGGGGCTGATGCGCATGGGCCAGAGCGAGGGCGCCCAGATCATCCAGCTCTTCGGGCGCGGGGTGCGGCTGAAGGGCAAGGACATGAGCCTGATGCGCACCAGCCGCTATCAGCCGGTGAACCCGCCGCGGGATATCCACTTCCTGGAGACGCTGAACGTGTTCGGCGTGCAGGCGGACTTCATGGCGACCTTCCGCGACTTCCTCGAAAGCGAAGGCTTGCCGCCGAACGATGTGCCCCACGTCGAGGAGATCACGCTCAACGTCACCCACGATTTCGGCCAGAAGCTGAAGATCCTGCGGGCGAAGCTCCGCAGGGACACGCTGGAGCAGTACGACTTCCGCAAGCATGGTCCGGTAGTCGAATTCGGCCTCGCGGCACTGCCGCCGAGCCTGACGATAGGAGGGGTGCCGCTGGTGGTGGATCGCTTCCCGCGTTTGCAGGTGATCCAGGCTGCGGAGATTACCGGGGAGGCTGTCGACGCCCCGGTGTCGGGACCTCGCCATTTCGACGCCTTGCGCCTCGTGATGCTGGACTGGGACAAGCTGTGGTTCGATCTGGAGCGTTTCCGCCGCCAAAGACACTTGGAGAACGCCATCGTGCCCCGCGATGCGCTCCGCCCTCTGCTGGAAAAGCCGGACTGGTACTGCGTCCTGGTGCCCACGCAGTGGTGGGCGCCGTCGATGGGGAACGTTCGGCACTGGCAGTCGATTGCCGTTGAACTGCTGAGCGCCGCCCTCGAGCGCAGCTTCAATTACCAGAAGCGCAAGTATCTTGACCCGCGCATGGAGCTGGTACCGCTGACCTGCGACCATGAGAACCTGCCCGCGGACGGCACAGACTATCAGCTCATCGTCGAGGCAAACGAGCAGTACCTGATCGACGACATCAAGGCGCTGAAGGAAGAGCTCGCGCAAGTAGGCTGGCGCGACCACGGCCACGTCCAGGGCGTGCGGTTGGCGATGCACCTGTATGAGCCGCTGCTATCGAGCGAGAAAGTGAAGATCCAGCCGGTCGGCCTAAACAAGTCCGAGTTCCGCTTCGTCGAAGACCTCCGGCTTTGGCTGCAGACCAACGCGGCGGACGTAGAGACGCGCGGGGAGCGCCTGTTCCTGCTGCGAAACCTCGCCAAGCAAGGCGTGGGCTTCTTCGAGGCCGGAAACTTCTACCCGGACTTTATCCTGTGGTGCCTGAAAGCCGACGGCAGCCAGCGAATCTGCTTCATCGACCCTCATGGGCTGGAGCATGAAGGACCGGGCAGCGACAAGATTCAGCTCGCCGAGAACATCAAGGATCTTCAGGCGCGCCTGAACGACAAGACTGTCACGCTCGAATCCATCATCTTGTCGCCTAATACCAACCGCATGCGCATCGAGCATCTGTGGACACAAAAAGGCCTTCCTCGGCCCGACCTCGACGCGCTTCACGTGTACTTCATCGGCGAAGGCGACTACCTGGCCAAAGTCATGAAGGTAGTTATCGAGTAGCCCCTGTTCGCAATCATTACCTCATGAAAACGCAAAAATACGCCGTTAATCAGTACCTTATTGAAAGCATGCTCGCCAAAGTGAAAGAAGGCGAGATTGCCATCCCGGAAATCCAGCGCCCCTTCGTCTGGGACGGCACCCAAGTGCGGGATCTTCTGGACTCGCTGTACCAGGGCTTCCCCGTCGGATATCTGATCGCTTGGCGGAATCCGGATGTGAAGCTGAAGGACGGTTCGACCGCATCCGGGAAGATGATCCTGATCGATGGCCAGCAGCGGGTAACTGCGCTGACTGCCGCGGTGCTCGGTGAGCAGGTGGTGAACAAGGACTACAAGAAGACGCGTATCACCATCGCCTTTCATCCGGTCAACGAACGTTTCGAGGTATGCAACACAGCGATTCGCAAAGACAGCGCGTGGATTCCTGACGTTGCGCCGGTGGTCGCGCCCGGCCTTCTTCGTTCGTATTGTCGGTGAGCGGCCGCTGGTCGGCATAGCCGGCGGCGGTGAGGCGATCACCGCGCACCCCGGCGTCGATGAACAGGCGCACGACCGACGACGCACGCACCGTCGACAACTCCCAGTTCGACGGGAAGCGTTCGGTGCTGATCGGCACGCTGTCGGTGTGGCCTTCGACGGTGATCGGGAAATCCGCACCGGCGAGCACCTGCGCGACAGCTCGCAGCACCGCGACCGCCGGCGCGCCGAGCGTCGCGTCACCGGGCGCGAACAGCACGCTGGCGTTGATCTCGACGGTGATTCCATGCACGCCTTCGGCAACGCTGACCTGTCCGCCTGCGGTGAGCGGCTGCAGTACGCGGCGTATTTCGTCCGCCATGCTGTTGATGCGCTGCATTTCGGCTTCGCGCCGGGCGTCAGGGGTGCGACGACGCGACATGGGCGGGGCTTGCGGCTAGCAGCGTGTCGGACTTGAGCACCGCCGGCGCTGTATCCGGGGGCTTGATTTCACAATGTGAGAAACGGTCGGCATTTCAGGTTCCAATCAGCGGTTTCCTGTCCGAAATCGCAATGCCCCTGTCCTTTTTTCTCACTGCGGACGCAATACGGCCATGCGCTTCAAGTTCCACGCCAAGCACACCAGGGTCCACTCGGCGCGCACGTTGTCGAGCCCGCGCAGCAGGAACTGGCGAAATCCCATCACCGACTTGATGATGCCGAACACCGGTTCCACGGTCTGTTTCCGGAGCGCGTAGGCGGCGCGGCCGGCCCGGGTCTTGAGGGCGTGCTTCATCTGTTCGACGGGGCTGGCGGGCTGCTCGAGCGGGGCGGGCTCTTCGAAGCGGCGGCGCCAATCCGGATGGTGCTCGTCGCGCCCGACCGCGATCAGCGGTTCGATCCCGGCGGCCTGGCAGCGCTCGACGTTGCGCTCGCTGAAGAAACCGGTGTCGGCCAGCAGTTGGTCGGGCTGATTGAGCCCTTCGGGCAGGGCCGCGATGCGGGCCAGCATCGGCTCGACCTGCTCCTTGTCGTTGCCCGCCTGGGTAAGGTGGGGCACCATCACCAGCATCGACTCCGTATCGACCAGCGCCTGCGCGTTGTAGCACTGCTCGAAGCCGCCGCCGGTCACTTTCATGATGCGCGAGTCTTCGTCGGTCAGATTGAGCTGGTCGTCCGCGCGCGGACCGGGGGCAGGCGGGGTCGGCGGCTTGCCGCCGGGCTTCTTGCCGGTGGCCGCCGCCTTGGCCTGACGCTTGGCCAGCTTGGCATCAAACTCGGCCTGTTCGCGCTCGAAGCGCTCCTTGGCGCGCGCTTCGATCTTGGCCTTGGCGGCCGCGATGGCGGCCAGCCGGTCTTCTCGGCGCTGGATCTCCGCGGGCAGATCCACGCCCTCGGGCACGCAGCTCCGATCGGCCGCTTCGGCCAGCGCGAGCATCTCCTGCACTTCGGCCTTGAGCTGGGCCTCGATCTTCTCGGCGTGCCCATACGAGAGCGCGCTGTGTCGGCTGGCGTTGGCGTGGATCTTGGTACCGTCCAGGCTCACGGTGCCAAAGCGCGAGAGCTGGTTCTCGCGGGCGACTTGCAGCACCTGCACGGTAAGCGGTAACTGACGAGCGTTCTTGACTACTTCGAGATCCCGAAGAGATCGGATCGCAGCGGGTTGGCAGCGAAGTGCTGCTTCCACAGACGGGGGGTGAGTTGCGCGACGTCGGCAGCGGGGTGTTGGCCGACACGCTGCAGCACATCGACCAGATAGTCGTACGGATCGATGTCGTGCAGCCGGCAGGTGGCGATCAGGCTCTGCGCGATACCGACGTATTTGGCGCCGACCTCGGTCCAGCAAAAGAGCCAGTTGCGACGACCCATCGGCACCACGCGTAGCGCCCGCTCGAGATGGTTTGTGTCGATCGCCACTTCAGGATCGCGCAGGTACACCTCGAGGGCGGCCCGGCGCTCCCGCACATAAGCCATGGCGGTGGTGAGCGGCGAGCTGGGCAACAGGCCGTGGGTGTCGAACTGGGCATCGACCCAGGCGAAGAACTCGTGGACCACGGGCTGTGCATGCTCGATCCGGTACGCCCGGCACGCCTCGCCGACGAGCGTGGCCTCGCGGATGCGTTTTTCGACCGCATAGAGCTTGCCGATCATCTCCAGCGCCCGGCCCGCGCGCTCGGGCTCGACCGACTGGGCGTCGAAGAACTTCCTCCTCGAGTGCGCCCAGCATTGCGCGTGCGTGAGCCCGCACTTCTCGGCATAGCGTTCGTAGGCGCCATAGCCATCGGTGAGCAGCACCGCCCCCTCGGGCGGCGGGTCGGTGCCCAGGATCTGCTCGATGTGCTGCGCCTTGCGGCTCTCGCGATAGACGAAACAGATCTCGTCACGTTCGCCATAGACCGGCCAGAAGTAGCCGCCCTTCATCTTGCCGGGGCCCGCACGGCCGGCCTTGATCGGGGTCTCGTCCATCGCCTTGATGCGGCTCGCGCGGATCGAGTCGAGTTGGGCCGTAAAGATCGGTTCGAGCAGCGCGAGCGCCCCGTGGGTGAGCTGCGTGAGCCACGGGCGCGACACCCTGATGCCATTGTCGCCGAGCCGCTGGTGCTGGCGGTAGAGCGGCTGGTGGTAGCAGAACTTGTCGGTGATGAGCCCGGCGACGAAGCTCACATCGGCGCGGCTGCCGCGAATCACCCCCCCGGGTGCCGCCGGGCAGGAAATCGCCTGGGTGTCGAGGCGCTTGATCACCGGACGCACGTACTTGAGGATCACGTAGCTGCCCGGGCGCTGCGCCAGGCGGTGACTGACCTTTTCGCCGATCACCTCGAACTGGTCGGGGGCGAGCCCCTCGGCCTCGGGGTTGGGCACCTCGATGGTCTCGACCGGCACGCGGGCCTCGTCGAAGAACAGCGCCGATGCGTCGCCCTTGGCGCAGTCGCTGGTGCGGGCCCGGCGGGTGTGGGCGGCAATGTCCTGACCGGGGGGCGGCGGCGAGGATTCGGGCACCGGCAACTCGCCCAGGCTCATCTGATGCGGGTTGGCGTCCACGAGGCGCTTCTCGCTCTTCGCCCCGAAGAGCTGGCGCCGGAACCAGTCGAGCTGGTGGCGCATCGCCTCGCATTCGCCTTTGATGACCTCGAACTGGCGCTGCTGCGCCAGATGCGCGCCCGCCAGTTCGACGACCTGATCGGCCGTCCACCGGGCGGCTTCTTCACGGGTCGGCAGCTGCGTCAAAGGCGTCGGAGGCATGGCGTCATTTTACCAAAAAAGCCAGCATTCATGCGGGTTTGCGGTGACTTGCGGGCAGCGCGAAGCGCTTTTTGAAGCGTGCCGGCTCGATGCCTTCGAGCAACAGCTTCAGCCCCGTCCAGTCCATCTCGCGGCTCGTCGCCCGCGACCAGTCCGACACGAAGCGACCCGACTCGAGCCGCTTGGCCCAGATGCAAAACCCGCTGCGGTCCCAGTACAACACCTTCATCTGGGTCGCGCGCCGGTTGATGAACACGAACAGATGCCCCGACAACGGATCCTGTCCCACGCCGTGGCGCGCCAGCGCATACAAGCCGTCGAAGGATTTGCGCATGTCGACCGGGCGCCCGTACAGATGCACCCGCACCGCGCCTTCGGGAAAGAACATCAGCCGCGCACCAGGTGCAGCACCACGCCGTCACCCAGGTCAAGCTTCAACTCCCAGCGCGAAGCGCCGCCCGAACCCAGCACTCCCAGATCGACGAACGCCTCTTGCCGAGCCGGCCCCACCGCGACGGCCTTGCCGCACACCGGCCCGACGATCGCACGCCAGCGCTGAAAGCTCGAGACGCTGATCGACTCGTGCGCGCAGAATGCCGTGACGCTCAGCCCGCTCGAACCGTGGCGGGCGAACACCTCCTGCCACTCCTCTCGGCTGCGCCGGCGCCATTTGCGCTTGAGCACCCCTGCCATGAACGATCCCTCCATTGTTGACCCTGGAGGCAATTGTCCACGTCGATCACGTGCCCTGGAATAACGCCGGTCAGTTACCGCTTACCCTGCACGAAGGCATCGGCGAACTGATCGCCGAAACGGCGGCGGAACGTCGCCAGCGTGTCGTGGTCCGGATGCTGGTCGCACGCGATGAAGCGGAAGGCCAGCGAGTCGTACGTGGCCCGCTCGATCTTGCGGCTCGAATGGGTTCCCGTCGCGTAGCCGTAGATCAGCAGCGACAGCAGCAGCGCCGGGTGGTAGGCATCGCTACCGCGACCCGCGTAGGCGCGCTCCAATGCCGACAGGTCCAGCCCTTCCACCACATCGACCACGTAGCGCGCCAAGTGCGATTCGGGCAGCCAGTCCTGCACCGACGGTGGTAGCAGGTAGTCCGTTTGGCGATCGATCGGGCGGAAGCGGCTCATGCTCTCGGGTTCCAGGGGCGACGCGTCATTTTACAGGGGATAGTCCGACACGCTGCTAGGGCCGAGCGGCGCGCGGCAGGAGGAATTCCATCACCGGCTTCAGCTCACATAGCCCTGCATGCGACTCTCGATGATGCGCGGGTTGTCGCCGCTGGCGATGCCGACGAGTCCGTCCACCAGCATCTCGCGCTGCGAGACGCCACTCGCGACATGCGCCAGGAGCTTCTTCGAGATCGGCAGGAAAATCAGGTTCGCGAAGGCGACGCCATAGATCGTCGCGGCGAATGCGACCGCGATGCCCGAGCCGAGCCGCGACGGATCGGAGAGGTTTTCCATCACGTGGATCAGGCCCATGACCGCGCCGAGAATGCCGATCGTCGGCGCGTAGCCCCCAGCCGCTTCCCAGATCTTCGCGCCGAGCCGCATCTGCGCGCTCCAGGCGTCGATTTCGACTTCGAGCACGTCGCGCAGGTGCTGCGGCTCCACACCATCGATGAGCAGTTGCAGCCCCTTGCGCACGAACGGATCGGGCAGCGTTTCGATGCGCTCTTCGAGCGCGAGCAGGCCTTCCTTGCGCGCGATGTGGCTCCAGTCGGTGGTCTGCGCGATGAGGTCGGTGTGGTTCGAGGACGGCGGCACGAACACCCATTTCGCCATCCGCATGCCATCGCGGAATACCGGCAGCGGGCTCTGCAGCATCACCGCGCCGAGCGTCCCGCCGACGACGATCAGGAACGCGGTCGGCTGCACCAGCGAGGAAATATGGCCGCCCTCGAGCACCTGTCCCGACAGGATCGCGGCGATTCCGAGCGTGATGCCGATGAGACTGGTCTTGTCCATGCGAGAGAGCCGGTGAAACCCCGTTCAGGCCGCGGCCGGAGGGGTCTTTCGCGGTCGGCCGCGCCGCGCGCCGCCGGCCTCGCCAGCACCGAGGATGCGCGCCCGCAGCCGATGTCGGCGCGCGCCGGCGCGTTGCGCCGCGCTTCGCCCCATGCGAAGCCGGAGAGCTGGCGCTCGATCAGTTCGCGGATGCCGGTCAGCTCGTCCATCAGCCGCGCATTCGCCTGCTGCAGGTCGCGGATACGCATGTCCTCTGCGCGCGGTGAGGCGTCATGCGCCGCGCCCGGAGCCGCCGCGGCGGGACGTGCTTCCACTGCGACCCGAGCCGGCGATGGTTCGGCAGGCATCGCGTGCGCGCGGGGCTCGGCGTACCAGTCGCCCCCGAGCGGATCCGTGCCGCGCGGCATTGCCGGCGTGCGCATCATGTAGTCCGGCGCTTCGACTCGCGGCGGCTGGAACGGCCTGACGACCGGTGCGGAGGCTTGACGCTCCACGGGCGGGCTTGCGGGCGCTGGACGTCGGCCGGACAGGCTGACGTGAAAATCGTCGTCGATATCCGGCGGGGAAGCCGGGAACGGGGCCCGGGCGGGAGCGGCCGCGGCCGCGACCGGGGCGGCGGGGGCCGGAGCTGGAGACGCCGGACGTGTCGCGCTCTGCAGTGCACCGACCGCGTCGGCCGGCAGCGCGAGGATCTCGACGCCGCCTTCGACGGTGCGGTTCGCCAGCACGATCGCATCGGCGCCGAGTTCGGCCTTGAGTGCACGCAGTGCCTCGCGGGCGGTCTGGGCGAAATGGCGCTTCACGTTCATTTGAGTGTCCCCCGGCTACGCACTCGGCGCAGGATGGTTCCGATTATCGTCGGCGCCGCGGACCCCGATAGGGTGGAATAAAAGCGGTTTCCCCCGCCTATTCGGGCATGCGTCAGCGCGCCGCGCCGCCGACCATCGCGGTGACACGAATCGTGCGCGTCTCGGGCACTTCGGAATTCGCGATGACCTTGAGCGAAGGCACCGCCCGCCGCAGGAAGCGCGACAGCAGCCAGCGCAGTTGCGGCGGCACCAGCAGCACCGGCGGCAGCCCGATGTCCTCCTGGCGTTGCGCCACTTCCGCGGCGTGGCGCAACAGGCCATCGGCGAGGCTCGGCTCGATGACACCGCCCTCGCCGCCGCCGGCGCCGACCGCCTGGCCGAGGATGCGCTCGAGCGAAGGATCGAGCGCCATGACCTTGCCCGCGGCATCCGGACCGGTGTGGCCTTCGAGCAGCACGATGCGCGTCGAGGCGACGTTCAGCGCGAGGCGCAGGAGTGTGGTCACCAGCAGCACGGTCGGGAACACCGAGAACTCCAGCGGCTTCTTCGTGTACATCGCCACCAGCATCACCATCACCGAGATCGCGATGTTGAACGTGAAGAACACGTCGAGCGCGAACGCCGGCAGCGGCAGCACCATCATCGACAGCACCATGATGATGAAGACCGGCGCGCCGAGCATCCGCAGGTTCGCCGGCGCCATCAGCGCGCGCAGGTTCAGGGCTTCGAACATTGCCTACCTCAAGAGAGTCGGAGCGCGGCGCATCAGGCCGGTGCGCCCGGGTCCATGTCTTCGGGCACCGGCAGCTTGCCCGGCACGACAGGCGGGACATCGCCGCCGGCCATCCAGCGGTTGAGCTGGTACACGTAGGCCATGACTTCGGCCACCGCGGTGTAGAGCGCGCCCGGCACCGCCTGCTCGAGTTCGCAGTGCTTGTACAGCGCGCGCGAGCGGCGGCGCCTCGAGCAGCGGCACCTTGTGCTCCTTCGCCAGCTCGCGGATCTTCAGCGCGATCTCGCCACGCCCTTTCGCGACGACGACCGGCGCGCCCATCTTCTGCGCGTCGTATTTCAGCGCGACCGAGAAATGCGTCGGGTTCGTCACGACGACGTCGGCTTTCGGCACTTCGGCCATCATCCGCCGGCGCGCCATCTCGCGCTGCATGCTCCGGATGCGGCCCTTGACGTGGGGGTCGCCTTCCTGCTCCTTGCCCTCGCGCTTGACCTCTTCCTTCGTCATGCGCAGGCGCTTGTGGTATTGCCACAGCTGGAACGGCACGTCGATCAGCGCCAGCAGCGCGAGTCCCATGATGATCAGCAGCGCAGAAAACAGCACCGCCTGCAGAAAATCCGGCACCGCGCGCTCCACCGCCTCGGAAGTCAGCGCGAAGATGTGATCGCGTTCGCGCCACATCGCGAAAACGCCGATGCCGCCGACGACCGCCGCCTTGAGCAGCGACTTCAGCATTTCGACCAGCCCGTGCAGCAAGAACATCCGCCCGATGCCCTTGAGCGGATCCATGCGGTCGAGCTCGAGCCCGAGCGCCTTCGGCGAGAACACGAAGCCGCCGAGCAGGATCGGCGCACCGACCGCGGCCACCATCAGCACGCCGAACAGCGGCAGCATCGTCAGCAAGGCTTGCGTGAACAAGTCGCCGAAATCCTGCAGCATCAGCTGCGGGTCGAAGGCGAGCGCGCGCTCGAAACGGAAGCCGTGGCGCAGCATGCCGAGCATGCGCTCGCCGATCCAGCCGCCCATCAGCCACAGGCCGCTGGCGCCGGTGATCAGGACGAGGAAAGTCGACAGCTCGCGCGACTGCGGAACCTGCCCTTCCTCGCGGGCCTGCTCCAGCCGCCGTGGCGATGCCTGTTCCGTTTTCTCGAGATCGCTGTCTTCGGCCATCGCCGGCTCCTTGCCTGCGCCGCGCCGCAAGTCGCCCGCGCGATGTGGGCGAACGACGAGCTGCGGGGATTATCGCGGCGCGACGACAGGCGACAGCGGGCGATAAGCGGCGGGAAAGACCCTTAATTCAGGAGCCGGAAGGCGAAACCGGGACGAACCGCGCTGCTCAGCGCGCCGCGGGGAGCTTGTCGACACCGCGGATCCGGGCGCCGGGAGCGATATTGCGTCCCGCAAACCAGTCCCGGTTCATTTCCAGCGCGAAGCGTGCCGGGCCGGCGGCACAGTGGCTGTCCTCGCTTCGCGGCTGCATCTGCTCGATGTTGAGGATGCGCCCTTCGTGGTCGAGAAACGCGACCGACAGCGGGATCAGCGTGTTCTTCATCCACATGCAGTGGCGGGCGTCGTGGGCGAAGACGAAGATCATGCCGCGGTGCGCCGGCATGGCGGGCCTGTTCATCAGGCCGGTCTGGCGCGCTTCGTCGGTGTGCGCGAGCTCCGCCTCGATGCGGTACATCCCCGCTCCCAGTTCGACGAGCGGCAAGTCGGCCTGCGCGGCCGGAACCTGGAGCAGACAGCTCGCGAGAAACAGCGCGGCGTGACGGACGAAACAACGTTTCATGAACATGGCAGCAGCCCGGGTGCGGTTTCGACGCGGAATTCTACTCTTGGCCGCCTCTGCGCCGTCCGTCCGCGCCCGCGAATCGCTTCGCACCGGACATTACCGGGCTTTGCACCTGCTCGCTGCGCCACTGGCCGGGAGCGAGCCCGGCCAGCGACCAGTCGCCGATCGCCACCCGAATCAGCCGCAGCGTCGGGAAACCGGCTTTCGCCGTCATCCGTCGTACCTGGCGGTTCTTCCCCTCGTGCAGCACGATCTCGAGCCACGAGGTCGGCACGTTCTTGCGGAACCGCACCGGCGGATCGCGCGGCCACAACCAGTCCGGCTCGGCGACGCGGCGTGCACTGCATGGACGAGTGACGAAGTCCCCCAGATCGAGCCCGCCACGCAGCGCGGTCAGCGCCGTCTCGCCGGGCTCGCCCTCGACCTGCGCCAGATAGGTTTTCGGCAGCTTGTGGCGCGGATCGGCGATGCGGTGCTGCAGCGCGCCATCGTCGGTGAGCAGCAACAGGCCTTCGCTGTCGGTGTCGAGCCGCCCGGCAGGATAGACGCCGGGCACCGGGACGAAGGCCTTGAGCGTGACGTGCACGCCGTCGCCGGAAAACTGGCAGATCACGCCATACGGCTTGTTGAGGAGGATCAGGCGGGACATCGGATCGCTGCTTTGGCCGGTCCCCGACGGCGCGGCGCGCGTTGCTTCGCGTCCCGCGGCCCGGCTCTCGAGGGCCGCCACCGCGTTCAGTCGTTGGACGATTTCGCGTCAGCGGCGGCTGTGGTCGTGACCCTCGCGGCGGTGGCGGAAGGTTCCTCCGCCGCTTCCGCTGCCTCCGCCGCGCTCTGCCGGATTCGCGCCAGCACCGTCTTGCCCTTGGTCGTGAGGAAAGGTTCGACCATCAGCTGGAGGCCTTCATCGACGTATTCGGCGAGCGTGTAGCGATCGCGGAACGCCCAGTACTTCAGCGCCCACGCATGCGCGAACGTGACGCACTGATAAGACAGGAGATGCTCGTTGATCGGGCGCATGAAACCCCCCGTGGTGCACGCGCGAATCGCCTTCTCGATCAGGCGGTTGGTACGGGTTTCGCCGTCCATGATCAGACCGCGCCGATCGGCACGCAACGACTTCGTCGAGCGATAGGCGAGCACCGTCGCGTCGCGCTGCGCGTCGACGATCGCGCAATACGCCCAGATCGCCCGGCACAGGCGCTCGACCGGGTGCGTCAGGCCTTCGATCTGGCGCGGAATCTCGTTCTCGTAGGTATCGAGCACCTGCTTCAGCGTCAGGAACAGGATATCGTCCTTGTCGCCGAAGTACTGGTAGATCAGCCCGGTGCTCACCTTGGCCTCGCGGGCGATCTGCAGAATGGTCGTCGTGTAGTAGCCTTCTTCGGAAAAAAGCTTCGTCGCCGCACGGATGATCTGGTGACGGCGCTCCTCGACCAGTTTCGGGTCGGAAACCACGCTCTTGACGCTTTCTGCTGAACTCATGATCGTTCCTCGGGGATGTTCTGTTGCTGCCGCCGGCCGGCGCCGGAATCGCGTCGGACGTCGTATTGTGCCATCACTGCGTGCGTGTTTCCGCGCCCGCGGTCATGAGGGCCCGCCTCGACAGCGCTGGCGGAACCGCCTCGCGCAGCGCTCCCGGCAGCGGCGCCGCCACACATGGCACTTTTACTGCCGCTGCTTGTCGAGGAATCGCTGCACGCGCCGCTGCGTCTCGGCGTCGGCGAGCAGCGCCGCGCTGCCGGAGAGTTCCACTTCGAATCCATTTTCCTCGGCGGCGACCGCGACATCGATGCAGCGCTTGCATTCGGCAAGCGCCGTACCCGGCAGCGCCGCAATGCGTTCGACCACGGCCCGCGCGACCGATTCCAGCTCGGCAGCCGGCGCGACCCAGTGCGCACAGCCGAGTGCGACCGCTTCCGCGCCGCCGATCACTTCGGCGCCGAGGATCAGCCGCCTTGCGACCGCTTCGCCGCAGATGCGCGTCATGCGCTGTGTGCCGCCCGCCGCCGGCAGAAGCCCGAGCCGCGCTTCGGGCAGGCCGATCCTGGCGGAGTCGGCGACGACGCGCAGATCGCACGCGAGCGCGAGTTCGAAGCCCCCGCCCATCGCCGCCCCGCCAATCTCGACGACCGACACCTGCGGGAGACGTTCGAGGCGCGCATACACTTCCTGCATCCGGCGGGTCATCGCGATCATCTGCCTGCGCCCGGTCTCGCTGTCGAACAACGAGCGGATCAGCTCCAGATCCGCACCGGCGCAAAACACCCGCTCGCCGCTGCGGATCCACAGCACGTTGACGCGCGGCGTGCGTTCGATCTCGGCGAGGATGCGGTCGAGCTGCTCGATCCATTCCTCGTTGATCGCATTGACCGGGGACCGGCACAGTGTCACGGTCGCGACCGAAGCTTCAATAGTTAGCGAAATCATAAATCCCTCGATGGAGCCCGATTCCCGGCCCACGGCGCCGCTACGGCGCCCGCTGAAAGGGGAATCGGCACGGCGCGATCAAGTATAAAAAGGGGCATCGCCGGCGTTTGCGGACGTCGGAGGAGATGAGCAGCGTGGTATCACGCAAGCCGTTCGATGCGATGCCCCGAAAGCGGATCGCCAGAGCCCGTGTTCCGACGAAAACCGCGGCGGCGCAAGGGACGCCCTCGGGCGCCGGCTCCCTCTGGCCGCGCGGCCATGTTTTTCCCTCTCCCGCCCCGACGCCGTACCGACACCGGGGCGTTGCCGTTTCCGGCTCAGTTGCCTTCGAACTTCGGCACCTGCTTGTTCACGAACGCGTTGTAGGCGCGCGTGAAGTCCTGTGTCTGCATGCAGATCGCCTGGGCTTCGGCCTCGGTCTCGAGCGCCTGCTCGATCGTCTGGTTCCATTCCTGGTGCAGGCACTTCTTCGTCATCGAATGCGCGAACGCCGGGCCGTTGGCGAGCGACAGCGCCATCTCCTGCGCGCGTCCGAGCACCTTCTCGGCCGGCACGATGTCGTTGAAATAACCCCAGGCGCGGCCCTCCTCGGCACTCATCGAGCGGCCGGTGTAGAGGAGCTCGGACGCGCGGCCGTGGCCGATGATGCGCGGCAGGATGCTGCACGCGCCCATGTCGCAGCCAGCGAGGCCGACGCGCACGAACAGGAATGCAGTCTTCGCTTCCGGCGTTGCGTAGCGCAGGTCCGAGGCCATCGACACGATCGCGCCGGCACCGGCGCAGATGCCGTCGACCGCCGAGATGATCGGCTGCGGGCAGTTGCGCATTTCCTTGACGAGGTTGCCGGTCATGCGCGTGAAAGTCAGCAGGCCGTTCATGTCCATCTTGGTCAGCGGCCCGATGATGTCGTGCACGTCGCCGCCCGAGCAGAAGTTGCCGCCGGCGCCGGTGATGACCACGGTGCGCACGTCATCGACATACTGCAGCTTGTGGAAGGTGTCGCGCAGCTCGGCGTAGCTCTCGAACGTGAGCGGGTTCTTGCGCTCGGGACGGTTCAGGGTGATCGTCGCAACGCGGTCGGCGACTTCCAGCTTGAAATGCTCGGGGCGCCATTCGGCGGCTTTCAGCTTGTACATAACATTCTCCTGATGATCGACTGTTGGGAAAGAGTGGGGGTCGGGTTGGGGTTGGAACTGGCAGGGAACCGGTCAGCCCGCGAGCGTCAGCCCGCCGCTCACGCTGATGACCTGGCCGGTGATGAAACTCGCCCGGTCGCTGGCGAAGAACAGCACCGCATCGGCAAGTTCGGACGGCTTGGCAAGGCGCCGCATCGGCGTCGCCTTGACGAAAGCTTCGCGGTGCTTCTCCGGCACTGCCTGCAACAGCGGTGTGTCGGTCGGTCCCGGGCAGACACAATTGACGTTGATGTTGTAACGCGCGACTTCACGGGCAAGCGACTTGGTGAACGCGATCGCACCGCCTTTCGCTCCCGAATACACGGTCTCGCCGAGGCTGCCGACGCGCCCCGCGTCGCTCGCGACGGTGACGATCTTGCCGGCGCCGCGCTCGATCATCTGCGGCAGGAACGCGTGCGAAACCGCGACCGGCCCGAGGAGGTTGAGGTCGATGACCTTGCGCCAGAAGTCCGGTGTGTTCTCCATGAACGGCTGGATCTTGCCCCACCCCGCGACGTTCGCGACGATGTCGATCTGGGGGCGGCGGCGGTAGGCTTCGTCCTTGAACGCAGCGATCGAATCGAGATCGGTGACGTCGAGGCGGATGAAGTCCACACCCAGTTGCTGTTCGCACAGCGCGCCGGCGACGGCGGCGCCCTTCTGCTCGTCGATGTCACCGATCAGCACATAAGCTCCGGCGCGCGCCAGCGTTTCCGCCGTCGCCAGGCCGATTCCCGATGCTCCGCCCGTGACTACTGCCGTTTTTCCGTCAAGCCGCATTTTGTTCTCGCCTCCTGATTCACAAAGTTTTGCCTGGTCGGGTGTCCGGATGCCGGCCTTGCCGCTCACGAACCCCTTTTGTCACACGCCGCGCCTGGTTCCGTATCGAAGTGCAGCTGGTGTATGAATGATTGTTCAGTCAGTCGATCAAGTCAACCCCCCTGATGCAGGATTCCTCTCGTCTACGCGACAAAGCTCTCCGGGCGAGCGCTGGCCCAGCCCGGATCAGGCGGGCGTCATCGCGGCGGGAACAGGGAATATCCCGTTGCATGATGTAACACGACAGGGACCCACCGCTCGTCCGCGACGCGCGCAAGTGCCGGCTATCGATCGACGTGTGCCGCCCCGGGAAGCCACGTGTTCGAGAGCCTCGGCAACGGCTTCGCATGTCGCACAGTTGACTGTTGTGACTGAGCACTCAATCATTCATCCATATTCCAGGGGAAAGCAATGCAGAAGACTTCATGGGCGGCAGTGGGCATCGCGATCTTTTCAGGCATGGTGGCGGCAGCGGCCATCGGCAAGGTCCCGCCCGCGCTGCCGGCAATGCGCGACCAGCTGGGGCTGACGATGGTCGAGGCGGGCTGGGTGATGTCGACGTTCGCGACGCTCGGGGGCTGTTGCGCGCTGTTTTTCGGTGGTGCGAGCGCACGTGTCGGCGAGCTTCGGCTGGCACTGCTCGGGCTCGCGATGATGGTGTTCGGCGCGCTCCTCGGCGCCTTCGCGCAGAGTTACACGCTGCTGCTCTTGTCCCGCGTGCTCGAGGGCAGCGGCTTCATCGCCGTCGTCGTCACCCTCCCCTCGCTGATCACGCGCAGCACGGCGCCACGCGACTATCGCCTCACGCTCGGCCTGTGGAGCATCTACCTGCCGTTCGGCAGCAGCGTCGCGATGCTGACGGCACCGTTCCTGCTCCCGTCACTCGGCTGGCGGGGACTGTGGCTCGTTCTCGCCGGCGCGACGCTCGCCTGCGCGACACTGCTCTACCGCATGCGCCAGCGCTTCGTCGCGCCGGCGAACGCCCCCAGCGGCCCCGCTTCGGACGTGATCCTGGAAACCCTGCGCAGTCCGGGCGCGTGGTGCCTGACCGCCGCGTTTTTCACGTATACGCTGCAGTGGTTCACGCTGATGGTGTGGCTGCCGAGCTTCCTCGTCGACCACCGCGGCCTTTCGGTGTCGCTCGCCGGCGCGCTGACCGCAGGGGTGGTCGCGGCAAACGTGCCCGGCAACATAGTCGGCGGCTGGCTCGTCCACCGCGATATCCGCCGTGGCACGCTGATCTGCGGAACGTCGCTGTTCATGCTGGCGTGCGCGTTCGGCATTTTCGACGAGCGCCTGCCGGACGCACTGCGCTACGGCCTGTGCCTGCTGTTTACCTCTGTCGGCGGCATTCTCCCGGCTGCCGCGTTCTCGGGCCTGACGGCTCATGCGCCGTCGCCCCGGCACATCGGGGCGGTCAATGGACTGCTCGTGCAGGGCTCGAACCTCGGCCAGTTCATCGGACCACCGGCGATTGCCGCAGCCGTTACTGCGGGAGGCGGGGACTGGCGCGCCGCGACCGGTCTCATGGCGGGGGCCGCTGTGGCAGGCGTCGCCGCCGGGCTGTTGCTGCTGGTGATCGAACGCACGCCGCCGGACACGCGCAGCGCTCCTGCCGGACATGCGGTGGCGGAAGGGGGCGGCTCGAACTGCTAGGAACGCGGAACGAAACAACGGCGGTCTTCGAACCGCCGTTTGTGTGCTTGCTGCTGCAAGGCGGCGTCGGAGGTGGCCGAGCCGAGACTTTGCCCGGCCACCTCCGACGCGGCTCACATCATGCGGCCGTTTTCATCATTTCCCGCAAACGGTATTTCTGGATCTTGCCGGTGGCAGTGCGCGGCAGCTCTTCGACGAAGCGTATCGTGCGCGGGCACTTGTAGATCGACAGGTTCGCTTTCAGCGTGTCGAGCACTTCCTCGGACAGCCGCGCCTCGTTGGCCGTCGGGTCCTTCGCCACGGCGATCAGCGCAAGACGCATCAGCCCGTCGTCCTGCTGGATGCCGACGACCGCGGCCTCGGAGATCCCCGGCGCAGTCATTGCACAGGATTCGATCTCCGACGGGCTCACCCATTGCCCGGAAATTTTCAGCATGTCGTCGGCGCGCCCGTTGTGGTACCAGTACCCGTCGCGGTCGAAACTGAACATGTCGCCCGGGTAGTACCAGCCGTCCCGCAGCGCCTTCGCGGTCAGCTCAGGCTGCTTCCAGTAACCGGCGAACTGTGACGGTGTCCTGATCGCGATCAGCCCCGGCACGTCGGGCGTGACGATCTCTTCGCCGGCCTCATCGACGAGGCGGACTTCGGCCCACGGCACCTTCTTGCCGCACGAACCCGGCCGCTGCTCGTGCCCCTCATTGACGAGAAACAGGAAAATCGTCTCGGACGCGCCGATGCCGTCGATGATCGGCTTGCCACAGACTTCGAGCCAGCGCTGGTAAAGCGTCTCGGGCAGCTTCTCGCCGGCCGACAGGAAATGGCGGATCTGGCGGCAGGCGGACGTTTCGGCGACGCCTTCGCGCAGCAGGTTGCGGTACATCACCGGTGTGCTGAAAAAAAGCGTCGGCTTGTGGCGCTCGATGATCTCGGCCATCAGCGTCGGGTCCGGCCAGCCGGGCGCGATGATCACGGTCGCCCCGCAACGCAGCCCCCCCATCAGCGAATGGCCGAGCGCCCAGCCGAAGAACATCTTGGATGTGGTGAAGATGCGGTCTCCCGGCACGACGCCGAAATACTCGCGCTCCATCCGGTCCGCGATCAGCACGCATTCGTGGGTATGCATCACTGCCTTTGGCCGGCCCGTCGTGCCCGAGGAGTAAACCCAGAACGCGACGTCGTTCGGTGCCGCCGGCTCCGATTCGAGCGCGTCGGAGCAGCCCGCGACGAAGCTCTCGAGCGATACGCAACCCGCAGGAAGTGCGGGGCCGCGGACCACGACCAGCGGCCGGGATGCGAGCTCGCCGGCAATTTCCTCGTACAGGTGCACGAACTCGGCGTCGATCATCAGCACCCGGCACTCGCTGTCCTCGATCACGTAGCGCACATCGCGCGGCGCGAGGCGGACGTTGAGCGCGACCGAGACGGCGCCGATACGCAGCGTGCCGAGGTAGGCCGCGACCATTTCGGGCGAGTCGTCCATGAGGAAAAGCACTCGCTCTCCCCTGGCGACGCCGTGCTCCTTCAGCGCGTTACCGGTGCGATTGACCATCGCGTTCAGTTCACGATAGCTCACCGAGCGTTCGCCACTGACGATCGCGGCCTGCTCGCCGAGACCCAGGGAAAGGGGGCGACCGATGATTTCGTCGGCCGCGTTCATCGTTCCGTATCGCGCGGTATTGTCAAAGCTCATGTCTACTCCACAACGACAGAAAAAAATCCCCGGTGCGAGGACCGGGGAACGAGACGACTTTGCGCTCAGTTACTCAGCAGCGCCTGGGCTTCGGCGAGCAGTTTCTGTCCGTCATGCCCCTTCGCAGTCACCTCCTTGACCCACTCGGCAGTCACCGACTCGGAGGCTTTCTGCCACTTCTTCACTTCCTCTGCAGGCACCATGTAGAACGTGTTCTTGTGGTCGACACCGGACTGGCGCCCCGTGAGCGTCGCATCGTCCCAGACCTTGCCGGCCCACGCCGACACTTCAGCGCCGCTGTTCGCGTCGATGACCTTCTTCAGCTCCGGCGGCAGGCTGTCGTATTTGGCCGGGTTCATCGCCAGCACGAAAGCCGAGGTCGACAGCAGCGGCATGCTCGGGTCGGTCTCGGTGTGGTATTTCACGACGTCCTGCACCTTCATCGCCGGCACCACTTCCCACGGGATCATCGCTCCGTCGATGACCCCCTTGGCGAGGCTCTCGGTGACCAGCGGCACCGGCATCGGCACGGGCGTCGCGCCCAGCGCAGTGAGCATCCGCGTCGCCAGGCGCGTCGGCGCCCGCACTTTCAGGCCGCGCAGGTCGTCCATCGTCTTGACCTGCTTCTTCGAGGTATGCAACGCCATGCCAGAGATCACGTGGAAAACGAGCGGCCGCACCCCCTTGTATTCGTCGGTCGCATTTTTGGTCGCGTAGGTCCACAACGCCCGGCTCGATTTCTCGCCGGAGATGCCCATGAACGGCAGCTCGAACGCTTCCGTCACGAGGAAGCGACCCGCCTGGTAGCCGGGCAAGGCCCAGACGATGTCGGCGATGCCGTCCTTGGCCTGGTCGAAGAGCTGCGGCGGCGTGCCGCCCATCTGCATCGCCGGGTAGATCTGGCATTTCAGCCGGCCCGCGGATTCCGCGCTGATCTTCGCGCACCACGGTTCGAGAAATTTCAGCTGCGTGTTCGACGACGGCGGCAGGAAGTGATGTACACGCAGCGTGACGACATCGTCTGCCGCCTGGACCGGGGCTGCGCCGAGCGTCATCAGCACGGAAGCGCAAAGCGGAGTGAGCAGGTTGCGGGTTTTCATCGTTTTTTCCTTTGAACAGATCGAATGAACCGGCTCCGGCTAGCCGCCGAAAGTCCGTACCAGGTACAGAGTGATGACCGGGAAGAACATCAACAACATGATGCGCGCGAGGTCGGAGGCGAGGAACGGCATCACCCCCTTGAAGGTGTCGCTGAGCGGGACGTCCTTGGCGAGACGGTTGATGATGTAGATGTTCATCCCGACCGGCGGATGCACGAGGCCGATCTCGACGACCATCAGCACGAGGATGCCGAACCAGATCGACTTGTCCGCCTGGCTCAGGTCCCAGAACTCCAGGCCCATCACCACCGGATAGAAGATCGGGATGGTCAGCAGGATCATCGCCAGCGCATCCATGACGCAGCCGAGGAAGACGTAGATCAGCAGGATCGCGGTCAGTACCAGCAGCGGCGACAGCCCGCTGTCCTTGACCCAGTTCGCGAGCTCGGCCGGCATCTGCGTGAGCGCGAGGCCCGTGTTGAGCATGTCCGCGCCGAGCAGCACGAGAAAGATCATCGCCGTCGCTTCGGCTGCGCCGAGGATGCTGTCCTTGACGCCTTCGAGGCGCATCCCGCCCGAGACGACCGCGAGGATGCCGCACGCGGCCGCACCGACCGACGCCGCCTCGGTCGGGTTCGCCCAGCCACCGTAGATGCCGACGATCACGACCAGGAAGATCAGCGCGACCGGCATCACGCTCACCACCGAACGCAGCTTCTCGGCGAGCGGCACGTGCGGTCCGGCAGGGCCGGCTTCCGGCTTGAGCGTGACGATGATGCGGATCACGAGCATGTAGCCGAGCATCGCGATGAGGCCCGGCAGCACCGCCGCCATGAACAGCTTGCCGATCGATTCCTGCGTCAGCACGGCGTAGATCACGAGCGGCACCGACGGCGGGATCAGGATGCCGAGCGTGCCGCCGGCCGCCAGCGCGCCCGTCGATAGCGAGCCGGAATACTTGTAGCGCTTGAGTTCCGGCAACGCGACCTGGCCCATCGTGGCTGCCGTCGCCAGCGACGAGCCGCAGATCGCGCCAAAGCCGGCACAGGCACCCGTCGAAGCCATCGCAACACCGCCGCGCCAGTGGCCGACCAGGGAACTGACACAGCGGAACAGCGCTCGCGACAGCCCCCCGTGCGTCGCGAACTGCCCCATCAGCAAGAACATCGGGATGACGGCGAGGTCGTAGTTCGAGAGCCGCGCATACGCGAGATTCTTCAGCATGTTGAGGAAAGGCGACCAGTCGCCGCCGGTCATCGTCAGGAAGCCGCCGGCCCCTACCGTGAACATCGTGATGCCGATATGCACGCGCAGCACGAGCATCACGAGCAGGAGGCCGAACATCGTGACGCCGATTTCGATGCCGCTCATTTCGCTTCTCCCAGGGCATGACGGAAGCGCCGCCCGGCAATGTACAGGCCGGTGAGCGCGAACAGGATGAAACTCGGCACGATCAGCGCGATCGCGATCCATCCAGGCCATCCCAGCATCAGCGATGCCTCGCCCGACTCGAACGACGACACGGCGCCGACTGCCGTGCGCCACGAAATCAGCAGCGCGACGGCACACATCAAGAGTGCAGCGAGGCCATCGAGGAAGGCGCGCAGGCGCTCCGGCATCCAGGTCGTGAAGAAATCGACTTTCACGTGTCCGTCAGTCATCTGGCAGTACGCGAAGAACGTCGCCGCGGCCACGGCCGCGCCCATCTGCAGGAGCTCGAAATCACCGGGAACCGGCATCGAAAACAGCTTGCGCCCGACGATCGAAACCAGCGACATCGCGATCAGCACGATGAACAGGCCTCCGCCCGCGAGCGCGAGGGCGCGGCTCGCCGTATGCAGCCGCATCCCCCACGGTCCGTGCGGCAGCGCTTCGGGATGGGCGACGTGTTCGACGGAACCGGGCTCGAGCTGGATTCCATCCTCGTCTGCGGGCACCTTGGACCGAACAGGAAACTCTTCGACGCTGCGCGGCGTAGTCGTCGCATCGTAGCTCGCAATGCTTGCATGCATGTTCTGTCTCCTCTTATATGGACTGCATGAACAGGCAGTCACACAGGAACGGGTATTTTCCCGGTTGATCCCGGCCCGCGCCGCCAAACTCGTGGCCGTGGCGGGCACCGGACGCGAGTGCGAAACGATCTCCGATCGCTCGCACTGGACGGCCGGCGTCAGTGCTCCTGTTGCCGTTCGTACGCTGAAAGCGTCTGCCGGGCGATGATGAGTTGCTGGACTTCGGTCGCGCCTTCGTAGATGCGCAGCGACCGGATCTCGCGGTACAGGCGCTCGACGGGGTGATCGCTGACGACTCCGCAGCCGCCCCACATCTGCACCGCGGCATCGATGACTTGTTGCGCGGTCTCGGTGGAAGTCATCTTCGCCATCGCGGCGGCGCCCGTGATGGTCTGCCCCTGGTCGCGCAGCCACGCAGCGCGGTAGGTCAGCAGCGCCGAGGTGTCGACGGCAGTGGCCATCTGCGCGAGCTTCGCCTGCGTGATCTGGAAATCGGCGAGCTTCTGGCCGAACATGTCGCGCGTCGTCGCGCGCTTGAGCGCTTCGTCGAGCGCGCGCCGCGCAAAACCCAGCGCCGCGGCAGCAACCGACGTGCGGAAGATGTCGAGCGTCTGCATCGCGACCTTGAAGCCCTGGCCGGGCACGCCGAGGAGGCAGGACTTCGGCACGCGGCACTCGCGAAAGCGCAGGCGGGCGAGCGGATGCGGTGCGATGACGTCGATGCGTTCGGCGATCTCGAGCCCGGGTCGGTCGGCGTCGACGATGAAAGCCGAAAGCCCGCGGGAGCCGGCCGCTTCCCCAGTGCGGGCGAAGACGACGTAAAAATCGGCAATGCCGCCGTTCGAGATCCACGTCTTCTCGCCGTCGATCACGTACTCGTCGCCGTCCTGGCGCGCGCTGCATGCCATCGCGGCGACGTCCGAGCCCGAGCCCGGTTCCGACAGCGCGAAGGCGGCGATCGCCCGGCCCGACGCGACGCGCGGCAGGTAATCGCGTTTCTGCGCGTCCGTTCCATGCAGCGTGATCGCGCCGGAACCGAGCCCCTGCATGCCGAATGCGAAGTCGGCGAGCCCGGAGTGACGTCCCAGCGTCTCGCGCAGCAGGCACACCGCACGAGTGTCGATGACATCGTGGCAACCTCCGTACGCGGTGCCGCCGACGACGTAGCGCAGCCAGCCGGCAGCGCCGAACTTTGCCACCAGTTCGCGGCATGCGGTGTCGAGATCGCTGCCATGATGTTCGGTCACATTCGCCGACGCCCAGGCCTCGAGTTCGATCTGCAGTTGACGGTGGGGCTCGTCGAAGAACGGCCACTCGAGATAGGTCTGATCACTCATCTACTTCTCCTCCTGCAAACGGGAAGGTGAGCCGATGTCACCTCCTCCTCTGGTTCATTGTCCTGGTCCGCGCTGCCCGCAGCCGTGGTCTTCAGCCGGATCGGGGCGGCGATTCCCGCACCGCCCGTGCTCCGCGCAACCTCACATCACTTCGCCGCCGGACACCGAGATCGCCTGGCCGGTGATCGCTTCAGCTCCCGGCAGGCAAAGCCACAGCACGGCGTTCGCGACTTCGTCGGGACGGACCAGACGACCCTGCGGGTTGTGCTTCGCCAGCTCCCCTTGTGCTTCGGCTTCGCTGCGGCCGGTCTTGGCACGGATATTCGTGATCGCCTCGCGCACGATGTCGGTGTCGGTGTAACCGGGACAGACCGCATTCACCGTGATGTTCTTCTGCGCCAGTTCGAGCGCCAGCGCGCGCGTCATGCCGATGACGCCGTGCTTGGCGGCGCAATAGGCCGAAACGTAGGGATAGCCTTTCTGCCCGGCGGTGCTCGCGACATTGACGATGCGGCCCCAGCCGGCGGCGAGCATCCCGGACAGCACGGCCTTCGTCCCGAGATAGGTGCCGGTGAGGTTGACATCGAGCATCCGCTGCCACAACGCGAGATCGGTCTTGACGAACGGCGCGCTCGACGCCTGACCGGCGTTGTTGACCAGAATCGAGACCGGCCCGAACCGGCGTGCGGCAGCATCGAAAGCGGCTGCGACGGAGGCCGGATCGGCGACGTCGACAGCTTCGCAATGCATGTCGCAATGCACGCCGATGAGTGCGCGCAACGCGTCCGCCCGCTCTTCGAGCGGTTCGCGCCTGCGTCCCATCAGCGTGACGCAGGCGCCCTGTTCGGCCAGGCGCTGTGCGATCGCGGCACCGATGCCGCGGCCGCCTCCGGTGACCACTGCGTGCTTGCCGGAAAGTTCGCGCACCGTACTCATTTCATCATCTCCTTCCTTGACCGGAACCCGCCGCCATCTGCCTGGGGCTCCGCTTGCTGCCCCACGAGCCGCGCATCCCGTAAAGGTGTGGCTGCCTCTAAATCGATGAATGAATGGTCACTCATTCATGTCGGCACGTCAAGCCATATTCCACATTGAAAGGACAATTCTTCCGGTCCCCGGCTGGTGTCGATGAAGCTCGTCTCTTTCGGAGGCGATAAGGACGGAGGCGGTGTCAATGCGGACCTGGAGCGCCTTGGCGCGCTCCTGGTTGACTACAGGCAGTCCCGCGTTGGCGCGGCAGACCTTGACGGTCGCCGCGCCAGTTGCCCGGTCAGGGCAGCTGATATTCCAGATTCACCCGCTTGGACGGCGTGAACTTCTGTCGCGAGAAGAATTTCTCCAGCGCGAAATCGTCCCAGTTCACCAACGTGTAGACTTTCTTCACGCCCGCCGCCTTCATGTTCATCATGAACTGGTCGAGCATTTCACTCGCGATGCCGTGGTTCTGGAACTCGGGATGAACGCCGATGGTGTCGATCGTCGCCGACGTTTCCGGGACTCCGAATTCGCCGAAATAAACGTCACCCATGACGAAGCCCACGATCCTGCCGTCGACTTCGCAGACGATCGACGAGTTGATGTTGTGAGCCGAATTGAGGATCGTCTCGAACTTGCGTTCGTAGTAATCGTGACGGGAGCGCTTCGCACCGATTTCGTCGATTGCGACGATTGCGCCGAGATCATCCTTCTTCAGTACGCGCATTACACGGTTCTTTTCGGGCATTTCCCCTTCTCCTCGATAAATGCAGCGTCGGCCGGGATGCCGGCGCTGCTTCAGCCCGGACTTCAGGCCGCTTTCGCCTGCTTCTGCATCAGCGTGTAGCCAAAGAGCGCTGCGCCCAGCGCGCCGGCGATCTGGCTGTCGACCTTGGTGTCGACCGCCTTGATGCCGAGGATGCGCTCGATGCGCTTGACGACACCCGGGTTCTTCGCAATGCCGCCGGTGATGAAGAAGCCTTCCTCGACGCCGATGCGCTCGAGCAGGCTCACGACGCGCTCGGCCATCGCCTGGCAGTAGGCCGCGATCACCATGTTCTTGGTGTAGCCGGCTTTCAGCAGGCCCAGCGCTTCGGACTTGGCGAACACGACGCAGATCGACGACACGGCTTCGGGCTCGACTTCGACGTCGAACGAACGCGGACCGAGGTCGGCGATGGGGATCTGCATCAGGTCGGAGATGACTTCCATGCCGCGCCCGGTACCGGCCGCGCACTTGTCGTTCATCAGGAAGTTCGTGACCTTGCCCTTCTCGTCGCAGTGGATCGCCTTGCAGTCCTGGCCGCCCATGTCGAGAATCGTGCGCACGGCGTTGCCGCCCATGTAGTTCGCGCCGCGGGCGTGGCACGCGATCTCGGTGATCGCCTTGTGGGCGAACGGCACGTTCACCCGGCCATAGCCGGTGCCGACGACGTAGTTGATGTCCTCGAGCTTCATGCCGATCTTGTCCATGATGCCCTGCAGCGCGTTGCGCGCCGAGTCCGGCGAGTTGTTGCCGGTGCGCATGCTGTTGTAGCCGTAGAGCTCGCCGTCACAGACCAGCACCGCCTGCGAGGACACCGAGCCGACGTCGATGCCGCAGGTGATGATCTTCGCGTCGCGCCAGTCCTTGTTCTCGTCCCAGACGGTGTTTTCCTGCCAGCGCCAGAATTCCTTCTTCTCGGGTGCGGTGGCCGCAGCAGCAGCAACTTCTGCATTCATTTGATTGCTCCTATTATCCGTATCTGTTCGCGTGTCGGTTCAGTGCACTCGTTCGGCCGCAATCAGCGCGCAACCGAGCGCGCTGACGAATTCGGGCAGCTCGGGCAGCAGCACTTCATCGACGTCCATCGCGTTCTTGAGCGATTGCACGAAGCCCGGGTTGTGCGCCATACCGCCGATCAGCACGACGTTGCCTTCGATACCGACGCGACGCACCATCGCGCACACCCGGCTCGCCACCGCGTCGAGCACCGCCTTGGCGATGTCTTCCTTGGGCGTCGAGGAGTGGATCAGCGACACCACTTCGGACTCGGCGAACACCGTGCATTGCGCGTTCATCGGGATCGACTTGTCCGACTTCAGGCTCGCTTCGCCGAATTCCTGCAGCGTGAGCTGCAGCGCGCGGCTCATCGCCTCGGCGAACGATCCGGCCCCGGCAGCGCACTTCTCGTTGCCGGCGAAGTCGATCGCCTTGCCGTCCGAGTCGGTCTTGATGCCGCGGCCTTCCTCGGCACCGACGTCGACCACGGTGCGCGCCTGCGGGTACATGTACACCGCGCCGCGCGCCCCGGCCGTCATCTCGGTGACGCCTTCGGTGGCGAACTCGACCTGTTTGCGCCCGGCACCGGTCGCGAACACCGACTTCACCTGGTCACGCGACACGCCGGCTGCGGCCAGCGCTTGGGTGAAAGCCGCCTCGGCGGCCTGGTCGGCGTCGATGTCGCCCGGCATCATCAGGTGCGTCTTCTTGATCGCCAGCTGCGGCTTGCCTTCCACATCGATCTCTTCGAGCAGCACCACCTTCACGCTGCGCGAGCCCATGTCGATTCCTGCAGTAATCATTCTCGTGTCCTCGTTCGAATTCTATTCTGATATGCCCGCGAATCGGACGCATCGACGCGGCGCCCGCCGTACGCAAGGTAGGGCGGGCGCCATCGGGAGCGGAACGGCGCGCAGGCGGCGCGAAAAAATCAGGCGGCGAGACGGCGCAGGCCGAGCTGCTCCATGAATGCATCGACGCGGGCCTGGGTGCGCACTTCGTCGAACTCGCGCTCGTCGCCCATGTTTCCTTCGTACGTCATGATCGGGATGCCCGCCTTCGCGATGGCCTGCCGGTTCTCCATGATGCCGACCGACAGACCTTCGCAGCCGCGGTTCAGGTGCATCATGCAACCGTCGACATTCCAGTCGCGCGCGATGTTGAGCATCATCTCGGACTTCACCGACGGATCGAAGAACTGCTGCCACAGCGGCTTCGACAGGTTCCAGTCGGCATACAGACGCAGCGCCGTATCGCGATCGTTCATCTCGATGCCCTTTTCCCACGGCAGCGTGCGCGCACCCCACGAACCGTCTTCCTTGTACTCCCACGTGCCTTCGAGGCCGAAGGTGTAGAGCGAGCCGATCGACACCGCACCGTAGGTCTCGAGGTAGCGGAAGATCTTCAGGAAAGGCCACGGCGGTTGCGTGTCCGACATCAGCCGGCAGCGCTCGTTGGGCACTGCCGCTATGCCGCGCGCGACGCGGTCCTTCACTTCCTCGTACAGCTCGTCGTAGAAGTCGGCACACCACTGCGAGGACTTGTGCAGGATCGCCAGCACGTACAGCGAGTACATCGTCTTTTCATCCAGCGGCGCGGGCACCGCTTTCTGCAGCTCGCAGATCTGCGCCCAGCGCGCGGTCGAGCGCATCTCGTTCTTGATCGCGCGGATCAGGAGCTCGTCATCGCACTTGCGTCCGGTCGCCTTCTCGACGAACTCGATCGAGTCGTGCAGCTGGCTCGTCACGTAGTCGAGGCTGTCGGACGTCAGGTCCTTGTACGCGCCGACCGACACGTCGACGTAGAAGTCCGGGATCTTCTTCGTGCGCGAGACGTGCTGATACCACTTTGCATGCGAGCAGCAGATCTGCGTCTGGAAAATGAAGTCCGACGTCGGCCACTTGCCGCCGTAGAAGTACTCGTCCAGATGCATGCTGCCCCAGTAGATGCGCATGTAGGAGCACATGTCGCGCGCGAAGCCGTACGATTCGGCCGCGTCGAGGCAGCGCTGCGTGAATTTGCGGTCGAGCGACACGCCAGCCGAATACGGCTCGCCGGTCAGCGGATAGACGTCGTCGCCGAGCGAGGTCGGGATCGCGTCGAACGACCAGCCGGCCGCCGACCAGCGGATGCCGCCGTTGTCCTTCGCGCGCGCGAAGTTCTGGTAGTACTGCTCGCGCAGCTGCTTGGCCTTGCCCCACAGCTTGAGCGGTTCGGTCGGGTACAGGTTCGTCATGGTTGGTCTCCTTGAGGGCTCAGAACAGCTCTTCTTCGCTCAGCGTCTCGAGCATCGCTTCGATGCGGATACGGAACGGGCCGATCGGGTTCGTGATGTCGAATTCCAGGAACAGCGTCGGGACGCCATTCGCTTCGAGGTGACGCTTCAGGTCCGGATAATCGCCCTCGTGGGGGTCGCAGAACTTCTGCTGCAGGAAGATCGCGCCCTGGACGTTGTATTCCTTAGCCAGATTGAGCACGTGGTCGTAGCGCGTGTGGACCGGATAATCCTTCGTCGGGCATGCCGGGCGGTCGCAGTAGCGCTCTGCGATCGCGCGGATGACGTCGTCGCCGGGTTTCGAGGCGTTCCAGAAGTAACGGGTACCCGAGCACTGGTCGTCGATGACGATCGTCGCGCCGACCGATTCGACCATCGCCATGAACGCGACGTCGTCGTTTTCCGAACCGATGGTCATGAAGCGGGCACCGGTCTTGCGCTCGACCTTGCGCGACGGCAGCGCCGCCAGCACTTTCTTCAGCTGTTCGTTGTGCTCACGCTTATCGATGAACTGAGCGGTGATCGACGCGTACAGCGCTTCGACGCCCGTCACCTTCGGATCCGCTTCCTTGCGGTAGTCGAACAGCTGGCGCAGCAGGCGGCGGTTCTCGTCGCACACGGCGAGCGCGTCGCGCAGCATGTCGTCGGTGATTTCCTTGCCGGTCAGCGTCTGCAGGAACACGCGGAAGCGCTGCACTTCGGCGACATGCGCCTTGCGAGCATGCGGCGACTGCACATCGTTCGGCATCGCGACGTAGTAGTCCCACTTCACCGTCGGGACATTCTGACGCCACGAACTGTAGGTCTGGCGGTACTGGATGCACGACTGCGTCAGCGTCACGCCTTCGGCGTAGTCGTAGCGGCCGAGCAGCCCCTGCGCGAGCGAATCGCGACAGAACGGGCAGAACATGCCGAAGATGTGCGGCTCGGTCACGTTTTGCGGTTCATGGGCACCGAGCACGCGCACCGGCAGCATCCCGAAGGCAATCAGCAGTTCCTCCGGCGAATAGGTACACATCGTCGCCACCACCTGCCCGCCCGTACGCGCCTTCCATGCCCGCGCGTAGTCGTGACGCTTCTCGTACCACTCCTTGAACTGGTCAAACAATCCGTCGTTCATGAACCTGCCTCCTTAAGAATGTTCCGCTGCGCGGCGGATCCGGCCATCTGAAAAACTATCGAGCGATACAAATCCCATCCGCCCTGGGGGTTTTCACTTGTTTGATGCCAATCAAACGACTGAATGAACACTCACTCTACTCCCGGTTTATCGGGAATGCAAGCGTTCAGGGGAAATCGAATCTGCCGCCAAACAGGGGCGGCTCGGGAGTGTCGTCGGATGGGCGGAATGCCGCAGTCGTGGCTCAGCCAATCACGGCCGCATGACGAACCACAGCGGCGTCGCTTGACCCCGAGCTCGTTTCGGCTTCACTGCGGGCGTTGTGGGTGAACGGAAAAAGCGGCCGAAAAGGCCGCTTTTTCTCGTGTTTTGGCGGAAGCGGTGAGATTCGAACTCACGAACGGTTGCCCGTTGCCGGTTTTCAAGTTTGCCGTAATTTAGCTTTCTGCAGCTTTACCTAAATTTCTCAAGCTGTACTTACCTTTATAATTCAAGCAATTAAAGCAGTGGCCAGCTTAACGTAGTTTGCTGTACCTTTCTCTAGCGTGCTTACATAGCGCTTACAATGCGCCTAGCCAGGGAGAGTGAATATGACAAAGCTGACGAAAACCTATATCGACAGGCTCGCATTGCCGGAAGGCAAGGACGGCGAGTTCCACTGGGACACCGAGGTCAAGGGCTTCGGGCTACGAGTCAGCCCTACCGGGAAGGTCAGCTACCTTATGCAGGGCCGCGTCCATGGACGGTCAGCCCGCATCACAATCGGACCACATGGGGTCTTCACTGTGGATCAGGCGCGGGAGGTTGCGCGCGAGCACTTGCGCAGCATGCGGATGGGCATCGACCCGCGCGAGGTCGCCAAACAGAAGAAGGCAACTGCAGAGGCCGAAGCGGTGGCGGGCGTCACGCTGCAGGAGGTATGCGACGCATATGTGAGCCGACCGGGCAAGCTGAAGGCCAGCACGCAGATCGAGATTAAACGGCACGTCGCCACGACCTTTGTCGCGTGGAAGGACAAGCCCATTGCTGCGATCACCGAGGACGACTGCCGGAAGCGTTACCGGGAGATGCTCACGAAGGGACTGCGCGGCGACCGCGACGGCGGTTCGCCGGGGCAAGCAAACCAAGGGTTCTCCGTCCTCCGCGCCCTCATCAACTATGCCGCTCGTCAATATAAGAAGGCGGACGGCTCGCCGCTCATCCTGCGCAACCCCGCCTCGGCGCTGAAAGACGATTGGGTCGCCCTCCCGGAGCGCAAGACCCGCATCCCCGAATCGAAGATCGGGGCGGTATGGAACGCGCTGCAGCAGTGGCGCAAGGTCGCCTACACGCGCGACACCGAATCCAGCATCGACCTCGTTACCTTCCTCCTGCTCACCGGGGCTCGCATTGGCGAAGCGGCAGCACTGGAATGGGAGCGCGTGAATCTTGACGAGGGCTGGTGGCACCTGCCCGACCCGAAGAACCGGAACCCTGTGTGGTTACCGCTATCCACTCAGGCCGCCGAACTGCTCAAGACCCGGCGTCGCATCAAGGACAATCCTTTTGTATTCACGTCGTGGGGGGAGTGTAAGCATATCTCCGACCCGCGCGACACGATGAAGAAGCTGTCCGCCGTCGCTGGGACCAAGATCACGCCCCACGACCTGCGGCGCACTTTCACCACATTTGGCATCGCACAGTGCAGCGTCGAACTTCACAAGATCGAGCTACTGACGAACCATGTGCCCAAGGGGGTCACTGCCCGGCACTACCTTGAGACGTCGCACCTGCAGTACCTGAAGCCGGAAGTCCAGCGCATCGCTGATTGGATTGAGGAACAGGGACGGATCGCGAAGGGTGACAACGTCATTGCAATGGCTGCTAGGCAGGGCGACGCAGGTAGCTGAAAACACTGCGTTTTTAATTTTAGTGCAGCCTGCATAAAGCTATGTTAATGTAGCACCACCTAAGCCTGTCCCGCGCAATGCGGGCCAGCACAGCGCCGCACTGGGGCACGCCCGCGAGGCAAATTCCAGAGCCATGAGCCGGTGGAGCAAGGGTGAAAGCCCCCCATGACCCGGACACCCCCGAATCCGTCTGGGGCAGGTGACCACACAAAACTCGACGGCAAGCATAGCCTTGCTGACGCATCCCTACACCGATCGCAGCAAGGCAAGTCGGAGACTTGTCACCATGGCTGCTCACACCCCCGCTATCACCCTCCTCACCAACGACGAAACCGCCGCTCTGATCGGCATCAGCCCCGAAACGCTCCCCGTCTGGCGCGTCAAAGGCAAAGGGCCGGCTTTTCGCAAAATCGGCCGCTTGGTCCGCTACTCCGAAGCGGAGGTTCTCGCTTGGCTGGACAGCAATTCCCACACCAGCACTAGCCAATACCCGACGCGCCTGAACCCGTCGCGTCTAGTGGCAGCTTGAACCTCCGCCAAACACCGAAAACGACGCGGAGCGCTCGGATTCGCACCTATTTCGCAGGGACCGGGCTTGCCGTTACCGAAACGGTGAGCCGCCTGTGAGCCCATCAGAGAGAAAGGTAAGCGGAACGCTTGCCGGAGGAGTAGATATGCAGGAAGCACAAAAAAGCAACGGCGAGGGGGCAATCCTCGCCGCTACCGGAGAACATACGCAAAGCTATACGGCAAGCATACCACAGCCTACCCTGTGGGGCCAGATTCCGGCAGCGCTGCGCCAGCGCCCGCAATGGTGCCATACGATCCCCGACTCCAAAGCCCCGCACCAAGCGAATGGCCGGTCAGCGAGTCCGACAAACCCAGCGCACTGGTGCGACTTCGAGACCGCGTGCGACGCTGCTGCGCGGTGCGGCGGCGGAATCGGGTACGTGCTGACCGCCGACGACCCGTTTGCGTGCATCGACTTGGACGTGAAGGACGACACCACGCAGGAGCAGCGCGAACGCTTCGACAAGATCGTCAGCACCTTCGACAGCTACACCGAGCGTTCGCGCAGCGGAAAAGGGATGCACGTATGGGTTGAGGGCGAGATCGGCAAAGGCGCACGTCGCGACAGCGTGGAGGTGTATTCGCAGGAACGCTTCATCATCTGCACAGGGAACGTGATGGCGGACCGCCCCATCACCCCCCGCCACGACATGCTCGATGTCTTGGTGGCAGAGATGAGACGGGGCAGCGCACCGGAGGTCGAGCTTGAAGATGACCCGGACCCCGATTCCGGCTGGTACGTAGTCGAGCAGGCGCTTGATGAGAACGGAGCGTTCAAAGACGAGGAGTTTGGCAGACTGTTCGCTGGCGATTTGGAAGGGCGCAACTACCCGTCGCAATCCGAAGCAGACTTGGAGCTGGTCAAGCTACTCGCCCGCTGCACCGGTTCCAACGAAGCCTGCTGGTCGGCGTTTCGTATGTCGGCGCTGGGCAAACGCGAGAAGGCAAAACGCCCAAGCTACAAGCGCAGCACACTTGTGAAGGCACGGACGCACCTCGCGAACGATGCGGTACAGGAGGCACACGGGAAGGAGATTGCTGACGCCCTGTTCTGGCGCCTTACCGGTGGCGCGTCGCTCCCCTCTACCGACACCTCGCGCCACTTCCAGCTACTAACCGACGACGACCTGCAACGGCTCCCGCCCCAGCGCTGGCTGGTGAAAGACATCATCCCCGACGGAGGCTTTGGTACGCTTTACGGTCAGTCGGGCACCTTCAAATCGTTCCTTGTGCTCGACCTGCTGGCACACATTTCCACAGGCTCCCCGTGGTTTGGGCACCGCGTCAAAGCTGCGCCCGCCGTCTATATCCCTTTCGAGGGTCAAGGTGGCATCCCGAAACGGGTCGCAGCGTGGAGGCTTGCTCGTTCCCGTCAAGCGGGCCTGGATGTAACAACCAACATGCGATTCATCACCGACCGAATGAACCTGCGCCTTCAAGCAGACCGCGAAAAGCTCGTGACGACGCTGATTGAGAAGGGATGGGCGGGCGGCGTGCTGTGCCTCGACACACTGGCACAGGCGGGCGGAGGCATCGACGAGAACGGCCCCGAAGGCATGGGCGAGATGATCGCTATCTTCCAAGAGCTACAGCACAAGTTTGGCGGGACGGTCCTTGTCATCCACCACAGCGGCAAGGTTGAAGCGGCCGGGATGCGCGGATGGTCGGGTCTGCGCGGTGCGCTCGACTTCGCCATCAAGTGTCAAAAAGCGGTAGGCAAGAATGCTTCAAAGTTCGACGCCCAATTTGTGCTGGACAAGGTGAAGGACGGCGAGGACGGCAAGACCTTCGACTTTTCGATGCTGCGTGTCCATCTTGGATATGACGAAGAAGGCGACGAGGTTACTTCGCTCGCGGTGACTCCTCGCATCGCCCCACAGGTTGCGCCGCCGGTCTCCGATAGCATGCGGGATGTTGAGGATGATGAATTCATCTGGAATTGGATCAAGAACGAGGTGGCTGCTGGGCACTATCCAAGCAAGAACTCGCTGAAGGGCGATCTCAACGCGATGAAGGAACAGCGGCCGATCACACAGGTGCGAATTTCCCCTGCTGTTGATCGACTATTGGCGAGTGGCCGCCTTCAAAAAATGTCTGACCCGAGCAGGGGGAACCCATGGCTCCGGGCAATTGAAACTACGCCGAGTGAGTGTCTCGCAGTGGGGGTTCGCTAGCTTTGGGGGTTCGCTGGGGGTTCGCTGGGGGTTCGCTAGCCCTCACTTAGAGAACCCCCGACCGCACTTACCCCCCAGCGAACAGGGGTTCGCTAGGGAGGGGTAACCCTATAGCAGCGAACCCCCCCCCAGCGACCCCCCCCCCCCTACCCCACCTGTGGAAATGCATGCGCTAGCCGCAACCGTACCCCAGCGCATACCGCCAGCACGCTGCCATAGCGCTGCCGCTGCAGGAATGGTACCGACGCGCGGTTTTAGGGGGTGGGGGTATGGGTAGCTATGCCCCCGCTGTAAAAACCGCGCACAGCGCGTTTTACGCGGTCGCGCTCGCGCACAGGTTGCTGACGACCAAAAGCAAAAGCCCCGCTCAGTGGCGGGGCTCGGTGACACGGGCTGCTTTGTGGGAGATCAGGGCTTCGGCTGGCGCCCTGTCAGTCCATTGAACTGGCGCCAGCGGGCGTACTGCGTCCGCACCGTCGCCGGGTTGATGCCGCTGCTTTCGCTGATCGCGGCAAGGTGCTTGTTCTGTAGCTCCTCGTAGCCATCGAAGATCGACCACGCCTTCGCGCACAGGCCGCCCTCCTTCGGGCGCTTGATCCCGTTGCGCTCTTCAAGCTGGACCCTCGGCTTCGCCTGCTTCGGCTCGACCTGCTCGCTGTCCGCCTGCTGGCTGTCCGCCCCTGTGGTCGCACCCGGCTCGCCCGGCTCCATCGCCTTCCATCCAAAGCGCACCTCGTCGCCGTCTTTATGCACGGTGATTTCCACCAGCTCGACGGGCACCCCGGCAGCGACACCAGCTCGGCGGGCGTTCTCGCGCTTCGTGTAGGTCTTGGCTTCCATGTCGTTCTCCTTCATCGGTTGTTGGCGTGATTGATGCTCAACATAAGCGCGATTCAAGGCAACGGCCGACAAACAGCGATATCAATTCCTTTTGAATATCGGAATTAACCTACACCAAATCTGTAATACGGCGTTCGTCATACTATCAACGTGAGCTAAGCTATTGTTTTTTACCTGTTATTTTACGAGAACAGTTGTGTTACCACCCCGTAACAGGTAATTTGTAAGCACAAAACAAGCGCTAACCTATTTTGGGAGTCAAATCATGTCCGTCTATGCAGATGTCACACCAGCCCTCCACCCTGCCGTTATCGAAGAGCTCCCCGGCTACGAGGACCACAAGGGTTATGTTCAAGAGATCACCGAAGCTTTCTCGGTCGCGTACGAAGGGATTGCAGACCTGCACAAGGCACGGGCTGCGGTGGCGCGAAACCCGACGATGAACGAAGCAGCGCAATTGCTGATGGTGGCGAAAGAAGCCACTAAACGAATGGACGCTATGACGCGCAAGTTCGATTCGGCAACCGCCAACCTGAGCAAGGCGATTGACGCTATTGAAGGCGACCTGACCCGCCCGCTCGCCACCTCCGCCGCTGCAGGGCCAATCCCTACTGAAATTCGCGCCTACGTCCATTCTCTGGACAACGACAAGCGCAGCGCTTTCCTGAACGAGGCAATGGCGAATAAGGACGAGCAAACCCTCGCCGCCGTGCTGGGCGCTCCCAGCTACCTGTCTGGCATCACCGAGGCGGACAAGGCATACCGGGTCCGCCGATACCACGAGCAGACCAAACCGGAACTCGCGCAGCGCTTGGACCTCATGAAGCGCGCCCGGGAGATGGCGCATAACCGAGCGGGGCTGATCTACATGCAAATCGAGAAGGCTATGGGCGCGCCATGGAGCCGCGTGCAGGAATTGCGCGAGCAGACCGGCGCAGCGGAATCAGCGTTTAAGAGATTTGCCAGCTGACCTGTATCCCCCCTGCAGAAAACAGGACGGCGCGAGTTATCCATCGTCGTCGTCCTAGGTGACACATAGGAGTTGAACATGGCAAGACAGCTATTCAAGCCCGGCCAGTCCGGCAATCCGAAGGGACGCCCGAAAGGGTCGGTTAATAAGCAGACGCTGGTGTCGCAGGCGCTGATGCAAAACGCGGAGAAGGTGGCCCATGTGGTATGCAAGGCAGCAATGAACGGCGACATGCAGGCCGCACAGCTTTTGATGAGCCGCGTTCTCCCGATGCTGCGTTCGACTAGCGCCACTGTGCAATTTGAACTCGACACCACTGGCCCGCTGACCGAGCAAGCGAAGCAAGTGCTTCAGGCTGTGGCGGATGGGGATCTGAACCCCGATACCGGCAAGTGGCTGATTGACAGCATTACCGCGCTCGCTGGGCTGCGTCAGGTAGATGAACTGGCGGGACGGCTGGATGCGCTGGAAGGGGAGCGAGCATGAACCCGACCAATATGACCACATTGGTAACAGAAGACCTGTTCGAGCAATTGGTCGTCATGGCTATCCCGCGCCATGCGCGAGCTGTGGAGCTCAGGTACGACGGCAATTTCTGGTTGATTACCGGCCCGAAGACTCGCGCCGGCTTGATCGAGAAAGCCAAGCAGTCGCTTCGTCATTACAAGTATGTGACCTATTACTTGGACGGGAATTACCCGCCCTACGACCGTCAAGCAATGATCACCGCCGTTTGCGAACCGACGCTGCCTACCTATCCCGTGGTGGCTTTTCTTCGGTCGCTCTGGCAAGCCGCTGAGAAAGACCCGCATCCCGAGGTGCGAGCGTATGCGCGGGCTGTACTGGACGCGAACCCCCAAGCAGGCGTGACCAAACGAAGGAGAGCAGCATGACCACAGTAACGACGCAAGACGAGCAGGAGATGATTCAGGTGATGAGCGGGCCGGACGGCGCGACAGCGGTACTGCTCGTCTATGGCGGATGTAGCTGGCTGGTGGAACGGGAGAGCCTTGCGCGTTCCATCGCAGCGGCGAAGGGAGTGCTGCGTGACTACCGGCATTCTACCTACACGGTGCGGGCCGAATGCACGCCGAGCGATCTGTGGGCAACGATCACGCCGGTGTTCTCGGCCAAAGACATGCCCGCCGACGCGCTGGCCAAGCTGCAGGACGCTGCGCAGAACGATCCGGACCCTGCGCGGCGCGAAGTGGCACAGCGGGAGCTCGATGCTCGCCACTGGTCGCTTTGTCAATGCCGATTTAAAACTGACACGCTTTCCCGGCGGTTGCCGATTTAAAACTGATACACCTCTATCCCATTGACATGTGCGACGGAGCGCCCCGAAGGGAGGGCCGAAGGCCCGACCGCAGGGGCGCTCCGTCGCGCGGCCCTCAGCCGGCGACCGCCAGCGCTTGCACCATCCCGGCCTTGCGCTGGTGTTTCAGCCGGTAGCTCTCGCCGCTGATCGGCACGATGTGCGCGTGATGCAGCAGCCGATCCAGTAGCGCCGCCGTGAGCGTCGCATCCTGGGCGAAGGTGCTGTCCCACTGCCCGAACGACAGATTGCTGGTCACGATCAGGCTGCCCCGCTCGTAGCGCGCCGCGATCACCTGGAAGAACAGGTTGGCCTGCTCGCGCGTCATCGGCAGGTAGCCGATCTCGTCGACGATCAACAGCCGGTAGGCGTTGATCGCCCGCTGCATCACGTTCTTGAGCTGGTTGCGCTCATGCGCCAGGACCAGCGTCAGCAGCAGGTCGGCGGCGGTGGTGAAGCGCGTCTTGATGCCGGCCTGCGTGGCGCGGTAGCCCAGCGCGATGGCCAGATGGGTCTTGCCCACCCCGCTGGGGCCCACCAGCACAACGTTCTCGGCACGCTCGACGAAGGCGAGGCTGGCCAACTCCTCGATCTGGCTGCGCTTGAGCCCGCTGGCAAAGCCATAGTCGAAATCCTCCAGCGTCTTGATCGCGGGGAAGCCCGCCAGGCGCGTGAGCATGCTTTGCTTGCGGCTCTGACGACCGGCCGCCTCGGCCCGCAGCAACTGTTCGAGGAAGTCGCTGTAGGCCAGTTGATCGGTGGCCGCCTGCTGGGCCGCTGCGGCATAGCCTTGGGCGGTGAGCGGCAGGCTCAGCGTCTGGCACAGCGCCTGGATCCGTTCGTATTGCAGGTTCATGCGCCGATCTCCTGCGCCTGTTGCAGCGTCTGCAGCAACGCGTCGTAGACGGCCAGCGGATGCTGGGCGGGTTGCGCCGTTTCGAGGTGCGCACGCACGGCGGGCGGGCGCACGGGGCCCTCGTCGTGTGCCGCCTCAGCCTGCGGCCGGGCGCCCTCGATGTCGCCCCGCCACGGCGGTGCCAGCGCCTGCAGCGCAGCCCGTTCGGCCGCCAGCCGCGCTACCGGTTGCTCGCCGGTGGTGCCATGCACGCGCACGTTGGCGACTTCGTCGAGCCAGCGGCGCACCTGCACCGTGGCCGTGGCGGCGTCGAGCACCAGACCGGCCTGCTTGAACTGCGCCACCAGCGGCACGTAGAACGAGCGCCGCAGATAGCCGTTGAAGCGCTCCACCTTGCCCTTGGTCCGTGCCCGATAGGGGCGGCACAGCTTGATCACGAACCCGGCGTGACGGGCGTAGTCCAGAAAGCCGGCGTGGTAGCGGTGCGCGCCTTCGCCGTCGACATCGCGCTCGAGCACCACGGTCTTCATGTTGTCGTACAGCACCTGGCGCACCACGCCCCCGAACGCCGCGAAGCTGCGCTCGTGGCAGCCGATCAGCGTCGTCACCTTCATGTCGGTGACAAACTCGACGTAGCTCATGCGGCTGTAGCCGAGCGTGGCGCAGAACGCGTACAGCGGCTGCGCGCCCTTGCGAAACTCCACCCAGTCGACCTGCATCTGGTGGCCCGGCGCCGTCTCGAAGCGCACCACCGGCTCCGATGGCTGCGCCGGCTTGAGCATGTGCATGAACGCGCGCAGCTGGCTGGCGCCACCCTGATAGCCCTGCGCCACGATCTCACGCATCAGGACCGAGGCCGGAATCCAGTGCGGATGCGCCGCCGCCTGGCGTTCGCGCAAGTACGCCTCGAAGGGCGCCAGCTTCGTCACCCGCTGGACCTTGCGCGCGTAGCGCGGCAGCCCCGGCGACGCCAGGTGCGCACGCACCGTGTTCACCGCACACCCCACCTCGGCGGCGATCCGCCGAAGGCTCAACCCGTGACGCCTCAACAGTTCGATTTCCACATACACCTCGTCTGTGATCACCCGGGCTCCAAATGGCCCGATCTTCTCAACTCGGTGTATCAACTTTCAATCGGCAGCCCGTATCAACTTACATCCGGCAGTGACAGCTTCGCCCGTGGCCCGGGAAGCGCGCGTGAGGGTTCGCGTCTCGACCGCCGTCCTTGCCCGACTTGGACGGCTTGAGCAAATGAAGAGCGCTGCCAAGCCAGGGAAGCTCTGGCCGCGGATTATGGGGCTGGACGAGTGGGAAGAAGCTGCACAGGACTCGCAGCATGAGCTCGTGGAAGCCACTCACCCGTCGGGGCCGCGAATCCGCATCCTCACCGACGGTAACGCCTTCGACCGGGGCGAGCAGGCCAGGCGCCAGCAAGCGGACCACAGGGCAGCGAACAAGGAAGCTAGCAGCCAGCAGCGCGACGGGAACCGGGAATACCTCCGTCGGCAGCAAGAGATGCGAGCAGAGGCAGAACGACAAGCGTTAGGAAACCGTGGCTAAACGGAACCAGCATCGGGGTGATTACATAGCTTGACGGTGCCGAACCCGCCCATGGTGGCGGGTTTGTTTTGACTGCATGCTTCGAATCGACGTTGCGTGGGCGAAGACGTGGCGCAGGAGACCTTAGCGCCGTAGACACACCGTCACACACCGTCACACACCGTCATTCACCGTCATTCACCGTCGTCTCGCAATCCCATTAATTTTTCCTTGCGTCGCTTTGTACGTCATGATCTAATTCGCCTAACGAACCATGAGAGGCAGACCATGACGAACCTAGAGCAGCCTCTTGCTGCGTTGCGATCGCTGATTGCCCAGAAGAAGAAAGAGCTTGATGAACTGGAAAACGCGTTAGCCGTCATTGAGAAGTTCGTATTGGAACCGGAGAAGATCGCCGGGAACGATGTCTCGGAAGGGGACGGTGTAATTAAACTCGATGAGCTGGTCTTAGAAGGAGGACCTTCAGGGCGACACAGCACCTTTACAAACGACGTAATCGACGTGATACGACGGCTTGGAGATCAGGAGTTCTCCGTCGCGCACATCGACACGCTCATGCGAAAGATGGGAAAGATTTCGGGTGAAAAGTCGCCACGCCCGCGGATCTCAGCACTGCTTGGTAAGTTGGAAGAAAGCGGGATGCTTGAGCGCACCTTCAAGGGCGGGGGTAACGTACCCCATAAATACAGATTGAAGGTGCAAGACGAAACTGCTCAGAATGAGCTGTCTGAAGAGTTATGAAACAGCCAAGTTGGCGCTTGGCTGTTTCATTAGGGAAAAGTCCTTGGTGGGCCCAAGGGACTCTCGCTAGCTTTGACGAAAGCGTTGCAATAGTAGCCCTCAAAGGGGGGCGTTGCAAGGTTGCGAGTTCTGTGTTCGGGCCCTGTCCTAATTGGAGCCCATCATGTCGCAACGCGATCTGTTTGGAGTGCCGGCCGAGGAGGAAGGGACCGTCATCTACACGATGACGATCCGCCTTAAGTCCGGAAAGGTGATTCGGAGGCCGAACGGCCGTCCGTTCCGCATCGTGATTCGCCCGAAGAAGTAATTCGGGGCGGCTATTAACAATCGCTGCAACGGCGCCTTCAGTGAAGGTGCCGTTTTTTGTGCGATGGGCGAGATTTTGCAGTTAATTGCACTGCTCGTTACCCTAATCTTCTTACCATGTGCTTACAAGGCACATTTCTTACGTACCCAAAGCACCTACTTCACGAGAAAAACATACAGCTAAGTGCTTGTTTTTGTTGGCGGAAGCGGTGAGATTCGAACTCACGAACGGTTGCCCGTTGCCGGTTTTCAAGACCGGTGCAATCGACCACTCTGCCACGCTTCCCGGGCGGTTCGGGCAGGTTTCCAGTTGCGCTGCCGTGCTGCCGAGAGCGGCGAAGTATACCACCGGGCGCGCCCTGCACTGCCACACGAAAGTTGCCGGCCGCAGCGCGGGCGATTGTGCCCCAGGGGAGTCCTCCGCCTCAATTCCGCTCGAAAAGGGCGATCGACTCCACATGCGAGGTTTGCGGGAACATGTTCGCAATGCCGGCGCCCCGCAGCACGTAGCCTTTCTCGTGCACCAGCACGGCAGCATCGCGCGCGAGCGTGGCCGGGTTGCAGGATACGTAAACGATGCGCGCGGGCGATTGCAGGGTGCTGAGCGCCTTGACGACCGCGATCGCTCCCTCCCGCGGTGGATCGATCAGCAGCTTGTCGAGCCTGCCGAGAGCAGCGAGGCTGTCTTCGGTCGCTTCGAACAGGTTTGCGGCGTGGAATTCGCTGCGGCCGTGCAGGCCATTACGTCGCGCGTTCTTCGCCGCACGCCTGACGAGTGATTCGCTGCCCTCGACGCCTACCACGGTGGCTCCGCAGCGGGCGATCGGCAAGCTGAAATTTCCGAGCCCGCAAAACAGGTCGGCGATGCGCTCGCCGGGCCGGGGATCGAGCAACTGCAACGAGCGACGGATCAGCAGGCGGTTGATGTCGATATTCACCTGGGTGAAGTCGGTCGGCTGGAACGCCATCGCGACGTCGAACTCGGGCAGCGTATAGGCGAGCGGCGCTGCACCTTTCGGGTGGAGCGGATGCGCCGTCGCCGGCGCCCCGGGCTGCAGCCACACCTGCACGCCGTGCTCGCCGGCGAAAGCGGCGAGTCGCGCCTCGTCGGCAGGAGTCAACGGCAACAGGTTGCGGAACACCAGCACGATCGCGGTGTCGCCGATCGCGATTTCGATCTGCGGCAGCCGGTCGGCTATCGAGAGGCCGCCGACGAGCTCGTGCAGCGCCGGCAACATTCCCGAGACGTGAGGAGGCAGGATCGGGCAGCTGCGCATGTCGGCGATGTAGCTGCTGCGCCGTTCGTGGAAGCCGATCAGCACTCCGCCTTTTTTCGGCACCACCCTCACGCCGATCCGCGCGCGATAGCGGTAACCCCAGGACGGGCCGTGGATCGCCGCGTAGATGATGTCGGGCCTTACCTTTCCGACGTGCCACAACGCGTCCTCGAGCACGCGCTGCTTGGCGGCCGCCTGCGCGACCGAGTCGAGATGCTGCATCGAGCACCCCCCGCATACGCCGAAATGCTCGCAGCGAGGTCGAACGCGCTGGGCGCTGGCCTTGATGATGCGTGTCGCCTCGGCAAGGTCGTAACTCGGCCGCTGACGATAGACCGTATATTCGACCTGCTCGCCCGCAAGTGCCCCCTCGACGAAGACGACTTTGCCGTCAACATGCGCGACCCCGCGACCTTCGTGATCCAGCGACTCGATGACTGCGACAGGCATTGAAGATCCACCAAAAGTCGATAATTTTACGTCTCTCCGCGGCACATTTCCCAGCGGTACACTGCGGGGAGGAAAACTTGACGGCAGCAAACGTCCGACGGTCTTGCTCGGCCACCCATACAAATCGAAACATACCGTCCGGCGGGATGCCACAACCCTTGTGCCGTGCGGAATCCCGGTGTTTATCCTGGTGCGGCACTGCAACATATAACGAGTGACTGCGACATTGACATGCTAGAATTTCCATTGGTCTACCGCTTGCATAATCGTTTTGACGATCTGCAGCCAGGGCGGATCAACTGCTGTCATCACCTCTATCCAATAAGGAAACCAGACATGAAACAATCGCTCCTCGTCGCTGCCCTCCTCACTTTCGCCCTGTCCGCATGCGGCGAGAAGGAAGAGCCCGCAGCTCCTCCTCCCGCGCAGGAAGCAGCGCCGGCAGCCGCCGTCGAGGAAACCGCTAAGGAAGCCGTGGAAAGCGCCAAGGAAGGCGCGGCCAACGCGGTCGAAGCAGCCAAGGAAGGCGCCGAGCGAGCTGTCGCAGCAGCCAAGGAAGGTGCTGAGGCCGCTGTCGAAGCAACGAAGGAAGCCGTTCAGAAGTAACTGCCTGTTCCGGAACGAAAAAGCCGGCGCAAGCCGGCTTTTTCATGAGCGAAGGAAATATCTCCGACGCGAGTTCCCGGTCATCCCTATGGGATGACTCTACCCCTCAGCGCAGTTGCTCCTGCAACAGAGTGAGAATCTTGCGCGCGGTCGCTGACGAATCTTCCCCGCCTTCGCGTGTCATCACGGTGATCACCGAGGCCTCCTGTTCGCCCTGCACCCGCAGGCGATATTCGCTGCCGCTTGCCGCGACTTCGTCCTTGCCGCGCCAGAACGCCAGCTTCGACAGGAAGCCCTCGGATTTCTTCGACTCGATGTCGACCTCCGGATCGACATAGCGCACGAAATACAGCCCCTTCGAACGGTCGCGATCCTCGACCGTGAAACCGATCCGGTCCAGCGCGAGCCCGACCCGCCGCCACGCGCGATCGAAAGACTCCTGCATCGCCAGGCTCGCCTTCCCGCCGGCAGTCTGCAGCGTCGCGCGCTCGGCCTCCGGAGCCGCGGCAAGGATTGCCTGCGCGCGCTCCTCCTTCGCGCCGAGGCGTACCATCAGGCGGCGCAGCATCTCGGCCTCGAGGTCCGGATCGGCGGGCCGAGGCTGCCAGATCGTCGTGTCCTTCGCTTCGGTCGGATAGATCTCCACCATTCCGCGATGGCTGATATAGATCTCGACCGTGTTCGGCTCCTTGCCCAGCTCGAGTCGGGTGCGGAATTTGTCCCGTTCCGGCGTCGAGAACAATCCATCGAGCACCCCGCCGATCGCGGAGCGCAGGAAGTCCTGCGGAATCTTCGCCCTGTCCTCGGCCCAATCCGTTTCCATCACCCCGACTTGCGGGCGCTCGATGTTCACGATGAAGCCGAGTTCGAGCCAAAAATCCTTGACCTGCGGCCACAGCACGTCCGGGGTTCCCGGAACGACGAGCCAGCGCTGCGTGCCGGCGCGTTCGACGCTCATGCTTTGCACTGCAGGCAGCACGTCTTCGGTCGCCGCTGCCTGCGGCTGCGCGGCGCGGTCGTTGGTATAGGCCGAATAGGTCGCGACGCCGCGCGGCGAGACGTCCGGCACGGCATAGCGGTCGTCACGCGTCGGGGCCGTGAGGTCGGGAGGGATTTCGAGCGGCGGCAGCTGGCGCGCGCTTTTATAGTCGATCTTCTTCGATTCGACGAGTGAGCCGGAGCATCCGGCCAAGGCGAGTGAAAGGGCGAGAAGTGAAGCGGAGGTGCGGACGCTGCGATTCATGAGTTTCCGAAAGTCCTGAAGATTCAAACGTTCACGCCGGCGCGACGCATCGCGAGCAGCACCCGCTCCTGCGAGGCGGACGACAGGGGGGTCAGCGGGAGACGAATGCCGGACTCGATCAAGCCCATGCGGGCAACCGCCCACTTGACCGGAATCGGATTGGCTTCGCAGAAAAGATCGCGATGCAGGCCGACGAGGCGCCCGTTGATCTCGCGCACCCTGAGCGCCTCTCCCGCCAGCGCTGCGGCGCACATCTCGTGCATTGCCCGCGGTGCGACGTTGGCGGTGACCGAGATCGTGCCGTGACCGCCGAGAAGAATGAAAGCAGCCGCGCTCATGTCGTCGCCGGTGTAGAGGGCGAAGTCCTTCGGCGCGCGCTCGATCAGGTCGCAGGCGCGGTCGATGCTGCCTGTCGCGTCCTTGATGCCGATGATGTTCGGGATCTCGGCCAGGCGCAGCGTCGTGTCGTTCGACAGATCGGCGACGGTGCGCCCGGGCACGTTATAAAGGATCAGCGGCAGTTCGACAGCTTCGGCGATCGAACGGAAGTGCCGGTAAAGGCCTTCCTGAGTCGGCCGGTTGTAATACGGAACGACTGAAAGCTGCGCGACTGCCCCCGCCTCCTGTGCAAAGCTGGCCAGTTCGATCGCTTCGGCTGTCGAGTTGCCGCCGGCTCCGGCAATCACCGGGATGCGTCCGGCGGCATGCTCGACCGTCGTGCGAATGAGTTCGCAATGCTCCTCGACGTTCACTGTCGGCGATTCGCCGGTGGTGCCGACGACCACGATCCCGTCGGTGCCTTCGGCCACGTGGAAGTCGATCAAACTGCGCAGACGAGGGTAATCCAGGCTGCCATCCTCATGCATCGGCGTGACGATGGCGACAAGCGATCCGGTAATCATGGAAGTGGTCGAAAGATTAAAAACGCTGATTCTACCCGATCGACGGCAGACGACCACCCCGGTGCGGCTGCGAACTGCGTCGCCCGCGCCCCATCACAGATCGGCCAGCGCCTTGATATGCGCAACCACAGAGCGGGCGAGCGAAGACAGCGCGTACCCCCCTTCAAGGACGGAAACGATGTTCTTGTGTCCGCAGTCCGCGGCAAGCGCCTTGACCTGCTGCGTCGCCCAGACATAGTCGGATTCGACCAGGCCGAGCGATCCCATGTCGTCTTCGTAATGCCCGTCGAAACCTGCGGAGATGAAAATCATCTGCGGGTTGTGGTTTCTCAGCGCGGGGATCCAGAGGTCGCTGACGATCTGGCGGAAAGTGTCTCCGCGCGCACCGGCGGGGACCGGGACGTTGACCATATGGGCCGCCGTGCAGTCCACGCCGCTGTAGGGATAGAACGGATGCTGGAAAATGCTCGCCATCATCACCCGGGGATCCTCGCGGAAGATATCCTCGGTGCCGTTGCCGTGGTGAACGTCGAAATCGACGATCGCCACGCGCTCCAGTCCATGCGCCTCGAGCGCGTGGCGCGCCGCGATCGCGACATTGTTGAGGAAACAGAATCCCATCGCCCGGGCCCGTTCCGCGTGGTGACCCGGCGGGCGCACCGCGCAGAACGCGTTCTCGATCTCGCCCTTCAGCACCAGATCCGTCGCCAGCACGCCCGCACCGGCCGAACGCAACGCGGCCTTCATGGTCTCGGGATTCATCGCGGTATCCGGATCGAGGTGGCGAATGCCATGCTCGGGCACGCTGTTCATCAGCTCTTCGAGGTACGCGGCAGGGTGTGCGCGAGTGATCTGCTCGGGCGTCGCCTGGGGTGCGTCGTAAAATGAGAGATAGAGGTCGAGCCCGGCCGCGATCAGGCGGTCATTGATCGCCGCAAGCCGGTCGGAGCATTCCGGATGGAAGGTCCCCATATCGTGCAGCCAGCATTCCCGGTGCGTAATGAACGCCGTCGTCGTCATATCCCTCCCCTCACTCATTGCAGGCGATATCACCGCGGCCTGGCCTTCGTTTCTTCGCCTGCGCGGGCGCAGCCTGATGATCTTTGCCGTTTATTATCACCGCTTCCCGGTCAATTTCACAGTACACAGCCCCATGCCTCACGGCCGTGCCGCCCCCTGCCTCGCGGAGCAATCCGGCCTTTCCCATCCGGGCGGCTCCACAACTTCGCGCCGCGGCAACTCAAGGCGGTTCCCGTTCTGCATCAGCGCGACACCTATTGCCGACCACCTGGTTTCCTGGCCGTAACAGGGGGACGAGGGATTCCCCGCGACTACCACCCAGACACACCGAGACACACGAGACACAAATGAAACAACGCTTTATCACCCCGCTCCTCGCGCTCGCGCTCCTCTCGGGCACAGCGCTCGCCGATGCGTCCTATGTCCGGCGCGAAGAGGTCAGAACGTTCGTCCGCACGATGGAGGAAAAACACGGCTTCGACGGCGGGGAAGTGCTCGCGGCGCTCGACCGCGCCCGGCACGACCCCGACGTTATCCGGCTGATCAGTCCGTCCGGGTCGTCCGGCCTCCGCTCGTGGCAACGCTACCGCGCCCGCTTTCTCGACTCGGCACGCATCGGTAGCGGCATTGCATTCTGGCAGGAGCATGCGGCGACCTTGCAGGCTGCGTACGAACGCTACGGCGTACCCCCGGAAATCGTCGTCGCGATCATCGGCGTGGAAACCCACTATGGCCGCAATACGGGAAATTTCGAGACGCTGTCGGCACTCGCCACGCTGGCGTTCGACTATCCCCCACGGGCGCCGCTGTTCCTGCGCGAACTCGAAAACCTGTTCCTGCTGGCACGCGAGCAGCAACGCGATCTTTTCAGCTACTACGGTTCGTATGCCGGCGCGATCGGCTACCCGCAGTTCCTGCCCAGCAGCATCCGCAGCTACGGCGTTGATTTCGACCACAGCGGCACCATCGATTTCGATCTGGAACCGACCGATGCGATCGGCAGTGTCGCACGCTACCTCGCCGAGCATGGCTGGGTGCGTGATGAACTCGTAGCGGAGCCGGCGCGCATCGCGTCCGAAGCCGATCTGCAGGCGCTGATCGACGCAGGCATCAAACCCATGCTTTCGCCGGAACAGCTGGCTCAGGCCGGCGTGACGAGCCTCGATGGCACGTTACGCGCGGCTCCGGCGACCCTCGTCGACCTTGCGACGCCCGACACTGGAACCGAATACTGGCTCGGATACCAGAACTTCTACACGATCACGCGCTACAACAAGAGCAGCTTCTACGCGATGGCCGTGTTCGAACTGTCACAGGCATTGCGTGAGCAGCAAAAGGCTGAAACCGCCCGCGTGGAATGAATGAGAGCGGGCGGACCTACAGCAGTTCGTCCCGCGAAATGCCGCGCCGTTTGACGGTCCTTCGCAACTGGCCCAGCGCCTCGAGCTGGATCTGGCGTACCCGCTCACGCGTCAGGCACAGACGCGACGCGAGTTCCTCCAGCGTCATCACTTCGCATTCGTCGAGCCCGTATCGATGCCGGATCACCAGGCGCTGCTTTTCGTTCAACATCCCGATCCATTCCTGGATCAGCTTCTCGACCTCCGCATCCTGAATGTGGGTATCGGGAGGCTCGGCCTGATCGTCGGCAAGCGATTCGCCGATCGAAAGGGTCGGGTCGATCTCGAGCGGCGCGTCGAGCGACGCAGTGTGCTCGCTCAGGGCGAGGATCGCGCGCACCTCATCGACCGACTTGTCGAGACGATGTGCCACCTGCTCGAGCGTGAACTCGCCGTTGCCCGACGCTTCGAGAGTGCGCTGCGCGCGCAGCACCTGATTCAGCTCCTTCACCACATGCACCGGCAGACGGATCGTGCGCGACTGGTTCATGATCGCCCGCTCGATGTTCTGGCGAATCCACCAGGTCGCATAGGTCGAGAAGCGGAAACCGCGCTCAGGGTCGAATTTCTCGAGCGCATGCATCAGGCCGAGATTTCCCTCCTCGACCAGATCGAGCAGCGGGATGCCGCGATTGAGGTAATGTTTCGCGATGTTGACGACCAGGCGCAGATTGCGCTCGATCATGATCTGGCGAGCGGGAAAATCGCCGGTACGCACTCTTCGCGCAAGCGCAGCTTCTTCAGCTGCCGTAAGCAGCGGATTCGCCCCAATCTCGTTCAGGTAGATCTGGGTGACGTCGCTGAGAAACTCGTTCTCGAACGCGGGCGCGACCCGCTCGACGAACACCTCCACCTCGGGGGGCAGATCCGGCTCCTGACTATCCACATCGTCACGACTCACCGGATCGTACATAGCCTCCTCGTCAGCGTGCAGGCAGATATTTCATCGGATCGACCGGACGTCCCTGCTTGCGAATCTCGAAGTGAAGCTTCGGGCGATCCGCATCGGTACTTCCGAGCTCTGCGATTCTCTGACCCTTGGTAACCGACTCCCCTTCCTTGACCAGCAGCTGCTGGTTGTGCGCGTATGCCGTAAGATAGTTAGCATCGTGCTTGATGATGACCAGTTTCCCATAGCCGCGCAAGCCGCTGCCCGAATAGACTACCTTGCCCCCCGCCGAGGCAATGACCGGATCACCCGGCTTGCCGGCGATATCGAGCCCCTTGTTGGCGGCTTCGTCGAACGTGCCGATGACCTGGCCGCTTACCGGCCACAGCCAGACAGCATCGGCGGCCACCGTCTTGTCCGCTTCCGGGGCGACTGGTGGCACAACCGGAGGCAGGGTCGAGCGAGGCTGTACCGAAGCCCACGCTTCGTCGCTATAGGGCTGCTTTCCACCCTTCGGCTCCTGCTTTACCAGCACGCCGTTGCCGTCGCTCCCCGGCTTCACCGGCTGCACCTCCACAGGTTCGCCGATCGCGATCGGCTGCGCAACTGCATCCGCCGGGGGGCCGACGAGCAATTCCCGGCCCACATGTATTTGATTCGGATCCGTCAAATTGTTCCAGACGACCAGATCTTTTGCTGTCACCTCATAGAGCCGTGCGATACCCATCAAGGTGTCGCCCGGTCGGACTACATGAACGGGCTGCTTCACACCGTTGATCGGGGTCTCCGATGGCGCCGGGGTCGAGAGGGGGGGCGTGGTGTCGCGGACAGGAGCCGGGCCTGTCGCTGCGCAGGCCGATAGCAGCGCGGCGAGAAGCACGGGGCCGAAAAACTTCAACGAAGTGGATTTTACTGAATGGATCATTCCGTACCAGTGAGCAAGGGGACGAAGCGCACGGCTTCGAACCGGCTTTCCCTGAAAATATTGCCGTGCCGCTCGGTCATCACGAGACGCTGGTCGGCGCTCCCGAGCGGGATCATCAGCCGCCCGCCCGGAGCCAGTTGCTCCTTCAGCGAGCCCGGGATGCCGGCCGCCGCAGCAGCCACGATAATGGTGTCAAAAGGAGCGGCTTCGGGCAATCCCAGATTGCCGTCGGCGTATTTGAGACGAACGTTCGGCAGCCGCAAGGGCCGCAGGTTTTCGCGTGCCCGGTCGAGAAGGGGGCGAATGCGCTCCACGGCAAACACTTCGGTCGCCACGAGGGACAGTACCGCGGCCTGGTAGCCACAGCCGGCGCCGACTTCGAGCGTCCGTCCCAGTTCGCGGCCCGCGCGCAGGATCTCGATCATGCGCGCGACCACCAGCGGTTGCGAAATCGTCTGCTGGTATCCGATCGGCAGCGCCGTGTCGTCGTACGCGCTGAAGGCGAGGCCTTCATCGACAAACGCGTGGCGCGGAATCTGCATCATCGCCGCGAGGACCTTCTCGTCGGCGATTCCCTGTGCACGGAGCCGCTCGACCATGCGGGCACGGGCCCGGCTCGAGGCCTGCCCGGGGTCCGGGGGGCGCATGCTCATCTACCGATCCATTCGGCGACGCTGGGAATGAGGCCGTTGTGGGTGAGGTCGATCTGTAACGGGGTGACGGAAACGAAGCCTTCCGCCACCGCCTGGAAGTCGGTCCCCTCACCCGCGTCCGCAGCCTGCCCGGCCGCGCCCACCCAATAGACGGTCTCGTTGCGCGGCGTCACGCTGCGAATCACCGGTTCGGCCTTGTGCCGCTTGCCCAGCCTCGTGACGCGGAGGCCGCGCAGTTCTTCGTAGGGGCGGTCCGGCACGTTCACGTTGAGCAGTACCGGATGCTGGAAAGGGATGCGTGTGAATCGCTCGGCGAGATCGCGCGCGACTCGCGCAGCCGCCGAAAAATCGGTCGCCGCCTTGCTCACGAGCGACACCGCAATCGCCGGCACGCCGAGCAGGAATCCTTCCGTCGCGGCCGCGACCGTCCCCGAATAAATCGTGTCGTCGCCCATGTTCGCGCCGTGATTCACGCCCGACACGACCATGTCCGGGAGGTGATCGAGCATGCCGGTGACCGCGAGGTGCACGCAATCGGTCGGGGTGCCGTTGACGAAATGGAAACCGTTTGCTGCCCGCCGCAGCGACAACGGGCGATCGAGCGTCAGGGAATTGCTCGCGGCGCTTCGGTCACGCTCGGGCGCCACCACCGTGACGTCCCCGACCTCCTGCAGAGCTTCAGCGAGGGCGGCTATCCCCGGAGCAAAATAACCGTCGTCGTTACTCACTAGAATGCGCATGATTCTTCCGTTCGGAATGGCACGAGCGCCCACACCGTGCCCGGTGTACGCAAGAGAAGCGGGGAATGTTAGCACAGCGGCACACGCCCTCCGCACCGCATCGGCACGCCCGTCCGAAGCGGCGCGGCAGGCAATCTCATGAGACCGCCCCCTTGCAGGGCGGCACCACTTCTAACAGGCGCCGAAGCAGACCCGGTCCCGGCCGTTGTGCTTGGCGTGATACATCCGCTGGTCCGCTTTCTCGATCAGGGCTTTCCAGTCGCCGGCGCCGTCGATACTGCGCTCCGCCAAGCCGATGCTGGCAGTCACCGGCGTGCCATCCGGGGCGGTGCCAAGGCCGAGCCTGCACAGGCGCTCGACCGCCGTCCGCGCTTTGGCGAGATCGGTGTTGGGCATGATGACGACGAATTCTTCGCCGCCCCAGCGGACCAGTATGTCGACCCGACGCAGCGCCGCCGTGATGTGCGTGGCGAGCGTGATCAGGACCTTGTCGCCCGCTTCATGGCCGAAGCGGTCGTTGATGCTCTTGAAGTGATCGACGTCGATGAAGGCGACCGTGATCGACGCCTGGTTGCGATTCGCGAGGCCCAGTTGCAGTTCGAGCATTTCTTCGCCGCTGCCGCGCGAAAAGGCGCCGGTCAGGGGGTCGCGCACCGACTGGCGCACCAGCGCCGTCATGAACGCGAGCTGGCTCATCCCGGCAGTCATCGACACGCCGGTGATCAGCATCAGCAACCAGAACGAGCCGGCGAACGACGGCCAGTTGAGCGTGGACCAGCTCAGATAGCCGGCGAGCGCTTGGGCGAGCAGGATCGGGCTCGAAATGAACACGTTCTCGATCAGCGTCAGCGGAAAAACCGACAGGCCCGCGAGCAGGACGAATGGCAGGAAAGCGTAGCCGGCGCCGATCGCCGCTGAAAGCTCGGACAGCTGGTACGTCCCGAGCAGGGTGTGCGAACCGACATAGAATGCTGTCGGAATTGCAAACAGGACCGCAATCGCGCGGTAGGCATCGAACAGGTTGCCCGACGGCCGGTAACAGATCAGGAGGGTCGCGAACGCCGCGCTGGCAAGAAGCCGCATCAGCGCGAGGGTGACCCACAGTGACGGCGGAAAGACGACGAAGTCGATCACGCTCCACAGCGGCGTGAGCACGGCGAACAGAAACGCGAACATTCGCACGCGATTGACGATCATCGTCGCCCGGCGCCGCATCAGAAGCGGCATGTGCCGGTTCGGAAGGAAGAGGTAGCCGAGCTCCGACTTATCCAGCTCTCCCAGCGGGCCGGCGAGCCTGTGCCACAACGTGTCGGCCAGATATGACATCCGTGATCTTTCCCTTCAGAACGTTGGTGCGCTGATCGATGACCGGGCACCAGTCTAGCAGCCGGCTTTGGCCGTTTTCAGCGTCGATCTGCGGGAAAACGAGACGTTTTTTGCGGATTCCGACCCAACGTGACCGCTGAATCCGAGAAGGGTGTGACCGGTGTTTCCGGGATGGTGACCGCGGATTCCGATTTGATCGTGACCGATTTGGGCGGTCGTCGGAATGACCGGTCACGTTGTCGGAATCGCCGGTCACGATCAGATCGGAACGGGTGTATGCAGCAGGCGTGGCAACGTCGTTTATCAGACCGGCTACCCTCGCGCGCTTTGCGCGGAGACCGAGGATGCCGGCGGAGCGGATTGCCATGCACAAGATCAGGGAGCTGTTACGGCTCAAATACGACTGCGCGCTGTCGCATGAGCGCATTGCCCGCGCGCTGTCGATTTCCAAAGGCGTGGTCGCCAAGTATGTGAAGGCGGCCGAGGAGTGCGGCCGGCCGTGGGCCGAGTTGTCGGCGGCCGACGAGGCAGAGTTGCGCCGGGTGCTGGGGGTCGCCCGGCGTGGACGTGGCGCGAGCGTCGCGAATGTGCCGCCGGATCTGGCGGCGGTGCATCAGGGGCTCAAGCGAAAGAACGTTACGCTGGCGCTGCTGTGGGAAGAGTACGTGCAGACGGCCGACGGGCCGAGCTATCAGTACTCGCGCTTTTGCGACCTGTACCGCGCGTTCGCCCGCACGCTCAAGCGCTCGATGCGCCAGGTTCACCGCGCCGGCGAGAAGCTCTTCATCGACTACGCCGGCGACACGGTGCCGATTGTTGACGCCGGCACCGGCGAGATTTCCCGCGCGCAGATCTTCGTCGCGGTCCTCGGGGCCTCGAGCTACACCTTCGCCTGTGCCACGGCGACGCAGTCGCAGGCGGATTGGCTGGGGTCGTTGGCGAAGGCGCTGACCTTCATCGGTGGCGTGCCCGAGCTCGTCGTGCCCGACAATACGCGCTCGCTCGTTGGCCAAGCCGACCGCTACGAGCCGCAACTGCAGCGCACCACCGCCGAGTTCGCCGCGCACTACGGCGTGGCGATCCTGCCCGCGCGCCCTTACAAGCCGCAGGACAAGGCCAAGGTCGAAGTCGGCGTGCAGATCGTGCAGCGCTGGATTCTGGCGCGGCTGCGTCACCGGCGCTTTTTCTCGCTGGGGGAGTTGAACGAGGCGATCGCCGCGTTACTCGAGCCGCTGAACACGCGTGCCTTCCGGCGCCTGCCAGGCTCGCGCCACGAAGCGTTCGAGACGCTCGATCGGCCGGCGCTGCGCCCGTTGCCCGCCACCGCGTTCCAGTTCGCCCAATGGAAACGGGCCAAGCCCAACATCGACTACCACGTCGAGTTCGACGGGCATTACTACAGCGTGCCGTATGCGCTCGCCGGCCAACCGGTGGAGTTACGCATCACCGCGAGCAGCATCGAATGCTTTGCCGCAGGCCGTCGCGTTGCGGTGCATGCGAGAAGCCACCGGCACGGGGCTTTCACCACGCTCACCGAGCACATGCCCGCATCGCATCAGGCGCACCGTCAGTGGTCCCCGGGCAAACTCATCGCCTGGGGCGCCACGGTCGGGCCTCACACCGAGCAGGTGGTCAGCCACCAACTCGAACGCATGCCGCACCCCGAGCAGGGCTACCGGGCGTGCCTCGGGCTGATGCGCCTCGGTCGTCAATACGGCAACGAACGCCTCGAAGCCGCGGCGACCCGCGCCGTCACCCTCGGGGCGATGCGTTACCGCAACGTCGCCTCGATCCTCAAGAGCGGGCTCGACCGCGCGCCGCTCCCCGCATCCACTGCGCAGCAAAGCGAGCTCGCGCTACCGGCCGCTCACGAGAACCTGCGCGGTGCGCGCTACTACCACTGATTCCACCCACCGGAGAACATCGATGCTGATGCAACACAGCCTGCAACAACTGCGCACCCTGCGCCTGGAAGGCATGGCCCGCGCCTTCGAGGAGCAGCTCACCCAGCCCGCCATCACCGCGCTCAGCTTCGAGGAGCGTTTCGCCCAGCTCATCGATCGCGAGATCCTGCTGCGCGACGGCAAACGCATCGATCGGCTGCTCAAGGCCGCCCGCATCAAAGCCGCTGCCGCCTGCCTGGAGGACGTCGACTACCGCGCCGGGCGCGGCCTCGAGCGCAGTCAGATCGCCGCGCTCGGAACCGGCCAGTGGATTCGCCACCACCAGAACTGCCTCATCACGGGCCCCACCGGCAGCGGCAAGACGTGGCTCGCCTGCGCGCTCGCCAACGCGGCGTGCCGGCAGGGCCTCGCGGCCTACTACGTGCGTCTGCCGCGGCTCTTCGAAGAGCTGCGCATCGCGCATGCCGATGGCAGCTTCAGCCGACGCCTGATGCAGCTCGCGCGCATGGATCTCATCGTCATCGACGATTGGGGCCTGGCCGCGCCGTCGGCGCAGGAGCGAAGCGACCTGCTGGAGCTGCTCGACGACCGCGTCGGCACGCGTTCGACCGTGATCACCAGCCAGCTGCCGATCGAGCACTGGCACACCTACCTGGGCGACCCGACCTTCGCCGATGCGATCCTCGATCGCGTCGTGCACGCCGCGCACAAGCTCGCCCTCAAGGGCGAGTCGATGCGCAGAAAGGAAAAAGCATGAGGCCGTGCGCGCGATACGCCTTACCCACAGGCGCCCGCCCGCCAGCGTATGAGGCGCGCTGGCGGTCGCCTGTGGATAAGCCTGCGCACTGCCCCCAATCGACCGTGATCGTGACCGACGCGGTTAGAATCTGAACCCCACGCTTGCGCGCGCCCCCACCGGTCACGTTCGTCGGTGCAGGCGGTCACGTTCGTCGGAATGCGCAGTTTTTCTCGGCTCGATGCCGATTTCGCAAGAATTGACGAAGTCATAACCCAGGTCGAGCGCGGCACGCCGGGCGCGTCCCCTGACGGATCCTTTCTGCCGAATCGGCATAGGGAATATCCCGCTGAAGGGACCGCTGCGCCTCTCGCCGGTCTCGTTCCGCCTATGGAGCCCGGCCCCAGGACGCTCAGTCGTAACGCTTCCTGTAGATGCGCATGGGACCGTCCAGCTCGGCGAAGCGGGCTTCGATGCTCGTCCGTTCGAGCACCTCCTTGAGCCCGAGGCAGAGAAATCCCCCGGGCGGGAGACTGTCGTCGAACAGGCGCAGGCAGCGTTCCTTGAGCGGCGGCTTGAAATAGATCATGACGTTGCGGCACACGATCATGTTCATTTCGCCGAACTCTGCGTCGGTCGCAAGGTTGTGCGGCGCGAAGACGATGTTTTTTCGCAACGCCGGGGACAGGAGCGCGTGCTCGTAGCGCGCCGTGTAGTAATCCGCGAAGGATGCAGCCCCGCCGCTCAACTGGTAGTTGCGGGTGAACAGCTGCATGTTGGCGACCGAGAGGATGCCTTCCTGCGCGCGCTCGAGGATCGCCTCGTTGATGTCGGTGGCGTAAATCCGGTAGCGCCCCGCCATCCCCTCCTCGTTGAGCAGGATCGCCATCGAGTAGGCTTCCTCGCCGGTGGCGCAGCCCGCATGCCAGATCTTGACGAACGGATACGTCCGGAGGAACGGAACGACTTTCGTGCGCACCATCCTGAAGAAGGCGGGGTCGCGGAACATTTCCGTGACGTTGATCGTGATGCCGCGCAGCAGCGAATCGAAGACGCGGCGGTCGCGCAGCACCCGTGACTGGGCAAGCGAAAACGTCTCGAACCCGGATTCGCCCAGCCAGTGCAGGAGGCGGCGCCGAATCGAGGCTTCCGCATAGTCGCGGAAGTCGTAGCCGTACACCTGCTCGATTCCCTCGAGAAGCAGGCGTATTTCCACCTCTTGCAGATCCGGTTGCGGGTGGCCCCACTCAGACACGCTGATACATCCACACCCGAATCAGCGAAAACAGCTTGTCGACATCGATCGGCTTGGCGATGTAGTCGCTCGCTCCGGCCTCGAGGCACTTCTCGTAATCGCCTTTCATCGCTTTGGCGGTCATCGCGATCACCGGAAGCTTGGCAAAGCGCGGATTGCGGCGGATTTCGCGCATCGCGGCATAACCGTCGGTTTCCGGCATCATGATGTCCATGAGCACGATCGACACATCCGGATGCTCTTCCAGACGGGCCAGCGCCTTGCGGCCGTTGTCCGCCTCGATCACGACCATGTTCTTTTCGGCAAGCACGCTCGACAGCGAGAACAGGTTGCGCATGTCGTCGTCGACCAGCAGGACTTTTCTGCCTTCGAGCATCGCCTCCTTGTTAAGTGCCGCGCGGATCATGCGCTGCTTGTTCGCGGGTAGCCTGGTCTCGACCTGGTGCAGGAACAAGGTCACTTCGTTGATCAGCCGCTCGGGGCTCTTCGCGCCCTTGATGACGATGCTTTCCGCATAGCGCCGGAGTCTGCGCTCGTCATCCTCGCTCAGTTCCTGGCCCGAATGGATGACGACCGGGATGCGCTCGCCGCGTTCCATCGCCTGCATGTGATCGAGCAGGTCGAAACCGGACATCTCCGGCAGCCCCAGATCGAGGACGACGCAATCGAAGGTTTCGGACGCCAGCAGATCGACCGCTTCGCGTCCCGAGGCGGCCACCGAGATCTCGACCTCCTTGTCATCGAGCAGCGCGACGATGCTGTACGCCTCGTTCTGGTCGTCCTCGACGACGAGGAGCCGCTTGACCGACTTCGTCACCGAGCGCTCGATCGCCTCGAGCACCTCGTTCAGCTGGTCGCTGCTGACGGGCTTCGTTGCGAAGCCGATCGCCGCCATCCCCAAAGCCTTTTGCCGCTCCTCGAGGCAGGTGAGGAAATGCACCGGGATGTGGCGGGTGCGCGGATTGTCCTTCAGGCTGCGCATCACGTTCCAGCCGTCGATGCCGGGCAGCATCACGTCGAGGATGATTGCGTTCGGCAGCTCCCGCTCCGCGAGTTCGAGTCCCTTTTCCCCGCTCTCGGCGACGAGGACGGAGAACCCGCGCTCCCGGATCGTTTCCTGCAGGATCTTCGCGAACTCGTGGTCATCCTCGACGACCAGGATGCTCCGGTCACCGGCTTTCGAATGACCGGGCTCCTCCGGTTTTGCGGAACGGACCGACAACTCGGGCTCGGTAGCGATCACCGGCGGCTGCGCGAGCAGCGCGGCGGACGGACGGCGCCGCTCCGGCGCCTTGTCGCTTTCGACGCAGAGCGGCAGGTACAGGACGAACACGCTGCCCTTGCTCTCGCTGCTGCTCATGCGGATATCGCCATGCATCCTGCGGGCCAGCTCGAGCGAGATCGAAAGGCCCAGCCCGGTGCCGCCGTATTTGCGGCTGATCGAACCGTCGGCCTGCTGGAAGGCATCGAAAATGCCTTGTTGCTTGTCGGCCGGAATACCGATGCCGGTATCGCTGACTGCGAACGCGATCGCGGGCACCGGTAAGGGATTCGCGCTCCCGGAAGGGAAAGTCACGCACAGCCTGACTTCGCCGTGCTCGGTGAACTTCAGGGCGTTGGAAACAAGATTCTTCAATATCTGATGAACGCGCTGCGTATCCCCGTGGAACGTTCGGGGAACATCCGCTTCGACTTCCACGCTGAATGCGATCCGCTTCTGCTCGGCCTGGGACTGGAACAGGCTGCGCATCGAGGTGGACAGGTCCTCGACGGCGATATCGGCGAAGTCGAGTTCGATCCGCCCTGCCTCGATCTTCGACAGATCGAGAATATCGTTGATGAGGTCGAGCAGATCGGTGCCGGCCGAGTGGATCGTCGACGCGAACTCGACCTGCTTTTCGCTCAGGTTGCCGTCCTTGTTCTGCATCAGCAGGCTGGACAGAATCATCAGGCTGTTGAGCGGCGTGCGCAGTTCGTGCGACATGTTCGCGAGAAATTGCGACTTGTACGCACTGACGCGCTCGAGTTCCTGCGCCTTCACGCGGAGGTCTTCGGCAGCGAGCTTGATCTCGCGATTCTTCGCCCGGATGTTTTCGCGCTGCGTCTCGAGCATCTGGGCGCGTTCTTCCAGCTCCTCGTTGCTTTGCTGCAGTTCCTCCTGCTGCACGCGGAGTTCTTCGGCCTGCTGCTGAGTCTCTTCGAGGAGCTCGGCCATCCGCTGCCGCGACAGACTGACGCTCAGGCCGATCGCGACGGCTTCCTGCGCCAGGCCCAGGAACTCGAGCTGGATGTCCGTCATTTCGGAGAAAGTGCCGATCTCGAGCGCGCCGATCAGCCGCGCTCCATGCAGCAAAGGCAGCGCGAGGACGACTTTCGGCACGGACTCGCCGAGCGCGGAGGCGATCGGCAGATAATCGGCCGGCACGTTCGCGAGGCAGATCGGCTTGCGTTCCCGGGCGGCCTGCCCGATCAGCCCCTCACCGAGACGGAAGCGGTCGCCGAGGTTCTTGCGCCGGGTGAAGGCATAGCTCGCCGCCAGGCTCAGTTCCTCCGCACGCTCGTCGAGCAGGTACAGCGCGCCCACTCCCGCTTTCAGGTATTCGACGAGGTACGCAAGCACCTTGTCAGCAATCTCCGACGTCGCGGGCTCTCCGCGCATCACCGAGTTGAGCTCGTTCAGCCCGCTCTTGAGCCAGTCCGCGTCACGAGCCTGCACACGCGCCTGACGCAACGACGAAGTCATGTTGCGGAAGGAGTGGTCGAGCTCGTTCTGGACGACGCTCAGTTGCGCCGCCGCCTTGAGCAGGAGGCCGGTTTCATCGTGCGGCAGCACTTCCGGGTCGATCTTGAGCGGTTTCGACTCGCCGATCTCCTGGCTCAGGTCTCCCGCTCCGATCGCCTCGACGACACGCGCCTTGTCCGAACTGCTTTCGATCACCCGCTTGACTTCGCCGGCGGCGCGTCGCAGCGAGCGGTTGACGCTGTGCGTGACGACGAAGGTCAACACCCCTCCGGCAGCCAGGATCAGTATCAGCGTGACGACGAGCAGGCGCCCGGCGGACTCAGCCTCGTTCCCGGCGGCCTGCTGATAGGCCGACGCCCGCGCGGACGAGAAATCCGAAACGACGCTCATGCGGTCGAGCAACGCATTGATGAGCCGGTCCGAACGCTCGCCGTGCAAAGCAATTGCCTCGGCGCGGCGGCCGCTTTTGACGAGCGCGATCGTCTCGGCGCGCACCACCTTCCAGTCGTCCCGCGCCTGCTGGATCCGATCCAGGTCGACAGGGCTGCCGCCGTAACGCTCCCGCAGCAACGCGAACCTTGCGTCATTGTCCTTGCGCCGCGCCTCGAGCCTCTGCTCGTAGCCCTCGACTTCTGCTGCGCCGGCGTAGTGCACGAGAGTGCTCATGACCTGCTGGGCGACAAGAGCTTCCGTCTTCGCTTCGCGAATCGCGATGGCGACGGTAAAGGGGTGCCGGTACATGCTCGCGGTCGAGTCGGCGAGGCCCTGGATGCTGCGCAGGCTCATCGCACCCAGCAGCAGGGTCGCCACCAGAATCAGGGAAAACCCGGCCACCAGGCGCGTCGTGATACTCGTCTGTCTTAGCATTGCTCGATGCTCATGTGAGGGGGCTTACTTTCCGACGACGCTCAGCCGGCGGTCGCAACTCGCCGCCATGACGTGCCAGCGTCCGTTGCCGTGCATGCGTTTCGCGCCACTGGCCGAAAACTTCTTCGCCAGCTCGCTCGCCGGGATCGGCTTGCTGTAGAGGTACCCCTGGTATTCATCGCATCCCAGCCTGCGCAACGCACCGAGCTGGGCTTCGTTCTCCACCCCTTCGGCGATGACGTTGAGCCCGAGCGCGTGGGCCATCTGGACGATCGCGGTGACGATGGCATGGGTGTCGCGGTCGTGCGGCAGGTCGCGCACGAACGACTGGTCGATCTTGAGGATGTGGATCGGAAGCGCCTTCAGGATCGCGAGCGACGAGTAGCCGGTGCCGAAGTCATCGACCGCGATCGATACGCCGGTTGCACCGATCTGTGCGAGCACGCTTGCCGCGTGGTCCACGTCGCGCATCAGCAAGGTTTCGGTGATCTCGAGCTCGATATGCGCCGGAGACAGCCCGTGCTCGTCGAGCAGGCGCGCGAGCGTGTCGGGCAGCGCCGAATAGAGCTGCGGCTCGGCGACATTCACTGCGATTCGTACGGTTTCCTCGAGCCATCCCGCATCCTGCCACTGGCGCGCCTGACGGCACGCCGCGCGCAGCGCCCATTCGCCCAACGGCACCAGCATGCCGGCTTCCTCGGCGAGCCCCATGAACTGTTCGGCAGAAAGGAATCCGAGTTGGGGATGGTGCCAGCGCAGCAACGCTTCCATTCCCGCAATCGTTCCCTCGACGACGTTGACTTTCGGCTGGTAGTACAACTCGAATTCGTCGTTCTCCAGCGCCTGCTGCAACTCGTGCTCGTGCCGGATGCGTTCCAGGAGGCGGCGGTTGAGCTCCTCGCGATAGAACTCGTGGCCGTTACGTCCCATCTGCTTCGCTTCGTACATCGCCAGATCGGCATTCTTCATCAAAACGCTTGCACTCGCCCCGTCGTCCGGGTAAAGGCTGACCCCGACACTCGCCGACACTTTCACCGTGCTGGCGCCAAGCTCGAACGGCTGCGCCAGGGCGGCGCAGATCTTGATGGCTACTTGCGCGGCATCGTCCCTGTCGTGCAGGTTTTCGAGCAACACGACGAACTCATCGCCGCCGAACCGGGCCAGCGTGTCAGCTTCCCGCACTGCGCAGCGCAACCGCGCGGCGACCTGTTTCAGCAGCTCGTCCCCCTTGTCGTGTCCGAGGGAATCATTGACGCGCTTGAAACGATCGAGGTCCAGAAACAGCAACGCGAGACGGTCATTCTGGTGGCCGGCGACGGAAATCGCACGGGCGAGACGGTCATTGAGCGAGCGGCGGTTGAAAAACCCCGTCAGCGTGTCCCGAAGCGCGAGTTCCCGCGCAAGCTTTTCCGCCCCGCGGCGCTCTGCAACCTCCGTCTGCAGGGCCGCGTTGGCACGCTCCAGATCCTCCAGGCGCTGCACCTGCAGCTCGCGGTTGAGATCCGCGAGCAAGGCCGCCTTGTGCTCCAGTTCCCGCCGTTGCCGGCACAGCTCGACGAACACTCCCACCTTTGCCTGCAGTACCTGCGGGACGAGCGGGGTGAAGAGGTAATCGGCAGCGCCGGCCTCGTAACCCTTGATCCGGTCGAGTTCGTCGGATCGGTGAGCAGTCAGGAATATGATCGGTATCGCAGCCGAACGGGGGCGGCCGTGAATCAGCCGGGCAGTCTCGAATCCGTCGAGTCCGGGCATATTCACGTCGAGCAGGATCGTCGCGAACTCATGCTCGAGAAGCTGCCGCAGCGCCTCCTCGCCCGATCGCGCAGTCATGATGGTGAAACGCAGCCGCTCGGCCGCTGTTTCCAGCAGGGCGGCAACGGCTTTCAGACTGGCATCGTCGTCATTGACAACGAGCACCAGGGGGTTCTCTTCGGGATCCATAGGGGGTGCCCGGTACGAATTGCGGTTTTAGTGGGATGCCTCAAGGCATAAAACTGCGAACTATAGGGCCATGAAAGGGCATCAGCCAGCGCGCAAAGCTGCTCGCGCAAGTGCATTCCCCGAAGCGGTATGCGGAATTTTAACCTTGCAATCTTCAGGGTTTCAGCGCGCACTCCAGCGGCAAAAACCGCTTTCCGCTTGGGAGTTATTCGATTCCCGGAGGGGGTGAAGGGGCACGGGTGCGGTCCCGGGCTTCCCACCCGGCATACGGCTCTCCGCGACGATTTGATACAAAATCGCCGCCTCCCGGGGCGAGGCGAGCGGATCCGCCCGAACCGGTCGTCCGACAAGCAAAAAAGCTGGAAGCCATCGGGCACGCCGACGGCCGCGCGCCATCGTCCTCGAAGATGGCGAGAGCTTCGAGCAGGCCTGCAAGCGCCTTCCTCAAGGACGGCGGTATCTTGTCGTGCGCCGCGCCCTGACAGCGGATGAGTTCGCCCAGGCCGCCCCGAACAGCAGCCGGCTGGTAGCTGGCGACGACTGACCCGAGCGACTGGCGATTGCGCAGCGGATTGTGGAGCGGTGCAATTTTGCGTTTTGTACCGACGACCGTCCCTGAACGCATGGGAGCAAGGGGGGGGCAGACGCTCCTGTCCCTGTCTATAAGGAACCCGGTCGAGAGCGGGTTTTTTGCGTCGGCGCCGGAGCTTCGCGTCGAGCACGACATGACGATTTCCCCGGTCCGTAAAAAGCGGATTTTTTCTATTTATTCCCCAGTCCTTCCCCGGCCCCAGAAAGCAAAAGGCCAGTCCGCGAGAACTGGCCTAAGTGCTTGAATCTATGGTGCTGCTGACCGGAATCGAACTGGTGACCTACTGATTACGAATCAGAATTTCCATCAATTCCGCCCATTCCCATTCAACGCCGAAATTGCAGTAAGTGACTGATTGCGCTAAGGCTACACGAATCAGAACGTTGATTTGTGTTGAGCGATATTGCTACAATCTGGCTACACTGTGGCTACACGGGAGCGCGTGTAGCCAAATTCTCGTGTGTCATCAGAGGCCGACTACACCGTGTAGCCAAAATCCAGAGGACATATCATGCAGCGCAAACGCCTGACCCCGGACCGCATCCGCCGCTTCAACTGCCCGGACGGGACGAAGCAGGCGTTCCTGTGGGACACCGTGGCCCCCAGGCTTGCCGTGCGTGCGACGGCTGGCGCGAAGTCCTACATCTTCGAAGCGAAGATGAACCGGCAAACCATCCGCCGCACGATAGGCGACGTGCGCGCCTGGAATCTCGACGATGCCCGCTTCGCCGCAAGAACAAGAACGCTGCCTGAATTGCAAATCTAGGCTATACAAACTATGATTGTCTCGTTCCGTCACAAGGGCTTGGAAGCGTTCTTCCGCACCGGCTCCCAGGCAGGCATCCAGCCGATGCACGCCAAGCGCCTGCGGGAGATGCTGACCGCCTTGAACGCTGCCGCCGGACCGGAAGACCTTGCCCGCCCTTCTTGGCGCTTGCACGGCCTGACCGGCGACCGCGCCGGCTTCCTGTCCATGACGGTGCAAGCCAACTGGCGGATGACGTTCAGATTCGAGGGCGGAGCCGTGGAACTGCTGGATTACCTCAACTACCACTGAGGCACGACACATGAACATGCACAACCCCGCCCCGCCCGGCGAATTGCTCGCCGGCTGGCTCGAAGACCTCGACATGAGCGTGACAGCCTTTGCTGCGCACCTGGGCATCAGCCGCGTGATGCTCTCGCGCATCCTGCACGGGCATGCCGCCATCACCGCCGATATGGACCTGCGATTGTCCGAAGCGCTGGGCACGACGCCGGGCTACTGGTTGAAGCTGCAAGCGCAGCGCGACCTGTGGGCGGCCGGCGAACGTGCCAAGGAACGGCCGCCGGTGGCGCGCATCGGAGCCTGACCGAGCAATGCCGCGCCTACCTCGACGGAGGGAAAACCGGGACACCTTCACCCGGCTGGCGCGGCACCCAAACGAAGGAGCGCGAGAAGGAGCGCAAGCGATGGACGATTTTCAATCGGCATTGAATGCCGCAATAGACACGATGGCAGCCGATATCGATATGGCTTGCAAACGCCGGCTGCGCGACACGAAGTGGAACCTCGCACTCGAACGCGAACCATGCTTGAAAGGGGCGGTTTCCCTGCGCCGCATTGTTCATGCCCTCGCCCTGCGAGCAGCTGAAAGCGTACAGGAGGGAAGGCCCGAATTCAGGCTGCATCCAAACGAGCGATGGCGGTGGAAGTATCACCGCTACCTCGTCGCTGTTGTTCGGCTGAACGCTGCACTCGCTGAGGCAGCGCGAAGAGGTGGGTTCAGGGTGCGGGATAGCCTTACGCGATTGCCCGCAGACAACATCGAACTGCCGAATACAGAAACAATCCTCCAATGGGAGCGCGCGGCCCTCCCCGATACGCGAACCCCAGAGAGCAAACGGCGTGCCGCCGAGCTGATGACGACGTTCAATGGCTGGTTACTTTGCGGTGAGCATTTTTCGGCATCGCTCGTCGTCGATTTGGCGGAATTCTCGGCGTGGGCGGAAGCTGAAGGCATTGTCACCCGTGGCGAAATCGCGGAGAGGCTTTCAGCAATTGAAGATGAGTTCATGGCGATGCAGGCCATTGCACAGGATTCGCGCATGCCCTCTGAGGACCAGAAGCAGAGCGACCCGCAAGACGACGCCGACGCGCCGACAGAGCATGCCGCACCTGAAGAGGCTACCCCGCCCGGCCCGCCCCCACTCATCCAAAAATGGCAGGAAAGCGAAATTCTTCGCGTACTGCGCGAGCGTGGCTATGACCCGCAACGCCTGCCGCGCGGCCCCGCTGGCACCCCCGGTCCAAAGGCCGAAGTGCGCGCCTCGCTTGATATGACTCCGGCAGTGTTCAAAAAAGCATGGGAACGGCTGCGCTGGTACGGAGACATTGCCGACGCATGACCGCAACCCTACCCCTAATTGGGGTATGGGGGGGCGGTTGCGGGGGATACCGTAGGGGTAAATATCTTTGCATTCGCCAACGTTGATTGACCGAGCAATTCCGCAAGGAAATCAACGATGGTTTTCCGAAAGGAGAACCGACGAATGCAAGCCCAAACCATCCCGACCGCATGGCGCAATGATGCGCCGCCCGCCCGGACCCTCTCGACCGAGCAGGCCGCCGCCGCCCTGCATATCCGCCCGCAAACCCTGCGCGCCGCCATTTGCCGCGATGGGCATTACGCCGGCATCGTCCCGCGTAAATTGCCGTCACGCTTCTTGGCGTGGCCTGCCGCTGAAGTAGCCCGGTTGCTCGATGGGGAGGTGGCAGCATGATGCCCGAAGTCCTTTTCCGGCATCCGGACGGCGACGGCTCCGTGACTGTCGCAGGAGCCCGCCTGATAGTCGTCAATGGCGTTGAGGACGCGACCGCTTCCGTATCCATTGGCCCGGCTGGCCTTCGCGCCCTGGCTGAAAAGCTGCGCGAGATTGCCGACCGCATGGAGGCGTCGAAATGAAAACGCCCGGAACCCATACCGCAGTCCCGAGCGCCGTCGACAAGCGCCATTCTACCTCCGCCGACCTTTTCCCGGAACTGAACCCGGCATTCCGTGCGCCGATCCTGCCGAAGTCCGGAACCGTCAAAGCCAAGGCGCTTGCCGCGCTCATCGCCGGCCCGGTGTCGCAGCCGACGTTCCCGCATTCGTGGAGGTTGGCCGCGTATGTCGCCGAATTGATCGATGACGGATGGGTGGTTCTGTCCAAGGACATCGCCTTTCACGGTCGCGTCATTGCGGAATACCGGATCGATCCGCAAGACCCGGCGACCCGTGCAGGCCTCGCAGCGATGACACAACGCGGATTCATTGCGCCGCATCTGCTGGGCTTGCTGGCGGTATCCGCGCCCGCTGTGGCCGCGCTGGTGGCGATTGTGTGGGGGTGGCTGGCATGAGCAAGATCACGCCGCCCTTGCGCCTGCTGGTGGATATTCCGGCGTGGCAGCGCGAAGTGTTCAACATGCCCAACCCCGCCGCCGCATGTGGTGCACTGCTGTTGCTCAAGATGCACTTGTGGAGGGTTGGCCCCATCCCCGACGACAACCACACACTGACACGCATCACCGGCACGACGCCGGCCGAGTGGAAGAAGCTGCGTCGGGATATCGAGCCGCTGTTCATCGTGATGCACGGCGAATGGCAGCGCGAGGACTGGAACGACGAACTGGAACAGGCCTACCACGCCGTCAATCGAGCCTCGCAGGCCGGCAAGAAGGCCAACGCAGCACGATGGGGACAGTGCAAAAAGGTATCCGAATCGGAGTCCGAATCGGATCGCAATCGGAGTCCGAATCGGATCCCGGATCGGATCCTAAATAATAAAGAGAACCGCAACGGCCAAAAACCAACCCCCCAAGCCCAAAAACCAAAGGCCCGGGCCAAGGCAAGCAAGTTTGTTTCGGGCGACTTCGAGGACGATGTTCGGATCGCGGAACGTGACCTTGGGATCGGGGGTGAGGTATGAGCGCCCCGACCCAGCTTCGCCCGTATCAGGAAAGGGCGCTTCACGAGACACGCTCTGCCCTGGCCCGGGGGGCTAGGCGGGTGGCACTCTACCTGCCGACCGGTGGAGGCAAGACGGTTTCAGCCGAGGCCATGATTCGCGGAGCCGTCGCCAAGGGAAAGCGCGTGCTGTTCCTCGCCAACAGGAAGCAACTGGTGGCGCAGGCCTCCGCGCACCTGACCCGCGCCGGCATCGCGCATGGCATCCTGCAAGGCGAGAACACCCGCCATCTTCACGCCCCTGTGCTGGTGGGCAGCATCGACACCGTCCGCGCCCGAAACTACATCTTCGATGACGTGGCGCTGCTCATCGTCGACGAGGCGCACGCGGTCGCAGGATCGAAGAAATACCGTGACCTGCTGTTCCGCTACAACCGCGTCCCCGTCATCGGTCTGTCTGCTACGCCCTTCGCGCCGGGCTTGGGCAAGCACTACGACGAACTCCGGGGGCCGCTGTTCGAGGAGCTTGTCATCGGCGCGACGATCCGCGAACTGATTGACTTGGGCAACCTCGTCGATTGCGACGTGTTCGCACCGGCCGACCCGGATCTTTCCGGCGTGCGGACACAGCGCGGCATCGGTGGCGAACTCGACTACAGCGAGACGCAACTCGCGGAAGCGGTCGATAAGCCGCAACTCATCGGCGACATCGTGCAGCATTGGTTCAAGCTGGCGCGCGGGAAACAGACCGTGGTGTTCGCTACGAGCATCGCGCACTCGCAGCACATCGTCACCGAGTTCGTCCGGGCCGGCATCGCCGCCGCGCATATCGACTATCACTTCGACGACGACGAACGCGCCGCCGTGCTCGATCGCTTTGCGCGCGGTGAAACCATGATCCTGGCGAACGTGGGATTGTTGGCCGAAGGCTGGGACTGCCCGGCGACCGAGTGCATGATCCTCGCCCGCCCGACGAAGAGCCTGATTCGCTACATTCAAATGGTGGGCCGCGTGCTCAGGCCGCATCCGGGCAAGGAACGCGCCGTGCTGCTGGATCACAGCGGGACCGTGCTGCGACTCGGGTTTGCGACCGACGAGCTACCCCTCGAACTCGACGACGGCAAGGCGAACGCATCCACCCGCAAGAAGGAGGAGCGCAAGCCGTCCGAGCCGAAAGCCTGCCCGAGCTGCAAGTTCGTCCGCCCGGCCGGCGTGCATGCCTGCCCGTCCTGCGGATTCGCGCCGCAGCGCCTGAACGATGTGGAGATCGCTGACGGCGAACTCGTGAAGATCGATCGCAAGGTCAAGAAGCCGGCGACCCCGGACCGCAAGCAGCACGTCTATTCGCAACTGCTGCACATCTGCCGCAAGAAAGGGCACAAGCCCGGATGGACTGCGAACCAGTACAAGAAAATGTTCGGCGTGTGGCCGCGCGGACTGCGGGACGTGACCGCAACGCCGACGCCCGAAATCGAAGGCTGGCTGAAGTCGCAGCGCATCGCCTACCTCAAGAGCCGCGAGAAGGCGCAGGAGGGCCGCGCGAATGTCTGAGAGACTGGACGTGCGCCAGATCGCAAAAGGTCGGTGGCGCGGCATCCTGCTGGGGCTGGGGCTCGACGAGCGCACCTTGAGCGGCAAGCACACCGCCTGCCCCCTGTGCGGAGGCAAGGATCGCTTTCGCTTCGACGACAAGGATGGGCGCGGGACTTACTTCTGCTCAGGCTGCCGGCCCGGTGATGGCGTCCATCTTGCGATGGGCATCACCGGCCTGTCGTTCAGGGAAGCCGCGCAGCGCATCGAGCAGCTTGCAGGCGTGGTGCATCCCGTCACCCGCACCCCCGAGCGCAGCGACGACGACAAGCTCGACGCCCTACGCCGGGTGTTCCGCGAGTCGAAGCCCATCGAACGAGGCGATGAAGCGCATCGCTACTTGGCTGGGAGGGGGTTGGCGCTGTACGACCTGCCCGAGTCCATCCGCCTGCATCCCGGCATGCAATATCGGGACGACGAAACGAGCGGCATGTTCCCGGCGATGGTGTCGCTCGTGACCGGGCCGGACGGGAAAGCGCGCAGCTTGCATCGGACATACCTCAAGGACGCACGGAAAGCGCCCGTGGCGGCTCCGAAGAAGCTGATGCAGGGGTTACCCCTTGCCGGCGCTGCGATCCGCTTGACGCCCGTTTCCGAAGTGCTGGGCATTGCCGAAGGCATCGAGACTGCGCTTGCCGCATCCGAGCTGTTCGAGGTGCCCACATGGTCCTGCATCAGCACTGCCGGCATCGAGAGCTTCGAGCCGCCGGAAGGTGTCCGGGAAATCGTCATCTTCGCGGACCACGACGCCAACTTCGCCGGCCAGAAAGCCGCCTATGCCGCCGCGCACCGTCTGAAGATCCGTGGCTTCGAGGTGAAAGCGTGCATCCCGCCGAGCGTGGGCGACTGGCTCGACGAACTGAATCGCCGCAAGCGGAAAATTCAGAATGGGATCTGACACGCATGACGACATCTAAGCCAGCCGGCCGGACACGGGTAGGGGGCATCGAAGGTCTGGACCCCCTCAAGGCGGGAAACCGCTCGGTTTCGCACGCGCGGAAAAAATCCCGGTTTTCAAAAAGGATTCAAATCGGGAGGGGGCGGGCAAAAAGGCTGGCACTTCGCCCCCGGTCACCACCTAGTTCCAGCCGTGCAAGTCCTAACCCGGAAAAACCAGTCGTGCGCGACACCCGCTCGCGCGCAGGAGAGAGAACAACATCATGCAGACCTACCCAAGAAGCATCAAAACCGCTCTGAACCGCCGCGCGCATGCCGAAGGGCTCGCATATGAAGAAGCCGTCAAAAGCCGCCTGCTGGCCGAACTGGAGCGTTTGAAGGCCAATGGCGCGACGCCGGCGGAACTTGTCGCCTATCTGGAGGGCGAGCATCCGGCAACTGAGGGGAGCGGCCCGCCGTTCCCGGCTGACGCGCTTCGTCCGTTCCCGGTTGGCGAGCTTCGTCCGTGGGGGCTGACGCGCTGAAAGTCGAGCGCGACGAGAACGACCAGAGGAAGGAGCCGACCGTCAGCGAGAAGGTCGCGCTGGCGGAGGCGATTGCGGAGCGGTTGCAGGGGCGGCAGGGGCGCCCGGAAAAAGGTGGAAATATTTCCACCATTTCCGACGACGCAGGCAAGACCCGCGACATCGCCGCGAAGAAATCCGGCCTTGGCTCCGGCAAGACGTGCTCGACTCCGGGCGCGTGTAATACAACACAGCGTACAGCGTACAAAGTACAGCCCGGCCGGGAGCACGATTCACCCCGACGAGCGCGTTCAGCCCGGCAAAGAGGTCATTTCGCCACGAGAGGCGACAGACAGGCCGGCCAGACCCGCGACATCGCCCTGCGCAAAGCCGGCCCCTGCATCCCCCGGAAAACCGCCCCATTTCGCGGTCATGCGCAGCGATGGAACCGGCCGGTAACGGGCCCTGAACGCATGGACTTCTGACCCGCCCCCATCCCCGACCCGGCCGCGCGCCGGGTTTTCCGTTTGTGGGGCTCGCCCGGCTACACCTGCCGGAATTGGCTACACCGTGGCTACACGACGACCAGAAAGCAAAAGGCCAGTCCGCGAGAACTGGCCTAAGCGCTTGAATCTGTTGGTGCTGCTGACCGGAATCGAACTGGTGACCTACTGATTACGAATCAGTTGCTCTACCGACTGAGCTACAGCAGCAAGGCGGCGAAATATACATCAGGTAGGCGCAGGGTTCAACTGTTGCGTCGCATGAAAGAGCTGTACTCGTCCGCGGCAAAACGCACTGCAGGCATGCGGCTGCCTTCCTGTCGCCGGCACCTCTCAAGCCTGCTGCCAGTAGTCCGGGCGGCCGTAATGATTTTTCAGGTGATCGATGAAGAGCCGGACGCGCAGCGCGAGATGCTTGCGCTGCGGAAAGACGGCGTAGATGCCCGTGGTCGGCGCGGCGAACGTATCCAGCACGGACACCAGACGCCCGGCGCGCAAGTCGGCGTCTACCTCCCACAGCGAGCGCCATGCGAGGCCGTGACCGGCAAGCGCCCACTCGTGCAGCACTGCGCCATCGTTGCATTCGAACCGGCCGCCGACCTTGAGCGTGATCGTCTCGCCGTCCTCGTCGCGGAACAACCAGCCCCGCTGCTGGCCGAGCGACAGGCACTTGTGGCCGGAGAGATCCTGCGGCACCACTGGTGTGCCGAAGCGCGCGAGATAAGCCGGGCTCGCGACGACCACGCGGCGATTCTCGGCGAGCCGGATCGACACCAGGCTCGAATCGGGAAGCTCGCCGATGCGAATCGCGCAGTCGATGCCTTCGTTGACGAGATCGACGACGCGATCGCTCAGATCCATCATGCATGACACTTCGGGGTTCATTTCGAGGAAATCCTGCATCAGCGGTGCGACGTGGATACGACCGAAGCCGGCGGGCGCCGACACCCGGATATGCCCGCTCGCCTTGACCCCGCCGAGGCTGACCGACGCTTCGGCATTCGCCAGATCGTGGAGGATGCGCTGGCAATCCTCGAGGAACGCAGCGCCTTCGAAAGTCAGCGCGATGCTGCGCGTCGTGCGCGTCAGCAGCTTGACCCCCAGGCGCTGTTCCAGCGCATCCAGACGCCGTCCGATGATGGCCGGCGTGACGCCCTCGGCCCGCGCCGCGGCCGAGAGGCTGCCGCGGCTCGCGACGCTGACAAAACTCTCGACCTGTTTAAATGTGTCCATTTTGTACTGAAAGTAACAGATAAATTGACTAATGCATGTCTTCTATCGCGCGCATGATACCAATACACTCCTCCTAAACTTCGGGGTGGAGAACACGCTGCCCGATAATCGAGATGCCTTCGGCAGGGTTGCTGGTCGCAAAGGCGCACAAACCGAAATTCCGACGACGATGAAACTTCCTGGCCAGATCCGCGCGATCGCTTTCGACGCCTACGGCACCCTCTTCGACGTCTATTCCGTCGGCGCGCTCGCCGAGCAGCTTTTTCCCGGCCACGGCGAAGCGCTGACCGCGCTGTGGCGGCTGAAGCAGATCGAATACTCGTTGCTGCGCACCCTGTCGGACCGCTACAAACCGTTCCTCGAAGTGACGGACGACGCGCTGCGGTTTTCGGCGAGCCGGCTCGGCCTCGACATGAACGATGCCCGGCACCGCCAGCTGATGAACCAGTACGCGTGCCTGTCGCCGTTCCCCGAAAACCTCGGCGCGCTGAAGACGTTGCGCGAGCTCGGCGTGCCGCTGGCCGTGCTGTCGAACGGCACGCCGCGGATGCTCGACGTCGCGATCAAGAGCGCCGGCATGAACGGGCTGTTCGATCACGTGCTGTCGGTCGACACGGTGCGCCAGTACAAGACCGCCGACGCCGCGTACCAGCTCGGACCCGACGCTTTCGGCTGCGCGGCGCGCGACATCCTGTTCGTCTCGTCGAACGGCTGGGACGCGGCGGGGGCGACCTGGTTCGGCTACACGACCTTCTGGATCAACCGCTCGGGCCAACCTCTCGAAGCGCTCGACGTGACGCCATCGGTGATCGGCCAGCGGCTCACCGACGTGGTCGATTTCGTCCGCCCGCGCTTTGTCGGCACGCCCCGCGCATGAGCGTTCCCCGATGACCCCTACCGAACTCCTCGTCATCGGCACTGCCGCGGCGATGGCCGGCGCGATGAACGCGGTCGCCGGCGGTGGGACGTTCTTCTCGTTCCCGGCGCTGCTTGCGATCGGCGTGCCGCCGGTGATCGCGAACGCCAGCAACGCGGTCGCGCTGTGGCCGGCGAGCCTGTCGAGCGCCTACGCGTATCGCAGCGAACTGGCACACTTCGGCAAGGGCCTGCCGGCGCTCACGGCCGTCGCGTTCGTCGGCGGCATCGCCGGCGGCCTGCTGCTGCTGGCGACGCGCGACGACACGTTCTCGATGCTGATTCCGTGGCTGTTGCTGATCGCGACGGTGATGTTCGCCGGCAGCGGGCGGATTTCCGCCCTGCTCGCGCAGCTGCGCGGGCAGGGCGCGAGCGGCCCGTCGCACGCGACACCGGGCGGCCTGCTGTTCCAGTTCGGAGTGTCGATCTACGGCGGGTTCTTCGGCGCCGGCATGGGGATCGTGATGATCGCGGCGCTGGCGATCCAGGGCCATCGCGACATCCACGACATCAATGCGCTGAAGAACTGGCTGTCGGCGGTGATCTACAGCGTCGCCGTCGTGACCTTCGTCATCGCCGGCGCGGTGAGCTGGCCTCACACGCTGGTCATGCTGGCGACCGCCGCGGTAGGCGGTTACTGGGGCGCGGTCGGCGCCCGCAAGGTTCCTGCCGCGTGGTTGCGGCGCTTCATCATCACGGTCGGCACTTTCCTGACCATCTACTATTTTTACACGACGTACCTGCAATAAAAGGCGAGACATCATGACCGAACGAATCCAATGTAATCAGCTCCAGGTGGACGCGGCGCTGCACCGCTTCATCGAAAACGAAGCCCTGCCCGGCACGGGCCTCGAGGCGGCGGCGTTCTGGAAAGGCTTCAGCGAACTGGCGAACGAACTGGCGCCGAAGAACCGCGCGCTGCTCGCCGAGCGCGACCGCCTGCAGGCCGAGATCGATACCTGGCACCGCGCGCATCCGGGTCCGATCCAGGACATGCCCGCGTACCGCGCTTTCCTCGAGTCGATCGGCTACCTGCAGCCGGTGCCGGCGCCGTTCAAGATCACGACCGCCAACGTCGACAGCGAAATCAGCGAGCAGGCCGGCCCGCAGCTGGTCGTGCCGATCATGAACGCCCGTTACGCACTCAACGCCGCGAACGCGCGCTGGGGCAGCCTCTACGACGCGCTGTACGGCACGAACGCGATCCCTTCGGACGGCGGCGCCGAAGCCGGCTCGTCGTACAACCCGGTGCGCGGCGCTCGCGTCATCGCCTTCGCCCGCAATCTGCTGGACCAGGCTGCGCCGCTCGCGCAAGGCAGCCATGACAAGACCAAGGCCTATGCGGTCGCTGGCGGCAAGCTGATCGTTACGCTGCTGGACGGCAGCCAGACCGGCCTCGCCGATCCCGCCAAGTTCGCCGGCTTCCAGGGCGACGCTGCGGCACCGTCTGCCGTGCTGCTCAAGAACAACGGCCTGCACCTCGAGATCCAGTTCGACCGCAAGCATCCGATCGGCAAGACCGACGCCGCCGGCATCAAGGACGTGCTCGTCGAAGCTGCCGTCACGACGATCATGGACTGCGAGGATTCGACCGCCGCGGTCGATGCCGAAGACAAGGTCGTCGTCTACCGCAGCTGGCTGGGGCTGATCACCGGCACCCTCGTCGAGACCTTCGACAAGGGTGGCAAGACGGTCGAGCGCAAGATGAACCCGGACCGCGAATACACTGCCCCGAACGGCTCCGCGCTGCGCCTGCATGGCCGCTCGCTGCTCTTCATCCGCCACGTCGGCCACCTGATGACCAATCCGGCCATCCTGCTTGCCGACGGAGCCGAGATCCCCGAAGGCATCATGGACGGCGTCGTCACGACGCTGATTTCGATGCGCGACCTGAAGCTGAAGCGCAACTCGCGCACCGACAGCATGTACATCGTCAAGCCGAAGATGCACGGCCCGGCCGAAGTCGCCTTCGCAAGCGAACTCTTCGGCCGCGTCGAGCAGCTGCTGGGCCTGCCCGCCGACACGATGAAGGTCGGCATCATGGACGAGGAGCGTCGCACCTCGGTGAACCTCGCCGGCTGCATCAAGGCCGCCGAATCGCGGGTCGCCTTCATCAACACCGGCTTCCTCGACCGCACCGGCGACGAGATGCACACCGCGATGGAAGCGGGCCCGATGATCCGCAAGGGCGACATGAAGGGCTCGGCGTGGATCCAGGCCTACGAGCGCCAGAACGTGCTGGTGGGCCTCGACTGCGGCCTGCGCGGTCGCGCGCAGATCGGCAAGGGCATGTGGGCGATGCCGGACCTGATGGCCGAGATGCTCGAGCAGAAGATCGGTCACCCGAAGGCCGGCGCAACGACCGCATGGGTGCCGTCACCGACCGGCGCGACCCTGCACGCGCTGCACTACCATCAGGTGGATGTCCAGTCCGTGCAGCAGGAGATGGAGAAAATCAGCCTCGCCGCCGAGCGCGACACTCTCCTCGACAATCTCCTGACCGTGCCGGTCGCGGCCTCCGCGAACTGGAGCGCCACCGAGATCCAGCAGGAACTCGACAACAACGCGCAAGGCATCCTCGGTTACGTCGTGCGCTGGATCGACCAGGGCGTGGGCTGCTCGAAGGTGCCGGACATCAACAATATCGGCCTGATGGAAGACCGCGCGACGCTGCGCATCTCGAGCCAGCACATCGCGAATTGGCTGCGCCACGGCGTAACGAACGAAGCCCAGGTCCTCGAGACGATGAAGCGCATGGCGGCGGTCGTCGACCAGCAGAACGCGGGCGATCCGCTGTACCGCCCGATGGCGCCGGATTTCGACCAGTCGGTCGCGTTCCAGGCGGCAAAGGACCTCGTGTTCAAGGGCTGCGCCCAGCCGAGCGGTTACACCGAACCGCTGCTGCACCGCTGGCGCCAGGTCGCGAAAGCGCGCGGCTGACGCTGAGATGCGCTGGCCCGCCGTGCCCGCCGTCCATGGATGGCTGTCGCTCGACCGGCGCGGTGGCTGGCGGCTCAAAGGAGAGCCGGTCACGCATGCCGGGCTGAACGGCTTTCTGAACGCGAATTACCGCTCGGACGGCGACGGCAACTGGTTCGTCCAGAACGGACCGCAGCGCGTCTTCGTGACGCTGGATTACACGCCGCTGGTCCTGCGGCTTGACGTGGACGACAGCCTCACGGCGCACACCGGCGCGGCGACGGGCCCGATCTTTGCGGCGTACCTCGACGAGGACGGCAATGTGCTGCTGCATGCGTCGCAGGGTGTCGGGCTGCTCGACGATCGGGATCTTTCCGCATTCGTCGGGCAGTGCCGGGCCGACGACGGTGGGCCGGCGAGCGACGCTGCCTTCGTCGAAGTCATGGGCGGCGGCTCGGGAGTGGTGTGGCACGGCCTGCCGCTGCAGGCGATCAGGCACGCGGAGGTCGCCGCGCGTTTCGCGTTCCGGCCCCGCCCGGAGCCCTGAACGCACAGTTTTTTCCCGGTCTTCCTCCGGCACGCAGCCCGGGGACACATCGATGGTGACGGCAACATTCCGATTCTACGAAGAGCTGAACGACTTCCTCGCCCCGGCGCGGCGCCGGCGCGAGTTCGACGCGCCCTGCGCACGGGCGGCAACGGTCAAGCACATGGTCGAAGCGCTCGGCGTGCCGCACACTGAGGTCGAACTGGTGCTCGTCAACGGCGAATCGGTCGATTTCGGCCGCCTGCTGCGCGACGGCGACCGCGTCGCGGTGTATCCGAAATTCGAATCGCTCGACATCACGCCGCTGCTGCGCGTGCGGAGCCACCCGCTGCGGGTGATGCGCTTCGTCGCCGACGCGCATCTCGGCGGACTCGCGCACCTGTTGCGGATGACCGGCTTCGACACGCTCTACGACAACCACTTCGACGACGGCGAGATCGAGATCATCGCCGGGCGTGACGCCCGTATCGTGCTGACGCGCGATCGCGAACTGCTCAAGCGCCGCACGCTGACGCACGGCTGCTACGTACGGGCGCTGAAGCCGGCGCAGCAGGTGCGCGAGATCTTCGACCGGCTCGACCTCGCCGGCAGCGCGAAGCCTTTCACGCTGTGCCTCGACTGCAACGCTCCGCTGCGGCCGATCGGCAAGGCGCAGGTCGAAGACCGCCTGCCGCCGGGAGTGCGCGCGAGCCACACGCGTTTCAGCACCTGCGACGTGTGCCGCCGCGTTTTCTGGGAAGGATCGCACTGGCGGCGAATGCGCGTCCTCGTCGATGAACTGCTCGCGGGCTCCCCGCCGCTCCCGCCGGAAACTCCCGCTGCGCCAGGCCCCGCTCGCTACCCGAAGTGAAAGCCATCCCGCTGCGGGATGCCTACTGCACCATCGGCAACCTGAACTCTTCGGCATGCAGTGCGACCTCCGGCGGGAACGGCTGCGAGCGGCGCGTCACCGGATTCAGGCACACCACGGTGCAGTCCGACGTCGAGCAGACTTCACCGGTTTCGGTATTGACGATTTCATGGCGGAAACGCACCACCTTTTCCCGCATTTCGAGCACCCCGCTGCGCACGAATACCGTGTCGCCCGGATACAGTTCCTTCTGGTAGCTGATGTTCTGCTGCACCATCGCCAGATTCACCGCGCCGCTGCGCAGCAGCGACGCGGACAGCCCGAGCATCGCGTAGAACTGCCAGCTCGCCGCGTCGTGGAACTCCATGTAGGCGCGGATGTTGATATGCCCCATGTGATCGCGTTGCCATTCATGCACCGTGCCGCGCGCCGTTTCGACCATCGTCATTGCCGTCTCCTCCAGCCGTCACCACTGTCATCGAGTCGCCACGATAGGGCGTTCGGGCGGGTGTCGGCAATACCGGGCAATCGCAGCGCTGTCGCGGTGTGATCAGTCGCACGGACGTGGAGGCCGCCCGCACGCGGCCGGTCACGTGCCGTTCGCCGCCATCTGGGCACGGACGCCGCACGGTGCCGCTAGAATGTGGTGGTCATCTCGGTCGGAACTCCACCTTGAGCACTGCCCTGTACCGCTGGTTCGACCGCAACATCCTGGAACTCGGCCGCGAGATGCGGCTGTCGTACCTGCCGCCGCTGATGGTGTATGTCGCGGCCGGCGTGTCGGGCCTGACCGGGATCGTCGGCACGTTTTTCGTCAAGGACTATCTCGGCCTGTCGGCGGCTTTTCTCGCCGCGCTCGGCTTCTGGGCCGGCATTCCGTGGGCGCTGAAGATGCCGATCGGCCATCTCGTCGACCTGATGTGGCGGCACAAGGCCGGGCTCGTCTATCTCGGCGCAGCCCTCATTGCGACGAGCCTCGCGATCATGATCGGGCTGATCTCCCGGCCGGACGAGATGCGCACCGTGATGAGCGCCGAAGCGTGGTTTGTGCTGTCTGCGCTGCTCGCGCCACTCGGCTACGTGATGCAGGACGCGGTCGCCGACGCGATGACGGTCGAGGCGGTGCCGCGGCTCGACGCCGACGGCGCTCCCTACCCGGCCGAGACGGTAAGGCTGATGCACACGACGATGCAGATGCTCGGGCGCGTCGCGATCATCGGCGGCACGGTGCTGGTGTCGCTCGCGAACGTCGCGATGTTCCAGGGCGCCGAAACCCTGCCCGAGTCCGCGAAAGTCGCGATCTACGTGCGCATCTACGAGCTCGCACTGGTGATCCCGCTGCTGTCGATCAGCGGCGTGCTGCTCGCCGGGGTGCTCAAGCGGCGCGAGGCGCGGCGACTCGAGGCGCTCGGCCACAGCCACGCGGAAGTCGATCGCCTGGTGCACGAGCCGCAGGAAAAAACCGCGCCGAACTGGTGGATCCTCGGCGGCAGCGCGGTGTTCGTCGCGCTGACCCTCGGCGTCGGGCTGTCCGGCATGGCGTATGGCCAGGAGCTGATCTTCGCATCGTCGTTCGCGATCATCGGCGTGATGATCGCGAAGCTGCTGCGCGAACTCGCGCCGGAGGCGGCGCGCACGCTGCTCGGCACCGTCATCGTGATCTTCGTCTTTCGCGCGATGCCGACCCCGGGGGCCGGCGCGAGTTGGTGGATGATCGATGTGCTCGGCTTCGACCAGAGCTTCCTGTCGCGGCTCGATCTGATCACGAGCACGCTGACGCTCGCCGGCCTGTTCCTGTTCCGCCGCTTCATGGCGGAAAAGTCGATCGCGCAGATCGTCATCGTGCTGACGCTTGCCGCGACGCTGCTGTCCGGACCGATCGTCGGCATGTTCTACGGCCTGCACGAATGGACTGGGCGACTCACGGGGGGATTCATCGACGCGCGCTTCATCGCGATCGCGAACACCGCGCTCGAGTCGCCGCTTGGGCAGGTATCGATGGTGCCGATGCTGGCGTGGATCGCGAATTCCGCTCCCTCTCACCTGAAGGCGACGTTCTTCGCCGTGATGGCGTCGTTCACGAACCTCGCGTTGTCGGCGGCGCAGCTCGGCACGAAATACCTGAACGAGATTTTCACGGTCAGCCGCGAAGTGCGCGACCCGGCCAGTGGCACCGTGACGATCCCGGCCGACTATTCCGAACTCGGCGTGCTGCTGATCACCGTCACGCTGCTGGGATTGTCGCTGCCGCTGCTGGCGATCGCGGTGACGCGGCTGTTCGGGCTGCGCAGCGCCTGAACCGGCCTGTCCGACCTGCGGGCGTTGCACGCGCGGCGCGACAGGCGGAAACTCTGGTCAAACGACAACGGGAGGACAGCGCCATGACACCGACCTCGGTACACGACATCCGCAACGTCGCCCTGCTCGGCCATTCCGGCGGCGGCAAGACCACTCTGCTCGAAGCGCTGCTCGTCGCGTCGGGGACGATCGGTGCGGCCGGCAGCATCGAGCGCGGCGACACGGTCAGCGACTTCGACGCGCAGGAAAAGGCGATGGGCCATTCTCTTGCAACGTCGATCGCGCACTTCGAATGGGCCGGGCACTGGGTCAATATGCTCGACACTCCGGGCCTGCCGGACCTCGCCGGCCGGGCGCTGTCGGCGCTGCCCGCGGTCGAGACGGCGGCGGTCGTCGTCAGCGCGCAGGCGGGCATCGAAAGCGGCACGCGCCGGATGATGGACGCCGCGGCCGACAAGTGCCGCCTGATCGTCGTGTCGAAAATCGACGCCGCGAGCACTGCCGACCTCACGACACTGATGGAGAAGCTGACGGCGACCTTCGGCCGCGAATGCCTGCCGGTCAACCTGCCGGCTGCCGATCGCGCGCGTGTCATCGACTGCTTTTTCTCGCCCGACCACGGTACCGAAACCGCATTTTCGTCGGTCACCGCGGGGCATGAAGCGATCATCGACCAGGTCGTCGAACTCGACGAAGCGTTGATGGCAAGCTATCTCGAACAGGGCGAGTCGCTCGACCCCGAGCAGCTTCACGCGCCGTTCGAACAGGCATTGCGCGAAGGCCACCTGATTCCCGTGTGCTTCGTTTCGTCGCGCACCGGCGCCGGGGTGAACGAGCTGCTCGACATTCTCGGCCGTCTGATGCCGGACCCGACGGAAGGCAATCCGCCGCGCTTCGTCAAAGGAGAAGGCAGCCAGGCGCAGCCGGTCGAAGTCGCGCCGGATCCCACTCGTCACGTCATCGCACATGTATTTCAGGTCGCAAACGATCCGTACCGCGGCAAGCTCGGGCTGTTCCGCATCCATCAAGGCACGCTCGGCCCGAACAGCCAGCTCTATATCGGCGACAGCCGCAAGAGCTTCAAGGTGGCCCACCTGCTGCGCCTGCAGGGCAAGAACCAGGTCGAGACGCCGGTCGGCGTACCGGGCGATATCTGCGCCGTCGCGCGCGTCGACGACATCCATCCGGATGCCGTGCTGCACGACTCCCACGACGAGGACACCTACCACCTCGCTGCGACGCGCTATCCGCAACCGGTGTTCGGTCTCGCGCTGATCACCAGGAAACATGGCGACGAACAGAAGCTGGCCGAAGCGCTGACGCGGCTCGTCGACGAGGATCCGTGCCTGGAAGTGGGGTTCGATCCCCAGGCGCGCCAGACGGTGATCCGGGGTCTCGGAGAACTGCATCTCAAGATCGTGCTGGAGCAGTTGCGCACGCGCTGGAACCTGCAGCTCGACACCGCGACCCCGACGGTACCGTATCGCGAAACCATCGCCGCCACTGCCGAGGCACGCTACCGCCACAAGAAGCAGAGCGGCGGTGCCGGCCAGTTCGGCGAAGTCGCGCTGCGCGTCGAGGCTCTTCCGCGCGGTTCCGGCATCGAACTCGGCAACGAGGTCAAAGGAGGCGCGATCCCGACGAACTTCCTGCCAGCCGTCGAGAAAGGCGTGCGCCAGGCGCTCGCCGAAGGGGCATCCTCCGGCTTCCCGGTGCAGGACGTGCGCGTCGTGCTGACCGACGGCAAGCATCATGCAGTGGATTCGAACGAAATCTCGTTCGTCACGGCCGGGCGTCACGCGACGCTCGAAGCCCTGCTCGCCGCGCGGCCGATCGTGCTCGAACCTCTGGTGACGGTCACGGTGAAAGTCGAAGACAGTCATTTTGGCGACATCACCGCCGAGTTCGCCGCGCGCCGGGGCCGGCTCACGGCCACCGAAAGCCCGGCGAGCGGTTGGACAGTGCTGACTGCGACCGTGCCGATGGCCGAGATGGAAGGCTTCGAGGCGCGACTGAAAGCGATCTGCGCCGGCGAGAGCGAATTCGTGCTCGTCGCGAGCGGCCACGAGCCTGCGCCGCAGGAGGTGCAGCAGCGGCTCACCAAGCTCCATGCCGAGCGCAGTTCCGGCCAATAGCGCAGACCGGCTCCCGCACCGGGAGAACCGCGCGCATGCGGCCGGGGAGCAGCAGCGCCCCGGCCGCATGCGCTCTCTGTTGCGCTCACCCGGACCCTCGGCTGGAACAATGAAACTGACCGAACAACAGCGGACCTACTGGCGCCGCACCTTGCAGCTCACGGTAGCGCTGCTATCCGTCTGGTTCCTCGTCACGTTCGGGGCCGGTTACTTCGCCGACGAACTCAACCGGTACTCCTTCCTGGGCTTCCCGCTCGGCTTCTACATCTTTGCCCAGGGATCGCTGCTGACCTACCTGGTCATCATCGCGATCTACGTCCATGTGATGAACCGCCTCGACCGCTGCCACGGGGTCGGCGAACGCCGGTAGGGGAACATCCGGGGCGACGGCGCGAACATCCGTCGTAAACGCAAAAACCCCCTTTCGGGGGCTGCGAGGTGTTTTGACGGACGCGAGTTACATCCGCGCGATCATCGCATCACCGAACGCCGAGCAGGACACTTCCTGGGCGCCTTCCATCAGGCGCGCGAAGTCGTAGGTCACGACCTTGTCGCCGATGGCGGCTTCCATGCCCTTGATGACGAGATCAGCCGCTTCCGTCCACTTCATGAAACGCAGCATCATCTCGGCGGACAGGATCAGCGAACCGGGATTGACCTTGTCGAGGCCGGCGTATTTCGGCGCCGTGCCGTGCGTCGCCTCGAAGCAGGCGTACTGGTCGGAAATGTTCGCGCCCGGGGCGATGCCGATGCCGCCGACCTGGGCAGCCAGCGCGTCGGAGATGTAGTCGCCGTTCAGGTTGGTCGTCGCGATCACGTCGTACTCGGCCGGACGCAGCAGGATCTGCTGCAGGAAGGCGTCGGCGATCGAGTCCTTGACGACGATTTCGCGACCGGTGTTCGGGTTCTTGAACTTGCACCACGGGCCGCCGTCGATCGGCTGCGCGCCGAATTCCTTCTGCGCCAGCTCGTAGGCCACGTCGCGGAACAGGCCTTCGGTGAACTTCATGATGTTGCCCTTGTGCACGATCGTCAGCGACTTGCGGTCGTTGTCGATCACGTACTTGAGCGCGGCGCGCACCAGCCGCTGCGTGCCTTCGACCGAAACCGGCTTGATGCCGATCCCGGACGTTGCCGGAAAGCGGATCTTCCTGACGCCCATTTCGTTCTGCAGGAACGCGATGACCTTCCTGGCCTGCTCGGAGTCTGCCTGCCATTCGATGCCGGCGTAGATATCCTCCGTGTTCTCGCGGAAGATCACCATGTTGGTCAGTTCCGGGTTCTTCAGCGGCGAAGGCACGCCCTTGAAGTACTGGATCGGGCGCACGCACTGGTAGAGGTCGAGCTCCTGGCGCAGCGCGACGTTCAGCGAGCGGATGCCGCCGCCGACCGGAGTCGTCATCGGACCCTTGATCGACACCGAGTATTCCTTGAGCGCGTCCAGGGTTTCCTTCGACAACCACTCGTCCGGGCCGTAGACCTGAGTCGACTTCTCACCGGCATAGACTTCCATCCAGTGGATTTTTCTCTTGCCGCCATAGGCTTTCGCGACTGCTGCGTCGATGACCTTGATCATCACCGGGGTGATGTCTACACCAATGCCATCGCCTTCGATGAACGGGATGATCGGATTGTCGGGGATGGGCTGGCCAGGAATGATTTTCTGACCGCCGGTCGGGACCGTGATGTGAGATGTGCTCATGCCTACTCCCTCTATGTGGACTCGATTCGATTGACTCAGCTTTGCACTGAAAACCTTCGACTGGCAGCTTGGGGATCACCTCGCAGGCGGGCGCTCCCGGGAACGACGTATGCGAATGATGCGCCTCCCCCACTCCGGATATCAATTCACTGATTATGGCGCAAAATCCCGGCACCTTCCTTCCGGCGCCAGGATTTCCGCCTGCGCGCACCTCTTCCACGGCGCGCGCTTGGTCACGCTCAGGCGGAGGCTTCCGCCAGAATCGCATTGAACGTGGCGCTCGGGCGCATCACCGCGCGGGTCTTCGCCGGATCGGGCAGGTAGTAACCGCCGATATCGGCCGGACGTCCCTGGGGTGCATGCAGTTCGTCCACGATCTTCTGCTCGTTTTCGGCCAGCGCCTTCGCCATCGGCGCGAAACGGGACTTCAGCTCCGCATCGTCGTCCTGCGCGGCCAGCGCCTGTGCCCAGTACAGTGCAAGGTAGAAGTGGCTGCCACGGTTGTCCAGCTCACCGGTCTTGCGCGACGGCGACTTGTCGTTGTCGAGCAGTTTTCCGGTCGCCTCGTCGAGGGTCCTGGCGAGCAGCTTGGCCTTGTCGTTGCCGGTCTTGATGCCCATGTCCTCGAGCGACGCCGTCAGCGCGAGAAACTCCCCGAGCGAATCCCAGCGCAGGTGGTTCTCCTCGACAAGCTGCTGCACGTGCTTCGGCGCCGAGCCGCCCGCTCCGGTTTCGTACATCCCGCCACCGGCCATCAGCGGCACGATCGACAGCATCTTCGCGCTGGTGCCCAGTTCCATGATCGGGAACAGGTCGGTCAGGTAGTCGCGCAGGATGTTGCCGGTCACCGAGATGGTGTCGAGGCCGCGGATGACGCGTTCGAGCGTGTAACGCATCGCCCGCACCTGCGACATGATCTGGATGTCGAGCCCGGTCGTGTCGTGATCCTTGAGATAGGTCTCGACCTTCTTGATCAGCTCCGCCTCGTGCGGACGATAAGGATCCAGCCAGAACAGGGTCGGCATGCCGGAGTTGCGGGCACGGTTGACGGCCAGCTTGACCCAGTCGCGGATCGCGGCGTCCTTGGCCTGGCACATGCGCCAGATGTCGCCTTCCTCGACGTTCTGCACGAGCAGCACTTCGCCGGTGGCAATATCGACGATACGCGCCTCGCCGGCCTCCGGAATCTCGAAAGTCTTGTCGTGCGAACCGTATTCCTCGGCCTGCTGAGCCATCAGGCCGACGTTCGGGACAGTCCCCATCGTCCTCGGATCGAAATTGCCGTTGGTCTTGCAGAAGTTGATCATCTCCTGGTAGATCCGGGCGAAGGTGCTCTCCGGCATGACGGCCTTGGTGTCCTTCGGCTTGCCGTCGGCACCCCACATCTTGCCGCCGATGCGGATCATCGCCGGCATCGAAGCGTCGACGATCACGTCGTTGGGGGCGTGCAGGTTGGTAATGCCCTTGGCCGAGTCGACCATCGCCAGTTCCGGGCGGTGCTCGTGGCAGGCGTGCAGGTCGCGCACGATCTCGTCACGCTTCGATTCCGGCAGCGGGGCGATTTTCTCGTAGAGATTCGACATGCCGTTGTTGACGTTGACGCCCAGCTCATCGAAGAGCTTGCCGTGCTTCTCGAAGGCCTCCTTGTAGAAGATCTTGACCGCGTGACCGAACACGATCGGATGCGAGACCTTCATCATCGTCGCCTTGACGTGCAGCGAAAACATCACGCCGGTCTTGCGTGCGTCTTCCATCTGCTCTTCGTAGAACGCGCACAGCGCGTTCTTGCTCATGAACATGCTGTCGATGATTTCGCCGTCGAGCAGCGCGACCTTCGGCTTGAGCACGATCGTCTTGCCGCTATTCGTGATCAGATCCATCTTCACGTCGCGCGCGCGATCCAGCGTCATCGACTTCTCGCCATGGTAGAAGTCGCCGCTCTTCATGTGTGCAACGTGGGTGCGCGACGCCATGCTCCACTCGCCCATCGAGTGCGGATGCTTGCGCGCATAGCGCTTGACTGCGGCCGGGGCGCGGCGGTCGGAGTTGCCTTCGCGCAGCACCGGATTGACCGCACTGCCGAGTGCCTTGCCATAGCGCTGCTTGATAATCTTTTCTTCGTCGGTTTTCGGCGTTTCCGGGTAGTTCGGAATCGCGTAACCCTTCTGCTGCAACTCGGCAATGGCAGTGGTGAGCTGCTGCACTGCGGCGCTGATGTTGGGAAGCTTGATGATGTTGGTGTCCGGATCCTGCGTCAGCCGGCCGAGTTCGGCGAGGTTGTCGGGCACCTTCTGCGCGTCGGTCAGGTAGTCCGAAAACTCGGCAAGGATACGAGCGGCCACCGAGATGTCGCTCTTCGCGATATTGATGCCCGCAGGCTGGGCAAACGTCTCGATGATCGGCAGCAGCGAGTAGGTCGCCAGCAGCGGCGCCTCATCTGTGAGCGTGTAGATGATGGTCGGACTCTTCGTTGTCATGCATTTCTCCCTCGTTATTTTGCCTGCGCGAAACCTGACGGACGCAGAAACAGGACGAGACACGGCCCTGAAGGCCTGATCGCATCCGCTCATTTCCTGACGGCGCATGATTATAGACCTGCGAGTGCAGCCGGTTGCCGCCAGGCGCACAATCTTACTCTTGTATAAGACACAAGATCTAACCCCCTACGCGGTTGACAATGATGCAATCCGCATCGGCGAGCCGTAAGACGGGGTCACCACGGGTTGAAGCGATTTGGGCCTATGCGGATAAACGGTTACAATGTTTGTCCAAATATATCTCACCACACCCCCGTGCCCGCCGGACAACGATTTACCGTTCCGGCAACCTCTCCTGTCTATCCGGCGGGGCACTGCCGGTTCTCCCGTCGTCGCGCCGCCTCTTGCGCGGCCCCGCGCCCGTTCTGCTCGAACCTGCGCTCGCGCCGCGGGGAAAGACCCTCCTCGCCCTCTCATCGCCGGCAACAAAAGTCGGCGCACAACCAGAAAATGGAGAACTTCCTATGCTTATTGCGACCGATCTCGACGGAACATTTCTCGCCGGCCACCCCGAAGCGCGTTTGCGCCTGTATCAGCTGATCAATGCACACCCTGAAATCAAGCTGGTCTTCGTCACCGGGCGCGGACTCGAGGTCGTGTTGCCACTGCTCTCCGACCCGTCGATCCCGACGCCCGACTACATCGTTTGCGACGTCGGCGCGACGGTCGTCGATGGCCGTACGCTGCAACCGGTGCAACCGCTGCAAGCCGGCATCGACGCGCTGTGGCCTGGCGAGCGTGTCGTCGCCGCGGCGATGGCATCGTTCGTCGGCATCGAGCGCCAGGAAGTGCCGCAGCAGCGCCGCTGCTCGTATTTCTGCGCGCCCGGCACCGTCGGCAGCGACCTTCGCGGGATCGCCGCCGAGCTCGGCTGCGACATGCTGTATTCGGCCGAACGCTATCTGGACATCCTGCCGCGCGGCGTCAACAAAGGCAGCACGCTCGATGCACTGGTGCGGCTGCTCGAGATCGACCGCGACGCGGTGCTGGTCGCCGGCGACACGCTCAATGATCTGTCGATGTACGAGCGGGGGTTCGTCGGCGTCTGCGTCGGCGAGTCGGAAGCGGCACTGCTCGACGCGACCCGCGAGCGCGCTCATGTGTTGCACGCGCGCCATCCGGGCTGCGGAGGCATCCTCGAGGCGATCGCCCACTTCGGTTTCCTCGGGCCGGCAGGCGTCGAGGCGGAGTTGCGCGAGACCGACACCCCGGGGCGCTCCGAACTCGTCATGGTCTATCACCGGCTGCCGTACGAGGAGGTATTCGAAAACGGGCGCATCACCCGCGCAGCCCCGAGCTCGCCGAACGGCATCATTCCGACGTTGCTGAGCTACTTCAGCGACGGGCGCCCCGGCGCATGGATCGCATGGTCGATGCATGACCCGAAAAAAGCGATCCCGTTCGAAGTCCATACGACCGTCGACCGCGAGCGCTACCCGCACCTGGTCGCTGCGCGCGTACCGCTGACGAAGGACGACATCGACATCTTCTACAAGCGCTTTTCGAAAGAAGCGTTCTGGCCGACGCTGCACACGTTCTGGGAGCGCGCGCAATTTCGCGAGGATGACTGGCACGTTTACCTGAAGGTCAACCGGCTCTTTGCCGAGCGCGCCGCAGCCGAAGCGGCCGAAGGCGCGGTCGTCTGGCTGCACGACTACAACTTGTGGATGGTGCCGGCGGTGCTGCGCGAGTTGCGTCCGGACGTCAAGATCGCGTTCTTCCACCACACCTATTTCCCGTCGGCGGACGTGTTCAACGTGCTGCCGTGGCGCCGCGAGATCATTGGCAGCCTACTGCAGTGTGACTACATCGGCTTCCATATCCCGCGCCAAGCCGAGAATTTCGTCGATGTCGCGCGCGGCGTCGCACCGCTGACCGTGCTCGAGCGCCGCAACTGCGCGCCGCGCTACCTCACTTACGGCTGCGCCGTCGGCCTCGATGAAGTCACGACCGCGATCGAGGTCCACGGCCGCCGCATCGGCCTCGGCGCCCACCCGGTCGGCCTCGACGTCGAGCGCGTGCGCAAGATCCTCGACCAGCCTTCGACGCGCAAGCGCATGGCCGAATTGCGCGCGGATCTCGTCGACACGCGCGTGATCCTGTCGGTCGAGCGCCTCGACTATACGAAAGGCACGCTCGAGAAGCTGCTCGCATTCGAGCGTCTGCTCGACGCGCATCCCGAGCTGCAGGGCAAAGTGTCGCTGATGGCGGTGTGCGTGCCGGCAGCGAAGGAAATGACGATCTACGACGCGTTGCAGACGCAGATCGAGCAGGCGGTCGGCCGCATCAACGGGCGCTTCTCCCGCGTTAGCTGGACGCCGGTGCAGTTCTTCTTCCGCGCGCTGCCATTCGAGGAAGTCGTCGCGTGGTATGCGATGGCCGACGTGATGTGGATCACGCCGCTGCGCGACGGCCTGAACCTCGTCGCGAAGGAGTACGTCGCGACGCAGGGCATGATCGAGGGGCGGGGCGTGCTCGTGCTGTCGGAGTTCGCCGGCGCGGCAGCCGAACTGCACGGCGCAGTGCTGACCAATCCGCACGATCTCGCGGACCTCGCGGCGCGCCTGTATCAGGCGATCGCGATGAACGACGCCGAGGCCGAAGCACGCCTGCGCGAGCTGTTCGCCATCGTCGAACACAACGACATCCACCGCTGGGGACGGAATTTCCTCGAAGCCGTTACCACGCCGGTCGGCGAAGACTCGCTCGCCGGCACGGGCTGCTGAACCGGCGCGTTGCGGGGGGGCTCCGGCCCTCCGCAGGTTTCGGGATAAAATGTGCGTCGTCATGCCGCTGCGCGCCAACGTCGCACCTCATCACCGAGACGAGGAATCCATGGACGCATCCGTCGGGGAAAACCCGGTCGCCCAATCGATCGCCCAGGCGATGATCGAAGGCTTCAACAAGCACTACCGGATCTTCCGCGAGACCTCCCGTCGGGCCAAGGAAAGTTTCGAGGCCGCCGAGTGGCAGGCGCAGATCGACGCGGTGCGCGAGCGGGTGCAGTTCTACGACGAGCGCGTCGACGAGGCAGTGCGGCGCCTGCACGAGGAGTTCGACGCCGATTCGCTCGACGACAGCACCTGGCAGCAGCTCAAACTCCAGTACATCGGCATCCTGATGCGGCACAAGCAGCCGGAGCTCGCCGAGACCTTCTTCAACTCGGTGTGCTGCAAGATCCTGCACCGCACGTATTTCAACAACGACTACCTGTTTGCGCGCCCCGCCGTCTCGACCGAGTACATCGAATCCTATCCGCCGGTCTACAGCAGCTATTACCCGCAGGACGAAGGCTTGCGCACCACGGTGCGGCGGATCATCGAGGATTTCGACTGGCAGCGCCCGTTCGCGAATCTCGATCGCGACATCGACAATATCCTGCGCGCCGTACACGAACACATCGGCGCCTGGCCCGACATGGAAGTCAACTGTCAGATCCAGGTGCTGTACTCGGCGTTCTACCGCAACAAGACCGCCTACATCATCGGCAAGGCGATCAACGGCTACCAGGAATATCCGTTCGCGCTGGCAGTACGGCACAACCCGGCCGGCCGGCTCGAGGCCGACACGATCCTGCTCGACCCGTGGCGCATTTCGGTGCTGTTCTCGCTGTCGCGTGCGTATTTTCTCGTCGATATGGAAGTGCCGTCCGGCTACGTTCACTTCCTGCGCTCGATCATGCCGAACAAGCACCGTTCCGAGCTCTACACGATGCTCGGGCTCGGCAAGCAGGGCAAGACGATGTTTTTCCGCGACCTCATCGCGCACCTGCGCCACTCGAACGACCAGTTCATCATCGCACCCGGCATCCGCGGCCTCGTGATGCTGGTGTTCACGCTGCCGTCCTACCCCTACGTGTTCAAGATCATCAAGGACGTGTTCGGCGCGTCGAAAAACATGGACCGCGCGACTGTCAAGCGCAAGTACCTGATGGTGAAGCAGGTCGACCGTGTCGGACGCCTCGCCGACACGCTGGAGTTCTCGTACGCCGCGCTGCCGCTGTCGCGCTTCCACCCCGAGCTGCTCGACGAGTTGCGCGCGCTGGCGCCGTCGTCGTTCGAGATCGAAGGCGATTCGGTGATCATCAAGCACCTTTACATCGAACGCCGCATGACGCCGCTGAACATCTACCTCGAGCACGCGGACGACGACCAGGTCGAATACGCGGTGCGCGAATACGGCAATGCGATCCGCGAGCTGGCGACGGCCAACATCTTCCCCGGCGACATGCTGTGGAAGAACTTCGGCGTGACGCGCTATGGCCGCGTGGTGTTCTACGACTACGACGAGATCGAGTTCATGACCGCGATGAACTTTCGCAGAATTCCCCCGGCACCGTATCCGGAGATGGAAATGGCCGCCGAGCCGTGGTATTCGGCGGGTCCGATGGACGTCTTTCCGGAAGAATTCGCGACGTTCCTGCTCGGCGCCCCGCGCGTGCGCAAGGCTTTCCTGAAGCACCACCGCGACCTGCTCGACGCCAAGTTCTGGCAGGACGTGCAGGCCTCGATCCGCAAGGGTTACCTCGAGGATTTCTTCCCGTATCCGACCGAACTGCGTTTCTGCAACATGTGGAGCAACGAGCGCGGACGCGCACACCAGGCGGCCTGACGGGCGGCCGCCTCACGCATCGTCCTGCCACCCGAGCTCCAGCACCCAGGGCGCCGGTCGCGCGTCCAGCGCAGCGCGGATGTAGGGAACGGTCGCGGCAGGAAGACCGTCACGCCCGAACCAGCCGAGTCCGTCGCACTTGTCCGGTTCGCGAATCTGCGGCTCGCCCGTGAAACGCTTCGCGCGAACAAAGAAATCGACACGATTTGTGTCGGAGCGGCGGTGCACGACGCCGACGTATTCGAGCGCATCCGCGTGCAAGCACAGCCCGGTTTCTTCGGACATTTCCCGCACGGCCGCTTCGAGCAGTGATTCACCAGGCTCCACATGGCCGCCGGGAAGGCTGTACAGCCCGTCGAAAAACCCAGTGCCCGCGCGTCTGAGCAGCAACACTTCGCCGTCCTGCTCGACGATGACGTGTACGCCGACCGGAATCCCGTGACGCATTCAGTGCTTGCCGGTGCTGCCGAACCCGGCTGCGCCGCGATCGCTTTGCGGGAATTCATCGACGATGTTGAAGCCGACCTGCAACACCGGCACGACCACGAGCTGCGCGATGCGCTCCATCGGCTGGACCGTGAAGGTCTCGCGCCCCCGATTCCAGGCCGACACGAAGATCTGCCCCTGGTAGTCCGAGTCGATCAGGCCGACGAGGTTGCCGAGCACGATGCCATGCTTGTGACCGAGGCCGGAGCGCGGCAGCACCATCGCCGCGAGGCCCGGATCGGCGAGGTGGATCGCGAGCCCGCTCGGAATCAGCGTGGTTTCGCCCGGATGCAGGGTCACCGGTGCGTTCAGGCACGCGCGCAGGTCGAGCCCGGCTGCACCCGGCGTCGCATACGCGGGCTCATGGGTGCGCAGGCGGTCGTCGAGAATCTTGACATCTATTCGGTGCATTTTCCCCTCGGAACTGGAATCGTCGCCCGCGTAGTCCACACGCCGCAGCAAACGGAAATGACTTTGTTGATTATCGCGCCGTTGCCCCGGATCACGACGCCGCGGCCGGTCGCGCTCATTTCGCCAGGCGGGTCGCCCGGATCGCCAGCAGACCGGCCAGATGCTCGACGATCTTCTGCGCGACGACGGTTTTCGCTGCGCGCGGCTGGGGATGGCGCCCCGCGTCGTCGTACAGGATCACCTGGTTGTCGTCACTGCCGAGCCCATCCTGCACGAGATTGCCGACCAGCATCGGCAGGCGCTTGGCGCGCCGCTTGCCTTCGGCGTATGCATCGAGCTCGCGGCTTTCGGCTGCGAAACCGACGCAGAACGGTGCGTCCGGTCGTGCCGCGACTTCGGCGAGGATGTCCGGGTTGGGAGTCAGCGTGAGAGTGAGCTCGGTGGACGACTTCTTCACCTTGTGCTCGGCGGCGGACAGCGGCCGATAATCCGCGACCGCGGCGACGCCGATGAAGACATCGGCATCCGGCAGCGCCGCCGCGACGGCATCGCGCATCTGCAGCGCGCTGCGCACGTCGACGCGATCGACACCGAGCGGCGCCGGGAGTCCGGTAGGCCCGCTGACGAGCACGACTTCGGCGCCGGCGCGTCGGCACGCCTGCGCGAGGGCGTAGCCCATCTTGCCGGAACTCGTGTTCGTGATGCCGCGCACCGGATCGATCGCCTCGAAAGTCGGCCCGGCAGTCATCACGACCTTGCGCCCGGCGAGCAGCTTCGGCTGGAAAAAGGCAATGAGGTGCTCGAGCAGGTCGTCAGGTTCGAGCATCCTCCCCATGCCGGTTTCGCCGCAGGCCTGGTCCCCGGCGGCCGGGCCGACCACCGTGGCGCCATCGGCGGCGAGCTGTGCGATGTTGCGTCGCGTCGCCGGGTGCTCCCACATCTGGCGGTTCATCGCCGGCGCGACGAGCAGCGGGCACTCGCGCGCGAGGCACAGCGTCGTCAGCAGGTCATCGGCGATGCCGTGGACGAGCTTCGCGATGACGTCGGCCGTCGCCGGCGCGATCAGGATCGCGTCGGCGCCGCGCGTCAGGTCGATATGCGCCATGTTGTTGTCGACGCGCGGATCCCAAAGATCCGACCACACCGGGTTGCCCGACAGCGCCTGGAAAGTCACCGGCGTGACGAAACGCGCGCCGCCGGCGGTCAGCACGACGTGCACGTCGGCACCCGCTTTTCCCAGCAGTCGCACGAGTTCCGCAGCCTTGTACGCCGCAATCCCGCCGGTGACGCCAAGCACGATCCGGCGCCCGCTCAATTCGCTCATGGCATATTCCGTATAATTAACGAACACATCCTCACACCCGTTACCCCATGGCAATCACCGACTGGCCGGAAAACGAGCGCCCGCGCGAGAAACTCCTCACCCGCGGCACTGCCGCGCTGTCCGACGCCGAACTGCTCGCGCTGTTCCTGCGCGTCGGCATGCGTGGAAAAAGCGCAGTTGATCTCGCGCGCGACCTGCTGCAACAGTTCGGCTCGCTGACCCGTCTGTGCGCCGCCTCCGCCGCAGAATTTTCCGCGATCCCGGGCATGGGCCTCGCGAAGTATGCCCAACTGCAGGCGGTCATGGAACTGGCGCGGCGCGCGCTGGCCGAGCAGATGAACGATGCCGACGTGTTCGAGTCGCCGCTCGCAGTGCGCAACTGGCTGCGCCTGCGCATCGGCTCGCTGCCGCACGAGGTGTTTCACGTTCTGCTGCTCGATGCGCGCAATCGCCTGATCGAAGCGGTCGAACTGTTCCGCGGCACGCTGACGCAGACCAGCGTCTACCCGCGCGAAGTCGTCAAGCTCGCGCTGGCGCGCAACGCGGCGGCAGTGATTCTCGCCCACAACCACCCTTCGGGCGCGGCCGAGCCGAGCCCCGCGGACGAACTGCTGACGCGCAGCCTGAAGCAGGCGCTCGAACTGGTCGATATCCGTGTCCTCGATCACTTCATCGTCACCGCCCATGCGCAGCCCCTGTCGTTCGCCGAGCGCGGGTTGCTGTAGCGTGTGGCCGGCGGGCGCACCCCGCTCCGACCTGCGGAAATGGCAAAAGCACCCGCCCGGGCTTTGCCGCGGTGGTCATGCCCACCCTGCCCCGCGAACTCCGCCGACCCTCCGCCAACCGGCAGAAGACCTTGAAATCCTTGACTATCATCCACTTCGCAATTAGAGTGCTCGATTCTTTTGCAAACCCATCAACTGGAGCAACACCATGTACGCGGTGATAAAAACCGGCGGCAAGCAGTATCGCGTCGCAGCCGGCGAAAAGATCAAGGTAGAACAGATACCGGCAGACGTGGGCTCCGAAATCACCATCGACCAGGTTTTCATGGTCGGCGAGGGCGAGTCGGTCAAGATCGGCACCCCGGTGGTTTCCGGCGCTACAGTCACGGCGACCGTGGTGTCCCACGGCCGTCACGACAAGATCAAGATTTTCAAGATGCGCCGCCGCAAGCACTACCAGAAGCATCAGGGGCATCGCCAGAACTACACCGAGCTTCGCATCGAAGCGATCTCGGCCTGAGTCCGGAGGTAATTCGACATGGCACACAAAAAAGCTGGCGGCAGTTCCCGTAACGGCCGCGACTCGGAATCGAAACGCCTCGGCGTCAAGCGCTATGGCGGCCAGTTCGTGCTCGCCGGCAACATCATCGTTCGCCAGCGCGGCACCGAATACCATCCGGGCGAAAACGTCGGCATCGGCAAGGACCACACGCTGTTCGCCCTGAAGGACGGCACCGTGCAGTTCACGATCAAGGGCGCGCAGCGCCGCCGCACCGTCGTCATCGTGCCCGAAGCCGCCTGAAACCCGGCGGCGTTCCGGTTCGAAAAGCCCTATCCTTGCGGTAGGGCTTTTTTGTTTTTGCCACAGGCACATCATCATGAAGTTCATTGACGAAGCACGCATCGAGGTCATGGCCGGCGACGGCGGCAACGGCTCGGCGTCGTTCCGGCGCGAGAAATTCATCCCGCGGGGCGGCCCGGACGGCGGCGACGGTGGCCGCGGCGGCAGCATCTACGCGCTCGCGGACCGCAACCTCAACACGCTCGTCGACTACCGCTTCACGCGCATGCATCGCGCGCAACGCGGCGAGAACGGCGGCAACAAGGACTGCTACGGCAAGGGCGGCGAAGACATCGTGCTGCGCATGCCGGTCGGCACGGTGATCACCGATCTCGAAACCGGCGAACTCGTCGCCGACCTCGACGAGGACGGCAAGCAGGCGATCGTCGCGCGCGGCGGCAAGGGGGGTTTGGGCAACCTCCACTTCAAATCGAGCGTCAACCGCGCCCCGCGCAAGCGCACGATGGGCGAGGAAGGCGAGCGCCGCGCGCTGCGCCTCGAACTGAAAGTGCTGGCTGACGTCGGCCTGCTCGGCATGCCGAACGCCGGCAAGTCGACATTCATCCGCGCAGTCTCGGCGGCAAAGCCGAAAGTGGCCGACTATCCTTTCACGACGCTCGCACCGAACCTCGGCGTCGTGCGCACCGACCAGAACCGCAGCTTCGTCATCGCCGACATTCCCGGGCTGATCGAAGGGGCGGCTGAAGGGCATGGGCTCGGCCACCAGTTCCTGCGCCATTTGCAGCGCACGCGTGTGCTGCTGCATCTCGTCGACCTCGCACCGTTCGATCCCGACGCCGATCCCGTACGGGACGCCAAGGCGATCGTCGAGGAACTGCGCAAGTACGATGAATCGCTGTACAACAAGCCGCGCTGGCTTGCGCTGAACAAACTCGACCTGATTCCCGAAGACGAACGCGCCGCGCGCGTCGCGGCCTTCCTCGAAGCCTACGGGCCGGTCGAACGCCATTTCGAGATCTCGGCGCTGACCGGTGACGGCTGCAGGAAGCTGGTCTTCGCGATCCAGGACTTCCTCGATGCCGGGCGTGCCCAGGCGGAAGCCGAGAAAGCGGCCCGTACCCATGCGGAAGCGCTCGCCGCAGCCGAAGCCGAAGCCCGCGTCGAAGCGGCCTACCAGGCACGGCTGCAGGCGCTCCTCGCCGAAGGCGAAACTGGCACCGGCGACGACGGCCGCGACGGGAACGAGAACGACCCCGCCGATGAGCAGGACACCAACCGGCCCAATCATTAGGAACCTTCGCAGCCCGTCATGAGAGACAAGATCCGCAACGCGCGACGCATCGTCGTCAAAGTCGGCAGCGCACTCGTCACGAACAACGGCGCCGGACTCGACAAAGCGGCGATGGGCGACTGGGCGCGCCAGATCGCAACGTTGCGTGGCGCGGGCAAGCAGGTCGTGCTGGTGTCGTCCGGTGCGATCGCCGCGGGAATGCAGCGCCTCGGCTGGCAAAAGCGCCCGCACGAAATGCACAAGCTGCAGGCCGCCGCCGCGGTCGGGCAAATGGGCCTCGTCAAAGCCTACGAGGATGCCTTTTCGCGTCACAATCTCCACACCGCGCAGATCCTGCTGACCCACGACGACCTCGCCGACCGCAAGCGCTACCTCAACGCACGTTCGACGCTGACGACGCTGCTCGAGCTGGGCGTCGTGCCGATCATCAACGAGAACGACACGATCGTCACCGACGAGATCAAGTTCGGCGACAACGACACGCTCGGCGCGCTGGTCGCGAACCTCATCGAAGCTCATGCGCTGGTGATCCTCACCGACCAGCAAGGCTTGTACACTGCCGACCCGCGCCGCGACCCCAATGCGACGCTCGTCTGCGAAGGTCGGGCCGAGGACAGGTCGTACGAAGCGATGGCAGGCGGCGCCGGCACCGGTATCAGCAGGGGCGGCATGATCACGAAGATCCGCGCCGCCCAGCGTGCGGCGCGAAGCGGGGCGCACACGTGCATCGCGAGCGGCAACGAAGTCGACGCGCTGATCCGCCTCACGCAGGCCGAACCGCTCGGCACCCTGCTCTACGCGACCAGTTCGCCGCTGCAGGCGCGCAAGCAGTGGCTCGCCGACCACCTGCAGCTCGCGGGCGACCTCATTCTCGACGACGGCGCGGTCGTTGCGTTGCGCAGCGGACGCAGCTTGTTGCCCGTGGGCGTCGTCGAGGTCGGAGGCGAATTCGAGCGCGGCGCAGCGGTCGCATGCCGTAGCGCCGGCGGTGACGAGATCGCACGCGGCCTAGTCAACTACAGTAGCAGCGAGTGCCGCCGCATCGCGCGCAAATCCAGCACACAAATCGAAAAGCTGCTCGGCTACATCGACGAACCCGAACTGGTTCACCGCGACAACATGGTACTGCGATAAACCGCACGGCTTCGTGACAGCCTGCATTCATCGATGAGGGCGAACCATGTTTCCACACAGCGATTCCTGATCCGGATTGAATGGGACAGTAGCGGGGCCGGGCGCTGCGCTGCCGATGAGGCCAGGGCATATCGCCGTCAGGTAGCAACCATCGCTGCGCGTTTCCCTGCGTAGCCGGCCCCGACGCCTCCGCGGATCAACTCCCACATCGGGCGAATCAGCGAACGCAGCCCTTCCTTGCTCTGCTCCACGTCCATCATCGAGGGCACCCGGGTACCGCGATGTTCGATTGGCGGGCCGACCTGCACGATACTGAACCCCAGCCGGGACAGATGTGCGGCCAAGCGGGGCTCCGTAATGACGAACACCTTTTCGATGCCGCATTGCTCGGCCAATGCCATCGTTCCCAGATACAAGCCAACCGGGATGAATGGAAAACGCGGGCTGGCGCTCGATCCGAAGTCGCGGTTTCGCAGCGTCATCTCGGTATGCTTTTCACCGCGACGGCGACGATACATTTTCCTGACCGCGAGCCGGGAGACTTCCGCGATCTCGTGTCGCGGCAGAGCCCGCGAATCGATCGTGTGCTGATCCAGGTTCGCCCGACAAGTGCTCTCGAACGGAAAAGGATGAGCGGGATCTTCCGGGCGCGCGAGCACCAACCGGGTGCAGCCGACGAGCGTATGCGATTCGTCTGCCGTACGCAGCAGGCAATGCACACTGTGGCGGTCGTATTCGTCGGTTTCATGCCGATTCTCGCGCAGCGGCTCGAACCCGAGGTCTTCGCAGTACACCTCATGGCGAATCGTGAAGACCTGGTCGCGCGTGGATTGATCCAGCGCAGGCAAAATCTCGAAGCGGCTCCCGAATCCCTTGCCCAGGTCGGAATCACAAGAAAACGGTGTGCGCATAATTTCCCCAGTGCGCTCTTTTCCCCAGTGCGCTCGAATTCGCCGGACCGGCCCGATTTTATGATCCGTGCCGCCCTATCCGCGGCGCAGAAAAGGAGCAGGCTCCTTTCACAATCGTGCAGCCCCGCTTGACGTGCTGTACCGTCTGAATCCGTGTCATTCAGCGCTGATCGTACCAGTCGACGAGAAATCGGAAAGCCGTCGAACTGAGGGCGATTGATTATTAGTAACCGGCCTGTCCGCAGCGGCAACCGGCAGCGGTTCATGGTATCGACAACCTCTTTGTAGTCAAGTCTCAATCCGGATTCAACGCCAGCAGACGCTGACTGAATAGGTCGCGAAGCAGGTAAAAATGCGCTACGGACAGTGCATGCCGCACGCGGCGGATGCGTAGCGACGCCGTGGCGCAAGAAGGAAGGGGACCCCGATCAAGCCGGACAGGAGAACCGGGGACGGGACGTGGCAGGCCCTCGGCGAGGAACGTGGGTTGCATACCAGCGTGGGGCGGCCCGACCAGCGCCGAGCCGCCGTCTCCCCTCTCCTCATCCTTTTAGCGGATTCAACAATGGGCTCCTGCACGACGGACATCAGCCGGCACGGCGACGCACCGCGAGCAGCAGGCGCATGCGGCGGCCTGCAGCGCGCAGCGCGCCCTGCGAGGCGCCGGAAATGAAGGGTCCCCCCGGTGTCGGGCGGGAGCCGTTCGCCGCTTCGCGCGAAGGCGCACACACGCGCGAGAAGCTTCGCGCGCTCGCGTGGCTGCTCGATAGTTCGATCCGGCTGCCCGGCGGATTTCGCATCGGCGTCGAGGCGCTGATCGGGCTGGTGCCCTTCCTCGGCGACGCCGTCGGCGTGCTGCTGTCGGGCTACATCGTTCGCGAGGCGGCGCGCCTCGGCATGCCGCGCAGCGTGCTGCTGTGCATGATCGGCAATGTCGCGATCGAAGGCATCGTCGGCGTCGTACCGATCCTCGGCGACGTTTTCGATGCCGCATGGAAGGCGAACCAGCGAAACGTGCAATTACTCGAACAGCACGTCGACGACCCCGCGGCAACCACCCGCAGCAGCCGCCGCCTCGTCGCGCTGGTCATCGCCGGGCTGCTCGTCGTGATGCTGATTTTCGCGACGATTTCCGCGCTGATCGTGAAGGCGATTCTTGCTGCGGTAGGAGGCTGATACGGTTGCGAGGACGGAGGCCGAGTTCCCCTCGGCCTTCGTTGCGCTCAGGCCGACCCACGTTCACGACCTTGCCGTTCAAACCATCCACGCGACCGCAAAGATGCCGAGCATCGCGAACGAAATGCCGAGCTTCGCGACGATCGCGACGATGAAGCCGAGCCCGGCGGCGACTCCTGCACGCGCGGCCTGACGGTGGCCGGTGCGCGCGAGCAGCCACAGGCCGGCAAACACCAGCGGCGTGCCGGCAAGAGCGGCAGGATCACGCCGGCGAGCCCGGCGAGGATCGTGCCGTCGCGGCCGCATTGCTTGGGGGGTCGCGAGCTTCACTTGAACATCTCCCTGTAGCGGCCGTCGTGCATCCACGCGGCGTGCTTGGGCGCCTTCTTCGTTTGCGCCCATTCCTTGAGCATGTCCCATTTCACCTCGTCGAGGGCCTCGAGCATCTTCAGCGTCGAGCTGCTCGCGAAGGGCATTCCCAAAAACGCATCGGCGCTCGTCGCGCTGAACTTCCCGGGCGACGACCAGTGGGTGAGGTTCGCACTCCCGCACGCCGGCGACTATCACGAGATGCTGCACGGGGATGAGCCGGTACCCGGCGTCGAGGCCGGCGGCATCCGGACGCTGCGGGTGCCGTCGAATTACGGACGAGTGTGGTTGCTGCGGGCATGACCGTCCCGCTCGCCCGCGCGCTTCTCCCATCGTTCGATCAGTCGGCGCAGGTTGGCGCGCGCGGTCGGCTCGCAGGGTTCGAATGCGGCAGAGAAATAGATTCGCGGGCGCGCGAGCAATGCCCTCGGCACGCGCAGCCGCCCCGCAGCGAACTCGCCGTCCGCGTACTGCCGGAATTCGTCGCGCACCGCGTCGTCGAATGCCCGCACCTGCGCCGGCGCACACGCGAAGATCGCGAGATCGATGTCGAGGAAGTGCTCGCAGTCCGCGTAGGCGGCCGGATCCCCCGGGAAAAATGCCGGGCCGGGCTCGTGCGTCTTCGTCGCGAGAATCAGCGCGGCGGCAAGCTCGACCTCGGGCGCCGGGAGCAGATCCATACACCGCCGCCGCATCGCGTCCGCGCTGCGGGATTCGTTCCGTGAATACGCGCCCGCGTCGGTCTCATAAACGAAGTCGTGGAACCAGATCGCCGCACGCACCGCGACCGGGTACGCGAGCCGGGCCGCGACGCGGTCGTACTGCGCGAACATGAACGCCACATGCCACAGCGTGTGGTACCCGCGCGGCGGCGCCGAATAGGCGTCGGCCAGTTCCCGCCACAGCACATCGCCGTCGAAGTCGCGCAGGCAGCGCGTATGCAGTTGCGCGAGCCAGTCGGAAGGGAGGGTCGAGTCGAGGTGTGGAATTGCCGCGATCACGGTCGGGTTCGACTCCGTCTCACTCGATCAGCGTGACGACGACTTGCCGCATATGGCCCCGCGCCCGATGCTCCCACAGGTAGATCCCCTGCCACGTCCCGAGCAGCAACTGCCCGTCGTTGAACGGCACCGTCACGTCGGTGCCGCTCAGCACCGAGCGCGCGTGCGCCGCCATGTCGTCGTCGCCTTCGAGGTCGTGTCGGTACGCCGGATCGCCGTCCGGCGCCCAGCGGCGAGCAAGCGTCTCGAGGTCGCGCCGCACGTCGGGGTCGGCGTTCTCGGTCATCAGAAGCGAACAGCTCGTGTGCCGGACGAAAACATGAGCGAGCCCCGCGCCCTTCGGCGCGCGTTCGACGATCGCGGCGACTTGGCCGGTCACGTCGCTCATCCCTCGCCCGCTGGTGCGGATTTCGAACGTTTCCTGGTAAGCCATTCGTGGATCTCCCGTGATGACTGCACCTTGGGCTGAACGCTCCAGTTCCTTGACCTCGGTCCGGCGTAAGCGGTAACTGACCGGCGTTATTCCAGGGCACGTGATCGACGTGGACAATTGCCTCCAGGGTCAACAATGGAGGGATCGTTCATGGCAGGGGTGCTCAAGCGCAAATGGCGCCGGCGCAGCCGAGAGGAGTGGCAGGAGGTGTTCGCCCGCCACGGTTCGAGCGGGCTGAGCGTCACGGCATTCTGCGCGCACGAGTCGATCAGCGTCTCGAGCTTTCAGCGCTGGCGTGCGATCGTCGGGCCGGTGTGCGGCAAGGCCGTCGCGGTGGGGCCGGCTCGGCAAGAGGCGTTCGTCGATCTGGGAGTGCTGGGTTCGGGCGGCGCTTCGCGCTGGGAGTTGAAGCTTGACCTGGGTGACGGCGTGGTGCTGCACCTGGTGCGCGGCTGATGTTCTTTCCCGAAGGCGCGGTGCGGGTGCATCTGTACGGGCGCCCGGTCGACATGCGCAAATCCTTCGACGGCTTGTATGCGCTGGCGCGCCACGGCGTGGGACAGGATCCGTTGTCGGGGCATCTGTTCGTGTTCATCAACCGGCGCGCGACCCAGATGAAGGTGTTGTACTGGGACCGCAGCGGGTTTTGCATCTGGGCCAAGCGGCTCGAGTCGGGTCGCTTCGTGTCGGACTGGTCGCGGGCGACGAGCCGCGAGATGGACTGGACGGGGCTGAAGCTGTTGCTCGAAGGCATCGAGCCGGCACGCTTCAAAAAGCGCTTCGCGCTGCCCGCAAGTCACCGCAAACCCGCATGAATGCTGGCTTTTTTGGTAAAATGACGCCATGCCTCCGACGCCTTTGACGCAGCTGCCGACCCGTGAAGAAGCCGCCCGGTGGACGGCCGATCAGGTCGTCGAACTGGCGGGCGCGCATCTGGCGCAGCAGCGCCAGTTCGAGGTCATCAAAGGCGAATGCGAGGCGATGCGCCACCAGCTCGACTGGTTCCGGCGCCAGCTCTTCGGGGCGAAGAGCGAGAAGCGCCTCGTGGACGCCAACCCGCATCAGATGAGCCTGGGCGAGTTGCCGGTGCCCGAATCCTCGCCGCCGCCCCCCGGTCAGGACATTGCCGCCCACACCCGCCGGGCCCGCACCAGCGACTGCGCCAAGGGCGACGCATCGGCGCTGTTCTTCGACGAGGCCCGCGTGCCGGTCGAGACCATCGAGGTGCCCAACCCCGAGGCCGAGGGGCTCGCCCCCGACCAGTTCGAGGTGATCGGCGAAAAGGTCAGTCACCGCCTGGCGCAGCGCCCGGGCAGCTACGTGATCCTCAAGTACGTGCGTCCGGTGATCAAGCGCCTCGACACCCAGGCGATTTCCTGCCCGGCGGCACCCGGGGGGGTGATTCGCGGCAGCCGCGCCGATGTGAGCTTCGTCGCCGGGCTCATCACCGACAAGTTCTGCTACCACCAGCCGCTCTACCGCCAGCACCAGCGGCTCGGCGACAATGGCATCAGGGTGTCGCGCCCGTGGCTCACGCAGCTCACCCACGGGGCGCTCGCGCTGCTCGAACCGATCTTTACGGCCCAACTCGACTCGATCCGCGCGAGCCGCATCAAGGCGATGGACGAGACCCCGATCAAGGCCGGCCGTGCGGGCCCCGGCAAGATGAAGGGCGGCTACTTCTGGCCGGTCTATGGCGAACGTGACGAGATCTGTTTCGTCTATCGCGAGAGCCGCAAGGCGCAGCACATCGAGCAGATCCTGGGCACCGACCCGCCGCCCGAGGGGGCGGTGCTGCTCACCGATGGCTATGGCGCCTACGAACGCTATGCCGAGAAGTGCGGGCTCACGCACGCGCAATGCTGGGCGCACTCGAGGAGGAAGTTCTTCGACGCCCAGTCGGTCGAGCCCGAGCGCGCGGGCCGGGCGCTGGAGATGATCGGCAAGCTCTATGCGGTCGAAAAACGCATCCGCGAGGCCACGCTCGTCGGCGAGGCGTGCCGGGCGTACCGGATCGAGCATGCACAGCCCGTGGTCCACGAGTTCTTCGCCTGGGTCGATGCCCAGTTCGACACCCACGGCCTGTTGCCCAGCTCGCCGCTCACCACCGCCATGGCTTATGTGCGGGAGCGCCGGGCCGCCCTCGAGGTGTACCTGCGCGATCCTGAAGTGGCGATCGACACAAACCATCTCGAGCGGGCGCTACGCGTGGTGCCGATGGGTCGTCGCAACTGGCTCTTTTGCTGGACCGAGGTCGGCGCCAAATACGTCGGTATCGCGCAGAGCCTGATCGCCACCTGCCGGCTGCACGACATCGATCCGTACGACTATCTGGTCGATGTGCTGCAGCGTGTCGGCCAACACCCCGCTGCCGACGTCGCGCAACTCACCCCCCGTCTGTGGAAGCAGCACTTCGCTGCCAACCCGCTGCGATCCGATCTCTTCGGGATCTCGAAGTAGTCAAGAACGCTCGTCAGTTACCGCTTACGGTCCGGCGGCTGCGGATCAGAGGCCCTCACCGCAGCCGTCCTCGCGCGCCTGCGCCTCCACCCAGTCCGCGAGTTCGGTGAGGGTGACGAACTCCAGGTCGGGCCGCAGGTCCTCGCGCTCCCAGCGTCCGCCCACGCGGTTGAGCCAGCACGCGCGCAAGCCGGCGCGCACGGCGCCCGCCACGTCCATCTCGACGTGGTCGCCGACGTGCAGCACTTCGGCCGGCATGCAGCCCAGACGCGTGCACGCCGCCAGGAAGATGCCGGGATCCGGCTTGGCCGCGCCGTGCTCGCGCGCGCCCAAGTGAAAGGCGAAGTGCGCAGTCAAGCCGATTCGCTGCAGGTCGGCGTTGCCGTTGGTGATCGCCGCCACCGGCATCCGCGCGGCGATGCGTTGCAGGGCGTCGAGACTGTCCGAATAGCACTCCACTTGGTTGCGCGCGGCATAGAACGCTTCGAACGCCGGCTCCAGCAGGGACAGATCGGCACCGCTCTCGCGCAGCGCGTGCGCCAGCGTCAGCCGCCATAGCGGAAGCTGAGCCCGTCGGAGATGGTCAGTCTGCACAACGCCGGCAGCACAGTAAGCTTGGCGACTTCACGGTCTTCCTCATCGTCGCGGTCATGGATCTCGGCCAGCCGATCCAGGCTGATGCGCGCATCCTGGACTGATTGCGCAAAGGTGATGAACGCGTTGATTGGACCGTTGAGCTGCCGGTGATGTATTGCACCGCCAGCATCATGCCCAATGTCACCTGGCCGATCGCCTCCGCCGCGTCGGCGATCTCGCCGAACAAGACACCCTCCCGCGTGATCCCCGACTTCTCGCGCAGCGTATCGAGGTTGAAAGTGTGGCCGTGATACCGTGCGATCATGCGCAGACAGGTAGGCCCGCAGTCCATCAGGTCGATCTGCTGGTAGAAATGGAATTTCGGCTTCATGCTGTCTGGAAAAGCGCCGTCGCCGGCGGATTGCTCTCGGCGAAACGCTCGTAGCTGAAGTTGTACGGCTGGTTGGCGAAATCGAGGCGGCCGATGAGCGGGCCTCAGCGCACCAAGTGGTGACGGTACTCCGCGACGAAGCGCCGGTAGCACAGCTGTCCGCGCGGCGTGTAGAGGTCGGCCTCGGGCCCGGCGCATCGCCACGACTTTCGCGGCAGAGCTTGACATCGCAGTAGCGCCAACGATGGATATTGCTTCGGACCGCGCTACGATGGAATCATGAGTGATCTGCTTTGGGTAATCGAGCTTGCCGGTGCCATGCTCGTCTGGGTGAGGACGAGAGGATCGTCTCGCCGCCAGCAGCAGGCGGGTTGGTTGATGGCTGCCGGCCTCGTGCTGGGCGCCTTGCCGGATGCCTTGGAGGTTATGCGAGGCCGGAGCTTCTTCGCGGCACTCTTTGAAAGCTGGCAAGCATTCGACTCCAGCGCATTGTCATTGGCGGGGCTGCTGTCATTGCTCCTCGGCATTGCCCGGCTCACGACGGCCCCGGGCCGAACGGACAATAGCGATGCAAAGTTTCACTCTCTCGCCAACGTTGCTGCCGATGCCATTATCACCATCGATGAACACGGCACCATCCAGTCCTTCAACCTGTGCGCAGAAAGGATGTTTGGCCGATCAGCCGAAAGCATGATCGGGCAGAAACTCCACCCAATCATTCCAGAGCGTTATCGACGCTTGCACGATGACGGCGTCAGTCGCGTCAGCCGCAGTGGCGAAACGCCGTTCGACGGCGAAACTCGGGAATTTCATGCGCTCCGCAAGGACGGCAGCGAATTCCCGATCGAGCTCACCGTTGCAAGCTGGTTCGGAGAAGACCGGCGTCTCTCGTTCATCGGCATCATTCGGGACATCACCGAGCGCAAGCGCCTCGAGGCTGAGCTTCGCCAATTGGCGACAACGGATCCCTTGACGGGGATACTGAACCGACGTCGCTTCACCGAATTGACTACGCAGGAAATACATCGCGCCCACCGACTGCGTCATCCGCTGACTCTGATCATGCTCGACATCGATTGGTTCAAACGAATCAACGATGCTTTCGGCCACACGGTAGGCGATCGCGTCATCCAGTCGCTGGCTTCGGCATGTGCGAGCGAGCTGCGTGAAATCGACATCCTCGGTCGCCTGGGGGGCGAGGAGTTCGCGGTAGTGTTGCCCGAACTCGGAGCCTCAGGGAGTCTGGAAGTCGCCGAACGGCTGCGGCAAAAAGTCGAGGGGTTGCAGATTACGCTCAACGACGGCCGCATTGTTCGCTTCACATGCAGTCTTGGCGTTGCCGTGCTTAAAGACACCGACCAATCACCAGACACGCTTCTTGTCCGCGCCGACAATGCACTGTATCGCGCCAAACGAGACGGGCGGAATTGCGTCAGGGCAGCATCCGACTCATGATGCAGGCAAAATCGAACGCCCGCAAAAAACAAAGGCCAGTCCTTGAACTGGCCTTTGTATTTGAATCATTGGTCGGGGCGGCGGGATTCGAACTCGCGACCCCTTGCACCCCATGCAAGTGCGCTACCAGGCTGCGCTACGCCCCGACACAAGCGAGCATTATAGCGATATTTTCGACATTTGCCAGTACTGCCTCAGGCCTTGAGGTGCTCCAGCGTGGTGACGATTTCGGACCGCACGTGGGCGATCAACGACCGCAGACGGGAGACTTCCTCGGCCTCTTCATGCTGGTGGATCGCCGTCTCGCCGAGCTTGTTGCGGGCGCCCGAAATGGTGAAGCCCTCCTGATAAAGGAGTTCCCGGATGCGGCGGACGAGCAGGACTTCATGGTGTTGATAGTAGCGTCGGTTACCGCGTCGCTTCACCGGTTTGAGCTGGGTGAATTCCTGTTCCCAGTACCGGAGCACGTGCGGTTTGACGGCGCACAGTTCGCTGACCTCGCCGATCGTGAAATAGCGCTTTGCCGGAATCGGCGGCAGCTGAATTGCCGGCGCCTCGTTATGGCTGCTTGCTTGCATCGCTCAGCTGCTCCACGGCGGCCTTGAGTTTCTGACTGGCGTGAAAGGTCACGACCCGACGCGCAGTGATCGGGATTTCCTCGCCGGTCTTCGGATTGCGACCCGGCCGCTGCGGCTTGTCGCGGAGCTGGAAGTTGCCGAAGCCCGAGAGCTTCACGCACTCCCCGCGCTCCAGCGCCTGGCGGATCTCCTCGAAAAAGCCTTCCACCATGTCCTTGGCTTCGCGCTTGTTGAGGCCGACCCGCTCGAACAGCAGGTCAGCCAGTTCCGCTTTGGTCAGGGTCACGTTCATTGCACTATCCACGCAGCCGCGCCCCCAAGGAGGTTTCCGTATGGCGGACGATCGCTTCGACCGCCGCATCCACTTCGGCATCTTCGAGCGTGCGCTGAGTATCTTGCATCAACACCCTGAACGCAAGGCTCTTTTTTCCCGGATCGATGCCTTTGCCATGATAGATATCGAATAACTCCATTCCCATGACAATCGTCGGGGCGGCCTCTTGCATGACCTCGATCACGCGCGCAGCGGTCAGCGCCTGTTCGACGACCAGGGCGACGTCGCGCGTGACTGCGGGCTGGCGGGAAATCTCGCGATACGCCGGGAGATCTGCCAGCAGCGCGGCGTCCAGTTCGATCTCGAACACGACGGGCGCCGTTCCCATTTCATAGCGTTGCACCCATACCGGGTGGATCTCGCCGAGGAGTCCGATACGCCGTCCATCGAGCAGGATGCTCGCGGCGCGCCCAGGATGCAGCGCGGGGTCCGACAGCCGTTCGAAGCCGAGTGCGCGCGGTGCGAAAAGCGCTTCCACGTCGCTCTTCACGTCATAGAAATCGACCTGGCGGCTCGCAGCGCCCCACTGTTCGGGCAACGCAAGACCGGCGGCGAGCCCCGCAACGCGTAGCGGTTGCTGAAAGCCGGCGACCGGCTCGCCGTCCGCCTTGCGTTCGAAGCAGCGACCGATTTCGAACACGCGCACCCTGGCCTGCTGGCGCTTGCGATTCGCGACCAGGTTCGCCGCCAAGCCCGGGATCAGGCTGGAGCGCATCACGCTCATCTGGCTCGCGATCGGATTGGCCAGGCGGATCGGTTCGGCATTCGCACAGAAATCCCGTTCCCAGGCTTCCTCGACGAACGCGTAGTTGACGACCTCCTGGAAATCGCGCGCCGCCAGAAGATGGCGGACATCCCACGCCGAACGGCCCGACTCGGAACGGTCGAGCATCATCAGGGAACCTTGCGGCGCGCAGGCCGGAATGGCGTCGTAGCCGTGCAGGCGCGCCACCTCCTCGATCAGATCTTCCTCGATCTCGATGTCGAAGCGGAATGACGGCGGCGTGACAAGCAGCGCGTCACCCTCACGCTCGACCGACAGATGCACGCCCTCGAGCAGCCTCACGATCGCGTCGTCGCCGAGATCGATACCAAGCAGGCGGCGCGCGCGCGCGGGACGCAATCGAACTGCCGGGCGCTCCGGCAGGTGGTCCTTGGCCACCGTTTCATCGGCGGGCCCTGCGGTGCCGCCGCAGATGTCGAGAATGAGCCGGGTTGCACGCTCGATCGCCCGTGCGGGGAGTTCGAAATCGACGCCGCGCTCGAAACGATGGGATGCATCCGAGACGAAGCCGTAGCTGCGCGCGCGCCCGGCGATGGCCGCCGGCGCGAAGAATGCGCTCTCGAGGAACACGTCGACGGTGTCGAGCGTGATGCCGCTGTCTTCACCGCCCATGATGCCGGCGAGCGCCAACGCACGCGCCTCGTCCGCGATCAGCAGCGTGTCGGCCGCCGGAACAACGGTCTGCTCGTTGAGCAGCAGCACTTTTTCGCCTGCGTGCGGATAGCGGACGTGGATCGCGCCGACGAGCTTTGCATTGTCGAATGCGTGCAGCGGCTGTCCCAGTTCAAGCATCACGTAGTTGGTCACGTCGACCAGCGCGCTGATCGAGCGCACGCCGCTGCGCTGCAGGCGCTGCTTCATCCAGTCGGGCGTCGGCGCCTTCGCATCGACGCCGCGAACGATGCGGCTGCAATAACGCGGGCAACCGTCCGGAGCGTCGAGGACGACCGGCCGGCGATCATCGATGGCCGGTACCACCGCTTCGATCTGCGGCAGCGCGAACGGCTGGCCGGTCAAGGCCGCGACTTCGCGCGCGACACCGGCAAGGCTGAGACAGTCCGAGCGGTTCGGGGTGAGCTTGATCGTGAAGAGCGTGTCGTCGAGCGCGAGGAAATTCCGGATGTCCTGCCCGATCGGAGCATTGTCCGGCAACTCGAGCAAGCCCCCGTGGTCGTCGGACAATCCGAGTTCTCGCGCCGAACAGAGCATGCCGAAGGATTCGACGCCGCGCAGCTTTGCCGCCTTGATGTCGAAGCCGGGAAGTTTTGCCCCGACCATCGCGCAGGGAACGCGCAGGCCCGCTGCCGCATTCGGCGCGCCGCAGACGATCTGCAGCAACTCGTCCTGCCCCACGTCCACCTTGCAGAGCTTCAGCTTGTCGGCGTTCGGATGCTTCTCGGCCTCGATGATGCGACCGACGACGACGCCTGAAAATGCCGCTGCGGCGGGCACGGCCTCCTCGACTTCGAGACCCGCCATCGTCAGCAGGTGGCCGAGGGACTCGCTGTCGAGCGGAGGATTGACGAGACTCCGCAACCAGTGTTCCGAAAATTGCATGATTCGATTACCTGAATTGGCTCAAGAAGCGCAGATCGCCTTCGAAGAAGAGGCGCAGATCGTTGACGCCGTAGCGCAGCATCGTCAGCCGGTCGGGACCCATGCCGAACGCGAAGCCGGTGTAGCGTTCGGGATCGATCCCGCCAAAGCGCAACACGTTCGGATGAACCATCCCGCAGCCGGCGATTTCGAGCCAGCGGCCTTTCAGCGCCCCGCTCATGAACGCGACATCGATCTCGGCGCTCGGCTCGGTGAACGGGAAGAACGACGGGCGGAAGCGGACCTGGAGCTCTTCGGTCTCGAAGAACTTGCGCAGGAAATCGGCGATCACGCCCTTGAGATCGGCAAAACTCACCGATTCTCCGACCCACAGGCCTTCGACCTGATGGAACATCGGCGAATGCGTCGCATCGGAGTCGACGCGATACACCCGTCCCGGAACGATCACGCGAATCTCCGGCATCGACTCGCGATCGCCGTAGCGCGCGACGTGATCGAGCATCGTGCGGATCTGCACCGGGCTGGTGTGAGTCCGCAACAGTACGTCCTCGTGTCCTTCGAGGTAGAAAGTGTCGTGCATCGAGCGCGCCGGATGGTTTTCCGGCGTGTTCAGCGCAGTGAAGTTATGCCAGTCGGTTTCGACTTCCGGACCATCGGCGACGACGAAGCCGATCGAACGAAACAGCGCTTCGATGCGTTCCAGCGTCCGGCTGACAGGATGCAGCCCCCCCTGCGCGGCGCCTCGTCCCGGCAGCGTCACGTCGAGCGCTTCGGCAGCGAGCTGGGCGACCAGTACCGCTTCGCGCAGCGCCTGGCGCCGGGCTTCGAGGGCCGCCTCGATCGCATCTTTTGCGCGATTGATCTCGGCGCCGGCGACGCGACGCTCCTCTGCGGCGAGCTTGCCCAGGCCTTTCAGCCGCTCGGTCAGCGCTCCGGTCTTGCCGAGGTAGCGCGCCTTGGCCTGTTCGAGCTGGACGCCGTCCGCTGCCGCGGCGAACTCCGCCGCCGCCTGTTGAACAAGTTGATCGAGCTTATCCATTTGCTTGCCGTGGAAAATTCAGGAAAAAAAAAGGAGGCCAGGCCTCCTTTTTTCATGCCGCATGCTATTACGCAGCGAGTTTGGCCCGGGCTTGGTCGGCAAGCGCCGCAAATGCGGGTTTGTCGAACACAGCCAGATCGGCCAGAACTTTGCGATCCACTTCGATCGCTGCCTTTTTCAGGCCGTTCATGAAGGTGCTGTACGTCAGCCCGACTTCACGCGCGGCGGCGTTGATCCGCGCAATCCACAGCGCGCGGAACTGGCGTTTGCGCTGGCGGCGGTCACGGTAGGCGTATTGCCCGGCCTTCATCACCGCCTGCTTGGCGATACGATAAACGTTCTTGCGGCGACCGCGGTAACCCTTGGCCTGATCGAGAACCTTCTTGTGACGCGCGCGCGCCGTTACTCCACGTTTAACTCTGGACATGGCGGTCTCCTATCAAGCGTAAGGCAGCATTGCGCGGATCAGCTTTTCATCGGCAGCGTGGACTCCCGTCATGCCGCGCAGCTGGCGCTTGCTCTTGGTGGTTTTCTTGGTAAGGATGTGGCGCTTGAACGCCTGGGACCGCTTGATCCCGCCACTAGCGCGAACCTTGAACCGCTTCGCGGCTCCGCTCTTGGTCTTCATCTTGGGCATTGCTAACTCCAGGTTTATGAATGCCGTCAGGTAGCGTCGCCATGCGGCGCATTTTCAACCTGACACCACTTGTTTTCCGGCAGGCTTGCTGCCGGTAGTTGCCTCCCGCGGAGAGCGGGGGGGCAAATTCCGTATTGCGGATCAGCGGTTCTTCTTCGGCGAGATGACCATGATCATCTGACGCCCTTCCATCTTGGGCATCTGCTCGACCTGTCCGATCTCTTCAAGATCCGCCTTCACACGCTCAAGCTGCCGCAGCCCGAATTCCTGGTGGGCCATCTCGCGTCCGCGAAAGCGCAAAGTGACTTTGCACTTGTCGCCCTCTTCGAGAAAACGCTTCAAGTTCCGCAGCTTGATCTGGTAGTCGTTCTCATCCGTCGCCGGACGGAGCTTGACTTCCTTGATCTGCACCTGCTTTTGCTTGAGCCGGGCTTCGTGGGCCTTTTTCTGCTCCTGGTACTTGAACTTGCCGAAATCCATCACCCGGCACACCGGGGGTTGCGCCATCGGCGCAATTTCGACCAGATCCAGGCCAGCCTCTTCGGCCGCGTTCAGGGCTGCATTCAGCGAAACAATGCCGAGGGGCTCGCCGTCCTCGCCGACCAGTCGGACTTCGGGCGCGCTGATCTCTTCATTGACGCGCTGCTTTTTTTCTTGAGCGATGGTTCAGTTCTCCACGAATGCCAAAAAATCAGATCGAGCCCGACCGCGCCTCAATTTCGCGCTGCCAACGCTCGATCAGTGTATCGAGGGGCATCTGGCCAAGATCCTGACCTCCCCGCGCGCGCACTGCGACGACTCCTGCTGCCTTTTCCTTTTCGCCGATGACAATCTGGTAAGGCAGCTTGTGCACGCTATGTTCGCGGATTTTATAGTTAATCTTTTCGTTACGCAAATCCGCCTCGACCCGGAAACCCGCCTGCTTCAGCCGCCTGGCGACTTCGGTTGCGTAGTCCGTCTGCCCTTCGGAAATGTTCAGCACGACTGCGTGGACCGGAGCCAGCCATAACGGCAGAGCGCCGGCGTAGTGCTCGATCAGGATGCCGATGAAACGCTCGAGCGAGCCGAGGATCGCGCGGTGCAGCATTACCGGATAGTGCTTGGCGTTGTCCTCGGCGACGTACTCGGCTCCCAGCCGCACCGGAAGGTTGAAGTCGAGCTGCAAGGTTCCGCACTGCCACACGCGGTTGAGACAGTCTTTCAGCGAGAACTCGATTTTCGGGCCGTAGAAGGCGCCCTCGCCCGGCTGCAGGTCGTACGCCAGCCCCTGGGCATCGAGCGCGGCGGCGAGCGCGGCTTCAGCTGCGTCCCACTGGTCGTCGGTGCCGACGCGTTTGTCGGGCCGCGTCGACAGCTTGATCAGGATCTCGGTAAAGCCGAAGTCGGCATAGACTTTCTGCAGCAGTTCGATGAAGGCGGCGGCTTCCGTCTGTACCTGCTCGTCGGCGCAGAAAATATGCGCATCGTCCTGGACGAAATTGCGCACTCGCATGATGCCGTGCAGCGCACCCGACGGTTCGTTGCGGTGGCACGAACCGAACTCGGCCATGCGCAGCGGCAGATCGCGGTAGCTCTTCAGCCCCTGGTTGAAGATCTGGATGTGGCACGGGCAGTTCATCGGCTTGACCGCGTAGTCGCGCTTCTCCGACTGGGTCGTGAACATCAGTTCCGAGTACATGTCCCAGTGGCCGGATTTTTCCCACAGCGAGCGGTCGACAATCTGCGGCGTTTTGACTTCCTGGTAGCCATTGTCGAGAATCGTGCGACGCATGTACTGCTCGACCTGCTGCCACAGGGTCCACCCCTTCGCGTGCCAGAACACCATGCCCGGCGCCTCTTCCTGGATGTGGAAGAGATCGAGCAGCCGGCCGAGCTTGCGGTGATCGCGCTTTTCGGCCTCCTCGAGCATGTGGAGATAGTTCTCGAGGTCGTCCTTCTTCGCCCACGCAGTGCCGTAGATGCGCTGCAGCATCTCGTTTTTCGAGTCGCCGCGCCAATAGGCGCCGGCGACTTTCGTCAGCTTGAAGACCTTGAGCTTGCCGGTCGATGGTACGTGCGGCCCGCGACACAGATCGATGAAATCCCCCTGGCGATACAGCGACACGTCCTCGGCCTGCGGGATCGAGGCGATGATTTCGGCCTTGTAGTGCTCGCCCTGGGACTTGAAGAACTCGACTGCCTTGTCGCGCGGCCACACTTCGCGCGAGACCGGAATCTCGCGCCGGGCGAGCTCGGCCATGCGTTTTTCGATCTTCTCGAGATCCTCTGGAGTGAACGGACGCTTGTAGGCGAAATCGTAATAGAAGCCGTTCTCGATCACCGGACCGATTGTCACCTGCGCTTCGGGAAACAGTTCCTTGACCGCATGCGCAAGCAAGTGCGCGGTCGAATGCCGGATCACGTCCAGGCCTTCGTCACCTTTTTCGGTAACGATCGCAAGTGGCGTGTCGGCCTCGATGCGATACGAGAGGTCGACGAGCCGTCCGTCCACTTTGCCGGCGAGCGCCGCTTTCGCCAGCCCTGCACCAATCGATGAGGCGACCTCCGATACCGTGACGGGATGATCGAAGCTGCGTACAGAACCGTCGGGAAGCGTGATATTCGGCATGATCTCGAGGCCTCGGACAAATGTTTCGGCGAATTGTGGACGAAAAAAAAGTGCGGGCGAACCGCACTTTTTTTCTGGAGCACTACAGCGGAGCCCGATTTTCAATTTCCGGCTTCGGTAGTAGTTCGGAACATCACTGCCCGGCTCCATGTGTTGGTAGGCGCGATTGGACTCGAACCAACGACCCCCACCATGTCAAGGTGGTGCTCTAACCAGCTGAGCTACGCGCCTGCTAAGAGCTGCGCATTATAGGTATCCCCGCTATGCAACGCAATAGCCCCGAAAAACTTTTTCAGCCCGCCCTCTATCGCAAGGATTTCGTTCAACCCCTCACGGTCGGAATGTACCCGGTTCGTACGGCACGGCTGGATCAGGGACGAGAAAGCGCATTGATGGAAATGAAACCCGCCATTGGCGGTCCAATTGCAGTGAAACAGGAGGTCTCTCGATGACGACGCAGGACGGTGGTTTTGTTTCGCGACTGTCAGGCAGGTTGGCGAGCCTGCTAGGGCTAGCGTTGATAGTGGCCGCAGCGGGCGCGGGACATGCAGTTCCGGCAACATCGCCCGCCACGGCGATTTTCGCCGGGGGGTGCTTCTGGTGCATGGAACCGCCGTTCGACCGGCTCGACGGTGTCGCGTCGACAACCTCCGGCTACATCGGCGGGCACGTACCGAACCCCGCCTACGAAGCTGTTTCGTCGGGACGCACCGGGCATGCCGAGGCGGTGCGGATCGAGTACGACCCGGAGAAAATCAGCTATGAACAGCTGCTCGACGTGTTCTGGCGCAATATCGATCCGACCGATCCCGGGGGGCAGTTCTGCGATCGGGGCAGTCAGTACCGGGCGCAGATCTTCTATCAAAATGATGGGCAGCGAGCCGCGGCCGAACGCTCGCGCGCCGCGCTTGTCGCGAACAAACCGTTTGCCCAGCCCGTCATCACGGAAATCGTGCCGGCGACGAAATTCTATCCGGCCGAGGAATACCACCAGGACTATTACCTGAAAAATCCGCTGCGCTACAAGTTCTATCGGCACCGCTGCGGGCGCGACGAGCGGCTCGAATTCCTGTGGGGCGTGGATGACGGAGAGAAAAAGTGATGAAGAGACGACTCTTTCTTGCGGCGCTTTTCGGTAGCGCGGCTGCGCCGCTCGTTCGTTCGGTCGAGCAGAGCACCGAAGCCTTGCCGCTGAAAATCGAGAAGATTCACCGCAGCGACGAGGAGTGGCGAAAGCTGCTCACGCCGGAGCAGTTCCGCGTACTGCGAGACGACGGGACAGAATCGGCCGGCAGCAGCCCGCTGAATGACGAGAAGCGCAAGGGCGAATACGTATGCGCCGGCTGCGAGCTTCCGCTCTTCACGTCGGACATGAAGTACGACAGCGGCACCGGATGGCCGAGTTTCTTCACGACGATTCCCGGGCACGTCGAAACGAAACTCGACTTCAGAATGATCCTGCCGCGCACGGAGTATCACTGCGCGCGCTGCGGGGGGCACCAGGGCCATGTGTTCGACGACGGCCCGCCGCCGAGCGGCAAGCGCTGGTGCAACAACGGCGTCGCGCTGAAATTCGTGCCGGCGGCCGGCTAGCGGCTGCGGCGCCCGAGCCCTGAGCCGCGCCGCGCGCGCTTCAGTGGCTCGTGCCTTCCTCGCGCATGGTCTTGTTCCAGACGTTGTACTTGCCGACGGGTTTCTTCATCGGGATGCGCTTGACCTCTTCGAGCGTCTGGGCGTCGTAGACGATCAGCGCCCCGTCCATTTCCCACAGGCTGGCGAGCGCGTAACGACCGTCGCGCGTGAACTCGACGTGCGCGAGCGTCTGGCCGGGAGGGGCTTTGAGCTCCCTGACGATCTCCAGCGTCTGCTTGTCGATGACCTGGAGGATGTTCTTCGCGTCACGGCTCATCATCGAATCGACAAAAGCGTAGCGGCTGTTCTCGTGGCTGCGCAGGAAGAACCCCGCGCCGCGCGTCCGGATGCGCTTGATGACGCTCCAGTCCTCGAGATCGATCACCGTGACTTCGGCCGCCTTGAGGTTCGTACTCGCCATCACCCGCCGCCCCTGCCACTCCCAGGTGATGCCGGAACCGAGGTGCGGCATGCCGTCGAGCGGCAGGTCGGCGATCTTGCGGCGAACGTCGAGATTGACGACCTGTCCGACGCCCTCGCGCGATGCGCCGAGCACCATCGAATAGTCCTGGGTGAAGAAGAAGTCGTCGAGCACCTGCGTGAGCTCAGTGCGGCGCGGGTTCAGGTAGCCGCGAACGAACGCGCCTTCGCGCAGCTTGTAGTCGTGGACGTAGCCGATCGGGATTTCCTCCGCCGTCGGGTCGTAGCTGATTTCCCAGACCTCGGGCACGTCCTTCAACGCGGCGACGAAGGCATTGCGCGGCGTCGCTTCATACACTGCGGAGACGCGCGAGCTGCGCTTGCCTTCGCGGTCGGTGACGTCGATCGATTTCAGCAGATTCAGGTCACCGTCGAGCAGCACCAGCGTATGCGGCAGATAGTTCGCGACGGCGACGTGCCGGCCGTCCGGCGACACTGCGACGTTGCGCGTGTTGATGCCGGCGCGGACTTCGGCGACGACCTTGAGATTCCACAGGTCGTACTTCGTCACCCAGCCGTCGCGCGAGCCGAAAAACACGAAGCGGCCGTCCTTGGTGAACTTCGGCCCGCCGTGCAGCGCAAGCCGCGATGCAAAACGGTGGATCGGTTCGAGCTTGTCGCCATCGAGCACCGAGACGTGGTGGTCGCCCCCTTCGACGACGACGAAGAGGTTCATCGGATCGGCATCGAACACGGGCTTTGCCGCCAGCGTCGCCGGATCGACGTGCTGGATGCGCGACGCGCGGATGTCGGCTTCGCTCCATTTCGGCGCCGGAACGACCGGCGTGTAGATCAACGCGCCGAGCGCCGCGATCTCGTCCGCTTTCAGCGTTGCGTCGAACGCCGGCATCTGGGTCGCGACCCGGCCGTCGCGGATGACCTCCAGCGCCTCTTCCTTGCGCAGGCGTGCGAGATTCTCCGGCAACAGCGCCGGCCCGCTAGCGCCGAGGCGATTGCCCCCATGACAGGAGGCGCAGTATTGCTGGTAATGACGGCTCGCCATGTCGCTGTCGTCAGCGCGCACCGACGAACTGAAAGCGACGAAGACCGCCGCAAGCAGCACGGGAACGGCGAAAAGACGGGTTGATGGACGGAATGTTGCCGCTTTGGAACGAAGAAAATTCATTCGATGTCTCGGTGGGGTCAGGCAGGACGGCGGCGAGGCACGAAAGGAGTGGTCTTGACCCGCTCGCTGCCGTAGTCGGCCGCCGTCACGCCGATCTCCTCGTCGCTGAGGTAACAGGCCGGATCCTCGACCCACGGGTCGCCAGTGATCTGCTGTGCACGCACGCGCGAGCTCCCGTTGCACACCGCGAGGAATTTGCATTTGCCGCAGCGTCCGCCGAGGAGCCGGGGATGGCGCTTCAGGCCTGCCATCAGCGGATTCGACAGGTCGCTCCAGATCTCGGAGAACGGCCGCTCCCGCACGTTGCCGAGCGGCACATGCCACCACATCGTGTCGGGATGCACGACTCCGAGGTTGTCGATGTTCGCGACGTTGACGCCGCTCGCGTTGCCGCCCCACTGCAGCAACTTTGCACGGATATGCTCGGCGCACTCGGGAAACCGGCGCGCGACCCAGTGATACATGTAGACTCCGTCGGCATCGTTGTTGCCAGTGACGAATTCCTTGTCGATGCCGCGCCGATGCAGCGCCAGGCAGGTATCGAACAGCAGATCCATCGCCTCGCGCGTCGTGCGATGGTGCGCATCGTCGCCGCGGTGCTTGTTGCCGCGGCCGGCGTAGTTCAGATGCGAGAAGTAGAACTTGTCGATACCCTCGTCCTCGACGAGGCGCAGCAACGCGGGCAAGTCGGCAGCGTTGTCCTCGGTCATCGTGTAGCGCACGCCGACTTTGATGCCGCGGGCGGCGCACAGCCGGATGCCGCGCATCGAGGCATCGAAAGCACCTTCGAGACGGCGGAACCTGTCGTGCGTGGCGCCGATGCCGTCGAGGCTCACGCCCACGTAATCGAAGCCGATCTCGTCGATCCGGTCGATGTTGGATTCGCCGATCAGCGTGCCGTTGCTCGACAGGCCGACATAGAAGCCCATTTTTTTCGCGTGGCGGCCGATCTCGAAGATGTCCGGGCGCAGCAGCGGCTCGCCACCCGAAAGGATCAGCACCGGCACGCTGAATGCCTTGAGATCGTCCATCACCCCGAACACTTCCGCAGTCGACAACTCGCCGGGAAAGTCGGTATCGGCCGAAATCGAGTAGCAATGCTTGCAGGTGAGGTTGCAGCGCCTGATCAGGTTCCAGATCACCACCGGCCCGGGGGCGTTGCGGTGCGGGCCCGGAGGCGTGGGGTGATCGAGTTCGCGGATGAAGTTCGAGATGCGAAACATGCGGGCTCTCCTGAGTGCGGCCATTACAGCGGACTGCGATCCGCCGGGAAATGACGGCGGTCAAGGGGATGGCAGGGGAAAACTCACCCGCGCTTCTGCACGCTTCCTGCTGCGCCACCGATCCGCAGCCCCGTTTTTTTCAGGATTGCCGATGAGAACAACACCTCGCGGCCGCGGCAGGCGCCGGGAAAGCGAGCCACGATGCGGTCTGCGATGTCGCTGATCTGCTGCCGCACCTCGTCATGGCTGCGCCCGTGAACCATTGCGAACAGGTTGTACGGCCAGTCCGGCAGACGGCGCGGACGTCGATAGCAGTGAGTGACGGCATCGAGTGCACCGATGAATTCGCCGACTGCATCGACCCACTCGTCCGCAACATCCCACACGCTCATGCCATTCGCGGTGTAGCCGATCGCATAATGATTCGGTACCGCGCCGATGCGACGGATGACCCCGCGCTCGAGCATCGCGCGCACACGACAAAGCAGTTCGTCGACCGGGAGGCCGACTTCCCGGGCCACTTCGTCCCAAGGCTGCGGAACCAGCGGCAGGCCGTCCTGGGTCGCGATGATGATGCGCCGCTCGATCGCCTCGTCGTAGCCGACACCGGGCACTGTAGCGGGGTCGTTCGGGTCCTGCAGGACGGGATTTTCCCGGTGCGCTGCCATCATGCCTCCAGCTTCATTTCGACGAAGTACTCCCGTTCCTTCGGAAACAGGAACACCGGCAGCCCGGTCGCAGCTTCGATCCGTCTTGCCGTCGCGGCGATGCCCTGCGGGGTTTCGGTCGCCAGGACGAACCACATGTTGAGCGCGTGGTCGCGACGGTAGTTGTGCGCCACTTCGGCGAAGGCATTCACTTGGGCCGTGACGCGCTCGAAATCGGCTTCCGGCACGCTGATCGCCGCAAGGCAGAACGCGCCGCCGATCCGTTCGATCTGGAACATCGGGCCGAACCGGGTCAGCACCCGCTGATCGAGCAGGCGCTGCAGCCGGTCGATGACTTGCCCCTGGTCGATCCCGAGCCGGATGGCGACGTCGGCGAACGGGTTGCGCACCAGCGGAAAATCCCCTTGCAGCATGTTGATCAGTGCCCGGTCGGTGTCGTCGAGCAGCGGCGTCTGCCCCTTCGCGGTCGCCCGGCTCATGCGTCGCCGTCCGCCAGATAACGTGCGCCCTGCTGCTTGAACCGCCGGGTGCTGAACAGCACTGCGCCGGGCCAGCGATTCATGCAGTGGCGCGCAGCGATGGCTTCGCGCACGTCGAGCACCACTTCGCGCGATTTGCCATGGATCATGCAGAACAGGTTGTACGGCCAGTCCGGCAGGACGCGGCTGCGACGGTAGCAAAGCGTTACTGCAGGCTCGGCTGCGAGACTGCGGCCCAGTTCGCTGACCTGGTCGTCCGGCACGTCCCACACGCACATCGCGTTCGCGCAAAAACCGAGCTCATGGTGGCGCACGACGATTCCGAAACGCTTGATCAGGCCGTTTTCGAGCCACGACGCGATCAAGTCGATGACCATCGCTTCGCTGAGCCCGACGCTGCGCCCCAGCGCGTCGAACGGCCGCGGCAGCAACGGCAATCCCGACTGCAAGGCGAGCATCAACCGGCGCTCGATGCCCGGCAGCGCGCAGGGCGTTTCGCCGATGGAGAGCAAATCCCCCGTCGCAACGCTGGCAGCGCGGCGCACGGCACCGCCGAGATCGAAGCCGAGGTCGATGTGGAACTCCTCTTCGAGGGGCAGCACGACGACGCGGCAGCCGGTGTCCCGCTCGATTTCCGCGGCGATCTGTCGCAATCGCTGTTCCGACGCAGCGGTGATCACAAACCACAGATTGAGCGGATGTTCGCGCTGGTAATTGTGATTGACTTCCGGCACCGCGCTGACGCGGGCTGCAATCGACTCGAGTCGGGACAGGGGCGCTGCGAGCGCCGCCAGCGCGCTCGCGCCGACGCGCCGCGGCGCGAATACCGCTCCCACCCGGCTGACGACGCCGGAGTCCAGCCAGTTCTGCAGCGCGGCGAGAACGGCCGGCTCGCCCAATCCGCATTCCGCGCCGATCGCGGCAAACGGCTCGGAAACGAGGGGAAACCCGCGTTGGTAGTCATTCAACAGGCGAAACGTGGCCGTATGGGGTTGATGAACCGCTCCGGGCCCGGCCATCGTCGTGATGCACATCTGCGTGGCGCTCGTGCAAGGCATGTCCTAAAAACCTGTCCGGAAGGCGCGGCTGGTGAAGAAAATGCCGCTCGGGCTGGCGGCGGGGAGTTCGGCGCGCTTGTCGCGCTTCGCGGTGCCGTAGATCACGACCTTGTTGTCGTCACGCGCAGACACCCAGACCTCCTCGCCTTTCGGTGCAAACTCCATGTGAAGAATCGCCCGGCCGGGCTGCAGCGTATCGACGACGCTGTTTCCGACTGTATCGATCACCTGGACCCAGCCGTTGTCGGGGAAGGCGAAATTGACCCACACTTCGCGGCCGTCGGGCCTCGCCATCACGAACACCGGCTGGCTCTTGACCGGAATCCGCCCAACCTCCTTCCAGCTGCCGAGTTCGACGACCAGGACTTCGTGACGGCCGATCGCCGGCAGGTATGCGCGTCCCGCGGCAACGGCCCAGCCGCGCAGATGCGGCATCTTGTACACCGGCAATGCCTGCTCGCCCCGGCCGTAGCCCGGCAGGATCGTGCGCACGCCCAGTTCGGGATGCCACAGGTCGAGCATCGACAGACCGTCCTCGCCGAACAGCCCGGCGATGTAGTAGCGCCCGTCGGGCGTCACCAGCGCATCGTACGGTTGCTTGCCGGATGGGTAACGCTCGGTCTTCGGATGCCGCGGATCGGAGAGGTCGGTGACCCGGATCTCGTTCGCGTCGAACAGCGAATAGACGAAACGGTTGCCCGGCAGGTCGGCCAACCCGACGACTTTCGAGCGCTTGCCATCGAGACCGTAGGTGGCCGGCACATCGGCGAGCAGTTCCAGGGTGTCCGCGTCGAAAGCCTTGATTCCGCCCGGTTCGTAGTTCTGCGCGACGAGGATGCGTCCGTCCTGGGAAATCGCGCCGCCGATCGCGTTGCCGGCCTGTACCACGCGGTTCGCGATCGTCGCCGTGAGAAGATCCACCTTCGTCAGGCCCCCATCGCGGCCGAAGACGTAGGCATAACGACTGTCCCGTGAAAACACCACCGATGCATGGGACAGGTCGCCGAGGCCCGAAACCTGCGCGAGCGCCCGACGATGCGTCGTCTCGATGACCTGCAACTGTCCGGTCGCGCGCTCGACGACGACGCCGAGATCGCCGGTACCACGCAAGGCGACCGGCTGTTGGGAAGCGCACGCCGACAGCAGGAGCACCGAGACAGTCAATGCTGCACGCTTCACTTTGCTTCCGGACATCATGCGTCTCTCTTTTTCGGGTGCCGATGGGCAGACTGGCGAAGGCGCCGTCACCGCGTGCCCGCCGTCTGTTGGGTGGACGCCGGGCCACCATCCGCGGGAAAGCCTTCGACGAGCCGTTCCACGACCCAGGCAGCCTCCGATTCATCGACCAGGCCGCGAAACGACGGCATTGGCGTACCGGGCCGACCATCGACAATCGTCGCGATCAGCCCCTCCGGAGGTTTTCCCCGCAGCGCCGCCGGAGTGAGGGCCGGACCGAGGCCGCCCTGCAGGGTCAGGCCGTGACATGAGCCACAGTCCTGGCGAACCATATGGACCAGCTCGGACTGTCGTGTGTCGTCGGGAGCAATGCCCTGGGCGTGAACCGGAAAAACCAGCGCCGGAAGAAAAGCTGCGATCAAGATGCTTCGACAGAACATTCTCGGGGTCCTCGTCAGTCCGCGGAGGAAAGGTTTGCGATTCTGGACGGGAGGCCGCCCTGTATCCGTTCAGCCATCGTCCGAGTATCGCGGCGACATAGCCTGCTCCTCCTTGATATCGGTTAATTTCCCGGGTTACAAGTAGGGATAAAGTGGCGACACCCGAACGTCCTGTTCGCGCCATTCGAATCGGCCGCGGCGCACATATTCGCGGCATAAGCGGAGAGCTCTAATGAGCAAGAATATCGGCGGCTTCGATCCAGCGGTAAGGGGTAGCGATCTTCCGACGCGAGTCGCGCGGGCTGGCAAGGTGTATCTCGTCGGCGCCGGTCCCGGCGACCCGGAACTCCTCACGCTGAAAGCGGCACGCCTGCTGGCCGGCGCACAGGCAGTAGTCTACGACCACCTCGTCGGCGACGGCATTCTCGAACTGATCAACCCCACGGCGCGAATGATCTACGCCGGTAAGGAGGCGGGACATCACGCCCTTCCCCAGGATCAGATCAATCACCTGCTCGTCCAACTCGCGCGCACCGGCACCAACGTAGTCAGGCTAAAGGGCGGCGACCCGTTCATGTTCGGTCGCGGCGGCGAGGAGATGGAGGAACTGCTGGCCTGCGGCATCGAATGCGAGATCGTGCCCGGCATCACGGCGGCTTGCGGGATCGCAGCCTGTACAGGAATCCCGCTGACTCATCGCGACCACGCCCGCTCGGTGATCTTCACGACCGGACATCTCAAGGACGACACGGTCAACCTCGATTGGCCTGCCCTTGCACGACCGAAACAGACGGTCGTGATCTACATGGGGCTCGCGGCGCTCGAAATCATCTGCCACCAGTTGATGGCCCACGGCCTGCCTGCCGACACGCCCGCGGCCGTGATTCACGCTGGCACGACGGACCGGCAGGTCATCGTCGCTGATCGCATCGACCGCCTTGTCGCCACCGCACGCCACGCCCAGCTCGAATCGCCCGCACTGATCATGATCGGCTCGGTGGTGTCGCTCCACTCCCTCGCCCATGACAATCGCACATTCCGGGAACTCGCCCTCACGGCATGAGCGCCCGCCCTGGGTCATCGCCGGGAAAAGACCGCAATTTGATCAAGGTTAAGGATTCCGGCGCTTTAGAAGCTCAATCTCTGCGGCTGTCAGCCGTGTTGCGTAAAATCTTTATGACGGGAGATAGACCATGAGTAGCAAGAGAAGAAGCTGGACCACCGGTGCATTCCTGCTTGCGAGCCTGCCGATGGCAATGTCTCAGGCATACGCGCAGGCAAATACCGAGGAACATGTCGGCGAAGCGGAGGCGAAGTACCAAGCCGGCGGTTCTCCGCTGGCCGACGTCGAGATGTACCAGGACATCAATCCCGACGCTCCCAAGATGACCAAGGTGGAATTCGACAAGGCGCGGAATATCTACTTCCAGCGCTGCGCCGGCTGCCACGGCGTACTGCGCAAGGGCGCCACCGGCAAGCCGCTGACCCCCGACATAACGCTCCCCAAGGGCAGCGAATACCTCAAGGTCTTCATCAAGTACGGATCTCCCGCCGGGATGCCGAACTGGGGAACGTCGGGCGAACTCAGCGACGACGATGTCGACCTGATGGCGCGCTACATCCAGCAGTCGCCTCCACAACCGCCCGAGTTCGGCATGGCGCAAATGAAGGAGACGTGGAAAGTCATCGTCCCGCCCGAGCAGCGGCCGAATAAGAAGATGAACGACTACAACATCTCGAACATCTTCTCGACGACGCTGCGCGACACCGGCGAGATCGCGCTGATCGACGGCGACACGAAGAAAATCATCAACATCGTCAAGACCGGCTACGCGGTGCACATCTCCCGCATCTCGGCATCCGGCCGTTACCTGTTCGTGATCGGGCGGGACGCGAAGATCAACATGATCGACCTGTGGATGGAGAAGCCTGACAACGTCGCCGAGATCCGCATCGGCCTCGAGGCCCGCTCGGTCGACACCTCGAAGTACAAGGGCTACGAGGATAAATACGCGATCGCCGGCGCGTACTGGCCGCCGCAGTTCGTCATCATGAACGGCGACACGCTCGAGCCGCAGAAGATCGTCTCGACCCGCGGCCTCACCGTCGATACGCAGGAATACCACCCCGAGCCGCGCGTCGCCGCAATCGTCGCATCGCACTTCAAGCCGGAGTTCGTCGTCAACGTCAAGGAAACCGGCAAGACGCTGATGGTCGACTACTCCGACATCCAGAACCTGAAGACGACCGAGATCGGTTCGGCCCCCTACCTGCACGACGGCGGCTGGGACGCGTCGAAGCGCTACTTCATGGTCGCAGCGAACCAGTCGAACAAGGTCGCGGCGATCGATGCGAAGGACGGCAAGCTCGCCGGCCTTGTCGACGTCGGCAAGATCCCGCATCCGGGGCGAGGCGCAAACTTCACGCATCCGAAGTACGGTCCGGTGTGGGCAACCGGTCACCTGGGTGACGACACGATCGCGCTGATCGGCACCGATCCCGTGAAGCACAAGCAGTACGCGTGGAAAATGGTCGACACATTGAAGAGCCAGGGCGGAGGGTCGTTGTTCATCAAGACCCACCCGAAGTCGAAGCATCTCTATGTCGACAATCCGCTGCATCCGGAAGCCAAGGTCAGCCAGACCGTGGCGGTATATGACTTGAGCAACCTGCAGGCGGGTTCGAAGGTGCTGCCGATCGCCGAGTGGGCGGGGCTGAAGGACGACGGCGCGAAGCGGGTCGTGCAGCCGGAATACAACAAGGATGGCAACGAGGTGTGGTTCTCGGTGTGGTCGGCGAAGGACAAGGAGTCCGCGATCGTCGTCGTCGACGACAAGACGCTCGAACTGAAGACCGTGATCAAGGATCCGAAGCTGATCACGCCGACCGGGCACTTCAACATCTATAACACCCAGCACGACGTGTACTGAGTTGCATGGCGGCGAATGCCGCCACGACCGCGAGATGCAGACGGCCAGCTCAACGCTGGCCGTTTTTTTCAGCCCTCTGCGCCGATCATTTGCGCAGGCGGGTCACGATGAACAGAATGATGATCGCGCCGACAAGCGCGCCGATGAAGCCGGAGGGCTCCCCCGGCCGGTACAGGCCGAGGAACTGTCCGCCGTACGTCGCGAGCATCGCTCCCGCGATGCCAAGCAGCGTCGTCATGATGATCCCGAGGCCATCCTTGCCAGGATGCAGCAGGCGTGCAAGGAGTCCGACGATGAAGCCGATGATGATGGTCCCGATGAGCGACATGAGCATATCTCCTTGAGGTTCAGACTTCAGGCCACGCGGCAAGGAACTGCTTCCAGTGCGGCGCGTCGATGCGCCCGAGGGCTTCGCGCACGACGGCGAGTTCGGCGGCGTGCGCCACCGCATCGAGCCGGCCGCGCATGCGCTGAAAACCCAGGTACACCAAGTAGGTGTTGACGACATCGGTTTCACAGTAATCGCGGATTTCCGCGGCACGCTCGTCCTGCCACGCGCACCACACTGCGGAACCGTCCATGCCGAGCTTGCCGGGAAACCCCATCAGCTTCGCCATCTCGTCGAGCGGTGCGTTCGCACGCGGCTGGTACAGCGCGAGCAGGTCCATCAGGTCGAGGTGCCGGCTGTGATAGCGGCCGATGTAGTTGTTCCACTTGAAATCGCGCGAATCCTGGTAATCCCCTTCACCCTGGTCCCAGTACCGCGGTGCCGACACGCCGTGTTTCAGGCCGCGGTAATGCAGCACCGGCAGGTCGAAACCCCCGCCATTCCATGACACGATCTGCGGCGTGAAGCGTTCGATGCCGTCGTAGAAGCGCTGGATGATCTCGCCTTCCGTGCAGTCCGGTTCGGACAGCGAGAAGACCCGGAACTGGGAGGCGTCCCGCAGCACGCACGAAATCGTCACAACGCGCTGCAGGTGATGCTGGAGGAAGTCGCTGCCATTGGCCGCCCGCCGCTGCTGGAAAGCGAACTCGGCGACTTCGTAATCATCGAGATCGTCGGGCAGACCGTTGAGGACGCGGATGCCTTCGACATCCGGGACGGTCTCGATATCGAAGACGAGGACCGGCATCACTTGCGCACCCAGCTGCCATCGCGCTGGATCCACCAGCCCGGCCGGGCGCGCTCGATCCAGCGCCGCGCGAACGTGGCGCGCACCTCCGCCTCCCACTCGGGATGACCGTTGGCGCGTGCAATTTCGCGATAGAGGGCGGCGCGATCGGCGTTTTCAGCGGCGACCAGCGCATTCGCCTGGCCGCGCTGCGCGAGCGGGACGCCGGAGGCATCGCGCAGGGCAACGTTGCCGTCGGCCGCCAGCCCGACGGCACCCGACGCGTACAACAGCGCGAGCTTCGCATGACGCTGCTGCATCGACTGCTTGAGCGCCGCGATCGCCGGCGTGTCGATTTCGATGTTCCCCTGCGCGAGCACCAGTCCGGCAAAGCCGAGCAGCAACACGGCGATCCAGCCGCGCCATTTCATCATCGTCTTCGTCATCGCATTCATTTCGTCTCCCCGTCCGGCTGCGGTCGGATTGTCGGCGTCTCGCCTTCGCCGAGCTGCCAGACGTCCTCGATGATGCGATCGGCGGCTTTTTCCGCGGCCGCAGCGGGAAAATAGATATTGATCGTCACGCAGGCGCTGGCGGTCGCCACCACGGCGCCGAGCACAGCGACTCTGGGGAATCCAATCATCCGGCCTCCTGTTCCTGCCCGCGGCGAGTCGGGCGTGTTGCGGCGAAGCCGCGAATTCCGACTGCTACTGGATGACGGGGGGCGCGTTCGACGCGATGACCCGCTGCAGACGATCGATCAGCTCGTTCCAATCGACGCGCCGATTGTAGCCGATGACATTCAACGCAGGGACGCCGCCGCCACGCACGATGTAGTAGCCGTCACCGGGCGCCCCAGGATCATCGAGGCCGCCCATGCGGCATACGCCGTTGCGCAGGACGCAGGAGATGCCGATCTCGCGGTAGCCGAACGTCTCGAACACGCCGAGCAGCCCACGCTGCAGCGCGGCCACCGCGCCGGGCCCGCCGAGCGCGCTGATGTTCTGCACCGCACGCTGGCTGATCCGTCGCGGATAGCTTCCGGGGCTGCTGACGACGCGTGCATCGAAGCGCACCGGCTGCCAGCCCGCGAGTTCCAGCCCGAGGACGTCCGCGTCGACAAAACCGGACACGCTGCCGAACGAGAAGGCTTCGGTCAATTGTCCGAGGTCGAGGTGGCGCGCCTGGACGTCCGCGTAAAGATGCGATGCGACGCCGAACGGTTCGAACAATTGCAGGCGCGTCGCCTGCAGGTAGCCGCCGAACACCGAAATAACCAGAGCGCCGTCGAGCGAGATTTCGCCCGGCGCGACGCGCAACCCCGGCAGTGACGCGCTCAGCACGCCGGACATCGCCGGCAGGCCGGCCGCCTCGGCGAGCAGCGCCATCGATATCGGCTCGACGACAGCGGCACCCCTGCCATGCCAGCCCGTCGCATCGCGCACGAGCGCCAGCCGCTCGAGGACCAGCGCTCCGTCGAGCACCGGGATCGCGACGCGGCCGACGTCGACGCGTTGCCCGTCGAGTTGCGCGACAAGTTCGAAGGCGCCCAGCCCGAGCTTTTGCCAGCGACCGCCAGCGACCGCCAGTCGCGCTTCGGTGCGAGCTTCCGCGCGCCAGGGCACCACCCCGGTCAGCGGACCGAAACTCAGTTCCTTGTCACTGAGGCTGAAGCCGGCCTCGTCGAACGCAAGATCCACCGTGGTCGGCACCCCCTCTTCGACTGTCGCTGCGGCGCTGACGTGACCCGAGAAGTGCAGCCGATCCGTTGCGGCCGGCGCAAACGCTGGAGCGAGATAGCGCGGACCGACCACCGCGAGATCAGCGTCGGCGAGCGAAAACGCCAGGCTTCTCACGGCCACGGGTTGCAGGCCGATTTCGGCGGTTGCGGCGATCGTGCGCACGCCTTCGAGTTCGAGCCGCGCGCGTGCCACCGTGAGCACATCCGCTTCGAGCCGCCCCGCTGCCTCGATGACCGGTCCGGCCACGAGGTATAGCGGATGCAGATACGCTTCGCCGGCGTTCCAAGCCATACGCCCCTGCCAATCCCACCCGGCAAGCCCGCGCCGCGCCCGCAGATCGATATCGAGGCCCAGCCCTTCCGCCGCCCGCAGCCCATCCGCCTGCGAAAATCGGCCACTTTCGAGCTTGCCCGACACCTGGATGCGGGCGCCGCCGCGTGTCGGAGAATATTCGATGCGACCAGCGAGGCGCCCCGCCATATTCCAGCTTGCCAGATCGAGAAGCTTCCCCAGACGTGCGACCGCAAGCCCTGCAAGCGACGCGACGATTCGGCCATCCGGACGCATCACAATGTCGATCGTTTCGCGACCGGATATGCGCAGATTGAGTTTGCCGCTCTTGTTCCGGGTGTCGAAGTGCAGGTCGATGGCCGCACGCTCGAACAGGCCCGGGACGGTCAACAGGCCTCTGCGGCAGCGGACCACACGTTCGAGGCGAAAGGCCGGGCAACGGATGGTGATACCCTGCCAGTCGCGCTTGCCGATCGCGAAGCGTTCGATCGCCAGTTCAGCGGCCTCGCCTTCGTCGCCCAGCCGAACGTGCAGGCCGTCAATGACGAAAACAGGATGCGTGAGGCGACCCAGGTCGAGTTGCAGGGTCCGCGCTCCGGCAAATCCTGACCACGCCAGGAGCAAAAGCAGAAAAGCCAGACGCATCATGCGTCGGCCGGAACGGAGCTCAGCCCGGAAACACGCCGGTCGACAGGTACCGGTCGCCACGATCGCAGATGATGGACACGATCACTGCATTTTCCAGTTCGGCAGCAATGCGGACGGCGACGTGCATCGCGCCGCCGGAGGATATTCCGGCAAAAATGCCTTCCTCGCGCGCCAGGCGCCGTGTCATCTCCTCGGCGTCGGCCTGGCTCACGTTTTCGAGCGCATCGACCCGCGGTTTTTCGTAGATCTTCGGCAGATAGGCTTCGGGCCACTTGCGGATGCCCGGGATCTGCGAGCCCTCGTCGGGCTGGCAGCCGATAATCCGGACTGCCGGATTTCTTTCCTTCAAAAAGCGCGAGCAGCCCATGATCGTCCCGGTCGTGCCCATGCTGCTGACGAAGTGCGTGATCCGGCCGTCCGTCTGCTCCCAGATTTCCGGACCAGTGGCTTCATAATGAGAGAGCGGATTGTCCGGATTCGCGAACTGGTCAAGGATGATGCCCCGGCCTTCATCGCGCATCCGCTCCGCGACGTCCCGGGCCATTTCCATGCCGCCGTCGCGCGGAGTCAGGACGAGCTCGGCGCCGAATGCCCGCATGGTCTGGCGCCGCTCGACGCTCTGGTTTTCCGGCATCACGAGGATCATCTGGTAACCGCGCATCGCCGCAGCCATCGCCAGCGCAATCCCGGTATTTCCGCTGGTCGCCTCGATCAGCGTATCGCCGGGGCGGATCTCGCCGCGCGCTTCCGCCTGCACGATCATCGACAGCGCCGGCCGGTCCTTTACCGATCCGGCCGGGTTGTTGCCTTCGAGCTTCGCGAGAATGACGTTGTTGCGACCCGCGCCGATGCGCTTGAGGCGCACCAGCGGCGTGTGGCCAACGTAGTCTTCCAGCGTCTTGTAGTCCATATCCCTGTGTTCCGGTCTGATTTCGATGAGCCGATAGTAAGCGTGGAGCCCGTCCGCGCAAACCCGCGGGGCGACATAAGCTTATATCGGCAATCGTTCCGGAACGGGGCTCAGCGCATGTCGTTATACACAACTCAGGCCGCCTCATCGCGTAGCGCCTGTATGGTGGCGGCGGCATCCATGACGCGCTGCAAGCCCAGCCAGATGGTCTTCACACCCGGCTCGCCGTCGCCCTTGCGCGCCAGGAAGCCGCCGAGGGTGGCGATCAGGCGCAGCACTTCGTTGATGGTGGGCGGGGTGGCGGGCGGTTTCTTCTTCGTGAGCAGATACGCGCCGCGGATCTCGTCGGGGTCGAAGAAGAGCGTGGCATCCAGCTCGGGGCAGGTTCGGCCGGTGCGCATCAGATGCGCGATGCGCCAGGCGACGACCATGAACAACGCCAGCGCGCGCTCCAGGCGCTCGATGGCGGACAGTTGCAGCGCTTCGATCCGACAGCCGTTCTTGAGCACGTGAAAGAAAGTCTCGATCTCCCAGCGCGCCCGATACCAGTCGATCAGCTCGACCACGTCGGCAGCCGTCGCAGCTTCCCGGTTGGTGAGCAGGCGCCACTCCACGGGCTTGGTGCCGGCCGGCGCGCCGATCTCGCGCGCCACGATGCAGGTGGCCGATACCGTGCCCGCCTTGCCCGCAGGCAGGCTGACCCGTCGGGCCCACAGTTGCTGGCGCACCTCGCGCGCCTTCTGGCCGTGGCGCGAGCCCATCGTGAACACGATCTCGCCCAGCGGCTCGCCTGCGCAGGTGTGCGACCACAGCTTCGCGCCCTCTGGCAAGCAACGGTTGTGCTTGGCCCGCACCAGCCAGTCGGCCGGCGTGCCCAGCGTCTGGGCGCGCAGCATCATTTCCATCAGATCCGCTTCGCGGTCGGCTACATACACCAGGCGGGTGGTCGCCATCCCCGTGGCCAACTCCGCGACCCGCTCGTAGCCTTCGGGCCAGCGCGCGCTCTCCTTGATGCTGGTGCGCTCGCCTGGTTCATCGACATCCTCGCGCGCCCACATCCACGCATCGAGCACGCCCAGCGGTTCGCGCTCGGGCGTCACCGCATAGGTCGGGTGCAGGTACATGCCGCGGCGCGCCTCGTAGTTCAGCCGCCCCAGACCCGCGATGCCCTGCCCGTTGAAGTCCAGCTCGGTCGTGTCCTGCAGGCACAACACCACCGGATGGGCACGCATGCGGCTGCGGGTGCGCTCCCAATGCGGCGCCAGGATCGCCTGCCAGTCGACCTCGTCGTTGCCCAGGAAGCGGTACGCGCCAACCGTCTCGCCCCAGCCCCGGCACGCCATCGGAATGCCCGCCGTCGGCTTCGCCGACAACCGCTCCATCAGCACCTTCGCCCGCTTGTTCAGTCTCTCGTCGCCCAGCGCCATCCCCGCAAACTCCTCCACCACCCAGCTCTTCGTCGCCAACAGGTCACCCAAATTGCAAAAGTAGACGCGTTTTTATATGGGTTTACAAGCACTTCGTGTAAGTCATTGAAGGTCAACGATTATTCAGATCGGCGTGCCGGCGGTGCGGAGTTGTGTATAACGAGATGGGCTCAGCGCCGTCCGATGCCGTGATATTCAAGGCCGACCCGTGCCATGACCGACGGTTCGTACATGTTGCGCCCGTCGAAGACCACCGCATGCCGCAGCGTCTGCTTGATCCGGATGAAATCCGGGCTGCGGAACTCCTTCCATTCGGTGACGATGATCAACGCATCGGCACCTTCAAGGACCTCCATCGGCCGCTCGGCATAGGCCAGCCGCGGTTCGTCACCGAAGATACGCCGCGCCTCGTCCATCGCGACCGGATCGTAGGCAACGAGCGTAGCGCCACGGCGCAGCAATTCGGCGACGATTATCCGGCTCGGTGCGTCCCGCATGTCGTCGGTGTTGGGCTTGAAAGCGAGGCCCCACAGTCCGAAATGGCAGCCCGACAGATCCTCGCCGAACCGGGCGACGACCTTGTCGACGAGACGCAGCTTCTGCACCTCGTTGGCCACCTCGACAGCGTTCAGGATCAGCAGATCATGTCCGCGCTCGTGGCCGGTGTTGATCAGCGCTTTCACGTCCTTCGGGAAGCACGAACCACCGTAGCCGCAACCGGCGTAGAGAAAGTGCCAGCCGATGCGGGGGTCCGAGCCGATGCCCTGGCGCACGAGTTCAATGTCGGCGCCGAGCGTCTCGGCGAGGTTCGCCAGTTCGTTCATGAAGCTGATGCGGGTCGCGAGCATCGCGTTGGCAGCATATTTCGTCAGCTCGGCGCTCCTGACATCCATCATCAGCATCTTTTCGCGATTGCGCTGAAACGGGCCGTACAGTTCGCGCATCAGATCAATCGCGCGCTCGTCGTCCGCACCGACGATGATCCGGTCCGGACGCATGAAGTCATCGACCGCCGCGCCTTCCTTCAGGAATTCCGGGTTCGATACGACACTGAACGGAAAATCGACTTCGCGCGCCGCCAACTCCGCAACGATCGCCTCGCGAACGCAGTCACCCGTACCGACCGGAACCGTCGACTTGTTGACGATGACGCGATAGCCGTCCATGTGCTTGCCAATGTTTCGTGCCGCCGCGACCACGTACTTCAGATCCGCCGACCCATCTTCGTCCGGCGGTGTCCCGACCGCGATGAACTGGATCGTTCCGTGACGCGCTGCACGTTCGACATCGGTGGTGAAGAACAGCCGTCCGGCCTCGACATTGCGGCGCACGATCTCCAGCAGCCCCGGTTCGTGGATCGGAATTCCGCCGCCTTTGAGGATGCGGATCTTGGCCGGATCGACATCCAGGCACAGCACATCGTTGCCGACATCGGCGAGGCAGGCCCCACTGACGAGTCCGACATACCCGGTACCCACGACGGTGATTTTCATGAATCGTCCTCAGTCGGAAGAAACAACGAACCGGCGGGCGATCCACGCGCAGCCGGCAAAACATGTCATCGGCGCTTACGGCGCGAGATCGTATTCTTCCGTGCGGCGCGGAGGATATGTTTCCCAGCCGCCACACGCCGGGCAACGCCACTGGAACTGGCGCGCCTTGAACCCGCATTCGGCGCAACGATAACGCGCAACCCGGCGGGTGTGACCGTGGATTAACTGTTTTACAAGTTCGATGTCACTGCGCTGCTCGGCCGGCGCGTTCAGCAATGCGGCTTCGAGCAACTTGTCGAGCCCGAGCAGCGTCGGATTGCGGCGCAGCTCTTCCCTGACAAGGTCATAGGCCGCGCGCGACCCCTCCTTTTCGAGCTCCCAGTGGAACACTTCGTCGAGGAGATCGAGCGAGGAATGACGCTCGAGCCATGAGCGCAGCAGCGTCTGCCCCTGCTCGACCCGGTCTAGCCGCTGGTGGGCGTCCATGATGCGTTCGGCGACCAGCGCAAGGTAAACCGGATCCTGGCTCTCGACGCGCTTCCACACTTCGATGGCCTCGTCGTAGCGCTTCTCCGCCGCCATGAGATCGCCGAGGACGATGCTCGCGCGGACACACTGCCGGTTGATCGCGAACGCCTGGTCGAGATGGCGCCGGGCTTCCTCGTTCCGCGAGCTGGCAAGGGCGAGGGTCGCCAGTTCGCAATAGAAATTCGCGACTTCCTTGCGCCACAGGACGCTCTCGTGATCCGGCAGGGCCTTTGCCGCCTCGATCGCCTTTGCCCAGTCCTTTTCCTGCTGGTAGATCTCGAGCAGGAAACGCGCCGCAATGTCATTGAGGCGGGTGTCCCGAAGCTTCAGGAACACCGCCTCGGCGCGATCCAGCAACCCGGCCTTCAGATGATCCTGGCCAAGCTCGGCGAGCGCCTGAAGGCGTTGCTCGTCGGAGAGGTCCTCGCGGTCGACAAGGCTCTGGTGCATGCGAATGGCGCGATCGGTCTCGCCGCGGCGTCGAAACAGGCTTCCCAGCGCGAAATGCAGCTCGATCGTTTGCGGATCGATCTTCACTGCTTCGATGAATGCATCGATCGCCTTGTCTTGCTGTTCATTCAGCAGAAAGTTCAGACCCGACAGGTACGAACGCGGCAGCGCGCGCGATTCATGCACCACCTGACGTATGTCGATGCGGGCTGCCAGCCAGCCCAGCGCAAAAAAAAGCGGTAGCGCCAGAAACCACCAGAATTCGATTTCCATCGCTCAAAAAGTCTCGGGCGCCTGGACTTCGGCCGTGCTCGGGACCGGGTGGGTCGGGCGGTCGCGCGCGGCGCGCTCCAGCTGGCGCCGCAAGCGGCCGATTTCGCGTCGCTGACGCAGCAGCGAGCCGAAAGTCGCGGTCACGCCGAGCAGGGCACCCGCGGTGAATGCGACGAGGATGACGAACACCAGCGGCAGCTGCCAGCTGCTGCCGAAAAAGAAGTGAAGGCTCACGAGATGGTCGTTCTTCACTGCGAAACCGAACAGCAGGAAGAACAGCAGGAGCCGGATGATCCACATTACGACGCGCATGGGATGAATTATCTCCGAGCGAAGGGCAAAAAAGAAGGCGGCTTGCGCCGCCCTCCCGGACATTCATGATGCAGACCCGACCGCCGCGCAGCTCATCCGGCGATATCGACGCGCTCGCGCAGCTCTTTGCCGGCCTTGAAGTGGGGCACGTACTTTTCCGGAACCAGAACCTTGTCCCCGGATTTCGGATTACGCCCTACCCTCGGCGGTCGGTAGTTCAATGCAAAGCTGCCAAATCCCCGGATCTCGATGCGATCCCCGCGCGCAAGCGCTTCGGACATCGCATCGATCACCATCTTGACCGCGTAATCGGCGTCTTTTGCGACCAGCTGTGGAAAACGCGCCGCCAGCCTCGCAATCAGCTCCGATTTGGTCATATCCAACCGGACTTACTGCTTCTGCTCGTTGAGCTTGGCCTTCAGCAGCGCACCAAGGTTCGTGGTACCGCTGGCTGCGGAACTGTCCGATGCGAACTTCTGCATCGCGTCGCTCTGCTCGGCCTGATCCTTCGCGCGGATCGACAGGTTGATCGAACGCGTCTTGCGGTCCACGTTGATGATCATGACCTCGACTTCCTGGCCTTCCTTCAGCACGGTCGTCAAGTCATCGACACGATGCGCAGCAGCTTCCGAAGCCCGCAGGTAGCCTTCGACATCCTCGTTCAGCGCGATCACCGCACCGCGCGCCTCGACCGATTTCACTGTGCCGCCAACGATGCTGTTCTTCTCGTGGGTCGCGATGAAATTCGTGAACGGATCGCCTTCGAGCTGCTTCACGCCGAGCGAGATGCGCTCGCGCTCGACGTCGATCGCCAAGACCACAGCCTCGACTTCGTCGCCTTTCTTGAAGCGACGCACCGCCTCTTCGCCGGTATCGCTCCAGGACAGATCGGACAGATGCACCAGGCCGTCGATGCCGCCATCCAGGCCGATGAACACACCGAAATCGGTGATCGACTTGATCTGGCCGCGAACCTTGTCGCCCTTCTTGTGGTTGATCGCGAAATCATCCCACGGGTTCGACATGCACTGCTTCATGCCGAGCGAGATGCGGCGGCGGTCTTCGTCGATCTCGAGGATCATCACTTCGACTTCGTCGCCGAGCTGAACGACCTTGGTCGGATGGATGTTCTTGTTGGTCCAGTCCATTTCGGAGACGTGGACCAGGCCCTCGATGCCCTGTTCGACCTCGACAAACGCGCCGTAGTCGGTGATGTTGGTCACCTTGCCAAACAGGCGGGTGCCCTGCGGGTAACGGCGCGAGATGCCGACCCACGGATCTTCGCCGAGTTGCTTGAGGCCGAGCGAGACGCGGTTCTTTTCCTGGTCGAACTTAAGCACCTTGGCGTCGATCTCGTCGCCGACGTTGAGAACTTCGGACGGGTGACGCACGCGACGCCATGCGAGGTCGGTGATGTGCAGCAGGCCGTCGATGCCGCCGAGATCGACGAACGCACCGTAATCGGTGATGTTCTTGACGATACCCTTGATGACGGTGCCTTCCTTGAGGTTCGCGAGCAGCTTTTCGCGCTCTTCGCCCATCGTCTCTTCGAGCACGGCACGGCGGGACACGACGACGTTGTTGCGCTTGCGGTCGAGCTTGATGACCTTGAATTCGAATTCCTTGCCTTCGTACGGCGAGGTGTCCTTGACCGGACGCATGTCGACCAGCGAGCCCGGCAGGAACGCACGGATGCTGTTGGTCATGACCGTCAGGCCACCCTTGACGCGACCCGAGATCAGGCCCTTCACTAGGGAGCCTTCGTTGAGTGCCTTTTCCAGATCGTTCCAGGCTGCGATCCGCTTCGCCTTCTCGCGCGACAGACGGGTTTCACCGTAGCCGTCTTCCAGCGCGTCGATAGCGACGTGGACGAAGTCGCCGACCTGGACTTCGAGTTCGCCGCGGTCGTCGCGGAACTCTTCGATCGGCACGTAGCTCTCGGACTTCAGCCCGGCATTCACGACGACGAAGTTGTGGTCGATGCTCACGACTTCGGCGGTGATCACCTCGCCGGAGCGCATCTCCTGACGGGCAAGGCTTTCTTCGAACAGGTCGGCAAAACTTTCCTGGAAATCGGAAACGGGGGTGGCAGTGGTCATAAAGAGTGAAGGTCCAAAAGCCGCCCGAAAGCGGCTACCAGTAGAGGATTGAAAATCAGAAAACAAACTCTTGCGAGTCTGCTTCTCGCCTGCGGGAACGGGCTAAGAGCGGACCCGGTCGAGCACGAAACCGACCGCCTGCTCCACATCGACTTTGGTCGTATCCAGGAGCACCGCATCCGGCAATTTCTTCAAAGGAGCGACAGTGCGGGCGGCGTCGCGCGCATCCCGTTCATGAAGATCCTTTAAAAGACTTTCCATGCTAGCACCCATTCCTTTTTCCATCAACTGCTTATAGCGACGCTGCGCGCGCGCCTCGACAGTCGCGGTGAGGAATATCTTGACTGTCGCATCCGGGAACACGATCGAGCCCATGTCGCGCCCTTCCGCAACGAGTCCGGGCGCACGACGGTAATCGTGCTGGCGACCGAGCAGGGCAGCGCGCACCGCAGGCAATGCCGCCACCCGGGAGGCACCGACCGAACACGTTTCGCTGCGGATAGCGTCAGTGACGTCCTCGTCGTCGAGCATCACTCGCGCTGCGCTGAACCGGGCGGGCAAGCACGCAGCGAGCGCCGCGAGCGCCGGCTCGTCATCCAATGAGAGCTCCGCACGCCTTGCCGCGAGCGCGACCAGACGGTACAGCGAACCGCTGTCGAGGTAGTGGTAACCCAGCGCGGCGGCGACCCGCGCGGCGACCGTGCCCTTGCCGGAGGCCGACGGTCCGTCGATCGCGATGACCGGGACAGGCCGGGTGATGCTGGCGAAACACTCGAAATAGGTCGGGAAAGTCTTGTTCACGCATTTCGGCTCATTGATGCGCACGCGGCAGCCGCCGAGGCTCACCAGCGAGAAGCACATCGCCATGCGGTGGTCATCGTAGGTGTCAATCGCAGCCGGCACGAGCTTCGCAGGGGGCGTGACGCGCAGGAAATCCGCCCCCTCCTCCACTGCGGCGCCGACTTTACGCAATTCTTTCGCCATCGCTGCGATGCGGTCGGTTTCCTTGACCCGCCAGCTTGCAATATTGCGCAGCGTGCACGGACCGTCGGCAAACAGCGCCGCGACGGCGAGCGTCATCGCGGCGTCGGGAATATGGTTCAGGTCGAGATCGAACGCCTTCAGCCGTCCGCTCTCCGGTGCACGCGCTTCGATCCAGTTGTCGCCGATATCCACCCGGGCGCCGAGTTCGGCGAGCGCCTCGGCGAAGCGCACGTCGCCCTGGATGCTGCTGCGGCCCACGCCTTCGACGCGAACCGGCCCACCGCCGATCGCACCGGCGGCGAGAAAGTACGAAGCCGACGATGCGTCCCCTTCGACGAACAGCGTGCCGGGGCTGCGGTAGCGCGCGCCCCCGGGAACGGTGAAGCGGGTCCAGCCCTCGCGCTGCACCTCGACGCCGAAGCGGGCCATCAGATCGAGCGTGATCGAGATGTACGGCTTCGAGATCAGCTCGCCGACGACTTCGATCGTGGTCTGCGTTCCGGTGAGCGGCAAGGCCATCAGCAGCGCGGTGAGGAACTGGCTCGAAACGTCGCCTCGCACGCGCAGCATGCCGCCGGGGCGAATCGCGGCGGGCAGGATATGCAGCGGCGGGAAGCCTTCGACACCGAGATAGCGCACGTTCGCACCGACCTGCCGCAGCCCGTCGACGAGGTCGCCAATCGGCCGCTCATGCATCCGCGCCACCCCTGTCAGGCGGTATTCGCCCCCTGACAGCGCGAGCGCGGCGGTCAGCGGGCGGAACGCTGTGCCGGCATTGCCCAGGAACAGGTCCGCGGCCTTGACCGGAAAGGGCCCGGCGACGCCGTCGACCCGATAGTGGTCGCTGTCGCCCTCGCGTGCCCACGAGACGCCCAGCGTGCGCAGCGCGTCGAGCATCCGCTCGACGTCGTCGGAGGCGAGCAGGTCACGGATTTCCGTTCGTCCCTCGGCGAGGGCAGCAAGCAGCAGGGTGCGGTTCGAGATGCTCTTCGAGCCGGGCAGGCGCACCTGCCCCGTCGCGTCGAGCATCGGCGGAAGGTCGATGAAGTCCATAGTCATTCGGGTGTGGGAACAGCGTTGGCGGCAGTGGAAAATTGCTCGGCCCAGGCGTTGCGCGCCCGGCGCGCCTCGCCGAACAGTTGCTCGAGCCGGTCGCCGTCGCCAGACAGCAGCAGTGCCCGAAGCTGCGCGAGCTCGGCCAGATACTGGTCCAGTTCGCCCAGCAGCGCCTGCCGGTTGGCGATGCAGATATCCCGCCACATCTCCGGATGGCTGCCCGCGATACGCGTGAAATCGCGAAAGCCGCTCGCGGCGTACCCGAACAGCTGTTCGGCGTTGGACCGTCCGGCAAGGTCGTGCACCAGCCCGAACGCCAGCAGATGAGGCAGGTGGCTGACCGCGGCAAACACGCGATCGTGCTCCTGCGGCGGCATCTCGTGCATCAGCGCCCCGCACGCTTCCCACGCTTCGCGCACGCGCAGCACCGCCTCCGGCTCGTTTTCCGGCAGCGGCGTGACGACGACCTTCCTGCCGTCGTACAGCCCGGCGAATGACGCCTCGACACCGCTGCACTCGGCGCCGGCGATCGGGTGCGCCGGGACAACATACGGGAGGTGGTCGGGAAGATGGCGGTAGATGGCCTCGATGACGTCGCGCTTGGTACTGCCAGCGTCCGTGACCACCGTGCGCGGCGCCAGATGCGGCGCCATCGCCGCCATCACCGCATCCATCTGCCCGACCGGGGTAGCCAACAAGACGAAATCGGCGCCGTCCAGGGCGTCGGCCCAGCCGGCAGCCGCCTTGTCGATGACGCCCAGGGCCACTGCGCGGGCAAGCGACGCGGGGCTGCGGCCGAGCCCGACGATACGCCTGACCAGTCCGGCCCGGCGCAGCGCCAGCGCGAACGAGCCGCCAATCAGGCCGACGCCACAGACGACCAGCTTGTCGATCATGACCATTGCCTGCACCTTGCCTGTTTCATTCCGCTCAGATCACCGCGCCCGGGTACGACCCCAACACTTTGACGAACCCCGCACGTTCGTTGAGTTCCTTCAAAGCCGCGGCCACCTCCGGGTCGTCGCGATGGCCTTCGATGTCCATGTAGAACACGTACTCCCACAATCCGCCGCGCGCGGGACGGGATTGCAGCTTGCTCATGCTGACACCGTGCTTCGCCAGCGGTTCGAGCAGCGCATGCACCGCGCCGGGCCGATTCGGTGCCGAGCACACCAGCGAAGTCTTGTCCTGGCCGGAGCGGTCCGCGTCGTGGTGCGCGATGACGAGAAAGCACGTGGTGTTGTTCGGATCGTCCTCGATGTTCGCAGCCAGCACGCCGAGGCCGTAGAGGTCGGCCGCCGCCTCACCCGCGATCGCGCACGATTCGGCATCTTCAGAAGCGAGGCGCGCCGCCTCGGCGTTGCTCGCGACCGGTACGCGCGAAAGGGACGGCAGCTTGCGGTTCAGCCACTCGTGGCACTGGGCGAGGGACTGGGCGTGCGAATACAGCCGTTTGAGCGCGCCGATACCGGCAGCTTTCGACAGCAGGTGCTGATGGATGCGCAGCTTGACTTCGCCGCAGATCTGCAACGGATTCTCGAGCAGCAGGTCGAGCGTGCCGCCGACCACGCCTTCGGTCGAGTTCTCGACCGGGACGACGCCGTAGTCAACATTCCCGGCTTCGACGGCGCGAAAGACCTCCTCGATGGTCGAGGTCGGTACGAAGTTCGGCGCCGAGCCGAAATGCTTGCGCGAAGCGCTCTCCGAAAAAGTTCCCGCCGGCCCGAGGTAGGCGACCCTGAGCGGCCGTTCGAGTGCGAGGCACGCCGACATGATTTCACGGAAGATCCGCTGCACCGCCAGATCCGGCAACGGCCCGGGATTGGCAGCGCCGAGGCGGCGCAGCACCTGCGCTTCGCGCTCGGGGCGATATACGTTGCCCTGCTTGATCTCGCCGACGCGCTGTGCGTGCCGGGCGCGTTCTGCAAGGCGGACGAGGATTTCCTCGTCGAGGCGGTCGATGTTCTTCCTGAGGTTCAGCAGTTCGTCACTCATGCTCGCCCTTTCAGCCGTCCGTATTCAACCGTTTCGCGCGGAAAAATCCCGCATGTAATCAACCAGCGCCTGCACTCCGGCGAGCGGCATCGCGTTATAGATCGATGCGCGCATCCCGCCGACCGACTTGTGCCCCTTGAGCTGGGTCAGTCCAGCGGCCTTCGCCCCGGCGAGGAAAGGGTCGTTGAGCGCGTCGTCGCGCAGCAGGAACGGGATGTTCATCCGCGAGCGGCTGTCCTGCGCGACGCGGTTCTCGTAAAAATCGCTGGCGTCAAGAAAATCGTAGAGCAGGTCCGACTTCGCGATGTTGTTCGCCTCGACCGCCGCGAGGCCGCCCTGCGCCTTGAGCCAGCGGAATACAAGTCCGGCGATGTAGATCGCGTAGGTCGGCGGAGTGTTGAGCATCGATCCGTTCTCCGCCATCACGCGATAATCCATGATCGTCGGTGTCACCGGCGAAGCATGGCCGAGCAGGTCCTCGCGCACGATGACGACGACCAGCCCGGAAGGACCGATGTTTTTTTGTGCCCCGGCATAGATCAGGCCGTAGCGGCCGATGTCGAGCGGGCGCGACAGGATATGCGACGACATGTCGGCGACCAGCGGCACGCCGGTGTCCGGCAACCGGCTGACTTCGCACAGCTCGACGCCGTGGATCGTCTCGTTGGTGCATAGATGCAGATAGCGCGCCCGCGGGTCGAGGTCGAGTTCTTCCGTGCGCAGCAGGCGCGTGAATCCGGCGGTCTCCGTGGAGCCGGCGAGCCGGACTGCGCCGCCGAGCGCGCCGGCCAGATGCTTCGCTTCGCCGTAAGCCTTCTTCGACCAGCTCCCGGTCACGAGATAGTCAGCCGACCCTCCGGCGAGCAGATTCATCGGGATCTGCGCGAACTGTTGCGTCGCACCGCCCTGCAGGAACAGCACGCGGTAGTTGTCCGGGATTGCCAGCAGCTCGCGCAAATCCGCTTCCGCCTGTGCGACGATCGACGTGAACTCCTTGCCGCGATGGCTCATTTCCATCACGCCGCAACCCGCGCCCTGCCAGTCGAGCATCTCTTCGGCGGCCTGTTGCAGCACCGCCTCCGGCAGCGCCGCGGGCCCGGCGCTGAAGTTGTATACGCGTGTCATCGTCTGGAACTCCCCCTTCGCGGTCTTACTCCGGCAGATCATCCGTTTGCATGCCATCCACCGCCGGCTCGGAGTCGGCCGGGGCGATGCCGTCGTCAGGAACGTCAGCCGCAGGCTCGTCGACTTCGGACTCCGCGACTTTCTCGATCCCCGCCAGCGAGGTGCCCTCGTCGAGGTTGATCAGCGTCACACCCTGCGTCGCCCGGCCCAGTTCGCGGATGTCCTGCACTCTGGTCCGGATCAGCACTCCGCCCGTCGAGATCAGCATCACCTCGTCGCTTTCCTCGACAAGGCAGGCGCCGACAAGCTTGCCGTTGCGGTCCGACGTCTGGATCGCGATCATGCCTTTGGTGCCGCGGCCGTGGCGGGTGTATTCGGCGACCGGCGTGCGCTTGCCGTAGCCGTTTTCGGTCGCGGTCAGCACCGACAGCTCCTCGTCCTTCGCGACCAGCATCGCGATCACGCGCTGGCCTTCCTCGAGATTCATGCCGCGCACCCCGCGCGCCTCGCGGCCCATCGGGCGAACGTCGCCTTCGGGGAAGCGCACCGCCTTGCCGGCATCGGAAAACAGCATGACGTCGCTGTTGCCGTCGGTGATCGCGACGCCGATCAGGCGGTCGCCGTCGTCGAGGTTCGCCGCAATGATGCCGGCCTTGCGGGGATTGGAGAACGCGGTCAGCGCGGTCTTCTTCACCGTGCCTTCGGCGGTCGCCATGAAGACGAAATGATCGTCGTCGAAAGCCTGCACCGGCAGCACCGCGTTGATCTTCTCTCCTTCCATCAACGGGAAAAGATTCACGATCGGACGGCCGCGCGAGTTGCGCGTGCCTTCGGGGACCTCATACACCTTGAGCCAATAGACGCGACCGCGACTGGAGAAGCACAGGATGTAGTCGTGCGTGTTGGCGACGAACAGACGGTCGATGAAATCGTCATCCTTCATCCCGGTCGCCTGCTTGCCGCGACCGCCGCGACGCTGCGCGCGGTAGTCGGTCAGCGGCTGGCGCTTGAAGTAGCCGGCGTGCGACAGCGTCACGACCATGTCTTCGGGCGCGATCAGGTCCTCGATGTTGATCTCGGCCGTGTTCAGCACGATCTCGGAACGGCGCGGGTCGTCGAACTGGTGCCGAATCGCGCCCAGTTCCTCGACGATGATCGCGGTGATGCGCGGCGGATTCGCGAGAATGTCGAGCAGGTCGGTGATGACGTCCATCACTTCGCGGTATTCGGTGACGATCTTGTCCTGCTCGAGTCCGGTCAGGCGTTGCAGGCGCAGCTCCAGGATCGCCTGTGCCTGCGCGTCCGACAGCCCGTAGCCCTGCGCCGAGAGGCCGAACTCGGGCGCCAGGCTGTCGGGGCGATAGCTGGCGGCGAGGGCGCGCGCGAGCATCTCCTCGACCAGCGCGGAATGCCACGTGCGTTCCATCAGCCCGCGCTTGGCGTCGGCCGGTGCCGGAGCCGCCTTGATCAACGCGATGATCTCGTCGACATTCGACAGCGCGACGGCAAGCCCTTCGAGGATATGTCCGCGTTCGCGCGCCTTGCGCAGCTCGAACACCGTGCGGCGCGTAATGACTTCACGCCGGTGCGACAGGAAGCAGTCGAGCATCTGCTTCAGGTTCAGCGTGCGCGGCTTGCCATCGACCAGCGCCACCATGTTCATGCCGAACGTATCCTGCAGCTGGGTCTGCTTGAAGAGGTTGTTCAGCACGACTTCAGGCACTTCGTTGCGCTTGAGCTCGATGACGACGCGCATGCCGGACTTGTCCGACTCGTCGCGAATCTCGCTGATGCCCTCGATCTTCTTTTCGTTCACCAACTCGGCAATGCGCTCGAGCAGCGTGCGCTTGTTCACCTGATACGGCAGCTCATCGACGATGATCGCCTGGCGGTTGCCTTTTTCCAGATCTTCGAAGTGCGTGCGCGCGCGCATCACGACGCGGCCGCGGCCGGTACGGTAACCGTCGTGCACGCCCGAGAGCCCGTAGATCAACGCGGCAGTCGGAAAGTCCGGCGCCTTGACGAGGGCGATCAGCTCTTCGATATCGGTGTCCGGGTTCTCCAGCAGCTTCAGGCAGGCATCGAGCACTTCGCCGAGGTTGTGCGGCGGGATGTTCGTCGCCATGCCGACAGCGATGCCCGACGACCCATTGATCAGCAGGTTCGGGATCTTTGCCGGCAGGATCAGGGGCTCCCTCTCCGAACCGTCGTAGTTCGGGCCGAAATCCACCGTTTCCTTGTCGATGTCGGCAAGCAACTCGTGACCGATCCGCGCCATGCGGATTTCGGTGTAACGCATCGCTGCGGCGTTGTCGCCATCGACGGAGCCGAAGTTTCCCTGGCCGTCGACGAGCATGTAGCGCAGCGAGAAGTTCTGCGCCATCCGCACGATGGTGTCGTAGACCGCGGAGTCTCCATGGGGGTGATACTTGCCGATGACGTCACCGACGATCCGCGCGGACTTCTTGTAAGCCTTGTTCCAGTCGTTCGACAGCTCGTGCATCGCGAACAGCACACGCCTGTGAACCGGCTTGAGCCCATCGCGGGCATCGGGCAGCGCGCGGCCGACGATCACGCTCATCGCGTAGTCGAGATAGGAGTGCCGCATCTCGTCTTCGAGACTGATCGGCAGCGTTTCCTTGGCAAACGGGGTCATTTAGCGGCGGCGGCGAAAACCGCTCGATCAAAAGCGTGCAATCTTACCATGCGGCCGGTACCGGACGGTCCGCATTGCCAGGGTGCCCGACCATACGCATCACTCACGAACGCGCCGATGGCGGGACAAACCGACGTATGCTTAAATCGTAGGAAAAACCGAGATGCCAAGCTGTCGCACCTGCGCAGCGCCTGCAATCGTCTGGAGCAAGAGTGAGCCAGCCCGCAGACCTCCTGATTCACGCCCGCTGGATCGTTCCCGTCGAGCCGGCGAACGTCGTACTCGAGCACCATGCGGTTGTGGTGCGCAACGGGCGCATCCTCGCGATATTGCCGCAGGACGAAGCGCGCTCGCACTATCACGCGCCAGAGTCGTTCGAACTCGCCGATCATGTCCTGATTCCGGGGCTGATCAATCTCCATGCCCATTCGGCGATGACGTTGATGCGCGGAATCGCCGACGACCTGCCTTTGATGCGCTGGCTGCAGGAGGCGATCTGGCCGGCCGAAAGCAGGCAGGTGTCCTATGCTTTCGTCCGGGACGGCACCTTGCTGGCGGCGGCCGAAATGCTGCGGGGCGGAATCACGACCTGCAACGATATGTATTTTTACCCCGATGCGGCCGCTGAAGCGTTCGACCAGGCGGGAATGCGTGCCGTGCTCGGCATTACCGTGCTCGAATTTCCCACGCCCTACGCCGCCGATGCGGACGACTATCTGCGCAAGGGACTGGCAGCACGGGGGCAATGGCACACGCATCCACGAATCGATTTTTCGTTTGCCCCGCACGCACCGTATACCGTTTCCGATGAAACCCTGGCGCGCGTCGCCAGCCTCGCCGCCGAACTCGACACGACGATCCACATCCATCTCCACGAGACGCTCCAGGAGATTCAGGACTCCCTTTCCCGGCATGGTGTCCGTCCGCTCACCCGACTTGCACGCCTCGGTCTGCTCGGCAGCAACCTGCTCGGTGTCCATGCGGTTCATCTCGACCAATCCGATTTCGACCTGCTCACCCTGCATGGTTGCAGTATTGCCCACTGTCCCACCTCGAACATGAAGCTGGCAAGCGGTATCGCACCGGTCGCCCGCCTGAGGGAAGACGGCATCACGGTAGGCCTCGGCACCGACGGCGCAGCAAGCAACAACCGCCTTGATCTCTTCCAGGAAATCCGTCATGCCTGTCTCCTTGCGAAGGTGTCCACCCTCGACGCCACCGCGATTCCTGCCCATGCCGCCATTCGGATGGCGACACTCGATGCCGCCCGCGCTTTGGGAATGGGAGACCAACTCGGGTCGATAGAACCAGGCAAGGCAGCCGACCTTTGTGCGGTCGCGCTGGACCGGTTCGAGACACGCCCCTGCTTCAATCCTGTCTCGCATTTGGTCTATGTCACAGGACGGGAGCACGTCTCCCACGTATGGGTCGGCGGAGAAATCCGTGTAAACAAAGGGAATTTGATGTTGCAATTAAACGACAGAGAATTGCTCACGCTTACTGCACTGTGGCAAACTAAGTCTGGTAGCTGAACTGGATATGTTTGGCTCTTACTCTTGGCGGGTACTGCAGAATTCAATTCGCCCGGTTAATCAGTCATCCCCACTCATCCTCCTGCCCATCGACGAGGAAATCATGATCAAACAGACTAAAAAGCAGATGTTCATACTGGCCGCAATCGCCTCGATCGGCCTCTCCGCCCCGGCCGCCTTTGCGCAGGCAAAGGATGTCGTGGTCGATGGCAAGGGCGAGATTCCCTACGTTATCGATTCGCGCAACGTCGTAGCGCGTAGCGGTGCCGGCTTGTGCTGGCGCACCGGCTACTGGAGCCCGGCTGCTGCAGGTACCGCCATGGCCGGTCAGTTCCCGGCAGGCTGCGAATGCGACAGCGATATCGTGCCGAAGGAAAAGTGTACGCCGGCAGTGATCCCGGCGGCAGTTCCCGCCCCTGCCGCTCCGGCCCCGAGGCCCACCGCTGAAAAGATCAAACTCTCCGCCGACACGCTGTTCGACTTCGACAAGGCCGTCCTCAAGCCGGAAGGCAGGAGCAAGCTTGATCAACTGGCCGAGCAGGCGAAGAGCGTCAAGCTGGAAGTGATTCTCGCGGTCGGCCATACCGACCGCCTCGGCTCCGATGTCTACAACCAGAAGTTGTCCGAGCGCCGCGCCAATGCCGTGAAGACCTATCTCGTGGGCAAGGGCGTCGAAGCAAACCGCATCTATACCGAAGGCAAGGGCGAGCGCCAACCGGTCACGGGCACGACCTGCTCGGACAAACTCGGGCGCAAGGCTCTTATCGAATGCCTGCAGCCGGATCGTCGCGTCGAAGTTGAAGTGATCGGCACGAAGTAAACTATTCATATCAGTGCCCGTGAAAGCCCTGCTCCGGCAGGGCTTTTTCATTTGGCCAGCTAAAGGGGAACACGGCTGCGCCGCACTGGTCCCATCGTGACAAAAGACTTCAGGCAATGAACATGAATGCAGACCCCGCAGAACTGCAGAAATTCAGCGAACTTGCCCACCGCTGGTGGGACACCACGTCCGAATTCAAACCGCTTCATGAAATCAACCCGTTGCGTCTCGATTGGATAGACAGGAATGCGGGGCTTGCAGGCAAGCGTGTCCTGGATATTGGATGTGGCGGAGGAATCCTGTCCGAGAGCATGGCGGCTGCAGGCGCTCATGTCACAGGTATTGACCTGTCAGAAAAGGCTCTCGGCGTCGCTCGCCTTCACCTGTTCGAAAGCGGGCAGAAAGTCGACTATCACCATGCGAGCGCCGAGGAATTCGCCGCGCAACATGCGGGTGAGTTCGACATCGTGACATGCATGGAAATGCTCGAGCATGTTCCTGATCCTGCAAGCACAGTGGCCGCGTGCGCCCAACTGGTCCGCCCCGGCGGCCAAGTGTTCTTCTCCACAATCAACCGGAATTTCAAAGCGTATCTATTTGCAGTCCTCGGGGCGGAATACATCCTGAAGCTATTGCCGCGCGGCACGCACGATTATGTGAAATTCATCAGGCCATCCGAACTCGCACGGTATTGCCGCCAAGCGGGCCTGGAAACCGCCGAATTGCTCGGTATGAGCTACAACCCCTTGACGCAGGTGTATTCTCTCGGAAATGACACCGATGTGAATTACCTTGTTCACGCCAAACAGGCAGTGTCGTAGAGCTCGCGAAGGAAGCTCGGATCCATTCAGATTTATTGGAATGCTGGTGTCGTAAAACGTATTGTGCCCATGAAGATTCCCTGCGTCTTCTTTCCGCCCCGGCGACGTAGCGCTTGCGCGGAAGTCGCGGGCGTGTCCGGTTGCGGCGTTTGGACAGCAAAAAGCCGCTTTCCCGGGGAGGGGAAGCGGCTTTTGTGCAGAGCAAAGGGTAGTCTGACGATGACCTACTTTCGCACCCGTTTAGGCACTATCATCGGCGCGGTCCTGTTTCACGGTCCTGTTCGGGATGGGAAGGGGTGGTGCCAGGACGCTATGGTCGTCAGACTGTAAAGGGTAACAAAGCGGAGAAGCAAAGTGTGTGGGGTGTTGTTGGTGTGATGCGTTTTTCGGTGAGTTGTCGCGGTGTTCGATCCAGGGTTATAGGATCAAGCCTCACGGGCAATTAGTATCGGTTAGCTCAACGCATTGCTGCGCTTCCACACCCGACCTATCAACGTCGTGGTCTTCGACGACCCTTCAGGGGGCTCGAGGCCCCGGGGAAGTCTCATCTTGAGGCGAGTTTCCCGCTTAGATGCTTTCAGCGGTTATCTCTTCCGCACTTAGCTACCCGGCGATGCGACTGGCGTCACAACCGGTACACCAGGGGTGCGTCCACTCCGGTCCTCTCGTACTAGGAGCAGGTCCTCTCAAACTTCCAGCGCCCACGGCAGATAGGGACCAAACTGTCTCACGACGTTTTAAACCCAGCTCACGTACCACTTTAAATGGCGAACAGCCATACCCTTGGGACCGGCTACAGCCCCAGGATGTGATGAGCCGACATCGAGGTGCCAAACTCCGCCGTCGATGTGAACTCTTGGGCGGAATCAGCCTGTTATCCCCAGAGTACCTTTTATCCGTTGAGCGATGGCCCTTCCATGCAGAACCACCGGATCACTATGACCTGCTTTCGCACCTGCTCGACTTGTCGGTCTCGCAGTCAAGCCGCCTTTTGCCATTGCACTATCAACACGATGTCCGACCGTGTCTAGGCGACCTTCGTACTCCTCCGTTACCTTTTGGGAGGAGACCGCCCCAGTCAAACTGCCTGCCATGCACGGTCCCCGACCCGGATTCACGGGCCAAGGTTAGAACCTCAACGACACCAGGGTGGTATTTCAAGGTTGGCTCCACGGAAACTGGCGTTCCCGTTTCACAGCCTCCCACCTATCCTACACAAGTCCCGTCAAAGTCCAATGCAAAGCTACAGTAAAGGTTCATGGGGTCTTTCCGTCTTGCCGCGGGGAGATTGCATCTTCACAAACATTTCAACTTCGCTGAGTCTCAGGAGGAGACAGTGTGGCCATCGTTACGCCATTCGTGCAGGTCGGAACTTACCCGACAAGGAATTTCGCTACCTTAGGACCGTTATAGTTACGGCCGCCGTTTACCGGGGCTTCGATCAAGAGCTTGCACCCCATCACTTAACCTTCCGGCACCGGGCAGGCGTCACACCGTATACGTCCACTTTCGTGTTTGCACAGTGCTGTGTTTTTAATAAACAGTCGCAGCCACCGATTCTCTGCGGCCCCTTCGCCCTTCGGATGTACTCCTACAAGCTAACGGGGCATACCTTCTCCCGAAGTTACGGTATCAATTTGCCGAGTTCCTTCTCCTGAGTTCTCTCAAGCGCCTGGGTATTTTCTACCTGCCCACCTGTGTCGGTTTGCGGTACGGTCGATCCTAGACTGAAGCTTAGAGGCTTTTCCTGGAAGCATGGTATCAACCACTTCGGGCTCAAAGAGCCCTCGTCATCACGCCTCAGCTCAGCCCCGCGGATTTGCCTACGGGGCACGCCTACACGCTTAAACCGGGACATCCAACACCCGGCTGGCCTAACCTTCTCCGTCCCCCCATCGCATCTAGGACCGGTACGGGAATATTGACCCGTTTCCCATCGACTACGCATTTCTGCCTCGCCTTAGGGGCCGACTCACCCTGCGTCGATGAACGTTGCGCAGGAAACCTTGGGCTTTCGGCGAGGGTGCTTTTCACACCCTTTATCGCTACTCATGTCAGCATTCGCACTTCCGATACCTCCAGCATCCCTCTCGAGACACCTTCGCAGGCTTACGGAACGCTCCCCTACCATCTCTTGCGAGATCCGCAGCTTCGGTTCATGGCTTGAGCCCCGTTACATCTTCCGCGCAGGACGACTCGACTAGTGAGCTATTACGCTTTCTTTAAAGGATGGCTGCTTCTAAGCCAACCTCCTAGCTGTCTGGGCCTTCCCACTTCGTTTCCCACTTAGCCATGTATTTGGGACCTTAGCTGGCGGTCTGGGTTGTTTCCCTCTTGTCCCAGGACGTTAGCACCCCAGGACTGTCTGCCGTATATCACTTTGCGGTATTCGGAGTTTGCTATCGCGGGGTAGATCGCAGTGACCCCCCCAACGATTACAGTGCTCTACCCCCGCAAGTGTCCGTACGACGCACTACCTAAATAGTTTTCGGGGAGAACCAGCTATTTCCGGATTTGTTTAGCCTTTCACCCCTATCCACAGCTCATCCCCTAATTTTTCAACATTAGTGGGTTCGGACCTCCAGTGCGTGTTACCGCACCTTCATCCTGGCCATGGATAGATCATCCGGTTTCGGGTCTACGCCCAGCAACTCAGCCGCCCTTGTCAGACTCGGTTTCCCTACGCCTCCCCTATTCGGTTAAGCTCGCTACTGAACGTAAGTCGCTGACCCATTATACAAAAGGTACGCAGTCACCCCACGAAGGAGGCTCCCACTGTTTGTATGCATGCGGTTTCAGGATCTATTTCACTCCCCTCCCGGGGTTCTTTTCGCCTTTCCCTCACGGTACTGGTTCACTATCGGTCGATCACGAGTATTTAGCCTTGGAGGATGGTCCCCCCATCTTCAGACAGGATTTCTCGTGTCCCGCCCTACTTGTCGCACGCTCAGACCCGCCAGCTACTTTTCGCATACGGGACTATCACCCTGTATCGTCGGACTTTCCAGACCGTTTTGCTAAGTAATTGGTTTAGTCGTGCAGGCTGCTCCCCGTTCGCTCGCCACTACTTGGGGAATCTCGGTTGATTTCTGTTCCTGCGGCTACTTAGATGTTTCAGTTCGCCGCGTTCGCCTCCACACGCCTATGTATTCAGCGCGGGATACTCCAAAAGGAGTGGGTTTCCCCATTCGGACATCGGGGGATCAAAGCTCCATTGCCAGCTCCCCCCCGCTTTTCGCAGGCTTGCACGTCCTTCATCGCCTGTGATCGCCAAGGCATCCACCACATGCACTTAGTCGCTTGATCCTATAACCATGGACCCTGTTGCCAGGGCACCACCGCCATAGACGAACTCACGCTTGTGCGCAGTCACCGGCCGCTGGTTCAAAGCGCCAATGACCGCAAAAATGCAATCACACCAACCCATGCAACAGCGCGCCTCGCGGCCCACTGTCGCACACTTTACTTCTTCCACTTTGTTAAAGAACGCAGCCTCAAAAACCTGCCAAGGCCTAAGCCCTGCGGACCCGACGATCCGCACGGCTTAGCCCTTTTCCGACGCCTCTACCCACCCCGAACACTGGTGGAGGATGACGGGATCGAACCGTCGACCCCCTGCTTGCAAAGCAGGTGCTCTCCCAGCTGAGCTAATCCCCCGCTTGATCGCTTGGTGGGTCTGGTTGGGTTCGAACCAACGACCCCCGCCTTATCAAGACGGTGCTCTAACCAGCTGAGCTACAGACCCTCATGCCTTCGAGGCTCTCGTTGCCTGAACAACCGATAAGTTGTGGATACTGCGTCGCCGCGGCCTCTTCTCTTGAAAGGAGGTGATCCAGCCGCACCTTCCGATACGGCTACCTTGTTACGACTTCACCCCAGTCATGAATCTCACCGTGGTAAGCGCCCTCCCCGAAAGGTTAAGCTACCTACTTCTGGTGAAACCCACTCCCATGGTGTGACGGGCGGTGTGTACAAGACCCGGGAACGTATTCACCGCAGCATGCTGATCTGCGATTACTAGCGATTCCGACTTCACGTAGTCGAGTTGCAGACTACGATCCGGACTACGATCGGCTTTGTGGGATTGGCTCCACCTCGCGGCTTGGCAACCCTCTGTACCGACCATTGTATGACGTGTGAAGCCCTACCCATAAGGGCCATGAGGACTTGACGTCATCCCCACCTTCCTCCGGTTTGTCACCGGCAGTCTCGCTAAAGTGCCCAACCTAATGATGGCAATTAGCGACAAGGGTTGCGCTCGTTGCGGGACTTAACCCAACATCTCACGACACGAGCTGACGACAGCCATGCAGCACCTGTGTCCTGGCTCCCGAAGGCACTCCCGCATCTCTGCAGGATTCCAGGCATGTCAAGGGTAGGTAAGGTTTTTCGCGTTGCATCGAATTAATCCACATCATCCACCGCTTGTGCGGGTCCCCGTCAATTCCTTTGAGTTTTAACCTTGCGGCCGTACTCCCCAGGCGGTCGACTTCACGCGTTAGCTGCGTTACTCAGCGCGTTACCGCACCGAACAACTAGTCGACATCGTTTAGGGCGTGGACTACCAGGGTATCTAATCCTGTTTGCTCCCCACGCTTTCGTGCATGAGCGTCAGTATCGGCCCAGGGGGCTGCCTTCGCCATCGGTGTTCCTCCACATCTCTACGCATTTCACTGCTACACGTGGAATTCCACCCCCCTCTGCCGTACTCCAGCCGTGCAGTCACAAGCGCAGTTCCCAGGTTAAGCCCGGGGATTTCACACCTGTCTTACACAACCGCCTGCGCACGCTTTACGCCCAGTAATTCCGATTAACGCTCGCACCCTACGTATTACCGCGGCTGCTGGCACGTAGTTAGCCGGTGCTTCTTCTGACAGTACCGTCATCCAGGCAGGCTATTCACCCGCCCGATTTCTTTCCGTCTGAAAGAGCTTTACAACCCGAAGGCCTTCTTCACTCACGCGGCATGGCTGGATCAGGCTTGCGCCCATTGTCCAAAATTCCCCACTGCTGCCTCCCGTAGGAGTCTGGGCCGTGTCTCAGTCCCAGTGTGGCTGATCATCCTCTCAGACCAGCTACGGATCGTCGCCTTGGTAGGCCTTTACCCCACCAACCAGCTAATCCGACATCAGCCGCTCCAATCGCGCGAGGCCCGAAGGTCCCCCGCTTTCCCCCTCAGGGCGTATGCGGTATTAGCCACGCTTTCGCGTAGTTATCCCCCACGACTGGGTACGTTCCGATGCATTACTCACCCGTTCGCCACTCGCCGGCAGGCCGAAGCCCCCGCTGCCGTTCGACTTGCATGTGTAAAGCATGCCGCCAGCGTTCAATCTGAGCCAGGATCAAACTCTTAAGTTCAATCCAACAAAGCACTCAAAGAATCTTTACTGACTTCTGCGAGCACTCGATCTTTGCAATGCCGGATCTGCCCGAAGACAATCCGGCCACCGCAGCAACCCAGTACCCACACTTATCGGTTGTTCAACTTTTTAAAGAACCGCTGCCGTTGCAGCGAGAAAGAGATTCTGACCGACTTCGCTGCTGCCGTCAACCCCCACCGGCTTCTTTCCTGACCACCGGTGAAGCTCCCTCTACCGCCACCGCGCCTCGCCCCCCACCGCAAAAAACCGACTGGAGCGCGAAGAACGGCGGATTATAGACACATCCAACAGGCAGTCAACCGGTTGTTGACGTAATCCGTCCTCGGAGCCAAGCGACTTCTTGATCACGGAGAAATTCCCGTCAATTCAGTACAACCGATGCGAACTTCCGTTTTCCAACCTGCAAGACAACCGTTTGATCACGCTGAAGCACAAGACCTTTGTCCTCGACTCGTTCCCCATTCAGTCGAACCGCGCCCTGCTCGATCATACGCAGCGCTTCCGATGTACTTCCAGTCAGTCCTGCCTGTTTGACGACTTGGAACACCGGCAAACCGCCATCCCCGACCACGACATTCACTTCGGGGATGTCGTCTGGCAATACCCCCCGTTGGAATCGTGCTTCGAAATCAGCGAGTGCATCCTCTGCAGCAGCGTGGCTGTGGAACCGGGCCACGATCTCCTGCGCCAGCAGCACTTTCAGCTCGCGCGGATTACGCCCCCCTTCGACCTCGGCGCGATAGCGCGCGATCTCGACCGCAGGATGAAACGACAGCAAGTCGAAATAGCGCCACATCAAACTATCGGAGATCGACATGATCTTCCCGAAAATTTCGCGAGGTGCTTCCGTGATGCCTATGTAGTTGCCAAGCGACTTCGACATCTTGTTAACGCCGTCGAGTCCCTCCAGCAGAGGCATCATCAACACGCACTGGGGAGCCTGCCGATCATGCTTCTGAAGCTCTCTGCCGACCAGCAGATTGAATTTCTGGTCTGTCCCCCCAAGCTCGACATCCGCCCGCATCGCCACCGAGTCGTAGCCCTGGCACAGAGGGTACAGAAACTCGTGGATCGCGATAGCCTGCCCCCCCGCGTAGCGCTTTGCAAAATCGTCCCTCTCCAGCATGCGGGCCACGGTGTACCGTGATGCCAGACGGATCATCCCCGCTGTCCCCAGAGACTCCATCCACGAGGAGTTAAAGCAGATCTCCGTCTTGTCCGGATCGAGAATCTTGAACACCTGCTCCTGATAGGTCCGAGCATTTTCAAGGATCTGCTCACGCGACAAGGGCGGCCGAGTGGCGTTCTTCCCGGACGGATCACCGATCATTGCGGTAAAGTCACCCACCAGAAACATTACCTGATGGCCCAGTTCCTGGAAGTGCCGCAACTTGTTGAGCAGGACAGTGTGCCCTAGGTGCAGGTCGGGTGCCGTCGGGTCGAAACCCGCCTTCACGCGCAGAGGGCGATCCGATTCGAGTTTTTCGACAAGTTCCGCTTCGACCAGTAACTCTTCAGCTCCCCGCTTTATCAGCTCAAGGGCCGCCTGTACGTCAGTCATGTATTTCTCCATTCGTTAGGGCAGCCGGAAAAACTTTGCTAAACTCGCGCAAGTTTTTGCCCAGTGTTTCCCATGCAGGCACGAAAAATCAGGATTCTAGCCGAACTGTTCCACCATCTCCCTTCCGGCCGCCGGCGATGGATGCTTGGAACGCTCGTGGGCACCTCACTTTTGAGCGTCGTCGCGGCCACTGCAGTGGTTCCCGGCGATCCCTTGCCGCCGTTTCCGGTGCAATCGGTCACCGAGCAGCTTGGCTCCGTTACCGTCCAGCCTAGTGCCAATGGACCCATCCCTTTCGTTTTCGACGAACGGGTGCAGCCGGGCGATACGATTCAGTCGCTTTTCCGGCGCATCAAGATCGACGACCAGGAAGCGCTCGATTTCCTGTCTAGCGATCCCGAAAGCCGAAGCACACTTCGCCAACTGCATGCAGGACGGTCCGTATTGGCACTCGTCGACGGCCGCGGAAAACTCGTTTCCCTGACTTTGCCAGTCGCGAGAGGTGATTCACGCTTCACAATCGAGCGCACTCCAGAGGGGATCCGCTCCCGCAGGCAAGCCCACCCCGAAGTGGACACCCACATCGAGATGCGCTCCGGAACGATCCGCCATACGCTTTTCGGTGCCACGGATTCGGCGGGGGTTCCCGACAGCATCGCGACAAAGCTTGCGGAGATTTTTGGCACCGAGATCGATTTCAGCTCGGATCTGCGTGCAGGAGATCAATTCAGCGTCGTCTACGAGACGATTTACGACAAGGGGGCTCCTGCAGGTAGTGGACGAGTGCTGGCGGCCGAGTTCGTCAACCAAGGAAAAAAATACGCTGTGGTATTCCACCGAGATGCGGATGGGAGCGAGGCGTACTACACACCCGAGGGTCGCGGGCTGAATGAGGCATACCTCCGGTACCCTCTCGAGTTCTCCAGAATCTCCTCCACGTTCGGGCGGCGTCTCCACCCCATTCACCGCAGTTGGCGCAGCCACAACGGCGTGGACTTTGCAGCGCCGACCGGCACCCCCGTGAAGGCGGCCTCTGACGGCGTTGTAAACTATGCAGGCAGGCAGAACGGCTATGGCAACATTGTTATCTTGCAACACCGGGACGGCTACTCCACCGCCTATGCTCACCTCAACGGCTTTGCCGGCGGTCTTCGAAAAGGCACAAAAATCAGGCAGGGCGATCTGATCGGCTATGTGGGGTCGACGGGCTGGGCGACCGGCCCGCACCTGCATTACGAAATCCGCGTCAACAATATTGCGCGCGATCCGATGAAGATTGCGCTACCTACCGTCCAGCCACTGGGACCCACCGCCCTGGCCGCATTCAAGAGCCGTACTGCCCCCCTGCTACAACGATTGGCGCTACTGAATCGAACAGTCGTGGCTCAAGCCGATTGAGCTTTCTGGCGCAGAAAGGCTGAAAAGAAAACGGGATGCAGCAGCATCCCGTTCCTGCTTCACCCTGCGGGGAACAAACCCGCAAGTGTCTTTCGTTCACGCAGAAAACGAAGAGCCGCAGCCGCAAGTACTTGTCGCGTTCGGATTGCGGATCACGAACTGGGACCCTTCCAGCCCCTCGCTGTAATCGATTTCGGCCCCTACCAAGTACTGGTAGCTCATCGGATCGACCAGCAACGTCACGCCGTTTTTTTCGAAGGCGGTGTCGTCCTCGTTCACTTCCTCGTCGAACGTAAAACCGTACTGAAAACCGGAACATCCCCCGCCGCTCACGAAAACGCGCAGCTTCAGTTCAGGGTTGCCCTCCTCCTCAATCAGCTCCTTGACCTTCATGGCCGCACTATCCGTGAAGACCATCAGTTCTGGGGTATCAACTACGGTGTTCATATTTTCTCCTCTATCAGAACACTGGCACATGATGCGCCACAGGAAGCATTTTCGTCAAAGTCCGATCACCGGTCCAGCCGATAGTTCCCCTATGGGGACACCGGAAGGATATCGAGCCCGAGCGACTCATCCAGTTCAAACATGATGTTCATGCACTGGACGGCTTGGCCGGCGGCACCCTTGACGAGATTATCGATGACCGACAGGACCACGACGACGTCGCTGCCTTGCGGCCGGTGGACGGCCACACGGCAAAGGTTGCTTGCCCTCACCGAGCGGGTTTCCGGATGACTGCCTGCGGGTAGAACATCGACAAAGAGCTCGTTCTGATACCGTTCTTCAAACAGCTTCTGCACATTCACATCCGTCGAAAGCCTGGCGTAAAGCGTCGCATGGATGCCACGGATGATCGGGGTCAAATGTGGAACAAAAGTGAGGCCAACACCCTGTCCGGCCATCGCCTCGAGTCCTTGACGAATCTCGGGAAGATGGCGGTGCCCCGCCACTGCGTAAGCTTTGAAGTTGTCGGCCGCCTCGGCAAACAACGTATGGACTTCCGCCTTGCGTCCCGCCCCCGAGACTCCGGATTTCACATCCGCGATCAAATGCGACAGATCCACCACTCCGGCCTCGACCAACGGCAGAAAGCCCAGTTGGACCGCGGTCGGGTAGCAACCTGGATTAGCCAGTATGCGGGCCGAACGAATGCGTTCGCGGTTCCGCTCGGGCAAGCCGTAGACGGCTTCGGCCACCAGCTCCGGCGAAGCGTGTTTCATCCCGTACCACTTCTCCCATTCTCCAACATCCCGGATGCGGAAATCCGCCGCCAGATCGATCAGCCGCACACCGGCATCGACGAGTTCCCTTGCCTGCTGCATTGCGATCCCGTTGGGCGTGGCAAAGAAGACTACATCGCAGCGGTCGAGCGCCGCGTCCTGCGGAGTCACGAAGCGCAGATCGACACGACCGCGCAGACTCGGAAACATGTCGCAAACGGGCATACCGGCGTCGCCGCGCGAGGTTATCGCAACCAGGTTCGCCTCGGGGTGGCGGGCAAGCAGCCTCAACAGTTCCACTCCGGTATATCCCGTTCCACCGACCACACCAATCTTGATCATGCCTTCTCCTTGCCGTGACTACCTTTCCGAGCGATGAATTATCGCACTCGCAGCGGTCGATCTTGAGTTCGAAACGAGAAAAGCCGCCTCGAAGGGCGGCTTTTCTGCTCGCAGATACGAAGTATCAGCGCTTCGAGAACTGCTTGCGGCGACGCGCCTTGCGGAAACCAACCTTCTTCCGTTCTACTTCGCGAGCGTCACGAGTCACGAAGCCGGCCTTGCGCAGCACGGGCTTGAGTTCTGCATCATATTCGATCAGCGCACGGGTGATACCGTGGCGAACAGCACCGGCCTGACCAGACTCGCCGCCGCCCGTCACATTGACCATGATGTCGAAGCGGCTGTCGTTTTCGGTCAGCACAAGCGGCTGACGCACAATCATGCGCCCAGTTTCACGCGAAAAAAACTCGTCGACCGGCTTGCCGTTGACGACGATATTGCCGGAACCCGGCTTGATGAACACGCGAGCAACCGCAGTCTTGCGGCGGCCGGTGCCGTAGTTGTAACTCACAGCCATTGATCGGCTCCTGTCAGATCTCGAGAACTTGGGGCTGCTGAGCGGAATGCGGATGTTCACCACCCGCGTAGCACTTCAGCTTCTTCAGCATGGCGTAACCCAGCGGCCCCTTCGGCAGCATGCCCTTCACCGCCTTTTCCAGCACGCGCTCGGGAAAGCGTTGCTGCAGCTTGGTGAAGTTGGTTTCGTAGATTCCGCCCGGATAACCAGTATGACGATAATACTTCTTGTCCAGCGCCTTGTTGCCGGTCACCCGCAGCTTTTCGACATTGACGACGACGATGAAGTCACCCGTATCGACGTGCGGCGTGTAGATGGCCTTGTGCTTGCCACGGAGGCGACGGGCCACTTCGGCGGCAAGCCGGCCAAGCACCTTGTCCGACGCGTCGACAACAAACCAGTCGCGCTTGACTTCATGCGGCTTGGCAGAAAACGTTTTCATTCGAATCCTCGATCTTGTCCGGCCTAGGGCGAAGGCCAATAAACGGAAAGCTCGTGATGGTACCCGTAACCATACCGGGAAGTCAAATTCAGGCTACTGCAGCCCTGTCACAAGAGAGGAGGCAAAAAAAACGCAGCCCATGCAGGACTGCGTTAAATCCACACCAAAGGAGGAGGGTGGAGGAGACACCGCTTGGATCACGAAACCGCCTTGATCCGACTGGGTACGATTATCGTGAAACACGCCCCCCGTCACAAGCTTTTATTGTGCATTGCACTATAAATGTTTTGATTACTCGATAAATTTTACTTATTTATGAGCAAGATATTGATACTAATCAATTTAACAGGCCACCATCGTCAACATGTGCCCACCTCAGCGTGACACGTTGTTATGCATTCGAGGTGTATTATTGCGCCGCAATAGAAAATCCGGATGCTGACCCATCTCGCGTCCGGTTGGCCGTATCGAATTGCCATCCGGTAAAATGCCGCTCCGCCTCGCCCAGAGGTTCCCTCGCTCATCAAGCGGACAACGGAGTAGATGATGGAATGCACTATAAAGTGGGTCGATGGAATGACTTTCCTCGCGGAGACCGGGACCGGTCACGTCGTGGCGATGGATGGGGCACCGGAGGCAGGCGGCCGAAATCTTGCCCCCCGCCCGATGGAAATGATGCTTGCCGGCGCTGGCGGATGCACGGCGTTCGACATCGTGCTGATCCTGAAACGCGGCCGCCAGGAGGTCCGCGGCTGCGAGGTAAAGCTTTCGAGCGAACGAGCGGAAGCAGACCCGAAGGTGTTCACCCGCATCACTTTTCACTACACCGTGCGCGGCAAGGGGTTGAAGGCCGAGGCGGTGGAACGCGCGATTCACCTCTCGGCAGAGAAATATTGCTCGGCGTCGATCATGCTCGGCAAGACGGCCGAATTGGTGCACGAATGGGACATCGTCGAGTGCGAGTGACGGCACTGGACGGAGGCGCCACAAGGGTTTTTCCCGCTATATCCGGTATGCAGTCGCCGTCATCACGCGGGCCATCAATCTCATTGCTCCCCTGAAGGGCGCAGGCAATTCGTGAGCCCCGAGGGCGAGGGCGACGTCAGCGTGATGCGCCTCATCCGCCTTCATCTGCTCGATGATTTCACGAGACTTGTGGTCCTCCGGAGGCAAATGTTCCAGATGGCCGTCGAGATGCGCTTCGACCTGGCGCTCAGTTTCGGCAAGGAAGCCGAGACTCCATCGGTCGCCAAGCCTCCCGGCCAGCAGCCCCAGCGCCAGCGACCCACCGTACCACAGCGGATTCAGCAGGCTCTTGCGCCCTCCGAGTTCGGAAATACGCTGCTCGGTCCACGCCAGGTGCTCGGTTTCCTCGTCCGAGGCCCGCGCGAGTTCGCGTTTGACGTCGAGGTCACCCGCGCTCATCGACTGCCCCTGGTACAGCGCCTGGGCGCAGATCTCGCCGCTGTGGTTGACGCGCATCAGGGCCGCGACATGCTGCCGATCACGATCCCCGAGATGCGTTTCGGGCACGCCCGCGCCGGGCGTCGGGCGCACGCTGCGCGCGGGCGCGAATAGCGTGCGCAAAGCCTTGTCGAACTGGACAATCGCTTCGTCGATCATGAACACCTCTGAATGTCGGTCATTTCAATGCCGGCTCCCTGCCGCGCAGGCGCCGCACCACTTCGCCGACGTCCCGGGGCGGGACCACTCCGTCGCATAAATATTCCTTCGCCAAAGCTGCACGCGGACGGTTGTATGCCGTGTCGACGATTGGCTGCCAGCCGGCGTCGCGCGCCACCGCCCACTCGCCCCCGTCGCGGCCCACCGCATAGATACGCCATCCCGCCACCTCGCAACGAATGCCTTCGAAAGTGACGTTCTCGGCGCCGCCCGCAGTGTGCACTACGAGTACGTAGCGCACGACGCCGTCCTCGCCCACGGTCACGCTATGCTCATCGAGCAGAAAACGGTTGCGTGAAGTCACATCGACGGGGAATTCACGCAATGCGGAGGGAAGCGGCGGCGCGGGCAACTCGTAGTGGCCTTCCTTCCAGTGCGGGTCCGGGTCGCTGAAAAGACCGGCGCAAGCTGCGCCGGAAAAGAACACGAGAGCTGCCACCCCCGCTTGGACGACGGTTTGGAACGGTTTCAAGCTTGCAGGTCTCCGCACAGGAACAAACGAATCCTCTCGGGCAGCGTATCCACCGCCGCAGAGGGCGCCGGCTGATCGATCCCGATTGCGCACGCTCCACCGGCCTTTAACGACCGAATCGTGTCCGGTGGCAACTGGAATCGGAGGAAATGCAGCACAGAGGTTTTTTCGGCATTGTCACGTTCCGGACCGTCGTCGGCAATCGAAAAAGCAAAAACCAGCCTCATGTCCGCTCGACGCGTGGACCGGCGGCCCCTACGGCTCGAGGTTTTCAAGATATCCGGTGCGCTTGCCCGGTCTCGCCTTCAGCCTTCCCCCGAGGGAAAGCGCGATGAGACACGGTGGGAGCCGGGCTTATTGCCTCACGCGGAGATTGCCGCTTCGATCTCGGCGAAATTCCTCGCGATCTCGGTGCTCACGGGCTGAGGCTCCCCGAGTTGGCGCGCGATCTGGGACGCCGAGAAAATTCCCCTGATCAGGCCCCGTCCGCCCTCGCAGCGTTCCAGCACGAGGGCATGCTGCCGACCGGAGCGTTTCAGCGTCGCGAGGACATGTCCGACGTCCGCGCGCATCACTTCGCCGAGTTCGACGGCCTCAGTCCGCTCGAGGGGCGTCATGACCGAATGGACGGTCAGTTCGCCAACCCGCGTGCCCCGTTCCTGTGCGGTCCGGACCGGGCCTTCGCCCAGCAGGTCCGCAACCGAAATCACGCCCATCACCTGGTGACGCGAATCGGTCACCAGCAACAGTCGCACGCCGCGCAGAATCATGGCGCGGTTGGCATCGGCCAGCGAGGTTTCGGCCGCGATCGTCGCCGCGGGAATTCTCGTGAGGTCGGTCATGACCTCTATCGCCGGGGAGTTGCGGGAGACCCTGCGGCTGTTATCGGTTCTTGCGACTTCGCAATGCAGCCCCGCCAGGCGCGCTTGCGGAAGCGGATCGAATTCCCGGTTCATGGACACCTCCCATTACAGAATATCGACAAGCGTGCCAACTCCATGCAGCCGGTCTTTTCAGCCTGCCGCAAGCGCATCTTTTTCATGTCCGAGAAGCTTGGCAGAGGCCGCGGCTGCAAACAGCCCGGACGCATCCGTTCGACCCGATCGTTTCCCGGAAGTTCATCGCGCTGAACCGACGGAATTCCGCAAGACGAATGAGTCAGCTCAAAGAAAACGCCCCGCATGCCGGATATCGACATGCGGGGCAACGAGGAACGGCACTCAAGGCTCACGTACTTCGGCCAGTGCCTTGTAGGCCTCGGGTGGATCGCAAGGTCGCGTCCGGAACAACGTTTTCGACAGTTCGAACAACGCCTGCTGGTACACCTGCCGCTTGAACTCAATCACGGCTTCCAGCGGCACCCAATAGTCACTCCAGCGCCAGGCATCGAACTCCGGATGAGTGCTGGCTCGCAGACAGACGTCCGAATCACGCCCCACCAAACGCAACAGAAACCAGATTTGTTTCTGTCCCCGGTAGGTATTGCGCCATTCCCGCTTGATCCAGTGCTTCGGAACGTCATACCGCAACCAGCCACGCGTGCGGCCGAGAATCTTCACATGCTCGGGACGCAGACCCACTTCCTCGAACAGTTCACGGAACATGGCCTGCTCCGGCGATTCGCCGTGCTTGATGCCACCTTGCGGGAACTGCCACGAATGCTCACGGATCCGCTTGCCCCAGAAAACCTCATTGCGCGTGTTGACCAGAATGATGCCGACGTTCGGGCGATAGCCTTCACGATCGAGCATGATCAAACCTTCAATTCAAGAACTGTCACAATTTTTCCACATTTACAGAGACTTGGAAAGGCGAACCACCGGAAGCGTTCCCGTTCGGCCGCTTCGTGCCGGTATGCGGCAGGCCGAGCGACGTACCGCGATCTGCATATCGGCTGTCGACACGGTAAAATCGCGTCTTTGCCCACCAGCCCGACCTCCGGATCCAGCATGCGCGCCAGCCAGTATTTCATCTCCACCCTCAAGGAAGCCCCTTCGGACGCCGAGGTCGTCAGCCAGAAACTGATGCTGCGTGCGGGCTTTATCCGCAAGGTCGCAGCCGGAATCTACAGTTACCTTCCCATCGGCCTGCGCGTGATCCGCAAGGTCGAGGACATCGTGCGGGACGAAATGAACCGCGCCGGCGCCCTCGAACTGACGATGCCGCTCGTTCAGCCGGCCGAACTCTGGGACGAAACCGGCCGCTGGGAACAGATGGGCGCCGAGATGCTGCGCTTCAAGGATAGGCACCAGCGCGACTTCGCGCTGCAACCCACATCCGAGGAAGTGGTCACCGATATCGCTCGTCAGGAATTGAAGAGCTATCGTCAGCTGCCGAAGAATTTCTACCAGATCCAGACGAAGTTCCGCGACGAGCGCCGACCACGATTCGGCGTGATGCGTGGCCGCGAGTTCACGATGAAAGACGCCTATTCGTTCGACCGCGACGTGGCCGCCGCAGGCCGCAGCTACGACGCGATGTACGCTGCCTACTGCCGCATTTTCGACCGGCTCGGTCTGACGTACCGGGCTGTCGCCGCCGATACCGGAGCGATCGGCGGGGACCGCTCGCACGAATTCCAGGTCATCGCCGACACTGGCGAGGATGCAATCGTCTATTGCCCCGGTTCCGATTACGCGGCCAACATCGAACTTGCCGAAGCGCTGCCGTTGCTGGCGACGCGCGCCGCGCCGGCCCAGGCGCTCGAAAAGACCCCCACTCCGGGCAGGACGACCTGCGAAGAGGTCGCGAAGCTTCTCGGCGTGCCGCTCGAGACGACGGTGAAATCACTTGTCCTCGCGACCGATGACGTCGATGACACGAACAAGCCGGCCGGCGTCACAGTGTGGCTGCTGCTCGTGCGCGGCGACCACGAACTGAACGAGGTCAAGGCGGGCAAGATCCCCGGCCTGAAGGCGGGGTTCCGCTTCGCGACGGAAACCGAGATCGCCGAGCGCTTCGGCTGCCAGCCCGGCTACCTCGGACCCGTGGGCGTGAACAAGGCCGTCAAGATTGTCGCCGACCGCACTGTCGCGAACATGGCCGACTTCATCTGCGGCGCCAACGAGGCGGACTTCCACTTGACCGGCACGAACTGGGGCCGCGACCTGCCGGAACCCGACCTCGTCGCCGACCTGCGCAACATCATCGAAGGCGACCCGAGCCCGGACGGCAGGGGACGGCTCGCGATCCAGCGCGGCATCGAGGTCGGCCACGTTTTCTACCTCGGCACCAAATACTCGCAGTCGATGAACGCGACCTTCCTCGACGAAAACGGCAAGCCGAAGCATTTCGAAATGGGCTGCTACGGCATCGGCGTCACGCGCATCCTCGGTGCGGCGATCGAGCAGAACCACGACGCCCGCGGCATCATCTGGCCGGATGCGATCGCGCCGTTCCGCGTCGTCGTCTGTCCGGTCGGCTGGGGCAAGTCCGACGCGGTGCGCACCGAAGCGACGAAGCTATATGAGACGCTGTGCGCCGGGGGCATCGACGTGATCCTCGACGACCGCGACGAGCGTCCCGGCGTGATGTTCGCCGACTGGGAACTGATCGGTGTTCCGCATCGCGTCGTCATCGGCGATCGCGGACTGAAGGACGGGATGGCCGAATATCAGGGGCGGCGCGACGCCGAGGCGGCGAAGATTCCGCTTGCCGAACTCGCAGCTTTCGTCGGCTCGAAGCTCCGGCCGACTGCGTGAGGAGCACCGATAGCGGCGGCATGAGGGCCGCGTGCAGCCTCGTGCTGAGCGTCGTTCTGCTCACGGGTCTCGCCGGCGCTCCGCAGCAGGCGCTCGCCGGCCGCCAGCAGTACGAACCGATGGCGGCGAGCGTGCGCTCGACGCTGCACGCGGCCGTGAGCGACGCCGGTGCTCCGGAACTCCTGATTGCGAACGAGGGCGAGCGGGTCCGCTGGCTGCAGGACATGTCCCGCCGTCTCGAAAAACGCATCCCGGACCGCCATTACCGGGAAGAATTGCTGACTGCAGTGCACTACGAAGCGACGCGGGCGGGACTCGATCCGCAACTCGTGCTCGGCCTGATCCAGGTCGAGAGCGGCTTCCGGAAATACGCAGTCTCGAGTGCCGGAGCGCGCGGCTTCATGCAGGTGATGCCGTTCTGGATCAAGACAATCGGCCTGCCGCAAGACAACCTCTTCCACCTGCGTACGAACCTGCGCTACGGCTGCACGATCCTGCGCCATTACCTCGACATCGAAAAAGGCGATCTGTACCGGGCGCTGGGGCGATACAACGGCAGCCTCGGCAAACCCGAGTACCCGACCCTGGTGCGGGCAGCGTGGGAGAAGCACTGGAGCTACCAGTCGCTGCGACTCGCGTCCGATGACCGCGGGAGTCGCGCGAACTGAACCGAAAAGCGGCGTGGCGGGGGCGACCTGCCTCTCGCGAGCCGCCTCCTGGCGCGTGTCGCTGGGACACGACAGTCGTCAGCTGGCGCCCACCACTGCGACTTTCGGCATCGGCTCCTCGCGCGGCACGGCTCTCCCCGCCTCCTTCGCCGAAGCCAGCGACTGAACGTCACCGGACAGCTCGCCGCCTTCCTCGATCAGGATCTTGCCGTAGCGGATCTTGCCGCTGACACGACCCGTTGCGTGGATCACGAGTTGGGTGCGCGCAGTAAGTTCGCCATCGAACCGGCCGCGGATTTCAGCAATGTCGATGCCGACCGTCCCTGCGAACGAGCCGCTTTCGGCGATGCGAATGACGCGGCTGTCCATCGTCGCTTCGACGCGGCCTTCGACGATCAGCGTATCGCAATCCAGGATTTCCGCGCCTTTGAGCTTGACTTCGGGCCCGACGATGAGGCGGCTGCCCGAAGCATAGCCCGCATCCTCGGCGGCCTCGTTGGCGCGAGGAAGGGAGGTCGAAGCGGCTGCCCCTCCTCCCATGCTGCTCGTTCCGACATCGCGCCCCACCGGGGATGCCTCGGCAGAAGTGTTGGAACTGTTGACCGGCCCCGCCGGTTGGGCACCTGCGAAATTGCCCGGCCCGATACGCGGTCCACGCGCGGCCTGTGGATCGGCAGCTTTCGGGAACACTGGGGATTTGCTGAACATGATCTCTCCTGGAGTGAATTCGCGTCGGACGACCAGGGACGCGAGTGCAAAATCCAGGCCATGCGGATTTACTCTTTTATATTCATATTCCTGGAAATATAAGCTGGAGCGGTACAGGAGATTTTTAGCCATCTTCTGTTGCCCATGAGCGACGCTTTGCACGGCAATTGATCACAACAACTTGAATACTATCGAGTTGTGTGTGTCGCTCCACAGCGACATAGGTGTAGCCAAAAAGCGCCAACTTGCATTTCCTTACGGACCCCGACCCCGCCCCACCCTAAACTGCGACGCCGGACTTCGAGCTATTCGCCGGCCGTCCATGTCCCGCCTGTCCTTCAGTTCCACGCTGCTTGCGAGCTTTCTGCTCATCGCCGCGATCCTCGGCACCGCTGCGCTCGGCGGACTGCTGACCCTGGAAGACTTAGCGGCGCGCAGTCGGGAAGGTGCAAAGCACGCGCTCGGTTTTTCCAGCGCGCTCCAGGAACTGGGCGAACGCACGGTGGATCTGGAACGCAGCGCCCGCCAGTTTCTGGTTCTCGGCGATCCCGTCCTGCTCGAGCGGTTCGAGCAGGCGCGCGACGATTCGATGACGGCGCTGGTATGGATTGCCGGTCTTGGAAGCACGAAATCGCAAAGACTCGTCAACCAGTGGAGCGACGCCGCTGAGCGGGTGGCCGCAGCATTGAACACTCGCGCAGGAGCCGACGTCGCGCTCCAGGCACTCGGGGAGTTGCCGGTCCTCAATGAGCAGCTCGCCGCGGAACTCCGGCTGCAGCTGGAGGCGGAGTCGAAACGGCTGCTCGACGAACTCGACGGCAATCGGGAACAGCTGGCGTGGCATCTGTTGGTCGCAGTGACAGCGGCCTTCCTGCTCGCGGCGCTCACCGGATGGTGGGTGCTGCGTCCGCTGACCAGGGTCGAAGGCGCGATCGAAGCCCTCGGCGAGAGCCGCTTCGACGAACCGGTCATCATTGGCGGGCCGGCCGACTTGCGCCGGGTCGGGCGACGACTGGACTGGCTGCGGGTACGCCTCGCCGACCTGGAAGCAAACCGCACGCGAGTCTTGCGCCATGTCTCGCACGAACTGAAAACTCCGCTCGCATCCTTGCGCGAAGGCATCGCGCTGCTCAAGGACGGCGTCGTTGGCGAGCTCACGGCCGGGCAGCACGAAGTGGTGGGCATTCTCGAACACAATACCCGCGCGCTGCAGTTGCGCATCGAAGGATTGCTGGGCTACAACGCGGCGGTGTTCGACGCCCGCAGCCTCAAGCGGCGGAAAGTGGCATTGCGACCGCTGGTCGAGGCAGTGGTCGCGGAACAGCAATTGCAGATACAAAGCCGGAATCTTCACGTCGACATCGACGTGAACGGCAATATCCCGCCGTTGAGCGCCGACCCCGACAAGCTTCGCATCGCGCTCGCGAACCTGGTCGCGAACGCGATCTCATTCAGTCCGCACGGAGGCAAGGTCCGGCTGAAAATCGCCCGCCAGCTGCGCGACGTGACGATCGACTGCATCGATGAGGGCCCCGGCGTGCCTGAAAACGAATCCGAGCGCATCTTCGAACCTTTTTATCAAGGCAGCCGGCAGCCGGCCGCGCCGCGTCATGGCAGTGGCCTGGGGCTTTCGATCGTGCGCGAATTCATCGACGCGCACGGCGGGAAAATCGAGCTGCTGCCGACTTCCACGGGCGCCCATTTCAGGATCGCGCTTCCCAATGAAAGCTGAAACTGAAACGGGTCGCTCAGCCTGGTCGGTCCCGGCAACTTCTGCGGCATGGCGACCGGGGTTCGTCGCAAGGACGTTCGTGGCCTTGCTGGCCGCCGTCCTGCTGGGGGCGTGCGCGAACCTGGCTGCGCCGGGGCCGGGCGACGCCGAGCGCGCCGACCCGTCGAAGGACGGCGGCCGACGCGCAGTCGAGAGTGCGATCGAGTACTACCATTTCGTCCGCCAGCTCGAACCGGCCGAGCTGGAACGGGAACGGGACGCTCTTGCGGTCGGGGTGGGCGACCCGCTCAATCAGCTGCTCCAGGCGATGGCGCTCGCCCGCCCGCCCGGAAGCAATATTCCGCGCGCGCTGGCGCTGCTGGGAGTCGTCGACGCCTCGACACGACCCGAAGCGGTCGCGTTGCGTCCGCTGGCGTGCCTGCTCGCCGATCAGTTTGCCGAGCAGCAACGTCTCGATGCGGCGGCGCAATCCCTCACCCGGCAACTCGAACGCACCGGCCAGCATCTCAAGGAAAGCCGCCGGCACGCCCGGCAGCTCGAGGAAAAGATCGAGGCGCTGACCGAGATCGAACGCACGCTGCCGGAGCGCCCGGCCGCCCATGCGGCACCGCCGCCGCCCCCGACGGAACGGAGGATCACGCGATGAAAGCCACTCACAGTCCCGCCCCCACTGCCGGCGCCCACCTGCTGCTCGTCGATGACGACACCGACCTGCTCAAGCTGCTGTCGCTGCGCCTGCACGCGAGCGGTTATCGCGTCAGCACCGCCGAGACGGCGGAGGCTGCGCTCGGACGCATCGCAGTCGAACGCTTCAGCCTGGTCGTCAGCGACGTGCGCCTCCCGGACCGCGACGGACTCGCGCTGTTCGAGGAAATCCGGCGTACCTGCCCTGTGCTGCCGGTGATCCTGCTCACCGCGCACGGCAGCATTCCCGACGCCGTCGAGGCGACTTCCCGCGGCGTCTTCGGCTATCTGACAAAACCTTTCGACAGTCAGGCGCTGCTTGAAAAGATCTCCCAGGCGTTGCAGGTAGGCGGCCCGATACACGTCGGGAACGACGCCGACGACGGGGACTGGCGTGATGAAATCATCAGCCACAGCAACCGCATGGCGACCGTCCTCGACGAAGCCCGTCTCGTCGCCGCGTCGGACGCGAGCATTCTCATCCGCGGCGACAGCGGCACCGGCAAGGAATTGCTCGCGCGCGCAATCCACCGCATCAGCAGCCGCGCGAACGCGCCGTTCGTCGCGATCAACTGTGGCGCAATTCCGGAACAGTTGCTCGAATCGGAACTCTTCGGCCACGTGAAAGGCGCTTTCACCGGCGCGGCGACGGCCAACACCGGGCTTTTCCTTACCGCCCATCGCGGCACGGTGTTTCTCGACGAGATCGGCGACATGCCGCTCGCGCTGCAGGTGAAGCTGCTGCGCGTGCTGCAGGAGCGCGCCGTGCGCCCCGTCGGGGCGAGTCGCGCCGAGCCGATCGACGTGCGGATCATCTCCGCGACGCACCGCGACCTGGAACTCGCGCTTGCCGAGGGGCAGTTCCGCGAGGATCTGTTCTACCGCCTCAACGTCGTCAGCCTGACCTTGCCGACGCTCGACCAGCGCCGCGAAGACATCCCGCTGCTCGCCAACCATTTCCTCGAGGTTATCGGGCGCAAATACCACAAACGGCTGCGCGGTTTCGCCCCCGAAGCGATGGAAGCACTCGCGACGGCGGCTTGGCCGGGGAATATCCGCCAGCTGCAGAACGTCGTCGAACAGGCCTGCGCGCTCGCGACGACGTCACTGATCCCGCTCGCGTTGGTCGAACGGGCGCTGCGGGTGCCGAGCATCGAAGCCCTGAGTTACGCCGAAGCAAAGCAACGCTTCGAACGCAACTACCTCATCCAGCTGCTCAAACTCACCGACGGCAATGTTTCGGACGCAGCGCGCCTCGCGGACCGCAACCGTACGGAGTTCTATCGCCTGCTGCAACGGCATGCGCTGACTCCCAGTCTGTTCCGCGACGGTTCGGTTGTCGCTCGCGAACGACAGCAATAACACCTTCGATACAACGTCCTGGCTCGAGCCCTGCGCTTTGGTCGCCGCTGCCCGACGAATTCGGTCGGGTCGCGGGCGAACGTGCACCGTCCGCCCCTGCCCCGCCCCGGCAACCTGTTGATTGAACCCGCCATTCGGCAGCTGGCATGAAGCCTGCTGTAAGGCAGGGACCAGCCTTCGCCTTTTCAGCCTGTTTATTGCACAAGGAGTTCGCGCATGATCAGACGGAAGACTATTGCCTCCGTGCTCACCACCACTGCAATCGCTTTCTGCATTGCCCACACTCCCGCCCAGGCAGCGGACATGGCTTCCGCAGCCGCCCCGCCCGACGAGCGCGACCGTGGGCTGCAGCGCGACGTCAAGAATGCGCTCGTCGCCGATCCGGCGCTGCAGCAGACCCATATTGCGGTCTCCGCAGAAGGGGGGCAGGTGACGCTTGCCGGCGTCGTCACCACCGCAGCGCAGCGGGACCGCGCACAGCGCAATGCGATGGCGGTCCGCGGCGTGCGCCAGGTGGAGAACGCGATCGAGGTCACCGAACCCTGAACCGCACCGCGCGGGCCGCGGCAACGCGGCCGGGAGGGGCTACGCGTCCCGGCGCTTGGGACGGACGGGGCGTCGGCGATCTTCAGCCGGTCCCGCCGACGGTCAAGCCGTCGATGCGCAGCGTCGGCTGGCCGACCCCGACCGGCACGCTCTGGCCATCCTTCCCGCACGTGCCGACGCCCGGATCCAGTGCCATGTCGTTACCGATCATCGATACGCGCGTCAGCGCGTCCGGGCCGTTGCCGATCAGCGTCGCGCCCTTGACCGGGCGTGTGACCTTGCCGTTCTCGATCAGGTAGGCCTCGGCGGTCGAGAAGACGAACTTGCCCGACGTGATGTCGACCTGTCCGCCACCGAAATTGGCGGCGTACAGGCCTTTTTTCACCGACTTGATGATCTCCTCATGCGACTTGTCGCCGTTCAGCATGTAGGTGTTCGTCATGCGCGGCAGCGGCAGGTGCGCGAACGACTCGCGGCGGCCGTTGCCGGTCGGCTTCACGCCCATGAGGCGCGCGTTCATCGTGTCCTGCATGTAGCCGGTGAGGATGCCGTCCTCGATCAGCACCGTGCATTCGGTCGGATTGCCCTCGTCGTCGATCGTCAGCGAGCCGCGGCGATCCGGCAGCGTGCCGTCGTCGACGACCGTGACGCCTTTCGCCGCCACCTGCTGCCCCATGCGCCCGGAGAACGCGGAGCTGCCCTTGCGGTTGAAGTCGCCTTCCAGGCCGTGGCCGATCGCCTCGTGCAGCAGGATGCCGGGCCAGCCCGGTCCCAGCACGACGCTCATCGTACCGGCCGGCGCCGGCCCGGCACCGAGATTCGTGCGCGCCTGATGCACCGCGGCGAGCGCATATTCGCGCAGCCGGTCGTCGTCGAAATAACCGTAGTCGAAGCGTCCGCCGCCGCCGCCGCTGCCTTGCTCCCGGTCGCCGTTGTCTTCCATGATCACGGTGACCGAAACCCGCACCAGCGGACGCACGTCGGCCGCCATGTGGCCGTCGCTGCGCATCACCATGACGACTTCCCACGAGCCGGAGATGTGCGCCATCACCTGCGTGACGCGCGGATCCTCGTCGCGCGCGAAGCGTTCGAGCCGTTCGAGCAGCTTCACCTTCGCGGTGTCATCGAGCGACGCGAGCGGATCGTCGCCGCGGTACAGGCGCGGCAGGCCGGCATGCGGCCGGACCGCGACGCTGTGCTGGCCGCCCGCGTCGGCAATCGCCCGCGTGGCTTCGGCCGCCGCCGTCAGCGCCGGCAGGGAAATGTCATCGGAGTAGGCGAAAGCGGTCTTCTCGCCGCAGATCGCACGCACCCCGACGCCCTGCTCGATATTGAAGCTGCCGGACTTGACGATGCCTTCCTCGAGGCTCCAGCCTTCGGAACGGTGATACTGGAAATACAGGTCGGCGTAGTCGAGCTGGTGGCTCAACAGCTTGCTGAACACTTTCTCGAGTTCCGGATGGCCCAGATCGTAGGGGTTCAGCAGGTAGCGGTCGGCCACCTTAAGCGAGTTTTGTGTGGGGCTCATTGTTTGTCCAGTCGTTGGGTCGCCCCGTTCGACAGGGCCGACCCGATAAAGGTCACCGGAGTCTCGTCCGGCCCCCCGGTTCAGGTTGCGAGGCAGCGGTGCCGCAGCGCCGGCAGGCTCTCGCGCACCGCCGCGATACGGTCCGGGTCGAGGTCCGCGGCGACGACGCCGGGCCCTTCGTCCCGGCATGCGAGCACCTCGCCCCACGGGTCGACGATCAGGCTGTGTCCCCAGGTCACGCGCCCACCCGGGTGGCGCCCGCCTTGCGCAGGAGCCATCACGTAGCACTGGTTCTCGATCGCGCGCGCACGCAGCAGCACTTCCCAATGGTCGCGGCCGGTCGTCCACGTGAAGGCTGCCGGCAGCACGATCAGATCGACCTTGCCCATCGCGCGGAAGAGTTCGGGAAAACGCAGGTCGTAGCACACCGACAACCCGACGCGACCGCACGGGCCGTCGAACGTGACGACCTCGCGCCCGGCCTCGATCGTCGCGGCCTCGTCGTACTGTTCGCTGCCCTTGCGAAAGCCGAACAGATGGATCTTGTCGTAGCGGGCGACCTGGACTCCGTCGGGGTCATACACCAGCATGCTGTTGCGGACCTTGCCGTCGGCGTCGGCGACGAGCGGAATCGTGCCGCCGACGAGCCACACGCGATGACGCGTGGCCACCTCGCGCAGGAAGTCCTGCAGCGGGCCGTGGCCTTCGGTCTCGCGGATCGCGACCTTCGCCGTCTCGTCCGGCGTGATCAGCGGGAAATACTCCGGCAGCGCGACGAGCTGCGCGCCGTCGGCTGCCGCTTCGGCAACCAGCGCCGCGGCGACGCGCAGGTTCTCCGCGACGTCCGCGCCGGACACGGTCTGGATTGCCGCGATCCGGCACGCTTCGGGCGAAGGGTCTGGGGACACGCTCACGTTCATCATTCCTGGTCAGGTTGCGGATTCGCCGTGGCCGAACGGCCGGCGAGCTTCTCGACTTTCGGGTCCGCCCAGCTGCCGGTGATCGCGTAATTGAAAGCGAACAGCTTTTCGATCGGGTCGCTGAGCGCTTTCTGGGCGACGTAGGCGACGACGCCGGCGACCGGATTGATCAGTCCGGCCGCCGTGCCGATCGCGACCGATTCGGACAGCGTCGGCTGAACGGTGACTTTCAGATCCTGGGTTTCCCTTTCGACGTCCGCCGAGCCGCTCATGAGGATCCGGGCCGCCGGGCCGCGGATCAGCAGATCATCGGTCCGCATGACGCCGGCGCTGACGTCGATGCTACCGGAAATGCGATCGAACGCGAATCCTTCGCTGAGGACGTCGCGAAAATCCAGCGTCAGCCGTCGCGGCAGCGCTTGCAGACTGAGGACGCCGAGCAGGCGGCCCATGCCCGGCTCGAGCTTGCGGAACTGGCCGTTGCCCGCTTCCACGAGCATTCCGCCCGACAGCGACGGGTAGTGGATGCGCGTCGGCGCGCCGCTCCAGCCGAGCTTGCCGCTGAGGACCGCCTGTCCGCCGCGCACCGCCTCCTCGTAGCCCATGCGCGTCGCGAAGCGGCCGATGTCGTTCGCTTCGAGACGGAAATCGAGCGTGGTACTGGCGCGGGCGCCAGGACGCCACTCGCCGCGCCCTCTGAGCGTCGCGTCGGCATTGGCAATCGCGAGGGCATCGAGATGCCAGACATCACCGCGATTGCGCGCCTGCAGCTCGAGGCGCCCGAGGTCGATGCCGCGCAGCACGAAGCGCTCGGCGACGACATTCAATCCGGGCAGCCGGCGCGGCGGTTCGTATGCTTCGAGGGGATCCGCGCCGCCCTCGCCCTCGTTCACGGCACCGACGACAAGCCGCTTCAGACGCGCCTCGAGCGCGCCTTCACCACGCTCGCGCCAGTCGAACTCGCCCTCGACTTCGGTGCTCGCGATGCGTCCCTTCCAGCCGCCGGCATCGGTTTGGGCAGCGATCCGCACCCCCGACAGGTTCTGACCGAATGCCGTTGCGCGCTTCACCTGCAGCTCGATGCCCGCCAGTGGCGGCATCTGCGCGTCAGCGCCCACACCCGCTGGCTCATCGGCAGCGTCCTCGCTATCGAAGACCGCGCGCCACGCATCGACGTCGAGCTCATCGAGCTCGGCGACCACCATCACGCCGCGGTCGGCCTGGCGCAGCGGCGCAAACAGCGCCAGGCCGCCACGTTCGATCTCCCATCCCTGCTCGCTGCGGCGTCGCATGAGCTCGAGTTCGGCGCGCCCGTCGAGCACGACGCGGATGTCCTCACGCGCGCCGCCGGGAAAGGCGAGCGCGACGTGCAGCGGCCAGCGCACCGTCGCACTCTTGTTCATCGGCGCCGGCAGGCTGGACGCCACGCCCGACAGGTCGGACTGCACGACGACGCGGGTCTGCTGCGCGCGCAGGTCGATGCTCGCCTGCCAGGGCAACGTCCCCGACAGGTGCGCGAGCACCGGCCAGTCGTGCGCCTGGCGCAACGCCTGGATGCTTGCCGCACCCGTCGCCGTGAAGCTCACGCCGCCGTCCTTCGCGGCATCGGCAACCAGTTGCATCGGTTCGCCGAAAAGCCGTCCGTGCGCCTCCGGGATCGCGAGATCCTTTTCGGTGAAACGCACCCTGCCCCCGGCTTCGGTCACCGGTGGCAACGCGTCGACCAGCCACAGGCGATTGTCGGCAAAGCGGAATTCCCCTTTCACGGTGCTGTCGGCGATGTCGCGCAGCGGCATCACCAGCTTCAGGTCGAGCGTTCCACGCCCCTCGGCGCGCATGCCGTCGGTGAAACCGTCGATCCGCCCGCTGACCGGGCTCGCCGAGACGAAGCGGAGAAACTCCGCAGTGGGACCGCCTGCGCGCCCGTCGATCGTCATCACCTCGCCTGCAGGGGCGTCGAGCTCCGGCACTTCCGCGACGACGCGGCCCAGCGTCGCGCCGAAGATGCGCGCCCGCTCGGCAACGATTCGCATCCCGGGCCCATCGAAACGCACTTCGCCGTGGATGTCGGTGATCGCCGGCCAGCCTTCGGCATAGTCGAGACTCGCTCCGGCGACGCGCGTCGTCACCAGGAACTGGCCCGATGCGCCGTCGCGAAACGGAAAGTCGTCGAGCTTGCCCCGCAGCCGCAACCGCGCCTCCGGTACCGTTCCGCCACTGAGGGCGCGGCGCAGCCAGTCGCGCGTCGCGTCGTTGACGACTTTCGGCAGGTAGCGCCATACCGCCTTGCTTTCGGCGCGCGTCAGATGCGCGGCGAGGTCGATTTCCCCGCGCCCTTCAGCCGCAGGCCGGTACCAGCCGGACGCACTGCCGGCGGCATCCGCGTTGTCGAAATTCGCGCGGTCGAGCGCGATTTCCAGTTGTCCGTCCTTCCGCATCCAGCCGCCATCAGCGTGCAGCACCGAAAACGCGAGGCGCGACCCCGGGAAGACCGCGGGCAGGTCGAGCGCCATGTCCTGCCCGACGAGACCGAAACGGCCGCGCTGTTCGTCGCCTTCGATCTCGCCCGACAGCCCCGCGAGGCCCGGCAGGACCCCTTGCGGACGTAGCCCGATATCGTGGAAGCGGGTCTTCAGGCTCCAGCTGTCCGGTTGCACGACCTCGCCGCGCCAGGCGAGCTGCAACGCTTCCAGCCGCCCCTGCGGATCGGCCGCCGCAAGGCGCGCACGCACCGCTTCATCGAACGGCAGATGCGCCGCCAGGCGCGCGAGCACACCGAAATCGAGGCGGTTCGCACTGAACTGTCCTCCGTCGGGCTTGCCATCGATCGCCTCGCGCAGCGTGAAATCCAAATCGACGGGTTCGACATGCAGGCCGTCGCTGGTGACGAGTTGCAGCGCCCGCGCTGATAAGCTCAGCCCCGCCGGCGAACGCCGCCCGGACAGGCGGCCGCGTGCGCTGGCGAGCTGCAGTTCGGGCAGGTCCGCAGCGAGGCGCGTCGCGATCTCATCGGCGGCGAAGTTCGCCGTGAATGCTTCCGGTTGCCCGTGCGTGAGTTCCAGCCACGCCCGCATACCGCCGTTGCCGGCAAGTTCGATCGGGTAGTCGATCCACGCCCGCCATCCGCCCAAATCGGCCTGTGCGAGGGCCAGGTAAAGCTCGCCGCTCCACGTGCCGGGCTCGGCAGGCTGTGCGCTGGTGATGTCCCCGCGCAAGTCGAGTGTCGAAGCGAGCGCAGCGGGAGGCGCGGCCTGCAGGCCGAAGCGGTAACGCCCTCCGGCGTGGGCGAGACGGAAATTCACCTGTTCGAGCCGCAGCTCGGGCGCGGCACGCCGGGCATCGTGCCAGCTCACCGCTGCGTCGCGGATCACGATCTCGCGCTGCCCGAACAGCCAATCGGATAGCCCCCCGGAAGGGCCGCCCGAGGCGACCGGAATCCCGGCAACGAAGAGCTGCCCGCCGGCGTCGCGCCGCAACGCCAGTTGCGGCGCATGCAGGACGAGCCGGTGAAAGTGCGGCTGCCCGCGCAGCAGCGACCACCACGCGAGCGTCGCATCGACGGTGTCGAGCCGCAGCGCGGGACGGCCTTCACGGTCGCGCAGTTCGACGCCCGACAGATGCAGGCGCGGGCGCAGCCCCGACACGTCGGCCGACAATGCGTCGATCGAAACCGGCAGGCCGACGGCGTCGCCGATCAGCGCGGCGAGGTGGCCGCGGTACTGGTCGGCACGCGGCAGCAGCACGTCGCGCACGAGCAGGAACGACAGCGCCGCGACGAAGAATGCGACCGCGAGTCCGATCGCCACGGGACGCCATGCGGAGCGGCGGCGCGTTGTCATGCTGGCGGCATTGGTTGCGGCAGGAAGGACGGAAGGAGCGTTCATCTCGATAATGCTTGAGGCCGATGCTGCACGACTGAAAACGGACAGGCTTGGCTACAATCCGCTCCACGTCCTCCGCGCCGACGCCGCCACGCGGCGTCAGGAGCCCGCCATTCTAACAATGATCCGGAGCTCGCCTCCCATGTCCGTCGACTCCTCGCCGCTGCCCGAAGCGCTCCGCCACGCCGCGTCCATTTCCCGATTCATGCGCCGCATGCTCGACAGCCGGCCGTGGCTCGCCGCGCAGCTCGCGGGTTCGCTCGGACAACCGCTCGACAGCGAAGCGATGTCGTCGTTCCTCGCGAACCGCGGCGTCGACGAAGCGAGGCTGCGGGCGAGCCTGCGCCACTTGCGCAGCTGGGTCGTCTGCCACGTGCTGACACGCGACCTGAACGGCTTCGCGGACCTCGCCGAAGTCACCGAAACGATGACGGTGCTCGCCGAAGTGACGGTCCGCGCCACGTACGAGGTGCTGCGCGAAGGGCTGGTTGCGCGCTATGGCGCGCCGCTGTCGCCGACCGGCTGGGAGCAGGAGCTGCTGGTCATCGGCATGGGCAAGCTGGGCGGGCGCGAACTCAACGTGTCGTCGGACATCGACCTGATCTTCGTCTACCCCGAGGACGGCGACACCGGCGGCAACAAGGTGATCAGCAACTTCGAATTCTTCGAACGGCTCGGCAAACAGATGATCCAGGCGCTCGCCGACGTCACCGAGCACGGCCAGGTGTTCCGCGTCGACATGCGCCTGCGACCGAACGGCGATTCGGGGCCGCTGGTGTGCTCGTTCGACATGCTCGAGAACTATTTCATCACGCAGGGCCGCGAGTGGGAGCGCTACGCGTGGATCAAGGCGCGAGTGCTGGCCGGCGAGCGCTATCACGAACTGGAACAGATCGCGCGCCCGTTCGTGTTCCGCAAATACCTGGATTTTGGCTCGATCAACGCGATGCGCGCGCTGCACGCGCAGATCCGGCGCGAAGTCACGCGGCGCGACCGCGTGAACAACATCAAGCTCGGGCCCGGCGGCATCCGCGAGATCGAATTCACCGCGCAGGTGTTCCAGCTGATCCGCGGCGGGCGCGAACCGGGATTGCAGGTGCGCGCGACGCTCGACGTGCTCGCGGTGCTCGGCGAGCGCGGCATCCTCACGCCGCAAACGGTGGGCGAACTTGCCGAAGCCTACGACTTCCTGCGCCGCCTCGAGCATCGGCTGCAGTACCTCGACGACGCGCAGACGCACGACCTGCCCGGCAACGACGAAGACTGCGAGTGCATTGCGCGGGCGATGGACTTTCCCGACTACACGTCGTTCCTCGGCGTGCTCGACCACCATCGCGCCGCGGTGAGCCGCCATTTCGACCACGTGTTCGGCGATCCGAGCGAGGAAGCCCACACGCTCGACAGCATGTGGGCGGCCGCACGGGACGTCGAGCAGGCCGAACCGATCCTCTCGCGCCTCGGCTACGGCGACCCGTCCGGCGCCGCACATCGGCTTGCGGCGCTGCACGGCAGCGCGCGCTACCAGCAGTTGCCGAACCACATCCGCAGCCGGCTTGACGCGCTGATGCCGCGCGTCGTCGAAGTCGCTGCGGCGACCCCGGGCCCAGATGAAACGCTTGCGCGCTGCATCGACCTGATCGAGGCGATCAGCCGCCGCGGCGCCTACCTCGCGCTGCTGCAGCAATACCCGCAGGCGCTGCGGCGCGTTGCCGACCTCGTCGGCGCGTCGCGCTGGGCGGCGCAGTACCTGACGCGCCACCCGATCTTGCTCGACGAACTGCTCGACGACCGCAATCTCGAACCGGCTCCCGACTGGGACGCGCTGCGCGCGCAGATGCGCGACACGCTAGACACGCTCGAGCCCGACATGGAGCGCCAGATGGACGTCATGCGCGAGCAGCACCACGCACAAGTGTTCCGGCTGCTGACGCAGGACATCGCCGGACTGCTGACGGTCGAGAAGCTCGCCGACCACCTGTCGGCGCTCGCCGACCTGATGCTCGAACTCGCGCTGCCGCTGGTGTGGCGCAAGATCAAGATCCGCCACCGCGACGACCCCGCATTCGCCGTCATCGCCTACGGCAAGCTCGGCGGCAAGGAACTCGGCTACGCCTCGGATCTCGACATCGTGTTCCTGTTCGACGACCCGGCACCCGAAGCGCTCGAGGTCTACACCCGGCTCGCGCAGCGCATCAACACCTGGCTGTCGAGCCAGACCGCCGCGGGCATCCTGTTCGAGACCGACCTGCGGCTGCGCCCGAACGGCGAGTCCGGCCTGCTCGTGACGTCGATCGAGTCGTTCCGCAAGTACCAGCTCGAATCGGCGTGGGTTTGGGAACACCAAGCGCTGACGCGCGCCCGCTTCGCCGCCGGCGACGCGACGATCGGCGCCGCCTTCGAGCGCATCCGCTGCGAAGTGCTGCGCCTGCCGCGCGATATCGCCGCGCTGCGTGCCGAAGTGCTGGCGATGCGCCGCAAAATGAGCGACGCGCACGCCGGAAAAAGCGAACGGTTCAACCTCAAGCACGACGCCGGCGGCCTCGTGGACGTCGAATTCCTGATCCAGTACCTCGTGCTCGGCCACGCGCACCGCTACCCGGAACTCACCGGCAACCTCGGCAACATCGCGCTGCTGCGCATCGCCGGCGAACTCGGCCTGATTCCCGCCGAGCTGGCTGCGCGCTGCGGCGACAGCTATCGCCTGTTCCGTCGCCTGCAGCACCGCCAGCGCCTCAACGGCCTCCTGTCGCTGGTCGCTCCGGACGAGGTCGCAGCCGCTCGGGAACCGGTCCGGGCACTCTGGACAATCGTGTTCGGCAGCGCCTGAGCCACGGCGCCCCCGAACTCCCCCGGCGCGCGCATCGCATCGCCATACATCTGCCGGTAACGGCACGAGGACTACAATCGGCCACTTCTTCACCCGTGGCCCGCCACCTTCCAATGAGCCAGGAAATCGAACTCAAACTCAACTTGCCCACGAAAGCGGTGCCTGCGCTGCGCCGCCATCCGATCTTCAGCAGTGCCGCCCGGCAGGGCAACGCGGTGACGCTCGACAACACTTACTTCGACACTCCGGGCCTCGCGCTGAAGCAGCGCAAAGTGGCGCTTCGCATTCGCCGCCATGGGCGGGTACGGTTGCAGACGGTCAAATGCTCGGCCGTTTCCGCCGGCGGCCTGACCCAGCGACCGGAATGGGAACATCCGTACTCCGGCGCCTTCGATTTCTCCGCCGTCGATGCGCCGAAGGTGCTGAAGCTGCTGAAGCGGCACGAAGCGGCGCTGCAGCCGGTGTTCTCGACACGCTTTCGCCGCGAAACGCGCCTCTACGCGCCGCGCGAAGGCGTGCGCATCCTGATGATGATCGACACCGGAGAGGTGATCGCCGGCGAACAGCGCGAACCGATCTGCGAGCTCGAACTGGAGCTCGTCGAAGGGTGTCCGCTCGACCTGTTGCTGCTCGCGTGTGAGCTCGCCGCCGACCTCCCGCTGCTGCCGAACGACGTCAGCAAGGCCGAACGTGGCTACCGGCTGCACCTGGGCTACGAGCCGGAAGCACTGCGCGCCGAACTGTCGACGATCAACCTGGAAGAGACGCCGGTCGAAGCGTTTCGGACGCTGGCATTCTCGTGCCTGCGGCAGTGGCAGGCGAACGCGAGCGCCGCGACGCACAGCACCAAACCGGAATTCATCCATCAGTTGCGCGTTGCGTTGCGGCGCCTGCGCTCGCTGCTCGCGCTGTTCGCGCCCGCCCTGCCCGCAGATTTCGTCGCCGACTGGCGCGAACGGCTGAAGCACAATGCCGATCGCTTCGGCGACATGCGCGACCTCGACGTGCTCTACGACGAAGTGCTCGCTCCCGTCGTCGCTGCCGCGACGGGTGTGGAGGAGCCGTCGCTCACGCGGCTGACCGGATTGGCCGTCGCCGCCCGCGATGAAGCGCGCGACGCGGCGGTCCATGACCTCGACCTTGCTACCCAGGGCCGCCTGCTGATCGAATTCACCGCCGCACTCCATGCGGTGCCGACGAGCGACCTGATCGAAGCGGTCGATCTGCGCAGTTTCGCGCGCCTCCAGCTCACCCGCCTGCGCAAGAAAGTGCGGCGGCGCTTCGAGGCCGCGGCCGACCTCGTGCCGGCGCATCTGCACGCATTGCGGATCGCGCTCAAGCGCCTGCGCTACGGCGTCGAGTTCTTCGCTCCGCTGTTCCGCGCCAAGGCCGGCAAGCGTTATCTCCAGTGCATCGTCCGGGCGCAGGATGCGCTGGGCTTCGTCAATGACGTCGATGTCGCCCGCGGGCGGCTGCTCGGCTGGGCTGGCGAGGACGCCGAACTGCGCGCCGCAGCGGCTTTCGTCAGCGGCTGGCACAGTCCGAGATATGCGCGCCTGGCGCGGCGCGCGCTGCGCGAGCTCGATCCGCTGCTGTGGGGCAAGACCCCCTGGAGCCGTTGAGTGTGCAAGGGCACTCGAACCTGGCGTGACGGTCGACCCGTCATCGAGGCGTAACCGGCTCCATTCAGGCTGGCGTCCTTTTGACCGGGAGCAAGCGATGGATTTGTTGTTGTGGCGTCACGCAGAGGCCGTCGAAGGCAGTCCGGACCGGGCTCGCGAACTGAGCGCGCGCGGGCGCGAGCAGGCGCGGCGCATGGCGGGCTGGATCGATGAGCATCGCCCGAAAGCACTGCGGATACTCGTCAGCCCGACGATGCGCACGCGCCAGACGGCGCTCGCATTCACGCGGGACTTCGAGATCGTGCCATCGATCGGGCCGGAGGCCAGCGTCGCGGACCTCATCGCCGCAGCCCGCTGGCCGGAGGCGCGCGGTGCGTGTCTCATCGTCGGCCATCAGCCCACCCTCGGACGGCTCGCGGCGCTGCTGTTGTGCGGTGCGGAAACCGACTGGACGATCAAGAAAGGGGCGTTGTGGTGGGTCAATAATCGCATCCGCGAAGGCGAGCCGCAGACAGTGCTGCGGGCCGCGATCCCTGCCGATTTCACGTAACTCCATCCTGGCGGGGACAACAGGAAGCGCCCGGACTGCCCAACCTGAGGCGCGCCGCATACGGGATCACGGCAAAACATGATTTCGTGCAGTGCACAATGCATGATTTCATGCCTACACTGTCAGCCACACGAACCGAAATGGGCCGCCATGAACACATTGATCGCCAATGGCACTGTCCGCGTCATCGGAAACATCGAGCGCGTCTACTACGACGGGTACTGGATCAAGGCTTACGATCCGCCCGCTGACTCGCTGCGGGCAAAGAAGCAACTGATCGAAGCCCTGACGCGCCGACTGTTCAATCATGTCGAACACGGAATCAACATCCCGGGACGCCGGCTGAATGAAGCGCGACAGGCCTTCGAGTCGGAGACCGAGCCGGCACGCAAGCGCGTCAAGGGAGCGATGCTCGCGGGGGCGCTGTTCAACCGCGCGACTGACATCTTCACGAAACTCATGGAGCTGCAGGAACTCGGCATCGAGATCGACGAGGAAAACGCATTGATGCGCGAGTGCGGCTTCTGTCTGCAGGAAGCGCTGACTTTCGGCAAAATGGTGTTGCACCGCAGCGGCGAAGAGGGCATCGACGAACTGTGGGGCGAGCCGTTCCGTGCATTCTCGATCCCGGTCGAAGCCTTCTATGACAGCCGCTACATCAAGATCGCCCAGACGCTGCGCGACATCGACCGCATTGCGCAGGTGATCGTCAGCACTTTCGGCGGAACGCGGCTGTTCGAAGGCATCGAAAGCCTGGTGCTGCGGTTCACCGAGGCCGCCAAGATCAAATGCGAAACGCTGCGCACCGACCCGGCGATCTTCGACGTGTGGGCGGATTTCGCAGTGGCCGGCGAGGAACTCGCCGCGTTCGCGCCGCGGCTCGTCGGCGCGACGTCGGCGGAGGACCTGCAGCTTGTGGCCGACGGGCTACAGTTGATCGTCCAGGGCCGCGATCTGGTCGGCCACATCACCCGGGCGCGGGTGCCGATGCCCAAGAGCACACACGAATACATCGAGCGCTGCGAACATTACAGTGCGAGAATCCACCGCCATGTCCAGGGCTGCATGAAGCTGCCCTGAACCCACACCGGCCCGCCAGCGCGGCCGCTTCTACCAGGACAAAGTCGATGAAACGCACCGATCTCGAGAAACTCAACGGACTGAAAATCCAGGGCCGGATGAAGCGCGGCGGTACGCCCGAGCGGTTCCGCTCGGGGGCCGAAAACGAGGCCAAGGCGCCGCTCAATCCGCTCATCGAAAAACTGCTGCGCAAGAGCCTCGGAACCAAGAACGGGAACTGAGCATCCCGGCCAGCGGTGGCGGGAGCAGCGCAGTCAGGCGATCACGCCACCGCCGAGGCACACCTTCGATTCATACACGACGACGCTCTGCCCCGGCGTCAGCGCCCACTGCGGTTCCGCGAACACGATCTCGGCGCCTCCGTCGACGAGCGCCTCGATCTCGCACGGCATGTCCGGCGTGCGGTAGCGCGGTTTCGCGGTGTACACCCAGTGCGTATGCGGGTCGCGGCCGGCGATCCAGTGCAGGTCGGTCGCGCTCAGGCGGGTCTTCAGCAAGGCCGGATGTTCGTGCCCCTGGACCGCGTACAGCACGTTGGCCTTGACGTCCTTGCCCGCGACATACCACGCATCGTGCTCGCCCGCGCCGTCCTGGCGGCCCTTGATGCCGCCGATGTGCAACCCTTTGCGCTGGCCGATCGTGTGGTACATCAGGCCCTGGTGCTCGCCGATGACGCGGCCGTCGTCGAGGTTGCGGATCTCGCCCGGGCGCATTGGCAGGTAGCGCATCAGGAATTCGCGGAACGGCCGTTCGCCGATGAAGCAGATGCCGGTCGAATCCTTCTTCTCGGCGACATGCAGCCCGGCCTCGGCCGCGATGCGGCGCACGTCGCGCTTGTAGAGGGCGCCGAGGGGAAACAGCGTCTTCGCGAGCTGCGCCTGGTTCAGCCGGTACAGGAAATAGCTCTGGTCCTTCGTGCCGTCCTCGGCCTTCAGCAGCTGGTATTCGCTGCGCCCGTCATTGGCCCATTCGCGCACCTGCGCATAGTGACCGGTAGCGATACGGTCCGCGCCGAGCGCCATCGCGTGATCGAGAAAGCAGCGGAACTTGATCTCGGAGTTGCACAGGACGTCCGGGTTCGGCGTGCGCCCGGCTTCGTATTCGCGCAAGAAATCGGCGAACACCCGGTCCTTGTACTCGGCCGAAAAATTGACCACCTCGAGGTCGATGCCGATGACGTCGCAGACCGACGCGACATCGACGAGATCCTGGCGCGTCGAGCAGTATTCGTCGTCGTCATCGTCCTCCCAGTTCTTCATGAACAGGCCGGTCACATCGAAACCCTGCTGCTTGAGCAGCAGCGCGGTCACCGAGGAGTCGACGCCGCCGGACATGCCGACGACGACCTTCATCCCGTTGGGATCGGTATTACTGGACATTCGGTCCTTCTCCATTGAGCCATTCGGCCAGCGGCAGCACGACTGCCGGCTCGCCATGATTTCCGAACCAGCTATCGACGACGAAACGCCCGCCCGGGGCCGCGATCTCTGCAGCACCGGGCGGGGACGCATCGGGATCGCGCGCTCGCGGGATGTCGTCGACGACATTCTGGCAGTCGCACAGCGCGAGCAACAGCGGCACGTGATCGGGAACACTGCCCGGCGCAGCGACGGCCGGTGCGGCGGGCCGCGGTGGCGGCGCGACCTCCTCGATCAGCGCGGAAAAATGCTGGAAGATCACGCGCGAGCGGCGCGCCGGCTCGAGCACACGGTGAAAGCGCAGCCAGCCGCGGCTTGCCATCAGCGCGAGCAGGCGCGTCGTCGTCGTCGCGTGATCGATGCAGTCCATTCGCCCGTTGACGCCGTCATCGAGAAAATTGCCGGCACGGTCGGCTGCGATCGGCGATTGTTCCCCGGCGATCCGGTGCAACGCGGCGACCGCGAGCGATATCGCCGCCCGCTCCCGCTCGGCATCGCCCGCGTCGGAAAACAGCCGCCCGACCTCGTCGAGCCGCTCGTCGGCGAAGCGGACTTCCGCACTCGCCGCACAGCCGTAGTTGAAGCAGACGTCGACGGAAGCGGCCGCCTGCACGACACTGCAGACGGACAGCGCGAACACGAGCGGCCAATGATGCATCGGCTCGCAGTCAGCCGGAGTAGTGCGTGATGAACTCGAGCGGGTAGCGGCGCCCGGCAATCCAGTCGTCGACGCAGCGCATCACGAGCGGGCTGCGGTGACGCGGAGTGCAGTCGCGCAGCTCGTCCGCCGTCAGCCACACTGCCCTGACGATGCCGTCGTCGAGCTGCGCGCCGGTCGACTCGCCGAGCACCTGACCGCCGAAGGCGAAGCGCAGGTAGGTGATGTCGCCATCCGGCACGGGCCACTGGTAGACGCCGACGAGGAACTCCGGCACGAAACGGTACGCGGTCTCCTCGAGCACTTCACGCGTCGCCGCCGCGACGAGCGACTCCCCTTCCTCGAGATGGCCCGCCGGCTGGTTGAAACGCAATCCGTCGGCGGTCTCTTCCTCGACGACGAGGAAGCGTCCGCCGCGCTCGATGACTGCCGCGACGGTGACATTGGGTTTCCAGGATCTGTTCATCGTTTTGCCGGGCAAAGGCGCGATTTTAGCGCCTCGGGCGCTGCCCTTGAAGGTTGCGTCGCGACGGGACGCGCTGGCACGCAGACCCCCACGGCTTTTCGTCGTCCGCCGTTTTGTTTCACCAAACCGTCCGGCGATTTCCCGGGAGCATGATCAGGCACGCCTCGGCACCTGGCGCGAACGCGCCACAGCCCGGCAAAGACACCGGACTTTGCGCTAGAATCGCCCGCTTGCTCCGCTTCGCCGCGGATGCCTACATCAACCTGATTTTTCGCTGGAGAACACGCACCATGTCCATGGCTGACCGCGACGGTTTCATCTGGCAGGACGGCAAACTCGTGCCGTGGCGTGAAGCCACGACTCACGTCCTGACCCACTCCCTGCATTACGGCCTGGCCGTCTTCGAGGGCGTGCGCGCGTACAACACCGCCAAGGGCACTGCGATCTTCCGCCTCGCCGAGCACACGCAGCGCCTGATCAACTCGGGCAAGATCTACCGGATGGAGATCCCGTTCTCGAAGGAAGAGCTGATGGAAGCGCAGAAGGAAGTCGTGCGCGCCAACAAGCTGGAATCCTGCTACCTCCGCCCGCTCGCATTCTACGGTTCGGAAAAAATGGGCATCTCGACGCGCGGCGCGACCGTGCACGTCGCCATCGCCGCGTGGCCGTGGGGCGCATACCTCGGCGAGGAAGGCCTCGAGAAAGGCATCCGCATCAAGACGTCGTCCTACTCCCGCCACCACGTCAACGTCACGATGCCGCGCGCGAAGATGTCCGGCAGCTATGCGAACTCGATCCTCGCGAACCTCGAAGCGACCGAAGACGGCTACGACGAGGCGCTGCTGCTCGACACCCAGGGCTTCGTCGCCGAAGGCTCGGGCGAGAACCTCTTCGTCATCAAGGACGGCAAGATCTACGAACCCGAGATTGCATCGGCGCTGACGGGCATCACGCGCGACTCGGTGATCCAGGTCGCGCACGAATTCGGCTACACGGTCGAGTCGCGCCGCATGACGCGTGACGACATCTACATCGCCGACGAAGCCTTCTTCACTGGCACGGCTGCCGAAGTGACCCCGATCCGCGAGCTCGACAACCGCACGATCGGCGAAGGCCGTCGCGGCCCGATCACCGCGAAGATCCAGGCCCGTTTCTTCGATATCGTCAATGGCCGCGCACCCGAATACGAGCGCTGGCTCACCCACGTCTGAGGATTCCTCCATGGTTGAAACTCGCGACAAGATCCCATCGATCGCCGTCACCGCAGCCGACCTGCCGCTCGCCTGCCCACGCCCCGACGCCCCGCTGTGGGCGCGACACCCGCGGGTATTTCTCGACGTGCTGAAGGAAGGCGAAGCGGTGTGCCCGTACTGCAGCGCGAAGTACGTGTTCACCGGCGAACATCCGAAAGGCCACCACTGAACGGCCTCGCCGCGCGCCGGCCTCTTCCCGGCGGTCCGTTCCATCATCAATGGGGGGCGAAGATGCTTCCGCGCAGTTTCGCCCGGTTGCGGGCGTGGATTGAACCATTGTGAGCAAACCCATCTACACTTCGGTCGCCGAAGCGGAAGCGGCGTTCTACGATGCGCTGGCGCGCTCGGATCTCGATGCAATGATGACGGTCTGGTCGGAAGACGACGAAGTCGTCTGCGTGCACCCGGACACGCCGCGCCTGGTCGGGCTCGCCGCGGTGCGCGAGTCGTGGCGGCAACTGTTCGCCAGCGGCACGCGGCTGCAGGTGCGCACGTCCCACCACGTGGTGTGCCAGAACATGCTGCTGACGATCCACAACGTGATCGAACACGTCACGGTCGAAGGCGAGGACCGGCTGCCGCCGCCGATGATCGCGACCAACGTTTATACGCGCGGAGCGCTCGGCTGGCGCCTCGTCATGCACCACGCGTCCCCGGCGCCGGAAAACCCGCACGCGCCGGCTCACGGCACATCGCACGTCATGCACTGAACGGGCTGTAACAGCCCGGACAGGGCGCCCGCTGGCAGGTCTGCGATAATGCCGCCCGTCATTCACCCCCACCTTCGACCGGCCTGCGCCATGACTCCTACTCCGAACTCCGCGACGCCCTCCTCCTACGCTCCGCCCGCTGCCGAGATCTTCAAGGCCTACGACATCCGCGGCATCGTCGACAAGACGCTCACCGCCGAGGCCGTCGGCGCGATCGGGCATGCACTGGGTTCCGAGGCGCGCAAACGCTCGCAGCGCGCGATCGCGATCGGCCGTGACGGGCGCCTGTCGGGCCCCGAGCTGGCGGGCGCGCTCGCCGACGGCATCCGCGCTGCCGGCGTCGATGTCATCGACATCGGCTGCGTGCCGACGCCGCTGACGTACTTCGCCGCCTATCATCTCGGCACCGATTCCTGCGTCAGCGTCACCGGCAGCCACAATCCGCCCGACTACAACGGCCTGAAGATGGTGCTCGGCGGCGAGACCCTCCACGGCGAACTGATCCAGGACCTGCGCCGGCGCATCGTCGCCAACGACCTCACCCACGGCGCAGGCGAACTGCGCGAAGCCCCGGTCATCGACGCCTATCTCGACCGCGTCACCGCCGACGTGAAACTCGCCCGGCCGATGAAGATCGTCATCGACTGCGGCAACGGCGTCGCCGGCGCAGTCGCCCCGCAGCTCTTCCGCCGCCTCGGCTGCGAACTCGTCGAGCTCTTCTGCGACGTCGACGGCACGTTCCCGAACCACCATCCCGATCCGTCCAAGCCCGAGAACCTGCAGGACGTCATCCGCGCGCTGCGCGACACGGACGCCGAACTGGGCCTCGCGTTCGACGGCGACGGCGACCGCCTCGGCATCGTCACGAAAGCCGGCCAGATCATCTACCCCGACCGCCAGCTGATGCTGTTTGCCGCCGACGTGCTGTCGCGCGTGCCGGGCGGCGAGATCATCTACGACGTCAAATGCACGCGCAACCTCGCCGGCTGGATCCGCAAGCACGGCGGCAAGCCGACGATGTGGAACACCGGCCACGCGCTCGTGAAGGCGAAGCTCAGGGAAACCGGCGCGCCGCTCGCCGGCGAGATGAGCGGCCACGTGTTCTTCAAGGAGCGCTGGTTCGGCTTCGACGACGGCCTGTACGCCGGCGCACGCCTGCTCGAGATCCTGTCGCGCGCAGCCGATCCCAGCGCGGTGCTCGACGCGCTGCCCGATGCGGTGAGCACGCCCGAGCTCAATATCAAGATGGCCGAAGGCGAGCCGTTCGAGCTCGTGCGCCGGCTGAAGGAGTCCGCGCGCTTCGGCGGCGCCACCGAGGTGATCACGATCGACGGCGTGCGTGTCGAATACACCGACGGCTTCGGCCTCGCGCGGCCGTCGAACACGACACCGGTCGTCGTGCTGCGCTTCGAAGCCGACTCGCAGCAAGCGATCGAGCGCATCCAGGCGGATTTCAGGCGCGCGATCGAAGGCGTCTGGCCGGGCGTGCAGCTGCCGTTCTGAGCGGCCCGGCCGATCGTCTTACCGCGCAAAAGGCCCACTCCCCGGAGTGGGCCTGGTGGCCGGAGGCACGCCCGGAGGTGCCGCTGATTTTCCTGTTCGTCATGCTCCATCGATTGCTGTCCGCCCCACACCGGGGCACACTTCGGCATGAAATCCACGTCCGACCGCAAGCAACCCCGGCGCCTCAAAGCGGCCTTCATCGGCCCATTCGCGATCGTGCTCACCTTCATCATGGGCGTGTTCCTCGTCTCCACCTACATGGTCAAGGTACGCATCCTCGACCGGGATCTGGCCGAGCGATCGGAGGCGGTCGCCAAGCTGCTCGCCCAGAAGCTGGACAAGGAGGCAAGCCTGATGCGCGCGGTGCTGCGCGCGATGATGGGCAACCGTGTCGTCGAATCCGCCTTCACCGCTCGGGACCGCAATGCGTTGACGCAGGAAGCAGGATCCTTGTTCCAGGTTCTGCGCGCCGACCATCTGATCACCCATTTGTATTTCATCGGCCACGACCTCGTGACCCTGCTCCGCCTGCATAGTCCCAACGAATTCGGCGACGAGATCCACCGCGCCACGATGCTGATGGCCCGTGACCGAGAGCAGACGGTGAGGGGGCTCGAACTCGGTCCGATGGGCACGCTCACGCTGAGGCTGGTCATGCCGTGGCGACAAGGCGAGCGCGTCCTCGGCTATCTCGAGATCGGGCAGGAAATCGAGCATCTGCTCGGCGAGATACGCGCCAGCCTGTCGGTGGACCTGCTCGTGCTGGTCGACAAGCGCTACCTGCTGCCGGCGCAGTGGGCGCGTGGCCTCACGCTGATGGACCGGAGCGGAGACTGGGAGCGGTTTGGCAGTCACGTGCCCATTGCGCAAACCGTCGACCAGGTTCCGCAGGCGTTGACAGCGGCACTCGCCGACGACCTGCGCTCCGGGCGGCAGGCGGAGATCGAAGACGGCGGCCGTGCGCTGCACCTGGCCATGCTGCCCCTCGAGGATGCCGGCGGAAGGCGCATTGGCGACGTGCTCGTGGTGCGCGACATCACCGAGCTGCAATCGACCTTCCGCTCGTCGATGGCGTTGGTCACCCTGCTTTGCCTGCTGGCGGCCGCCGGCGTCCTCGGCCTGTTCTATTATTCGCTCGAACGAGTCGAGCGCGACTACCGGCGGCAACACGATCTGGAGCGCCAGTTGCTGCGCATCGGCAGCGAGCATCAGCGCATGCTCCAGATCGAGAAGCTTTCGGCCCTGGGGACGATGGTGGGGGGCGTTGCCCACCAATTGAACAATCCGCTCGTCGGTGTGGTGAACATGGCCCAGCTGGCCACGCGCGAAGTGGAAGACCCGGAGCGTACGCGCGAACTGCTGGGCGAGATTCGCCGCGCCGGGGAAGATTGCCGGACTCTCGTCCGCCGCATGCTGGAGTTTTCCAAAGTCTCATCGTTCGAAAGCAAGCGCGTCCCGATGGCGCCGCTCATCGAGGAGACGGTCCTGCTCTTCCGCCAGACGGGAAGTCACCGCATGCCGGTCGACATCGAGCTTCCCGATCAGTCGGTGGTGCTGCGGGTCGACCCGATCCTGATCCGTCACGCGTTGTTCAACCTCCTGCTCAATGCCGCGCAGGCCACCGCCAATGATGCCGCCATCACCATTGCGCTCGAACGCGAGACCAACACGGCCAGCGGGGCGCCGGGCTGGTCCTTGTCGGTCAGCGACCGGGGCACGGGTATCGCTCGCGAGCTCATTGACAAGGTCTTCGAGCCCTTCTTCACGACGCGTGCCGAAGGCACGGGCCTCGGTTTGCCGGTGGTGCAGCACGTGGCCTTGATGCATGAGGGACAGGTGACCGTCAGCGCACGGGAGGGTGGTGGCACGCGTTTTGCGCTCTGGCTGCACGAACCCGAGGTGGAGAGTGCCAGTGATGTTGCCTAAACTCCTCGTGGTCGATGACGACCACTACACGCGCACGCTCATCAGGCGCCTGCTGGACAAGTCGGCGGAAGTGCACGTGGCCGCCGACGGTGCCGAGGCGCGCCGTCGATTCGCCGCGGAGGACTTCAACCTGGTGTTGATGGACCAGTGCCTGCCTGCGGACAACGGCCTCGAGCTGCTGCGGGAGTTCCGCGCGCAGCGGCCGAAGATGGTCGCGATCCTCATCACCGGCTTCGCCGACGTGCGCGACGCGGTGGCGGCGGTACGCGAGGGTCTGTTCGACTACCTGACCAAGCCCTTCGAGGATCTCGAAGCCCTCGAGGCGGTGATCGGCAAGGCCCTCGAGATGGACGGCGCCTACCGCGAGATCGACGTCCTGCGGACTCGCCTGGCGGCGGAAGCCGGCGCTCCGGTGATTGTCGGCGGGTCGCCGGCGATGGAGCGGCTGCTCGCTCAAGTCCGCCAGGTGGCGGGGCTCGACACCACGGTCTTGCTGGAGGGAGAAAGCGGAACCGGCAAGGACGTCATCGCCAAGCTCATGCATGCCTGGAGCGGTCGAAGCGCACGACCGTTTCTCGAGCTCAATTGCGGCGGGCTGCCGGAGACCTTGCTGGAGAGCCTGCTCTTCGGCTACGAGAAAGGGGCCTTCACCGGCGCCACCCAGGCCACCACCGGCTACTTCGAGAAGGCCCATGGCGGCAACCTGTTTCTCGACGAGATTGCCGACATGAGCCCCAAGCTGCAGAGCAGCCTGTTGCGCGTGCTGCAGGACCACACCTTCACCCGCATCGGCAGCACCCAGCCGCGCCCCACCGATTTTCGCCTCATCTGTGCCACCAACCGCCCCCTCGCCGCCGAAGTCAAGGCCGGCCGCTTCCGCGAGGACCTGTATTTCCGCATCAACGTGATACCGGTACGGCTGCCTCCGCTGCGCGAGCGCGACGGCGACGTCATTCGCCTCGCCGTCCATTTTCTCGATCATTTCAACGCCAAGTTCGGCAAGCAGTGCGGCCCCTTTTCGCCGGCGGCGGTGCGGGCGATGGAAACCTGCAGCTGGCGGGGCAACGTGCGCCAACTGCAGCATTGCGTCGAGCGTCTCGTCGCACTGCATCCCGGCGGGCCGATCGACTTCCTGCACCTTTGCCCGGGCTGCGACCAAGGGGGCGACCGCCGCGCGTCCAACTGCACCGCTTCCGGTAAAGCGATACCGCTGGGCTACCAGGACGCTCGCGCCGAGTTCGAGCGCGATTATCTGCGCAGCCTGTTCGATTCGGCGGGCGGCAACATGTCCGAAGCGGCTCGCCTGAGCGGTATCCCGCGGCAGAATCTGTATGTGCGCATGAAGCGCTGGGGCTATGTCACTGAATAACGACAGCTGACTTATTCCAATGACACGGCACCTGCCGATGTAAAGCCATCAAACCTTTGAACAACAAGGCATTGCACTTTGGCATGAGGCTTGCTGTTCTCTCGATACTACATTCCGTCGAGGGAGAACTTCATGAACAAGAGTGCGTTGATTCTCAGCTGTGCCGTGCTGGTTGCCGGTGCTGCTTCCGCTGCCGATCCCGCCACCATCGACTGGTCCAAGATTCCCGCGGTCAAGGTGCCGCTGTTCTATCCCGGCCAGTCCTCATATGAGTGGCTGCGCAGCGCCGATCACAAGAAGGCGCAAAAGGAAACCATCGAGGGTCAGGCCTGTATCTCCTGTCACAAGAACGAAGAGAAGGCCCTGGGCGAGAAACTGGTCAAGGGCGGCGATCTCGAGCCGATGCCGGTCAAGGGCAAGAACGGTTTCCTGGAGCTCTCCGTCCAAGCCGCCTACGACGCCAAGAACGCGTACTTCCGCTACCAGTGGAAGACCAACGGCAAGGCCGGCATCGAATATCCCTACTACCGCTTCGACGGCAAGGCATGGAAGGTTCACGGCGGACCGCGCCTCGACCAAGCCGTTCAGGACGGCCAGCAGCCGGCCATCTATGAAGACCGCCTGTCGATGATGGTGGACGACGGCAAGGTGCCGATGTTCGCCCAGCAGGGTTGCTGGCTGAGCTGCCACGAAGGCGAGCGCGACCTGAATGCCGCCACCAAGGAAGAAGCGGCGGACAACGGTCTCCTGAAGGCGATCAAGAAGACCGACGTGCGCAAGTATCTGCCGGCCAGCCGCAGCGATCCGCAGGATTGGACGACCGGCAAGTCGCCCGACGAAATCGCCAGGATCAAGACCGCGGGCGGCTTCGTCGATCTCATCCAGTGGCGTGCCCACCGCACCAATCCGGTCAGCATGGCCGACGACGGCTACGTGCTCGAATACCGCAACTTCGACGCCGGCAAGAACGCGTTCGCCTCCAACATGGACGGCACCACGAAGCAACCCAAGTTCATGTTCGACACAGCAAAGTTCGGTGCCCGGGCAGTGGCCGTGGCCGACCTCGGCAAGAAGGACCACTTCCTGATCAAGGGGGCGAATGCCGTTCCCTTCGATCCGAACGCGGGCTGGAAAGAGGGTGACCTGCTGCCGCGCTATGTGCTGAGCGCAGCCGAAGCCGCCGGTTCGGGCGCCGACAACAAGGCCAGCGGGAGCTGGAACAACGGCGTGTGGACGGTGGTGCTGGTGCGGCCGTTGAACCTCGCCAACGACGACGACAAGGCCTTCGCCGAGGGCAAGGTGTACAACGTCGGCTTTGCCGTCCATGACGACAACATCACGACGCGTGGCCACCAGGTCTCCTTCGTCAGGACCGTCGGCATCGGCACCAAGGCCGACATCCAGGCCGTCAAGCTTCCGTAACCCGAGCGCGCCCGACCGTCCGACGCGGTCGGGCGCATTCCGTGGCCCTGAGTAACCGTCGCGGCCACCCCAAGACGGTTACTCGCCTCCGCCGGGGCGAGGCGGGGGTTCCCGGAGCACCGCTCCGTGCCAGCCGAACGGGCTGGCTGCGCAAGGCCAGCCCTCCAGAGCATAGCGATGGGGCACACACGACGGGGAGATCTACCGTGCAGCTTTCGAAATACATGACGCCCCGCAACCTGAAGATTGCAGGCGCGATCGCCGTGGTGGCGGTGCTGGGCTGGTGCTTGGCATTCGAAACCGTGACGCGCAAGGTCGTGGCGGTCGATGCGGTCTGCACCGCGTGCCATCTGCCGTGGGAATTCGCCTCGACGGCACGCTTGTCGGCGACCAAACCGCACCCCGCGACGCCGGAGGGCGGGCAGGCCGCCTGTGTCGATTGCCACCTGCCCGCGGGATTCCTCAACTCCGCCAACGCCTGGTTTCATTTCGTCAGCCTGACCGATCTCTTCGGCCACTTCCGGGACATCGACGGCGAGCGCAAGGGCGAGTACGTCACGATGCGCGCCAAGACCGCCTATCGGGTGCGCGACCGGTTGCATGAGTCGGACAGCAGTACCTGTCGCAACTGCCATGTCGAAAGCGAGATCAAGCCCAAGCGCGAGCGCGGCATCAACGCCCACCAACTTGCGCTCGACGAGAAGAAAACCTGTATCGAGTGTCACTACAACCTGGTCCACCGCAGCGTCGATCTGAAGAAGAGCGCCGCGGCCGGCGGCGAGGCGGACGCGCCCGAGGCGAGGAGCGAAAAATGAGCGACGCACACGACGACCAACCTAACGGACGCCGCAAGTTCGTCACGGCCCTGGCCGCAGGCGCGACAGCGACCGCGGTGGCTTTGACGGCCAGGGCCAAGCCCGAGGACCGGGGCGCGGCCAGCGAAGGAAAGGCCATCCAGTACGGCATGCTGATCGATGTGCGTCGCTGCATCGGTTGCCATTCCTGCACCGTCGCCTGCAAGAGCGAGCACGACGTGCCGGCCGGGGTGAACCGCAGCTGGGTCGAGTACGTGGAGAAGGGCGAATATCCGAACGTCGCCCGCAGTTTCCTGCCGCGGCTGTGCAACCACTGCTCGGTCCCGCAGTGCGTTAGCGTGTGCCCGACGGGCGCCACTTACAAGCGCCCGGAGGATGGCGTGGTGGTCGTCGACTCCGGGGTCTGCATCGGCTGCAAGTACTGCATCCAGGCCTGCCCTTACGACGCGCGCTTTCTCAATCCTCATACCGGCTTTGCCGACAAGTGCGATTTCTGTATCGGCCGCGTGACCAACGGGCTGGTACCGGCCTGCGTCGAGACCTGCATCGGCGGCGCGCGCATCTTCGGCGAAGTGAGTGACCCTGACAGCACGATCTCCCGGCTGATCGCGAAAAATCCCGTCACCGTGTTGCGGCGGGAGATGGGAACCATGCCCAACGTGTATTACATCGGCGCGGACCACTCCGACGAGAGCGACGCCCGTCGCCCGGAGGTGCGCTATGTCCGCGTCACGACCCACCGCCCGCAGCTCAAGAGGAGATGAGGCCATGGAAGCGGAACTGACCTGGGGTTTGCCCGTCATCGCCTATCTCTTCATGGCGGGCGCGGGAGCCGGCGCGGTGGTGGTATCGGCGTCGGTGTTGTTGCGCGGCGGCGGTTTCGGCCCGTCGCGGGAGGCGGTGGCCCGCTACGGGGCGCTCATCGGCCCCTTGCCGGTGATCCTCGGCACCGCGCTGATCGTGTTCGAGCTCGGTGCGCCGTTTCGCGCGTTCAATCTGTTCAAGGTGATCAACCTGTCGCCGATGTCGATCGGCTCGTGGCTGCTCGGCCTGTTCATGGTGCTGAGCACACTCTATGCCGCGACCTTTCTCACCCCCGAACGCTGGCGCTGGGCGCGAACGGCCAAGATCGCGCTCGCCTGGATCTGCGTGCCCATCGGAATCGGCGTGGCGGTCTATACCGGGGTGATGATCGGCGCCATGCCGTCGCGGCCGTTCTGGAATTCACCCATCATCGCCTTCCTGTTCCTGCTGTCGGCGCTGTCGGCCGGGGTGGCGGCGATCGTGCTGACGATGACCTTGGCGCGCCGGCGCAGCGACGATCACGAGGTGGAACGCGATTTCGAGAACACCTCCTACCTGCTGACCGCTTCGGATGCCGTCCTGCTCGCCGGCGAACTGATCATCATCTTCCTGTTCATCATGTTCGCCCACCTGACCATCGGCAGCACCAAGGAGGCGGTGAAAGTCATCCTCTCCGGCGGCCCGCTCGCCACGGCATTCTGGGGCATCGTGGTGGCGCTGGGCATCGTCCTGCCGCTGCTCGTGGAACTGAAGCTCGTCATGCCGCGGCTGCTGTACAGCCAGGAATTCCGCTCCCATCGCGCATTCGATGTGGCCTTGCCGGTGGCGATCCTCGTCGGCGGTTTCTCGCTGCGCTACATCGTCGTCGTCGCCGGTCAGATCACCGGCCCGGTCGGACTCTGAGCAGCTGTCGCCGGGCCGCCCCAAGACAGATGCTCGCCCCCGCGGGGGGTGGGCGCGGAGCGACGGGGGGCTCGCCTATATGAGGGGTAAGTCATGATCAGCCGTAGAAACTTCTTCCGTGCTGGCGCCGGCCTGGCCGCGTCGCTCGCCGCCGCGCCGGGGGTCCACGCCCACGACGCCGAACTCAAGCCGGGAGGCGCTGCCTACTCGGCCTGGAGCGGTGTCCAGTACAAGGGCGTGCCCACCGTGTGCACGCTGTGTGTCAGCCGCTGCCCAGCCATCGCCTACACCGACGACGGTCGCCTCGCCAAGATGGGTGGCAACCCGCAGTCGATCCGCACCGGCGGCCGCCTGTGCGCCCGCGGCCAAGCGGCGGTCGAACAGGTCTACGATCCCGATCGCATCCTCTATCCGATGAAGCGCAGCGGTCCGCGGGGCTCGGGCCAGTGGCAGCGCGTCAGCTGGGACGTGGCGATGGGCGAACTGGCCGGGCTGCTCAAGAGCCTGCGCGATGAGGGTGTGCCGGAGCGCTTCGTGGTGCAGCACGGCTGGCTGTCGGCCGGCACCCGGCGCCTGCTCGAAGAGGTGTTCATGCCGGCCTACGGCTCCGCCTCCCTGGCCGGGCCCGAATCCTTGGGTCGCCGCGCGCGGCTGGCGGCGCACCGTCTGACCTGGGGTGGCGCCCCCGACCATTGGGATCTGGAAAACGCGCGCTACATCCTGAACTTCGGCAGCAACCTCCTCGAGGCGCACACCAATTACGTCGCGTTGGCCCGACGGTTCTCCGACAACGCGGTGGACAACCGCGTCAAGATGGTGACCTTCGACGTGCGCCTGTCGAATACCGCGGCCCGCTCCGATGAATGGCTGCCCATCCGGCCCGGCACCGATCTGGCCGTGGCGCTGGCGATGTGCCATGTCGTGATGGAAAAGGATCTCTACCGCGGCGAAGGCGAACGCTTCCTCGAATATTGCCGGGTGACGCCGCAGGTCGATGCGTCGGTCGCCGACAAGGTGGCCGCGCTCAAGGCGCACCTCGCTGACTTCACCCCCGAGTGGGCGGAGGGTATCAGCGGCGTCCCGGCCGCCCGCATCGAAGCGACTGCAGTCGCCTTTGCCTCCACCCGGCCGGCGTGCGTGATCAGTCAGCGCGGCGCCTCGGCCCATCACAACGGGGTCGATGCTGAACGCGCCCTGCAGATGTTGGCGGCCCTGACCGGAAATGTGGACGTGGCCGGCAGCCGAGCCCAGGGCGTGATGCCCCGCTGGGTAACGCCGCGCGTCGATCCTGAGACGCTGCCCAGGCGGCTGGCCGCGCTCGACGGACCCGCCGGCGCTGCCGTGTTGCCCTTCGACGGCGTCGGCCATCTGGCCCTCGGTGCCGCCAAGGACCAGGCCGGCCCGGCCGTGCTGATGTGGATCGGGCACAATCCGGCCTATGCCAACGGCAATACGGCGGAGACCGTCGCGCTGCTCAAGGATGAAAAGGCCTTGCCCCACACCGTGGCGGTCACGCCCTTCTACGACGAGACCGCGGCGCTGGCCGACCTCATCCTGCCGGATACCACCTTCCTCGAAAGCTGGGACATCGAAGAGGGCGTGTCGGCGAACCAGATCGCGGAGTTCGCGATCCGCCAGCCCGCCATCGAGCCCATGGGGGAGGCGCGGGACGTCAAGGACGTGCTGTGCGAACTGGCGGCAATGATGGGGATCAGCCTGCCGGTGCGCTCCGGCGCCAAATTCGTCGAAGAAGCATGCAGGCAGACTCCCGATGTCAAGACCAAGGCCCGGGGCCTGGCCGGCATGAAGAAGGCTGGCGTGTGGAGCGACAAGAGCGCCACTCCCGCTTTCGGCGCCTACCTCGTCCCTGTGGCCGAAGAGGAACTCGGCCAGCCCGCGGTGCTGCTGGACGACGCCAGCGGCGTGTACTGGAACTGGCGGCTGGCAGGCGCGGCGAGCGAAGCAGAGGCGCGAAGCAACGGCTATTCGGGTACCGCCGGCGCGTGGCGCGGCTACGCCGCGCAGAAGCTCGGCGGCGCGGCAGTGGCGGGCTTTCGCCCCTACGGCGTCAACAAGTCCGGCCTGTTCGAGCTCTATTCGACCGTACTGGCAGCCAAGGGGCTGCCGCCGCTACCTGTCTGGAGCGCCATTCCGGAGCATCAGGAATTGGGCGACGACAAGCTGGTGTTGGTCACCTTCAAGGTCAACGTCCACGCCCAGGGGCGCAGTCAGAACGCCCGCTGGCTCGACGAGATCCAGCACGACACTGCTGCCTGGCTCAATCCGGCGACCGCCGCCGTCCGTGACATCCGTGACGGCGATCGCATCCGCATCGGATCGGCGCTCGGCGACATTGTCGTCACCGCCCGTGTCACCCACTCCATCGCGCCGGGCGTGGTCGCCCTGCCGGCGCATGGCGGCCATCGCGAATACGGCCGCTTTGCGTCGGGCAAGCGCACGCCGACAGGGGTGGACGATGTCAAGCTCGACGGACAGCGTTGGTGGAAGAGCGCCGGGAGCAACGCCAACGACATCATTCCGAAAAGCGCCGAGCCGGTGTCCGGACAGCAGAGATGGATGGACACGGTCGTCACGGTCACCAAGGCGAGTGCTTGACGGACAGCACAAGGATTGCCGAGATGCGCCGCGGCGTCTCCTTCGCTTCGGTCACGCGCACACGCAAAACGGGCAAGGCGTGGGCACTGCGAACACTGTCGGGCATGCTGCGATAGCGCGAACAGCCCGCCGCGCTGCGCGGGGATTCTCCGGCCTTATGACGTTTTTCGCGGACGCGAAGGTTTGCCGGGCCGCCCCAAGTTCCCCTGACCCTGGGGGGCGGGCCGCCGCATAGCGGCAACCCTTGGGGGCGATCAGAGGCGAGCTTCGGCCCAGGCTTTGACCGACGCGAGCGCTGCCGGCAGATGCGCCGGGTCGGTGCCGCCGGCCTGCGCCATGTCCGGGCGGCCGCCGCCCTTGCCGCCGACCTGCTGCGCGACCATGTTCACGAGCTCGCCGGCCTTCAGCTTTGCGGTCAGATCGGACGTGACCCCGGCGATCAGGCTCACGCGCCCGTCGGCGACCGCCGCGAGCACGATCACTGCCGACTTGAGCTTGTCCTTGAGCTTGTCGAGCGTCTCGCGCAGCGTCGCGACGTCGGCTCCTTCGAGCATCGCGGCGAGCACTTTTGCGCCCCGCACCTCGACCGCCTGCGCGACGAGCTCGTCGCCCTGGCTCGCGGCGAGCCGCGACTTCATCCGCGCAAGCTCCTTCTCGAGCGCGCGCACGTTGTCGAGGATGCCGGCGATGCGCTCCGCGACCTCGTCGGGCTGCACTTTCAGCAGCGCCGAGATGCCCTGCACGCGCCGCTCCTGCTCTTGCGCGTAGCGCAGCGCATTCGCGCCGGTCACCGCCTCGATGCGACGCACGCCGGCCGCGACGCCGCCTTCCGAGACGATCTTGAACAACCCGATGTCGCCGGTGCGCGCCACATGCGTGCCGCCGCACAGTTCCTTGCTCGAGCCGATCGCGAGCACCCGCACCTCGTCGCCGTATTTTTCGCCGAACAGCATCATCGCGCCGGATTTCTGCGCGTCGTCGATCGACATCACCCGCGCTTCGGTCGCGACGTTCGCGAGGATCTCGGCGTTGACGAGATCCTCGACTTCGCGGATTTCCTCGGGCGACAACGGCGCAGTGTGCGCGAAGTCGAAACGCGTCTTGTCGGGGTCCACCTGCGAGCCTTTCTGCTGCACATGCGCGCCGAGCACTTCGCGCAGCGCCTTGTGCATCAGGTGCGTGACAGAGTGGTTGCGCTGCGTGCTCGCGCGCGCTTCGCCGTCAACCCGCGCGCCGAGTTCCTGCCCGACCGCGAGCCGCCCGGTCTTGACGACGCCGTGGTGTCCATACACTGCGGCCTGGATCTTCTGCGTGTCCTCGACCTCGAAAATCCCGGCGCTGCCGCGCAGCTCACCGCGGTCGCCGACCTGGCCGCCGGACTCGGCGTAGAACGGGGTGTTGTCGAGCACGACGACGCCGATGTCGCCTTCCTGGAGTTCCACGACCGGCGCACCGTCCTTGTACAGCGCCAGCACCGTGCCGCGCTCCTCGAGCCGCTCGTAGCCATGGAACTTCGTTTCCGGGCCCTCGTATTCGAGGTTCATCGCCATGCGGAACTTGCCGGCCGCGCGCGCCTGCTCTTTCTGGCGCGCCATCGCCGCGTCGAATGCCGCCGCGTCGACGGTGACGTCGCGTTCGCGGCAGACGTCGGCCGTCAGGTCGAGCGGAAAGCCGTACGTGTCGTGCAGCTTGAACGCGGTTTCGCCATTGAACGTCCGGCTGCCGGCCGTCGCCATCGCGGCCAGTTCGGTTTCGAGAATCGCCATGCCGTTCTCGATCGTCGCGAAGAAGCGCTCCTCTTCCTGCTTCAGCACGTCGGCGACGCGCGCCTGCCCGGCCTTCAGCTCCGGGTACGCCGGGCCCATCTCGGTGACCAGGTCCGGCACCAGCCGGTGGAAGAACGCGGCACGCGAGCCGAGCTTGTAACCGTGGCGGATCGCGCGCCGGATGATGCGGCGAAGCACGTAGCCACGCCCTTCATTGCCGGGGATCACGCCGTCGGCGATCAGGAACGAGCACGCCCGGATGTGGTCCGCGATGACTTTCAGGCTCGGGCTGTCGAGGTCCGCGCACCCAGTTTCGCGCGCCGCCGCGCGGATCAGGGTCTGGAACAGATCGATCTCGTAGTTGCTGTGCACGTGCTGCAGCACCGCTGAGACGCGCTCGAGGCCCATACCAGTGTCCACGCTGGGCCTGGGCAGCGGATGCATCACGCCGGCCTCATCGCGGTTGAACTGCATGAAGACGTTGTTCCAGATTTCTATGTAGCGGTCGCCGTCCTCGTCCGGCGATCCCGGCGGCCCACCCCAGATCTCGGGACCGTGGTCGTAGAAGATCTCGGTGCACGGGCCGCAGGGCCCCGTGTCGCCCATCATCCAGAAGTTGTCGGACGCGTAGCGCGCGCCCTTGTTGTCGCCGATGCGGATCACGCGCTCGGCTGGCACGCCGATTTCCTTCGTCCAGATGTCGTAGGCTTCGTCGTCGTCCGCATAGACCGTGACCCACAGCTTGTCCTTCGGCAGCCCGAACTCTTCGGTCAGCAGCTCCCACGCGTACGTGATCGCGTCGTGCTTGAAGTAGTCGCCGAAGCTGAAGTTGCCGAGCATCTCGAAGAACGTGTGATGCCGCGCGGTGTAGCCGACGTTCTCGAGATCGTTGTGCTTGCCGCCGGCGCGCACGCATTTCTGCGACGTCGTCGCGCGCGAGTACGGCCGTTTGTCGAAGCCGAGGAAAACATCCTTGAACTGGTTCATCCCGGCGTTCGTGAACAGCAGCGTCGGGTCGTCGTGCGGCACCAGCGAACTGGAGGCGACGATCTGATGACCTTTGGATTCGAAGAACTTCAGGAACTTCTCGCGGATTTCAGCGCTTTTCATGGGGAGGTTCGCCTGGACAGATCGGATCGACACAGCGGAATTCGTAAAACGGCGATTCTAACGGATGAAAGGAGGCCGAGAGGCTTCGCCTATAATCGGCCGACCCCAACTGCACAGGAAGACGAGGAAATGGGACATCGGCTCTCGAAGATCTACACTCGCACCGGCGACGCCGGGACGACCGGGCTCGGCGACGGCAAGCGTGTAGCGAAGAACAGCCTGCGCATCGACACGCTCGGCGAAGTCGACGAACTGAACGCGGTCGTCGGGCTGCTGCTGTGCGAGGACCTGCCGGACGACGTACAGGCGCTGCTGACCGACGTGCAGCACGATCTCTTCGACCTCGGCGGCGAAATCTGCATCCCCGGCATGAGCATGATCAGCCAGAAACATGTCGACAAGCTCGAGACCGAACTCGACCGGCTCAACGAACCGCTCGAACCGCTGAAGGACTTCATCCTGCCCGGCGGCAGCCGCGCCGCAGCGCTCGCGCACCTCGCCCGCACGGTCTGCCGCCGCGCGGAACGCGCGATCGTCGCGCTGGGACAGGAAGAAGCGATCAACGACGGGCCGCGCCAGTATCTGAACCGGTTCTCCGACCTGCTGTTCGTGCTGGGCCGCGTGCTCAACCGTGCCGCAGGCCGCGGCGACGTGCTGTGGCAGAAGGGCAAGAACGCCTGAGCTCGGCCGGCGTCACGGTGGGCCGTCGCCGTGCGGAGCGAGGCCTGCGAACAGCGAAAGCTGCAGGTCCGGCGCCGCAGGGGCGGCGAAGCGCACGCCGACACCGAGCAGGCGCACCGGCAGCGCGCGGCGCCGATACCCTTCCGTCAGGAGCTTGATCCATGTCTCGGGGCCCGGACGCGGATTGACGCATTCAACAGTGGTCCGCGTGAAATCGGAGAACCGCACTTTGACGAAAACCTTGTGGACTGTCTCGCCGTCGTGCAGCCGCGCCATCCGGCGCGAGAACTGCTCGACTAGCGCCGGCAACGCGTCGAGGCAGGACTGCAGGTCGGGAAGATCACGGTTGTAGGTCGTCTCCACCGACAGCGATTTGCGCTCGCGGTCGGGCGCGACCGGCCGCTCGTCGATGCCGCGGCACAGCCGATGCAGTTTCGCACCGAAGCTGCCGAATTCGCGCGTCAGATCGGCGAGACTCCAGCCACGCAGATCGCCGCACGTCTCCACTCCCAGCTGCAGCAGGTGGTCGGCAGTGACCTTGCCGACGCCGAAGATCTTCTTCACCGGCAGTTCGGCGACGAAGCGGTCGACCTCTTGCGGAGGCACGACGAACTGGCCGTTCGGCTTCCTCCAGTCGCTTGCGACTTTCGCGACGAACTTGTTCGGCGCGATCCCGGCCGACGCAGTGATGCCGACTTCGTCATGGATGCGGCTGCGGATCTCCTGCGCCAGCAGCGTCGCGCTGCCGCGGCAGCGGTCAACGGCAGTGACGTCGAGATAGGCCTCGTCGAGCGACAGCGGTTCAACGAGCGCGGTGTATTCCCGGTAGATCGCGAGGATCTGGCGCGACGCCGTACGGTAGCGGATGAAGTCCGGCGGCAGCAGCAGCAAGTGCGGGCACAGCCGCAGCGCGTGCGCCGTCGACATCGCCGAGCGCACGCCGAAAGCGCGCGCTTCGTAGTTGCAGGTGGCGATCACCCCGCGCTCGTCGGCGCGCCCGCCCACTGCCAGCGGCCGCCCACGCAGCGAGGGGTTGTCGCGCATCTCGACCGCGGCGTAGAAGCAGTCGCAGTCGCAATGGATGATCTTGCGCGACACGTGCAGTGTCCGATGCGGAGGATCGACGCTACGGATTCAGGTGCCGGACCCGGCATCCATCGCGGGAGGACCGGAAAGGCGCAGCGTTTTGCGGCAGATCAGTGCATTCATGATCCCGGCCCCTCACCACCGGCGCGGCAGCTACCCGGGCCGCCGCGTCACTCCAGGTCGGCGCGTTTGACGCGCCGCTGGCGTACCGCCTCGGCAAGGATTTCGAGCACGGTGACGCTGTCTTCCCAGCCCAGGCACGCGTCGGTGATGCTCTTGCCGTACTCGAGCTCCTTGCCCGGGATCAGGTCCTGGCGGCCTTCCTTCAGGTGCGACTCGACCATCACGCCGATGAGGCGGTCGTCGCCGTTCGCCATCTGCGCGCCGACATCGCGCGCGACCTCGATCTGCAGGCGATGTTGCTTGCGGCTGTTGGCATGCGAGAAATCGATCATCACCTTGCCCGGCACGCCCGAAGCAGCGAGCTCCTTGCAAGCCGCATCGACGCTGGCGGCATCGTAGTTGGTGCTCTTGCCGCCGCGCAGGATGACGTGGCAGTCCTCGTTGCCGAGCGTCGTGACGATCGCCGAATGCCCCGCCTTGGTGACGGAGAGGAAATGATGCGGCGACTGCGCAGCCTTGATCGCGTCGACGGCGATCCTGACATTGCCGTCGGTGCCGTTCTTGAAGCCGACCGGGCACGACAGCCCGGACGCGAGTTCGCGGTGCACCTGGCTTTCGGTGGTGCGGGCGCCGATCGCGCCCCACGCGATCAGGTCGGCGATGTACTGCGGCGTGATCATGTCGAGGAACTCCGTGCCCGCCGCCAGCCCCATCTCGCTGATCTCCCACAGCAGCTTGCGCGCGAGCCGCACGCCTTCGTTGATGCGGAAGCTGTTGTCGAGGTAGGGATCGTTGATCAGGCCTTTCCAGCCGACCGTCGTGCGCGGTTTCTCGAAATACACCCGCATCACGACGAGCAGATCGTCCTTGTGGCGCACCGCCTCGGCCTTGAGCTTGCGCGCGTATTCGAGCGCCGCGTCCAGATCGTGGATCGAGCATGGTCCGATGACGACCAGCAGGCGGTCGTCCGCGCCGAACAGGATGCGGTGGATCCCCTGCCTCGCCTCGTACGCCACTTCGGCGGCCTTCGGCGTCGCCGGAAATTCGCGCAGCACGTGGGCGGGCGGAATCAGTTCCTTGATCTCCTGGATGCGGACATCATCGATGTGAATCTTGACTGAGGCGGACATGACGAAACTCTGTTGGGCAGCGTTGGCAAGCAAACAATTCTAGCTGAAGATCGCCCGTTTCTGCGCCCGCAGCGTCCTGCCGGGGTTCCAATTCAGGTCTTTTTCGGCCGGATCGCCTGCTTTGGACGAAAGGCCTTGATGACTTCGTCATCGGTTTCGAGGTACGGCCCGCCGATCAGGTCGAGGCAGTACGGAATCGCGGCGAAGATGCCGACGTGACTCACCGAGCCGTCGGCGGCGCGCAGTCCTTCGAGGGTTTCACGGATCGATTTCGGCTGTCCGGGCAGGTTGACGATCAGGCTCTTGCCGCGGATCACGGCGACCTGCCGCGACAGGATCGCGGTCGGCACGAAGTTGAGGCTGATCCGGCGCATCTCTTCGCCGAAGCCGGGCATCTCCTTTTCGCCGACGGCAAGGGTCGCTTCCGGCGTGACATCGCGCGGCGCGGGGCCGGTACCGCCGGTGGTCAGGATCAGCGCACAGCCGGCGGTGTCGGCAAGCTCGATCAGCGTGCGCTCGATCGTCGGCCGGTCGTCCGGGATCAGCCGCATTTCGGCGCGCCACGGTGAAGTCAGCGCGCGATCGAGCCACTCGCGCAGTGCCGGAATGCCTTGGTCCTGGTACGTGCCGTCGGAGGCGCGGTCGCTGATCGACACCAGGCCGATCGTGATTTCTTCACTCATGAGAATCCCCTTTCGATCATCGGGCACTGCCGGAACGCCCGGCCGCGCTCACTCTTCGTCGTCATCCCGAGGCTCGTCCGCCGGCGGTGCGGCAGCGCCGACGTCGAGGTCGCGCAGCACGCGGAACAGCTCGCGGAACGCGCGCGGCGGCTTGTTCTGCTCGCGCTCCTTCAACGCGTTGCGGCGCAAGGTGCGCAGCTGCTGGAAATCCGCCTCCGGCCAGGTCTCGACAATCCTCTGCAGTACCTTCTCGTCGTCGAGCACCTCGGAGCGCAGGCGCTCGAGCCGGTGCTGGCGCGCGATCTCGGCTTTCGACAGGCCGTTGAACACGTCGAGCTGCGCCTGGATCGGTTCGGGATCGATGTGGCGCATCAGCTTGCCGACATACTGCATCTGGCGGCGCCGCGCTTCGTGCTTCGTCATGCGCTTGGCCTCGCGCACCGCGTCGGCGAGCGCCTCGGGCATCGGCACTTTCTTCAGCTGATCGACGGACAGCGCGACCAGCTGCTCGCCGAGATCCTGCAGCGCGTGCATGTCGCGCTTGCGCTGGCTCTTGCTTGGCGGCAGCGGCAGCCCTTCCTCGTCGTCGGGGAGGTTGTCGTCGTGGTCGGCGTGGATCATGAAAAGTACAGTGCGCGGGAACGGGGTAAGATTATAGCCTTTGCTCCCTGGTCTCCCGCTCATGTCCGCTCAAGGCTTCTCGTTCTCCCCCGACCGGCTGCACGAAATCGCCGCCGACGTGCTGAAATTCGCAAAAAAGCGCGGCGCGACGGCATGCGAAACCGATGTTTCAGAAGGGTTCGGCCAGTCGGCGACGGTGCGCAAAGGCGAAGTCGACACGATCGAATACAACCGCGACAAGGGCATCGGCGTCACGATCTATGTCGGCCAGCAGCGCGGTCATGCAAGCACTTCGGATTTTTCCAAGGCGGCGCTGAAGGCGACCGTCGAAGCGGCCGTCTCGATCGCCCGCTTCACCGCGCCCGACCCGTGCGCCGGCCTCGCCGACCCGGAGCTGATGGCGAAAGACTGCCCCGATCTCGACCTTCACCACCCGTGGCAGCTCAGCGTCGAGGACGCGATCACCGCGGCGCGCGAGTGCGAGGAAGCGGCGTTCGCCGTCAGCCCGAAGATCACGAATTCCGAAGGGGCGAGCGTCTCGACGCAGCAATCGCACTTCGTCTCGGCGAACAGCGCCGGCTTCATCGGCGGCTACGCCAGTTCGCGCCACAGCATCTCGTGCTCGGTCATCGCCGGCGAAGGCGACGCCATGCAGCGCGAATACTGGTACGACTCGCGCCGCGACGCGGCCGACCTGATGGCGAGCGATCTGGTCGGGCGGCGTGCCGCCGAACGGGCTCTGGCCCGCCTCGGCGCGCGCAAGATCAAGACCTGCGAGGCGCCGGTGCTGTTCGAAGCGCCGCTGGCGGTCGCGCTGGTCGGCAATTTCGTCCACGCCGTCAGCGGCGGCTCGCTGTACCGCAAGTCGTCGTTCCTGCTCGACAGCCTCGGCCAGCCGGTGTTCTCGCCGATCGTGAACATCTCGGAGCGCCCGCACGTTCCGAAAGGCTTCGGCTCGAGCCCGTTCGACAGCGACGGTGTGGCGACACGCGACCGCGAAGTCGTCAGCGACGGCGTTCTGCAAGGCTATTTCCTGTCGACCTATTCGGCGCGCAAGCTCGGGCTTCAGACGACCGGCAACGCCGGCGGCTCGCACAACCTCATCGTCGGCGCCGGCGACATGGACTTCCCGGCACTCGTCAAGCACATGGACCGCGGCCTCGTCGTCACCGAACTCCTCGGCCATGGCGTCAATTACGTCACCGGCGACTACTCGCGCGGCGCGGCCGGCTACTGGGTCGAAAAAGGCAAGATCAAGCACGCGGTCGAGGAAATCACGATCGCCGGCAACCTGCGCGACATGTTCCGCAGCATCGTCGCGATCGGCAACGACGCGCTGCCGCGCGGCGCGAAGCATTGCGGCTCGGTCCTCATCGAGCGCATGAAGATCGCGGGCCGCTGAAAGCCCCGCACCTCCATCGCCGGGGCGTGGCGCTACCGACGGCCTGTGGTCCTGAAGGAACGCCTCTGCCCTGCGCCCCTACCACCCCCGGGGATCTCGCGGGCATTGCCGGAAATTCGTAAAGCACAACAAGGAGAGGTCGTGGAACGTCGAAAATTTCTCAGAAGCGCAGGCCTCGCCGGAGTGCTCGCCGGAGGCAGCGCACCGGCGATCGTCCATGCGCAGGAGAACATCCGCTGGCGCCTCGCGTCGAGCTTCCCGAAGTCGCTCGACACGCTGATCGGCGCCGCCGAAACTTTCGCGAAGAACGTCGCCGAATCGACCGGCGGCAAGTTCACCGTCACGGTGCATGCCGCCGGCGAACTGGTGCCCGCTTTCGGCGTCGTCGATGCGCTGCAGCAGGGCTCGATCGAGTGCGCCAACACCGCGCCCTATTATTTCTTCGGCAAGGACGAAGCGTTCGCGTTCGATTGTGCGATCCCGTTCGGCATGAACGCGCGCCAGCTCACGGCATGGATGTATGAGGGCAATGGCCAGAAGCTGCTGCGCGAGTTCTATGCACCCTACAACATCGTCAGCCTGCCGATGGGCAACACCGGCGCGCAGATGGGCGGCTGGTATCGCAAGGAAATCAAGTCCGTCGCCGACTTCGACGGCATGAAGATCCGCATCGGTGGCTTCGGCGGGCGCGTGCTGGCAAAACTCGGCGTGGTGTCGCAGAACATTCCGGCCGGCGAGATCTACTCGGCGCTGGAAAAAGGCACGATCGACGCAACCGAGTTCGTCGGCCCGCACGACGACCTCAAACTCGGCCTGCACCGGGTCGCACCGTATTACTACTACCCGGCGTGGTGGGAAGGCAGCGCACAGACCACGCTGTACATCAACGCGAAGGCCTTCAACGGGCTGTCGAACGAGTACAAGTCGATCGTGCGCCAGGCGGCATCGGATTCGCACGTGGTGACTCAGGCCCGTTACGATGCCCGCAACCCCGCAGCGCTCAAGCAGCTGATTGCGGAAGGCGCCAAGCTCAAGCGGCTGCCCAAGGATGTCATGGACGCCGCGTTCAAGGCGTCGCGCGAAGTCTATGCCGAGTTGAACGACAAGAACCCGGCGTGGAAGAAGATCTACGCGGACTACTCGCGCTTCATGCAGGCGCAGTACCAATGGACGCCGCTCGCCGAAGGCAGCTACGACCAGTACATGGCCGCGCAGAAGCTGTAACGAGCCCGTGGGAGCGCCCGCCGGCAGCAACACCGGGGCCGCTTCCGGAAAGTCCCTTTCCGCCCACCCACAGTCCGGCGGACAGCACTGTCGCACTTGCGCAGCCGCAGCCGTACGCTCCCTTCCGGCCCGGCAGAAACACCGCATATTAGGGTTTCCCGCGAATTTCGCCGCCGCGCGAACCCTTGTACTCTCAGCGCCATTCCAACAACGGAAGGCCAAGGGAGACATCGTGGAACGTCGTTCATTTCTCAAGAATGCAGGTATCGCCGGAGTCCTCGCTGCCGGTTCCGCCCCCGCCATCATCCACGCGCAGCAGAACCTGCGCTGGCGCCTGGCGTCGAGTTTCCCGAAGTCGCTGGAAACGCTCTTCGGCGGGGCCGAGACTTTTGCGAAGAACGTCACCGAAGCCACCGGTGGAAAATTCACGGTGAGCGTTCATGCGGCGGGCGAACTCGTCCCCGCTTTCGGCGTCGTCGATGCGATCCAGCAGGACACGATCGAATGCGCACACACGGCCCCGTATTACTTCTTTGGCAAGGACGAAGCTTTCGCGCTCGACTGCGCTATCCCGTTCGGCATGAACTCCCGGCAACAGACCGCGTGGATGTACGAAGGCAACGGCCTGAAGCTGATGCGGGAATTCTATGCCAACTACAACATCATCAATTTCCCGATGGGCAATTCGGGCGCGCAGATGGGCGGCTGGTACCGCAAGGAAATCAAGTCGCTAGCCGACGTGAACGGTCTGAAGATGCGCATCGGGGGTTTCGGCGGGCGCGTGCTGGCAAAGCTCGGCGCAGTGCCGCAGAACATTCCCGCAGCGGAAATCTACCAGTCGCTCGAGAAAGGCACCGTGGATGCCGCGGAATGGATCGGACCGTATGACGACCTGAAGCTGGGCCTGCACAAGGTCGCCAAGAACTACTATTACCCGGCGTGGTGGGAAGGCAGCACGCAGTTCTCGGTGCTGATCAATACGAAAGCGTTCAACGGACTGTCGAACGAATACAAGTCGATCGTGCGCCAGGCCGCCTCCGATGCGCACGTCAAGGTTCAGGCGACTTACGACGGGCGCAACCCGACGGCGCTCAAGCAACTGATCGCCGAAGGCGCGAAGCTCAGCCGCCTGCCGAAGGAAGTGATGGACGCGGCGTTCAAGGCGTCGCGCGAAGTCTATGCCGAGCTGAACGACAAGAACCCGAACTGGAAGAAAATCTACGCCGACTACTCGCGCTTCGAGGCCGACGCGTATCAGTGGGAAGGCATCGCCGAAGGCAGCTACGACCAGTACATGTCCGCACAGAAACTCTGATCTGCATCAGGCACGGCCCCCGCCGGGGCCCTGCCGCTTCCCCCCGCCGAAGGCGGCGCTGTAGCATCCCGCTGGAAGCATCCAATTGTCGCGCCAGACGCGGTCCCCTGCAGGGTGCCGCTCGCGCCACCTCCCTCCGTTCAGGCGAATTACCCGATGGGAACTCTGCTCAAGTTGTCGCACCTCATCGACGCGTTCAGCCGCTTCATCGGCAAGTCGATCATCTGGCTGGTGCTGGCCGCAACGCTGATCAGCGCCGCCAACGCCGTCGCCCGCAAGGCTTTCAGCATCGGCTCGAACGCGTTTCTCGAAATCCAGTGGTACCTGTTCGCCGCAGTGTTCATGCTCGGCGCCGGCTATGCATTTCTGCAGAACGCGCATGTGCGCATCGACGTCATCGCGAACAAGATGAGCAGTCGAATGCGCAACTACGTGGACGTCTTCGGAATCATCGTCTTCCTGCTGCCGCTGTGCTACTTCATGATCAGCTTCTCGTGGCCGGTCGTGCACGGCGCCTACGTGTCCGGCGAGATGTCCTCCAACGCCGGCGGCCTGATCCGCTGGCCCGTCTACGCGCTGGTTCCCGTCGGCTTCGCGCTGCTCGGGCTGCAGGCCGTCTCCGAACTGATCAAGCGCGTCGCCTTTCTGACCGGCCGCGGCCCGGACCCGCTGGCCACCGCCGGACATGACGAAACGAAGAACCACATCCACGCCGCCGTCGGCGACACCTCCGAGGCCAACGCTGCCGGCGAGTCCCAAAAATGATTGAATTCGTCTCCGCCAACATCGCCCCGATCATGTTCGGGGTCATCATCTTCTTCCTGCTTTCCGGCTTCCCGGTCGCATTTTCCCTTTCGGCTTGCGGGCTGTTCTTCGGCTTCGTCGGCCTCGAACTCGGCCTGATTCCCGCCGCCCTGTTCCAGGCGCTGCCGCTGCGGGTGTTCGGCATCATGCAGAACGACACGCTGCTGGCGATCCCGTTCTTCACGCTGATGGGCCTGATCCTCGAACGAAGCGGCATGGCCGAGGATCTGCTCGAGACGGTCGGACAGGTGTTCGGCCCGATCCGCGGCGGCCTCGCCTTCGCGGTGATCTTCGTCGGCGCGCTGCTCGCGGCGACGACTGGCGTCGTCGCCGCGTCGGTGATCTCGATGGGCCTGATTTCGCTGCCGATCATGCTGCGCTACGGTTACAGCCGCCCGGTCGCGGCCGGAGTCATCACCGCCTCCGGCACACTCGCGCAGGCGATTCCGCCGTCGCTGGTGCTGATCGTCATGGCCGACCAGCTTGGCCGCAGCGTCGGCGACATGTACAAGGGGGCGATGATCCCGGCGCTGATGCTCGTCGGGCTCTACGCACTGTTCATCGTCGGGCTGGCGATCTTCAAGCCCAAAATGGTGCCCGCCCTGCCGCCCGAGGCGCTCACCTACCGGGAGCCCAACGGCAGTTCCGGCATGCCCTCGCTCGGCGTCCTGCTCGTCCTGGTCACCGGCATTTCAGTCGCGCTGGGCAAGTACTATGGCGAAGTCCTGAGCTTCATGGAGGGCCAGCCGGTGCCGCAGCCGGCTCTCGACGAAACAATCGTCGTCGCGATGACTTTCGGCACCCTCTTGGCGCTGCTTCTCGCCGTCCTGAACCGCATCTTCCGGCTCGGCCTGCTGTCGCGCATCGCCGAACGCGTGACCTTCGTGCTGATCCCGCCGCTGACGCTGATCTTCCTCGTGCTCGGCACGATCTTCCTCGGGGTCGCGACGCCGACCGAAGGCGGCGCGATGGGGGCAGTCGGCGCGCTGGCGATGGCAGTGTCGCGTCGCCGGCTCGATTTCAGGACGCTGCTTCAGGCGCTCGAAGCGACCTCGCGGCTGTCGATCTTCGTACTCTTCATCCTCGTCGGGTCGACGATCTTCAGCTTTGTGTTCACCGCGGTCGACGGCCAGATCTGGGTCGAACACCTGTTCGACCGGCTACCCGGCGGGCAGCTCGGCTTCCTGCTGTTTGTCAACACGGTGATCTTCTTCCTCGGTTGCTTCATCGACTTCTTCGAGATCGCGTTCATCCTGCTGCCGCTGCTCGGACCTGTCGCCGAAAACATGGGCATCGACCTGATCTGGTTCGGCGTGATCATCGCGATCAACCTGCAGACCTCGTTCCTGACGCCGCCGTTCGGCTTCGCGCTGTTCTACCTGCGCAGCGTCGCGCCGGTCGCCTCGTACCCCGATCGCGTCACCGGCAAGCGCATCGAGGGCGTCAAGACCGGCGACATCTATCGCGGATCGATTGCGTTCGTCATCATCCAGCTGATCATGGTGGGCCTCATCATCGGCTTCCCGCAGCTGGTGACCGGCGGTCTCGATGACGCCGTCAAGATCGATCTCGACACCATCCAGATCCAGCAACCACCGGGCGGTGCCGGCGGCTGGGGCGACAACGGGGGCGGCGACGCATGGAAATGACGACTCCGACGCGGCTATGCCTGGTCCGACACGGCGAGACCGCGTGGAACGCGGAAAGACGTCTGCAGGGACACCTGGACGTGCCGCTCAATGAAATCGGTCACATCCAGGCCGAAGCGACTGCCGCAAGCCTCGCCGGACACCGCTTCACCGCGCTCTACTGCAGCGACCTGCGTCGCGCGCAGCAAACCGCGGCGGCGGCGGGCCGCACGCTCGGGTTCGAGGCGACGCTCGAACCCGAACTGCGCGAACGGCACTACGGGGTATTCCAGGGCCTCACCTACGACGAAGCCCGCGAGCGGTTCCCGCAGGACTACGCGCGCTTCCACGCCCGCGACCCCGACTTCGCCTTTTGCGGCGACGGCGAGAGCCTCCGCGCTTTCGCGGCGCGCGTCCACCGCGCCCTCGAACGTATCGTCGTCCGTCATGCAGGCCGGCAGGCGCTGGTCGTCACGCACGGCGGCGTGCTCGACATCGCCCATCGCCTTGCGGCGGGCAAGGCGCTCGACGCGCCGCGCGACTTCACGATTCCGAACGCCGCGCTCAACTGGATCGAGTTCGACGGCCGCCGCTGGCACCTTCTCGCGTGGGCCGATCAGGCTCACCTGGCAGCCGCCCGCGACGAACTGCCGAACACCTGACGTCACGTTCGGCACACGCGTCTGCAAGAGATGTCCGCGCCGCTGCGGGCGAACGCTTGCCCCACCATGGCCGCTTGCGGTGCGTGCTAATATCCGCTTTTAAAACCAATCGCTTCGAGTCCGTCTCATGTTCTCTGCGCAAGACACCCTCGCCAAGGTCGACCCCGAACTGTGGACCGCCATCCAGGCCGAAAACCGCCGCCAGGAAGACCACATCGAACTCATCGCTTCGGAAAACTACGTTTCCCACGCCGTGATGGAAGCGCAGGGCTCCCAGCTGACGAACAAGTACGCTGAAGGCTACCCGGGCAAGCGCTACTACGGTGGCTGCGAGCACGTCGATGTCGCCGAGCAGATCGCAATCGACCGCATCAAGAAGCTGTTCGGCGCGGAAGCCGCCAACGTCCAGCCGAACTCCGGCTCGCAGGCGAACCAGGCGGTGCTGATGGCCTTCGCGAAGCCCGGCGACACGATCATGGGGATGAGCCTCGCCGAAGGCGGTCACCTCACGCATGGCATGCCGCTGAACATGTCGGGCAAGTGGTTCAACGTCGTGGCCTACGGTCTTGACGAAAAGGAAGAGATCGACTACGACGCGATGGAACGGCTCGCGCGCGAGCACAAGCCGCGCATCATCATCGCCGGCGCCTCCGCCTATTCGCTGCGCATCGACTTCGAACGCTTCGCGAAAATCGCGAAGGAAATCGGCGCGATCTTCTGGGTCGACATGGCGCACTACGCCGGCCTGATCGCCGCCGGCTACTACCCCAACCCGGTGCCGCACGCCGACGTCGTGACCTCGACAACGCACAAGACGCTGCGCGGCCCGCGCGGCGGCATCATCCTGATGAAGGCCGAACACGAGAAAGCCATCAACTCGGCGATCTTTCCGGGCTTGCAGGGCGGCCCGCTGATGCATGTCATCGCCGCGAAGGCGGTCGCTTTCAAGGAAGCGCTGACGCCGCAGTTCCGTGATTACCAGGAACAGGTCATCGCGAATGCGCGAGTCATGGCCCGTGTGCTCGGCGAAGAGCGCGGCCTGCGCATCATCTCGGGCCGCACCGAAAGCCACGTCTTCCTCGTCGACCTGCGCTCGAAAAACATCACCGGCAAAGCGGCCGAAGCAGTGCTCGGCTCGGCGCATATCACGGTGAACAAGAACTCGATTCCGAAGGATCCCGAAAAGCCTTTCGTCACCTCCGGCATCCGCATCGGCTCGCCGGCGATGACGACGCGCGGCTTCACCGAGATCGAAGCCGAGCAGGTCGCGCACCTGATCGCCGACGTCCTCGACGCACCGCAGGACGAGGCAGTCCTCGCGAATGTGCAGGCCAAGGTCGCCGAACTGTGCGCCCGTCACCCGGTGTATGGAAAGTAGGCGATTGCGCCTGGGCCGCGAGCACGTGCCGGCGCATGACAGCGGCTTTTCGCCGGCTGTTCGGACCGGCGCCGCAGTGTCCCGGCGCCGATCGTGAAGTGCCCTTTCTGTGGCGACCCGAACACCCAGGTCGCCGACACGCGTGAGAACGAAGGCGGCGAAGTGGTTCGCCGCCGGCGACGGTGTCCGAAGTGCGACAAGCGCTTCACGACGTACGAGCGCATCGACCTGAAGATGCCGCACATCGTCAAACGCAATGGCAACCGCAGCGAGTTCGAGCACGACAAGCTTGCCGGCAGCATGAAACTCGCGTTGCGCAAGCGCCCGGTCACGCTCGAAGCGCTGGACGCGGCGGTCGACCGCATCGAGGCGAAACTGCTGGCTCTCGGCGAACAGGAAGTGCCGAGCGAGAAAGTCGGCGAACTCGTCATGCGTGAACTCAAGAAGCTCGACAAGGTCGCCTACATCCGTTTTGCCTCGGTTTATCGCAACTTCGCCGACGTCGACGAGTTCGCTGAGGTGATTCGCGAAGTCAAGGCGCGCCCCAAACGCAATCGTCCCGCAGAACCCCCGGAACCGACCTCCGAGAATGACCTATTCCGAAGCTGACCATGTCGCGATGGCCCGCGCACTGCAACTGGCCGAGCGCGGACTCGAGACAACGACGCCGAACCCGCGGGTCGGCTGCGTCCTGATGAAGGAAGGCAGCATTGTCGGCGAAGGCTGGCATCGGCGCGCCGGCGAACCGCACGCCGAAGTCATCGCGCTGCGCGCCGCCGGCGACACGGCGCGCGGCGCGACCGCCTACGTGACGCTCGAACCCTGCACCCATCACGGGCGCACTCCCCCGTGTGCCGACGCGCTGATCGCCGCCGGCGTCACGCGCGTCGTCGCGGCGATGGAAGATCCGAATCCGCTCGTCGCCGGCACCGGAGTGGGCCGCCTTCGCGCGGCGGGCCTCGCCGTCACCACGGGCCTGCTCGCGAGCGACGCGCACGAACTCAATATCGGCTTCGTGTCCCGCATGACACGGGGACGCCCGTGGGTGCGGCTGAAAACCGCGAGCACCCTCGACGGCAAGACCGCGCTGAACAATGGCGTCAGCCAGTGGATCACCGCGGACGCGGCGCGGCGCGACGGACATCGCTGGCGCGCGCGCGCGTGCGCGGTGCTCACCGGCATCGGCACCGTGCGGGAGGACGATCCGCAGCTTACCGTGCGAGCGGTGCCGTGCGAGCGCCAGCCGCTGCGGGTGCTCGTCGACGCGCGGCTCGACATCCCCCTGTCGGCGAAACTGCTGCAGGGAGGGGGCTGCCTGATCGCTACTGCCATCGAGGACTGCGAGAAAAGCGCGGCGCTGGCGGCACTCGGTGCCGAAGTCGTCGTGCTGCCGAATGGCCGGGGGAAAGTCGATCTGCCGAGCCTGATGCGCGAACTCGGTGACCGCGGCATCAACGAAGTGCATGTCGAAGCGGGACTCAAGCTCAACGGTTCGTTGCTGCGCGAGAACTGCGTCGACGAACTGTTGCTCTACGTCGCGCCAATGCTGGTCGGCGACGCCGCCCAGGGACTGTTCAACCTGCCTGAACTCGTGCAACTCGACCGCGCGATACGGCTGCAATGGCGCGACGTCCGCTTCATCGGCGGAGATCTTCGCGTGCTCGCTCGTCCACTGAAAGCCGGAACCTGAAGCGGGTCGCCCGGGAACTCAGTCATCCCGGCCGGCGCACACTTCACAGGCCGGATCGCGACCGAGCAGGACGCTGCGCCATTCCATCGCGAGGCCGTCGAGCAGCAGCAGGCGGCCGTCGAGCGAAGTGCCGCAGCCGATCAGAAGCTTCAGCGCCTCGGCCGCTTGCGTCGCACCGATGATGCCGGTGAGCGGTGCGAACACGCCCATCACGGCGCAACGCACTTCGTCCACATCCTGGCCTTCGGGAAACAGGCAATGGTAGCAGGGGCTGTCGGATTGGCGCAGGTCGAAGACTGAAACCTGCCCGTCGAAGCGGATCGCCGCGCCCGAGACGAGCGGCTTGCGAAAGCGGACGCAGGCACGATTGATCGCGTGCCGGGTGGCGAAATTGTCGGAACAGTCGAGCACCAGGTCCGCCGCAGCGACCTGTTCGTCGAGCGCAGCTCCATCGAGGCGCACCGCGAGCGGCTCGATCCGCGCCTGCGGGTTGAGCCGGAGCAGCGTGTCGCGCCCCGACTCGACCTTCAGGCGTCCCACCCCTTCGGCGGTGTGCAGGATCTGGCGCTGCAGATTCGTCAGATCGACGGTATCCCCATCGCACAGCACCACGGTCCCGACTCCGGCTGCGGCAAGATACATCGCCGCCGGCGAGCCGAGCCCTCCGGCCCCGATCACCAGCACTCGCGACGCGAGAATCGCCTCCTGCCCCTCGACGCCGATTTCGGGCAGCAGGATATGCCGGCTGTAGCGCAAAAGCTGGTCGTCATTCATCGGAGAGAAAAACCCGGGAGAGGCGGAAGCGCCGGCATGGAAAAGGAAAGGGCCTGGGGAAGGAACCTGGGGAACCCGGCCTACTTGTATTCACGGAATTCCAGCGGTGTGTCGTCGTGGTCGCCGTGGAGGTGATGGTCATACGCCGTCACGTAGACTTCGTTCGATTTCTTGATCAGCCGCTCAGGCGAGCCGAGATTGTGCCGCTGCGTTTCCTCGCAAAAATAAACGAAAGTCCGCACCAGCCGCCAGTAAAGCGCGCCGTCGAGGTGAAAACCGGCCTCGGACAACGCGCTCTCGACCATTTCGAGCGAAAACTCGAGCACCGAATAGGAGACCACCAGCGACAGCGGATGTTCACCGGACGAAACCCGCAACCCCTTGAACATCTGCAGCGAGCGCATCGCCTGCGCGACCTGGCCGGGGGGCAGGGATGCGAAACGGATTTCCCGCTGCTTCTCCAGCCCGGTTCCGGCAACCGGGTGGTCATGATGCCTGCCGGCCAGCTTGTAGGCAGTCTCCCGACGCATCACCTCTCCTTATTGCGCTTTTATTCCTTCTTATTCTGGACGATCTGCAGCCCCTTGAGAAGGTTGATCGCCTGGTTCAGCTGGTAGTCGTCCTTGCTCGCGAGTTCCGGACGCGGCAGCGCTTCGGCCTCGTCGTCGGCAGGCGACTGGTCGCCCGCTTTCGGTTCGTCGGCCTTCTTCGGCTCTGCCTCGGGATCGCGGTCATTGCCGAGGTGACGCTCCAGGTCGGCCTCGCGCAGGCGACGCGAGGAGCCGTTTGCCGTTTCCTCGACGATGATGTCGGGCTCGATGCCTTTCGCCTGGATCGAGCGGCCGCTCGGCGTGTAGTACCTGGCTGTCGTCAGCTTGATCGCGGTGTTGCTGTTGAGCGGCAGGATCGTCTGGACCGAGCCCTTGCCGAACGTCTGCGTTCCCATCACGACCGCGCGTCGGTGGTCCTGCAACGCGCCTGCTACGATTTCGGAAGCCGAGGCCGAACCGGCATTGACGAGCACGACCATCGGGAGCGTCCGCGCGCCCGCCGGCAAGTCCTTGAGGAAATCCTCACGGCTGCCGCGCAGGTAGTCGTCCGCCCGCGCGCGATATTCACGCTTCGCGTCATCGGTCCGTCCGTCCGTCGACACCACCAGCGCATTCGCCGGCAGGAACGCCGAAGCGACGCCGACGGCGCCGTGCAGCAAGCCACCCGGATCGTTGCGCAGGTCGAGCACCAGGCCTTTCATGTCTCCTTCCTTGGCGAGCTTGGCAAGGTGCTCGGCGACGGCTTGCGAAGTGTTTTCCTGGAACTGCGCGACGCGCAGGTAACCATAGCCGGGCTCGACCATCTTCGACTTGACGCTCTGCACCTTGATCACTTCGCGCGTCAGCGTCACCACCACCGGGCGGTCCTCGCCCTTGCGCACGATGGTCAGCGTGATGTCGGTCTTCGGCTTGCCGCGCATCCGCTTGACCGCGTCGCTGAGCGTCATGCCCTTGACCGGCGTTTCGTCGAGCTTGACGATCAGGTCGCCGGCCTTGACGCCGGAGCGGAACGCGGGCGTATCCTCGATCGGCGAAATGACCTTGACGAACCCGTCTTCCATGCCAACTTCGATGCCGAGCCCGCCGAACTCGCCGTGCGTGCCGACCTGCAGCTCCTTGTACGCTTCCACGTCGAGGTACGCGGAGTGGGGATCGAGCCCGCTCAGCATGCCGCTGATCGCGTGGTTGATGAGTTTCTTGTCCTCGACGGGTTCGACGTAGCCCTGCTTGATCGCGTTGAACACGTCGGCAAATGCGCGCAGCTCCTCGACCGGCAGCGGGGCAGCTGAAACTTTGTCGGCACTGGCGGGGAAATTGAGACTGATCAGCACCCCGGCGAACACGCCGGTCATGATCAAACCCGCTTTCTGAAGCTTGTTACGCATGACTACTCCATCGAGGAAAAAACGCCGGGAATCCCGGAAAAGCTAATTGAGCCGCACCCACTGCAGGGGATCGACCGGCTGCCCGCGGTAGCGGATCTCAAAGTATAAACCCGATTCGGAGGCGCCTCCGCTCGCCCCAACGCTGGCGATCGGTTCCCCTCCGGCAATTACGTCGCCAAGCTGTTTCAGCAAGGCATCGTTGTTGCCGTATATCGACAGATAGTCACTGCCGTGGTCGACGATGATGAGGTTGCCGTAGCCGCGCAGCCAGTCGGAGAACACGATCTCGCCCCCCGCCACTGCCCGCACCTCCGCACCGCCGGAGGCGCGTATGAAAACGCCCCGCCACGTCGTGCCACCTTCCGCCCTTGGAGCACCGAAACGTCCAACCAGTTCGCCACGGACCGGAAATCGCATCTTGCCGCGCAACTGCGCAAAGCTCACGCCCGTCGGCGTCGCTCCCGCGGCCTGGCGGACTTCACCGACGACCGCTTCCGAGCGGGAGCGCGGCGTCGAGCGCACCGCTCCCGCCGCGTCCGCCCGCCTCTCCGCCGCCGCCTTTGCTGCCGCGCGGGCCGCAGCTTCGCGCGCGCGGGCAGCCGTCGCGATACGCGCAGCTTCCCGTTCCGCCGCCCGCTTGGCGAGGACCGCCACCAGGCGACCGAGCCGCTGCTGATCCTGGTGCAGCGTTTCCTCTTCCTTGCGCTGGCTGAGCAGTTGCCGGGATATCCCGTCGAGGGCCTGCTTGCGCCTGGCCTGCATCGATTCGAGCGTCGCATGCTGAGCGCGCTGTTGCGCTTCGAGCGCCACGAGGCGGTCGCGCCGCCCGGCAATCGACTCGCCGAGCTCGGCTTTCTGCCGCAGATCCCCGCGCAGCGACTCAATCAGCGCCAGGCGGGCCCTGCCGAGGTGTTCGAGATAATGAGCGTCGCGGGCGAACTGATTCGCGTCGCGGGTCGACAGGAACGGCGCGACCCCGCCGCCCGCGCCATGGACATAGTGCCGGCGCAGCCACTCGCCCAGTTCCGCCTGCCGCCCCGCAATCCGGGCTTCCACCGCTTCCTGCTCGGCCTCGAGGATCGCAAGCGACTTCTCGGTCGTCGCCCGCTCCGCGGCGAGCGCGTGCAGCCGGCGCTGCACCTGCGAAACCGCCCGTTCCGCCGCGGCGAGTTCGGCGGCAGCGCTCGAGCGGGTTTCCTCGGTATCGGCAATTTCCTTGCGCAGATCCGCGATGCGGCGTTTCACCTCTTCGAGGTCGGAACGCTTCTGCACGACCTCGGCCGGCTCGCTCGCCTGCGCGGCAGCGCCCAGCAGGAGCGCCAGCGCCAGCGCAGGGACAAGAGACCGCAACCCGAGCCGGACCATCATTCTCGGGCGACTTTCAGCCCTTCGCCTTGCCCTGTCCCGCCACTGCAGCCTCGGCCGCGCGGATCGTGTCGGCATCCGCGAGGTAGTAGCTCCTGATCGGGCGCAGATTCGCGTCCAGCTCATAGACGAGCGGCTGCGCGGTCGGGATGTTCAGGCCGACGATTTCGCTGTCCGAGATGTTGTCGAGATACTTGATCAGCGCGCGCAGGCTGTTGCCGTGGGCCGCGATCAGGATGCGGCGACCGGCCAGGATGTTCGGCACGATCACCGTCTCCCAGTACGGCACGAAGCGCGCCACCGTATCCTTGAGGCATTCGGTGCGCGGGAACTGCGCGCGCGGCAGCGAAGCATAGCGCGGGTCGCCGCTGGTGAGCCGTTCGTCGCCCTCCGGCAGCGGCGGCGGCGGCGTGTCATATGAACGGCGCCACACGAGCACCTGGTCGTCGCCGAATTTCGCTGCGGTCTCGGCCTTGTTGAGCCCCTGCAAGTCGCCGTAATGCCGTTCGTTCAGGCGCCACGAATGCTCCACCGGCAGCCACAGCGAGTCGAGTTCCTCGAGGACGATGTTCAGCGTCTTGTTGGCACGCTTGAGTACCGACGTGTAGGCCAGGTCGAAAGTGTAGCCCTCTCGCTTCAGCAAGTGGCCAGCTCCCCGGGCCTCCTCGACACCTTTCTCGGTGAGATCGACGTCGGTCCAGCCGGTGAAGCGGTTGTCCTTGTTCCAGGTAGACTCGCCATGGCGAAGCAGAACGATTTTGTACATGAACGCTCGGGAAAAAGTGATTGAAGTTGTGAAGCTGACGTATCGGACGACGGGACGAGACCGGCTCGAGAGCGCCCGGCGCAACACAAAGACACCGGACTCGCCCTTAATCGGGCCGCGGTATTTTATACTAGTCGCCTGATCTGCACTTCACCGCCACAGTGAACAACAACGCCATCATCGACCTGATCGACAAGCACGAACACATCGAGACTGCCGCTCGTGCCCTCAAGGCGATTGCACACCCGCTGCGGCTCAAGATCCTGTGCGTCCTCGGCGAGAGCGAAATCTGCGTCCAGGAAATCGTGGAGGCGGTCGGCACCTCGCAGAGCAACATCTCCCAGCACCTGGCGATCCTCCGGGACAAGGGGGTGCTGCAAACCCGAAAGGATGCGAATCGCGTCTATTACCGTGTCTGCGACCAGCGGACGCTGCAGCTGATCGTGCTGATGCGCGAAGTGTTCTGCGGCGTCGCGCGCGACAGGATTTGAGCCGGCAATCCCGGTTGCCATCTCGATTGGTACCGCAGTTGTCATCGCAGTTGTCATCATTCGCATCGAACCCCTAGAACGGAGCAAGATTTCGTGGAATTCCTCCAGCAAAACTGGTACTGGGCTGCGCTCGCGGTAGCGAGCGGCAGCTGGCTGCTGTTCGACTTCGCGCGCGCACAAGGCGACAAAAGCCAGGTCTCCCCGATCGAGGCGACGCTGCTGATCAACCGCGAAGAGGCGATCGTCATCGACATTCGCGACCAGGCCGAATACTCGCGCGGCCATATCCCGAACGCACGCCATATTCCGCAGAGCGATCTCGAACGGCGCAGCGCGGAGCTCGCGAAGTTCAAGGATCGTCCGCTGATCGTTTATTGTTTCACCGGCGCTCGCTCGTCTGCGGCGGTTGCAACGCTGAGGAAAGCGGGATTCGAGAAACTCTTCAACCTGCGGGGCGGCCTCGTCGAATGGGAAAAAGCCGGGCAGCCGGTCAGCCGCAAGAGGAAATGAACATGGCAAAAATCAGAATGTATGCCACGAACGTGTGCCCCTACTGTGTGCGTGCCGAACAGCTCCTCAAGCGCAAAGGCGTGACCGACATCGAGAAGATCCGCGTCGATCAGGACCCGTCGTTGCGCGACGAGATGATCAGGCTCACCGGGCGCCGGACGGTACCGCAAATCTTCATCGGCGACCTGCATGTCGGCGGTTGCGACGATCTGTTCGATCTTGACCACGCCGGCAAACTCGATTCCTTGTTGGCCGCGCCCTGAACGTCCTGACCCGGGGGCCTGGCGCCGCGTTGAGGCGCACCACCACCAGCCGGGTCACTTCGCATTCTCCGCTTTCACCGATTTACTTCCCCGATCCACTTCCCCAAGTCACTTTCTTTTCCAGGCCTCTCCATGACCGAAAACGCACAAGCCGCGCAACCCGTCTTCTCGATCGAAAAACTCTACGTCAAGGATCTCTCGCTCGAAGTACCCAACGCGCCGAAGATTTTCCTCGACCGTGAGAACCCGCAGATCAATGTTCAGCTGCGCACCGAGGCCAGCAACGTCGACGAAGGCGTTTTCGAAGTTACGCTGACGGTGACCGTATCGTCGAAACTGCCCGAAGACCGGACGGTGTTTCTCGTCGAGGTTGCGCAGGCAGGTATTTTCCAGATCCGCAACATTCCGGAAGGCGATCTCGAGGCGGTGATGATGATCGGCTGCCCGAACATCCTTTTCCCGTATGCGCGCGAATCGGTGTCGGATGCGATCACCCGCGCCGGCTTCCAGCCGGTGGTGCTTGCCCCGGTGAACTTCGAATCGCTGTACCAGGCCCAGCAACAACAGCAGGCCGCGGCGGCCGCGCAGGCCGGCGAGCTCCCGATCCAGTGAGACGAATGCGCGCGAACATTCGCTTCTCGCTGTCCCTTGCCGCCGCGCTGGCCCTGTCGGCCGGCGCCGCCGATGCGATCGAATTCCGTTCGGTCGGCGAACCCGCCGTGCTGTTCGACGCGCCTTCCGAGAAGGGCAAGCGTCTGTACATCGTAGCCCCGGGAACCCCTGTCGAAGTCGTCGTGACGCTCGACAAGTGGGTCAAGGTGCGCGATGCGGGCGGAGCGCTGACCTGGATCGAACGGCGCGCGTTGTCGGAAAAACGCACCGTGATGGTCGCCGTGCCGCGGGCCGTGGTGCGCCAGCACCCGGCAGACGAGGCGTCGGCGGCATTCGAGACCGTCAAGGATGCAGTCCTCGAATTCGTCGCGCAATCGGGCGATGGCTGGATCCAGGTCCGCCACAAGGACGGCACGCAGGGCTACCTCAAGATCAGCGAAGTGTGGGGGCTTTGACTCGGATGCGCATCGCCGTCTTCGGCGCCGGTGCCTGGGGCACCGCCTTGGCGCTCGCGTTCAGCGCGCGCCACGACGTCGTGCTGTGGGGTCGCGATGCAGGCCACATCGACACCCTCGCCGCGACGCGGCACAACGAGCGTTACCTGCCCGGCGTGCCCTTTCCGGAAGAACTGGCCCTGACGGCCGACTTCGCCGCCGCTGCCCGCGCCGCCGACCTGCACCTCGTCGTCACGCCGCTCGCTGGCCTTCGCGCCGCCGTGGGCGAACTCAACACACTGCAGCCCGACACGCCGTTGATCTGGGCATGCAAGGGTCTCGAAGCGGGGACCGGCAAGCTGCCGCATGAAATCGTCGCCGAGGAGCTCGGGCCCGCAGCCCGCTGCGGCGTATTGACCGGCCCCAGCTTCGCCGCCGAAGTCGCCCGCGCAATGCCGACCGCGGTGACGCTGGCAGCGACCGATCCGGCTTTCGCCCGTCGCTGGGTTCCTGCACTGCACCAGCCGCGCTTGCGCATTTACGCGAACTCCGACCTCGTCGGCGCCGAGATCGGCGGCGCGATCAAGAACGTGCTCGCGATCGCCGCAGGTGTCTCCGACGGCATGGGATTCGGCCTCAATGCGCGCGCAGCACTGATCACCCGCGGACTCGCCGAAATCGCGCGGCTCGCCGAAGCCCTTGGCGGGCGCCCCGAAACCCTGATGGGCCTCGCCGGCATGGGGGACCTGATCCTGACCTGCACCGGCGACCTGTCGCGCAACCGACGCGTCGGACTCGCACTCGCCCAAGGCAAGACCCTCGCCGAGATCCTCGGCGAACTCGGCCATGTCGCCGAAGGCGTGTCCACCGCCCGCGAAGTCGTCAAGCTCGCTGCCCGCCACGACGTCGAGATGCCGCTGTGCGAAGCCGTCGACACCCTGCTCCACGACGCCCGCCTCGGCCCGCGCGAAGTTGTCGAGCAACTGCTGTCGCGCGAGCCGCGCCGCGAGTGAGCCGCAAGGCGTTCGCGCCTGTTGCAGCACCGCAGCGTTCCTCCGTCCGCCCCCGTCGCTTCCCCCCGGGGCAGACGCGCCCGAGCTCAAGTCGCGCCGGCAAATCCCAGTTGGCGCCACGCTTCGAAAACGACGACCGCGACCGCGTTCGACAGGTTGACGCTGCGGTTGGCCGGGCACATCGGGATGCGCAGCGTCTGCATGTCCGGCACCGAATCGAGGACTTCGGCCGGCAGCCCGCTGGTTTCGCGGCCGAAAAGCAGCACGTCGTCAGCCCGGTAGTCGACCAGATCGTAGCGTGTCCGGCCCTTTGTGCTCAGCGCCAGCAGGCGCCGGCCGGCGAGCGCGGACAGACAGGCGTTCCAGTCGTCGTGAACGGTGAGCGTCGTCAGATCGTGGTAATCGAGGCCGGCGCGCGCGAGTTGCCGGTCGGAGAGATCGAAGCCGAGCGGGCGCACGAGATGCAGGCGTGCGCCGGTGTTGGCCGCGAGCCGGATCGTGTTGCCGGTGTTCGGCGGGATTTCGGGCTGGAAGAGAACGATATCGAGCATGTCAGTGGGGGGAAGGTGTGCGCGCGACGACGAGGTTTTCGACGCGCGCGGCGCCATGCATCTTGAGCGTGCGGGCGAGCTCGTCGAGCGTCGCGCCGGTCGTCATGACGTCGTCGACGACGATCACTGTGCGGCCGGCAAACGAGGCCTCGCAACGGAAGGCGCCCCGCATATTGACGCTTCGCTCCTTCCACGGCAAGGACACCTGCGGCACGGTGTTCAGCGCGCGCGCAACCGCCACGAGTTCGAGCGGCAAGCCCCATGCGCGTCCGAGCGGACGGGCGATCTCGACGGCCTGGTTGAAGCCGCGCTGGCGCAGCCGACGGACATGCAGCGGCATCGGCAGCAGGACCGCAGCCGGCCGGGGAGCGCCGAGCGGCAACAGCACCTCGGCGAAAAAATTCGCCAACGCCAGCCGGTGCCGATACTTGAGCCCCTGGACGATACGATCCACGGGAAAAGCGTACGCAAACGCGGCGCGGCTCGCATCGAACGCCGGGGGATTGTGCAGGCAGCGCCCGCAGGTGGCACCCTCGACAGTCGGAACGGCACATACCGGGCACGAAGCCGGCTGGCGCGGCAGATCGTTCCGGCAGGCGCTGCACAGCGCGGCTGCGCCCGACATCGAACCGCACACGAAGCACTCCTGCGGCATCAGCAGATCTGCGATCCGGCGCGCGCGAAAGCGCAACGCATCGAGCACGTTTGACAAGATTTCCGCCAATGAAGGAACATGCGAAGCTTCGCATTACATCCCGGAACCGCTTTCATGACAATGACTTCAGCGCCCGCTGCCGAACGCCCGGCCGCCCCGGCCGTACCCCGCATCAAGTGGACCGTGGTCGAAGCCGTCGAGCTGTTCGAACAGCCTTTCATGGACCTGCTCTTCCGCGCGCAGCAGGTGCATCGCGCACATTTCGACCCGAACGCGGTGCAGCGCTCGACGCTGCTGTCGATCAAGACCGGCGGCTGCTCGGAAGACTGCGGCTACTGCTCGCAATCGACGCGCCACAATACCGGGCTAGACCGTGAACAGCTGCTGAAAGTGGCCGAAGTCGTCGAGCACGCGAAAGCGGCGAAAGCGAAGGGAGCGTCGCGCTTCTGCATGGGCGCGGCGTGGCGCGGGCCCAAAGACAAGGACATGGAGACGGTGCTGGCGATGGTGCGCGAGGTCAAGGCGCTCGGCCTCGAGACCTGCGTGACCCTCGGCATGCTCAAAGGCGACCAGGCGCTGCAGCTCAAGGAAGCCGGCCTCGACTACTACAACCACAATCTCGACACCGCGCCGGAGTTCTATGGCCAAGTCATCACGACGCACACCCTGGCGGACCGCCTCGACACGCTCGAACAGGTGCGTGGCGCCGGCATCAACGTCTGTTCCGGCGGCATCGTCGGCATGGGCGAGGGACGGCGCAGCCGGGCCGGCCTGCTGGTGCAACTCGCGAACATGGCGTCGCCGCCGGAATCGGTGCCGATCAACAACCTCGTACCGGTGCCCGGCACGCCGCTCGAAAACGTCGACAAGATCGATCCGTTCGAATTCGTCCGCACGATCGCCGCGGCCCGCATCATGATGCCGACGAGTTTCGTGCGCCTGTCCGCCGGGCGCCAGCAGATGAGCGACGAGCTGCAGGCGCTGTGCTTCATGGCCGGTGCGAACTCGATCTTCTACGGCGACCGCCTGCTGACGACCGACAATCCCGACACCGACCGCGACGAGGCGCTGTTCGCGCGCCTCGGCCTGCGTCCCGTCTGAGCCGGATGAGCGCTCCGGCCGACTTCACCCTCGCCCGCGAACTCCTCGTCCGGCGCTTCGGCCGTGCCGCGGCGACCTACGACGAGGTTGCGGTGCTCGCGCGCGAAGTCGCGCGCCGGATGGACGAGCGGCTCGACTACATCCGCATCGAACCGAAGCGCATCCTCGACCTGGGCTGCGGCACCGGCGCGGATTTCGGGGGGCTCGGCAGGCGCTACCCGAAAGCGATGCGCATCGGCGCCGATTTCGCGCTGCCGATGCTGGACCGCGCACGCGGCGAGCGCAGCCTCTTCGGGCGGCTGCGCTCACTCGGCCGCAACGCGCCGCCGTCACTCGTCTGTGCCGATGCGTCCGCCCTCCCGTTCGCCCGTGCCAGCCTGTCGCTGGTGTGGTCGAACCTGCTGCTCAACTGGCTAGCCGATCCGCTGCCGGCGTTGCGCGAGATGCACCGCGTGCTCGAGACGGACGGCCTGCTGATGTTCTCATCGCTGGGGCCGGACACGCTGAAGGAGCTGCGCGCCGCCTTGCCCGACACCCACGGCACGCGGGTGCACCGCTTCATCGACATGCACGACCTGGGTGACGCGCTGGTCGCAGCCGGCTTCTCCGATCCGGTGATGGACATGGAAGTGCTGACGCTGACCTACGCCAACCTCGACGAACTGCTGCGCGACCTGCGGCTTTCCGGCAGCGCCAACGCGAGCCGGGCGCGGCCCCGCGGGCTCTCGGGCAAGTCGGGCTGGGCCGCGGCGCGCAATGCCCTCGAGGCGCTGCGCCGCGACGGGCGCCTGCCGGCGACTTTCGAGATCGTCCAGGGCCACGCATGGAAAGCGCAGCCGAAAACGACCGAGGACGGCCGCGCGGTCATGCAGTTCCAGCCGCGCAAGCTGCGGGGATGAACGCTCCGCTCCCGCCCCGACTGGTGTGGCTGTTCGACCTCGACAACACGCTGCACAACGCCAGCGCCCACATCTTCCCGCACATCAACCGCAGCATGACAGCGTACCTCGAGCAGCACCTGTCGCTGAGCCCGGAGGAAGCGAACGCGCTGCGGGTTCACTACTGGCATCGCTACGGAGCGACGCTGCTCGGCCTCGTGCGCCACCACGGCACGAACCCGCACCACTTTCTCGAGGCGACGCATCGCTTCGAGAAACTGCACAAGCTGATGGTGTTCGATCGCGCGCTGCGCTCGATGCTGCGTCGTCTGCCGGGGCGCAAGATCGTGTTCTCGAACGGCCCGCAGCGTTACGCCGAAGCGGTCGTCGAGGCGATGGGCATCCGCCGGCATTTCCATGACGTGTTCGGCATCGAGCAAATGCGCTTCCATCCGAAGCCCGGCGTGCAGGCGTTTCGCCACCTGCTCCACGACCACCGCCTGGATCCGCGCCGCTGCGTGCTCATCGAGGATTCGGCCGAGAACCTGCGCACCGCGAAGCGGCTCGGCATGAAGACCGTGCTGGTCGGCGAGGGCCTGAAGCAGCCCGCGTATGTCGACATGAAAATCAGTTCGATCCTGCGCCTGCACCGTGCCGCCCGGCCGTGGCTCGCCTGACCCCGGGACGGAAAAAGCTCAGGCCCCTTTCAACCAGCGCGCCGCGTCGAGAGCGAAGTACGTCAGGATGCCGTCGGCGCCTGCGCGCTTGAACGACAGCAGCGCCTCCATCACGCACGCCTCCTCCGACAGCCAGCCGTTCGCGATTGCCGCCTTCAGCATCGCGTACTCGCCACTGACCTGATACACATACGTCGGCACCTGCAGTTCGGTCTTCACGCGCCGGACGATGTCGAGGTACGGCATCCCCGGCTTGACCATGAACATGTCGGCCCCTTCGGCGATGTCGAGCGCGACTTCGCGGAGCGCCTCGTCGGAGTTCGCCGGATCCATCTGGTAAGTGTATTTGTTGCCCGTGCCGAGGTTCCCGGTCGAGCCGACCGCGTCACGGAACGGGCCGTAGAAGCTCGAGGCGTATTTTGCCGCGTACGCCAGAATGCGGGTGTGGATGCGGCCGTCGCGGTCGAGTTCGGCGCGGATGCGCGCGATGCGCCCGTCCATCATGTCGGACGGCGCGACGACATCTGCCCCGGCCTGCGCGTGGCACAGCGCCTGTTTCGCCAGCGCCTCGAGCGTCTCGTCATTGAGCACATAGCCGCGCGGGTCGTCGGCATCGATCAACCCGTCCTGACCGTGGCTGGTATAGGGGTCGAGTGCGACGTCGGTGATCACTCCGAGTTCCGGAAAGCGTGCCTTCAGCGCCTGCACGACCCGCGGCACGAGTCCGTCCGGATTCCACGCCTCTTCCGCGCCGGGCGTCTTGCCCCCGGCCTCGATGACCGGGAACAGCGCCAGCGCCGGCACGCCGAGCGAAACCGCCTCTTCGGCGACGCGCAGCAGGTTGTCGAGCGACACGCGGTTCACCCCCGGCATCGACGGCACCGCTTCGGTGAGGCCCGTCCCTTCGAGCACGAACACCGGATAGATCAGGTCATCCGTGGAAAGCCGGGACTCGCGCATCAGGCGGCGGGAAAAATCGTCGCGGCGCATCCGCCGCATGCGGGTCGCGGGAAAAATTCCGGTAGGGCGCATGGTCAGTCCAGTCAGGTGGAGGCGAAACACCCGGTAACGAAACCGCGGAGGAACTTCGCCGAAAGAGGCTTATCTTATCGTACAGATGGTGACGAGCCATCTCCCGCTTCACCTCCCTGAGCGGGTGCCTTAATCCAGTTAAGGCGTTTGACCCCGGGCTTTATCCCCTTTAGCCCGGGGTTTTTTATTGCCCCGGTGGTTTATCCGCCCAGTTTATCCGCCCACGGCGGGACAGGCTACTTCCCTGCCGCGCGCAACTGGGCGGGGGTAGGAATTGCCGGCAGATCGTCGCTAGGCAGACCGAGCCAGCCAGCCACCTTGTGCTCGACCTCTTCCATGCCGATTTTCTTCAGGCTCGAGAACAGTTGCACGCTGATCTGCGGCCCGAGTGCCGCGACTTCGCGGCGAACGCTGGCGAGCGTGGCCGCAGCCTCGTTGCGCGACAGCTTGTCGCATTTCGTCAACAGCACATGAATCGGCCGCCCTCCGGGCACGAACCAGTCGATCATCTGGCGGTCGAGGGGCGTGAGCGGATGGCGCGAATCCATGATCAGCACCAGTCCGATCAGGTTTTCACGTTTGCGCAGATAGTGCTCGAGCAGCCCCTGCCATTGACGGCGGATGTTTTCCGGCACTTTCGCGTAGCCGTAACCGGGCAGGTCGACGAGCACCGCCCCGCAATCGAGGCGAAAGAAATTGATCAGCTGGGTGCGCCCGGGCGTCTTCGACACGAATGCCAGACGTGTATGATCGGCAAGCGTATTGATGGCGCTCGACTTCCCGGCGTTGGAGCGTCCGGCGAATGCGATTTCCGCGCCCTCCGGAGGAGGCAGAGCCCCTGATTTTGCAATGGAAACTTCGAATCGTGCGTTACGGAAGATCGGCATCTGGGAATCGGCAAGAACAAGGGCGGGGTTAGAGGCGCCCACCTTGCATCGCGCAAAACGGGGTACTTAGTATAGAATAACGCGTTTGTGACGACCGCTCACGGCTTTCTGAGGACACCATGATCAAGCGTTCCCTGCTGCTCCCGCTGCTGCTGGTTGCCGGCGGCCTTCAGGCCCAAGAACCGGCTCCCGATCTTGCAAAGGCGAAAATGACGGCTGAAACCGTCTGCGCCGGCTGCCACGGACCGGATGGCAACAGTCCGATTTCGGCCAATCCAAAGATCGCGGGGCAGCACGAGGAATATCTCTACAAGCAGCTGAGAGCGTTCAAGTCATGGGACGGCAAGCCGCCCGAGCGCGAGAACCCCATCATGGGCGCCATGGTGGCCGGACTCGAAGACGCGGACATGAAAGCGCTCGCGGTCTACTTCGCGTCGCAGAAGCTGCAGCCCGAGAGCGCGAAGAATGCGGAGACGGCACAACAGGGCCAGGACATCTGGCGTGCCGGCATCACCGCGAAAGGCCTGCCGGCCTGCTCGGGCTGTCACGGCCCGACCGGCGCAGGCATGCCGGTCCAGTATCCGCGCATTGCAGGCCAGTTCGCCGAGTACACCGAAGCGCAACTGAAGGCCTTCCGCGACGGCGTACGCAAGAACGATCCGAACCTGATGATGCAGACGATCGCGCTGAAGATGACGGACGCGGAAATCAAGGCGGTCGCGGATTACGTGGCAGGACTGCGTTAAGAACCGAACAGCGGGATCGCAGTTCGTGAACGGGGTGGTTCGGCCACCCTTTTTCTTGCCGGCCCCCGAACCGCCAGCCACGAATGTCCGGGCGCAACTGACGAGCGCCCTCGACCAGAACACGAGTTGCCGCGCAGACGGTCGAGCGTGCAATGATAATCAGCAGTGTGGCGGCGCGCCGCCGCGGCAAGGGATGAGAGTCATGAAACAGAACTCCGGCGCGAAGCCCGCGCCCCGCTCCCCCCACCTGACCACCGCCGAAGCGCGGCGAACGATTCTGGAAAGCCTGGCGCCGATAAGCGGGTGGGAACGCGTGGCGGTCCGCAACGCGCTCGGGCGGATTTTGCTCGAGGACGTGATCGCGCCGTGCAACGTGCCGGCCCACGACAACTCCGCGATGGACGGCTATGCCGTGCGGTTTCGCGATCTCGAGGCCCGGCCCGAAACGGCGCTTGCGGTGGTGGGCACCGCGTTCGCCGGCAAACCGTTTTCGGGCATCGTCGGTGCGGGACAGGCAGTTCGGATCATGACTGGCGCACCGATTCCGCAAGGCGCCGACACCATCGTCGTGCAGGAAATGGCCCGCGCCGCCGACAGCCAGGTGTTCATCCCGCCGGGACAGCAGGCAGGGCAAAACCTGCGCCGTGCGGGCGAGGATCTCGCTCTCGGCAGCGTCGCACTGCCGGCTGGAAAGCGCTGCGGCCCGGCCGAACTCGGGTTGGTCGCTTCGCTCGGCATCGCCGAAGTCACCGTGCGCCGGCGCCTGCGTGTCGCGTTCTTCTCGACCGGCGACGAACTTGCGTCCATCGGCAAGCCGCTCGCACCGGGCGAAGTCTACGACAGCAATCGCTACACACTCTTCGGCGCGCTTTCCCGTCTGGGCTGCGACATGCTCGACATGGGCGTCGTGCCAGACAACCCGACGGCCCTCGAAGCAGCTTTTCGCGGTGCCTCGGCCGATGCGGACGTGATCCTGACCAGCGGCGGCGTGTCGGTCGGCGAGGCCGATTTCATCCGCGAGCTGGTGAATCGCCTCGGCGAGGTCGCGTTCTGGAAAATCGACATCAAGCCGGGCCGCCCGATGGCTTTCGGCCGTATCGGCGATACCTGGCTGTTCGGCCTGCCGGGCAATCCGGTCGCAGTGCTGGTGACTTTTTACCAGTTCGTGCAGGATGCCCTGCTCGTCCTCTCCGGCGTTTCGCCGCTGCCGGAACCCGCGCTGTTCGAAGTTTCGTGCGGAGAAGCGATCCGCAAGCAGGCCGGCCGCCGGGAGTTCCTGCGCGGCCAGCTGGGAACGGTCGACGGCCGGCAGACGGTGCGCCTCGCGGGAGCGCAGGGCTCGGGAGTGCTGCGGTCAATGTCCGAGGCGAACTGCTTCATCGTCCTGCCCGAAGAACGCGGCGACGTGGCAGCCGGAGAACCGGTTATGGTGCAGGTTTTCGACGGACTGATCTGAAGCGACGTTTCACCGGATGGACATTCAATGACCCAGGACGAACTCAAGAAGGCAGCCGCGATCGCGGCACTCGACTACGTCGAAAACGGAATGATCGTCGGCGTCGGCACCGGCTCGACCGTCAATCATTTCATCGACGGTCTGGCCGGCATCAAGGGCCGGATCGCGGGAGCGGTGTCCAGTTCGGAAGCCAGCGCACGCCGCCTGCAGGCCCACGGCATCCCGGTTCTGGATCTGAACGACATCACCGACCTGCCGGTGTACGTGGATGGAGCCGACGAGATCGATGGCGGGTTTTGCATGATCAAGGGCGGAGGCGGCGCGCTGACCCGCGAAAAGATCGTCGCGGCGGTTGCGCGCCGGTTCATCTGCATCTGCGACGCGAGCAAGAAGGTCGCCTGTCTCGGCCGCTTTCCGCTGCCGGTCGAGATCATTCCGATGGCCCGCGCCTACGTCGAACGCGAACTGGTCCGGATCGGCGGTCGGCCCGAACTGCGCGAGGGATTCGTCACCGACAACGGCAACCTGATCGTGGACGTGCACGGCTTGATGATTACCTCACCGCGCGCGCTCGAGACCGAGCTGAACCAGATTGTCGGGGTGGTCACCAATGGCCTGTTCGCGCGCCGCGGCGCGGACGTGCTGCTGCTGGCAACGCTCGCCGGGGTCGAGCGACAGGTTGCAAACTGAGAAGCGCGCGCTCCCGACGCTCACCTGAAACATTCCGGTCATTTTTTGCTGCTAGCCTCCTCGCACACAGGGGATTCCAACATGCCGAGCAAACACACTCTTACTCATTTCGACACCGAACTGGAGTCCATCCGCAAGCGTCTGCTGGAAATGGGCGGCCTCGTCGCACAGCAGCTGAGCCGCGCGATCGAGGCGCTGAGCAGCGGGGACATGGCAACGATCGAAGCGGTCATCGAAGACGACCGACGCGTCAATGAAGAGGAAGTCGCGCTCGACGACGCCTGCATCCTGCTCATTGCACGGCACGGGCCCACAGCGGGCGACCTGCGCATGGTCATGACGATGATCCAGATGATCACCGACCTCGAACGGGTCGGCGACGAAGCGAAGAAAATTGCGAAGGCGGGCAGGCAGATCATCGGCTCCGACGTGGTTTTCGTGCCGAAAGTCGAACTGCGGCACGTCGCGGCGATGGTGATCGACATGCTGCAGCGCGCGCTCGACGCCTTCGCCCGCATGGATCCCTCGTCGTCGGCCGACATCGCCCGCCAGGACAAGGAAGTCGACGCGATCTTCAAAGGCATCATGCGCCAGCTGATCACCTACATGATGGAAGATCCGCGGCTCATCACGCGCGCGCTCGATGTGCTGTTCATCGCCAAATCGATCGAGCGGATCGGGGACCACGCCAAGAACGTGTCGGAATACGTGGTGTATATGGTCAGGGGCCGCGACGTGCGCCACGAAGGGATCGAAGCGCTGGAGCGCGAGTCCAGGGTCCGCTGACGGGGCTGCTGCGGCCGGAAAAGCGAAGGGATGACCCGCAGGTCATCCCTTCGTCGTTCGCACCCGCGGCATGCGCCGGGATTTACTGTGCGGGAGGAACGTAGCCGCCGACCTGGTCCGCACCACCGCCGAAGAAATGCTTTTCCATCTGTTCGGCGAGGTACTTCCGTGCCCGCGCATCCATCAGGTTGAGGCGATTTTCATTGATCAGCATGGTCTGGTACTTCACCCACTGCTGCCAGGCTTCCTTGGACACATTCTCGAAAATGCGCTTGCCCAGCGCGCCCGGCACCGGCGGCAGGTCCAGCCCTTCCGCTTCGCGCCCAAGCTTGATGCAATTGACCATACGGGCCATCGTTCAATCCCCTCTGCAAATGGGTTCATCGGATTCTGAAGACGCCATTCTATCGGATTCGTGCGCTTCACTCCTGGCCAGCGTCCATCTGTTGCGGCCACGATTCTTCGAGCAGTACATCGCCTGATCGGCAATCGCGATGAGCTGTTCCGGGTTGTCCGCGTGCTGCGGGAACAGCGCGATCCCGAGGCTCGCGGTGAGGTTCATGGACCGTCCCTCGAATTCGAAGCGCTGCGTCTCGATGACTTCGAGGATGCGGCGGGCGAGCTCGCACAGATCGCGCTCTTCGGCATCGGGCACCAGCACGCCGAATTCGTCGCCGCCGAGGCGGAAGAACATCTCGTTGCGCCGGATCACGCCCGCGACGGCCCGGGAGAGACCGACGAGCACCGCATCGCCCGCCTGGTGACCGAACTCGTCGTTGATCGGCTTGAAACCGTCGAGGTCGATCGCGATCAGTCCGACACGGACCTGATGGCGGGTCGCTTCGGCCAGCAGGCGATTCAGCTCCTCGTGGAAACGCCGCCGGTTGAAAAGGTTCGTCAGCGGATCGCGCTCGGCCAGTTCCACCATCTTCCGGGCGATCTTTCGCTCTTCGGTGACATCCTCGTAGATCCACACCCGCCCGATCCAGCGCTGGCCCTCGGCCGACTCCACGACCGTGGACACGTCGGTGACGATGCGTCCGTCGCACAGGCCGATCTCGTGCGTTTCGCTGACACCATGCATCTGCAGCACGCCGGCGATGTGTTCGAAATACGCTTCGGGCTGCTCGATCAACGGAGCCACGCGACTTTGCAGCACCACGTCGCGCATCCCGATGAGGTTCTCGTCGGGCTCGAACCCCCAGATGTCGAGCATCGCACGGTTGTAGTAGAGGACCCGGTGGTCGCGGTCCATGAACAGAATGCCGAGGCGGATCACGTTGAGCAGTGCCGAAAGGCGCTGGCGCTCATCGTTGCTGCGGGCCAGATAGCGTTCACGAAGCGCCTGCGCGCGACGCAGCTCGGTCACGGTCTCGAGCAGTTTGTATTCAGTTTCCTTGCGCGCCTGGATGTCCTCCGCCGACATCCGCAAACCTGCCGGATGAGTGGAATCGTCGCCGAGCCGCCGCCAGTGGCATGCGACCCAACAGATGCGCCCGTCGGCACGCATCAGGCGCATCTCGAAATTCGCGGGTGGGCCGCCCTCGGCGACTTTCCGCGCCGTGCGCAAACAATAATTGCGGTCCGACTCATGCACGAGGAACGCGATCGCATCGGGCGCTGCGAGGCATTCGGCAGGCGTGCGGCCGGTGATGCGGTGGATCGACGGGCTGATCCAGACGAGGCGCCCGCCGACATCGAACAGCGCCTCCAGTCCATACACGCCTTCGGCAACCTCCCGCAGCCGCCGCACCTCGTCGGAGACGGCGTCGATACGTGCGAGGGCATCCTGCGGCTGAACCTCCCGTGAAAGCGCGAGCGGAATCGCTGCGTCGGCATCGAGCCGGTCGAGCCGCGCCGCGATCTCGATATTGCCCTGCTCCCTTTCGCGCCCCCGGCGCAGCCTGTCGCAGCGCACGGCTGCCCCAGCCAGCAGGCCGATTACGGCGATCGTGATCACCGCCGCAAGGCGCGCGCCCTCGGCCCCGACATACTTTCCGATTCCGACTGCGAACGCAGCAAGCATCGCGGCGACCATGCCGGCGAGCACCGGAACCAGCTTTGCGCTGCCCTCTTCGCCGCTCAATTCGTCGCCTCCTCGCATACTGCGAGAGACCTCTTTGCGGCAGGCAATACCTCGCGAATGCTCATAGCGGCTTCGTGAACACCTTGGAGCGGCGCTGGTAGTTGTACAGTTCACGCTTCTGCCGCGGCAGGGCGTCCGGCCCGATCTCGCTGAAGCCGCGCTCGCGGAACCAGTGCGCGGTGCGCGTGGTCAGCACGAACAGCCGCTCGAGGCGCTGCGCGCGCGCGCGCTGCTCGATCCTTCGCAGCAGCTGGTCGCCCAGCCCCGCCCGCCGGTACTCGGGAGTCACTGCAAGGCAGGCGAGTTCGGCGGCACGTTCGTCGCTGAACGGGTACAGCGCGGCGCACCCCACGAGCACTCCGTCGTGTTCGACGACAGTGAAGCGGTCGATTTCCTGTTCCAGCAGCTCGCGGCCCCGCCGCACCAGCGTGCCGTCCGTTTCCATCGGCGAGATCAGGGCGACCAGCGCGGCGACGTCCTCGACGGTGGCTTCGCGCAAGCGGAACAGCGGGTCGCGCGACACGATGGTGCCGACACCGGCGTGCGTGAAAAACTCCAGCAGCAGGCCGCCGTCCTTGTCATGGTCGATCAGATGGACGCGCGCGACGCCGCGGCGCACGGCGCGGATCGCACAGGGCAGGTAGAGATCGAGATCCTCGGTCAACCCTTCGCCGGCGTTGAACATGCGCTCGGCTTCGTCCGCGGTAACGGAATCGATCAGATGCTGGTCCGCATCCAGCAGTCCCGGCGCGTCGCACAGGTAGATGAGCTTTTCGGCGTGGACCGCTATCGCGACCGCTTCCGCAACTTCCTCCATCGCCAGATTGAAAATCTCTCCCGCCGGCGACACGCCCAGCGGAGTGATCAGCACGACGTTCTGCTGATCGAGGTCGGCGTTGATTTCCTCGGCGATGATCTTGCGCACCGCCCCCGTATACAGGTAATCAACGCCCTCGACGACGCCGACCGGACGCGCCGTGATGAAGTTGCCGCCAGTGATGCGCATGTAGCTGCCCGCCATCGGCGTGTTCGGCAGCCCTTGGGACAGCAGCGCTTCGACTTCGATACGGGTCACCGCCATCGCCGCCTTGACGCATTCAAGCGCGTCGGCGTCGGTCACCCGCAGACCGTTGTGGTAGCGCGGCTCGAGACCGCGGCGCGCCAGTTCGGCATCGATCTGGGGACGCGCGCCATGCACGAGGACGAGGCGAATCCCGAGCGCCGCCAGCAGGTTGCAGTCGTATGCAAGACTTTGCGCGCGGACGCCGGCCGCGACCTCGCCGCCGAAACCGATCACGAACGTCCGGCCGCGAAAGGCGTGGATGTAGGGGGCCGCCCCACGCACCCAGGCGACGAACTGGTCGGTGGTCGCAGGGACTTCGGTTGCGGCACGGGAAGGAGTGGGTTGCCCGTTCAAGCGATCACCGTCAGGAGTCTTTGAGCTGTACGCGCCGCCAAAACGAGGCACGGAGCCCGAAAACCTCACATTCTAACGAAACAGGGACGCTGCGCATGCGCTTACCATGTGCCGAAACGCAAAACGTCGTTTCCCAGCTCCATTTCAAGCCCTGCGCAGAAAGTTGGCAACACTTTGATACGGGCAAACTCCGCTCGAACAGCGGGCAACTGCGGCGCCACCACGTCGTACTCGGCGTTGTCGATCCTGTGGCCGAGCTCAGCCGAGTCGCACGCGCCCGTCCAGCTTCAGAAATCGCCCCACAGCGCCTGTAGCGCGGCGACCGCAGCGAGCCCGGCCGTCTCGGTGCGCAGCACCCGCGGCCCGAGTCCGACCGGAACACACCCCGCGGCCCGGCACATCGCGAGTTCCTCGTCCGACCAGCCGCCTTCGGGGCCGACGAGCAGGTGCAGCGCGGCATCGGGGCGGGCGAGCGACGCCAGGCGCCGGCCCTCGACCGGGGTCAACACGAGTCTCGACCCCACTGCGGCGCTGGCGAGATACTCGCGCAGCCCGGTGATCGGCTCGATCTCCGGCACGCGATTGCGCCCGCTCTGCTCGCACGCCGAGATCGCCACCTGGCGCCAGTGCGCGACACGCTTGTGCGCACGCTCGCCCGACAGCTTCAGCACGCAACGCTCGGCCTGCAGCGGGACGAGCGCCGAGGTGCCCAGCTCGACGGCCTTCTGCACGATCCAGTCCATCTTCTCGCCGCTCGCGAGCGCCTGCACCAGCACCAGCGACAGCGGCGACTCGCGTTCCAGCGCGTGGTATTCGTCGCGTACCGCGAGGGCGTCCCGGCCGCGCACTTGCAGCCGGGCGGCCAGCTCTCCACCGCGTCCGTCGAACAGCACCAGCGGGTCGCCGTCGCGCAGGCGCAGCACGCGCAAGGCGTGGTGCGCGAGCGCGTCCGGCAGTTCGATTTCGCCCGAATCGGGCAACGGGCAAGGAAAAAAGAAGCGAGAAATCATCATGCTATTATAAGGAAACCCTTGTCTTTCCGGAGCTTCTCGATGGTCGCAACGACAACTCCGCTGTGCAATTTCGGCTGGCCGGCGCCGGACTTCGACCTGCCCGGCGTCGACGGCAAGCGTCATACGCCTGCGTCGGCGCGCGGGCCCAACGGCCTGCTGGTGATGTTCATCTGCAATCACTGCCCGTACGTGAAAGCCGTCATCGACAAGATCATCCGCGACGCGCGCGAGCTGGCAGAGCACGGTATCGGCAGCATCGCGATCATGGCGAACGATCCGGCCGACTATCCGGAAGACTCGTGGGACAACATGGTGCGCATCGCCCGCGACCTCGACTTTCCGTTTCCGTACGTGCTCGACGCGACGCAGGCGGTCGCGAAAGCGTACGGCGCGGTGTGCACGCCGGATTTCTTCGGCTTCAACAGCCGGCTCGAGCTGCAGTACCGCGGCCGCCTCGACGCATCGGGCCGCGGCCCGACGCCTGCCGGGGCGCGCCGCGAGCTCTTCGACGCGATGCTGCAGGTCGCGCGCTCCGGCGAAGGGCCGCGCGAGCAGAGCCCGAGCATCGGCTGTTCGATCAAATGGCGGGAGGCGTGACATGTCGACTGTCGGGCAACGACTCGCCTGTGCCCGTGCGCTCGAATCGGTCGTGCGCGACATCGCCCGCGAAGTCATCCTGCCGCGCTATCTGAAGACCGCGCGCAATCGCAAGCCGGACGGGTCGCTGTTCACCGAAGCCGATCTCGAATCGCAGGACCGCTTCATCGAAGCGCTGCCCCGCCTGCTGCCCGGCCCCGTGCTCGGCGAGGAAATGAGCGGCGAAGAGCAGGCCCACCTGTGGAGCAGCGGGCGGGCCGGCATGTGGTGCATCGATCCGATCGACGGCACCACCAACTTCGCCAACGGCATTCCGTTCTTCGCGGTGTCGATCGCGTATCTCGTCGAACAGGAAACCCGCTTCGGCGTCGTCTATAACCCGGTCACCGACGAATCGTTCTACGCCGCGAAAGGCGCCGGTGCGTTCCTCAACGGCGTGGAACTCCCCCTCCGCCCTGCTGCGCCGCGCCTGCACGACGCGGTCGCCGGCATCGATTTCAAGCGCATCAGCCATCACCTCGGCGACGAACTCGCGGTGCGGCCGCCGTATTTCTCGCAGCGCAACTTCGGCTCGAGCGCGCTCGAATGGTGTTTCGTCGCCGCCGGTCGGCTCGACGTCTATCTGCACGGCGGGCAGATGCTGTGGGACTACGCGGCGGGCCGGCTGATCCTGGCCGAGGCCGGCGGGGAGGCGGCGGCGCTCGACGGCGGGTCGCTGATGGCGGGGCCGGCGATCAAGCGCGGCATCATCGCCGCGGCCAATCCGACGCTGTTTCTCGAGTGGCGCAACTGGGTGGCCGCGCACTCCTGACCTTCCCGACCGGGCTCGTCGGGCTTCCGGGCGGCAGCTTCGCCCCGCGCCGCAAACCTCACCGCTTTCACGATCACCGCTTTCAAGATCACATTTCCCACGAACCTGCCCGCGGAACTTCGCCATGTCCATGAAACATCCGATCATCGCCGTGACCGGCTCCTCCGGCGCCGGCACGACCACGGTGAAACATACGTTCGCCGCGATCTTCCACCGCGAGCGCGTCAACGCCGCGATCGTCGAAGGCGACAGTTTCCACCGCTACACGCGCAACGAGATGAACCGCCTGATCGAGGATGCGGAACGGATCGGGCAGCGCGGCATCAGCCATTTCGGGCCGGAAGCGAACCTCTTCGAAGAGCTCGAGAACCTGTTCCGCGCCTACGGCGAATCGGCGACCGGCCGCAACCGCTCGTACATCCACAACGAGGAGGAATCGGCGCGCCTCGGGCTGGCGATCGGCACTTTCACCGAATGGGAAGACCTTCCCGTCGGCACCGACTGCCTGTTCTACGAGGGGCTGCACGGCGGTGTCGTCGCCGACAAGGTGGATGTCGCGCGGCACGTCGATCTGCTGATCGGCGTCGCCCCGGCGATCAACCTCGAATGGATCCAGAAGCTGCACCGCGACACGAAGATTCGCGGCTACTCGATGGAAGCCGTGCAGGACACGATCCTGCGCCGCATGCACGACTACGTCCATTACATCGTGCCGCAGTTCTCGCTCACGCACATCAACTTCCAGCGCATCCCGATCGTCGACACGTCGAATCCGTTCATCGCGCGCGATGTGCCCACGCTCGACGAATCGATGGTCGTGATCCGCTTCAAGGACCCGCGCGGCGTCGATTTTCCCTATCTGCTGCGCATGATTCACGAGTCGCAGATGTCACGGGCGAACTCGATCGTGATCCCGGGCGGCAAGATGGACCTCGCGATGCAGCTGATCCTGACACCGCTGATCTGGAAGCTGATGGAACGCCGGCGGCAGTGGGTGTAGGCCCGCGCCGCCCCGTCAGGCGGCGGCAATAGCGTTGCCGCGCCAGACACTTATCCGTTTTGCAGCGCAGCAGGCCCTACCCCATTGCCGTCGTTTTCGGCGATAATTCCGCTTTTTCCAAGCCGTCACAGGCCAGAGAAAGCCATGCCGCCAGCCGCACACACGAATCCGCGCAACGTCACTCCCCCGGTCTTCAACCCGGTCACCGGCGCGATTCGCGCGCTCGCGATGGACGCCGTCCAGCAAGCCAACTCGGGCCACCCGGGCGCCCCGATGGGCATGGCCGAGATCGCCGAAGTCCTGTGGCGCCACCACCTGCGTCACAATCCGGCGAACCCGCAATGGGCCGACCGCGACCGCTTCGTGCTGTCGAACGGCCACGGCTCGATGCTGATCTACGCGCTGCTGCACCTGACCGGCTACGATCTGCCGATCGAAGAGCTCAAGCGCTTCCGCCAGTTGCACAGCAAGACTCCCGGCCACCCCGAGTACGGCTACACGCCGGGCGTCGAGACGACCACCGGGCCGCTCGGCCAGGGCCTCAGCAACGCCGTCGGCATGGCGATCGCCGAGAAGGTGCTCGCCGCCGAATTCAACCGGCCCGGCCACGCCATCGTCGATCACCACACCTACGTGTTCGTCGGCGATGGCTGCCTGATGGAAGGCATTTCGCACGAAGTCTGCTCGCTCGCCGGCACGCTCGGCCTCGGCAAGCTGATCGCCTTCTATGACGACAACAGCATTTCGATCGACGGCGACGTCGCGGGCTGGTTCACCGACGACACGCCGAAGCGCTTCGAAGCCTACGGCTGGCATGTCGTGCGCGACGTGCAGGGTCACATGTCGGCCGAAATCGACGATGCGATCCGCGCCGCGAAAGCCGAGACCAGGCGGCCGACGCTGATCTGCTGCAAGACGGTCATCGGCGCGGGCTCCCCGGCCAAGCAGGGCGGCCACGACTGCCACGGCGCGCCGCTCGGCGCCGCGGAGATCACGGCCGCGCGCGCCCATATCGGCTGGACCCACGCGCCGTTCGAGATCCCCGCCGATGTCTACGCCGAGTGGGACGCGCGCGAAGCCGGCAAGGCCCGCGAAGCCGACTGGAACGCAACGTTCGCCGCGTACGCCGAGTCCTTCCCCGAAGCCGCCGCCGAGTTCGAACGCCGCATGAAAGGCGAGCTGCCGGCGAGTTGGGCGCAGCATGTCGACAGCGTGCTCGCGAAGTTCGGCGAGAAGGCCGAGACGATCGCGACGCGCAAGGCGAGCCAGAACTCGATCGAGGCGTTCGCGCCTGCGCTGCCCGAGCTGATCGGCGGCTCGGCCGACCTCGCCAGTTCGAACCTGACGCTGTGGTCCGGCTCGAAGGGCGTGTCGAAGGATTCCGGCGGCAACTACATCTACTACGGCGTGCGCGAATTCGGCATGGCCGCGATCGCCAACGGCATCGGCCTGCACGGCGGGCTGATCCCCTACACCGCCACCTTCCTGATGTTCAGCGAATACGCGAGGAACGCGCTGCGGATGGCGGCGCTGATGAAGCTGCGCCAGGTGTTCGTGTTCACGCACGACTCGATCGGCCTCGGCGAGGACGGCCCGACGCACCAGCCGGTCGAGCAGACTGCGACGCTGCGCCTGATCCCCAACATGGACGTGTGGCGGCCGTGCGACACCGTCGAAACCGCGGTCGCCTGGGCGAACGCGATTGAACGCCGCGACGGCCCGTCGTCGCTGCTGTTCTCGCGCCAGAACCTGCCGTTCCAGGCGCGCAACCCGGAGCAGGTCGCGGCGATTCGCCGGGGCGCCTACGTGCTGTCGGAAGCGGCGAACGGCAAGCCACAGGCAGTCGTCATCGCCACCGGCTCGGAAGTCGGTCTGGCGATGGCAGCGCAGCAGGCGCTCGCCGGCGACGACATCCATGTGCGCGTCGTGTCGATGCCCTCGACCAACGTGTTCGACCGCCAGGAAGCCGCGTACAAGGCGTCCGTGCTGCCGCTCGGCGTCCCGCGCGTCGCGGTCGAAGCCGGCGTTACCGGCCTGTGGCACAAGTACGTCGGCCTCGAAGGCGCTGTCGTCGGCATCGACACCTTCGGCGAATCCGCTCCGGCGGGGGACCTGTTCAGACATTTCGACATCACCGCCGACGCGGTCGCGCGCGCCGTGCGCTCGGTCCTTCTTTAACTGCCCATTCCCCATTCCATATACCTGTATTCCTCGAGGGAGATTCTTCGATGACCATCAAAGTCGCCATCAACGGTTACGGCCGGATCGGCCGCTGCACGCTGCGTGCGCTGTACGAGTTGGGCCTGCGCGACCAGTTCGAGATCGTGGCGATCAACGCCTCCGGCGATCTCGCCACCAATGCGCACCTGACCCGCTACGACACCACGCACGGCCGTTTCGCGACCCCGGTCGCGACCGAAGGCGACAATCTCATGATCGTCGGTGACGACCGCATCCCGTTCTTCTCGACGAAGGACCCGCTGGCGGTGAACTGGGGCGAGTTCGGCGTCGACGTGCTGCTCGAATGCACCGGCGCCTACGCGTCGAAAGCGAAGGCCGAAGTGCTCCTGAAGCAGGGCGCGAAAAAGGTGCTGATCTCCGCTCCGGGCGGCGATGATGTCGATGCGACGATCGTCTACGGCGTGAACCACGACGTGCTGACCCGCGACATGACGGTCGTGTCGAACGCGTCGTGCACGACCAACTGCCTCGCTCCGGTGGCAAAAGTGCTGCAGGACAACATCGGCATCGAGCAGGGCCTGATGACCACCGTCCACGCCTACACCAACGACCAGGTGCTGGTCGACGTGCGCCACAAGGACCTGCGCCGCGCCCGCGCTGCCGCGCAGAACATCATCCCGACCAAGACCGGCGCGGCGAAGGCCGTCGGGCTGGTGCTGCCCGCGCTGAAGGGCAAGTTCGACGGCTTCGCGCTGCGCGTGCCGACCATGAACGTATCGCTCGTCGACCTCACCTTCACCGCCAGCCGTGCGACCTCGAAGGAAGAGATCACCGTGCTGATGAAGGAAGCCGCCAACGGACCGATGAAGGGCGTGCTGGCGGTCAATGAAGAACCGCTGGTGTCGATGGACTTCAACCACGATTCGCACTCATCGGTGTTCGACGCGACCCAGACGCGCGTCATGGACGGCACGCTCGTCAAGGTGCTGGCGTGGTACGACAACGAGTGGGGCTATTCCTGCCGCATGCTCGACGCCGCCCGCGTTTTTCACCAGGCCAAATAACAGTCCACCGACTCCCGACGCCCTGCTCTTCGCAGGGCGTTTTTCCATCCGGAAGAAATCCCCATGAACGTCAAGAAACTCGCCGACCTCGACGTCGCCGGCAAGCGCGTCTTCATCCGTGCCGACCTCAACGTGCCGCAGGACGAAGCGGGCAACATCGTCGAGGACACCCGCATCCGCGCGTCGCTGCCGTCGATCCGCTACTGCCTCGAACGGAGCGCCACCGTCATGGTCACCTCGCACCTCGGCCGACCGACCGAAGGCGAATGCCGCGCCGAAGACACGCTCGCGCCAATCGCCGTGCGCCTCGGCGAACTCCTCGGCAAGCCGGTGCGCCTGATCCGCGACTGGGTCGAAGGCGGCTTCGAAGTCCGGGCCGGTGAAGTCGTGCTGCTCGAGAACTGCCGCTGCAACAAGGGCGAGAAGAAGGACAACGAGGAACTCGCGAAGAAGATGGCCGCACTGTGCGACATCTACGTCAATGACGCGTTCGGCACCGCGCACCGCGCCGAGGCCACGACCCACGGCATCGCGCGCTTCGCGCCGGTCGCGTGCGCCGGCATGCTGATGGGTGCCGAGATCGACGCGCTGACGAAAGCGACCGAGAACCCGGCCCGTCCGCTCGTCGCGATCGTCGGCGGCGCGAAAGTGTCGACGAAGCTGACGATCCTCAAGACGCTCGCCGAGAAGGTCGACCAGCTGATCGTCGGCGGCGGCATCGCCAACACCTTCCTGCTCGCGTCGGGCAAGCGCATCGGCGAATCGCTCGCCGAACCGGAGCTCGTCAAGGAAGCGCAGGCGATCATGGACATGATGAAGGCGCGCGGCGCCGAAGTGCCGCTGCCGGTCGACGTCGTCGTCGCCGACGAAGTGTCGGCGCTCGCGCGGGCGAACCGCATTCCCGTCGACGAAGTCGGCCCGCACGACCGCATCCTCGACGTCGGCCCGAAGAGCTCGGCAAAGCTCGCCGAGATCATCGCGCACGCCGGCACGATCGTGTGGAACGGCCCCGTCGGCGTGTTCGAGCACAACCAGTTCGCGGGCGGCACGAAAATGATGGCCTCGGCGATTGCGCACTCCGAGGCGTTCTGCATCGCCGGCGGCGGCGACACGCTGGCCGCGATCGCCAAATTCCACATCGCGCAGGACATCGGCTACATTTCGACCGGCGGCGGCGCCTTCCTCGAGTTCCTCGAAGGCAAGAAGCTGCCCGCGATCGCTGCGCTCGAAGCGCGCTTTGCCGACTGATCCCCCTTCCTCCGACCGACCTGCAGCGGACAATCCATGCCACGCCACACCAAGATCGTCGCCACTCTCGGCCCCGCCTCGTCCGACCCGCAGGTGCTTGAACGCATGGTTCACGCCGGCGTCGACGTGGTGCGGATGAATTTCTCGCACGGCAAGGCGGAGGATCACGTCGCGCGGGCCGAGGCGATCCGCGAAGCGGCATCGCTGGCGGGCCGGCCGGTCGGCATTCTCGCCGACCTGCAGGGACCCAAGATCCGTGTCGGCAAGTTCGCCGAAGGGCAGGTCGAACTGCAGCGCGATGCCGGATTCATCCTCGATGCGCGCTGCGAGCTGGGCAACGCCGAGCGGGTCGGGCTCGACTACAAGGACCTGCCGAAGGACGTCAAGGCCGGCGACGTGCTGCTGCTCGACGACGGACGGCTGAAGCTGACGGTCACGCGCGTCATCGGCCACGAGATCCACACCGTCGTCAAGGTCGGCGGCACGCTGTCGAACAACAAGGGCATCAACCGCCAGGGCGGCGGCCTGACTGCGCCCGCACTGACCGCGAAGGACATGGACGACATCAAGACGGCGGCGAAGATCGGCGTCGATTTCGTCGCGGTGTCGTTCCCGAAAAGCGCAGCCGACATGTACATGGCGCGCCAGCTGATGCGCGCGTCGGGAGTCGATGCGCTGCTGATCGCGAAGATCGAGCGCACCGAAGCGGTCGCGAACCTCGACGAGATCCTCGATGCATCCGACGGCATCATGGTCGCGCGCGGCGATCTCGCGGTCGAAGTGGGGGACGCCGCAGTGCCGGCGCTGCAGAAGAAGATGATCCGTGCGGCACGGGACCGCAACAAGCTGACGATCACCGCGACGCAGATGATGGAGTCGATGATCACGAGTCCGGTGCCGACGCGCGCCGAAGTCTCCGACGTCGCCAACGCGGTGCTCGACGGCACCGACGCGGTGATGCTGTCGGCCGAAACCGCGTCCGGCAGGTTCCCCGTCGAAGTCGTCGAAGCGATGAGCCGCGTGTGCCTCGAAGCCGAGAAGTCGTCCGACGTGGCGCTCGACCGCGACGTGCTGAACCGCGTCTTCACGCGCATCGACCAGTCGATCGCGATGGCGGCGATCTGGACGGCGTGGCATCTCAAGGTCAAGGCGATCGCGTCGCTGACGCAGACCGGCTCGACCGCACTATGGATGAGCCGCCTCAACAGCGGAGTGCCGATCTACGCGCTCACTCCCGAAGCGAGCGCGCGCAACCAGATGACGCTGTATCGCGAAGTGTTCCCGCTGCTGATGTCGCAGACGCATCAGGATCGCGACGTGCTGCTGTGGGAGGCCGAGCAGATCCTGATCGACCAGGGCGTCGCCGAGCGCGGCGACCTGATCGTGCTGACGATCGGCGAGCCGATCGGCGCATCCGGCGGCACCAACACGCTGAAGATCGTCCGCGTCGGCGAACATCCGCCGCCGCACGTCACCGACCAGTAAAATCCGGCCCACCCGGCCGGCGGTGCGTCGCGCGAACGCGAGCGACGGCGACGCAGGCACGCGAGGCGGGCAAGCTCCAGGTGCTTTTCCGGCCCGGCCTGCGCGGTCCGTTTCACCTCGAAACCCCGTTTGCCGACGCGCGGGCCCACGATGCACGAACAGCGCTAGAATGCGGTCCAAATTTCAACGTCGCGCACCCGCCGTGCCGGCGACCCAACTCCGGAGAAGTACCATGCCCCTCGTTTCGATGCGCCAGCTGCTCGATCACGCCGCCGAGAACGGCTACGGCCTGCCGGCGTTCAACGTCAATAACCTGGAACAGGTCCAGGCGATCATGGAAGCGGCCGCCGAGGCCGACAGCCCGGTCATCATGCAGGCTTCGGCCGGCGCGCGGAAATACGCCGGCGAACCGTTCCTGCGCCACCTCATCGACGCGGCGATCGAAGCCTACCCGCAGATCCCGGTCGTCATGCACCAGGACCACGGCCAGTCGCCGGCGATCTGCATGGCCGCGATCCGCTCGGGCTTCTCGAGCGTGATGATGGACGGGTCGCTGCTCGAAGACGGCAAGACGCCGTCGTCGTACGACTACAACGTCGCGGTGAGTCGCGAGGTGGTCAAGTTCTCCCATGCGATCGGCATCACCGTCGAAGCCGAGCTCGGCTGCCTCGGTTCGCTCGAGACCGGCCAGGCCGGCGAGGAAGACGGCCTCGGCGCCGAAGGCACGCTCGACCACTCGATGCTGCTGACCGACCCCGACCAGGCGGCCGACTTCGTCAGGCAGACCGACTGCGACGCCCTCGCGATCGCGATCGGCACGAGCCACGGCGCGTACAAGTTCAGCCGCAAGCCGACCGGCGACATCCTCGCGATCGACCGCGTCAAGGCGATCCATGCGCGCATCCCCAACACCCACCTGGTCATGCACGGCTCGTCGAGCGTGCCGCAGGAACTCCTCGAGATCATCAGGCAGCACGGCGGCGACATGAAGGAGACGTACGGCGTGCCGGTCGAGGAGATCCAGACTGCGATCGGGTTCGGCGTGCGCAAGATCAACATCGACACCGACATCCGCCTCGCGATGACCGGCGCGGTGCGCAAGTTCATGGCGGAGAATCCGTCGAAGTTCGACCCGCGCGAATTCCTCAAGCCGGCGCGCGAAGCAGCCAAGCTGGTCTGCAAGGCGCGCTTCGAAGCGTTCGGCTGCGCCGGCCAGGCGAGCCGCATCAAGCCGATGCCGCTGGAAAAAATCGCTGCCCGTTACAAGAGCGGTGAATTGAGCCAGGTCGTGCGCTGAGCGCGCATCGCGTCACCGGTCGGCGGCGAAGCGCAGGTCGCCGAACAGCGTCGTCACCTGCTCGTCGGTGTTGTCGGTATCGGCGCTGACAGCGACGCCGACGATGCGCGGCGCCGCTTCGCCGAAGGCCACGCGGAAATCGGCAGCGACATTGCGGCGCACGCTTATCCACTGCCCCGCATGCGCCGCGCCGCTGTCGACGACGACCATCCTGACGCGGTCGGTATAAGGGTTCGGGCCGATCGCGCCCGGCGGCTGCGCTGTACCCCATACATACGCGATCGCGGCCGCGGGCAGGTCGGCTCCATACAAGGCGCGCCCGAGCGTGATCCGGGCCCGGTCGGCGAGCGACAGCCGTTCGACCGGATAGTCGAACAGCACATACACTCTGGCGGCGTAGTCATCGCCACTCTTGTGGCTGAAGTCCGAGCCGGCCACGGGGCGGGAAACTTTCCAGCGCCATTCGAGCACCGGCGTTTCCGCCGGGTCGACGTCGAGCGGCTGGGCGAGCGTCGATGCGGCGGCGTCCGAGCGGACCCGCAGGACGGTCCGGCCGTCGTCCTCGACGAGGTCGAAGCGGTTCTGCCGTTCGACTCGCGGCAGCGGCTGGTGTCGCCACGGAGCGGGCGGCGCCGTGCCGTGTTCGGCCGCCGAGAACGGCGCCGGCGTCTGCGGCAACACCGGCGACGGGAAGATTTCCGCGGCAAATGCCAGCAAACCCGCTGCGACGATCATCCCCCTGCGGTGCGCAAGGCGGCGGCGAAGCCGTAGCACTCTTTTCATGCGCGTCTCCCGCAGGATAAGGTTGCCGATGCCGCCTCGCCAGGGGAGCTTTCCGTTCCGACGGGCGACAACGACGTGACTTGCCACGAGTGTAGACTGCAGGCCGCTGCTGCGGGCACGTTCCAAGCACAGAGAGGTGCCTCGCGCACGCACCACGCCCATGGAGAAACCCGTGCCTCCCTCGCTGTCCCGGCTGCATCGGACGATGAAGCTGTCGATCGTCATCCCGGTCCTGAACGAAGCCGGCAACCTGCCCGGGCTGCTCGCGCAGCTCGCCCCGCTGCGTACGCGCGGTACCGAGATCATCGTCGCCGACGGCGGCAGCAGCGATGGTTCGGCTGAAATTGCCGAACGCGCCGACATCATTACCGTCCGCAGTCCCCTCGGCCGGGCGCTCCAGATGAACGCCGGCGCCGACCGCGCGACGGGCAACGCGCTGCTGTTCCTCCATGCGGACACGACGCTGCCGCCGTCCGCCGATCGCATCGTCGCCGCGGCGCTGCAGCGCGGTCGCGCCTGGGGCCGTTTCGACGTTCATATCGACGGCCGCAGCCCGATGCTGCGCGTCGTCGCGGCGATGATGAACCTGCGTTCGCGGCTCACCGGCATCGCCACCGGCGACCAGGTGATCTTCGTCACGCGCGAGGCTTTCGAAACCGTCGGCCGCTTTGCGCCGTTGCCGTTGATGGAAGACGTCGAACTCTCCCGGCGCCTGAAAGCGATTTCTCCACCGGCGTGCGTGCGCCAGCGCGTGCACACCTCCGGACGACGCTGGGAGACGCGCGGCGTGTGGCGGACGATCCTGCTGATGTGGCGGCTGCGCTGGGCGTGGTGGCGCGGAGTGCCGGCCGAGCAGCTCGCCGAGCGGTATCGCTAGGATGACTGTCAACGTCGCGGCGAAGCCCGTCCGCATCCTCGTCTTCGCCAAGGCGCCCCGGCCTGGCTTCGCCAAGACGCGGCTGATCCCCGCGCTCGGGACCGTCGGTGCCGCGGCGCTTGCACGGCGCATGCTTGACGATACGGTCGCCGACGCCCTCGCCGCCGCAGTCGGGCCGGTCGAACTCGTTGCGACCCCGCATGTCGGCACGCTCGCTTGGCGCGATATCGCGTTGCCCACCGGAATCGCCGTTACCGACCAGGGCGAGGGAGACCTCGGCCAACGTATGGCGCGCGCGGTGCGGCGTACGGCCGAACGAGGTGAAGCAGCGTTGCTGATCGGCACCGATTGCGTCGAGCTCGGCCCCGCGGTGCTGCGTGCGGCGGCAGCCACCCTGTGCACGCACGACGCGGTGATCCACCCGAGCACCGACGGCGGCTACGTGCTGCTCGGCCTGTCGCGGTTCCACCCGCGGCTCTTCAGCGGCATCGCCTGGAGCACCGAAACGGTCGCCGCGGTGACGGTCGCCCGCCTCCGCGAGATCGGCTGGTCACTGCACGTCGGAAATGCAATGCATGACATCGACGTGCCCGGAGACCTGCGGCATCTGCCCGTGCGCCTCCCGGAACGAGACGGGCCGCCACGGCAGTAACACGTTTTACTTTTATCAGTGGTCAGGGGCCCCGTGCGCTATCGATCGACATGACGATGTATCCGGAGCACGCAGTCGAAACGAAAGCTCTGTTCCTTTTCGCCGACCCGGGACAGCGATTGCCCAAGCACTCGACGTTCGACCGCATTGACATACTTTTCGATACTCCTTTGTCCTCGCGAACACCGGCGGCCGCACCTAGAATGAAACGGTTCGGACCGTTCCTGCGTACGAACGGTGACGACGCGGCGATTCCCGGTCGAACAAGAAGAGGAGACGAATCATGAAACAGCTACAACGACTGTTCGCAATGCTGCTGGTCATCTGCTTTTCCAATGCGACGATGATCCAGGCCGCGCAGGCGGCACTCGTCACGACTGAACAGGTCGCCGGCATGGCCGCAGCTTCTCCGGAGGATTCGCCGCACGCGCGTCTCGGGGCGCTGATGGCCCGCGCCGACGTGCAGGCCCAGCTCGAGCGCTTCGGCCTGACTCCCGACGTCGCCAAGGAGCGCATCGCGGCCCTTACCGACGACGAAGCGACGCTGCTTGCACAGCAGATCGAAAACGCCCCGGCCGGAGCCTCCGACGTGCTCGGCGTGCTGCTGTTCGTGTTCATCGTGCTGCTCGTCACCGATATCCTCGGTTTCACGAAGATCTTCCCGTTCACCCGCTCGATCCGCTAGCACACCAAACGACGCCGTGCGGCCTGGGCCTCGTCGACATCCTGTGCTCCCTTTCGCCGCGCTGTGCGCGGCGATGCTGCTGATGCTCGCGCTGACAGGCTGCGCGGTCCAGGCGCCGCGGCTGCTCGGCCACCCGCCGCCCGACCTGCCACGGCAGGTCGAGCTGGTGAAGACGCCGTTCTTCCCGCAGCTGGAACTCCAGTGCGGACCGGCTGCGCTGGCGACGGCGCTATCGGCGAACGGTCCCATGATCCGGCCGCAAGCGCTCGTCGACGAGGTGTTCCTGCCCGGTCGCGAAGGGTCGCTGCAGCTCGAGATGCTCGCCGGGGCGCGACGCCACGGCATGGTCGCGACGCTGCTGCCGGGTTCGCTCGAAGCGGTGATGCGCGAGACCGCAGCGGGCCATCCGGTGGTCGTGCTGCAGAACCTCGGCCTGTCATGGGCGCCGACCTGGCACTACGCGGTCGTGATCGGCTATGACCTCGACGCGGCGATCTTCGTACTGCGCTCCGGCACGAGCGAGCGCCTCGAACTCGCGTTCCGCACTTTCGAACACACTTGGGACCGGTCACAACGCTGGGCCTTCGTCGCGCTGCCTCCCGGCAGGCTACCGGCCACGGCGACCGAGGACGAAGCGACGCGCGCGCTCGTCGCATTCGAACGCAATGCTCCGCCCGATGCCGCCGCGCGAGCCTACGCCGCCGCTCTCGCGCGCTGGCCCGACAGCCTGGTGCTGGCGATGGGTCTCGGCAACGCGCGCCATGCAGCCGGCGACAAGGCCGGCGCCGAACAGGCGTTCCGCGACGCCGCTGCCCGCCACGATTCGGCCGCGGCATGGAACAACCACGCTTCAGTGCTGCTTGAACTCGGACGACGGGATGAAGCGAGACGCGCCGCGCAGCGCGCAGTCGAGCTTGGCGGCCCGCTGCGCGAAGCCGCGCTCACGACGCTGCGTGCAATCGATCGACAGGAGCGATAGCATGGGTCCGAATCAGTACGCAAAACACAACAACACGTAGAGGTCATGAATGATGAAAACAGCCCTTCTTGCCACCGTCACGACGCTGCTGATCGCCGGTTGCGCCCAGAACCCCTACTATGGCGACACCGCGAAAACCGCCCGCGGAGCGACGATCGGTGCCGGTGCCGGCGCGGTGCTGGGCAGCGTCGTCTCGGGATCGGGTGATCGCACCAAAGGCGGCCTGATCGGCGCGGCCGTCGGCGCGACGGTCGGCGGCCTGATCGGCCGCCAGATGGACAAGCAGGAAGCGGAACTGCGCGAGCAGATGGCGGGCACCGGCGTCGAGGTCCAGCGCCAAGGCGACACGATCCGTCTGCAGGCCCCGGAGAACATCACGTTCGACACGAACCGCGCGGACATCAAGCCGCAGTTCCAGCCGGTGCTGGGCCAGCTCGCGCAGAGCATCCAGCAGTATCCGGACACCGTCATCCAGGTCGAAGGACACACCGACTCCGTCGGCTCCGCGAGCTACAACCAGACGTTGTCCGAGAACCGTGCCGGCGCGGTGCGCAGCTACCTGATCCAGCGCGGCGTTGACGCGAACCGGCTGGCGGCAGTGGGCTATGGCCTGACGCGGCCCGTTGCCGACAACAGCACCGCAGCCGGGCGCGCGCAGAACCGGCGCGTCGAAATGCTGATCGTCCCGGCGCAGCAGTCGACCCAGCAACAACCGGCCCAGCAACCGCAGCAAACCCCGCGTTACTGATACTGAATCCGCGTAGCCTTGTCGCCGGGCGTCGTCGGACGTCCGGCACCGCGGAGCTTCCGCGATGCCTGCAGGATGGGTACTCTTGCACAATCCTGCGGCTCATCCCCTCATCATGCCCCTGTTCGAAGAACACCCCCAGCGCCGCGCGCTGAACGACGAAGTTCACTCGCGCCCGCCGGTGCCGCTCAATACGCCGGAGCTCGTCAGCTACCTCGCCTTCCTCCACGTCGACGGCAGCGCCGATCTCGAGCCCGCGCACCTTCACCAGCTCGCCGCGCAACTCGGCCTGCCGGAGCCGGGCACCGACACCGGCCACGTATCGCTGGAGCTTGGCGAATTTCGCCTCAGCTGGGAACGGCACAGCGAATTCTCGAGCTATACGTTTTTCCGCCACGTCCCCGGCACCGGCGATGGCGATGGCGCCGATCCTGCGCTGCTGACGGTTCCCGCCGGGTGGCGCAAGGGCATCCCGGGTCAGCTGATCGTCGCCACTCAGGTCGAAGTGCGCGATGCGGACGAGGTTCCGCCGGAAACGATCATTGCCCAGGAGGGCCATGACTTCACCCCGACCGTCGCGTCGCAGATCGCCGGCGGCGCGGGATGGGTGCTGACCGACTTCCGCATCGTCGATGGTTTTTCGCGCTTCGTCGTCTTCAACCGCTCGCTGACGCCGCGGCAGGCCGGCCGCAGCGTCCAGCGGCTCGTCGAGATCGAAACCTATCGCGTCATGGCGCTGCTCGCGTTCCCCGTCGCGAAAGACGTCGGTCGGCTGCTCGCGCGCGCCGAGGGGGAACTCGCCGACCTGATGGACAATATGGGCAATTCGACCTCGACCGACGACGAACGCCACGTCCTGAACCGGCTGACCCGCCTCGCCGCCGAAGTCGAGCGCTCCGTCGCGCGCACGACGTTTCGCTTCGGTGCCGCCGCCGCGTATTACCAGCTGGTACGCCAGCGCATCGAGGACCTGCGCGAAGTCCGTCTCGACGGCTACCCGCCGATCCGCGAGTTCATGGACCGCCGGCTCGCTCCGGCAATCGCGACCTGCGCGACCATGGCTCGCCGGCAGGAAGACCTGTCGGGCCGCATCGCGCGCAATTCGCAGCTGCTGCGCACGCGTGTCGACATCGAGATCGAGCGGCAGAACCAGGAACTTCTCGCGCAGATGAACCGGCGCGCGAAGCTGCAGCTGCGGCTGCAGGAGACGGTCGAAGGCCTGTCGGTCGTCGCGATCACGTATTACGCGTCGCAGCTCGTGCAATACCTCGCGAAAGGTGGCAAGGACTACCTCGCCCCGGCGACCCCGGAAGTCATCACCGCAGTGTCGATCCCGATCATCGCCGGCCTGGTCGCGCTCGGCCTGCGCCGCATGCGCCGCCAGCTTGCCGCCGAAGAGGCAGTGCCGGGCCACTGAGCGGGCGCGGCGCGGTGAGCGGCGGCCGGACAAGCTGGCCTATAATCGCGTTTTGCCTGAATGAGTCCGATCGTGGCCCAACCCCTGTTCGAATCCACCATCAAGAGCCTGCCGTTGCTCGGTCGCGGCAAGGTCCGCGACATCTACGCCGTCGATGCCGACAAGCTGCTGATCGTCACCAGCGACCGGCTGTCCGCATTCGACGTGATCCTGCCGGACCCGATTCCCGACAAGGGGCGCGTGCTGACCGCGATGGCCGCGTTCTGGTTCGCACGCCTCGGCCACATCGTGCCGAACCAGCTCACCGGCATCGACCCCGAATCGGTCGTCGCCAGCGACGAGCGCGACCAGGTGCGCGGCCGCTCGCTCGTCGTCAAGCGACTCAAGCCGCTGCCGATCGAGGCCGTCGTGCGCGGCTACGTGATCGGCTCGGGCTGGAAGGACTACCAGGACACCGGCGCGATCTGCGGCATCAGGCTGCCCGCAGGGCTCGCGCAGGCGGCGAAGCTGCCGTCGCCGATCTTCACCCCGGCGTCGAAAGCCGACGTCGGCGACCATGACGAAAACATCTCGTTCGCCGCAGCCCAGACGCGCTGCGCCGCCGAGCTGACCGGTCTCCTGGCCGGCAGCGGCACGAACGGCGCCCGTCTCGCCACCGAGGCGCGGGATGCGGCAATCACGCTGTACGTCGAAGCGGCAAACTATGCCGCCGGGCGCGGCATCATCATCGCAGACACGAAGTTCGAGTTCGGCATCGATTCCGCAGGCACGCTGCATCTCATCGACGAGGCGTTGACGCCGGACTCGTCGCGTTTCTGGCCGGCCGACAGCTACCGCGAAGGCATCAGCCCACCGAGCTACGACAAGCAGTACGTGCGCGATTACCTCGAGACGCTGACGTGGGGCAAGAAAGCGCCCGGCCCGCACCTGCCGGCCGACGTCATCGCAAAGACCGCGGCGAAGTACCGCGAAGCGTTCGAGCGCCTCACCGGACAGTCGCTGGCCTGAACGACACGACTCCCGACGACAGGCCGGACCGGTAGCCCCCGCATCGCGGACAGAAAAGCACCGCACTTTCCGTCGTATTTTCTGCCGGCCGGGCGACGCTCCTCTCCCTCGCCGGCAACACACGCAGGAACACCGGCGGCATCGGGGCCAGGATCGCACAGCAACCAGCCGGTGAACCGGTCGCGGCAGCTGCCGGTCGCGAACTTGCCGCCGTCGCCTCTCTCTAATTTGCGTCGCGGGGCCCGCACCGCCGGCAAAAGGAGCGGGCATGAACTCCGCACGTCCTGTTCCGGAGGAGGCCGTCATGGACAAGCCGCATGGTGTGCTGGATCGACATTTCCAGCGAGCTCAGGTGCGCCGGGTCGACAGCGCACGGCCTTTCGTGTGGCTGCGCAGGGGCTGGGCCGACATGCGCGACAACCTGGCGGCAAGCCTGAGCTACGGCCTGCTGTTCGCCGCCGCCGGTTCATTCATCCTCGGTTATGCGACCGGCCTGCCGCATCTGTTCACGGCAGCGATTTCCGGTTTCTTTCTCGTCGGCCCGGTCGCCGCAGCCGGCTTGTACGAGATTTCGCGGCGCCACGACAACGGTGAACCGGCCAGCTTCATCGATTCGCTGCGCGGGTTGAGCACACATGCCGATCACCTGCTGTATTTCGGCGCCTTCCTCGCTTTCGTGCTGCTCGGCTGGGAACGCCTGTCGGCGATCCTGTTCGCGTCGTTCTACCCCGAGGACGCGAGCGGTCTGGGCAGCTTTTTCCTGGACGTGTTCCTGACGGGCGCTTCCGCCTCGTTCGTCGTGTGGTATCTGGTCATCGGCGGCGCGATCGCGGCCCTGGTCTTCGCGCTGTCGGCGGTGTCGGTGCCGATGCTGATGGACCGCGACACCGATGTCGTCACGGCGATGGTCGCGAGCGCCCGCGCAGTGGGCATAAACTTCGGTCCGATGGCACTGTGGGCGCTGATCATCGTCGTGTTGATCACCATCGGTTTCGCGACGATGGCCGGCATGATCCTGCTGCTGCCGCTGCTCGGCCATGCCAGCTGGCATGCCTACAAGGATCTCGTCGAGTAATGCCCGTGCTGCCCCGGCCGCAAGGGCCTGCGGTCGGAAAACCGCGCAGCGGCAATGCGGTTAGAATGCGATACGTGCTCCAGCGCCCCTTTCTCCTGTCTTTCCTCCCGTCCTCCTCCCAGCCTGCCGGAGAATCCCCATGCCCAATCCCCTCCTTGATTTTTCGGCGCTGCCGCGCTTCGACGACATCCGCCCGGAGCATGTCGCGCCGGCAATCCGCCAGCTCATCGACGAGAACCGCGCGCTGATCGCGGAGCTCGTCGCCGACCCCGCGCCGCCGACCTGGGCGAACTTCGTCACGCCGATGACCGAGGAAGGCGAGCGACTCGGTCGCGCGTGGGGCATCGTCGGCCATCTGCACAGCGTCATGGACGTGCCCGAATGGCGCGAAGCCTACAACGCGATGCTGCCCGAGGTGTCGAGCTTCTATGCCGAAGTCGGGCAGAACCTCGAGCTGTTCGAGAAATACCGGCTGCTGCACGACAGCGCCGAATACGACATGCTGTCTCCGGCGCGCCAGCGCATCATCGACCACGAGCTGCGCGACTTCCGCCTGTCGGGCGCCGAGCTGCCGGACGCCGACAAGCCGCGCTTCAAGGAAATCCAGGAAGAGCAGTCGGCGCTCGCGGCGAAATTTTCCGAGAACCTGCTCGACGCCACCAACGCCCACACCGAATGGATCGAGGACGAAGCGGAGCTCGCCGGACTGCCGGACGATGCGATCGCCGCGGCGCGCGCGGCCGCCGAACGCGACGGCAAGCCGGGGTGGAAATTCACGCTGCAGATGCCCGCCTACCTGCCGGTGATGCAGTACGCCGACAACCGCGAACTGCGCGCACGAATGTATCGCGCGTATGCGACACGCGCGTCGGAACAGGGCAGGCCGGAGCTCGACAACGGGCCGCTGATCGGCCGCATCCTCGCTCTGCGCGCCGAAGAGGCGAAGATGCTCGGGTACCGCAACTTCGCCGAAGTGTCGCTCGTGCCGAAGATGGCCGAAACGCCCGACGAGGTGCTCGCCTTCCTGCGCGAGCTGGCGACGAAAGCCAAGCCGTTCGCCGAGCGCGATCTCGCCGAACTGCAAGCTTTCGCCCGCACGGAACTGGGCCTCGATCCGCTCGAGCCGTGGGACATCGGTTATGCGTCGGAAAAACTGCGCCAGGCCCGTTACGCGTTCTCGGACCAGGAAGTGAAACAGTACTTCCCCGAGCCGAAAGTGCTCGAAGGCCTGTTCGGCGTGATCCGCACGCTGTATGGCGTCGACATCGTCGCCGACAACGCGCCGCTGTGGGATGCGGGCGCACATTTCTTCCGCATCGACCGGGACGGCGCGACGCTGGGACATTTCTACCTCGACCTGCACGCGCGCAAGACCAAGCGCGGCGGCGCATGGATGGACTCGGCGAGGAGCCGCTACGTCGGTCCGCGCGGCACGCAGACGCCGGTCGCGTACCTCGTATGCAACTTCCCCGGCCCGGTGGGAGGAAAGCCTCCGACCTTCACGCACGACGACGTGCTGACGCTGTTCCACGAATGCGGCCACGGCCTGCATCACCTGCTGACGCAGATCGACGACCTCGCGGTATCGGGCATCCACGGCGTCGAATGGGACGCCGTCGAACTGCCGAGCCAGTTCATGGAGAACTTCTGCTGGGAATGGGACGTGCTCTGCGGCATGACTTCGCATGTCGACACCGGGGCCCCGCTGCCACGCGAACTCTTCGACAAGATGATCGCGGCGAAGAACTTCCAGAGCGGCATGCAGACGGTGCGACAGCTCGAATTCTCGATGTTCGACCTGCGTCTGCACAGCGAGGTCGACGCGTCGGCCGGACCGGTTCCGGTCGAGCGCGTCATGGAGCTGCTCGACGAAGTGCGGCGCGAAGTCGCGGTGATGATCCCGCCGCCCTGGCACCGCTTCCCGCACAGCTTCTCGCACATCTTCGCCGGCGGCTACGGGGCCGGGTATTACAGCTACAAATGGGCTGAAGTGCTGTCGGCCGACGCGTTCGCGGCGTTCGAGGAAGCGGGCGCGGGGAAAGGGACGTTGCTGGACCGTGAAACGGGGGAACGCTTCTGGCGCGAAATCCTCGCTGTCGGAGGCAGCCGCCCGGCGCTCGAATCATTCAAGGCTTTCCGCGGCCGCGAACCGCGCGTCGATGCGCTGCTGCGGCACAACGGCATGGTGAGCGCATGACCCGCGCGCGAGAGTCACAGATGGGAGGCAGCCCCCTCCAGGACGCGCCGCTGCACATGCAGCGGGACGCCACGTTCGGTCATGTTCATCTGCGCGTTCGCGTGGTCGCCACCTCGGGCAAGATAATCCATGATTGCCCCGACGAACTGGCGCATGGCCCAATCGACACGCATTTCCAATCCACTGAATGCCATCGTCGCCCCCTTTCATGACGAAATGCGTGAATGCGCATGACGACATGTCGTAGCCTCCCGGGAGCCAAAGCCAGTTTTATGCCACGTGCAGGACACGACGTGGATACAATGAATTGCAGCGGGCACCGGGAGGGCGGCGGGCCTCGTCGTCACATGGTGTAAGAATTTCCGACACCCCCGCTCCGGCTGAACTGTTCAATCCCCACGCCACCCTGCATACGATGAAAATCGCCACCTGGAACGTAAACTCCCTCAAGGTCCGCCTGCCCCACGTGCTCGACTGGCTCGCGGCCAACCGGCCCGACGTGCTGTGCCTGCAGGAACTCAAGCTCGAGGACAAGTCGTTTCCGAGCGCCGAAATCGAAGCGGCCGGCTACCACGCAGCATTCAGCGGCCAGAAGACCTACAACGGCGTGGCGATACTGAGCCGCTCTGCGCTCGCCGGCATCGGCCACGGCATCCCGGGTTTCGATGACGAACAGAAACGCGTGCTCGCGGCGACGGTGAACGGCGTGCGCGTGATCTGCGGGTATTTCCCGAACGGACAGGCGGTTGGCTCGGAGAAATTCGCGTACAAGCTGCGCTGGCTCGCGGCCCTGACGGAGTGGCTGCGCGAAGAACTCAAGGCGCATCAGCGGCTGGTGCTGACGGGCGACTTCAACATCGCTCCCGAAGACCGCGACGCCCATCCGGACTGGAAGGACGAGATCCACGTCTCACCTGCCGAGCGCGCCGCTTTCGCCGCGCTGACCGGGCTCGGCCTGGCCGACGCTTATCGTCTTTTTCCGCAGGACGACAAGAGCTTTTCGTGGTGGGACTACCGCATGGGCGCTTTCCGGCGCAACTTCGGCCTGCGCATCGACCACATCCTGCTGTCGCCGGCGCTGCGCGATGTGTGCTGCGCGTGTACGATCGACAAGGCACCGCGCAAGCTCGAACGCCCGTCCGACCACGCTCCGGTGATCGCCGAACTCGAGTTGTAGCCCCATCGCCGCAGCGCGCGACGGAAGACGACGATGACGACCCCGCACACGCCAGAGCTGGCCCGCCTCGCCCACCGCTATCCGGTGATCGCCACGCTGCCCGAATCGGCCCGGCACCGTCTGTTCGAGACTGCGCGCTGGGCGCGCGTGCCGGCCGGCGCCCTGCTGTTCGACGACCACCAGGCGTGCGAAGGTTTTCCGTTCGTCGTCGAAGGATCGGTGCGCGTCGTCAAGTGCGCCCCCAACGGCCGCGAACTGCCGCTGTACCGGGTCGCGGCGGGCGAAACCTGCATCATCTCGTCGTCCTGCCTGCTCGGCCACGAGGACTACAACGCGCGCGGCATCGCCGAATCCGACACGGTGCTGATGCTGCTGCCGAAAGCCGAGTTCGATGCGCTGCTCGGCGAGCCGGCGTTCCGCAATTTCGTCTTCCACCTGTTCGCCGAGCGTATCGCCGACCTGATGCAGCTGATCGAGGAAGTCGCGTTCCACCGGCTCGACCAGCGCCTCGCCGGCCAGCTGCTCGGCAAGGGGCGCGTGCTGCACGTCACGCACCAGCAGCTCGCCGACGAGCTCGGCAGCGTGCGCGAATTCATCAGCCGCCTGCTCAAAGGCTTCGCGGCGCAGGGGCTGGTGAAGCTGTCGCGCGAGCAGATCGAGATCCTCGATCCCGCGGGGCTGCGGCGGATGGCGAGCGAAGGGCGCCACGAGTAAGGCTGGGGCCAAGGCGCCGCTGTGTAACCGAGGTTACAGACCGGGCGACGGTGGAGTGGTCCAATACGCTCGTCATCCACCCCATCGCAACGGAGAACACCACCATGAATGCAAACGTCGGCGGCATCGACCGGGTCCTGCGCATCGTCGCCGGGCTGGTCCTGGTCATCCTCGCCATCCTCGGCATCGGCAATCCCTGGACCTGGATCGGTGTCGTCCCGCTCGCGACCGGGCTGCTCGGCTGGTGCCCGGCCTATACCCTCTTCGGCCTGCGCACCTGCCCGCTCAGGAAAGCCTGAGCGCCACGGCGATCCGCCTCGACGCCTACCCGTGACCGGCGCCGAGGCGCCCCTGGGTCGGCGCACACCGCACCAAGATCACGCGTTCGCGAGCGCGCGCGGCGACTTCGCCGCGATGTAGTTCGTGATCGCGACGTAGTCGGCGACGGTCAGGCGTTCGCCGCGCAGGCCCGGGTCGATCCCGAGCGCGGGAAAATCCGCTTCGTCGAGCCATTCGCGCAGCGTATTGCGCAGCGTCTTGCGGCGCTGGCCGAACGCGGCGGCGACGACGCGCTCGAGCAGCGCCTCGTCCTTCGCGGTGCGCTGCTCTGCCGGCAGCGGCACCATGCGGACGATGCTCGACGTGACTTTCGGCGCCGGGCGGAACGCCCCGGGCGGCACGTCGAACAGCCGCCCCATGCGGAACCGGTATTGCAGCATCACCGACAGGCGCCCGTAGTCCTCGGTGCCCGGCTCGGCGACCATGCGCATCACGACTTCCTTCTGCAGCATGAAAGTCATGTCGCGCACCCGGGCCGCGAACTCCGCGAGGTGGAACAGCAGCGGCGTCGAGATGTTGTACGGCAGGTTACCGACGACCCGCAGCGGCGCGCCGAGCGTGGCGAAATCGAACTTCAGCGCGTCGCCTTCGTGGATCGTCAGCCGCTCCGGCGAATAACGTTCGTGCAGCCGGGCGATCAGGTCGCGGTCGATCTCGACGACGTGCAGATGACCGAGCCGTTCGACGAGCGGATCGGTCATCGCGCCCAGCCCCGGGCCGATCTCGACGACGGTCTCGCCCGGCACCGGGTGGATCGCATCGATGATCTTGCGGATGATGTTGGGGTCGGACAGGAAATTCTGGCCAAAACGCTTGCGCGCGCGGTGTTCGCTCATCGTGCGACATCCCGATTGCATACCATCGCAGTCGCAAGTTCGACTGCGGCGAACAGGCTGCCCGGATCGGCCCGGCCCGTGCCCGCGAGATCGAGCGCAGTGCCGTGATCGACGGACGTGCGAATGATCGGCAAGCCCAGCGTGACGTTCACGCCACCGCCGAAGCTCGCGTGCTTGAGCACCGGCAGGCCCTGGTCGTGGTACATCGCGAGCACCGCGTCGCCCTGCCCGAGCGTATGCGGCACGAACAGCGTGTCGGCAGGCAGCGGTCCGACGAGCCGCATGCCTTCGCCGCGCAGCCGCTCGAGCACCGGCGCGATGACGTCGATTTCCTCGCGCCCCATGTGCCCGCCCTCGCCGGCGTGGGGGTTGAGGCCGGCCACGAGAATGCGCGGCGCGGCGAGCCCGAAGCGCCCCGCCAGATCGGCGTGCAGGATGCGCAGCGTCTCGTCGAGCAGCGCCGGCGTGATCGCTCCGGGCACGGCCGCGAGCGGCAAGTGGGTGGTCGCAAGCGCGACGCGCAGCCCGCCGCCGACCAGCATCATCACGACGCGCGGCGTGCCGGTGTGCTCGGCCAGGTATTCGGTGTGACCGCTGAACGCGACGCCGGCGTCGTTGATGACGCCCTTGTGCACCGGCGCCGTCACGATGGCGCCGAACTCGCCGCTTCGGCAACCGTGCACTGCCCGGTCGAGCAGTGCCAGCACATAGCCGGCATTGGCAGGATCGAGCCGGCCGGGTCGCGCGGCGACGTTCAGCGGCACGTGCAGCACGTCTAGCACGCCCGCTGCGGCAGGCGCGTCCGGCATGTAGGCGCGCACGACTGCCGCGCCGGCTGCGCGCGCCCGGATCAGCTCGAAGTCGCCCAGCACGACCGGGCGCAGCGGCCAGTCACGACGAGAGAGTTGCGCGCACAGCTCGGGGCCGATGCCGGCCGGCTCGCCGCTGGTGATTGCAAGGATCGGAAGAGAAGCCACGGTGCCGAGTTATTCCTTGCCGGTCCGGTACTCGACATAGGTGCGGTCGCGCAGCTGGCGCAGCCAATCCTCGAACGCCTCGTCGGCCTTGCGCTCGCGCAGCGCATTGCGGGCCGCGTTGCGCTTGCGCTCGTCGGACACGTCCTGGAGCCGGCGCGCCTCGACCTGGATCAGATGCCAGCCGAACGGCGAACGCACCGGCGCACTCACTTCGCCCGGTTTGAGCGCGTTCATCGTGCGCTCGAATTCGGGGACGGTGTCGCCGGGGCTGAGCCAGCCGAGATCGCCGCCTTTCGCCGACGACAGGTCCGCCGAATGGGCTTTCGCGAGCTCGGCGAAACTGGCGCCGTTGACGACCCGCTCGCGCAGCCCGAGCAGGCGGCTTTCCGCCTCGCTGTCGTTGAGGATTTCCGAAGTCCGGATCAGGATGTGACGCGCCCGCGTCTGTTCGAGCTGTTGCGGCCCGGCCGCCGCGCCGCCACGCCTGTCGAGGAGCTTGACGATATGCAGGCCCGCCGAACTGCGCAGCACGGGCGACACGCTGCCGGGACTCAGCTCGCGCACCGCCTCGGCAAACAGCGGCGGCAGGCGGTCGCGGCTGCGCCAGCCGAGCGCACCGCCGTTCATCGCATCGGGCGCATCGGAATAGCTCGCGGCGACACGCGCGAAGTCGTCACCCGAATTGAGCCGCTGTTTCGCGGTTTCGGCGCGCGCGACGAGGCCGGCCATCTGCTGCTGCGTTGCCGCTTCGGGCACGCGGATCAGGATGTGGGCGAGCTCGAATTCCTCGCCGGACAGCGCATCGGCATTGTTCGCGAGGAAGTTGTCGACTTCCGCGTCGGTCACGACGATGCGGTTGTCGACTTCGCGCTCGCGCAGCCGCGTCAACAGGATTTCGGTGCGGATATTGTCGCGGAAGCGGCTCCAGCTGACGCCGTCCTTTTCGAGCGCAGCCTGCAACTGCGCTATGGTCAGGCGGTTGCTCTCCGCGATCCGCGCGATCGCCCGTTCGAGCGTCGCCTCGTCGACCTGCAGCGACGTCTCGCGCGCCAGCTGCAGCTGCGCCCGCTCGAGCACCAGACGCTCCAGCAGCTGCCGCTCGAGCACGTCGGCGGGCGGCTGCGGCGTGCCCTGGCGGTTCAGCTGGTGAATCGCCTGCTCGACCCGCTCACGCAATTCCCTCGCCGTGATGACTTCGTTGTTCACGACTGCGGCGATGTGGTCGACTTCGACGGAGCGGGGATTGGCCGCATGAGCCGGAAACAGGGCTGTGGCGCAGGACAGGGCGGCGAACAGGACGAGGCTGAGGCGCGAGGAAATTCGACGCAAGGCAATGCGACGCAGGGGAATTCGACGCAGGGGAATTCGTATCATGGTTTCTCGAAAAATGAATCGACTCGTGTAATGCTGAAATACGGCCGCCGGATTCAGTAGGCACCGAAAACGCGGTCGGACACGGGTTCGTTGATCTTGCCATATCCCGCAACGCTGCGTTTGAGCAGATTGACCGGACTGGAACCGACACTGGCCAAGCCGTTGAGTTCGAGCTGCACGAACAGCGCTTCGGTGACGTCGTCGGGATTGGTCGCGAAACGGTGCACCGCGCTGCGCACCACCCAGCAGCCACCATCGTATTCGAGGCCCGCGATGGTCTCGGTGATGCGGTTCTCCTTCAGCGAGCGCGTCACGCGCGCGACACCATACCAGCCGCCGCCGAGCGGCCACTGCCCGGAAAGGTCGAGGTCCTCCAGCACCTCGCGCGAATAACGGTAACCGAGATTGAGCGCCTTCGCGAATTCCGGCTGATAGCGCACGGCGAAGTTGAAGCGCTCCGTCAACTGCTCGCGCGGGTTGTACTGCCACGCCGAATCGATCGACGAGCTCGTCGTGACCCGCCCGCTGAACGCCGCGAGCATGTCGGCACGGCGCTCGCCGCGGCGCGGTTCGCCCGGCAGCGCGACGCGCTGTTCGTCGAAGTAGTAGCGCTGGCCGATGGTTGCGCGCATGCGCTCGGCCCCGGTTCCCGGATCGATCAGGCGCGACGTCACGGCCGCAGTGACCTGGTTCGCGTCGGCGATGCGGTCGCCGCCGGCATAGAGGTTTTCGGAGAAGATCTGCGCGAAGCCGAAGTCGAAACGGGCCGTGTCGAAAACCGGGATGTCGTCCTGATTGCGGTACGGCGTGCGCACGTAGTAGATCCGCGGCTCCAGCGTCTGGAGATACTCGCGGGCGAACAGCGTCGTGTCGCGCTCGAAGTTGAGCCCGCTGTCGAGCGTGAAGATCGGCAGCGACCGCGTGATCGAGTCGCTCTCGCCGGAGAGGTCGCGGTCGAGCGCGTATTGCGTGTGATGCACGCCGATTTTCGGCGTCACGTAGTAGCCCGGCCGCTCGAACGGCAATGACAGCTGCGGATACAGCGTGAAGCGGCTGCCTTCCGGCTTGCGGCTATCAGTGTGTTCGAACTGCACGTATTCGCCGCGAAAGCCGAAGACGGTCCCCGCCGCCATGTCTTGCCGGTTCGCGTTCAGCAACAGCTGCGGCAGGCGCCGGTAAGGGTCTTCGCCGGACAGCGTCTGGTAGCTTTGCACCAGCGCCGACGCGCTCCACCAGTCGCTCGCGACATAGCTGAGCCGGCCTTCGCGCAGCAGGTTGACCTGCGACGCGACCGACAGGCGCGAGCTGAGGTCTTCGAAATACTGGTCGTCGGAGACGGCGTTCAGGTCGAGCGAACCGTACAGGTTCGGCGTGATCTGCTGCTGGTGCTGCACCGATCCGAGCGCACGCTCCTCGCCGGTGACGGCATCGCGCGGCAGCCACTCGACACGCGACTCGCCGCGATAGCCCGGCGTCAGGTAACGGAACTCACCCCCGAGCTGCACGCCGCGTCGCCCCATGAAGCGTGGCGCGAACGTCGCGTCGTAGTTCGGCGCAAGGTTCCAGTAATAGGGCACGGAGATATCGACGCCGGCCTTGTTCGAGACGCCGACCGTCGGCGAGAGGAAACCGGACTGGCGCTGGGCGACGAGCGGAAATTCCGCCCACGGCCACCAGAAGATCGGCACGTCCTGGAAGATCACCGAGCCGCCGCGCACGACGCCGACTTCACGGTCGTAGTCGAGCTCGAGGTCGCGCGCCTTGATGTACCAGTCCGGGTCGTCGGCCTGGCAGGTCGACCACGTGGCGTTCTCCAGGCGATACTGGTTCTCGCCTTCGAAGTGCATCACGTCGGCATGCCCGCTGCCGGAGATCTCGCGCACCGGCTCGCCAGGCGCCGGATCGGAGCGGCGACTGAAACGGTATTGCGGCGCTTCGAATTCGCCGACCTGCTCGGCGATCTTCAGATTGGCACGCGGCCCCTCGACCCGGTCCGTACCCTGCGCCACCAGCACGTTGCCTTCGGCCCGCGCCTCGTCGGTCAGCTCGCTGTAGGTCAGCCGGTCGGCGGACAGCAGTATTCCGTCGCGGCGCAGCTCGGCATTGCCTTCGGCGACCAGTTCGACTGCTCGCGTTCCGCTGATCTGCTGCGCGCGGATCTCGGTCGCTCCTGCAGCGATCGGCCCGCTTTCCGCAGGCGCAGCGCCGGCAGCCGGTTCGGCGGGAGTCCCGACCGGTGGCAGCGCCACAGCCGGTGGTGGCGATTCCGGGGTCGGCAATGACCGCGCCGGTGCAGACGGCTGCGCCTGCACCTCGGGCGCATCCGGGCTTTGAGCCGGCGCCTGTCCGGCCGGGCGTTCCGGCCGGCTTTTCACCAGGTCCGGCGAAACCACCAGCGGTGGCAATCCTGCCGCCACCGCGGCTCCCGAGAAGCAGCACATCAGCAGCGGGATAAGCTTCAGCCGCGTTCTCAATCGCGTTTCGCGCAAGCGTCTTCCCCAATCGTCAAGAGTCAGCCCGACGGCGAGCGGCCCGGTCGAAGCCTTTGATAAACTCACCGATTTTACACGAAGCCTCGCGGAGAACCCGGTGCAAAGACTCACTCAACTGAAGACCTGGCTGACGGCGCGGCTACCCGGACAGGATTTCGAACTGAGCCCGGCATCGGCCGACGCCAGCTTCCGGCGCTATTTCCGCGTGCGTTTTGCCGACGGCAGCCAGAGCCGCATCGTCATGGACGCACCGCCCGAACACGAGGACACGCGCCCCTGGCTCAAGGTCGCAGAGCTCTTCGGCGACGCCGGCGCACACGTCCCCGAAGTGCTGGCGCGCGATCCGGACCAGGGCTTCCTGCTGCTGTCGGATCTCGGCAGCACGACCTACCTCGCGGCGCTCACCCCGGCGAACGCCGCAAGCCTCTACGCCGACGCTCTCGGTACGCTGATCGCGATCCAGAAAGCGAGCCGTCCCGGGGTGCTGCCGGAATATTCGCGCGAACTGCTGCGGCGCGAGCTGATGCTGTTCCCCGAGTGGTACATCACGCGCCACAAGGGCGTGAGCCTCGACGAGCGCCAGCACGCCGCGCTGGAGACGGTTTTCGACCGCATCCTCGCCGTCAACCTCGCCGAGCCGCAAGTCTTCGTGCATCGCGACTACCACTCGCGCAACCTGATGTACCTCGCCGACGGCGCCAACCCGGGCGTCATCGACTTCCAGGACGCGGTGTACGGTCCGCTGACCTACGACCTCGCGTCGCTGTTCAAGGACGCGTATATCCATTGGGAAGAGGACTTCACACTCGATCTGCTCGCGCGCTACTGGGAGGCGGCACGCACGCTCGGCCTGCCGGTGCGCGAGGATTTCTCCGACTTCCACCGCGACTACGAGTGGATGGGCGTGCAGCGCCACGTCAAGGTGCTCGGCATTTTCGCCCGCCTCTGTCACCGCGACGGCAAGGACGGCTACCTTGCCGACATGCCGCGGGTGATGGACTACCTGCGCCGCGCGTGCAAGCGCTACCGCGACCTCACGCCGCTGCTGCGGCTGCTCGACCAGGTCGACCCGGAGCCGGTCGAAGTCGGCTACACGTTCTGATGCGCGCGATGATCCTCGCCGCCGGGCGCGGCGAGCGGATGCGTCCGCTGACCGACGCCTGCCCGAAGCCGTTGCTCGTCGCGGGCGGACGGCCGCTGATCGCGTGGCACCTCGAACGGCTGCGCATGGCGGGCTTCACCGACGTCGTCATCAACCACGCCCATCTGGGAACGATGATCGAAGCGGCGCTCGGCGACGGCCGGCAATTCGGATTGCATGTCGCCTACTCCGCCGAAACCGAGGCACTGGAGACCGCCGGCGGCGTCCGCCAGGCGCTGGCCCTGCTCGGCGACGCGCCTTTCCTCGTCATCAACGGCGACGTCTTCTGCGACGCGGACCTCGCCGCGCTGCGCCCTGTCGGCGCCGGACTCGCCGCGACGGACGACCTCGCCCACCTCGTGATGGTGCCCAACCCGGACCATCACCCCGGCGGCGATTTTCGCCTCGACGGCGAGCGCCTGCACCGCGACGGCGAGCCGCGGCTGACGTTTTCCGGCATCGGCGTCTATCGGCCGGCGCTGTTCGCCGCGGTCGCAGCCGGAACGAAAGCGCCGCTCGGCCCGCTGCTGCGGGAGGCGATGGACGCGGGCCGCGTGCGCGGCGCGCTCCATCGCGGCTACTGGCTCGACGTCGGGACGCCGCAACGCCTCGCCGCGCTCGATCGCCACTTGCGGCAAGTCATCGACTGAGCGCCGCTCCCGGACAGGGCCCGTTCCGCCGGGTCGAAACCGGGAATCGCCCCCGTGCCATAATGAATTCATGAACAGCCTTCCAGAGCGCCCCGTGCCTGACATCGCCCCGTTTCACGCCCGCCGCGAACGGCTTCTCGCCCGCATGAACGCGCTCGGCGGCGGCATCGCGGTACTGCCGACCGCTGCCGAATGCACGCGCAACCGGGACACGCACTATCCGTTCCGCCACGACAGCTACTTCCATTACCTGACCGGTTTCGGCGAGCCCGAAGCGGTGGTCGTGCTGGTTGCCGGCGAATCCCCACGCTCGATCCTGTTCTGCCGCGAGAAGAACAAGGAGCGGGAGATCTGGGACGGCTATCGTTTCGGCCCCGATGCGGCCGGCGAGCGCTTCGGCTTCGACGAAGCGTGGACGATCGGTGACCTTGACCAGCGCCTGCCCGATCTCCTCGCGAACCAGCCGAAGCTGTGGTGCGCGCTGGGCTACGAAGCGGACTGGGACGCCCGCGTGATGCGCGCACTGAACGCGGTACGGGCGAACGCGCGCGCCGGCGCAGTGCCGCCGCATGCGATCCACGACGTGCGCACCGAGCTCGACGAAATGCGCCTCGTGAAGGACGAATCGGAGCTCGCGATCATGCGCCGCGCAGCCGCCATCTCGGGCGACGCGCACCGGCGCGCGATGGCCGCAACCCGCCCCGGCCGCCACGAATACGAGATCGAGGCGGAACTCCTGTACAGCTTTCGCCGCGCCGGCAGCCAGTTCCCCGCCTACCCGTCGATCGTCGCCAGTGGCCCGAATGCGTGCGTGCTGCACTACGTCGAGAACGACCGCGTGATGGCCGACGGCGAGCTGCTGCTGATCGACGCCGGCTGCGAGCTCGACGGCTACGCGTCCGACATCACCCGGACGTTTCCCGTCAATGGCCGCTTCACCGGCGCGCAGCGGGACGTCTATGAACTCGTGCTCGCCGCGCAGCGCGCCGCGAAAGACACGATTCGTCCCGGCGTGCTGTGGAACGACCCGCACGACGCCGCGGTACGGGTCATCGCGCAAGGCCTGCTCGATCTCGGCCTGCTCTCCGGCACGCTCGATGCCGTCATCGAACAGGACCTCTACCGGCGCTTCTACATGCACCGCACCGGTCACTGGCTCGGCCGCGATGTCCATGACGCCGGCGAATACAAGCGCGCCGGCGAGTGGCGGCCGCTCGAACCGGGCATGGTACTGACCGTCGAGCCGGGTTGTTACATCCGCGCCGCCGCCGACGTGCCGGAAGCGTTCTGGAACATCGGCGTGCGCATCGAGGACGATGCCGTCGTCACCGCAACCGGGTGCGAATTCATCACCGATGCGGCGCCGCGGTCGATCGCCGACATCGAAGCGGTGATGCGAGAGGGCGCCGGTGCGACAGCCTGACCTGTTGGTCGTCGGCGCCGGGCCGGTCGGGCTCGCCCTGGCACTCGCACTGAAGGACAGCGGCCTTGCGATCGTGCTCGCCGACGCCCGCCCGCGCGCGGCCGTGCTCGCCGACCCCCGCGTGCTCGCGCTGGCGCACGGCACGCGCCTGACGCTGGAGCGCCTCGGCGTGTGGGACGCCCTGCCGGTGACGCCGATCCGCCGTATCCACGTCTCGCAGCAAGGCGGGTTCGGCCGCACCGAACTGCGGGCCGAGGACTACCGCCAACCGGCACTCGGCTACGTCGTCTCGGCCGGCGCGCTCGCCGGCGCCCTGCGCGCCGCGGTGGAGCGCAGCGGCATCCCCATCCTCGACGAAACGGAAGTCACCGCCCTCACGCCGCAGGCCGACGCCGTCGTTGCCACCCTCGTTGCCACCCTCGGCAGCCCTGCAGCGAGCGCGCCGGACGACGCGCCGTGCCGCGCGCGTCTCGTCGCCTGCGCCGAAGGCCGGCTCGACGTCGGCAGTCGGGACGTCGTCGAGCGCGACTACCGCCAGCACGCCCTCATCGCACGGATCGACGTCGACGGCGGTCACCGCGATCGCGCGTTCGAGCGCTTCACGCCGCAGGGTCCGATCGCGCTGCTGCCCTGCGACAGCAACTTCGCGCTGGTCCAGGTCGTTTCGCCCGAACGCGCCGACGAGCTGCTCGCCATTGACGACGCCGGCTATGTCGCGCAGATGCAGGAGCGCTTCGGCACCCGCTTGCGGTTCGGCACAGTTTCCCGCCGTCACCGCTATCCCCTCGGCCTGCGCTACCGGCGCGATCCGGCGGGCGCCCGCACCGTGTGGCTCGGCAACGCCGCCCAGACCCTCCATCCGGTCGCCGGCCAGGGCTTCAACCTCGCGCTGCGCGACGTCTGGGCGCTCGCCGACACGCTGCTGCGCCACCGCGGCGATCCGGGCGGCGCGGCAGTCCTGGACGCCTATGCCGATTCCCGCGGCCTCGACCGCTTCGGCGCGATCCACTTCACCGACGCACTCGTGCGCGTGTTCAGCAATGACTTCGCCCCGCTGCGCCAGCTGCGCGGCGCCGGCCTGCTGGCCCTCGACCTCATCCCGCCGCTGCGCGATTTCGTTGCGCGGCGGATGATGTTCGGGGCGCGCGCCTGGCCCTGACGGGCGCCGTCCCGCCGGCGCGCAGCGGGCGCAAATACGACAGGATGTGATGCGATCGGCGTCGGCGCTGCATTCCGCTGCTCGGCCGGCGGCGCATGGGGTAAAATGCGCCCTCTTCCCCGAACACCCTCTCCATCCATGCAGTACGCCGGTTTTACCCTGCGCAACAATCTTTTCGTCGCCCCGATGGCGGGCGTGACCGATCGGCCGTTCCGCCAACTGTGCAAGAAGCTCGGCGCAGGCGTCGCGGTCAGCGAAATGGTCACGTCGAACTCGCTGCTCTATGGCAGCGCGAAAACCCGTCGCCGCGCCGAGCACGCCGGCGAGGCCGATCCGATCTCGGTGCAGATCGCCGGCGCCGATCCGGCGATGATGGCCGACGCCGCGCGCTACAACGCCGACAACGGCGCACAGATCATCGACATCAACATGGGCTGCCCGGCGAAGAAAGTCTGCAACGTCATGGCAGGCTCCGCGCTGATGCAGGATGAGCCGCTCGTCGCCCGCATCCTCGAAGCGGTCGTCGCCGCGGTGCCCGGCACCCCGGTGACACTGAAGTTCCGCACCGGCTGGAACCGCGACAATCGCAACGCGCCGACGATCGCCCGCATTGCCGAAGCATCGGGCATCCGCGCGGTCGCGATCCATGGCCGCACGCGCGCCGACCAATACACCGGCAACGCCGAGTACGACACGATCGCCGAAGTGAAATCCCTCGTGAAGATCCCGGTGATCGCCAACGGCGACATCACGACGCCCGAGAAAGCCCGCTACGTGCTCGACTACACCGGTGCCGACGGCGTGATGATCGGCCGCGCCGCGCAGGGCCGACCGTGGATTTTCCGCGAAATCGAGCATTACCTCGCGACCGGCACGCTGCTGCCGCCGCCGCTCGTCGCCGAGATCCTCCAGGTATGCCGCGAGCACCTGGGCGACCTGTACGCGTTCTATGGAGAGGAAACCGGAGTCAGGATCGCGCGCAAGCACATCTCCTGGTACACGAAGGGCCTCGTCGGCTCGGCGGCTTTCCGCCGCACGATGAACCAGCTGTCGGATGTACGCGAACAACTCGAGGCGGTTGACGACTTCTTCGGCCGCCTCGCCGAGCAGGACGCCCGCCTGCGCTACGAAGAACTTCCGCAGGAACTCGCAGCATGACCCGCTCGAACGAGATCGCCGAATCGATCCACCGCACTCTTGACCAGTACTTCCGCGACCTGGACGGCGAGAAGCCGGCCGCAATTTATGACATGGTGATTCGCAACGTCGAGCGCCCGATGCTCGAATTCGTGCTTCGCCAAGCCAATGGCAACCAGACCGTCGCCGCCGAGATGCTCGGCATCAACCGCAACACGCTGCGCCGCAAGCTGACGGAATACGAACTGCTGTAGCGCATCCCGACCCTCACTCCCCGCGCGGCGGAATCACCGCGTCGCCCACCCTATTTTTTCTTGCGATCCTCACGATGAAAGTCTCCCAAGCCCTGATCAGCGTCTCCGACAAGCGCGGTGTCCTCGAATTTGCCCGGTCGCTCGATGCGCTCGGCGTCAAGCTGCTGTCGACCGGCGGCACCGCCGCGATGCTGCGCCAGGCCGGCCTGCCGGTCACCGACGTGTCCGAACACACCGGTTTCCCGGAAATGCTCGACGGCCGCGTCAAGACGCTGCACCCGAAAGTGCACGGCGGCATCCTTGCGCGTCGTGACCTGCCGGAACACATGGAGACGATCGCCGCGCACGGCATCTCGCGCATCGACCTCGTCGTCGTGAACCTCTATCCGTTCGCCGAAACCGTCGCCCGGCCCGACTGCACGCTCGAGGACGCGATCGAGAACATCGACATCGGCGGCCCGACGATGGTGCGCGCGGCAGCCAAGAACCACGGCAACCAAGCGGGCGGCGTCGGCATCGTCACCGACCCGGAAGACTATGCGTCGATCATCGCCGAGCTGAGCTCGGGCGACGGCGCGCTGAGCTACAGGACGCGCTTCGCGCTCGCGGTAAAAGCCTTCACGCATACTGCCCGCTACGACGCGACGATTTCCAATTACCTGACGGCGCTGAGTTTCGACGATGCCGGAGCGGCCACGCGACAGGCCTACCCGGAACGCTTCCAGCTCGCGTTCGACAAGGTCCAGGACCTGCGCTACGGCGAGAACCCGCACCAGTCCGCAGCCTTCTACCGCGAGCCGTCGGCCCCTGAAGGCGTGATCGCGGCGTACCGGCAGTTGCAGGGCAAGGAACTGTCTTACAACAACATCGCCGACGCCGATGCGGCATGGGAATGCGTGAAAGTCTTCGACGTCGAAGCCGGCCGCGTCGCGTGCGTCATCGTCAAGCACGCGAACCCGTGCGGCGTCGCGCTCGCCGAAACCCCGCAGGCCGCTTACCGCAAGGCTTTCTCGACCGATCCGACGTCGGCCTTCGGCGGCATCATCGCGTTCAACTGCGAAGTCGACCGTGCCGCTGCCGAAGCCGTCGCAGCGCAGTTCCTCGAAGTGCTGATCGCACCGTCGTACAGCGCCGACGCGCTCGCGGTGCTCGCCGCGAAGCAGAACGTGCGGGTGCTGACCTGCGGGCTCGGCAAGCCGTCCGGCGCCCTCGACCTGAAGCGGGTCGGCGGCGGGCTGCTGGTGCAAAGCGCCGACGAGGCGCGCATCGCGGTCGCCGATCTCAGGATCGTCACGCGGCGCGCGCCGACCGAACAGGAACTCGGCGACCTGCTGTTCGCGTGGCGGGTCGCAAAATACGTCAAATCGAACGCGATCGTGTATTGCCGTGACGGCATGACGGTCGGTGTCGGCGCAGGTCAGATGAGCCGCGTCGATTCGGCTCGCATCGCCGCGATCAAGGCCGAGAATGCCGGGCTGACGGTGCACGGCTCGGTCGTCGCTTCCGACGCGTTCTTCCCGTTCCGCGACGGACTCGACGTGCTCGCCCAGGCCGGCGCGACGGCAGTGATCCAGCCCGGCGGCTCGATGCGCGACAGCGAAGTGATCGCGGCGGCCGACGAACAGGGCGTGGCGATGGTGTTCACCGGTTTCCGTCATTTCCGGCATTGAGAGCGGCACAGGAAAACTCATGAAAGTTCTCGTCATCGGCTCCGGCGGCCGCGAACACGCGCTGGCCTGGAGACTCGCCCAGTCGCCCAAAGTCACACGCGTGCTGGTTGCCCCGGGCAATCCGGGCACCGCGCGCGAACCGCTGCTCGAGAACGTCGCAGTCACTGCGATCCCGGACCTCGTCGAACTCGCACGCGCCGAGCAGGTGCAATTCACCGTCGTCGGGCCGGAAGCACCGCTTGCGGCCGGCATCGTCGACGCCTTTCGCGCCGCCGGCCTGCCGATCTTCGGCCCGACGAGAGGCGCGGCGCAGCTCGAAAGCTCGAAGGATTTCGCCAAGCGCTTCATGGCCCGGCACAACATCCCCACGGCGAAGCACGCGACTTTCTCCGACCCGTCCGCGGCACACGACTATGTCGAGACCGAAGGAGCGCCGATCGTCATCAAGGCCGACGGCCTGGCTGCCGGCAAGGGCGTCGTGGTCGCCGCGACGCTTGCCGAAGCCCACGCCGCGATCGACATGATGCTGAACGGCAACCAGACCGGCGTGCAGTACGACGAAGCCGGCGCGCGGGTCGTCATCGAGGAGTTCATGGCGGGCGAGGAAGCAAGCTTCATCGTCATGGCCGACGGCAAGCATGCGCTGGCACTGGCGACGAGCCAGGACCACAAGCGCCTGCGGGACAAGGACGAAGGCCCCAACACTGGAGGCATGGGCGCCTATTCGCCGGCGCCGGTCGTGACGCCCGAAATCCACGCTCGCGTGATGCGCGAGATCATCCTGCCGACTCTTGCCGGGATGAGCGCCGACGGGCTGTCCTATACCGGCTTTCTGTACGCCGGCCTGATGATCGACGAAGCGGGCCAGCCGCGCGTCGTTGAGTTCAACTGCCGCATGGGCGACCCGGAAACCCAGCCGATCATGATGCGCCTGAAGACCGACCTGTCCGATCTCGTCGAAGCGGCGATCGGCGGGCGGCTCGACCAGGTCGAAGCCGAATGGGACCGCCGGGTCGCGCTCGGCGTCGTGCTCGCCGCCGAAGGCTATCCGGAGGCGCCGCGCAAGGGCGACGTGGTGTCCGGGTTTCCGGCCACCGAGAGCGAGGATGTGCACGTTTTCCACGCGGGCACTGCGGAGCTGGACGGGCAGGTCGTGACCGCCGGCGGGCGCGTGCTGTGCGTCACCGCGCTCGGCGACAACATCCGCAGCGCGCAGAAGCGCGCCTACGAGATCGCCGACGGGATCATCTTCGAAGGACGCCAGTACCGCCGCGACATCGGCCACCGCGCCATTGCCAGAAAAGGCTGAACGATGGGCGCGCCCGATTCGCGCGTCGTCAGGCAACACCTGCTCGACCTGCAAAGCGGCATCGTCGCCGTGCTCGAACGCTTCGACGGCGGCCGCTTCCGCGAGGATGCGTGGCAGCGCCCGGCAGGCGGCGGAGGCATCACGCGCGTCATCGAGGAAGGCCGTTTCTTCGAACGGGGCGGAGTCAATTTCTCGCACGTGATCGGCGGTGCGATGCCGGCGTCGGCGACTGCCCATCGCCCCGATCTCGCGGGCCGCACGTTCGAGGCGATGGGCGTGTCGCTCGTGCTGCATCCGCGCAACCCATACTGTCCGACAGTGCACATGAACGTGCGTTTCTTCATCGCGTCCCACCCGGAGGCTGCCGTTCCGCCGCCTGCCGCAGCGCCGGTCTGGTGGTTCGGCGGAGGGATGGACCTGACGCCCTATTATCCGTATGAGGAAGACGTGCGCAATTTCCACCGCGCCTGCCGGGCCGCAGTGCTGCCGTGGGGCGGGGAGCCGGAATACCGTCGCCTCAAGGAATGGTGCGACCGATACTTTTTCCTCAAGCACCGCAACGAACCACGCGGTGTCGGGGGGCTGTTCTTCGACGATCTGGGCGCCGACGGCAAGACCGACTTCGATGCCGCATTCGGGCTCGCGCGCAGCGTCGGCGACGCATTCCTCGACGCCTATCTGCCGATCATCGAGCGGCGGCGCGACGTCGCATACGGCGAACGCGAACGCGACTTCCAGGCCTACCGCCGCGGCCGCTACGTCGAATTCAACCTGGTGTTCGACCGCGGCACACTGTTCGGCCTGCAGTCGGGCGGACGCACCGAATCGATCCTGATGTCGCTGCCGCCAGTGGTCAAATGGCGCTACGACTGGCAGCCGGAGCCGGGCAGCGCCGAGGCGCGTCTATACGACGAGTTTCTCGCCCCGCGCGACTGGTGATGACTGCCTCGCGGGGCAACGAGGCCACTCAGGAGGCCGCTCAGGCAGCCGAATGTTCGGCTGCTGCTGCGCGATAGTGAGTGTGCGCCTCTTCGGCCCGCTCGAGACGCTCGAACAGATGCGCGAGCGCGAGGTGGGTTTCGATCGTTGGCGCAAGGTTCAGCGACGCCTCGAGGTAACTCTGCGCCTTGCCCCACAGCTGCGCCGCCAGGCATAACCTGCCGAGCGCATACAGCAGGTCCGCATCCTTCGGGTGTTTGCGCAGCCACCCTTCGCCACGCGCGAGGCAGCCAGCCGCATCGCCGTTTGCACACTGGGCGTACAGCCGCGCCAACCCCCCGTCCCACTCGGTGTCGAGCATGCGTTCAACGGTCTTGCGCACCAGCGCTCCCTGTCCCGCGGCGGCAAGATAGGGAACGGCTTCCTCGACCATGTGCCGGTCACCCAGTTCGGCCGCGGGAATGCTGCGCCAGTACGCCGCGAGCGCCTCGCCGTCGCGGGCCAGTTCGCGTATCCGTTCGACGTGCGCGCGGCGCACTACCGGTTGCGCCTGCTCGTCCGTCAGGGCCTTGTGCTTGCGCAGCTGCCGTGCGAGGCGCAGGACTTCTTCCCAGTGCCCCAGCGCCGAAGCCACTTTCAGCGACAGGCGCAGCGCGGCGATGTGCCGATGCCCGGACAGACGCAGATTTTCGAGCCGTTCGGCGGCTTCCTCGAAGCGCCGCCCTTCGATCGCGAGTTCGGCTTCGGTCATCAGGCGTGCAACCCGGACTTCTTCTTCCTGCTCCGCAGCCCGCCCGATCCAGATCCGGTAGCGGGTGTCATCGTGCATGCCGTGCGCCGCACGCGCCGCGACCAGTGCCGCCATCGAGCGGCTTTCCCCGGCGTCGAAAGCCTTGCCGGAAAGCTTCAACGCCTGCGCAAAGCGGCCTTCGAAAAGGGCCCGCAAGCCCTCGCGCAGCGCTCGGCCGGCCTTGTCCTTGCGCCGGCGCTCGCGAAACACGCCGACCCGTCCCGGCAGCGCGATCGTTTTCCCGACCAGTCGGAGCACCACGTAGCCGATGAAAAATGTCGCGAGCAGCGCGACGATGAGAAGATTCAGTGACAGCTGGGCACGCCACGGCGGCAGCACGACGAGCACGTAGCCGGTATTGACGCTCGCGAGCATCGCCACCCCGGCAGCGAGAGCGAACAAGGCGATGAGCCAGAGCAGGGTACGCATCCCGGGCCTCTCCTCAACGCTCGCCGGCGCCCGGCCCCTGCTCGCGCGCAGGCGGAGCAGGCGGCGACGGGATCGTGGGAGCGGAAACCGCCTCATCGTGCGAACGGCGGGCACCGGAAGCGGCACCACCCGCGGGCGCCGGTGCTCCGTTGATCGGCCGCCGGCTCTCGGCCGAGCGTGCCTGCAGCATTCGCAGTGCGCCGAGGCTTTCGGTCGGCGTCGGCTGCTCGACCTTGACCGGCAATGCCTGCAGCGCCGCGAGTTCGGCGAGCGTTTCCTGGACGGCCGGGTCGCGCTGGTCGAAAAAGCGTTCGATCCAGCCCTGCGCCTGCGCCAGATCGGCGGCGAAAGTCCGGCCGTCGCGCGCGAGCAGCGCGAGCCGCGCGGTCAGCAGGCGAATCTTGAGATTCTCGCGCAGGTAGGTGCTTTGCGCCGGCGCCAGCAGCACGGGTTCCGACTGGTCGAGACGCTCGATTCGCACCAGCGTCAGCATTTCGCGCCAGATGTCGCGCGCCAGTCCGGTGATGAAATCGATCACCGACGGCTCGGTCGAAGCACCTTCCGGCGCGCTCGCCCCCGCGTTGCGGGCGGCAGCAGGATCGTCGAGTTGCCCGGCGAAAGCCAGCGGCAGCGTGTCGACACGCTCGAGCAGCATCTCCAGGCGCAGCGCGATGCCGGGCACATCGACTTGCGGCGCAGTCTGGAGCCGCTCGATGTCACGCACCAGCGCGCGCCGCAGGGCCTGGAACTGGCCACGGTCCTGCGCCGCGAGCCGCGCTTCGGCCCCCTGCAACGCGATCAGCGCGGCTTCGGGGTTGCCGGCCAGCTGCAGTTGCTGCGCGGCGATGCCGATCGCCTGCTCCGTCTCGGCGACGATCCGGTCGTCCCGCGTGCGCGAAAACTCCTGGTAGAGATTCTCGAGCGCGGCGGCCTGCCCTTCGGTGGCCGCGACGTGCGCCTCGAGCGCGCCGATCTTGCCCTGCAGCGACGCGATCGACTCCTGCTGCTGGCGCGCCGATCCCCGCGCTTCGGCGAGCGCGGAATCGCTTGCCGCCAGGCGCTGGGCGACTTCCTCGCGAATCTCGATGGCGCCAGAGCGCAGCTCGTATACCTGCCAGGCGGCGAGCCCGGCGGCGGCGAGCGCGACCAGCGCCACGGCAGTCGCGACGCCGCCGCCACGCTTCGAGGAGGAAGCCGCCGGAGTGGAGGACGAGGTGGATGGCGCCGATCCGGATGGAGTATCGGAACGCGGAGGCTGGGAAAGCGCTGGGATTTCTTCTTTCATGCCGAGAGTTTAACCGAGGTCGCTAGAAATGAGATTCGAGTGCGCGAATGAGCCCTTCGTCGCCGGGGCCGGTTTCGACGACACGCACGAAGCCGGCTGCGCGCGCGTGCGCCGCAATTCTCGAGTGCGGCGCGAAGATCGGCACCGGGCACAGCAGGCGCAGGCCCTCGGCGCCGACGATGGCGACGAGCTTCGCGACACCTTCGCTGCTGGTGAGCGTGATCGCGTCGAGTGCGCCGCGCCGCGCGAGGTCGAGCAGCGGGGCCGGATCCTGGTCGGGCTGGAAGCGGCGATAGCAGCTCACGTATTCGACGTCGGCGCCGTGTTCGCGCAAGGTTTCGCCGAGCAGGTCGCGACCGCCGTCGCCGCGGAAGATCACGATCCGCCGGCCACGCACCGCTTCGGGCCGGAATTCCGGAAGGGCGAGCACGGACTCGCTGTCGAAACCACTCGCCGGCGCGACGACGGAGCGAAAACCGAACGCCGCGAGCGCCCGCTCGCTCCCCTTGCCGACAGTCGCGACCACCACTCGCTGCGGCCAGGCGCGCCGCGCGAGGATCGGCGTGAGCGCGTGCTGCACGGCGTTCGGACTGACGAAAAACGCGAGATCGAACTGATCGAGCCGGGTGGCTATGTCGTCGAGTCGTGCGCCATCGACGGCGCCGATCGCGAGCACCGGAAAGCACACCGGAATGCCGCCGCGTGCAGCGATCGCCTCGCACAGGCTGTCGGCCTGCCCCACCGGGCGAGTGACTGCGACGTGACGTCCGCAGAGCGTATTGCGCGTCATCGACAAGCCTGTGCCGTCCGGACCGGGCTCACCCCAGCCGCGCGAGGATGTCTTCGGCCCCTTGCGCGCGCAAGTCGTCGGCCAGTGCGAGGCCGAGCCCTTCGGCATCGGCGGCATCGCCTTCGCGTTCGGCGCGGACCATGCGGCTGCCATCGGGCAGCGCGACGAAACCGCGCAGCCACAGCCGGCCGGCGCGGATCTCGGCGTAGGCGCCGAGCGGCACTTCGCAGCTGCCCGCGAGCGCGCGCGCGACGGCGCGCTCGGCGCGCACGCACGCGGAAGTGTCGGCATCGTTCAACGGCGCGAGCCAGGCCGCGATGTCGGTGCGCTTCGCCAGGCATTCGATGCCGAGCGCGCCCTGCCCGGCCGCCGGCAGCGACACCTCGGACGGCAGTTCGGCACGGATGCGGTCGGCAAGCCCTAAGCGCCGCAGTCCGGCGGCGGCGAGAATGATCGCGTCGTACTGCCCCTCGTCGAGCTTGCGCAGGCGCGTGTCGAGGTTGCCGCGCAGGCTCGTGACCGCCAGGAACGGGAACTGCGCATGCAGCTGCGATTCGCGGCGCAGCGATGACGTGCCGACGACCGTGCCCGGCGGCATGTCGGCGAGGCTCGCGTAGCGCGGCGACACAAACGCGTCGAGCGGCACTTCGCGCGCCGAGATGCACGGCAGCGCGAACGGTTCGGCCAGCTGCATCGGCACGTCCTTCATCGAATGCACCGCGATGTCGGCGCGCTCCTCGAGCAGCGCGGCTTCGAGTTCCTTGACGAACAGCCCCTTGCCGCCGACCTTCGCGAGCGGACGGTCGAGGATCTGGTCGCCGCGCGTGGTCATGCCGAGCAGCTCGACGCGACAGCCCGGGTAGAGCGCCTCGAGCCGAGCCTTGACGTGTTCGGCCTGCCACAGTGCTAGACGGCTTTCGCGAGTGGCGATTACGAGGCGTTCGGGGGCGGGAAAGTCAGGGGTAGCGCTCACGGTGGGCAGACTCGTCACGGAGGAATGGATCGGTGCCGCTCGCAGCAAAGGGTTGCCGCAATGCAACATCAGGGTTGGCGCCAATGGCGCACGGGCTGGGCGGCATTCTAGCATGGGTGCAAATTGCGCCTTTCGTGCCCCGGCGGGCGCAAGTCCCCATCACGTCAGCCGGCGAGCCAACCGGCCGCTCCCACAACGTAGCCACCCACACCCGGAACAGACCATGACTGAAGACAAGGACGCCCCGCTGCGCGAAGACATCCGGCTGCTCGGCCGCGTGCTGGGCGACACCGTGCGCGACCAGCACGGCGAAGCGGCATTCGCCCTCATCGAGCGCATCCGCCAGACTTCGGTGCGCTTCCGCCGCGACGATGACAACGCGGCACGGCTCGAACTCGAAGGCATCCTCGACGCGCTGTCGCGCGAACAGACGATCGAAGTCGTGCGCGCGTTCAGCTATTTCTCGCACCTGTCGAACATCGCCGAGGACCAGCATCACATCCGCCGCAGCCGCGCGCACCTGATCGCCGGCTCGGCGCCGCGCGAAGGCAGCGTCGCGCACGCGCTCGTGCGCGCACTGGCGAGCGGCTTGCCGCCGGCCCGGCTCGCGGCGTTCTTCGACACCGCGCTGATCTCGCCGGTGCTGACTGCGCATCCGACCGAAGTCCAGCGCAAGAGCATCCTCAACTGCGAGACCGACATCGCCCACCTGCTCGATGCACGCGACCGCATGACGCTGACTCCCGAAGAGCGCCAGGAAAGCGACGAGGCGCTGCGCCGCACGGTGCTGACGCTGTGGCAGACGCGCATGCTGCGCCCGGCGAAGCTGTCGGTCGTCGATGAAGTCGCGAACGGCCTGTCGTATTTCGACGCGACTTTCCTGCGTGAGCTGCCGCACCTCTATGCGAACCTCGAAGACCAGCTCGTGAGCCGCGACCCGGCGCTCGCCGGCCTCGAACTGCCGGCGTTCCTGCAGGTCGGCAGCTGGATCGGCGGCGATCGCGACGGCAATCCTTTCGTCACTGCCGACGTGCTTGAACGCACGCTCGCGATGCAGGCAGGGGCCGTGCTCGGCTTCTATCTCGACGAACTGCACGCCCTCGGCGCGCGCCTGTCGCTCGCGCTCGGGCTGGTCACCGCATCCGATGCGCTGCTCGCACTGGCCGCCCGCTCGCCCGACCATTCTCCCCACCGCAACGACGAACCCTACCGCCGCGCGATCTCCGGCATCTATGCGCGGCTCGCAGCGACGCACCACGCGCTGCTCGGCACCGAACCGCCGCGCCACCCGGTGGCAGTGGCCGAACCGTATGCCGCCGTCGCCGAACTCGCCGACGATCTCGATGTCATTCACCGCTCGCTCGTCGCGAACGGCTCGGCGGCGCTCGCGCGCGGGCAGCTGCGCCGGCTGCGGCGGGCGGTGCGCGTGTTCGGCTTTCACCTCGCGCCGATCGACCTGCGCCAGAATTCCGAGGTGCATGAGCGCGTCGTCGCCGAACTCCTTGCGACCGCCAGAACCGGTACCGACTACGCGACGCTCGACGAGGCGGCGCGCGTCGAACTGCTGATCGAGGAACTCGCGACACCGCGTCCGCTCGCATCGCCTCACGTGCGCTATTCAGACGAGACCGAAGGCGAGCTCGCGATCTTCCGCACTGCGCGCGCGGCTCACCGGCGCTACGGGGGGCCGGCGATCCCGAACTGCATCATCTCGAAGACCGACGACGTCTCCGATCTGCTCGAACTCGCGCTGCTGCTGAAGGAGGCGGGCCTGCTGAGGCCGCACGAACGGGCGCTGGACGTCAATATCGTCCCGCTGTTCGAGACGATCGAAGATCTCGCGAACGCGCCGTCGGTGATGGACCGCCTGTTCGCGCTGCCCGGATACATGAACCTGCTCGCTGCCTCCCGCGACCGCACCCACGAAGTCATGCTCGGCTATTCCGACAGCAACAAGGACGGCGGCTTCCTGACGTCGGGCTGGGCGCTCTACAAGGCCGAGATCGGCCTGATCGAGGTGTTCGCGCGGCACGGCATCCGTCTGCGCCTGTTCCACGGCCGGGGCGGTTCGGTCGGACGGGGCGGCGGCCCGAGCTACGAGGCGATCCTCGCGCAACCCGGCGGCGCGGTGCAGGGGCAGATCCGGCTCACCGAGCAGGGCGAAGTGATCGCGGCGAAATATGGCAACCCGGAAGTCGGCCGGCGCAACCTCGAAGTCATCGTCGCCGCGACGCTCGAAGCGAGCCTGCTCGCCGATCGCGCTCCCGCGCCGCGCGTCGAGTTCCTCGACACGATGCAGGCGCTGTCGGACGTCGCGTTCGCTGCGTACCGCGGGCTGGTCTACGACACCGAAGGGTTCGAACGCTATTTCTGGGAATCGACCGTGATCTCGGAGATCGCCGAGCTGAACATCGGCTCGCGGCCCGCGTCGCGCAAGAAAGGCACGCGCATCGAGGATCTGCGCGCGATCCCCTGGGTGTTCAGCTGGTCGCAGTGCCGCCTGATGCTGCCGGGCTGGTTCGGCTTCGGCAGCGCAGTCAAAACCTGGCTCGCAGCCCACGCTGACGACGGCATCGCCCGCCTGCAGGCGATGCATCGGGAATGGTCGTTCTTCGCCGCGCTGCTGTCGAACATGGACATGGTGCTGGCGAAGACCGATCTGGCGATCGCGTCACGCTACGCCGGGCTCGTCAAGGACGTCAACTTGCGCGATGCGATCTTCGAGCGCATCCGCAACGAATGGCACGACACCGTCGACGCGCTGCTCGCGATCACCGGCCAGCGCGAGCTCCTCGACGGCAACCCGCTGCTCAAGCGCTCGATCCGCAACCGCTTCCCCTACCTCGATCCGCTCAACCACGTACAGGTCGAGCTGCTGCGCCGCCATCGCGAGACGCATGACGACGCGCGCATCCGGCTCGGGATCCACATCTCGATCAACGGCATCGCGGCCGGTTTGCGCAACAGCGGCTAATGAAGTCGGGGCGTCAGCGAGTGAGAGTCAGAACCCGAGCGTGTGCCGGACCACCGGCCACTGGCGCCGGCTGATCGGCAGGCGTTCGGCCAGGCCGGCGAGCACGACGTCCCAGTGCGGCTCGCCGTCGTCCTCGCCCGCGCGCTCGACGCCCGTCACCGCCCCGCGCGCGACGAGGCAGTTGCGATGGATGCGGACGAAGCGATCGCGGAACTCCTGTTCGAGCTGGACCAGCGACTCGTCGAGCAGGAACTCGCGCCCCGCGGTGCGCGCAGTGACGTATTTGAGTTCCGCGCGCAGAAACAGCACGTCGGCGAGCGGCACCAGCACGATGCGCCCGCGCTCATTGACGCTGAAATGGCGCCTTGCGCCGCGCGAAAGGCCGGCCAGCAGCGTGTCGGTAGCGGGCGAACGCCAGCGTGCGCGCGCGAGCGCTTCGGCAAGCCGCGCTGCGCGCACCGGCTTCAGCAGGTAATCGGTCGCTGCCAGCTCGAACGCCTGCACCGCGTATTCATCGTATGCCGTTGTGAAGATCACAGCGGGGGGGCACTCGAGACGGCCGAGGTGGCGCGCGAGTTCCACCCCGTCCATGACCGGCATGCGGATGTCGGCGAGCACGACGTCGGTGGCCAGGTCTTCGATCAGGCGCAACGCTTCGAGCCCGTTAGCCGCCACGCCGACGACGCGCGTCGGCTGCGTGTCCGCGATGTCGTCGAGCAGGTCCTTGAGGCGTGCGCGGGCAGGCTCCTCGTCGTCAACAATGACGACTCGCAGAGCAGCGTCGGTCATGCAGGAATTCTCGGTTGTGGCGACGCCGGGAAAGCCCGCGTCGCAAGCGCCCGGCGGAAGCCGGCGAAGCTTTTGCTTTATACTTTTCACCCCTTATATGCGACGGACGCGACGGACGAAACCTGCGCCGCCGCGGCATCGAACGATCCTCCCGGTCGGTTTTCCTTCCACGGACATTATGACAGACACCTCCTCCTCGCAGCCGGCCAAGGCGTGGTCCGGCCGTTTTTCCGAACCGGTCTCGGACCTCGTCAAGCGCTATACCGCCTCGGTGTCGTTCGACCAGCGCATGGCGCAGCAGGACATCCGCGGCTCGCTCGCGCACGCGAAGATGCTCGCTCGCCAAGGCATTATCGGCGCGACCGACCTCGCCGACATCGAGCGCGGCATGGTGCAGATCCGCGGCGAGATCGAGCGCGGCGAATTCGCGTGGAACCTCGACGACGAGGACGTCCACCTCAACATCGAGAAGCGCCTCACCGCGCTCGTCGGCAATCCCGGCAAGCGCCTGCACACCGGCCGCAGCCGCAACGACCAGGTCGCGACCGACATCCGCCTGTGGCTGCGCGACGCGATCGACCGGATCCTCGCGCTGATCGGCGAGTTCCAGAAGAACTTGCTCGATGTGGCCGAAGCGAACGCCGCGACGCCGATGCCCGGCTTCACGCACCTGCAGGTCGCCCAGCCGGTGACTTTCGGCCACCACCTGATGGCCTATTTTGAAATGAGCCGCCGCGACGCCGAGCGCTTCACAGACTGCCGCAAGCGCGTCAACCGCCTGCCGCTCGGAGCCGCCGCGCTCGCCGGCACAAGCTATCCGATCGACCGCGAGTTCGTCGCTCGCGAGCTGGGCTTCGATGAGGTCTGCCACAATTCGCTCGACGCCGTCAGCGACCGCGATTTCGCGATCGAATTCTGCGCCGCCTCGGCGCTGCTGATGACCCACCTGTCGCGCTTGTCCGAAGAGCTGATCCTGTGGATGAGCCCGCGCGTGGGTTTCATCGACCTTGCCGACCGCTTCTGCACCGGCAGCTCGATCATGCCGCAGAAGAAGAACCCCGACGTGCCCGAACTCGTGCGCGGCAAGACCGGGCGCGTCAATGGTAGCCTGATCGCGCTCTTGACGCTGATGAAAGGCCAGCCGCTCGCCTACAACAAGGACAACCAGGAAGACAAGGAGCCGCTGTTCGACACCGCCGACACGGTCATCGACACGCTGCGCATCTACGCCGACATGATCACCGGCATCCGCGTCAAGGCCGACGCGATGCGCGACGCGCTGAAGCAGGGCTACGCAACGGCGACCGACCTCGCCGACTATCTCGTCAAGAAAGGCCTGCCGTTTCGCGACGCACATGAAGCGGTTGCGCTCGCCGTGCGCGCAGCCGAGGCAAAAGGCTGCGACCTGCCGGACTTCAGCCTCGACGAGCTGCGCGCCTTCTCGCCGCTCGTCGGCGAAGACGTGTTCGCAGTGCTGACCGTCGAAGGCTCGCTGGCGTCGAGGGCGCATGTCGGGGGCACTGCGCCGGAACAGGTCCGCGCCGCGATCACGCGCGCGCGGGGCAAGAATGCTTGATTCCGTACGGGCCCTGTCGCCCCCCCACGCGCCGGAACGAAGAGGCGTGCTGACGGGACGAGTGCAGGAGCCGACGTCTGTATCGGCACACGGAGCACGAGCCGATTCCTGAAACCTGCCGCCTGTGGCCGCTGTCGGAGTTTTTTACAGCCGGCAGCTCGGCGACGAGAGGGTGGTCCGCGCCGGCCTTTTCGATCAGTGACTTGCAAAGATTTTTTCAGTCTCGGCGTGATATTTGCTATGGTTGAAAGGGGCTGAACTGACAGCGAAGCAGCCGCTGCGGCGATTTCACTGGCGGTTGCTGAAACAAGGGGTTCGAAATGACTCAGGCAAAGCAAGACAATGCGGACGAGCGGCGCCGACGCTTGCTTAAGGGCGCACTGGCGACGTCATCGGTGATGACTCTGGGTTATGGCGGACCGCTGGCGGCGGCATCCCTGAGTTGCATCGCCAAGATCGATGGCGGTTACCCGACTGGTACTAATCAGTTCTTCATCGGCGCCGCACCGCCAGCCACACCTGGAGGGGGCAACTGGGCGTGGAAAATGGTGGAGGTGAACCGATACCAGAGCAATGGCAACGGGGTGATAGACGGCTTCGAGGTGGACGGCAACGTGTATCGAGCCGATAATCCAGAGGTTCTCATTTCAGCTGCCATCCCGAAGCCAAACGGCAGCGGTGACTATCCGAAAAAGGCTTGGCTGCTGGTTTATTTCGATCCCGATGGCATTGAGGCCGGCACCTACCCGACTTACACCGTTCAAGGCGAGGGATTCACTCCTGCGGTCTCGTCGTGCCTGACCTCGATCAACCCCGGCATCGTGGCGAACTACGGTTTCGGAGGCTGACCGGATCGTACGATGCGCTTCCGCTATGGCCCCCGCGCATGGATGGATGCGCACTGCCCGTCGCTCGACGGGCAGTTTCTTTTTCTGGACCCCGTGTGGTGGGACACGCATTTGCTCAGCGAAGGGGCGGTCCAGGTGCTGCGTGAGGCAGCCTCCGCGATCGAGGCGTCACGCTTCGATGAATTTGTGCGCGAGATTCATGCCGCCGGCGGCTGGCCTCCAGGCCTCGAGCACCTCGCGCATTCCCTTGCGGGCCTCGGCCGTGGTCGCGACGAAGGCGCAGTTTGAGGCGCCTCGACTACCGCCTGCTCGATCTCGGCGCGGCCCGTATCGCGGTGACCTCACCGATATTGAAGTTCCAGGAGCAGCTCGATTTCATTTACGGCCGTCGCAGTGACAACGACGCGGGGTTTTTCGCTGACATTCGCGTTGCGCTGTGGCCGGGCCCCGCGTGGCGGCTGGGCCGACGGCAGGTGGCGCTTTGGTCCGAGGGGGTTCGCCCCTTCGAGCCCTATCCCCTGCACGGCGCGCTCCCGCTGTTCGAATGGGGCAGCAACTGGTTGCTCGCGCAGCGCCTCAACGCCTATCTGCTGCTTCATGCCGGCGTGCTGGCGCGGGGGGAGCATGCGCTGATCCTGCCGGCGGCCCCCGGCTCGGGCAAGAGTACGCTGACCTGTGCGCTCCACCTCGCCGGCTGGCGCTTTCTCTCGGATGAATTCGGCGTCGTCGACCCGGAATCCGGGCACGTACGGCCCCTGCTGAAGCCCGCTGCACTGAAGAATCGCTCAATCGACGTTATCGGTGGTCTGCCCGGAGCCGTGCTCGGCCCCGTATTCCCGAAAACGCGCAAAGGCGATGTCGCACACTTCGTGCCGAACCCGGCCAGCATCGCCGATCGCCACCGCACCGCCACACCGAGGTTAGTGATCTTCCCGCGCTATCGCGATGGCGCGCCGCTGCGCTCCAACACGCTGTCCACGGCCGAGGCGGCGATGCGCCTCGGCCTCAACAGTTTCAACTACCGCAGCCTCGGCCCGATCGGCTTTCATGCTGTCACACGGCTCGCCCGGTCGGTAAAAGCCTGCGAACTCGAATACGGGGACCTCGGGGCCGCCATCGACCACATCGAGCATTTGTTCGTGGCGGCGCCGTGAAACCGCGGCTGCCGACCGAACTCGAACTGTTGCTGCGGGGAATGCGCGAACCGCTTCACATTGACACAGCGCGATGGGAACATGTGCTCCGTCTCGCCCGCATGACCGGCTTGCACGGCCGCCTCGCCGCCTCAAACGACGGCAACAGCGACCTGCCCGAACCGGTGCGCCGACATTTGGTGTCGGCCAGCCGAATCGCCGCATTCAACGCCCGCATGCTGCTCGGCGAACTCGACGCGCTCGCTGCGCTGCTGCGCGACGTCACTTTTCCAGTCATTGCGCTGAAAGGCGGCGCCTACGCGTTGCAGGGGGGGATGGCGCGCGGCCGTTTTGCGTCGGATGTCGACCTTCTGGTGCCGAAAGCGCACTTGCGGCCGGTGGAACAGCGGCTACGCGCTGCGGGCTGGGTCGCTGCCCCGCTCGACGCCTATGACGAGCGCTATTACCGCGACTGGAGCCACGAGACGCTGCCGATGCGTTTTCCCGGCCGGGTGCTGGAGGTGGACCTGCATCATGCGATCACGCCGGTAACCGGCACCCTCCACTTCGACGCCCGCCCGCTGTTCGAGGCCAGCGTGCCAGTTCCCGACTCGGTGTTCCGGGTCCTGTGCCCCGAAGACCAGGTGCTGCATGCGTGCGTGCACTGCTTTCATGACGGCGACCTTGCCTTGCGAGTCCGCGAGATCGTCGACATTGACGCCCTGTTGCGCCGCTTTTTTCAACAGGAAGATTTCCCGGAGCGCCTTGTCGCCCGCGCTCAGGAGTTGGGGCTGCAGCGGCCTTTGTGGTACGGGCTGCATTTCGCGCAAGCGTGGCTCAACACACCGACCGCCCCAAGGGGGTTCGAGCGACTCGATTCCCCCGGCGCGACCTCGCAGCGTCTGATGGACTGGCTGGTGCCGCGCGCGTTACTGCCGTCGAATCCGGACTTCCCGCCCCCGACAGCCGTTCGCCTCGCTCGCGCGGCGATGCTCGCGCGTTATCACTGGCTTCGCATGCCCCTGCCGATGCTGTTCCCGCATCTCGCGCGCAAGACGGCATTGAGGATGCGGGCCCGACTGGTACAGCCGGCGGGACGGCCGGCACGAAAAAGCCCGCCGTGAGGCGCCGGCGGGCAATTCGATAAAGCCGGATCAACCTTGCTGCGTTGCTCCGGCGCTCTTCAGAACTTCCTGCAGCTCGCCGTTTTCATACATCTCGCGCATGATGTCGCAGCCCCCGACGAATTCACCGTTCACGTACAGCTGCGGGATCGTCGGCCAGTTGGCGAACTGCTTGATGCCGTTACGGATTTCGTCGTTCTCGAGAACGTTCACCGAGAAGAACTTCGGCACGCCGCTGTTCTTGAGGATCTGCACGGCGGTCGATGAGAAGCCGCACTGCGGGAACTGGGGCGTGCCCTTCATGTACAGGACGACGGGGTTCGTGGTGACCTGTTCGCGGATGACTTCCTGGGTGTCCATGGTCTATATCCTAAAAAGTTGAGTGTTTCAGTCGGGTAATTCTATGGATGGACGCCGCACGCGTCAATAGCCTCCGCACGCCGTGCGAGCGCGGGACTTGCCGCGATCAGCGACCGCGCCATTGCCCTCCCGACACCCGCTCGATGCCCGCCAGATCCTTCCAGGACGCGATCGACGAAAACCCGCCATCGGTCAGCAGCCCGCGCACCGCGGCAGCCTGGTCGAAGCCGTGTTCCATGAACAGCCAGCCACCGGGTTCGAGGTGACGTGGGGCCTGCGCGGCGATGGCCGCGAGGTCGTCGAGCCCGTCGGGGCCCGCGACAAGCGCGGTGCTCGGTTCGAAGCGCACGTCACCCTCGTCGAGATGCGGGTCGGCTGCCGCGATATAAGGCGGGTTCGCAACGATGAGTTGATAGTGGTCGTCGCCAAGCGAAGAAAACCAGTCGCCGAGCACAAAGGAAATGCTCGCCCGCAAGCGTGCCGCGTTCGCCATCGCGACCCACAGCGCCTCGCGCGACCGATCGACTGCGACGACATCGGCCTGCGGCAGCTCCAGCGCGAGGCTGATCGCGAGCGCGCCGCTCCCGGTACCGAGGTCGAGCACGCGCGTATGTGGCTTGTCGCCGAAATGCGCCAGCGCCAGTTCCACCAGCAGCTCGGTGTCGGGACGCGGAATCAGCACCGCCGGTGTCACGATGAACGGATGGCCGAAGAACTCCCGCTCGCCGGTCAGATAAGCCACCGGCTCACCCGCCTCGCGCCGCTCGACGAGCGAGCGGAATTCAGCCCACTCCGGGGCTTCGAGCCTGGCTTCCGGGTACGCCGCGAGGCGTGCCGCCGAGCACTGCAGCACGTGGCGCAGCAGAATGCGCGCATCGACGACCGCGATCCGCGCTCGTGCCCAGTTCAGCGCGCCGCCGATGTGGGGAGTCGCTTCGGCCATTTTCACGTCACCCGCCTCCCAGCGCCGCCAGCTGATCGGCCTGGTGCTCCCGCGTCAGCGCATCGACGAGCTCGTCCAGATCGCCCTGCATCACCGCATCGAGCTTGTAGAGCGTCAGGTTGATGCGATGATCCGTGACGCGCCCCTGCGGATAGTTGTATGTGCGGATGCGCTCGGACCGGTCGCCACTGCCGACCAGGCTCTTGCGCGTGGCGGCCTCGCGCGCCTGCTGCTCGCGCAATTGCCTGTCCTGGATGCGCGCGGCGAGCACCGACATCGCCTGCGCGCGGTTGCGATGCTGGGAACGATCGTCCTGGCACTCGACGACGATGCCGGTCGGAAGGTGCGTGATGCGTACTGCCGAATCGGTCTTGTTGATGTGCTGGCCGCCCGCGCCGCTGGCGCGGAACGTGTCGATGCGCAGGTCGGCGGGATTGATGTTCACCGCTTCGACTTCATCGGCCTCGGGCATCACCGCCACCGTGCAGGCGGAAGTATGGATGCGTCCCTGCGTTTCCGTCACCGGGATGCGCTGCACACGATGCCCGCCGGATTCGAACTTGAGCTTCGAATACGCCCCGGCGCCGGCGATGCGCAGGATCACTTCCTTGTAGCCGCCCAGATCCGATGGGCTCGACGACACGATCTCGACTTTCCAGCGCTGGCGTTCGGCATAGCGCGTATACATGCGCAGCAGGTCGCCGGCGAACAGCGAAGCTTCGTCCCCCCCGGTGCCGGCACGCACTTCGAGAAACAGGTTGCGCTCGTCGCTCGGGTCGCACGGCAGCAGCGCACACTGCAGTTCGGCCTCCAGCGCCTGCAGGCGCACCGCCCCCGTTTCGAGCTCGCTCTCGGCCAGCTCGCGCATCTCCGCGTCGGCCAGCATCGCGCGCGCGCTCTCGCAGTCGGCCTCGGCCTGGCGGTAAGCGCCGTACAAGGCGACAACCGGTTCGATCTCGGCGCGCTCGCGCCCGAGCGAACGGAATCCATCCATGTCACGCACGGCGTCCCCGGACGACAACTCGCGATCGAGTTCCGCCAGGCGGTGGGTCAGGAGTTCGAGCTTGTCGCGGATGCTCTGCTTCATGAAGGGCGGGATCGACTGGAAAACGAAACAGGTTGGGGGCCGACGACTAATCGGGGGAGTTGCTGAGGTTGAACAACTGCTGCACGAGCCGGCTCGCATCGGCCTGCTGCTCGCCTTCGGACTGATTGAGGTAACGGGTCGGACTATGCATCAGCTTGTTGATCAACCCATGACTGAGCGCATCGAGCACTTTCCGCGGGTCTTCGCCTTTTGCCAGCAGACGCGTTGCCCGCTCCAGTTCGACCGCGCGCACCGTCTCTGCGTGCTGGCGCAGCGCGCGAATCGTCGGCACCGCATCACGCGCCTGCATCCAGTGCAGGAAACCATTGACGCGCGAATCGATGATCTCCTCGGCTTCCAGCACGGCCTGCTGTCGCGACTCGAGACCCGCATCGACGATCTGCGCGAGATCATCGACGGTGTACAGGAAAACGTCGTCGAGCTCGCCGACTTCGGCTTCGATGTCGCGCGGCACCGCGAGATCGACCATCACGATCGGACGGTGGCGGCGCGCCTTGATGGCGCGTTCGACCATGCCCAAGCCGACGATCGGCAGCGGGCTGGCCGTACAGGACACCACGACGTCGAAATGCGGCAGCATCTCGCCGACCACGTCGAGCCGCATCACTTCGGCCCCGAAGCGATGCGCGACCAACTGCGCCCGCGCTTCGGTGCGGTTCGCGACCGCGATCCGCTTCGGGCACGCCCCGGCAAAATACGCGGCACACAGTTCGATCATCTCGCCGGCGCCGATGAAGAGCACGCGCTGGTCCGACATCCGCTCGAAAATGCGCTCGGAAAGATGCAGCGCCGCCGCCGCCATCGACACGATGTTCGCCCCGATCGCCGTCGTCGAGCGCACCTCCTTCGCGACGGCGAAAGTATTCTGGAACAGTTTGTGCAGCAGCGTGCCCATTGTCCCGGCTTCTTCGGCACGGCGGACGGCGTCCTTCACCTGGCCGAGGATCTGCGGCTCGCCGAGCACCATCGAGTCGAGCCCGCTCGCGACGCGGAAGACATGCCGAATCGCATCGCGTTGCGGATAGGTGTAGAGATACGGCGAGACTTCGCTCAACGGCATGTGATGAAAACGCGCCAGCCAGTCGGCAGCGTGCTGCGGTTGCTCGGTGGCGAAGTACAGTTCGGTGCGATTGCAGGTCGACAGGATTGCCGCCTCGCGGACCGTCCGCTCGTGCGTCAGATCATGCAGCGCGTCGTCCAACCGCTCGGGCTGAAACGCCACCTGCTCGCGAATCGTGAGCGGCGCCGTATGATGATTCAGGCCAAGAGCATAAAGTTGCATGCGCGATCGCAGGGGAGCGTAATGCCGCGAATTATAGCACTCCGCGAAACTGCGAAAGATTGAGCAAAATCAGGCAGTTCTGGCAGGCATTCAGCAGCCCGAAAGAAAACGGGCCGGCATTTGCCGACCCGTTTTCGTGTTCTGGTGGCCAGGGACGGAATCGAACCGCCGACACGCGGATTTTCAATCCGCTGCTCTACCAACTGAGCTACCTGGCCGGGAAAGCGCGCATTATAGCCGAATCGGGACCGTCGTCAATCACCTATGCAAAAATCGTTTCTGCCCTACGGCACGCAGGCTCCTCAGGTTACCGAAAATGACGGGAGGAAAGGCTGGGCCGGCGGGGTGACCAGCGAGCCGCGCGGGAACAGGACTTGTGCGGTCGTACCCGGACCTGCCGGGTTCGGATTCAGCGTCACCGTGGCGCGGTGCAGCTCGGCGATCTCCCGCACGATCGGCAACCCCAGGCCCGAGCCGTCCACGCCACTTCCAAGCACCCGATAGAAGCGTTCGAAGACGCGCTCGCGGTCCGCTTCCGGAATGCCGGTGCCGGTATCTTCGATCTCCAAAACGATCGCTCCCGCAACGCGGGTTCGCGCCGTGACGCTGCCGCCATGCGGGGTGTATTTGATCGCGTTGTCGAGCAGGTTCTTGATCAGTTCGCGCAGCAGCACCGGATTGCCCTCGATCGGCAACGGCCGCCCTGCATCCTCGACCCCCAGGTCGATTCCTTTCGCCTGGGCACGTGGATACAGCTCGAGCGCCACGTCGCGCACCATCGCATCGAGGTCCACCTGCTCCACCGCGTACAGTTTTTCGAAGCTCGCTTCCGCGCGGGCAAGCGAGAGCAGCTGGGTGATCAGATGACTTGCCCGGTCAGTACTGTCCGCGATGCGCTGCAACGACTCGCGCAGTTGCTCGGGGTCCGTTTCGAGCAGCGCGAGGTCGGTCTGCATCTTCAGGCCGGTCAGCGGCGTGCGCATCTGGTGGGCGGCGTCGGCGATGAAACGCTGCTGCGCCTGCAGGTTCTCTTCGAGGCGCGCCATCATGTCGTTGAATGCGACGATCACCGGCCGCACTTCCTCCGGAACGCTCGCCGCAGCGATCGGCGACAGGTCGGTCGGACGCCGGCGGCGGATCAGTCTCTGCAGCCGGTTCAACGGCGCAATACCGCGTGTCAGGCCAACCCATACGAGCACGACCGCGATCGGGATGATCGCGAACTGGGGCAGCAGCACGCCGGTCACGACGCGGGACGCAAGGTCGCTGCGCTTGTTGCGCGTCTCGGCCACCTGCACCAGCACCAGCGGGCTGGCGGGTTCAGGCCAGGCGCGCAGAAACTGGTAGGCGATGCGCACCTCTTCGCCGTGAATCACGTCGTCGCGGTACAGCACCTCCTCCGCGACCACGGTCGCCGGCGGCAAGACCGAGGAAATTTCACGGTCTCCGGTGACGACTTCGCCGCTGCTGTCGGCGACCTGGTAATAGACGGTGTCGTCCTGGTCGGCGCGAAACAGCGCCCGCGGCGGCGCAGGAAAATGCACCGCGATATTCCCGCCTTCGATCGACACGAGGCGCCCGAGCGCCCGCACGCTGTCGGCCATCGCCCGATCGTAGGGCTGGTTCGCGAGATTGTCGGCGACGTTGTGCGTGACGATGATGGAGATCGGCCACAGGAACAGCAGTGGCGCGAGCATCCAGTCGAGGATCTCGCCGAACAGCGAGTTCGGCTGCGCCGGAGGCCGATTCGCTGCCGCCGTCTTGTCAGGCTTTCGCCGTCTGGACCGCATCCGGGTTTTCCAGGCAGTAGCCGAGTCCGCGCACGGTGACGATGCGTACACCGCTGTCTTCGAGCTTCTTGCGCAGCCGGTGGACGTAGACCTCGATCGCATTGCTCGAGACCTCTTCCCCCCAGCCGCACAGGTGATCCACGATCTGGTCCTTGCTCACGAGTCGCCCGACCCGCAGGGCGAAGACTTCGAGCAGGCCGACTTCCCGCGCCGACAATTCGACGACCTGCCCGTTGATCTTCGCCACTCGATCAGCCTGGTCGTACGAAAGGCTGCCGATTTCGATGCAGCGCGGCTGCCCGGTGCCGCGTCGCGTCAGCGCCCGGACACGCGCCTCCAGTTCCGGCAGCGCGAAAGGTTTCGTCAGGTAGTCGTCCGCCCCGGCATCGAGCCCTCGCACACGCTCCTCGACCCCGTCCTGGGCAGTGAGGATCAGCACCGGCAGCGCCGATTTGCGCGCGCGCAGGCGTTTCAGGACGTCAATCCCGGGGAGCTTCGGCAGGCCGAGGTCGAGAATCAGCAGATCGTATGTCTGGGTGGCCAGCGCGGTATCCGCCTCGCTGCCGGAAGCGACGTGATCGACGGCGTAACCGCTGCGCTTGAGGGCCCGTCCGAGGCCGTTGGCAATGACTTGGTCATCTTCAGCAAGAAGGATCCGCATGGAAATATGGATGTAAGTTGTCCGTAAGCGGGCACGCCTAGTCTTGCGTCCGCTGTTCTCCTATTACCGGCCCGGGGAATGTGGATGCCTTTCGGCGCGCACATTCCGGGGAGCGCCCGTTCACACAAACGGCGCTCCCTGCCCTTTTTTCCTGACGACCAATCAATTATCCCACCTTTCCGCAAAGTGGCACGTCGACACGTCCACGCTCACGCCAAAGCAAACGGCCCCGCCGCAGCGGAGCCGTTTGCTTTGGCGCCGCCGGGCCCGAAAGCCCGGAAGCACGAGGCGAACCTCAGACCGGCATTACATGCCCATGTCCATGCCGCCCATACCACCCATGCCGCCCATGCCGCCCATACCCCCCATCGAGGGCTTTTCTTCAGCCAGCTCGCCGACCATGCAGTCGGTGGTCAGCATCAGGCCGGCGACCGAGGCCGCATTCTGCAGCGCGATGCGCTCGACCTTGGTCGGGTCCAGCACGCCCATGTCGACCAGGTCGCCGTACTCGCCGGTCGCGGCGTTGTAGCCGAAATTGCCGGTGCCTTCGACGACGCGATTGACGACGACGGACGGCTCGTCACCGGCATTGGCGACGATCTCGCGCAGCGGCTGCTCGAGCGCGCGCAGCACGATCTTGATACCGGCATCCTGGTCGTGGTTGTCGCCCTTGAGGGTGCCGAGGTTCGCGCGGGCACGCAGCAGCGCGACGCCGCCGCCCGGGACGATGCCTTCTTCAACCGCGGCACGGGTCGCGTGCAGCGCGTCTTCGACGCGGGCCTTCTTCTCTTTCATCTCGACTTCGGTCGCGGCGCCGACCTTGATGACGGCAACGCCGCCCGCCAGTTTCGCAACCCGCTCCTGCAGCTTCTCGCGGTCGTAGTCGGACGTGGCTTCCTCAATCTGCGCGCGGATCTGCTTGACGCGGCCTTCGATGCGCGAGCCTTCGCCGGCGCCGTCGATGATGATCGTGTTTTCCTTGCCGATTTCGATGCGCGCGGCCTGGCCGAGCTCGGCCAGCGTCGCCTTCTCGAGAGTCAGGCCGACTTCCTCGGCGATGACCTGGCCGCCGGTCAGCACGGCGATGTCCTCGAGCATCGCCTTGCGACGGTCGCCGAAGCCCGGCGCCTTGACGGAGCAGGTCTTCAGGATGCCGCGGATGTTGTTGACGACGAGGGTCGCCAGCGCTTCGCCTTCGACGTCTTCGGCGACGATCAGCAGCGGGCGACCGGCTTTCGCGACCTGTTCGAGCACCGGCAGCAGATCACGGATGTTCGAGATCTTCTTGTCGAACAGCAGGATGAACGGGTTCTCGAGGATCGCGACCTGCTTGTCCGGGTTGTTGATGAAGTACGGGCTGAGGTAGCCGCGGTCGAACTGCATGCCTTCGACAACGTCGAGTTCGTTCTGCAGTGACTTGCCGTCCTCGACGGTGATCACGCCTTCCTTGCCGACCTTGTCCATCGACTTGGCGATGATCTCGCCGATGTCGGCGTCCGAGTTCGCCGAGATCGAGCCGACCTGGGCGATTTCCTTGTTCGTCGAGCACGGCTTCGACAGCTTCTTCAGTTCTTCGGTGACCGCGATCACGGCTTTGTCGATGCCGCGCTTGAGGTCCATCGGATTCATGCCAGCGGCAACGAACTTCATGCCTTCGCGCACGATCGACTGGGCCAGCACGGTCGCGGTCGTGGTGCCGTCACCGGCGATGTCGGAGGTTTTCGACGCGACTTCCTTGACCATCTGCGCGCCCATGTTCTCGAACTTGTCCTTCAGTTCGATTTCCTTCGCGACGGACACGCCGTCCTTGGTCACCGTCGGCGCGCCGAACGAGCGCTCGAGCACGACGTTACGGCCTTTCGGGCCGAGAGTGACCTTGACCGCGTTGGCCAGGATATTGACACCGGCGACCATACGGTCACGGGCGGAATCACCAAACTTGACTTCTTTTGCAGCCATCGTTCATTGCTCCTTGAATTCTTTGGACGGGTTCGAGCGGGCCGCTCAGGCCTCGACGACGCCCATGATGTCTTCTTCGCGCATGACGAGCAGCTCGTCACCCTCGACTTTCACGGTCTGGCCGGCGTACTTGCCGAACAGCACCTTGTCGCCGACCTTGACGGCCATCGGGCGAACCTTGCCGTCGTCGAGGATCTTGCCGTTACCCACGGCGAGCACTTCGCCCTGATCGGGCTTTTCGCCGGCCGAGTCGGGGATGACGATGCCGCTGGCGGTCTTGCGCTCGGCTTCCAGGCGCTTGACGATCACGCGGTCATGCAAGGGACGAATTTTCATCGAGATGACTCCTTCAGTTCGAATTCAACATGTCTGCGGGCAGACCCGCAGCATAAATTTATCAAGGGCGCGGACCGGCCCGGGACGGTTAGCACTCACTGCCAACGAGTGCTAATAATAGGGACGGCCCCCGCCGATTTCAAGAGCACGGAAACCGATTTCCTGTCGTCGGGAGCGGGAACGCCGAATGCTGCGCTCTTTGCTCCCTCGAAAAGGAGAACAGACATGGCCAAAAGCAGCATTCTCGGTGGCGACGAGACACCCAACGCACCGCCCGGTCACAGCACCGCCGACCTGGGCCCCAGCGACAGTTCGGACAGCGGCAGCGACATCGCCGGCGCGCCGGGCCTGGTTGACGACGCCGGCATCGCGACGGACAGCGGCACGACGTCGGACATGGATCATGGTCGTGGCGCAGGCGCGGACATCGGCGACACCGATCTCGACAGCGACACCGATGCCTCCGGCACCGGCGAACGCCGCGCGGCGGGCCGCGACGACAGCAGCCGCGAGGCGAACGACATCCAGCCGGACAGGATCACGCGCAATCCGGGCGGCCTGACCGGCAAGCCGTGACCGGCCTTGTGGAGCAACTGAAAAACTTACCCGTCCCCTGCCGGAAATGCCTGCCACGGCTGCCGTCGACGAGACGGTTCAGAATGCGATGGCGATGCCGAAATGCAGGCGCAGCCGCTTTTCGTCGTGGCCGTACGCAAGATCGACGGCGAGCGGGCCGGCAGGACTTTTCCAGCGCGCGCCGACGCCGTAGCCGGTCTTGAGAGCGAATGTGTCGCGGCTGTCGGCGGCATCGCCCGCATCGACGAACGCCGCCGCCCCCCACTGCGGCAGGAACCAACGGACATATTCCGCGCTCAGCGTCGCGAGGTAACGCCCGCCGACGGTAGCGTCGCCCTCTCTCACGCCCAGGCTCTCGAACGCGTAGCCGCGTACCGTCTGCGTGCCCCCGGTGCGGAACAGGAAATCGTGCGGCACGCCATCCCGGCTCGGCGCGAGCGTCGCCCCGCCTTCAACGCGCAGGATCAGCACGTCGCGTTCGACAAAAGGCAGATAGCGCACGTAGCGGCCGTAAAGCCGGAGGAAATCCTGGTCTGACAGTACCGCCTTCGCGCCACCCCCGATATCGAACTGCAGCACGTCGCCTCGTCGCGGATCGAGGAGATCGTCGACCCGCCGCCGGATCCATGTCCAGTTCGCCGTCAGCGAGTTGCGGCTCGTCGACGGCGCGCCGTCGGGATCGCGTTGTTCGTGCTGCAGGCGCAGCGCGAGGCGCGTGTCGATGTTGCCGCGCGTCCTCGTGCGCGCCACGCCCACTGCCTGGGTCATCAGCGTCAGCCCCTCGACGGTGCTGCGCTCGATCGCAGCACCAAAGCTGTCCCGATGGCCGGCAGGCGCGGGCGGCAGGAAAACGTCCGCGTACGCGGCGTTGCGGCGCTGCTCGAGCCGCAGTCCGGTGGCGAGCTCCCAACCGCGGTCGAAGAAGTTTACGTCGCGCCAGCTCATTTCGGTGCGAAAACCGGTGTTGGTCGAATAGCCGACGCCGAAGCCGAGGTATCGGGACTGCGCTTCGGTGACCTGGACGCGGATCGGCACGGCTGCGGCAAGCGCCGGATCGCGCTCGATATCGACGACCACCGAACCGAACTGCGGGGAGTTCTGCAGTACAGTCTGCAGCGCGAGGAGGCGCTCCTGGTCGAACGGCTCGCCGGGCTCCAGCATGTTGAAACGTTCGACGAAATCGGGCGGAAGATCCTGCAGGCCCGACACTTCGAGCGGGCCGAGGAAAAAACGCGGCCCGGAGTCGACCGTCACCGAAAGCTGCACGGTCGCGTTGTCCGGATCGACTTCGGCACGGCTGTCGATAATGCGCGCCGCGGCGTAGTCGCGCACGGCGACCCCGTCGAGGAGGCGCGCCTTCGCGTCGTCCCAGGCGCTCTGGCGAAAAGACTCTCCCGGCGCGAGAGCCCATGCCTGGCGCAGCGCAGCACGACGTTCCGCGCGTGTCTCGCCGTCGCCGGCCAGATCGCCGTCGAACAGCAGCTCGACAGCGGCGATGCTCGCCCGCGGACCGGGCTCGACCGACAGCTGCCACCGGCCGTCCGGTTCACGCTGCAAGCGGATCTCGGGCGTGAAATACCCTTCGGTCGCCAGCAGCTCCGTCGCTTCGCGCCGCGTGCGCCGGGCCAGCGCGACACGGTCGGCCTGCACTTCCGGCAGGACCTGCCCATCAGGCTCGAGGATGCGCAGATAGCGTTCGAGCAGCGGCCGCACGCTGTCGGGTGCATCGAGTTCGACCTGCAGCGGAACTTGGGCGAACACGGTACCGGACGAAAGTCCGAGGCACAGCGCAACGAACCACAGCCGGAGCAGCGCATGAATCCGGAAAGCTGTCATGCCCGGATTCTACGGCAGAGGCATGGCCGCAGCGGTTTCCGGATCGTGCTGCGCCTTCACGCTGCGGCGAGAGTGCCCGCAGCGTGATCCCTCACGGACACCCGCCCTGGTGTTCCCGGCTCAGCCTTCGCGATGGTAGGCGGTCACGCGCTCGACTTCGTGGGTCGACCCGAGGATCACCGGCACGCGCTGGTGCAGCTTTGCCGGCTGCACGTCGAGGATCCGCTGGCGACCGGTCGTCGCCGAGCCCCCCGCCTGCTCGACGATCATCGCCATCGGATTCGCCTCGTACATCAGGCGCAGCTTGCCGCCCTGGTCGCGGCACTTCTCGTCCAGCGGGTACATGAAGATGCCGCCGCGCGTGAGGACGCGATGCACATCGGCGACCATCGACGCGACCCAGCGCATGTTGAAATCCTTGCCGCGCGGCCCCGTCCTGCCCTGCTGCAATTCGGCGACATAGCGCTGCACCGGCGGCTCCCAGTGGCGCGCGTTCGAGGCGTTGATCGCATATTCCTGCGTATCCACCGGCACCGTCATGAACGGGTGGGTATAGACGAAGCTACCCATCTCGCGGTCCAGCGTGAAGCCATGCACACCGTTGCCGACGGTGAGGATCAGCAGGGTCGACGGGCCGTACAGCGCGTACCCCGCAGCGACCTGCTCGCGGCCAGGCTGCAGGAAGCACTGCTCGTTGGGCTCCTGGATCCCTTCAGGGAAGCGCAGTACCGAGAAGATCGTGCCGACCGAGATATTGACGTCGATGTTCGACGAACCGTCGAGCGGATCGAACAGCAGCAGATAGCCGCCCTTCGGGTAGTCGAACGGAATCTGATGGACCTCCTCGACCTCTTCCGACGCCATCGCCGCGAGGTGCCCGCCCCATTCGTTGGCCTGCAGCAGAATCTCGTTCGCGATCACGTCGAGCTTCTTTTGCGCCTCGCCCTGGACGTTGTCGGTACCCGCCTCGCCGAGCAGGTCGGCAAGCGCCCCTTTCGAGACATTGACGGCGATTGCCTTTACCGCCCGGGCGACGACTTCGATCAGCAGTCGCAGGTCAGGGCTGGTGCGGCCGGCGCGCTGCTGCTCGATCAGGAATTGGGTTAGCGTGACGCGTCGCATCAATTGACTCCTTGTTGGTCCAGCCGGGCCAGACTTCAGTTTGTTTCGCAACCTTGCGGCGCGGATTATCCCGCGGAAGGCGATCGAGCGCACCACTATGCGCGAACGCGGTTATGATCCTTGGGCGATCGCTGCGCCTGCACATCCGCACGGCTCGTACCGCGCGCCCGCGGGCATCGCACGTCCGGTCCGGCGCGGCTCAAAAATTTTCCCCGTTCAACCCATTCTCCGACTATGCACGTTCTGGTTCTCGGCGCCGGCGTCACCGGCGTCACCACCGCCTGGTATCTCGCCAGGGCAGGCTTCGAAGTAAGCGTGGCAGACCGCCAGCCCGAGGCCGCGCTCGAAACCAGCTACGCCAACGGCGGCCAGATCTCGATCAGCCACCCTGAACCTTGGGCGAACCCCGCTGCCCCGCTCAACGCCTTGCGCTGGCTCGGCCGGGAGGATGCCCCGTTGCTGTTCCGCCCCCACGCCGATCCCGCCCAATGGGCGTGGACGCTCGCGTTCCTGCGTGAATGCCTGCCGCACCGGACGCGGCGCAACACTGCAGCCATCGCCAGTCTCGCCGTGCATAGTGGCGAACGCCTGCGCACGCTGCGCGCGGAAACCGGCCTCGCCTACGATCATCTCGAGCACGGCATCCTGCATCTGTTCTTTACGCCGCAGGAGTTCGCGCGCGTCCCCAACAAGGTTGCAGAACTCGCCACCTACGGCATCCAGGCCCGCTCGTGCAGCCGCGACGAATGCGTCGCGATCGAACCTGCACTCGCCGGCACGGCCGGGGAGCTTGCGGGCGGTCTGTATGCACCGAACGACGAGTCGGGGGACGCTTTCCGTTTCACCCAGGCACTCGCCGAGCGGGCAGCGCAGGCGGGCGTGCGCTTCCATTACAGCACCACGATCAGCCGCATCGACCACAGCGGCGGGCGCATTAACGGCATCGAGGTCCACGACGCCGAAGGACGCAACGGCACCCTCACCGCCGCAGCCTACGTGCTGTGCCTCGGCAGCTACAGCCGCCTGCTGGTCGCCCCGCTTGGCGAGCACCTGCCGATCTACCCGGTGAAAGGGTATTCGGTGACCGTTCCGCTACACGACTTGGCACGGGCCCCCAGCGTCAGCCTCACCGATGAATCGCGCCGCATCGTGTGCTCGCGCCTCGGCGACCGGTTGCGCGTCGCGGGAACTGCGGAATTGAACGGCTACAATACCGACATCAACCTGGCCCGCTGCCAGGCCATCCTGGACTGGCTGGAGGCGCGCTTTCCCGGCGCCACCGACACCGCCGAGGCGCACCTGTGGGCCGGCCTGCGCCCCGCCACGCCCGGCAACATCCCGCTGATCGGGCGGAGCCGCCTGTCGAACCTTTGGTACAACACCGGACACGGGACACTTGGATGGACGCTCGCCTGCGGCTCTGCCAGCTGTCTCGTCGATCTCATGTCGGGCTATCCGGCGCCGGTGCCCAACTTCCCGTTCCTGGGAAACGAAGCCTGATCTGCACCCGGCAACGCTCGTCGCGCTGACCGAGTGCCTCCCCGGCATCCGCAGCCACGCCACGGCCTGTCGACGAACCCGGACCGGGCGCCGTATTCCGTCTTCTTCGGTCCTCGGCGCGAATACGACAAGGACGTGCAGCCTGCTGCTCGGTTACTTGACGATCTTCAGGTGGTTGCGCGCTGCTGACGGACGCTTTTCCGCAGGCGGCGTGGCGGCGGCACTGCCCTCGTCCTGCTGTCCGTCGACCTGCGGGGCCGGGACAGCGGGCGACTCGACCGCCGCTTCAGGCTCGAACGCCATGCCGTGCCCGTTCTCCCGCGCGTAGATTGCAAGGACGTTGGACACCGGGACCGACAGCGCATGGGCGACGCCGCCGAAGCGCGCCTGGAAAGTGATCAGGTCGTTGCCCATGACCAGTTGCTGTGTCGCTTCGGGACCCAGGTTGAGCACGATCTGCCCGTCTTGCGCATAGCCGGTCGGGACCACGGTACGCTCGTCGACGAGTACCGCGATATGGGGCGTGAAGCCCTGGTCGACACACCATTCGAAAATGGCGCGGAGCAGGTAGGGTTTGGTAGATATGTTTGTCATGGTTAGGTAGCGCCCCTCACACGGGGCCTCGGCATTCAGCGCCGCATCACCTTTTCGGACGGAGTCAGGGCATCGATGAAACCCTGCCGGCTGAAAATGCGTTCGGCGTATTTCATGAGGTTCGCCGCGGCCTTCGGCAGTTCGATGCCGTAATGTTCGAGACGCCACAGCAAGGGGGCGATCGCGACGTCGAGCATCGAGAACTCGTCGCCGAGCATGAACTTCTGCTTGACGAAGATCGGTGCGAGCTGGACGAGCTCGTCACGCACGTGGGCGCGGCTCTTTTCGACGCCCTTCTGGTTCTTCTCGAGCACGTCGATGTGTGAGAACAGTTCGTGCTCGAACGTGTGCAGCAACTGGCGGGCACGCGCGCGCAGGATCGGGTCTGGCGGCATCAGCTGCGGATGCGGAAAGCGCTCGTCGATATACTCGTTGATGATGTTCGCCTCGTACAGGACGAGGTCGCGGTCGACCAGCACCGGCACCCGGTTGTACGGATTGATGACGGCGATGTCTTCAGGCTTGTTGTAGAGGTCGACATCGATGACTTCGAAGTCCATTCCCTTTTCGAAGAGCACGATCCGGCAGCGGTGGCTGAACGGATCGGTTGTGCCGGAATACAGGTTCATCATGTTGTTGCAGCTCCTGATACAAAAGCAAAGCGCACCACGCGATGACCGCGTGGTGCGTCAAATTCAGTGAGTGCGCGGATCAGATCCGGCGGCTTCTCAGTGAATATCCTTCCAGTAATTTTTCTTCAAAGCATAGGAGAGCACGAACAGCCCCGCCAGGAAGATCAGTACGTAGATCCCGATCGTCTTGCGTTTGTCGGCCATCGGCTCGCCCATCCAGACCAGGAAGGAGACCAGATCGGCAACCGTCTTGTCATACTCCTCGACGCTCATCTTGCCCGGCGTTGCCAGTTCGAGAGCGATCGATTTTGTGCCGTCCTCGTGCTCGGTGACCTTCGCGACCTGCTGGCCCTGCAGTTCCCACAGCGCGTGCGGCATGCCGACGTTGCCGAATACCACGTTGTTCCAGCCTGTCGGGCGCGCCGGATCACGGTAGAACTGGCGCAGGTACGTGTATATCCAGTCGGCGCCGCTGCCGAACTCGGATGCGCGCTGGCGCGCGATCAGCGTCAGGTCGGGCGGCGTCACCCCGAACCACACTTTCGATTCGGCCGGACGCATCGCGATCTTCATCAGGTCGCCGACGCGTTCGCCGGTGAACATCAGGTTGTCGCGGATCTGCTGCTCGTCGAGACCGATCTGCTGCAGCGTGTTGTAACGCGCGAAGCTTGCGCTGTGGCAGCTCAGGCAGTAGTTGACGAACAGTTTGGCGCCATTCTGCAGCGCGGCCGGGTCGGAGCTGACCGGCGCCTTGTCGAGGTGCAGTTCCGCCCCGGCGGACAGCGCGAGAGCCGGCGCGAACAGCACGATGGCAGCCAGGCGCTTGAGAGTCTTGATCACACGAATGCTCATTTGAACGTCACCCTTTCCGGTTCGGGTTTGCACTTGTCGAGTTTGCTGTACCACGGCATCAACAGGAAGAACGCGAAGTACAGCACCGAGCAGATCTGGGCCGCCAGGGTACGGCCCGGGGTCGGGGGCAGCACGCCGAGGTAGCCGAGGATGAAGAACGCGACCAGGAACACTGCCAGGATCGCCTTGAACAGCCCGCCCTTGTAGCGGATCGACTTCACCGGGCTGCGATCCAGCCAGGGCAGGAAGGCGATGATCACGACCGACGCCCCCATCGCGACGACGCCCCAGAACTTCGCGTCGACGCCGAACAGCGGGTACGTGACCGCGCGCAGGATCGAGTAGAACGGCGTGAAATACCACACCGGCGCGATGTGCAGCGGCGTCTTCAGCGGGTCGGCGGGGATGAAGTTGTTGTACTCGAGGAAGTAGCCGCCGCCCTCGGGCCAGAAGAACAGGATTGCCGAGAACACGATCAGGAAACCGACCACGCCCGCGATGTCCTTCACGGTGTAGTACGGGTGGAACGGAATGCCGTCGAGCGGGATCCCGTTGGCGTCCTTTTTCTTCTTGATCTCGACACCGTCCGGATTGTTCGAGCCGACTTCGTGCAGCGCGACGATGTGCGCCAGCACCAGGCCGATCAGCACCAGCGGCACGGCGATCACGTGAAACGAGAAGAAGCGGTTCAGCGTCGCGTCGGACACCACGTAGTCGCCACGAATCACCAGCGACAGGTCCGGCCCGATCACGGGGATCGCGGAGAACAGGTTCACGATCACCTGCGCACCCCAGAACGACATCTGCCCCCACGGCAGCAGGTAGCCCATGAACGCTTCGGCCATCAGCGCGAGGAAGATCAACGTGCCGAACACCCAGATCAGCTCGCGCGGCTTGCGATACGATCCGTACAGCAGCCCGCGGAACATGTGCAGGTAGACGACGATGAAGAACGCCGACGCCCCGGTCGAGTGCAGGTAGCGGATCAGCCAGCCGCCCGGCACTTCGCGCATGATGTATTCGACGCTGGCGAACGCGACGGGGATGCCGGACGCGTTCAGCGAAGCATCGGGCTTGTAGTGCATGACCAGGAAGATGCCGGTCACGATCTGGATCACCAGCACCAGGAGCGCGAGCGAACCGAAGAAGTACCAGAAATTGAAGTTCTTCGGCGCGTAATATTCCGACAGGTGCGCCTTCCAGGTCGACGTGAGCGGGAAGCGCGCGTCGATCCAGTGCATCAGTTCTTGTGATTTTGTAGTCATCGCTTAGGCCTTTGCGTCGTCACCGATGAGAATCCGCGTATCCGCGAGGAACTTGTAGGGCGGAATCTCGAGATTGTCCGGCGCCGGCATGCTGCGATAGACGCGGCCGGCAAGGTCGAACAGGGAGCCGTGGCAGGGGCACAGGAAGCCGCCCGGCCAGTCGGGCCCGACGCCGCTTTCGGCACCGACCTTGAACTTGTCGCTCGGCGAACAGCCCAGGTGGGTGCAGATGCCGACCGCGACGAGGTATTCGGGGTTGATCGAACGATGCTTGTTCTGCGCGTATTCCGGCTGCATCGGTTTTTCCGAAGCCGGATCGCTCACCAGCGGCTCGGTCTTTTCCAGCGACGCGAGCATTTCGGGCGTGCGCCGCAGGATCCACACCGGTTTGCCGCGCCACTCCACCGTCATCATCTCGCCCGGCGCAAGCTTGCCGATATCCGCTTCGACCGGGGCGCCTGCCGCCTTGGCTCGATCCGACGGCGTCAAGCTGGCAACGAACGGCACCGCCGTCGCGACCACTGCAACGCCACCGACCGCCGAGGTTGCGACAAGCAGTTGCCGACGGCCACTGTCCATCTTCTGATCCACGCTCATGACATCATTCCTGAAAAGAAAGCCATTTCCGGATACAAAAAAACTGCCGGATTCTATCAAACTGGCCGCAACATAAAAAGCATAAAGCTCAAAGGTGTATTCGGATCATGTATTTAACATTGCACGCCGAGGCCCGGAACGGGGTGGCAAGGCGGCGTTTTATGCGCCGCAGCAGGCCGCTGCCGGGAATCAGAGCGGGCGCCTCTCGACGAGCGCCTGGGCGATCGTGCCGGTGTCGGTGTGCTCGAGTTCGCCGCCCACCGGTACGCCCCGCGACAGGCGACTGACCCTGATGCCGCGCGCAGCGAGCAGCTCCGCGACGATGTGGGCCGTCGCCTCGCCTTCATTCGTGAAGTTCGTCGCGAGAATCACTTCCTGCACGGTGCTGTCGGCGACGCGGGCGAGCAGCTTGTCGAACTTGAGCTCGCGCGGACCGATGCCATCGAGCGGCGACAGACGGCCCATGAGCACGTAATACAGGCCGTTGTACGCATGGGTCTGCTCGATCACCGCGAGGTCGGCCGGCATTTCGACGACGCACAGCAGCGACGCGTCGCGCTGCGGGCTCGCGCAGCGCTGGCAGATCTCGGTTTCGGTGAAAGTGTTGCAGCGTTCGCAATGACGCAGCACCGCGAGCGCATTGCCGAGCGCCCGGGCAAGGCGTTCGGCGCCACGCTGGTCGCGCTGCAAAAGATGGTAGGCCATGCGCTGCGCGGACTTCGGCCCGACTCCGGGCAGGCCGCGCAACGCGTCGATCAGCTCGTCGAGACTCGAAGGTGACATTCAGAACGGCAGCTTCATCCCGGGCGGCAGGTTGAGGCCGGACGTGAAGCCCGCCATTTTCTCCTGCGTCGTCGTTTCCACGCGGCGCACTGCGTCATTGACAGCGGCCGCGAGGAGATCCTCGAGCATTTCCTTGTCGTCCATCACCGAGTCGTCGATCGTCACCCGGCGCACGTCGTACTTGCAGGTCATCAGCACCTTGACCATTCCGGCGCCCGACTGCCCCTCGACTTCGACCGAGGCCAGCTGGTCCTGCATCTTCTTCATGTTTTCCTGCATCTGCTGGGCCTGTTTCATCAGCCCGGCAATTCCGCCTTTCATCATCGCCAGATTCTCCGCAAGAGGAATTCAAAGTGGTCTTACCGACGCTTCCACGAGGGACGCGTCGAATCGTTCGATCAGTTCACGCACGAAAGGGTCGCTCTCGAGCGCCGCCACGGCCTCGATGTGCCGCGCCCGTTTTTCTGCCTGGTCGCGCTGCGCCGGGGTTTCGCCGGCGATCGCGCCGGTCTCGATCCTGAGCCGCAGCGGAGCGCCATACTGCGCCGCAAGCGCGTCCTGCAGGCGGTCGAGGAGTCCCGGATTCATGCCCAGCAAATGGCGATGGGTTTCGGACAACCGAAGGTTCACCACACCTTCGACAAATCCGATCCATTCGCAGTGCTGCGCGAGTTCCCGCATCATTCCGCCAAGGCCCAGCACGCGCAGGATCGCATGCCATTCGCCGGCAGCGAAAGCCGATCCGATGTCGAGCCCTGTCGTGCCCGGTGACGCAACTGTGGCTTCCGGCTGCTCGGCGCGCCGCGGAACAGCACTTCCGGGGGCCGTCGCGCTTCGTGCCGGCGGCCGCTCGACCTCCGCGTCGCTTGGGCGCACGGGCGCCGGCGCGGCCGAGGAGGCAGGTTGCGGCACCGATGTTTCGCCGGCGAACGCCTCCGGCGGCAGATCTTCCCATGGAGGAACGGAGTTCGATGGTTCGATCGGACTTTCGGCGACCGCCACCGCACTGCCGGGCGTCGACAAACGCCTCCCGGCTTCGGCAATCGCGCGTTCGCGTGGCAGATGCTCCGCGGGGATTACCTTTGCCGCCGGGGATCTTGCTGCCGGCGCCGCGTCGCGCGGCGCCCCCGATGCCGTCGCCCGTGCTGTGAGGCTCGCAGCCGGCTGTGGCGACGGGGAGATGACACGCGCCCGACCCGCCCCCCCTCCGCCTGCCGCGTCGCCGGGACTGCCGAGCGCCACCGGCTGCTCGGGGCGAAATGCGTGCAGGCGCAGCAGGCTCATAGTGAAGCCCGCATAGTCGTCCGGCGCCAGCGACAGTTCGTCGCGGCCGTGGATGGCGATCTGGTAGGCGAGTTGCAGGAACTCGGCGTCGAAGGCCTCGGCATACGGCGCGAGACGTTGACGTTCCGCCTCGTCGGCGATCGCCGCCGGGGCGAACTGCACGAGCGCGATGCGGTGCAGCAGCGAGGCGAGCGCCTGCAACGCCGCGTCGAACGACAGGCTGCGCGCCTCCATGCGGTCGGCCACGGCGAGCATCCCGGCGACGTCGCCCGCAGCCAGCGCGTCGAGCACCGCGTACAGATGATCGTCGCCGACCGTACCGAGCATGTGCGAGACCTGCTCTTCCTCGACGCGCCCAGAACCGTGCGCGATCGCCTGGTCGAGCAGCGACAGCGCATCGCGCATCGAGCCGTTGGCGGCCTTGGCGAGATGGCGCAGTGCGGGCGCTTCGAAGGGCACGCCCTCGGCCTCGAGAATGCCGCCGAGATGGTCGATGATGTGCCCCGGCGGCATCTGCTTGAGGTTGAACTGCAGGCAGCGGGAGAGCACTGTCACCGGGATTTTCTGCGGATCCGTCGTCGCGAGGATGAACTTGACGTGTTCGGGAGGCTCTTCGAGCGTTTTCAGCATCGCGTTGAACGCATGCCCGGTCAGCATGTGGACTTCGTCGATCATGTAGACCTTGTAGCGCCCCTGCACCGGTGCATACACCGCCTTGTCGAGCAGCGCAGCCATGTCCTCGACGCCGCGGTTCGAAGCGGCATCCATCTCGACGTAGTCGGGAAAACGGTCCGCGTCGATCGCGCGGCAGGCCGCGCAGGTGCCGCAGGGTTCGGGCGTAACGCCGGTCTCGCAGTTCAGCGCTTTGGCGAGAATGCGCGAAATGGTCGTCTTGCCGACGCCGCGCGTGCCCGTGAACAGCCACGCGTGGTGCAGCCGACCGGTGGCGAGCGCATGGCTGAGCGCCCGGACGACGTGTTCCTGGCCGACCAGCGTCGCGAAATTCTTCGGGCGCCACTTGCGGGCGAGAACCTGATAGCTCATGGCAGGATTCTAGCAGAGCGGCCCTCGTCGCGCGGCGCCGCCGCCCCATGGACAGGGCGCACCCCGGCCTGAAACGGGCGCCGCCGGCCCCAATGAGCCGAAGGGCGTCTTCATCGGAAGACGCCCTTCGCGCGATTGTTCGGGGTGGCGAGCCTGACCCCCGGCACTTGCAGGGAACGGCTGTGGCTGCTGCCTTCCGGCCCTGACCAGGTTCACCGCGCTGCAATGCGGGGAGACCCGCCACGGCCGCAATTGTACCAGCTTACGGCGGGCAGCACCCGGCGGTTGATCTCCTCGAGGAAACTCCGCCGGCTCGGCTCCGGACATGAAAACGGCGGGTTGCCCCGCCGTCCGCACTTGCCTTTTGGCGTTACCTGGCGTTGATCAGCCCTTCAGCTCCGGGAAGTCCTCTTCGAAGAACTCCAGCGCACCGCGCACTGTCGAGGCGTCCTTGCCCTGTTCGCTCCTGCGCAGCTCGATGCGCCTGATCTTGCCCGAGATGGTCTTCGGCAGATCGGAGAACTCGATGCGGCGGATGCGCTTGTACGGTGCGAGCTTGTCGCGCGTGAAAGCGAAGATGTCCTTCGCGAGCTCCTTGCCAGCCTCGAAGCCCGGCGCGAGGATCACGTAGGCTTTCGGCACTGCGAGGCGCACCGGATCCGGACTCGGCACAACTGCCGCCTCGGCAACCGCGGGGTGCTCGATCAGCACCGATTCGAGCTCGAACGGGCTGATGCGGTAGTCCGACGCCTTGAACACGTCGTCGGCGCGGCCGACGTAGGTGATGTAGCCATCGGCGTCGATGCTCGCGACGTCCCCGGTGTGGTAGTGACCGTTGCGCATGACCTCGCTGGTCTTCTCGGCGTCACCGGCGTAGCCGAGCATCAGCCCGACCGGACGCTTCGCAAGCACCAGCGACACTTCGCCCTCTTCGGCCGGCTTGTCGTCGGCGTCGAGCAGCGCGATCGTGTAGCCGGGCAATGGCCGACCCATCGAACCGGGTTTGAGAACCTGTCCCGGCGTGTTGCCGATCTGGCACGTCGTCTCGGTCTGGCCGAAGCCGTCGCGGATCGTAATGCCCCACGCCTTTTTCACCTGGTCGATGACTTCAGGGTTGAGCGGCTCGCCGGCGCCGATCAGTTCGCGCAGGTTCGTCTTCACCGACGCGAGGTCCTGCTGGATCAGCATGCGCCACACCGTCGGAGGCGCGCACATCGTCGTGATCTCGTATTTCACCAACACGTCGAGCAGCGCGCGCGCGTTGAAGCGGTTGTAGTTGTACAGGAACACGCAGGCACCGGCGTTCCACGGCGCGAAGAAGCAGCTCCACGCGTGCTTCGCCCAGCCCGGCGAGCTGATGTTCATGTGACGGTCGCCGGGCTGCAGGCCGATCCAGTACATTGTTGACAGGTGGCCGACCGGGTAGGACTGATGGCTGTGCTCGACGAGCTTCGGCTTCGACGTCGTGCCGGACGTGAAATACAGCAGCAGCGGATCGGTGGCGCGGGTGACGCCTTCCGGCGCGAATTCGGGCGACGCCGCGTACGCCTCCTCGAGCGAGAGCCAGCCGCCGGTCGCGCCGCCGACGCTGATGCGCGTGTAGTCGCCGGGAAGTTCCGCGAACTTGTCAGTGTGGGCCTTGCCGATGACGACGTGCCTGACCTGGCCGCGGTCGAGGCGGTCGAGCAGATCTTCGGGCGTCAGCAAGGTGGTCGCCGGGATCACGACGGCGCCGAGCTTGATCGCCGCGAGCATCGTTTCCCACAGCGGCACTTCGTTGCCGAGCATGATCAGGATGCGGTCGCCGCGCACGACGCCTTGGCTGCGCAGCCAGTTCGCGACGCGGTTCGAGCGCGCCGACATCTCGGCGAACGACAGCTTCGCCTCTTGCCCGTCCTCCTCGACGATCCACAGCGCGGGCTTGTCGTTGCCCTGCGCCATCGTGTCGAAGTAGTCCAGCGCCCAGTTGAATTCGGTCAGCTGCGGCCACTGGAAGCCGGCGTACGCGGTGGCGTAGTCGGTCCGGTTGGCCAGCAGGAAATCCCGCGCTTTCAGAAACCCGGCAACTGCAGTCATGTGCTCTCCTTTCCCATATGCAACGCCGCGGACGCCCGTCCGCGACGCGTGTTGTACGCCGGCTCGCAATCCCGGGCTGCCGTCGCCCCGCGACAGGCGCGGCGAAGAAGCGGGGGAACAGTCCGCTGCTGGCGGAGTAATTGAAATCCGGCAATCACGAAAGATCGCCGGGCAGTATTGTGACGTTGACGTCAACGTCATGCAATCACCTCTCGACGGTAGCGTGACCGGACTCCAGCCGACCCCCGCTTCCCGGCCCCTGCTTTCTGTTCATTCGGCATATCGATCAATGCAGATCGGAAAACGTCGAAAAATTTTACAGTCCATTGGGCGGGCAATCTAAACGCCTGCAGCCTTCCCTTTTTAAACAGTAGTTTAGATTCGCAGGAATGCCCCTTGCTGCCTTATCGAGCGACTCATCATCGGCGCGCCACGAGGGCTTCATGCACATGTCCAGCGTCCTCAGATCCATGCTTTTGCTCGCGCTGGCTCCCGTCACGGCCCTCGCGGCGCCTTTCAGCAATATCTATTTCTTCGGCGACAGCCTGTCGGACACCGGCAACGATTTCCTCCTCAGCAGCGCAATCCATGCGGGCGATCCGAGTTTTCCTATCGTCCCCGATCCGATCGGCTACCCCGCTTCCGGACAATTCTCGAACGGCCCGGTCTATTCGGAACTCTTCGCGAGCCGGCTCGGTTTCGACGTGCAGCCGTCGCGGCTCGGCGGGACGAACTACGCTTATGGCGGCGCCGGGACCGGTTCGGTCATCCTGCCGTTCTCGTCGAGCTTCAGCGAGCAAGTACAGCAATACGTTGAGGCGCCCGGGGCTGCGGACCCGGGCGCGCTCTACGTGCTCTTCATCGGATCGAACGATGTAGAGGATATTTTGGCGGGGGCGCCGCCAGCCGCGACGATCGAAGCCGCGATCGGCCGGATCGGCATGGCCGTCGAGGCCCTTGCGCTCGAAGGAGTGGGTCATTTCCTGATTCCCAACGTTCCCGATCTCGGGCTCGTGCCGGCCACCACCGGGAACGGCGCGATTGCGCGAAACGAGGAGGCTACCGCTGCGAGCCTCGCGTTCAACACTGCGCTCGCCGCGTTGCTCGACAGCCTGGGCCACCTCGACCTCCGGACTTTCGACACGTTCGCGCTGCTCAACGATGCAGTCATGAATCCTTCGACCTATGGCCTGACGGACGCGCAGCACTGGTGTCAGCGCGAGACCGGCATCGCGGCGGACGGCCAACCGCTATACGAGCTGCTGTGCAGCGAGGCCGAAGCCGACCGTCATCTCTTCTGGGATTACACCCACCCGACGACCGCCGGCCACCGCGTCCTTGCCGACGCGCTGTTCGCGGCACTCCAGATCCCGGAACCGGGAACGTTCGCGTTGCTGCTCGCGGCCCTCGGCGCGGCGTCGCTCGCGCGTCGCGCCAGTTCGTCGCAAGCCGCCGCCCCCAGGGCGCAAGCGCGGGCGCCGCGCTTCAGGCTGCGCGCTGCCCCGCCGCGACGAGCCGCCTGATCTGCGGCACGCACGACCCGCACGTGGTCCCGCACCTGAGCTTCGCTTGCAGGTCGTCGAAACCCGCGCCGCCGGCGATCGCCGCGGCGATGTCGCTCTCGGACACGTTCAGGCACGTGCAGACGATACGGCCGCGGGTCTTCGCCGCCTCCGGCGGGTTCGCCAACGGCGCGAGGATCCAGCGGCGCAGGTCCGCGGTCGGCTGGCGCTCAACGAGCACGTCGCGCAGCCAGCCGGCGGCCGCGGTCTCGCCGGTGAGGCGCAGGCCGACAAGGAGCCCGTCGTCGATGCGCGCGCGCTTCGTGATGCCGCGCCGGGTGTCGCTGTACGCGAGGCAATGCTCGTCGTCGAGCCCGAGCAAGGCGTCGAGTTCGGCGAGCCACTCGGGCGGAATCGGCTGGTGGTGCGCGATGCGCAGCACGACCGCGGGATGGTCGCGACCGGCGAGCGCGAGCGACGCGTAGCTGAAGCGCTCGAGCCAGGGCGCGAGCGCCGCCGCGCGTTCCAGCGCGAGACCGGCAGCATTGGCCATGAGGTCGCCCGCGGTGACCTTGCCAGCGATCTCGATCGGCGCCGCGTCATCATTCCCGCTCCCCTCCTCGTCACCAGCCGCACCGGGCTCGCCGCGCATGATCAGCGCCTGGAACGGCAGCACCGCCTTCTCGACCTGCACCGCCGCATGCTTGAGCTCCGGCTGCTTCGAGTACGGATCGAAGTCGCGCAGCGTCAGTGCGTTCGCGCCGGCCGAGTTCAGGCTGTTGCCACCCCAGTGCATCGCGATGAATGCCTGGCCGGAGCGGATTTCCGACGAGGCTTCGGCGCGCAGCACGACATCGCCGCGGCGGCTCCTGACGTGCACCAGATCGCCGCTTTTCAGCCCGCGCAGCGCGAGGTCGTCGGCGTGCATCTCGATGCGGGCCTCGTCGACGTGGTTGTACAGCCGCGCGACCTTGCCGCTGCGGCTCATGCCGTGCCACTGGTCGCGCAGGCGGCCGGTCGTCAGGTGCAGCGGATAGCGCGCATCGGCGCGCTCGGCAGTCAGCGCCTGGGTCGGCACGACGAAATGCGCCCGGCCGTCCGCGGTCGGGAAACGGCCGTCGGCATAAAGACGGGTACGGTTCGCCGCATCGACAACATTCGCGGCTTTGGGAAACGGCCACTGCTGCGGCCCGGCGCTGTCGAGGAGGTCGTAAGACAGCCCGGTGATGTCGAGGTCGCGCCCGGCAGTCGAGGCCGCGTGCTCGGCGAAGATTTCGGACGGCACCGCGTACGGGAAGAGGCGCGCCGCCTCCTTGCCGATGCGCGGTCCGAGTTCATGCGCGAAATCGCAGACGATGCGCCAGTCGGCCCTCGCTTCGCCCGGCGGCGTCAAGGCGCGATGAACGCGGGTGATGCGTCGCTCCGAGTTCGTCACCGTGCCTTCCTTCTCGCCCCACGTCGCCGCGGGCAGCAGCAGATCGGCGAACGGCGCGGTCTCGGTGTTGCAGTAGGCCTCCTGCAGCACGACGAAGTCGCAGCGCGCGAGCGCTTCGCGCACCCGCTCCTGCTCCGGCAGCGACTGTGCAGGATTCGTGCAGGCGATCCACAGTGCCTTGATCCGGCCGTCGTACGCGGCGTCGAAGAGTTCGATCGCCGTCAGCCCCGGCGTCGAAGGAACGTCTTCGACGCCCCACAGCCGCGCAACCTCGGCGCGATGCTCGGGGTTCGCGAGGTCGCGGTGGCCGGACATCAGGTTCGCCATGCCGCCGACTTCGCGCCCGCCCATCGCGTTCGGCTGGCCGGTCAGCGAGAACGGGCCGCAGCCGGGGCGGCCGATCTTGCCGGTCGCGAGCGACAGCGCGATCAGCGCGGTGCCATTATGCGTGCCGTGCGTCGACTGGTTCAGCCCCTGGCACCATAGCGACATCGCCGCCTTCGCCTCGCCCCACCAGCGCGCCGCGGTGACGATGTCCTCGGCGCCGCGCCGGCCGAGCCCGCAGACTTCGGCTGCGATCGCCGGGGTGACGTCGCGTACGTGGTCGCGCAGCGCCTCGAAGCCTTCGGTGTGCTCGCGGATGAAGGCGTTATCGACGTAGCCCTCCCACAGCAGCACGTTGAGCATCGCGTTGTAGAGCCAGATGTCGGTGCCCGGCAGGATCGCGAGATGCAGGTCCGCGGTCGCCGCGGTGTCGGTGCGGCGCGGGTCGACGACGATGATCTTCATCTCGGGGCGTGCGGCCTTCGCGTCCTCGATGCGGCGGAACGCGACCGGATGCGCGTACGACGGGTTTGCACCGGCGATCAGCAGGCAGTCGGTCTGCGCGAAGTCCTCGTACGAACAGGGCGGCGCATCGGCGCCGAGCGTCTGCTTGTACGCGGCGACGGCGCTCGACATGCACAGGCGCGAGTTCGAATCGATGTTGTTCGTGCCGATCAGCCCTTTCACGAGCTTGTTGAAGACGTAGTAGTCCTCGGTCAGGAGCTGCCCGGAGATGTAGAACGCCACCGAATCCGGCCCGTGCTCGCGGATCGTCGCGGCAAAACGCTCGGCGGCGGTCGCGATGGCCGTGTCCCAGCCGACGCGTTCGCGCGCGAGGCCGCGCGCCGCGCGCAACTCGGGATACAGCAGCCGGGTCTCGGGCCGCGCGGACAGGTGCAGCGTCGCCCCTTTCGTGCAGAGGCGCCCGAAGTTCGCCGGATGTTCGGGATCGCCGGCGACGCCGGTGATGCGGCGACCGTCATGTTCGATCAGGACGCCGCAGCCGACGCCGCAGTAGGGACAAGTGGCTTTCGTTTTCATCAGGGCTCCGCGGGAGAGGCTCATCGTCGGTCTAGCGCCGACTGAGCAGGAACAACAGGATCAGGTTCAGCAGCAGCGACGCGGCGGCCAGGAGCTTGAGCGCGAGCGCCGGGTTGCGCGCGACGAGCGGCACGCGGCGATGCGTGGCGAGCGGGCGGTGGGCGCCGCGTTCGAGCGCGAGCACGAACTCCTCGGCAGTCTCGAAACGGTCCTTCACCTCGCGCGCGCACGCTTTCAGCAGCACCGCTTCGAGCCATGCCGGAGTGTCCGGGCGGTAGCGTGTCGGCGGCACCGGCTCGCCGAAGCGCGGGTGCTGGAACGGCTCGACCTCGCCGTACGGGTACTTGCGCGTCAAAAGTTCATACAGCGTCACGCCGCACGCGTAGAGGTCCGACGACTCATTCGCCGTCCCGCCATTGAAGAGTTCCGGCGCCATGTACGACGGCGTGCCGGGATTGTTGATCTCGCGCAGCTCTTCGGCGTCGGACGCGGCGACGCCGAGGTCGAGCAGGCGAAGCTGGCCGTGGCGGTCGACATGCACGTTGTCAGGCTTGATGTCGCGATGCACGATGCCGAGCCGGTGCAGGCTGCCGACCGCGCGCAGCAGCGGCCCACCGATCGCGACGAGCTCGTGCGGCGCGAAGCGGTGGCCGCGCGCGAGCCGCGCTTTGAGCGTCTCGCCTTCGTGCCAGCTCATCAGGTAATACAGCGCGCTGCGCGCATCGGCTTCCGCGACCGCGGGGAAGTTTTGCGACGGAGCGCGTCGCGCGAGCCATTCCTCGCGCAGCAACGCGCCGCCCGCCTCGTCGTCGGCCGCGTCGGGGCGCAAGGTCTTCAACACCAGTGCTTCATCGGTCGCGAGACGCGTGACGCGATACAGCAGCGTCACGCGCGATTCGTGCAGCAGTTCCTCTACCCGCAAGTCGTCGAGCACGTCGCCCGCCTTCAGCCGCGGAGGCAGCGGCAGGTGGCGCGCGCTGTCGTACCGGTCGCGCAGCGTGTCCGGCGGCACTGCCTCGACGTTCGCGACCAGCGCGGTGCAGTTGTCGGTCGCGCCGCGCGCCAAGGCTTCGAGCGTCAGCACGTCGGCCGCGTCTTCGGCGCCCGGGTGGCGCTTGAGGATCTCGATGATGCCGCCGTCGCCGAGCGTGCCCCACACGCCGTCGGTGACGAGCACGAAGCGATCACCGGCGGCCATCTCGCCGTCGTCATAGTCGACGGCGAGCTGCGCATCGAGTCCGACCGCACGGCGCAGCACGTTGCTGAGCTCCGGGTGTTCCCAGGTGTGGTCCTCGGTCAGGCGGCACAGCTCGCCCTCGCGCAGCAGGTAGGCGCGCGAATCACCGACATGCGCGACGTGGTAACGCCGCCCGCGCAGCACGAACGCGGTCAGCGTCGTCGCCATGCCAGCGTACTCGCGCGACTTCGCCGACTGGGCGAGCAGCCAGCTGTTCAGCGCGCCGATCACGGCGCCGAGCGATTTCTCGACGCTCCACGTGTCGGGTGTCGAGAAATAGTCCGCAAGCAGTCCGCGCACCGAATATTCGGCCGCCTCCCGGCCGCGCGCATGGCCGCCAACGCCATCGGCGATCGCGAGCAGCAGCCCCTTGGCAGCGAGCGGCGCGCCGTCGGGCGTCACCGCGCCGACGAAATCCTCGTTGCCGGGCCGCAACCCCTGCTGCGAGGCGTGGCCGAGCGTGATTTCGAGCGATTCCGCTGCGGCACGAGGCGACGACGACGCTGGGACGGGGACCGCCGCGTTCCGCAGCGGCACGGGAGCCGGCCTGAACCGCGAACTCGCATCGATGATCCGCGCCACGCCGCTTCTCCGGAGAACGCGTCAGATCTTCGCCGACGTCAGGTGCGCTGCACCCCACGTCGTGCGCCAGCGCGTCTTGACCGCAGTGAGCCCGACCAGCGCCGCGAGCGCGAGCGCGGCGAAGATCAGGAATCCGGATTGATAGCTGCCGGTCGCCTGTTTCGCGTAGCCGAGCGACGACGCGAGATAGAAACCGCCCACGCCGCCGGCCATGCCGACGAGCCCCGTCATCACGCCGATCTCCCTGCGGAAGCGCTGCGGCACGAGCTGGAACACCGCGCCGTTGCCCATGCCGAGCGCGAGCATCGCGGCGACGAACACCACCAGCGCCATCCATGCCGTCGGCAAGCCGACGCTGACGATGCCGAGAAACAGCGCCGCGAGCACGTACATCACCGACAGGCTCTTGATGCCGCCAATGCGATCGGCAACCGCGCCACCGATCGGACGCACCATCGAGCCGGCGAACACGCACGCGGCAGTGAAATAGCCCGCCATCTTCGCGTCGAGGCCGTATTGCGTATTGAAGTAGATCGTCAGCGACGACGCCAGCCCGACAAAGCCGCCGAAAGTGACCGCATAGAAGAACATGAACCACCACGCGTCCTTGTCCTTCAGCACCTTGAAATACTCGGCGAGCGGCTTCGCCGGCGGGCATTCGGGCGCGTCCTTCGCGACCGCGAGGTAGAACGCGAACACGACGACGAGCGGGACCAGCGCAAGGCCGAACACGTTCGTCCAGCCATATGCGATGGCGAGGCCCGGCGCGACGAGCGCCGCGATTGCAGTGCCCGAGTTGCCGGCGCCGGCGATGCCGAGCGCGGTGCCCTGGTGCTCGGGCGGATACCAGCGCGACGCGAGCGGCAGCGCGACCGCGAACGACGCGCCGGCGACGCCGAGGAACACGCCGAGGAGCAGCGTCTGCTCGAAGCTGTGGATGCCGAACTGCCACGCGACGAAAAGCGCCGCGATGACGATGACCTGGCCGATCGCGCCAGCCATCTTCGGCTTCAGGTGGTCGACGAGCACACCCATGAAGATCCGCAGGATCGCGCCGGCGAGCACCGGGATCGCGACCATCAGGCCTTTCTGCGCGTGATCGAGACCGAGGTCGGCGGCGATCTGCACGCCCAGCGGCCCGAGGATCACCCACACCATGAAGGCGAGGTCGAAATACAGGAAGGCCGCGAGCAGCGTGGGCGGGTGGCCGGCTTTGAGGAAAGCGTTCTTGTCCATTGGGTTGGCTCCGGAATCGGTGGTGCGATCAAAAGGTTTGGCGGAAGGCGCTGCGCTCCTGGCTGCGTCGAAGCTTCGCTTTCCGCCCTGCGGCGCGCTTACGCCTTCAGCAGCACCAGCCCGTCGACGAGCTTCACTTCGAACGGCTTCGTGCAACCCACGTCCGGAGCGGCAGCCTCGCCGGTCGCGAGCTCGATCTTCCAGCTGTGCAGCGGGCAGGTGACTTGGCGGCCATGGACGATGCCCTGCGACAGCGGCCCGGCCTTGTGCGGGCACTTGTCGTGCATCGCGAAGACCTCGTCGTCGGCAGTGCGGAAGATCGCGATATCGCCGTGCTTGGATGCGACGACGCGTGCACCGAGCACCGGGATGTCCTCGAGCCGGCAGATCGTCTTCCAGCCGGCATCGGCATCCGTATCGGTATGGGTCTTGCGAAGGGTCATGGCATTCATCGTCTTTCTCATGCTTCCAGGGTTTCGAATTGCGCGCGCAGCGCCTGGGCGGCATCGGCCGCGTAGCGCTCGGCCCACGGGTCCGTGTAGTCCTGCACCGCGTACAGCAGCCGCTCGTACAGGGCCTTCCGGTTCACCGCGTCCTCGACGACGCGCTTCTTGACGTGCTCGAGGCCGACTCGATGCACATAATGCACGGTGCGTTCGAGGTAGAAGCCTTCCTCGCGGTACAGCTGCAGGAACGCGGCCGAATACTCGAGCACTTCCTCGCGCGTCGCGACCTTGCACAGGAACTGCGCGACTTCGGTCTTGATGCCGCCGTTGCCCGCGACGTAGAGCTCCCAGCCGGAATCGACGCCGATCACGCCGACGTCCTTGATGCCTGATTCGGCGCAGTTCCTCGGGCAGCCGGACACCGCGAGCTTGACCTTGTGCGGGCTCCACATGCCGAACAGCATGCGTTCGAGATCGACGCCCATCGCCATCGAGCGCTGCGTGCCGAAGCGGCAGTGTTCGGAGCCGACACAGGTCTTCACGGTGCGGATGCTCTTGCCGTAGGCGTGCCCGGTGGGCATGCCGAGGTCCTGCCACACTTTCGGCAGGTCGTCCTTCCTGATGCCGAGCAGATCGATGCGCTGGCCGCCGGTGACTTTCACCGTGGGGATCTGGTATTTCTCGGCGACGTCGGCGATACGGCGCAGCTCGGCCGGCGTCGTGAGGCCGCCGAGCATCCGCGGCACGACCGAGTAGGTGCCGTCCTTCTGGATGTTCGCGTGCGCGCGCTCGTTGATGAAGCGGCTCTGCGGGTCGTCCTTCGCCTCGTGCGGCCACGTCGAGATCAGGTAGTAGTTCAGCGCCGGGCGGCAGGTCGCACAGCCGTTCGGCGTCTTCCACGCCATCATGTCCATCGCGGCGGGGATCGTCAGCAGCTTGTGGTCGCGGATCGCTTTCCTGACGTCGCCGTGCGACAGCTCTGTGCAAGCGCACACCGCCTTGTCGTGCACGCTGACCGCCTGGTAGGCGCCGCCGATCGTCGAGGCGAGGATCTGCTCGACAAGGCCGGTGCACGAGCCGCAACTGGAGGCCGCTTTCGTGTGCTTCTTGACGTCGTCGATAGTGAACAGGCCTTTCTCCTTGATCGCCTTGACGATCGTGCCCTTGCACACGCCGTTGCAGCCGCACACTTCGGCGCTGTCGGGCATCGCTGCGGCCTTGTTCTCGCCCTTGTGGCCGGCGTCGCCCAAGTTGTTCTGGCCGAACATCAGGTGGTCGCGGATCGCGCCGATGTCCTGGCCGTCCTTCATCAGCTGGAAGTACCACGCGCCATCCGCGGTGTCGCCGTACAGCACCGAGCCGACGATGCGGTTGTTCCTGAGGACGATGCGCTTGTAGACGCCGCCCTGCCTGTCGTGCAGCACGATCTCCTCGGTGTCGGCGCCACCGGAAAAGTCGCCGGCCGAGAACACGTCGATCCCGGTGACCTTCAGCTTCGTCGAGGTCACCGAGCCTTCATAGCGGCCGATGCCGAAGTTCGCGAGGTGGTTCGCGCACACCTTTCCCTGCTCGAACAGCGGCGCGACGAGCCCGTACGCGACGCCGCGGTGCGCGACGCATTCGCCGACCGCGTAGATCCGCGGGTCGGTGATCGTCTGCATCGTGTCCGAAACGACGATGCCGCGCACGCGGCCTTCGCCGCAGTGGAGGCCGGCGGACTCGGCGAGCGCGTAGTTCGGGCGGATTCCAGCGGCGACGACGACGAGGTCGGCGGGGATCTCGCCGCCGTCCTTGAAGCGCACGCCGGCCACGCGCCCGGCGTTGTTCTTGTCACCGCCGCCTTCGACGAGGGCGTCCGTCTGCTTCGCGAGCAGGAACTTCATCCCCTTCGCTTCGAGCGACGCCTGCAGCATGTCGGCTGCGGCGCGGTCGAGCTGGCGCTCCATGATCCAGTCCGCCAGATGCACGACGGTGACGTCCATGCCGCGCAGCATCAGCCCGTTCGCGGCTTCGAGGCCCAGAAGGCCCGCGCCGATGACGACCGCGTGCCGATAACGGGCGGCGGCATCGATCATCGCCTCGGTGTCGGCGATGTCGCGGTACGCGAGCACCCCCGGCAGCTCCTTGCCCGGAATCGGCGGGATGAACGGCGTCGAGCCGGTGGCGACGAGCAGGCGGTCGTACTCCGCTTCGGTGCCGTCGCCGGCGATCACGCGCCGACGCACGCGGTCGATCTTCGTGATCCGCTTGCCGGCGTGGAGCGTGATGCCGTTGTCGCGGTACCAGCCGAGATCGTTGAGCATGATCTCCGGCAGCGTCATCTCGCCGGCGAGCACCGGCGACAGCAGGATGCGGTTGTAGTTGCCGTGCGGCTCGGCGCCGAACACGGTGATGTCGTACAGGTCGGGAGCGTGCTTGAGCAGTTCCTCGAGGGTGCGTACGCCGGCCATGCCGTTGCCGATCATCACGAGTTTCATTTTTTTCATGCTGTATCTCCTTGCGAATTCAGTCGGGCTGCCCGGCGTGCTGCGACGCCGCTGAGCGCGGCAACGCTCCCGACCGAGTTATCGCAAGACCAGTGCCAGCTTCACATGGATGATACAAAACACTGTTTTTATTATCTTTTATAAGATCACGTTCGAAAATGGCGTCTCCCGGGCTGCACGAAGGACACCAATCCGGTGCATTGTCCGGCATGCTGCACCACAACATGGCGGGCGGTATTGGCAGGCGTACTGTCCCGGGGCGCCTGCCAACCGAACTATATTGTTTCCAAATGTAATTCAAAAAAACTTTGCCCAACTTGTGCCGTAAGTTCCCTATGCTGACAGTGCGCTGTCGGCAGCTCTGAAAAAGGCAAACCCGTCGAAAGGCGGGGACGCAAAATCACCGGTCTACAGGGGTCGCCCCATGACAGCGGGATTGCCAGGCGATGCAGTCGCTCTCCTCTCGGGTGGGGCTGTTTATCTGCTGTCCGCATTTCCTCGCGTGTTCCACGGATCGGCCCGGAGAAACGCGAGGAATCGAAGATGAACGACACGCCCATGAATACCCGCCCCAACCGGTCCCGGCGGGTTTCACCGCAGCGCCGCAATGTTTCCCTCCTGCTCGCGCTGGCCCTTGCCGGTTCGGGAGGCTCGATGGCGGCATACGGCGCGGACGACACTCCCGCGTGGGTGCCCGGACGAATCCTGGTCCAGCCCCGCCCCGGCCTGCCGGAAGCCGCTTTCGAGAAGATCATCAAGGCTCACGGCGGCAAATCCGTCGAGCGCATCGGAGCGATCAACGTGCATATCGTGCAATTGCCGCCCAACGCGTCCGAGAAGGCCGTCGCCGCGTTGCTGAGCAAGAACAAGCATCTGAAGTTTGCCGAGCGGGACATGATCATGCCGCCCGACAGCACCAATGATCCCTATTACTCGAAGGCCTGGCACCTCCCGAAGATCGGCGCACCGACCGCCTGGAACACCAGCACCGGGGAGCAAATCATCATTGCCATCCTGGATTCGGGAGTCGATGGCAGTCACCCGGATCTCGCTGGCAAGCTTCTGCCGGGCTGGAATTTCTATGATGGCAACTCGAACACTGCCGATGTCACCGGCCATGGTACGAAAGTCGCCGGAACCGCTGCTGCGGCAAGCAACAACAGCCTCGGAGTCGCCTCGGTGGCGGGCGGCGCGATGGTTCTTCCCGGGCGCGTCGCCAGTACGAGCGGTACCGCGTCGTACAGCATGATGGCAAAAGGCGTGACATGGGCGGCCGACAAGGGGGCGCGAGTGGCCAACATCAGCTACAGCGGCGCGCGGGGGTCATTGACGGTGCAGAACGCGGCGCAATATCTGAAGAGCAAGGGCGGATTACTGGTCACCTCCGCCGGAAACACCGGTGGCGAGGAAGCCGTTGCCCCGAGCGACACGCTGATCGCCGTATCCGGCACCACGAGCAGCGATGCCAAGGCGAGCTGGTCGAGTTACGGCAGCTACGTAGATGTGGCTGCCCCGGGAGCCGGGATCTATACGACGGTGAACGGCGGCGGCTATGGATCCGTTAGCGGCACGTCGTTCGCGAGTCCGGCTGCTGCCGGGGTCGTCGCCCTGATGATGGCAGCCAATTCCTCGCTCTCGCCCGATGACATCGCCGGATACCTGTTCGCGACTGCCGTCGACTTGGGGAATCCGGGTTTCGACAAATACTACGGACACGGCCGGATCGATGCGGCGGCTGCAGTGCAGGCGGCTGTGACGGCCGTGGCGAAGGATACCGCAGCACCGACCGTGAGCATTGTTTCACCCGCGGGCGGGGCAACGGTGCAGGGCGTGGTGACCGTTGACGTGGCGGCGAGCGACAACGTTGCAGTCAGCCACGTCGAGTTGCTGGCGAATGGCGCCAAGGTCGCCAGCGCCGCGAGCGCGCCTTACGGCTTCAGCTGGGACAGCACCACAGTGGCGGACGGCGCCACCACGCTCACCGTACGTGCCTACGATGCAGCAGGCAATTACGCTTCGCGCGCCGTCAACGTGACGGTGGCCAACACCGCCACGTCAGGCACTGCTGACACAGAGGCTCCGGCAGCGACGATCAGCAACCCCGGCGACGGCAGCAAGGTTAGCGGCAACATCACCGTAGAGGCCCATGCTTCCGACAACGTCGGAGTGTCGTCGATGCGCCTGTACATCGACGGCGCGCTCGTCAGCAGCGTCACCGGGAACAGCCTGAGTTATCGCTGGAATACGCGAAAGATCGCCGCGGGTCCGCATGAGGTGGTGGTGGATGCGCAAGATGCTGCCGGAAACACGGACCGCAGGATCGTGGCGGTGTCCCGCTGACGCTGTGAAGGCTACGGCGCGACCATTCGGAGCAAAAGCGAAGCGCGCAGGACTGTCTGCGCGCTTCTCCCGAATCAGGCCGCAAAGAGAGCTGCAATCACGCCCCGGTTTTCCTGCGGCGCATTGCCCACAATCCCAGCAGGCCGGCTCCCAGGAGGAGGGTCGTGCCGGGCTCCGGAACTTCTTCTTCGCCGCCCTCGCCACCGCCACCGCCACCGCCACCGCCACTCTGGGCGTCATGGGAGAACGGCGCAAACAGGGACGGGGGGACGTCGACGTCGCCGACAACGCAATTCGGATTGTTGCCGCAGATTGCAATCACTTCGAGGTTGTAGAGGTCGAAGTGGATCGCAACGCTTTCGTCGAGATCCCCGACGCCGATCGTAAAAGTCTGATAGAACATGCCCGTACCTGCGATCGGCCCTTGGCCGGGAGCGGCCTGCATGTCGTACACACCGGACTCGGCAGCCCCAGCGAAATCGAAGGTGTATTCGGAGAAAAAAGTGTCGAAGATGCCATGAGTGCCGAGATCACCGGGATCGGAGAGCTGTGTCGCCACGGTTTCGATCGGCGGCACGCCATAGGTCATGTCTGCGGTCACGGCGATCGTGTCGCTGTTGAACGTAAACGACCCCAGATCCGAGTCCGCCGGCCCCGTCGGAGGAACGAGAGCCATCGACAACCCATAGGTGTCGGTCACGGTGCTTGACGCATCGGGATTCAGATACGCAAAGAGCGTGAACGTGTCATCTTGCGCGATGATGGTTTGGGTGGCGTTATCGTAAACGCCGTTGAGGATATCCAGTTGCAAAGTCGGTATGGCGTGCACTGTGCCTGCGAAGGCGAGACTCAATGCGGCCGCTAAAGTTTTATGCACGATTTTCATGATCCAGCCCTCATCTCCGCATTTGTGTTTGTTGCACAGGGGTCTCAAAATGACTCACCCCCCTTCATATGCATCTAAAGCACATTCCGTACCGCACACGTACCGATATGGTTGAAAAGCCTTTTTTTGGCTTTTCGCTTCCGGCTCAAGACCATGTGTAAAAATCGCCGACAGCGTGCGAAGGTTGCTGGACAGACGAAGCCCGCCACGCCCTGCGACCTCTTCGCGGATCGCGGCGGTCAAGGGCAGCCATCGCCAAAACCGGTGCGACGGTGCCTGTGCCACAATTTCGCCCTTGATTTAGCCGCGGAAAACGCAGAAGACAGGGTGGCCATGACTGCAGCTCGGCCGCCGCAGAGTGGGGCCGCCCGTTTCTCCCGCCGCCCGCGCGGCTTCACCCTGCTCGAACTGCTCGTCGTGATGGTCATCATCGGCCTTCTCGCCGGCTACGTCGGCCCGCGCTTTTTCGCGCAAATCGGCAAATCCGAAGTCAAGACTGCGCGCGCCCAGATCGACGCGCTGGAAAAGGCGCTCGACCACTACCGCCTCGATCTCGGCCACTATCCTTCGACCGAACAAGGCCTCGATGCGCTGGTGAACTCGCCGGGCGAGGAACGCTGGGAGGGCCCTTATCTGCGCAAGGCCGTGCCAAGGGATCCGTGGGGCAAATCCTATGAGTATCGCTACCCGGGCGAACGCAGCGAGTTCGACCTGTACTCTTTCGGCGCCGACGGCCGACCCGGCGGCGAAGGCGACGGAGCCGATGTGGTGAACTGGTAAGCGCAGCGGCACTTCATGCGCTACCGTCTCAAGGCCCTCACCGCCGACGCGTCCGTGATCGAAACCGAGCTGGAAGCCACCAGCGAGGCCGAAGCCCGGACGCTCGCCGCGGCACAGGGGCTGTCGATCCTAACCCTGCGCGCGACCGCGGGTGCTTCGCGCGTTGCAGGCCGCTTCCCGCTGCTGCTGTTCAACCAGGAGATGCTCGCGCTGCTGCGCGCGGGCATTCCGCTCGCCGAGGCGATTTCCGCGCTGGCTGAAGGGGAAGGCCGTCGGGCGGTGCGAGCCGTGCTGTTGAAGCTGCAAGGCGCGCTGCGCGAAGGGCGCTCGCTGTCGAATGCACTGGAAAGCGCGTCCGAAGCGTTTCCCTCGTTCTACATCGCAATGGTTCGCGCAGCAGAACGCACCAGCGACCTCGACCTCGCACTGGAGCGCTACATCGCGTACCAGCAACAGGTCGAGACGCTGCGCGGCAAGCTGGTGAGCGCGGCGATCTATCCGGTGTTGCTGCTCGCGGTCGGTGGGCTGGTCGTACTTTTCCTGCTGGGCTACGTGGTGCCGCGCTTCTCGCACATCTACGCCGACGTCGGCAGCGACCTCCCGTGGCTATCGCGGGTGTTGCTCGACTGGGGCCAGTTCGTCGAACATCACGCGGCCGGACTCGGCGTCATCGTGCTGGGAGCAGTTTTCGTCACGATCGCCACTGCGCGCGCTCCCACGCTGCGCGCGGCGGCGGGTCGCCAGCTCTGGAAGGTGCCCATGCTGGGCAAGCGCCTGAAGGTGTTCCAGCTCGCCCGCTTTTACCGCACGCTGGGCATGCTGCTGTCAGGAGGAATTCCGGCGATCACCGCGCTGCGCATGGTCGCCGGCCTGCTTTCGCCGGGGCTGCGCGGCAGCCTCGAACTCGCGATCGAAGGCATTCGCGAAGGCCGCGCATTTTCCGCGACGCTCGCGGCCCACGGCCTCACGACCCGAGTGGCGCTGCGCATGCTGGAAGTGGGCGAACGCGCCGGCAATCTCGGCGAGATGCTGACCCGCTCGGCCGAGTTCCACGAGAACGACACCGCCCGGCAGGTCGAATGGCTCACGCGCCTGTTCGGACCGCTGCTGATGCTCATCATCGGCTGCGCGATCGGCCTGATCGTGGTGCTGATGTACCTGCCCATCTTCCAGCTCGCCGAGACCATCGGATGAACCACGAAACCGTGATCCCCGGGCACGACCTGTCACCCTCACAGCACCCGCCTTTCTCCGCGAACGAACTCGCCGCCGCGCGGGCCACCGGAGGCCGGCTGCTCGATGCCTTGGCCCGGCTCGAAGAGGCGCCCACCGAACGGCTGGCGCGTCTCGGGGCAACCGTCCATCTGCCCGTCATCGGCTCAGCCTGCCTGATGACTCTGGCGCCCGATTTCGCCGCAATCGACTTCGAGACTTCGCTGCGGCGCGAATGCGTGGCCGTGCGGGACGAGGCCGGCGCGCTGCTGGTGGTGCTGGCCGATCCGTTTGATGACGATCTGCTCGACGGCCTCGGCGCGCGTCTGGTCGAGCCTTTCACGCTGGCGCTCGCGGACCGCGACGACCTCGGCGCCTGTCTCGCGCGCCACGAGGACGAAGTGCGCCGCGCCGCCGGCGTCACCGACGCGCGCGAGGCCGGCAGTGGCAGCGATGACGTCGAGGACCTGTCGCTGCGCCGCATCAGCGCCGACGCGAGTCCTGTCGTGAAGCTGGTCAATTCCACGCTCTACGACGCGCTCAAGCAGGGCGCGAGCGACATCCACCTCGAGGCAGTGCCCGGCGGCCTCGTCATCAAGTATCGCGTCGACGGCGTCCTCTCCCGCGTCGGCGGCGCTTCGGGCAACGATCTGGCCGAACAGGCGATTTCGCGCCTCAAGGTGATGGCCGAGCTCGACATCGCCGAAAGCCGCGTGCCCCAGGACGGTCGCTTCAAGGCGCAGGCGAGCGGGCGCGAAATCGATTTCCGCGTGTCGATCATGCCCAGCATCCATGGCGAGGACGCGGTGCTGCGCATCCTCGACAAGGAACACCTCACGCGCGAGATGAGCGGCCTGACCCTCGAGGCGCTCGGCTTCGATCCCGGCTCGCGCACCCTGCTGCGCCGCCTCGCCAGCGAGCCTTACGGCATGCTTCTCGTCACTGGCCCGACCGGCAGCGGCAAGACGACGACGCTCTACGCGGTGCTCGGCGAAACCAATCACGGACTGGACAAGATCGTCACGATCGAGGACCCGGTGGAATATCAACTCGCCGGCGTGCTGCAGATTCCGGTGAATGAAAAAAAAGGCCTCACCTTCGCCCGCGGCCTGCGTTCGATCCTGCGCCACGACCCGGACAAGATCATGGTCGGCGAGATCCGCGACCCCGATACCGCTGAAATCGCCGTGCAGGCCGCGCTCACCGGCCACCTGGTGTTCACCACCGTGCACGCCAACAGCGTGTTCGACGTGATCGGCCGCTTCATGCACATGGGGATCGATCCCTACAACCTCGTCGGAGCCCTGAATGGCGCGGTCGCCCAGCGCCTCGTGCGGATCAACTGCCCGCACTGCAGCCGTGATGTCGTCCCCGATCCGCAGCTCGTCGCCGAGTCGCAACTGGGCGACAGCGCAAGCTTCCGCTTCCGCGCCGGCACCGGCTGCGGCCACTGTCGCGGCTCGGGCTACCGCGGCCGCCGTGCAGTCGCCGAAGTGCTGTTCCTCGACGATGAGCTGCGCGAACTGATCGTCAGCCGCGCGCCGCTACGCAGCATGAAAGAGGCGGCACGTCGCCGCGGCTTCCGCTCTTTGCGCACAGCCGTCACGCAGCTGGTGGAAAAAGGGGAAACGACCCTCCAGGAGTTGAACCGTGTCACGCTCCTCGGCTGATCTGCTGCTGTGCCTCGAAGCCGGGGCGTGGACGCTCGGCACGGGGCCGGACGTTCGCCGGATCGCGTTCGGCGGGGCGACGCCGGCGCCCGCGCTGGAAGCGCTCGATGCCGCCGCCACGCCCCCGCGCAGTCGCCTCCAGATCGTGATCGACGACAGCTGGCTGCGCTACCTGGTCGTGCGCTGGCCGGATGCCTTGCGCGGCCGCGAGGAGCGCCAGGCTTACCTCGCCCACCGTTTCCGCGAGGTGCACGGCGTTGCCGAGCCGGAGTGGACGTTCGCGTTCGACCGCGGTCCGGTGCATTTCCCGGTCCTCGCTTGCGCCGCGCAGCGCAGCGTGATCAATGCGCTCCAGGCTTTCGCCCGTGCGCGCCGGCTGCGCCTCGTCGGCGTCGCAGGTTGCTTCGTGCATCGCTTCAACCGGTTGCAGCGCCGCCTCGACAGCGCTCCGGGAGATTTCGGTGCGCTCGCGGTGGCACGTGGCTCCCGGCTCACCGTCGGCTTGTGGCGCGACGGGGCGTGGCAGGCGCTGCGCAGCCAGAACGTCGGCGATCACGGGCCGCAGATCCTGCGTCAGACGCTCGAGAGCTGGACGCTGCGCATGGCGGGGGCGGATCGCGGAGGCGTGCTCTATGCTTCCGGCATCGCCCCCGCCGCGCCCACGGGCTGGCGCATCGAAGACGCGGGAGACGCTTCATGGCCCTGATTCGCGGCGCCCCCGCGCCGCTGATCCTCGATTTCGCCCCGATTCGCCGCCGTTCCGGCTGGCTCGGCTGGGTGTTGTTGAGCGTCGGGCTCGTCGCCGTCGGCTTCGAACTGGTGGCGTTCGAAACCGCCCGCGCCGACCTCTCCGAGCGCGAAGCGATCGTCGCCCGCCTGCGCCACCAGCTGCAGCGCAAGCTCTCCGTGGCGGCCCCTGCGCCCCCGTCGGCTCCGGCCTCGGTGAAGGAAGCACAGGCAGCGATCAAGGTTGCGGCGCAAAGGAATGCTGACTGGAGCGGCCTCTTCGCCGCGCTGGCGAGCGCGCGCAGCGACGATGCCGCGATTCTCGAAATCCATGCCGACGCTGCCGGCGGAACCCTGCAGCTCGTCGGCGAGGCACCCGCCCTCGGCGCAGCGTTCGACCATCTCCGCCACCTGCAGCAACAAGACGGGCTGCGCGACGCGCGCATCGACCGCCATGAATGGACGAACGGCGACGGGGGCGACGTCGTGCGCTTCGCGACCAGCGCGCGCTGGGGAAATGCGCGATGAGACATGGCGCACGCATCCAGGAGGCGGTCCTGCGGGCGATCCTGCACGCGGGATGGGCCGGGGCATTCGGCGCGTCGCTGCTCGCCTTCGCCCTGGCGTTCGGATTCTCCGGCGACGCCGAGATCGGCGCCCAACGCGACACGCTCGCCGAGGAGCGTGCCCGGCTGCTGCGCCCGGCACGGCCTGCAGCCGGGGCGACATCCGATCCCCGCAGCCGGATCGACCGCTATTACGCGGTGTTTCCGGTCCGCGCTGCGTTGCCGGCAAGGCTCGACCGCCTGCACGCAGTGGCCGAAGCCCAAGGCATCGAGATCGAGAGTGCCGCTTACGACACGGCCGATGTCCCCGACACTCCGCTGGAGCGCATCTCGCTCACGCTGCCGGTCAGGGGCGACTTCACGCGCGTCTACGCCTGGCTTGCCGAGGCGCTGCGCGAGATCCCCGAGCTCACCCTGGAAGCGCTGTCGGTCAAGCGTGCCGCTGCCGACAGCACTGAAGTCGAAGGCGAGGCGCGGTTCGTGCTCTTTGTCAGGAGCGATCGATGAGCCGCGACAGACGCCGCAGGCTCTTCATCGGCGCCGCGCTCGTCGCGACCCTGGCCGCCACTTGGTGGGCGGCCTTGATCGACGATGAGATCGGCTTGCCGGTCGACGAAGACCCCCTGGTCCGCGATGGCTCGCGCACTCCGGCAACGACCAGGCGCGCCCGCGCGCCGCAGCCGATGCCGTCGCTGGACGGACTGAGCGTCGAGCGTGCGCCTCTGCCGGACGTCGCTGCCGACATCCTGCCGCCGACGCAGCTTCACCCTCCCGCCGAACTGGCAACACCGTCCCCCGCGCCGGCCGTGCCGGACGCGCCGCCCTTGCCTTTTCGCTTCGTCGGCGCGCTGGAAGAAAATGGCGGGCTGACCGCATTCCTCCTCGAAGGCGAACAACTGCGCGTCGTGCGCGCCCACGACACCATCGACGAGCGCTACCGCGTCGAACGCGTCACGACCGCCTTCATCGAATTCACTTATCTGCCACGGCGCATGCGCCAGGTGCTCAACGTTTCGGGCTCGTCATGATCCTCAGTACAACTGCCGCCATGGCGGCAGCCCCACCGGTTTTTCGCATCCTGCACGGGCGACGGGTCCGTCGCGACCCGGGGGCGAAGTGGATGGACTACGGTCGCGCGATTTTCGCTGTCCTGGTCCTGATCTCCTTTCTTTCCGCATGCAGCACGACGAAAGATCCGGTCGAGCGCAGCCGCGCCGAATTTTCCGGCGGCGATCGCACCCAGGCGTTCGCGCGGCTGCGGCAGGCCGTGCGCGATACGCCCGACGATCCGGAACTGCGCGCCTATTACATCCGGCAGCGCGAGCTGCTCACCGCGGAGCGTCTCGCGGACGCCGAACGCGCCCGGGCAGCGGGACGCCTCGACGAAGCTGCACGACGCTATCGCGACGCGCAGGAGATCGATCCCGATCATCCTCGCGCACGCGCCGGACTCGAGGCGATCGAAGCCGACCGGCGCCGCGCGCGGCAATTCGCCGAGGCCGAAGCCGCATGGGCGCGCAACGACCTCGCAACCGCCGAGCGGCTCGTGCGCGCGCTGCTCGCCGGGGCGCCGAACAACGCCCGCGCGCGCCGGCTGCTGCGCGACATCGAGGAGCGTGCCGAGCGTCGTGCGCCGCTCGCCGAGGCGCTGACCGGTCCGCTCTCGAAGCCGGTGACCCTGCAGTTCCGCGACGCGCCTTTGCGAGTGGTTTTCGAGGCGCTGTCGCACGCGGCAGGGCTCAATTTCGTCTTCGACCGCGACGTCAGGGTCGATACGCCGGTGACGCTTTTCGTACGCGACAGCTCGGTCGACGAAGTCATCAAGCTGGTCGCCGTCACGCAGCAGATCGAGCGCAAGGTTCTCAACGCGAATTCGGTGCTGATCTATCCGGCGACTCCGGCGAAGCAGCGCGACTACCAGGAACTCGTGACGCGCAGCTTCTACCTCGCGAACGCCGACGCGAAACAGGCCCAGAGCCTGCTCAAGCAGCTGGTCAAGAGCAAGGACATGTTCATCGACGAGAAGCTCAACCTGCTGGTGATCAAGGACACACCCCAGGCAGTCCGCCTGGCCGAACGCCTGCTCGCCTCGCTCGACGTTGCCGAGCCCGAAGTCATGCTGGAGGTCGAAGTGCTGGAAGTGGCGCGCAGCAAGCTGCGCGAACTCGGCCTCGATTTTCCCGACGAGATCGGTTATGGCCTGCTGCGCAGCCAGCAGCAGATCACCCAGACCCAGACTGCAGCCGGAATCGTCAGCGAAGTCGTCACCCTGCCCGGCAGCGAGATCGCGCCGGGCGTGGTACCTCGTGCGCAGTGGGGCGACCTCACCGGCTACGTGACGAATCCGGCCCTGACCCTTCGCCTGCGCGCCGAGGACGGCGACACGAACCTGCTCGCGAACCCGCGCATCCGGGTGAAGAACCGCGAGAAGGCGAAGATTCACATCGGCGAGAAGCTGCCGGTGTTCACGACGACGTCGACCGCGAACGTGGGAGTTTCCGCGTCGGTGAGCTACCTCGACGTCGGCCTCAAGCTCGATGTCGAACCGGCGGTGACGCTCGATGACGAGGTGGCGATCAAGGTTGCGCTCGAAGTCAGCAACATCGTCCGCGAAGTGCCGGGACCGTCGGACTCGCTCGCGTACCAGGTCGGCACGCGTAGCGCCACGACGGTCCTGCGGCTGCGAAACGGGGAGACCCAGGTCCTCGCCGGCCTGATCAGCGACGAGGAACGCCGCAGCGCGCAGCGCCTGCCGGGCCTGGGCGACCTGCCGCTGATCGGTCGCCTGTTCTCGAGCGAGCGCAACAACGCGAGCAAGACCGAGATCGTCCTCCTGATCACACCGCGCATCGTGCGCAACATCGTCGCCCCGTCGCTCGCGCGTGCTGACCTGCCTGCGGGCACCGACGCGAGCATCGGCGCGGCGCGGCTGGCGCTCGGCCCAACCCTGCCCGGCAGCCTCGGGCTGTGGGGCTCGGGTTCGGATGCGGGCGTGCCGAGCCAGGCGCCCGACGCCCTCCCCCGCAGGCCATCGCTCCCGGACGACGCGCCGCTGCTCGCGCCGCCTGAGACAGCGCCGGACGGCCCGGCCGTCCTGAGCATCCAGGCTCCGTCCGTGGCCCGCAGCGGCGAGCGTATTCATGTCACGCTCGATGTCGTCGTGCCGGGGTCGATCGCCGGGGGCGAAGCCATCCTCGGCTTCGACCCACTGCGTCTTGAACCTGCGGGCGGCCAGCCGGCCGGGAATGGCCGGATCAGCGTCGACCTCCCCGCGGGAGCGGAGCACGTCACTGTCCAGGTGCCGTTCGTCGTGCGTCCGGGCACGAGCGGCACGGTGGATATTTCCCTCGAGGACGCGACCGTGCGCCGCAGCAGCGGCGAAACCACGACGCCCGAAGGAAGCGGAGGCGTCGTCAGCATCGAGGTGACGCTTTGAGGAGGGGTCGGTGAGCGCAAGAGCGTTGCGCGGCTTCACTCTCATCGAACTCGTCGTGACGGTTGCGATCGTCGCCGTGCTCGCGAGCGCCGCGATGCCGCTTGCCGAGCTCACCGCGCAGCGGGCGCGGGAGTCGGAACTGCGCGCGGCGCTGCGTGCGATCCGCGGCGGCATCGACGCCTACAAGGCCGCTTTCGACGCGAACCGGATCGAGCGCGAGGCCGGCGCTTCGGGCTATCCGCCCGACCTCGCCGCGCTCGTCAAGGGCGTGCCCGACGTCACCGATCCGAACAGCCGGAAAATCTATTTTCTGCGGCGCATTCCGCGCGATCCGTTCTTCACCGACCCGAGCGTGCCCGCCGAACGCACCTGGGGCCTTCGCAGTTATGCGAGCCCGCCCGAGACGCCGGCCGAAGGCGAGGACGTCTTCGACATTCATTCGCTGTCACGACGAGTCGGGCTGAACGGTGTTCCGTACCGCGAATGGTAGAGATATCCGGACCGGACATGACTGAGCGTCGCTCCCCGAACGTTTCCCGCGGCCCGTCCCGGCCAGCCGGTTTCACGCTCATCGAACTGTTGGTGGTGATGGCGATCATCGCGACCCTGCTGTCGATTGCGGCTCCGCGCTATTTCGACCATCTGGACCGGGTGCGCGAAGCGACGCTGCGCCAGTCTCTCGCGGTCGTTCGCGACGCTATCGACAAGTACCGCGCCGATACCGGGATCTATCCGCAGAATCTGGACGACCTGGTGAGCCGGCGCTACCTGCGCGCGGTGCCAAAGGACCCGATCACCGAATCCGACGCGACGTGGAAGCTCCTGGCGCCACCCGATGGCGACGGCGAAAACGAAGGTGTCTGGGATATTCGCAGCGGCGCCGCGGGACAGGCGTCCGATGGCGGAAATTATGCGGACTGGTAGGCGCGAGCGCGGCTACACCTATCTCCTGGTGCTGTTTGCCGCCGCTGCGCTGGGATTGTTCGCAGCCGAAGTCGGAGTCGTGTGGCAGAAAGTGGTGGCGCGCGAACGCGAGGCCGAACTCCTCTTCATCGGCAGCGAGATCGCCCGCGCGATCGGCCGCTACCATGCCGACTCGCCGGGTGCTCCGGCGTGGCCGACGAGCCTCGAGGAACTTGTCGAAGATCGACGCTTCCCGACCGTCAGACGCCATCTGCGGCGCATCTACCGCGACCCGCTGACCGCACGCCCGGACTGGGGACTGGTGCGGGAAGGCCAGGCGATCGTCGGCATTCACAGCCGGGCGACCGGCGAACCGATCCGCAAGGCCGATCTGCCACCCGAGCTGGGCCCCGCCGCGGCCAGTGCGGCGCGCTACGACGAATGGATCTTTCGGCCGGCTGAACCGATCAGCGCGAGCGATGCGCTGCCGGCGGCGGAGAGCCTGTGACGAGAGCTCCGACGGCCGCGGCGGCGCCTCGGCCGTAGCGCACACGGGCAATTGCGGAAGCACCTTGCTGCAATGCGACGCGGGCAAGCTGCGTGAAACGGGAATCCCGTTCGTCCGGCTGTCCCGCGGTCTCGCGCCTGGCGGGCTCAGCTGCCACGCTGGCGCCGCGCCTCGAACAGGCAGATGCCGCTGGCGACCGAGACGTTCAGGCTCTCGACGGTGCCGAGCATCGGGATGCGCGCGAGTTCATCGCAGGTCTCGCGCGTGAGCCTGCGCAGGCCGTCGCCTTCGGCGCCGAGAACCCACGCGACCGGCCCTTTCTGGTCGACTTCGTACACCGATTTCTCCGCCTCGCCGGCCGCGCCGACGACCCAGATGCCCGCTTCCTGCATTTCGCGCAGCGCGCGGGCGAGATTCGTCACGGTGACGTATGGCACGCTGTCCGCCGCGCCGCTGGCGACCTTGATTGCGGTCGCATTGAGGCCGACTGCGCGGTCCTTCGGCGCCACCACCGCGTGCGCGCCCACCGCGTCCGCGACGCGCAGGCAGGCGCCGAGGTTGTGCGGGTCCTGCACGCCGTCGAGCACCAGGATCAGCGCGTTTTCCTCGAGCACTTCGAGGACGTCGGCAAGCTTCAGCTCGCGGCTCTTCGCATCGACGCGCGCGACGACTCCCTGGTGGCGGCGCGTGCCGACCATGCCATCGAGACGCTCCGCCTCCGCCTGGATCAGGCGCACGTTCTGCGACTCGGCGAGCCGCACGACGTCTTTCGCGCGCGCATCGGTGCGCTGTGCGGACAGGTAAAGCTCGAACACCGACTCCGGGTCGCGTCTGAGCTTGCCGAGTACGGCATGGAAACCGTAGATCAGTCGCGATTCCACCCGGCCTTCACGGGCGGCAGGCGCCTCGGGAGCATCACCCCCGTCGGGTTCCCCGCGAGTTCGGACCGGGCTGCGGCTGTCTGCGCCGAAGCCGGCGCCTCGCTGATGCGCCGGGCGCCGGCCAGCTGCAGTCGTGTGGATCGGGCGTTGCTTGCTTGAGGGCTTGTCAGCCACGGGCGGTGCCTTTCTTTTTGCCTGTTGCGGGTTTATCGGTAGCCGGTTCGCCGGCCGGCCTTGCCTTGCGAGGCTTCCTGGCGACCCCCTCTTGCGGCGCGGCCGCCTGCTGGTCAGGCGTGACCGTTACGGGAGGCTGGAACAGCGCGGCGACCTGCTTGCGTCCGCGTCCTGCCCGCGGGGCAGCCGGCGCATCGACGAGCGCGGTCGCGACCTCGGCGACTTCCGCTGCTTCGCCTGCGTGACCGAACTCGACCTTCTCGGTCCGCTTGCGCTCCTTGGCGGTCTTGCCGACCCGTTCGGTCGGCCGCTGCGGCCCTTCGATCAGGCGGAAATCGATCTTGGTCGTCTCCAGATCGACCCGCACCAGTTGCACGCGTACGCGGTCGGAAAGCCGGTAACGCGCCCCGGTGCGCTCGCCGGCCAGTTCGTGGCGCGTTTCGTCATAGTGGAAATAGTCGCTGCCCAGATCCGAGATATGCACCAGCCCCTCGATGAAAATGTCGTCGAGGGCGACGAAGAGGCCGAAGGGTACCACCGCCGACACGCTGCCGGAAAACTCCTCGCCGACCTTGTCCTGCATGTAATAGCACTTCAGCCAGGAGACGACGTCGCGCGTCGCCTCGTCGGCGCGCCGCTCGGTCGCCGAGCAGTGCATGCCGATCTGGTCCCAGTCGCCGGCCTCGTACGTCCGGTTCTCGAGCGCGGCCTTGATCGAGCGATGCACGAGCAGGTCCGGGTAGCGCCGGATCGGCGACGTGAAGTGCGTGTAGGCCTCGTACGCGAGGCCGAAGTGGCCGACGTTGTCCGGGCTATACACCGCCTGGCGCAGCGAGCGCAGCATCACCGTCTGCAGCAGCTGCGCGTCCGGGCGCTCCTTGACTTTCTCGAGCAGCTTGCCGTAATCCCCCGCCTTCGGCTCGTCGCCGCCGCCCAGGCCAAGCCCGAATTCGGTGAGGAAGTTGCGCAGCTTCTCGAGCTTCTCGGGAGTCGGCCCTTCGTGCACGCGGTACAGCGCGGGATGTTCGCGCTTCTGCAGGAACTCGGACGCGCAGACGTTCGCCGCGAGCATGCATTCCTCGATCAGGCGGTGCGCGTCGTTGCGCACTTCCGGGACGATGCGCTCGATCTTGCCCGCTTCGTCGAAGATCATCCGCGTCTCGGTCGTCTCGAAATCGATCGCACCGCGCTTGGCCCGTGCCTTGAGCAGCACGCGGAACAGCTTGTCGAGGTTCTCGAGGTGCGGCAGCAGCGGGCAAACCGCATCGCGCGCGGCGGGATCCTGTTCATACAGCGCGGCGGCGACCTGGTTGTAGGTGAGCCGCGCGTGCGAGAACATCACGGCCGGGTAGAAGCGGTATGCCTTGATCGCGCCGGTCGGCGAGATGCTCATGTCGCACACCATGCACAGGCGTTCGACCTGCGGGTTCAGCGAACACAGTCCGTTGCTGAGCTTTTCCGGCAGCATCGGGATCACGCGCCGCGGGAAATACACCGAGTTGCCGCGGTCCTCGGCGTCCGCGTCGAGACTGCCGCCGGCCTCGACATAGTGCGACACGTCGGCGATCGCGACGATCAGCCGGAAACCCCGCCCCTGGCGCTCGCAATACACTGCATCGTCGAAGTCCTTCGCCGTTTCACCGTCAATCGTCACCAACGGCAGATTCGTGATGTCCTCGCGGCCGACCCAGTCCTTCTTGCGCACCTTGAGCGGCAGCTTGCGCGTCTCGGCCTTTGCTTCGGACGAAAACTCGTACGGCAGTTCGTGCTTGCGCAGCGCGATCTCGATTTCCATGCCGGGATCGGCGTAGTTGCCGAGCACCTCGACGACCTTGCCGATCGGCTGCGCGAACTTCGTCGGCTGCACGACCAGTTCGACGGTCACGACCTGACCCGGCACCGCCTTCTTGCCCCCCGGCGCGAGCAGGATGTCCTGGGCGAGACGACGGTTTTCCGGCACGACCACCTGCACGCCGTGCGTATCGAGCACGCGCCCGACGACGCGGGTGTTCGCGCGTTCGAGCACTTCGACGATCTTCCCTTCGGGCCGGCCGCGCCGGTCGAGACCGGTGACGCGGGCGATCACGCGGTCGCCATGCAGCACTTGGCGCATTTCCTTGGGCCCGAGAAAGACATCGGGCTGCCCATCGTCACGGATCAGGAAGCCGAAACCGTCCGCATGCCCCACGACGCGGCCGCGGATCAGGTCCGCCTTGTCCGGCAGCAGGAAAGCATCGCGCCGGTTGCGGATCACCTGGCCGTCGCGCTCCATCGCGCGCAGACGGCGCTCGAACAGTGGCGCTTCGTCGGCGGTGACGTCGAGCGCACTGCACAGCTCCGCGAAACTCATCGGCACGCCTTGTTCGGCGAGCATCTGCTCGACATATTCGCGGCTCGGCAACGGATTCTCGTACTCTGCCGACTCGCGCTCGAAGAACGGGTCAGCGCGTCGAATATCACTCGGCGAGCGATTCTCCACGGGGCCGGCAGGACTCTTCGTTTTGGATCCGGATTTTTTTGGTCTTATGGTCATTGACATTCTCTGGTTGATGCTTATAATGCGCGGCTCTTGCCCAGATGGCGGAATTGGTAGACGCACTAGTTTCAGGTACTAGCGCTGCGAGGCGTGGAGGTTCGAGTCCTCTTCTGGGCACCAGTTCTGCAGGAAAGCCGACCTTGAGTCGGCTTTTTTGTTGTCTGTCCATGTCATGCAGTCGTTGCAGGCAGGGACCAGCGAGCCGCTTTGCCAAAACCCGACTTGCCGGTATACTCCGTCCGCCTGCCCAGATGGCGGAATTGGTAGACGCACTAGTTTCAGGTACTAGCGCCGCGAGGCGTGGAGGTTCGAGTCCTCTTCTGGGCACCAGATCCAAGCAAAAGCCGGTCGTTCGACCGGCTTTTGCTTTTTCCAGCCCTCCGCGAGCCGCGGAACTCCCGCTCTCAGGCACCGAACGGATGGCGGCGCAGGATCGTTTCATCGCGCTCGGGACCGGTCGAGATCACGTCGATCGCAATCTCGCAAATCTCCTCGATGCGGTGCAGATACGCGCGCGCTTCCTGCGGCAGCGCCTCCCAACTCTGTGCGCCGAAAGTCGTGCCGCTCCAGCCCGCCATCGTCTCGAAGATCGGTTCGCAGCGCGTGACTTCCTCGGAGCCCATCGGCAGCAGATCGATGCGCCGGCCGTCGAGCATGTAGCCGGTGCAAAGCTTCAGCTCCGACAGGCCGTCGAGCACGTCGAGCTTCGTGATGCACAGGCCAGTCACGCCATTGATGATGATCGAGCGCTTCAACGCCCCGAGGTCGAGCCAGCCGCAGCGGCGCTTGCGCCCGGTGACCGTCCCGAACTCCCGCCCTTTCGACGACATCTGCTGTCCCGGCGTGTCGGCAGTCTCGATGTCGAGCTCGGTCGGAAACGGCCCGCCGCCGACGCGCGTGCAATAGGCTTTCGTGATCCCGAGCACATAATGCAGGCGCCCCGGACCGACGCCCGAGCCTGCGGCCGCCTGTCCGGCGACGCAGTTGCTCGACGTGACGAACGGATAAGTGCCATGGTCGATGTCGAGCAGTGTGCCCTGCGCACCTTCGAACAGGAGGCTGCCGCCGGACTTGTTGACCGCATACAGCTCGGCGGAGACGTCGGCGACCATCGGCCGGATCTCTTCCGCATCGGCCATCGCCTGCTCGAACACCGATCCGAACTCGACCGCTTCGGCACCGAGGTGCTGCGTCAGCACGAAGTTGTGATAGTCGAGGTTCGCGCGCAGTTTCGCGGCAAAGCGCTCGCGGTCGAACAGGTCATAGACGCGCAGCGCGCGCCGTGCGACCTTGTCTTCGTAGGTCGGACCAATTCCCTTGCCGGTCGTGCCGATCTTGTCGCCGGCACTTTTCGCCGCCTCGCGCGCGCGATCGAGCGCTGCGTGGTAGCCGAGGATCAGCGGACAGCCCGGGCTGATGCGCAGCCGGTCGCGCACCCTGATGCCACCGGCCTCGAGCGTACGGATCTCGGACAGCAGGTGGTGCGCATCGAGCACGACGCCATTGCCGATGTAGCATGCGACGCCTTCGCGCACGATGCCGGACGGCACAAGGTTCAGCTTGTATTCGTTCGCGCCGATCACCAGCGTGTGACCCGCGTTGTGCCCGCCCTGGAAGCGCACCACGCCGCGCGCATGATCGGTCAGCCAGTCGACGATCTTGCCCTTGCCTTCGTCGCCCCACTGCGTGCCGACAACCACTACGTTCTTAGCCATTTACTTCATTCTCCCTGAAGCGATTCGACCGTCCAGCGGCCCTCACGCCTGATCAGTTGCCGATCGCAACCGGCCTCGTTCCAGCTTCCGTCATGGCCGGGAAGTTCGGTCATCACGACCTCGCCCCGGCTGCGCAATTGTGCAACGAGCGCCTCCAGTGCGGCGTCGCCGCCGGCCGGCGCCAGGATCGCGCCGGGCTGCCCGACATCGGCGAGGCGCACCGCCAGTTCGCGCAAATCGAGGCTGAAGCCGGTGGCCGGCCGTCCGCGGCCGAAAGCTTCCCCAACGCGGTCGTAACGCCCACCGAGCGCAAGCGCTGCCGGCGAGCCTCCGCCGTAAGCCGCGAACACGACGCCACTGTGGTAATGGTAGCCGCGCAAATCTGCCAGATCGAAGCTGACCGGCAGATCGCCGAGCGCTGCGGCGAGGCGGCTCAGATCGTCCAGTGCCTCGCGGATTTCGGCGTCGTCAGGCAGGCACACCCGCGCCTTGTCGAGCACCTCGGCGCCGCCATAAAGGCCCGGCAATGCGAGCAGTGCGGAGCGCACCGGCTCGGCCACGCCGGCGACGAGCGCGTGCAGGTCCGGCAGGTCCTTCGCCTGGAGCAGGTCGAAGAGTTCCTCCTCGCGCCCCGGCACCATCCCGGCACGCGCGGCGAGCACGCGGAACAGACCGACATGCCCGAGGTCGATGCGGCTCGCCGGCACCTCCGCGAGGCGCATCACCTCGGCGAGCAGCCGGATGATTTCGATGTCGGCGTCGAGGCCGGCATGGCCGTACAGTTCGGCGCCGAGCTGCAGCGGCTCGCGCGTCGCGGTAAGCGTCGAAGGCAGGGTATGCAGGACGCTGCCGCAGTAGCACAACCGCGACACGCCGCGGCGGTTCAACAGGTGCGCGTCGATGCGCGCGACCTGCGGCGTCATGTCGGCGCGCACGCCCATCGTGCGGCCGGACAACTGGTCGACGAGCTTGAAAGTCCGCAGCTTGAGGTCCTGCCCGGCTCCGGTCGTCAGGGAGTCGAGATATTCGAGCAGCGGCGGCACCACCAGCTGATAGCCGTGGGAGCGGAACGCATCGAGCAGGCGACGGCGCAGACGCTCGATCTTGTCTGCCTCGGCCGGCAACGCGTCCTGGATGTGATCGGGAAGAACCCAGCGCATGATAGTCAGGAAAGGAGAAACAGCAGCACGACGCCGATCAGCATCGACGACAGTCCGATGAACCGGATCTGACCGTCAGCCATCTGCGCCAACCGCAAAAAAGTTTCGCGCCAGGCGGCTGGCGCGACAAAGGGCAGGATGCCTTCGATCACCAGCATCAGCGCGAAGGCCATCAACAAGGTGTTGCCCATCCGTTCAGTTCTTGCCGCCCCCGTCGGAATCCTTCATGAATCTGAAAAACTCCGAACTCGGGTCTACGACCAGCAGGTCGTTCTTGCTGTCGAAAGCCTGGCGGTAGGCCTCGAGGCTGCGGTAGAACGAGTAGAACTCCGGATTCCGGCCATACGCTTCGCCGTAGATGCCGGTCGCCTTGGCGTCGCCAGCACCTTTGGCCTGCTGCGCGTCGCGGTAGGCCTCGGCGATGATGACTTCGCGCTGACGATCCGCATCGGCACGTATCTTCTCCGCAATCGCACCACCTTCGGAGCGCAGCTCGTTGGCGACGCGCTTGCGCTCCGCCTCCATGCGGCGATAGACCGACTCCGACACTTCGAGCGGCAGATCGACCCGCTTGAGCCGCACATCGAGGATCTGGACGCCGATCTTGCGCGCGTCCTCGTCGGCACGCGTACGCATGTCTTCCATGATCTGGTCGCGTGCGCCGGACACCACGTCATGCACGGTGCGCCGGCCGAATTCCTCGCGCAGGCCCGAATTGACCGTCTGCAGCAGGCGGATGCGCGCGCGCGCCTCGTCCCCGGCCACCGAGACGTAATACAGCTTCGGGTCGATGATCCGCCACTTGACGAAATGGTCGACGAGGACGTTCTTCTTCTCCGCGGTGATGAAGCGCTCCGGCTCCGGCGTATCCATCGTCAGGATGCGGCGGTCGAAAAAGCGCACGTTCTGGATCATCGGCCACTTGAAGTTCAGGCCCGGCTTGTCGATGACTTCCTTGACCTCCCCGAGCTGGAATACGACGGCGAACTGACGCTGATCGACGGTAAATAGCGTCATTGACGCAAGGACGCCGATAAACAGCAGCGCGCCCGCAACGAGCGACATCTTGTCACGCATCAACGCTCTCCCCGCTCACGGTCACGCAACACATCGCGGCTGCGGGCATCGAAGGAACTGTCGGCCCGCGGGGTCGGGACGGGTGCGGCCGGGGGCGGAGGCGACGAAGTCACCGGCTCCTGCGCCTGCGCCGTTCCGACGCCCTGCAGCAGCTTGTCGAGCGGCATCAGGAGCAGATTCCCGTTGCCCTTCGCATCCACCATCACCTTGCTGGAATTCGACATCACGTGCTGCATCGTGTCCAGATACATCCGCTCGCGCGTCACCTCAGGTGCGCGCCGGTATTCCTCGAGCACCTGGGTGAAGCGACTCGCCTCGCCCTCGGCATTCGCGACTACCCGCTCCCGATAGGCGTTCGCCTCCTCGATAAGACGGGATGCCGTTCCGCGGGCGCGCGGTATCACGTCGTTCGCGTAGGCCTCGCCCTCGTTGCGCGCGCGCTCGCGATCCTGACCCGCTTTCACCGCATCGTCGAAGGCTGCCTGAACCTGCTCCGGCGGCTGCGCATTCTGCATCGTCACGCGACTCACCTGGATGCCCGTTTCGTAACGATCCAGAATTTTCTGGATCAGTTCGTGGGCGCTCGCCGCGATCTGCTCGCGTCCTTCATACAACACGAAGTCCATCTTGCTTCTGCCGACGATCTCGCGCATTGCCGATTCGGCGGCCTGGATCACCGACTCGTCCGGAAAGCGGTTGTTGAACAGGTAATTCTCCGGGCTGCTCAGCACGTACTGGACCGCGAACTGGATATTGATGATGTTTTCGTCATCGGTCAGCATCAGCGACTCGCGCAGCACCTTGTTGCGCTCGGTGCCGCGATAGCCGACCTCGACGGTCCGCACCCCGGTCAGATCGACGATCTCATTGCTCTCGATCGGATAAGGCAGGCGCCAGCGCAGGCCGGGATCGGTGGTCTGCACGAAGTTGCCGAAGCGCAGCACGACGCCGCGCTGGTTCGCGTCGACAATGTAGAAACCGCTCGCGAGCCAGACGATGAAAATCAGCGCCAGCAGCGCGCCGATTCCGCCGCCGAACTGGCGGAAAGAAATCTGCGGCATCTGCGGTCCGCCGCCGCCTCCACCGCTGCCGCCGTTGCGTCCGCCGCGCTTGCCACCGAACATGCTCGACAGCCGCTGGTTGAAATCACGCCAGATGTCTTCGAGATCCGGGGGACCCTGGTTCCCGCCGCGATTTCCGTCGCCGCGCTTGCCGTCGTCATTCCCCTGGTTGCCCCAGCGAGGGTCATTGAGTGACATTAGAACGCCTGTAATCACGTTTGAATAGGATCGATGTCGGTAAGATTCGGCGAAGATCCCGCAGGATCTTCCGGGGCAGCCGCAGCCGCACGTGCCGCTTCGGCCAGAGCATCGCGCAGCAGGCCCAGTCCTTCGCCTGTCCTGGCGCTCAAAAAAACGCGGTCGATCTTACCATATTCATCCCGGTTGGCCGCCGCTTCGGCCTGGGTGAGGTCGATCTTGTTCATCACCATGATCTGCGGCACGTCGCCCGCGCCGATCTCGACGAGCACGCGATTGACCGCATCGACTTGCGCTTCACGGTCCTCGCTGGCTGCATCGACGACGTGCAGCAACAGGTCGGCGCTGGCGGTTTCCTCGAGCGTGGAGTGAAAAGCCGCGACCAGGGAATGCGGAAGATCGCGGATGAAACCGACGGTATCCGAGAGCACGACATTCCCCCCCTCGCCGACATACAGACGGCGCGAGGTCGTGTCGAGCGTCGCGAACAGCTGGTCGGCCGCGTACGCACCGGCTTTCGTCAACGCGTTGAAGAGCGTCGATTTGCCGGCGTTCGTGTACCCGACGAGGGACACCGACAGCACGCCCCGCCCCAGCCGGCCGCGCCGACGCACGCGGCGCTGCTTCTCGATCCGGGCCAGCCGCTCTTTCAGCGTCCTGACCCGCATGCCGAGCAGGCGGCGGTCGGTTTCGAGCTGCGTCTCGCCCGGCCCGCGCAGGCCGATGCCGCCTTTCTGCCGCTCGAGGTGAGTCCAGCCGCGGACGAGCCGTGTCGACAGGTGGTCGAGCTGCGCGAGTTCGACCTGCAGCTTGCCTTCGTGGCTGCGCGCGCGCTGCGCGAAGATGTCGAGGATCAGTGCAGTGCGGTCGATGACACGGCACTCGAGCGAACGCTCGAGGTTGCGCTGCTGTGCCGGCGACAGCGCGTGATTGAAAATGACGAGGTCGGCGTCATGAACGCGCAACGCCTCGGCAATCTCGTCGACTTTCCCGCGCCCGGCGAACAGCGCCGGATCGGGCTTTGCACGCCGCCCGCCGATGACCGCTTCGACACTCGCGCCCGCGCTGACGGCGAGCAGCCTGAGTTCGGAAAGGCGTTCGTCGAGTGCCCCCTGATTCAGATCGAGTTGAACAAGAACGGCCCGCTCACCGGAAGCAGGACGCTCAAACATGGAGACTCGACAAAGCCGGGAATGACTGCTCGATGGATCGGGACTCAGCTATTGCCTTCACCCGAATCCTGCTGCTGGATATTGACCGGACGTGCAGGCACGACCGTGGAGATCGCATGCTTGTAGACCATCTGGGTAACGGTGTTCTTCAGCAGAACGACGTATTGGTCGAAGGATTCGATCTGGCCCTGCAGCTTGATGCCATTCACCAGGTAAATCGCGACCGGCACATGCTCCCTGCGCAAGGTATTCAGAAACGGGTCTTGTAGAAGTTGCCCTTTATTGCTCATTTTAAAACCTCGAAGCTCTATCTTCTTGTGAATGTAAAGGATTATATGCTGCGCCGCAATATTGGCGCCGGCACGTCCTCCCGGTGCGGAGCCTATTCTTTCCCTATAAACGGATTGTGCGCAGTACGGAATTGTATCCGCAACGGCGTTCCCTGCAGCTTGAACGCCTCCATGAAGGTCCGTTCGAGATAGCGCACGTACGAGGTCGGCACATGATCGAGTGCCGCGCCGTGAATGACGACCACCGGAGGGTTGTTGCCGCCCTGATGCGCATAACGCATCTTCGGCCGGAAAACCCCGTGGCGCGGCGGTGCCTGTTTCGCGAGCGCAGCCTGCATCGTGCGCGTGAGGCGCGGGGTCGACAGGTTGACCATCGCAGCGGCATACGCTGCGTCGACCGACTTCATGACTGCGGCAACGCCCGCGCCCTTCAGTGCCGAAATGTAGTGAAAGCGCGCGAACGAGAGGAAATTGAGCTTGCGCGTGAGGTCCTGCTTGATGAGCTCGCGGCGGTAGTCGTCGACGTCGTCCCATTTATTGACTGCGACGACCAGCGCGCGTCCCGCCTCGAGGATGAATCCCGCGATATGCGCATCCTGGTCGGAAATATCCTGCGATGCGTCGAGCACCAGGACGACCACATTCGCCTGCTCGATCGCCTGCAGCGTCTTGATCACCGAGAACTTCTCGACCGCCTCGAACACTTTGCCGCGCCGGCGCAGGCCGGCCGTATCGATCAGCGTGTAGTGGCGCCCGTCGCGTTCGAACGGGATCGCGATTGCATCGCGTGTCGTGCCCGGCATGTCGAACGCGATGACGCGCTCCTCGCCGAGCAGGCTGTTGACGAAAGTCGACTTGCCGACGTTCGGACGGCCGACGATCGCGATCCGTGGCGTGCGCCCCTCGTCCTCTTCGGGCTCCACATCCGGCGGAAAGGCGCCGAGCACGAGGTCGAGGAGCTGTTTCACCCCCTCGCCGTGGGAGGCGGAAACCGGCAGCGGATCGCCGAGCCCGAGCGCATGGAATTCGGCCGCGACCATCGTCCGCTCCATGCCTTCCGACTTGTTGACGACGAGATAGACCGGGCGCCCGGCGCGGCGCAGGCGTGCAGCGATCTGTTCGTCATGAGGCGTGAGGCCGCTGCGGCCGTCGACCATGAACAGCAGCGCGTCGGCCTCGGCGATCGCCTGCTCGGCCTGCCGTGCCATCTCGTGCATGATGCCGTCCTTGGCGACCGGATCGAAGCCGGCCGTGTCGACGACGAGATAATCGCGGTCGCCGACGCGGCCGATGCCGTAGTGGCGGTCGCGCGTCAACCCGGGCTGGTCGGCCACGAGTGCGTCACGGGTTTTCGTCAGCCGGTTGAACAGCGTGGACTTGCCGACGTTGGGCCGGCCAACCAGAACTATTGTGGGTTTCAAGCGCTCATTCCCGCCTAGCGGACTTCAAAGACGCGGATGTTGCCGTCACGCGTCTGGATGACAAAACCCTGGGCACCGAAGCGGCGCGGATCGGCAACGATCGCGCTGTCGTCGGCACGCGCCCGCGCCGCGAAAGCGCCGCTCTCGCGGTCGAGGAGATGCACGTACCCTTCCATGTCGCCCACGGCGACGAAGTTCCCCGCGACAAGCGGGCGCGATACGGTCCGTCGCGCCAGCGCATCCTGTTTCCACGCGCTCGCGCCGCTGCCGGCCTCCAGCGCATGGACGGCGTCCCTGTCGTCCGTGATGTAGACAAAGCGCGCGTCGCGGTCCATGCCCGCGCTGCTCGAGAACTCGCGCGACCAGATCGCGTTGCCGTTGGTCGCGTCGAAGCACGCCGCGCGTCCCTGATAGGCCACCGCGCACACTTCCCGCCGGCCGAGCACCGGCGTTCCGGCGACGTCGGCAACCCGCTCGAGTTCGGTCGCGCCGCGCGGCGTCGCCACCGTCAGCTCCCACAGCGGCCCGCCGTTGGCGAGATTGACCGCGACCAGCTTGCCTCCCGGATAACCGACGAGCGCCACACCGCCTTCGATCGTCATGCCGGCGAAACTGCGCAGCGCCAGCGGCGGCGTCGGCCGCTGGAACACCCAGCGCCGACTGCCATCGCGAGCGTCAAGCCCGATCAGGCGGCTGTCGGATGCGCGCACGACCACCACCGCGTCCCCGACCGCGGGCGGGGCGAGGACTTCAACTCCTGCCGGAACTCGCCAGCGCGGCTCACCGGTCGCTGCGTCGTATGCGACCACTTCGCCGCCGGTCGTCACGACCACTGCCAAGCGGCCGTCGCTGCCGACTCCGGCAGACAGGCGCTTGCCGACTTTCGCCGTCCACACGGCTTTTCCGTCCTGGTAGCGCGCGACCGTGCCGTCGTGCGCCGCCGCATAGACTTCCTCGCCGACGACGGCCGGCTGGAACACGTACGGCCCCGACGAGCCGACTTCCGCCTGCCAGACCGTGTGCAGCTCGGCCGAAGGCTTGAAGGCGACGAGCTCCGCCGGCTCGGGTGTCGACGACGCAAAAGGATTCAGCGACGAGCAGCCGGCGGAAAGCGCGAGCGAGCCCGCGAGCAGCAGGGTGACCAGAGGACGCGTCATCGCTCAGCCCTCCAGCGCCTGAAGCTTCACGCGCACCACTTCGCGCAACGTCTCGCCGCCTTCGGTGCCGCCCTGCGCAATCGCATCCAGCGCGCCCTGGTAGGCGCTGCGGGCTTCGGCCAGCTTGCCGTTCGCGGCCAGCACGTCACCGCGCAGATCGGCGAAACGCCCTTTCAGCGCTGCATCCGGCTCGGCTTGCAGCCGGGCGAGCGCATCGGCATGGGCGCCTTCGTCGAGCAACACGCTCGCGAGTCGCAGCCGCGCGATGTCACGCAGGACCGCGTCGTCGCCGTGCTCCACCAGCCACTCGAGCTGGGCACGCGCGTTCTTTCCCTCGCCGGCGCTGAACTGCACGCCGGCCGACAGCAGCGCGGCCATTTCGGCATAGACGGTGCCGGAGAATTTTTCGATGATCTGCCCGGCGGCCTCGCGGGCCTTCTGCGCGTCGCCTCGCTCGGCGGCCTGCTGCACAACAAAATACAGCGCGCCGGCCTCGCTCGCCTGCTTGTTCTGGTACCACCTGAAGCCTTGCCAGCCGACCGACGCGAGCGCCGCCGCCACTGCGAGCGTCGTCACGAGCTTGCCGTACTGGGCCCACCAGGCCTTCAGCTCGGAAATCTGCTCCTGTTCTTCCAGGTCATAAACTGCCATCTTCTTCCTCATTTTCCGTGAACAGGCATTCGGCCACTGCATTGGCGAGGCCATCGAGCGCGACGCGCTGCTGGCCGCCGGGGCCGCGCAACGGCTTCAGGCCGACTTCCCCCGTCGCCGCCTCGTCGTCACCGATCACGACTGCGACCGGCGCCCCGCTTGCGTCCGCTTTCTTCATCTGCGACTTGAAGCTGCCGCCGCCGCAATGCATCAACACCGCGAAACCATGGCTGCGCAGGGCCTCGGCGGCGCGAAACGCGAGGCGCTGAGCCTGCTCGCCGAGGTGGACGACGTACACGTCCGGCTGGGCCGGTTCGGCCTCGCCGCCGCTTTCGCGCCATAGCGCGAGCAGCCGCTCGATGCCCATCGCGAAACCGGCCGCCGGCGCCGGACGGCCGCCGAGCTGTTCGACGAGACCGTCGTAGCGGCCGCCCGCGCACACCGTGCCCTGCGCGCCGAGCCGCGTCGTGACCCACTCGAACACGGTACGGTTGTAATAGTCGAGGCCGCGCACGAGCCGGTGGTTGATGCGGTACGGCACGCCAGCGTCCTTGAGCAGCACCTGTACGCCATTGAAGTGCTTCAGCGAGTCCTCGCCGAGGAAATCGAGCAGCTTGGGCGCGTTATCGACGAGGTCCTGCAGTTCGGGGTTCTTGGTGTCGAGGATGCGCAGCGGATTCGTATGCAGGCGCCGCCTGCCATCGTCGTCGAGGCGCTCGCGATGCCTCTCGAGGTACGCGACGAGTTCCGCCCGGTGGCGCGCCCGTTCGTCGGAGGAGCCGAGCGAGTTCAGCTCCAGCCTGACGTCCTCCAGCCCGAAATCGTCCCACAGGCGCGCGCACATCAGGATGTGTTCGGCGTCGATATCGGGACCGTCGAAGCCCAGCGCCTCGACGCCGATCTGGTGAAACTGGCGGTAGCGCCCTTTCTGCGGCCGCTCGTGGCGGAACATCGGGCCGTGATAGTAGAGGCGCTGCGCGCCGGCGGACAGCATCTTGTGCTGGATCGCCGCGCGCACGCACGATGCCGTGCCCTCCGGGCGCAGCGTCAGTTGTTCACCGTTGAGCGCGTCCTCGAAAGAGTACATTTCCTTCTCGACGATGTCCGTGACTTCACCGATCGCGCGCTTGAACAGCGGCGTCGGCTCCACGATCGGCATGCGGATCGGCCGGTAGCCGTAGCTGCGCAACCAGTCGCGGACGATATCTTCGAAATGCTCCCAGGCTTCGGCCTCGTCGGGCAGGATGTCGTTCATCCCGCGTACCGCCTGCAAGGCCTGAATCATCGGTTTTTTTTCTGTCATAAGCTGACGGTTCAGCCCGCCTTTTTCACGTATCTGGTGGCCACGTAGTCGTCGACGATGGCCTTGAATTCGGTGCCGATATTGTCGCCGCGCAGCGTGACGGTTTTCTCGCCATCGACGAACACCGGTGCCGCGGGAGTCTCGCCGGTGCCGGGCAGCGAGATGCCGATGTTGGCGTGCTTGCTCTCGCCCGGCCCATTCACGACGCAGCCCATCACCGCGACGGTCATGTTCTCGACGCCGTCGTACTGCTCGCGCCACACCGGCATCTGGTCCCGCACGTAGGACTGGATGCCCGACGCCAGTTCCTGGAAGAAAGTGCTGGTCGTGCGCCCGCACCCCGGGCACGCGATCACCATCGGCGTGAACGCGCGCAGGCCCATCGTCTGCAGGATTTCCTGCGCGACGACGACTTCCTGCGCGCGGCTGCCGTTCGGTTCCGGCGTCAGCGAGATGCGGATCGTGTCGCCGATGCCTTCCTGCAGCAGTACCGCGAGCGCCGCGGTCGAGGCGACGATGCCTTTCGACCCCATTCCCGCTTCGGTCAGCCCGAGGTGCAGCGGATAGTCGCAGCGCGCCGCCAGATCGCGATACACCGCGATCAGGTCCTGCACGCTCGACACTTTCGCCGACAGGATGATGCGGTCGCCCCCGAGCCCATATTCTTCGGCTTTCGCCGCCGACTCCAGCGCCGAGACGACGAGGGCTTCGCGCATCACCGCGTTCGCGTCGCGCGGCTGTGCGAGCTTCGCGTTCTGGTCCATGACGCGCGCCAGCACCGACGGATCGAGGCTCCCCCAGTTCACGCCGATGCGCACCGGCTTGTCGTGGCGGCACGCGATGTCGACGATCGCGGCGAACTGCGGGTCGCGCTTCGCGCCCGCGCCGACGTTGCCCGGATTGATCCGCAGCTTCGCCAGCGCCTCGGCGCAGGCCGGATGCTCGGAGAGCAGCTTGTGCCCGTTGTAGTGGAAGTCGCCGACGAGCGGCACGTCGACGTTGAGCGCCAGCAGGCGATCACGGATATGCGGCACGGCTTTCGCGGCCGCCTCGTTATTGACCGTGATGCGCACGAGCTCGGAGCCGGCGCGGGCGAGCTCGGCGACCTGCATTGCGGTTCCGAGCACGTCGACGGTGTCGGTGTTCGTCATCGACTGCACGACCACCGGCGCGTTCGAACCGATGCTGATGCGCCCCACCCTGACCTGCCGGGTCTTGTGACGGACGAGTGATCCCGAAGAAGAATTCGTTGCCATTTCAGCTCACTTCACGGTCAGCTTTGCGACGCCGACGCGAATATGGGGAACAAGGTCCAGCGGCTGGCCGCGAAATTCCGTCGTGACCTTTTGCGCGTTGCCGACGACGAGCCCGAACGGCGGCTGGCCCTGGACCGTACGGGTGCTGCCCGCCGCATTGAGGCCGGAAAAAATGACCTTCCCCGTCGCGTCGCGCACCTCCACCCACGATTCACCGGCAAAACGAAACACGAGGTGTTCGACGCCCGGCAGTCCGGCGGGAACGGTGGTGGTCGCCCTGTCTTCCGCAATGGACGCGGGAGCGGCTTCCGCCAAAGGCGCCGCGGCGGGCGCCTGCGGCGGCACGTCGTTCGCCGCCACGCCATCCGGCGTCACCGCAGCAGGCGAGGACAGTTGCGGCGCCACGTCGGGCTCGGCCGCGGACGGAGGTTCGAGCGGCACCGGCAATGGCGTTGCCTCCCCTTCGGACGGCGCCAATTCGACAGTCGCGGTTTCGGTATCCGGCATCTGGAACCAGTCGAAAAACCATCCCGCGACGACAACGGTCAATAAGGCGCCGGCAACCAGCGCTGCCGGCAGACGAGCGGAACGCGCCGCCCTGCCGCTCGGCATCACACCTTCGGCATTCGACAGCGGAGCGAGTTCGACCGGCATCGCAGCGGCGTTTTTTGCGAGGCCGGCGAGCAGCGCGGCCGGATCGATCCCGAGATACCGCGCGTAATTGCGCAGAAAGCCGCGAACAAACGCCGGCCCTGGCAGCAGCTCGAAGCGCTCGGCTTCCATCGCCTCGATCTGCCGGGAAGTCAGTTTCAATGCGTACGCGACGTCGCCTACGGTCTCGTGGCGGGCTTCGCGTGCACGCCGCAGGATCTGTCCGACAGATGCGGCAGCAGCCGGCTCGACCGGGGTCGCGTCCTCTTCACGATGAACGTCGTTCACTCGTAATTTCCCTGTTTCATTGCCCGATGTTCCCCGCTATCGGCAAAACGGCCGCGCAGTTGCGCCGCGTAGCTCGACTCGGCCTCACGATTGCCGAGTTTGCGCTCGGTGCGCACACCGAGCCATACGGACTCCGCTGACGGCTCGCTTTGCTGGTGCAACTGCACGAGATGGTTCCGCGCAAGCTCGTAGTCGCCGCGGCGGTAGGCGATCGCGGCAAGGTGGTAGAGCGCCTGCGCGTTGGATGGGTCGAGCTCTGCCGCGCGCTGGAACTCGGCCTCGGCCGCAGCATCGTTGCCGCGCCGCAGATGGCACAGGCCCGCGTTCGCGTAGGGCCGTGAAGGCGTGCGGTAATAGGGGTTGCGCGCGGCGAGCGCGAGCCGTTCGAGCCCTTCCGCTTCCTGCCCCGACACGCACAGGAACCAGCCATAGCTGTTGTTGAATTCGGGGTCGTTCGGCGCCTTCTGCAGTGCGCGCTGGAAATTGTCGCGCGCCGCGTTCCGGTCGTCGATGAACATATAGACGAGACCCATCAGGTGATACGCCGGCGAGTACGCGGGATCGCTCGCGAGAGCCGCCCGCCCCTCGTCGAGCGCAACCGCGTAGCGCCCGACTTGTAGATAGGCCATGCCGAGATCCACGTGGACCTTGGCGCTCGCCGTCGCCGGATTCGTCGCCGGCACGTCGGAGACCGGTCGCTCCGCGATCGGGCGTCCTGCCCCCGATGGGGCCGCGCACGCAGTCAGCCCGAACACGACAGCGCAAAGGAGCAGCCGTCCCGCGAACCGGCGCATCCTCAGCGGCCCTCCATCGGCTTCACCAGCCTGACCGTGCGCCGCGACCGGTCCTGCACTTGTCCGGCGAGCTGCCCGCAGGCCGCGTTCACGTCGTCGCCGCGCGTCTTGCGGGTCGTCGTGACGATGCCAGCGTCGATGAGGATCGCCGCAAAGCGCCGGATGCGTTCGGCCGGGGAACGATCGAAGCCGGAGTTCGGAAAAGGATTGAACGGGATCAGATTGAACTTGCACGGCACGTCGCGCACCAGTTCGACGAGCGCGCGGGCGTGTGCGTCCGAGTCGTTGACGTCGTCGAGCATGACGTATTCGAAGGTCACGAAGTCGCGCGGCGCCCGTTCGAGGTAGCGCTGGCACGCTGCCATCAGCTCGCGCAACGGATATTTGCGATTGATCGGCACGAGGCGGTCGCGCAACGCATCGTCCGGCGCATGCAGCGACACTGCCAGCGCGACCGGGCATTCGTCGCGCAAGCGATCCATTGCCGGGACGATGCCGGATGTCGACACCGTTACGCGGCGGCGCGACAGTCCGTACGCGTGATCGTCGAGCATCAGCCGCAGCGCAGTGACGACGTTGTCGAAGTTCGCGAGCGGTTCGCCCATCCCCATCATCACGACGTTGCTGATGACACGGCCGTTGTGATCCTCCTCCGGGTCAGAGGATCGCCACGAGTCGGATTGGACGCCCTTGGCGTCCGCAGCACGATGGTCCAGCTTGGTCGCGCGGGACGCGTGGTCGGGCCCGCCGTCCCCGTCCTTCGAACCTGCCGGCGACGCGCTGCCGCCGAGGAGCCGGTTCGCGAGCCACAGCTGGCCGATGATCTCGGCCGCCGAAAGGTTGCGATTGAAGCCCTGCTTGCCGGTCGAGCAGAACGCGCAGTCGAGCGCGCACCCGGCTTGTGACGAAATGCACAGGGTGCCGCGATTCGTCTCGGGAATGAACACCGCTTCGACCGCGTTCGCGCTGCCGACGTCGAGCAGCCATTTGCGCGTCCCGTCGACCGATACCGCATCGCGAATCGCGCGGGGCGCGCGGATGCAGGCTTCTTCGGCGAGCTTCGCGCGCAGGCTTTTCGCCACGTCGGTCATGTTGCCGAAATCGGTTTCGCCGAAACGGTGCATCCAGCGCATCACCTGGCGCGCGCGAAAAGGCTTCTCGCCCCGTTCAGCGAACCAGGTGACGAGACCGTCGACGTCGAAATCGAGCAGGTTGACCGGTGTAAGCATCTGCGTTCCGTACAGCTCCCATAATGCAATCGGCCCGCTATCGATGAAGATGCGCGGGCCGATGCGCGGGCTCTCCCCGTGAGGGGTTCAGCGGGTGTAAACGTTCATGCCGGGAAAGAAGAACGCAATCTCGACTGCCGCCGTTTCCGGCGCATCGGAACCATGGACCGCGTTCGCGTCGATGGATTCCGCAAAATCCGCACGAATCGTGCCGGCATCGGCTTTTTTCGGATCGGTGGCGCCCATCAGGTCGCGGTTCGTCGCAATCGCGCTCTCGCCTTCGAGCACCTGGATCATCACCGGCCCGGAAATCATGAAGGACACGAGATCCTTGAAGAACGGGCGCTCCTTGTGCACGGCGTAGAACTGGCCGGCTTCGCGCTCGGACAGATGCACCATCTTCGACGCGATGATCTTCAGGCCTGCATCTTCGAAGCGCTGGTAGATCTTGCCGATCACGTTCTTCGCGACGGCGTCGGGCTTGATGATGGACAGGGTACGTTCGATTGCCATGAAAAACTCCGGATGGACGATAAGCGGGAAAAAGCGCAGCGAAGGATTCTAGCAGTTTTTCCCTGCCCGCTCCCAGCAACGAAAAGCGCCGGTCCAGCCGGCGCTTTTCCACTGGGCGGGGTGAGTCGTGCTTACAGCATCGCCTTCAGCAGCTTGGCCATCTCCGACGGGTTGCGCGTCACCGTGAAGCCGCACTCTTCCATGATCGCGAGCTTGGCGTCAGCAGTGTCCGCACCACCCGAGATCAGCGCACCGGCGTGGCCCATGCGCTTGCCGGCCGGCGCGGTGACGCCGGCGATGAAGCCGACGATCGGCTTCTTCATGTTGGCCTTGCACCACTGCGCCGCTTCGGCTTCGTCCGGACCGCCGATCTCGCCGATCATGATCACCGCATCGGTGTCCGGATCGTCGTTGAACATGCGCATCACGTCGATGTGCTTCAGGCCGTTGATCGGGTCGCCGCCGATACCGACTGCCGACGACTGACCCAGACCGATTTCGGTCAGCTGCGCGACGGCTTCATAGGTCAGCGTGCCCGAACGCGACACGACACCGATGCGGCCCTTGCGATGGATGTGACCCGGCATGATGCCGATCTTGATCTCGTCCGGCGTGATCAGACCGGGGCAGTTGGGCCCCAGCAGCAGCGTTTCCTTGCCGCCCTTGGCCACTTTCTGCTTCATCTTGTTGCGCACGATCAGCATATCGCGGACCGGGATGCCTTCGGTGATGCAGATCGCCAGATCCAGGTCGGCCTCGCAGGCTTCCCATATCGCATCGGCGGCACCGGCCGGCGGCACGTAAATCACGGACACGGTCGCGCCGGTGGCCTGCTTGGCGTCCTTGACCGAGCCGTAGATCGGCACGTCGAGGATCTTCTCACCGGCCTTCTTCGGGTTCACGCCGGCGACGAAGCAGTTCTTGCCGTTGGCGTACTCGATGCACTTCTCGGTGTGGAACTGGCCGGTCTTGCCGGTGATGCCCTGGGTAATGACTTTGGTGTCTTTGTTGATCAGGATGGACATTCACACTCTCCTTACTTGACCGCCGCGACGATCTTGGTCGCAGCTTCCGCCATCGTGTCGGCGGCGATGATCGGCAGGCCCGACTCGGCGAGGATCTTCTTGCCGAGGTCTTCGTTGGTACCTTTCATGCGCACCACGAGCGGGACGGAGAGATTGACTTCCTTGGCTGCGGCGACCACGCCGGTGGCGATGGTGTCGCACTTCATGATGCCGCCGAAGATGTTGACCAGGATGCCCTTGACCTTGGGGTTCTTGAGCATGATCTTGAACGCTTCGGTGACCTTCTCGGTCGTCGCGCCGCCGCCGACGTCGAGGAAGTTGGCCGGCTCGGCGCCGAACAGCTTGATCGTGTCCATCGTGGCCATCGCCAGACCGGCGCCGTTCACCAGGCAGCCGATGTTGCCGTCGAGCGAGATGTAGGCGAGGTCGAACTTCGAGGCTTCGATCTCGTCCGCATCTTCTTCGTCGAAGTCACGGAAATCGACGATTTCCGGGTGACGGTACAGGGCGTTCGAATCGAAGTTGAACTTGGCGTCGAGCGCCTTGATGTTGCCGTTGCCTTCGAGGATCAGCGGGTTGATTTCCGCCAGCGAGGCATCGGTTTCCATGTAGCAGGTGTACAGGCGCTTCAGCGCATCCACGGCCTTGGCGACTGAAGCTTCCGGCACGCCGATACCGCGCGCCAGGTTCTCGGCTTGTGCGTCGGTCAGGCCGACCAGCGGGTCGACGAATTCCTTGAGGATCTTCTCGGGCGTGCTGTGCGCGACTTCCTCGATGTCCATCCCGCCTTCGGAGGAGGCCATGATCGCGACCTTCTGGGTGGCGCGATCGGTCAGCGCCGCGACGTAGTATTCCTTCTGGATGTCGGCGCCTTCTTCGATCAGCAGGTTGCGCACCTTCTGGCCTTCGGGGCCGGTCTGGTGCGTCACGAGCTGCATGCCGAGGATGTCGCTTGCGTGCTGGCGGACTTCATCGAGCGAGCGGGCGAGTTTCACGCCACCGCCTTTTCCGCGCCCGCCCGCATGGATCTGCGCCTTGACGACCCAGATCTTGCCGCCCAGTTCTTCAGCCGCCTTGACTGCGCCATCCACCGACACGGTGTGGAAACCGCGCGGCGTGACGACGCCGTACTTTCTCAACAGCTCTTTTGCCTGATACTCATGAATCTTCATGGTTGCCCTTCGATCGAAGACGCGACGCGCAAGCGGCGCGAACAGGTTGATGGGACGCTTCGGAGCTTCGCTCCGCGACGGGCGCCGTCTCCCTCGTCCGACGCACGCCGCTGCCGGCCGGACACTGCAGCCCGGCCCCGTCTCATGACTCGCCCCCTCACCGGGCGCGATCGCCGCAAGATCGCCGGATTATAACCGGAATTGCGCAGTGCGGAATTTCAGCCGGGCCCGTGTACCCAATAGGAATTACGAGTCTTTCGCCCGCTCCCGATGCCACTTCGGGTAGTACAGGCGCACAGTCTGCGTCGAGGTCTCCAGCGCGTGGCAACGGTCGAGCTGGAACGGCTTCTCGCCCCCGTCCTCGTTGTCGCGGCGAAAAGTGGCCAGCGTCTGGATTGCCACGGTGGGCAGGCTCAGCAACAACTCTGTCATGTGGGAGCAACCGCGGACGTCGCTGAACATTTCGCCGACGGTCCGGCGAAAACCGTGCATCAGGTTCAGGCCGATGAGTTGCCGGTAGGCCGGCGCGATGGTCTCGCAGCCACCCGGATACGGCACGCGCTCGGAACAGGCTTCCGCGTCGACGATCGTGAAATCGGCGTCGAGGGTGACGCGCACCCTCATCTCGTGGATCGCGTCGCCAGCCCGGCGGACACCGGAAGCGAGCACATAGTCGAGATCTTTCGTGTCCCGCAGGCAGGCTTCGAGCTCGAGCATTCCGTCGTCGCGCCGGTACCCTTCGACGCTTATCTGGCGCAGATGGGCTTTCTGGCGGGGAACACGCGGAGGAGGAAGGGGCATCTTCACGTACGGCAGCGTATGGGACGTCGATACTACCGTGAATTCCGCAGTCGTGGCTGAAGCGCCAACGCAGGATACGAACCCTGCGAGGCAGCGGCGACCCGTGGCGGGGCAGAGAGCCGCAAACCGAATCGGGTGTTTTCCGAATTACTGCACACCGCGCTGAAGAATGCCCGCCCCCTGCACATGTAGGCTGTTTAAAATGGCGGCACCAATTGATACAAACTGTAACGCCTCCTTGCCCACTGCAGCGTCGACGAGCCGACCATGAACAGAACCGCGCACCTGGCCGTCTCCTTTTCCGTTGTGCTGAGCGTCACCGCGCTCGCGCCATCGCCGGGCATGGCCGCCGTCGCGCTTGGCGAGCCGGTGGCGTTGTCGGCGATCGGAGCACCGCTGCGCGTGGAGATCGCGATCGCCGGCGGGGAGCCGGCGCGCGCCCGCGAATGCCTGAAGCTGACGCCAGGTACCGTAGAAGGCGGCGTGCCCTGGGTACGGGACGCGCGGATAGGCATCGTCGGGCACGGTCACGCGGCGCGCATTGTCGTGTCCGGAACGGCCCCGGTCGCCGAGCCGATCGTGCAACTCGGGATCGAAGATACGTGCGACGCGCACCTGCGGCGCGAGTACACGCTGCTGCTGCCCTTCCCCGATTTTCCGCCGGAGGTGCCGGCGATTCCCGCAGCGATCGGGCACGACGCCGAAACACGCGCCGCACCACCCGAGCCCTCCGCCACCAGGACAAAACCGCGGACTGTCCCGGGTGCGGGCACGTCCTCCGTGCAATCTGCGCGTTCGGCAAGAATGACAACGCGAACTCCCGCGCCCGCATCCGCCATCAGAAGAGAACCCCGCCTCCGGCAAGAAGGCCATCGGCTTCCCTCCGGTCCGGAAGTTCGCCGTGAAGACGGCTTGCGTCTTAGCAGCGCCCCCCTCAAGACGGAGCCAACCGGGGCGGCAACGGACGCCGGGCAGGATCAGTTACAGCGCGAACAAAACGCGATCGTCGCGATCGACCGGACGATCGTCGCCCAGCTCGAACTGAACGAACGCATCCGCCGGCTGGAGCAAATCCAGGCGGCGATGATGGAGCGATTGCGCGCAACTGCCGATCCCGCTTCCAGAACGAGCGCAATCGCCCCCTCCGCAGCGGTGCCGTCGGCAACGCCCGCCTCGTCACCGCGCGGCTGGATCGTTCCGGCGACGGCGCTCGCCACCCTGTTACTCGTCCTGGCCGGAGGGGGACTGTGGCTGCGCAGACACCGGAGGGACGACGCAACCCGCTCCGGTCCGACCCGATTTGCGAACACTCCATCGCTTCCTGGCCTGTCCGGACGACTCGACGCCCCGTCCGCAACACCTGACACTCCCGCCGCGCCGGCCTCGGCAGGACCCGGATTTCCGCTGTCTGCAGCAACTTCCGTCCCGGCCCGCCCGCCCGTTTCCCCACCTGAATACCCGCGTCCGGAGCTCCCGGCGGCGCTCCTCGTCGAGGACGATGCGGAAGAGCATGAATCGGCGATCGAACTGGCGGAAATCATGATGGCTTTCGGCCGCGTGCAAGGAGCGGCCGAGACGCTCGCCGAGTTCATCGAGTCGAACCCGAAGAAAGCCGTCACGCCGTGGCTGAAACTGCTCGAAGTGTATCGTGCCGCGGGATTGCGGCCCGAGTTCGACACGCTCGCGCGACAGCTGAACAAGACGTTCAACGTCAAGGCGGTAACCTGGGACACGTTCGACGAAGCGCGCCGGCCGACGGGCACGATCGAACAGATGTCTCACGTCATGGGCCGGATTCAAAACCTGTGGGGAAGCCGCGACTGCCAGGCCTACCTGGAGAACCTGCTACGCGACAACCGCGACGGCATGCGGGAAGGCTTCCCGCTCAGCGTGATCGACGAGATCCTCATTCTTGCCGGCGTTCTCGAAGAGCACCTCGGTCCGTATCAGCCGGACGTCCGGAAGGAGCTGTCCCTCTCGTCCTGACCCCGCGGCTGCTGCGAACGGCCGGGCGGCGATCAGACCGGATTGTCGAGATCGGCAAACCGGGCGTCGAGCCCGAAAGCGTCGGACAGATATTGCGCGAGCGCGTGCACGCCGTAGCGCTCCGTCGCGTGATGCCCGGCAGCGATGAAGGCGACGCCGGATTCGCGGGCAACATGCACCGTCTGCTCGGAGATTTCCCCGGAGACATAGAGATCCGCTCCCGCGGCAATGGCCTCCTCGAAATAACCCTGGGCACCGCCGGTGCACCATGCCACCTGCCGGACGACGCGCTCGGGGTCGCCGACGAGCAACGGCTCCCGACCAAGCCTCGCAGCGAGCGAACGGGCGATATGGCCGGCGCTGTTCGGCTGCAGCGGGGTTCCGATCCAGCCCAGTTCCTGATCGCCGAACCGTCCTTCCCCGTGCCAGCCCAGCAGCTTCCCCAGTTGAGCGTTGTTGCCGAATTCCGCGTGGGCATCGAGCGGGAGATGGTAGGCGAGAAGACTGATATCGTTGCGCAGCAGCCCGGCGAGGCGCCGCTTGCGGATCCCCGTGATGCGGCCGTCCTCGCCGCGCCAGAAGTAGCCATGGTGCACAAGCAGCGCGTCGGCGCCTTCGGCGACCGCCAGATCGACCAGCGCCTGGCTCGCCGTCACCCCGCACAACACCCGTCTCACCTCCGCGCGTCCTTCCACTTGCAATCCGTTTGGGCAATAATCCCTGAATCGCGCGATATCCAGCAGTTCATTCAGATGGGTTTGCAGCTCGATGAGTTGCATGCGCTCTCCGCTCACCAACTTGTCCGGTTTTGTCCGATTCCTCCGCGAGTGGCTGTGCAGCCGCTCGCGCATCAGAGCAACATTATGCGCCGCCTGTGGCTGACTTTCGCGCAGGCCGTGACGATCAGCGTCGCGGTGCTGTTTGTCCTCACCACCCTGAAGCCCGAGTGGCTCAAAGGCACTGCGCCGTCCTCGGTGGTGGAAATCCTCGAAGCCCCCGGCGCCGCCTCCGCTTCGGCCGCCGTGGCCCCGGGTTCGTACGCGGAAGCCGCCCAACGCTCGATGCCGGCGGTGGTGCACATCTACACGACAAAGGACGTCGCGCGCCCGCGTCATCCGCTTCTCGACGATCCGATCTTTCGTCATTTCTTCGGCGAGCGCCAGGACAACGCGCCGCCGCAGCGCGCGTCGGGGCTGGGCTCGGGCGTCGTCGCGAGCCCCGACGGATTCATCCTCACGAACAATCACGTGATTGAAGCCGCGGACGAGATCGAGGTCGCACTCAACGACGGGCGGAAATTCCCCGCCAAGCTCGTCGGCCGCGACCCGGAGACCGATCTCGCGGTGCTGAAGCTCGAAGGCAACGGAAAGCTTCCGGCGATCACGTTTGCGGCAACTGACGCCGTCGAGGTCGGTGACGTCGTGCTCGCGATCGGCAATCCGTTCGGGGTCGGCCAGACGGTAACGATGGGAATCGTTTCGGCACTCGGCCGCAGCCAGCTCGGGATCAATACCTTCGAGAACTATATCCAGACGGATGCGGCGATCAATCCCGGAAACTCCGGCGGCGCACTCGTCGACAGTCACGGGAACCTCGTCGGAATCAATACCGCGATCTATTCGCGTTCGGGAGGCTCGCTCGGTATCGGTTTCGCGATACCGGTCTCGATTGCGCGAAACGTCCTCGAACAGATCGTTTCCACCGGGGAAGTGACGCGCGGCTGGATCGGCGTCGAGATACAGGAAATAACTGCCGAACTGGCCGAATCCTTCGGTCTGCCGAAAGTCGATGGCGCCCTGATCGCCGGGGTGCTGCGCGGCAGCCCGGCCGAACGCGCAGGAATCCTGCCGGGCGACGTGCTGCTCAGCGTTGACGGGACGTCGGTGCATGACCCCCGGGGAATGCTGGAAACTGTCGCAGCCCTGCCCCCGGGACACGAAGCCCTGTTCCGCCTCCGCCGCCCGACTGGCGAAATCGAGCTGAAAGTACAGATCGGACGCCGACCGACACCCCCTGCCGAGCGCTGATCGCGCTTGCGCGTCCAGCGGCGGCCCTTGCTTATTTCCGGTCGGGCTCCGGCGCTTCGAGGCGATCGAGGTCCGGCTCGACTCGCTCAGGTTCTTCCGTTCCCGCCCGCTTGCTAACGAACTTCGCCAGCAGGATTCCCACTTCGTAGAGCAGGCACATCGGCACTGCGAGCATGAACTGCGACACCACATCGGGAGGCGTGATGATCGCCGCGATGACGAACGCGCCGACAATGACGTAGGGCCGGACTTCGCGGAGCTTGGAAATGCTGACCACCCCTGCCTTGACGAGCAGGATCACCGCCACGGGAACTTCGAACGTCAGGCCGAAGGCGATGAACAGGGTCATCACGAACGACAGATACTGTTCGATATCCGGCGCGGGGACTATGCTCTTCGGCGCGAACTCGGCAATGAACTTGAAGACGGTACCGAACACGAAGAAATAGCAGAAGGCCATGCCGAGCAGAAACAGCAGCGTGCTGCCGAGCACCAGCGGCAGGCCGAGGCGGCGCTCGTGGGCATACAGTCCCGGGGCGATGAACGCCCAGGCCTGATAGAGCACGAAAGGCAGCGCGAGAACGAAAGACACCATCATGGTGACTTTGACCGGCACGAAAAACGGCGTGACCACGCCGGTGGCGATCATGTGCGTGCCTTCTGGCAGCGTATTCATCATCGGCTTGGCAAGCAGGTCGTAGATCTCGCCCGCCCAGGGCATCAGGCAGACGAACACCACGATGACCGCGACCATCGCCCGCAACAGCCGGTCGCGCAGTTCGACGAGATGCGAGATGAAGGTTTCTTGAAGCTCGCTCATGCTTTCTCCGGCCCCGACCCGGGAACAGCCGCCGGCTCCCTGCCCGCCGAAGCGGCATCACCGTGCGGCGCAAGGGACATGGGAGCGGGAGCAGCCGGCGCTTCCACCGCGTGAGTGAGCGGCACGGGAGCCGCATCGACCGTCACGCCGGATTTCACCTCCGCGACGGTCTTATTCACGTCCGCCTCGATTTTTGCCGCCTCGCCACGCATCGACGATTCCAGTTCTCGTGCCTGTTGTTCGACCTGCTGTTGCAGCGCCTTGAGCTCTTCGAGCTGCATTTCACGCTTGATGTCCGACTTCACATCCGAGACGTAGCGCTGCAGCCGGCCCAGCAGGTGACCAGCGGTGCGGGCCACCTTCGGCAGGCGCTCCGGGCCGACGACGATCAGCGTCACCACTGCGATGACGATGAGTTCCGAAAAACCGAAATCAAACATGATCTAGCTGGTTGTCCCGCCTGGATGCTGCGCTAGCGGATCGCTCCAAAACGAAGGGGCGCACTGCCGCGGCGCCCCTTTGAGCGGGTATATCCCATGGGAGGTCAGTGGCTGACCGTGTGGCTCTTGTCCGTCGCCTGAGCGTCGAGCGTGTCACCGCCGATCTTCTGCTGCACGTCTTCGCCGGACTTTTCGGAATCCCGCATGCCGTCCTTGAAACCCTTGACTGCGCCACCCAGATCCTGGCCCACATTGCGCAGCTTCTTCGTACCGAAGACCAGCACCACAATCACCAGAACGATCAGCCAGTGCCAGATACTGAATGAACCCATTACTTCTCTCCTTAACGCCTCAACATTGCCGGAAGCACCTCCGGCCCGCCCAGGATGTGGACGTGCAGATGATACACCTCCTGCCGTCCCACCCGACCCGTGTTAATGATCGTTCGAAAGCCGTCGAGGCAACCTAGTTCCCCGGCGATCCTGGCAGATTCGGTCATCACCCGGCCCATCACCGCTGCGTGCTCGGGTCGCAACTCGGCCATCGACGGAATGTGCAGCTTCGGGATCACCAGGAAGTGAACCGGCGCGACCGGATGGATGTCGTGAAAGGCGAGGATGTCCTCGTCCTCGTGGATCTTTTTCGCCGGGATCTCGCCGGCCACGATCCTGCAGAAGATACAGTCGCTCATGGTTCGTTCGCCTCACGAAACCGTACGGGATTTCTTCTCGTCGATGCCGGAGACTCCTTCGCGACGCCGGAACTCCGCGAGTACGTCATCGACCGACAGGCCGAAATGCGTCAGCAGCACCAGTGAGTGGAACCACAGGTCGGTGACTTCCCAGACCACGTGGAGCATGTCCTTGTCCTTGGCTGCCATGATCGTCTCGGCCGCCTCCTCGGCGACCTTCTTGCAGATCGCGTCGGTACCCTTGGCATACAGGCTCGAGACGTAAGACGAATCCGGGTCGGCTTTCTTGCGCTCGGCGAGGGTCGCGGCGACTCGGTGCAGCACTTCGATATCGATCATTTGTAGATATCCTTCGGATCTTTGACGACCGGATCGACTGTTTCCCATGAACCGTCGGCCAGGTAGCGCTGGAAAAAACAACTGTGGCGGCCGGTATGGCAGGCGATGCCTCCGATTTGCTCGATTTTCAGCAGGACGACGTCGCTGTCGCAGTCGAGACGGATTTCCAGCACTTTCTGGATATGGCCGGACTCCTCGCCCTTGTGCCACAGCCGGCGACGTGAACGCGACCAGTAGATCGCCTCGCCGGTTTCGGCGGTGCGCTGCAGCGCCTCGCGGTTCATCCACGCGAACATCAGCACGTCGCCGCTCGCCGCTTCCTGCGCGATCACCGGCACCAGCCCCTGGTCGTCCCACTGCACCTCGTTGAGCCAGCGTACGGAGTTCGGTCTGCTCACAGTCTCACCTCGATCCCCCGGCTGCGCATCAGTTCCTTCGCTTCGCGCACCGTATGCTGCCCGAAGTGAAAGATGCTGGCGGCGAGCACCGCATCCGCGCGCCCCTCCGAGACGCCCTCGGCCAAGTGCTCGAGCGTTCCGACGCCGCCGCTGGCGATCACCGGGATCGGCACTGCGTCGGCGACGGCGCGCGTCAGTCCCAGGTCGAAACCGATTTTCGTGCCATCCCGGTCCATGCTCGTGAGCAGGATTTCACCGGCGCCGAGCGCGGCCACCTTCTGCGCCCACTCGACTGCGTCGAGCCCGGTGTTGTTGCGCCCGCCGTGCGTGAACACCTGCCATCTGCCGGGCGCCGTCTGTTTCGCATCGATTGCGACGACGATGCACTGGCTGCCGACTTTGCCGGCGGCCTCGGCGACGACCTGCGGGTTATTCACCGCGGCGGTGTTGATGCTGACTTTGTCGGCGCCGGCGTTCAGCAGCCGGCGCACATCTTCGACGGTGCGCACGCCGCCGCCCACCGTCAGCGGGATGAAAACCTGCTCGGCAACCTGTTCGACGACATGCAGGATGATGTCGCGAGCATCCGAGCTGGCAGTGATGTCGAGAAAGGTGATCTCGTCGGCACCCTGCTCGTCGTAGCGACGCGCGATTTCGACCGGATCACCGGCGTCGCGCAATTCGACGAAGTTGACCCCCTTGACGACGCGCCCGGCATTGACATCGAGACAGGGGATGATGCGTTTGGCAAGCATCAGCCTTCGCCGCCGTTGAGTTCGTCGGCGCGCGCCTGCGCGACGGCAAAATCCAGCGCCCCTTCGTAGATGGCGCGCCCCGTGATCGCGCCCATGATCCCTTCGGCCTCGACTGCGCAGAGCGCATCGATGTCCGCGATGCTGGCGATGCCGCCGCTCGCGATGACCGGAATGCGCAGCGCCTGGGCCAGGCGGACGGTTGCTTCGACATTGACGCCCGACAGCATGCCGTCGCGGCCGATGTCCGTGTAAATCACCGCTTCGACGCCGTAGTCCTCGTATTTCTTCGCCAGATCGACGACGTCGTGACCGGTCATCTTCGACCAGCCGTCAACGGCGACCTTGCCGTCCCTGGCATCCAGGCCGACGATGATATGGCCTGGAAACGCGCCGCAGGCGTCATGCAGGAAGCCCGGGTTCTTCACTGCGGCGGTGCCGATGATGATGTACGAAATGCCGTTGTCGAGATAATGCTCGATCGTGTCGAGGTCGCGGACGCCTCCGCCGAGTTGCACCGGAATGTCGTCGCCGACCTCATCGACGATCGAGCGGATCGCGGCGCCGTTCTTCGGCTTGCCGGCGAACGCACCGTTCAGATCGACCAGGTGCAGGCGTCTCGCCCCCTGCTCGATCCAGTGCCGGGCCATCGCGGCCGGATCCTCGGAAAATACGGTCGCATCGTCCATTTCGCCCTGCTTCAGGCGTACACAATGGCCGTCCTTGAGATCGATAGCGGGAATCAGCAGCATACGGGGGATGGGGTCAATATCAGAAGTGGATGGGAAACGGCAATGGCCAGACGGGTCAGGGCGCCCAGGAAATGAAATTCGCAAGCATTTTCAGGCCCGCCTGGGCGCTCTTTTCCGGATGGAACTGAACCGCGAAGATGTTAGCCCGGGCGACTGCACTGGTAAACCTTGTCCCGTAGTCGCTTTCGGCGGCGACCAGCGCCGCGTCGGCTGGCGCGACGAAATAGCTATGGACGAAATAGAAGCGCTCGTTGTCCGGGATCCCCTCCCACATCGGATGAGGCTTGCGCTGGCACACTTCGTTCCAGCCCATGTGCGGCACTTTCAGCCGGCTGCCGTCGGCCGCGACCATCTTCGCGTCGGGGAAGCGGACCACGCCCCCCGGCAGGATTCCCAGTCCGGGCACGTTGCCTTCCTCGCTGTGCTCGAACAGCATCTGCTGGCCGATGCAGATGCCGAGGAAAGGCTTCGACGCTGCGGCAGTTTTGACCACCTCGCGCAGGCCGCGCAGGTCGAGTTCGCGCATGCAGTCGGGCATCGCGCCCTGCCCGGGGAACACCACTCGTGCGGCGGCGGCCACGACGGCCGGATCGGAAGTTACGGCCACCCGCTTGCCGGGCGCCACATGTTCGATCGCCTTGGCAACCGAGCGCAGATTGCCCATGCCATAGTCGATGATCGCTACGTCGCTCATCGCGGAATCGCTCGTATCGTAATCAGATGAATCGGGAAGGAATCAGAGTGCGCCCTTGGTCGAGGGGATCGCTCCCGCCGCACGCTCGTCGCGTTCGGCCGCCATCCGCAACGCGCGGCCGAAAGCCTTGAAAATCGTTTCGCACTGGTGGTGGGCGTTGTCGCCGCGCAGGCTGTCTATGTGCAGCGTCACGCCGGCGTGATTGACGAAGCCCTGGAAAAATTCGCGCGCGAGATCGACATCGAAGCTGCCGATTCGCGCCCGCGTGTAGCTGACGAAATAGTGCAGCCCGGGGCGTCCGGAAAAATCGACGACGACACGCGACAGCGCCTCGTCGAGCGGCACGTAGGCGTGACCATAGCGGCGGATGCCCCGCTTGTCGCCCAGCGCCCTGGCGAAAGCCTGCCCGAGCGTGATACCGACATCCTCGACGGTATGGTGGTCGTCGATGTGCGTATCGCCCTCGGCCCGGATATCCAGGTCGAACGCACCGTGGCGGGCGATCTGGTCGAGCATGTGGTCGAGGAACGGCACTCCGGTGGCGAAAGCGGCCTTGCCACTGCCATCAAGGTCGACGCGCGCGGTGATCCGGGTTTCGAGGGTATCGCGAGTAACTTCGGCTTGCCGCATGGGAGTGGGAACAAAAATGAGAAGGGCCGGATGCCGGCAGGCATCGTTCTCGCGCCATGATACCATCGCCCGCGAGTCGCGCCGCAATGCTGCCGTTCCGGTACCTGCGCGGACGCGCGGCATGCGGGGCGCAGCAGCGATCCCTTTCTCTTTCCCTTTCCAGTCCGACACGCCCTGATCCGCCGATGAGCCAATACTGGAGCGCCGTTGTCCACGGCCTGACCCCTTATGTCCCGGGCGAGCAGCCCAAGCTCGCCAACCTGGTCAAGCTCAACACCAACGAGCATCCGTATGGGCCGTCGCCCCGCGCGCTCGCGGCGATCCGCGCCGAAGCGTCGGACGCGCTGCGGCTCTACCCCGACCCGCACGCCGACCGGCTCAAGGCGGCGATCGCGACGCGCTTCGGCGTCGAGCCGCGCGAGGTGTTCGTCGGCAACGGTTCGGACGAAGTGCTCGCTCATGCGTTCATGGCGCTCCTGAAGCACGAGCGCCCGCTGCGCTTTCCGGACATCTCGTACAGCTTCTATCCGGTCTACTGCGGCCTGTACGGCATCGCGTTCGAGACCGTGCCGCTCGACGACGACTTCGCGATCCGCCCGGATGACTACCTGCCGCACGGCTCGGTCGCTGCCGGCGGCATCATCTTCCCGAACCCGAACGCACCGACTGGCCGGCTGATGCCGCTAAGTGACATCGAACGCATCGTCGCAGGCAATCCACAGTGCGTCGTCGTCATCGACGAAGCGTATGTCGACTTCGGCGGCGAATCGGCGATTCCGCTCGTGCGGCACCATCCGAACCTGCTCGTCGTCCAGACGTTGTCGAAATCGCGTTCGCTCGCCGGCCTGCGCGTCGGCTTCGCCGTGGGCAACCCGGATCTGATCGAAGCGCTCGACCGCGTCAAGGACAGCTTCAACTCGTATCCGCTCGACCGCTTGGCGATCGCGGGCGGTGTGGCCGCGATCGAGGACGAGGAGCACTTCCAGCGCACCCGCATGGCGGTGATCGCGACTCGTGAGCGCCTTTCGGCGGATCTCGCGTCGCTCGGCTTCGACGTGCTGCCGTCGGCAGCGAACTTCGTGTTCACCCGGCATCCGCACCGCGATGCGGGAGAGCTCGCCGCGCAGCTGCGCCGGCGCGCGATCATCGTGCGCCACTTCCGTCAGCCGCGGATCGAGCAGTTCCTGCGCATCACGGTCGGCACCGACGAGCAGTGCGCCGCGCTCGTCGAAGCGCTGCGCGACATCCTGCGTTAGGGCAGCGCGGCGAACATCGCCGGCCTCTGCCCGCCCGCCAGGCGACTATCGATCGTGCAGCCGCATTTCGGCCGAGCGCGCGTGCGCCTGCAGGCCCTCGCCGCGCGCGAGGATCGACGCGACGCGGCCGAGCGTCTGCGCGCCGGCTTCGGATATCTGCACGATGCTGGTGCGCTTCTGGAAGTCGTACACACCGAGCGGTGACGAAAAGCGCGCGCTGCGCATCGTCGGCAGCACGTGGTTCGGCCCGGCGCAGTAATCGCCGAGCGCCTCGACCGACCAGTGTCCGACGAAAATCGCTCCGGCATGGCGGATGCGGCCGATCCACGGTTCGGCATCGTCCAGCGAAAGTTCGAGGTGTTCGGGGGCGATACGGTTCGCGATCGCACAGGCCTGCTCGAGGCTGTCGACGTGGATCAGCGCGCCGCGGTTCGCAAGCGACGCGGCGATCGTCTCGCGGCGCGGCATCGACGGCAGCAGGCGCTCGATCGACGCGGCAACCGCATCGATGAAGCCGGCGTCGGTGCACAGCAGGATCGACTGCGCGAGCTCGTCGTGCTCAGCTTGGGCAAACAGGTCCATCGCGACCCAGCCCGCCTGACCACTGCCGTCCGAGATGATCAGCACTTCCGACGGACCGGCAACCATGTCGATGCCGACGGTGCCGAACACGCGGCGCTTCGCCTCGGCGACATAGGCGTTGCCGGGACCGACGATCTTGTCGACCTGCGGCAGAGTCTGAGTGCCGTACGCGAGTGCGGCCACCGCCTGTGCGCCGCCGATCGTGAATACGCGGTCGACGCCGGTGATCGCAGCCGCCGCGAGCACCAGCGGATTCTTCTCGCCATTCGGCGTCGGCACCACCATGATCAGCTCGCCGACCCCGGCGACCTTGGCCGGAATCGCGTTCATCAACACGGAACTCGGGTACGACGCGCGCCCGCCCGGCACGTACAGGCCGACGCGGTCGAGCGGCGTGACTTTCTGGCCGAGCCGCGTGCCGTCGGCTTCGACGTAGTCCCAGGATTCGGCGCGCTGGCGTTCGTGATAGACGCGCACGCGGTCGGCCGCGACGCGCAGCGCCTCGCGTTGCTCGACGGTGAGGCTGTCGAGCGCCGCTTTCAGCTCCGACTTCGACAGTTCCAGCTGAACCATCGACTTCACGTCGAGATGGTCGAAACGCCGCGTGTATTCGAGCACTGCCGCATCGCCCGTAGTGCGCACCGCGCGCAGGATCTCGCTGACCGCGGCGTCGATGCGCGCGTCCGCGCCGCCTTCGAACGCGAGCAGCGCATCGAGTGTCGCCAGGAATTCGGGTTCGCGCGCGTCGAGGCGGCGGATCGCGGCAGCCGGAGCGGTCATTTCACGGCTCCTGCAAAGGCCTCCAGCAGCGGCTGGATGAGTTCGCGCTTGAGCTTGAGCGAAGCCTGGTTGACGATCAGACGCGAGCTGATCGGCATGATCTCCTCGACTTCCTCGAGATTGTTCGCGCGCAAAGTGCTGCCGCTCGACACGAGGTCGACAATCGCATCGGCGAGGCCGACCAGCGGCGCGAGCTCCATCGAACCGTACAGCTTGATCAGGTCGACGTGCACACCTTTCGCGGCGAAATGCGTCTTCGCGCTGTTGATGTATTTGGTCGCAACACGGACACGCCCTCCGGGCCGGGAAGCCGCGGCATAATCGAAGCCCTTGCGCGTCGCCACGCACAGCCGGCATTTTGCGATATCGAGGTCGAGCGGCTGGTACAACCCCGCTCCGCCGTGCTCGAGGAGGACGTCCTTGCCGGCGATGCCGAGGTCGGCAGCGCCATACTGCACGTAGGTCGGCGTGTCGGTTGCGCGTACGATGACGAGGCGCACGTCCGGACGGTTCGTGTCGATGATCAGCTTGCGCGAGGTCTCGGGATTGTCGGCGGGCACGATGCCGGCCGCCGCGAGCAGCGGCAGCGTTTCCTCGAAGATGCGGCCCTTCGACAGGGCGAGGGTGATGCTGGACACGGACGGCGCCTCGGAAGAAATCGGGCTGACATTGTAACCCGGCACGCCTTCTGTTAGCCTGCAGCGGTTGGCTGAACCGCGCAGCGGTTCGGCCATTTTTACTTTTCCCAGCAACGATTTGAGGTGAGATGAGATGAAACCCGAGATCGTGATCTCTTCACGCGACCTGGAGCGCCTGGAGGGCCTGCTGTTCTCGCCCGCCGCTCGCAACCGGGGCGACCTGAATGGCCTGCGCGATGAACTGGAGCGCGCTGTCGTACGCGAACCGGAGAACATGCCGGGCGACGTGATCACCATGAACAGCCAGGCGCGCTTTCGCGAACAACCCAGTGGCCGGGAATACGAGCTGACTCTCGTCTATCCCGGCGATACGGAGCAGGGTCCCGGCAAGGTGTCCGTATTCTCGCCGGCTGGCAGCGCGCTGCTCGGCCTGTCGGTCGGCCAGGCGATCGACTGGAAGACCGACGACGGGCGTTCGATCCACCTCGAAGTGCTCGAAGTCCGGCAGCCGGAAGCCGCCGGACACTGAGCTGCCAACCCGCGTCGCGCCTGCGCTTCAGGCGATGCGACGCACGTGGGCACCGAGCGCGGCGAGCTTCTCCTCGAGCCGCTCGTAACCGCGATCGAGGTGGTAGATGCGCTCGATGACCGTTTCACCTTCGGCGACGAGGCCGGCGATGACGAGACTTGCCGAGGCGCGCAGATCGGTCGCCATCACGGTCGCCCCCTGCAGCCGCTCGACCCCCTGCACGACGGCGGTATTGCCGTCGATGCGGATGTCGGCACCGAGGCGCTGCAACTCGACGGCATGCATGAAGCGGTTCTCGAAGATCGTCTCACGGATCATCGCCGCCCCGCTGGCGACCGCGTTGATCGCCATGAACTGCGCCTGCATGTCGGTCGGAAACGCCGGATACGGCGACGTGCGGATATTCACCGACGTCAGGCGCGCCGGCGCCTTCAGGCGGATCGCGTCGCGCTCGGTGACGACGTCGCAGCCGGCATCCATCAGCTTGTCGACGACGGCATCGAGATACGCGGTCGACGTGCGGGTCAGGCGGATCTCGCCGCCGGTCGCCGCCGCCGCACACAGGTAGGTGCCGGTTTCGATGCGGTCCGGCATGATGCGGTGCGTCGCGCCGTTGAGGCGGTCGACGCCGCGGATGCGGATGACGTCGGTGCCGGCACCCGAGATGCGTGCACCCATCGCGACGAGGCAGTTCGCCAGATCGACGACTTCGGGTTCGCGCGCGGCGTTCTCGATCACCGTTTCGCCGTCGGCGAGACAGGCCGCCATCATCAGGTTTTCAGTGCCGGTGACCGTCACCATGTCGGTGAAGAGGCGCGCACCGGCGAGGCGCGACACGACCGCGTGCACGTAGCCGTGCTCGACCGTCACCTGCGCTCCCATCGCCTGAAGGCCCTTGATGTGCTGGTCCACGGGGCGCGCGCCGATCGCGCAGCCGCCCGGCAGGCTCACGCGCGCTTCGCCGCAGCGCGCGACGAGCGGCCCGAGCACGAGGATCGACGCCCGCATCGTCTTGACCATCTCGTACGGCGCGACCGGGTTGTCGATCGCGGACGCGTCGAGCGTGACGGCGGCGTTGTCGCGACTGACCTTGACTCCCATCTGCCCGAGCAGATTCAGCAGAGTGTCGATGTCGTTCAGCTGCGGCACGTTCGTTAACGTCACCGGCTCACGGGTCAGCAGCGCGGCACACAGGATCGGCAAGGCCGCGTTCTTCGCGCCGGAAATCGCCGCTTCTCCGGCCAGGCGCACGCCGCCTTCGATCAGTAGCTTGTCCATCGCGTCGCTCAGAACCCGAGTCCGCCGCGCACTTCGGCCCACTTCGCGGGCGTGAAGGTCTGCAGCTGCAGCGCATGGATCTCGTTGCCCATCAGCTTGCCGAGCGTCGCATACACGGCTTGGTGCTGACGGACTTTCAGCTTGCCCTCGAATTCGGCACTGACGACGATGCCGGTAAAGTGGACGCCGTCGTCGCCCTGGATTTCGACGAATTCGCAGGGCAACCCCTGCTCGATCAGTCTCTTGATTTCGCTTGCTTCGAACATTTTGATTTCCTCAGGCACGCAGCTTGTAGCCCCGGGCGAGCATCGCCAGGGTCAGGGCCGCAAGTAACATCAGACACACACTAACGACACCCAGACTCAGCCACGGCGACACGTCGGACTGGCCGAAGAAGCCGTAACGAAAACCGTCGATCATGAAGAAGAACGGGTTGGCATGCGACACGTCCTGCCACAGCTGCGGCAGGGAATGCAGCGAATAGAACACGCCGGACAGCATCGTCAGCGGCATGATCAGGAAGTTCTGGAACCCGGCGAGCTGGTCGAACTTGTCGGCCCAGATGCCGGCGATGACGCCGAGCGAAGCGAGGATCGCGCTGCCCATCAGGGCGAACGCCAGTGCCCAGCCCGGCGCCGCGATCGACAGGTCGACGAACGGAATCGACACCAGCAGCACGCCGGTGCCGACGAACAGTCCGCGCAGCATCGACGCGATGACGTAGGCGGCATAGAACTCGCGGTACGACAGCGGCGGCAGCAGGACGAAAATGATGTTGCCGGTGATCTTGCTCTGGATCAGCGACGACGAGCTGTTCGCGAACGCGTTCTGCAGCAGCGACATCATCACCAGCCCCGGGACGAGAAACGCCGTGTAGGCGACTTCGCCATAGCCGGTGACGTGGCGGTCGAGCACGTGCGAGAAGATCAGCAGGAACAGCATCGCGTTGATCACCGGCGCCAGAACGGTCTGGAACCCGACTTTCCAGAAGCGCAGCACTTCCTTGTACAGCAGCGTGCGAAAACCCGCGAGGCGCGACTCAGGCACGGTGCATGACCTCGACGAAGACCCGTTCGAGATCGGCTTCGCCGAGCTGCATCTCGACGATCCGCCCGCCTGCTTCGCGCAGGCGCGCGAGCGTCGGTTCGAGCTCGTCGTAGGTGTCGAGCGCGAACTCCGCCCAGCCGCCTTCGGCGAGCGCCGCGCCGAGGCCGCTGGCGATTTCGGGACGCTCGAGACGCACGCGCAGCGAATGCGTCGCGAAACGCCGCAGCAGGTTGTCGGTCGTGTCGAGCGCGACGACGCGACCCGCCTTCAGCATCGCGATGCGTCCGCACAGCGCCTCGGCCTCTTCGAGGTAGTGCGTCGTCAGCACGATCGTATGGCCGTCGCGGTTCAGCTTGCGGATGAACTGCCACAGGCCCTGGCGCAGTTCGACGTCCACGCCGGCGGTCGGCTCGTCGAGCACGATCACCGGCGGCCGGTGCACCAGCGCCTGGGCAACCAGCACGCGACGCTTCATGCCCCCCGACAGCATGCGCATGTTCGCACCCGCTTTCGCGGTCAGGTCGAGGCTCGCCAGAATCTCGTCGATCCAGTCGTCGTTGTGGCGGATGCCGAAGTAGCCGGACTGGATGCGCAGCAGCTCCCGCACCGTGAAAAACGGATCGAATACCAGCTCCTGCGGCACCACGCCGAGTTTGCGGCGCGCATTGCGGTAATCGGACACGACGTCGTGGCCCATCACTTCGAGCGTGCCGCTGTCGGCGCGCACCAGCCCCGACAGGGACGAGATCAGCGTCGTCTTGCCGGCACCGTTCGGGCCGAGCAGGCCGAAGAACTCGCCGCGGTCGACGTCGAGGTCGACGCCGGCGAGCGCCTGCACGGAGCCATACCGCTTCGTCACCGAAGCAATGCGGATTGCCGGCAGGCTCATCGAGTCGACGCGGCCGGGGCTTGCGCCGGCAACAGTTCGTCGACTCCATACAGGGCGGCGAGACTGCCCAATCCCTCCGGGACGCCGCTCAGCGTCATCCGGTGCCCGGCGTCACGGGCCGCTCGCAGCCAGTCGAACAGCAGCGCCAGCGCTGCCGAATCGGCTGCGGTGACGCCGGACAGGTCGACCGTCAGGTCGCCGGCCGCGGCTTTCGCGCGTCCGGCCTGCACGAACCCGCTCACGGTCGTCATCGTCAGCGGTCCGCCGAGCCGCAGCACCTCGGTCACGTTACCGTTCATGAACGTTCCGGGGAGCCGCTCAGTTCCTGCGTCTTGGCATGCAGGGAACGGATCAGCCCGTCGATGCCGCCAGCACGGATTTCCTGCGCGAACGTGCCGCGATAATTCGTCACCAGGCTGACGCCGGCAACGACGACGTCGAACACTTTCCAGCCACGATCGGTTTTTTCGAGCACGTAGTCGATGTTGATCGGCTGCGCCCCGGCCTGGCGGACCTCGGTCTGCACGCGCACGGTGGTATCGGCGGCGCCGAACCGCGCCGGCTTGTATTCGATGACCTGGTTGCGGTACTGCGTCAGGGCATTGGAATAGGTGCGGACCAGCAGCGTGCGGAACGCATCGACCAGCTCGTTCTGCTGCTCGGGAGTCGCCTGGCGCCAATCCTTGCCGACGGCGAGCATCGTCATGCGACGGAAGTTGAAGTGCGGCAGCACCTTTTCCTCGACGAGATCGACGACGCGGCCCGTATCGCCCGCACGGATCGCCTGGTCGTCGCGAACGATCGCCAGCACGTCGCTGCTCACGTCGCGAACCAGCGCGTCGGGAGCCGTCGGCACAGCCGTGGCTGGGGCACCCGGCGCCGCGCCGGGATCGGCCGCGACACTCGCGCCGATCGACAGGAGCAGACACAGAGAAAGGAAGAGTTTTTTCATCTTGTATTACCTTGTGGCCGGGCGGTCATCCCCGGATCCGCCGCTCACCTGCTGAAATTCGTTGGTATCGCTCACTGCCGCGGCACCGCTGGCGGGCGACGGCGGCGATACGGCTTCGTCACTGCCGTTGAAATCCTCGTATTCCTGCGGCGGGCTCCCGTCATGGACCCGGTAGCGACGCTGCTGCAGGTAGAAGTCGCGCGCATAGGAATACTTGTCGAGAGTGCCTTCCTCGAGCGTCTTGTCGATGCCGAGCAAGTTCGCCCGGCCATGCACGAGACGCAGCGCCGTCAGGCTGTTGCGCGTCGCGACGTCGCTCACGCCCCAGACATTGTCGCCGTACAGATCGATCGGCAGCACGGCGGCGTCGCGCACCGTACGCGGCCCGAAGAACGGCACGACGAAGTAGGCGCCTTCGCCGACTCCCCAGCGCCCGAGCGTCTGGCCGAAATCCTCGTCGCTCTTCGGCAGTCCGAACTCGGATGCGACATCGAAGACGCCGAAGATGCCGAGCGTCGAGTTCAGGCCGAACCGGGCGCCGTCGGACAGGCCTTCCCTGAACTTGCCTTGCAGCAGGTTATTGACGCCGTTCCAGACGTCGCCGACGTTGCCGAAGAAGTTGCCGACGCCGGTGCGAGCGGGAGGCGGCATCGTCGCATCGTAGGCCTCTGCGACCGGCCGGATCACGGCGCGGTCGACTGTTTCGTTGAAACCGAACATCGCGCGGTTGTAGCGCTCGAGCGGATCGTCCGGATTCGCGATGCGCGTCGTGCAGCCGGCGGCCAGCGTCAGGCAGAGGGCGATCACCGCGAGCGTTGTTTGTCGGGGGAAAGGGCTGTTATTCATTTTTATTCGATGCCGTGCGGCAGGGTCAGTTCGCCGGCGTCTCCGCTGCCTTGTTGAACAGGAATTGTCCGATCAGCTTTTCGAGCACCACCGCGGACTGCGTGATCTGCACGGCCTCCCCGCTTTTCAGCATCTCGACGTCGCCTCCCGGTTCGAGCCCGAGATATTGCTCGCCGAGCAGCCCCGAAGTCAGGATCGTCGCGATCGTGTCACGGGGGAATTGAAACCGGGTATCGACGACGAAAGTCACTTCGGCGCGGTAGCTGCCGGTATCGAAGCGGATGTCCGTGACGCGCCCGACGACGACTCCGGCGCTTTTCACCGGCGCCCTGACCTTCAGGCCGCCGATGTTGTCGAACTGCGCCTTGATGACGTAAGACTCGCTGAAATTGGCGCTCGCGAGATTACCGACTTTCAGCGAAAGGAACAGCAGTGCGGCCATGCCGATGACGACGAAGAAACCGACCCACAGGTCGAGCGTTGTACGGCTCATGACTGGCCCCTGAACATGAAGGAAGTAAGCACGAAGTCGAGCGCCAGGATCGCCAAAGCGGAACTGACGACGGTGCGGGTGATCGCCCGCGAGACGCCTTCGGCAGTGGGTGTGCAGTCGTAGCCTTCGAAGACCGCGATCAGCGACACCGCGGCACCGAACACCACGCTCTTGATCACGCCGTTGACGACATCGAAGCGAAAATCGACCGCCGCCTGCATCTGCGACCAGAAAGCGCCTTCATCGACGCCGATCAGCACGACCCCGATCAGCCAGCCGCCGAACACGCCCATCGCGGAAAAAAGCGCCGCGAGCAGTGGCATCGAGATCACGCCTCCCCAGAAGCGGGGCGCTACGACGCGGGCGATCGGATTGACGGCCATCATGTCCATCGCCTTGAGTTGCTCGGTCGCTTTCATCAGGCCGATCTCGGCCGTCACCGCCGAACCGGCGCGGCTCGCGAACAGCAGCGCGGCGACGACCGGCCCCAGTTCGCGCGTCAGCGACAGGGCCACGAGCACGCCGAGCGCATCGCCGGAGCCGAAACGCTGCAGCGTCTCGTAACCCTGCAGGCCGAGCACCATGCCGACGAAAAGCCCGGACACGACGATGATCAGCAGCGACAGCACGCCGCTGAAATAGACTTCGCGGATCGTCAGGTGCACGCGCAGCAGCGACTGCCCGGAATACAGCAGCAGCAAGCCGAAGAAGCGTGCCGCGAAACCGAGCCGCCACACCGCGTCGGTGACGGCGCCGCCGAGCCGGCGCACGAGAGCCAGCAATCCGTTCATGCCGCGCCCCGCCCCAGCAGGCTGTGCGCAAGGGGCTCGGCCGGATAATGGAACGGCACCGGGCCGTCGGCCTCGGCATGGATGAACTGCTGCACGAACGGATCGGTCGAGGCGCGGATCTCGTCGGGCGTGCCGTGCGCGACGATGCGTCCTTCCGAGATGAAATAGACGTAATCGACGATCTGCAGCGATTCGAGGATGTCGTGAGTGACCATGATCGTGCTCGCCCCGAGCGCATCATTGAGCCGGCGGATCAGCTGCCCGATGACGCCCAGCGAGATCGGATCGAGGCCGGCGAACGGCTCGTCGTACATGATCAGCATCGGATCGAGCGCAATCGCGCGCGCCAGCGCAACACGGCGCGCCATGCCGCCGGACAGTTCCGCAGGCTTCAGCGTCGCCGCACCCCGCAAGCCGACGGCATTGAGTTTCATCAGCACGAGGTCGCGAATCAGTTCGGGCTGCAGGTCGGTATGTTCGCGCAGCGGGAACGCGACGTTGTCGAACACCGACATGTCGGTGAAGAGCGCGCCGAACTGGAACAACATCCCCATGCGCCGGCGCAACGCATAGAGCTCGCGGGTCGACAAGCGCGCCAGGTCCTGGCCCGCGACGTTCACCGTCCCGCCGCTGGCCCGCAACTGCCCACCGACCAGGCGCAGCAAAGTCGTCTTGCCACAGCCGCTGCCGCCCATGATCGCCACCACCTTCCCGCGCGGGATGTCGAGATCGATGCCGCGCAGGATGACCCGCTCGCCGTATGCGAAGCGAACGTCCTGCAACTGCACGAGCGTGGCGGAAGAGTTGGATGACAAGCGAGGCAATCCGAAAAATCTTTGAAAACACAGACTAACGCATTAGGGACGAGCAGCACTTCACCAAGGTCAAGTGCTTCAGCCAATCGCCCGGCGTATTGGTCAAACAGCGAAGTTTAGCAGAGCGCGGACGGCCGCAGGGCTCCCGAGAGACGCTCAGGCCCCACCGAGCAGGCGGCGCTCGGCCTGTTCGAGATCGGCCTGAATGCCGATCAGGACGACGACATCACCTTCCTCCAGCTGCGTTTCAGGCCCCGGCGATAGCCCCCGGATGTTCCGTCGGCGCACTGCCGACACGCCGACGCCGATCTCGCCGAGCCCGATCGCACCGATCGTCATGCCCACTGCGCGGGCGCCACCCGGCAGCGTCACCGAGCGCAGGCGCGCCTGGTTCGCGTCGGGCCCGTCCGCCGCGTCGCTCGCGCCGTGAAAAAAGCCGCGCATCAGCGCATAGCGCTGGTTGCGAATGTCGCGGATGCGCCGCACGATGCGGTTGAGCGGCACGCCGATCAGCGCCAGCGCATGCGAGGCGAGGATGATGCTGCTTTCGAAAGCCTCCGGCACCACTTCGGTGGCACCGGCGTGCGACAGCCGCGCCATGTCCTTCTCGTCGCTCGCGCGCACGACGATCGGCAGGTCCGGCCGCAACAGGTGGGCGCGATGCATGACCCGCAGCGCCGCTTCGACTTCGCCGAACGAAATCACCAACGCGCTCGCCCGCATGATGCCCGCGGCCATCAATGTTTCGTGGCGCGCCGCATCGCCATACACGACGGTATCGCCAGCCGCGCCCGCTTCACGCACGCGCTCCGGATCGAGGTCGAGGGCCACGTAGCTGACGTTTTCCTGCTCCATGAAGCGCGCCATGTACTGCCCGCTGCGGCCGTAGCCGCAGACGATGATGTGCTTGCTAGTGTTCATCGTCTGCGCGGCGACACGCGTCAGCTCCATCGAGCGCTGCAGCCATTCGGAAGCGACGAAACGCAGCACCAGCCTGTCGCTCAGCTGCACGATCAGCGGCGCGACAAGCATCGACAACACCAGCGCGGCAACTGTGACCTGCAGCAGCGCCTCCGGTATCAGGCTGACGTCGTCGATGTGCGAGATCAGCACGAAGCCGAACTCGCCGCCGGCGCACAGCCACAGCGCAGTGCGCAGCGCAGTGCCGCTCGACGAACCGAAAGCTCGCGATGCCGCGAAGACGATCACCCCCTTGAATACCAGCAGCCCCACCAGCAGGCCCAGCACCGCCGCGAAGTTCGCCATGATCAGCCCGACGTCGAGGAACATCCCGACGGTGACGAAAAACAGGCCCAGCAGCACGTCGCGAAACGGCTTGATGTCCTCCTCGACCTGGTAGCGGTACTCGGTTTCCGAAATCAGCATGCCTGCCAGGAATGCCCCCAGCGCCAGCGACAATCCCACCGCGGCGGAAAGCCACGCCAGCCCCAGCGTGATCAGCAGCACGTTGAGCATGAACAGTTCGCCCGAGCGCCGCCGTGCGACGACGGTAAACCACCAGCGCATCACGCGCTGGCCGGCCACGAGCACCAGCGCGAGCAGCACCGCCGCCTTGAGCGCCGCGATGCCGAGCGTCCCGGCGAGTTCTCCGGCCGGTTGCGACAGCGCCGGGATGAGGATCAGCAGCGGCACGACGGCGATGTCCTGGAACAACAGCACACCGATCGTTTCCCTGCCGTGCGGCCGGTCCAGTTCGAGGCGGTCGGACAGCAGCTTCGAGAGGATTGCCGTCGACGACATCGCGAGCGTCGCGCCGAGCGCGAAGCTCGCCCCCCATTCGAGCCCGAAGATCGCTCCCGCCAGCATCGTGAACAGCAGCGATCCGAGCACCTGCGCCGCGCCGAGCCCGAACACGATGCGTTTCATCGCGAACAGCCGCGGCAGCGAAAACTCGAGCCCGATCGAGAACATCAGGAACACCACCCCAAACTCGGCCAAATGGCTCGCGCCGTCCGAAGCTTCGACCAGGTCGAGCGCATGTGGGCCGACTCCCGCACCGACGAGCAGGTATCCGAGCACCGGAGGCAGACTCAGGCTGCGAAAAACCGCGACCACGACGACGCAGGCCGCCAGGAGCAACAGGACCAGCTCGAGCGTGTTGTGCATGAATGAGGGTGATGGGTGGAATGTGCACGATGCGGGGGCCGCTTGGCCCGTCTGCTATACTTCGCAGCTTCGATTTGCACCGCCGGGCCTGCTGTTCGCCGCCGGTTTTCCGGCTGTCTCGTGCGTCAGAGTGTAACCGCTTCGAACCCTATGAACCCAGTCCCGCCCGCTCTCCCCGATGAAACCCGCTGCGTCGCCCTCGCCCGCCGCGTGCTGCACATCGAAGCCGCCGCCGTCGCGGCGCTGGCCGAACGTCTCGGCGCCGATTTCGAGCGTGCCGTGCAGCTGATCCTGCAGCGCCGCGGCCGCGTCATCGTCACGGGCATCGGGAAATCCGGCCACATCGCGCGCAAGCTCGCCGCGACGCTCGCGAGCACCGGCACGCCGGCCTATTTCGTGCATGCGGCGGAAGCGGCGCACGGCGACCTCGGCATGATCACCGCCGAAGACGTCGTCATCGCGCTGTCGAACTCCGGCGCGAGCGAGGAGTTGCTGACGATCGTGCCGCTCGTCAAGCGCCAGGGCGCGAAGCTGATCTCGATGACCGGCAAGCCGGATTCGCCGCTCGCGCGCGAAGCCGACGTCCATCTCGACGCCGCGGTCAGCGAGGAAGCCTGTCCGCTGAACCTCGCGCCGACCGCCAGCACCACCGCGGCGCTCGCGCTCGGCGACGCGCTGGCAGTCGCGCTGCTCGATGCGCGCGGCTTCGGTGCCGACGATTTTGCCCGCTCGCATCCGGGCGGCAGCCTCGGCAGGCGGCTGCTCACCCATGTCAGCGACGTGATGCGCGGCGCGGACCGCGTTCCACAGGTCCCGGAAACCGTCCCGATGACCTCGGCCCTGCTCGAAATGACGCGCGGCGGCATGGGCATGACCGCGGTCGTCGACGCCCGCGGGGCGCCGATCGGCATCTTCACCGACGGCGACCTGCGCCGGGCGCTCGAGCGCGGCTGCGACGCACGCACTGCGGCGCTTGCCGAAGTCATGACGCGCGCGCCGCGCAGCATCGATCCGGACGCGCTCGCCGTCGAAGCAGCCGAAATCATGGAACGGCTGCGCATCAGTCAGCTGCTCGTCGTCGACGCCGACGGCACGCTCGCAGGCGCGCTGACGACCCACGACCTGATGCTCGCGAAGGTGATCTGATGCCGGCCCACGAAAACGCCTCGCGCATCCGCCTGATGGGCTTCGACGTCGACGGCGTGATGACGGACGGGAGCCTCTATTTCACCCCCAACGGCGAAGAGCTGAAAGTCTTCTCCAGCCTCGACGGTCACGGACTGAAGATGCTGCAGAGCGCTGGCGTCGAAGTCGCGATCATCAGCGGGCGCAGCTCTCGCGCACTCGAACTGCGGGCGGCGAATCTCGGCATCGGCGAGCTGCACATGGGCGTCGAGGACAAGCGCGCCTGTCTCGACGCGCTGCTCGCGCGCCGGAGCCTCCCCGCCAGCGAAGCCGGCTACATGGGCGACGACGTCGTCGACCTGCCGATCCTGCGCGCATGCGGATTTTCGGCGACCCCGTCCGACGGCCACGAATTCGTCCGACGGCATGTCGGCTACGTCGCCAGCAAGCCTGGCGGACGCGGGGCGGTGCGTGAAGTGTGTGACTACCTGCTGGCCGCACAGGGCAGGCTCGAAGCGATGCTCTCGGCCTATCTCGTCTGAAGCCGGCAATGCGCCCGTCGATCCTGCAACTCTATCCGGTCGTTGCGCTCGTCGTGCTGGCCGGCGCCACTCTGTGGCTCGAGCGGATCACCCGCGACGATGACGGCGCGGTCCGCACCGAACAGCGACGCGCTCCGGACTTCATCGCCGAGCAGACCCGGCTGGTCAGCTTCGGCGCCGACGGGCAGCAACGCTACGAACTGCTCGCCGACCGGATCACGAATTACCCCCTGTCGGGCATCACCACGCTCGATCGTCCCCGGCTGCGCTACGACTCCGAAGGCCGTGAGTTGCGCATCACGGCACAGTCCGGCGAGATTCACGAAGGCGGCAGCGAAGTGCTCCTGAGCGGCGACGTGCGCGTACACCGCGCGGCAACCGTCGGCAGCCCGGCGATGAGTTTCGCTTCCGAGACCCTGAAAGTCTGGCCCGACGACGAGCGCGCCGAAACCAGCGACCCCGTCATCCTCACGCAAGGCAAGACGACTGCGCACGCCGGCGGGCTCAAGTCGGACAATATCTTCGGCACCCTCGACCTGCTCGACGGGGTCACCGTTCTCATGCCACGCACCTCGCGGACCCAACCATGAAGCATGTCCTTGCACTCGCCTTCCTCGCGCTCGGGCTCGTTGCCGCACTGCAGCCGCTGCCGGCGCTCGCGGAACTTGCCGACCGCGAAAAACCGGTCAACATCGAGGCGAACCGCCTGACCGTCGATGACCGCAACAAGGTGCACGTCTTCGAAGGCAATGTCGTCCTCACGCAGGGCTCTCTCGTCATCAAGGGCGATCGGCTCGTCGTGACGCAGGGCCCGGACGGTTTCCAGACGGGAGTGGCCACCGGCAGCGACAAACGGCCCGCGACGTTCCGCCAGAAACGCGAAGGCAGCAACGAATTCGTCGAAGGCGAGGCCGAACGGATCGAATACGACAGCCGGGCGGAGCGGGCGCGCCTTTTCAATCAGGCGCGCGTCGAATCCGGCGGCGACGAAGTGCGCGGGCATTACATCGAATACGATGCCCTGAGCGAGAAATACTTCGTCACGAACCAGCCGGGCACAAGCGCGGCAACGGCTGGCGACTCACGCGTGCGGGCCGTCATCCAGCCGAAAGGCTCGGCCGCGGAACCGGGCAGCGAAGCGCCGCAAAAGTCTCAATAACATTCCGGCAACACCCCCAGCAAAGCCTCAATCACCAGGAGATGAGACGCATGAGTTTCCAGAACATCCTCGTTGAAACGCGTGGCCGGGTCGGCCTGATCACCCTTAATCGCCCGAAGGCGATGAACGCGCTCAACGATCAGGTCGTCGATGAAATGTGGGAGGCGCTCGACCACTTCGAGGCCGACGAGGGAATCGGCGCCATCGTCATCACCGGCAGCGAGAAAGCTTTCGCCGCAGGCGCCGATATCGGCGCAATGGCGAACTTTTCGCATATGGACGCCTACAAGGGCGACTACATCACGCGCAATTGGGAACGCGTCAAGACCTGCCGCAAGCCGGTCATCGCAGCGGTCGCCGGCTTCGCGCTCGGCGGCGGGTGCGAACTGGCGATGATGTGCGACATGATCATCGCTGCCGACAACGCCAAGTTCGGCCAGCCCGAAATCAAGCTCGGCATCCTGCCCGGCTCGGGTGGCACGCAGCGCCTGCCCCGCGCGATCGGCAAGGCGAAAACGATGGACATGTGCCTCACCGCGCGGCTGATGGGGGCCGAGGAAGCAGAACGTTCGGGACTCGTTGCCCGGGTGGTGCCGGCCGACAAACTGCTCGACGAAGCGCTTGCGGTGGCCACCGAGGTCGCCAACTTCTCGCTGCCGGTCGTGATGATGATCAAGGAATCAGTCAATCGCGCCTTCGAAGGAAGCCTCAACGAAGGCCTTCTGTTCGAACGCCGCGTTTTCCATGCCGCGTTCGGCCTCGACGATCAGAAGGAAGGAATGGCTGCCTTCGTCGAGAAACGCAAGCCTGACTTCAAGCACCGCTGACCTTGCCGCGCCGCCACATCCCGTCGGCGGTGGATCACCCCTTCATCATTCCTAAGCCATTCTCACCGTGATGCTGCAATTGCAGCATCACGGTAATTTTCATACCTGTTTACCGTTAAAAAACCCCTCGCGTACCGCTCGAAACAACACTGGAAAACCGTGTCTTGCCGGGCTTTTCCCGTCTGGTTCGGACAGCATTGGCGGGTATTCCTTGAGTATTGTGCAGCGCACAAAAAAAACGCTTGACAAGGGCCTTGTCGTCCCTATAATCCAGACCATGTTGCGACGCACCAAACAGACTGAAAGAGTTGCGGAGCAAATCATTGAAACACCACCCTAGGAGATGAAAAAATGTTTGCTACCCCCGAGCAGTTCGCAGCGACCAACAAAGCCAACGTCGAAACCCTGCTGACCCTGGCGAACAACGTTTTCGCCAGCGCCGAGCGCTTCGCCGCCCTCAACCTGAACACTGCCCGTTCAATCCTCGAAGACAGCATCGCCAACTCGAAGGCCCTGCTCGGCGCGAAGGACGTGCAGGAACTGGTGAGCCTGCAGGCCGCGCTGGCCCAGCCCCTGGTCGAGAAGGCCGTCGCCTACAACCGCAGCGTCTACGAAATCGCGTCGCAGGGCCAGGAAGAAATTTCGAAGCTGGTCGAAACCCAGATCGCCGAAGTGAACAAGAACCTGTCGCTGGCGCTCGACAAGGCTGCGAAATCCGCTCCGGCCGGTTCCGACGTTGCCGTTGCTGCCGTCAAGTCCGCGATCGCTGCCGCAAACAGCGCCTACGACAGCGTCAGCAAGGCGGCCAAACAAGTCGCCGAGATCGCCGAAGCCAACGTCGCTGCCGCGACCAATGCCACAGTGAAGGCTGTCGGCGCCTCGGTGAAGACCGGCGTCAAGAAAGCAGCCTGATACGTTTCGACTCGCACCGCATCAAAAAGCCCCGCTTGCGGGGTTTTTTTTACTTCCGGGCAGGCCACGGGCCTGCGGAAGATCACCCCCGTCCGAATCAGGACGTGTGTGCCGTCGAGGCGCCGGACGCGGGCAGCAGCTCCGCTTTTTCCGCTTCGCCTGAATCCTCCTCCACGGACTCCTCGATCGACAGGCTGAACTCGCTGCCAATGCCCGACGACGGCTGCCCGCGGCCGGCCTTCAGCTTGATCTGCAGGCGCAACTCGTTCGCCGAGTCGGCATTCCGGATCGCCTCTTCGTAGCTGATGTGGTGCGCGTCATACAGGGCGAACAGCGCCTGATCGAACGTGCACATCCCCAGTTCGCGCGACTTCGCCATGATCTCCTTGATCGAATGGAACTGTCCCTTGAAGATCATTTCGGCGATCGTCGGGGTGTTCAGGAGGATTTCGATCGCGGCCTTGCGCCCGGCGCCGTCCTCGGTGCGGACGAGGCGCTGCGAGACGATCGCCCGCAGGTTCGACGAAAGGTCCATCAGGAGCTGGTTGCGGCGCTCTTCGGGGAAGAAGTTGATGATCCGGTCGAGCGTCTGATTCGAATTGTTCGCGTGCAGCGTCCCCAGACACAGGTGCCCGGTTTCGGCAAATGCAATGGCGTGCTCCATCGTCTCGCGATCGCGGATCTCGCCGATCAGGATCACGTCCGGCGCCTGGCGCAGCGTGTTCTTCAGCGCGTGCTCCCAAGAATGCGTATCGACGCCGACTTCACGGTGAGTGACGAGGCAGCCCTTGTTCTTGTGCACGTACTCGACCGGATCCTCGACGGTGATGATGTGGCCGGCCGAATTCGTGTTGCGGTGGTCGATCATCGCCGCCAGTGTCGTCGACTTGCCCGATCCCGTGCCGCCCACGACAAGCACCAGACCGCGCTTCGTCATGATGACGTCCTTGAGCACGCCGGGCAGGTCGAGCTTGTCGAGATTCGGAATTTCCGAGGCGATCGTCCGGATCACCATGCCGACCTGCTGTTGCTGGATGAACACGTTGACGCGGAAGCGGCACACGTCGGGCAGCGAGACGGCGAAATTGCACTCCATCTCGGCCTCGAATTCGCGCCGCTGGCGCTCGTTCATCAGGCTCAGCGCGAGCGACTTGGTCACTTCGGCAGCGAGCCGCTGCTGGCTCAGCGGTTTCATGCCGCCGTGCGACTTGATGCTCGGCGGGAAGTCGGCCGAGATGAAAAGGTCCGAGCCTCCCATCTGGTGCATCGCCTTCAGCAGCTTGTGCATGTAATTGCGTGCTTCTTCAGGGCCGAGCGCGGATGCCATGCTGCCTCCTTGGTTCGATGTGAGAGTTCCGGGTCCGGGTCGGAGAGTCGGCGGGGCTGCGGGGTGAATTCGTGCCGAACGGACCGCCCGGGTGCTGGCGGACGAGGGTCAGCTCTCGCCAGAGCCCCGGCGCTCTGCCGCGACGACGCCGCTGTCCGGCTGGTCGCCGCGTTTTGCGCCGGCTGCATAGTGATGCGGGAACAGCCGGTGCATCTCCGCCTCGATCCACAGCTGGGCTCGCGCATTGACTTCGTTCGCGTCGAGCCCTTCGGGTCCGAGCGCCGGCCCGATGCTGACGGTGATTTCGCCGGGGTATTTCAGGAACGCATTGCGACGCCAGAATTCGCCGGCGTTGTGGGCCACCGGCACCACCGGCACGCCCGCTTTTTGCGCCAGCCACGCTCCACCTGGCTTGTAGCGCCGCGTCGTGCCCGGCGCGACCCGCGTCCCCTCGGGGAACACGACGACCCAGAAGCCTTCCGCCAGGCGCGCCCGGCCCTGCTCGACGACTTGCGTCAGCGCGTCCTTGCCAGCCGCGCGGTCGATCGCGATTCCCGGAATCTGCGCGAGTCCCCAGCCGAAGAACGGCACTTTCAGGAGCTCGCGCTTGAGCACGAAACACAGCGGCGGGAAGATCACCTGCAGCGCCATCGTTTCCCATGCCGACTGATGCTTCGACAATATCACCGCCGGTCCGGAAGGGATGTTGTCGCTCCCGAGCACGCGGTAGCGGATGCCGAGCAGGTGCCGCACGAACCACATCACGAGCGGCGCCCACGAGGTGATGATGCGATGACGCATGTGCGGCGGAAGCGGAAACGTCAGCATTCCGAAGATCGCGTAAGGCGGCGTGACGATCGCGAGGACGATCGCAAACAACAGGGAGCGCAGGACGATCACGGTTTTCTTCAGGCGGTGAGGTCGGCGACGGCCGTGGCGAGATCGGGATAGATCAGCGTTCCTTCCGGCAGCGCAGGATCGTCGCGTGTCTTGAGTCCCTTGCCTGTCAGTACGAGGTAAGGCTTGCAGCCGACCTCCAGGCCCGCCTGCAGGTCGCGCAGGCTGTCACCGACCGAAGGCACGCCGGCCAGCGTGACGTTGAAGCGGTCGGCGATCTGCAGGAACAGGCCGGGCTTCGGCTTGCGGCAGTTGCACGTGGAGTCCGCCGCATGCGGGCAGAAGAAAATCGCATCGAGCCGGCCACCGACCTGCGCAAGGCTCCTGACCATTTTCTCGTTGATTGCGTTGAGCGTGTCCATGCCGAACAGTCCGCGGCCGATGCCCGACTGGTTCGATGCGATGACGACGCGCCAGCCCCACTGGTTCAGCCGCGCGATCGCTTCGAGCGAACCCGGAATCGGCTTCCACTCGTCGGGCGACTTGATGAACTGGTCCGAGTCGTAGTTGATGACGCCGTCGCGGTCGAGGATGATCAGTTTCATCGCAATCGGGCGCCTTTATGCGGACAGCCGCGACAGGTCCGCGACCTGGTTCATCAGGCCGGCGAGCTGGCGCAGCAGCGCGAGGCGGTTCCGGCGCGTGAGCGGCTCCTCGACCATCACCATGACGTCGTCGAAGAAGGTGTCGACTGCCGCCCGCAAGCCGGCGAGTGCGCACAGGGCATCGGTGTAGTCCTCGTTCGCGACGTGCGAATGCACCAGCGGCGCGACTTCGACGACGGCATGGAACAGCGCCTTCTCGGCCTGCTCCTGCAGCAGCGCGACGTCCGGCTCCGGCAGCTCGTCCTCGGCTTTTTTCAGGATATTGACGATCCGCTTGTTCGCCGCGGCAAGCGCCTCGGCTTCCGGCAGTCCGCGAAACACGCGCACCGCGTCGAGTTTTGCCGGAACGAGGTCGATGCGCGTCGGGTGCAGCGCGAGCACCGCATCGACCACGTCCACGGCGTGGCCCGCCTCGCGCAGCAGGTTCCTGAGCCGCTCGAACATGAAGTCCAGAAGCTGCGACTCGAAATCCGCAGCGGTCAGCAGACCCGGGGCGAAGCCTTCCGCGGCATCGCCGACCAGTGCCGCGAGGTCGAGCGGCAGCGGCGTCTCGATCAGGATGCGCAGCACGCCGAGCGCCGCGCGGCGCAGCCCGAACGGGTCCTTGTCGCCGGTCGGCAGCTGGCCGATGCCGAAGAAGCCGACCAGCGTATCGAGCTTGTCGGCGAGCGCGACCGCGCACGCGGTGTTGCCTGCGGGCAACGTATCGCCGGCGAAGCGCGGCTGGTAGTGCGACTGGACAGCGTCGGCGACGACTTCGCCTTCGCCGTCATTGAGCGCGTAATAGCGCCCCATGATGCCCTGCAGCTCCGGAAACTCCCCGACCATGTCGGTGACGAGATCCGCTTTGGCGAGACGCGCGGCGCGCGAGGCGGCAGCGACGTCGCCATGCAACCGGTCGGCGATTCGCCCGGCGAGGCGTTCGAGGCGTTCGACGCGCTCGAGCTGGCTGCCGAGCTTGTTGTGATAGACGACCGGCGCCAGCCGCGGCAGGCGACTGTCGAGCGTGTGCTTGCGGTCCTGCTCGAAGAAGAAGCGCGCATCCGACAGGCGCGGGCGCACGACGCGCTGGTTGCCGGCGACGATGTTCGACGGGTCGGCAAGGCGCATGTTCGAGACGATCAGGAAGCGGTTCAGAAGCTTGCCGGCAGCGTCGAACAACGGGAAGTACTTCTGGTTCGCGCGCATCGTCAGGATCAGGCATTCCTGCGGCACGGCAAGGAACTCGAGTTCGAACTCGCCGACATAGACCGTCGGGTGCTCGACGAGCGCCGCGACTTCGTCGAGGAGGTCCGCGTACTCGCCGAGGCTCGCGCCCTGCTCCTGAGCGGTCGCGACGAGCTGACGCTCGATGTTGGAGCGACGTTCCGCGAAGTCCGGGATCACCTTGCCTTCGGCGAGCAGCGTCGGTTCGTAAGCTTCTGCGGTCGCCAGCTCGATCTCGCCGCGGCTCATGAAGCGGTGGCCCATCGTCACGCGGCCGGCATCGAGGTCGAGCACGCGGCCCGGCACGACGCGCGCGCCGTGCAGCATCGCGAGCTTGTGCACCGGCCGGACGAACTGCGCGTCGCCCGCGCCCCAGCGCATCAGCTTCGGAATCGGCAGCGCCTTCACGGCCTCCTGGACGATTGCCGCCAGCACGTCGTCGAGCGCGGCACCCGGTTCGAGGTGCGTATAGAACAGTGCTTCGGCCTTGCCGTCGACGCGTCGCTCGAAGCTCGCGACGGCTTCCGGCGCAATGCCTTTCGCCTGGAGTTTCTTCAGCAGCGCCGGCGTCGGCCGGCCTTCGGCGTCGAGCGCGACCTGCACCGGCATGATCTTTTCGGTGACTTCACGCGACGGCGCGGCGGCGCGCACGGTCGGCACCGTGACTGCGAGCCGGCGGGGCGCAGCGAAGCAGCGGAACCCGCGGTCTTCGGCGACGAGATCGCGCGCCTTCAGGCCTTCGAAGACTTTCGCGGCAAACGTTTCGCCCAGACGCGGCAGCGCTTTCGGCGGCAGTTCCTCGGTCAGGAGTTCGACGAGCACAGTCGCGGTGGTCATCATGCCGCCTCCTGCGAAGGATTCTGATTCAGCATCGGAAAACCCAGACTCTCGCGGGATGCGGAATAGGCCTGCGCGACCGCGCGCGACAGGTTGCGGATGCGGCCGATGTACGCTGCGCGCTCGGTGACCGAGATCGCGCCGCGGGCGTCGAGCATGTTGAAGCTGTGCGCGGCCTTCAGCACCATCTCGTAGGCTGGCAGCGCAAGACCCGCTTCCATCAGGCGCTTCGCCTCTGCTTCGTAGTTGCCAAACAGTGAAAAGAAGAAGTCGACGTTCGAATGCTCGAAGTTGTACGTCGACTGCTCGACTTCGTTCTGATGAAAAACGTCGCCGTAAGTGACTTTCGAGCCGTCCGGATACACCGCCCAGACGAGGTCATAGACGTTCTCGACCCCTTGCAGGTACATCGCGAGCCGCTCGAGGCCATACGTGATCTCGCCGAGCACCGGCTTGCAGTCGAGGCCGCCGACCTGCTGGAAGTACGTGAACTGCGTGACTTCCATGCCGTCGAGCCACACTTCCCAGCCGAGACCCCACGCGCCGAGCGTCGGGTTCTCCCAGTCGTCTTCGACGAAGCGGATGTCGTGCGCGTTGGTGTCGATGCCGAGCGCGCGCAGCGAATCGAGGTACAGCTCCTGGATGTTCAGCGGCGACGGCTTCAGCACCACCTGGAACTGGTAGTAATGCTGCAGCCGGTTCGGGTTCTCACCGTAGCGGCCGTCCTTCGGCCGGCGCGACGGCTGCACGTACGCGGCGTTCCACGGCTCCGGGCCGATCGCGCGCAGAAAAGTCGCGGTGTGCGACGTGCCGGCGCCGACTTCGAGGTCGTACGGCTGCAGCAGCACGCAGCCGCGCTCGCCCCAATACTGCTGGAGCGTCAGGATGACTTGCTGGAACGTGGGTTTGTGCGGGGACATGGTCTCGGACGGCTGGAGAGGCGGCACGCGGGCCGCGCTGCGAACGCAAAGAAGCGGATTTTACTGGCATTCGCCGGCAGGAGCGACGTTTAGTCTTGCCCTTGCACGGGAATTGTTGCCGGGCAGCCTAACCGGACACCGTTTTCAGACTGCCGGCCGGTTGCCGCGGCGCCCCCGCAACGCCCACACCTGCCGCAACCAGCGCCAGCAGCATCGCGGCGCGGTCGCCCCACCGCGCATACGGCGTCAGCCCTGCGTAGCCCTGCACCGGGACGCGCAGGGCCCCTTGCGTGAACGGGGGCAGCACGTCCGAAACGCTGCCATCGGGCCGGACCACCGCGGTCATGCCGGTGTTCGTCGAGCGCAGCATCGGCCGACCGGTTTCGAGTGCCCGCATGCGGGCGATCTGCAGGTGCTGCGGCTGCGCGAACGAATCGCCATACCACGCGAGGTTCGAGATGTTCAGCATCAGCGTCGCCTCCGGCAGGCTGCGGATCAGCTCGCGGCCGAACAGGTCCTCGTAGCACACGTTGACGGCGACACGCTGCTCCCCGAGCCTCATCGGCGCCTGGTCCGGCGCACCGCGCGTCTGGTCGGACATGGGGATGTCGACAAGGTCGTAGAACCAGCCGAACAGTGGCGGCGAATATTCGCCGAACGGCACGAGGTGGCGCTTCGCGTAAGTCTGGCTCGGGGATGCGCCGATGCTCAGCGCAGCGTTGTAGATGCCACCCTGCGCATCGCGCAGAAAGACGCCGAGCACGAGATTGCCGCCGGCCGCCCGGACGTCGCGGGCGAGCTCGTCCAAATAGCCTTCCGGCAGGCGGTCGGCCAGCAGCGGCAGCGTCGTTTCGGGCAGCACGACGAGATCGGCCGCATGCTCGCGGGCGAGCCGGACGTTGGTCTGCAGCCAGTCGGCAAGACGTTCCGGGCGCCACTTCAACCCCTGCTCGATGTTCGTCTGGATCAGCGCGACTTCGACGGGCTCGCCGACGGGTCGGGTCCACGCGACCTGGGCGAGGCCGAAGCCCGCGACGCCGAGGCCGACGATCGCGAGCCCCGCCGCAGCCGCCCCACGCAGGCGCCGCCAAGGCGCCACGGCGGCGAGCGCGGCGGCAAAAGCGAGCAGTCCGCCCACGCCATACACGCCGATCAACGGAGCGAACCCGGCGAGCGGGCTCGGCGGCGTCTGCGAATAGCCGATCGCCAGCCACGGGAAGCCGGTGAACAGCCAGCCGCGCAGCACTTCGGCGCCAACCCACAGGCCCGCGAACAGCGCGGCCTGCCGGAAAGGGCCGCCGCGCCGCCAGCGCACGAACAGTCCCCCGACCAGCGCGGGAAAGAGCGCCAGATAGGCGCAGAACAGCGCGATCGCAAACCCGGCCAGCGGCATCGGCATGCCGCCGTAACGATGGAGCGCGACATAGAGCCACGACACGCCGGCGAGAAAGGCGCCGAACCCCCACGCGAATCCGACCACGAAACCGCCGCGAGCACGCGGCACCCGCTGCAGGGATCCCGCGAGCACCGCCAGGCTCGCGAAAGCCAGCGGGAAAATCCCGAACGGCGCAAACGCGAACACCGACGCGCCGCCTGCCAGCGCGGCGAGCATCACGATCCGGACCATCAGCACTCAGCCACCGCGCGTTTCGTGCGACGCACGCGCATCACGCCTGTCTTGCGTCCGCGACCGGCACCGCATGCTCGACGAGCAGCGTATATACCCGTCGACTGTCCGCACGCAGCACCTGGACTTTCACGTCTGCGAGGATCACGGTGTCGCCGCGCTGCGGCAACCGACCCAGCGCGCGGATCACCAGGCCGCCGATCGTGTCGACGTCGGCATCGCTGAAATTCGTCGCGAAAGCGGTGTTGAAGTCGGCGATCTCGGTCGTCGCCTTGACCCGGTAACGCCCGTCCTGCATGAGCCGGATGTTGTCGCCGGCCAAATCGCTGTCGTATTCGTCCTCGATTTCTCCGACGATCTGCTCGAGCACGTCCTCGATCGTCACGAGTCCCGCGACACCGCCGTACTCGTCGACGACGATCGCCATGTGGTTGCGGCTGACGCGAAAGTCGCGCAGCAGCACGTTGAGGCGCTTGGTCTCCGGCACGAACACCGCCGGTCGCAAGGCGTCGCGCAACTCGAATTCCTGCCCGACGAAATAACGCAGCAGGTCTTTCGCGAGAAAGATGCCGACGACGTCGTCCTTGCTTTCGCCGACGGTGGGAAAACGCGAATGGCCGGTCTCGATCACGAAGCTGGCGATCTTGTCCATCGCGTCGTCGACACCGATCACCTCCATCTGCGAGCGCGGGACCATCACGTCGCTGACCTGCAGGTCGGACATCTGCAGCGTGCCCTCGATGATCGACAGCGCGTCGGCATCGAGCAGGTTGCGCTCGAACGCCGAGTGCAGCAGCGCCATGAGTTCGCCACGGTCTTCGGGCTCGCGCGACAGCAGCGCCGAAAGCCGTTCAAGCAATGAAAGGGGTTTTCCGGGGAGACTGTCCATGGAGTCGGTATCGTCGAGAAGGCGCTCTCAGGCGTAAGGATGGCACGCCTCAGGCGTAAGGGTTCGGGTAGCCGAGCGTGGCGAGCACGCGGGTTTCGAGGGTTTCCATTTCCTCGGCCTCGTCGGGCGCTTCGTGGTCGAACCCCTGCAGGTGGAGCATGCCGTGCACGATCAGGTGCGCGAAATGGGCCTCGAGCGGCTTGCCCTGCTCGGCCGCTTCGCGCGCCACGACGGGAACGCACAGCACCAGGTCGCCGGCCAGCCGCTCGCTTTCGTCGTAGACGAACGTCAGCACGTTGGTCGCGTAATCCTTGCCGCGATAGTCCCGGTTGAGGCGTCGCCCTTCGGCTTCGCCGACAAGGCGGACGGTCATCTCGGCATCGCCACGCAACGCGGCGAGCGCCCAGCGCCGGATGAGCGCGCTCGTCGGCGAACGGGCGCGGTTCTCGGCCCCGATCGCCCGTTGCACCGTCAGCGCGAGGCGAGACGACGCAGTTTCGGTGTCCGCGCTCACGACTTGCGGGCGAGCGCAGCCTGAGCGTCGCGCGCGGTCTGGTTGTCGTACGCCTCGACGATGCGGGCGACCAGCGGGTGGCGCACGACGTCTTCTTTCTGGAACTCGGTGAAGGCGATGCCGCGCACCGTCGCGAGCACTTCGCGCGCCTCGAGCAGCCCGCTGCGGTTGCCGCGCGGCAAGTCGATCTGCGTGAGATCGCCGGTGACGACCGCCTTCGCGCCGATGCCGATGCGCGTCAGGAACATCTTCATCTGCTCGGGCGTCGTGTTCTGCGCTTCGTCGAGGATGATGAAGGCGTGATTGAGCGTGCGCCCGCGCATGAACGCGAGCGGCGCGATCTCGATGCTGCCGCGCTCGAAAAGCTTGGCGACGCGGTCGAAGCCCATCAGGTCGTACAGCGCATCGTAGAGCGGGCGCAGGTAGGGGTCGACTTTCTGCGCAAGGTCCCCGGGCAGGAAACCGAGGCGCTCGCCCGCCTCGACCGCAGGCCGTGTCAGGATGATGCGCTCGACCAGCTGGCGCTCGAACGCGTCCACCGCGCTCGCGACGGCGAGATAAGTCTTGCCGGTGCCGGCCGGGCCGATGCCGAAGGTGATGTCGTGCGCCTGGATGTTGCGCAGGTAGTCGATCTGACGCGGGGTGCGCCCGTGCAGCTCGGTCTTGCGCGTCAGGAGCGCCGGGGTCGGCTGGTCGGACTGGCGACGGTTCGCGAGCTCGATCAGGCCGAGCTGGATGTCGTCGACCGACAGGTGCTCGTCGGCCTGCTCGTAGAACTCGCCCAGCGCCTTCGCCGCGAGCTGCATCTGCGCGGGACTGCCCTGCAGCGTGAAACATTCACCGCGACGCGCGATCGTGACGTCGTACGCTGTTTCGATCTGGCGCAGGTTCTCGTCGAGCGCGCCACACAGGTTGGCAAGCCGCTCGTTGTCGACCGGCTCGAGGACCACTTCCGTCGGACGCCCCATTCAAGTCTCCGTTGTGACGATTTCGCCGCGCAGGCTGTGCGGTAGTGCGGCAGTGATCGTCAGGTCGACGAACTGGCCGATGAGGCGCGGATTGCCGACGAAATTGACGACACGGTTGTTGCCGGTGCGCGCCGCCAGTTCAGTGGCGTCCTTGCGCGACAGTCCTTCGACGAGCGCGCGCTCGACCCGTCCGACCATCGCCTGGCTGATCGCCTGCGCCTGCTGGTCGATGCGCTTTTGCAACCGCGCGAGCCAGCGCAGCTTGGTTTCCTGCGGCACCGGATCTGCGAGATCCGAGGCCGGCGTGCCGGGCCGCGGGCTATAGACGAAGCTGAACGACGCGTCGAAACCGACTTCGTCGATGAGCTTCATCGTCTTCTCGAAATCCTCTTCGGTTTCGCCGGGGAAGCCGACGATGAAGTCGGACGACAGCGACAGATCCGGGCGCGCCGCGCGCAGCTTCCTGACGACCGACTTGAATTCCAGCACCGAATAGCCGCGCTTCATCGCCGCGAGGATGCGGTCCGAACCCGACTGCACCGGCAGATGCAGGTGGCTGACGAGCTTCGGAATCTTCGCGTACGCGTCGAACACGCGCTGCGTCATCTCGCGCGGGTGCGACGTGGTGAACCGCAGGCGCTCAATGCCCGGGATCTCGGCGACGCATTCGAGCAGGAATGCGAAGTCGCCCTGCTCGCCGCCATCGCGCGTGATCTCGCCGCGCCACGCGTTGACGTTCTGCCCGAGCAGCGTGACTTCCCTGACGCCCTGCCCGGCGAGCCCCGCGACTTCGGCGAGCACGTCGTCGAGCGGCCGTGACACTTCCTCGCCACGTGTGTAGGGCACGACGCAAAACGTGCAGTACTTCGAACAGCCTTCCATGATCGACACGAAAGCGCTCGCGCCTTCGACGCGCGCCGGCGGCATGTTGTCGAACTTCTCGATCTCCGGGAACGAGATATCGACCTGCGACCGCCCGCTGTGGCGCCGTTCGGCGATCAGCTGCGGCAGGCGGTGCAGCGTCTGCGGGCCGAACACGACGTCGACGTACGGCGCACGCGCGACGATCGCATCGCCTTCCTGGCTCGCGACGCAACCGCCGACGCCGATGATCAGGTTCGGGTTCGACTGTTTCAGATGCTTGACGCGACCGAGATCGTGGAACACGCGCTCCTGCGCCTTCTCGCGCACCGAGCAGGTGTTGAAGAGGATTACGTCCGCCTCTTCCGGGTTGTCGGTCTTCACCAGCTCTTCGCTGGCGCCGAGCACGTCCGCCATTTTGTCGGAATCGTACTCGTTCATCTGGCACCCGAAGGTGCGGATGTAGAGTTTCTTCATCAACGCGTCTTGACGCCTCGTTTCTCAAACCTATATATTAGCAGGCTCGCGTGGTGATGTAGCTCAGACGGTTAGAGCGATGGATTCATAACCCATAGGTCGGCGGTTCGATTCCGCCCATCACCACCATTAAATTCAAGGGCTTGCAGCGATGCAGGCCCTTTTGCTTTTTGGTCGGGGTTACACCGGGGTTACGTTTCCCCCTAAACCCCCTCCTGGAAGCCTAAGCGTTTTCTCGTCGTGCCACCCCCTACGCCTGCCCCTTGCGCCGCATGGCGCGCAAGCTACCGGGGTCCTGCGCAGACCATCGCGCGTCACAGCGTGAAACTGTACGCCTATGACCGTGAATGGTGCGGGCGGTTTCCAGATCGTGGGAGGGCGGGTCAAATCTTCAGGCGTTCGGGATCGGAAACCGCCCGGTTATCGTCCTGCGCATAACCGCGAAATGCGTCGAATTTTTGACAGACTCGCCCGGCCCCTCCGATCTCCGCCAGCCGCAGGCTTTGCGTAGTCGTTTTTTCGGAGCGGTGAAAATTTGTGGAACCGTCCGGTCCTATGGCCGGAAGGGTCAGAGATTTGACCGGCCCCCGGCCTCGTGCGTTTGTCGCTCCAAGTGCGCAAGCATCTCCGCATGGGTCGCGCCATTGCCCTTCAGACGCGCCAGTTCCGCCGCCAAGCGGCTTTTGACGGCTTCGGCATGGCGCAAACCTTCGCGGTGCGCCAACCGGTTCAAAGCGCCTGTAACGGTTCGGGGAAAGTTCTGCATGGTATCTCCTACGCGCGAGCGGGTGCCCGCGCACGAATGGTTTTTCCGGGTTAGCGATTGCTCGGCACTTATCGGGCGGTTACCGCGCTCCAAGCGCCAGACTTTTGACCCGCCCCTGTCCTTTTTTTGGTTAGCCTTTGCGGGCAAGCTGGAACCTAGCGGTTGAGTAGATCGAACCGCCAGACTTCTGAACCGCCCCTCCCGATTTGAATCCTTTTTGAAAACCGGGATTTTTTCCGCGCGTGCGGAACCGAGCGGTTTCCGGGCCAGCGAGGTTCCAGGCTTTTGACCCACCCTCCCCTTGCCGGCAGCCGGTCGGCGCGGCTGGATAGGGGAGGTCAGGCCCAAGGCCACGCCTCGAACAGATCACAGTCCGCACCGCCATCCGCAGGCAGACGGTGCAGGGGGTGCCCCGGCCCGTAAGCGTTCGGTTGATCGGTGCGCAGTGCGCAGTAACCCGGTTCCGCGTGTCCGGGTCGTGCTCGGTGTCGGCAGCGCGTGCATAGCAGTACAACGGCTGGCGGATCAGGTTCAGCCTCCAGCGGTTCCTCCGCGACCGCTCGCGCGGCTTCACCCTGCCCGTTGTCGATTTGTGCCGTTACAGGCGTTACAGCCGTTACAGCCAGTAGCAGCGCGGATTCTGGCGTAACGTCAGGCGTAACGGCTGCCGTTACAGGCGTTACAGCCCCGCGCTCCAGCTTGGCGAGCAGCGCATCAAGAGACATGCTCGCCCCCCAGCGAGTCGGCGCGAACCTCGTACAGCTTCACGACGCGCCCGCCGATCCGTTCGGCTTTCGCTCGTTCGCCGCGCGCATTCGCCTTCGGAAGCACCCCCGCCTCTTCGAGCAGGTCAAGCGCGTGCTTGAAGTCGAACCCCTTCAGGGCTTCGCGCAGTCCGTCCGCATTGAAGAGATACAGCCGCCCGCCCGCATCGTCAGGCTTCCACCAGCCGGCCCGGTCGCGGACCATTACGCCGTCCGCCGTCCAGTCGGAAAAGCGGCTATCGCCATGCCGTTCGAGGAACCCGGCCAGCCGGTCGAGGATTTGCCGCCGCTCGTCGTTACCGCGCCCGCGCATCGCTCGCCACGCGCGAAACCCGGTTCCCGCCGCCTCGGTCGCCGCGCCTTCCGGCCATCCCGTGATGCCGTACTCGGTCGCCAGTTCGCCCGCCAGCGCGAGCAGCGCGAAGCGGCCCGCCGCGCGCTTGTCCTGCCCTTCGGTGTCGGGCGGATTGAAGGCAGGCAGTGCCTTGAACCGTTCGAGCAGCGCCGCGAAGTCCCGCCCGTCGTGCGTCAGCCGGTCGAGGAAGGCGCGCCCGGCCCGGCCATGATGTTGAGTCGCCGCCCGCTTGATCGCATCCGACAGCGCGGTGCCGGTCGCCATGCCGTGCAGATCATCGAAGCAGCCGAAGCGCCGCGCCGCCGGGAGGTCGAGCAGTCGAACCGCTTGGCCCGCCTTGGTGCGGTGCCCGCCCTCCGCCATCGTCGTGCCAATGGTGCGCTCGCCGGTCGAGATGATGAATGCGGCCCACCGCGTTACGGCTCGTGCCGCTCCGGTGCGGCTCGCCCGTTGCTTGCCGCGCCCGTTGCCCAAGCTGTAGACGATTGCGCCGACTTCGCGCGGATCGCATTCGCTGATTTCGTCCAGCGCCAGCAGGCAGTCATTGAACAGCGCCGCCGCGCCTTCCATGCCGTTCGCCGTCGCCCGCCAGCTTCGCCGGTAGCCCGGCCCGCCCCATACGGAACAGGCAGCTTCCAGAATCGTCGTCTTGCCGGTCGAGCTGTCGCCTACGAAATGCAGCCCGCCGCCCTCGGTGTTCGTGCGCTTGAGCAGCGGCCCGGCGAAGGCTGCCGCCAGCGCGAGCAGGAACAGCGGGTTGCCCACCGCCCGCGCAGCGATCTCGCTTCGCCAGCCGTCGAGCGTTCCCGCCTGCCCGTGTTCCTCGTGTCCGCGCTCGCCGCTCTGAAAGATCACGCTGCCCGCGTCCGGCCCGATCACCGCATCCGGCAGCACGAACACGTTGCCGCACCAGCCTACTTGCAGCGCGCAGCGAACCCGTTTTTTCGGTGCCCGCTCTTGCAGGTAACGCGCGAGGCTTTGCCGGGCGAACGGGTCGATTTCGAGTCCCATCGCCAGCAGCTCGCCGCGCAGGTCGGAGCCGTCGCCCCGAAGCAGCTCCATCGGCATGGCCCACGCCCGCCAGTGCCCCGCCGTGTTCTTGAAGCGCAGCAGCCGTCCGAAGTTGTTGCCGGTGCCGTCGAACGTTTGCGCCTCGATATGCAGCGGCCCGCACACCCAGGAATCGACCGGAACGGGCATTTCCTCTTTCTTCGGCTTGCTCATGCCGTGATGCCACACGCCCGGCCTCAGCTTGCGTCCGGTGTCGAGTAGCGTCCAGCCATCATGGACGCGGAAGCACGGGCGTTCCTCTTCGGGAACAGTCGGAATCGCCTCTTGTTGGCGGGCGTCGCCGTCCTGCTTCGCTACCCGGTCGAGCAGATCAGCCAAGGCTGTAACGTCCGTAACGTCTGGCGTTACGGCAGCCGTTACAGCGGAACCCGTGCCGTTGCTGGGATGTACGCCTGTAACGTCCGTAACGTCATCAATCGAAGGTGCGTCGAGAAATTCAGCAGTCGTCATGCGGCCCTCACAGTGCGCCGCAGCGCCGCCAAGTCGTTGAAGTCCGTCCCGCTTGCGCCTTCGGGGAACTGCGGAACGATCAGCGCCGCGCCGGTCGCGTTCGCCGCCGCCGTCGCAGCGGTCACGCCCGGATTGCCTTCGGTGCCCCGGTCGTTATCGGCACAGATCACCAGTTCAGCGGCAGGCCATGCAGCCCGCGCCGCCTTCGCTACCGGCAGCAGGTTTCCGGCATTCATCGCACACAGCGCCGGAAGCCCGGATTCCTCGTGCAGCGTCGCGCCGGTCGCCCAGCCTTCACAGATCAGCAGCCGCGCCGGGTCGGTCAAGTCGCCCACCGGGGAAAACAAACCGCCAGCGCGGCCCGGTCGAAACCGCTTGCCGCCGTCCGGTGCGATGCGTTGCACGTTCCACAGCAGCCCGAAAGCATCGAACAGCGGAACGATCAGCAGCCCGGCCCGCTGGCGCAGGTTGTGCGCCTTCACGCCCTTGGCGGTCAGGTACGGATGCGCCGCGCCCGCCGGTGCCGCAGCGTCCCATTCAGCCCGCGCCTCTTTCGCTCGTGCCTCGTGTTCCGCTCGCCGCTCGGCTTGCGCCTTTTGCCGCGCCGCCTCGATCAACTTGGCGAAGGCGTCGCGCTCAGGGTCCGTCATGCGCTTGCCGTCCGCCGCCCAGGTCGAGCGTAGCCCGGTTTTCCAGCTACCGAACACGCCTGCCGCCCGGCCATCCAGGTGCAGCGAATACCAGCCGTTGAGCGTGCCGCGCCGGTCGCCTTCGACGTGGAAGCGATGCAGCAGCCCGTCTGCCTCGATCACCGCTGGCGGAACGATGCGGTTCTCGCGCATCGCATCGCGGAAGGCTTCGATGGTGTCGAGCGCGTTCATAGCCGGCCCTCCGCGAGCAGCAGCGCCGCCACCGCCGCGAGGATCAGCAGCACAGCCAGATCAACGTTGATCGCGCCGCCGCTCCTGTGCCGCCAAGTGCGCTTTGGTCGGCGATTTGTCCGGCTGGCCTTTCCCAGCGAATACCAGCCCACCACCGGGTCGACGTTGATAGAATCGCGGGAGTCGTTTTGCTTGGGGTCGTGCCGCTCGGTGCGGCCCTTTGTTTTTTGGGTCATCGCCGCCCGCCCCTTATGCCGTTGCGCCGGTTGCACGGGTGCGGCTTTCCATCCATGCGAGCAGGTCGGCACGGCGGTAACGGACTTTGCGCCCCACTTTCAGGAACGGCAGCGCATAGCGCCCAGTCGAGCGCCACACGGACAAGGTGCCGGGGGAAACGTCGAGGATCGCGGCAGCGGCCTTGTCGTCGAGCAGATCAGCGCCCGCCGCGATCAGGTTTTGCAGGTTTTGGGTTGTCATGGTTCGCATCCATTAAATCCCGCTGGGGTGCGGGATGGATGCGAACTTTGGGGAAAGGCTTGCAGGCGAAACAGTGAAAGGGTTTCACCGTTAAGGGCGTCATCGTCCCGAGTGCCCGGCGTTGCTGGCTTCGGGTACGTCGCCCATTAAACGTCGGGCTTGCGCCCGGTATGCGCCCATTCCGGTCGAATAAGTGACGCCGCTCTCTCAGCTTGCGACTTTGATAGCCCGCGCTCGATCAGCCATGCCGCTACCGTTGCGTTCGTCGGATGCGTCGAAGGTGCGCATTCCGACGAACGTGACCGCCTGCACCGACGAACGTGACCGGGGGGTCTGCGCGCGAAGCGTGGTGTTCAGATTCTAACCGCGTCGGTCACGATCACGGTCAATTCGAGGCACGGCGCAGGCTTATCCACAGGCGGCCGCCAGCGCGCCTCATACGCTGGCGGGCGGGCGCCTGTGGGTAAGGCGTCTCGCGCGCACGGCCTCATGCCTTTTCCTTTCTTCTCATCGACTCGCCCTTGAGGGCGAGCTTGTGCGCGGCGTGCACGACGCGATCGAGGATCGCATCGGCGAAGGTCGGGTCGCCCAGGTAGGTGTGCCAGTGCTCGATCGGCAGCTGGCTGGTGATCACGGTCGAACGCGTGCCGACGCGGTCGTCGAGCAGCTCCAGCAGGTCGCTTCGCTCCTGCGCCGACGGCGCGGCCAGGCCCCAATCGTCGATGACGATGAGATCCATGCGCGCGAGCTGCATGAGGCGTCGGCTGAAGCTGCCGTCGGCATGCGCGATGCGCAGCTCTTCGAAGAGCCGCGGCAGACGCACGTAATAGGCCGCGAGGCCCTGCCGGCACGCGGCATTGGCGAGCGCGCAGGCGAGCCAGGTCTTGCCGCTGCCGGTGGGCCCGGTGATGAGGCAGTTCTGGTGATGGCGGATCCATTGCCCGGTGCCGAGCGCGGCGATCTGGCTGCGCTCGAGCCCGCGCCCGGCGCGGTAGTCGACGTCCTCCAGGCAGGCTGCAGCGGCTTTGATGCGGGCTGCCTTGAGCAGCCGGTCGATGCGTTTGCCGTCGCGCAGCAGGATCTCGCGATCGATGAGCTGGGCGAAGCGCTCCTCGAAGCTGAGCGCGGTGATGGCGGGCTGGGTGAGCTGCTCCTCGAAGGCGCGCGCCATGCCTTCCAGGCGCAGGGCATGCAGTTGTTGCAGGCTGTGTTGCATCAGCATCGATGTTCTCCGGTGGGTGGAATCAGTGGTAGTAGCGCGCACCGCGCAGGTTCTCGTGCACGGTGGGAAGCGCCAGTTCGGTTTGGCTAGCGGCAGTGGGAGTGGGAGTGGGGAGCGGTGCGCGGTCGAGCCCGCTCTTGAGGATCGAGGCGACGTTGCGGTAACGCATCGCCCCGAGGGTGACGGCGCGGGTCGCCGCGGCTTCGAGCCGTTCGTTGCCGTATTGGCGACCGAGGCGCATCAGCCCGAGGCACGCCCGGTAGCCCTGCTCGGGGTGCGGCATGCGTTCGAGTTGGTGGCTGACCACCTGCTCGGTGTGCGGGCCGACGGTGGCGCCCCAGGCGATGAGTTTGCCGGGCGACCACTGGCGATGCGCCTGATGGGATGCGGGCATGTGTTCGGTGAGCGTGGAGTAGACGCCGGGCCGGTGGCTTCTCGCATGCACCGCGACGCGACGGCCCGCGGCAAAGCATTCGATGCTGCTCGCGGTGATGCGCAACTCCACCGCTTGGCCGGCGAGCGCATACGGCACGCTGTAGTAATGCCCGTCGAACTCGACGTGGTAATCGATATTGGGCTTGGCCCGTTTCCACTGGGCGAACTGGAACGCGGTGGCGGGCAACGGGCGCAGCGCCGGCCGATCGAGCGTCTCGAACGCTTCGTGGCGCGAGCCTGGCAGGCGCCGGAAGGCACGCGTGTTCAGCGGCTCGAGTAACGCGGCGATCGCCTCGTTCAACTCTCCCAGCGAGAAGAAACGTCGATGCCGCAGCCGCGCCAGAATCCAGCGCTGCACGATCTGTACGCCGACTTCGACCTTGGCCTTGTCCTGCGGCTTGTAGGGGCGCGCGGGCAGGATCGCCACGCCGTAGTGCGCGGCGAACTCGGCGGTGGTGCGCTGCAGTTGCGGCTCGTAGCGGTCGGCCTGCCCGACGAGCGAGCGCGTATTGTCGGGCACCACGAGCTCGGGCACGCCGCCGATGAAGGCCAGCGCCCGGGCGAGCGAGCCCAGCCAGTCGGCCTGCGACTGCGTCGCCGTGGCGCAGGCGAACGTATAGCTCGAGGCGCCGAGCACCGCGACGAAGATCTGCGCGCGCGAAATCTCGCCCGTGTCGGCGTCGACGATCGGCACCGTGTCGCCCGCGTAATCGATGAAGAGTTTCTCGCCGGCGCGGTGCACCTGGCGCATCGAGCGCTTGAGCGTGCGGGCGAACGCGCGGTACAGGTCGCAAAAGCGCGAGTACTGATAGCTCGGCCCGTCGGCCGTCTGCACGTACTCTTCCCACAGCAGCGCCAGCGTGACGTTCTTTCGCTTGAGCCCCTGATGCACCGCCGCCAGATCCGGCGGCACATTCGCGACGCTCGCGCCACGTCCACGCCGGGCGACCCCCAGCACCCGGCGCAACTCGGCCTCGTCGGCCGCCGACAACTCGGCCCACGGCCGGCCGCACTCCTCGGCCGCCTTCACATACTTGGCGACCACTCCTTTGGAAATCGACAGCGCGCGGGCAATGCGCTCATGCGACAGCGCGCAGTCGTATTTGAGCCGTAACAGCTCCCTGATCTTGTGCATGGCAATCCGCTCCGCCGGCATCCTCGGTCTCCGCGCAAAGCGCGCGAGGGTAGCCGGCCTGACAAACGACGTTGCCACGCTTGGCCTCACAAACCCGTTCCGATTTGATCGTGACCATTGATTCCGACATCGTGACCGCCCATTCCGACAACTCGCCGAAATCGGTCACGATCAAATCGGAATCCGCGGTCACGACCGCGGATTCACCGGTCACACTATTTCGGAATCAGCGGTCACGTTGGGTCGGAATCCGCATCGAAGGGTCGCATTTGTCGACATTCCCCCACCAGCGCCGCGCCGCCTGATTCACGCGCGCAAGATCATCGGAAACGTGCGAACGGTCAGGCGGGGGAGGCGGTTCGCTCTCCGCTCGGGGTTGGGGTGCGGTGTTCTTGCTGCGGATTCCTTCAACGTCCGCACGCTTGAGAAACACATGCGCTATCGGGATGCGATCTTTAACCGGATCGCGCTCCCCCCAATCACACTCGCTCCAATACCGCCCCTTCTCATCGTTCTCAGACAGGGCAGCTATGCACGCGAAGCCTGCCTGCATCAAATAGCCCGCACCGTGTCTGTCGATAGGCACCATCCAGAACCACATCTGCTTTTCTTCGACAGGATAGGAAAAACTGTTGCCTTCCTCATCCTCGTCCCATTCCAGCTTCTGGGCTTTGCGAAATTGATTCAGCAGCCCATAAAGCCGAACCCGCCCCTCATATGCAGCGATCAGCAGCGTATCGGTATCGGCACCCAGCATTTCCGCTGCGCGCTCCAGCCGGATATAAGTCGTTTCGATCATCAGCGCCCCCTATTGCGCTTCGCCCTTGCAACAGGTGCCGCGCCAGCCGGGCAAGGGAACCCGGTTTTCCTCCCGTCGGAGTAGGCGCGGCAGAGCTCAGGTTTTCTCAGGTCATGCAGCCCGCTGCGCCTGCCTCACGCAGCCGCCGCAAAGCGCCGCACGTCGACCTCCACGCCCGCCGCCGCCGCTTGCTCGGCCTGCCGCAGCAGTGCAGCGGTCACGGCCTCGTCATGGAAGGCTTCGCCGCAGTTGTCGCAGACCTCGGCAGGGACGGCCCGGAACACAACGGCCATACCGCCGCGCTCAAGGGTCACGGTCGCGGTGCCCGGCTTGGTTTCGCCGTGCTTGCAGATCGGGCATTTCATGGTTTCTTCCTCGTCGCAAAGTCCGCCATCCACAAGGCGGGATCAGGTTCATAAACAGTCACGATGATGCGCTCGCCGTCGTCCTGGTTGTCGGCATAGACGACATGCAGCGGCCTTGCTCCCGCGTAGCCCAGCCATAGGCAGCTTGGATAGGGCGTGTCAGTCGGGTAGTCCTCGATCGCCCGGCCACCAGCCAGAGCCGCCGCCACGTCGTTTGTCGATATGCCGCGCTCGAACATCCTGCGCACGGCGTGCTGCCGATAGATCAGCCTCACGCTGCACTCCGCTTGTTCGGCAGCCTCACCACGTCCGCGCCATCCTTCAGGCCCGCCGCTTCGAGCATCGCACTCGTGGCGGTATTCACGGACTGGCGAACCGGATCAAGGTCGAGTCGCGCATAGATCGCGGTCGCCTGCTGGCTCTTGTGGTTCAGGCTCTTGCCGATGATCGCCAACGATGCGCCGGTGCGCGCCTGCCAGCTCCCCAGCGTGCGCCGCAGGTCGTGCAGCGTTGCCCCGTTCGGCACGTCGCGCCCGTAGGGAATGCCCGCCCGCGCCATGACGCGCTCCACCGCCTTCTTCGGCTCAACAACGTGGCCCGTCCGCCCTGTGCCGGGAAACACGAAACCGCCACCCGTCGCATCCTTCCGCGCTTCAAGGATCATCACCGCTTCCGGGCACAGCGTCACAGTTTGCGGCTCGCCGTTCTTCGTTCTCGGGATTCGCCACACGCCCGCCGCCAGATCAAGCTCGTGCCAGTGCATCGCGCACACGTTCGCCCGCCTCGCGCCCGTCAGCAGCGCCAGCAGGATGAAGTCGCGCATGGTGTCATCTTCTTCCGCCACCGCCGCGAAGAATCGCGGCAGTTCATCGGCTTGCAGGAAGCGGTCGCGGGAAACCTTCTTGCCCGCCACCTTCACCCCTTGCGCCGGGTTGAAGTCCAGACGGCCCCACTCCACCGCCTTGCCGAATACGCCAGACGCCAGCGCCCGGATGTTGCGCACGGTCGCCACGGACTTGCCCGCCTTCTCCGCATCGCTCAGAGCCTTGGCGATCATGGCCCGGTCGATTTCAGACAGCCTCTTGTTGCCCATCGGCTTTTGCAGGTAGTCGCGGAACCGTTGCACGTCAGCCGGCCATGCCAGCTTCTTTTCCCCGTGCCGGGTGCCGTACTCAGCGAAAAACTCGGTGAGCGTCGGTTCAGCCTTGAATGCGCGCTTCGTTGCGGCTGGATTCGCGCCGCTCTCAATCTCGGCATTCACCAGCGCCGCCGCCTTTCGTGCTTGCTCCACCGTCATCGCCGGGAACTTGCCCAACGTCACACGCTCGGGTTGCCCGGCCTTCAGCCGCCGATAGACGGAAAAGCTTTTCACGCCGGTCGCTGATACGCGAAGTTGCAGGCCGGTCGTCTTGGTGTCGTGATAGGTGTCACGCTTCCCAGCATCGGGCGTGGGCAGGGCGGCCAATCGCTCTTTGGTGAAAGGGAACCGCGTTTTGTCGTCAGCCATGATCTCGCCTCTATGCAAACCGGATCGCGTGGGGTTACGCCGGGGTTACATCGGGGTTACGTTTTCGGTCAAAAACCGTTATTTTTCGTGTAACCCCGTTAAGGCGAGTATGCTTTAAGTATGCTGTTTCGTAAAGGTTTATTAATGTTGGTTAGCCCATAGGTTTCCCGCGAAACTCGGATTCATAACCCATAGGTCGGCGGTTCGATTCCGCCCATCACCACCACGTTTTCGAGAGCCGTTGATCCGCAAGGTTCAACGGCTTTTTCATGTCCGGAGCCCGCTGGGCAGGGGGAGTACATTCGCCTTTGACCGGCCCGGGAATTCACTTCTCACTCACTTCTCACTCACTTCTCACTTCTTCCCCGCCGCTTCGGAGTCGAGCCAAGAGATGCCCGACGGACCGGTCCCTTGAAGCTGGAGGATCGTCTCCTCGGCGGTCGTACAGGCAAACATCGACAAACATCGACAGGCCCGCCGGAATCATCGTCACCCGCCTTCAGAAAGCGTGCAGCGCGACGAGGAAGTGAATGTGTTTGGCTCGCGCACGAAAAGGCCATTCAATTCAAGCACGCGAGCAGGGGAAATCCAGCTTTCCGACAGGGGATTGGAGCGGACGCAGCACAAAACAAATCGTGTCGTTACGGTCGGTTTTTGTGCGCAGGCAGACCTGCATGTACTGCCGGGGTACCTGTCGCAGAGACTGGAAGATGGACAGAAACTCCATCAGCCAGCCGCTGCTGCGCCCCATCGGCAGTAAAAGAGCGCACGGGCGGTGCGGCCGGTATCTGCAGCACCGCCTCGTCGCTCCGCGTCAGGCGACGACGAACTCCTGCTTCCGACCCAGCCGCTCCGCCCGCTCGCGGCTCAACTCACGCCCGTAATCCAGGACCGCACGCCACAACTCCGGCAGGGGCACGTAGATGCCATCGCCGTGGCCGCCGCGCCAGTCGCCGCGCCGCAGCCACAGGACGATCCCGCACAGGGCATCGAACTCCTTGTCGTCGCCTCGATCCGCGCCGCGGTCGGCAATGATACGGTGCGCCGCGTCGCACAGCCTCGCGAGCCAGGCGTCGGGAAGCCGCTCCGGCCGCAGGCCGTCGGCCCCTACGATGTTCGCGAAATCGGCCAACTCCCCGAGACTCCAATCCATTGGTTTCATCGCGACCTCCGTTCACTCATCCATCATTTCTCCAGCACGAAAACAGCCCCGCCACAACCGATCCGTCAAGCCGCATCAGTCGCATCTTCGCGTCGCAACCGCACGTCGCCCCCCTCCCCAACCGGCGCTTCCGCCGCCGGCGCAGAAGCCTCGTACACCGGGTACAGCAACACCAGGCTACCGATGCCGCCGAGCCTGTGGAAGCGCGCACTCGGTCTCACCGCGATCAACATTACCCTACTGTCATGGCTCGCCGGGCCGTTCGAATTCCGCTCTCGCATCGCTTGCCTCCTTCAGTCCACAAGTTTCCGCTGCGCATCAGGCGCTGGCCGGCCGCTTCACCCACACCCTGACGCCCGGCGGCGGCAGCGGCCGGCGCCGCAGTATTGCGAGCTTCGCGGCAGGACCAGGCGCGACCTCCCGCTCCGGCACCGGAGCGTCGCCGTCTTCCACCGGAGCGGCAGGCGGGTAATCGCGCCGCTTGATGTCGCCGGCCCGGCGTGCCGGATGCACGCCCGCCTCGCGTTCGACCGGAACGGACACCGCCGCCTCGTACTCCCGCCACACCCACACCATCTCGAGCCGTTCGTCAGCCATTTCACCCTCCTTCGACCCTCCGCGTCGTCTTGCAGTCCGCCCTCAGGGTCACCCTCATGTTATGCGCAAGGAAGCGGCGGGATAAGCAAGCCAGATCGCACCAAGTTGTTTCCGGACGCTCTACAATAACCGGCCATGGAAGATCTCAATCTGATGGCCACCTTTGCGCGCGTAGTCGAGGCGGGAAGCTTCTCCGAGGCGGCCCGGCGCCTCGACGTCTCCCGCTCGGCGGTGAGCAAGGCCGTGGCCAAACTGGAGAAAGCTTTCGGCGCGCGCCTGCTCAACCGCAGCACGCGGGCGCTCAGCCTGACCGAGGTGGGAGCTGCAGTGGCCGAGCATTGCGCGCGCATCGTCGACGAAGCGGAACAGGCGGAACAGGTCGTGATGAGCTTTCATGCCGAGCCGCGCGGCATCCTGAAGGTGAGCGCCTCGGTCGCGTTCGGCACGCTGCATGTTGCGCCGGCGCTGGCCGATTTCCTCGGCCGCTACCCGGAGCTTGCGCTGGATATGATGATCACCGACAAGCTGGTGGATCTGGCCGAGGAAGGCTACGACCTGGCAGTGCGGGTCACCGGCGAGCCGCCGGGAAGCCTCGTCGCGCGCCGCCTCGCGCCGGTGCGCCGGCGGATCTGCGCGACGCCCGAGTACTTCCGCCGCCGAGGTGTGCCCCAGACGCCCGAGGATCTGGTGCACCACCACTGCCTCAGCTATGCGCACTCGGGCGAGAAAGGGCAATGGCGCTTCAGCGGGCCGGAGGGCGAGATTGCGGTGCCCGTGAAAGGCCCGCTGCACATCGACGACGACGAGGCGCTGTCCCAGGCGGTTCTCAGCGGCCTGGGGGTCGCGCTGCTGCCGACCTTCATCGTTGGCGGAGATCTGCAACAGGGGCGGCTGCAGGCAGTGCTCTCCGAGTACCTCCCCGTGCAGCAGCACGTCTACGCCCTGTACCTGCCAACGCGCCATCTGCCGGCGAAGGTGCGCGCCTTGATCGACTTCTTCGTCGCACGCTTCGGTCCCGAGCCGTACTGGGACCGCAGTCCCGCGCGTTAGTCAGCCGGCAGCGCGCAGGCGGGACTGATGGAGAACTTCCTCGACTCGCAGGCGCCGCCTGGGCCCCCTTGGAAAGTCCCATTCGATAACCTGATCGACCGATAGCCCGAGCAGCGCCGCGCCCACCGGCGCAAACACCGACACCTTGCCGGCGGCAACATCGGCCTCCTCGGGATAGACGACCTGTATCTCGCGCTGCTCGCCGCTGGCCTCGTCGAGGTAGCGCACGCGCGAGTGCATCGTGACTACGTGACGGGGGAGGAAGTCGGGCGGCACGACGACCGCGCGCTCGAGTTCCGCGCGCAACTGCGGGCCGGGCTGCATCGCCATCAGGCGCACGAAGTCGTTGTCGGTCAGGATCAGGTGTTCCGAATTCATCGCAGCATCCTCCAGTTGGCCGAACCCCGCGCCGGTGACGGCAGCTGGCGCAGATGCCCCGATGGTAGGCCGGCAGCCGGATCGCGATAAGTCCGTCAAACCGAACCAGCGTGGTGCCTCCCCGGCAACGATCGCCGACTCAAGAGCCGGAGGCGACCGTCCTGCTCCCGGCGCCTCCGTCAATGCCCCAGCGGGCTCGACAGCAGCTCCTGGATCAGTGCGCGCAGCCAGCGGTTGCCGGGATCGTTGTTGTAGCGCCCGTGCCAGTGCTGCTTGACGGCATATTCGGGCAGCGGGAAAGGCACCGGGTACACGCGCAGCCGCTCCTCGTCGGCGAGCAGTTCGCCCAGGCGCTGGGGGATCGTCACGAGCAGCGCGGTGCGCTCGACGACGTAGGCGATGCCGACGAAGCTCGGGATGCGCAGCACGACGCGGCGTTTGATGTCCTGGCGCGCGATCTCGCGGTCGATGATCAGGTGGCCGGTGCCGGAAGTGCTGACGACGGCGTGCTCTTCGGCTTCGAACTGCGCAAGCGTCAAGCCGCGGCGAATGCGCGGGTGCGTCGCGCTCGCCATGCAGACGTAATGCTGGCGGAACAGCGCCTGCTGGTAGAAGCCGGCCTCGAGCTGCGGCATGAAGCCGAGCGCGACGTCGACCTCGCCCGATTCGAGCATGCCGGCGGTGTTCGCCGAGAGATTCGCGATGTCGATATGGATGCCCGGTGCGACAGTACGCAGCCGTTCCCACAGCCGGGGCAGCAGCACGAGCTGGCTGATGTCGGTCATCGCGATGCGGAACGTGCGGCGAGCCCGCGTCGGATCGAACTCGGCACGGTGGCCGGAGGCAGCGGAGACCGCCGCCACGGCCACCCGAATCGGCTCGGCCAGTTCCTCGCCGAGCGGCGTCGGTTCCATGCCCGCCGACGTGCGCACGAACAGCGGGTCGCCGAAATGCTCGCGCAGCTTGCCGAGCGCGATGCTCACTGCCGGCTGGCCGAGCCCGAGATTCTCGGCCGCGCGGCTGACGCTGCGCGTCTTGTAAATTTCGTCGAAGACGCTCAACTGGCGGATTTCGAGAGTTTCCATCATTTCACTCTATTCCATTTTCGAATGAATGGCATTCGATACAACGAATGGATTGAATGTCTGCTGTTCAGTACATTTCGCCCACCGATAACAATTTTGTTGATCCAGATCAAAATAACTGATCGAAAATCGATATCCAAAGGAGGAATGCAGTCATGTCGGAACTCGGAACCCTTGAAGATCTGCCGGCCGATTACCGGCAGGCGCTGGCCGCGCAGAACCTCGTGCCGCTGTGGCCGAGCCTGCGTGCGGTGCTGCCGCATGGCCAGCCCGGCCCGCGCACCCACGCGACGATGTGGTCGTACGAGAGCCTGCGGCCGCTGCTGATGCAGGCCGGCGAGCTGACGCCGATCGAGAAGGCCGAACGCCGCGTCCTCGTGCTCGCGAACCCCGGCCACGGCCTCGAGAAGATGCAGGCGAGTTCAAGCATGTACCTTGGCATGCAGTTGCTGCTGCCGGGCGAATGGGCGCCCGCGCATCGCCATACGCCGAACGCGGTGCGCATGATCGTCGAAGGGACCGGCGCCTACACGACGGTCAATGGCGAAAAATGCCCGATGCAGCGCGGCGACCTGATCCTGACCCCGACCGGGCTGTGGCACGAGCACGGCCATGACGGCGACGAAGCGGTCGTGTGGCTCGACGTGCTCGACCTGCCGCTGGTCTACTACATGGAAACGTCGTACGCCGTCGAAGGCGAGAAACAGGACGTCGTCCCGCGCCGCGGCGACCGCGAATACCTGCGCGGCGGCGTCGTGCCGAGCCCGGTGTTCACCCGCGACACGTCAGCCTATCCGATGCTGCGCTACCCGTGGGTCGACGTGCGCGCGGCGCTCGAAGCGCTCGCCGCCGAGCGTCCCGGCGGCGACGCGGTGCAGGTCGCGTACGTGAATCCCGAAGACGGCAGCGACTGCCAGAACATCCTCGGTTTCTCGGCGCTGATGCTGCGGCCGGGCGAGACGCTCGCGCTGCCGGCGCGCTCGCCGGCGATGGTGTTCCACGTCATCGAAGGTGGTGCGCTCGTTTCCGCCGACGACACCGCGTTCACGCTCGCCGAGGCCGACACGTGCTGCGTCCCCGGCTTTGCGCGCGTAACGTTGAAGAACCGCTCGACGAGCGAACCGGCGTTCGTCTTCATCGCCGACGAGTCTCCGCTGCACCGCAAGCTGGGACTCTACGAAGTCCGCGCCTGACCGCCCTTTTCCTGGAGAGATCACGATGAGCCAAGCAAAATACGCATTCACCCCGCCGCCGGTCCAGTCGCTGCCGATTCGCGGCACTGACGCCCGCTTTCCGATCAACCGCCTGTTCTTCGTCGGCCGCAACTATTACGCGCACTCGGTCGAGATGGGGAACCCGGTCGACAAGGCGACCTCCCGACCGTTCTACTTCACCAAGGCACCTTCGACGCTGACCGAATCCGGCGCGACCGTCGCGTATCCCCCCGGGACGAAGAACTTCCACTATGAGATGGAGCTCGTCGTCGCGATCGGCGCGCCCGGTTTTCGCGTTGCCGAAGCCGATGCGGAAAAGCTCATCTACGGCTACGCCTGCGGCCTCGACATGACGCGCCGCGACCTGCAGCTCGTCGCGCGCGAAGCCGGCCGGCCCTGGGATCTGGGCAAGGACGTCGAGCAGTCTTCGGTCGCGTCCGAAATCGTGCCGAAAGGCGAACTCGGCGTCGTATCGCAGGGTGCGCTGACTCTCGTCGTCAACGGCCAGACGAAGCAGTCGTCGGACGTGTCGCTGCTGATCTGGAGCATCCCCGAGATCATCGCCGACCTGTCGCAGTTCTATCACCTGCAGCCGGGCGACCTGATCTACACCGGCACGCCCGAAGGCGTCGGCGCCGTCAATCCGGGCGACCGGCTCAGCGGGCGGATCGAGGGCATCGGCGAGATCAGCTTGCTGATCGGCCAGCCGGAATAAGAAAAAGAGAGCAAGACAACCGAGAACCACTTCCGGACCGGGAACAGTCGGGCCAGAACCTGCGGACCGCAGAGAACGGCCCGCGCATCGACACAGAGGAGACGAACATGAGCGAGACACTTCCCGTAATCGTCGCCGGCGGCGGCATCGGCGGCCTGGCCGCGGCACTGGCGCTGGTGCGCCAGGGGTTTTCGGTCAAGGTGCTGGAGCAGGCGGCGGAGATCGGCGAGATCGGCGCCGGCATCCAGCTCGGCCCCAACGCCTTCCACGCGTTCGACGCGCTGGGCGTCGGCGACAAGGCGCGCGCCCGCGCGGTCTATACGGACGAGATGGTGATGCACGACGCGCTCGACGAGAGCCTCGTCGGGCGCATCCCGACCGAGGAAGCGTTCCGCAAGCGCTTCGGCAATCCCTACGCCGTGATCCATCGCGTCGATGTGCACCTGTCGCTGCTCGAAGGCGCGCAGGAGACCGGCCGCGTCGAATTTCTGACGTCGACCCGCGCCGAGCGCGTCGAGCAGAACGAGCACGGCGTCACGGTGTTCGACCAGCATGGCAATGCGCACCGCGGCATCGCGCTGATCGGCGCCGACGGCGTGAAGTCGGCAGTGCGCGCGCAGTACGTCAATGACCCGCCGCGCGTCACCGGCCACGTCGTCTATCGCGCGGTGATCGACAAGAAGGATTTCCCGGAAAACCTGCAGTGGAACGCCGCGAGCATCTGGGTCGGCCCGAACTGCCACCTCGTGCATTACCCGCTGCGCGGCGGCGAGCAGTACAACGTCGTCGTGACTTTCCACAGCCGCCAGCAGGAAGAGTGGGGCGTCACCGAAGGCAGCCGCGAGGAGGTGCAGAGCTACTTCCAGGGCATCTGCCCGAAAGCGCGCCAGCTGATCGACCTGCCGAAGAGCTGGAAGCGCTGGGCGACTGCCGACCGCGAGCCGATCGGCCAGTGGTCGTTCGGCCGCGTGACGCTGCTCGGCGATGCGGCGCACCCGACGACCCAATACATGGCGCAGGGCGCGTGCATGGCGCTTGAAGACGCCGTGACGCTCGGCGAAGCGCTGCGCGTCCATGACAACGACTTCGTCCGGGCTTTCGAGCTGTACCAGCGTTCGCGCGTCGCCCGCACCGCGCGCATCGTGCTGTCGTCGCGCGAGATGGGTCGCATCTACCACGCCAAGGGCGTCGAGCGTCTCGTCAGGAACGACCTGTGGAAAGGCCGCACGCCGGAGCGCTTCTACGACGCAATGGAGTGGCTGTACGGCTGGAACGTCGATAACTGCCTCGCCGCGGCGGCATGAGGGAACGAGCGATGCAGCTCTACAACTTCTTCCGCAGCGGAACGTCGCATCGTCTGCGCATCGCGCTGAACCTCAAAGGGCTCGACTACGAGTACGTCGCGGTCGACCTGCGCAGCGAGGAACACCTTGACGCCGCCTTCAGGGCGGTGAATCCGCAGGCGCTGGTGCCGGCGCTCGTGTCGGAGTCCACTGAGGGCGACCTGACGCTGATCCAGTCGCCGGCGATCATCGAGTGGCTCGAGGAACGCTACCCAACGCCGGCGCTGCTGCCCGCCAGCGCCGAGGATCGCGCCCGCGTGCGCGCGCTCGCCGCGATCGTCGGCTGCGACATCCACCCGATCAACAACCGCCGCATCCTGGAATACCTGCGGAAGACCCTCGGCTGCGACGAGGCGGCAGTGCTCGCGTGGTGCGGCACGTGGATCAAAGCCGGTTTCGACGCGCTCGAAGCGCTGCTCGCGGCCGACAAGTCGCGCGGCCAGTTCTGCTTCGGCAACACGCCGACGATCGCCGACGTCTATCTGATCCCGCAGGTGGAGAGCGCACGGCGCTTCAACGTCGATTTGTCACCGTACCCGAACATTCTCGCGGTCGACGCGGCGTGCGGGCAGCTCGACGCCTTTTGCCGCGCAGCACCGGCCATGCAGCCCGACGCCCCGCCGCCGACGGTCTGAACACCGGCGCCGTACAGGCCTGGAGATGCGCACGTGCCGCTCCCGGCGCCTGACTCGCCGCCTCCCGGTGCCTCGCCGGACCCGGCGGCGCTCGTCACGCGCTGTTCGTCACCGCGTCGGCAAGCGTCTTCAATGCTGCCAGCGGTCGCGCGTCGCGCAGGCGAACCATCCCGGTCGGCACGCGGCCGACCTCCGCCGGCAACGCCTCGATGACGAGTTCGGCGGCAAGCGGCGAGCGTTCGACGACGCGCCGCGGCATCAGCGTCCAGCCCAGCCCGACCGACACGCAGCCGAGGATTCCTTCGAGCGTGCCGAATTCCATCACGTCGGCGCACGCCTGCCCGCTCGCACGCTGCCAGGCAAGCGCCCGAGCGCGGTATGCACAGCCTGATCAACGGCAGCGCCTGCGGGCCCGCGCCGTCGGCGCACACTTGCACGAGTTCCTCGACGACAAGCTCGTCGAACTGAAGATCGGGGTGCTTCACCGGACCGGCAACGAACGCGCAGTCGAGCTTGTGGTCGAGCACCTTCTCGGTCAGCGCGGCACTGGTGTCCGCCTGCACCCGCAGTTCCAGCGCCGGATGTGCGGCGCGCACGGCCTTCAGCGCTGCGGGCAGGTGCAGCGCGGCGAAAGTCTCCATCGTGCCGATCCGCAATTCCCCTGCGCTCTCGCCGACCTGCCGCATCGCTGCGGTCGTCTGGCGTTCGAGCAGCAGCATCCGGCGCGCGTATTCGAGCAGCACCCGCCCGGACGGCGCGAGCTCGATCCCGCGCCCCTTGCGGAAAAAGAGTTCCGTTCCCAGCTCTTCCTCGAGCCGGCGGATGCGGCTCGTGACATTCGACTGTACGGTGTTGAGCTTGCGCGACGCAGCGAGGATGCCGCCCTCTTCGACGACGGCCTGGAAAGTCCGCAGCGCGACAAGTTCCATCACCCATCTCCAAAACAGAATTTTTCGTTCAGAACAAATCGTTTGTTTCGATAGATTATCCTGTCTATCGTGTCCGGTCGGAAGAACTGACGAGCCTCTGATGAACGAACAGAAAGAACGCATCAGGATTTTGTGCGCAGGCATCTTCAGCCTGATTCTCGTGCTCGGCGTCGCGCGCTTCGCGTATACCCCGCTGCTGCCGCTGATGCAGCAGCAGGCGGGGCTCGGGATCGCCGAAGCCGGCTGGCTGGCGGCCGTCAACTACGCCGGCTATCTCTCCGGCGCGGTGCTCGCGGCGATGATCAGCGACCTCGTGCTCAAGGACCGCCTGTACCGGATCGGGATGGTCGTCGCGGTCCTGAGCACCGCGATGATGGGCGTGACGACCGACTCCACCGTCTGGGCGGTGTCGCGCTTCGTCGCCGGGCTGAGCAGTGCCGCGGGCATGCTGTTCGGCACCGGGCTGATCCTCAACTGGCTGATCCGTCACAACCATCGCAGCGAACTCGGCATCCACTTCGCCGGAATCGGCCTCGGCATTGCCGGCTGCGCGGCAGCGGTCGCGCTGATGAGTTCGTGGCTCGACTGGCGCGAGCAGTGGTTCGCGTTCACCGCGTTCGGCTGCGTGCTCCTGGTGCCGGCGCTGCGCTGGCTGCCGCCGCCCGATCGCAGCGCGGTGACGAAAACCGGCGAAGTCATGGCCGACCGGCCGCCGACGGCGCTGTTCATGCGCCTTTTCATGATCGCGTACTTCTGTGCTGGGATCGGCTACGTCGTCAGCGCAACCTTCATCGTCGCGATCGTCGACCAGTTGCCGGGACTCGCCGGTCGCGGCACGCTGGTGTTCCTCGCGATCGGCGTCGCCGCGGCGCCGGCCTGCATCGTCTGGGACTTCGTCGCGCGCCGCACCGGCGACCTCAATGCGCTGATCCTCGCGGCAGCGCTGCAGATCGGCGGCATCCTGCTGCCGCTCGCCGGCGGCCTTCCGGCGGCGCTCGCCGGCGCGCTGCTGTTCGGCGGCACGTTCATCGGCATGGTCAGCCTCGTGCTGACGATGGCCGGCCGCTACTACCCGACGCGACCGGCGAAAATGATGGGCAAGATGACGGTCTCGTACGGCATCGCGCAGATCGCGGCCCCCGCGCTGACCGGCTGGCTCGCCGCGTCCCTCGGCGGTTACGCGGCCGGCCTGTATCTCGCCGCCGCAGCGATGGTCGTCGGCGTCGTGCTGCTGCTGGTGCTGAAAGCCGTCGACAGGCGCGAAGCCGCGGGGGCCGTGCCGGCATTCGAAGCCTGACCCGGACCGGACCATTCCGTCTCCGCAGTCCCCCGGAGCCTTACGTCAGGCGTTCGGCGAGATGACGGCGTACCGAGATCGCGCTGCCGAGCCAGCCGAGGAACGCGGCGAAGCCGAGGATCGCCGCACTCTCCTGGAGGCCGGGCCCGCTCAGCGTGAACAACGCGCCGTAAGTTTCGGCAAGGCTCGCGACCGGCCCGCGCAGCGCCTGCACCGTTGCCCACACCGTCGCCAGCGCGACACCGCCGCCGAGCAGGCCCTGCAGAGTGCCGAACCAGTAGAACGGGCGGCGAATGAACGGATCGGTCGCGCCAAGCAGGCGGCTGACGTCGATCTCGTGGCGCTGCGTGAGGATCTGCAGCCGGATCGTGTTGAACGTGACGATGGCGAGCGCGAAGCCGAGCAGCCCGGCGAGCAGCAGCACTGCGGACTGCCCGAGCCCGAGCAGCGCATGCAGGCGCTTGACCCACGCCGAATCGAGCTGCACGTGGGCGACTTCCGGCCATGCGGCAAAGCGCGCGTGCAGCGCCTCGTACGCAGCCGGATCGTCGCTGCCAGGCGTGACGATGAACGCGTCGGGCAGGGGGTTCGACGTCAGGCCGCCGAGCACGTCGCCCAAGCCGCTGTGCTCGAGTTGCCGCAGCGCTTCGTCCTTGGGCACATGGCGGTGGCCGGCGAGTTCGCCGTCGGCCCGCAGCCGCGTCTCGATCGCGGCGATGTCGGCGTCGGACGCATCCTGCGCCATGAACACGCTGATCTCGGGCGTCCCGGAGACGCCGCGTGCGAGCGACGCGACGTTGTCGAGGAGCAGGTAGCCGGCCGCCGGCAGCGACAGCGCGATGCCGACGACGAGCGCCGACAGCAGCGTTCCGAGCGGTTGCGCGACGAGGCGCCGCAGCGCCAGCGCGAACGCGCGCAGATGCAGCGAGAACCAGTTGATCATGCAGCGGCCTCGATCAGCAGGCCTTTGCCGAGCACGATCCGGCGCGGCTGGTGCCTGGCGAACAGGCGGTCGTCATGGGTCGACACCAGCACCGTGACGCCCGCCGCGTTGAAGGACTTGAAAAGGGTCGCGATCTCGGCGGCGTAGGCGGTGTCGAGGTGCGCGGTCGGCTCGTCGGCGATCAGGATCGAAGGCCGGTTGACGATCGCCCGCGCGATCGCGACCCGCTGCTGCTCGCCGCCGGACAGCCCGGCCGGCATTTCGCGCTCGCGCCCTGCGAGGCCGACGCGGTCGAGCGCAGCGGCAACGCGCTTTGCGGCATCACGCGGCGGGTGGCCGGTGATCACCAGCGGCAGCATCACGTTGTCGAACACGTTGCGGTCGTACAGCAGCCGGCTTTCCTGCAGCACCAGCCCGAGACTGCGGCGCAGGTACGGAATCGCGCGCCGCCGCAGGCCGGACACGTCCTGGCCGCTGATGCGCACCGTACCCGAAGTCGGGCGCTCGATCGCGGCGATCAGTTTCAGCAGCGTGCTCTTGCCCGCACCGGAGTGGCCGGACAGCACCGTGAGTTCGCCGGCAGGGATCTCGAAGCTCACGCCGGCGAGTGCGGTGTAGCCGCCGGGATAACGCTTCACGACCTCTTCGAAGACGATCATGCCGCGCTGCCGGCTCCATTCGTGTCGAACAGCGCGTCGACGAACTCGCGCGCCTTGAACGGCTGCAGGTCGTCGATTCCTTCGCCGACGCCGATGAAGCGCAGCGGCCGCGGGTACTGGCGTGCGATCGCCGCGACGACACCGCCTTTCGCAGTGCCGTCGAGCTTCGTGACGACGAGGCCGGTGACGCCGATCGCGCTGTCGAAAGCCTTCACCTGCGCCAGCGCGTTCTGGCCGATGTTGGCGTCGAGAACGAGCAGCACTTCGTGCGGCCCGCTCGGGGAAGCTTTCGCGATGACCCGTTTGACTTTCGCGATCTCGTCCATCAGGTGCAGCTGCGTCGGCAGCCGGCCCGCAGTATCGGCGAGCACGACATCGATGCGGCGTGCCTTGGCCGCGTTGATCGCGTCGAAGATCACCGCCGCCGAGTCGCCCCCGTCCTGCGCGATGACCGTGACGTTGTTGCGCTCGCCCCACGTCATCAGCTGTTCGCGCGCCGCGGCGCGGAACGTGTCGCCGGCGGCGAGCAGCACGCTCCTGCCCTGCGCCTGGAAATATTTCGCGAGCTTGCCGATCGAAGTCGTCTTGCCCGAGCCGTTCACGCCGGCGATCATGATGATGTAGGGGCTGTGGCCGGACACGTCGAGCGGTTCCTCGAGCGGCAGCAGGATCGCGTGCAGCTCGTCGGCGAGCGCCTTCTGCAGCTGGTCGGCAGTCTCGAGCCGGTCGCGCTTCCAGCGCTTGCGCAGTTCGCCGAGCAGGTGCTGCGTCGCCTCGACGCCGCAGTCGGCCATCAGCAGCGTCGCTTCGAGCTCCTCGAGCAGTTCCTCGTCGATCTTGCGCCGGCCGAAAAGGCTCGCGAGCCCCCCGCCAAGCTGCTGACGGGTGCGGCTGAGTCCCGCCTTGAGCCGCTCGGACCACGAACGTTTCGCGCCCGGCTTCGCGATCTCCGCGCCGAGCGGAACGGGAGTTTCAAAAGGAGCTTCGAGGGAAGCTTCAAGATCGGGACCGACCTCGGCAGGAGGTGCCGGCTGCACCGCTTCGGCGACCGGTTCGGCCTGATCGAGCGCAGGCTCCGCGGCCGGGATCTCGTCCGGCTGCGCCTTGTCTTCCACTGCATCGGGCTTCGCGGGCTTTTTTCTCAGGAAACCAAACATGGGTATTCGGGTCTGTTGTGACGTTTGAACTTCGGCGGCGCCGAAGTCCCAATAACGCTAAGATGCGGCTGCACGTTCGAGCGGCGCCGGGTTTCGCCCGGGCCGCGAGCCGCGAATTCTACCAGATGCAGGACATCTCCATGTTTCGCCAGAACTTTCCCCGCATCGCCCTGCTTGCCGCCGCGCTGTTCGCCACAGCGGGGCCGCTCCATGCTAATCCGTTCGAGACGACTCTCGACAACGGCATGCAAGTCATCGTCAAGGAAGACCGCCGCGCTCCGTCGGTGGTTCATATGGTGTGGTACGACGTCGGCGCGATGGACGAACCGGCAGGCGTCTCCGGCATCGCGCACCTGCTCGAACACATGATGTTCAAAGGCACGGAGAAAGTCGGCCCGGGCGAGTTCAACAAGCGCGTCGCCGCGGTCGGCGGGCGCGACAACGCGTTCACGTCGCGCGATTACACGGCCTATTTCCAGCAGATCCCGCCGGCCGAGCTGGACGACATGATGATGCTCGAAGCCGACCGGATGGCGAACCTGAAGATCACGCCTTCGCTGTTCGCACCGGAGCTCGACGTCGTGCGGGAGGAACGGCGCCTGCGCACCGAAGACGAGCCGCGCGCGCTGGTGCATGAACAGCTGATGGCCACGACGTTCCAGGCCCACCCGTATGGCCGTCCGGTGATCGGCTGGATGACCGACCTCGCCTCGATGACGGCCGAGGACGCGCGCACCTGGCACCGGAACTGGTACGCGCCGAACAACGCGCGCCTCGTCGTCGTCGGCGACGTCGACCACCAGGCGGTGTTCGACCTCGCCCGCCGCCACTACGGCGCGGTGGCCGCGCGCGACCTGCCGAAGCGCCGCGTCACGCCCGAACCGGAGCAGCTCGGCCCGCGCCAGAGCGTCGTCAGGGCGCCTGCCGAACTGCCGTACGTCGCGCTGGCATGGCGTGCGCCGACGCTGCGCGATCCGGCGAACGACCGTGACGTGTATGCGCTGCAGGTGCTCGCGGCGGTGCTCGACGGCTATGACGGCGCGCGCCTGCCACGCCGGCTGGTGCGCGAGACGCGCGTCGCGGTGTCGGTCGGCGCCGGCTACGACGGCACGGCACGCGGCCCGTCGCTGTTCACGCTCGACGCCGCTCCCGCAGTGGGTAAGACCGTGGCCGACGTCGCCGCGGCGCTGCGCGACGAGATCGCGCGCATCCAGAAGGAAGGGATCGCCGAGGACGAGCTCGAGCGGGTGAAGACGCAGACCATCGCCGGCGAAGTCTACAAGCGCGATTCCTTGATGGGGCAGGCGATGGAGATCGGCTTCCTCGAGGCGAGCGGCCTGTCGTGGCGCGACGAGGCGGCGCTGCTCGAAGGCGTTCGGCGCGTCACCGCCGCGGAGGTCCAGGCGGTCGCGCGCAAATATTTCACCGACACCACGCTGACCCGGGCACAGCTCGACCCGCTGCCCGTTCCTGCCGGACAGCCTCGCCCCGCGGCGCCGGCGACGAGGCACTAGCATGAACCCCACCGCCCTGATCCGGAAGATCGCCCCTGCCCGCGCGACGCTGCTCGCACTGGTGGCCTTCGCAAGCGTCGGCACGGCGATCGCCGGCCCGGACATCCAGCACTGGACCGCCCCGACCGGCGCCCGCGTGTTTTTCGTCGAAAGCCACGCGCTGCCGCTTGTCGACTTGCAGGTCACGTTCGCTGCCGGCGGCGCGCTCGACCCGGCAGGCGCGGCCGGCGTCGCGAGCCTGACGCGCAGCCTGCTCGACGCCGGCACGGAAAACCTGAACGAACAGCAGATCGCCGAACGGATCGCCGACACGGGCGCGCGCATCGGCGGCGGCACCGACAAGGACATGGCGACGCTGTCGGTACGCACCCTGTCGAGCGAAGCCGAGCGCGAAGCGGCGATCGGGCTCGCCGCGCGGCTGCTCGCGAAGCCGACATTCCCGGCGGAGATCCTAGAACGCGAGCGCGCGCGCAGCATCGCCGGCCTGCGCGACGCGCTGACGCGCCCGGACACGCTCGCCGCGCGCAGCTTCACCCGCGCGATCTACGGCGATCACCCCTATGGCCGGCTCGTCACCGTCGAATCGCTGCAGCGGATCACGCGCGACCAGATCGAAGCGTTTCACCAGGCGCACTACACCGCGCTCGCGGCCAGTGTCGCCATCGTCGGCGACGTCAGCCGCGAGCAGGCCGAACGGATCGCGGTCCGCCTCACCGAGGCCCTGCCCGCCGGGACGCCGCCCGCCCCGCTGCCCCCGCCGCAGCTTCCGCCCCGACTGATCGAACATATCGAACATCCGTCCGCACAGGCCCACATCCTCATGGGGATGCCGGGAATCTCGCGCGACGACCCGGATTACTTCCCGCTGGTCGTCGGCAACTACGTCCTCGGCGGAGGCGGCTTTGTGTCTCGGCTGACGAAGGAAGTGCGCGAAAAACGCGGCTTCGCGTACAGCGTCTTCAGCTCGTTCCAGCCGCTGCGCGTCGCCGGGCCGTTCGAAATCGGACTGCAGACGCGCGGCAGCCAGGCCAGGGAAGCGCGGCAGGTGACGCAGTCGGTGCTCGACGAATTCGTCGCCGCCGGCCCGAGCGCCGACGAACTGCAGGCGGCCAAGGACAACTTCATCAACGGCTTCGGGCTGCGGCTCGACTCGAACCGCAAGATCCTCGACTACGTGTCGATGATCGGCTTCTACGGCCTGCCGCTGGACTGGCTCGACACCTATCCGGAGCGCGCCGCCGAAGTCACCGTCGAGGCCGTGCGCGACGCTTTCTCGCGCCGCATTCGCGATGAACACCTGGTGACGGTGGTCGCTGGCGGCGACGGCGACGTGGTCGCGAACGGCGAACGTGTGCCGGCGGCCAGGGCGGAACCTTCCAATTGAGCAGGGTGCGGATCGTCGGCGGGGCGTGGCGCTCGCGCCTCATCGACGTCGCGAAAGTCCCGGGATTGCGGCCGACTCCCGACCGTGTGCGCGAAACGCTGTTCAACTGGCTCGGCCAGGACCTCACCGGCCTGACGTGCCTCGACCTGTTCGGCGGCTCGGGCATCCTCGGCCTCGAAGCGGCTTCGCGCGGCGCGTCCCGCGTGACCATCATCGAGCACGACGCTCGCGCGTTTGCCGCATTGCGACAGGCGGCCAGGGCGCTCGACGCGGAGCAGGTAGAGGTGATCCGCAGCGATGCGGTAAGATTCGCGCAAACAGCGCCGGAACCGTTCGACGTGGTCTTCCTCGATCCACCCTACAATCAAGGCTGGCTTGAGCGGTTGGAACCCTGGCTCGACCGGGTTCTGAAGCCGGACGGATGGCTCTACGCGGAGTCGGAAACGCCGGTAGGCGGACTTGGCGCCTGGCGGACGACGAAGCAGGGTCGTGCCGGCCAGGTCCATTTCCATCTCTTGCAAGGGAGGCAAGAATGAAGGAAGGGGTCGCTATTTATCCGGGAACGTTCGATCCGTTCACCCGGGGCCACGAGGATCTGGTGCGTCGCGCGTCGCTGCTGTTCAACAAAGTCGTCGTCGCGGTGGCCGAGAGCCACGGGAAAGCACCGATCTTCACGCTCGCCGAACGCGTCGAGATCGCCCGCGACGTGCTGGCGCCGTTCCCGAACGTCGAAGTCACCGGCTTCGACGGGCTGCTGATGGATTTCCTGCGGCAGCGCGACGCACGGCTGATCCTGCGCGGACTGCGTGCGGTGTCGGACTTCGAGTACGAATTCCAGATGGCCGGGATGAACCGGAAGCTGTTTCCCGACGTCGAAACGGTGTTCCTGACGCCGGCCGAAGAATACATGTTCATCTCGGCGACGATGGTGCGTGAAATCGCCCGCCTGGGCGGCGATGTCAGCAAGTTCGTGCAGCCTGCCGTAAATGAACGGTTGCTGCAGAAAGTGTCTTTGAAGCGATAGCGAGGAAGTGAAAGATGGCTCTGATGATTACGGACGAATGCATCAACTGCGATGTATGCGAACCGGAATGTCCCAATGGCGCGATCTACCAGGGGGATGAAATTTACGAGATCGACCCGAACAAATGTACCGAGTGCGTCGGCCATTTCGACGAACCGCAGTGCCAGCAGGTCTGTCCGGTCGACTGCATCCCGATGAATCCGGATGTGGTCGAAACGAAGGAACAACTGATGGAGAAGTTCGTCCGCCTGACCAGCCAGAAGGTCTGAGCAGGCGCTTCGCACTGCGAGGATCGGGCAGGCAAAGCGCACCGCAAGGTGCGCTTTCTTTTTTCCGGGCTGCGATGTTCAGGCGGCGCAGGGAACCGGCCCCCCGGACTGGGCAGACACCGGCAACACCGGCGCGCCGAGTATCGTCCGGATCGTTGCCTCGAGCCCCGCCAGTTCATCGAGCTGCGCAAGCATCGCGACTTCGGCCTGTTCGAGTTCGGCGATCCGCTCTTCGAGCGTGTCGGTCGCCTGGTGGATGCGCTTGACGCTTTCGAGCCGGCGCTTGAGCTGGAGTTGGTATTCCCGCACCTGCGTCTCGAGCGGCGACATCACTGCGCGCAGCCAGCGCTCGACGTCCCGGTTGGCGACTTCGAACGTGCGCCGCGCCTCGACTGCGACCGTTTCGAAGAATCGCTGCGTCAAGGTGTGCTTTTCGGTCGTCACGAGCGTGAGCGCCGTGTTGATCTGGCGATTGAAAGCCGCTTCGAGCCGTTCGAGTTCGCGCTCGTAACGCAATGTCGAAAACGCTTCGGGCGCGGCCAGCTTGAGTCCGTGCTCGACGCTGAAACGCTTGTACATGCTGTCGAGCATGCGCGTGATCTCGGCGATCTCGCCCGCCGATCGCGCCAGGCTGCCGCGCAGGTTTTCGAAGAAACCTTCCATCGCCGCGCTCAGGCCTTTCGAGAACGTGGATTCCAGCATGGCTTCGCGGGTGCGGCGCGTCTCGTCGCGCAACATGTCCATGCCCAGGTGGGCGAGCAGGTTGTTCGTCAGGTTCGAGAACACGCTGCGCACTGCGTAGTACTTCTGCAGCCCTTCCTCGAACTCGGTTTTTTCCGTGCGGATCTTGCGCATCATGTATTCGATGACGCTCTGGTTCTTGCCCCGCAGATCGGTGAGCTCGTGCAATTGCTCGCGCAGCCCGGAAAGCCGCGCGCCGAGGAGTTCGCGCGCCTGCAGGATCAGGTCGTCGGTTTCGCCGAGCGCACCATCGCGGACGATTTCCTGCTTCGTCGGCAGCAGCTCCTCGCCGAGCGCGCGCTCCAGCGCGCCGAGGCGACTGCGTTCGAGCAGCGCTTCGTCATCGTGGATCCGCGCGACCAGCCCTTTCTGTGCCGACACCGGGAAGACACTTTCCGCAGGCACTCCCAGCGCGCCCGCGACCGAGCGCAGTTGCCGGTCGATTTCCTCGTCGATGCGGGCCTCGTCGCGCAGACCGTCCCACAGACCATCGATCTTGTTCAGCACGACGAGTCCTCCCCTCCTCCCTCCGCCCGGGCCGCCGCGCACGTATTCGCGCCACACCGCGAGGTCGCTGTGCGTGACGCCGGTATCGGCTGCGAGGATGAACAGCACCGCGTGCGCATTCGGCAGCAGCGACAGCGTGAGCTCGGGCTCCGCACCGATCGCGTTGAGGCCCGGCGTGTCGAGCACGACCAGCCCCTGTTCGAGCAGCGGGTGCGGAAACTGGACCACGACGTGCCGCCAGCTCGGGATTTCGACGAGGCCGTCGAGGCCGGCCTTGAGCCCGTCCGCGCTGGCCGGATCGACTTCGAAGCCCAGCTGCCGTGCCTCGGTGGGCGACACCCGCTCGGTGTCGCCGACCCGCGAGAATCCCTGCTGCAGACTGCCGACCGAGCCGACGTCGAGCGGCAGCACGAGCCATTCCTGCGGGAACCGCTTGAGCTCGCTGACGTTCGCGTGCGTCGCCCGGGTACGGATCGGCAGCAGACGGATCTCGGGGCATGCATCCGCGCTCCATTGCAGTTCGGTCGGGCACATCGTCGTGCGGCCGGCGCTCGACGGCAGCACGCGGTCGCCATAGCCGGAGAAAAAAAGCGCGTTGATCAGTTCCGACTTGCCCCGCGAGAACTCGGCGACGAAAGCGACGGTGAGCTTGTCGTCGCGCAGGCGTTCGAGCACACACTGCAGCCGCAGGTCGCCCTGCGCATCGCCGATCTCGCTGTGCGACAGCCATTGGCGCAAGCGGCCGACAGCAGACGAGGCTGCGGCCCGCCACTGGCTGTAAGCCGAGAATTGGTCAACCAGGGTCATGTCGGTCTCGCTCGCACGCGGAGGTTCACCGCGCAAATATTACACACGGCGCCAGCATAACCCCGATTCCGGCACCATCCAATTTGGGACTGGCGCCAGGTAACGGGTGCATCCCGCCGGTATCGCTCCAGCGGGGAAAGGGTTTCCCGGAACCGCTCAGCGCCGCTGGCAGCGCGGGCAGAAAAAAGTCGAGCGCTGGCCGATCACGACACGACGAACGGGCGTTGCGCATACCCGGCACGCCAGGCCTTCACGCCCGTACACGAAGTACTGCTGCTGGAAATACCCGGCGCGCCCGTCCCCACCGACGAAGTCCCGCAACGTGCTGCCCCCGGCGTCGATCGCCGCGAGCAGCGTTTCGCGCACCGACGCGACAAGGCGCGCAAGGCGCTGCGGCCCGATCGCGCCGGCCGGTGCGAGCGGATGGATGCGGGCGCGGAACAGGCTCTCGGACGCGTAGATGTTGCCGACTCCGACGACACGGTGCGCATCCATCAGCGTCTGCTTGATCGAGAGCCGCACTCCACGCGTCGCTTCATGCAGCCAGGCGCCGGTAAAACCGCGCTCGAGCGGCTCGCGCCCGAGCGCCGCGAGCAGCGGGTGGGACAAGCCGTCGCCCGCATGCCACAGCACGAGGCCGAACCGGCGCGGATCGCGCAGCCGCAGCGCCTCGGCACCGAACACCAGGTCGACGTGATCGTGCACGCCCGCGGGCTCGTCGGCCGACACCACCCTGAGGCTGCCGGACATGCCAAGATGCACGAGGACGCTGCCGTGCGGAAAATCCAGCAGAAGGTATTTCGCACGGCGCCGCACGCCCTGCAGTCGCTCGCCGACGAGCGTCTGCGCGAGATCCGCGGGCACTGGCTGGCGCAACCGCGGATTGCGCACTTCGAGCGCAGTCAGGGTCCGCCCGGCGACGAGCGGGCGAATGCCGCGGCACGTGATTTCCACCTCCGGCAATTCCGGCATCGGCAATCCTTCTTCGAATTCCTCGCGCAAGCGCGTGCTTGCTCATGCGACGTGAAACTGCATAACATGGGGCGAACGGAATCGCCTCCGGCCCTTCTAATCCACCACCACCTCGTTGGCGGACCCCAGCATACAGCCGGATACGGCGGCTTGCTGCGTCCGCAGCTTCACGGAATCCCCCTCGGGCATCAACCATGAATCGCACTCTTTCCCTGCTCACTGCCGGCCTCGGGCTGGCGATCGCGTTTGCGTTCCCGGCATTCGCCCAGACGGCCGACGCCGAAGCTGATGCCCCCTCGGCGGAGTCGACCGGCATTCCCGGGCAGACACTGACTGCGCAGATGCTGTACACATTCCTGCTGGCCGAGATTGCCGGGGCCCGCGGCGAAATCGGCATCTCGGTGCAAGCCTACCTCGATCTGGCGCAACGCACGCGCGACCCGCGCATCGCGCGGCGCGCAGTCGAAATCGCGCTGTTCGCGCGCAACCTGTCCGCCGCCACCGAAGCTGCCAGGATCTGGATCGACGTCGAGCCCGAGTCCGCCGAAGCCCGGCGCGTGATGGCCGGAATTCTCTCCGGCGGCAGCGGGCAGCTCGAGCAGGTGCAGATCCAGCTCGCGCGCCTGCTGGCAGAGTCGCCGGACCAGATCGAAAACCACCTGATGGGGCTCAACCGCGCATTCGCGCGCATCGACGACAAGCAGGCGGTGAAAGGCATCATCGACCGCCTGACCGAACCGTACCTCGACCTCCCCGAGGCGCAATTCGCCCGCGCCCAAGCCGCGATCGCCGCCGACGACGCGATCGCATCGCTCGCCGCGATCGACCTCGCGCTCGGGCTTCGCCCGGATTGGGAGCTTGCGATCCTGTTCAAGGCGCAGCTGCTGGCGCAGTCCGATTCGCCCGACGCGGCGCTGCAGCTCATCAAGGAGCATATCGACCGTCACCCCGAGAGCCAGAACGCGCGCGTTGCCTACGCGCGGGGCCTTGTTTCGGCACGCCGCTTCGAGGCGGCACGCGACGAGTTCCGCAAGCTCCTCGACAACGCGCCAAACGATCGCGACCTGATGTACGCGGTCGGCCTTCTGTCGGCCCAGCTCGACGATTTCGACGCCGCCGCGCCACTGCTCGAGCAGGCGCTGAACGCCGGCCATCCGGAAGCGGACGGTATCCGCCTCAACCTCGGCCAGATCGCCGAACGCCGCGACGACAGCGAAGGCGCGCTGCGCTGGTACCGCACAGTCGAGCACGGACGCCACCACACCGACGCCCAGATCCGCATCGCGGCGCTGCTCGCGCAACAGGGGAAACTGCAGCAGGCGCGCGAACATCTGCAGTCGGTGCAGGCCGGACCCGACACGATCAAGCGGCTGCGGCTCGCCGAAGCGCAACTGCTGCGGGCCGAAGGGCGCGAAGCCGAAGCGCTCGAACTCATCGACGGCGAACTGCGCAAGGCGCCTGAAGACCCGGACCTGCTCTACGAGTCGTCGATGCTCGCCGAACAGCTCGGGCAGCTCGACGTCATGGAAGGGCGCCTGCGCAAGCTCATCTCCCTGCAGCCCGACCACGCCCACGCCTACAACGCGCTCGGGTATTCGCTGGCCGACCGCGGACTGCGCCTCGACGAAGCCGAAGCGCTGATCGGCCGCGCGCTGGAACTGACGCCCGGCGATCCCTTCATCCTCGACAGCATGGGCTGGGTCAACTTCCGGCAGGGCGACGCGGCCACGGCGCTCGCACATCTCGAAAAAGCCTACAGCCTGCATCCCGACCCCGAAATCGCCGCCCACTTGGGCGAGGTATTGTGGAGCCTGAACCGCCAGGCCGACGCCACGCGGATCTGGAACGAAGCCTTGCAGGCTCACCCCGACAGCACGGTGTTGAAGAACATCATGCAGCGTTTCGGCCAGCGATGAACCGGCCTCTTGCAGGGTTTGTGGCGATCGCGGCGCTCACGACCGTCGCGCTGACCGGCTGCGCGATCCAGCCCGCCCCGCCGGCGGCGACAGTCGCGCCGCGGCCGATCGCCTCCGCGTTCGAACTCGAAGGCCGCATTTCGGCGACCGATGGCGAGCGCGCTGCGAACGGCGGGTTGCAGTGGTTTCATTCGCCGGCCGTGGACGAATGGACCGTCCTGAGCCCGCTCGGCCAGATCGTCGGCCAACTCGTCACGTCCGCGGAAAGCGCCCGACTACGCACCGCTGACGGGCGCGTCGAGCACAGCGACGACGCCGCTGGCATGCTGCACCGGTTGCTCGGTGTCGCCGCACCGCTCGACGGGCTTGCCTACTGGGTGCAGGCGGCGGCACGCCCTGACGCCCGCGTGCTCGGCACAGATGAGCGGGGCCGTCCGGCGCGCATCACCGACGCCGGCTGGACGATCGACTACGTCGAATATGCCGGCGCTGCGGTCGACGCGGTGCCACGCCGGATCGATGCCCACTGGGGCGACGCCCGTATCCGGCTTATCATCGATCAATGGACACCGCTGAACTGACCCGTCTCGCCGATTGCCCGGCGCCGGCGAAGCTGAACCTCTTCCTGCATGTCATCGGGCGCCGTCCGGATGGCTACCACCTGCTGCAAACGGCGTTTCGCCTGCTCGACTGGGGCGACGCGCTGTCGTTCGAGCTGCGCCATGACGGCGTCGTCGCACGCGCCACCGATCTTCCCGGCGTTTCTGCCGAGCATGACCTCGTCGTGCGCGCCGCGCGGCTGCTGCAGTCATACACCGGCTGCCGCCTCGGCGCCGACATCCGCGTCGACAAGCGACTGCCGATGGGTGGCGGTCTCGGCGGCGGCAGTTCGGACGCCGCGACGACGCTGATCGCGCTGAACCGTCTGTGGCGCACCGGCGTCCGCGGTGAAGAGCTCACCGCGCTCGGGCTGCGGCTCGGCGCCGACGTCCCGTTTTTCATCTTCGGCCGCGACGCGTTCGCCGAAGGCGTCGGCGACGAACTGCGCCCGCTCGACCTCCCGCCAGCCTGGTACGTCGTCGTCGCGCCGCCGGTCACGGTACCCACCGTGGAAATTTTTGCAGCAGGGGAGTTGACGCGGGATACCGAACCCATCAAAATTACGGACTTCGCAGCGAGCACCACTCGTAACGATCTGCAAGCAGTTGCCTGCAGCCGTTATCCCGAGATCGGTGCAGCAATCGACTGGCTGGCGCAGTTTGCGCCGGCGCGAATGACCGGTTCGGGCGCCTGCGTATTTGCGCAGGTGGCAAGCGAGGACGACGCCGAACGCATCGTCGCAAGCTGCCCGGGGTCGTACCGGGCATGGAAAGCGCGCAGCGTGATGCAGCATCCGCTTCGTGGCTGGGTCGGTTGAGCGGGCGAAAAGGTTTTACTGGGGAGTCGCCAAGTTGGTCAAGGCACCGGATTTTGATTCCGGCATTCGAAGGTTCGAATCCTTCTTCCCCAGCCAGTAAATTACGGGCAGGCCGCGCGCCTGCCCGTATCGTTTCATCCTCGCCATCCTATCGGCATCGGAGTTTCGGACATGGCCTACGGCAGCCTGATGGTCTTCACCGGCAACGCCAACCCCAAGCTTGCCGCGGACGTCGTTCGCAGACTGGGCATTTCGATCGGGGCGGCCACGGTGGGCCGGTTCTCCGACGGTGAAGTCAATATCGAACTGCTCGAAAACGTCCGCGGCAAGGACATCTTCGTGCTGCAGCCGACCTGCTCGCCGACGAACGAGAACCTGATGGAACTGCTGGTCCTCGTCGATGCGCTCAAGCGCGCGTCCGCAGGCCGCATCACCGCCGCGATCCCGTACTTCGGCTACGCCCGCCAGGATCGCCGCCCGCGCTCGGCGCGCGTGCCGATCACCGCGAAAGTCGTCGCCAACATGCTGCAGGCCGTCGGGGTGCAGCGCCTCCTGACGATGGACCTGCACGCCGACCAGATCCAGGGCTTTTTCGACATCGCGGTCGACAACGTCTATGCCGCACCGGTACTGCTCGCCGACCTCGACAAGCAGAAATACGACGACCTCCTGGTCGTGTCGCCCGACGTCGGCGGCGTCGTGCGCGCCCGCGCATTCGCGAAGCGCATGGAATGCGATCTGGCGATCATCGACAAGCGCCGCCCGAAGGCGAACGTGTCCGAAGTGATGAACATCATCGGCGAGGTCAAGGATCGCACCTGTGTGATCATGGACGACATCGTCGACACCGCCGGCACGCTGTGCAAGGCTGCGACCGCGCTGAAGGCAAACGGCGCCCGCCGCGTCCTGTCGTACTGCACCCACGCGGTGCTGTCGGGGTCGGCAGCGGCGCGTATCGCCGATTCCGATCTCGACGAGCTGGTCGTCACGGACACCATCCCGCTGCGCGACGACGCCAAAGCCTGTCCGCGCATCCGCCAGGTCTCGGTCGCCTCGCTGCTCGCCGACACCGTGCTGCGGATCAGCAACGAGGAATCGGTCAGCTCGCTGTTCATGGAATGAATCTTCGCTGCCGGCACGAGCCGGCGGCCCAACCCATCCGCCTGGTCGCGGGCGGATCGTTTCAACCAGGAGTCACACAATGCAAATCGTATTCAAGGCCACCCAGCGCGTGGAACAGGGCACGGGTGCGAGCCGCCGCCTGCGTCGCGCCGGCCAGATCCCCGGCATCATCTACGGTGCCGACACCGACGCCCAAGCGATCACTGTCGACCACAACGAGCTCTACCACCTGCTGAAGAAGGAAACTTTCCACGCTTCGGTGCTGATGATCGAGCTCGAAGGGGCAAAGCACACCGTCGTGCTGCGCGACGTCCAGTGGCATCCGTACAAGCAGCAAGTGCTGCACCTCGACTTCCAGCGCATCGATGCAGGCCACCAGCTCCACCTGAAGGTGCCGCTGCACTTCATCAACAACGACACCAACCCTGCGGTCAAGCTCGGCGGCTGCATGATCTCGCACACGATGACCGAACTCGACATCGCGTGCCTGCCGGCGAACCTGCCTGAATTCATCGAAGTCGACCTGCAGAGTCTCGAAGCCGGCCAGTCGATCCACGTCTCGCAACTCAAGCTGCCCGAAGGCGTCGAGGCCGTCCACCACGGCGAAGGCGACCCGGTCGTCGCGACCGCGCTGACCGTCAAGGGCGGTGCAGCCGAAGCCACGGAAGGCGAAGTCGCGGCCTGAAGCTGCGATTTCTCGCTCGCCGCCCGCCAGGACACGGGGACACCGATCCGATGAGCGCCGCAGCTCCGCGCCTTGTCGTCGGCCTCGGCAATCCCGGTGCCGAATACACCGAAACCCGGCACAACGCCGGGTTTCGGTTTTGTGAGCGGCTCGCCGACAAGCTCGGAGTGCGCTTCAGCCACGAGTCGCGTTTTCATGGCTTCGTCGCCAATGCACGCGACGCCGGCGTGTGGCTGCTGATGCCGCAGACCTACATGAACCGCTCGGGCCAGGCGGTCGGGGCGTTGGCGCGCTTCTACCGCATCGCACCAGCCGAGATTCTCGTCGTGCATGACGAGCTCGACATTCCTCCGGGCCAGTTGCGCCTGAAATTCGGCGGCGGACTCGGGGGCCACAACGGACTCAAGGACACGTCTGCCCACCTCGCCACCAACGATTACTGGCGGCTGCGCATCGGTATCGGCCATCCCGGCGACCGCAACGAAGTCGTGAATTACGTGCTGAAACCCGCGCGCCGCGAAGAACAGGGGCAGATCGACGAAGCGCTCGACCGCGCGCTCGCCGCATGGCCGATGATCGCGCGCGGCGAATGGAACGCTGCCACCACCCGCCTCAACGCCCGCCCGGCGGCACTGAAGTAGGCGGAAAAATGGCGTCCGACGTTTCGCCCCCTGCCGACGGCCGTTCGCATGGCGAGTTACCGCGAAATTGCCGCCGCCCACAGGCCACTTCAATTGCAAGCCATTGATTCTACAATTAGAATCATGCCTTGACTGGTGCCGGGAGAGGGACTCGAACCCTCACAGTGTTACCACCGGCGGATTTTGAATCCGCTGCGTCTACCGATTCCGCCATCCCGGCAGGGAAGCGCCGCATTATCCATGAAACTGCCCGCGAGCAGCAAGCGCATGTCACTGACTCTCGACGATTTCGATTACCTACTCCCGCCCGAACTGATCGCCCAGGCGCCGCTCGCCGAGCGCTGCGCCAGCCGCCTGCTGGTGCTCGACGGCGAGCGCCTCGACGATCGCGGTTTCTGCGACCTGCCCGAACTGGTGCAGCCTGGCGATCTGCTGGTATTCAATGACACACGAGTCATCCACGCGCGCCTGTACGGTACGAAGGAAACCGGCGGCCACATCGAAGTCCTCATCGAACGCGCGATCGGCCCGCACGAAGCGCTCGCCCAGGTCCGCGCGAGCAAGTCGCCGCGCGCCGGCAGCCGCCTGCGCCTGGCCGACGCGTTCGACGTCACGGTGCTCGGCCGCGTCGGCGAATTCTTCCACCTGCGCTTTCCCGACAGCCACGACGTCCTCGATCTGCTAGAACACCACGGCAAGCTGCCGCTGCCGCCGTACATCGACCGCAGTGCCGACGAGCACGATGAATCGCGCTACCAGACCGTGTATGCGCGCGAGCGCGGTTCGGTCGCGGCACCGACCGCCGGGCTTCATTTCGACCAGCCGATGCTCGCTGAACTGGCGAAGAAAGGCGTGCACGGTGCATGGCTGACGCTGCACGTCGGCGCCGGCACTTTCCAGCCGGTACGCGTCAATGACCTGGGCGAGCACCGCATGCACCGCGAACGCTACGTGATACCGCAGGAAACCGTGGCTGCGATCGCCGCGACGCGCGCCGCCGGGCGCCGCGTCATCGCAGTCGGCACGACGAGCTTGCGCGCGCTCGAGGGCGCCGCACAGGACGGACCGCTCGAAGCGGGCACCGGCGAAACCGAACTCTTCATCCTGCCCGGCTACCGCTTCCAGGTCGTCGATGCGTTGATCACGAATTTCCACCTGCCGAAATCGACGCTGCTGATGCTGGTATCGGCGTTCGCGGGCCTCGAGCCGATGCGTCGCGCCTACACGCACGCCGTCGGTCACTCCTACCGATTCTTCAGCTACGGCGATGCCATGTTCATCACCCACCGCAACGATGCAATTTGAACTCCTCGCCCAGCACGGCGCCGCGCGCCGCGGCCGCCTGACACTCGCCCACGGCACCGTCGACACTCCGGCGTTCATGCCGGTCGGCACCTATGGCACCGTCAAGGCGATGACCCCCGCCGCGCTCGCCGACACGGGCGCGCAGATCTGTCTCGGCAACACGTTCCACCTGTGGCTGCGCCCCGGGCTCGACGTCGTCGCGGCGCACGGCGGGCTGCACCGCTTCATGAACTGGGACCGGCCGATCCTCACCGATTCCGGCGGCTTCCAGGTGTTCAGCCTCGGCGCGCTGCGCAAGATCAGCGAGGAAGGGGTGAAGTTCGCGTCGCCGATCGACGGCGCGAAGCTCTTCCTGACGCCGGAAGAGTCGATGCGCATCCAGACGGTGCTGAATTCAGACATCGCGATGATTTTCGACGAATGCACGCCGCACCCCGCGACGCACGACGAGGCGGCGAAGTCGATGCAGCTGAGCCTGCGCTGGGCGCGGCGCTCGCGCGACGAGTTCGACCGGCTGGCGAACCCCAACGCGCTGTTCGGCATCGTCCAGGGCGGCATGTTCGAAGACCTGCGCGATGAATCGCTGGCCGCGCTCGATGCGATCGGCTTCTCCGGCTACGCGATCGGCGGCCTGTCGGTCGGGGAACCGAAGGAAGACATGGCGCGCATCCTCGCCCACACCGCACCGCGCCTGCCCGCCGGTCGGCCGCGCTACCTGATGGGAGTCGGCACGCCGGAGGACATCGTCGCCGGCGTAGCAGCCGGGATCGACATGTTCGACTGCGTGATGCCGACCCGCAATGCGCGAAACGGCTGGCTCTTCACCCGCTACGGCGACATCAAGATCAAGAACGCGACGCACAAGCAGGACACCCGCCCGCTCGATCCGTCGTGCGACTGCTACACCTGCCGCAACTTCAGCCGCGCCTATCTGCACCACCTGCACCGTGCCGGCGAAATCCTCGGCAGCATGCTGAACACCATCCACAACCTGCGCTATTACCAGACGCTGACAGCGGAACTGCGCGCAGCGATCGCCGCCGGCGACCTGGATAGCCACGCCGCGCGCTTCCGCGCGGATCGTTCGACCGGCGCCTGTTGACAAACGAACGGCTGCGGCACCCGCCGCGCCGTCGCGACGGGTCGCGACTTATCCTGCTGCTATAATCGGCCGCTTTACGCAACCATCCGGAGTCCCACGTGTTCATTTCCAACGCTTACGCCCAGGCCGCACCTGCGGGCGATCCGACCGGCGGCCTGATGGGCATGCTGCCGCTGATCCTGATGTTCATCGTGCTGTGGTTCCTGATGATCCGCCCGCAGATGAAGCGCGCGAAGGAACACAAGGCGATGGTCGCTGCGATCGCGAAAGGCGACGAAATCGTCACCCAGGGTGGCATTGCCGGTCGCGTGACCCAGGTGGGCGAAAATTTCCTGCACGTCGAAGTGGCCGACAACGTCAATGTCGTCGTCCAGGCCCAGTCGGTCACCAACGTGCTGCCGAAAGGCACGCTGAAGACCCTGTAAGGCCCGCGCGGCGGCGCGAGCGTGCCGCTCCGCCGTCGTGCCCGCGCCCGGCGCCTCCCCACCCCATTTCATTCAAGTCATGAACCGCTACCCGCTCTGGAAGAACATCCTCATTGGTCTGGTCCTGTTCTTCGGCCTGATCTACACCCTTCCCAACTTCTACGGTGAAGTCCCCGCAGTTCAGGTCTCCAGCGGCAAAGCCACGCTCAAGCTCGACCCCGCGCTGGTCGCCCCGATCGAACAGACGCTGCGCGACGCGGAAGTTCCCTACGACGGCCTGTTCGTCGACGGCAACAGCATCCGCGTGCGGCTCGGGAGCACCGAAGATCAGCTGCGCGCGAAGGACTCGATCGAGAAGCGGCTCAATCCCGACCCCAGCGATCCTTCCTATATCGTCGCGCTGAACCTGCTGTCGGCTTCGCCGACCTGGCTCACCGCGATCCACGCGCTGCCGATGTACCTCGGCCTCGACCTGCGCGGCGGCGTGCATTTCCTGCTCGAAGTGGACATGCCGGGCGCGATCACGAAGCGTCTCGACGCGACCGCCGGCGACCTGCGCACGCTGCTGCGCGACAAGGACGTGCGCCACGCCGGCATCGTGCGGGAAGGCAATACCGTTCAGCTGCGCTTTCGCGACGCCGCACAGCGCGAGGCGGCTCGCAACGCGATCCTCAACAGCACGCGCGACCTCCAGCTCGTCGACCGCGACGATGGCTCGACCGACCTGAAGCTGATCGCGACGCTGACACCGGTCGCCCAGCAGACGATCCGCGACTTCGCGATCAAGCAGAACATCACGACGCTGCACAACCGCATCAACGAGCTCGGCGTCGCCGAACCGGTGATCCAGCAACAGGGCGCCAACCGTATCGTGGTGCAGCTACCGGGCGTGCAGGACGTCGCGAAGGCGAAAGACATCCTCGGGCGTACCGCGACGCTCGAAGTGCGCATGGTCGACGACAGCCCGGGCGCACTCGAAGCCGCACTCGCCGGCAACGTGCCGTTCGGCACCGAGCTCTACACCGAGCGCGGCGGCTCGCCGCTGCTGGTGCGCTCGCAGGTCGTGCTGACCGGCGACCGCCTCACCGATGCGCAGCCCGGCTTCGACGGACAGACCAACGAACCGGCCGTGCACCTGACGCTCGACGCCGCCGGCAGCCGCATCTTCCGCGACGTCACGCGCGAGAACGTCGGCAAGCGCATGGCGATCCTGCTGATCGAAAAAGGCAAGGGCGAAGTCGTCACCGCACCGGTGATCCGCAGCGAGATCGGCGGCGGCCGCGTGCAGATCTCCGGCAGCATGACGACGACCGAAGCGAACGACGTCGCGCTGCTGCTGCGCGCTGGCAGCCTCGCCGCGCCGATGGAGATCATCGAGGAACGCACCGTCGGCCCGAGCTTGGGCGCCGACAACATCGCCAAGGGGTTCAATTCGACGCTGTGGGGTTTCATCGCGATCGCAGTGTTCATGATCGCCTACTACATGCTGTTCGGCCTGATCTCGGCGATCGCGCTGGCAGCGAACCTGCTGCTGCTGGTCGCGCTGCTGTCGCTGCTGCAGGCGACGCTGACCCTGCCCGGCATCGCGGCGATGGCGCTGACGCTGGGCATGGCGATCGACGCGAACGTGCTGATCAACGAACGGATTCGCGAGGAACTGCGCAACGGCGTGTCGCCGCAGGCGGCGATCCACACCGGCTACGATCGCGCGTTCGACACCATCCTCGACTCGAACATCACGACGCTGATCGCCGGCATCGCGCTGCTGGTGTTCGGCTCCGGCCCGGTGCGCGGCTTCGCGGTCGTGCACTGCCTCGGCATCCTGACGTCGATGTTCAGCGCGATCCTGATCTCGCGCATGCTCGTGAACCTGATCTACGGGCGGCGCCGCAAAGTCGAGAGCCTGTCGATCGGCCAGATCTGGAAACCCGGCAAAGCCGGCTGAACGAGCACCGGACGAACACGCAAGGAACGCGGCGCCCGGCCGCCGCCCCTGACGCAACCAAAGGCTTGAGAAATGGAATTCTTCCGCATCAAGAAAGATATCCCGTTCATGCGCCATGCGCTGACGTTCAATATCATCTCACTCATCACTTTCCTGCTCGCAGTGTTCTTCCTCGCGACCAGCGGCCTGCACCTGTCGGTCGAATTCACCGGCGGCACGCTGGTCGAAGTCACCTACCCCGAGGCGCCCGAACTGGAACCGATCCGCGAGGCGCTCGGCGATGCCGGCTACCCTGACGCCCAGGTGCAGAATTTCGGCAGCGCCCGTGACGTGCTGATCCGTCTGCCGAACCGCGACGATCTGGACACCGCGCGGGTTTCCGAGCTGACCCTAGCGACGTTGCAGTCGGTCGCCGGCCCCACGCCGGAGCTGCGGCGCGTCGAGTTCGTCGGCCCGCAGGTCGGCAAGGAACTCGCAACCGACGGCGCAATGGCGCTGCTGCTGGTGATCTTCGGCATCGTCGTGTACCTGGCGATCCGCTTCGAATGGCGCTTCGCGGTGTCCGCGATCATCGCCAACCTCCACGACGTCATCATCATCCTGGGCTTCTTCGCGTTCTTCCAGTGGGAATTCTCGCTGCCGGTGCTCGCTGCCGTGCTGGCAGTGCTCGGCTACTCGGTGAACGAGTCGGTCGTCGTGTTCGACCGCGTGCGCGAAACCTTCAAGAAGCGCCGCAACCTCTCGACGCCCCAGGTGCTCGACCACGCGATCACTTCGACGATCTCGCGCACGGTGATCACCCACGGCAGCACGCAGATAATGGTGCTGTCGATGCTGCTGTTCGGCGGCGCGACGCTGCACTACTTCGCGATGGCGCTGACGATCGGCATCCTGTTCGGCATTTACTCATCCGTGCTCGTCGCGAGCCCGCTCGTGATGTGGCTCGGCGTATCGCGCGAGCAGTTCGTCAAGCCGAAGCGGGAAAAGGAAGAAGCGGTCGTGTGATCGCCACGCGAGGCGATGCCGGTCCCTCGCAACGCAATACCACTCCGGGGGCGCCTCGACGCGCCCCCGCCCGGAGCACTTTCAACGCGCGAGCGTCATACCGCGAAAACCTGCTTCACGCGCAGCGTTTCGCCGCGCTCGATCAGGCCGATCAGGCGGTCGATGTTCGGATGCTTGCCGGGATTCGCGCGGGCGTCCTCGCTGTGCTCGGCGTACAGCTCGAGCCCTTTCCGCGCCGCTTCGACACCGATCGCGCCGTAAAGCTGCGCGAGGTGGTTATAGACTGCCAGCGAGCCGGCCTGCCCGGCCTTGTTCTCGATTGTGGCGACGATCGAATCGTCCACGTCGATGAGGTTCAGCGCGGCCAGGTGCGAGATTTTCGGCAACTGCTTGAGGTTGTCGGCAAAAGCCATTGGAACTCCAGTCGATTGCGATGGCGGCAGAACGCCGCCCGCAGGCGGCGCTCGTCAGTGCCCGTTGCGTGAGAACGGTCAGATGCGTTTTGCCAGCGTCGCCGCCTTTCCGACATAGCTGGCGGGCGTCATCGCCAGCAGCCGCGCCCGGTCGGCTTCGGGAATCGCAAGCCCGCGAATGAACTCGTGCAGCGCCTCGCGCGTGATGCCCTTGCCGCGCGTCATCGCCTTGAGCTGTTCGTAGGGGTTCTCGATGCCGAAGCGGCGCATCACCGTCTGCACCGGCTCGGCGAGCACTTCCCAGGCGCCGTCGAGGTCCGCAGCCAGCCGTGCCGGCTCGGCTTCGAGCTTGTTCAGCCCGCGCAGGCACGAATCGAGCGCCAGCACCATGTGGCCGAAACCGACACCCATGTTGCGCAGCACCGTCGAATCGGTCAGGTCGCGCTGCATCCGCGACACCGGCAGCTTTTCCGAGAAATGACGCAGCACACCGTTGGCGATGCCGAGGTTGCCTTCGGCGTTCTCGAAATCGATCGGATTGACCTTGTGCGGCATCGTCGACGAACCGACCTCGCCTTCCTTGAGCTTCTGCTTGAAATAACCCAGCGAGATATACATCCAGAAGTCGCGGCAGGCATCGATCAGGATCGTGTTCGTGCGCGCCATCGCATCGAAGAGCTCGGCCATCGCGTCGTGCGGCTCGATCTGGATCGTGTACGGGTTGAATTCGAGACCGAGGGATTCGATGAAGCCGCGGTTGAAGCTTTCCCAGTCGAATTCGTCCCATGCCGACAGGTGCGCGTTGTAGTTGCCGACAGCGCCGTTGAACTTCGCCGTCAGCGACACGCGGGCGATCGCGGCGCGCGCGCGGATCAGACGCGCGGCGATGTTGGCCATTTCCTTGCCGAGCGTCGTCGGGCTCGCCGGCTGGCCGTGGGTGCGGGACAGCATCGCCAGGTCGGCGTGCTGGTGCGCAAGCTCGCGCACCCGGGCGATGACGCGATCGAGCGCCGGCAGCAGCACCGCGTCACGCCCCTCGCGCAGCATCAGCGCGTGCGAGGTGTTGTTGATGTCTTCCGAGGTGCACGCGAAATGGATGAACTCGGAGACTTTCGTGACTTCGTCGTTATGCCCGAGGCGTCCCTTCAGCCAGTACTCCATCGCCTTGACGTCGTGGTTCGTGGTCGCCTCGATGGCCTTGACTGCTTCGCTGTCCGCGGTCGAGAAATCAGCGACCAGGGCCTCGAGCTCGGCGACGGTCGCAGCGGAGAACGGCGCGATCTCGGCGAGGCCCGGCTCGGCGGCGAGCGCCTTCAGCCAGGCGACTTCGACTTTGACCCGGTTGCGGATCAGGCCATGCTCGGAGAAGTGTGCGCGCAGGCCCGCGACCTTGTCGTGGTAACGGCCGTCAAGCGGAGAAAGAGCAGTCAGGGGCGAAACGGGCATAAGGGAATTTCCGGGCAAAGGTGCTATTTTACCCTTCCGGGCCCGTGGCGAGCGTTCGCCGGCGACGATGTTCGCCGCTCGTCCGAACAACTTGTCGAACCCTCAAACCCGCCCCAGCCGAGAGACCAGACTATGAGCGAATCCGAAAAATATCGCATCGAGGTGGAAGCCATCGCCGAGTTCGTACCGGGACAATCCGACCCGGACGAAAACCGCTACGTTTTTGCATACCACATCACGCTGACGAACACCGGCGAAGTGCCCGCCCAGTTGATCAGCCGGCACTGGGTCATCACCGACGGCGCGGGCAAGGTCCAGGAAGTTCGCGGCCTCGGAGTGATCGGCGAACAGCCGATGCTCGCGCCGGGACAGCAGTTCAGCTATTCGAGCGGGTCTGTCCTCGAAACCCCGGTCGGCACGATGCAGGGCAGCTACCAGATGGCGGCCGAGGACGGCCACCGTTTCGACGCCGAAATCCCGGCCTTCATGCTGGCGATGCCGCGCGTGCTGCACTGAGCGAAGCCTCCGGCTACCCGCGACGGGAGGAAATTCGGGGATTCCGAATTCATTTCGCCGCCAGTTCCGGACGCCACGCCCGCAGCCACACAGCCAGTTCGTCGGGCGGCAGCGGCCGGCTGAACAGGTAGCCCTGTACCTCCTGGCAGCCGCTCGCGCGCAGAAAGGCGAGCTGTTCCGGTTTTTCCACGCCTTCCGCGATCGTGCGGAACCTCAGCGTGCGGGCGAGGCTGACGATCGCCTCGACGATGGCTTCGCCTTCGGGGTCCTGAGTCAGGTCGCGCACGAACGACTGGTCGATCTTGAGCTTGTCGATGCGGAAGCGCTTGAGGTAGTTGAGCGACGAATACCCGGTGCCGAAATCATCGATCGACATGCGCACGCCATCCCGGTGCAGCGCGTCCATCATCGCCACCGCCGCGACAGGATCGTCCATCATCGCGCTTTCGGTCAGCTCGAGTTCCAGGCAACTGGCGGGCAGGCCGGCTTCGGCGAGAATGCGTGCCACGGTGGCGGGCAGGTTCTGCTGGCGGAACTGGTGCGCCGACAGGTTGACCCCCACCTGGCCCAGCTGCAGCCCGGCGAGCTGCCACGCCTTGAGTTGCAAGAGCGCAGTCTGCATGACCCACTCCCCGATCGGCAGGATCAGCCCCGTGCTCTCCGCAATCGGAATGAACTCCGCCGGCGACACCAGCCCGAACTCCGGATGTTGCCAGCGGATCAGCGCCTCGACGCCGGCCACCCGCCCGAAGTCGACGAGATCTATCTGCGGCTGATAGTGCAGCACCAGTTCATTGCGCTCCAGCGCGCGCCGCAGCGCGGTCTCGAGCCGCAGCGTGTGCGCCGAACGCAGCTGCATCTCCGGGGCAAAGAACCGGTAAGTGTTGCGCCCGTCGCTCTTCGCCCGGTTCGTCGCGGTATCCGCCCTTTGCAGCAGCGTCTCGAAGTCCTCGCCATCAGCCGGATACATCGCGATGCCGATCGACGGCGTCACCAGCATCTCGTGATCTTCGATGAGCATCGGATCGGCGGCTGCGACGATCAGCTTCTCGGCCACATGGGCGGCGCACTCGACCTGCGCATGCGGCAGCAGGATCAGGAACTCGTCTCCGCCGAGACGTGCCAGCGTGTTTTCCGCGCACAGCGCGTTGCGGAAACGCCCAGCGATCTCGACCAGCAGCCTGTCGCCGATGCGATGGCCGAGCGTGTCGTTGATATGCTGGAAGTGATCGATGTCGATATACATCACGCTCAGCGACTCGCCGCTGCGCTGCGCGTTCCCGATCGCCTGGCGCAACAGGTCCGCGAACAGGCTGCTGTTGGGCAGCCCGGTGAGGGTGTCGAAATGGGACAGGCGCCGGATATGCTCCTGCGCCTCGTCACGGCGCGACAGGTCGCGCACGAACAGCGAAAAACAGGCTGCGCGCCCGGCATCGAACGTGACGCTGACTTCGACCGGCTTGAGTTCGCCCGACTTCGTGCGGTGCCGGGTCTCGAACGTGGCGTTGCCGTCCTCGACGGCGGATGCGATATGCCGCGCCATTTCCGAAGCGTCGGAGGCATCGAGCTGCGTGACGTGCATGCCGACCAGCTCTTCGCGGCGATAGCCCGAAAACTCGATGTAGGCGTCGTTGACTTCGGTCAGCAGCCAGTCGCGGTTGAGCAACCAGAACCCGTCCTGCGACGTTTCGAGCACTTTGCGGTATTTCACTTCGCTCTCGCGCAGCGCCGCGCTCGTGCGCGCCTGCTCGGCGACCAGGTCGATGCGGTCGAGCGCGTAGCCGATGTCGGCCACCATCTCGGTGATCAGATCCCGCATCTTCACATCGAACCCCTGGACGTTCGTGTCGTAGAGGTTGAGCACCAGATGCACCTGCCCGCCGCGCAGGATCGGAAACGCTGCGGCCGAGCGCCATCCGAATTTGCGCGCCCCCGCATGCCAGGGACGTGTCGTACTCTCGGCGAGATAATCCTCGACGATCACGGGCTGGTTGCTGCGCCACGCAGTGGCAGTCGGTCCGGCTGACTCGGGGCCGCACGGCTCGAGCGGAATCACCAACCCATCGACATACCCGCCACCCTCGCCAAAACGCGCCACCGGGACGAGGTTGCCGCTATCCGGATCGCGACGTCCGATCCATGCCATCGCCACCCCGCCAAGTTCCACCGCGATTTGACAAGTGCGCCGCAGCAACTCGGGTTCGCTGTCGACGCGCACGATCATCTGGTTCGTCGCCGAGAGCGCCGCGTAGATCCGGTTCAGCCGGGCGTATTGCGCGTCGTGGCATGCGAGCGCTGCCGCCATGTCGTTGAAACTGGTCGCCAGTTCGGCGACCTCGTCGCGCCCGGATACGACGGCGCGGACCGACAGCTCACCCTGCGCGACTTGCTGCGTCACGGTGCGCAACTCGCGCAACGGCCGCACGACGAGCCGCTGCAGCAGCGCGCCGAGCAGGACCAGGAGCAGCGCATAGCCTCCGCTGCGCAGGCCGAATTGTTGCCACCAGATCTCCGCCGCGCGAACCCGCACCTCGTCCATCGGCAGCTTGATGCTCATGAGGCCACGCAGGTCGCCGACCTTGTAACCGTAGGCCTCCTCATAGGTGTCGCGAATCGTCGCGGGCGCGGTGTCGCGCTCGCCGTGGCAGCGCAGGCAATAGGGTTCGAGCCAGATCGGCGCGCTGAAGTGATAGACATCCCGCCCGCCCTCGTCGCGGATTTCGGCAATGCGTTCGCTGACCGCCGGATGCTGACGAAACCAGTCCATCGCCGCCATTTCGTGCGCGTCAGCCCGGTTATCGGGATTGCGTGGACGGTCGGAGACGTTGTTGAACCACAAGCCGGTGCTGATCCACCGGGGAAATTCGCCCGAGATGCACGACAGCGCATGCGCCGGCAGAAAGCCGAGGGTTCTTTCGTCAACGGGCAGGCCGCTGGCGAGGAACTGCTGCTGATAGACCCGCCGCGTCGCCATCAGCAGCGCCCGCACGACGCGCGCGTGCTCGTCGAGCCCGGCGCGCACCTGCGTTTCGATGCCGCGATAGCCGAGGTACAGATCGGCGCTCATGATCGTGAGGATCACGGCAGCGACGCCCAGCCAGATTTTCAGTTGCAGGTTCATGCGATCATCTAAGCCATTCGAGCTCCCGGACCGCGACGTGGTCCGAGGGGCATCCGTCATTTATCATGCCATCAGCATCACGCCGATGGCATGATAAACGTCATTATGGCTTCGCCGCTGGCTGAAACACGTGCACAAATCAACAGGCGAGGGATGATTTGCCGAGCACAGCGAGGCGCCGCGAGCGCGGCCAGCGGTTCTCGTCTGTGACCGCCCCGAGCAGCGGGGCGGGCTACGGTAGTCACACAACAGATATGCAACCCGATGACGACGCTACGTTTTCAGCCAGGCTAAACCGCCTTGTTACTCTCAACCTTACTCACATTCGCCATCGCTGCCTTCAAAAACCCCCTCACCCGCTCTATACCTCCGCCCGATCACAAAAGAGCTAAGGCGCGCCGTCGATTTCCTTGTGCGTGCCGATCCGGCGGAGAATTGCAGTACCCCCGTCGATTTCGAACGAGAGCTTGTGCGAATGATTCGGGGTGACGTGGACCGTGTGGATGCTCGGCCTTCGATACCCACCCAACTTCTCAAAGCGAAGCATGGGAGACCGGGGATTCTTAGTGAGGTTGAGGAGCACAGTATCAACCTTCCCCTGGAGGCCGTGATCGAGGCGCTTATAGTCACGCTCAAATCGCCCGGTCATGGCAAGGCGGCGGATGACGACTCCGCCGTTTTGGTGCTCCTGCCTCATCCCGCTTTTAGCAGGGAGAGCATTTGTTCAACTGAACTGAACGGTCCGCTAACTGGTGACAAGTCGGCGTCGTGCTCCATGATCGCCCAGCGAAGCGCGGTCATGGCGGAGTGGAGATGTTGAAATGCCTCGATGGTCTCGTCGTAAGCGCTAAGGACGCAGGCCTCGTGCTCACCCCCGAGTTCGCGATCTTTGACCCCTGATTGTCGCCGAATACGAAATTGCTCGATCAGACGCTCGATGGCATTTTCGGCGTTGTGAATGGTATCGGCCGTAATGTCATCGGGGTCAATCTCGTCTTGTGGCTCTGCCTTGCAGATCAGGTCGGCAAAACGCTCAGCCTTTGCTGCAGCAGTTTGAGCCTCATCGGAAAGAGTGGTGAGCCAGTCGACGACGCCATCGACGGCGCGCAGCAGTGTGAGGTTCGCAGTGCAACTATCTGACACCACGTCGCAAAACTGGTGCACAGCCTCCGGACCTCTTAGCTTAATGTTCATTCGCATTCACTCCATATCACCGTCCTACACGGGCGGTTCCGCTTTCGATTGAGCGGATTTGGTCACTACTCATCCCACAACAAGGCCCGCAAAGCGCGGGCCAATCGGGAAGGTCTTGCCATACTTGAGAGTATAGCCACCGACTCCGATGACGTCAGCTCAGTGTTGCGGATGGACAACGGAAGCGACGGCCAGTTCTGGAATGTTGAAACGTCTTAAGCCGAACCATACGTAGTTCTTTCTGGAGAAAAACGTGGCGCTCTTTCTACCCTCACCCACCCCACGACGCCCGGCCGCTCACCCGTCGCGCTACACCCCGCGGCGGCACATGCACGGCCGGCAGCAGCGGGTTGCGGCTCGTCACCTCGCCGAAGCGATAGCGCCGCGTCTCCTCTTTCGTGCGCGCGGTACCGCGATAGGTGACGATTTCCTCCTGCACGATGCCGCGTGCGACCATGCGGCGAAAGGCGAAGGCAAGGGGGCGCCACTTTACCCGCAGCGCCTCGGCCGCAGCGACGGCGCCGACCCATTCCCCCTCATGCGCGACCAGCACCGCCAGTGCCGCGATCTCGACTTGACGGCGGTTCTGCTGGGTGCGACGACTGCGCGGCGCGCCGCCGGGTTCCGTCGTTGCAGTCGTCGGCGCGGCCGACTGGCGAAGGTGGGCGGCTAAGGACACGGGAAACCTCCTGCTCGATCCCGGACGCGCGCCGGCGGACATAGCGGATTTTCCGGACGATGGGAGTGAGGGGGGCCCTTGCCTGACATGCTGTTTAGGCGGCAAGCGTGAGATACCCTCAACTAGAGCCAATCGGGATACAGCGCCTTCGGCATCGCGTGGAAGGCGTCGGGGCCTTTCCCGTCTCGCCTGAGCTTCTCGAGCTCATCCTTCCCGTCTTGAATCGCAGCGTCGACGGCGCGCTTGGACCGGCCCGACGCGGAGGCTAGCTCCTTCGAAATCGACGTAGCGGAACCGACCCTCAGCGAGGCCGCGAGCGCGTGGCCAACCGGGCTGCCGATGCCGCGGCGGTTGCCGGCTTTCAGGCTGAGGAACTCGCCCAGGGTGCTGGTACGAGGGTGCTTCTTGTCCGAGTTGCGCGGCTGCCCCGCGGCTGCCCGGAACGCGGTGGCGAAATGCAGCGCGAGCGCCCCGGGCAACGCTTCGCCCCGCTCGAGAAATCCAGCCGCGTGCACGAGCAATCGCCCCGCGGCGTCCTCATCGTATGGCGCCTGTGCAAGATCTGTCTCCCAGCTCATGCGGCCACCCGCTTGAACGCCACCACCGTCCCGCCCCGCCCCGCTTCGCCTGGTCTGACAGATCACCCCACCACTGCAGGAGCTCGCGCCGCTCGTCGAGCAGCTGCGCGTGGTTGTACGCGCGGCGGATCTGGTTGCGTTCCTGGTGCGCGAGACACAGCTCGATGACATCGGCTCGCCACCCGGCGCCGTTGGCGATGGTCGAGAACGTGCCGCGCACCCCGTGCGGCGTGAACTTCCCCGCGTAGCCGGCGCGCCGGAAAAGATCGCGAACCGCCTCCCCGCTCATCGGGCGCTTCCGGTCGGAGCGGTGGGGGAATACGTGCTCGAGCGTGCCGGTATGAACCTGCACCCGGCGCAGGATCTCGACGGCTTGCCGGGTGAGCGTAACCACGTGCTCCTGTTTCGCCTTCATGCGCCCGGGCGGGATCGTCCAGAGCCCCGCGTCAAGATCGATTCCCGCCCAGCGTGCGCCCGTCACCTCATTGATGCGGCAGGCCGTCGCCCACATCAGACCGACAGCCTCTTTCACGGTCACTTCCCCGGGGGCGGCCGCGATCGCCCGCAAGAAGGCGCCGATCTCGTCGTTGCGCAGGATCGCGTGATGATTCACCTGAGTGGGTTTCACAGCGCGACGGAGCGGAAACGTCGGATCGTCCTCGCGCAGCTGCTCGACCACGGCGAAGCGGAACACCCCGCCCACCCATGTCTTGACTAGCGCGGCCTGTGTGGGCGAGCGCTTCTCCACCTTGCGCAGCATCGCCAGAACGTGCGCCGCTTTGAGGTCGGCGATCGGGTACTGCCCGATCTCTGGAAACACGTCACCGGCCATTCGGGCGCGAACCTGCCGAATGTAGTTTGCCGACCAGTCCGGGCGGTTGCGCTCGATCCATTCCGCCGTCACCGTCTCGAACGTTGAGCCCAGCGCGAGGATGCGCTCGGCCTTTTCCAGCCCGCGATGGTGTGACGGGTTGATGCCCTTGCGCACGAGCTCTCGTGCCTCATCGCGCGCCCGCCTCGCATCCTGCAGCCCCATTGCCGGGTATTCGCCCAAGGCGTGCATGTTCTGCTTGTCGGCCAGGCGGAAGCGATAGCGCCAGAACTTCGCCCCGGAAGGCCTTACCTCGAGGCACAACCCATGCGAGTCGGCCACGCGATATGTCTTGTCCGTGGCTTTGACAGCCCGGCATTTGGCATCGGTGAGCATGACGTATCCGTCCAAAAAGTGAGTAATCCGGGCGTTACTCACACCCGAACGAGAGTAACGCTGCTCGTTACTCGCTACCTTACTCACTTTTTAGTCGGAAGCACACGGAATAAATCGGAAGGGCATGGAACGAAAAAGCCCGGCAGTACCGGGCTTTTGTTCTTACGCTGCATTCCGCAGCATTACGTAACCGGGCTAGCTACGGTAGTCGGCGTTGATCTTCACGTAGTCGTACGAAAAATCGCATGTCCATACGGTTGCCCGTGCACGGCCCCGTCCGAGATCGACACGCACGGTGATCTCGGCTTCCTTCATCACCCGGACGCCGTCCTCCTCGCGGTAGGTCGGGGCGCGGCCGCCGAGTTCGGCGACAAGTACCTCTTCGGCGGCGGTTCCAAGCCACACCCGTAGGCCTCCGACGTCCAGGTCCTGGATGCCGGCATAGCCGATCGCGGCGAGAATGCGGCCGAGGTTCGGGTCCGAGGCGAAGAACGCGGTCTTGACGAGCGGCGACTGGCCGATCGCGTACGCCACTTTGCGGCATTCAACGACGTCGAGACCGCCTTCGACAGCGATCGTCATGAATTTGGTCGCGCCTTCGCCGTCGCGGACGATCGCCTGCGCGAGCCGGATCGACACGTCGATGACTGCGTCGCGCAGCGCGTGGAAATCCGACCCGAGCGGGTCGGCGATCTCGGCGTTGCCGGCCTGGCCGGTGGCGACGACGATGAACGAGTCGTTGGTCGAGGTGTCGCCATCGACCGTGATGCTGTTGAACGACAGATCCGCGGCCTCCTTCGTCAGCGCATCGAGCAAGGCCTGGGAGACGGCGGCGTCGCAGGCGAGAAAGCCGAGCATCGTCGCCATGTTCGGCTTGATCATGCCGGCGCCCTTGCTGATGCCGGTCAAGGTGACGGTGCGACCGCCGATCTCGACCTGCCGCGACACCGCTTTCGCCAGCGTGTCGGTCGTCATGATGGCGTGCGCCGCGTCGAACCAGCCGTCCTCGCGCAAATCCGCGTGCGCCGCGGGCAGCCCGGCGATCAGGCGGTCGACAGGCAGCGCTTCGAGGATCACGCCGGTCGAGAACGGCAGCACCTGCTCGGGCGCGACGCCCAGGGTGCGGCCGACCGCGACGCAGGTCGCGTGGGCGTCCGCCAACCCCTGTTCGCCGGTGCCCGCGTTCGCAACGCCGGTATTGATAACCAGCGCGCGCACGTCGCCGCCGGCGATGTGCTGCTTGCACAGCTGCACCGGCGCCGCGCAGAAGCGGTTGAGGGTGAACACACCGGCGACGCGGCTGCCGGCGGCAAGTTCGATCAGCGTCAGGTCACGCCGGTTGGCCTTGCGGATCCCGGCCTCCGCGACCCCGACGCGAACGCCGGGCACCGGAAGGAGATCGGACGGCTGCACAGCGATCAGATTCACAGGCATGGTTTTCTCCGTGGAACAGGATACGAGGTGGAAGGCCGCCCGTGGCCACGGTCAAAACGATCGGCCATGCCCGGAATAACCGGAATCCGGGTCGTGGCACGCGATTGCGCGAGCGCTCCGGGGGCGAATCCCGGCAACTCCTCGCGCATCGCATCTCAGCTCAGCTTGCCGTGGCAATGCTTGTATTTCTTGCCCGATCCGCACGGGCACGGATCGTTGCGCCCGATTTTCGGTCCGGCGGGCGCTGCTGCCTGCGCGGCCTCCGGAGCAGTAGCGACCCCGAGGGCCTCGTCGAAAGCGGCATGCTGGTACTGCACGTTCTCGAGCTCGGGGGGCACTTCCGCCTCCTCGAGCTGTGCTTCGGTGCGCACCTGGACCGTCATCAGGAGTTTGGAGACGTCGTTGCGCACGGTATCGAGCAGGGTCTCGAACAGCTCGAAGGCCTCGCGCTTGTATTCCTGCTTGGGATTCTTCTGCGCGTAGCCGCGCAGGTGGATGCCCTGCCGCAGGTGATCGAGCGCCGCCAGGTGCTCACGCCAGTGGGTGTCGAGGCTCTGCAGCATCACGTTGCGCTCGAACTGGTGCCATGCGACCGGATCGACCTGCGCGGTCTTCACCGCGTACTGCTCCTCGGCAGCGGCGAGGAGGCGCTTGAGGATCGTCTCGTCGTCGAGATTCGGTTCCGCCTTGAGCCATTCGCCGATCGGCAGCCGGAGCTGGAACTCGGACGCGAGCGCCTGTTCGAGCGCCGCGATGTCCCATTGCTCCTCGACGCTGTCGACCGGCACGTGGACGCGGAAGCTGTCGTGCAGCACGCCCTGGCGCATCGCGCGGATCGTCTCCGAGATGTCGTCGGCTTCGAGCAGTTCGTTGCGTTGCTGATAGATGACCTTGCGCTGGTCGTTCGCGACGTCGTCGTATTCGAGCAGCTGCTTGCGGATGTCGAAGTTGCGCTGCTCGACCTTGCGCTGCGCCGATTCGAGCGAGCGCGTCACCATCGCATGCTCGATCGCCTCGCCCTCGGGCATTTTCAGCCGCACCATGATCGCGTTCAGGCGTTCGCCGGCGAAGATTTTCATCAGCGGGTCTTCGAGCGACAGGTAGAAGCGCGAACTGCCCGGATCGCCCTGGCGTCCGGCGCGGCCGCGCAGCTGGTTGTCGATGCGGCGCGACTCGTGCCGCTCGGTGCCGATGATGTGCAGGCCACCGTTGGCGAGCACCTGCTCGTGCACCGGCTTCCACTCTTCGCGCAGCGCGGCCGTGCGGGCCTCCTTCTGCTCGGGCGTCAGCGTCTCGTCGTCGCGTACTGCGGCGAGCTGCCGCTCGATGCTGCCGCCGAGCACGATGTCGGTGCCGCGCCCGGCCATGTTCGTCGCGATCGTGATGACTCCCGGGCGCCCCGCCTGCGCGACGATCTCCGCTTCGTGCTCATGCTGCTTCGCGTTCAGCACCTGGTGCGACAGATCGACGCGGTTCAGCTCGCCCGACAGGAACTCGTTGATCTCGATCGACGTCGTGCCGACCAGCACCGGCTGGCCGCGCTCGACACATCCGCGGATGTCCGCGATCACCGCGTCCCATTTTTCCTTCGCGGTGCGATAGACCTTGTCGTTCTCGTCCTTGCGGACCATCGCCCGGTTCGTCGGCACGACGACGGTTTCCAGCCCGTAGATCGAGTGGAATTCGAACGCTTCGGTGTCAGCCGTACCGGTCATGCCGGCGAGCTTGCCGTACATGCGGAAATAGTTCTGGAAGGTGATCGACGCAAGCGTCTGGTTTTCGGCCTGGATGCGCACGCTTTCCTTCGCCTCGACCGCCTGGTGCAGGCCGTCGGACCAGCGCCGGCCGGCCATCAGGCGGCCGGTGAACTCGTCGACGATGACGACTTCGTTGTTCTGCACCACGTAATGCTGGTCCTTGTGGTACAGCGAATGCGCGCGCAGCGCCGCGTACAGGTGATGCACGAGCAGGATGTTGCCCGGGTCGTAGAGGCTGGTGCCTTCGGCAAGCAGGCCCATCCGGGTCAGGATCTGCTCGGCGTTCTCGTGGCCCTGTTCGGTCAGCAGCACCTGGCGCGCCTTCAGGTCGAGCGTGTAGTCGCCCGGCTTGATGACGTTGTCGCCTTCGCCTTCCTGCTCGGCGAGCATCGGCGCGACCTGGTTGAGCTTGAGGTAGAGGTCGGTATGGTCTTCGGCCTGCCCCGAGATGATCAGCGGCGTGCGCGCCTCGTCGATGAGGATCGAATCGACTTCGTCGACGATGGCGAAGCTCAGCCCGCGCTGCACCCGCTCGCCGGTCGAATAGACCATGTTGTCGCGCAGGTAGTCGAAGCCGAACTCGTTGTTCGTGCCGTAGGTGATGTCGGAGGCGTACGCGGCCTGCTTCGCCTCATGCCCCATGCGTGACAGGTTGCAGCCGGTCGTGAGGCCGAGAAAACCGTAGATGCGGCCCATCCAGTCTGCGTCACGGCTCGCGAGGTAGTCGTTGACGGTGATGACATGCACGCCCTTGCCGGTCAGCGCGTTGAGATACGCGGGCAGCGTCGCGACGAGCGTCTTGCCTTCACCGGTGCGCATTTCCGAAATCTTGCCGTTGTGCAGCACCATTCCGCCGATCAGCTGCACATCGAAGTGCCGCATGCCGTGGACCCGCTTGCCGGCCTCGCGCACGACGGCGAACGCTTCCGGCAAGATGCTGTCGAGCGACTCTCCGTTCGCGACCCGCTGCTTGAAGTCGGCAGTTTTCGCCTGCAAGGCCTCGTCCGACAGCGCGGAGATTTCCGGCTCGAGCGCATTGATCGCACGTACGGTCTGGGAATACTGGCGGATCAGGCGGTCATTGCGACTGCCGAAAATTTTCTTGAGTAGGCCGGAGATCATGGATGGTGGGGTCGGACGATTCGGCAAAGGCGCAAGTTTAGCATGTGGGTGGAATCGATCCGTATTGCAAGTCACGCTGCGCCGCAAGGGCGTGACCACGTCCCGCCCTTGCGGCGCTTGCAGGCGCAGGGCGTGAAACCTACCATGGGGAATGATCGCGAGCGCACTTCCATGACCCAGCTTATCCAGCGATTTCTCGGCAGCGGCGACGCGCTCGCACGTTTGCGCGACCACGCTGCGCGCCTGCGCAAACTTCAGGCGGTGCTGGAACAGCATCTTCCCCCGGCCCTGGCGTCCGCGTGCGCAGTCGCCAATGTCAAGAACGACACTCTCGTGCTCTTGGCCCATGGCGGAGCGGTCGCCGTGCGGCTCAAGCAGATCGCACCGACTCTCGCGGAACAGTTCGGTGCGGCCGGCATGCCGATCCGGACGATCCAGGTCAAGGTCCAGGTGATCGAGGAGCGCGAAGCGCCGCGCCCTGCCCCGGACCGGACGCTGTCGGACGCGGGGCGGCGCAGCCTCGCCGATTTTTCATCGAGCCTGCCGGCCGATTCGCCGCTGCGCGAATCGCTGGAGCGACTGATAGATCGCAGCCGGGCCGGCTGAAGCGCTCGTTAGAGCACCCTCGCGCTACGCGCGGTCCCGCCATGCGGGACTGAGCGCTTCTTGGGACGGCCCGGCGAAGCGCTCACGCGAGCGGCAGGAACACCCGCTCGAGCGCGAGCAGCGCGAGGAATACGAAGACGACGACGAGGCCGGCGCGAAGGAAATTCCACGCCCAGCGGCGATAACGAGGATTGCCGGTCAGCATCCATGCGATCAGCGAGGCGCCGATGCCGATCGCCGCAAGGACTGCGAGAAGACGAATGGCCAGCATCGTCGTGATCAGGTCGCCGGCGCGAGCTCGAACTGATGACTCACCGCGGCGGGAGTCATTCCCGGCTGCTCGAACGTGGCGATTTCCCACGCCGAGCGGTCCTCGAGCAGGACGCGCAGGATCTGGTTGTTCAGCGCGTGCCCCGCCTTGTGCGCGCTGTAGGCCGCGAGCAGCGGGTGGCCGCACAGATACAGGTCGCCGATCGCGTCGAGCACCTTGTGCTTGACGAACTCATCGACGTAGCGCAAGCCGTCGGAATTGAGCACGCGGTATTCGTCCATGACGATCGCGTTATCGAGGCTGCCACCGAGGGCCAGTCCGTGGGCGCGCATCGAATCGACATCCTGCATGAAACCGAAAGTACGGGCGCGGGCGACGTCGCGCACGTACGAATGTTCGGCAAAATCGACGGTCACGCTGGTCGAGGTCTTGTCGATCGCCGGGTGGTTGAAAACGATCGAGAATGTCAGCCGGAAGCCGTCGTGCGGCTCGAGCCGCACCCATTTGTCGTCCTCGCGGTACTCGACCGCCTTTTTCACGCGCAGGAAGCGCTTCGGCGCCTTCTGCTCCTCGATGCCTGCCGACTGCAGCAGAAACACGAACGGGCCGGCGCTGCCGTCGAGGATCGGGAGCTCGGGCGCATCGACGTCGACGTGAAGATTGTCCACGCCCAGGCCGGCCACCGCAGACATCAGGTGCTCTACGGTGCCGACTTTCGCCCCGTTGCGCTCCAGTCCGGAGCACATGCGCGTGTCGCACACGGAATACGGATCGGCAGGCAGGTCGCACGGCGGATCGAGATCGACGCGGTGAAAGACGACCCCCGTGTCGGGCGCTGCCGGCCGCAGCACGAGCTGGACCTTGCGTCCCCCGTGCAGCCCTACCCCGGTGGCCTTGACGATCGATTTGAGGGTGCGCTGCCTGATCATTTTTGAATTATTCCTGTTTCCGGCCAGCAGTTTAACACGGCAACCGGCGCCTTCCGGGACCCTGCGCGCCGGGCGGGTCCACGGGCGGCACTGCCTGCAACGGTTCATTGGACCGCGGCAGGAGCGTTTCGCTCCGGCGGAAATCTGGGGCGGGAGCGCGAGGCCACAGGCGCCCTGACGCCGACCGGAGGCAGCGGTCTACGGGGCGCCTGTCGAACGGGACGAAACGCCGGTGCGTCAGTCGGCCTGCTTGCGCAGGAAAGCCGGGATGTCGTAAGTTCCCATGCCGTTTGCACTCATCGCTTCGACGGTGGTGCGCCGGGTGTGGCGGATCACCGCCGGGACGTCGAGATTGGCCATGTTGACGTTGCCGCCGAGCGCGCCGTAAGTGCCCGTACCCTGCACGACCTGCATCACTGGCTGGCGTCCGGTGCGTGGCGCGCCGAGGCCGGTCGCGACGACGGTCACGCGCACGCGGTCTTCCATCGCCTCGTCGAACACGGTGCCGTATTTCACGAAGGCTTCGGGGGCAGCGAACGCCTGCACCGTTTTCACTGCATCGCGCACTTCCGACATCTTCAGCGAGCGGCTGGCGGTGATGTTGATCAGCACGCAGCGCGCGCCCGACAGTTCCGTACCTTCGAGCAGCGGGCTGACCGCGGCCTGCTCGGCAGCGATGCGCGCCCGATCGAGGCCATCGGCTTCCGCCGAGCCCATCATCGCCCGACCCATCTCGCCCATCGCGGTGCGCACGTCCTGGAAGTCGACGTTGACGAGGCCGGGAACATTGATGATCTCGGCAATGCCGCCGACCGCACTGCGCAGCACGTTGTCCGCCGAGCGGAAGCAGTCCTCGAAGCCGGCGTCGTCGCCATACACTTCGAGCAGCTTGTCGTTGAGCACGATGATCAGGGAATCGACGTAGCGCGTCAGTTCCTCGATACCGCTCTCGGCCACCCGCAGGCGGTTTTCGAAGTCGAACGGCTTGGTGACGACCGCGACGGTCAGGATACCCATCTCCTTCGCGATCTCGGCGACCACCGGGCCGGCACCGGTGCCGGTGCCGCCGCCCATGCCGCCGGTGATGAAGCACATGTGCGCGCCGTCGAGCGCCGCCGCGATGGCATCGCGCGAATCCTGCGCGGCAGCCCGGCCGGCTTCGGGTTTCGATCCCGCGCCGAGCCCGGAGCTGCCGAGCTGGATCTTGTTCGGCGCGAGGCAGCGGCTCAACGCCTGGGCGTCGGTGTTGGCAACGATGAACTCCACGCCCTGCACATTCTCGCGGATCATGTGGTCGACAGCGTTACCGCCGGCCCCGCCGACACCGATCACCTTGATCACCGTGCCGGTCTGTTCCTTCTCAACGATTTCGATCATTTGCCTCGTCTCCTGAATATCAACCGTTTTGCGCACTGCGTTCCCGGCCACTGCATTTAGTGTCAAACGCAAATTTTATAACTAAATAGCAGGTTAACGCGGGCGCACCTTCAAATTCGACGGATGACTCCCCATCCGCTCAGAAATTCTTCTCGAACCATGACTTCATCCGCCCGAACACCTGGCGGACACTGCGCGTTTCACGTGCCAGCATGCCCCGCCGGCGCTGCGCGGACCCTTCCATCACCAGCCCCATCGCGTTCGCGTAGCGCGGCTGGCACACGACGTCGGCAAGCCCTCCTGCATACTGCGGCGAGCCGATGCGCACCGGCATGTGGAACACTTCCTCGCCGAGCTCCACCATGCCCAGCATCATGGAGGAACCGCCGGTCAGCACGACCCCCGACGACAGCAGCTCCTCGTAGCCGCTGCGGCGCAATTCGGCCTGCACCAGCTCGAACAGTTCGGAGACCCGCGGCTCGATGACGTCGGCGAGACGCTGGCGCGACAGCGGCCGCGGCGGCCGGTCGCCGACGCCGGGCACTTCGATCATCTCCTCGGGATCGGCGAGTGTGTGCAGCGCGACGCCGTGGCGGATCTTGATCTCCTCGGCTTCGGAGGTCGGCGTGCGCAGTGCCATCGCGATGTCGTTGGTGACCTGGTCACCGGCGATCGGGAGCACCGCAGTGTGGCGGATCGCGCCATGAGTGAAGACGGCGATGTCGGTCGTACCGCCGCCGATATCGACGAGGCACACACCGAGGTCCTTCTCGTCCTCGGTCAGCACCGCGTAGCTCGACGCGAGCGGCTGCAGGATCAGGTCCATGACCTCCAGGCCGCAGCGGCGCACGCACTTGATGACGTTCTGTGCCGCCGACACCGCGCCGGTGACGATATGCACCTTGACCTCGAGCTTGACGCCGCTCATGCCGATCGGCTCGCGCACGCCGCCCTGGCCGTCGATGATGAACTCCTGCGTCAGGATGTGCAGGATCTGCTGTTCGGCCGGGATCGGCATCGCGCGCGCGACCTCGATCACGCGCTCGACGTCCAGCGGCGTGACCTCCTTGTCCTTGATCGCGACCATCCCGTTGGAATTGAAGCTCTTGATGTGGCTGCCGGCGATCCCGGTATAGACGTCGCGGATCTTGCACTCGGCCATCTGCTCGACTTCCTGGATCACGCGCGCGATCGCATCGACGGTGGCCTCGATATTCACAACCACGCCGCGTTTGAGACCGCTGGTCGGCTGCGTCGCGAGCCCGATGACATTGAGGCGCCCGTCCGGACGCGACTCGGCCACCATGCAGGTGACCTTGGCGGTACCGATATCGAGACCGACGACCAAGTCCTTGTATTCCTTGCTCATTGCTTGCCTTTCGTTGCTTTCAAGTCGCCCACCGGAGTGAGCGCGAATCCGCTCGGATAGCGGAGATCCGCTACCGCAACCTGTACTCCGACGCTGTCGCGCGCGTTCGGCCACGCATGAACGAAGCGCGCCAGCCGCTGATCAGTCGGGGCCTTTTCATGGTCCCGGCCGAGCACGATGACCAGGCCGTCGTCGAGGCGCAACTGCCACGCCTGGCGCGCCGACAGCGCCAGGCTGACGAGACGGCGACCGAGCGGCTCGAGCACGCGCTCGAACTCGCGATGCCGCGACTGGATGTATGCCGCCGAGCCCTGCGGGCCCGAGAAAGCCGGGATGTCGGCGTTGCTGGCGGCGATGAACACTTCGCCGTAGCGATTCACGAGCTGCGATTCGCCGCTCTCCGAAACCGTCCAGTACGCCGCCGCCTGGTGCTCCTCGAGCCGCAGTTCGAGGACGTCCGGCCAGCGCCGCCGTACTTCCGCACGGCGTACCCACGGCAGCTTCTCGAACACCCCCCGCACCTGCTCGAGGTCGACCGAGAAAAAATTGCCGCGGATCGCGGTGCGCGCGACGTATTCGAGTTGCGCTGTCGTGACCTGTGCCGGCGGCGTCAGCACGACGACTTCGCGCAGCGGAAAAAGCGGCCGCGACAGGAACCACACCACGAGCGCGTAGCCGAGCGCGACCGCCGCGAACAGCATCAGCACCTCCGAAATCAGGTTCAGCGTCGCCGGCCTGTCCCACAATCCTTCCTTTTCGCGGGCGCGTGCCGGCGCCCGGTTGCCGCCGAGGCCGCCGTGACGCAACGCGGTGCCGGGACGGAAGTCAGCCAAGACGCGCGTCCTCGAGGATCGCCAGGCACAGCGCGGTGAAGTCCAGCCCGACGGCTTTGGCCGCCATCGGCACCAGCGAATGGCCGGTCATGCCGGGCGAAGTGTTCATCTCGAGCAGGTACGGCCGGCCGTCCCCGGTCAGCATCAGATCGGCGCGACCCCAGCCGCGGCAGCCAAGCGCGCGCGCGCTCTTCATCACCAGCGCCTGCAGCGCCTGCTCCTGTTCGGCGGGCAGGCCGCTTGGGCACAGGTAGCGGGTTTCATCGGTGAAATACTTGTTCTGATAGTCATATTTCCCGCCCGGCGCCTCGATGCGGATCACCGGCAGCGCACGCTCGGCGAGGAAAGGCACCGTCAGCTCGGCGCCGACGATGAATTCCTCGGCCAGCACGAGGTCATCGAAGCGCGCCGCGCGCTCCCACGCCGCCTTGAGCTGGCTCGCCGCGGTGACTTTCGTCGCGCCCATGCTCGAGCCTTCATGCACCGGCTTGACGAAGATCGGCAGCCCCAACTCGGCGACGACGGCCTCCCAGTCGGTATCCCCGGCGAGGATCGCGTAGCGCGGTGTCGGCAGGCCGCATGCGGCCCACACCATTTTCGTGCGCCATTTGTCCATGGCCAGCGCGGAGGCCATCACGCCGCTGCCGGTGTAAGGGATCTTCAGCAGTTCCAGCAGCCCCTGCACCGTGCCGTCCTCGCCGCCGCGGCCATGCAGCGCGATGAACGCCCGGTCGAAGCCCTGCTCCTTGAGGATGTGCAGGTCCTGCTGCGCCGGGTCGAAGCCATGTGCGTCGACCCCAGCTGCCTGCAACGCTGCCAGCACCGCACCGCCGGACATCAGCGAGACTTCCCGCTCCGCGGACGTGCCGCCGAGCAGCACTGCGACTTTCCCGAATTTTGCCCCCACGCCGTTGCCCCTCACACCAGTTCCTCGCTGCTTGCCAGTTTGCCGGGCACCGCGCCGATCGAGCCCGCCCCCATCGTGATCACCACGTCACCGTCCCGGACTGCCGCGAGGACCGTCGCCGGCATCTCGTCGATGTCCTCGACGAACACCGGCTCGACCTTGCCCGCGACGCGGATCGCCCGCGCGAGCGAACGCCCGTCGGCGGCGACGACCGGCGCTTCGCCCGCGGCATAGACTTCAGCGAGCAACAGCGCATCGACCGTCGACAGCACTTTGACGAAGTCCTCGAAGCAGTCGCGCGTGCGCGTGTAGCGGTGCGGCTGGAAAGCGAGGACCAGCCGCCGGCCTGGGAAGGCCCCGCGCGCCGCGGCGAGCGTCGCCGCCATCTCGACCGGGTGGTGGCCGTAGTCGTCGATCAGCGTGCAGCTACCTTGCGGCGTACCTTCGGCGTCGCGCAGCGCCACCTCGCCATAGCGCTGAAAGCGCCGTCCAACGCCGCGGAATTCGGCCAGCGCCTTGATGATCGCCGCGTCCGGCACCTGCACTTCGGTCGCCACCGCGATCGCCGCCAGCGCGTTCAGCACGTTATGCACGCCGGGCAGGTTCAGTTCGATCGGCAGCCGGCTCACCGAGCCGTTGGTACGCACGACGTCGAACAGCATCCGCCCGCCTTCGGCACGGACGTTCTCGGCGCGGATGTTGGCGCTCTCGGACAGGCCGTAGCGCACGACCTGCTTCGACACCAGCGGCATGATCGAGCGCACGTGCGGGTCGTCCTCGCACAGCACCGCGACGCCGTAGAACGGCAGGTGCTGCAGGAAGTCGACGAACGCCTGCTTGAGCCGCGCGAAGTCGTGCCCGTAGGTGTCCATGTGGTCCGCGTCGATGTTCGTGATGACTGAAATCACCGGCGTCAGCAGCAGGAAGGACGCGTCGGACTCGTCGGCTTCGGCAACGAGGAAATCCCCTTTGCCAAGCCGCGCGTTCGCGCCGGCGGCATTGAGCTTGCCGCCGATGACGAAAGTCGGGTCCATGCCGCCTTCGGCGAGGATGCTCGCGACCAGCGAAGTGGTCGTCGTCTTGCCGTGCGTGCCGGCGATCGCGATGCCGTGCTTGAGGCGCATCAGTTCGGCGAGCATTTGCGCGCGCGGCACGATTGGCACATGGCGCGATCGCGCCGCGACGACTTCCGGGTTGTCGTTGCGCACCGCGGTCGAGATCACCACTGCGTCGGCGCCGGCGACATTCTCGGCCGCATGGCCGACTCTCACCTGCACGCCGAGCGCGGCGAGCCGCCGCGTCGCGGCGTTCTCGCCCAGGTCCGAGCCGCTGACCATGAAACCAAGGTTCGCCAGCACTTCGGCGATCCCGCTCATGCCGGCGCCGCCGATGCCGACGAAGTGGATGCGCTTGACCTTGTGCTTCATTTCTTTTTTCTCCCTGCGGCGAGTTCCTCGCAGACCTGTGCAACCGCTTCGGCGGCGCGCGGCTTCGCCAGCGCCCGCGCCTTCGTCGCCATGTCGAGCAGGTGGTCGCGGGCGAGGCTCTCGATAATGCCTGCCAGCCGTTCCGCATCGAGCTGCGGCTGCGGCAGCAGGTAGGCGGCGCCACGATCGGCGAGAAACTGCGCGTTTCCGGTCTGGTGATCGTCGACGGCGTGCGGGAACGGCACCAGCAGGCTCGCCGCGCCGACCGCCGCGAGTTCTGCGACCGTCAGCGCTCCGGCACGGCAGACGACGAGATCGGCCTCGGCATATCTGGACGCCATGTCGTCGATGAACGGCAGCAGTTCGCCCTCGACGCCGGCTTCCGCGTACGCCGCGCGCAGCGCTTCGAGCTGCTTCGCGCCGGCCTGGTGCGTGACGATCGGCCGCTGCGCCTTGTCAATCCGCGCGAGCGCTTTCGGCACGGTGTCGTTCAGCACCGCGGCCCCGAGGCTGCCGCCAACGACGAGCAGCTTCAGCGGCCCGCTGCGCCCGGCAAAACGTGCGTCGGGCGGCGCCACGGCGGCGATGTCGGCGCGCACGGGATTGCCGACCCAGCCGGCTTTCTTCAGCGTATGCGGAAAACCCGACAGCACGCGGTCGGCGACGCCGGCGAGCACGCGGTTGGCGAGGCCGGCGACCGAATTCTGTTCGTGCACCACCAGCGGGCGGCCGAGCAGCGCTGCCATCATGCCGCCGGGGAACGTGACGTAACCGCCCATGCCGAGCACGACATCGGGGCGGATGCGCCGCAGTTCGCCGAGCGCCTGCCAGAAGCCGCGCAGCAGGTTCAACGGCAGCAGCAGCTTGCGCAGCAGGCCCTTGCCGCGCAAGGCGCCAAAGTGCACCCACGCAGTCTCGTAGCCGTGCTGCGGCACGATCCGCGCTTCCATGCCGTCCGGGTTGCCCATCCACACGATGCGCCAGCCGCGCCCGCGCAATTGCTCGGCGACGGCAACGCCGGGGAAGATGTGGCCGCCGGTGCCGCCCGCCATCACAAGCAACGTCTTCATGCTCCGCACCCCCGCTTCAACTGGCGCACTTCCCAGTCGACGCGCAGCAGAATCGCCAGCGCGAGGCAGTTCGCGACGATGCCCGAGCCGCCGAAACTCATCAGCGGCAGCGTCAGACCCTTGGTCGGCAGCAAACCCATGTTGACGCCCATGTTGATGAACGACTGGACACCGAGCCACAGCCCGATGCCCATCGCGACGAGGCCGGAAAAATAGCGTTCCAGCTTGACCGCCTCGCGCCCCAGGACGAGCGCGCGATGAATCAGGATCGCGAACAGCGCGATCACCGTCAGCACTCCGGCGAAGCCGAGCTCCTCGGCGATCACCGCGAGGAGGAAATCCGTGTGCGCCTCAGGCAGATAGAACAGCTTCTCGACGCTCGCGCCGAGCCCCACGCCGAACCATTCCCCGCGGCCGAACGCGATCAGCGCGTGCGACAGCTGATAGCCTTTGCCGAACGCGTCCTGCCACGGGTCCATGAAGCCGAAGATGCGGTCGCGGCGATACGGCGACAGCCAGATCAGGAGCATGAAGCCGATCACCGCGACGAGCGCGAGCAGCGCGAACACCCGCACGTTGATGCCACCGAGGAACAGCACGCCGAACGCGATCGCGGTGATGACGACGAAAGCGCCGAAATCAGGCTCGCCGAGCAGCAGGAAGCCGACCAGCAGAATCATCGCCGCCATCGGCAGGAAGCCGCGCCGAAAACTGCCCATGTCGGGCAACTTGCGCACCGTGTAGTCGGCGGCATACAGCGCGACGAACAGCTTCATCAGCTCCGACGGCTGCAGGTTCAGCGGACCGAGCGGCAGCCAGCGCTGCGCGCCGTTGACCTCGCGGCCGACGCCCGGGATCAGCACGACGACGAGGAGCATGACGCCAATGAGGAACAGCCACGGCGCGAAGCGCTGCCACTGGCGCATCGACAGCTGGAACGCGGCGAGGCCGGCCCCGATTCCGACCGCCAGGAACATCGCGTGCCGCAGCAGGAAGTAATGCGACTGGTGGCCGGTGAAGCGGCTGCCTTCGGCAGTGGCGATCGACGACGAATAAACCATCACCAGCCCGATCAGCAGGAGCCCGGTCGCCGACCAGATCAGCAACGGATCGAGTTCACGCAGCGAATCGGCCGGGCGCATCAGGCGGTCGACGGCGCGGCTCGTCTGCGTGCCGCCGTTTTCGCGGCGCGTGGCAAAGAAACCGGCGAAGGTGCTGGCGAACTTCATGACGCGCGCACCTCCGGCAGCCGCCGTGCCGCGGCGATGAACACTTCGGCGCGATGCGCGTAGTTGCGGAACATGTCGAGGCTCGCGCAGGCGGGCGACAGCAGCACCGCGTCGCCGGGCTGCGCCTGCTCGCTGGCGCGAACGACGGCGGCATCGAGATCGGGTGCATGTTCGAGCGCGACGGCCGACCCTTGCAGCGCGGACTCGATGCGCGGGGCATCCCGCCCGATCAGCACCACCGCCCGCGCACGGCGCACAACGGCTTCGCGCAGCGGCGAAAAATCCTGCCCCTTGCCGTCGCCGCCGGCGATCAGCACGACCGGGCAGTCCATCCCGTCGAGCGCAGCCACGGTAGCGCCGACGTTGGTACCTTTGGAGTCGTCATAGAAGCGCACGCCGTCGCTGCGCTCGGCGACCAGCTCGACCCGGTGCGGCAGGCCGCGAAACGCGACGACAGCGCCTGTCAGGCGTTGCGGCGCGATGCCCAGGCCGCCTTCGCACAAGGCCAGCGCGGCCAGCGTATTGGCGGCGTTGTGCCTGCCGGCAAGAGGCAGGTCGGCCAGCGCGAGCAGGCGCTCCCGGCCGCGCACCAGCCACGCTGCGCCGGCGACCTCCACGAGCCCGTAGTCGTCCGTCGCCGCCGGCGCCGAAGCGCCGAACCGGATCAGCGAGCGTCCGGGCAAGGCCATCGCCGCCACCCGTGCGTCGTCGCGGTTGAGCACCTGCACGCCGCGGCCCTCGAAGATCGCGGCCTTGGTGGCAGCGTATTCGTCGAGGCCGGCATAGCGATCGAGATGGTCATCGGTGACGTTGAGCACTGTCGCGGCTTCGGGATCGAGCGCATGCATCGTCTCGATCTGGAAGCTCGACAGCTCGAGCACCCAGCATTCGGGCAGCGGTGCGCCCTGTGCCAGCCTGTCCATCAGCACGTCGAGAGCGGCCGGGCTGATGTTGCCCGCCGCCACCGCGTCCAGCCCTGCCGCTTGCGCGAGAGCCGCGGTGAGCGCGGTAGTGGTGGTCTTGCCGTTCGTGCCGGTGATCGCAAGGATGCGAGTCTGCGCACGCACCCCGAGTTCGTCGAGCGCCTGGGCGAGCAGGCTCATTTCGCCGGTGAGCGGCAATCCGCGGTGGCGCGCTTCGGCGGCGATGCCGATACGCGGGTCGACCCCCGGACTGAGCGCGACCAGGTCGATACCGCTCAGCACCTCGGCGCCAAAGTTGCCGACGACGATCTCGGCCAGCGGGGCATCGGCACGCAGCGTGTCGAGGCCGGGAGGTGTCTGCCGGCTGTCGGCAACCCGCAGGCGCGCGCCGCGCAGCGCGCACCAGCGTGCCATCGCCAGCCCGGACTCGCCCAGCCCGAGAACCAGAACGTGTTTTCCGGTCAGTGCGCTCATCGCAGCTTCAGCGTCGACAGGCCGAACAGCACCAGCATGATCGTGATGATCCAGAAGCGGACCACGACCTGGGTTTCCTTCCAGCCGCCCAGCTCGTAGTGGTGATGAAGCGGCGCCATGCGGAAAATGCGCTTGCCGCCGCTGGCCTTGAAATACAGCACCTGGACCATCACCGACAGTGTCTCGGCGACGAACAGCCCGCCCATAATGAACAGCACGATCTCCTGCCGCACGACGACCGCGACCGTGCCGAGCGCCGCGCCGAGCGCGAGCGCGCCGACGTCGCCCATGAACACTTCGGCCGGATACGCGTTGAACCACAGGAAGCCGAGCCCGGCGCCGGCCAGCGCGCCGCAGAACACCGCGAGTTCGCCGGCGCCGGCGATGTACGGCACGCCGAGGTATTTCGAGAACCCGGCATGGCCGGCGACATAGGCGAAGATCGCCAGAGCGCCGGCGACCATCACCGTCGGCATGATCGCGAGGCCGTCGAGGCCGTCGGTGAGGTTCACCGAGTGGCTCGTGCCGTTGATGACGAAATACGACAGCGCGACGAAGCCCAGCATCCCGAGCGGGTACGACACGGCCTTGAAGAACGGCACGATCAGCTCGGTCTGCGCCGGTTCGTTGGCCGTCAGGCCGAGGAACAGCGCCGCGGCGAGCGCGATCAGCGAGGTCCACAGATATTTCCAGCGGCTCGCGAGCCCTTTCGGATCGCGATGCACGACCTTGCGCCAGTCATCGACCCAGCCCACCGCGCCGAAACCGAGCGTCACCAGCAGCGTCACCCACACGTACTGGTTGCGCAGGTCGCCCCACAACAGTGTCGTGACGGCGATCGCGATGATGATCAGCGCACCGCCCATCGTCGGCGTGCCGGCCTTCGTCAGGTGGGATTTGGGCCCGTCGTCGCGTACCGCCTGGCCGATCTTCTTCGCCGCGAGCCAGCGGATCACCGCCGGACCGCACGCGAACGAGATCAGCAGCGCGGTCATCGCGGCCATGACCGTGCGCAACGTGATGTAGCCGAACACATTGAAGGCGCGGATGTCCTGGCCCAGCCAGAGGGCGAATTCGAGCAGCATCGATTACTTTGTTTCCGTTGAGGGGGCGCCATTGTGCACCGCCGCAAGGGCGTCCGCCACCCGTTCCATGCGCATGAAGCGCGAGCCTTTGACGAGCACCACGGTGTCACCATCGAGCTTTCTCGTCAGCGCCGCGACCAGCGCTTCGACGCTCGCGAAATGATGCCCGCCGCCGCCGAAGTTGCTCGCCGCCACCGCGCTCATTTCGCCGAGCGCGAACAGCGCGTCCACGCCCTTGCTTTTGGCATAGCCGCCGATCTCGTCGTGCACCTGCGCACTGGTCCAGCCGATTTCGCCCATGTCGCCAAGGACCAGGATCTTCTGCCCCGGAGTGGCCGCGAGCACGTCGATCCCGGCGCGCAGCGAATCGGGATTCGCGTTGTAGCTGTCGTCGAGGACCACCGCGCCGTTCGGCCCGGCCCGCCGCTGCAGCCGTCCCCGTGTGCCCGTGTAGGCCGCGAGTCCTTCAGCGACCGCTTCGGGACTCGCTCCCGCGGCGAGGCACGCCGCAGCGGCCCCGGTCGCGTTCCTGGCGTTGTGTTCGCCCGGCACCTGCAGGTCGACGGCGATGCGCCCCGCCGGAGTCGTCATGACGAGGTGGGAGCCCAGGCCGCGCAGCGTGCATTCGCCGGCAACATCGGCGCGGGGCGTGAGCGAAAAGACCAGCGTGCGCCGCGCCGCGTTGAGCTCCCGCCAGTACCCCGCCTGCGTATCGTCGGCGTTGATGACTGCGACACCGTCCGGCCCGAGCGCCTCGTAGATCGCGCCCTTTTCGCGGGCGATCCCGATCACCGTGCCCATCCCCTGCAGATGCGCGCGCTGCGCATTCGTCACGACCGCGACGGTGGGCCGCGCGAGGCCGGCGAGGTAGGCGATTTCACCGGGGCGGTTCATGCCCATCTCGACGATCGCCGCACGGTGACTGCTGCGCAGTTCGAGCAGCGTCAGCGGCAGGCCGATGTCGTTGTTCAGGTTGCCGGCCGTCGCCAGTACCGCTTCCGCGCCGTGGCCGTCGCGCCGGGCCTGCGCGCGCAGGACCGCGGTGCACATTTCCTTGACCGTGGTCTTGCCGTTGCTGCCGGTGACCCCGATCACGGGCAGTTCGAAGCGCGCCCGCCAGTGTGCGGCGAGCCGTCCGAGGGCCAGCCGCGTATCCTCGACGACGAGCAGCGGCAACGGCGACGGCACGGGTTGCGTGCCGGCCCATCGCGCATCGACGAGCGCCGCTGCGGCCCCGTCGGCCGCCGCCTGAACGACGAATTCATGCCCGTCGAAGCGTTCGCCGCGCAGCGCAACGAAAAGCTGCCCGGCTTTGATCTTCCGGCTGTCGGTTCCCACCGAGCTGAAATTACCCGGCATCGTCGCGACGACACCCAGAGCTTGCGCCGCTTCGTGCAGCGTCATCATTGGTCTGCTCCCTGGCTTCGATTCCATGCATGCACCGCAAGTCGCGCCTGCTCGACGTCGGAGAACGGCAAGCGCACGCCCAGCACCTCCTGGTAAGGCTCATGCCCCTTGCCGGCGAGCACGATCACGTCGTTGGCTCCCGCTTCGCCGACCGCGATGCGGATCGCCTGGGCGCGATCGACGATCCGTTCGGCGTTGGGACCAGCGCCCCGCACGATCGCGTCGATGATCTTCAGCGGATCCTCGCTGCGCGGGTTGTCGCTGGTGACGATGACGCGGTCGGCAAGCGCGCGCGCGACATCTCCCATCATCGGCCGCTTGCCCGCGTCGCGGTCACCCCCGCAGCCGAACACGCACACCAGGCGCCCGCCCCGCCCCTGCGCCGTGCTGCGCACCGCTTCGAGCACCTGGGCGAGCGCGTCGGGCGAGTGCGCGTAGTCGATGACCACCAGCGGCTCGCCGACGCCGCCCACCAGCTGCATGCGCCCGGCAGGCGGCGTCAGCCGCGACACGCTCCGCACGATATCGTCCATCGGCACATCGCGAACCAGCAGCGATCCGATCACCGCCATCAGGTTCGAGACATTGAATGGTGCGACCATGCGCACCTGCACTGTGTGGTGCCCGCCGTCCCAGCCAAGCACGAAGCGCAGGCCCGACGGAACGTTCTGCTCACTCGCGGCGACCAGCACGCGCGCGCCCGGCACCGCGTCGGCACGCTCGACGAAGCGCGTATAGCCGATCACCGGCATGCCGCTCGCCGCGAGCCGCCGCGCCTGGGCGAGGCCGAAGTCGTCGTCGAAATTGATCACCGCAGCACCGATGCCCGGCAGGTCGAACAGCCGCGCCTTGGCAACGGCATAGCTTTCCATGCTGCTGTGGTAATCGAGATGATCGCGGGTCAGGTTCGTAAACACCGCGACGTCGAACTCGACGCCATTGACGCGCTCCTGGTCGAGCCCGATCGAGGACACTTCCATCGCTGCCGCGCCGGCACTCTCCGCGACGAACGCGGCGAGCATGCGGTGCACTTCGAGCGCGTCGGGCGTCGTGTTGCCGCTATCGACGAGCTCGCCGGGGAAACCGCAGCCCAGCGTGCCGATGACGCCGCAGCGCAGGCCGAGCCCGGCGAGCGCGGCGGCGAGCCACTGGCTCACTGTCGTCTTGCCGTTGGTCCCCGTCACCCCGGCGACCCACAGCTTGCTCGACGGACAGCCGTGGATCTCGTGCGCGAGGAAGCCGCCGAGGCTGCGCAGGCCCGACACCGGCAGGGCCGGCACCGACAGCGCTTCGAGCCGCATGCCGTCGCTGTCGTCCCACAGCACCGCGGCAGCGCCGCGCTCGATCGCGGCGGCAACGTAGCGCCGGCCGTCAGCTGCGAATCCGGGCCACGCGGCAAACAGCTCGCCGGGTTGCAGGCGACGCGAGTCGGCGGTGATGCCGTGCGCGACGACACCGGACAGCCGCAGCCGTTCGAGGATTTCACGGGCGCGGGCGGCGCTCACATGCCCCCCCGTGCAGTTCGTGCCTGTTCCGCCTTGCCGGCGACCTGCAGCGGAACGAGCGGCGCATCCGGCGCCACGCCCAGAACTCGCAACGCCCCTTCGGTGATCTGCGCGAAAATCGGCGCCGCGACCGTCCCGCCAAAATATTGACCGGCAGAAGGTTCATCGATCATCACCGCTACGATAATTCGCGGATCGGACGCCGGGGCGAAGCCGACAAAGGACGATACATATTTGTTCGCGTATCGCCCGCCTTCGAGCTTGTGCGCCGTGCCGGTCTTGCCGGCCACGCGGTAGCCGCGGATCTGCGCGCGCGGCGCGGTGCCTCCGGGGCCAGCCGCGAGTTCGAGCATGTAACGCATCTCGCGCGCCGTGTCGACCGAATACACGCGTTTGCCGGCAGCCAGAGGGGTGTCGACGCGCGTCAGCGAAAGCGGCAGCAGTTCGCCGTCGCGCGCGAACGCGAGATAGGCATGCGCCATCTGGATGAGGCTGACGGATATCCCGTGGCCGAACGACATCGTCGCCTGCTCGATCGGCTTCCACGTCTTCACCGGACGCAGCCGTCCGCTCGCTTCGCCGGGAAACCCGAGATCGAGCGGAGCGCCGAAACCGAGCTCGTTGAACATGCGCCACATTTCCTCCGGCGCGAGGTTCATCGCCATTTTGACGGTGCCGACGTTCGACGATTTCTGGATCACTTCCGCGACGGTCAGCGGGCCGTGCCGGTGCGAGTCGGAAATCGTCGACCGCCCGATCGACACTCGCCCCGGCGTGGTGTCGATGACGGTGGTCGGCTCGACCTTGCCGCGATCGAGTGCGAGTCCGACGATGAAAGGCTTCATCGTCGAGCCGGGCTCGTATGTGTCCGTGAACACGCGGTTGCGCAATTGCGCACCGCTGAGGTTGGTACGGTTGTTCGGGTTGTAGGTCGGCGCATTGACCAGCGCCAGCACTTCGCCGGTGCGCACGTCGAGCACCACCGCGGCGCCCGCCTTGGCCTTGTGCGTCTGCATCGCCTGGTTCAGCGCAGAGTGGGCGAGATACTGGATCTTGGCGTCCATCGCCAGCACGAGGTCCTGGCCGTCGTGCGGCGGACGGATCGCCTCGACATCCTCGACGACCTGGCCGCGCCGGTCGCGGATGACCCGCCGCGCTCCCGGCGTGCCGGTCAGCAGCTTGTCGAACGCGAGCTCGACGCCTTCCTGGCCCTTGTCGTCGACACCGGTGAAACCGAGCACATGCGCCATCACTTCGCCGCCCGGGTAGTAGCGTCGGTATTCCTGCTGCTGGTGGATGCCGGGAAGCTTCAGCGCGGCCACTTCCTGCGCCAGTTCGGGCGGCAACTGGCGCTTCAGGTAGACGAAGTCGTGACTGGTCGCGAGCCGTCCGTTCAGCTCATCCACACTCGTCTCGAGCAGCTCGGCGAGCTTGCGCGCGTCGGCCGGCGACAGCCGCGCATCCGACGGAATCGCCCAGATCGAGCGCACCGGCGTGCTGATCGCCAGCACGTCGCCATGGCGGTCGATGACGCGGCCCCGCGTCGCCGGCACCTCGATCGCGCGGGCGTAGCGCGATTCACCCTTCGCCTGCAGGAACTCGTTGTTGAACCCCTGCAGATACAGCGCACGCCCGACCAGCGCCAACAGGCAGGCGAGAAGGCAGGACATCACCAGCCGCGAACGCCAGGCCGGAAGGCCATTCTTCAGCAGCGGATTGTGGTTGAAGGGCAACGGACGCTGTTTCCTCATGCGTACGTCCTCACTTCGGCAGCCCTGGGTCGGCGGACTCGTGCCCTCCCCCCACCGTGAGCACCTGTCCCGGTGCAGGAGGACGCATGCCGATCCGTTCGCGCGCGATCTTCTCGACCCGCGCGTGCGCGGCCCAAGTGCTTTGTTCGAGCTGCAGTTGCCCCCACTCGACTTCCAGGCCCTGGGCGCGCGCATGTTCCCGCTCGAGCTCCGAGAACAGCTTGCGCGCCTGATGCTGGGATGCGACCACCCCGAGCGCGCTGCTCACGACGAGCGCGACCAGAAAGGCGTCCACGCGAATCATGCCGCGCCCCCGGTCCGCTCGGCGACGCGCATCACTGCGCTGCGCGAGCGCGGGTTGGCCGCGACTTCGCCCGGCCCCGGCCGCTGGCTCTTGCCGACGAGCCGCAGGCGCGGCTGCGGCAGCTCGGCCGCTCGCAGCGGCAGACGCGACGGCAGCTGCGGCGGACGCGATTCATCCCGCATGAAGCGCTTGACGATGCGGTCTTCGAGCGAGTGGAAACTGATCGCCACCAGCCGGCCGCCGGGCTTGAGCCGCTCGACCGCAGCCGGCAGCACTAGCGACAGCTCTTCGAGCTCCTGATTGATGAAAATCCGTAGAGCTTGAAAGCTGCGCGTCGCCGGGTGCTGCCCCGGCTCGCGTGTACGGACCGCTTTTTCCACGATCTCGGCAAGCTGTCGAGTGCTTGCGACAGCCCCCCCTGCCCGAGCAGCTGCAATCGCCTTTGCAATCGCATAAGCAAACCGTTCTTCCCCATAATCCCTCAGCACCTCGGTGATTTGCGCGACCGATGCATCGGCCAGCCATTGCGCCACGGTCTGCCCGCGGCTCGTATCCATCCGCATGTCCAGCGGCGCGTCGAAACGAAAACTCATGCCCCGCGCCGCCTCGTCGAGCTGCGGCGACGACACGCCCAGATCGAGCAATACACCGTCGACGTGTTCCAGCCCGAGCCGGTCAAGCTCCTCGGCGAACGCGCTGAACGGCGCGTGGACGGCGGTCAGTCGCGGATCGGGCAACGCGCGGGCGACCTCGATCGCGCGCGGATCGCGATCGAACGCGATCAGCCGTCCGTCGGCATCGAGCTTCGCAAGAATTGCCCTGCTGTGGCCGCCCCGGCCGAACGTGCCATCGACATAGACGCCGCCCGGCCTGATCGCCAACGCCTCGACGGCCTCCGCGAGCAGCACGGTGACATGTTGCGGAGCGGCACTCACAGCGCCAGGCTCTCGAATCCGGGGGGTAGCGCGTCGCCCGTCAGCGCCAGCATCGCCTCCTGCTGCGCCTGCCAGCCCGCATCGGACCAAAGCTCGAAATGCGCTCCCTGACCGACCAGCCAGACCTGCTTTTCGAGTTGCGCCCATTGCCGCAGCGATCCGGCGAGCAGCACCCGCCCGGCGGCATCGAGGCCTTCCTCCTGGGCAAAACCGACCAGCAAGCGCTTGAATGCAGAGGTGCGCGGATCGAAGCCGGGCATCGCCGCAATCCGGTCGCGAATCGGTTCCCATGCCGACAGCGGATAAACGAGCAGGCACTTGTGGGGGTGGGCGGTGATCACCAGGGGCGCGCCGTCAGGGACGAGTGCGTCACGGTGCCGAGCCGGAATCGCGAGGCGACCCTTCGCATCGAGACTGAGCGCAATGGCTCCCTGGAACATTCATCCCCCGCAATTCTTCTTCGAGTGAAACGTCGTATGACACTTTGACCCACCAATCCCCACCGGTTCCCACTCTAGAGGAAAGGTAAACCCCGGTCAAGCCGCGAGAACGGACTTTTCCGTTGCGACACAATGACTTATGGAAAATATGAAGACTCCGTATAAACCCTGAAAAATCAAGGCCTATAACGGATTTCAATGAATAATGGATAAAATGCAGGTAGGAATTACCCGATGTAGGGCTACCCCTTAACGGGGATGACAAGGTACTTGCCCGAAGGGATGGGAAGTTCGCCGATAAGCCGGGTTCTGTCGAGCGCCTGCGACTCGCATCACAGGCACCGGGCAGTCATTCCTCTGGGCGCCGCGTTGCCGCGGCGCTCAAGCAGCCTACCCGGGAACAGCGCGAGCCACGCCATTGCTCCCCTATTTGGCCTTGCCCCGGATGGGGTTTGCCGTGCCAGTCCTGTCGCCAGTCCTGCGGTGGGCTCTTACCCGACGAGGCTTGCACCCCGTCCGCAACGACGCTCGACGCGCGCTGCGCACCATTTCACCCTTGCCTGATCTCCTCGCGGAGCCATCGGCGGTTTGCTTTCTGTTGCACTTTCCGTCGCCTCACGACGCCCGGCCGTTAGCCGGCATCCTGCTCTGCGGGGCCCGGACTTTCCTCCACGCACACAAGTGCACGCAGCGACTGCCTGGCGAACTTCCCGCGGCGATTATACGCGCGCGCTCACTGCACCGCGGGGATAAAAGCGGCAGCGCCTTCCTGCAGTTCGAACGTGCCGGCAAGCGGCCCCGGCAGCGTACCGGCGGCGACAAGGGCTCGCAGCACGACGGACGGGCTCATCGCGAGGTCCTGTCAGAGCACGCGCCAAGCGACTGTTTCGCCGGCACGCAGCGGCACCAGCGGGTCGTCGTGCAGGTATTCGTATTCGCCCGGCACTTCCCACGCGTCTTTCGCCAGCGTGATCCGCTCGGCGTTCGGCGCAAGGCCGTAGAACGCCGGCCCGTTCAGGCTCGCGAAAGCCTCGAGCCGGTCGAGCGCTCCGGCCTGCTCGAAGGCCTCGGCGTACAGCTCGATCGCGGCGTGCGCGGTGTAGCAGCCTGCGCAGCCGCAGGCGGTCTCTTTCGCGGCGCGCGAATGCGGCGCGGAGTCGGTGCCGAGGAAGAATTTCGCGTTGCCCGACGTCGCCGCTTCAACCAGCGCGCGGCGGTGGGTTTCGCGCTTGAGCACCGGCAGGCAGTAATGATGCGGGCGGATGCCGCCAGCGAAAATCGCGTTGCGGTTGAGCAGCAGGTGATGTGCCGTCACGGTCGCCGCGACGTTCGGTCCGGCGTCCTGCACGAAGCGCGCTGCCTCGGCGGTCGTGATGTGCTCGAAGACGACGCGCAGAGCGGGAAAGCGCGCCACCAGCGGCGCCAGGACCTGCTCGATGAACACCTGCTCGCGGTCGAACACATCCACGTCGCCGTGTGTGACTTCGCCATGCACGCACAGCACCATGCCGAGCTTTTCCATGCGCTCGAGCACGGCGTGGACTTTTTCGATGGCGGTCACGCCCGCGTCGGAGTTCGTCGTCGCACCGGCCGGATACAGCTTGACGGCGACGACCGCGCCGCTCGCCTTCGCGCGGTCGATTTCATCGGGCGAGGTGTTGTCGGTGAGGTACAGGCTCATCAGCGGCTCGAAGTGCTGGCCGGGCGGCACCGCGGCGAGGATGCGGGCGCGGTATTCGAGTGCCTGCGCGGCAGTCGTCACCGGCGGGCGCAGGTTCGGCATGATCAGCGCGCGACCGAAACGGCGAGCGGTGTGCGGCACGACGGTCGCCAGCGCTGCGCCGTCGCGCACGTGCAGATGCCAGTCGTCGGGGCGGATCAGGGAAATCGTCTGCATGATCGTCGATTCGAAAGAGAAGCCCGGATAGGGAAATTCGGAGTCTGGAAACCGGAACGGTTCGGGATGCGGCGCCGGCAAGTATAGGCGCGGCTCAGCCTCCCCTGAGTTCCAGCGCCCGCGCATAGAGCGCATTCTTCGACGCACCGGTGATGTCCGCTGCGAGCCGTGCGGCAGTCTTCACCGGCAGCTCCGCGATCAGCAGCGCCAGCACGCGCTCGGCCTGCAGGTCCAGCCCTTCGCGCACGGGCGCGCCGGACACCACCAGCACGAATTCGCCGCGCACCCGGTTCGGGTCCTCGGCAAGCCATGCCGCCGCGTCGCCGAGCGGCACCCGCACGATCTGCTCGAACAGCTTCGTCAGTTCGCGCGCAATCACGATCTCGCGCTCCGCTTCGAGCACTGCCGCGAGGTCCGCGACGCACTCGGCGATGCGGTGTGGCGACTCGTAGAACACCAGCGGCACCGCGACGGCGCGCAGCGCGTCGATGTCAGCGCGGCGCGCGGCGGACTTCGGCGGCAGGAAGCCGACGAAATGGAAGCCGTTATCGACAAAGCCGGCTGCCGACAGCGCGGCGATCGCGGCGCACGGGCCGGGAATGGGCACCACCGGGAAGCCCGCCTCGCGCACTCGCGCGACCGCGCGCGCCCCGGGGTCGGAGATCGCGGGCGTGCCGGCGTCGCTGATCAACGCGACGTGCTGCCCCGCCTGCAGCATGCGGATCACCTGCCCGGCGGCCGCCTGCTCGTTATGCTCGTGCAGCGCGACGAGCCGCGTTGCGATGCCGAGCGCATCGAGCAGGCGCTGGCTGTGGCGCGTGTCCTCGGCCGCGATGACCCCCACGCCCGCCAGCACCGCTTGCGCACGCGCGCTGATGTCCTGCAGGTTCCCGAGCGGCGTCGCCACCACATACAATGACGGCGTACTGGAAAGGGGCGAGGAGCCGTGAGCCATGAAGGGTGACCGGAATGTGAAGGAAGGCGCCATTGTCGGCGCCTCCACGACCCGGAAGCAAGCGTCGGGAGCGGCGGCCGAAGCGCTCGCCGAACGCTTCCTCGCGCGTCGGGGGCTCATCGTGCTGGCGCGCAACGTGCGCTGCCGGGGCGGCGAGATCGATCTCGTGTGCCTCGACCATGGCATCGTCGTGTTCGTCGAAGTGCGGCTGCGCACGAACGCTCGCTTTGGCGGCGCCGCAGCCAGCATCACGCCGGCCAAGCAGCGACGCGTCATCCTCGCCGCGCGGTGGTGGCTGGCCGGCGCCGGCCGTCGTCATGCCGGACGGCCATGCCGTTTCGACGCGGCGCTGCTCGCCGACCTCGACGAGGACGGCGTCGAATGGCTGAAAGCCGCTTTCGACGCCGATGGATCGTAAGCACGACGCCCGCCGCTTCACCGCTCGCCCGTGCGACACGGCGTCCGCGCGCCCCCATGCTAGACTTTTGCCCCCGACGAAGTGACCCGAAGGCCATCCATGGACCTCATCCATCGCATCTCCAGACAGTTCGAAGACAGCGCGCGCATCAAGCTCGAAGCGCTCGAAGCGCTCGCCGCGCCGATTGCCGGGGCTGTGGAAATCATGATCGGCAGTCTGTTGAACAACGGCAAGATCCTGGCGTGCGGCAACGGCGGCTCGGCCGCGGACGCGCAGCATTTCGCGGCCGAACTGGTCAATCGCTTCGAGATGGAACGCCCTCCGCTCGCGGCGATCGCGCTGACGACCGACACCTCGACGCTGACGTCGATCGCTAACGATTACGACTTCACGCAAGTATTCTCCAAACAGGTGCGGGCTCTCGGACATCCCGGCGACGTGCTGCTCGCGATCTCGACGAGTGGAAACTCGCCCAACGTCATCGAGGCGATCGCGGCCGCGCGCGAACGCGAAATGCGCGTGATCGCGCTGACCGGCAACGACGGCGGGCAGATCGGCGCACTGCTCGACGACGGCGACGTCCATCTGTGCGTTCCGGCGCAGCGCACCGCCCGCATCCAGGAAGTTCACCTGCTGACCCTGCACTGCCTGTGCGACGGCATCGATTGTCTGTTACTCGGAGTAGAAGACCAATGAGCGAATCACGCCCGCAACTCACTCGCCGCACCTTCCTCCTCGGCCTGACCGCCGCCGCTGCGCTGCCGGTCCTGCAAGGTTGCTTCCCGCTCGTCGCCGGCGGCGTCGGAGCCGGAGCGGCGATGGTGGCCGACCGGCGCACGTCGGGAGCCTACGTCGAGGACGAAGGGATCGAATGGCGCGCCGCAAGTGCGCTGCGCGACCGGATGGGCGACGCCGTGCACGTCAACATCACTTCGTTCAACCGCAACGTTCTCCTTACCGGCGAAGCGCCGAGCGAAGCGCACCGCGCCGAAATCGAACGCGTCGTCAGCGGCGTGTCGAACGTGCGCGGCATCACGAACGAAGTGCAGGTTGCCGGCATCGCATCGCTGACTTCGCGCAGCAACGACTCGGTCATCACGTCGAAGGTCAAGGCCCGCTTCGTCGACGCCGCGACCTTCGGTGCGCACCACGTCAAAGTCGTCACCGAAGCCAGCACCGTCTATCTGCTCGGCCTGGTCACGCGCCGCGAAGCCGATGCCGCGACTGACGTGGCGCGCACGACGTCCGGAGTGCGCAAGGTCGTGCGGGTGTTCGAATACATCACCGACCAGGAAGCGCGCCGGCTCGACGGCCAGCGCAGCAGCGGCACGTAACAGGCGTTTTGCGAACCGGCGGTGGCCGCGCTGCGGCCTGCGCCTAGCGTCCCGTGCGCGCGAGCGCGGCGAGCAGCCTGTCATGGACGCCGCCGAATCCCCCGTTGCTCATCACCAGCACATGGTCCCCGGGCCGCGCCGCCGCCGCGACGTCGGCGACGAGCCGGTCGAGATCGTCGTACGTCGCCCCTCGCTCGCCGAGCGGCGCCAGCGCGCCGGCGACATCCCACCCGAGACCGTTTGCATAGCAATAGACGCGGTCCGCCTGCGCGAGACTCTCCGGCAGGCGGTCCTTCATGACGCCCAGCTTCATCGTGTTGGAACGCGGCTCGAGCACCGCCAGGATGCGGCCTGCGGGTTCGCGCCGGCGCAGGCCGTCGACGGTCAGCGCGATCGCGGTCGGATGATGGGCGAAGTCGTCGTACACGGTGATGCCGCGGACCTGTCCGCGCACTTCCATGCGGCGCTTGATTCCCCGGAAGCCGGCCAGGCTCGCGATCGCCTGCGCCGGCGTGACGCCCACATGACGGGCGGCGGCGATCGCCGCGAGCGCATTGCTGCGGTTGTGGCTGCCGCTCATCGGCATCGCCACGCTGCCGACGATTTCGTCGCGCAGGCGGAATACCGCCTCGCGCTCATCCGCGCCCGCTGCCGCCGACCATTGCGCCCCGTCGCCGAACCATTCGAGCTCGGACCAGCAGCCGCGCGCGGCCACGCGTTTCAGGCTCTCCTCGTCCGCGTTCGCAATGATCCGGCCCGACGCGGGAATCGTGCGCACGAGATGATGAAACTGGGTTTCGATCGCGGCCAGATCACTGAAGATATCGGCATGATCGAACTCGAGGTTGTTCAGGATCGCAGTGCGCGGGCGGTAATGGACGAACTTCGACCGCTTGTCGCAGAACGCCGTGTCGTATTCGTCGGCTTCGATGACGAAGAACGGAGAATCGGTCAGGCGCGCCGAAACGCCGAAGTTCCCCGGCACGCCTCCGACGAGGAAACCGGGCTCGAGACCGGCGTCCTCGAGCATCCACGCGAGCATCGACGTCGTCGTCGTCTTGCCGTGCGTCCCGGCGACCGCGAGCACCCAGCGCCCCTGCAGCACGTTCTCGGCCAGCCACTGCGGCCCCGACACATACGGCAGGCCGCGATCGAGAATCGCCTCGAGCAGCGGATTGCCGCGCGACACCGCGTTGCCGATGACGTAGACGTCCGGCGCGAGATCGACCTGCGCCGCGTCGTAACCTTCGGTCAGGCCGATTCCCTGGGCCTCGAGCTGAGTGCTCATCGGCGGGTAGACGTTCGCGTCGCAGCCGGTAACGGTGTGCCCCGCCGAGCGGGCCAGCAGCGCAACGCCTCCCATGAAGGTGCCGCAGATGCCGAGAATGTGGATATGCATGAAAACTCCGGGAGCCGGGCGGCGTCTCAAGGTGATTGAAACCCGCCCGTGTAGAATGGGCGGCATTCTACATCGACCGTCTGCCGGACTCGCGACCATGACTTCCCGCGCGAATGCTTCCCGAAGCGGCAACCTGAGGCGCGGTGTCGCCGCGCTTGCCGCGCGCATGATGGCCGAGGACGGCATCAGCGACTTCGGCTTCGCGAAACGCAAGGCAGCCCGCCAGCTCGGCATCTCCGAGTCCGAAGCCCTGCCCAACAACGCCGAGATCGAAGCCGAGCTGCGGGCGTGGCAAGCCCTGTACCAGGACGAAGAGCAGCCCGAGCGGCTGCTCGAAATGCGCCGCGCGGCGATCGAGGTGATGCGCCTGCTGGGCGAGTTCCGGCCCTACCTCACGGGCGGGGCGCTCGACGGCACTGCGGGACGCTACACCGAAGTCGACATCGAGCTGTATCCCGAAAGCGCCAAGGACGTCGAGATCTTCTTCCTCAACCACGACATCGGCTACGAACACCGCGAACCCCGGCGCGGCGCCGCGAACGCTCCGGAAGCGATCCTGAGTTTCGACTGGAACCGCGTGCCGATCAGGCTTTCGCTCTACACCGCCCAGGCCGAGCGCGTCAGCCGCCGCAACATCGAGCGCGCACGCCTGCCGGCGGTCGAAGCGCTCGTTCAGGCGAGCGAAGGTCCGAGCGCATGAAAGGGATCGCCGGGCGTCACCTCATCATCGTCGCCGTCGCAGTGTTCGCGGGGGTGGCCGGTTTCCTGGTTTCCCGCGGCACGTCCGATCCGGTCCCTGCCGCGCAGGTCGATCCGGCGGCCGGGAACGCGATTCTCGCGCTGACGCTGCCTGATTCGAGCGGCGAGCTGCAGGCACTGCAGCAATGGCGCGGCCGCGTGCTGGTGGTCAACTTCTGGGCGACGTGGTGCCCGCCGTGCCTGACGGAGATTCCGGACTTTGCCGCGGTCAGCCGCGGCTTCGCCGATTCCCCGGTCCAGTTCGTCGGCCTCGGCATCGACAAGGCCGAGAGCGTGCGAAAGTTCCGCGAAGAGCATGACGTCCCGTATCCACTCCTGATCGGCACGCCGCAAACGCTGGAGCTGACGAGGGCGCTCGGAAATGCCGTGCAGGCGCTGCCTTACACGATCATTTTCGATCGTGCCGGAAAGATCGCGCACATCAAGCTCGGCACCTTGAATCGTAGTGAACTAGAAGGCAAAATCCGCGCACTCCTCGACCAGTAATTCACCGGAGCGCGCCGCGTGGCACTGGACAAAATGCGCCTAATTGCGGCAAACTTGCCGGCATGACGCGCCAAAAACGCAGTAAAAACCCAGATGCCGCGCCCCCGCCGCAGCCCCGGATCCTGGTCCTGCACGGACCGAACCTCAACCTTCTCGGCACCCGGGAGCCTGACGTCTACGGCCACACGACGCTTGCCGACATCCACTCCGCGATGGAAGCCCGCGGACGCGCCGAAGGCGTCCTGGTCGAGTCGTTTCAGAGCAACCACGAAGGCCAGCTGATCGACCGGGTACAGGCATCGCCGTTGGAAGAGATCAGCTTCATCATCCTCAATCCGGCCGCTTACGCTCATACCAGCGTCGCGCTGCGCGACGCCCTCCTCGCGGTCGCGATCCCGTACGTCGAAGTGCATCTTTCCAACATTCATGCCCGGGACACTTTCCGGCATCACTCCTATTTTTCCGACTGTGCAGCCGGCGTGATCTGCGGACTGGGGCCGTACGGCTACCTCGCGGCGCTCGAATACGCGCTGTCGCAGCTGCGGAAACCCTGACACAAACCCCCGGGCGCCCCGTGCGGCGGCGCCCCGCTCGGAGAACAGCATGGATCTGCGCAAGCTGAAGAAGTTGATCGACCTCGTCCAGGAGTCGGGCATTTCCGAACTGGAAGTCACCGAGGGCGAAGAGAAAGTCCGTATCGCCAAACACAGCACCGCCCCCGTTTCGAACTACCTCGCGCAGATGCCGGCGAGCGTGCCGCAATTTGCGGCTGCCCCGGCTCCGGCGATCGTGCTGACCCCGCCGGTCGATGACGCACCCGAAGGCATGATCGTGAAATCGCCGATGGTCGGCACGTTCTATCGCGCCTCGGCGCCGGGTGCGAAACCCCTCGTCGACGTCGGCCAGGCCGTCGCCATCGGCGACCGCCTGTGCATCATCGAAGCGATGAAGCTGATGAACGAAATCGAATCCGAGTTCACCGGGACGGTGAAGGCGGTCCTCGTCGAAAACGCCCAGCCGGTCGAATACGGCCAGCCGCTCTTCATCATCGCCTGAACGCCCTCATGTTCGAAAAGATACTGATCGCCAACCGTGGTGACCAGCCGCCGGCAGGCGGCGCAGCGGCGCAGCCAAATCGCGCGGTACGCGCAGCGTCCGAGCGCGATTTCGCCGCGGAGGCACCCCATGTTTGAAAAGATCCTGATTGCCAACCGCGGCGAAATCGCGCTGCGCGTGCTGCGCGCGTGCCGCGAGCTGGGTATCCGCACCGTTGCGGTGCACTCGGTCGCGGACACCGAAGCGAAGTACGTCAAGCTCGCCGACGAGTCGGTGTGCATCGGTCCGGCGCAATCGGCGCTGAGCTACCTGAACGTCCCCGCGATCATTTCGGCAGCCGAAGTCACCGACGCCGAAGCCATCCATCCGGGCTACGGTTTCCTGTCCGAGAACGCCGACTTCGCCGAACGCGTCGAGCAGTCCGGCTTCGTCTTCATCGGCCCGCGCTCCGACACGATCCGGCTGATGGGCGACAAGGTCAGCGCCAAGGATGCGATGAAGGCCGCCGGAGTGCCGTGCGTGCCGGGTTCGGAAGGCGCGCTGCCCGAGGAACCGAAGGAGATCGTCAAGATCGCCCGCACCGTCGGCTACCCTGTCATCATCAAGGCGGCCGGCGGCGGCGGCGGTCGCGGGATGCGGGTCGTCCACACCGAGGCGGCGCTGCTCAACGCGGTCGCGACGACCCGTGCCGAAGCCGAGGCGGCGTTCGGCAACCCGATCGTCTATATGGAAAAATTCCTCGAGAACCCGCGTCACATCGAGATCCAGGTGCTCGCCGACGAACATGGCAACGCGGTCTATCTCGGCGAACGCGACTGCTCGATGCAGCGCCGCCACCAGAAAGTCATCGAGGAAGCTCCTGCGCCGGGCATCGATCGCAAGGCCATCGCGAAAGTCGGCGAGCGCTGCGCCGAAGCCTGCCGCACGATCGGTTACCGCGGCGCGGGCACGTTCGAGTTCCTCTACGAGAACGACGAGTTCTACTTCATCGAGATGAACACGCGCGTGCAGGTCGAGCATCCCGTCACCGAGATGATCACCGGCATCGACATCGTGCAGGCGCAGATCCGCATCGCGACCGGCGAAAAGCTGTGGTTCCGCCAGCGTCACGTCGAATTCCACGGCCACGCGATCGAGTGTCGCATCAACGCCGAGGATCCGTTCAAATTCACGCCCTGCCCGGGAAAGATCACGAACTGGCACACGCCGGGCGGACCTGGCATTCGCGTCGATTCGCACGTCTATAACGGCTACACGATCCCGTCGCATTACGATTCGATGATCGGCAAGCTGATCGCGTTCGGCGACACGCGCGAACAGGCGATCCGACGGATGCGGATCGCGCTGTCGGAAATGGCGGTCGAAGGCATCAAGACGAACGTGCCGCTGCACCAGGAGCTGATGCTCGATGCACGTTTCGTCGAGGGCGGCACGAGCATCCATTACCTGGAGCACAAGCTCGCCGAACGCAACGAAGTCAAGAATCTTGCCTGAGCAGGCCGCGGACGCGTACATCATGTGGATCTCGGTAACTTTGCAGGCCGAAGCGCACAAGGCCGAAGCGCTGTCCGAGGCGCTGATGGACGCCGGCGCGCTGTCGATCAGCATCGAGGACGCCGACGCCGGCACCGACGCCGAGAAGCCGCAGTTCGGCGAACCCGGGCATCATCCGGTCGGGCTGTGGGATCACAGCCGCGTAATCGCGCTGTTCGATGCCGACGCCGACCTCACCGTCGCCCTCGCCCGCGCGGCTGCCGACGCCGGCTTCGATGCGGTGCCGCCTTTCACGCTCGAAGAGATCGCCGAGCAGAACTGGGTGCAGCTCACCCAAAGCCAGTTCGAGCCGATCCGCGTCACCGATCGGATGTGGATCGTGCCGTCGTGGCACGCCGCGCCCGACCCGGCGGCGATCAACATCGAGCTCGATCCCGGCATGGCTTTCGGCACCGGCTCGCATCCGACGACGCGCCTGTGCCTGGAGTGGCTGTGCGACGCGGTGCAGCCGGGCGACAGCGTGCTCGACTACGGCTGCGGCTCGGGCATTCTCGGCATCGCGGCAGTGCGCCTCGGGGCGGGCGACGTGCTCGGCATCGACATCGACGACAAGGCGCTCGACGCCGCGCACGATAACGCCGCGCGCAACCACGTCGCGCTGCGGCTGCAGCACTCCCGCCAGCCACTCGACGCGCGCTTCGACGTCGTCGTCGCCAACATCCTGACGAATCCGCTGTGCGTGCTGGCGCCGCTGCTCGCCGCCCGGGTCGCTCCCGGCGGCAGAATCGCGCTGTCCGGCGTGCTCGAAACCCAGACCGAACAGGTGATCGCGGCATACGCGCCGTTCCTGCCGTTGCGCGTCGGTGCGGTACATGAAGGCTGGGCGCGGCTCGAAGGCGGCTCTCCGCGACAAACCGGGAGCCAGTGATGTTCGCGCGCTGCCCGGCCTGCCAGACGGTATTCCGGGTGCAGCCCGAGCAACTGCGCGCGCATCGCGGCGAAGTGCGCTGCGGACGCTGCTATGCGTCGTTCAATGCGCTCGATCGCGTGCTGCACGTCGCGCCCGCCGTATCGGCACCCACCCCACCCGCAATTTCCCAACCGCCCGCTGCCGCAGCGCCCCGCCCTGTCGAATCGGTTCCGGAGCGCGACGACCGCTTCTTCATCCTCGACGACCTGCCTTCGGCTCCGGAAGTGACACGACAGGGGGCTGATGACCGAACAGAGTTCGAGGCACGCGATCACCGCGAACCCGTCGTGCCACGCGACGGGCATTTTTCCAGCGCAACGGACGCCACAGCGGCCGAAGGTCACCCCGTGCCGCCGATCCGGCGCACGCGCGTCGTCGGCATCGCGCCGACACCGCTCGGCGCCCCCGCTGCGCCCGCAAGCGCGGCACTGCCGAAGCGCCAGGATGACGAACCGCCGACCGCATCCGCTTCCTCCCGCGCGGGGGCAACCGATGCGGCGCACGACCGCGAACATCTCGACGCGACCTACGGCCCGCCGGCTTCGTCCGGCAGGCGCTGGCTGTCCGGACTGGGAGTCGGCATGCTGCTTGGCACGCTGGCGGTGCAGAGCGCCTTTGTCTTCCGTGACGACATCACCCGCAAGTGGCCGCAGTTGCGCCCCGCCTATCTCTCCGCGTGCGCGCACCTGAAATGCACGCTCCCGCTGCCGCGCCTCGCCGGTGCGATCAGCATCGAAGCTTCCGAACTGCAGTCGGAGCCGGGGCGCGTCGCGCGCTTCGTGCTGAACGCGACGATCCGCAACCGCGCTCCTCACCCTCAGGCGTATCCGCATCTCGAACTGACGCTGACCGACGTCCAGGACCAGCCGCTCGTGCGCCGCGTGCTCGGGCCGGCGCAGTGGCTCCCCGCCGGCTTCCTCGAACAGGGAAGCGCCGAACAAAAATTCGACACCGGACGCGACATCGTCGTGCAATTGCCGTTCGAGGCACCGGGCGTCGAAGCCACCGGTTACCGGGTCTATGCTTTCTATCCGTGAACCGGCCTGACCGCACGCGCTCGAGCGGCTGCCGAGCCCGTCTTCGACAACCTGGAATCCCGATGCAACATCTCTCCCCGGACACCCGCAAAAGCCCGTTCAAAGGCAAGACCGGCCTGATGCGGATCTGGAACGCCTTTCGCTACTCGTTCGCCGGCCTGCGCGCCGCATTCGAGCATGAAGACGCGTTTCGCCAGGAATGCCTGCTTGCCGCAGTGCTGATCCCGCTCGCGCTCTTCATGCCGACCGGCGGTGCGGGCAAGGCACTGCTCGTCGGCAGCGTGCTGCTGCTGCTGATCGTCGAACTCGTCAACTCCGCGATCGAAGCGACCGTCGATCGCGTCTCGCTGGAGCATCACCTGCTGGCCAAGCGAGCGAAAGACATCGGCAGCGCGGCGGTGCTGCTCGCGCTGGTCAATCTCGCGATAGTCTGGGGACTGGTGATCTTCGGTTGAAGCCGCTGGGCAAGGAGTGCGCGCGGCATGGCAGTGGCCAAGAGGCTGTTTGAGCGAAAGGTGGCGTGAGAAGAAACACCCGTGCTACAGGCGCCGGGCGCTTGCCACGCGGCGACAGCCACGGCCGGTTCTTCACCACGGCACTCGACTTGATATGTTTTTAATATTAAAAACGTATCAATCAGATATTGATTCCATTGTTTTTCCAGCAGTTTTCCTGCTATTTTGATTTTTACACTTTTACAGGAAAACGCTCATGAAGGCGCTTGATCATCAGCAACAGCTCTTCATGGTCGAATCCGACCAACTTTACCGTACGTGGATCGAAGCGCTCAGGCACGCCCGCTCCTATCGCTACGGCATGCGCTGGGTGTCGTCGAAAGGGCGGCAATACCTCGTGCGACGACACGACGCACGCGGCAATGGCAAGTCGCTCGGCCCACGCAACACCGAAACAGAAGCCACCTTTGCCGCGTTTACCGAAGGCAAGGCGCGCGCCGATGCGCGTTTGCAGCAGTTGTCGCGACGCATGAAGGAACAGGCCCGGTTAAACAAGGCCGCCCGGCTGGGCCGGCTGCCGACCATCGTCGGCGAGGTATTGCTGGCACTGGCAGCCTCGAATGTGGCGCGGGATTTCTGCGTGGTCGGCACACACGCGATTCACGGTTACGAGGCCATGGCCGGTGTGCACTGCCAGATGGAGTTGCTGGCGTCGGGCGATGTGGACCTCCTTTACGACCCGCGCCGACGACTTGCCCTCGTGACGGACAAACTGGAGGGTGACGGCCTGCTGGGCCTGCTGCAGAAGGTCGACGCCAGCTTCGAAAGGCTGCCGGACACCCGCTTTCGCGCTGCCAACAGCAATGGTTTCATGGTCGATCTCATCATCCCCGAACGCGACTTGCAGATCACGGAGGCCGTCACCTTCGGCGCCGACGATCTCGTCGCGGTCGAAGTCCCCAACCTGCACTGGCTCGTCAATGCACCAAAGCTGGACGTGGTCGCCATCGCCGCCAATGGCGCACCGGTAATGATGCGCGTCCCCGACCCGCGCGCCTTCGCCCTGCACAAGGCCTGGCTATCGCAGCAACCGGACCGCGAACCGGTCAAGAAGCGCCGTGACCGTGCACAAGCCGTGATGGTTGCAGCACTGGTGCAGACCCACCTGCCGGCGCTGCCCTTCGACACCGCCAGTCTCAAATTCTTCAGCGTCGACATGCTCGCCCGCGCGCGCAGCGCCATCGAGCAGGATTCAGACATCCGACTACCTGGAATCGATTTTTAGAACATGACCACGCTCATCAGTTTCTCGGCAGGGGCCGTGCTTTCTTCGTGCGCGCTTCGTCGTTTGAACGTAACCGTTCAGACCTCACCCGGATTTTCATTGGTTGCCCGGCGTAGTCTTGCGGGATAACGCCGGCTTCGAAGACGGCGTAATGCGATAAAGCTGAGCGATCATGACCTGCGACAGATGGACGAGGGGGCGCGATCGGGGCAAGAATGAGACGGGGGTGTCATTCGGCTGCAACCCCTCCCGGGCCCCGAGTGGCTTGCCGACCCGGGAGCGAAAAGACGCCACCGATGGCGTCAGCGCGTGACCCGCGTCGTGCCGGCGTCCCGCACCAGGCGAACACGTTCGCCGAGGCGGAAGTTCTCGCCGCCGTCCTCCTGCACCACTGCGAGCACCTGGCCGTTCTCGAGCCGCACGGTGACTTCGACGCCCGCCTGGCGCGTCGCACCTTCCTCGACCGCAGCACCTGCCAGACCGCCCGCCACCGCGCCAATCACCGTCGCGATCGCCTGCCCCCGCCCGCCGCCGACGCCGCTGCCTGCGATTCCGCCGACCGCCGCACCCGCAACCGGCCCCACCGGCGTCTTCGTGCCTTCGAGCTTCACCGCCCGCACCGCTTCGACCGTTCCGTACTGGACGACCATCGTGCGCCGCGCCTCGCCGCGCTGGTACGCGCCCCCGCCGAGTCCCGACGCGCAACCCGTCACACCGAGCGCCGCGACCAAAGCCGCGACCAGCGCCAGCCGTTGCGTTTTACTACGATTCAGATTCACTCTCATCCCGCTCACCATAACGCCTCTCCAAATGCTGCCGCATACCGTTCGGCAATGTCGTTGCGCGCGGGCGCATGGTTCTGCCCGCCGCGGTACCCGATCTTGATCGCCCCCATCACCGACGCGAGCCGCCCCGTCCGCTGCCAGTCGTAGCCGTTCGCAATGCCGTAAAGAAGCCCCGCGCGATACGCGTCGCCGCAGCCGGTCGGATCGACCAGCTGGTCGGGCGCGACACAGGGAATCGCGACGCACCGGCCTTCCGCGTAGATCTGCGAGCCTTCCGGCCCGAGCGTCACAACCAGCGCTTCCACCTCTTCGGCGAGCTCGGCGAGCGTGCGCCCGGTCTTCTCGCTCAGCAGCTTCGCCTCATAGTCGTTGACCGTGCAGTAACGAGCCAGTTTCAGGCATTCCAGCAGCTCGCCGCCGGAAAACAGCGGCATCCCCTGCCCCGGGTCGAACACGAACGGGATCCCCGCCTCGGCGAACTGCGACGCGTGGTTCAGCATGCCGTCGCGCCCGTCCGGCGAGACGATGCCGAGCTTCACGCCCGCAGCGTCCTGCACGCGGTTCAGGTGCGAATGGTTCATCGCCCCCGGGTGGAACGCGGTGATCTGGTTGTCGTCCAGGTCCGTCGTGATGAAAGCCTGTGCGGTGAATGTGGCGGGCACGTGCGTGACGTGATCGTCGCACAGCCCGAGCTCGCGCAGCCGTTCCCGGTACGCTCCGGCGTCGTCGCCGACCGTCGCCATGATCAGCGGATCGGCGCCGAGCAGCTTGAGGTTGTAGGCGATGTTGCCCGCGCAGCCGCCGAACTCCCGTCGCATGTCGGGCACGAGGAACGACACGTTCAGGATGTGGATCTGTTCGGGGAGAATGTGGCTCTTGAAGCGATCATGAAAGACCATGATCGTGTCGTAGGCGACGGAGCCGCAAACGAGAATGGACATGGCGCACCTGCCGGACGGAAAAGGCGGCCATTATAGAACTCTTGCGCCCCCGCCCGCGGACCGACCCACAGGCGCAGGCGCATGCCAGAACAGCGGGACGCTCAGATCACCGCGCGCAGCTTCGCCGCCATCTCTTCGAGCGCCTCGCGCGGCGGATTCTTCGCCGGCCACGCCAGCGCCAGCCCGTCGCCTTCCCAGCGCGGCAGCACGTGGATGTGGAAATGGAACACCGTCTGCGCCCCGGCCGGCTCGTTCGCCTGGAGCAGCGTCACGCCCTCGCAGCCATACGCCTTCTTGACCGCCCGCGCCACCCGCGCCGCCGTGCGGAAAACCGCCGACGCCAGATCGTCATCGAGTTCGTAGATGTTGGCGCGATGCGGCTTGACGACCACCAGCGCATGGCCGGGATTGACCGACTGCAGGTCCATGAAGGCGAGCGTCGAAGCGTCTTCGAAGACTTTCGAGGCGGGCAGCTCGCCTTTGGCAATGCGGCAAAACACACAGCTTTCCATCCTTCGTTCCTCCTGTCGATACATGGTCGGGCGCATCCTAACGGTGACGCCGCGCCACTGCAATCGCCGCTGAGCCAAGACCGATCGAGTCCGGCGACAACTATCTTGACTTGTTCCGGATCCTGTTCTGGACAACGCTGCTGGGCGCCATCGACGAGCTGATCCAATACCTCTGGATCACCATCAGCTACAGCGAATACCTCGACTTCAACGACATCCTGGTGAACATGCCGGGAGGTGCAGCGGGCGTGCTTATTTACTATGGGTCCAGCCGTCCGCATCAGCTCCCCGCCTCACGCCCGCCCCGCCTGGAACTGTTCACCGCACTCGTGCTGTCCAGCGCCATCATGCTCGGCGTTCACACCGAACGCGTCGTCACCACCCCGAAAGTCAAGGTGCCTGCTGGCGGCTTCGTACGCGACAAAGGGGAAGCCGCCACGCTGCGCTTCTATCTTCAGCGCACGGTACCGCCCCGCTACGCCAGCTACAACCAGAGCCCCTACCGTGGCCAATACTGGATTCTCGACCCGGCAAGCGGTATTGCACTGACGCTGCTCGGTGGCGTCCTGTTCGGCGTACTCGTACGCCAAGCCATCCAGATCCGTCCAGACTAGGCTTCTTGTACCAGACTGCGCTTCACACCCTGGTCCCAGATCCGTCGCATTTCCCTTGCGATCGGAGCAAACCCTTCGCGCTGTTTCGCCTCGGCCAGCATTCCGGCACCGATATCCGCCACCGCATCTGCCACCTCGCACAGGATCTCACGCGCACGCGTGGGGTCGAGCGCGCAGTGGCCTTGAGCGAACCGCGTCAGCACCTTCGTACTCGGCCAGGATTTACGGCCATCCAGCATCAGTGCCATCACATCCCCCGGCAAATAAACCTGTGTGGTGACGATATCGTAGGCGGGGGCACAGGTTACGGGCATGCCGGGCGCGGCATACACCACCCCGAAATTCTTCAGGTGCGCATCGCCATTGCGCACCGCACAGCACACCGCAAGCAGACGGAACAGGAATTCGAGCGTCTGCACACGCGCGGTCGGGGTCACGAAGCAGGCAAGCGTTTTCGCGAGCCCCTCGTAACTGTCATCGTACTTTGCCTTGACCGGCAACCCTTGCAAAACACAGGTATCCTCGAAGCCGAGGTACTGCCCATCGACATCGAGGTCGAAACGCTCGACCACCAGGAATCGTCCGTTTTCAGACAAGGCATGTCCGGGCACCGCCAAGCCGGCCCGCTCCGCCACCTGTAGACAATAGAACTCGTTTGCGGCCAGCTCGGGGAACTCGTCTTTATCCCAGGTCTTGATGATATGGGTGGCGCCGCGTACGGTCAGGCTGCGCCGCCCGTCACCCGACAACGACCACGCGCGCTCATCACGCACCAGCACTTTGGGCTGGACACCAGAGATGCCGCTCGACGCGGCGAAGCGCTCGACAAGGTCGGCGAACAGGTCTTCAGAGCCCTCATAGGCCAAAATCTCCGCCACGCTTTGCGTGGCCTGCCCGCCCTCGGCAAGGTTTCCAGGCTCGCCGTATCGCAGGCGACCGATCTGCGCCGGACCCACGATCTGGAGCAAGGAAAGATCCTGAAACCCCGGCATAAGCTTGCGAAAGCGCCGCTCCAGCACTTCACGCAGCCGCCCTTCCGGAAGGTTCATCTGGAACACAGGATGGAGTCCATCCGGATACTCGTAACCACCAAGCTTGAGCGGCATGGTCAGCGAAACGGCCTCGCGCGGACCCGCACCCGGATCGTAGGCGAAAACGCAGCCAGCAGAATCCGCCGCCGCACGATCGAGTCGACCGCTCAAGGCCTTGTCCGCCCACACTTTCAGCATCAACGCCTCCCGCGTGCCGCCAGCAGATCGTCCAGCGTCGGCAGACGGCTCTCGGGCACCGCCTGCAGCTCGAGCCCCAGCACTGCGCAGACGCGGAGCAGCTTGCGAATGCCGATGTCGCCGATACGGCCGTTCTCCAGTTGGGACAGACTGGTGCGCCCCACGCCTGCAAGACGCGCCACCTCTTGCTGCGTGAGCCCCCGCGCCTGTCGCATCTCTCGCACTGTTGAGCCGATTTTGATCACATCCATGTTCGGAATATTAAACAATATGTGAATCCAAGCATATTTTGTTTAATAAAGCGAACAGGATCACAGCTCGATCGGTACGCTTGGCACCGGGCACCATGAAGTCTTGGGGCATCGCTCCATGGTGTCTGTTTTTCAGGGGCAACTCCACACCCTCACCCCCGGAGGCCTGGCAGCAGGGCCAGCACCAGCAGGATAAGGACCGCCCACTGCCATGCCCGCAAGCCAGACCACGGCCGGCGCGGAAGATCCGATTTCGGCCGCACTGGGTTGGCGGCCGCGAAGCGTTCGCGCAGCTGCCGCGTTCGCGCCTCCTTCACGTCTTCCGGCAAGATGAACCGATCTTCAGGCCTTTTTTCCCGCATCTGCCGCCATCGCCTCCCAGGCCAGCCCCCAACCCGTAACAAAAACCACCGCGTGCGCCAACATCATCCCCAGCGCACCGCCCCGCACGCCCCAGGCCATCGCCATCCACGGCATGGCCAGCAACAACACCGCCCCCCCGGCCGCCATACATACCGCCAGCCCGCGCTCGCACTCCAGGCTGTTCAACAGGGGCACCAGCACGACGTTACCCAAGGCGAAGGGCAGCACCCCGAGCACCCAGGGCAACAGCGCGCCCGCCGAAGCAAAAGCCTCGCCGAACATCCGGGTCATCAGCCATTCGCCGCTCGCCGCCGTGATCGCCACCACCACCGCCCCCATCGCGAAAAGCCCCACCGTCAGCCAACCGGACAGCCTCCGCAGCTGCCCCCGGCCCGCCATGCTGCCACCTTCGCCCATCGCGCCCATGCTCCCCAACTGGCTGAACCGCCCCAGCAGCACATTGCCCAAGGGCGCGGCGAGCAGCAGGCAGGCCTCGGTCAGACGGGTGCCCGCAGCGTAGAACGACAGATCCTGCGCATCGACGAGGCCCCCGCGCCAGCCACCCAGCACCACCACATCCCCCTTCAGCAGCCACATCGCCAGTCCACCCATCAGCAGGAAGGGCCACACCCGGCGATACGCCACGCTCGCACCCGCAGCCGACGGCCATACCAGCCACGCGCGCCCCCAGAGCACGATCACCACCACCAAGCCCAGCGCCCAGGCCGCGAAGATCCAGCCCAGTTCCCGCCACGCCAGGCCCGACACAACCAGCACGATCAGGCCAGCGGACACCAGGCGCCCCGCGCTCTGCCACGCGGCCTCGACCCCGAACGAGCCCGCCGCACGCATCCGGCCCGAAACCAGGTTCATCACCGCCACGCCACCCATGCAAGCCAGCGCTGCGGACAAGGCCGCACCGCGACCGCCGCCAAGCACGAACGCCGCCACCGCCAGCCCCGCGGCCACCACCAGGACATGCAGCAACGCATTCGCCATCAGCCCACGCAGCTCGCGGCCCGCGGCGCCACCCCGCACGCCGGCGCGATACAGCAGGGTCGGCCAGCCCCCCTCGATCAAAACCAGGCCCAGCGTGCCCAGATTGAGCAAGAGCACGTAAACGCCGAAGGCCTCGGTGCCCAGGACCCGCCCCAGCAGCAGCAGCAAGCCGAACGACACCCCGGCGCAAAGCCCCGCCCCCAGCGCCTGCCAACCCACCGCGCGTAGCAAACCGAAGCTCATGTACTCCCTTACCTCAACTGATCGGCGGATATGGTGAGATAATTCCGCCTTTTCCGCAAAACCAGACGCCTCCATGCAATCCACGCCCAACAACCCGCCTGCCCACGAAGACAACGAAATCGACCTGCGCCAACTGGTCTCGGTGCTGTGGAAGCAGAAGCTGCTCATCGTGGGCGCAGGCGTCCTCTGCGCGGGCGTGGGCGTGGGCGCGAGCCTGCTCTCGACCAAGTACGTCGCCGAGGGCCTCTTCCTCACCCCCGGCGTCTCCGCGACCAACTACAAGCGCTTCGTCAGCGTGTTCTCCAACGGCCCCCGCCTGCAGCAATACCTGCAGGACACCGGGGCGCTGGCGACGCGCGACGGAGCGCTGCTCTTCGGTCTCGCGGAAAATCAGGACAGGCTCGTCGAAACCCTCAGACCCGAGTTCGCCTTTACCGACAAGGACCAGAAGGCCTTCGGCGTCAAGGTCGCCGAAGACGACGAACCCGGTGCCATGATCGGCGTTCGCATCCAGTTCTCGCACAAGGAGCCCACCGGCGGCACCCCCGTCACCCTGCTCGCCGAATACGTGCGCGACACCGTCATCCGGGTGAACTTCGAGAAAGCATTGCTCGCGCGCTGCGCCGACTTCCGCACCCGCGAACAGGAGTTACGCAACGCCCAGCTCAGCAACGACTTCGCCATCACCCAGGAAGAGCGCCGCGCCGCCACCCTGCGCGAGATCATCGCCCGCAACCCCGGAGCTGCCGTCAGCGACAACCGCCAGATCGTCTCGCTGGAAAAAGGCAGCGAGCGCTTCCTCTCCCCCGCCGCGCAACTCGTCGCGTCCGAGATCCAGATCGCCGACATGAAGCTCGCCGAAGTGCGCCGCGAGCGCGAGCGCACCGCCAGCGCGCTCAAGCGCGACTACTACTGCCAGGCCCAGCAGGCGCTGCAGCAGCCCACCACCGGCCCCACCTTCCTTCAGGGCCTGCCGAACATCCAGGCCGCTGCCTTCCAGGGCCAGGACAAGTCGGTCGACATCATCGAGCAGACCTGGAACGAACTCGACGTCGAGCGTGCAACCTGGACCAACACCTACCTGCAGTCCATGCGCTTCGTCGCCTCACCCGAAGGCACCGAGGTGAAGGAACGCAAGCCGGGTCTGGCGCTCGGCCTGGTGCTCGGCGGGCTGCTGGGCGGCATGCTTGGGGTGTTCGGCGCGCTGGCACGGGCGTGGTGGCGCGGGGACGGAGGCGAGAAGGGCGAGAAAACCGGGGCCTGACCCCAATTTCCCCAACCTCCCACTCCACGATCGCGATATTCGAGTCCTGGAAAAACGACGAAATAAATCAAAAAATTTTCACTTTGTGATTTATAAACAAATACTTAAACAAAACATCAAACTAACGTAAAACTCTTTATATTAGTAACGTAAATACAATCCAACCATGCAACCTTGGGGCTTCTACGGTCGACAACGCGAACTTGCGGATCTGCGCGCAATTCTTGAGCGTGGGCGCTGGTTTTTCGTGCAGGTGTCGGGGCGGCGGCGCATCGGAAAGACCTCACTCATCCAGCAAGCGCTCAACCAGGCCGGGCGCCAAAAGCGGCTCTACATCCAGATCCCGGACTCGGACCCCACGGGCGTGCTCGTCGCCTGCAACGATTACCTTGAGACCTTTGGCATCAAGGACCGTGTCCGCAGCCTTGGCGAACTTGCCCAGTTGATCGCAAAGCTTGCCGAACAAGGCTATGTCATCGCCCTGGACGAGTTTCAGTACTTCAGCCGTAAGCCCCTGTTCGACTTTTGCTCGCTGCTACAGGCCGAGATCGATGCCCTTTCGGCGCGCGCCGACCGCGTCCAAGGGGGGCTGATCGTTCTTGGCTCCCTGCACGCCGAAATGGCCGCCTTGCTCGAAGACCGTGCGGCCCCGCTTTTCAACCGCAGCACCGACAAGCTCATGCTGGACCACCTGGATGTCGCATCCCTGCTGGAGATGCTCGAAATCCACGCCGACTGCGAGCCCGAGCGCCTGCTCTTTCTGTGGAACCTGTTCGAGGGCGTGCCCAAGTTCTATCGGGACGCCTACGAGCAAGGCGTGCTCAACGCCGACCGCCCGGCTTTGCTCCGCGCGCTGTTCTTCAGCAGCTCGTCGCCGCTCAAAGGCGAGGCAGACAACTGGTTTCTGCGCGAATTCAGGGGGCGCTACGACATGCTGCTCCAGCACATCGCGCGGCACCCCGGATGCACCAACGCTGATATCGAAGCCGCGATCACCAACGTATCCCCTCAAGAAGGGAAGCAGGTCGGTGGCTACCTCAAAGTGCTGAGCGAGCGTTACGCCATGATCGAGCGCCGCCTGCCCATCTTTGCCAAACCCAAGGCGCGCAGCGGTCGCTACTACATCCGCGACAACTTCCTCAGAAGTTGGCTCGCAGCCCTGCAGCGCCCCGTTTCGGCAGTGCATTTCAGCCCGGAAGCACAGCTCATCGCCCAGGCGGATCAACTGCTGGCAGAAGCAGAGGGCTCGGCTCTGGAAGAGTTGGCAGGTCGGCTTTACGAAGAGACCAGCCGCAAAGGGCTGAGTGACTTCCCATTATCCGAGCGCATCAAGGGCTACTGGGATCGCGCCGGCATCGAGATCGACCTTGTTGCCGTCAGTGAAAGCACACGCCGCATCCGCTTCGGCACCTGCAAACGTAACCCCGACAAACTGCTCCCCAGTCTCGCCAGTCTGCGCAGCAACGTTGACGCCTTCATAAGACATCACACGCAGTATGAGAACTGGACGGTCGAATACTGCGCGATCGCGCCACGGATCTCGCCTGCGCTTGAGGACAAGCTTGCCGCCGAAGGGGTAATCGCGCAATCACTGACAGATCTTTGGCAGCCATTGCTGCCCACACACGCAGTGCCAAGCGGGAAAACCGGGGTCTGACCCCAATTTCCCTATTTCCGTTTCCCTCCCAGCACCCATGAAAACACGCTACAAGCAGTTCAACCCCAAGCGACGCATCGCCTCTTCGGGCCATGCGTCGCAGGTGGCGTTGGACGCGCTCGCGCAGCGTGTGCGCTACGGCGGCAATCCGGAGCACAAGCGGAACCCCGGTGATTTTGGCCTGACGCCACCCGCTGATCCTCGCCCGGGCAAGTCGCTGTGCGATACCGCAGCGCTGTTCCGCAGAAGCGAGGCGCTACACGTGTTGCAAGCCGGCGTTCGCAAAGGCTTGATCAGCGATCGCCACGAAGGCGAATGCCTCAAGAACGTGTGGTCGGTGACCTCTCGAGCGGCATTCCGCTCGAAGCCCAGCTCGAGAACGCGGCCAAAGGGGTCTATCACGGCTACCCTATGCCCGAAAGCGACCCGCTCGCCGCCGAAGTCCTCTCACGGTGGAGCATGCATGACTGAGTTTCGTCTCGACCTCGACTGGCAAGCCACCGGCGACGCAGACCCGCTCCTGCGTGACAGGTCGGCGTGGCTGGCGATTCGCCTTGGCGACGCCTGTCTCACGCGTAATCTGGACACCTGGTCCAGAACCGTGCGCGACAACATCCTGGTCTCCGCATACCCGCTGGCGATGTGGCTCGCCGCGTCCTGGTGGCGGCTCAGTTTCGAGCCCCTTCCGGCGCCCGGCCCCCAGCCAGACGTCGATTGGCGCATGGCCCACGAGCTCGGCGCGGCCAACCACGGCTACGTGTGGCCGCGAGTCGTCTTTGCGGCAGACGGCCAGTCGATCAACGTCTGGGCGCATCAAGCCGACAATCCGAAACAGTCCGCAAACTATCTCTGCAATCTCGATGCCCCCCGCGCTGTGCTGCTTGCCGACTTCCAGCTTGGCGTCACCCGGTTCATCGAAGATGTCATCTACCGCGCCGAGGCGTGCGACCATCGGAGCACAGACCTCGCTGCCCTGTGGGCAGCGGTGCGCGAAGACATGAGCGACGAGCGCGCCCGCGCGCGCCGCACCCTCGAAGCCGAACTGGGCTTCGAGCCCGAAGAATGCCCCGCCGAACACATCACCCACGCCTTGCGCCTGCAAGAGGCAACCGGCACCAGCGCGATGTCCGAACTCGCCCCTATTTTCGGCAAAAGCCGTCACGGCACGGCGCTCGACCAGCTTGAAGCGCTCAAGGACGCGCGCGGTCTGATGGGCGCGCCGCAGATCACACCCAGCCCCCACACGCCAAGCCCCACCACACCCCCGTGGCAGCGGGGCATGACCGCAGCCCGCGCTTTGCGCAAACAGCTCGGCAACTGCGGCGCCCCGATCAACAACGCTCAACTGCTCGACCTGCTCGGCATCACCCAAAGCCAGGAGGCTGCCTGGCAGCCTCAGCAAAAACACCCCGTCGGGATTGCCAAGCCGACTGCCCGAGGCTTGATCGACTTCCTCCCGCGAAAGCGGCACCCCATCGGCAAACGCTTCGAGCTTGCCCGCCTGGTTGGCGAATACATGATGCGGACGGGCGCAGAATCCGACTGGCTGGTCGAATCCGACCTCGCCACCGCCACGCAAAAACGCCAGCGCGCCTTCGCCGCCGAACTGCTGTGCCCGATCGACGCCTTGGTCGAGTTTCTGGACGGCGACTACTCCGAGTCCGCCCAGGAAGACGCTGCCGACCACTTCGAGGTCAGCGAGACCACCATCGCCGCGCTACTGGCCAACAATGCATGCCTGCCGATCGCCGAAAGCGCACGCCTGCCATATCGCGTGCAGACCCAGGCATTCCAGAGGCTCGATACATGAGGAATGCGAAAATCGAGGCCGAGGAGTTCGGGGAAAACCGGGGGCTGACCCCAATTAGAACGCACCGAGGCCGGCGTGCGCATCTTCGACCAGCGAAAACCGGGGTCTGACCCCAATTTCCCTCCGCGGCACTCAGGTGGCAGCCAAACTGAAATCGTCGTAAGCGTAGAAACGATGCAAGCACACAAGCACAGGCAATAACATGAAGAAAACGCAAAACCAACCAACCATATTGATGATTGATGCTTTTAGCACACTCCACGTTGGGAACGGCGCGCTCATCGACAATACCTACAAGCTCTGCAAGCAATACCTAGGCGAAGATGTCGAGATACTTTCCATTGACGCCCCTACAAACGAAGGTCGATTTCCCGTAGTACGTGCTGATATCTTCACCGATTACGGTGGCACTTTTATCCAAAAACTTAAAAAAGCTTTGTCGATTATATTTTTCTTCTTTATTGAATACCTCAACACAATCCTATTCCGAAACAAACTCCGTCTCCCTTGGCCGAAGCGTTTCGCGGACTTCCTTTCTGCAGTAGACCAGGCCAATATCTGCGTGTCACTTTCAGGAGAGACGATTAATGATCACTACCGTCCGCACATGTATCTTCGTCTGCTGACGTACTACTTGACTATCGTTAAAGGCAAGAAATTCATTGTCTTTCCTCAGAGTATCGGACCAGTTTTCCGCCCGACATCAAAGTGGCTGCTGCGCAAGACTCTTGGCGACGCGCATACAATCTTTGCGAGAGACATCCCATCTTTTGAGCTCGCCCGCGCTCTTTGGGCAGACAAAGCAGTAAGCATCGTTTTCTGCCCCGACGTTGCCACAACGCAAGAATCGACACCGCACCCCCTACCGACACCAAGCGAAAAGAAGACGATTGGACTAACTGTCTCCGATATTCCAAAGGCAGAAATGGGCGTCACAAATGACTACCTTCCTGAGCTACTCGATGGCATTACGAGCACTCTCGACCAGGAAAGCTTCAACATACTACTGATGCCTTCAAATTACAGACACGGTTCACGAAGCGCTGATTACGCTACATGCCTGGAAGCGAAGAAGTTCCTTGAGGAAAGGGGCTTCTCTGCATCAATCCTCCCAGACCAAATCGTTCACCCCGACACTTACCAAGGACTCCAGAAGAACCTTTATGCATTCCTGAGCACCCGAATGCATGTAGGAATACTGGCAACTAGCGCCGGGATCCCCACCATGATGATCAACACGCAGCACAAAATTCGTTCCTACATGTCACTCATGGGAATGGAAGACTTTACGGTCGAACTTGACCAACTACACACCATACCCGAGAAACTGAATCGCCTTATCAACGAAAACAAAGAGCTTCGCTTCCGTTTGAAACAAGGCAATGAGCATCTTCGTCAACAAGTAACAGACGCGATGATTACGATGAGCAAATCCGTACTTGAAGAGCAGAGCTGATTAACTGACCGTGCTGAAGACTGGACTGATACTCGCCTTCGCATCATTATGCGGCTTTCTAGCGAACTTCGTTTTCTCTGCAGTTCTCGACAAACTCGCATATGGCGAACTTGTCGCCGTCTTCGCGATCGTCAGCATTTTGGCCCTGGTCGCCCCCCTAGGCACCAACGCCTATTCGTTAACAAACCCGACTCATTACCAGAGGCATGCCAATGCCACAGTTGTCGTCCCAGCTCTAATTGCCACCACGATCGGATTAGCGATATTTCTGAAAAATACGTCTCTTCCATACTTCGCCCTCGTCACGATGCTCGTGGCCAGCACTCTCTCAGTGCAGGGCATAATGTCATGCCAGATAAATAAAAACGGGCCTGGCGCAGCAGTTTTTCAGTCCATCCAATCTTTCATAAAAATCGGTGCGGCGCTCATTGTCTTTGCTTTATTCTTCACAGACCTAAGCCATCAGAACCGCCACTACGCACTTTTTTTAACGCTTGCAGCACTGAGCGCCCTGTCTATACCGCTGATCTTGAAACAGCTCATAGATGCAAGGCGAGACGGACCTTTAATTAGTCTAAACTTCCTTAAAGAACTAGACAAAAAAGAAAGAAAACGACTTTTTTCGTTCTGGCTGTCATCAAACCTCGGCACCGCCTATAGCCTCGGAATAATTCCGCTTGTTGCTTACTTCCACGGCAAGGAGCATGCCGCCTATTTAGGCATTTATTTTATCTACTGGTCCGGCGCAAACATTCTCATCAACATAGTCATCAACCACCACTATTGGCCAAGATACTGCTCAGCCCAGTCCCAAGAGCTTAACGCCCGGCCACTTCTTGTACGGTCATTAGTCGCTACCGTCACTGCAAGCATCCTAGTTTATTGTGCGTTAACCCTTACAACCCTTTTCTTCAGTGAACGTCTTTGGCCCGAGTACGCGGGCCTTCAAACATTTTTGCTTATAACCACATGCGCAGTTTCCATTCGAATATTGAGCGCATGGCTAAGCATGATGATCCTGAGCTTCGGTGACCTCATAGTCCGTAAAACTAAGGTCCAATTTCTTATACTACTGGCTATGCTTGTAGCCGTTCCGGCTCTTAACGAACCATCTTACGCAACAATTGGCTGGCTTGTTTTCTCCCTGGAGACCACATACTTTCTCGCTTATGTTCTCTCCTCAGCCAAACCCCTCCACAAAAAGCTCATAAAGCAAAAGTAAAATACACCTTATGAACAGCACGCCAAAACTGGGGATTACAGAGTTAATCAGCGAAGGGCTGTGCATCGGGTGCGGCAATTGTGCCGCATACGAGCCGAAACGCTTTTCAATCGTCGAGACCGCACATGGCCTCTTGCAAGCCGAAGAGCATCAAGGGAACCCCTCCAGCGATAGCGCCGACATTTGCCCTTTTCTTAACGACACCCACAACGAAGACTACTTCAACAACCACTACAAATCCGACTCGAATCATTTCGACCCGGAGATTGGCTTTTTCAAGAATGTATTTGCGGGCTATGCAAATAACGAAAAGCGTAGACATGAAAGCAGCTCTGGCGGCTTAACCACCTATTTGTTAGAGCAACTTTTTAAGCGAAATTTAATTACTGGTGCAATTGTTGTTCATCCCGCTCCAGGCAAGAATGGACGCCTTGAGTACAGAATCGCCCGAAACCAGCTCGACCTTGAGGGCAGCAGGAAGTCTAAGTACCACATGGTCTCGCACGACTCAGTGATATCAGAAATCCTGGCATCTCACGAGGACGAACGTTTTATTTATGTCGGCATTCCGTGCGGCGTCAAGGCTATAAAGCTGCTTTGCAAGAGAATCCCACATTTAAACGATCGCATCATTTACACAGCTGCAATTTTTTGCGGACATCAGAAATCCCATGCGTTCACCGAATTTGTTGGCTGGCAAATGGGTGTACATCCTACAAAGCTTGACGCTCTCGACTATAGAGTCAAAAAGCCCACCAACGATGCCTCGCGCTATTTCTACAGAGCAATCAGCTCGGACGGCGCGCATGAGCAGCGCGTAGATAGGTTGAAGTGGATGGATTGGGGACTTGGTCTCTTCAAGCCAAAGGCATGTGATTTCTGTGATGACGTAACTGGCGAAGCCGCAGACATTATTTTTGGAGATGCCTGGCATCGGAAATACGCTAGGGACTATCGCGGAACAAATTTAGTTATTACTCGAAGCGCCGAGCTTGAGAGGATCTTAATTGACGGCAGTGATTCTGGAGAGATAACACTTTCCAGCGAGGGAAAAAGCCTCATCTACGCAACCCAAGGTGGAAACTTTAGACATAGGCATGAAGGCCTTCTCAGTCGGATTCGGCTATACGAAAGCAAGAACTTAGTGACTCCGCCTAAAAGTATTATGAGACTTTCCAGATACGTAAGCAAAACAAATAGAGATAGAATCTATACAACTAGGCACTATATTTCGAAGAAGAGCCATGACGCATTTTTACTCGCAAAAGAAAGCGACAACCTTAATGTTTTCTATAATGAAATGCGAGTCAGCATTTCCGAGTATTATCGTGAAACACGAACACTAAGAAGCGCCATAAGAGCAGCGATCCGCAGATTACTCAGAGTATTCTGAAAAATAGTTTAATCTCATTATATGAAAGACTACCTGAGGCTCCGCCCTGATCTTGTTTTGGTGGTTATGGCTTGCCTCCTGTTTGCTGTTGAACCCGTCCAGGGCTATCTATTTGGTGGCGATCTATCGAAATCCGGGACAAATCTCATTGCCATTGCGTTCGTTTTCGCGATGACGGCCATCTCATTCGTGGCACCCAACTATCAGCGGAACTTACTCAACACGAGCAACGTTTTCATCGTGGTCGTTTCGCTACACACTTTAACCTATATCGTCATTTCCGGCTCGCTGAACGGTGCCGTTCGATACGACATCTTCGCACTCCTCCGATCCATAGTATTAGGTTACCTGCTCTACAACTTTTGCAGAGCGATCCCACACGAGAATCGTGAGCCAACACTTAAGAGGATAGCCTTAATAGTTTGGTGGACTGTATGCATTACGATCCTAGCCGGCAATCTTTCTGGCAAAGGGCTTTATACATATGCGGAACACTCGTCTGGTTATAAGTTCTTTTATCCATCTCTCAATGAATTGAGCTTTGTTTTCTTCTCCAGCTTCCTAGTACTGCTGGCGACACACCAAAATAACACTCGCAAAGCAATCTATACCTTATTAACTTTATTAACCTTTCTTGTAATCGGAAACAAGTCGTTTATTGCTTTATTTTCGATTAGCCTTACCGCGTATTTCTTCCTAAATCGCGGAACTATTGCGCGCATTACAATTCTTCTCATCCTCTGCGCCATATTGATTGCTCTTGCCAGCACGAATATAGCTGAGACTTTGATCGATAAATCCTTTGCTTTAATTATTTACATCCTTACTGAACACAGCTCTGGATCATCTAAACTACTCGTAAAACTCTCCTATCTTAATCCCTTCTCCGCTTTAGTTAGCGAGCGCGATACGCTTCTTTCGATCGCAGCTGATATCTACCGCACAAACTACGGTTTATTTGAGACAGTTTTCGGACTCGGATACTCAACCTACGGATCAATCTACGGCATAGCGCGGGGTAGCGGTACGTTTTCTTATTCCGAGATGGATCCAGTCGACATTTTTATGTCTTATGGAATCCTTGGCCTGCTCATCACATTTGCTATCGCTATTTCCGTTTATTCCGAGCACAACGAGATCTCGAATCGTTTTTACATGCTGCGCAGAATTTTAGTCATATTGTTTTTTTCAACCGGGGCTCTGACAGGACACTTATATCTCATGGGCTTTCCAGCATTCTTTTTCGCATGCTATGCGGGACTCTGCGCCTCACCGTATAGAAATTTGGCCCCGTAATGAAGGTTCTCGTTATCTCCAATATGTACCCGACGCATGAAAACCCCGGCTACGGCGTCTTCGTCAAGAACTTTGTTGACGCCCTAAACGTGCAGGGGGAACAGATTGATCTTGCGGTCGTTCGAGGGAGAGGCAAGGGCAAGCTCAGCAAGTTACTAAAGTACTTGACTTTTGGCGCGGCGGTTTTGGTGAAAGGATTCACGAGGCGTTATGACTGCATTTACGTGCATTACGTAGCGCACTCCATGCTACCGGTGCGGGCATTAATGGGATTGAAGCGTACAGTCCTGATCTGTAATGCTCACGGCGAAGATCTTCTCCCCGCAAGTAGGGGCGAGAAGCTAATTTTCGGAATGGTCAGACCTGCCATCGAGAAGGCGAGACTTATCGTTGTGCCTTCTAGTTATTTCCAGTCCATTGCTAAGGACCTTTTCCCGAGCAACGAGGTTTTTATTTCGCCGTCGGCTGGAGTGGATCTCGAGGTTTTTAAGCCTCATGAGCCAAAGCAGGAACGTTCCCATGGCACCCCTCTGAGAATCGGTTTCGTCTCGCGAATCGATTCAGGAAAGGGTTGGGATGTGCTCTTGGATGCTGTTGCGCTTTTACGTAAGCAGAGTCCTTCGTTGGAGCTAGAGGTTGCCCTCGTCGGCGAAGGCTCTGAGACCGCTGCCTTGACAAGGCGAATTAAGGAGTTGGGTCTTGAAGGTGTAGCGACTCACATTGGAGCAATGCCTCAGCGGCGTCTGCCCAGCTTTTACTCATCTCTCGATGTATTTGTATTTCCAACGCTGCGCGCAGCTGAATCTCTCGGACTAGTAGGCATTGAAGCGCTTGCCTGCGGCATCCCAGCGATTTGCTCCGACATAGGGGGTATCCAAAGCTACATGCGTGACGGGGTGAACGGCTATCTTTTTCCGCCGGGAGACTCTAGCGCGCTCGCTCAGAGGATCATTGCTTTTTCACAGTTGAGTGCTGAAGAAATGTGTGCAATGCGCTCAGCTGCGCTGGCGACGGCACAGCAATATGGACGGGAGAAAGTCGGCGCGGAGCTACACGCGAAGTTAGTTGAGGTTATAGGGCATTGACGAAATACACACTAAATATCCTTGGTATTCGCGGCGTACCTGCGCAACATGGCGGATTTGAAACCTTTGCGGAGAAGCTTTCTCTTTACCTGTCCAAACGCGGCTGGGCTATCACGGTTTACTGCCAGGAGGATGGGGCGGGCATGCCTTGGGAGAGTGGTTGGCAGGGGGTGCGGCGGATTCACATCCCGGTTAAACGTCAGGGCGCTGCAGGTACGGTTATCTTCGATTGGGTCGCAGCACGGCATGCAAAGACGCAGGAAGGGCTGTTCCTTACGCTGGGCTACAACACGGCAATCTTCAACTTGCTTCAACGCGTAAAGGGGCAACTCAACGTCATCAACATGGACGGCATCGAATGGCGCCGCGACAAGTGGGGCCTGATTGCCAAGACATGGTTCTGGCTCAACGAACGCGCTGGCTGTTGGATCGGCAACCATCTCGTCGCCGATCACCCGCGCATCAAGGACCACCTTGCCACGCGGGTCCGTGCAGACAAGATCACGATGATTCCTTATGGGGGCGACGAGGTTCTCTCCGCTGACGCTGGGCTGCTTACCGCGTACGGCATCGAACCAGGCGCATTCTCGGTAATCATCGCGCGCCCTGAGCCCGAGAACTCCTTCCTCGAGATGGTTCGCGCCTTCAGTTCAAAGCGGCGCGGCCACAAATTGGTGGTGCTGGGCAATTTCAGCCCGGAACTCAACGCCTTCCACAAAGAGGTGATGAACGCGGCGAGCGGAGAGGTGATCTTTCCCGGGGCGATCTACGAGGCTCCCGTAGTCCAGGCCCTGCGCTTCTACAGTCGGTTCTATTTGCATGGGCACAGGGTCGGTGGCACGAACCCCTCCCTCGTTGAGGCCTTGGGTGCGGGCTGTGCAGTGATCGCGCACGACAACCACTTCAACCGATGGGTGGCGGGGCCGGAAGCAGCCTATTTCAAGGACGAAGCCGAGTGCGCTTCGCTTTTCGACCGCCTGCTCGCAGACGATGCAGCCGTGCAGCGCATGAAAGCTGCCAGCCGCGCACGCTTCTACGAGCGTTTTACCTGGGAGCAGGTGTTGAGTGAGTACGAGGAACTGCTCATACGCTGGTATCCAAAGGACTGAACGAACTTTCCCATGACTCATCGCATTCTCGTTACCGGCGGAGCCGGCTTCATCGGCTCGGCCGTGGTTCGGCACTTGACCGACAGCACGACGCACCACGTCGCCAACCTCGACAAGCTCACTTATGCCGGCAATCTCGAATCGCTGAACTCGGTCGCGAACTCGTCTCGCTACCAGTTTTACCAGGTCGATATCTGCAACGCTGCGGCCTTGGACAAGGTCTTCGCCGAATTCCGACCTACTGCAGTGATGCACCTCGTCGCGGAGTCCCATGTGGACCGCTCGATCGACGGTCCGGCCGAGTTCATCCAGACCAACATGGTCGGCACCTACACGCTGCTGGAGGCCGCGCGGCGGTACTGGAATGCGCTCGCCGATGACGCGAAGGCCGCGTTCCGCTTCCACCACATCTCCACCGACGAGGTGTATGGCGACCTGGAAGGCACGGACGATCTGTTCACTGAAAGCACGCCCTATGCGCCCAGTTCGCCGTACTCCGCATCCAAGGCCAGCTCCGATCATCTGGTGCGGGCGTGGCAGCGGACCTACGGCCTGCCGACGCTCGTGACCAACTGTTCGAACAACTACGGGCCCTACCATTTCCCGGAGAAGCTCATCCCGCACATGATCCTCAACGCCTTGGCGGGCAAGCCGCTGCCGGTGTATGGCGATGGATCGCAGATTCGGGATTGGCTCTATGTGGAGGACCACGCGCGGGCGCTGGTCGAGGTGGTGACGCGGGGGAAGGTTGGGGAGACATACAACATCGGGGGGCACAACGAGAAGCGAAATCTCGAGGTGGTTGAGACGATTTGCGATCTCCTCGATGAGATGGTGCCGTGGGTTGTTCGCGGGCAAGCCTGCTCCTACAGGGAGCTAATCACCTTCGTGAAGGATCGGCCGGGGCATGATCGGCGGTATGCGATCGATGCGTCGAAGATCGAACGCGAACTGGGTTGGATGCCGCAGGAAACCTTCGAGAGCGGCATTCGCAAGACGGTGCGGTGGTATCTGGAGAATCATCAGTAGTGAGAGCGCAACTTAAGCAAAGGTCATACAGCAGCCACGACCTCAGTATGAATGCACTATTTTTTAAAGTTTAAAGTTAATTTTTCGACGGACGACACAGCCGTATTTTCCAATGCACAACAAAAGCATAGAAGAAGAGCATATCGGAGCATCTTACCGCCCCGACATTGACGGACTGCGTGCAATTGCAGTCTTGCTGGTTATATTATTTCACTTTGAGTTCAAAGCTATAAGCGGCGGCTATATAGGGGTCGATGTTTTTTTTGTAATCAGTGGATATCTGATAACAAACATTCTGTACATACAGCACAAAAAAACAGGAACTATAAATCTCCTTGAGTTCTATAACAAAAGAGCGAGGCGATTACTTCCAGCATTATTTTCAACATTGGCGGTCACAACAGCTGCTTCTTTTGTTATTTTCAGCCCAATTTTTTTGTCTCAGTATTTAAGCTCTTTAACGTACTCAACCCTCCAACTTTCAAATATTTATTTCTACATCTCTAGCGGCTACTTTGATATTGACTCAACATTTAAGCCACTTCTTCACACTTGGTCGCTAGCAACGGAAGAGCAGTTTTATATTTTTTGGCCGCTGTTGCTTCTTGCAGCGTTTAATTTTAAATCACCAAGTCGCATAGTTTTAGCACTCTCAGCGATAAGTCTTTTATGTAACTTTTGGGCCTTAAACTCAGAGAACACAATTGCAGAACCTCGTTCAGCCATCTATTTTCTAACACCATTCCGCGTTTTTGAGTTTGGATTAGGCGCTCTCCTTTGCTGGGCCCCGAAAAATATACACTTCAACCTTAACGCGATATCAGTAACTGGCCTTTCTTTCATTCTTGTCGCCGCCTTTCAATTTGACAACAACACAACCTTCCCTTCGTACAACGCGCTTCTTCCTTGCTTTGGAACTGCACTTCTAATTTACGCCGGGAAAAATAGCATTATTGGGAAGATCCTTTCGTTAAGACCATTCGTCCATCTTGGCGTCCTAAGCTATTCTCTATACCTTGTTCATTGGCCTATATTTGTATTTTACAAATATAACACAGGATCATTGACACCCATTGACAAAGGTGGATTGCTACTCGCGACCCTAGGAATGGGGTACCTTCTGCACAAGTTCATCGAAGTTCCCTTTCGCTATGGAACTCGTTTCGCTATTTTCTCAAAAGCCACCCCTCTCTTGTATGCCATATTGCCCCTCGCATTTGTTGGCATAAGTATCTATGCTAGCACCACTCCAGATGTTGCGGACACCGAACGGAGTCGCTTTGATTACCTGAATGAAAGCGGCTGCTATATTCTTAGAGAGATAAACTGCAAGGCAGATGCACCGCTTCAGATCCTAACCTTCGGCAATTCGCATGAACTAGACGCTTACAATTCGATGATTCATGTGTATGGCGACAATCCAGCCATCAACATTACCTCCTTCGGAACGAGCTATGGCTGCTCATTTAGGGTGGATGGCAACATGGTCGTTTCCAACTCCCCACAAGACAATCCAAAATCAAACTGTAAAGAGCGGGTAGAAAAGCTCAACGACAGGGAATTCATTGAAAACCTTGACATTATTGTATTCAGCGCCCACAAACCGCTGTCATGGGGAAAACCCCTGATAAATATACTTAGCCACCTGAGATCAGTAAAGCCAAATTTAAAGATTATTTTCTTTAGCGGCTACATTGGCATCAGACCTCACCGATGTGACGACATTATTTCCAGGTTTGGTTCAGCTGACTTTTGCAAATCTCCTGAGTTCGTTGATTATTTCTCCGGAGAGGAAAAGGATAAAATACTTGGACTCCCTATAGCAAAAAACGATTTCATATATATTGACAAGACCACTCTACTTTGCCGTGATCGCGAGATCTCCACTTGTGTAATGTCGATTAACGGAACCCCGGCATTCTTGGATGGCGACCACCTTACCGTTGCCTTCGCGAATCTTGTGGGCGAAAGAGCTTCGGCAATATACAGGAATGAACTTCGAAAATTCGGCCTTAATTCGCGTTAATAAGTCGCGATATTGGAGTACGGCATGTTCGATAATTTAAACAGAATAGGCATCATCCTCGCCGGCGGTTCCGGCACCCGCTTGCATCCGATTACGTGCGGCGTCTCCAAGCAACTGCTGCCGATCTACGACAAGCCGATGATCTACTACCCGCTGTCGGCCACCCGGCGAACATGATCGAACGCTTCACGAGTCTGAACCGCGACGACCTGTGGCTCTCGGCGATTGTGGCGGCCGAGTTGCGTTTTGGTGCGGCCAAGCTGGCGGCACCCCGATTCAAGGCTGCAGTGGAGGCTTGGCTGGCCGGTTTTGACGTACGGCCCTGGCCGCTTGAAGCGACACACCATTACGCAGATATCCGGGCCCGGCTGGAACGCGCAGGCAAACCCACCGGCGGGATGGATCTGATGATTGCGGCGCACGCGATGGCAGAGGATAGCGTCGTCATCACCAACAACGCGCGTGAGTTCCTCCGTGTGCCGGGACTCGCAGTGGAAGAATGGGCGATCGAATCGCCGTAATATTCTTGTCAATTTTTGAAGGGAATGACATGCCGACCTATGTCGAATTGATGACGCAGATCGAAGCGCTGCAGGACGAGTTCCTGATCGATGCGGGCTGAGCCCATTCACGCACGATGCAGTTGACGATCTTTGGCTTGGGCTTTGTTCCGCTTGCGCTGTTCGTGGCGCTGTTCGCCCGTGCCTGGCTACCGGCGCTGGTGGTGTTCTCTGCAGTGTTTCAGGCCGCCTCGGTGCTCAACGTTCCAGTGGGCAAGGGCGCTTTTGGTGTCTCGCCCTACAACCTGGTCGCACTGCTGGCGGGGGTCGTGCTCGTGGCCCGCGTCGCGCGCGAGCGGTCGCTGAACTTCCTGCGCTCTGCCCCCCGGGGCGCCTCACTTTCGCTCGCAGGCTATGTGCTTGTTGCGCTCATCGGCGCGCTGCTGCTGCCGCATCTCTTCGAAGGCACGCTCGTCAACCTGCTCATCGAGCGCCACGGCATGGATCGTGCGCCGGTGCCGCTCACTTTCACGCTTGCCAATGCCGTGCAGGCGGTTAACCTGTGCGTGCATGCCGTGGTGCTGCTGTTTCTGCTGCAGGCGGCCGCGCGCAGTGACTGGCGGGGCTCGAGACTGCTCTGGGCGCTTGCCCTGGCAGCCGCATTGATGCTGGGGATCGGGGTGTATGAACGGCTGGCCCCGCTGTACGGTTGGCCCTCGGCGGTGAAGTTCTGGATGAACAACCCAGGTTACGTGCAGTACCACGGGGCGAAGATCGCCGGTTTCCTCCGCATTGCCGCACCGATGTCCGAAGCGTCGTACGCCAGCACATTTGTCGCGGCGCTGATGAGCGGCCTGCTCGCCGTGATGTTTTTCGGTCCGCGTCGATCTGCACCCCATTGGGGCGCGATGCTCGTGAGCACACTCCTTTTGGCCCTGGTGCTGATCAACACGCTCGGCTCCACCGGCTGGGCAGCAGCGGGGATCGGCGGCACGGCAATCGTACTCTGGCTGAGCGTCTCCGCCATCCGCGGCCCGTCCGCGCCACGCTTGCGTCCTCGCGCGATTTCCGCGTGGATGGCTGTCTTGCTGATTGCGGCCACCTGCACATGGGTCTGGAAAGCCTCGCCCGCTGCGCCGCAGGCTGCAAAGGTCGTGGATAACTTGTTGCTGAAAAAGCTGGACGGCGGCAGCGCGAGAGTTCGCAATCGATCGAACGACCATGCCCTGCAGGTCGTAGAAGCTACCCGCGGATTGGGCGTCGGCCTCGGCAGCAACCGCGCATCGAGCTTCTTAGCAAGCCTGGTGAGCAACACGGGCATACCGGGCGCGCTGCTCTTTATTGCGATGCTGGCGAGCCTGCTTTTGCGGTATGCGCGTGCAGCGGTGCTCTCCGACGCGCAGCGTTTTGTGGCCGTCGCGCTCGCCACCGCCACGCTGGCCATGGGCCTCGCCATCCCCGACCTGAACCTGCCGGTGTATTGGATCTTCATCTTCCTGGCGTTCCTGTTCTGTCCGCCGGCGGTGCGCCCCGCCCCTGCACCGAACGCCCGTTCGCATGGCTGAAACGGCGCGGACAGACCTGCTGCTGCTCTACGACTTTCTGCAGACGCGCGGAGGGGCGGAGCGGGTGCTGCACTGCCTGCATGCCCACTTCGCGGCACCGGTGTGCGTTGGTTTTGTGGAGGAGGCGTCGTTCGGCAAGCTGTTTGCCACCGACGACCTGATCGACCTCGGTGCGGGCAGCAGGCTTCCGGCACTGGCCATTGCCCGCGTGCTGCATGCCTTCCATGGGCGTGGCGCCCGTGTGGCCGCGTCGTACCCAACGCGACTGTTCTCGGGGAGCTACGCCCCGCTGGCAAACCGTGGCTTCGGTCATGGACGCTCGATTTATTACTGCCACACGCCACCGCGCTTCCTGTACGACCTGCGCGATCACTACCAGGCGCACTTCCCCCCCTGGCAGCGCCCCCTGCTGGCGGCACTGCGCCGCTGGCTGCAGCCGCGCTATGAAGCGGCGGTGCGGTCGATGGACGTGGTGCTCGCCAACTCGCGCAACGTGCAGCGTCGGCTGCAGGACTACCTTGGGGTGGCGTCACGCGTGGTCTATCCGCCGGTGGACACCGACCGTTTCCAGTGGTTGGCGGATGACGGCTACTTCTTGTCCACGGCGCGACTCGAGCCGCTCAAGCGCGTGGACATGCTGGTCCGCGCCTTCAAACGCATGCCATCGAGGCGGCTGGTGGTCAGCTCGGGCGGCAGCGAACTGGCCAGGCTCAAGGCGCTGGCCGCGGATGCGCCGAATATCCAGTTCCCGGGCTGGCTCGGTGACCGCCAGCTGGCCGAGCTCATCGGCCGCGCTCGGGCAACCATCTATGTACCGGTGGACGAGGACTTCGGCATGTCGCCAGTCGAATCCATGGCCGCGGGCAAGCCGGTAATCGGCGTCGCCGAAGGCGGTCTGCTCGAGACGGTGGCGGATGGGAAGACCGGCATCCTGCTGTCTCCGCAGTTCGGCGAGGAAGACGTCGTCGCGGCCGTATTGGCGCTGGACCCAAACCGCGCAGCTTCGATGCGAGCTGCATGCATACATCGGGCAGAACGTTTTTCAAGCACGCGATTCCTGAAAGAAATCGGGGCTGTGCTGCACTGCGGTTAAAATGCCTCTTTCCCGTTTGCATAATCCCCAACACAGATGTTTTCTTCTGCACCCTATCGCTCTCGGCTTGGAAGCCGCTTTTCCCCTGAGTCCCTGGCTCAACACAGGCGGTTGAGCACATGAATCGACAGAATCCAAATCGAAGCCTGCTACGGGATGGGCATGCGCTCTCCGTCTATGGATTAAAGGCAGCTGATGTCCTGGTTGTGGGTACGGCGGGCACTCTGGCTCATGTGCTGCGCTTTGGCGGCACAGACGTGCTGGGGCCGACACGCTACCTCTACGCCATGCTGGCCAGCGTTTTGCTGACTCTGGCAGTGTTTTCGGAGCTCGGCGTGTATCGGACCTGGCGTGCGGGTTCCCGCAGTGCCATGTATGGCCGCTTGTTCCTGGGCTGGGTGGTTGTGCTCGGAGTGCTTGCATCAATCAGCTATCTGAGCAAGACGGGGGAAGATTTTTCGCGGCTCTGGTTTGCTTACTGGGCAGGAATCGGCTTGGTCGGCCTGGTTGCGGTTCGCCTGCTAGGCCGCACCTTGCTTCAAGCGCTGCACCAATACGGCCTGGGCGTGCGGCGCGTTGCAATCGTGGGGCCCGCCGATGCGGTCAAGTCGGTAAGGCAGCGAGTATCGAGCTTGCCGTGGGTCGGCTTTCAGGTGGTGGCGCTCTGTACGCCCGATTCAGTTCCCGACGTGGAAAATTCAGGGGCACTCCCCCATGTACCCGATCTTAAAACCTTGTCAGCATCCGTCGAAGCGCAACGTATCGATGAGATCTGGCTGACCTGGCCCATGCGAGAAGAGGCGCACATTCGCACGGCCACCCAGTTGCTAAGCGACAGCGTGGTGAACATCCGCTGGATACCGGATATTTTCTCGTTCCGCCTGATTAACCATGGCGTGACCGAGCTGGCGGGCATGCCGATGCTCGATTTATCGGTAACCCCAATTTCAGGTATCAACTGGCTCGTCAAGGAAGTTGAAGATAAAGTGCTCGCCAGCCTGATCCTGGCGATGATCAGTCCGATCCTGCTGATAGTTGCCATCGGCGTAAAATTATCCAGCCCGGGACCAGTATTGTTCAAGCAAGTGCGCCATGGATGGGATGGGCGCAGGATCGAGGTGTGGAAATTTCGCAGCATGAAAACGCACGATGAGGCATCCGGCCAGGTTACGCAGGCAAAGCGGGGCGATAATCGAATCACGCGTTTCGGTGCATTCTTGCGCAAGACCAGTCTTGACGAGTTGCCGCAGTTCTTCAACGTGCTGCAGGGGCGGATGTCCATCGTGGGCCCCCGTCCGCATGCGGTTGCGCATAATGAGCAATACAAGCAGCTGATTCCACATTACTTACAACGCCACCGGATGAAACCCGGCATCACAGGTTGGGCGCAGGTCAACGGCCTTCGCGGGGAGACCGACACGCTGGACAAAATGCGCGCCCGCGTTGAGTACGACCTGTACTACATCGAACACTGGTCGGTATGGTTCGACCTGCGCATCATCGCGCAGACCGCATTGAAAATGTTCTTCGATCGCAGTGCGTACTGATGTGCGGTCTGTCTACGGCGCTTACCGCCAGGCTCGGCGACTTTCAGAAAGGCTTGAGTCCGGCAAGCGTCTCGTAGATCCAGCCACGGTTACGGGCCACGCCTTCGAAGCTGGGCAACCAGGACAGCACGGTGTCCGGCTGCGGCCGGACGAAGCCCGTGGCCATCGGCACCACCTCCAGCCCGTGCTTGTGGAACTGTGCCGCGGCACGATCGATATGGAAGCCATGGGTGACAAGGTAGATGCACGTTACGCCCTCAGCGCGCAATAGCGCGGCCGAGCGTTCAGCGTTCTGCTGTGTATCCTCGGAATCAGGTTCGACCCAGCGCACGGGGACGTGGAATTCCTGCTCGAGGATATCCTGCATGATCTCGGCTTCGGAGCGCGTGCCGATGTCACCTGGGCGACCTCCACTGACCAAAATGGGAAGACCGGTCTCGCGATAGAGCTTGGCCGCATAGCGCACACGTTCGAGCGAGCCTGCGGCGGCGGTATCTCCGTCATATTCAGGCGCCTGAAGATATCGCCCCGCACCCAGCACCACAATGGCTTCCGCCCGCGGATACGGAAGCGCAATCCGTTCGGGAACTTGTGGCCAGGGCGAGCGCGCGAAATTGTCAAACCCGACCAAAGAAAACGCGATCATCCCACCGCAGGCAACGACAGCCAGGCTGGAACCAGTCCGTTTCCAGTTTTTGGCGTACAACACAAAGCCCAGCAATAACAGGCCAAAAGGGCTAAAGGGCGGCAGGAGCAGTTCGCTGATGATGCGAATGATTAAATGGTCCATGCTACAAGCACTGGCTCGTCATCCGCCCGCAGGAGCACGGCCGTAGGTGTCTTCGAAGCGCACGATGTCGTCTTCGCCCAGGTAGCTGCCGGACTGGACTTCGATGATTTCCAGCGGCATCTTTCCGGGGTTGGAGAGGCGATGGACGTGGCCGAGCGGGATATAGGTGGATTCGTTTTCCGACAATAGCAGCACCTTGTCGCCATTGGTGATTTCGGCGGTACCGCTGACGACGACCCAATGCTCGGCCCGATGGTGATGCCTCTGCAGGCTGAGGCTGGCACCGGGCTTGACGACGATGCGCTTGACCTGGAAGCGGTCACCGGCATCGATGGAGTCGTACCAGCCCCAGGGTCGATGCACCTTGCGGTGAGTGTCGGTCAGGGTATGGCCTTCGGCCTTGAGCCGGGTGACGATTTTCTTGACGTCCAGTAACAGGGTCCGAATCACGTGTAGCTTGCTCAAGGAATTTCAGTGTTGTTCACGCTCGGCTTCGTACAAAGCCAGACGCTGGTTGAGCCGCCGGATCTGACGTTCGATGCGGGTCTTCTCGATATCGGACAGCAAGGCCTTGATCAGCAATACGATCACAGCCACCAACAGCAGCAGTGCCGGCGGATAGCTGATACCGACGACGACCGCCAGGCGGTCGATCAGTGCCGGCCATGTGCCCAGCAAGGCGGCGATGGCTGCGATGGTCAGCCAGAACGCACCATGGCGGAGGTGTAGATGATCACGCCGCACCAGGATCAGGATGACGGAGGCAAGACCGATGCCGAGGAGCGTTGTTGTCAGATTGAGTGTAGTCATCGGCCGAAATGATGCTTGGGATGCCAGCGCGCCAGGCACAGCAGAGTGCTCTCAAGCATGTAGCGCGCCACCTTCGGCCAGCTGGCGAAGATGCGCGAAGGGCCGGTGAGGCGCGGGTACATTTCCACCGGTACTTCGACGATACTCAAACCCGCATGACGCAGCATCAGCAGCACCCCGAGGTCCTGGTAATCGAGCAGGGTGGCTTCTTCGTCCGCGAGGATTTCGCAGGCGGCGCGATTGTAGCAACGGAAACCGGAAGTCAGGTCTTCGATGGCGAAGCCGCTTATGAGGCGGAAGAAACGCCAGGCCAACTGGCGCGCGGGGCTGCCGCGTTCCGGGTAGGCGCCGATGACGACATCGTGTTGGCGGGCGGCGTCGAGCAATGCGGGGATGAAGGCCGGCTCGTGCTGGCCATCGGCATCGATGGTGATGACCTGCCGGTGTCCGTGACGCAGTGCGTAGCGAATGCCGGTCTGCATCGCCCCCCAGGCACCGAGCGGCAGTACCGGACTGAGTACGGTGGCACCGGCGGCGCGGGCGATGGCTGCGGTATCGTCGGCGCTCTGGTCGTTGACGACGACAATGTGGTGCCAGCCTTTTTCGCGCAGCGAGGCGATGACGGCGGCGACGGTGGCGGCTTCGTCGCGCGCGGGGATGACGATGAGCGGCGGCTGCACGGGCAAGGCCGGCGGCGGCAGAATTGCGTCGTAGATCGAACCGATTTCGGCGCTGCACGTACGGATGTCAAAGCGGTTGTGCAGTGCGAGGCGGCCCGCGATACCCCACTGGTCAGCCTGGGCCGTATCGGCGGCGAGTTCACGGATCGCCGCCTGCCAGGCCGCGACCTTGCCCACCGGCAGCGTGCGCCCTGCCCCGCTGGTCAGCACCAGCCACGGCAAGCCGGAGCCCGGCAGGTCGCTCACGAGGCATGGCTTGGCATGGTGCATGGCTTCCAGGACAGCGATACCGAAGGCTTCGGTCCGCTCGCAGGAGGCCAGAGCAAACGCATCGCATCCGGCCAGCAAGGCTGCTTTTTCCGCTTCATCGACCGCACCGGCGAACGTAACGCGCGGTTCGCCGCCGGCCGGAGTAAGTTCTGCAACCAGATTTGCAAGCGCTTCGTGGAGTTCACCGCTACCGACGATCACCAGGTGCACGCCGGGCAGTGCGGCAACGGCGCGGATCAGCGTATCGAAGCCCTTGTAGTAGGTCAGGCGTCCGATCGACAGCAGCCGGAAGGCCCCCGCCGGCCATGGGGCCGACGCGGGGTCGGGCTGCGCCGCGGCCAAGCGTGAACGCGCGATGCCGAGCGGCACCACGACACACTTGTCACGCCAGCGCGCGAGCGGTGCTGAGGCCTGGAGGTAGTCGGGCGAGGTGACGACGATGCGTTCGGCACGCTCCAGCACAGCCCGCTCGAACGGCCGGTACAGCCGGTAGGCCAGCACCAGCGCGCCGCGAATGCGCGACACGACGACGTCGGCGTGCCAATGCACGACCCACGGCAAATCGCGCGCCTCTGCGAGTACCAGCGCAAAGAACGCGGAATTGTTGGGCAGATGGAGGTGCAGCACGTCCGGACGGAAACGCTGGATGGCTTCGCGCAGCGCGCGCCGGAAACCCGGCGCGATCGGAGCATAGATCAAGCTGAACCAGACCGGAACGCGGACGAGCCAGTCGGGATCGTCGACGCGGGCTTCGCCATGCACCAGCGCCGCCGCCTCGACTCCCTGCGCGCGCTGCGCGGCGACGAGGTCGGCGAGGAAAACCTCCATGCCTCCGGGTTCAGGCGGGAAAAATTTGCCGATGTGCAATACGCGCATGTTCGCAAGGCTAGGCGCGACGAATGGTCACCGGCCGAAGATCAGGTTGGGAGGATGGAGCGGGGCGGGCGATTGTACCGCTCCATCAGAACCGGGGCAATGCTGTCAGGTTGTGTAAACAGTGCAATATGTTGAATATTCAACATATGTTTTTCCTGCCACGCGTACGGACGCAGATTACGCCAGAAAATATGAAACCCATCGCTTTCCCTGTTCCCGCTTCCTCCGGTTGCCTTTCAGACCACGCGACGCAACGCCGAAAACAAAGGGACACCCACTTTGTTTTATTGCCCGGGTTCCAGCAGCAACAGCGGCTCGCCCCGATCGTCAATTTCACCACCGTTGTCGAAGTCGGTGAGCACGCCATTGAAGCGTGCCGCCTGTGGCGCCTTCCGCTGGCGTCGAGTTGTTCGAGGGTCATAGGTACCTGCCTTGCAAGCGCGCACGCAACGCCTTAGACTTGTGCAATAATTAGCACAACTCAAGGGAATCGTCGTCATGCGCGTGGTGAATTTCTCCGAGGCACGAAACAACCTCAAAAACGTGATCGATCAGGTCATCGACGATGCCGACTACACGGTCATCGCGCGTCGGGATGCGCCCGATGCGGTGGTGATGTCGCTGGACACCTTCAACGGCCTGATGGAGACGGTCCATCTGCTCAAGTCGCCGGCCAACGCGGCGCATCTTGCGCGCTCCATCGAGCAGTACCGCCAGGGACAGGTGAAGCAGCGGGACCTGCCTAATGCCGATTGAAGAAAAGCTGCTGAAACTGGCCTGGACCTTGGCCGCCTGGGAGGATTACGAATACTGGCAAGGCCAGGACCGCAAGGCACTCAAGCGCATCAGTGCCTTGATCAAGGACTGCCTGCGCCACCCCTTCGAGGGCATCGGTAAACCTGAGCCCTTGAAAGAAAACCTCTCAGGCTTCTGGTCGCGCCGCATCGATGACACCCACCGGCTGGTTTACTGTGTCGATGGCCAGGCGCTGGCCGTCATCGCCTGTCGCTACCACTACCAGTGTAAGCGTCCGCCGCTTCCACGCCCTCTTACGCTTGCGCAGACTCTTTCTTTCTGATCGGCAGCAATTCGTCGATGCGGCTGTTGGGCCAGGCCGGCAGCTTCTCGAGGGTGTCGGAGAGCCACGCCAGGGGCTCGAAGCCATTGGCGCGTGCGGTGGCGAGCAGCGACTGAATCACCGCGGCCCGCTTGCCGGCGGCTTCGGAACCCGCAAACATCCAATTTTTCTTGCCCAGAGCGATCGGGCGGATGGCGTTCTCGATTGGATTATTGTCGATCGGCCAGTCGCCACGGCTCGCGTAACGCGCGAGCGCCGGCCAGCGCTTCAAGCTGTAGTCGATGGCGCGCGCCAGCGCCGCGCCATCGGCCACGGTCTTGCGGGTCTGCACGAGCCACAGGTACATCGCCTCCAGACGCGGGCGGGCGTACTGCGCGCGCAGTTCGGCGCGCGCCTCGATCGAGACGTCGCGCGCCTGCTCTTCGAGCGCATACAATTCGCCGATGCGCCGCAACGCCTCGGCCGCCACCGGGCTCTTGTTGGCCTGATGCAGTTCGAAGTACTTGCGTCTTGCATGGGCCATGCAGGCCAACTCGCCGATGTCGCCCCCCAGCAGCGCCTTGTACCCCGCGTAGTCATCGACCATGAGCATGCCCTTCCAGCCTTTCAGGAAGGCCTGGGGATATTGCCCGCCGCGCCCGGGCTGGTAATCGAAGAGGATGATGGGCGGGTCGGCGCCGAGCGTATTGCTGCGGTAGGCCCACAGATACGCCCGCTTCGTCTTGCCGCGCCCCGGATCGAGTTGCTCGACGGGGGTTTCGTCCGCATGCAGCACCGTACCCGCCAACAGATGCTCGACCAGTCGAGCGTAGAGGGGCGACAGCGCCACCCCGATACGCCCGATCCACTCGGACTGTGTCGAGCGCGGTAGCGCCACCTCGCTGCGCCGGGCAATCTGTTCGAGCCGGTACAGCGGCAGATGATCGACGAACTTGCTCACCGTCACCCACGCCAGCAGCCCCGGCGCGGCCAGGCCGCCGTCGATGACCGCCGCCGGCACGGGGGCGGTCGAGACCGTCTCGCAGTGCCGGCAGGCGTACTGCGGACGGATGTGGCGATGCACGAAGAACTTGGCCGGGATGATGTCGAGCTGCTCGGAGACGTCCTCGCCGATCTTGACCAGATCCTGCCCGCACGCGGCGCAGCTGCAGGATTCGGGCTCGTGGCGGTGTTCGATGCGCTCGAGGTGTGCCGGCAACGGCGGGCGGCCGGCGCGGGGGCGCTCGGGCGGGGCCTTCGGAGACGCTTCGGCTTCGGATGCCGCGGCGTCGCGCAGCGCCTCGAGCCGGGCTTCGCACGCGGCCAGATCGGCCGCGAGCGTCTCGTCGAACAAGTCCTTCATGCCCGCCGGCAGCGTCTCGCTGCGCGCGCCAAAGCGCAGGCGCTTGAGGGTGGCGATCTCGTGGACCAGGGCCTCGATCTTGAGCTTGCTCAGCTTGAGCTCGGCTTCCAGGCGGGCCACGTCGGCCGCCTGCGCGACCCACCGCTGAACCTGCTGCGCGAGCGCGGGCGGCAGGTCGAAAGCGGTCAGTTCGGCGGCGAAATCCATGCCGGAATTATACCCGATGAAGGCGCTGAATCCCAGCATCCACAAGGGTTTCAGGAATTTTTACGTGGCGGATCGTCGACGCTGCCGGCACACCGGTCACACCCGCCAGTGAGCCGGTGCGGCGGCACTCAGGCGCTGCCACTCGACCCCCGCCACGAGCCACTGCCACTGCTCGGCCGACAGCGCGAACACCGCCGTGTCGGCAGCGGGCCAGCTGAAGCTGCCCCGATGCAGACGCCGCTGACTCAGCCACACTCCGGTGCCATCCCACCGCAGCACCTTCACGCGCGTGCGGGCCCGGTTGATGAAGGCGTACGCACTGCCATCGCACGGCGCGCGGCCCAGGCTGTTCTGCAGCCGTGCCGACAGGCCGTCGATGCCCAGACGCATGTCGATCGGCTCGACCGCGAGCCAGATCTGCTCCGGCGCAATCATCACGTCGCCCCGTGCGCGAGCACCTCGGCGAGCCACGGCGCCGGCGGCAGCGCACCGAACTGCAGGCGCCAGCCCGACGGGCTGCACAGCGACAGCACATCCCCCGCTTGCCGTGGCGGCGCAACGCCGACAGGACGCGCCGCCACCAGCGTCAGGACCGAATCCGCCTCGCGCGCTGACTCGTGGCGCGACCGCCGAATCCAGTACCCCAGTGACTTCTTGCTCACGCCATGCGCGGCGCTGTAGGCCGCCTGCGTCTGACCGCTGCGGCGCCACCGCTCCACGTGCTCGCGCCAGCGCGCAACGCGCTCCGATTGTGTGCTCATCACGACCTCCGGGTGAAAATCAGGAGTGTCGGCAAAACCGGGGGGCTGTTACAGGTGGGAGCGGCGGACGCTTACCTACCAGTAATACCCTCAGATGTAGTTCGACGGAGATCAAACAAAAGCGAACAAAAGCACCCACTTTGTTTTTGGAAAGTCATGGGACACCCACGTTAAAAAAACGTAAGCGCGCAGAAAGTTGTGCCCACCTGAGCCAAGAGAGGTTGCGGGAGGCGGTGGAGGTTGTAAGGGTGGGGTGACTCAACGCGGTGCCGTTTGCGATGGCAACACCGCTGCTTGTTCACTTCTTGCCATAGGGAGCATCGTGATCAGGCGCGATAGTGAGCAGTCGGATGAAATCCCCGTCACGGTACGCGGTCGCCCGGCGTGCCTGGGTGATGCGCAGGGAGTAGATCGCATCGATGCTTTGGGGTGGCCTGACACTGGTGATCTTCTCCCACTTCAGGCCCTGGTCGCGGTACAGCTGGTTCCAGGTCAGCTGGCGAATTTTGTGGAGCGTATCCAGGGCTGCGTGGCGCTCGGGCTTTTGCAGGGTGAGCAGGTTGTCCTGAAACACCGGGTTGTTCAGGTCGAGTCTGACCTTGGCGTCACTGCCCGCCATGGCCCAGGCGCTTGAGCGTGTCTTCGGTATCGGCATCCGATGCAACATGGGCCACGGACCAGGCCATGGCCGTTTGCAGATCGGCCGCTGCTTGAGGCTCGTGCAGCCAGCGCTCGTTGTCGGGAACGACAGTGGCCGTGCGCACCAGCCAGACGCCGGGCTCGTACTCTTCCACCAGCACCTGGCGGCCCGCGTATTGCTTGCCCAGCGAAATCTGGCCGTTGGTGCCGACGACCTTGACGGTGGGAGAGTGTGCCGTGATGGCCATGATGAGGCTCCTTGGTAGCTATGCACGATATTATAAATTTCGTGCAGCACTAATTCAAGGTGAAAAACAAAGGGACACCCACTTTGTTTACGAAACGCGGGGGGAAACAAAGGGACACCCACTTTGTTTACGAAACGCGAAACTCAGCGCGCTCCAGTGCAGACCTGAAGCGCCCTCACCAAGCCTTGATAAACGCAACACATGTGTTTAGTATTGCCGCATGAACTCGAAGCAGATGAAGAAATGGCTTGAGCAGCAGGGTGCGACATTTGCGCCTGGCAAGGGCTCACATCTGAAGGTGTTCTTGAACGGTCGCCAGTCCTCACTTCCTATGCACGGTACGGCTGAGTTGGGCAAGGGGCTGGAAGCGGCGATCAAACGTCAGTTGGGCTTGAAATGAGAGGTGTGGCCATGTTCGATTACCCCGTAGTCCTGACACCCGACGAGAATGGCACGGTGCTGGTGACGTTTCCCGATGTGCCCGAAGCCATCACCTTTGGCGCAGATGAGGATGAGGCGCTGTTGCTGGCGGTGGATGCGCTGGAGACCGGGCTGTCGTTCTATGTCGATGCGCGTAAGCCACTGCCGACGCCTTCCTCTGCGCAGGGCCGCCCAACGGTGCGGCCTTCCGCGCTGGAGTGTGCCAAGCTCGGGGTGTATCAAGCGATGACCGAGCAGGGCTTGCGCAAGACGGATCTGGCACGTCGTCTGGGCTGGCATCTGCCTCAGGTGGATCGCCTGTTTGATCTTTCTCACGCTTCACGCTTCGATCAACTCGAAGCCGCCGCCCGTGCGCTGGGTCGGCATATCGAGGTGCGTGTTGCCCCGTAGAAATTGGGGTCAGACTCGATTTCAGGAAAACAGAGGCAGAAAACAGAGGGACACCCACTTTGTTCAGCCAGGCCCAGAAATGACAACGCCCACCAAGGTCTCCCCGGTGGGCGCAGTTATCAACAGTGCGAAGACAAAACCAAAGGACAAAACCAAAGGACAAAACCAAACAAAACCAAAGGACACCCACTTTGTTTTTCACGAAGACAAAACCAAAGGACAAAACCAAAGGACAAAACCAAAGGACAAAACCAAACAAAACCAAAGGACACCCACTTTGTTTTTCACTTTGTTTTTGACGTAGCCATGTTCTCCGTCTAGCCTCACGTCATGACCCGCCCACGCTCCACTCTCGTCTCTGTCTCCGACACCCCGTGGTACCACGTCGTCTCACGCTGCGTGCGCCGCGCCTTCCTGTGCGGCACCGATGCCCATAGCGGCCAGTGCTTCGAACACCGCCGCGGCTGGATCGTCGAGCGGGTGAAGCAACTGGTCAGCGTCTTCGCCATCGATGTGGCCGCCTACGCGGTGATGAGCAACCACTACCACCTGGTGCTGCGCATCGACGCCGAACGTGCCCGCTCCTGGAGCCGTGACGAAGTGCTGCGACGCTGGACCCAGCTCTTCGACGGCCCGCTGGCGGTGCAGCGGCTGCTGGCAGGGCAGGGCGATGAACTGGATGCCGGCACCCATCTCGCCATTGATGACTGGGCGGAGAAGTACCGCGCCCGCCTGTATGACCTGTCCTGGTTCATGCGCGTGTTGAACGAAACCCTCGCCCGCAAGGCCAATACGGAAGACGAGGTCACCGGCCGTTTCTGGGAAGGCCGCTTCAGGAGCCAGGCGCTGCTCGATGAACACGCCATCCTCGCCGCGATGGTCTACGTGGATCTGAACCCCATCCGCGCCCAGATGGCCGAAACGCCGGAAGAGTCCGAGCACACCTCGGTGGCCGAACGCATCGCAGCCCTGAAACCGGCCAGACAAAGAAGATCACCCGCCCCCCGCAACACCCAGCCGCCCGCTCCGGCGCCGCAGTCCGCCACCCCAATCGTCGCCCTCAAGTGCGAAGCCCATCTCGCCCGGCTACCCCAGCAGCCGCTGATGCCCTTCGATGCCACCGCCCGCCTCAAGGCAGCGATTCCCTTCGCCTTCGACGACTATCTGGAATTACTCGACAGCACCGGACGCAGCCTCCGCCCGGACAAACGTGGCGCCATCTCCAGCACTACTCCGGCGGTGCTCAATCGCCTGAACATCGACCCCGAGCGCTTCATCGACTGCGCAACCCACCTGATGCAGCAGTTCGGCAGCGCCGTGGGGGCACCTGCGCACCTCACCGCCCTGTGTGCAGCACGGCAGGTGAAGTATCTGCGCGGGATAGCGACGGCGAAAAGAGCGTTTGCGCGCGAGGCGGCGTAAGATCGGATTCAGGTTATCTTCCCGGCCGCGACACACTCAAGGAGGTCGAAAGTGCCGGTAGTGTTCAGGTATCAAGGTGTCCGTTTCTTCTTTTACTCGAACGAGGGCAATCCGCGCGAACCTGTGCATGTCCATGCTCAGCGGGGCGAGAGCCTGGCAAAGGTCTGGCTGTACCCCGAGCCAGTCATTGCGGAGAGTTTTGGCTTCTCACCGTCGGAGATGCGGACCATAATCGAGCAGGTACGCCTGCATACTGAAGGGCGCCTCGAAAAACCTCGCCTCTCCCGCTCTTGGTAAAATTACATCCTCCTGAATCTCGCCACAGCCGACATCGATGAAACCGCGCAGCGCCATCAAGACCGACCTGTTTGCCTTTGATGCCCACCGACAGAAGATCGACGCGCTGGGCGACCCGCTGGCCGAGATCGAGTCGCACATCGACTTTGCGGCGTTGGCGGCCGAGGTTGATCGGGTGGCGCCCCGTCCGGTGAGTGCGCAAGGCGGGCGCCCGCCGTACCCGACCGAGACGATGGTGCGCATCCTGGTGGTGAAGCGCCTGTACAACCTCTCGGACGAGCAGATGGAATACCAGTTGCTCGACCGCATGAGCTACAAGCGCTTCTGCGGCCTGGCGAACGCGACGAACGTCCCGGACCGCACCACGGTGTGGACCTTCGAGAACCGGATCGGTGAGGCGGGGGCGAAGGCCTTGTTCGACGGGGTCTCGGCGCAGCTGCTCCAGAAGGGCTTCATCGCGCGCGGCGGTCAGATCATCGACGCCACCTTGGTGCCGGCGCCCAAGCAGCACAACAGGCGCGGCGAGAAGGAACTGATCGAGCAAGGCGCAATGCCCGCCTCGTGGCGCCCGGCGAAGCGGCGCCAGAAGGATCTCGATGCGACCTGGACGAAGAAGCACGGCAAGAGCCACTTCGGCTACAAGCTCTCGATCAACGCAGACAAGAAATACAAGATCATCCGCAGACTCGAGACCGACACGGCCAGCACGCACGACAGCCAGCACTTCGACAACGTCTTCGACACGCGCAACACGAGCCGCGATGTTTATGCCGACCGGGGCTACCCGTCCGAGCAGCGTGAAGCCTGGCTGAAGGAGAACGGGTTTCGGAATCGGATCCAGCGCAAGGGCAAGCGCAACAAGCCGCTGTCCGAGTGCCAGCAACGGCGCAACAAACGCATCGCCAAGACGCGCGCGCGGGTCGAGCACGTATTCGGGGCCATCGAGCAGATGGGTGGCAAGCTGCTGCGTACCATCGGTCAGGAGCGGGCGAACTTTGCGATGACGATGATGGCGGCCTGCTACAACTTGAAGCGGCTGGTCTATTTCAGGAAGGCCGGAATCGAGGCCTTCTGACGCCCGAAATGGGTCGAATCGCCGCTGCCTCAGGCGATTCGAAGCGAAAACGGGGCGACACCGCCGGGAAAAAGCGGTGATTCATCAGAGAAATTGGACCGGATTCGCTCGCGGTCATAGATGCGCGGCAGGATTCATTGAAGACCTCGGGTTATTCGAGGTGCCCTGAAGACATCGAGAGGACATGGAATGAGCACTTTGGCCAAGGGACTGCGTTTTGATGATTTGATGATGTGGGTCGATCTGATGGATGGTCGTCAGCTGGGTGTACCGCTGGCTTACTTCCCACGCTTGCTCAATGCGACCCCCCAGCAGCGCTGCGACTACGTCATCAGTGGTGGTGGTGCAGGTATCCATTGGGATGCACTAGATGAAGACATCTCTGTCGAGGGGTTGCTTGCCGGACGCGGCGACCTGACTGCACGACATCGTATGGCAGCGTGACAGCAGGATTGGAACTGCCGCCCGAGTTCGAGCCCTACCTGCCGAGCCTGCTCGCCAACGAGGTGGCCCCGTTCAATCATGACACCTTGAACGTGACAGAGAACGATAACTACGTCGGTTGCCCCACCGCTCCCGGGCAGGGGCATCAAGGTGTCGAGGTGTGGCTCGATGCGATTCAGTCACGTTCTACACACCGCAGACTACGCCGCCGAGCAACGCTGGCCGGGCCGGTTTCAGCCCGTCATCATGATGTCCAGCGCCTCGGTCGGCTACGTATGAAAAGGGGCCCATAAAAGGGCCAGGCTCATTTAAACAAAAGAACACTCACTTTGGTTTGCGGGGAGAAACAAGAGCCGCCCTCCCCCTCCCTCTCCCCCTCGGATGCAGTCTTCCACTGGCAATTTCTACTTGACAGGTTCCGCGTCACGAAACATTATCGCCGCATGATCCACTCGTTCTCGTGCGCTGACACCGAGGCGCTTTTCCACAGCAGGGCCGTGCCGCGATTCCGAAACATCGAGCGTGTAGCGCGGCGCAAGCTGCTGCAGCTTCATGCGGGGACCGATTTGACCAGTCTGCGGGTTCCGCCCGGCAATCAGCTCGAAGCGCTCAAGGGCGACCGGAGAGGACAGTACAGCATCCGCATCAATGACCAGTGGCGGTTATGCTTCGAGTGGCGCGAGGACGGCGCCCATCTGGTCGAGATCGCGGATTACCACTAGGAGGGTCATATGACCGACACCGAACTGCTCGACGAGATCCATCCAGGCGAGATCTTGCTGGAGGATTTCCTGCGGCCGATGGGGATTACCGCTCGGCAGCTCGCGGCCGATATCGACGTGTCGCCAAGTCGGATTAGCGAGCTCGTGCATGGCCGGCGGCCGATCACCGCCGATACGGCGCTGCGCCTTGGGCTCTTTTTCGGTATGGAGCCCCGCTTCTGGCTAAACCTGCAGGCCGAGTACGACATGCGCATTGCGACAAGAGAGCTGAGGGACAAGATTGCTCCGCGTATCCGGGTTTTTCACTCCCGCCATGCGGCGATGTAAGCTGCACCAACAACATAAACAAACAAACGAACACCCACTTTGTTTTTGACGCAGGCAGGCTCGCCGTTTAGCCATACGTCATGACCCGGCCATGCTCCGCCCTCGTCTCCGTCACCGACACGCCTTGGTACCACGTCGTCTCGCGCTGCGTGCGCCGCGCCTTTCTCTGCGGCGCCGACGCCCACAGCGGCAAGAGCTTCGAGCACCGCTGCGGCTGGATCGTCGAGCGGCTGATGCAGCAATTCGGCAGCGCAGTCGGCGCACCCGCACCTCTCACGGCCCTGTGTGCGGCACGGCAGGTGAAGTACCTGCGCGGGATGGCGGTGGCGAAAGGGGTGTTTGGACGCAGGGCGGCGTGAAGGAAGTAATACGGAGCCCGCCAAGGAGAGTGATCTGCATGGCTGCGTCGCAGCTTTGCGCCGGCACGTGCGCGCTGTTCGTACTCCGCCTCGAACATCGCCAGCCGCTGGTTGAGGCGGCGCACCTGCCTTTCGAGCCGGGTATTGGCAATATCGGCAAGCAGGGCCTTGATCAGCAGGACGACTACGCCCGCAAGCAGCAGCAGCGCCGGGGGATAGGCGATGCCGGCAACGAAGGCGATGCGGTCGAGCAACATCGGCCAGGCGCCCAGCAGCGCGGCGGTGGCGGCAACGATGATCCATGAAACACCGTGACTCAGATGCAGGTGGTCGCGGCGTACGAGGACGAGGATTGCCGTCGCGAGCGCAGCCCCCAGGAGAGAGGTGGTGAGATTGAGGGAGATCATCGGCTGAGGTGGTGTTTGGGGTGCCAGCGCGCAAGACATAGCAGCGTGCTTTCCGCCATGTAGCGGGCGACGCGAGACCAGCTGGCGAAGATGCGCGACGGACCGGTGGCGCGCGGATACATTGCGACCGGCACTTCGGCGATTTCGAGCCCCGCATGGCGCAACATCAGCAGCACGCCGAGATCCTGGTAATCCAGCAGCGTCGCTTCATCCGCGGCGAGGATTTCGCACGCGGCGCGATTGTAACAGCGGAACCCGGAGGTGAGGTCGTCAATGCCGAAGCCGGTGATGGCGCGGAAATAGCGCCATGCGATCCTGCGCAGGCGGCTGCCGCGCTGGGGGAAGGCGCCGATGACGACATCGTGGCTGCGGGCGGCGGCGAGCAGCACGGGGATGCAGACCGGTTCGTGCTGGCCGTCGGCGTCGATCGTGACGACCTGGCGGTAACCGTGACGCAGCGCATAGCGGATACCGGTCTGCATCGCCCCCCAGGCGCCCAGCGGCAGGACCGGCGACAGCACGGTGGCGCCGGCCGCCGCCGCGATCGCCCCAGTCGCATCGGTGCTTTGATCATTGACGACGATGATGTCGCGCCAACCGGCTTCGCACAGACTACGTATGACCGTCCCGATCGTTCCGGCCTCGTTTCGCGCCGGAATCACGATGAGGAGATCCTTGTCGGGGGCGGCCACTGCCGCGTCGGGCACGACTGCCGCATATTCGACAGCGATCGACTCCACGCAGCGGTCGAGCGCGAACTTCTTGCGAAACGCCTGCTGACCCTGTACGCCGCAGCCTTCGCGGTAGTGGGGATCGCGCTGGAACGCGCGGATCGCGTCCCGCCACGCACCGACATCTTCGACCGGAACAGTCACCCCCGCGCCGCCTGCGCGAACTACCCACGGCATGCCCGAGCCGGACAGGTCCGCGACGACGCAGGGTCTGGCGTAGCGCATCGCTTCGAGCAGGACGATGCCGAAGGCCTCGGTACGCTCTCGCGACGCGAGGCAGAACACGTCGCAGTCGTGCAGCAAGGCATGCTTGGCAGCGTCATCGATGCCACCCAGCAAGCGGATATTCGGCTCGATGCCGGCGGCAGCGAGTTCGCCGATCAGTTTTTCAAGCGCGGGGCGAAGCGCTCCTTCGCCGACGATGAGCAGCTCGACGCCGGGCATCGCAGACACTGCACGGATCAGCGTTTCGAATCCCTTGTAATAGGTCAGCCGGCCAATCGACAGCAGTCTGAAGTTGCCCCGCCGCCACGATGGCGCGGAACCGAGGCCGGGATGCTCGGGCAAGCGGCCGCTGTCGAGCGCGAGCGGTATGACGCGGCATTTGTCGCGCCAGCGCGACAGCGGCTCCGAAGCCTCCAGGTACGGCGTCGAGGTGACGAGGATGCGCTCGGCGCGGTCGAGCACCGCCTGTTCGAACGGGCGATACAGCCGGTAGGCCAGCGCGAGCGCGCCGCGAATGCGCGACACGACGACATCCGAGTGCCAATGCACGACCCACGGCAAATCCCGCGCGGGCAACAGCAGCAGCGCCCAGAACGCTGAGGTGTTGGGCAGATGCAGATGCAGCACATCCGGGCGGAACTGCCTGATCGCCGCGGCGAGCGCGGTGCGGAAACCCGGCGCCAGCGGCGCGTAGACGAGATGGCCCCAGACCGGCACGCGCATCAGCCACGCCGGGTCGTCCGGCAAGGGCTGGCCGTGCACCAGCGCGGCAGCATCGATGCCCCGGGCGCGCTGGGCACGGACGAGGTCGGCGAGAAAGACTTCCATGCCACCCGGATGGGGCGGAAAAAACTTGCCGATGTGCAATACGCGCATGTTCGCAAGGCTAGGCGCGACGAATGGTCACCGGCCGAAGATCAGGTTGGGGGATGGGGCAGGACGGGCGATTGTAGCGCCTTTCAGACGACGCGACGCAATAACGGCAACCTGCCGATCACCCACGCCGTCGCGGCGGCGAGCGCGAACACCAGCACGGAGATCACCGGCACGGTCCACCACGCACTGCCGCTGGACAATGAGAGACCCAGCGTTTCGCGCGTGAAATCGATGAACAGGACGTGGACGCAGTAGATGCCCAGCGAGTGAGCGGAAAGCATCCTGACCGCGGGCGAAATCCACGAATCCGCGCGCTGGGCGGCGCCGAGAAACAGGAACGCGCCAATTGATCCGAGCAGGACGAAAGGCGACAGATAGGCGTAGAAAAGCTCGTCGGGCGCTCCGGCCTGCAGCGCGCGGTAATGCGTCGCTGCGGCGACGGCTGCTGCCGAAAGCGCAAACAGCGCGAAGCCCGGCAGGCGATTGCTGCGCCGCAGCAGATAGCCAAGATGCGCGCCAACGAGCAGATACACTGCCATCCCCAGGAACGAGTGCAGCCAGTACACGTCGATCAGGTCGTACGAGAAATTGAAATGCGTCGCCACGACGGGCCATATGCAGCTGACAAAAGCCCACATCAGCAGGAAAAAACGGTTTTCCGCCACCGAAGCATGAAGGTGAACCGCCCGCATCACCGGCACGAACGCGTAGATGCCGAACAGGGCGTACAAGTACCAGAGATGGTACTGGACAGGGCCGGTGGCCAGCCGGCGGACAAAGCCCGCCAGGTCGGTGACGCTATACCCCTGAAAGTATGCGTACACTGCGGACCAGAACAGCAGGGCCGGCAGTACCCGGCGCGCGCGTCGAAACAGGAAGGAAGCCAGCGGCTGTTCCCGGTTCAGCAGCAGGACGCCCGTCACCATCAGGAACAGGGGCACGGCGACGCGTACGAAAGAATCGTAGAGGTTGATCGCAAACCAATTGTCGTCAAAACGGTAGAAACCACCCGCTGCAACATGGAGCACAACGACCAGGAACGACGCCACCGCGCGTATCACGTCGAGCCCGTAATGCGACTCCGCCTTCATCGCCGCTCCCCATTGGCGGACTCCACCCGGGGCTCCACGAGCGGCTTCCCGATGGAATGCCGGTTCACGGCCCCGGCAGCATGCAGGATCTCGATGAACGGGTACTGCTGCAGGCGGAATGTCGTCATCGTAGGGGCGGAAAGTCACCGAAAAAATGCTCGCCGGGGATCGTACACAAGCTGACTGAAACGCGAACAGGCGCCAGCGCGGGCGCTGACTTTACCAGATCCGCGTACTCGGCCGTCCATTCCGGATAAACGCCGTCTATCGCGCCTCGTCCCATGTATGCGGTCACGCGGGCCCGCGCACTGCCTCTGCTACACTTGCCCCCTCCCGCGCAAACCCCCTTCACCCTTCAGCACCGAATACTTTCAGACCATGGCAAACATCCAACCTGTCACCTTCGCCAAGTACGGCAAAAAACGCTGGCAGCATTTTTCATCGTATGCCTTTGCTGCCCGGACCGCCCTCGTCCCGCTGATGCTGACTGAAGTTCGCAACGCCGCAAGCGCTTTCCCGATCGGCTTCGCCAAACACCAGAACAACTGCTTTCCAGTGGCGATCCTCGGCCTGGAAGCGGAGACCAACGTGTTCGTCGATGAACAAGGCCAATGGCTGGGCGCCTATACGCCGGCGGCTTTCCGGGCCTGGCCATTTTCGGTGAGCTATGCCGAACGCGGCGAAAAACTGCTGTGCGTCGACGAGGACAGCGGCTTGATCACCGATCCACCGGACGGTGAGGCATTTTTCAACGAAGACGAAACCCTGTCCGAAGCACTGCAGGGCGTGATGCATTTTCTCGCCCGCTTCACGCAGGATCGCGCCCCGTCCCTCGGCGCCTGCGCAGCGCTCGAAGCGGCAGGCCTGCTGCAGCCCTGGACGGCGACGGTGCGTACTGACCGTCGGCAGTGGACGATGGATCAATTCCTGCGTATCGACGAAGAAGCGCTGAACAAGCTAGGCACCAGCACCTTGGCCTCGCTGCACAAGGTCGGCGCCATATCGCTCGCCTATTCGCAACTGCACTCGATGGCCCACCTGCCGCTGGTGGGGCGCCTGGCCGAGCAGCGCCTGTCGCAAGCGGACGCGCGAGCGGAAACCGTTTCTCCCGGCGCCTGAAGGGGCCGCACCGGCCGGGTGGCGTTCAGTTTACCTCGCCTCCGGCGCCCCGCCTCATCGCGCCGGCGTGCCGCCCGATGCACCCCACTGAGAGCGCAGCGAACGATAGCCGGGATGCTTCGGGTTGAGCGCAATGGCGCGGTCGATATCGGCCACCGCCGCTGCGCTTGACCCTTGCATGCTGTTCAGCAGGGCACGGCCGTAATAGGCGGCGTGGTGAGGTTTCTCGGCCAGCAGGTCGTCCAGCAGCGGTCCTGCGGCGGCGAGGTTCCGCATTCCGAGATGTGCCATTGCCAGGCCGAGGCGGACGGCGTAATTGCGCGGATCGTCGCGCAGCAGCGCCAGGTATTCCCCAACGGCGACGTCGTAGCGCCGGATTTGCATCGCTGCGTCCCCGCGCAAGGTGCGTGCGTGAGTGCGCAGCTTGTCATCGGCAGCCTTGTCGATTGCGAGCTCAAGATCGTCGATCGCCCCCTCGAATTTGCCCATCATGGCTCGCGTGGCGCCCCGATGATAATAGAGGCCGAACGTGCGCAAGCCCTGCTTTTCAGCGGCGTCGAAAGCTGCGACCGCTTCCGGGATCTTCTTCTCGATCTGGAGAGTCACGCCCATGTTGAAGCGCGACGAACCGAATGACTCCCCGAGCGATTCGGCGCGCGCGAAGTCGGCATAGGCGAGTTGCGGGAGATCGTTTTCGAGGTAGTACGTCCCACGATTGAGGAAGGGGCGCCAGCGTCCGACCGCGTTGGCCGGCGCATCGACGTCGATTTTGTCGACGGCATCGGCCCACACTGTGAGACTGCTCCTGAACGTCGTCACACGCTCGACCGACAGGCCGACCAGCACCACCGACACCGCCAGCCCGATCAGGTAGACGACCGCCGGCCTTGTGCCGACGAACAGCAGCATGACGATGCCGGGAATCGCAATCGCCCACAGATAACTGCGATACAGCACGAACGGATCCTGGATCCATACCGTCGAAAATTCGGTCGCGAACAGGATCAACGGCACGCTCAGGCACAAACCGAGGAAGCGCAACGGCCCCTCGCGGCGGAACAGCAGATAGGCCACCCCCGCGATCAGGGCGAGGAAGCCGATCGCACCGAGCACGTGAGGAAACGCGCCGAACGCGAGCGGGAATGGCGGCCGCAGATCGATCGACATCCACTGTACGTTGGGCACCAGCCACAGGAAGCCGTACTGGAAGAAAAGCGTTGCCTGATTGATGATGCTCAACGGATAGGTGCGGGCTTCGATAGCGGGGTCGATCGCCTTCAGCTGGGCGACAAAGGTCCGCGATAGTTCGTCGAAGGCCACGCCGACGATCGAGCCGTAGATGCTGGACAGCACCGCCGCGACGCCCGCCGCTGCAAGAGCGCCGACCGCCGCGATCAGCCCAAGCTGCTTCGCCGTTGGACGGCGCAGGAATACGTACAACGGCACCCCGAGCACTGGCGCCATCAGCGCATGCTCCTTGGACAACACGGCGGCGAGGTAGCACAGCGCGGCGCCCAGATAGTTCAGCCTGCCCTTGCCGACGATGCCCCTGGCAAAGAACAGGCAGGACAGGACAACGAACAGCGTCGCCATCAGGATTGAACGCTGGATCAGATAGGCAACCGCGTAAACCGCGACCGGATTGAAGGCGAAGACGGCGACGCCGACAAACACGGCAGCATCGCGCGAGGCGGCGAAGCGCGTTTCCGCGGCCAGTTCATCAGGCCATTTCACCTGCGCCGCAAGCAATCGATACAGTCCGAGCAGCGACACGGCCACGCCGAAATGGACGATCAGGTTGACCACGCGCTGCTTCCACCAGCCCTCGCCGAACAGCGCGTTCACCCAGACGAAGGAGCCATAGGAAAGCAGCCGCTGTTTCAGGCTCAGCAGGCTGCCGTAGCCGTCGAGCAGGGCCTCACCCGCATCGAATCGCCCATCGTCGAAGACGAGCTCGTTTTGCAAGCCCGGTACATAGATGAGCAACACTCCGGTCAGCAATGCCGCACACCAGAATAGCCACTGCCGGTTGCTCTGCAGGTTTCCGATCACAATCATGTCATATCCACAAAAAATGGGGTGCGACCGGTCCATTCGACGCGCCTGACATCGCACTGAGAACTAAACAGGTTCACATAAACCGGGCACGGCCTCGCGGGCTGCAGTCAGCATGCCCCCGCGGACCTACCCCAGCACGCGGGAAACGGCGCGGAACACGCCGAGTAGCGCGCGCTTGCGCCGCGCACCCATGCGAGGCGTGGCCTCGGTCTTGCGCCGCAGATAAACAATAAAATCCTGTAGCACCGTGCGCAGCGGTACCTGACGGTCAACGTACAGAGCCCCGATGTGTTCGCGCTCTTCCGCCTCGGGACACTGGGCTACCGGACGCCCCGGCAATCCGGCAGCGACCCCCGGCATCGGCCGTCGCTCGTCGAGCGGCAGCATGCGATGATAGTCCGCCACCATGTCTTCACGGCTGCGTACCGGAGTGGAGAGCAGCGCCGCACGCACCGGCGCGAGCCGCGCGCGATCGACGTCGAGGGTCCGCAGCAGGTCCACCAGGGCGTCGGCCTCGGGGTCGCACAGAAAACCGTTGCGCCCCTCGTCGATGCGATCCGCGAAGCCGCCCAGTCGGGTTGCCACCGGCGGCACGCCCATTGCCCACAGTTCGCTCAGGGTATAGCTGAACGTCTCGGGTACCACCGACAGCAGCAGGCCGGCATGGGGGGCAATACCGGCGATGATGGCGGGAAGCTCTTCGCGCTGGTAGCGGCGGACCAGGCGATCGTCGCCCAAGGCGGCAAAGCGCTCTCCCTCGTCCCCACAGCCGACGAGAAAGACATCGGCAAAGACAGACACGGCCGGCAGCGCCGCAGCCAGCACGTCGGCTCCTTTCTGCGGCGCCATGCTGCCCAGCACGACGAGGCGCAATCGTCCCGTGGGGGCAGGCTCCCACGCGGGTCGCGGTGGAAACGCCATGCCGTGCGCAATGACTTCGACCGGGACGTCGGCAATGGCGGGTGCCAGGCGATGCAGGTTGCGGGCCACCGACGCACTCGGCGCCACGAGCCGGATGTGAGGCTGATGCAGGCGCCGATGATAGTGTTCGCGCAGCGCCTCCCAATAAGCGGGGCCAGCGTCGCGGAAGAAGCGGTTCAGCGGATTGTGGGCAAAGCAGTCGCGCAGCCGGTCACCGTCGCAGCGCGTGCACAGGCCGTCGAAGCGGATGCTCAGCGCTGCGCAGAACGGCGTGTAATCGTGACCGACGATCAGGGTCGGCAACGGCAGGTCGAGGATGTCCAGCGCATGGCCGATCAGCGATGAAACGATTACCGCGTCGACGTGAAAATCGCGCACGATCTCGTCGAGGATGCGCCGGTACTGGACGTGACTGATCGCAATCGAGCCGATCGGCATGTCGAGCAGCCAGTCGCGCAGGGGCTGATCCATGCGGTGCGAACGGTACAATGCGATGCGCTGTCCGAACGCCCCCCAGGTGCCGATCGAACGCAGCACGAGGTTCCAGCGTGCGCTGTCGGCTTCGCAGTAATCCTCCACCCACCGCCCCAGGCCGCCGCCCCAGCTATGGGCGACATGCAGTTGCACGGGCTTGAGCATCGGTGCAGACGGAGGCACCGATGCTTCACCCCACACTCCGGCCTCGCTAAAGCCGTGACGGATGCGAAGCAGCGGGTGATAGGTGAGGAAAGACTGCAGCCCTTCGCGGGCGCGCGGCACCACAGCCTCGATCGCCGCAGGCCCCTCGATATACAGCCAGTCGCAGGCCACGAAACGCCAACCACGCTCAAGCAGTGTCTCCTCGGCTGCGGCAAGTCCGCAGCCCGCGTCCAGCGCAGCCACCGCTTCGGCTCGCCAGTAAGCACAGAACGATGCAATCGCCGGCACTTCGAACGCCCGCCCACGCGACAGGTGCGTCAGCCAGCGATTGACATGCCCAACGTCCATCCAGGCCGGCTTGTCGGCGGAAAATGGCGAAAACACCGGACTGGCCGCCGTCAGCGGACTTGCAACGCCGATACCCGTGTCCTCGCACACCGCACGGGCCAGCAGCGCGTCCCAGTCGTCCACCACCGTACAGCCCGCATCGATGTAAATAAGGTCGCCCTTCTCGTTCTGCTGCGCCAGGGCCAGGAGCACATCGACCATGTTGCTGCCGTCGGGGATGTGCAACACCTGCGGCGCAGCAATGCCGGCGAGTGCCGGCATTGCGCCCCGGAAGCTGCTGGCCTGCGCTGTTTCGACGACACAGATCACACGCCCGTCATCATGGCGGCCCAACCAGTCGAGCAGTGAGGGATGCCAGCCGAACTCGGCACCGGCGCGCACGTGCACGCAGACCCGCCAGCGCGGAACGGCGAGGTTACGCGGCATGAGCTCCGCAGCAGGACGAAACATCAACGCAGGCGGAGTCAGACCAGAACCTTGCGCGCCAGCCCGGCTCCCGCACGCAATACCGCTCCGGCAACCGACTTGCGCCAGCCACGCAGGCGTCGTGCCCCCGCCACCCGGCGCTCGGCATAGGCGATGAAATCCTGCAGCACGACGCTGAACGCCACATCGGGCTTGACCGTCAACACGCCACTGACGCTCGGTTCGGCCGCGTTCACCTGGTACCAGTCCCGATAGCAATGATGCTGCGGAGCGGTGCAGAACGGGTCTGGAAACACTTTCCGCAGATCCTCGCGCTCACGGTACAGCACCCGTTGTGCACGGCTGATCGTCGTGCCATCATCGAAAGCAGCATACTTGCCCGGCCGCTTGCCGAGTTGCGCCTGCCCGGCCTTGTCGCACTCGGCCAGATACCAGTTACGCAGCTCGATGAGGGCCGGGTTGTCCTGTCCGTACTTGTTCAGCATCGCTTCCTGCGCACCGCTGTCGAAGCCGGAGAAGTGATAGAAGCCCAAGTCCTCGTCATTGACCTTGACCCCGCCTGCAAGCGAACCGGTAACCCGGCGATGCGTCAGGTTCCAGGTGGCGACATTGAAGCCCGCATCGCGCATGACTTCGAGATCGTCGAAGAAACAAGGTGCCAGATCGACCCAGCGCTGGTCGGTGAACAAACCGCGATCGGTGTTGTCGTGGCAGAAGTCACGCAGCCGGGCTGCCCACCAGTCGATGAAGGCACGCCCCTGCCCGTCGGCACGCGCACCCAGAAAACCGAGGTTGAACACGCCGTGCTTCAGGCTGGCGAATTCGTTGTCGATGATCGACTCGAAAGTCTTCTCCGGTGCGGTCTGGTGCGGCGTCAACAGGATGGCATGCTCGTCGAGGCGACGGCACAATTCGTCCAGGCGGGAAAACACCACCATGTCCGGATCGAAGTAGAAAGCCTTTTCCGCTCCCAGGCGGTCGAACAGATGCTGGAACGCGAAACCTTTCACCGCTGTGCACAGCTCGACGACCGTATGGCCGAAAACCCATTGTTCGAGGTTGTCGATCTGCAGGTCCCCGAGCGTGATCACCGAATCGAATGGCTCGCTGGCGAGGTCGAAGCCCGGCGGCGGATCGTCGCTCAACATCAGGTGAAATCCGATGTCCGGCGCCAGCTGCTTCACCGACGCAGCGAGCACGCGCGCCTTGGGCAGGTAGTTGGTCGTGATGCTGGTAAAAGCGTGAATACGTTGCTGGTTCATTTTCTACCCATCAGTTTCAGGACGAATCGCGCGTAGCGCCAGATGCGGCTCGACGTTATGACTTCAAGTCGTGCATTCGCGTGCGTCATGGCCTGACGCAACGCCTCGTTCCCCGCTGCCAATGCCTTGTTTTCGGCCTGCAGCGTCGTCACGTCGGCTTCACGTTCACGCACGAAACCGCTGGCGCGTTCCAGTTCATGCTCCAGCACACCTTGATAGGCGCGCGCCTCGTCGAGCAGCCGGCGTAACGCGTTGCCGTCGTCGCGCAGTGCGTCGGCGAGGCGGCGAGGCTCGGCGCTCTTGGCCTCACGTTCGGCAAAAACTTCCTCGACCACGGCGAGCGCCTCCGCCGGCCCCTGCATCGCACGTTTCAACCCGATGCGTTGACGCAGGAAACGCAAAGGATCGGCGAGCAGGAAAGCGGCGACATTGCGCGCGTAGTCGGGATGCAGGACTGCAATCACCGGTTCGGCCTCACGCACGCGCTCGATGCGCTCGTCACCGAAGCTTACCGATCCTGCGTGCAACACGAACACATCTGCGGCAAGCACACTGCGCCAGCCCAGCGCTTGCGCCCGCATGCAAAAATCGCTTTCCTCACCGTAGCCGCGGCCGAAACGCGCCTCGTCGAACAGACCGACCGCATCCAGGCAGGCACGCCGGATATACAGGCAGAAACCCACGCCGGTAGGCAGTTCGGGATGCTCGCCCGCGAGGGCATCGGCGACCAGCCGATCGAGTGCCGCGAGACCGAGCGTACCCGGCACCTCCCCGCCCCAGTCTTCGAAAGGATAGGAGCAGATCGTGCCGTTATTCGAGAACGGCGTGACGGTGCCGATATCGGTGGCGGAATAAGCGGCACCGCGCAGCCGGTCCAGCCAGTCGTTCGCCACCTCAGTGTCGCTGTTGAGCAGCACTACGTCGCGCTCCGGGTGCAGCGCCATCGCACGGTTGACCGAACCGACGAATCCGCGATTGCTCTCGTTGCGCAACAGGTGGATACGGCCCGTTGCCGCCAGCGCATCGACCAGCGCCACGACTTCCGGCTCCGGGGAGCAGTCGTCCACCACGATCAGTTCGAAACGTGCCCGCGCACTGCAGCCCAGCACGGATTCCAGGCAGCGCCGCGTTTCTTCGGCACCACGGAATACCGGCACGATGACATCGATGAGGTCCGCGCCCGCGCCTGCGGAACCACCCCGCTGGATCTCGCTTCCGGCATCGGGGCCGACGTGTTTATCGTTCACTCTCGCTTCCTTGCTGCTGTTACGCTCACGCGGGCTTGCGCACGCGGATCACCGCGTTGTCGTCCCATGCCCAGGTCTGATTGACCGCCCACAGGCTGCGCACCGCTCCCTCCAGTTCGTCCACCCGTGACTGCAGTCGCGCAGTGTACTCGTGCTGCACCGCAACGTGCTTGGTGAAAGCATTCTCGAGTCTGCGCAGCGCGGCCGGAGAGATGATGCCGAAACGCCTCAGCATCCGCTCCATGCGCCCGGCCGGCTCCACCGGAAACGCAGGAGAAGGCAGCGCAGCGGGCGGATTCGGCACCGCTGCGGCAGCATTCAGCGGCGGCTGCCAGGCAAACGGAACCACTTCGCGGCCATCGGCGCGGTGACTATGGAATTCGGGATCGAGGCCATGACCACGGCACATCAGCTCGATCAGGTCGGGATGATAGAAGCGCACGTGTTCCGGGTCGCGCCAGAAACCCAGCAACTGGCTGCGGATCGATTCGGGGTCGGGAAACACGAACACGGCCACGCCACCGGGACGCAGCGCGTGCGCGATGAGGCTGATCAGCCGGTCCACTCCCGCAGTATCGAGGTGTTCGACGAAATGCGAACAATAAATGCCGTCGAACCGGCCGCCGGCGCCGGCAAGATAGTCGAGCGCATCGGCCTCCTCGATGTCGAATCCGAGGCCGCGCGCATAGCGCACCGAGGCGGAATCGCGCTCGACGCCGCGCGCGGCAATGCCCCGCTGACGCAGGATGTCGAGAAACACCGCGGTCCCGCAGGCCACTTCCAGCACCTCGCTGCAACCGTCGAAATGCCGGGCGAGCGGCAGTTGCATGCGGTATAGCAGGCCGTGGTCACGCAGGCCGAAAGCATAGTGGGCATAGCCGGACACCGTACTGTCCGAGGAGGCGACCACCGGCAACGGCTGAAGGGCCTGGAGTGCCTGCTCCAAGCTGGCCGCAAGCGCAGGCGCCCGGGCAGGAAATGTCTCGCGGAAGGCGGCATCGGCCGCTTCGTCACCATTGACGTAAATGCCCGAAGCCAGCGCGACCACGTCTGCCAGCCACAACCGCGCACGCGAACCCGCGGGGGGCAAGGCCACACCGGGCACGCGCATCAGCACCGGATAGCCGAGCAGTGCGCCGACACGCACCATGTCCAAGCTCGCACCGGTCACGCCGTCGATGACGATCACGTCCGGGCGATAGACCAGCAGTTCGTCGGTGAAATGACGGTTCGCCAGTTGCTGCTGGAAATCCGCACCCAGCCCTCGCCAGCGCGGATGCACGCTGAGCCGGCGAACGCCGCCGTCGAGACGGCAATCACCGACGGCGAACTCATCGGCATCGGCGTCGAAGCGCAGCACGACGCGGCGCTCATCGACGCCGCGCACTGGAGCGCTATCGAATCCGCCTTCCTCGACCACTCGCAGCAAGCGCAAAACCGGCCTCGGCACCACAGTCATCGCCACCGTTGCCCTACGCTACAGGACATCGGCAAAACCGCTGCGCAGGCGACGGAACACCGCATGGCCGATGAGCAACGCGCCCGCTGCGACGAGCCACCACAGCAGCAACTCCTGCCACGCCGGCCAACGCCCGAAAATGAGTATGCCGCGGAACATTTCCACGACGTGGGTCATCGGGTTGAGCCACAACAGGTGACGATAGCTCTCGGGCACCGCGGTGATCGGGTAGAACACCGGGCTCAGGAACATCATCGCCGTGGTGATGAAACCGGTCACCTGGGCGACATCGCGCAGGAATACCCCCAACGCCGCAACCAGCCACGACAACCCCACCAGCACCAGCAGGAAAGGCAGCAGCACCAAGGGCAGGGCGACCACCGAAAGTGGCGGCACACCCATGCTGACACCGACGAAGACCAGCAATACTACCAGTGAAAAGGCAAAGTGCAGGCACGCCGCGAGCACCGCCACATAGCTCAGTATCTCGAGCGGAAACACCACCTTCTTGACGTAATTGACGTTCTCCAGGATCAGCACCGGCGAGCGGTTGAGTACATCGGCAAACAGCGAAAATACCGATACACCGCAAAACAGCACTGCGGCGAACATCGCCTTGCTGTCGCCGACTCCGCCCCAGCGCACCTGAAAGACCACACCGAACACGAAGGCATACACCGCCAACATCAGCAGCGGCGCCAGCACGAGCCAGATGGCGCCCAGCGCAGAACCGCGATAGCGGCGCACGATCTCGCGCCGCGTCATTTCACGCAGCAGCTCCCGATGTCGCCAGGCGAGCCCCACTGGCCGCAGCACGCGCACCGAGGCAGCCTCAGTCATGGCACGCCCCCGCTGTTGCACTTTCCCGGTCCACTTCCAGATTCCCGCCGTCATGCACCACCTGAAGCTGGATCGACGTCATCGGCACGCCCAGCAATCCGTGCGTGACATGCGACGCAACACACCGAATCACCAGCGCATCGTGCACCCAATGATGCTGGACGTGATGCTCCTGGGTGCCCGCGGCAATGCCCACGCTGATCGCGTATTCGCCCGAAGGCAGGTAAGGCAGACGGAAGGCGAAGCGTGCTGCGCCCTGCATACCGGCCTCGAATACCGGAGTCGCATCCAGGCACGCCAGATAGGTGTTCTCGCCGAACAGCACTTGCCCCAGGCGATCCTTGAACATGAAGCCGACGATGAGATCCGCCGCTTGCGCGAACGCTTCGAAACGCACTTCGAGCATGACCTCCTCGCCGCCCACCAGCCAGGCAAGGGGGCGCTCGGCATGATCGCGGATGCCGACCCAGTTCACCCTCACATGCCCGGTACCGAAACCTCGCGCCTCGCCGTCGAAGGGCAAGATCTCCAGATCGTTGCGCAGGTTCGAATGGATCAACAGGTCGCGGCGGGCGTCGTGGGCGAGGAGGTCGCCCTCCGTCGCCGGCCGCGCCATGTCGCTCCCGGCGCCGCCTTCGTTCGGACGCAGGCCGGCGATCTCTTGCCGCTCGGCATAGACCGCTTCCAGATAAGCTTCGGTGACATCCTTGGCGGTCCCGGCCATGCGCAGCGAACCGTGTTCGAGCCACAGCGCGCGGTCGCACAGGCTGGTCACCGACGGAATATCGTGGCTCACCAGCAGCAGCACGCCGCGCGAACGGAATTCGCGCAGAAAGCGCATGCATTTCTGTGCGAACAGCGCGTCGCCCACGGCCAGGGCCTCGTCGACGATCAGGACATCGGCATCGACGTGGGCGACTACCGCGAACGCCAGGCGCAGGAACATGCCGCTGGAGTAGTGCTTGACCGGCTCGTGGACGAAATCGCCGATCTCGGCGAAAGCCAGGATGTCGGCCAAACGAGCATCGATCTGCGCCCGGGACAGCCCGAGAATGGCGGCGTTCAGGTATACGTTTTCGATCCCGGTGAACTCCGGATTGAAACCGGCACCGAGTTCGAGCAGCGCGGCGACCCGCCCGCGCACCTGCACCTGCCCTTCAGTCGGATCGAGCGTACCGCACAGTAATTGCAGCAGCGTGGACTTGCCAGCACCATTGCGCCCGATAATGCCGATGGCCTCACCGCGGCGCACGCTGAAACTCAGGTCGCGCAGGCTCCAGAAATGCCTGGCGCGCCGATGCGGGCCGCGCCACAGCAGATCGAGCAGGCGGTGATGGGGGGCGGCGTAGGTTTCATAGCACTTGCCCAGGCCGCGCACCCGGATCACTTCGCCGTCAATAGTGCTCATACCGACGATGGAATCGCCCTTCCGAGCGACGTCCACGATTACTTTTCAGCCGCGCGGGCGTGCGCCTTGAAGTCGAGCGGCTTGACCAGCGCCTTGATCGCGTCCTGATCCACCTCGATGCCGGGCAGCTTGCCGATGCGGCCGTACTCCTTACCGATTGCCATGCGACGGTACTTGAGCGTCTCGTCGCGCACGAGCTTGTCCTTGACCTCGTCGAACGGAATCGTGGTCTCGGCCTTGCGCTCTACCAAGCGGATCACGTGGAAGCCGAACTGGCTTTCCACCGGGCCGACGATCTCTCCAGGCGACTTGAGACCGAAAATGGCGTCCTCGAACGGTTTGACCATGCTCCCGCGAGCAAAGAAACCAAGGTCTCCGCCATTGGCCTTGCCAGACGGATCCTCGGTGAATTCCGCGGCGAGTTTGCCGAAATCCTGACTGTCCTTATTCGCCTGCGCGACCACCTGCTTCGCCAGCACCAGCGCCTCTTCCTTGCTGCGCCCTTCGCTCTTGATCAACACGTGCTGGGCATGCACCTGCTCGGGTTGAACGAACTGTTCGGGATGAGCCACGTAGAATTCACGTGCAGCCTTGTCGAAATCGGGCAACTCCTGGCCGTTCACTAGATGATCGAGCTGAACCTGGGCTGCCGCGCGCTCCATGGAGGCATCGATTTTCCAGCGCTCGCCCGCGTCGAGCGTGCGAGCACGCGCCTCGTCAGACAGCTTGCGGACCGCAAACAGCTGCGCAACAAAATCGCGCAAGCGCTTTTCACTTGCCATCAGTTCGGCACGCCCCTGCTCCGGCACAAAATTCTCCACCGCCAGTTGAACGTCATGAGCGGTAATCGTGGTTTCGCCCTGACGCACCAACACTTCGTCAGCGGCATGTACATTTGCATTGGCAAAAACAGCCGAAAGAAGCAAAACGACGCACTTTATTTTCATACAAAAACGCTCTTAATATCGAGAATAAAAAAAAGCAGGCCGAAGTCGGCCTGCTTTCCATGCGAGAAAACCGGATCAAGCACCTTCGAAATAGAAACCGCAATTCGAAGTGCTGGTGCAGGTCGTCTTGCCATTAAGATCCTTGCTCGCCGCATTAATGTAATACACGGTATTCGGATCAAGGCGGCAATTGAGGTATTTGTTCACCGCCGGATTATTCACAGCAAGTTGCACACTCGTGCTTTCAGTCGCCTGACGATAGCAACCTAGATCTTTGCCTGAAAGACTCACATCACCCGGCACCTTGGATATCACCAACAGCTTGGATGAAGTTGCCCCCGACATCCCCGTGGCGATGACACGGTTGAAGTAGGTTCCTGAGGCTGGAGTAGTGATCTTGAAAGCGTAAACCATCGTCGGCACCGGCCGGAATGAAAGGCGGCTCTGCACCTTCGCAGGCAGCGGCGTGTCGACGCAAGTCAGCGTATCGGATGCAACGCACCCTCCAGAATTGGGAGGAGGATCAGTCGGACCGGGATCAGTCGGACCGGGATCAGTCGGACCGGGATCAGTCGGACCGGGATCAGTCGGACCGGGATCAGTCGGAGCCGACCCTCCCGATGCAGCAACCTTCACATTGCCCGCACTGTCGACAGTCAGAGATGTGAGTGTATAAGTCGTACTTGCCTGCCCATCAACCGAAAGGGTCAGGCTGGCAGCATGCGCTGTCGAGAACGCAACGGCCCCCAGTGCAGCGGCAAGGACAAGACGTTGCATAACATTCCCCTTCCGAATTTGACGTTCGAATTTTAGCATTCAAAAAACAAAAAACACCGGCCTTTCGGCCGGTGTTTGCACTACAAATTGTAAGACCGAGCTTACAGGGGCTGGAAGATGGCGCGCACGCCCTTGTGCGCCGAGCTACCGCCGTAGTTCGACAACACATTCACACCTTCGACTTCGAGCGTGCCGTTGGTGAAGGAGGACAGCGCAAAGCCGATCACCGGCAGACCACCCACATTAACGCCTTCAAGAGAAGTCACACCCGTCTCAGCCGCGGGGCTAATGAAGCCGATGTCCATCCAGCCGGCGTTGAAGCCAGCAGCCAGTTCGATCTGCGCGTTGGTGAACGCAGCACCCAGCAGGCCGCCCTCTCCACCGTTGGCAACGATCGAGATAGTATTGACTTCATTGCACAGCGCAGCTTCTTGAGTATCCGGCAGCGGCGAGAAGTCGCCTTCACCCACTTCGGTTTTCTCTTCGCGGTCGTAGTAAGTGATGCCGATGGTGTCGCAAGACTGCGACTTGTCGGTCAGCCACTTCTGGCTGAACGGTGCACGAGCAGCCGTATCCACACTAGTGCTCAGGACACCCGGATTGACGTAGAAACGCTTGGTCGGGAAAGTGATGACCCAATCGGTCAGCGCATCGAAGTCCAGCCCGACGACGTAATCGTTGATCACGTTGGTACGGGCCAGGACAGCGGATACGGAGTCGACCGGGTCACCGGGGAACGTGGCATTCACGATCTCATTGCCGTTCAGGATATGCGCTTCGCCGGACGCGTTGTTCAGGCTGGGGGTGGTGGTGCCGGTAGCGGTGTGGCTAGCGAGATCCGCGGACCAGAAGTCATCCAGCGCAACGGCGTCGACCGTGGTGGACAGGCCGTCTTCGACGTTGATCACGGTGTTGAAGCCGTACAGACCGCCACTGGCCGGCAGCAGGGTAACGGTGCCGGCAAAAGTGCGAACAAGCGCGCAGTTAGCCGGCACGCCAGCCGAAGTGTGGGTAGCGGCTGCGGCGACGTCCACCGGAAGGTCGCCCATCTCGATGATCTCGAGATAGCCTTCACGGGTACGTGCAGCGTCTTTCACCGAGTCCTTCGAGAACAGCGTGGTACGGAAGGCTTCCGGCGTGGTCAGCTGGCGGGGCGCGATGCACGAGGTGTCCTGCGAGCTGATCTGGGCACCGGTTTCGGTACGGGTGATCACACCGGTCCACTCGTCCTTCGGCGACAGGTAGAGGTTGAAGTCAAGCACTTCCTGGCTGTTCTTACCTTCCAGGAAACGGACCTTCACGGCCTTGGCGCTGTCGGTGGTGTTAACTACATGCACATATGTGTCGTAGCCGTCCTGCACGGTGTAATACGGGTACAGCAGAACCTGACCCAGCCCGTCCGGATTGACGTGAACGGCATGCGCCGAACCGACCACACCCAGACCGGCGACCACGGAAGCAAGAAGTTGTTTCTTCATCGCGAACTCTACCTTTTGATTGAAATGAAATTGCCATTAAACCAAGCAACCCAACATGCATCCGGCTACGTGCTTGGCTTACGCCCGATAAGTTTCTCATGACGCCCTTCTGAGCGCAAGGCGCAACCTGCGATGTCATCATAGCAAACGCTCCGAAACAGTTCGCAAGCATTTCCGTGTTTTTTTCGTCATGCAAGCGGCGCTCCCGGCGAGTACGTTGCATATTCACAACACTAGCGCGCCTGGAACAACCACCACTCACCCTCCACCCGCACCCAGCGCTCCGGCACGACGCGCTCGATGAGGCCTTTCGGCGCTGCCTTTACGCCACGCGGGCTGTCGTACGCGGTCTCCATCTCGACCTTGCAGGCATCTGCCGAAGGACATTCCACTTTCAGCACGCGGGCGGTGCGGAAACTCGCGCGAGGAGGGCGGGAGCGGATCCAGTTCTCATAATTCATCATATCGCGGTAGGACGGCGTGAAGAAACCGTAGGCGGCCTTGAAGTCCTTGGCGATCAATGCGTCGAAGCGGGCCTGGGCGCGCTTCGCCACTGCTTCTTCCGGCGTAGCCGGCGTGACGGTCGCGCAGGCCGCCAGCAGGGCGAGCGGCAATAACGCACCGCAGACGAGTCGGGGAAAGCGGATATTCACGGTTGGCATTCTCCTTTTGATTGTTCGGGGCCAGTACCCAGCACGCGTTCAGGATGCGGGGGCCGGAGCTGGAGTCTCTTCGGGAGCTGGCAGCATGTCCTTGCCGACGCCCGGGTCAGCCTCGAAGCGCTCCCAGCCAGGCAAGACGCTCAGGCCTTCCATGCGCCGGCGCATTTCGATACCCAGTTCACGCACCTGCTGGTCACTTTGCACCACCCGGGGAGTGATCATCACCAGCAGTTCGGTACGCCGGGTGACATCGCTTGTCGTGCCGAACAGCGGGCCGAGCACCGGAATGTCGTGCAGCCAGGGCACGCCTGTTTTGCCGTTGGTGTCCGAATCGCGAATCAGGCCGCCGAGGATGACAGTCTCGCCAGTACGCACCGCAACCTTGCTCGCCACCTCGCGCTGATTGAAACTGCGCTGGCCGGTCGCATCGTCGACTGCGCCGACGTCGGTGACCGACTGCTTGATGTCCATCGCGACCATGCCTCCTGCATTGGCCGACGGCGTCACCTGCAGCATTACGCCAGTGTCCTTGTACTGGATCGAGGTGCTGGTGGTGCCGCCGTCGGTCACGGTCTGCGTCGAGCGGATCGGTTGCTGGTCACCGACATGGATGACGGCGGTGTGGTTGTCGAGAACCATGACGCTGGGACTGGAAATGACGTTCACCAGGGATTTCTGCGCCATCGCGTTGAGCACTGCCCGCACCTGCCCCGCGGCATTGGTGATGCTGTAGGAAAAACCCGGCACGGTACGGCCGAGGGTTTCGCTGGCACGGTCGGTGAAAAGGCCGCTGCCGCGGTAGTCGCCGCCCAGTTTGCCCTCGAAGAACCATTGCAGGCCGAACCGGGTTTCATCGCTGAGCGTGACTTCGAGAATGCTGGCCTCGATCAGGACCTGGGTGGGAGACAGATCCAGACGGCGCAACGCGGCCTCGATCTTGCGATATTCGGAACCCGGCGCATAGATCAGCAATGCATTGTTGAACTCGTCAGCCACCACCCGCACCAGCGGGCCGAGCGAGAACTGCGTCGTCGCCTGCGTTTGGCTGCCGTCGTTGCGGCCGGCATTGTTCAGCGCCTGCGACATCATGCCCGAGCCGCCGAGACCGGTGCGCCCGATGGACGACAGCCCGGGCGCCACGCCGCTGTCGGTCGGAGTGCGCGCCGCGCCCGCCTGCCCGCCGCCGAACACTGCGCTGAGCAGGCTCCCGAGATGCTGGGCAGAGCCATTTTGCACCGGATAGACATAGAGCTGCGGTTCGGTACCACCGTCCGAGGGGCGATCGAGCTTCTCGATCCATTCCTTGGCCTGTTGCAGGTAATGTGCCCGCGGAGTGACCACGAGCAGCGCGTTCAGGCGCTCTATGGGCAGGATGCGCACCACTCCGCCGAGCGGACCGAAAGTGGGCAGCTGCTTGATTTCGGCCGGCGCCTGCTGCTGGCCTTCGCCCCGCGCGGCAGACGCCGCAGCTGCCGGTGCGCCGGTCACTGCGCGCAGGGCGGCATCGACTTCCTTGACCGACGCATATTCGAGCGGAAACAGACCCACCGACATGCCTTTGAGCATATCGACGTCGAAAATATTGACAAAATCCAGCCAGCCTTCGAGCTGATTCCCCGAACCGGACAGAATCAGCAGATTGCGCAAGGTATCGACGCGCACGAAGGCCTCCGCGGGCGCCACTGGACGAAGGATATCGGCCATTTCGGCCGCTCCGACGAACTGCAGCGGCACGACGACCATGCCTTGTCCAGTGGGAATGGCCTTGACATTGACCGCCGAAGCCCCCAGCCCCCTGAGCAGTTCGGGGCGGCCGACGTGATACAGCCCCTGCGCATCCCGCGCGAGTGTCAGGCCGTTCGCAGCCAATACCGATTCGAGAATGGACAGAACTTTATCCGGCGGCACAGCTCCCTGGGTATGAATCGTGACTTCACCGCCAAGCGGTTGATGCAGCGTGTAATCGAGCTTGAGCAGGTCTCCGAGAATGGCATGGGCAAAGTCGGTGACCGGAGCCTGCTCGAATTTGAGCGAAACTGCTCCCCCTTTGGAAATATTGACCGCTTTCGAGGCCGGCAAGTTGATCACGCGGTCGTTGCCGGCAAGCAAGGTGGGCTCACGGCGCGGGGCGGCTTCAGTTTCCGCCTTTTTCGCTTCGACATTTTCTTGCGCTGCAGCCGGAGCGGTTTTCACCCCTGCTTCGGAGGTTGCCCCTGCCCCCCTGGCAACCGTATCTTCCTGCACCGGTCCGCCAGAGGCACATCCGGCAAGGAAAACAGCAACGCTGCCGAGTGCGATAAGACAAACGCGGAAAAAGGGTCTGCTGATTGACATGTCGATGGAGGTCATTTTTTTTCGAGCCCGAGCCGGGCGGCACGCCGCTTGGCAAGGCGTTGCGCAAGGGAGCCGCCGCCACGTTTGGCCATGGAAGATGCGGCACCGGGCGGAGCCGGAGCCGCCGCTGGTGCCACCCGGGCGGAAGGTTCCGGCGATGGCTTGCCACTGTCGGCAACGGCAGGCTGGGCGCCGTCTGCGACAGAAGCGCCCCCCTTGCCTGGCAGGACGGGTGCCGACAGCCGGGTAGCCTGAGGCTGGGCCGCGTGCTTGAGTGTGAGCAGGCGCCGTTGCTCCCCCTGTATAAAACTTGCTTGATTGCCGTCGAGGGCGCCCACCGTCCACGGCCCGAAGCTGTCCCCCTGCTTGAGCCGGCTGACTTTGTTGTCGGCACGCAGCATCAGATGCTTGTCTTTGCCAACAGTGAAAATGCCGAGCAGCAACACGTCCTCGAGCGGATCGGGGGCCTGGGGCGTCTCGACCGCCACAACTTCCGGCGGCGGCGGCGGGCGACGCGTCTGGGCAAAGACGGGACGATCGAGTGTCTGACTCAGGGCAACGAGATCGGTGATTTCGCGCTCGATCTTTTCTGTCTGCAGGGACGAAGGATCGGGCCGTTGCGCCGGAGGAGGCGTCCAGCTGGTGTCTCCTGCAGCCCATACCGCCCCGACAACGGCGAGCAGCACAGCATCGATACCGAGCAGAACGGAGAATGTCGTTCGCTTCATGGCTGAAGATGCAACACACTGAGATCGAGCTGCCCCACCAGCCGCTCCTGGGGTTGCGGCTGACCGCGACGAACACGGGGCACCGAAGCATTGACCTGGAGGTTATCGACGAGAATCACCGGCGTTTCGCGATCAAACCCCGCCAGCAGGCTACGCAGGCCTTCGAGACTGCCATCGACCGTGAGCTTGAGCGGAATCTGGGTGAAACCGGCATGGGGGCGCGCGGGCAGGATCTGGCTGCCGGCAACTCCCAGCCCCGCAGCTTCGGCAAGCTGGCGGATGCGCTGCTGCATGTCGGTTCCAATCCGGGCCGCATCAGCGGTGGCCGGATAGGCGTAGCGGGACAGATCCGCCCCGACGCGGGCCAGGGAGGACTGGACCTGCGGCCCTACTTCGCGCAGACCCAGCAGGCGGGCGTAGCGCGGCTCGATCGACGCCGTCGTATCCTGCGCCCAGAAAAGCTTGCCCAGCAGCAAATATGTGACCAGGGCAAGCACCGCCAGCGCTGCTACCAGCACGCTCGCTACGACGAATCGACCATCGCGCCCGGGGAAATGCGTGTCCACGGCAAACGTCACTGCGCCTTCTCCTCGCCCGGGACGATGAATTCGATGACGAAGTTTTCCTTATTGGAACCTGCGGCACGTGAAATAGGGGATGGCGCACGTACATTCCGGAACGGCGAGCCCGGCGCACCGAGAATCTTCATCAGTTGGGCGGCATCGGCCGCTTGCCCGACGATACGCACCTGCCGTCCCTGTACTTCGAGCCGGCTGAGGAAAGCGTCGTCGGGCAGGAGCAGCGTAATGAGTTCAAGCAACTGAGGCAGTTCCTGCCGCTGTTCCAGGTGGGCACGCAGTGCGCGCGCACGTTCGTTGCCAACTGCAAGTGCATTGCGTGCCCCCAGCAGACTCGCGACTTCGGTCTCGAGCGCCGCATACTGGCGCTGTGCATCGAACACGCGCTCGCGCGCCTGCAGCACCGGCGTCACTGCCAGTGCGAGCATGAGCACGAAGGCCCCGGCGAACGCGAGCAGGATGCGGTTGCGGGCGGCACGCATGCGTTTCATCCGATCATGCTCGCCATAACCCTGAAGCACGATCGGCGCGGTCGCCACAGCCCAGATTTCAGGTTCCACTCCACTCAGGCGTTCCTGCTCGTGTGCGAGCGCCGCCCTCACATGCGAACGTGCAGTAAGCGCCAGACGCACCCTCACTTGCGCGCCCACCGGTTCGACGCGCCATCCCCACACGGTTTCCTCGGGGGGGAACGGACTGACCGCAAGGACCTCGAGTTCGATCGCCTGGCGCAATTCGTCGCCACCGAGCGGTGGCAGCCTGACTTCGCGCAGCAGCACACTGTCTTCCGGCAGCACCACGGCCAAGGTCGCTGCTGCGACGTCTGCCGGTGCCGGCGCGGCCGATACACCGAGGCGCAGCGCTTCGCCGCCGTCTGGCAGCAGAACCCGGATCGCCTCCTGCGGCGTCAGCCAGGCCAGCGACGGCCACTGGAAAGCTTCATCCCAGCCATTGCGCCAGACCTGGCCGATCCTGCGCAGATCAAAGCCGAACAGGGTCGGATTGCCGGCCTCAAGCGCCATGCCCGTCCTCGCTCACAAAGCTGCGCACCGGTTCGACGCGCATGCTGCGCCAGGGCAACCCCGCCGGCCCTTCGGCGCCGAGGTCGACCCAGCGGGCGCGCGCCAGTGTGCGCCCGCCTTCGCCGGGGTAAAACGCCTCAATGTAATAAACGGTGCCGGAAGACGACAGAATATGCTCCTGAGTGAAAGCGGTTGTGTCAATCGAAGGCTCCTTCGCATCGCGCGCCGCCGAAAAAACATCCGCGACCGCGGCATCGCCCCGGGCAAGCACTCTCAGCACGCCTTTTGAAGCCGCAAGTGGATCCACGCCCGCTGCACCAGTTTGCGTCGTCACAAAACCGCTAATTTTATCATAGATATCAAAACTCACACCGAGTACCTGGAGCAGGTCTTCCGGGGTATCGAAGGGGCCGCCGCGCGTGCGAAAAGCCACCCCTGCGGCTTCGTAGGCCGGGTTCTCGGCACCGAGCGGCAATGCATCCTCGTCCGGGTCACGCCAATCGGCAATGCGCTGCGCGAGCAGTTCGGCCTGTTCGGCATCGAGACCGGCGCCGAACACAAACAGGTCGCGCAGCAAAGCTTGCGACGCGCCGTTCAGGTCCACAAACCCCCCGCCAGGCGACACGCGGACGACAAGCTGCCGGTCATCGATGGGGTAACTCAGGGTAAGGCGACGGTCGACCGGGTCCGTGGCGAACTTCAATTCGCGCGCTGCGAGCTGGATAGCCGCATCGCCATAGGCTGCGGCCTCAGCGAAGCCCCGCGCACTTTGCGCGCTGCGCACTTCCCCCCGGGACGATGCGGCCAGGCTCATGGCGAATATCGACAGTGCGGCCACGACCCACATCACCGCTACCAGCGCCATGCCCGCAGCCCTGTGCGGTGACAGGCGACCGACGATCGCACCGGCAGACCAAACGGCAGCGCGCCTCATTGGGCACGATCCAGTGCCGTTGCATTCACATCGAGGCCCGGCTCAGCCGCCAGCACCGGGACGATCAGGTCCGGCCAACTCGCTCCACCGATGCGCAACTTGAAGGCGACGCGTCCCGGCAGGACTGCAGCGTCGCTCCAGTTGTCCTGCCAGTCGCTGCGCCCCAAGCGCTGATAGGCGACGGAGAACGAATCGAGCCGCCGCACCAGGACACGGGCAGGTTCGTCCTCCCAGTCCGGGCGAGCATCCGGATCGGCTGCAAAAGCCTGCAGAGGGGGCACGAACGGCACCCATTGCAGCACCAGGTCGAAACCTTCCGCCTCGGACCGCACCGACAGCCGCAGCCAGTGCAGCCCACCGACCCCGTGACGGGCCGGCATCGGCGCAAGCCATTCGAGCGCCTGGGGCTCGCCGAGAAAATCGGGCACTTCGGTGCCATCGTCGAGTTTGCGGGGGTGTGCAACCGATGCCTCGCTGACGATCCGGCGAAGGAAGCCACTGACAAGACGCATATCGTCCGCGCGCTCGCTGCGTGCCTCGAGACGAGAACCGGATTCACCGAAAGTGCGCAATGCCGCTACCAGCGCCAGCATGATCAGCGACAGCAGACTAAGCGCGATGATGATCTCGACCAACGTAAAGCCGCGCGTCGCGCGCTGCCGCTTCATCGCCCTCCTCCGGCATTGACATCGATGATCGCCGGGTCGACTTCCGGACGCATAGTGACGAGGCGGAAACGGCGCTCGGCGCCGCGGTCTTCCCAACTGACATCGACTTCGATGTTTTGGAGTGTCCAGGCCTCGGGACGCCCATCGAGCGGTGGCACTGGGGCGGTGCGCAGATGCCAGTCGAAGCCGCCGGCGGCGCCCGATACGTCCAGACCTCCGGGCGGAACCGAATCGTACTGGGCAAGGATGGATTCGGCGACGAGGACCGCACGCACGTGCCGTTCGGCTTCGCCTGCCGCACGCATGCTGCCGCCCAGGGCTTGATAGAGCACGCCCAACGCCAGCGCCATGATGGAAAACGCGACCAGCACCTCGATGAGGGAAAATCCGTGCTCAGGAATGCTACGGCGCACGACCTTCATCCACCGAGCGGCTCCTGGGACACCCGCCCGAACAGCCAGTCGACACGCAAGCGCAGGCCGTCTCCGGATGGGCGTTCGAGCTCGATACTGCCACCGGTTGCACTGCCGTCGGGATAAAAGCGGATCCCCGCGCGCTCGCCGGGAGCGATTTCGGTGTCGGCGACGATCGCGCGGACCTTGAGTTTTTCCGGGATCTTCTCCGCAGGCTCAGCGCCGACACCGAAGCGATGGCCCTCGAGATCGACGGTAAATACCGCCGCCTGCCCACTGCGAACCGCCTCCAGGCGCGCGGCCTTGATATCTGTCAGCATGTTCCGCACGGTCGAGCGGTATTCCATCGCGTCATACAGGCGACCCAGCGCGGCGGGCAGCACGCCGAGCATGACGGCCGCGACCGCGAGCGCCACGACCAGCTCGATGAGGGTAAAACCCCCTCTCCCGCCATCCCCGTCGCCGGGAAGTGTCACTGCCAGTTGCCGATATCCGCGTTCTCGCCCTCGCCGCCGAGCGCGTTGTCGGCGCCGAGGGAGAAGATGTCGATATCGGTGTGCTTGCCCGGGCTCTCATAGTGGTAGGGATTGCCCCACGGATCCTTCGGCACCTCACCCTTCTTCAGGTACGGGCCATTCCAGCCCGGCGCCGACCCGGGCCGACTGGTCAGCGCATCGAGCCCTTCATCCCTGTTCGGGAAACGGCCGACATCGAGCTTGAAGAGTTCGGCCGCCTGTTCGAAATCCTTGACCTGCACTGCGGTGGTCTTGCTTTTCGCTCCGCCCAGTTGCCCGAGTACGCGCGGTCCGACCAGACCTGCCAGCAGTCCCAGAATGACCAGCACGACAAGGAGTTCGACAAGCGTGAAACCAGAGGCCGAGGAATGGCGAGGACGATGGATCATGTGCAACGGAAACATTTACGGGGACCTCAAAAAAAAAAGCGGCGGGGCGACATTTTTGCCCTGTCGATCGCAGGGCATTCTAAACCGGGGGAAGGCGAACAGCTGAGGCTTCTGCGAGGAATCGGCATTCAGGCGCGTCCTTTTCCGCTTCACACGGCAAGGTCGTTGACCGACAGAATACCCATCAGGATCGAAACGATGATGGCAGCGATAACACCCCCCAACCCCAGGATGAGCAGAGGTTCGAGCATCGTCAGCGCACGCTTGATTCCCGACTGCACTTCACCGTCGTGAACCCGGGCCAGTTCGAGGAGCATCTCGTCGAGCCGTCCCGTTTCTTCGCCCAGGCGAACCATGTTGAGCGCAAGCGGCGTAAACAGGCCGGTTGCACTGAGCGCTTCGGCCATGCGCTCGCCCTGCTTGATTGCCGGAGCAACGCCGGTCATGGCCTCACGCAAGCGGACATTATCCATCGTGTCGGAGGCGATCTTGATCGCGATGACGATGGGTACGCCATTTCCGAGCAGAGTTCCCATACTGCGGGCAAAGCGGGTGATCTCGAATTTCTGCACCACGCCACCCAGCACCGGGAGGCTGAGCACACACGCATCCCGCCAGTTGCGGCCACCGGGGGTGTGCAACCAGCGCCGGAAGACGGCCACGCCCAACGCGACGACCAGTGCCATCAACCATCCCCAGTCGGCAACCAGGTGGCCTGCACCGACGATGATCCGTGTCGGCAGCGGCAAAGCTTCGCCCATGTCGTTGAATAACGATTCGAACTGCGGCACGACAAAAGCAAGCATCAGGAAGACCGATACCGCGGCCACCAGCACCAGGATGGCGGGATAGATGAGTGCCGACACCACGCTCTCGCGCAGCGCCCGGGTACGTTCGAGATGTTCCGCCAAACGGCTCAGCACTTCGCCGAGCTGGCCGCCGGCCTCGCCGGAACGCACCATGTTGATGTAGAACTCGCCAAACAGCCTCTGGTGTGGCTGCAGCGCCTGGCTGAAGCCTTTGCCGGACTTGACCGAATCGAGCAGGTCATCGAGCAGGGCGGTGATCGAGGGTCTCTGACTCATGCTCACCATCACCTTGAGCGCCCGGTCCAGCGGCAGGCCGGCGCGCAGCATGACCGCAAGCTCTCCGGTAAGGTGAAAAACATCGACGTGACCAGGCTTTCTATCCGTAGCAAACAGGCTTCGCGAAGCATGCACGACCGGTCTGCCCTGCTTGCTGGCGACTTTCGCCGGCCCCGACATCCGTTGCTGCGATGAGGGGAGTGGTGTCGCGGGCTTCGGCGCGCCGGTCCTGACTGCGGCCGCCGCCGCGGCTTCCAGCCGGATCGGCGTCAAGCCTTGGCTGCGCAGTTGGCGCAGGGCGTTCTCCCGGGAAGCGGCCTCGATGCGTCCATCCACCATGTTGCCGTCGCCATGCGCAGCACGATAGGCAAATTCAGTCATTGCTCTGATCCTGCGTCACGCGCAACAGCTCATCCATCGAGGTGACGCCGGCGGCAACTTTGCGCAGCCCGTCTTCGTAGAGAGTCAACATGCCTGCCCGACGGGCGACGTTGTGCAGGATGGTCGCATCCGCGCCGGACAGCACCGCCTGGTGGGCGGCGTCATCCATGACGAACAGTTCGTGGATCGAAGTCCTGCCGTGGTAGCCGGTATGTTTGCAGCGCGGACAGCCCCGAGCAGCGAACACGCGCCGCTCGCCCTCCGGCAGGAAACGCGCAATGCCGGCCTTGTCGAGCTCGGCGTCGTGCAACTCGACCGCCTCACGGCAATGTTCGCAGAGCTTGCGCACCAACCGCTGCGAAAGTACGCCATTGACGGTCGAAGTTATCAGGTAGCGTTCCACTCCCATGTCTTCGAGCCGGACGATCGCACCGACGGCCGTATTGGTGTGCAGCGTAGATAGTACGAGGTGACCGGTCAGCGCGGACTGCACTGCGATCTGCGCAGTTTCAGTGTCGCGCATCTCGCCGATCATGATGATGTCCGGATCCTGGCGCAGGATGGAACGCAGCGCATGCGCAAAGCTGAGGCCGATCTGACTCTGGACCTGCACCTGGTTGACGCCGGCGAGCTGGTATTCGACGGGATCCTCGACGGTGAGGATTTTAAGTTCGGTTGCGTCGAGCTTGGCCAAAGCGGCATACAGCGTCGTCGTCTTGCCGCTGCCGGTGGGGCCGGTGACAAGCAGGATGCCATGCGGCCGCAGCAGCAGGTCGCGGAATCTCGCGAGGTTGTCTTCAGCAAACCCCATATCCTCGAGACTGATGCGGATACTCGCGCGATCGAGCACACGCATGACCACGCTTTCGCCGTGCACAGTCGGCAAAGTGGAGACGCGCAGGTCAAGCTCGTGGCCCTTGACCCGGGTGCGGATGCGTCCGTCCTGCGGCAGGCGGCGCTCGGCGATGTTGAGATGGGCGAGCAGCTTGATGCGTGACGTGACTGCCGCACCGAGACTGGGAGCCGCGCTTTCGGCCGCCTGCAGCACGCCATCGACCCGGTAGCGTACATGCAGGCCATCCTCGAACGGCTCGATGTGGATATCGGATGCCCGCAGGTCGATGACGCGACCAATGATCTGGGTCACCAAGCGGATGACGGGCGCTTCGCTGGCGAGATCCTTCAGGTGCTCGATGAACTCGTTGTCACTGCCGAGCGCGCCGACGAAACCTTCGTCTTCTTCGTCGTCGGGGCTTGCCGCTTCGAGGTAAAGGCGATCGAGGGCCGCCTGGATATCGGATTCGAGCCCGAGCGCCGGACGGATGCGCAGGCCCGTCGCCAGGTGCAGCGCCTTGGTCAGAAAGCCGTCCTGCGGCACCGCCATGACGACGTGTAGTTCGTCAGCCTCGCGCCGCCACGGCAGCACACCCTGGCTGAGCAGGTATTCGCTGCTCAGCCCCTCGACGACGACCATCTCTTCCGGAAACTCCCCCGCCTGCACGAGCGGGATATCGAGCTGCCCGGACAGGGTGCGAGCGATGTCGATTTCCGACAGCAACCCCAGGCGAATCAGTACGCGCCCGAGCAGATCACCCATTTCCTGTTGCGCGATGAGCGCCTGTTCGAGGTCGCGCTGACTGAGCTTGCCTTCACGAACGAGAAGCTCGCCGAGACGGGGGCGGTCGGCGGCAGAATCAACTTGCATTTTTACTCACGAAGATGGCGGCTATGCGCCGTTGCGCTCACGCGCGCCGCAGAAAGCCCGCAGGTGCGAAAGTAAAGCCGAACTTGCACTCACGTGCCTCATCCCTGACGTAGTCGTCAGGAAATTGCCGGACATATTCGGCAATGGCCTCGAACGGCCCCGGCCCCCAGCCCGGCAGAACCGGATGACCATTGATGTTGCTGTCCTCGACCACCAGGTAATCACCGGAACGCATTACGCTGCGCAATGACAGCATTTCCTGCAACACGTGTGGCTGGTGATGATCGCTGTCGAGAATCGCGAACATCGGCCCGGGCAGGCTGTTGCGCAACTCGGTGATACGGGCGGCGACAGCGGAATCGGTCGATGAGCATTTCATGAATTCGATGGCGGGTACACGAGATACCTGGGGGTCGAGCAGATGGTCCTCGATATCGACAGTCAGGACGCGCAGCAGCGGATTGATTCCTTGGCCGATCATCGAGAAATAGAGAGCGGAACCCCCGTGGCGCGTGCCGAACTCGACGATCAGCGATGGTTTGAGCTCGAACAATATCTCCTGGTAGTTCCACAGGTCCATGACGGACTTGAGGCAAGGCACGCCGAGGAAGCGCACCGTCTCCCATACGCCGTTATCGTAGTACCAGCGATGGAAGCGTTCGGCGACATCATCAGCCGCTGCGAGTCGGTCGGGGTGATTAGTGTCCACTGGGGGAAGTCCTCAGACAGTTCGGTTGCACCCTGCGCACAGCCCTCGCGAGAGGATCCGGAAATGGGCGAACGTACGGGATCGCGGAAGGAGAGCTCGGCGGATAAACAAAAGATGATAGCCAACTCGACCACCCAATGCATCCGATAGTCGATGCGGTGCAAGCGGCATCACTCTTGCCTTCGTGCGCAGTGCCACCGATGGGGGCGAGCACTCGTTCCCAACCCCGGAAGCACGACACCTCCTTCTTCACCGGGTTGAAGGAGCGCCGGACCGCTCCCGGCATCGGCGGCGCAAAGGGAACAAGGATACAGAGAACATAAGCACGTTGCGAGCCAGCCCGATCCGTCGCACCGGCCCCGCAAGGATCGCCCCAATGCGCACGCGTCGCACCGGCGCACCGAGCCGGTCACGGGCAACACCGGCAGCGGCAATCCACTTGCGGTGCCCCCCGACGCCGACGCGCTCGACGAGGGCTGCGGCCTGATCCACCGCGCGGACATACTGCGCGCGGGCATCTTCGAGTGAGTGCCGGAAATGGAGGATGAAGTCGAGTATCCGGCTCATCGGCGCGGCAGCGCCGATCGCGTTAGCAGAATGCTGGCGATATCCGGTCAGTGCTGCATCCACCGAAATGACTTGGCCTGCCGCTGACGCCACGAGAATGAGCCACCAGTCGTGATGGAATACTTGCGGCGGGAAAGGCAGCGCCAGATCGAGCAGCGCACGGTTACCCACCATCGCGCACCCCGGGATCAGGTTGTGAGCGATGAGCCAGGTATCGACGCCATGCCGCACCTGCGGGGCAGCGGCCCGACCGAAGTGTGATTCAGCGATGGAGCGACCTGCGTCGTCGATCAGGGCAAGGTCGGCATATGCAAGTATCGGAGTCGATCCGCCGTGGCGCGCTTGTGCGCCCTCGAGTGCCGCACGCATGCGGGCGAGTTTGTGCGGATACCATAAATCGTCCTGGTCACACAGCGCGAAGCTTGCCGCCCCGGCTCGGTGGGCGCAATCGAGCAGTCGCTCGAAGTTCCGCCGGATGCCCAGCGTGGCATCCTCGTCCGCCATCAGACGAATTCGTGCATCGTGCGCGGCGTAACGGTGCAGCACTGTCACCGTATCGTCGCTCGAGCCGTCGTCACGCACGAGCAGAACCCAGTTCGGGTCCGACTGGGCCAGCACGCTATCGAGCAGTACCGGCAGGAAACGCGCGCCATTGTATGTCGCGAGCAGGATGTGCAGCGGTTCCACGGCACTCATCGCTCACGCTCCCGGCAGACGCGGCTGGCTCTCATTCAAATCCCATCGCCGCAAGGATGCGTGCGTTCGCGCGGCGCACGTCGAATTGCGCCTCGGCGAGGCGCCGGCTCGCGGCCCCCATCGACGCGATTCGCTCGGGCTGCTCGATGAAACCGATCATCGCATCGACCAGCGCATCGACATTGCGCGGCGGCACCAGCCAACCGTTTTCACCCGGCTCGACGGTATCCCGGCATCCGGGCATGTCGGTCGTGATGATCGGGCGGCCCATCGCCATGGCTTCCTGGATGCTGCGCGGAACGCCCTCGCGGTAGTACGACGGCAGGACGAAGACGCTCGCTTCGGCGATCGCCGGGCGAACGTCGCTGACGTGGCCTCGCCATTCAACGACGCCTTCGGCATTCCACGCACGCAGTTCGGCCTCGCTGACCGAACCCGGATTGGCGTCGATGCTGCCAAGCAGGATGAAACGTGCGCAAGGATGCATGGCGCGAACCCTCCGCGCCGCCTCGACGTACTCCCGGACACCTTTTTCGGCGAGCAGCCGGGCTGCGAGGAGGAATGTCGGCGGATCGGTGACCGGCGGTGCGGCGGCGAACCAGCCGAGATCGACGCCGATGCCGCCGAGCATGATGGCGCGCTCGGCAGCGACCATGCGGCTGCGAACGAACAGTTCGATATCGTCCCGGTTGAGGAAGAACACGCGATGCGCCGCGGCGAGCCCGGCCCGGTACAAGCCGCTGACCGCGGCGCGCAGCACGCGGCGGCGCAGTGAGAAGCCGGGGCTTTCTTCCGAATAGACATAGCCGGCGCCTTCGACCATCGCGGAGCGATCCGGCACGCCGGCGAGGCGCGCCGCGAAAGTGCCGTAGATCACCGGCTTGATGAAATACGTGAACGCATAGTCGGGTTGCAGCCGGCGCAGCAGGCGCACGAGCCGGAAGATGTCGCGCGCGTCGCGCAGCGGCCGGATGCCGGCCCGCTCGAGGCTGTAATCGACGGGTTCAGCGCCGAGCGCGACGACGGCGTCGCGGCTCGCGGTGTCGTAGTCGGGGGCGAGCGCGAACACCTGCAGGCCACGCGCAACCCAGTCGCGGATCAACGGGCCGCGGAAATTGTGGATCGAATACGCCTGACTCGAGATCAGCGCGAGCTTCGCGTGCTGCAGCGGCGCCTTCGCATGGATATCGACCGCAGGCAGTTCCTCAGAACGACCCAAGCTGCTTCCCCGCATGCACCTGGAACACCCGGCGATCCTCGAGTCTCACCGCGGTGAGCTTTTCGCCCCATACGCAGCCGGAATCGAGGGCGAGCAGGTTCGGCTCCATGCGCAAGCCGAGCGCGGACCAGTGGCCGCAGACGATGGTCGTGTCGCTGCTGGCGCGGTTCGGGTGCGCGAACCACGGCAGATGATTCGGCGGCGCGCTGTCGGGAGGCCCTTTCGCATCGAATTCCATGCGCCCGTCGGGCGTGCAGAAACGCATGCGCGTCATCGCGTTGACGATCACCCGCAGCCGCTCCCACCCGGCGAGGTCATCGCGCCACGCTTTCGGCGAATTGCCCCACATGTGCTGCAGGAACGCTTCGCAGGAATCACCCGAGAGCACGGCTTCGACTTCGCGGGCGAGTGCGCGGGCGGGTTCGGCAGTCCATCCGGGCAGCAGCCCGGCATGGACCATCGCGTATCCGCCTTCGAGATGCATCAGCGGCAGTGTGCGCAGCCAGGCGATGAGTTCGTCGCGATCCGGCGCCTCGAGCACCTGCTGCAGCGTGTCGTGGCGCTTGCGGCCCGACGCGCCGGCGTACGCGATCTTGAGGAGGTACAGGTCGTGGTTGCCGAGCACGCTCACCGCGGCGTCGCCGAGCGACCGGACGAAGCGCAAGGTCTCGAGCGACGCGGGTCCGCGGTTGACCAGGTCGCCGACCAGCCACAGGCGATCGCTCGACGGGTCGAAGCCGCACTGGTCGACCAGTTCACGAAATTCCCGGAAACACCCCTGGATGTCACCGATTGCATAAATTGCCACCCTGGACTTACCTCAACATGCTTCACGTGCCATTTTCGCCACAACGGGGAAAGGCTTGGGGGGGAATTATACGGCGCATATTCCGGAACCCGGCGGCGCAGCACGCGCCGCAACGCGTCGTCGGCCCGGGTGTTGCCGGAGCGCAACCACTGCAGCCTCTCGGGCATTGCAAACCCGTCCGGCGGCGAGGCGCGCGCGACAGGCATCCGGCTGTTCGAAATCCCGGGGCCCGTTATCCCAAATATACGAGACAATATTCCCAAATCCACGCAGCTGGATTCCCTGTTGCACGATACGATGTTTCACCATGAACAACACGCACTCTCTTTACCCACGGCTGATTGAGGCGCGTATTGCCGAAGCAATGGCCGATACGCCCGTCGTGCTGGTTGCCGGTCCTCGGCAGGCAGGCAAGACCACCCTGGTGCGGCAGATCGCCGCGCAGGGGATGCGCTACCTCACACTCGACGACGAGCTCACGTTGCTGGCGGCCAAAGAGGACCCGGTGGGCATGATCCGCAGTCTGGATCGCGCGGTGATCGATGAAATTCAACGTGCTCCCCAGTTGTTGCTCGCGATCAAAAAGACGGTGGATGAGGATCGACGCCCCGGTCGTTTTCTGCTGACCGGGTCGGCCAACCTGATGGCTTTACCGACCGTGGCCGACTCACTCGCCGGGCGAATGGAGACGCTGACATTGCTGCCTCTGTCGCAAAGTGAAATGCACGGCAGTACAGCAAACTGGATCGACAGCGCCTTTGCCGGGCAGATACTGAAGGTGCGACGGGCCATGGTCGGGGATGATCTGGTGGAGGCGGTGCTGCGCGGTGGCTACCCTGAGGCGGTTTCCCGCGCTACGGTCAGGCGGAGAACAGCGTGGGTCCGCCAGTACCTCGACGCCATCATTCAGCGGGATGTCCGCGATGTGGCTGGCATCGACAAGCTTGACCAGTTACCCCGGTTCCTGCGCGCGCTGGCGCAAGTCTCCGGTCAGATGTGCAATTACACCCAATTGGGCGGCCAAGTCGGGCTGGATCACAAGACTGCCGCCCGGTACATCGGGGTGTTTGAGCAAATGTACCTGCTCAAGCGCATTGAGGTTTGGGCAAAGAACCGGCTGAACCGCGTCGTGAAGACGCCGAAAGTTCAATTCATCGATTCGGGGCTGTTGTCCACGCTGGCGGACGTGACCCCAGCGCTTGCTCAGCAGGACCGCGGCCGGTTTGGCAATGTACTGGAGACCTTTGTTTTCGGCGAGTTGCTCAAGCACACGACGACTGCTGAAGGGGATTACCAGTTGCTCTACTACCGCGACCACGACCAATTCGAGGTGGATTTCGTCATCGAGAATGCGGCTGGCCAGCTGATCGGGGTGGAAGTCAAGGCGGCAGCCACGGTCAGGGAAAGCGATCTTCGTGGCTTGAAGCGGCTGGCGAGCATCGCGGGGGCACAGGTCAAGTTGGGCGTGATTCTTTACGATGGAATGGAGACCCTGCCGCTTGGAGATGGTCTCTGGGCTGCGCCACTGGCTAGTTTATGGGGGCAGTAGTGCTACAACGCCGACGCCGGTCCGCGATTGACCAGACTTACCTCAACATGCTTCGCGTGCCACTTTCGCTGCCACAAGGAAAGGCTTCGGGGGATTATACGGTGCATATTCCGGAACCCACCGACGCAGCACGCGCCGCACCTCGTCGTCGCTGCGGGTGTTGCCGGAGCGCACCCACTGCAGCATCTCGGCCATTTCGAAGCCGTCCGGCAACGAGGCTCGAGCGACGCGCAGCTTGGCGTGATGCGTCGGGCGGGTGCGTTCGCTGTGCGCGAGGACTTCCTCGAACAGCTTTTCCCCCGGGCGCAGGCCGGTGAACACGATCGGGACTTCACGCTCGCTCTTGCCGGACAGGCGGATCATGTCGCGCGCGAGGTCGAGCACCTTGACGGGCTGCCCCATGTCGAGGACGAAGATCTCGCCCCCCTCGCCCATCGCGGCGGCCTGCAGCACGAGCTGCGCCGCTTCGTGGATCGCCATGAAGTAGCGCGTGATCTCGGGATGCGTGACGGTGACCGGCCCGCCGCGCTCGATCTGCGCCTGGAACTTCGGGATGACGCTGCCGGCGCTGCCGAGCACGTTGCCGAAGCGGACCATCTCGAAACGCGTGCGGCGCGACTGGCGCTGCATCTCCTGGCAGATGATCTCCGCCAGGCGCTTGCTCGCCCCCATCACGTTGGTCGGGTTGACCGCCTTGTCGGTGGACACGAGGACGAAGCGCTCGACGCCGAGCGCCGCCGACGCCTGGGCGAGGATCCACGTGCCGAGGACGTTGTTGCGCACCGCCTGCCACGCGTTGTGTTCTTCCATCAGCGGCACGTGCTTGTAGGCGGCGGCGTGGAACACCACTGCCGGCGCGTGGCGTTCGAGGATTTCCATGACCCGGCGGCGATCCTTGACGTCGCCGGCGATCGCGACGAGGCCGATCTCCGGAAACTCCTCGGCGAACTCCTCGCTGAGCGTGTACAGCGCGAACTCGTTCAGTTCGAACGCAATGATCTGGGCCGGCCCGAAGCGCGCGATCTGCCGGCACAGTTCGGCGCCGATCGAGCCGCCCGCGCCGGTCACCATCGCCACCCGCCCGGCGAGCATCTCGCGTACCTGCGGGGTGTCGATCTCGACCGGTTCGCGCCCGAGCAGATCCTCGAGGTCGAGACTGCGCATCTGCGACAGCGTGTCGTGCCCGGCGATCAGCTGCTCGATCGCGGGCAGGATGAACACCCGCACGCCCGCGCGCACGCATAGGTTAGCCACATGGCGGTGACGTTCGGCATTGGCGCCGGGCATCGCGATGATCGCGTGGCGGACATGCAGCGCGTCCGCGCACTCGGCGATCTCGCCCACCGCCCCCAGCACCCGCACGCCGCAGACCTCGCGATGCCGTTTCAACGGATCGTCATCGAGCAGGCCCACCACATGCCACTCGCGCGAGCGGCGCAATTCCTGGATCAGGTTCATCGCCTCACGCCCGGCCCCCAGCACCAGGACGGGTTTGCCGACGCCACGCAGCGCACCGAACTCCCGGTGCTCCTTGAAAACACGGTAAGCGGCGCGCCCGCCGCCCATGATCGCCACCAGCAACAGCGGATAGATCAGCAGCAAGGACCGCGGCAGCGCCGGCGCGGGGGCGAGGAGCACGGCGCCGAGCGCGATCACGACCATGCTGAGCCCGACCGCCCGGCCGATGCGCAGCAGGTCGGGCAGGCTTGCGAACACCCAGATACCCCGGTACAGGCCGGCCGCGCGAAAGATCAGCGCCTCGACCGGCACGAGCAGCAGCGCGCCGTAATTTACGATCGGCTGGTACGGCCCGAGCCCTTCGAAATTGAAGCGCAACATGAAGGCGCCGAACCAGGCAGCGACCACTGCCGCGAGGTCGAAGCCGAATACTGCCAGCGAACGCCAGTGCAACGCCACGCTCAGGTTCATTTTGCGGGTTCCGTTTCCATATGACGATTCCATTGCCGGTCGATGCGGTGCCCGAGGACGACCAGCACTGCGCTCCATGCGGCGGCTCCGGCCCACCCGCCTGCATCGAGGAACAGCAGCATCACCACCGCCAGGGAGGCGCCGGCCAGCATGACGAGCAGCCAGCGCAGGCACATCGCACCGTGGGCAAAGCCGCCGCGCACCATGCGCTGATAATAATGTTCGCGGTGCGCGTGCCACACCCGCTCACCCCTGCCCGCCCGGCGAAGCAGGGTCACGGTCGCGTCGAACAGAAACGGCGCGAACACGAGCGGCGCGAACCACAGCGGCCACGCGCCGATGTCGTAACCGTACCAACCGAGGCCACCGGCAAGAAAACCCGATGGAATCGCGCCGACGTCACCCATGAAAATTCGCGCCGGATGCCAGTTGAACAGGAGGAAACTCGCCGAAGCAGCAGCCACCGCGATGCACAGGCCGGCGAGCGCCGGCTGCGCGGCCTGCGCGAATCCGATTGCATAAGCGGTGAACCCTACTGCGGACATACTGCCAGCGAGACCGTCGGCGCCGTCCATGAAATTGTAAGCATTTATCGACCATGCGATGACAATGACCTGCAGCGCGACGAACAGCGGCGATCCCGGGCCGTGAAAAAAAACAACAGCGGCAGCCGATGCCAGATGCACGCCGAGCCGCAGCCAGAACGGCAGATCGAGCCAGTCGTCGGCCCACGACACCGCGGCGAGGACCAGCACCGGGATGAGCCATACCGGCGCTGCGCCCGCCCACGCTCCGCACAAGAGCGTTGCCGCGACGATGCCGAGCCCGCCGCCGTGGGGCGTCGGCCGCTCGTGGAGCGACCGATACCCGGGCTGATCGAGACCGCGATCGGCGAAACGCAGCCGCAGCGCGATCGTGCCCGCCGAGATCGTTGCGGCGATTGCGGCGAGCGCGATGAGGCCGGCCACTCCGCTCATCGCCCCCGCTCCGCGCAGCCCGCTGCAAAGGTCTCCTGCAGCCCCTGTTGCAGCGATACCCGCGCCCGCCAGCCGAGTTCGCGCTCGATCAGCGCCGGCGAGTAGCTTTCGGGGCCGAGCAGGCGTTCGACCGCCGCCCGGTCGAGTGGAACCGGCCGGTGACGCAGCTTCCCGAGCCAATGGCCGATTTCACCGCCGAACCGAAGGACGCCCGCGGGACAGCGCAAGCGCACCGGCGCGAGCCCCAGCGCCGCACGCAGCGCGTCGTACAGCTCGCGCCCCGAGCAGCTGCGCGGATCCGCGACGATGTAGGTTTTCCCCGCCGCACGGGCGTCGTCCGCGACCAGCAGCATCGCCGCGACTACATCGTCGACGTGCACCAGCGAACGCTTCGCGCCGGTTTCGGGCAACGGCGGGAACCACCCCGCGCAGATACCGCGCGCCATGCGCTCGAGATTTCCCCGGCTGCCGGGGCCATACACCATTGCCAGCCGCAGATTGGTGACTCGCATGCCGAAGCGCGGGCCGGCGGCGAGCACGGCGTGCTCCGCGGCGCGCTTGGCCCGCCCGTACGCGGTTTCCGGCAGCGCCGACCAGGTTTCATCAACAGGCGCGGCGCCGGGCGCGCCCATCGCCTTGACGCTCGACAGGAACACGAAACCGCGCACGCCCTGGCGGCCGGCGGCATCGACGAGGTTCGCGGTGCCGGCGAAATTCACGTCGCGGTGCCGGAGCGCTGCAGTGTCCCCGCGCGAGTCGAAGACGTGCGCGTGCCCGGCGCAGTGGAATACCAGTTCGACGCCGCGGCAAGCGCGGTCGAGCGCGTCCGGGTCGAGCAGGTCGGCACGCACCGCCGACGCGCCGGGCAATGCCAGCCGCGACATCCTTCGAACGTGTTCGCCCCGCGCCTCGAGCGCCGTCGCGAGCCGGCTGCCGATGAAGCCGGTCGCGCCGGTGACGAGAACGGTGCGTGCTGCCATTCAGGAGCGGTAATAGTCGCGATACCAGGCAACGAACTGCCCCACTCCGTCCCGCACGCTCGTCCCCGGCTTGAACCCCGTCCAGGCATTCAGCTCCGCGGTATCGGCATACGTCGCCGGCACGTCGCCGTCCTGCAGCGGCAGGAAGTTCTTCTCCGCCTTCCTGCCGATCGCGTCCTCGATCGCTTCGATGAACGCCATCAGCTCGACCGGATCGTGGTTGCCGATGTTGAACACGCGGTACGGCGCGTTGCTGCGGGCGGGGTCGGGCTGCAGCGCGTCGAAACCCGGATCGGGTTCGGCGACGCGGTCGAGCGTGCGGACGACGCCTTCGACGATGTCGTCGATGTAGGTGAAGTCGCGCATCATCCGCCCGTGGTTGAAGACGTCGATCGGGCGGCCTTCGAGGATTGCCCGCGTGAACAGGAACAGCGCCATGTCGGGGCGGCCCCACGGCCCGTAGACGGTGAAAAAGCGCAGCCCGGTGGTCGGCAGGCCGTAAAGGTGGCTGTAAGTGTGCGCCATCAGCTCGTTGGCTTTCTTGGTCGCGGCGTAGATGCTGACGGGGTGGTCGACGCTGTCGTGCTCGGAGAACGGCATCTTCGTGTTGCCGCCGTAGACGCTCGAGCTGCTCGCATACACCAAATGCCGCACGCCGCCGTGGCGGCAACCTTCGAGAACGTTCATGAAGCCGACCAGGTTGCTGTCGACGTACGCGTGCGGATTCTGCAGCGAATAGCGCACGCCCGCCTGCGCCGCGAGGTGGACGACGCGCTCGAACCGTTCCGCGGCAAAGAGGCGCTCCATGGCGTCGCGGTCGGCAACGTCGAGCTTGATGAAACGGAAACGCGGATGCGGCGCGAGGCGCGCGAGGCGGTCTTCCTTCAGGCGCGGGTCGTAATAATCATTGAGGTTATCCAGGCCGACGACCTCGTCCCCGCGCGCGAGCAGCACTTGGCAGACATGCATGCCGATGAAGCCGGCTGCGCCGGTGATGAGAACTTTCATGGTCGGGCCCGTCCTGTTCACGTCGAGCCGCGGATTATCTCATACGCGCTTGTAATGCTGCCTGCGCAACCTCCGGTTACGAAAACGGGCTCGCGCCGCACGCCGTTATACTTGCCGCACCGTTCCGGACCCTTTTCCAACTTCTCGATGCTCGCCCGCCTGCCCTACACCCTGCTCTGGATTATCGCGCTGCCGCTCGTGCTGCTGCGCCTGCTGTGGCGTGCGCGGCGGCAGCCGGAATACCTGCGGCATGTCGGCGAACGTTTCGGCCGTTACCGCATTGCGGCGCCGGCGCCGGTGTTGTGGGTGCACGCGGTGTCGGTCGGCGAGACGCGCGCGGCCGAGCCGCTGGTGCGGGCGCTGCTCGCACGCTGGCCGGATCGCAGCGTCGTGCTGACGCACATGACGCCGACGGGCCGCGCGACTTCCCAAGCGCTGTTCGGCGACGATCCGCGCGTGCTTCGCGTTTATCTGCCGTACGACCTCGGCTTTCTGGCGACCCGCTTCCTGCGCCGCTTCCGGCCGCAGGTCGGGCTGATCATGGAAACCGAGTTGTGGCCGAACCTGCTCGCAGCGTGCCGGAAGCGGGGCGTGCCGGTGCTGCTCGCGAACGCGCGTCTGTCGCAGCGTTCTGCGGCGCGCTATGCGCGCTGGCCGGCGCTGACCGGGCTCACGCTCGGCGCCTTGAACGCGATCGCGGCGCAGACCGACGCCGATGCACGGCGGCTCGCGGCGCTCGGCGGCGGGCGGGTCGCGGTGACCGGCAACATCAAGTTCGACATCGCCCCGCCCGAATCCCTGTTGCGGCTTGGCGACGCTTTCCGCGCGCGTTTCGGCGGCCGCCCGGTGATCCTCGCCGCGAGCACGCGCGAAGGAGAAGAGGCTTTGATTCTCGACGCGTTCGCGGCATGCGCCCCGGACGACGCGCTGCTCGCGCTCGTGCCGCGCCATCCGCAGCGTTTCAACGAAGTCGCCGGGCTTGTCGAGGTGCGCGGCCTGAGCCTGCAGCGGCGCTCCGACGACACGCCGGTGGAGCGCCACACGCGCGTCTGGCTCGGCGATTCGATGGGGGAGATGTTCGCGTATTACGCGGCAGCCGAGGTCGCGCTGCTCGGCGGCAGCTGGCTGGCGTTCGGCGGGCAGAACCTGATCGAGGCGTGCGCCGTCGGCACCCCGGTCGTCCTCGGCCCGCATACGTTCAATTTCGCGCTGGTGGCCGACCAGGCGGTCGAAGCGGGCGCCGCGCTGCGCGCCGACGATCCCGGCGCAGGAATGGCAGCAGCGGTCGCGCTGCTCCACGATCCGTCACGCCGGCAGGCGATCGGGGCCGCGGGACGGAGTTTCGCCGCGGCGCACCGGGGAGCGACCGAACGAACGATGGCGATCGTCGAAGAGCTGGTCGGCTGCGGCAAGGCACCGCTCCCGCCGCGGCGGCGATGATGACCGAGGACTAGCGCGAGGCCGGCCCGAGTTGCGCCGGCGGAAGGGTCATCGCGTTCTCGGCGAGCAGCGCGTTGATCACCTGGACGTCCTCTTCGCCGAGCGTCCCCGCCGCCGCCTTCAGCCGCAACTGCGCGAGCAGCGTGTCGTAGCGGGCGCGAGCGAGCTGGCGCAAGGTGTCGGCGAGCTGGCTTTGCGCATTCAGCACGTCGATGTTGATCCGCACGCCGACTTCATAGCCGAGGCGGTTGGCCTCGAGCGCCGACGTCGACGACACCTGCGCGGCTTCGAGCGCGCGCACCTGCGCCATGCCGCTGGTCACGCCGAGATAAGCCTGGCGCGCGGCGAGCGCGGCGTTGCGGCGGGCCTCCTCGAGATCGGCTTCGGCCCTGACCCGCAGCGCCGCCGCTTCACGCGTCCGCGACGAAATCGCGCCACCCGCGAACAGCGGCAAATTGAACTGCAGGCCGACAGTCTGCGCATCGCTTTCCGTCCGCCCGCCGGCGCCGGCAAAACTGCTGCTGGTGCTGACGCCGCCCTGGTGGCCGTAGGTCGCGACGACATCGACGGTCGGGTAATGCCCGGCGCGCGCAAGCTCGACTTCGCGCGCCGCGATCTCGCGCGACACCTGCTGGACCTGCACGCCATAAGCGCCCTGCTCCGCAGCACTCGCCCAGTCCACAATGCTGTCCGGCTGCGGCCGCGACAGCGTGACACTGCCGCGCAACCCCGCCAGCGGTTCCGGGTCCTTGCCGATGATCTGCGCGAGCGTGTGGCGGCGCACGTCGAGATCGTTGTGTGCGGCGATTTCCTGTGCCACTGCGAGATCGAAGCGCGACTGCGCCTCGTGCACGTCGGTGATCGTCACCGTGCCGACTTCGAAGCTCGCTTTCGCGAGCTCGAGCTGTTCGGCCGCAGCGGTGCGCAGCTGCGTCTGCGCGACCAGCACGTCCTGGGCGTTGAGGACATCGAAATAGGCTTGCGACACGCGCAGGATCAGGTCCTGCCGCGCTTCGCCGAACTGCACGCCGGCGAGCGCGGTCTGCAGCTCGCCCTGCTTGTATTGCACCCAGTTCTGCCAGCGGAACAGCGGCTGCGTCAGCTGCACGCCGTACGCGTTGCTGTTGTAGCGCCGCTCGCCGAACTGGCTGCTGTCGACGTCGTTCCACGTCGTGTCGGCCGACGCGCCGATCACCGGCAGCAGGCCTGCACGGCCCTGGACGACCCTTTCCTGGCCGGCATCGAACTGTGCGCGAGCTGCCGCATAGCGCGCGTCATTCGCCAGCGCGTCGCGATACACGTCGAGCAGATCGGCGGACCACACTGCTGCCGGGATCAGGCTCGTCACACAGATTGCCAGCACCCGCTTCATCGGCTTCACTCTTCGATTCATTCAGTATCGGGCCATGCCCGGGTCGACCTGCGCCGCCCACGCTGCGACGCCGCCTGCCAGATTGATGACGTTGCCGAAGCCCTGGCGCTCGAGGAACATGCCGACCTGGGCGCTGCGCGCGCCGTGGTGGCAGATGACGACCGTCTCGGCGCCCGCGTCGAGTTCACCGAGGTGAGCCGGCACCGTCGCCATCGGCATCGGCTGCGAGCCTTCGATATGGCAGGTTTCGAATTCCCACGGCTCGCGCACGTCGAGCAGCACGGGTTTTTCGTGCGACGCGTCAGCGAGCCGGTCGGCGAGTTCGGAAGCAGTCATCTGGCGCATCGTCACATCCTCCAAAGTGGAGTTTCGCTTACTCTCGCAGCAGTGGCGTGCGCCCGCGATCCGGCCGGCGGAAGCCGCCCGCTGCTCAGAACCTGAATTCGTCGGGGCGCTGCGCGTTCTTCAGCATCGGCACGACGGTTTCGAAAATGTCCTCGCTTTTGTACGCCCCTTCACCGACACACGTCACGAGCCGCGCTTTCATCACCGGTGCTTCGCCGACGAATGCGAACAGGCGCCCGCCAACCTTGAGCTGTGCCAGCAACGCGGGCGGCAGCATCGGCAGGCCGCCCGACATGACGATGACGTCGTAGGGGGCGCGGTCGCTCCACCCCGCGGCCGCATCGCCGTCCTCGACGATGACGTTCTCGACGCCGTAGCGGGCAAGGTTTTCAGCGGCGAGCTTGACGAGTTCGGGCTCGATGTCGATCGTGCGGACCCAGTCGGAGCACGCGGCGAGCAGCGCGGCAAAGTAGCCGGAACCGGCGCCGACTTCGAGCACCGTGTCGGAGCGCTTGACCTGCAGTGCCTGCAGGATCTTGCCTTCGATGACGGGCTTGAGCATCGACTGGCCGCAGCCGATCGGGATTTCGATATCGGCAAAAGCGAGCGTCTTGTAGGCGGCGGGAACGAACTCCTCGCGCCTGACCGCCATCAGCAGATCGAGCACGTCCTGATCCAGCACATCCCAAGGGCGGATCTGCTGCTCGACCATATTGAAGCGGGCTTGTTCGAAATTCATTTTGGGCTTCCTGTGCAAATATTAGCACACGCTAATAGAGTGCGCGACCGGATGAGAAAAACCTTCGCATTCTAACGCACTTGCGGCGCTGCGGCGGTCGCCGCGGGACTCCCGGAGCGCTCGTCCTCCGCCGGTTCGACGCGGTACCAGGCCGCGTACAGCGCCGGCAGGAACAGCATCGTCAATACCGTCGCGACCGTCAGGCCGCCCATGATCGCGACCGCCATCGGGCCGAAGAACGCGCTGTCCGACAGCGGGATCATCGCGAGGATCGCCGCGGCGGCAGTCAGCATGATCGGGCGGAAGCGGCGCACCGCCGATTCGACGACGGCGTCCCACGCGCTGCGTCCGGCTTCGCGGTCCTGGCGGATCTGGTCGATAAGGATCACCGAGTTCCTCATGATCATCCCCGACAGCGCGATCGTGCCGAGCATCGCGACGAAGCCGAACGGCTGGCCGAACAGCAGCAGGAACGCGGTGACGCCGATCAGGCCGAGCGGCGCCGTCAGCAGCACCATGAACACCAGCGAGAAGCTGCGCAGCTGCAGCATCAGCACGGTCAGCACGACGACGAGGAACAGCGGCATGCCGGCGGCGACCGAACTGCCGCCTTTCGCGCTCTCCTCGGACGAACCGCCGACTTCGATGCGGTAGCCGAGCGGCAGTTCCTCGCGCAACGCGTCGATGGCCGGCGCGAGGTCGGTGACGACGCTCGCCGGCTGCACTGTCCCGTACAGGTTCGCGCGCACCGTGACGGTCGGCAGCCGGTCGCGCCGCCAGATCACGCCCTGCTCGAAGCCGTATTCGGCGGTCGCGACCTGCGCGAGCGACACGCTGGTCCCGTTCGCGGTCGGGATCGCGAGGTCCGGCAAAAGGCCCAGATGCACGCGCTCGGACTCGGCGCCCCGCAGCACGACTTCGATCGTCTCGGTCCCGTCGCGGAACTGCGTCACCGCGAGACCCTGCAGCGACGTATTGAGCAGGTTCGCGATGTCGCGCGTGCTCAGCCCGAGCAGGCGCGCCTTGTCCTGGTCGATCTTCAGCCGCACCTGTTTCGACGGCTCCTCCCAGTCGAGATGCACGTTCGACAGCTCCGGGTGGGCGCGCAGCGCCGCCGCGACTTCGTGCGCGATGCGCCGCATCTGGCCGAAGTCCTGGCCGCTGACGCGGTATTGCACCGGGAAACCGACCGGCGGGCCGTTTTCGAGCCGGTTGACGACGCCGAGCACGTCGGCCGGCCCTTCCTCGAAGAGGCGGATCAGCTTCGTGCGCACCGCTTCGCGCGCCGCCGGACTTTCGGTGAGGACGACGAACTGCGCGAAGTTCGTCTGCGCAAGCGCCTGGTCGAGCGGCAGGTAGAAGCGCGGGCTGCCGCCGCCGAGCCACGCGACGTAGTTCTCGATGCCTTCCTGCTCGTCGAGAAAAGTTTCGATGCGCCGCACCGCTTCGTCGGTCGCGTGGTGCGACACGCCTTCGGCGAGCCGCAGGTCGACGAGCAGTTCGGGTCGCGTCGAATCGGGGAAGAACTGCTGCGGCACGAAGCGTCCGAAGACGACGATCGACCCCGCGAAGGCCAGCACCGTCAGCGCGATGACGAGCCAGCGATGCCGGACGCAGCCGTTCACGAGCACGCGCAAGCGTGTGTAGAAAGGGGTGTGGTAGATCGCGTGTTCGTCGTGCAGCTCGTGCCCGTACGCGGCGCGCGCGGCGAAAAACCGCCCGAGCCGTGGCGACAGCCGCCCGGCGACGCGCGCGAGCCGTGACGGCTCCGTGCGCCGCGCGCGGAAGTCCGGCAGCAGGTGGAAACCCAGGTAGGGCACGAACAGCACTGCCGCGACCCACGACACGAGCAGCGCGATGACCGTGACCTGGAAGATCGAGCGCGTGTATTCGCCGGTCGACGACGCCGCGGTCGCGATCGGCAGAAAGCCGGCGGCCGTCACGAGCGTCCCCGACAGCATCGGCATCGCGGTCGAGAAATACGCGAAGCTCGCCGCTTTCGCGCGCTCCCAGCCTTCCTCCATTTTCGTCGCCATCATCTCGACGGCGATGATCGCGTCGTCGACCAGCAGGCCGAGCGCGAGGATCAGCGCGCCGAGCGAGATCTTGTGCAGGCCGACGCCGAACATGTTCATGAACAGGAACGTGATCGCAAGCACCACCGGGATGATGATCAGCACGACGACGCCGGTGCGAAAACCGAGCGACAGCAGGCTGACGATCATGACGATGACGACCGCCTCGGCGAGCACGGTGACGAACTCGCCGACCGAGCGCTGGACGGTGCGCGGCTGGTCGGCGACGCGTTCGAGGCGCACGCCGACCGGCAGCTGCGCGCCGATGCGCTCGACCGCGTCGTCGAGCCCGCGGCCGAGCGCGATGATGTCGCCCCCGGCGCGCATCGACACGCCGAGCCCGAGCCCATCCTCGCCGATGAAGCGCATGCGCTCAGCCGGCGGGTCGGCGAAGCCGCGCTTGACCTCGGCCACGTCGCCGAGCCGGAACGCGCGGCCTTGCGCGCGGATAACCGTGTCGGCGATCGCCTCGACATCGTCGAACGCGCCCGACGGCCGCAGCCACACGCGCTCGTCGGCGGTCTCGAAGAAGCCTGCGCCGGTCAGCGCGTTCTGCTCGGCGAGCGCATCGACGAAGTCGCGCAGCGACAGGCCGAAGGTCGCGAGCTTGGGGTTCGACAGCTCGATGAAGATGCGCTCGGGCTGCTCGCCGAACAGGTTCACCTTGGCCACGTCGGGCACGCGCAGGAGTTCGCTGCGGATCGCTTCGGCGTAGCGCTTCAGGTCCGCGTAGTCGAGGCCGTCGCCGACGAGCGCGAAGACATTGCCGTAGGTGTCGCCGAACTCGTCGTTGAAGAACGGGCCGATCACGCCCTGCGGCAGCATCGGGCGGATGTCGCCGATCTTCTTGCGGACCTGGTACCACACGTCCGGAATCTCGTCCGCGGGCGTCGAATCCTTCGCGGCGAAGAACACCAGCGATTCGCCCGGCTTCGAATAGCTGCGCAGGTAGTCCGCCTGCGCGACCTCCTGCAGCTTCTTCTCGATCTCGTCGGTGACCTGCTCGGCGACTTCCCGCGCGCTTGCGCCGGGCCACTCGGTGCGCACGACCATCACCTTGAAGGTGAACGGCGGGTCTTCGGACTGGCCGAGCCGGGTGTAGGAATAAAGTCCGACCAGCGTCAGCACCACGATGAAGTACAGCACCAGCGACGGGTGCCGCAGCCCCCACGCCGAGATGTTGAAACGGCCGTGGTTGAAGCGGCCGTGATCGCCGGCATCACCGGCGCCGCGGCTCATCGCTTCACATCCACCGCGACGGGAGCGGCTTCGTCGACCGGCCGCACCGTTTCGCCCTCGACCAGACGATGCACGCCGGCGACGACGACGCGCGCATCCGGCGGCAGCCCCGACCGGATCACGACGCCGTTCTCGCGAAACTCCCCGGCTTCGACTGCGAGCGGGCGCACCGTCGAGGCGTCGTCGACGATCCAGACGACGTCGCGCCCGTCGACGCGGGTCAGCGCCGGCAAAGGCAGCACCGTCTGCGCCGCCGCCGCCGACGCGAACGCGACACTCGCTGTCGCCCCGAGCGGGAGCGCCTCGCCCGCGCGCGGGACGCTGACCCGCACTGCGAACGAGCGCGTGGCGGCATCAGCCGCCGGGGCAATCTCGCGTATCACCCCCGCGAACTCGCGGTCCGGATCGGACCACGGGCGCACAACGGCTTTCGCGCCGACCGCGAGTCCGCCGACGCGGCTCTCGGGCACGTGGATCAGCACTTCGCGTTCGTCGAGCCGTGCCACGCGCACCACCGGCTGGCCGCTGGAAACGACTTCGCCGGGCTCGGCAGGCGCCGCGATGACGACGCCGTCGTGATCCGCCACAAGCGTCGCGTATTCCGCCTGGTTGCCGGCGCTGGCCGCCTCGGCGCGCGCCTGGCGCAAGCGCGCCTGCGCCGCCTGCAGCGCGGTGCGGCGGCTGTCGAGCGCGGATTCGCTGATGAAATTGCTCTCGCGCAGGCTCTTGCTGCGTTCGAACTCGCTGCGCGCAAGCGCCACGTCCGCTTCGGCCGCGACGACCTGTGCGCGGGCGGCGTTCGCAGCGAGCCGGGCATCCTGCGGATCGAGCCGCGCGAGCACGTCGCCACGCCGGATCCGCGCGCCGACATCGACGCGTCGTTCGGTGATCTTGCCACCGATGCGAAACGCCAGATCGGTTTCGAAGCGCGAGCGCACTTCGCCCGTGTACACGTTCACGTTCGTCATCGGCGCGGACGCCTCGGCGACGCTGCGCACGAGCACCGCACGCGGCGGCTTGTCGGTGACTTGCGGGTCGGAACAGCCCGTCAGCAGCGCCAGCAGAGCCAACGGGGCAGCGAGGAAAATCGGGGCCTTCATCGGGAACCTCCGCTCGCGCGGAAACAGCCGCGAGCGCGTTCAGGATCGAGTCGAAATGGATTTCGGCATATTTGCCGATGTCCTACGCGCGGCAGTACCGGCCGAAAGAATAGCGCGATAGCGCCCGATGGAGCAGCGGCGCAACGAACCGGTAGCGATCGTATCACCTCGACCGGGCGGAACGAGGGGGGCGACAGCGGGATCATCGCCGGCATCGCCGCCGCGGCCAGCACGATCGAACGGAAGCGACGACGCGATACCGGGTACGCGCCTCAGGCGGACCGCAGCGCGGTGAGCCCGCCCTCGAATCGGGCTTTGGCAAACGACGCGCCGGCCCTCAGCAACTCGGCTGCCCCGTAACGGTGGCGCATGTTGCAGCCGTTGCACAGTTCGGCGATCGGCTCCATGCCTTCGCGCCGCGTCAGCACCTCATCCAGGCTGTCGGTCGCCACGTGCCCGATGACGTGCCGGTGGCCGATGTCGTTGTAGCAGTACAGATATTCTCCTGCCGCCGAAACGAAGACATCGACGTTGCGCGGGATGCAGCGGAAGCGGTTGCGGCGCCATTGCCGCAGCAGGTCGCGGGCGCCGGGAATGAAATCGATTTCCTGCGAGCGCAATCGATGACGCCGGATGAGGTCGCGCAATGTGCGCGTTGCCGGTTCGTCAGCCTTCAGGCTGCCAGCACGGTTGTACAGCGTCGGCGACATCGTCAGCGTATCCACGCCCTGCGCGCGCAGCCAGTCGATCGTCTCCGGCAGCGAAGGCAGGCATTCGGCCATCGGCGTGAGGCTGATCGCGAGCCGCGTGTGCCGAAGCAGTTTTTGCGCCGCCTGGATGTTCGCCATGACGCGAGCGTGGTCGAGGTTCACATGGACACGTCCATACACCGCAGGATCGATACTGGAAAAGGACACCAGCAGCAGTTCGATGGCGCCATCGAGATGGCGGAGTTTGTCGGGGTCGAGCAGGTGTCCGTTGCTGACCATGTCGAAGCGCACCGGATGGCCGCGAAGGTCGTCGACAAACTCGAAGAACCGCGGGTGCGTGGTCGGCTCGCCGTACCCGGCGATGACGACGCGGAAAACCCTCTCCGGCGACAGCCGCCCGAGCAACTGCTGCCAGCTCTCCCGCTTCATGAGTTGCGGGCGCTCGATCAGCTCGCGCGGGCACATCGGGCACAGCGCGTTGCACTTGCTCGTCCATTCGGCGTTGACGGCGATCCGGTAGTCTCCGCCGCTGCGCATTTTCGGTGCTGTCGCGCTCATGGCAAAGGACCCAGCCGGGGAACGTGGTTCGGGCAGTTCGGCACCACCTGCTCGATGTCGACCACCACTACGCGCGTGCTCCCCGGAAAGAGGGCCAGCAGCTCGCCCGCATCGTGGATCGTCGCCTTGCCGTTGACGCGCAGGCGGCCGCCGTCGGCGAAATCGATGAACAGGCAGCCGACATGCGGATTCGACAGGATGTTGCCGAGGCTCATGAAGGCGCCGTTGCCGTCGAAATCGGCAAAGGCGAAGCGCCTTTCGTCGAGGATGCGCAACAGTCCGGGCCCGCCGCCCTTGAACGAGCAGTCGCAGCGGCCATCGGGCGAGCTGGTTGCGAGGAAGAAGAACGGCGCGTTTTCCAGGCGGGCGTGGAATTCGCCCGGGATGTGGTCCCACAGCAGGCGCCGGCGGCGGGCGTCGTCCCAAATCGTGCGGGTGTTCCAGCGCTGCTGGGCGGCAAGTTCGCCCTCATTGAACGGCGGCAGGTTCATCGGCTGTGGTCGCTCCGGAAAGGGGTCGGTCGGGTGGCGGTGCCCCCATCACCAGCCGAAAGTCTGTACCGGGAAGATTAAGGTGAGCTTAAGCGGAGAGGGCGAACCCGGCTGTTGCGAACCAACCAACAGAATTGCGAAAAGCTGTTCGGCAGGGACCACCACGGCACATCACCGCAAGCAACGCCCACGGCGCGGAATTTTCATGATCACGCAACATAATCGTTCGCTTTCAATGGCTTGAGATTATATCCGAGCCTCTCCAGACAGCTGGCACGGTCCCTGCGATAGGTCTGCTGAGCGCGCGAAAGTGCTCGATGCAAATCCAACCCTTAACAGAGCTCTCAGGAGAACGACCATGAAATCCAACCTGATCATCAAGGACCTGTCCCTCGACAAAGCCCTCGACCGCAAAGCCATGTCGTCGGTTCGCGGCGGGGTCGGCAATCAGGCCAACGCGACGCAGCAGGGGAATTTCCAGGAAATGTTTGCTGGGGTCGCAGTCGCCAACGGCGCGGACTTCGGCGGCAGCGGCCCGGTGAATTTCCAGGTCACGTCCACGCCGACCCAGGACGCGTGGAACAACGCCGACAACAAGAACAAGATGGGCTATTCGCACTACTACCCCTACGCGTAATACCAGCGAACCCAGCGAATCGATCCATCACCGACCCTTCAGGAGAACCATCATGAATTCGACTCTGACCATCAAGGACCTGTCCCTCGACAAGGCCCTCGATCGCAAGTCCATGTCCGCCGTCCGCGGCGGCTTTTTCGATCAGGCCAACGCCACCCAGCAGGCGAACGGCCAGACGATGACCGCGCCGGTCGAAGTCGCCAACTTCGGCAACTTCAGTGGCAGCGGCCCGGTGAACATGCAAGTCACGTCCGAGCCGACGCAGCACGCATCGAACGACGCCTACAGCAAGAACAAGATCGCCCAACCGTACTACTACTGGTAATGGCGACGAGCCTGGCGGAGGCGACGACAGCCTCCGCCAGCTTCCGCCGCATCAATGCCTGCTTGCCCAACCGACGTTTCAGGAGAACTACCATGCATTCGACTCTCACCATCAAGGATCTTTCCCTCGACAAGGCCCTCGATCGCAAGTCCATGTCCGCCGTCCGCGGCGGCTTTTTCGATCAGGCCAACGCGACGCAACAGCAGAACTTCCAGTCGATGTTCGCGCCGGTGGCCGTCGCCAACGGTGCAAACTTTGCCGGCAGCGGTCCGGTGATCATCCAGGTCGACTCGATGCCGACGCAAGTGGCCTCGAACGACAGCGACAGCAAGAACCGCAACCTTTTCAACGACCTCTTCCGCGGCTTCGCCTGACGCCGCGGTCCCGGTGGAAGCCTCGACACGGCTTCCACCGGATTCGGGAAAAGCTGCACCGGAGGATATATGGCTGCCATCACCATCAAGGACCTGCGGGCCGACTTCACCCTGGACCGCAAGACAATGTCCTCCGTCAAGGGCCGGGGAGGCGCGCCGTGGGTCTATGGATGGATAAGCCCTTATATCGGGAATGCGTCGACCCGCGTCGGCGCCGTCACCAACTTCTACCAGACCAACAACATCTTCGTCGCGGATCAGATCAACAATCAGATCCAGGTAATCGACATCGACAATTCCGCTGCCAATGCCGCCATCAACGTCGCCGCGACACAGACCGCCATCAACTTCAAGCGGTAGCGGGCGGACCGGCATTCCGGCCTGTGACGGCGCAGGCCTTGCCGCTCCCGTACGGAGGGGAAATGCCCCTCCGGACAGCTCACTTCGGTGACCTATACTGGGACATCGGGCGGTCGTTTTCCAGCCACGAACTTCGAGGAACACACCATGGCCACGATAGTCATCAAGGACTTGCCGGAAAACACGGCGCTCGACCGCGAGGCAATGCGGGCGATCAGCGGGGGCGCCCGACTGGGCGGACGTCCGACCGGCGGGCGCGCGGCGCCACGCACGGTTTTTCGCCCCGCAGTCGGACAGGCGCCGCGCCGCGCCGCGCCGACGCTGCTGTTCCCGTAGCGGTCGCAACCGCCCGCGCGGGAATCGATACCGGACCGCCGTCAATAGCCGGCGCCCCGCCAGCGCCGCAAGACTTTCATGCCCCCTGCCGACCGGATCCGCTGGACCTCAGCGGCCCGCTGCCATGTGGGTCTGGTCCGCGATGTCAACGAGGACGCCTTCCTCGACCGCCCCGAGCGCGGCCTGTGGGTGGTCGCCGACGGCATGGGCGGGCACGATGCGGGCGAACTGGCGAGCCGCATGATCGTGTCGGCGATCGACGGTCTCGCGCCGTGTGCGGACCTGGCAACTTTCATCATGGCGGCGCGACAGCGCCTGCAGGTCGTCAATCGCCAGCTTCGCGCGGAAGCGATGATGCGCGAAGTGCCGATCATCGGCAGCACTGTTGTCGTCATGCTCGGTTGCGGACCATTCTGTGCATACCTGTGGGCCGGCGACAGCCGCATCTATCTCTATCGCGCCGGGCGCCTGATGCTGCTGAGCCGCGACCACAGCCACGCCGAAGAGCTGCGTGCGCAAGGCCTTGCCGATAGCGAAACGCTCGCATCCGCGCAGAACCTCGTCACGCGCGCAGTCGGCGCCCTCGACACGCTCGAACTCGACGAAGGCTCGATGCCGGTCGTCGACGGCGACATCTTCCTGCTGTGCAGCGACGGCCTGACGAATTACGCGAGCGAGCGGGACATCGCCAACGCGCTCGCTGCGGGCGACTGCCCGCAGGCGGCGGACACGCTGGTCGAGCTCGCGCTGAAAGGCGGCGGGCGCGACAACATCACCGCGGTGGTCGTGCGCGCCGAAGATTCCTGCAGCGCCGACATGACGGTGCTCAACCCCGCACTGTGACGGGGTGCGGGTGAGTCGCTCAGGCCGCCCGCTCAGCGGCCGTCGTCGCCGCGGGACGGCGGGCGGTGGCGAAAGTCCTTCGAGCGGATGCCGTGTTTCTTCAGCAGCGTCTGCAGGTGCGAGCGGTTCATGTCGCAGCGCCGCGCCAGCTCCGCGACGGTGCCGCCGACCTGCTGCAGGCCCCGCTCGAGGAACAGCCTCTCCGCCTCGTCGCTGGCGGCGCGTTTTGCGTCGCTGAGCGATATCGAGGCTGCCGTCGCGGCCGACGCGTCGCTCGCAGCCGGCAGCGCGGCCGCGGCATTTGCCGGTGCCGACTGCGTCGCATCGGGGCGGATATCGGCAGGCAGATGCTGCAGGTCGGCGGTCTCCCCGGCCAGGCAGGAGATGCGGTAGATGATGTTGCGCAGCTCCCGTATGTTGCCGGGATAGGGATAGCGCAACAGGAACTCCCGCAGCCGCGGCGTCATGCGCACCGGGCGGCGCTTCAGCGCTGCGGCAGCCTCGTCGCCGAAGAACGCGAACAGCAGCGGAATCTCGTCGCGGCGTTCGCGCAGCGGCGGCAGCGTCACGTGGATGACGCCGAGGCGGTAGAACAGGTCCTCGCGGAACCGGCCTTCTTCGCTCAGGCGGCGCAGGTTGCGGTTCGTCGCCGCGACGATGCGGGTGTCGACGGCGATCGGCTCGTCGGAGCCGACGCGCTGGATCTCGTGCGATTCGAGCACCCGCAGCAGCTTCACCTGCCCGGACAGCGGCAGTTCGCCGATCTCGTCGAGGAAGATCGTGCCGGTGTGCGCGCTTTCGAACTTGCCTTTGCGATCGCTCACCGCGCCGGTGAACGCGCCCTTGCGGTGGCCGAAAAGCTCGGACTCCAGCAGGTTGTCGGGGATCGCGCCGCAGTTGACCGAGATGTAGGGCTTGTCGGAGCGCGAGCCGTTGGCGTGGATCACTTTCGCCATCAGCTCCTTGCCGGTGCCGCTTTCGCCGTCGATGAGGACCGGCAGGTCGGTCGGCGCCGCCTTCTCGGCGATTTCGAGCGCCTCCAGGAGCTGCGGGTTGTCGCCGAACGCGCCTTCGAAGACGAAGCTGCGCTCGAGCAGCGCCCGCCGCCGCGCGCCCGGCGTGCGCTCGACGCGCACGCTTTCGGCCGCGGCCGCCTCGACGAAGCGCTCCTTGTGCGACAGCTGCATCACCTCGTCGCGCACCGCGTTGGCCTGCCGCAACAGCTTCTCGATCTCGGGCCGCGCGAGCGTCGGCGCCCAGCGCAGCGTCGAGCGCAGGATCTCGATCTTCTCGAGCAGCCCGGCGTACGAAATCACCGGGCTGCCGCGCAGCCCCGGAGTCAGGATCTTCATGCCGCCGCCAGCTGCTTCTGCACCAGTTGGTAATACATGCCGCGCCGATCGACCAGCTCGTCGTGGCGCCCCTGCTCGACGATCGCGCCTTCGTACAGCACGAGGATCTTGTCGGCGCGCATGATCGTCGACAGCCGGTGAGCGATGACGACCGCGGTGCGCCCGGCGAGGATGTCGTGCATGTTGCTGATGATGTTGCTCTCCGACTGCGTGTCGAGCGCGGAAGTCGCCTCGTCGAACACCAGGAGGCGCGGGTCGTGGTACAGCGCGCGGGCGATGCACAGGCGCTGGATCTGACCGCCGGACAGGCCCACGCCGCGCTCGCCGACGATCTGCTCATATCCCAGCGGCATCTTGCGGATGAACGCGTGGGCGTCGGCCATGCGCGCGACCTCCTCGATGCGCCGCCGGTCCGGCGCCTCGTCACCGCTGGCGATGTTCTCGGCGATGGTGCCGGAGAACAAGAGGTTGCTCTGCATCACGTAGCCGACCTGCGCGCGGTAGTACTCCTTGTCGATCGTCGCCATGTCGTAGCCGTCGACGACGATGCGCCCGTCGGTCGGCGGGTAGAAGCCGACGAGCAGCTTCGCCAGCGTCGTCTTGCCCGAACCGCTGCGGCCGACGATCGCGACGAGCTCGCCGGGCTTGATCTCGAAGCTGATGTTCTCGAGCACGTATGGCGTCTCGTCGCCGCCATAGCGGAAATACACGCCTTCGAAGGCGATGTGACCCTGCAGGTCCGGCAGCACGACGCGCGAGGCAACCTCTTCCGGGCGCTGCTCCGGCTCCATGTCGAGCACGTCGCCGAGGCGCTCCATCGCGACCCCGGCGTCATTGACCTGGCTCCACAGCGCGACCAGCCCCATCAGCGGCGCGAGCACGCTGCCCATCAAGGCGTTGAACGCGATGAGCTGACCGATCGTGAGCTGATGCGCGAGCACCTGCGACGCTCCGACCCACAGGATCGCGATCGTCGTCGCGGCGTTGAGCACCTGGCTGGCGACGCCGACCAGCACGTTGAAGCGCTGCGCGCGGTATTGCACCTCCAGCGCCTTCGCGTATTTCTTCTCCCATTTCAGCCGCACCGGGCGCTCGATGCCCATGCCCTTGACCGTCTCGACGCCGCCGAGCGCTTCCATCAGGAAGGCTTTGGCGTCGGTCGAGGTGGTGAACACTTCGCGCGCATAGTTCTTGATCTTCGGCGTCACGAGCACCGTCAGCGCCATGATCGGGATGACGAACGCGAGCAGCAGGAGCGTCATCTTCACGTTGTAGAGGAACAGGATCGTGAAGTAGATGAACACCATCAGCAGGTTGAGCACCGTCGTGACCGTCGATTCGGTCAAAAACGCGCGGATCGTCTGGTTTTCCTGGAAGCGCGCGAAGATGTCGCCGGTCTTGCGCTTGGCGAAGAACGAGAACGGCAGCGACAGCGTGTGCTTGAAAAACTGCGACATCATCGCGAAGTCCATGTTGCGCACCATGAAATTCGCGAGAAACGCCCGGATGCCCGACATCAGCAGCGTGAAGAGGTTGGTGATGACGAGTCCGGCGATCAGGAGGTGCAGCAGGCTGACGTTCTCGTGCACGATCACGCCGTCGAGGATGTTCTGGATGATCAGCGGCGGCACGATGCCCAGCACCTGGATCACGAAAGTCGCCATGACGAGGTGCGCGAGGATCTTCTTGTACGGCCGCAGGTACGAGACGAAACGCAGCCACGGCGAGCGCGACACCGTCAGCTGCGCGAGATTCTGCCCGGGTGTGAACAGCAGGCAGGTGCCGCTCCAGCCGCGCTCGAACTCTTCGATCGCGATCTTCCTGAAGCCGACAGCCGGATCGGCGACCCACACCTGCCGCTTCGAGACGCCATACACGACGACGTAGTGGTAGCCCTCCCAATGCACGATGAACGGCAGTTCGAAGCCGAGCAGCGCGTCGAACGTGCATTGCACGCCGCGCGTGGTGAAGCCGAGCGATTCGCCGGCGCGCGCGAGGCTGTCGAGCGTCGCGCCCTGTGTCGTCACGTTCGCGAGTTCGCGCAGTTTGCCGAGCGTCATCGGGATGTCGTAGTGGCGGCAGATCATCGCCAGGCACGCCGCGCCGCAGTCCATTTCCTCGGCCTGCTCGACGAGCGGGAAGCGTCGGATCAGCCGCTCGCCGAGCTCCGGCTTCGACTGCAGGTCGAGCATGACGCGCAGGTTGCGCCGTTCGGCGAGCTTTTTCTGCCGCTGCAGCTCGCGTTCGACGAAGCGGATGCGCTCCTCGAGCACCTCGCGCAGCTTCGGATTGCGCTCGAGGATCTGGTGGACGGATTTTTCGGGGACCACCAGCAGCGTCGTATCGACGACCGCGACCACCGACGCGACCTGTTCCTGGCGCATCAGGCACGCCTTCTCGCCGAAGATCTCGCCGTGGCCGAGCGTCGCCAGCGGGTACTCGCTGCCCTGCTCGGTGCGCACGAGGCGTACTTCGCCCTGGCGGACCACGTACAGGCGGCGGTCGTCGCGCGCGTCCTGCTTGAGGATCTCCCTGCCGGCCGCAACGCGCTTGACGCCGACGCTGCGCACCAGCTCTTCGAGCTCGGCGCGGTCGACCTTGCCGCGCAGATCGAACAGCCGCGCGACGACGCCGCCGGCCGAGCCGATCGCGACGTAGCTGGTGACGAACGCCTGCGCCGCCGGATTCTTCGCCAGGACCGGCTCGAACGCCTGGCGCGGGATCAGCAGCAGCTCGGTCTTCGCCGACGCGCGCGCCGAGAATTCGTGCCGGTACTCGCGCAGCATCGCCATCTCGGCGACGGTCTCGCGCGCCTTGCGCACGCCGAGGCTGATTTCCTTGCCGTGCTCGTCGGCGAAGATCCGCACCGAACCGGAGCGGATCACGAACACGCCGTCGGCCGGCTCGCCGGCGCTGCAGACGGTTTCGCCGAACGCGAGGAAGCGCGGCTGGGCCTGCCCGGCCAGCTGCTCGAGTTCGTCGCGCGTGAAGGGCGACAGCAGTTCCACCGACGACAGGAAATCGGCGAGGGAATCGAGTTTCGGTGGGGCGTCCGTGGACATGATCACCTCGACGGGACTAACGCATTTCGATGACATGATCCTGCGCCCGGGCGGCGAGCCAGCCTTCGCGCAGCAGGCGCCGCACCTCGGCCGCGGTCTCTTCGTCGAGCCGCGCCGGGTTCTTCGCATTCACGAGGAAGATCTCGTAGAACGCGCCGTCGGGCGCGGCGAACGGTCCGAGCAGGTCGCCGGGCGCGGCGTTGAACACCTTGGCCTCGATTTCGGTCTTGAGCGAGCCGCGCATCACCTTGCCGATGAAACCGCCATCGTCGCGCGTGTCCGCGATCGAGTGCTCGCGCGCGAGCTCGGTGAAGCTGTCGGGGTCCTCGGCGAGCAGCGACATCATCTCTTTCGCCTGGCCCTCGGTTTCGAGCACGATGTGGCTGACCTCGATGCTGTCGAACTTCGGCGAGTTGAGCTGGAAGTATTCTTCGACCGCCTGGTCGCTGCAGACGCGCTGCATCATTTTTTCCTGGTACAGGCTGTCTGTGATGAACGCCTCGAACTCGTCGAGGCTCACGCCGCGCGCGTCGAGGTAATGGTTCATGTCGGCCGCCCGGTGCAACCCCAGCACGCGGCGGAACTGGTCGGCGCGCTCCTGGATCTCGTCGGCCGACACCGCGACGCCCTGCTTCTTCGCCGCATGGACGGTGAGCCGGTCGCGGACGATCTCGTCGATGAGGCTGTCGAAGCGCCCGGTAAGCTTCAGGATCCGGACGAATTCCCCGCTGCCGATGGATTCGTCGTCAATTCGCACTATCGCGGTCATCTGGTGTGCTCCTTGTGTAAGCGCCCGGATCGGATCAGCCGCTGATCTGGCGGAACGGATCGAGCGCGAGGTCGATGAGGCGGCGCTCGCGGACGACGATCTCCGCGGTCGCCGTCATCCCGTAGCGCACCGGGTAGCGCGTGTCCGCGACTTCGTAGTGATCGCGCGACAGCGTCACGTGGCCTTCGTAGACCGGCTCCTTGCTCTGCGCGGCGGGCGAAGTCGCCGGCGAGATGAACTCGAGCCGGCCGTCGATGAGGCCGTAGCGCTGGTACGGGAACGCGTTGAACTTGAGCTTCACCGGCAGCCCTTCGCGCAGGAACGCGCGGTCGCGCTCGGCGATGTCCATCTTCAGCACCGCGCGCGCGTCCTTCGGCGCGATGCCGCCGAGCGGCGTGTTCGCCTGGATCTTGTCGCCGGGCTGCGTCGAGGCTACGTCGGTGATGACGCCCGACACCGGCGCAATGATCAGCAGGAAGTTGTCCTTGTCGATGTTCTCGAAGCGGATCCGTTCGGCCGCGTTCGCCGCCAGCCGCGCGGTCTGCAGCTGCAGCCGCAGCTTGTCCTCCTCGTTCGCGATTTCGCGCGCCGCCGCGTCGTACTGGATGCGCAGCCGCGTCAGCTCCTGGTCGCCGCTTTCGAGCTCGACCGTCGCCCGCGCGGTTTCCTGGCTCAGACGGAAGTCCAGTTCGCCGAGCCGCGACTGCGCGACGCGCAGCGCGTTTTCCGCCGCCAGATACGCGCTCTTCTTCGCTTCGACCTGCAGCTCCGACACCCCGCCGCCGCCGGGCAGCGCCAACAGCCGCTGGAAGCGGTCGAGCTCCATCCGAGTGCTGTCGCGCATGCGCCGCGCGTTGTCGAGCTCGCTGCGCGCCTGCTGCAGCTGCGCGCGCTGGGCTTCGGCGAGCTTCGTCGTGCCTTCCGCGGTGCGCCGCTCGTGCAGCTGCAGCGCCGCTTCGATCTGCTGCTTCAAGGCCGCGACCTTGCGTTCGAGCAGCGCTTTGCGTTCGGGAAACTGCTTCCATTCCCGCTCGGCGTCCTCGAGCTTGAGCTGCGCCTCGAGTGCGTGCGTCGCCGCCTCGACCGCTCCGCGTGCGTTGAGCCGGGCGAGGACGTCGCCCTGCGACACCGGCTGCCCCGCTTCCATGTAGATGTCGGCGAGCTCGCCGTCGATCGGCGCATAGACGCGCCGGACGTCCGATTCGGGCGCGAGCACGCCGTGCGCGGTGACGATCACGTCGGCGCGCCCGACGAACGACCACACCAGCGCGGACAGCACCAGCCCGAGGACGGCGGCGACGAGAGCGAGGCCAAAGCGCGACGGTTCGGCGATCAGGATCGCGATCCCTTCGGCGCTGTGATCCTCGAGGGCCTCGGTCAGCGGCTTAAGGTGATTTTCGCTCTTCATCGCTCTGCCCTCCGATCAGCGCCAGCTTGGCCTTGAGCAGCCCCGGCTCCAGCACCCTGTGAAGCTCCTGCAGCGACTGCCGCTGCAGCTCGGCTTCCGCGTCGATCTCGGCCTGGACCGCGGCCGCTTGTTCGCCCATGTCGGTTTTCAACATCTCGTGGATCCGCGCACCCTGCCGCGCCGCGGACTGCGCTTCGGCGAGCAGCCGGGCCTGCGAGCGGAACCTGCCCGAAATGCCCGATTCGAGCCGCTGCTCGCCGCCGATCCCGCCGGCGCTGCGGTACTGGCGCCACGACGTTGCGGCGCGCGTCAGCAGGCCGTTGGCGCGCGCGAGCGCCTGGTCCCGGTAGGCGTCGACGTCGGCTTCGGTCGCGCGGATGAAGTAGACGTCCTCGCTCTCGTCGAGCGCCGCGTGAAATGCCAGCAGCCGCTCGTCGTAGCCTTTGCCGCCGCGTGCCTGCTGCAGCGCGCCGAACTGCTGCAGCACGGTTTTCTTGCGCGCGAGCTCGGCGGCGGCGACCTCCGCCCACGGCCCCGCGGAAATCTGCTGCAGGCCGGCGAGCGCCTCTTCGCCCCGGCCGTCGCGCCACGCTTGGTCGGCAGCGGCGTACTGGCGCACGACCTCTGCGGAAGGCAGGCGCGTCTCGCCGAGCTTTTCGAGGTGCTGGCGGAAAGGCGGCGTCGAAAAATGCAGCTTTCCGAGCAGCGCGATCAGCGGCTCGAGGCGGCGCGCCTGCAGCGCGCGGTCGAGTTCGACGAACTGGCGCAGGTCCTCGCGCACGGCGTCGAGGCCGGCGAGCCGCGGGTACTTCCCGGCGTAGTCGTCCAGCAGCGCACTGAGCGTGTCGGCGCGGCCGGCATCGAGTTCGACCGCGATGGCGGCATTGAGACGCTCGATCGCGGCGAGATACACCGACTCGTCGCTTTCGAGGCGGCGCAGATGGGTCAGCACTTCGGCATGGACGTCCCTGAACTGGGGCACGTGCGCCGCAACGCGGGCGAGCGCGCGCTGGCGGGCGCGCGAGTCGGCGTGCCAGCGCTGCAGCAGCGTGCCGATGCGCTCCTCGTCGGCGTAGATCCGGATCGGCGCATCTACGCCGCCGCGCTCGACGACGAACCGCTCGAGCTCGCCGACCCACTCGACCTCGGCGAGCAGCGGCTGCGCGTCGGCGTTGTGCGCAGCCTGCGCTTTCATGTCGGCGACGAGCGCCGCGGCACGGCCGAACGCGTGCACCTGCAGGCTCCCGACCCATTCAGGCAGCTTCGCCTTCAGCAGCGCTTCGGTGCCGAGCGCCTGCAGCGCCGCATCGTCCGGGTCGCTCGCGAGATACGCGTCGGCGACCGCTGCGGCGCGCGCAAAGTCGCCTGCGGCGACGAGGTGCGCGAGTTCGCGTTCCGCGCTGCCGGCACGGTAGAAGCCGAGCGCGACCGCGACGAGCAGCGCGACGACGGGAAGGCCCCAGCGCAACATCCGTTTCACCGTCCCGCGCTCGCCGCCGGCGAAAGCCCGACCCAGTTCGCGCACGAAAAGCACGGTCCGGCTGCGCTCGCGCCGCACCCGCGGCACCGGGCTTCCCGCTTGCGCCGCCTCGTCATTGACTTCGTCGGGCTGCGGCGACGGGGAAATGCAGAAGATGTCGAGGAACGAGTCGGGCGCCGCGATGAACATCGTTCTGTCCGGGTTGCCCGGATCGTCTTCCGCAGCCGCGACGGGAGGAGTGAATCCGGTCAGCGTCGGCTCGGCCTCGACCTCGGCTTCGTGTTGCAGGCTCACGCGGTATACGAAGTGACTGCCGCCGAACGCGACGATGTCGCCGTCGTGCAGTTCCACGGCGTGCTCGTCGAGACGCGTGCCGCCGACGAATGTCCCGTTCGTGCTGCCCAGATCCTCGATGAACGGCGCGCCGCCTTTCAGGAAAATGTGCGCATGGCGACGCGAAATGTAATTGACCTGATGCGGGTACGCGCTCTTGTAGCGCGCGATCACGTCGTCGATCTTGCTGATCAGGAACGGGAAGGAGGCAATGACGACCGGTTCGAGCAGCAGGTCGTCGCGCTCGGGCGTCAGCGTCAGGCTCAGGAGCGTCCCGACCCGCTGCACTTTCTTCGCCCGCGCCACGAGCCGGACGCGATACGACAGCACGCCGCCGAAACAGACTTCGTCGCCGTCGCGCAGCGCCGCGGGCTTCTCGCCGACGGCAACCCCATTGACGCTCGTGCCGTTCTTGCTGCCGAGGTCGGCGACATACAGCTCACGCCCCTCCCAGAACACCCGCGCATGGCGGCGCGACAGCTCCGCGACGATCTCCTTGTCGTATGTCGCGAACGGATGTTCGTTGCGCCCGATCGCGAACAGCGACTCCTCGATCAGGATGTCGCCCAGTTCCGGGCGCGACACCGCCTGCAGGAGCACGTTGCGCTCCTGTCCGGCAGCGGTCGGGGTCCGGGCGACGAACGCCCCCGCGTCACTCATGCGACGACATGATGGTCATGAACAAGCCTCTTTCGCGTGGCTGAGCCGAGCTTTCCCGTTTTCCCATAGGCACTTCCTCATCTGCATGCTCAGCGCCGCACATTCGCGACCTCGACGGTCGGCCAGCCGCCGCCGAGCGCTTTGTAGAGCGTCACCGTGTCAGCGAGAATCTGCTGGTGGTTGGCGAGCAGCGCGAGCTGCGCCGCGAGCAGCGAGCGCTCGGTCTCGAACACTTCGAGCTGGGAGACGAGCCCTTCCCGGAGCTGCGCCTCGACCTGCGCCGCGACGATCTGCAGCTGGTCGATCTGCTGCTGCAGCTCGGTGCGCTGCTGGCGGTGAGCTTCGAGGTTCGTCAGCGCGTTCTCCACTTCCTCGAACGCGGCGATCACGGTGCGCTGGTACTCGTGCTCGAAGACTTTCGTCTGGGCTTCGGTCGTCTTGAGGCGCGCCTTGATGCTCGGATCGAACGCGGGGATGTTGATGCTCGGCAGAAAACCGAACGTGAAGGACTTCAGCAGGTCGCCGAGCGCGAAGCTCGACGTGCCGCCACGCCCGGTCAGGCTGATCGACGGCAGCTGCGCGAGCCGCGCCTGCCCGACGAGGTCGTAGGCTTCGAGCAAGCGGAACTCGGCGGCGACGATGTCGGGGCGGCGGTTCAGCAGCTCGGAAGGCAGCCCGGCCGGCACTGCCGGCAGCTCGACGCGCTCCTGCAGCTTTCCCGGCGGCACGGTGAATTCGCCGGCCGGCACGCCCAGCAGCGTCGCCAGCGCGTTGCCGGCGAGGCCGCGCGCGCGCTGCAGTTCAAGCAGGTCGCGGGTCAGCGCGTTGTTCTCGGCGCGCTGGCGCAGCACCTGCGTACGGGGCACGAGGCCTTGCCCGAGCATCGCCTCGAACGTCGCGAGGATCTGCCGGCTGCGGTCGAGCGCGCGCTGCTGGCGGTCGATCTGCTCGTCGAGCTGGAGGATCTGGAAATACGTCGTCGCGACGTCGGACACGAGCGTCAGATATCCCGCCCGCCAGTCCGCTTCGGTGGCGCGGAATTCGGCAGTCTGCGCCTGGACGCCTTTTTCGACCTTGCCCCAGATGTCGAGGTCCCAGTTGACCTGGGTGCCCAGGTTGAACTGCTTGCGGAAGTTCTGCCCGGTGCTTTTCTCGAAACTCGCGCCGGCGCCGATATCAAGCGTCGGCAACGCGCCGGCGCGCGCTTCGCCGATCTGCGCCTCGGCGACCTGGATGCGCGCGGCGAGGATCTTGACGTCGAAGTTGTCGGCGATCGCACGGTTGACGAGTTCGTCGAGCGTCGGATCACCGAACTCCCGCCACCAGTCGGGCGCGATCGTGTCGGCCGCCGACACCGCGGGACGCGACCACGACGCCTTGCCGGGCGTATCGGGGCGCTGGTATTCGGCCACTTTCACGCCCGCGCAGCTCGCGAGCAACAACGCCAGCGAGCCGGCCAGCAGCGCCCGCAGCAGCGGCAGCGTCCGCCCGTACGGCCTTGACATCGACATTGGGGAAGCCATTGCGTCTCCACCTTCCGCGGGAAAAATTCGCGCTCCGCGGCTCAGGCCGCGGCCCACGCCTTCGATTCGACGAACACCCTGAACAACCGCGCATCGAGCCGTCCGGCGCGGCATTCGGCATCCAGCAGGTCCAGCGCATGTTCGAGCGGCATCGCCTTCTTGTATGGGCGATCCCCGGCGGTCAGCGCGTCGTAAATGTCCGAGATCGTCAGGATGCGTGTCTGGATGCTGATCTGCGCCCCGCGCAGCCCCATCGGGTAGCCGGAGCCGTCGAGCTTTTCGTGATGGGCGTGGGCGATCGCCGGCACGCCGCCGAGGTCGCGCGTCCACGGGATCAGGATCAGGAACGAATACGAATCGGCGACGTGCGACTCGATCTGCTTGCGCTCTTCAGCCGTCAGGCAGCCTTTCGACACGCTGAGCGCCGCGAACTCGCTGTCGCTCAGCAACGGTACGGAAACGCCGTCGGCTTCGTCGACCGTGCAGCCGAGAATGCGATCGAGCTCGTGCGAGCGCTCGGTGTACGAAATCGCCGGCTCGTTGGCGCGGCGGATCACGGCGAGGAACTCGTCGAGGCGCGCGAATTCGTCGCGCAGTCCCTGCTCGATGCGGCGCTTTTCTTCACGGAACGCGGTGAGGCCGAGTTCGCGCTCGCAGTGCAGCTCGGCCAGTTTCCGGTACGCCTGCCGCTCGAGGCACGCGCACGCGTATTTGAAGCGCTGTTCGAGCAGGCGCATCTCGGCGTGGTGGAGCTTCTTCTCCTTGCGCAGCACATGCTCGCGCACGCCCACTTTGCCGAAATCGTGCAAGAGCGCAGCGTAACGGATCTCGCGCAGCTGGTCCTCGGTGAAGGCGATGCCGCGCAGTTCGGGTTCGTCGGTGCGGTCGACCGCCCGGGCGAGGTTCTCGGCGTAGTGCGCGACGCGGAACGAGTGCCCGGCGGTCACCGGGTCGCGTTCTTCGATCGCCTGGACCGAGGCGCGGACGAAGCCTTCGAGCAGGCGCTCGATATCCGAGTACAGCTGGAAGTTCTTCAGCGCGACCGCCATCTCCGCACACACGCCGGTGAGCATTTCGAGATCCTGGCCCTTGAACGCGCAGGGATCCGAAGACGTGTCGAGCTGGATCAGTCCGAGCACCTCGCCCTCGAGCAGCAGCGGGACGCACATGACGCTCCGGATGTCCTGTGCAACGATCGATTCCTGGCAGCCGAAGTGGCGATCCGCCAGCGTGTCGACGGAGAGAATCGACAGTTTCCTGTTTAGCACCTCGTCGACGATAGTGCGAGAAATCCTCAGCTGCTCCGGGTCCTCGACGGTGCCGTCGCGCCAGCGCGCCGCGACCGGCACCGGCACCTCGCCTTCGTTCTTCCGCAGCAGGATGAAGGCGCGCTCGGCGCGCGGAAAGAGTTCGAAGATCAGGTTCATGATCTTCTCGGTCAGCGTGGCCGCGTTCGTGACGGCGCCGAGCGCGATGCCGACCTGCGCCATCGCGTGGAGCTTGCGGATCACCCCTTGCGCATCACCGTCCTCGGTCTGCGGCGGTCCTTCGAGCGGCCTGGCATACTGGGTCGCGTCGACCGTCTGCCGGATCACGGCCGGCGCGCTGTCGCGAGGCGGCACGAGCAGCGAATGGAACGCGAGCGGCGTCGACGAGATCGACAGCTCGTCGCCGTCGTGCAGCGGATGCCAGACGCCGGGGCGCAAGCGTTTGCCGAGCACGAACGTGCCGTTGAACGAGTGCAGGTCCTCGATGAAATACTCGCCCCCGTTCAGGCACACGCGCGCATGCCGGCGGCTGATGGTGTGTTCGGGGATGCAGAGAAAACGTCCCTCGGCCAGCGAATCCTGCGGATCCCGGCCGATCACCACTTCGTCATGGAGGGGGAACACCTCGCCCGTTGCGGTGACTTCGAGGTACGCGGTCACCGGGCCTGGTGACTCGGGAACGGCCACTGTGTTTCGCATTCCCACCCTCCCGCGTGCGCCGGACGATCGCTTAACTTTGACTCGTGATGAAAATACCGGTTCCGGGCAAACCGGACTGCGAAAACCCTTGAAGCCGCTCGCCCGCTCGTTCGTCAAAACGCCCATCCTCCGGTCACGGGCAGATCGCTGAGCGTCAAGATTTTCAAGCAGCTTCTCCCGAAGTCCCTGCTGCAGTGCCGAGTGCGCTCGAACACTTTTCGCAGGCTCGGCAGAGCTGTTGCACGGAGCGTGCCATCTCATCAGCGGCGCCCGGAAAACCCCTCGAGCGCTTGGAAAAAGCGTTTTATTTCCCGGAAAAGGGGAGTCTTCCGCGACCGTTCACCGGATCCCGCGTCGAGCGGAAGTGGTTTTCATCGAACACATTCCAGCGGATCTGTTTGCCGCGATCGAACACCTGGCTGGAAAGGCCGCCTTCTGCGACCGTGGCGCTTCCCGATCGCGCTCGCGGCGCCCGCCAAGCGGGCGCGGATGAACTATATTTTTTAAAGACACTTCGATTGATGAACCCGTGCAGGGTGACGTCGCGAGCGTTCTCCCTGTTCGACACTACGCTTCGATGCGCGCCCATCCACCAACCCGCAGCATCGCCCGGCTGATCCTCGTAATCCCGACCGGGCGCGAACGTGAGCCCGGAAGACTCCTGGCCGACCGAGGGGAAGCAGATGGCTAGTCTTTCGCACGCGATTCACGCTTTCCGCAGCGGCGGTCTGTCTCCCAACGAGTTTTTCGCGCAGGTCGACCGCGTCCTGGCGACGGACGAGCCCGACCAGGCGAAGCTCCTCGAGGTCCTGAGCGAAGAGCACACGAAGCTGCCGCTGCCGCCCGACGTGTACGCCGAAGTGCATCGGCGCATCGAGCACCTCACGGGCACCGGGCACAAGGACGCGAACGACGACCAGACGCGCATGCAGCTCGCTCCGGGAGCCCATGTTTCCGGGATTTCCGGCATTCACGCCCCCGCCGCAGGTACCGCGCCGTCCGAACCGGATCGCATCAAAGGCGTCGGAGACACGGTCAATGGCCGCTTCCTGCTCGAGGAATGCCTGGGCTTCGGCGGCATGGGCACCGTGTACAAGGCGCTCGACCTGCGCAAGCTCGAAGCTTCCGACCGGAACCCGTATATCGCGATCAAGGTCCTCAACGTCCAGTTCCGCGGCCATCCGAAATCCCTGATCGCGCTGCAGCGCGAGGCACGCAAAGCCCAGGCGCTCGCCCACCCGAACATCGTCGCGGTGTACGACTTCGACCGCGACGGATCGATGGTGTACCTGACGATGGAGTACCTGTCCGGCAAGCCGCTGAGCCGGGTGCTGCGCGCGCAGGGTTTCCGCGGCATGCCGTACGCAGAAGCGCTGCCGATCATCACCGGCATGGCCAACGCGCTGGCCTACGCGCACGAGCACGGCTTCGTCCACTGCGACTTCAAGCCGGCGAACGTTTTCCTCACCGACAAGGGTCCGGTCAAGGTCATCGACTTCGGCATCGCGCGGGTCTTCCGCCGCTCCGAGGAGGAGGCCGAAGCGACGGTCTTCGACGCCGGCAGCCTCGGCGGCCTGACGCCAGCGTACGCAAGCCCGGAGATCCTCGAACACCGCGAACCGGACCCGCGCGACGACATCTATGCGCTCGCCTGCATCACCTACGAGCTGCTGACCGGCGCGCATCCGTTCGGGCAGTTGCCGGCAACCCAGGCGCGCAATGCGGGACTGCGTCCGCCGCGGCCGAAACATCTGCCGGCCAGAGCGTGGCGCACGTTGCGCACCGCGCTGTCGTTCGACCGCGAAACCCGCACCCCCAGCGTCGCGCAATTCCTCGCCGGGATGAAACCCCAGCAGCGCGTCGCACTGCCGGTCGCGGCGGGGATTGCAGCGGCGGTGGCTGCTGCGCTCGTCGCGATCGCGCTTCTCTACGATCGGACACCCGCCGAGGTCGCACAGGGCGAAGCTCCCTCCGCCACTGCCGGCGCACCGCAAGAGGCGCCTCCTCCGGCCGTAGCCCCCCCAGGCGAATTCTCGGCACCCGAACCCGCACCGCCCGCCGCGATCCCGCCGCTGTCCGTGGCATCGGTCACGCCGGTGCTGGCGAAAGTGCCCTGCTCGGCGCTGGCGGCGTCGAGCAGCGGCAACACGCTGCAAGTGCAGGGCTACCTGCCCGCCACCTTCGGGCTCGCAAGCTTGCGCGACGCGCTGACCGCGATCCCCGGCGTGACGACGCTGAATACCGACGTGCAGCAGGTGAGCGCCGACAAATGCAGCGTGATCGAAACGTTCGCGCCTTACTGGGCGAAGAACCGGCAGGCCGGCGGCGAGGCTTCGATCCGCATGCAGGCGGGCGGCGCCGCGCTGACGGAAGGCGACTCGCTGATCATCGACGTGACGACTCCCGCCTACGAGTCGTACGTCCATGTCGACTATTACGTCCTCGACGGCACTGTCGTCCATCTCGTGCCGAGCCGGCGGGCGCAAGCCAACCGGGCGCCACCGCGTTACAGCGCGACGATCGGCACGGTGGCCGGATGGACGATTTCGAAGCCTTTCGGCACCGAGCTGATCGTGCTGCTGGTCACGCCGGTGCCGCTTTTCGACGGGCTACGCCCCGAATCGGAATCGCGATCGGATTATCTGCGCGCCGTCGACAAGAGCTTGCGCGACATCGCCGCGAAGCACGGGCAGGACAAGATCACGGCGGACTTCATCCAGATCACGACGCGCGCACGGGTACCCTGATTCGTGAAGGCGGCGATGCGCCGGACCAGGCCGAAATGCCCCGGATCGCTACTCGACGTCGCGCGCGACGCGGAACCCGTTCTGCGAGTGCCGCACGCTGGCACCGTACTTGAAGCGGGTCGACGACAGCATGTAGTCGGCTCCTTCGCGCCATGACCCGCCGCGTATCACGCGCACGCGGCAATCCGGTTCATCCCAGGAACGCCCGTCGGCCGGCGCCCCCTTGTAGGAGTTGTGCCAGCAGTCGCTGACCCATTCCCAGACGCTTCCGTTCATGTCGTACAGGCCGTACGGATTGGCGCGGAACGAGCCGACATTCGCCGGACCGCCTTCACGCCACGGATCGCCGCAGCCCTTGCAGTTCGCGTTGCCGCCGACCATCTGGTTGCCCCACCAGTATCGCGTCGTCGTGCCGCCGCGGATCGCGTATTCCCACTCCGCCTCGGTCGGCAGCCGGTAGGTCTTGCCGGTGACCCCGCTCAACCATTTCGCATAGATGCGGGCATCCTCCCAGTGCAGGTCGCGCACCGGGGCGTTCTTCGCCGCGCCCTCTTCCATGGCCAATTGCGGACATGCACGGGCTGCGACGCAGGCGTCCCATTGCTCGTTCGTGACCTCGTACTTGCCGATCGCGAACGGCCGCGCGATCGAGACGCGATGCGCCGGTCTTTCCGTCGGATAGTCGGTGTTGCTTCCCATGACGAATTCGCCGCCCGGCAGTCCGACCATCGCCGGGCACGTCGGGCAATCCTTGATCTCGGCAAGCGTTGCCGCTGCGGCCGGAGGTTTTTCCAGCGCCGGTGCTGCAGGGGCAGGTGCCGTGCGGGGTGGTCGTGCCGGCGCGGCGGGGGCAGCCGGAGCGGGCCGCGCGCGCGGCGGTGCGGGAGGTGTCGCCCGCGGAGTCGCGGGCGTCTCGACTTTTGGCGCAGCCGCGCGCAGCCGCTCGATGCGGGCCCGGGCGAGCGGTGCGAAACGTCCGTTCGGGTACGCTTTCAGGTACGCCTCGTAGTCGCTCGCATATTCGCTGTCCTTGATCGACTCCCAGAACGTCAGCTCGTACTGCTCCGCGCTGTCCTTGGGGAGGATTCCGGCAAGCTGGACGGGCGGCGGCGGTGCGCTCCACGGTCCCGTACCGACGCCGACACCGGCGCCCGTCGCGGCCGGGGCGAATCCGGAAGCGAACGCCACGAACATCCCGACGATGAGAAGTTCTCGCCACATCTCCAGACCCCGCTTTTCTTGTGCAGGGGAAGGACACCCCCCGCAACGCATCCAGGGCGGTCAATACGCTTCGCACGGGGATGCACCGCACGGAACAGGACATGTTTCCCGCCATGGCCCCCGGATTTCTGAGTCCCGCGCCGGCCGGGAGGCGACGATGTCCCGATTCATTATATGTATCTTTCAGCCAACTTCCGTCCTAATCTTAGGTGGCGATCAGGCTGGCCCGGAGTGAACTCGACGAACGTTCGCTCCGGCGTCCACCGCACGTTTACCCCGCATGTTTCCTGGGGAGGATGTCCGACATGTCCAGGAAAATCATTCTTGCTTCGATAGCAGCAGTAGTGATGGCAATCGGGCCCGCGCCCGCCTCCGCGGCAGGGACCCCGTCGCCGAAAGATGCCGAGGCTTACATCATCTGGCCGCCGGACGGTGCCGTCATCAGTGGCGGCAAGCTGTGGGTGCGCATGGGGCTGCGCAACATGGGCGTGTGTCCGAAAGGCGTCGAACTGCCCAACGTGGGCCATCATCACCTGCTCATCGATACCGAACTCTCGCCTGACGGGCAGATTCCGCTGGACCGCAATCACGTGCATTTCGGCGCCGGCGAAACCGAGGCGCGCATCGAGCTTCCGCCCGGCAAGCACACGCTGCAGCTGCTCATGGGCGATCACAACCACGAGCCGCACGACCCTCCTGTGTATTCGAAGAAGATATCGATCACGGTGCCCTGACCGGGTAACGCCCGGAGTTCCAGTTTGATCTTCCGCCAAGACCGGGAGCCGATCCATGCACAAGCCCATCCGCACGCTACTCATCGCCGCCACCACGGCGTTCCTGCTGTTCGCCGAAGGCGCCGTCGCCGGCAGCACCGCTGCGCCGGCCAATGCCTATCTTTACATCGGTTGGCCCAACGATGGCGAGGTCCTGCCCGCTGGACGGCCGTTCAAAGTGTGGTTCGGGCTGCGCGACATGGGCGTCGCGCCGAAGGACGTCAGCTTTCCGAACACCGGCCACCATCACCTGCTGATCGACACCGATCTGCCGTCACCGGACCAGGAAATCCCTTCCGACCGCAACCACCTGCATTTCGGTGCAGGGGAAACGGAAACGACCCTGGAACTGCCTCCGGGCAGGCACACGCTGCAGTTGTTGATGGGCGACGACAAGCACGTCCCGCACAACCCTCCGGTGTATTCGAGGAAGATCACGATCACCGTGCGGTGAGGGCCTTGCCGCGGAGCACGATGCCGGAGCCCGAGGCATGACGCGTCCGTACCGATATCTACACACCCCTGTAAGACTTACCCCGCGGCGCTTCGCCACGCCGAGCACGGAGCACGCCTGCATTCCGCCCGCCGTTCGCACCTCTACAGCGTCGCTGCTCATCATTCCGGCATCCCGTCCTGATGCGGGAACGGCGCTTGCTATTGGCGACTGCAGCCCTAACTTTTGACGGAGGCCCCTCCATGAACCCGCTGATGCGCAAACTATCCCCGAGTGCAACCCATATGATCCGCACCGACCACTCGCACGTGTTGTCGGTTTTCCATCAATATGAAACCGACACCTCGCCACAGACCAAGAAGGCGCTCGTGAACAGCGCGTGCCTGTCGCTCGAGATCCACGCCCAGCTCGAGGAGGAAATCTTTTACCCGGCGATGCGGCAGGCGATGGCCGAAAGCGCGACGGTCGACAAGTCCGTCAGCGAGCACGAGGAAATGCGGCGTCTGATCACGCAGCTGCGCGGCATGGAGCCGACGGACCCGCAATACGACGAGACTTTCATGAGCCTGATGCGCGACGTACTGCATCACGCGGCCGAGGAAGAGACCATCATGCTGCCGAAGGCTGAACGCCTGCTCGGCAACCGGCTCGCGGAACTCGGCGCAGAGATGATGAAGCGCCGGCTCGAACTGTCCGCGCCACATGCCGGGGAGATCGCGATGAACGGCGTGCGCACGATGCAGACCGGCACCCTGGTAATGACCACCGGGGCTGCGGTAGCGGGCGCGTACCTCCTCAAGAAGGTGTTCGAGCGGGGCCACCATCACGCCTGACGAACAGAACAATCGAGCCGCTTACTCTACGTAGCAACTACACGAAGGCCACGGGCTCCCAAAAGCCGTGGCCTTCGTAGTTCGCATCATCGATTTACGGGCCATCGATTTACGGGCGCAGCGCCACCGGCGGCCATGGCGCGAGCAGCGCTGGCGTCGCCATGTCGGGCGGCATCTCGAAATCCTTGCGCGCCGCGCCGCGCATCGCCACCGGCGGCAGCGGCAGGCCGCGCCGTTCGTGGTAGTCGCGGATCGGCGGGCGTCCCCGCCGCTCGATGCGGTCCAGTGCGTTCGCGCAGCCTGCGTCGAGCGCGGCGACCGCGGCCACCGCGCCAAGCAGCGCGCGCGAGGCGGGCGGGCGGGCATTGCGCGCATTGCCGAGCGCGGCGAAATCGAACGCGTCGCCGGCCACCCGCACCCACATCCACGGTCCCGGCCGGCGCGCGGCAAGGATACCGATGCCGGTGACGATCTCACGCACGCCGCACGCGCGTACAAAGCGCTCGTTGCCGCGCATCCCGGCCGCCCCGGCCACGAGGCGTGGCATCAGCACCTGCGCGACGCCGAGCCCGATGCTGAACCAGCCGAGGCCGCGTGCGGCGGCGCGGGTGCGGCGGTGACGGGCCGGAGTTCTCGTGAAGGCAGTCGCACTCATCGCTCATCTCCTCAGGGCTTCAGGGCTTCAGGGCTTCAGGACGACCTTGATGCAGCCGTCCTTCTTGTCGCGAAACGTCTTGTACATTTCCGGCCCGTCCTCGAGCGCGGCAACGTGCGTGACGACGAAAGTCGGGTCGATCTGCCCTTCCTCGATGCGGCGCAGCAGATCGGCGGTCCAGCGATTGACGTGGGTCTGACCGGTGCGCAGCGTCAGCCCCTTGTTCATCAGCGCGCCGAACGGCAGCTTGTCGATCAGCCCGCCATACACGCCCGGCACCGACAGCGTGCCGGCCGGGCGGCACACGTAGATCATCTCGCGCAGCACATGCGGCCGGTCGGTTTCGAGCATGATCGCCTGCTTCGCGCGGTCGTACAGCGAGTCGAGCGACTGCGTCGCGTGGGCTTCCATGCCGACCGCGTCGATGCACTTCTCCGGCCCCTTGCCGCCGGTCAGTTCGTTGAGCCGCTCGATAACGCTCTCGTCCTCGCAGTTGATCGTCGTCGCCCCTCCGGCCTGCGCCATGCCGAGGCGTTCGGGAACGCGGTCGATCGCGATGACCTGCTTCGCGCCGAGCAGCACGGCGCTGCGGATCGCGAACTGCCCCACCGGCCCCGCGCCCCAGATCGCGACCGTGTCGGTCGGCTGGATGTCGCACTGCACCGCCGCTTGCCAGCCGGTCGGCAGGATGTCGCCGAGGAACAGCACCTGGTCGTCGGAAAGTCCGCTCGTGATCTTCACCGGCGCGACGTCGGCATACGGCACGCGCACGTACTCGGCCTGCCCACCCGCATAACCGCCGGTCAGGTGCGTGTAGCCGAAAAGCCCCGCCGTCGAATGTCCGAAAGTCTTGTCGGCAAGCGCCTTGTTGCGGTTGCTGCGTTCGCAGACGGAAAAGTTGCCGCGGCGACACTGCTCGCATTCACCGCAGCAGATCGTGAATGGCACGACGACGCGGTCGCCGACCTTGAGGCGGTGGTCCGCGGCGCCGACCTCGACGACTTCGCCCATGAACTCGTGACCGAGGATGTCGCCCGACTCCATGCCCATCATGAAGCCGTCGTAGAGATGAAGATCCGAACCGCAGATCGCGCAGCTCGTCACCTTGACGATCGCATCGCGCGGATCCTCTATGCGCGGATCGGGAACGGTGTCGTAGCGGACGTCCTTCTTGCCATGCCAGCAAAGCGCTTTCATCGGGTGGCTCCTTCGATTCCCGGTATATATTTCGGGGACGGCGCCGCCCCTGCGGCGATCGGCGTCTCGCGCGTCCGCAGCAAGCGTCATTCCTGTCCCGACCCCGAACGCGGCTGTCGGCACGAGGAAAAAGTCGGTGGAAGAAGTGCGCGGAGCGCAAAATGCTTGGTTGCACGAATTCCAGTGCGAGGGGCTATTCATGAGGAAAGTATTGGGCTACTGGTTCGGCGTGCTGCGCCGCACCGTGAATTACTGGCTCGACAGCGACGCGTTCATCCATGCCGCGGCGCTCGCGTTCTTCACCGTGTTCTCGGTCGCGCCGGTCGTCATCATCGTCGTCAGCATCGTCGGCGCAGTGCTCGGCGAGGATGCGGCACGCGGCCAGATCGCCGCGCAGCTCGAACAGGCGATCGGCCCGGAGGCCGCCCAAGCGGTGCAGACCGCGGTCGCAAGCAGCCGGCTGGAAGCCACCGGCCTGCTGCCGACGCTCGTCGGCATCGGCGCGATGCTGTTCGGTGCGACGACCGTGTTCGCGCAGATGCAGCGCTCGCTGAACGCGATCTGGGGAGTGATGGCGAAACCCTCGCGCAGCAGCGTCTTCCTGCTCGTCAAGGCGCGCCTGCTGTCGCTGATGGTGGTGCTGGCGATCGGCTTCGTGCTGCTGGTATCGCTGCTGCTGAGCGTGATCGTGAACTCGCTCATCGCCTTCGCGAGCGACTGGCTCCCGGTGCCGGCCCCGCTGCTTGCGGGCGTCGAGACGGTGGTGTCGCTCGCAGTCGTCACGCTGCTGTTCGGGACGATTTTCCGCGTGCTGCCGGACGTGATCCTGCGCTGGAAGGACGTCGCGCTGGGCGCCTTCGTCACGGCGGCGCTATTCACGTTCGGCCGGTCGCTGATCGCGCTGTACCTGGCGAAGACGGCGCCGGCTTCCACTTATGGCGCCGCGGGCTCGCTGGTGCTGCTGTTGTTATGGGTGAACTATTCGTCACTGATCCTGCTGTTCGGCGCGGCGTTCACGCGCGCGCATCGGGAGGGCCGCGGATTGCCTATCCGGCCACGCCACTCAGCGGTACTGGTGCATACCGAAGTGGTCGAGGAAAAAGTTTCCGACCTCGAAGGCCGGCCGCCGCCAGCCCGGTCGTCGCCCGTGTGACGATGGAACTCGAGCAGCGAGTCATGCATCGGCCGCGGCCTTCAGTACGATCTCGAAGTCCGGGCCCGGATCGAGCGACAGCACGAGCGCGGCGAAGCGCAGCCGCGCCGCCTCGAGCGATGCTGCGCTCCAGCCGGAACCTTCAGTCACGAAAGGGCCTTCCGGGTGGAAATTCCACTGCGTCGGCCCGATGATCGCGTACTCGGCGACGCGCTCGCCGTCGAGCTGCACCGCGTGCAGCACCAGGCCGCGCGCGGTCTCGACCCACGCGAGCCCTGCCCCGTCACCGAGCGGCGCCGCGTCGAGCAGCGTCGGCATGTCGGGCGCGAGCGGGTGACGCAGACGGCTTGCGCAATCTGCCAGATCGATGACCCGCGCAAACAGGCGCGCCGCGATGCGGTGGCCTTTCGTCAGCAGGATGCGCACGAGCATCGAACCGGCATGGCGCGCGAGCACGCCGGTTTCATGCGCCTGCCCGTGCAGCGACGGCGTGCGACAGAACTGCGGCGAAGGCAGCCCCCCGAGCATCTCTCCCCAGGTCTGCGCCGACAGCGGCGGCAGCAGCGGCACGGCATCGTGCTCGGAAGTGGAAGTGCCGATTTCGATCAGGTCGGCGAGCGCCTCGCCGATCGTGCCGCCTCGCCGGGCACGTTCGACGAACTCGCGCAACGCCGTCGGCTCGCGCGTCGCGCGAAAGAAACCGCCGAGCAGCTCGACCGCGACCAGGTCGAGCAGGTCGCCGCCCAGTTCGTAGGCTGCCCGCCCGTCGCGGACCTGCGCGAGGCCGTGGTGCAACATCGCGAACCGTTCCCGGCGCGGCTCGTGGCCGAACAGCACCGGCCAGTCGAGCATCAGCCGCGACAGATGCTCCTGCGCGGTTTCCGCCGCGACCGTGCGCTCGTCGTCGCGCGCTTCGCTGCGCGCCGCCCCTTCCGCACCCGCGGCGACGAATGCCGCCAGCGCGACGACCGTCTGCGCCCGAGGAGCCGTTCGGCACAGCCCGGGAAGTCGCGCCAGCGCCTCCCCGACCGTGCACCCGACGAGCTGCCGCGTATCGAGCGGGCGGGAATCGAGGATGGCCGGCGCGGTGACACGCTCGCCATCCCATCTCGCCTCGATGTGCAGCGGCTCGCGCAGCGCGCGCCGCTCCCGAAGTCCTTGCCCGGTTGCCGCCTTCGCCGCCGGGACGGGAATTCCGACACTGCGGGCCCCCGCTACCACACCCTCGAACATGCATCCTCCTTGCCCCAATGTCGGCATCCGCCCTCCGCCGTCACGGCGACCGGCTCACGAGACGCAGCGCAGACGGCGGGAGGTCATGATATGCGCCCAAGTGGCCAGCGGGAAAGTCCGGGCGGCGATCGAGGGACTGCGCCTGCGACGAAGGCCGCGCTGCGCGGAGCCGCCTCAGCGCGACTCGTCTTCCAATCAATGCGTCACCCCGGTAGAATTCGCGCCGTCATCAGGGAGTAGCCGCCTGCGAGCCTTCGCAGGGACCACGTCAACAGACTTGCGCGTCGCGCATGGCGTGGCCAGCCTTCGGGCCTGGCGAGACTTTTGGCTGCATGCCCTCCGATTTTTCGGGCCCGGGAGGCGTGCGGTCATCGGTCATCAGCCGGCCCGGAGAACCTGATGAATCTTCCTGCCGAAGCTTTCCTGACGTCCTCGGGTATCGTCGCGCTCGCCGAGATCGGCGACAAGACCCAGCTGCTCGCCTTCATGCTCGCGGCCCGCTTCCGTCGCCCGTGGCCGATCGCCGCCGGCATCCTGATCGCGACCATCGCGAACCATGCGTTCGCCGGCGCCGTCGGCACGTGGATCACGACGCTGCTCGGGCCGGACCTGCTGCGCTGGGTGCTCGGCGCGTCCTTCCTCGCGATGGCGGCGTGGATCCTGGTCCCGGACAAGCTCGACGACGACGATCTCGCCACGCCGAAGCTCGGCGTGCTCGCGACGACGATCGTCGCGTTCTTCCTCGCCGAGATGGGCGACAAGACGCAGATCGCGACGGTCGCGCTCGCTGCGCAGTACGGCGCCTTCGCCGCGGTCGTCGCTGGCACGACGTTCGGCATGATGGTCGCGAACGTGCCGGCCGTCGTCGCTGGCGACCGCTTCGCGAACCGGTTGCCGGTCCGCCTGATCCACGGCATCGCGGCGGCATTGTTCGCGGTGCTCGGCATCGCCGCGCTGGCGGGCTTCGGCGGCGGCTGAGCGCATCACCGTTCATGAGGAAATGAACGGTTTCGATCGGGACGCTAAAAATCCTTGCCCAAGCTGTTTCCGTCCGGTAACGTTCGCAGCTCGTTGGGGGTGCCCGTGCGGCTTTCGCACGCGCTGAGAAAAACCCTTTGAACCTGATCCGGATCGCACCGGCGTAGGGAAACGCTTTCATGCAGACCTGTTCACCACCGCTCCAGCCATTCTCCCGCACGGGATTGCGCGCATGACGCGCCCGCCTCCGAACGTCGTCTCGATCGCCGGCGTCGATCCGAGCGGCGGCGCCGGCGTACTCGCCGACATCAAGACTTTCTCCGCGCTCGGCGCCTATGGCTGCGGCATCGTTGCCGCGCTGACCGCGCAGAACACGCAGGCCGTCACGGGCGTGCATACGCCGCCGGTCGCGTTCCTGCGCCTGCAGATCGACACCCTTTTTGCCGATGTCGAGCTCGCTGCAGTCAAGCTCGGCATGCTCGGAACGGCCGATGTGGTCGCGGCCGTCGCCGACCGGCTCGCCCATTTCGGTGCACCCTTCGTCGTCTGCGATCCGGTGATGGTCGCGAAAAGCGGCGATCACCTGCTCGCGAAAAACGCCGTCGCGATGCTGATCGAGGCGCTGCTGCCGCAAAGCTTCATGATCACGCCGAACCTCCCGGAAGCGGGCGTGCTGCTCGAGCAGCGTGCCCCCGAGTCGGTCAAGGAGATGTACCGCGCGGCGGAGCGGCTGCGCGACATGCTGCCGCTGTCGTCCGAGCGCTGGGTGCTGCTCAAGGGCGGCCACCTGCCCGGCGCCGAAGTCGTCGACCTGCTGTTCGACGGCGACCGGATGATCGAGCTGCCGTCGCCGCGCCTCGACACGAAGAACACGCACGGCACCGGCTGCACGCTGTCGTCGGCGATCGCCGCGCTGCTGCCGCAACATGCGGGCGGGCTGCGTCCGGTCGAAGCCGCCGTGCGCGACGCGCGCCACTATCTGCTGCGCGCGATCGCGTCTGCCGACGCGCTCGCGGTCGGCCGGGGGCACGGCCCGGTCCACCATTTCCACGCCGTGTGGCCCCGCCAGCAGGCATAACGACACGCCGCGCTGCACAGCGGCCTAACTATCCCCAGATACGGAGACACCATGAACGCCAGCGAAAAATTCATCGCCGCGAAAGCCCATGTCGACGAGGCGGCGGTTGCCCCGCTGCCGAACTCGCGCAAGATCCACGTCGAAGGCTCGCGCCCGGACATCCGCGTGCCGATGCGCGAAATTTCGCAGGCCGACACGCCCGCATCGATGGGCGCGGAGCCAAATCCGCCGATCTTCGTCTACGACTGTTCCGGCCCGTACACCGACCCCACCGCGAAAATCGACATCCGCTCCGGCTTGGTGGCGCTGCGCCAGCAGTGGATCGAGGAGCGCGGCGACACCGAGGTGCTCGCCGATCTGTCGTCCGAGTTCGGCCGCAGCCGCGCCGCCGACAAGGCGCTCGACGAGCTGCGCTTCCCCGGCCTGCATCGCCATCCGCGCCGCGCCAAGGCCGGAATGAACGTCAGCCAGATGCACTACGCGCGCCGCGGCCTCATCACGCCCGAGATGGAATACGTCGCGATCCGCGAGAACATGAACCGCGCGGCCTACGTCGAGTCGCTGCGCACCGCGGGCCCGACCGGCGAGAAGATGGCGAAGCTCCTGACCCGCCAGCATCCGGGCCAGTCATTCGGCGCGTCGATCCCCGAGGAAATCACGCCGGAATTCGTGCGCTCGGAAGTCGCGCGCGGCCGCGCGATCATCCCGAACAACATCAACCACCCGGAAAGCGAACCGATGATCATCGGCCGCAACTTCCTCGTGAAGATCAACGCGAACATCGGCAACTCGGCGCTCGGCTCGTCGATCTCGGAAGAGGTCGACAAGATGACCTGGGCGATCCGCTGGGGCGGCGACACGGTGATGGATCTGTCCACCGGCAAGAACATCCACGAAACCCGCGAGTGGATCATCCGCAACTCGCCCGTGCCGATCGGCACCGTGCCGATCTACCAGGCGCTCGAGAAAGTCGACGGCAAGGCCGAGGAGCTGACCTGGGAGATCTTCCGCGACACGCTGATCGAGCAGGCCGAACAGGGCGTCGACTACTTCACGATCCACGCCGGCGTGCTGCTGCGCTACGTGCCGATGACCGCGAACCGCATGACCGGCATCGTCTCGCGCGGCGGCTCGATCATGGCCAAGTGGTGCCTCGCGCATCACAAGGAGAGCTTCCTCTACACGCACTTCGAGGACATCTGCGACATCATGAAGGCCTACGACGTCGCCTTCTCGCTCGGCGACGGCCTGCGCCCGGGCTCGATCTACGATGCGAACGACGACGCGCAGCTCGGCGAGCTGAAGACGCTCGGCGAACTCACCGACATCGCGTGGAAGCACGACGTGCAGACGATCATCGAAGGCCCGGGGCACGTGCCGATGCACCTCATCAAGGAGAACATGGATCTCCAGCTCGAGCACTGCAAGGAGGCGCCGTTCTACACGCTCGGACCGCTGACGACCGACATCGCGCCGGGCTACGACCACATCACGAGCGGCATCGGCGCGGCGCAGATCGGCTGGTACGGCACGGCGATGCTGTGCTACGTCACGCCGAAGGAGCACTTGGGCCTGCCGAACAAGCAGGACGTCAAGGAAGGCATCATCACTTACAAGCTCGCCGCGCACGCCGCGGACCTCGCGAAAGGCCACCCCGGCGCGCAGATCCGCGACAACGCATTGAGCAAGGCGCGTTTCGAGTTCCGCTGGGAAGACCAGTTCAACCTCGGGCTGGACCCGGACAAGGCGAAGGAATTCCACGACGAGACGCTGCCGAAGGACTCGGCGAAAGTCGCGCACTTCTGCTCGATGTGCGGCCCGCATTTCTGCTCGATGAAGATCACGCAGGACGTGCGCGACTTCGCCGCGAAGGAAGGCCTCAAGGAAGACGAGGCGCTCGCGAAAGGGATGGAAGTTAAGGCCGTCGAGTTCGTCAAGAGCGGGGCCGAGGTGTATCGGCAGGTGTAAGCTGCAGACATGGCAAGCACGGGGCGCATCTCCGATCAGACCGTCGCCGCCGCCGTCCGGGCGCTGGCGGAGGGTGCGCACCCCCGGAAAATCCTGCTGTTCGGCTCGTATGCCCGCGGCGATGCAACGGCCGAATCCGACCTCGACCTTCTCGTGATCGAAGACGAAGTCCCCGACCGAGCAGGCGAAATGGTGCGCCTGCGCCGGCTGCTACGCCCGCTGCGCATCCCGACGGATGTCCTTGTCTATTCAGCCGACGAAGTGCAACGCTGGGGCGCCCAGCCGGGCTCGGCGCTGTACTGGGCGCTGCGCGAGGGGAAAGTCGTTTATGGCTGACGCGGTCGATCAGTTCGGCCCCCATCGCGGGGCGCCGGCTCCAGTCGAAGATGGCCATGTCGCAATTGCGCCACCAGACGACACACAACCCCTCGATAAGCGCCTCGCGCGCTTCGATCCGGAGCGTCACAGTGGCGAGGCCATGGTGAGTCCGAATGTCGGAGCTGAACATTGCCAAGCGCCGGCCGTTGACTGTCATTAAAGCTCCCGTAGGGCGGAAAAGCGAAGCGCCTTCCGCCACTCCGACGCCTGCACATGCATCGTCGCAAGGCTTGGCGGATAACAGTATCTACGCGGGCTGAATCAGAGATTCATGGCGGAAACCGCTTGCAGGCCCTGGCTGATGTTCTCGCGGGCGGCGGCTTCGACCGCCAGACGGAGCCGGGTGACGCCAACCAGTGAGTCGCTGGCCCTTGCGGTGCCGGAGCTCTTTACGGACTTGCGCATTACCACCGAGCGGTCGGACAACTTGACCAGTGACCAAGCAGCCTCCATGTCGACGGTGAAGGAGAATCCAATAAGCGGTTTAGTCAAATTGGATACTCGGACGGACAACTCGTAGTCGCCCCCCTTGCCCTGAACGACACTCTTGAACACCTTGTTGCGGACCACGGCCTCCTCGATGGCGGCTTTTAGATCAACGTCGGAGATGTTGCTGCTGTCCATGGCGCCGGTATCGCTGCCTCCGCTGCTCTGGATGCGCACGGCGTATGGGTGGGTCCGAGTGGTGCCAAGGGCCTGCGGGACCATCGCTTCGCGGTTTGCCGGTGAGGCGCAGCCTATGAGGGAAAGTGCCAACGTGGCGGCAGTGACGGCGAGGCCTGTGCGGATGGTATTCGAGAAAATCATTTGTTTTGACCCTTGTAGATATTATCGATGACCTCATTCGCCATTTCGCCCGGTGACTTGCGGGTCAGCGAGGTATGGTACGAATTGCCGCTTGCAAGAGGGAAATCGCTTTCTGGTTCGCGGATCACGACGGTGAGTTCGAGCATGTACATGGTGATGTCCCACATCCACTTTTCTACGTAGGTGACCGTGGCATCGACCTTGCCCGGACGAGTGTCCGCGTCGGTGGTGACACTGATGCCCTTCGAGCGCAGCCTGTCAGCGATCAGTGCATCGGTGTTGGCATTGTCGTCGGCGAACTTCTTGACATGCATGGTCTTCAATGTCGAGAGATCGGTGGCCGGATCGGTGTGGGCGGTAGCCCGGTTGATTGCACATCCGGTCCCCAGAGTGACGATCATGCAGAGCAGGAGAAGGAGTTTCAGTATCTGGTTCATGGTGTGATGCCCGCTGATCCCACAAGAAATAATTAAATGGAATACGACTAATGATTATATCATGGTCGGGTATAACAGACGCCCGATAGGGAATGAATCAGGCATATCCTGACCCTGTTCTCTTTCCCTAAGAATCAGATGACGCGGATGGTGCTGCCGTAGCGCGCGAGCTTGCGATCGACGGTGAGCAGGATCAACGGCTCGGACAGCGACTGCGTGACCAGCAGACGGTCGAAGGGGTCGCGGTGGTCGTCGAATGCCGGCAGGTCGGCGAGCTTGAGGATGTGTGCGTTTTCGATCGGGAGCCAGGCAAAGCCCATGGCTTCGACCTGTTCGGCGAACACCGGCAAATCGATGCGGATCTTGCCGAGCCCGGCCTTGATGGTCAGTTCCCACAGGGACACGCGGCTGACCAGCACTTCGCCGGCGGCCTCGACCAGATGGCGGACCTCATCGGTGACGCGAGGGTCGCCGGTCTGCCACCAGAACGCGAAATGAGTGTCGAGCAGCAGCCTCACCGGTCGGCTCCGGAGCTGCGGGGGTCTGCGCCCTCGCTGCCGTCCTGCAGGCAGGAAAACAACTCATCGACCGGCGCATCGAAATCGTCCGCCATCTGCCAGTCGAGCCCCTTCATGCTGCCGGGCGGCGCAATTCGGCGGCGTGGCGGACGGTAAGCGGCCAGCCTGGCCACCGGCTGGCCGGCACGCGCGATGACCACCTCCTCGCCACGCTCGACGATTTCGAGCAGGCGGGACAGGTGGGTCTTGGCTTCATGGATGTTGACGACGTGCATGAGAACCTCGGGCTCTGTTGAGCCAAATGAGTGAGCTAAGGTTTAGTCTAGCTCCATCAGGATGCATTCATGAACTCGAACACGGCGCGGTGCCGGTTTGGCAGCTCCTCATCGTGGGAGGCATTCTCGATTCTGGGAGGCTACGCCCCTCGCTCCAGTGAGGCTGAATTGCTTATGCCGGGGAAGAATTCCTTGCAATCACCAACAGAAAATCCCGCCATCCCTTCATCGCTGCCGCAGCGGATGAGACAATCCCACACTCATCCCGCCAGCCCGAGTCCGCCATGTCCTCCGATGCCCTGCCGATCGCCGCGATCCTCTACACGCCCGCCGACCATATCGAGCCGGTGCTGATCGAAGCCGCGCGGCAGCTCGCGCAGCAGGGAGTGCGGCTCGGAGGCGTGCTGCAGCACGATATCCCGACGACGACCGAGGATCCCTGCGGCATGGAGCTCGAAGACCTGTCGGGCGGCGAACGGTTTGCGCTGTCGCAGGACCTGGGCAGTGGTTCCGAGGCATGCCGGCTCGATCCGGACGCGCTCGCGCATGCGGCAATGGCGGTGCGCAATGCGCTCGAACAGGGCGCGACGCTGGTGTTCATCAACAAGTTCGGCGCGCAGGAGGCCTGCGGCTCGGGCCTGCGCGCCGAGATGGCGATGGCGGTCGCGTCGGGCGTTCCCGTCGTCACTGCGGTCGGCGAGCGCTTCCTCGACGAATGGCAGCGCTTCACCGGCGGCGGTTCGACGCTGCTGGCGCCCGACGTCGCGGCGATCCTCGAATGGTGGGACACCGTGCGCGACGCGGCGCAGCCGGCGTGACACTGCGCGGGCCGGACTCGGGAACCACGCTCGCACCGCCAGCTTCGCCTGCGGCTCCGGTGACAGCCGGCGGCAGCGCCTCGAGCGCGATGCAATGCCGGGCAGGCTGCGACGCTTGCTGCATCGCGCCGTCGATCTCGTCGCCGATTCCCGGAATGCCGAACGGCAAGGCGGCGGGAGTCCGCTGCGCTCAGCTCACGACGACGAACCGTTGCGCGATATTCGGCCGACCGCACCGCCCGGCCTGCTGCGCCGGCCTCAAGCCCGCCGAAGAGATGTGCGACCGCTCCTCCATGGAAGCGCTGCGGTGGCTCGCGAAGCAGGAAGCAGCGACGAGCCCGTAGCGTCTCGCCGTCCGCCGCGCGCTTTTCGAAAAAAACACGGCTTGCGCCCCGCTCCTTTTCGGTTCCTCGCCGAGAGCCGGTCGCCGTGTCAGATGCCGATCTCGCCGCCGTCCTCGCGCGTGATCACGATCGTCGCCGAGCGCGGCCGGGCGCGGCCGCCGTCCGGCCAATGGCTGCCGAAGCGAGCTGTCGCGTAAGCGGGCCGCGTGGCCTCGCCCGGGTGCTGGATGTTGATGAACAACGCCCGCCCGTCCGGCGTCTCGGCGAGCCCGGTGATCTCGCACTCCTTCGGCCCGACGAGGAACCGACGCAGGTTCTCCTCGCCGAGCTGCGCGCCGACGTACGTGTTGACCGCCCTGCTCGAAACGCCGTCGCTGCTGACGATCGTGCGCGGTCCGCCGTCGCCGACACTTCCCGGCACTGCGGCAAGCAGCATGCAGTTCGTGACGTCCGTGTAAGCGCGGTCGTCGGTCCCGATCCACAGCACGCCGGTCGCCGGACTGAACCACAGGCCGTCGGGGCTCGAGAAGTCGTTCGCATCTGTGAGCCCGGAGATGTTCACCGCCCTCGCGTCCGCGCTCGCGCGCGCGCCGAACAGGAACACGTCCCACGTGAAGCTCGTCGCGCCCGCGTCGCCGCCGGCCTCGGCGAAGCGGACGACATGGCCGTTGGGATTGCCCTGCCGGTCCTGGCCGGTCGTCTTCCGATCGTTGTAGAAGCGCGGATTCGCGGCATCGAGCTCGGCCAGCGGACGGCTCGATGCGTTCGCTTTCGTCAGCGAAACATAGACTTCGCCATTCTTCGGATTCACCGCCGCCCACTCGGGCCGGTCCATCTTCGTCGCGCCGGCCGCGTCCGCAGCGAGCTGCGCGTGAACGACGACGTCGGCCTGGTCGGCGAACGGATACGGGGCGTTCGCCCTTGTGACGTTGCCGACGCCAAAGCGCAGCTCGATCCATTTGCCGCTGCCGTCGGCATCGAAGCGCGCGACATAGAGCCGGCCGTCGTCGAGGTACTTGTCCCCCGCGGCGAGCCCCCCGTCCGCGTCCACGGGGTTCCACGGCAGGTTCGACACGTACTTGTAGAGGTACTCGTCGCGTGAATCGCAGCCCATGTACCACACGAGCGGCGCGCCGGACTGCACCGGCCCGAGCCACGCGCCCTCGTGCGCGAAGCGCCCCAGCGCGGTGCGCTTCTTCGGTGTCGACGCGGGGGCGAACGGGTCGATCTCGACGACCCAGCCGTAGGTGTTCGTGGCGTTGCGATAGTCGTCGTTGCCGTCGTCGGATGCGCCGAGCTTCATCGCGTTCCAGCGCCCGTAGAGGTCGTCGGGCGTGTCCGGCGTCACCGTCGCCCACCGCTCGCGTCCATTGCCGCGCACGCCGTAGCGCGCGAACGCCGCGAGCTCTTTCGCGCTGCGGCGCGGGTCGTCGACCGCCGCGATGCGACGGAAGTAGCTCGCCCAGTTCTCCTCGCACGTCAGGTACGTGCCCCACGGCGTATGTCCGCTCGCGCAGTTGTTGACCGTGCCGCGCGTGCGGCTGCCGTCCGGCGCGTATTTTGTGACCATGTAGCGCGTCTTCGTCGCCGGCCCGGCGAGCGCCATGTCGGTCAGCGTGTGGATGCGGCGGTTGAAGCGCGAGTCCCGCTCGTAACGCCATTTCCCGCCCGCTTCGATAGTCTCGACGATGGCGACGCCGTGAGCGTAGAACTCGCGCAGCACTTCGCCGGCGTCGGTGCGCACGCCGTCGGCGACTGTCTGGCCGCGCGCGTGCAGGTACTCCGGCGTGATCGCTTCGTGATTCATGCACAGCAGCCCGCGCCGCGACTCGTCCCTGTGGTGCCGGCCGTTCGCGCCGAGCCCGAAGTAATGCATGCCGTCATGGTGGTCACCGGCGCGCAGCGCGAAGCTCGCGGGGTCGTCCTCGCCGTTGTTCAGGTATTCGCCAATGCTCGCCGCAAGCGGGTCGCCGAGGCGAAACAGGACGCTGTAGCGGTAGCCGTCGGGCAGCACGACGGCATCTTCGAGGCTTTTCGCGACGGGCGCGAAGCCAAGCCGCGCGGCGCGGCGGCCGGGAGCGGCGGCTCCCGGGACGGCGGGCGCAGCGAAAGCGTTCGGCAGACCGGCGCCCGCCAGCGTCAGCGCCGCGGCGCCGAGCGCGCTGCCGAGCAGTTGGCGACGCGACAGCCGCGCGTGCAGCACGGCGTCGAAGCTCGTGTTCCCGGAAGTGTTCGTCGATTCGTCGTCGCGGGACGGGGACAGGCGGGAATCGGTCATCGTGTAATCCTCGGCAGGGTTTCTTGTGTCGCGGGACTGTCCCCGCACGGTATGCGGCAATTGCTGAAGCTGCATGACAACGCAACGCCCGTTCCCCGCCGTGCCGGATCGACAGCGCCCATTTATAGATCATTTCGCTGCCCCGCAACAATCCGCTCCGTATAATCCCGGCTTCGCACGCCCAAGGACTCTGGCATGGATCTTCCCCTCTTCGTTATCGCGCTCATTCTCGGCATCGTCGAGGGGCTGACCGAATTCCTGCCGATCTCCTCCACCGGCCACCTGATCATCATCGGCGACCTGCTCGGCTACAACGACGCGACGAGCAAGGTGTTCAAGATCGTCATCCAGTTCGCCGCGATTCTCGCCGTGTGCTGGGACTATCGCGAACGGCTGGCACGCGTCGCGGCCGGCGTCGGCAGCGAACCCGCGGCGCAGCGCTTCGTCGGCCTGCTGTTCATCGGCTTCCTGCCGGCGGCGGTGCTCGGGCTGATGTTCCATTCGACGATCAAGAGCCTGCTGTTCAACCCGCTGACCGTCGCGACAGCGCTCGTCGTCGGCGGCGTGCTGATCCTCTGGCTCGAGCGCCGCGCGTACCATCCGCGCATCAACGCGGTCGACGAGATGCGCTGGGCCGATGCGCTGAAAGTGGGGTTCGCGCAGGCCGCGGCGATGATTCCGGGCACTTCGCGGTCCGGGGCGACGATCCTCGGCGGGCTCGTGTTCGGGCTGTCGCGCAAAGCCGCAGCGGAATTCTCGTTCTTCCTCTCGATTCCGACGATGTTCGCGGCGACCGTCTACGACCTGTACAAGAACCGCGACCTGCTCCACATGGGCGACTTGCCGGTGTTCGCGATCGGCTTCGTCGCGTCCTTTTTCGCGGCGATGTTCGCCGTCAAGGCTTTCATCCGCTTCATCTCGAACCACACTTTCATCGCCTTCGCGTGGTATCGCATCGTGTTCGGGCTGGTGGTGCTCGCGACGTGGCAGTTGGAGCTCGTCGAGTGGAGCGAACCCTAGCCGCGCCGCATCCCGCCGCGGGCGGCTAGACTGTCGCTTTCCGGCCGTCCCGAGAGGCTCCGATGATCATCTACCTGCACGGCTTCCGCTCTGCTCCGGCGTCGATCAAGGCGCAAGCGCTGCAGCGCCACATGGCGGCGAAAGGATTGGCGCACGCGTTCTGGTGCGAACAGCTGCCGGTGTCGCCGCGCGCGGCGATCGCGCTGGTCGAGGCGCAGATCGCGCACTGCCGCCGCGAACGGCCGGAGCTTCGTCCGACGCTGGTCGGCAGTTCACTCGGCGGCTTCTACGCAACCTGGCTCGCCGAGAAGCACGGGCTCGCGGCGGCGCTCGTAAACCCGGCCGTCGTTGCGCCGCTGTCACTCGAAGCCTGGGTCGGCCCGCAGACGAACCTCTACACCGGCGAACGCTTCGACTTCACGGCACGGCACATCGAGGAACTGCGCGCGCTCGACATCGCTGCGATCACGCGGCCCGAACGCTACTGGCTGCTCGTCGAAACCGGCGACGAAGTGCTCGACTACCGCGACGCGGTCGCGAAATACGCCGGCGCGCGGCAGACCGTGCTCGCCGGCGGCGACCACGGCTTCTCGCGCTGGAACGATTATCTGGACGCCCTGCTCGCGTTTGCGGGACTGCCATCATGAGCACGCCCGATTTCGACGCGCGCCGCTTCAAGTCGATCGAGCGGGCCGGCTTCAACCGCATCGCCGCCCGCTATGCCGACGGCGCCCACCTGCGTGCGGACCTTGCCGACGCGCTGCTCGGCGCCGCACGGCTTGCACCCGGCCAGCAGGTGCTCGACCTCGCCAGCGGCCCCGGCCTGCTCGCGCGCGCAGCCGCCCGCCAGGTCCAGCCCGGCGGCTGGGTGCTCGCAAGCGACATCGCCGAGGAGATGCTCGCCGAAGGCGCGCGGCGCACGCTCGGCGAAACTGCCGCAGCGGCGCTGCCCGCCGGCACGCCGGCCCTTTCGTTCGCCGCCGCCGACGCCGAACAGCTGTGCCTGCCGGACGCGAGCTTCGACTGCGTGCTCGCCGGCCTCGCGCTGTTCATGTTCCCGCACCCGGACCGCGCCCTGATCGAGATGCACCGCGTGCTGCGCCCGGGAGGTCGGGTCGCGCTGTCGACGTGGGGCGCGCGCGATGACGTCCCGCTGATCCGCTGCGCACAGGACTGCATCGCCCGCTTGCTGCCGGCGCCAAAAGTCGCCCGCCCGTCGGTGTTCCGCTTCGGCGACGCAGCGGTGCTCGAAGCGGCGCTCGAAGCGGCCGGGTTCGTCGACGTGCACATCGAGCCCTGCCGCTTCACATGTCATTTCGCCGACGCGGCGGCGTACTGGCAGACTTTCCTCGATCTCGCCGGCGGTGCCGCCGAAGCTCTCGCACGTCTGCCGCAAGCCACCCAGCACGCGTTGCGCGACGCCGTCTCCGCCGAGCTCGACGCACACCGCAGCGGCAGCGGATATTCGATCGATGCGCTCGCGCTCGTCGCCAGCGCGCAGCGTCCGGCAGAAGGAACTCTCGACGGGCAGGCTGCGACGAACAGCTGGTGATGGAACGGGACGAGGGTCGCGCCACGTCCTGCCCGGGACTTCGAGCCCGCTGCGACCGAATCCTTTAAACTGTCGGGCTTGCTCATTGATGGCGGTAGCCGATGTTTGTGCTGTTCGAAGAGGACGGGGCCTTCAAGGCCGGGACGGTTCTCGCTGATAACGACTCCTCGCTGCAGGTGGAGACCTCTCACGGCAAACGGATGAAGCTGAAAAGCAGCCACGTGCTGCTGCAGTTCCGCGAGCCCGCGCCGGGCGACCTGCTCGAACGCGCCGCGGCCGACGCCGAGGAACTGGACACCGGTTTTCTGTGGGAAGTGTGCGGCGACGGCGAGTTCGGCTTCCAGGACTTCGCCACCGAGTACCACGGCCACGCGCCGAACGCCGTCGAAGCCGCCGCCGTGCTGCTGCGCCTGCATTCGGCGCCGATCTATTTCCACCGCAAGGGGCGCGGGCGTTTCCGCAAGGCTCCCGCCGAGATCCTGCAGGCGGCCCTCGCCGGCCTGGAAAAGAAGCGCCAGCAGGCCGAAGCGATCGAGCGCATGCGCAGCGAACTCGTCGCAGGACGCATGCCAGCCGAACTCGCAAGCATGCTGCCGCAGCTGCTGTACCGCCCGGACCGCAACCGCGTCGAGACCAAGGCGTTCGAGGCGGCATGCGTCGACGCCGGCCTGTCGGCGCCGCGGCTGCTGCTCAAGTGCGGCGCGCTCGCGTCGAGCTACGATTTCCACTATCACCGCTTCCTGTTCGAATATTTCGAGGACGGCGTCGCGTTCCCGCCTTTCGACCCGCCGCACGAGCCGGCCGAGCTGGCGCGCGCTGATGTCGCGGCGTTCTCGATCGACGACGCGACGACGACCGAGATCGATGACGCATTCTCGGTGACGCCGCGCGAAGGCGGCGGCTGGCGCATCGGCATCCACATCGCCGCGCCGGCGCTCGGCTTCGCGCGCGGCTCGTCGCTCGACGCGATCGCGCGACGGCGCCTGTCGACGGTGTATATGCCGGGCAACAAGATCACGATGCTGCCCGACGCGGTCGTCGAGGACTTCACGCTCGGGGCCGGGCGCGAGTGTCCGGCGGTGTCGCTTTACCTCGACGTCACCGCGGCGCTCGCGATCGTCGGCCACGAGAGCCGCGTCGAGCGCGTGCCGATCGTCGCGAACCTGCGTCATCACGACATCGAGCCGCTCTTCAACGACCAGGTGTTGCACGAGCAGGCCGACGGCCCGGACTTCCAATGGAAGCGCGAGCTGAAGCTGCTGTGGGACCTCGCGACGGTCCTTGAGGCCGGGCGCGGCAAGGCCGAGGACAACCGCAACCAGGTCGACTTCAACTTCTACGTCGACTGGCAGACCGAGACTGCGGACGGCGCCGGCTACGTGACGATCTCGCAGCGCCGGCGCGGTTCGCCGCTCGACAAGCTGGTCGCCGAGATGATGATCCTCGCGAACGCGACCTGGGGAAAACTGCTCGACGAGGCCGGCATCCCGGGGCTGTACCGCGCGCAGAGCGGCGGCAAGGTGCGCATGACGACGGTCGCCGCGCCACACGACGGGCTCGGCGTCGATTGCTACGCGTGGTCGAGCTCGCCGCTGCGCCGCTACGTGGACATGGTCAACCAGTGGCAGATCATCTCGGTGCTGCGGGGCGAGCCGCCGGCGTTCGCGCCGAAGTCGGCGGACCTGATGGCGGCACTGCGCGACTTCGAACTTACCTACGCCGCGTATGCCGATTTCCAGCGTCAGATGGAGCGCTACTGGTGCCTGCGCTGGTTGCGCCAGCAGCCCGGCATCGCGGTCGATGGCAAGGTGCTGCGCGACAATCTCGTGCGCCTCGAGACGATTCCGCTGCTGCTGAAAGTGCCGTCGCTGCCGGTGCTGCTGCCGGGCACCCGCGTGCGCCTGACGATCGAGGACAGCGACGTGCTCGACGTCGATGTCCGCGCGCGCTACGTCGAGACGCTCGCCGAGCCGACTCCGGAAGAGGCCGCAGACGCCGCGCTGGAAAGCTGAGCCGGCTGCGCAATGTCGAGCCGTCCCCCCCTCCGCCGATCGACGCCTGCCGCGAGCGCCTTGCGCCTGCTGGCGAAGCTGACCGGCGGCGCGGGGCGGGACGCGCGCCGGCTGCAACTGGCGCTCGCCGTGTCGGTATTGCTGCATGCGCTGGTCCTGAGCATCAGTTTCACACTTCCGGTGCGCCCGCCGAACCGCGACCCGGGGCTCGAAGTCGTCCTCGTCAATGCCCGCCACGCGCGTGCGCCCGACAAGGCCGAGGCGCTTGCGCAGGCGAACGTCGACGGTGGCGGCAACAGCGACCGGCAAGCCAGGCCGAAGTCTCCGCTGCCGCCGCAGGAAGTCCACCGCGACGGCAACGCGCCCGTCGAAGCGAGAAAGCGCGTCGCGCCGCCCGCGCCGCTGCAGCGCAGCGTGCTGACGCAGCCGAAAGTCGCATCGACCATCTCCCGCCCCCCACCCCGCACCAGCGATGCCCCGCCGGCACTCGCCCCCACTCCGTCGGGGCTCGACCTGCTCAACAGCGCGGCCACGGTCGCGCGCCTGGAAGCGGAGATCGGCCGCCAGCTCGACGATTACGCCAAACGCCCGCGCAAGAAGTTCATCGGCGCGCGCACCAGGGAATACCGCTTCGCGCAGTACGTCGAGGACTGGCGCCACAAGATCGAGCGCGTCGGCACGCTGAACTACCCGGAAGCGGCGCGCGGGCGGTTATATGGCAGCCTGCTCCTGGTCGTCGCGATTCGTGCCGACGGCTCGATCGAGCGCGTCGAGATCCGGCGCTCGTCGGGCGAGCCGGTTCTCGACGAAGCGGCGAAACGCATTGTCCGGCTCGCCGCGCCGTTCGCGCCTTTCCCCGGCGACATCCGCAGCGACACCGACATCCTCGAGATCGCCCGCACCTGGACTTTCACCAACGCCGACAAGGTAACCGCGCAGTGACCATCGACCGCTACGCCGTCATCGGCAACCCGATTTCCCACAGCCGCTCGCCGGCGATCCACGCCGAGTTCGCGCGCCAGACCGGGCAGCAACTGTCCTACGAGGCGCTGCTCGCGCCGCTCGACGGCTTTCGCGACGCGGTCGAGCGCTTTCGCCGTGCCGGCGGCCGCGGCATGAACGTCACCGTGCCGTTCAAGCTCGAAGCGTTCGCGCTCACCGATCGCTGCGCGCCGCGTGCGAGCGCCGCCGGCGCCGTCAATACGCTCGCGTTCGGACCCGACGGCATTTTCGGCGACAACACCGACGGCGCCGGACTCATCCGCGACATTGTTCACAACCTCGATCGCCCGCTCGAAAGGCAGCGCGTCCTGTTGCTCGGTGCGGGCGGCGCGGCGCGCGGCGTGCTGCTGCCGCTGCTCGCCGCGCGCCCGGCATCGCTCACGCTCGCGAACCGCAGCGTCGACAAGGCCCATGCGCTGGCTGCGGCGTTCCGCAGCCACGCGCCGGACGTCGCGCTCGACGCGTGCAGCTTCGTCGACCTCGCCGGGCGGGTGTTCGATGTTGTCATCAACGCGACCGCCGCGAGTCTCGCCAACGAAGCGCCGCAGTTGCCTCCGGGGCTGTACGCGGCGAACGCGCTTGCATACGACATGATGTACGGGTGCGGCGACACGCCTTTCCTCGCCGCGGCGCGCAGCGACGGCGCCACCCAGCGGGCCGACGGCCTGGGCATGCTCGTCGAGCAGGCGGCGGAGAGCTTCCTGCTGTGGCGCGGCGTAAGGCCGGATACCGCTGCGGTGCTCGCCGCGCTGCGCCGTCAGCTCGACGGCGGATGAAAACCGCACTGCGCGGCGCCGGCCGGGTGCTGCTGGTGCTGGTCGCGCTGTTCGTGCTGTACCAGCTGTGGATTTTCACGCTCGTGCTGTGGTGGAGCCACTTCAATCCGTCGAGCACGAGTTTCATGGAGCTGCGCCTCGACGAGTTGCAGGCGAAGCGACCGGATGTCGAACTGCGGCACGAGTGGGTGCCGTACGACCGCATCTCGATCCACCTCAAGCGCGCCGTGATCACCGCCGAGGACGACACTTTCATCGACCACGACGGTTTCGACTGGGAAGGCATGCAGCGCGCGCTCGAGAAGAACCAGCGCAAGGGACGCGCCGTCGCCGGTGGCTCGACGATCAGCCAGCAGCTCGCGAAGAACCTGTTCCTGTCACCGTCGAAGAGCTACTTCCGCAAGGCCCAGGAGGCCCTCATCACGGTGATGATCGAAGCGGTGTGGAGCAAACGCCGCATCCTCGAGGTCTATCTCAACGTCGTCGAATGGGGCAACGGCATTTTCGGCTGCGAAGCCGCGGCGCGACGCTATTTCCGCGTCGCGGCAAGCCGCCTCGGCCCTGCCGAAGCCGCGCGCCTGGCGGTGATGCTGCCGAATCCGCGCCGCTACGAGAAGCAGTTCGGACCGCGCCTCGCAGCTCATGCCCGGAGGATCCGGTCGCGGATGGTTTACGCGACGGTGCCCTGAAACCGCCTTCCGGCGAACCGGCCGGCACGGGGGTCGAGGGCGTCGGTGACAAACTTTCGCCGCAGCGCAGCATTTTGTCGGATCCGGGGTCGCAAGGGCGGGTCGAAGTCCGTAGAATTCGCGCCTTACGCCCTGTCCATACCCGATTCCACACCCGCCCCGGAGGCGCCGATGAGCGCGCAAGACGAGCTCCACCCGGACGACATCCAGCAGCACCTGCGCGAAGTGCAGGCGCTGCTGTCGCGCCACAAGGTGGTGGAAGAACTCGTCCATCGGCAGGACATGCCGCGCCACGAGCTCGTCGAAAACCTCGTCCACAAGCAGCACCTCGCCGAGCTGCAGACTCGCCTCGACAAGCTCCACCCGGCCGACATCGCGTACATCCTCGAAGCGCTGCCGCCCGAGGACCGCCTGTTCGTCTGGGACCTCGTCAAGGCCGACCGCGACGGCGAAATCCTGCTGGAAGTATCGGACGCGGTGCGCGAGACGCTGATCGAGACGATGCGTCCCGACGAGCTCATCGCCGCGGCCGAGACGCTCGACGCCGACGAGCTCGCCGACCTCGCGCCCGACCTGCCGCCGGAAGTCATGCAGGACGTCTTCCAGGCGCTCGACAGCGAAGGCCGCGAACAGCTGCGCGCGGCGATGTCGTTCCCGGAAGACTCGGTCGGCGCGCTGATGGACTTCGACATGGTGACGGTGCGCGAAGACGTCACGCTCGAAGTCGTGCTGCGCTACCTGCGCCGCTTCGAAGAGCTGCCCGACCATACCGACAAGCTGTTCGTCGTCGACCGCGACGATCACCTGAAAGGCATCCTGACGCTCGAATCGCTGCTGATCAACGATCCGGAGATGACTGTCGCGTCGGTGATGCACCGCGAGAACGTCATCAGCTTCGAGCCCGACGACGAAGCCGACGACGCGGCGCAGGCGTTCGAGCGCTACGACCTCGTGTCGGCGCCGGTCATCGACCGCGAACGGCGCGTCATCGGCCGGCTGACGGTCGCCGACGTCGTCGATTTCATCCGCGAGGAATCCGAAGCCGAGATCCTCAGCCACGCCGGCCTGCGCGAGGAGGAAGACATCTTCGCGTCGGTGTGGGATTCGGTGAAGAACCGCTGGGCGTGGCTCGCGGTGAACCTCGTCACGGCGTTCATCGCGTCGCGCGTGATCGGCGCGTTCGAAAACTCGATCGAGAAGCTCGTCGCGCTCGCCGCGCTGATGCCGATCGTCGCCGGCATCGGCGGCAACTCGGGCAACCAGACGATCACGATGATCGTGCGCGCGATCGCGATGGGGCAGGTCGAGCAGTCGGCGATGCAGCGCCTGATGAAAAAAGAGATCGGCGTCGCGCTGTTCAACGGCGTCGTGTGGGGCGGGCTGCTCGGCGTGCTCGCGTGGTGGCTCTACGGCAGCGTGTCGCTCGGCGTCGTGATGACGGCCGCGATGACGCTGAACCTGCTGCTCGCCGCCGCCGCCGGCGTCGTGATCCCGATGTTGCGCATGCGCCTCGGCGCCGATCCGGCGATCGGCGGCTCGGTGATGATCACCGCACTGACCGACTCCGGCGGCTTCTTCATCTTCCTCGGGCTCGCGACGCTGTTCCTGCTGTGATCCCGGCCGAAGCCCTCGGGTTCAGCACCGTAGGGCGGAAAAGCGCAGCGCCTTCCGCCGGACGCAAGCCGGAAACAGGTGGCGGATAACGCCTTCGGCCCATCCGCCCTACGCGATTCGGGATGCCGGCCCCGCTCACCCCAGCCTCGCGAATACCTCGCGTGCCGCGGCGATCGTTTCGTCGATGTCGGCCGCGGTATGCGCCGCCGACACGAACCCCGCCTCGAACGCCGACGGCGCGAAGTAGTGGCCGGCGTCGAGCATCGCGTGGAAGAAGCGGTTGAAGGCGTCGCGATCGGATGCCATGACGTCGGCGAAGGACTTCGGCACGGCGGCGCTGAAATACACGCCGAACATGCCGCCGACCGAGTCGGCGCTGAACGTCACGCCGGCGTCGTTCGCCGCCGCGGCGAGCCCCGTGACGAGTTGCGTCGTGCGCGCGCCGAGGTTTTCGTAGAAACCGGGTTCGCGCAGCAATTTCAGCGACGCGAGGCCGGCTGCGACCGCGACCGGACTGCCCGACAGCGTGCCTGCCTGGTACACCGAACCGAGCGGCGCGATTTTCTCCATGATGTCGCGCCGGCCGCCGAAGGCGCCGACCGGCATGCCGCCGCCGATGACTTTGCCGAGTGTCGTGAGGTCCGGCATGATGCCGTAGAGCCCCTGCACACCTTGCGGGCCGACGCGAAAGCCCGTCATGACTTCGTCGAAGATCAGCACGACGCCGTATTCGGTGCACAGCCGGCGCAGCCCTTCGAGGAAGCCCGGCAGCGGCTTGACGAGGTTCATGTTGCCGGCGATCGCCTCGACGATGACTGCTGCGATCTCGCCACCGCGCGCGCGGAACGCGTCCTCGACCTGCTGCAGGTCGTTGTAGTCGAGCACGATCGTGTGCTTGGCGAAATCCGCCGGCACGCCGCCCGACGACGGGTTGCCGAACGTCAGCAGACCGGAGCCGGCCTTGACGAGCAGGCTGTCGGCGTGGCCGTGGTAGCAGCCTTCGAACTTGACGATCGCGTCGCGGCCGGTGAAGCCGCGCGCGAGCCGGATCGCGCTCATCGTCGCCTCGGTACCGGAGCTCACCAGCCGCACCATCTCGATCGACGGCATCAGCTCGCAGATCAGCTCCGCAATGTCGACTTCGGCTTCGGACGGCGCGCCGAACGACAGCCCGGCGAGCGCCGCCTCGCGCACCGCCTCGACGATCGCCGGGTGCGCGTGGCCCGCGATCGCCGGCCCCCACGAGCCGACGTAATCGACATAGGCCTTGCCGTCAGCGTCCCACACGCGCGCCCCTTCGGCCCGACTGATGAAGCGCGGCGTGCCGCCGACCGAGCGGAACGCGCGGACCGGCGAGTTGACACCGCCGGGGATGGACTTCTGGGCACGCTGGAAAAGGGTTTCGTTTCTGCTGGTCATGTCGATGGCAACCCGTGATGACATTTGAAGGGAAAAAAGCGGACGCCTCAGGCGTCGAACAGCGTGCGGTAGGCAGCGGCGCGCGCGCCCGGATCGGGGGCGTCGAAGACGTCGGAGACGACCGCGAGAAGACTCGCCCCGGCCGCGATCACTTGCGCCGCGTTGTCGAGCGTGATGCCGCCGATCGCGGCGAGCGGCACATCGAGTTCGCGCCGGCCGCGGACGAACAGCTCGAGCGGCGCGCGCACTGCGGCCGGTTTCGTCGCCGAGGGGAACACCGCGCCGAATGCGACGTAATCGGCGCCGGCCGCACATCCCGCGACCGCGCGCGGCCACTCGTTGTAGCAGGTGACGCCGAGAATCCGGCCCGGCCCGAGTGCGCGTCGCGCCGCGTCGAGATCGCCGTCCTCGCGGCCGAGGTGCACGCCGTCCGCGTCGGTCGCGAGCGCGAGCTCGAGGCTGTCGTTGACGATGAACGGCACGCCGGCCTCGCGGCACAGCGCCGCGATCTGCCGCGCCTGCCCGAGCCGCAGCGCGGCGTCCCGCTGCTTGCTGCGGTACTGCAGCAGCGCGGGCTGCCCTCTGAGCGCGCGCTCGACCTGCGCCACGAGCGTTGTCGTGTCGGGAGAGTCCGGGGTGATCAGGTACAGGCCGCGCAGGCGTGTGTCAGGCATCGTCGCGCTCCTCGGGCCGCGCCCAGAAGAAGCGGTCGGGAAGCGCCAGCCCCATCCCCGGCCGGTACGCGCCGGTGAGCGCCTGGAACGTGAACTCCTGCGCTTCGCGCACCGCCTCGGGAACTTCCATGCCGTGCGCCAGCGCAGCCGCGACCGCACCCGCGAGCGTCGCGCCGGCGCCGAGGAAACGCCCCGGCAGCCGCTCCCACGCATCAGTGCGCACGACGCCTCCTGCCCCCATCAGGATATTGACGACCTGCGGTCCCGGCTCGCCGGCTCCGGTCAGCAACACGTATTCGAGACCGAGTTCCAGCAGGTGCGCGACGGCATCCTCGAGCACGAGCTGCTCGTCGGTGTCGGCGTCGGTGTCGGCGTCGGTGTCGGCGTCCGCGTCGGCGTCCTCGAGGCTGGCGAGCGCGAGCCGCAGCACTTCGTGGCGGCTCGCGACGAGCACCGTCACCTGCGGCAGGACCAGTTCGGCCAGCGCCGCGAGCATCTCGTCTGCCGCGCCTTCGTCGCCCTCGGCGTACGACAGCGCAGGCTCCAGCACGAGCGGCAGATCGGGGTAGTCGGACAGGATTTCGGCGATCGCGGCGACGTTCTCGACGTTCCCGATCAGCCCCAGCTTGAACGCGTGCACCGGGATATCTTCGAGCACTGCGCGCGCCTGGGCGGCGACCGCGTCGGCATCGAGCGCGAAGAGCTCCTCGATGCCGCGCGTGTCGCGCACGGCGACTGCCGCGACGACCGTCAGCGGGTGGCAACCCATGCTCGCGAGCGTCAGGACATCGGACTGCAGGCCACCACCGCCCGTCGCGTCGCTGGTGGCAAAACAGAGCACGGAAGGCGGAACGTCGGGGGTACCGTAAGACATTTATTCAGGCTACCTGCTGTGGGGTACGCCGGCTGGTCTGGCGCGGCAGGGAAAATGCGGTAAGATGCGGCGGATTTTACAGCCAATTCGCGCCGAGCACGCCGCCAGATGGCCAACATGCAACACAGCACCTGGATGTGCCTGGTCTGCGGTTTCATCTATGACGAAGCCGTAGGACTGCCCGCCGAAGGTGTCCCGCCGGGCACCCGCTGGGAAGACCTTCCTCCGAACTGGACCTGCCCCGAGTGCGGAGCCCGCAAGGAAGACTTCGAGCCGGTCGAGTTCTGAAGCCTGCGGATGTCGCACATGTCGACCGGGCGGAAGGGCTGCAAGAACGAACCAGCGAGGATTGACGTCATGGATCTGACCGGAATCAGGGTGATGGTGATCGACGACAGCAACACCATCCGGCGCAGCGCCGAGATCTTTCTGACCCACTCGGGCTGCGAGGTGCTCCTCGCCGAGGACGGCTTCGATGCGCTGGCGAAAATCGCCGACCATCGCCCTCATGTCATTTTCGTCGACATCATGATGCCGCGTCTCGACGGCTACCAGACCTGCGCGCTGATCAAGAAGAACCCGCGGCTTTCGGCGACGCCGGTGATCATGCTGTCGTCGAAGGACGGGCTGTTCGACCGCGCCCGCGGCCGCATGGTCGGCTCGGACGAATATCTCACCAAGCCGTTCACGAAGGACAGCCTGCTCAAGGCGGCAGCTGCTCACGCCAGCCGCACCACAGACTGACCGCCACGGGAGCACCGGGACAAATGACGATCAAGAAAATCCTCGTGGTCGACGACTCGCCGACCGAACGCTTCGCCCTGACCGAGCTGCTGTCCGCGCGCGGCTACCAGGTGGTCACGGCCGAAAACGGCGAGGACGCGATCGCGAAGAGCAAGAGCGAAATGCCCGACCTCATCCTGATGGATGTCGTCATGCCCGGCATCAACGGCTACCAGGCGACGCGCATGATCGCGCGCAGCGAATCGACCCGCTCGATCCCGATCATCATCTGCACCAGCAAAGGCCTCGAGACCGACCGCATCTGGGGCATGCGCCAGGGCGCCCATGACTATCTCGTGAAGCCGGTCGACGGCGCCGAGCTGCTCGTCCGCATCCAGGCGCTGGGCTGAGGCGGATGGCGAAGCGACTGAGCCTGCGCGAGTTCCAGGAAGACCTCGTCCGCCGTTTTGCCGAAGCGCGCAGCGGCGACCGCCACGCGCTGCTGGGCGTGCGGGCCGGCGCGGAAAACTGGCTGATCGACCTGACCGACACCGGCGAGATCCTGCCGGTGCCGCCGCTCGCGCCGGTGCCGCTGACGTGCGAATGGTTCCGCGGCCTCGCGAACGTGCGCGGCACACTGTTCAGCGTCGTGGACTTTGCGGCTTTCCACGATGGCGCGCCGATCGATCCGGGCGGCGCGACCCGCCTGCTGCTGGTGGGCATGCGTCACAGCGTCAATTGCGCGCTGCTCGTCTCGCGCGCGATCGGCCTGCGCAGCCCCGACGACTTCCAGCCCGACCGGACCGCGGGCGACGACGCGCGGCCGTGGGTCCAGGGTCGCCTGCGCGATGCGCGGGAGCGTCTGTGGCTGAAGCTCGATCTCCCGCAACTCCTTGCGCATCGCAGTTTCCTGAACGCCGGCATCGACTGACGCAAACCTGTTTTTTCCCTGAACGACGATCCGAATTCGCGGAGCAAGAACATGGCCCTCAAGCTTCCAAAGCTGGACTTCACCATCGCCAGGACGGCTTACGTCGAGGACGCGCCGGCCGCGACCACGATCATGGAAGCGCCGCTGCGCCGTCCTGCGGCGAAGGAACGGAAGGCGCGGCCGCAAAAGCGCCCTCGCACCGCGTCCGAAAAGATCATCCTGCTGGGCATCGCCTTCGCGCTGACGACGATCGCGGGTCTCGGGCTGATCTTCCACCAGTTCCGCGAATCGGGGAACGCGACGACCTACATTTCCGTCGCCGGCGAAATGGAAACGCTGTCGCAACGGATCGCCAAGGCAGCGCAGCTGTCGCTGCAAGGCAACCCGCAGGCGTTCGTGGACCTGCGCAGCGGGACGAGCCGCTTCACCGAACTCCTCGACACGCTCGATCAGGGCGGCTCGATCGCCGGCAGGGAAATCCCGCCGGTGCCTGCCGTCGCGCAAGCCGGAATCGACGCGCTGCGCGCGGCGTGGAGCGAGACCGAGCGCAACATCGCCCGGTTGCTCGGCCAGGAGAAGATCCTTCTCACGCTGACCGACGCCATCACGACGCTCAACGAGGAGGATGAACAGCTGTTCCAGCAGGCGCGGCAGCTGGCGCAAGTCAAGCTGCAGACCAACGCTTCGAGCGCCGACATCGCCACGGCCAGCACCGTCGTGATGTTGACGCAACGCATCACGAAGAACGCGAACGCGTTGCTCGCCCCCAACGCGATCGAACCGCAGACCGCGACCGCGCTCGGCCAGGACGCGCACGCCCTCGTCGACCTCGTCGCCACGATCGCGCAGGCGACGACGGATCCCGCGGCACGCGCGCGCCTGCAGGGTTTCGAGGCGCACGCACAGGACACTCTCGGCGCGGTCACCCGCATCGTCGACAACATCGACGTCCTGGTACGGGCGAAACAGGCCGGTCGCTATATCTTCTATCAGGATTCCGAGGCACTGACGACTCATGTGCGCGCGCTGTCCGCCACCTTCGACGAAAGCGTCCGCGGCCTGACTCCGGCGACGCTCGGGATCGCCGTCGTCGCCCTGCTCGGCCTGGCGATCCTCGGCCTGATGGCGAAGATCAACAATGCGGAAATCGCTGCCCGCGGCGCCGAAGCCGAAGCGTTGCGCAAGAACGCCGAGGACGAACACAACCTTGCCCAGCAGGCGATCCTGCGACTGATGAACGAAATGGGCGAGCTCGCCGACGGCGACCTGACGGTGCGCACGACCGTTTCGGAGGACATCACCGGCGCGATCGCCGACTCGGTCAATTACACGATCGAGGAACTTTCGGTGCTGGTGCGGCGGATCAACGACGCTGCGGGCCGCGTCACCACCGCGACCGAAGCGGCGCAGAGCACGTCGAACGAATTGCTCGACGCGACCGGACGCCAGTCGCAGGAGATCCAGGAAGCGGGCGCAGCAGTGCAGCAGATGGCCCGCTCGATGACCGAATCGTCCGAACTCGCGTTGCGCTCGGCGCAGGTCGCGCGGCGCTCGCTCGACTCGGCGCGCAAAGGCGCCGGGGCGGTCGAGAACACGATTCGCGGCATGAACGACATCCGCGGCCAGATCCAGGAAACCTCGAAGCGCATCAAGCGGCTCGGCGAGTCGTCGCAGGAAATCGGCGAGATCGTCGAACTCATCTCGGATATCACCGAACAGACCAACGTCCTCGCGCTGAACGCGGCGATCCAGGCCGCCTCGGCCGGCGAAGCGGGACGCGGCTTCACCGTCGTCGCCGAAGAAGTGCAGCGCCTGGCCGAACGCTCGGGCGAAGCGACGAAGCAGATCGCGGCGATCGTGAAAACGATCCAGACCGACACCAAGGATGCGGTCGGCTCGATGGAAACGGCGACGCGCGACGTCGTCGAAGGGGCGCAGCTGTCCGACGCCGCGGGCCAGGCGCTGGCAGAGATCGGCGACGTGTCGACGGAAACGGCGCGCCTCATCGAACAGATTTCCGGCGACACGCAGCAGCAGGCCGCAGCCGCGACGCGCGTGGCCGAAGCGATGAAGGAGATCCTCGCAGTCACCGAGCAGACGGCGCGCGGCACGCAACAGACTGCCGTGTCGGTCGGCCAGCTTGCCGATCTTGCGGTCGAGCTCAAGGGCTCGGTGTCGGGCTTCAAGGTCTGACCCGCGGCATCGAAGGACGCCCATGAGCCACCCTGACGCCCTGGATCTCGGCCCGCTGGCGTGGGTCAAGACCGAAATCGACCACGCGCTCGCGCGTGCCGACGAATCCCTCGAGCAAGCGCTCGGCGCCTCGGCGGCCGCCGCCTGCGTCCAGTTTGCACAGACTCATCTCCACCAGGCATGCGGCGCGCTGTCGATCGTCGGCCTCGACGGGCTGAGCCAGTTCGCGTCTTCGCTCGACCAGCTGCTGGGCGTGCTCGCGCGCGCCGAGCGGCCGATCGACGCTGCAACGGTGGAGCTTGCGCGCCGTGCGCTGGCGACGATCGGCAACTATCTCGAAGAGCTCGTGCACGGCACACCGGACCAGCCGCTGCGCCTCCTGTCGCTGTACGAGGAAATCGGCGCCGCGCGGAGTGGCGGGCCGCTGTCACCCGCGGAACTGTTTTTCCCCGATCTCTCGCTGCGTCCTGCGCGGCGCGGCACGGCGCCGGCCGGATTGAACGAGGACGTCCGCCAGCAACAGCTGCGCGCCCACCGTGCGCTGTTCCAGCGTGGCCTGCTGCAATGGTTGCGCACCCCTGCGGATGCCGCTGGTCCGCACACGATGCTCGCAGCGGTCAGCGAGATCGAAGCGCTGCATACCGGCACGCCGGTCGGTGTGCTGTGGTATGCCGCACAGGCTTTTCTCGAAACGCTGATCCATCAGGACCTGCCGGCACGGCCGGAAATCAAGCGCCTGTGCTCGCAGCTCGATGCCCAGCTCAAGCGCCTGTCCGACATCCCCGTCGTCGTCCCCGACCGCCTGGTGCGCGAGCTGCTGTACTGGACCAGCCAGGCGCCGGCACGCACCGACCACCAGAAGGACGTGCGTGCGACCTGGCAACTCGACGCGCTGCTTCCGCAACCCGGCGCGACAGTCAGCGCAGCTCCGCTCGCGGCGCTGCTGAAGACCCTGCAGGGGCTGATGAGCGCGGCGAAACAGGCCTGGGACGGCTTCGCGGAAGGCCAGGCAGTGGAGCTGCCGCGCTTCGACGCGCATCTCGCCGAGCTCGCCGCACAAGCCTCCCGGCTCGGCCGGCCGGCGCTCGACCGGCTGCTTCGTGGCATCGTCGAGTTCATCGCATGGCTGCGCAAAGACCCGCTGCACTGCAACGACGCGATTGCGCTGGAAATCGCGACCGCGCTGCTGCTGTGCGAAGCGGGGCTCGAACGCGGCGCTCCCGCGGCGGGATTTTCCGCGCACGTCGATGCCACAGTGGCGCGTCTGGAAGCGCTCGCGCGAGGCGAGCCGGTCGCCGCTGTCGAGCGTTCGCCGGCGGTCGAGACGGCACGGCGCGCGCAAGAGCGCGACGCGCTCGGGCAGCTTTCGCGTGAAATCCTGTCGAGCCTTGCACAGGTCGAGCAGGTTCTCGACGACTTTTTCCGCAACGAGCAGAAACGCGCGCCGCTGGCGAGCCTCGCAAAGCCGCTCAGGCAGATCGGCGGCGCGCTCGCGCTGGTCGGCGATGCGCCGGCCGTCGCCCTCGTCGACACCGCTGCCGACACGATCGCCCGCCTTGCAGACGCCGGGCAAAGCCTCGATCACGGCGAACACGAACGACTCGCGCGGCGACTGTCGGCGCTGGGTTTTTACATCGAAGCCCTGCAGCACGGCCCCGCGCAACTCGAACGCTTCCTCGATCCGCAGGACGTCGAAGACACGCCGGTCCCGGCCTCTGCGTCCGCCACGCAGGCAGCAGAACCGCCTCCGGCACCGCCCGCCGCCGCGGCCGCCGAACTCGATGCCGAACTGCTCGCGATCTTCATCGAGGAAGCCCACGAAGTCCTGGCGACGATCGGCGAACGCCTCGACCTGTCGTGCCGCGATGCCGACGTGCCCGAGCATCTCGTCGCGATCCGCCGCGGTTTCCACACGCTCAAGGGCAGCGGCCGCATGGTCGGCCTGCACGACCTCGGCGAGACTGCGTGGGAAATCGAACAGACGCTGAACCGCTGGCTGCAGCTCGAGTGGACGGCGTCAGGGGCTCTTCATCGGCTGATCGACGCGGCCCGCGCGACGTTGCTGGAATGGGTGCACGATCTCGAAGCCGGCCGGATCCAGGCGCGGGATGTCACGGCACTGGTCGCCGAGGCGCAGCGGCTGCGCAGCGACGAGAGCGCGATCGAAGCTTCGCCACCTGCCGAGCCCCAAGCGATCTCCGAGCCGCAGGCGATCTCCGAGCCGCAGGCGATCTCCGAGCCGCAGGCGATCTCCGAGCGACCGGCGATCACCGAGTCACCGGCTGAAATCACCCTGCCGGAAAACGAACCGCCGCCGCTGTTCCCCGGGGGTTCCGCCGAATCCGAAGCGCTTCCCGCCTGCGCGCCGCTCGACGAGGCCACCGCCGACGCCTTCGCACCGTTCACGTCTTTCGACGACGACGACCTCCTCGCCGGCCTCGAAATCGAGAGCTCGGTCTTCGATTTCGGCGACCTTCCCGCAAGCGATCCCGAAACGATCTTGTTGCCGTTCGAACCGGAGGTGTCCGACCTTGCGCCGGACGCGTCGTTCGAAGCTGCTGCCGAGGCGTCCGAGACCCGCAACCCGGCCGCACTGCCTCCGGCTGCGGAGCGGGAAGTCGTCCACATCGGCGCGGCGGAAATCAGCCAGCCGCTCTATGACCTCTACATTGGCGAAGCGCGTCAGCACCTCACCGTCCTGCACGCCGAGCTCGCGCGACTGGACGCCAATCCGACGCTGATACCGGCGGAGGAAGCGCTTCGCGCTGCCCATACGCTGGCCGGCATCTCGGGCACCACGCGGCTGATGCCGCTGCACGAGCTCGCACGCGGACTCGAGCACGCGCTCGAGCGCCTGCGCGACACCGCCCAGGCGCCCACGGCCGAACAGACCGCGCTGCTGAAGTCCGCGAACGACACGCTCGACGCGATGCTTGCCGAAGTCGTCGCGCACCGCATGCCGCTCGCAGTGCCGGAGCTCGTCGAGCAGCTCGACGGCGTCGGCCACGAGACACCGCTGGAAACCGGAATCGAGGCGGCGCCGGGCGTCCGGGGTGACGCAAGCCACGACAACATCATCGCCGTGCGGCCAGTCGAGCCCGGGATCGTGCCGTCCCGGCCGGGCGCTCCGGTCCAGGACGAACTCGACGCGCAGCTGCTGCCGGTTTTTCTCGACGAAGCCGCGGAGCTGCTCGGCGAGCTGCACGCGGCGCTGCGCCAGTGGGGCACCGACGCCGCGGTCGATGCCGCGCAAGCCACGGCACGACTGCTGCACACGCTGAAAGGCAGCGCGCGCATGGCCGGCGCGATGACGCTCGGACAGCACGTCCACCACCTCGAGTCGCAGCTCGTGGCGGCGCTCGACGGCGGACAGGAGCCGGCCAGCGGGCTGATCGACGAACTGACTGCCGGGCTCGATCAGGCCGAACAGATGATCGACGCGATCGCCGGCGGCGACTCTGCACAACCGGCGCCTGCACCGGACAACGCGGCGCCGGCAACGCCAGCCGAGCCGGAAGGGGCGAGCGCTGCCGCGACCTTGCGCGTGCGCGCAGATGCGGTCGATCGCTTCGTCAACCAGGCGGGCGAAATCGGCATCACCCGCACGCGCGTCACCGGCGAGTTGCGCACACTGCGCCGCTCGCTGCTCGACCTGACCGAAAACGTCATCCGCCTGCGCAACCAGCTACGCGAAGTCGAGCTCCAGGCCGACGTGCAGATGCAGTCCCGCCTCGCGCGCAGCGACGCTCACGACGGCGAGTTCGACCCGCTCGAGATGGACCGCTACACGCGGCTGCAGGAACTCACGCGGATGATGGCCGAGAGCGTCGGCGACGTGACGACCGTCCAGCAGAGCCTGCTGCGCAACCTCGACGGCGCGGAGCTGGCGCTCAACAGCCAGGCACGCCTGTCGCGCGACCTGCAGCAGGCGCTGATGCAGGTGAGGATGGTGCCGTTCGACAGCCTCGCCGACCGGCTCTACCGGGTCGTGCGCCAGAGCGCAAAGGAACTGGGCAAGCGCGCTGACCTCGACTTGCGCGGCGGGCGCATCGAGATCGACCGCAGCGTGCTCGAACATCTGGTCGCGCCGCTCGAGCACCTGCTGCGCAACGCCGTCGCGCACGGCATCGAACATCCCGACGCGCGGCGCGCTGCCGGCAAAGGCGAAATCGGCCAGATCACACTGAGCGTGAGCCAGGAAGGCAACGAAATCGCGATCACGCTCGCCGATGACGGCGGCGGCCTCGACTACGGGCGCATCGCCGCACGAGCGCGCGCGACCGGCCTGCTCGGCGCCGACGAGGCGGCCGACGAGTGGCGCCTGACGAACCTGATTTTCATCCCGGGGTTTTCGACTGCCGACAGCGTGTCGCCGCTCGCCGGCCGTGGCGTCGGCATGGACGTCGTGAAGTCCGAGACCGCGGCAGCGGGCGGTCGCATCGACGTCCATGCCGAAGTCGGCCGCGGCACCGAGTTCCGCATCCATCTGCCACTCACGCTCGCGGTCACGCAGGCGTTGCTGGTCCGCGCCGGCAGCCGGACTTACGCGATCCCGTCGAGCATGATTGTGCAAGTGCTCGAACTCAAGGTCGAGCCGCTCGACGCGCTGCGCCGCGAAGGCGGCACCGAGTGGCAGGACCGGCACTTCGCGTACCGCTATCTTCCGCAGCTGCTCGGCGAGCGCTTCACCCAGCCGCCCGAGCAGCGCTTCAACTGGGTCCTGCTGCTGCGCGTCGGCGCGCAGACGCTCGCGCTGCATGTCGATGCGCTGCGCGGCAACCAGGAGATCGTCGTCAAGAACGCCGGCCCGCAGCTGGCACGCATCGTCGGCATTTCCGGCGCGACAGTGCTCGGCGACGGCGAGATCGTGCTGATCCTGAACCCCGTCGCCCTCGCGAGCCGCCGCGTCGCCGAAGCCGCCACCAGCACCGCGAACGCCGGCGGCAAAGCGCCGGAACCGCTGGAGCCGTTCGAGGTGGTGCCGGTCCGCGCTCCCACCGTGATGGTCGTCGACGATTCGCTCACCGTGCGCAAGATCACCGGCCGCCTGCTGGAACGCGAAGGCTACCGGGTCGTCGTGGCCAAGGACGGCGTCGAGGCACTGGAGCGGCTGCTCGAAGCGGTGCCGGACGCGATCCTGTCGGACATCGAGATGCCGCGCATGGACGGCTTCGACCTGCTGCGCAACATCCGCGCCCACGAGCGCACACGCGACGTGCCGGTGATCATGATCACGTCGCGGCTCGCCGACAAACACCGCGAGTACGCCGGACGCCTCGGCGCGAACCACTATCTCGGCAAGCCGTACGACGAGAACGAGCTGCTCGGACTGCTGCGCAGCCACACTGGGCGAGCCGCCGTGTCGGCCTGACGACCCGTGCGGAGAAAACGGCGGCCTGGGAGCGTGAGTTGCTACACGGGAGTCGCCACGAGGACGCTGCGGCGAAAAATCCCTTCCGCCGCATTCCTGCGCATCCTCGCCACGACGAGCTAAAATGCAGCCATGAGCGCAATCACTTCGAATCTCACGCACCATTTCCTGATCGCCATGCCGAACATGGCCGATCCGAATTTCGTGCGCAGCCTCACCTACATCGCTGAGCACAACGAGCAGGGGGCGCTGGGGATCATCGTCAATCGGCCGATCGACATGACGCTCGCGGCACTGTTCGAACGCATCGACGTGCCGCTCGAAGCGGACGGGCTCGCCGGGCAGCCGGTCTATTTCGGCGGCCCGGTGCAGACCGATCGCGGCTTCGTGCTGCATCGTCCGGCCGGCGAATGGCATTCGACGCTCGTCGTGAACGACGAAGTCGGGCTGACGAGTTCGCGCGACATCCTGCAGGCGGTCGGCAGCAGCGGCGAGCCGCCTGAAGTGCTGGTAACGCTCGGCTACGCGGGCTGGACCGCCGGCCAGCTCGAGCAGGAGATCGCCGACAACAGCTGGCTGACCGTGCCGGCCGATCTCGCCATCGTTTTCGGACTCCCGCCCGAGGAGCGCCTCGCCGCGGCGATGCAAATGCTCGGCATCGACTTCGCGAACCTGAGCGAGTCCGCGGGGCATGCCTGAGGCGCCGGGACCAGCGCCCGCCGCCCTGCCCGCCCGCGGTACCCTGCTCGCCTTCGACTTCGGTCTCGCGCGCATCGGCGTTGCCGTCGGCGAGCTCGAAACCCGCCGCGCCAGCGCCCTGCTGACTCTCCATGGCGAAGCCAGCGCGCCGCGCTTCGCGGCGATCGCAAAGCTCCTCGACGAATGGCGGCCGGTCGGACTGGTGGTCGGCATGCCGAGCCATCTCGACGGCACACCGCACGAAATGACCGCCCGCTGCCGACGTTTCGCGAACCAGCTGCACGGCCGGTTCGGCCTGCCGGTACTCGAATGCGACGAGCGGCTGTCCTCGGCCGCGGCGGACGCCGCCCTGGCCGAAGCGGGGACGCACGACTGGCGCGCCCGCAAGCAAGTCCTCGACGCAGTCGCGGCACAGATCATCCTGCAACACTTCCTGGACACTCATGGACATGCAAAGCCTTGATGCCGAGGCGCTCTGCAAGACGCTGGTCGAGCAGATGCGCCCGCACGTCTCACCGGCGACCGCGCTGGTGGGGATCCACACCGGCGGCGTGTGGCTCGCCGAGCGCCTGCACCGCGCGCTCGGCCTGAGCCAGCCGCCGGGTTCGATCGACGTATCGTTCTACCGCGACGACTTCGGCTCGAAAGGCCTGCACCCGCAGCCCAAGCGCACCGAGATCCCGTTCACGGTCGAAGGCGCCGACGTGATCATCGTCGACGACGTCCTCTACACCGGGCGCACGACACGCGCGGCGATCAACGAGCTGTTCGACTTCGGCCGCCCGGCGCGCGTCGACCTCGCGGTGCTCATCGACCGCGGCGGCCGTGAGCTGCCGATCGCGCCGCGCTACTGCGCGCTCACCCTGCCCGAACCCCTGCCCGCGAACCGGAGCCTGCAGCTCGAGGCCGGCGCGACGGGCAAACTCACGCTGAGGCTGATCGATGCGTAACCCGCAGCTCAACAAACACGGCGAACTGCAGCACCTCCTGACGATCGACGGCCTGCCCCGCAGCATCCTGACGGCGATCCTCGACACCGCCGCGCCCTTCACCGAAGTGGCCGAACGCGAAGTCAAGAAACTGCCGCTGTTGCGCGGCAAGAGCATCTTCAACCTGTTCTTCGAGAACTCGACGCGCACGCGAACGACTTTCGAGATCGCCGCGAAGCGCCTGTCGGCGGACGTCGTCAACCTCAACGTATCGACGTCCTCGGCGGCGAAAGGCGAGAGCCTGCTCGACACCGTCGACAACCTGTCCGCGATGCAGGCCGACATGTTCGTCGTGCGCCACGCCGCGAGCGGCGCGCCGTTCCTGATCGCGCAGCACCTGTTCGCGACCGGGCGCGACCACATCCACGTCGTCAATGCCGGCGACGGGCGCCATGCGCACCCGACGCAAGGGCTGCTCGACATGTACACGATCCGGCACTTCAAGCGCGACTTCACGAACCTCACCATAGCGATTGTCGGCGACGTGCTGCATTCGCGCGTCGCCCGTTCGCAGATCGGTGCGCTGACGACGCTCGGCGTGCCCGAAGTGCGCGTCATCGGCCCGAAGACGCTGCTGCCGACCGACGTCGAGCGGCTCGGCGTGCGCGTCTTCCACGACATCCGCGAAGGCCTGCGCGGCGTCGACGTCGTGATGATGCTGCGGCTGCAGAACGAGCGCATGAACGGCGCGCTGCTGCCGACGCCGCAGGAGTTCTACAAGGTGTGGGGCCTGACTGCCGAGAAGCTCGCGCTGGCGAAGCCCGACGCGATCGTGATGCATCCCGGGCCGATGAACCGCGGCGTCGAGATCGATTCCTCGGTCGCCGACGGGGCGCAGGCGGTGATCTTGCCGCAGGTCACGTTCGGCATCGCGGTGCGCATGGCAGTCATGAGCATGCTGGCCGGTCAGCAGGGGAGCAAGTAAATGAAGATTCGCATCGCCAATGGCCGCGTCATCGACCCGGCCAATGGACTCGACGACACGCGCGACATGTATCTCGCGGACGGCAAGATCGTCGCTCACGGGCGCGTACCCGAGGGCTTCGCTGCGGAACGCACGATCGACGCGACCGGGCTCGTCGTCGCCCCCGGCCTGATCGATCTGGCCGCGCGGCTGCGCGAGCCGGGCTTCGAATACCGCGCCACGCTCGAATCCGAAATGGACGCGGCGATGGCGGGCGGCGTCACGAGCCTCGCGATTCCGCCCGACACCGATCCGGTGCTCGACGAACCCGGCCTCGTCGAGATGCTGTGCTACCGCGCGAAGAAGCTGAACCGCGCGCACGTCTATCCGGTCGGCGCACTGACGATCGGGCTCAACGGCGAGCGCCTGTCGGAGATGGCCGAGCTCGTCGAAGCCGGCTGCGTCGCGTTCGGCCAGGCCAACGTCCCGGTCGTCGACAGCGCAGTGCTGTTGCGGGCGATGCAGTACGCCGCGACGTTCGGCTTCCGCGTCTGGCTGCAGCCACTCGCGCCTTTCCTGTCGCGCGGTTTCGCGCACGACGGTGAAGTCGCGACCCGCCTCGGTCTGCCGGGCATCCCGACCGCTGCGGAAACGATCGCGCTGTATGCCCACATCCAGCTCGCCCGCGCGACCGGCGCGCGCCTGCACGTGACGCGGCTGTCGAGCGCCGAAGGGCTCGCGCTGATCCGGCAGGCGCGCGCTGACGGGCTCGACGTCACCTGCGACGTGTCGATCAACCACCTGCACCTGTCCGAGATGGACATCGGCTACTTCAACAGCAACTGCCACCTCGTGCCGCCACTGCGCAGCCAGCGCGACCGCGACGCCTTGCGACAGGGGCTTGCCGACGGCAGCATCGATGCGCTGTGCTCCGACCATACGCCGGTCGACGACAACGGCAAGCTCACGCCGTTCAGCGAATCCGAGGCCGGTGCGACCGGCCTCGAACTGCTGCTGCCGCTGACGCTGAAGTGGGCGCAGGAAACGGGGCTGCCGCTGGGTCAGGCGCTCGCCCGCGTCACTTCGGATGCCGCACGCATCGTCGGCATCACGAAAGCCGGCCATCTCGGCGCGGGCGCGCGGGCCGACCTGTGCCTGTTCGATCCGGCCGCGCACACGACCGTGCGCCGCGACACGCTCCGCAGCCAGGGCAAGAACACGCCTTTCCTCGGGCTGGAACTGCCGGGACGGGTGCATTACACGCTGGTCGAAGGCCAGGTGATGCACGAGCCGAGCTGAACCTCGACCTGTTGGAGGGGCGCGGCGGGGACCGGCGCGATCGGGCGGGATGCCGATCCGCAGCGCCCGCCGCCTCGCAACGAACGACCTAGCCGAGCGCGCGCAGGCGGGCGAGGGCTTCGCTGCCCGCCCCTTCGATCCGCACGCGTTTCGCGCGCGAGGTTTCGCCACTGAGAAGGCTCACTGCTGAACGGCCGACACCGCAGAAAGCGGCGAGAAAAACCGTCAGCGCGGCATTCGCCTTGCCATCGACAGGCGGTGCCGCGAGGCGCAGCTTCATCGCTTCGCCGTGCGGACCGACGAATTCCGTCTTCTTCGCGCCGGGCTGGACATGCAGCGACAGGACGAGGCTGCCGTCCGCAGCTTCACGCAGCCAGTCCATGTCCGTCAGCCCACCAGCAGCGCCGCAAAGTTGCCGCGCAGCCCGCTGACGATCATCAGCACGATCTGCAGCACCAGCAGCAGCACCAGCGGCGACAGGTCGACGTTCGCGATCGGCGGGATCACGCGGCGGAACGGCCGCAGGAACGGCGCCGACAGATTGTGGAAGACCGATGCTGCCGGGGCGTGCGGGCTGACCCACGACAGCACGGCCGACATCAGCACCACGGCGATGACCAGGTAGATCGCCATGCGCAACAGCTCCAGCAGGCCGAGCCCCCAGACGCCGAGCAGCAGGCCGGCGACGCTGCCGTCGAGCGGCACTCCCCTCACCCACAGCTCGACGAACACCATCAGCGTCTGCAGCACCCACGCCGGCACGAGGCTCGCGAAGTCGATCCCCATCAGGCCGGGAATCACGCGGCGCAGCGGGCGGACGACCCAGTCGGTCGTCGCGACGACGAACTGGCCGATCTGGTTGCGGAACGACACCCGCTGCCACTGCATGAAAAAGCGGGCGAGCAGCATCAGCGTCAGGAAGCCCGCCGCGGTGTTGAGGATCAGGAGGAGCACGTTGCCGAGCATGACGACTCAATCCTTTCCGAGCTGTTCGCCGAGCTCGCGGCCGCGCACGTTCGCGGCGTGCACTGCGCGCACGATCGCGTCGAACACGCCCGACGACGCCATGCTCGCGAGCGCGGCCTCGGTCGTGCCGCCTTTCGACGTCACGCGCTCGCGCAACACTGCGGGGGCCTCGTCGGCGCCGGCGGCGAGCTTCGCCGCGCCGAGCACGGTATCGAGCGCCAGCTGCCGCGCGGTTGCCGCATCGAAGCCGAGCGAGACGGCCGCCGCTTCGAGCGCCTCGATGAAATGGAAAACGTAAGCCGGGCCGCTGCCGGAGACGGCCGTCACCGCGTCCATCTGCGCCTCGTCCGCGATCCACACCGTGCTGCCGACGGCACCGAGAATGCGCTCGGCCGACTCGCGCCCGGCGGCATCGACCGACGGATCGGCATACAGGCCGGTGATGCCTGCGCCGATCAACGCAGGCGTGTTCGGCATCGCGCGCACCAGCCGATGGTAGCCGCCGAGCCAGCGGCCGACGTCGGCGAGCCGCAGGCCGGCGGCGATGCTGACGACCACCTGGCGCGCCAGGCGCCCGGTCAGCGGCGCGACGGCGGCCTTCATCTGTTGCGGCTTGACCGCCAGCACGACGACGTCGCATGCGAGCACCTCGTCATCGACGGCCGGGGCCGTGCGGATGCCGAAGCGCTCCGCGAGCCGCGCGCGGCTGTCGGCCTGCAGGTCGACCGCCTGGATGTCCGCGCTCGCAAAGCCGCGCTCGGCGAGGCCGCCGATCAGGGCGGTCGCCATGTTGCCGCCGCCGAGGAAACTGATCTTCATGCGTTCCGTCATGCTTGCTCCTCGCGCACGCTCCGTGCGCCGAAAATTGCAGTGCCCACGCGCACCATCGTCGCCCCTTCGGCGATCGCGAGTTCCAGGTCGTCCGACATGCCCATCGACAGCGTGTCGAGCGCAAGCCCCGCGTCGTTCAGGCGATCGCGCAGCTGCCTCAACGTCGCGAAGCGCGCGCGCAACAGCGCTTCGTCGCCCCCGGCCTCGGGAATGCACATCAGGCCGCGCAGCGCCAGGCGCGGCAGCTTCGCGACCGCCGCCGCGAGCGCCGGCACTTCGCCGGGCGCGACGCCGCTCTTGCTTGCCTCGCCGCCGACATTCACCTGGATGCAGACGTTCAGCGGCGGCAGCTCGTCGCCGCGCTGTTCCGACAGCCGTTCGGCGAGCTTGAGCCGGTCGACCGAGTGGACCCAGTGGAAATGCGTCGCGACGGGGCGTGTCTTGTTGCTCTGCAGCGGCCCGATGAAATGCCACTCGAGTTGCCGCGCGTGCAGCTCGGCCGCTTTCGCCACACCTTCCCGGACGTAGTTTTCGCCGAACAGCCGCTGGCCGGCGTGCGCAGCCTCAGCCACGGATTGCGCCGGCTGCGTCTTGCTGACGGCGATCAGCGCGACGTCCTCCGGCGTGCGTCCCGACGCCCGGGCCGCAGCCGCGACACGCCGGCGCACGGCTTGCAAGTTCGCGGAGATTGATGTCATATAGCGGCGGATTTCGGCCGTGGATCAGGCGAGCGAGTATAGCATCGCGACCGGGACGCCCCGCGCCCCGCAATCCCCCCGGTCAACCTCGAGCGACAATCCCATGGACATCACCGAACTGCTTGCCTTCGCGGTCAAGAACAAGGCATCCGACCTGCATCTGTCATCCGGACTGCCGCCGATGATCCGGGTGCATGGCGACGTACGGCGCATCAACCTGCCGCCGATGGAGCACAAGGACGTGCACTCGATGGTGTATGACATCATGAACGACGGCCAGCGCAAGCAGTTCGAGGAAGTGCTCGAATGCGACTTCTCGTTCGCGGTGCCGAACCTCGCGCGCTTCCGCGTCAATGCGTTCAACCAGAACCGCGGCGCCTCGGCGGTGTTCCGGACGATTCCGACGAAAGTGCTGAGCCTCGAGGAACTGGACGCGCCGAAGATCTTCAAGGAGATCGCGAACCAGCCGCGCGGCATCGTATTGGTCACCGGCCCGACCGGCTCGGGCAAGTCGACGACCCTCGCCGCGATGGTCGATTACGTCAATGAGAACGACTACGGCCACATCCTGACGATCGAGGATCCGATCGAATTCGTCCATGAATCGAAACGCTGCCTGATCAACCAGCGCGAAGTCGCCCGCGACACGCTGTCGTTCAACAACGCGCTGCGCTCGGCGCTGCGCGAAGACCCGGACGTGATCCTCGTCGGCGAGCTGCGCGACCTCGAGACGATCCGCCTCGCGCTGACCGGCGCCGAGACCGGCCACCTCGTGTTCGGCACGCTGCACACTTCGTCGGCGGCGAAGACCGTCGACCGGATCGTCGACGTCTTTCCGGCCGCCGAGAAGGACATGGTGCGCGCGATGCTGTCGGAGTCGCTGCGCGCGGTGATCTCGCAGACGCTCCTGAAGACCAAGGACGGCCAGGGCCGCGTCGCGGCGCACGAGATCATGATCGGCACTCCGGCGATCCGCAACCTGATCCGCGAGAACAAGATCGCGCAGATGTACTCGGCGATCCAGACCGGCCAGGCGGTGGGCATGCAGACGCTCGACCAGAACCTCGCCGACCTCGTGCGGCGCAACGTCGTGTCGGTCGGCGAAGCCAGGCTGCGCGCGCAGAACAAGGACAATTTCGCCGGCTGATTTTCACCGGGTGAATTCCGCCGGGCGGATTTCGTCGGATAATTCCGGCCGGATTCGCGGCGCGCCGCAGCCCACCTGTTTCACCCCGATTGGCGGCGACGATCGGGCGACCCGCCATTCACAGCGGACACTTTCCGCGGGAGCGCAGCAATGGAACGCGATCAGGCCCTGAAGTTCATGCACGACCTGCTGCGGCTGATGGTGCAGAAAAATGGCTCGGACCTCTTCATCACCGCGGGCTTTCCGCCAGCAATCAAGGTGGACGGGCGCGTCACGCCGCAATCGAACCAGACGCTGACGGCGCAGCACACGACCGAGCTCGCGCGCGCGATCATGAACGACCGCCAGGCGGCCGAGTTCGAGTCGACGAAGGAATGCAACTTCGCGATCTCGCCGCCGGGCGTCGGGCGCTTCCGCGCCAACGCGTTCATTCAGCAAGGCAAAGTGGGCCTCGTGCTGCGCACGATCGCGCAGACGATCCCGGACTTCGACGAGCTCGGCATGCCGGCGGTGCTGCGCGACATCGCGATGGCCAAGCGTGGGCTGGTGATTTTCGTCGGCGGCACCGGCACCGGCAAGACGACGTCGCTCGCAGCGATGGTCGACTTCCGCAACGAACACTCGTACGGCCACATCATCACTGTCGAGGATCCGATCGAATACGTGCATCAGCACAAGAACTGCATCGTCACGCAGCGCGAGATCGGCATCGACACCGACAACTGGGAAGCGGCGCTGAAGAACACGCTGCGCCAGGCACCCGACGTGATCCTGATGGGCGAAATCCGCGATCGCGAGACGATGGACTACGCGATCGCGTTCGCCGAAACCGGCCACCTGTGCCTCGCGACGCTGCATGCGAACAGCGCGAACCAGGCGATCGACCGCATCATCAACTTCTTTCCCGAAGACCGCCGTCCGCAGCTCCTGATGGACCTGTCGCTGAACCTGCGCGCGCTGATCTCGCAGCGGCTGCTGCCGCTCAAGGAGCGCAAGGGCCGCGTGCCGGCGGTCGAAGTGCTGCTGAATTCGCCGCTGATCGCCGACCTGATCTTCAAGGGCGAAGTGCCGGGGCTCAAGGAAGTCATGAAGCGCTCGCGCGAGCTCGGCATGCAGACGTTCGACCAGAGCCTGTTCGACCTCTACGAGGAAGAGCGCATCAGCTACGAGGACGCGCTGCGCAACGCCGACTCGGTCAACGACCTGCGCCTGCAGATCAAGCTCCACAGCAAACACGGCGACAAGGACCTGGTGTCCGGCATCCAGCACCTCGGGATCGTGTGAACTTTCGCGGCGGCGCGCTCCCTGGCCGGAGGCATCGCCCTAATCGCCGAACGCCCTACTCGCCGCCGGCCGGCTTGCGCCGCATGCTGCCGGCGACCATCCGGTATTCGAACAGCCGGCATTCGAGCGCGCCGTTGAAGAGCGGTGTGCGCTTGCTCGCCTTGAGCCCGATCAGCTTGGGCAGCGCCGGGTCGGCGGTGAGGAAATAGCAGCGCCAGCCGCTCCAGCGTTGCTTCAACGCGTCGCCGAACTGCGGATACAGCGCCGCCAGCTCTTCCGCCTCGCCGATGCGCACACCATAGGGCGGATTGGTCACCAGCACGCCCGATTCGGCGGGCGGTTCAAGCTTGAGGAAATCGGCGCGGTCCAAGACGACGCAGTCGCCGAGCCCTGCCGACTGCAGATTGACGCGCGCGCGCCGCACCTGCTCGCCGACGATGTCCGAGCCGTATATCTTCAGCTGCCGCGGCGGCTGGCGACGTGCCTCGGCTGCCTGCCGGATGCTCGCCCACGCTGCGCGATCGAGGTGGCGGAAGCGCTCGAACGCGAAACCGCGACCGAGGCCGGGCGCGATATCCAGCGCGATCTGCGCCGCCTCGATCAGGAAAGTGCCGCTGCCACACATCGGATCGAGCAGCGCCTCGCCCGGCTGCCACCCTGACAGCCGCAGAATGCCGGCGGCAAGGTTTTCCTTCAGCGGCGCTTCGACGGCAGCCGGCTTGAAGCCGCGCTTGTACAGCGGCTCGCCGGAGGTATCGAGGTACAGCGTGACGCGGTCGCGCGTCAGGAACGCGTGGATGCGGATCGCGGGGTTCGCGGTATCGACGCTCGGGCGCTTGCCGGTCACGGTGCGGAAGTGATCGCACACCGCATCCTTGATGCGCAGCGTGATGAATTCGAGGCTGCGCAGCGGCGACTGCTTCGCCGTGACATGGATGCGGATCGTGTCGTCGACGGTGAACCACTTCGCCCAGGTCACGCCGTAGGCGAGGCGATAGATATCCTCCTCGCTCTGGTAGCGGCCTTCGGCGAGCCGCCACATGACGCGGGTCGCGAGCCGGCTCTCGAGGTTGGCGCGGTAACACACGCGCCAGTCGCCGGAAAAACCGACTCCGCCATGCGTCGGTGCGATCGACGTGGCGCCGAGCGTCGCGAGTTCCTCGGCGAGCGTCGGCTCGAGGCCGCGCGGACAGGGGGAAAAAAAGGATTCTGACATATCGGGGCCACGATCGGAAAAGGAAGGAGAATCGAAACGGAGGCGGCGCCTCGGAGAGGCGCGGCGGCAAAACGGCGCAAGCCGTCTCGCCGCCGGCAGGGTACGTCAGAATGGCTTCAACACCGCGAGAAAGACGACCGCGAACAGCACCAGCACGGGTATTTCATTGAACACTCTGAACCAGACATGGCTGCGGGTGTTGCGCCCGGCAGCGAAATCGCGCATCAGCCTGCCGCAGTAGAGGTGGTAGGCGATCAGGAAAACCACCAGCAGCGTCTTGGCGTGCAGCCAGCCGGCGTTGCCGAAACGGTCGCCGAAGCCGAACCACAGCCAGAAGCCGAGCACGACCGCGAGGATGCCGAGCGGCGTCATGAACCGGTAAAGCTTGTGCTCCATCAGCGCGAGGCGCTCGCGCGTCGCTGCATCCTCGACCATCGCATGGTTCACGAACAGGCGCGGCAGATAGAACAGCCCCGCGAACCAACTGACGACGAACGTGATGTGCAGCGCCTTGACCACCAGCATCAAATGTTTCCTCCGCGAGTCTTGCGTGCCGCGGCGAACCCTTCGCGCACGGTCGGATATTTCAGGCGGGCGCGCAATTCACGCCGGATGCGTTCGTTCGACAAGCGACGCGACTCCGACATGAACGACAGCGCCATCGGCGAGAGTGCCGCGGCGATGTCGGCCCGGCTCATGCGCGGCGGCCGCGGAACGCCAAAAAAATCCGCGGCGAAGTCGAAATAGTCTCCCATCTTCATGCTTGTGTCATCGACGGCGTTATACACCCGCCCCGGTCGCCCGCGAAAGATCGCGAGACAGGCGAGCTGCGCGAGGTCATCGGCATGAATGTGGTTGGTATGCACGTCCTGCGCGGCCAGCAGCACCGGCTCGCCGCGCTGCAGACGCGCGAGCGGCAGGCGCTCGGCAGCATAAATGCCCGGCGCGCGCAGGATGCTGACAGCGACTGCGCAGCGGCGGCCGAAACGCCTCAGGCGGCGTTCGGCGTCGACCCGGCGCCGCGCCCGATCGGTCCGCGGCATGCAGCGGCTCGCCTCACCGACCCACGCGCCGCCGCAATCGCCATAGACGCCCGTCGTACTAATGTATATGACCCGCTGTGGTAGACTCGGCCGCTGCGCCAGCGCTGCCAGCAGCCAAGCCGTACGCGGGTCCTGGATGCCGTGTGCGGGAGGCGGGGCGAAATGCAGGACCACGTCGGCGATCCCGGCCAGTCGTGCGAGGCTGCGCCGGTCGTCGAGATCCGCGAGCAACGGGATCGCGCCACGGGAGCGGAGCGCGGCGCACGCGGCAGGGCTGCGCGTCACGGCATACACGCGGAAGCGTTTCGCCAGCCACGGAATCGCCCGCATGGCAACGTCACCGCTGCCGACGATCAATATTCTCTTCATATTCTAATTATCTCACGCCCGATGCCGTTCCAGATTTCACTCGAGCCTGGCGGACAGCGCTTCACCGCCGACGACGACCAGACCATTCTCGAGGCGGCGCTCGCTGCGGGACTGCTGCTTCCCTACGGCTGCCGTGACGGCGCATGCGGCGCATGCAAGGGCCGGGTGCTCAGCGGCGAAGTCGACATCGGGGAGGTTTCGGCGAGCGCCCTGCCCGACGCGGAGCGCGCCGCCGGCCTCGCGCTGTTCTGCCGCGCCCGCGCCCGCAGCGACCTCGTCCTCGAAGCGCGCAACGTGCGCCGCGCCAGCGACATCCCGGTCAGGAAACTGCCGTGTCGCGTGCAGCGCCTGCGCCGCGCCGCGCCGGACGTGATGATCGTCGACGTGAAGCTGCCGGCCAGCGAAACTTTCCGCTTCCACGCCGGCCAGTACATCGACTTCATCCTCGCCGGCGGCGGTCGCCGCAGCTTCTCGATCGCCAACGCGCCGGACGATGCCGATCACCTCGAACTGCACGTCCGCCACGTTCCCGGCGGGCAGTTCACCGAACACGTGTTCAACGCGATGAAAGAGCGCGACATCCTGCGCTTCGAAGGCCCGCTCGGCAGCTTCGGCCTGCGCGAGGACTCCACCGGAGCGGCGCTGCTGATCGTCGGCGGCACCGGGTTCGCGCCGATCAAGAGCATCGTCGAGCACGCGATCCGCACCGGAGAACGACGGCCGATGACGTTGTACTGGGGCGCACGCGACCGCGCGGGTCTTTACCTGGACGACCTGGCCCGCTCCTGGGAATCGACGCTGCCCGGCTTCCGGTACGTTCCGGTCCTCTCGGAGTCGGGGCCCGACGACTCATGGAGCGGACGGACGGGCCTCGTCCACCACGCCGTGATGCAGGACCTTCCCGATCTCTCCGTCCATGAAGTCTATGCCTGCGGCGCGCCGGCGATGATCGACGCGGCGCGCCGGGACCTCGTTGCCGAGCGTCACCTGCGCGAAGAAGCTTTCTTCTCCGACGCCTTCACCTTCGCTTCCGGCGCGGGCCGCTGAAACCATGGCCGACACCGCCTTCCTCACGCGCGAACCGGTCGTCAACCGCAACCGGGCGATCACCGCGAACCGCCTGATCGCCCATGGCCCGAATATCGCCACCGTGGTGGAAATACTCGACGGACTCGGCGAGACGTGGCCGACGCATCACCCTGTTTTCCTCTGCCTCGGCAAACTCGGGTTTCTACTATTCGCACCCCACTCCACCGAATGAAACCCTCGCGTGGATGACGAGGCCGGCGGCCAGGTTGCTGAACTGAGCCCGCCGGCAATGCCTCGAGCGGGCGAAAAAAAAGCCAGCACGCGGCTGGCTCTTCCGATGCGGTGCCGATTACTTCTGCGACAGCACCCAGGTAGCGAGCAGCTTGGCTTCGTCGGCGCTGACTTGCGGGTTCGCCGGCATCGGTACCGGACCCCAAACGCCCGAACCACCTTTCTGGATCTTGTCGGCCAGCTTGGCGACCGCGTCGGCCTGACCGGCGTATTTCTTTGCCACGTCCTGGTACGAAGGGCCGACCAGTTTCTTGTCGACCGCATGACAGGCGAGGCAGTTCTTGGCCTTGGCCAGTTCAGCGGAGGCGAACGCCGGAGCGGCGGACAGCAGGCCCGCGGCAACCGCAGCGGCAACGAACAGTTTCATGCTCTTTTCCTCATCAGGAGTGGTGTAGAAAGGTGGCCGGATATTAAACCAGCGACCCGGATTTGACTATGGCGCAACACTATTGCGCAATCTCGGTTCAAGTCTCGCCAGCGCTTTACCCGAACCCGAACAATCAACGCCTCAGTCCCGGTTTGCGTTGACGTCGACTTTCCTGCCCCGGGATGCAGCGTATGCGGCGCAGCGCCCTCGCGGGGAATGTTCTCCTCCTCCCGGAACTGTTCGAGCCGTGGAACGCTCCCCAGCATAAGGCAGACTCGTGAGGCCGGACGAGACGTGCATCCGGCAGCGATATCGGCAGTGGCCAGGCCGAACCGTGCCGACGTGGCGATCTCGAGTGAGCCGCGTCATCCGACAGGTTGCGGCCAGGGACGAAGGGGGCGACCCATGAGTGTTGGCGACGAGCGATCAGATTTTTCCCGGTCCGGCGAGCCGCTGTGGCGGGTCGCCTACCGTTTCCTGTGGCCGTTCCAGTATTTTCGCGACGTCACGCGTGGCAGCCATCTCGAGCGCCAGCAGAACTACCGCCACAACCGCGCGATGCGGGTGTATCTGCCCGGCTTCATCATGAAATGGGTGATCCTGACCGGACTGTGCTACAGCGCCGGAGGTGCGCTGTGCCACATCGGCGCCGACGTTCTCGCCGCCGGCTGCTTCGTCGTCGCGTGCTGGACGCTGATCGTCGTCGTGCTGCTCGGCGTCGACTGGCTGTGGCTCGGGCGCTTCACCGACTTGTATTAGCATTCGGCGCGATCCGGCATCGCGCGGCGCTGAAAGCGGCCTGGTTCATTGGCGCACCTCGGCGATATTGTCGAATTGCGTGAAGTGGCCGGTCGAACGGAAAGGGTTGATATCGAGCCCCCCGCGCCGCGTGTAGCGCGCCCAGACCGCCAGATGCCGCGGCGCACAGCGGCGCAGCACATCACAGAATATCCGTTCGACACATTGCTCGTGGAATTCGTTGTGGCTGCGGAACGAAACGATGTAGCGCAGCAGCCCGGCGCGGTCGATCGGCGGGCCGATGTAGCGCAGGACGATGGTCCCCCAGTCGGGCTGGCCGGTGACGAGACAGTTGGATTTCAGCAGATGCGAATACAGCGTCTCGCTGACTTCGTCGGCATTGAAGTCGCTTTGCAGGAAAGCAGGGTCGGTCCGGTAGGTGTCGATCTCGATGTCGATCTCGTCGAGCAACACACCATGCGGGTAGCCGAAAACACGCGTCGGCCGACGCGACAGGACCTCGATCGATACCGCGACCGGCGCGCCGGCGGCGGTGGACAGGTCACGCGTCAGCGTGTCGTGCACGAGCGTCGGATCGACGAATCGATGCTGGTTGAAAGAGTTCAGGTAGAGCTTCAGCGATTTCGACTCGATCAGGCGCGGTGACGTGACGGGAACGCGGAACGTGCCGATCGCGGCGACCGGCTTGCCGCGCGAGTTCAGCCACGACAGTTCGTACGCGTTCCACAGGTCCTCGCCAACGAACGGAAGCGTGTCGGGGGCGAGGCCCAGTTCGTCGCGCTTGATCTGCCGCGCAATCGGGAACAGGAGCTCCGGGGCGTAGCTGTCGCGATAGACGACGGACTGGCCCAACGGCGACGCCTCGGCGCCGTGGTCGTGCGTGTCGGAAGGGTTCATGCCGGCGATTGTAAGGGAATCGGCTCCTGGCGGAACCAGTGCCCGGATGATGAGCCCCGATAGGGGACCGTCGCGAAGATGACCCTCCTTCAGGCGAGGCGCTGGCTGCGGCGGCAGGAACGCCGGCGGCAGCTGCGTCCCCGCGCGGTCGAAACCGATCAGTTGCCGGGGCGCGTGCCGCCGACGGCCCTGATCGCCTCGGACAGCAACGCTTCCTTGTCGATCTCGACGATCGCAGGCGCTTCCGGCGGACAGACCGTCTGCGGATCGATGCCGCTACGGTCCTGGCCGATTTCTTCGGGCGTCGGCAAATCCTCGCGCGCGACACCGAGGGCTCCCATCAACTGCCCCATGCCGGTCAGCGTGCGCGCCTGGGCGATGATCCGGTTGTATTGAGCGTTAACGTAGGCGCGCCGGGCCTCGAAGTATTCGTTCTCGGTGTCGAGCAGGTCCAGCAGCGTGCGCTGGCCGATGTCGAACTGCCGGCGATAGGCTTCGCGCGCCTTCTCGATCGAAAGCTGGTGCTGGTCGAGATACACGAGCTGTTCGGTGAGCCGTCGCACATCGTTGTACGCGATCGACAGCGTCTGGCGCAGGTCGCGGCACGCTTTCTCGCGCAGGTCCTTTGCCAGATCGAGCGTTTCGGCCGCCTGGCGCAGCCGCGCCTGGTCGGCGCCACCGCGGGACAGGTTGTAGCTCAGCACCGCTTCGATTGCGCCATCGCGCGAACGTCCATCGACGCCTTCGAAGTTGTGATCGACGCCTTGGCGGGCCCGCACATCGAGGCGCGGGTGGAACGCCGCCTGGCGCGACTCGATCTGGGCCTGCCCGGCGCGAACGTTTTCGACCGCGGCGTTCAGCGACGGGCTGGTCACGAAAGCGGCCCGCAGCGCGTCTTGCGCGGTCGGCGGAATCGCACCGACCACCGTATCGGGAGCAAACCGCTGCGCCTGGGCGGGCGGCGCTTCACCGACGATGCGCAGGTAGCGGGCGCTGACGTCGTGGAGATTGGAGACTTCGGTGAGCAGGTTCGACTCGGCCAGCGCCAGGCGCCCGGCGGCCTGCTCGAGATCCACTCTTCGGCCGACACCGGCGCCGGCGCGTTCGGCGATCTGGTCGTGGATCTGCTTGTGCTGGACGTAGTTCTCCTGCGCGAGGCGCGTCAGATCACGGTAGCGCAGCACGTCGCTGTACGCACGCAGCGCTTCGAGCGCCGCGGTCTCGGAGACGTCGCGCAGCTCGTAATACCGGGTGAGCTTCGCGTAGCCGAGCCGCGCCACTTCGCTGCGCGTCAGGAAGCCGTCATAGACCATCTGATTCAGCGAGAGGCTTGCGCGGCGATGGTTGAAATCGTCCGACGGCTGGCCCGGACGTTTCAGCGTTTCGCGACCCGCGCCGGCAATCAGGTCAATCTGGGGAAAGTAGCCGCTGCGCGCAACGCCCTGCTCTTCCATGGCAGCACGGAATGCATGCCACCCCGCCTGCACTTCCGGATTGGCTACCACGGCCTTGCGCGCCGCATCACGCAAGGCTTCGGGGACTTCTGCCGCCGCGAATCGGGGCAGCGCAGCCAGGGCGGCAACACAGATCACGGTTCTCAAGTTTTTCATGTCGTCTCCCTGACGATGCGTGGTCTCTGCACGAATCCTGCGAATGCAGGGCGCAGGTGATTCAATCCGAGTGATCAAATGATATGCGGTTGAATTTGGCTGCTCCGCCAACTACGCAACACTTCCCGTCAGATAAGGCGCGCCGCAACCCCTGCGGCCTGCGGCCGATACCCGATAATGGTGACGAGCGAACCACCTGCCGTCCAATGCCGACACACCTCCTTCCGCACGGAATGTTTTCTCGGCCATGCCGGCTGGGCAACGCGGCGCTCATCCGGCTGGCCGGCCTGTGCGTGCTCATCGGCGTCGGGCTCGCGACCGCCAGCGGCGACACGGATCTCATGGAGCGCCTGGCCGGCGAACGTTTCGGTGCGGCAGGCAGCGCATCGGTGCGCGCATGGCGTCAGATGATCGCCGACGCGCTGCCGCTGGACGACCTGGAAAAGCTGCAGCGCACGAATACGTTTTTCAACCGTCGCATCAGCTTCGACGACGACGCGACGGTCTGGAAGGAGGCGGACTACTGGGCAACTCCGCTCGAGACGCTCGGCCGCGGAGCCGGTGACTGCGAGGACTTCTCGATCGCGAAATACATGAGCCTGCGGCTGCTCGGCATCCCGGCCGACAAGCTGCGCCTGATCTATGTCCGGGCGCAGATCGGCGGCGCGCAGAGCACTCTTTCGCAGGCCCATATGGTCGTGGGCTTCTACCCCTCGCCGGAGGCTGAGCCGCTCGTCCTCGACAACCTGATCGGCGAGGTGCGGCCGGCCGGGCGGCGCCCCGACCTATATCCGATATTCAGCTTCAACAGCGCGGGTCTGTGGATCGGCGGCGCGACCGCCTCGTCTGCGGATCCTACCGCCCGCCTGTCGCGCTGGCGCAGCGTGCTCGTGCGCATGCAGCAGGAGGGCCTGCAATGACAGCCCATCGTCCAAGTCCGACCCGTCGCGGAGATTTGCAGTCATGTCCCTGATCAAGCAACTGTGGATCGCGATCGCGATCGTGATGTCCCTGTCGCTCGGCGGCAGCCTGGTCGTCAGCACGCTCTCGGCACGGCATTACCTCGAGCAGCAGCTACAGGTGAAGAATCTCGACAACGCCACGTCGCTGGCGCTGGCGCTGTCGCAGCTGCCGAAAGATCCGGTGACCGTCGAACTGCAGGTCGCCGCCCAGTTCGACGCCGGCCATTACCGCCTGATCCGTCTCACCGACCCGTCCGGCGACGTCGTGGTCGAACGCGAATTCGCGGGACCCCGCAACGGCACGCCCGACTGGTTCACGCGGCTGATTCCGATCGACACGCGGCCCGGCATCGCCCAGGTGCAGGACGGCTGGCACCAGTTCGGTACGCTCACGCTCGAGAGCCACAAGCGTTATGCGTACGACGCGCTGTGGGTCGGCACAAAGCAACTGCTGCTGTGGTTCGGTCTCGGCGCTGTGCTGACCGGCCTTATCGGCACGCTGATCATCAAGCACATCACGCGGCCGCTCGGGCGGGTCGTCGAGCAGGCGGAGGCGATCGGCGAGCGGCGCTTCGTCACGACGGTCGAGCCGGGAACGATGGAGTTTCGCCGCCTGGTGCGGGCGATGAACATGCTGAGCGAGCGGGTGCGCACGATGCTCGCCGATGAATCGCGGCGGCTCGAGCAGTTGCGCCGCCAGACGCAGCATGACGACATCACGGGGCTCCTCAACCGCGGCCAGTTCATGAACCGCCTCGACTCCGTGCTCGCGCGCGACGACGCGCGCTCCGCCGGCACCTTGTTGATCGGGCGCCTCGGAGACCTTGCGGCGCTGAACCAGCGTCTCGGGCGAGATACGACAAACCGCCTGCTGCACGATATCGCCCACGAGTATGCCGCGTTCGCCGCGCCCCACGGGGACTGGGAAACGGGCCGCATCGGCGGCAGCGATTTCGCGCTGCTCGCACCCGGCCGCCCGGATCCTGCAGTGATCGCCGGCGAGCTTGCGCAGCGCCTGGACACGGCGCTCAACATCACCATGGAAGGGCGTGGCATCCGCCTGCCGCTGGCTGCCGGCGCATTTGCGGCAGGGGAATCGCGCTCGTCGTTGCTGGCCCGCGTGGACGGCGCACTGGCCGCGGCTGAACGCGCAGGGGAACGCGCAATCGAAATCGCCCAAGAGAGCCCCATCGCCCTGCCTTTTCCCGATCTTCAGGCATGGCGCACCGCGCTCACCGAGTCGCTCGACCGCCACGACGTTCGCCTTGCACGGTTTCCGGTGCTCGGCCCGGACGGCACGCTGCTTCACTACGAAGCGCCGATGCGCCTGATGCTCGACGGCTCCTGGCAATCGGCAGGTTATTTCATGCCATGGGTTGCGCGCCTCGGCCTGGTGGCCCGCTTCGATGCTGCCGTCGCACGCGTCGCCATGCGCGAAATCGCCAACAGCACAACACCGCTGGGAATCAACATTTCCGCCGAATCGCTCGCCGATGCGCGCTTCCGCAGCGAACTGTTCAGTCTGCTAGAGGGCAATCCGGCAGCCGCGCAACGACTCTGGATCGAAGTGCCGGAATACGGCGCGCTGCTCGACCAGCCCGAGTTCCGCGCGTTCTGCCTCGCGCTGCGGCCGTTCGGCTGCAAACTCGGCATCGAACATGCCGGCCCGCGCTTCGCCCGCTTGGCCGACCTGCACGAGCTCGGCCTGGACTACATCAAGATCGACGCGGCGCTCGTTCGCGGCATCGACGACGACGCCAGCAGCCAGGGCTTTCTGCGCAGCCTGTGCACGATCGCCCATTCGATCGGCCTGCTGACGATCGCCGAAGGGGTCGGCACCGAAGCGGAGAAACGCGCGCTGCCCGCCTTCGGCGTCGACGGCATGACCGGGCCGGCAATCGAGGCGCCACAGCATCTCCAGGCCAGCCCCGCTTCCGGTGCTGCGTGATCGTAATCAGCCGATCAGCTTGCGCCGGCCGATCGCCATGTCGAAGATGCGCAGGTAACTGGCAGCCACGTTGCGGATATGGAATCGTTCGTGCGCATCGTGCAGCGCGTTTTCGCCGAGATGGCGGAAATCCGCCGGCGCGTCGATCACCTCCGTCGCATACTGCACCCACGTCTGCATGTCGTCGTACTTGCACAGCAGGCCGTTGTAGCGATGCCTGATGACTTCGGGGACGAAACAGCGATCGCTGCCGATGACCACTTTCGCGCGAAACAGTAGCTCGAAGAGCCCCCAGTTTGCGGAGCCGAACTGCAACGGATACAGGAAGAGATCCATCGCTTCCACATAGCCGGCGAACTGGTCGTACGACGCGAAATCGACATGCTGGAAAGCCGAATCCTCGCCGAGCGTGATTCCTTCGCGTTCCAGCACGTACTTCATGAACGACTCGGGCCGGCTTTCCTTTTCGAAGTGGCTTTGCAGGAACGCATCTTCGTAACTGTAGAGCACTTTCGGCGCCCCGCAGAAGACGAAGCGGACGTTCTGCCTTTTTTTCAGGATTTCCTTCGCGATCAGGATGAACTGCTCGAACCCCTTCGCCGATGACAGGTCGCGCGCGGCGAAACCGACGTGGAAAATGCCGTCCTTCCTGGCGAAGATGTTCGGCCGGCGGGTGATGTCGAAGCCCTCCATCTGCGCGATCACCTTGTCGTGCAGGCACGCCGGAAACATTCCCTTTGCGTAGGCGCTCGGCACGATCACGAGCTCGCTCTTCAGCACCTGGTGATAGCTGGTCATTTCGAACACTTTGTCGCGATAGGAAGCGTAGTCGGGCTGCGGATATTTGGCGTCGTAGCCGTGGTGCGTGAACGACGGGAATTCGATATAGGTGATGACCGGAATGTCGAACTCACCGAACAATTGCAGTGGAAAACCGCCGGACCCGTGCGCAACGATGACATCGATGCCGGTACGCGCAAGCAGTTCGGAAATCGACTTCTTGATCAGGAACGAGCGCTGGATGCGGGCTTCGAGATTCTTCGTATAGAAATAGGTATTAGCGTTCTCGGCCGGCACCTGGAACGGCACGAGGTTCGGAACCCTGTCCTTGTTCGCCTGATAGACCGAAGTCGAGCACAGGAACCACGAATGCGCGAGGCTCTCGGCATTCAGGTACTCGTGCAAGGTCTGAAACTGACCCAGTCCTTCGTGTATGAAAAGTATCCGCACCGCAAGCTTTCCTGATCCATTCGAGAAAATGGCGGACCCGCGGGACCGCCACCGACGTCACCTCATTGACGCATCATTCGGCTGAAGGCACGTCGTTCCTCAACATCCGGCTGATCGCGTCCTGATCGAAGGATTCGAATGCCTCTCCGCCGGAGGTGCCCGAACCACTCGTCTGCCCGGGGCCTTCGATCAGCGGAGGGTCGTCGCTGATCACATCGTTCGCCGCCAGCGGCTGAACCGGTGAAGAGCCGGTCTCCGCCGTCACCGTCTCGGTGACGGTCTCGGTGAAGTGGCCGACAGTCACGGTCTCGGTGAATTCACCGACCGTCACGGTGTCGGTGAACTCGCTCACGGTGATGGTGCTGGTGAATTCGGTCAGCGTGACGGTCTCGGTCGGGCCGGCGATCGTTTCGGTCGCCGTCACTACGGTTTCGGTGACGAAGCTTGCCGTCTCGGTGCCGGAAGTCACGGTCGGGGTCGTGACGGTACCGAACTCTTCGATCGTCTGCGTGCCGGCGGTGACGGTGTCCGTCACGGCTTCGGTCGCCGTCACGTCCACCGTCTCCGTGCCCGTCGTCACGGTTTCAGTCGCGCCTTGCGTTGCCGTCACTTCGACCGTCTGCGTGGCCGTCGTCACCGTCTCGGTCGCGGCTTCGGTCGCCGTCACTTCGACCGTCTGCGTGCCGGTCGTCACCGTCTCGGTCGCCGTTTCGGTCGCTGTCACTTCGACCGTCTGCGTGCCGGTCGTCACCGTTTCGGTCGCGAATTCGGTCGCCGTCACTTCGACCGTCTGCGTGCCGGTCGTCACCGTCCCGGTCGCCGCTTCGGTCGCTGTCACCTCGACCGTCTGCGTGCCTGTCGTCACCGTCTCGGTCGCCGCTTGCGTTGCCGTCACGTCGACCGCCTGCGTCCCCGCCGTCACCGTCTCGGTCGCCGCTTCGGTCGCCGTCACTTCGATCGTCTGCGTGCCTGTCGTCACCGTTTCGGTCGCAGCTTGCGTTGCCGTCACGTCGACCGTCTGGGTGCCGGTCGTCACCGTCTCGGTCGCCGCTTCGGTCGCTGTCAACTCGACAGTCTGCGTGCCCGTCGTCACCGTCTCGCTGGCAGTTCCGGTAGCGGTAACGGTGACCGTTTCGGTTTCTGTTGCGATGACCGTTTCAGTCACCTGCACGTCCGTTGCAATCCCGACAATGGGACCGAGCCTGAATTTCCCGCTTACGCCGGTAATCGTCAAGGCGGTGTAATCACCAGGAATGAGCACCTCTCCACCGTCCGTCGAAATCGTGCCGCCACTGTCGTTCGAGGCCGACCAGTCGAAGCTTGCAGAACCGCCCGGCACAAAGATTTTGAGCGTTACGTCATTGACGGGCACCGGCAGGCCTTCGGCTTCGAAACGGATCAAAAGCGTCTCGTCCGGATTGATGTTCAGGTTATCGATCGCAATGTAGCCGTCGTTCGCGTTAACCAGATGTCCTGCCGTGGTCGAAAATATGACCGTCAGCGGAGCATCGGTGACGGAATATTCGCCATTCGGGCCAGCGGCCGTAATCGCCAGATCGGACGTATCGAACGAAGTCGTCGTTGTGATCGTTTCAGTGACGTAGGTGTTCGTGACCGTGTCGGTCCCGACAGTCACCGTCTCGGTTGCAGCTTCGGTCGCCGTCACGTCCACCGTCTGTGTACCCGTCGTCACCGTCTCGGTCACGGCGTCGGTCGCTGTCAACTCGATCGTCTGAGTGCCCGTCGTCACCGTTTCGGTCGCAGCTTCGGTCGCCGTCAGCTCGATCGTCTGAGTACCCGTCGTCACCGTCTCGGTCGCGGCTTGGGTCGCCGTCAGCTCGATCGTCTGCGTGCCCGTCGTCACCGTCTCGGTCGCGGCTTCGGTCGCTGTCAGCTCGATCGTCTGCGTGCCCGTCGTCACGGTTTCGGTCGCGGCTTCGGTCGCGGTCAGCTCGACCGTCTGAGTCCCTGTCGTCACCGTTTCGGTCGCAGCTTCGGTCGCTGTCAGCTCGACCGTCTGAGTGCCCGTCGTCACCGTTTCGGTCGCAGCTTCGGTCGCCGTCAGCTCGACCGTCTGAGTCCCCGTCGTCACCGTCTCGGTCGCGGCTTCGGTCGCCGTCAGCTCGATCGTCTGAGTGCCCGTCGTCACCGTTTCGGTCGCGGCTTCGGTCGCTGTCAGCTCGATCGTCTGCGTGCCCGTCGTCACCGTCTCGGTCGAGGCTTCGGTCGCCGTCACGGTCACCGTCGCCGTGCCCGTCGTCACCGTTTCGGTCAATGCTGTCCCGGTCACCGTTTGCGTGCCGGATGTCACGGTTTCCGTGATGCCGGTGACCGTGATCGTCTGGCTGCCGCCGACGGTGGCCGTCACGATTCCACGCTCCGTCGCAGTGACGACGCCTGTCATCGTTTCGGTCACCGCCCCTTCCACGGTGTCGGTGACGACTCCCGTCACGGTGCTGGTAATGGTCAGCGTTTCGGTCAGCGTCGGCGTGACCGTCGCGGTCTCGTCGACGACCTGCGCGTTGCCCGTCGGCACCGGCAGCAACTCGTCCTCGGCGAAGAGACTGAAGTCGAACTCGACGGGGTTCACCTCTTCGACGATTCGCAGCAGGCGCACGAAGTTGTTGCCTTCACCGCCGCCGCCTCCGGCGAGGCCGGCCGCGGGGGCCTCGAGCACGTCATCGAGGTTTGCGCCTTCGTTGATCGCCTCGATGATCTGGTTGACGGTGTCGCTGGCGATGCGGGCATCCTGCGCGTCCGGACGGGATGCTTCGGTGATGTCGGCGGCGAGCTTGACGGACTGATTTTCGGCCAGCGTGAACAGGTCGCCATCGGGGAGGATGATTTCGACGCGGGCGCCCCCGGCGGCAATGACAGTTTCACCTTCCGTCAGCACGTCCCCCTGATTGAGGGATCGAACCCTGCCTTCGGCGTCACGTGCGTATGCGGTACCGGTGACTGTAATGACGGTTGCGATGGGGCCGGCCATGATTGCTGCTCCTGGAGGATCGAGAGGCGTCGCCGGCACCCCGCCGGCGGCACGACGTCTGCTGTCGACGGATACCGTACGCCGCCCCTCGCGCCGGACCTATTGCACCGGAGGACAAGTGCCGTGAGAAATTTCACGGTCCGCTGCAATTACGCCGGCATTGTTCCGATGACGACGTCAATCGCCGGAAAACCGGCTGCGAAGAAACCTGTTACAGCACATCATCGGTCCCGTCGAGCGCTCCGAGCCGGTGCATCGCCTCGCGAGTGCCGCGCCGCTCCATCAGCTTGGCCTGTGCAGCGGGCGGCAAGTCGGTGAAGCGGATCACCGCGCGGTCGATCAGCAGGTCGATCAGGTCTTCCAGCACGCGCACCAGCCCGAGGTCGGAAGGGCTCAGCGGATTCGCGGATTCGGTGAGCAGGCCGCAGAAGGCGACGACTTCGGGTTCGTCCCCATTGGCGACATCCCAGCCGCCTGATTCGGAGTTGTCGCAGCCGATCGGTTCGCGGCTGGCGGCGATCACTTCGCCTTTGGCGTTGCGCTTGATGAAGATCACCGTTCAGTCCGCAATCGCTGCGCTGCTGTGGGTCGACAGGCGGAGGACCAGCTGCAGCCGGTCGCGCACGCCGAGCTTGTCGAAGATTGCGCCCAGGTGCGCCTTCACCGTCCGTTCCGTGATCCCGAGCTTCGAAGCGATTTCCTTGTTGCTCAGCCCCGCGGCCGTCTCGCGCGCGACTTCGCTCTCGCGTGCCGAAAGATTCGCTGGCAACGGGCCTCTGCCGGGGGCGGCGAGCGCCCGGGCAGCGGCCTCGACGACCCGCGCCATCAGTTCCGCGCCGACCCACAGGCCGCCATGCCGGGCGACGAGCTCGACCTCGCGCAGCAAGCCGGGCACCGCCAGCGCGTGGCAATAGCCGCGCGCGCCATGCTCGAGGGCGACGATCGCCTCGTCGGCTTCAGGCACCATCGTGACGACGACGAGCGGGGACTGTGGCAGCGTGCGATGGAACCGGGCGAGCAGCGTCTGCCAGTCGGCATGGGCAGTGGCGACCCAGATGACATCCAATGGAAGCGCCGTCGAGGGGAGGTCGCCCGCATCGGTGCACATGCCGTCCGGAAACGCTTCGAGCCAGCGTTCGGACGGGACCACCGCTGCAGAGCAGGCGAAGAGGTTTCGTGTCATCGTTCGGACAGTGCGTTGGCCTTGGCCCGCAGCACGGGCTTCAGCAGGTAGGAGAGGATGGTTTTCTTGCCAGTGAGGATGTCGATTTCTGCGACCATACCGGGAATGATCGGAAGCTCATCCCCGAGGCTGGATTTTTGCGTGCGCACTCGGACTGTATAGAACGCATTGCCCTTGTCGTCGGTGACAGTGTCCGCGCCGATCTGCTCCACCATCGCCTCGAGCCCGCCGTAAATGGCAAAATCATAGGCGGTGAATTTGACGAGCGCCGCCTGTCCCGGGTGCAGGAAAGCGATGTCCTTCGGCTTGACCTGCGCTTCGAGGATCAGCGCGTCGTCGAGCGGGACGATCTCGACGACTTCCCGCCCCGGCTGGACGACGCCGCCGACGGTATTGACGAGCAGGCGCTTGACGGTGCCGCGCACCGGTGAGCGCACTTCGGCGTGCTTGACGCGGTCGGCGAGCGCGCGGCTGCCTTCGGACAGGCTGCCGAGCCGGGCCATCGTGTCGGACAGCTCGCTGCGCATCTCGTTGCGCACGCTCAGCTCGACTTCCTGGATCTTGCGCGTCGCCTCGGCAATCGCCGACTGGATGCGGGAGATCTGCGCGGTCGACTGGTCGCGATCGCCGCGCAGGCGCGACACGTCACGTTCGAGGCGCAGGATATCGACTTCCGACACCGCCCCGGACTTGACCAGCGGCCGCGTGACGCCGAGCTCCTGCATCGCCAGCTGGAAACCGCGGCTCGCCTGTTCGTGGCGCGCGCGCACTTCGTTGAGCTCCTGCTGGCGCTGGGTCAGCTGCTGGCGCGCGATCGACAGCTGGGCCTCCATGCCGGCGACGCTGGATGCATACAGCAGGCGTTCGTGCGCGGCGATTTCCGGGACCTCGCGCAGCACGTCGTCAGGCAGCGTGAAGGCGGTGCCGTTCGTCAGCGCCTCGAGGCGCGCAGCCTTCGCCTGCAGCGCGAAGAACTGCGAGCGGTTTTCGGCCAGCGACGAGACGAAGCGGGTCGGATCGATGCGCAGCAGCAATTCGCCCGCGTTGACAATCTGCCCTTCGCGCACCGGCATCTGCTCGACGATGCCGCCGTCCACGGTCTGGATGATCTGCACCTGCGACGACGGGACCACTTTCGCTTCGCCGCGGGTGACTTCGTCGACCTGCGCGAAACCCGCCCACAGCAGCAGCAGCACGATCACGCCGGCGACGACGCGCAGCAGAACGCGGGCGCGCAGCGGTTCCTGCTGCAGGCGAGCCCAGTCGGCGTCGCACGCCCAGTCGAGGCCGTCGTCGGCCGGGGGCGGTGGAATCAGGCGGGCAAAAAACCGTCCGAACAACGGGCGCGCCGGCCGTGCCACACGCGCCGACACGTCGCCGACGCGCTCGAACGCCGCCCGGCCGTAATCACCCATCACAGCGCCCTCCCGATCCGACCCTGGCGCAGCGCTTCGACGACCTGCTCCTTCGGGCCGTCGGCGACGATCCTGCCGCCGTCAACGACGATGATCCGGGTGACGAGGTCCAGCAGCGAAGTACGGTGAGTGACGACGATCATCGTCTTGCCGCACGCAAACGCCCGCAGCCGGCCCTTGAGCTCCTCCTCGCTCGAGCGGTCCATCGACGCGGTCGGCTCGTCGAGCAGCAGGATCGGCGGATCATTGATGACAGCGCGCGCGATCGCGACCCCCTGCCGCTGGCCGCCGGACAACGACACGCCGCGCTCGCCGACCTGCATGTCGAAGCCTTGCGGATGGATGTTGACGAACTCGGTGATGCCGGCAGTCGTGGCCGCCCGCAGCACTGCCGCATCATCGGCGAATGGTGCCGCCATCGTGATGTTCTGCCGCAGCGAGCCGTAGAACAGCGTGACGTCCTGGGCGACATAGCCGATATGGCGGCGCAGTTCGGCCGGATCGAGCTGGCGCTGATCGATGCCGTCGATCAGCACTGCACCCGCCGTCGGACGGAACAGCCCGAGAATGAGCTTCTCGAGCGTCGTCTTGCCCGAGCCGATGCGGCCGAGGATCGCGACGTGCTCGCCGGCGCCGATCTGCAGCGACACGTTGCGCAGCGCTTCGGTCTCCTGGCCCGGATAATGGAAGCTGACGTTGCGGAACTCGATGTCGCCGCGGAACGACCGGCGGCTGATGAACGACAACGCCTCGGAGCGCTCGACTTCCTTCTTCATCAGCGTGTCGAGCGACGCGAGCGCCGTGGCTGCGGCATGATACTGCACCAGCAGTCCGGCGACCTGGCCGATCGGCGCCATCGCGCGCGACGAAAGCATGAAGCACGCGACCAGCCCACCGACGCTGAGCCGGCCGTCGCCGATCAGGTACACACCGAGAATGATGACCACGACGCTGACGGTCTGCTGCACCCACGCGGCACCGTTCGTCGCCGTCGCGGACAGCAGCCGCAACTGCGAGCCGACACGTGCGAGCAGCGCGACACTTTTCTCCCATTTGCGCTGGATCGGCGCTTCCGCGCCGAGCGCCTTGACGGTCTCCATGCCGACCAGCGCTTCGACAAGCGTCGCGTTGCGCTGCGCGCCGGCGCGGTAAGTGGTCTCCGCCAGTTCATGCATCCGCCCCTGCACCGCCATCGCGTACACGAGCAGCAGCGCGACGCCGAACAGGAAAGGCAGCACCAGCGGCCACGCAATCCAGCCGATCACGAGCAGGAACAGCAGCGCGAACGGCACATCGATGAAGGCGACGACGGTGGCCGAGCTGATGAAGTCGCGCACCGACTCGAACGCACGCAGGTTCGCGGCGAACGATCCGGCCGACTCCGGACGCTGCTCCATGCGCAGGCCGAGGACCCGTTCCATGATCGCGGCCGAAAGCTTGACGTCCGCGCGGCTGCCGGCAAGATCGACGAAGTAGCCGCGCATCGTGCGCAGGGTCACGTCACCGACGAGGACGATCAACATTCCCGCGCCCAGCACCCACAGGGTTTCGACGGCCTGGTTCGGGATGACGCGGTCATAGACATTCATGACGAACAGCGGCATTGCGACGGCGAACAGGTTGATCATCAGCGCCGCCAGCAGCACGTCCCGGTACAGGGCGCGATTCTCGGCGATCACGCTCCAGAACCAGTGCTGTCGGCGCGCGGGGCGCACTTCCGGCACACGCGCATCGAAGCGATGCGCCGGGCGCGCGTAGATTGCATCCCCCGCATAGCGCGCCTCGAGGTCCGTCATCGGGATCTCGACGTCCGAGTCGCCCAGTTCCGGGAACACCACGCGGGCGATGTTGCGCTGCGCATCGCGGCCGATCAACATGCACGAGGAGCGGCCGTGGAGCAGCAGGACGACGGGAAACAACGCATCGTTCAGGGCGTCGAGCGGGCATCGGACAATGCTGCTGTTCAGGCCCGCACGCTTTGCCGCGCGTGCAAACAGCGACGGCGGCAGGCGGGAGCCGTCGAGCGGCAAACCGGCAACGGCCGCATCACGCGTCAGGTTGCCGCCGTAAGCGCGCGCAAGCAGCAGCAGGCACTCGAGGAGAGGGTCGCCGGATGCCGGTGCAGCTGCATCGGCGGGCGACGGTTCGGCGCGCGCCCGCTCCGACTCTTCCACGGATCCCATCTCCGCGAGAACGCAGTCACCAGAACGTTCGTCCGCTTCTGCCACACGCTCTCCGCCCGGAATACTGGAAACAGGACCGGCAACACGCGGCTTCACGCCACTCGTTGCCTCGAACAAATTGTTACATCACTCGCAGCACCGGCTCGTGACAAGCTTCTCACTTCAGCGCCGGAGACCGTGCCGCTTTACCCTCGCTCCCATGGCGGCCGTCCGGGCAATGCAAATCGTATTGGCGGAAATGCCGGTCGCACAAAGAAGAGCATGCCGCATCAGCACGTCGCGGAGCCCCGCCATGAAATGCTACAATGTTGCATTAGTGACGCCCTGCTCCTCGGCCCCAGCCATGCCCGCCCCGACCCTCCCTTCCGAAAAAAGCGCTGCCGCATTGATCACCGCGTGCGGGGGACGCATCACGCGCACGCGCCTCGCAGTGCTCGGGATCCTGCACGACAGCGCCCATTCGCTGAGCCATGACGACATCGCGGCGCAACTGCTTGCGCTCGACGTGCATCACGACCGCGTGACGCTCTACCGCACGCTCGACTGGCTCGTCGAGCAGGGACTCGCGCATCGCGTCAGCGGGCTGGACCGCGCGTGGCGCTTCAACAGCGGCGGCGACGACGCCGGTGCGCACGCACATTTCCATTGCGACCGCTGCGGTCACGTCGTGTGTCTGGAATCGATACGCCCGGACGAGAGCCTTGCTCTGCCTGCGGGATATCGCCCCGAGCGGGCCGAACTCGTCTTCCATGGCACGTGCCCGGACTGCGGCCGGCGGCGGGCCGAAGACGCATGAGCGCCTGCGAACACGGCGCTTCCCGCGATGAACCTGCCCCTCACCCGACAATGAATCCCGCACACTCTCCGGCCGCCGCAACCGTAGCGCACAGTCACGTTCCCCCTGGCCGGCACGCTCCGCTCGTGCCTCCTCACCTTCACGTCTCGTTCGGCTCGTCGGTTCTCGTACAGGGCGTCGGCACGCGGCTCGCCCTCGCCGCTGCCGGCGCCGCGCTGCTGTGGATCACGATCGGCTGGGCGCTGTCATGAAACGCGACACCGACGTCCCGGCGCTGCGCCTGGAAAACCTCACGCTCGGCTACGACCGCCACCCGGCTGTACACCACCTCAGCTGCGACATTGCGAGCGGCGCGCTGGTCGCGATCGTCGGCCCGAACGGCGCCGGCAAATCGACGCTGCTCAAGGCGCTGACCGGCGAACTTTCACCTCTGCAAGGGACTTTCCGGCTGAAGGCCGGCCGCGAAGGCGTCGCCTACCTGCCGCAGCAAAGCGAGATGGACCGCAGCTTTCCGGTATGCGTCTTCGACATGGTCGCGATGGGATTGTGGCGCGACATCGGCGCGTTCGGTGGCCTGCGTCGCAGCCAGGCCGCGCGGGTGCACGCGGCGCTCGCCGCAGTCGGCCTGTCCGGCTTCGAGGCGCGCCAGATCGGCGCGCTGTCGGGCGGACAGCTGCAGCGTGCGCGCTTCGCCCGGATGATGCTCCAGGACGCGTCGCTGCTGCTGCTCGACGAGCCGTTCAACGCCATCGATACCCGCACCATCGAGGATCTGGTCGCGATCGTCCTCGGCTGGCATGCCGAAGGCCGGACGATTCTCGCGGTACTGCACGACCTGGAGCTCGTGCGCCGGCACTTTCCCGAATGTCTGCTGCTTGCGCGCGAGCCGGTCGGCTTCGGCCCGACCGCCGAAGTCCTCACCAGCGAGCGCCTCGCGATCGCGCGTCGCCTCGCAAGCGATTTCGATGACGCGGCCCGCGTCTGTCAGCGACAACCCGAGCGGGAGACCGCATGATCACTGACGCGCTGTTCACGCCGTTTTCCGACTTCGAATTCATGCGCCGCGGCCTCGCGGGATGCCTCGCGCTCGCGCTGGGCGCGACGCCGGTCGGAGTGTTCCTGCTGCTGCGCCGCATGAGCCTGATGGGCGACGCGATGGCGCACGCGATCCTGCCAGGCGCGGCGCTGGGCTACCTTGCGTTCGGCCTGTCGCTCGGCGCGATGACGCTCGGCGGAATCATCGCCGGGCTGGTCGTCGCGCTCGCCGCGGGGCTCGTCGCACGCTCGTCGATCCTCAAGGAGGACGCGAGCCTCGCCGCGTTCTACCTGCTGTCGATCGCAACCGGAGTGATGATCGTGTCGCTGCGCGGGCGCAACCTCGACCTGCTGCACGTGCTGTTCGGCTCGGTGCTCGCCCTCGACGACAACTCGCTGCTGCTGATCAGCGCGATCTCGACGCTGACGCTGTTCGCGCTGGCGCTGCTCTACCGCCCCTTGGTGATCGAATGTTTCGATGCCGCGTTCCTGCGCAGCGTCAGCGGCACGAGCCCGGTCGCCCACTATGGCTTCCTGGTCCTCGTCGTGCTGAATCTCGTGAGCGGCTTTCACGCGCTCGGGACGCTGATGGCCGTGGGCATCATGATCCTCCCCGCCGCCGCGGCGCGGCTGTGGGTCAGGCGCCTGCCCACGATGCTGGCGCTGGCGATCCTGATCGCCCTGGCGAGCGGCATCGGCGGACTGCTCGCGTCGTTTCATGCCGACGTCCCGGCCGGACCGGCGATCATCCTGGCTGCCGGCGCGGTCTATCTGCTGTCGCTCGCGCTGGCGCCCGGCGGCATGCTCGGGGCGCGGCTCGAGCGCCGCCCGCATCTCGAATCCTAAACCGCCCTGTCGCCACGCTACCGATGAATCATCTGAAAATCGCCCTCCTCGCCGCGCTCGCGCTCGGTCTTGCACTCGCTGCCCCCGCGCTGCGCGCCGCACCGCTCGAAGTGGTCGCGAGTTTCAGCATCCTCGGCGACTTCGTCACTCGCGTCGGAGGAGAACGTGTCGCCGTGACGACGCTCGTGGGCGCCGGCGCCGACGCCCACAACTACCAGCCTCGCCCTTCCGACGCCCGCCGCCTCGGCAACGCGCGGCTCATCGTCGCCAATGGCCTCGGCTTCGACGCGTGGATCGAGCGCCTGGCGCAATCGGCGGGTTACCGGGGCCGGATCCTGATCGCCAGCGCCGGGATCCGGCCGCTCGCGGAGGAGGACGAACATGGACATGCCCACGAAGGCGCCGTGGACCCGCACGCATGGCAGGACGTCTCGAACGCGATCCGTTACGTCGCCAATATCGCCGAGGCGCTGAGCCAGGCCGATCCGGCCGGCGCTGCCGTCTACCGGCAGAACGCCGCTCGTTACATCGCGGAACTGGAAGCCCTCGACGCGACGATCCGCCGCACGCTGGCGACGGTGCCGGCGGAGCGGCGCAAGGTCGTCAGCTCGCACGACGCTTTCGGCTACTTCAGCCACGCCTACGACGTGCGGTTCCTCGCCGCCGCCGGAGTCAGCACCCAGTCCGAGCCTTCGGCAGGCGGCATCGCGCAGCTGATCCGCCAGCTACGGCGCGAGAAAGCCCCTGCCGTGTTCGTCGAGAGCATCAGTGATCCGCGTCTGGCCGAACGCATCAGCCATGAGAGCGGCGCGCGGCTCGGCGGGATGCTGTACTCGGACGCGCTATCGAACGCCGACGGTCCCGCACCGACCTACCTCGACATGATGCGTCACAACCTCGAGACGCTGATAAAAGGATTGGCGCCGCCGCCGTGAGCGCCTGTCGCGACGTATTTCAGTCGCCGTCCTCGGCGAGGCGAAAGCCCTGGAACTGCCAGCGCTCGTGCGGACAGAAGAAATTCCGGTAGGTCGGGCGCACATGGTCGGCAGGCGTCGCGCATGAACCGCCGCGCAGCACCATCTGGCTGCACATGAACTTGCCGTTGTACTCGCCCAGCGCGCCCGCTGCGGCATGGAAGCCCGGATACGGCAGATACGCCGAGGCGGTGTGTTCCCACACGTCGCCATAGAGCTGGCGCAGGCCTTCCCCGGCGTCGGCGACGACGGGATGGAAATGACCGGCCTCGCGGAAGTTTCCGCTCACCGCTCGGCCTGCAGCAGCCACTTCCCATTCGGCCTCGCTCGGCAGGCGCCGCCCCGACCATGTCGCGAAGGCATCCGCTTCGTAGTAGCTGACGTGGCAGACCGGTTCATCCGGATGCACGCGGCGCATCCCGCCGAGCGTGAACTGCCACCATTCGCCTTCGATGCGCTCCCAGTACAGCGGACTGCTCCACTCCGACTGCTTGACCCGCGCCCAGCCGTCCGACAGCCACAGCGCCGGATTGGCATAGCCGCCGGATTCCATGAAGGCGAGATACTCGCCGTTGGTCACCGGCCGGGACGCCAGCCGGAAAGGGTCGAGCCACACGCGATGGCGCGGACGCTCGTTGTCGTACGCGAATCGTTCCCCGGCATCGCCGATTTCGCACAGGCCGCCGCCAAAATCCATCCACTCGAGCGAGCTGCGCGAACGCGCCGGCGCCATCGCGACGTCTGCGCGGTAGGCGGGACGCAGGGGATTGACGCTGAAATTGCGCTTGATGTCGGTCAGCAGCAATTCCTGATGCTGCTGTTCGTGGTTCAGCCCGATTTCGAGCCGCTCGAGGATTTCCGGCCACGGCCGATCGCGACGGTCGTCGAGCAGCTCGAGCATGTGGCGATCGACGTGGGCGCGATAGCGATAGATTTCCTCGACGGTCGGCCGGGAAAGGAACCCTCGCGCCGCGCGCGGATGAAAAGCACCGATCTGCTCGTAATAGGAATTGAACAGGACCCGATACGCAGGATCGAACTCGACGTAAGCCGGTGAGTATTCGCGCAGGATGAAAGTCTCGAAGAACCAGCTCACGTGAGCCAGGTGCCACTTGGCCGGGCTCGCCTCGTCGGCGGCCTGGATGACGAAATCCTCGACGCACAACGGCGCGACCAGCGCTTCGCTGTTCGCCCGGATGTCGCGATATGCCCTGCTGCATGCCTCGCGCAATGCCTCCGGATCTGCGTCGGCCATCTCGCCGACCATCCGCAATCGCCTCATCACTCGACCTCCCTGCGCCGCCCGCAAACCCGCCGGACTCAAAAGAAAATCGCGTGCAGCATCTTCGCGCACAGCAGGATCAGCACGCCCGCAAACACCTTCTTCAGCGTTGCGACCGGCAACTGGTGGGCAAGTTTCGCGCCGACCGGAGCGGTGAACATGCTCACGCCGCTGACCAGCAGCAACGCCGGCAGGTAGATGAAGCCCAGGCTGTGTTCCGGCATTCCCGTGCCATCCCAGCCATTGACGAGGTAACCCACGGTTCCTGCGAGCGCGATCGGCAAACCGATCGCCGCCGACGTGCCGATCGCGTTATGGACCTTGACGTTGCACCAGGTCATGAACGGCACGGACAACGAGCCTCCGCCGATCGCGACAAGGGCGGATACGCCTCCGATCCCTGCCCCGACCGCGCTCATGCCGAGCAATCCCGGCAGATCGCGCGACGGCTTCGGCTTGATGTTCGCGAGCATCTGCAGCGCCACGTAAGCCATGAAGCCGGCAAAGAAGATCGCCAGCGGCTCGGACGCGACCCGGGACGCGATGAAGGTCGCGGCAAAGGTGCCGAGCAGGATTCCGGGAGTGATGCTGCGCACGACGTCCCAGCGCACCGCGCCGTGGCGATGATGGGCGCGCAGACTCGACAGCGAAGTCATCACGATCGCCGCCATCGACGTGCCGAGTGCGAGGTGCACCACGTTGTCGGCCGAGAAACCCTGCGCGATGAAGAGGCTGGTCAGCACCGGCACCATGATTCCGCCGCCGCCGACACCGAGCAGGCCGGCAAAGAAACCGACGAACGCGCCGAGCACAAGGTAGCTCAACCACCACACATCGAAAACCATGCTTCCCGTCCCATCAGCGGACGTTGCCAATGGAAAACGCCCGCAAAAACAAGAGAGGCACGGACCGCAATCCGTGCCTCTCAGTTTGGCCCCCCACCTGTTTCGTCTCCGCCGGCATCCTGAACCTGGGGTTCAGGGAGGTCGCTTTCCTTCCGCATCAGGCTCACCCGGCGAGGGGCGAGCACACCTGCGGCATCCATGGTCCGCGACCAAGTCTCTCGACATTGGTCCAAGGAATCTACGACTTCAACGAACAGGCGGGGGATTGATCTTTCAACTCACGCCAAGCCTTTCGAACTCGCGCCAAGCCTTTGTCAGAAAAGCTTTTCCCGCTGCGCGAGCACCCCGTCGAGGCGTGCATTTACGAAATTGATTCTACGCTTCACGGCCTGCATGTCAAACCCGCCGGTGCGCTGAAACTGCAAGAATTCGTGGGCGATGTTCAGCGCGGTCATCATCGCGAGTTTCTCACCCGACGCATGCGTCTTGCCGGCCACGCCGGTGAGTTTTTCGTCGAGATAGGAAACCGCCGCGAGCAGATCTTCCCTGTCTTCCGAGCGACAGGTCACGGAGTAGGCCTTGCCGAGCAACGTGATGTCGAGTGTGTCCGAGGGCATGTCAGGATTCCGGCAATTGTTCGAGCAGCGATTCGAGTTTGCCCGTCGCGAAACGCACCTTCTCGGCCAGCGCCCGGTTATCGGCCTCCAGCCGGGCAACCCGGCTCCGCAGTTCGCGTATTTCGACCCTGCCCGATTCGTACAGGCCGATCAGCTGTTCGAGCTGGCTCTCGAGCTTGTTCAGTTCTGCGTCCATGCGCCGGATGGTAGAGGGCGGCCGCCAGGGGGTCAAGAAGGGCTGTCGGCGTGCACCATCCCCGCGCCTTCACCGGATTCCGTCCGCCTCGGGTCAGCGCTGGACTTGCGTGACGTCGCGCACGCCGCCGGTGTCGGCACTGGTCGTCAATGCTGCGTAAGCCTGCAGCGCCGCCGAGACGACGCGTTGGCGCCCTTCCGGCTTCCACGCCTTGTGGCCCTTCGCGTTCATTGCGGCACGGCGCGCGGTCAGCACTTCATCGGGTACGGCGAGATGGATGCGCCGGTTCGGGATGTCGATCTCGATCGAGTCGCCCTCCTCGACCAGGCCGATCGCGCCGCCGCACGCGGCTTCCGGCGAGACGTGGCCGATCGACAGGCCCGAAGTACCGCCGGAGAAACGGCCGTCGGTCAGCAGCGCGCATTCCTTGCCGAGCCCTTTCGATTTCAGGTAGCTCGTCGGATACAGCATCTCCTGCATGCCGGGACCGCCCTTGGGCCCTTCATAGCGGATCACGACGATGTCGCCGGCGACGATTCGATCGCCGAGGATGCCTTCGACGGCCGCTTCCTGGCTCTCGAACACGCGCACGCGTCCGGTGAAAGTCCAGATGGACTCATCGACTCCGGCGGTCTTGACGATGCAGCCTTTCTCGGCAATGTTGCCGTACAGCACGGCGAGGCCGCCCTCCTGCGTGAACGCGTTCGCCCGGTCGCGGATCACGCCGTGCGAGCGGTCCATATCGAGCTCTTTCCAGCGCCGGTTCTGCGAGAACGCGACCTGCGTCGGCACGCCGCCGGGAGCTGCCTTGTAGAACTCGAACACCGCGTTGTCGTGAGCCTGCATGACGTCCCAGCGCGACAGCGCTTCGGCCATCGTCTTGCTGTGCACCGTTGGCAGCTCGGCATGCAGCAGGCCGGCGCGGTTCAGTTCGCCGAGGATCGCCATGATGCCGCCGGCGCGGTGCACGTCCTCGATATGCACGTCGGCCACTGCCGGTGCGACCTTGCACAGGCACGGTACCTTGCGCGAAATGCGGTCGATATCCGCCATCGTGAAATCCACCCCGGCTTCACGTGCGGCAGCGAGCAGGTGCAGCACGGTGTTCGTCGAGCCGCCCATCGCGACGTCGAGCGTGATCGCGTTCTCGAACGCCTGGAAAGTCACGATCGAACGCGGCAGCACCGAGGCGTCATCCTTTTCGTAGTAACGCCGCGCCATGTCGACGATCGTGCGGCCGGCGCGCAGGAACAGCTGCTCGCGGTCGGCATGGGTCGCGAGCACAGTGCCGTTGCCCGGCAGCGACAGGCCCAGCGCTTCGGTGAGGCAGTTCATCGAGTTCGCGGTGAACATGCCGGAACACGAGCCGCAGGTCGGACAGGCGGAACGCTCGATCGCATCGACTTCGGCATCCGAGCAGCTGCTGTCGGCCGCCTTGACCATCGCGTCGACAAGATCGAGCGAGATCACCTTTGCTTCCCACTTGACCTTGCCCGCTTCCATCGGACCGCCGGACACGAAGATCGCCGGGATGTTCAGCCGCAGTGCGGCCATCAGCATGCCAGGGGTAATCTTGTCGCAGTTCGAGATGCACACCAGCGCGTCGGCGGTGTGCGCATTGACCATGTATTCGACGCTGTCGGCGATCAGCTCGCGCGACGGCAGCGAATAGAGCATTCCGGCATGCCCCATCGCGATGCCGTCGTCGACGGCGATGGTATTGAATTCCTTCGCCACGCCACCGGCCGCCTCGATCTCGCGCGCGACCAGCTGGCCGAGGTCTTTCAGGTGCACGTGGCCGGGCACGAACTGCGTGAAACTGTTCGCGATGGCAATGATCGGTTTTTCGAAATCGCCGTCCTTCATGCCGGTGGCGCGCCACAGCGCGCGGGCGCCCGCCATGTTGCGGCCAGCGGTGGAAGTGCGGGAACGGTATTGGGGCATGATGTCCTCGGCTCGGAAATCGGGCGCTCGGCTCTCGCCGGCCTGCGCCACTTCGGGTTCAGGCCTGGAATTCTAACCGAAGCGAAACGCCCGTCGGCTATCATTCCCCTCCCGCCGCGGGCACGCCCGCGGCACCGAATGGGAATGCAATGACCGATCACACCCTGGCCGACGCCGATGAAGGCTTCGACCTCGACTCCGTCGAGATCCGCGTCCTCGGCGTGCTGATGGAGAAAGCCTTCGTCACGCCGGACAATTACCCGCTCTCGGTGAACGCGATCGTCACCGGCTCGAACCAGCTCACCGGCCGCGATCCGGTGATGAATCTCACCGAAACCGAAGTCCAGGAGGCGCTCGACCGGCTCATCGCGCGCAAGCTCGTATCGAAGCGCGACCAGGCCAGCGCGCGCGTCGGCAAGTACGAGCACCTCGTTCGCCTGCGCCATTCGCTGCCGCCGCCCGAACAGGCCGCGCTCGCGACGCTGATGCTGCGCGGGGCGCAGACTGCGGGCGAGATCCGCCAGCGCAGCGAACGCATGCATCGCTTCGACGACATCGCCGCGGTGGACAAGGTGCTCGAGCACCTGGGCGAAAAATACCCGCCAATGGTCGCCGCGGTGCCGAAAGCACCCGGCACGAAGGAGACCCGCTACGCGCATCTGCTGGGCGGCCGGCAGGCTTTCGTGCAGATGGGCGAAGCCGTCGCGAGCGGGTACGGGTCAGGCGGTGCGGTGCGCGGGCGGACCTCGGAACTCGAGGAGGAAGTGCGGCGCCTGCGCGACGAGTTCGACGTGCTGCGCAGCGAGTTCGAGAAATTCCGCTCGCAGTTCGAATGAGCGCCCGGCTTTCATATATCACGCTCCTTCCCCCCCACCGCCCATGCTGATCCATCCCCAGTTCGACCCCATCGCATTTTCCGTCGGCCCGCTGTCGGTGCGCTGGTACGGTCTCATGTACCTGATCGCGTTCCTGCTGTTCATGACGCTCGGCCGTGTGCACGCGCGACGGCGCCCCGAGCTGGGCTGGAACGCGCAGCAGCTCGACGACCTGCTGCTGTACGGCATGCTCGGCGTGGTGCTCGGCGGGCGGCTCGGCGAAGTGCTGTTTTTCCAGCCCGCGTATTACTTCAGCCACCCCGCGGAGATCCTCGCGATCTGGAAGGGGGGCATGAGTTTTCACGGCGGCTTCCTCGGCGTGCTCGTCGCAATGTGGCTGTATGGACGCCGCAGCGGCAAGGGTTTCTGGCAAGTCACGGATTTCATCGCGCCGCTCGTGCCGACCGGGCTTGCGGCAGGGCGCCTGGGCAATTTCATCAATGGCGAACTGTGGGGCCGTCCGGTCCAAACCGACGTTCCATGGGCGATGGTGTATCCGTGGGTGGACGCTCTCCCCCGCCATCCGTCGCAGCTCTATCAGGTGGCGGGCGAAGGCCTGCTGCTGTTCGCGATCCTGTGGGTCTATTCGGCCCGCCCGCGGCCGCTGAAGGCCGTCTCCGCGATGTTCCTGATCGGTTACGGGGTACTGCGCTTCGCAGCCGAGTTCTTCCGCACGCCGGATCCGGGAATATTCGGCACCCTGTCGCTCGGGCTGTCCACGGCCCAGTGGTTGTGCGTGCCGATGATCGCCGTCGGCGTCGGGCTGCTCGCGTCGACTCGGACAGATCCGGCGCATTGACCGCTTTCCGCACTCGCGATGTCGTTCGTCCCCCCCGCCAGCTCCGCCAGTGCGGCAGGCAGCATGTCGCAGGTCACGACGACATCGGCGCCGAGCGCCGACGCGGCGCGGGCAGGCATCGAGTCGAGCGACGGCACGATCGAAACGATGCACGCATCCAGCGCGACGCGGCGCAACAGCCCGATGAATCTTGCCGGTTCGTTCACCGCGACCTGCCAGTCGAGCACCGTGACGTCAGGCCGGACGCGGAAATAGAGCTGCAGCGCCCGGCTTTCGGCGTCCGTCCTGCCGACGAGATCAAACAGCGGCGAGTTCAGCAGGAAGTCGTCGAGGCGCTCGCAGCAGCGCTCGCGCGGGGCCGCCAGCATGACGCGCAGCGGCCGTCCGGGAAAGGTTTGTTGACGGCTGCGGTATTGGAGCAGCGGAAGCATTCGGGTTCGTCCCGGAAATAATTCGGCAATCATGCCACAGGCCCGACCCTGATGACATTGGGGATTTCACACGGCATCGGACGGACTCTGCGGGTTCCGCACGAAGGACCGGCGACAGGGCGGAAAGCAGCGGGTGGAACGCGATCTTCCTGTATCCCGGGACTCGGCCGTGTCATACCTGACACACTTGGTCACATTTAGATACTATGATGCCCTCATTGCAAGAGGAGCGACTTTAGGAGGCATGACGTGGCATCCGGACTTGTTTCTCGCAGCCTGTCGAAAGTGCGCGCGATGGTCGCCGGAGCAGGAGGAAAAAGCAGCGAGCCGTCGGAAAAAGTGCTCGCGCGCATCCGGCTGCAACTGAAGGAATGCGCCGAGAGCCTGGGCGGTGAAGTGTCGACGCGGCTGCGCGCAGGCCGTCTCGCCGAAACTTATCTGAGCCTCGACGATGCGGAACGGATCGCATTCCTGCGCATGATCGCGCTCGAGTTCGGACCTGATCCGGAAAAAATTGCGAAAGCGCACGAAGCGTATCAGGCCGCAGTGGGGACGGACCGGCAATGGGACGCCGAAGCCCAGCTGCGCGCCGCAATGCGCTCGTCGCGGATCCGCATCCTGACCCAGTTCAATGCGATTCCGCAGGGCGTGAAGTTCCTCGTCGACCTGCGCGCGGACCTGCTTCGCTTTCTCGAGCAACACAAGGAACTCAAGTCGCTCGATCGCGAACTCGAAGCGCGCCTGACGGCGTGGTTCGACGTCGGCTTTCTCGAGCTCACGCGGCTCACGTGGAATTCCCCCGCCGCGCTGCTCGAGAAAATCGTCCAGTACGAGGCGGTGCACGAGATCCAGTCGTGGCGGGACCTGAAGAACCGGCTCGGCTCCGACCGTCGCTGCTACGCATTCTTCCACCCGCGGATGCCGCAGGAGCCGCTGATCTTCGTCGAAGTCGCGCTGATGGAGGAACTCGCCGACAACGTGCAGAAACTTCTCGACGAAAACGCTCCGGCAGCCGACACCGGTCGCGCCACCACCGCGATCTTCTATTCGATCAGCGCTACCCAGGAAGGGCTGCGAGGCGTGTCTTTCGGCAATTTCCTGCTCAAGCGCGTCCTCGACGATCTCAAGCGCGACTTTCCGAAACTCGACACTTTCGCCACGCTCTCGCCGCTTCCGGGACTGGTGCGCTGGGCGTCGAAGCACCCGGACGAAGTCGCCGCGGCCTTCACCGAGGCCGACTGGAAGCGCCTGGCCGCGATCGGCATCGAGGGAGCGGAGTCGGAGCGCCTCAAGCCGGTGCTGGCGGGGAGCCATGAATGGGTTGCCGACAGGTCCTTGGCGCGGGCGTTGCGCGATCCGCTGCTGCGGACCGCTGCAGCTTACCTGCTCGGCGGCCGGCGAGACAGGAAGGCGATCGATCCGGTTGCCCGCTTCCATCTGGGCAACGGAGCCCGCATCGAGCGGCTGAACTGGCTCGCAGACACCTCGGACAAGGGACTCGACCAGTCGTGGGGAATCATGGTCAATTATCTCTATGACCCCGACCGCATCGTGACGAACGTCGAGACTTTCACCGCCAGCGGGGAAATCGACGCGGCTGCGGGCGTGAAGCGGCTTGCGCGGCGCTGACGGCGAGGCATTGTGAAGTTTCCTTTCTGGAGCACTTCGATCCGTGCCCGTCTGCTGCTGGCCAGCACAGTCGTCCAGGTCCTGCTGCTGACACTGCTGCTCGCCAACAGCGTGCGGCTGATGAACGACGCGACGTCCGCGAGCCTCGAGACGCTCATCGACCAGAACGCGACGATGCTCCACGCGATGGCGGCCGCGTACGGCGACCAGGGCCAGTTCGACGTACTGCAGGACGTGCTGGGCGAGTTGCTGGGCGAAGCCGATGAAGGCCTTGTCTATGTGCGCATCGGCACTGCGGACGGACACCTTCTCGTCAGCGCGGGGATGCCCGGCATGACTGGAGTCCCGCCGGACAACTCGGAGGTCGCCGACGGCAGCCACCACAACGAGCTGATCCACGTGCGACGGCCGCTGCTGCTCGAACGCAACGAAATCGGCTTCCTGCAGTTCGGCGTGTCGGTGTCGGTGCTGGCCGCAGCACGCAAGGCGATCACCGAGCAGGGCGCGGTGATCGCGCTGGTCGAGATCCTGCTGACTTTCGCGCTGCTGTCGGGCATCGGTTTTCTGCTCACCCGCAAGCTGAGCCGCCTGTTGGCGAGCAGCCAGGCGATCGCCGAGGGGCGGCTGAACCACCGCCTGCCGGAAGACGGCCACGACGAGCTCTCCCGCCTCTCCCAGCATTTCAACGTCATGGCCGCGAACCTGCAGGACCGGATCGGCGAACTGCAGGACACGGCGGCGCGCCTGAAAGCCAGCGAGCAGCGGTACGAACTCGCGATCCAGGGCGCCCACGACGGCCTGTGGGACTGGGACATCGCCGCCGGGTCGGTGTATTGCTCGCCGCGCTGCTGCGAGATCACGGGCCTTTCGGCCGACCGCCCGCTGCAGTCGCCCACCGACATCCTCGGCAGAATCCACCCGCTCGATGTATCGGCGTACCGCAACGAGCTCGTCCAGCACCTGAAAGGAAACAGCGCCCAGTTCAAGGCGGAATACCGCATGCGCCAGCACGACGGCAGCTATTGCTGGGTCATGAAGCGCGGCGTGGCGCTGCGCGGCCCCCACGGCCGCGCGTTCCGCATGGCGGGATCGATCAGCGACATTCACCTGCACAAGCTGGCGCAGATGCAGCTCCAGTTCGATGCCCTCCACGACAGTCTGACAGGGCTGCCGAATCGGGCCCTGTTCCTCGAGCACGTACACAGCGCACTCGGCCAGCAGCAGCGCCGGGCCAACCATTTCGGCTTTGCGGTGCTCGCGATCGACCTCGAGCGCTTTCGCCTCGTCAATGACAGCTTCGGCCACGCCGCAGGGGACGAGCTGCTGAAGAAAGTGGCGGAGGCGATCCGGGCGACGCTGCGCCAGGGCGACGTCGCCGCACGCGTCGGCGGCGATCAGTTCGCGCTGCTGCTCAACGGCATCGACGATCCGGCCGAATCGCTGCGCCTTGTCGAAGCGCTGCGCGAGAACATCGCGAAGCCGACGTGGCTGGCCGGTCACACGCTGTACCCGAAATGCCGCATCGGCGTCGCGCTGAGCACCGACCACGACGACGGAGAAGCCCTGTTGCGTGACGCCGACAACGCTCTTCAGCAGGCGCGCGAAGGGGGTTGCGAGGGCCGCGTGGCGATGTTCCATGCGTCGATGCACACTCACGCACTGCAAACCCTGCGGCTCGAAGGCGAACTGCGCACGGCGCTGCGCAACGACGGGCTGGCGGTGCACTTCCAGCCGATCGTCGCGCTCGCCGACGGCAGCATCAGCAGCTTTGAAGCGCTGGTGCGCTGGCCGCACCCCACTGAAGGGATGCTGGCGCCGGACCTGTTCATTCCGCTGGCCGAGACCCTCGGGCTGATCCACGAACTCGACATGCTGGTGCTCAGACGCGCCTGCGAGCACCTCCTGCAGTGGCAGCGCAGGGCCAACGGCGAACCGGTTCCGCGCGTCAGCGTCAATCTTTCCGCGTTGCAGTTTTCGCGGCCCGATCTCGCCGGCGAGATCATCGCCGAAGTGCGCCGTCACGGCTTGCCCCCCGGCCTGCTGCGCGTCGAAGTCACCGAAAGCGTCCTCGCCGAGACGTCCGGCCCGGCGACCCAGGTGCTGCAACGCCTGCGCGACATCGGCATGTCGGTGCTGATCGACGATTTCGGTACCGGCTACTCGGCGCTGAGCTATCTGCACACCATCCCGTGCGACCTCGTGAAACTGGACGGTTCGTTCGTCCGCAGCCTCGAGCACGACGAGCGCCTGCGCAAGATCGTCGCGCGAAGCATCGAGCTCGCTCACGACCTCGGCATCCGTGTAGTCGCCGAATGCATCGAAACGCCCGAGCAGGACGCACTACTGCGGGCGATGGGATGCGACTACGGGCAGGGCTACCACTATTCGCGCCCGCTCGATCCTTTGGCGGCCGAACATTTGCTGTTCGGCGCAACGACGGCGACCGAGGCCTCCACATGATCTTCCGTCCGCTGCAGTGCGCACGCGTCCTCGGGCTGCTGATGCTGTTCGTGGCCTTCCGCGCGACGGACAGCGCCGCGGCCGATGCGGTGAAGCCCGAATTCTCGGGTTTCGCAACGCTCGGTGCCGTGACCACCGATCGCGACGACATGTGGTTCGCGCGCTACGGCGTCAACTACCCCGGCAGCAGCGATCCCGACTTCAGCCCCGATTCACTGCTGGGTCTGCAGGCGAGCCTGCGGCTTCTCGCTGACAATGACGTCACGCTGCAGGCTCTCGTCATGGAGGACGGGAGGAACAGCTACGACCCGCGGGTCACGCTCGCCTTCTTCCGCCAGACGCTCGCGCCCGGCCTGTCGGTACGCGTCGGCCGGGTTCGTGCCCCGTTCTTCATGCTGTCGGATTCGCTCTACGTGAACTACGCGAATCCCTGGGTGCGCCCGCCCGTCGAAGTGTACGGGCTCAACCCGTTCAACGACCTCGACGGCATCGATTTCATCTACCACGCCCGGATCGGGGAACTGGACGCCGAAATCCATCCCTATTACGGTCGCAGCTCGATCCCGTTTCCGCAGGGCAAGGCGCGCCTCGAGGCGAGCCGGGGCATCAATCTGGTACTGACGCAGGGCAACTTTTCCCTGCACTTCGGCCACACCCGCGCGCAGCTCAAGATCGAATATCGCGACCCCCAGCATGTCGCGCTTGCCGCAGACCTCATTGCGGCGGGCCTGGGCAGCGTGAGGAGCGAGCTGTCGGGCGGCGACGGCAGGGCGAGCTTCGATTCGGCCGGGCTGCAATGGGACGACGGCCGCTGGCAGATCATCGGCGAATACGTGCGCCGGCGGACCGACCGCTACGTGACGAGCTCGAGCGCGTGGTACGTGAGCGTCGGGAGGCGCTTCGGCGCCTTCACGCCTTACGTCTCGTTGGCCCGGCAGACCCTCGACGAGCCTGTCGCGCGGGCGGTGATCCCCCCGTCCTCGGCGGCGCTCGAGGCTGACTGGAAAGCCTATCTGACCTCGCGCAACAACGCCCAGGGCAGCATTACCACCGGAGGGCGCTGGGACATCTCCCCCACTGCCGCGCTCAAGGCGGAATTCACTCACGCCCGGCTGGACCGCAACGCGTGGGGGTCCTACTTCCCGCGCGGCAATGCGCAGACCACTCCGATCGGAGGAAACACCGCGAACACGCTCAGCCTGTCGCTCGATGTGACTTTCTGAGGCGATACAGGTGAAGCGGCTCCCCTCCGGAATCCTCGTCGCGGCGGCCCTGACGCTGTTCGCCCCGTTCGCCGCGGCGCAGATCCTCATCGTCACCAGCGCGCGCGGCGCAATCACCGAATTGTCGCGACAGCAAGCCGAGCAGTTGTACCTGGGGCGCACCCGCAGCCTGCCCGACGGGACACCGGTCGCGCTTGCCGACCTGCCGGCGGGCAGCGTGCGGGACCACTTCTACGAGCAGCTCACCGGCAAGAACCCGAGCCAGATCCGCGCCTACTGGTCGCGCATGGTCTTCACGGGCCGTGCGCTGCCGCCCCAGCAAGTCGAAAACGCCCGCGAACTCGGCGCGCTCCTCATGACCCACCCGAACCTGATCGGTTACCTCCCCGCTGCCAACCCGGATCCGCGCATGAGAGTGCTGCTCGAGCTTCCCTGAGCGCCACTCTTCCTGCACGTCGGCTCGAATCACGGTCACAGGACGGCGCCGCGATTTCCCCGTAACGTGCGCAAGATGCTTGACCAATCCGGCAGGCAATGTTGTAATGCGAATCGTTCCTATTCGTTGTACTGAAGCATGCCAAACGATCCCTTCCTCCCGCCGCGAGCCACGCATCGTCCTCCGGCTGAGAGCGCGTCGCGGGGAAGCGCGATGGAACAGCACTCGCAGCCGATCCCGAGCACGGAGCTGCTGCTCGGGCGCACGAGTGTGACGATCGACCACGACGGAATGCATTACGTCCTGCGTGCCACGCGCGCGGGGAAACTTATCCTGACAAAGTGATCCCGCGGCAAGCGGGCGAACAAATGGAATAACGAGGCTAGACTATGTACGTCTGCGTCTGCAACGCGGTAACGGATCGCCATATCGAACAGGCAGTCAGCGAAGGGGCATCGACCTTGCGCGAGCTGCGCACGAAACTCGGCGTGGCGAGCGAGTGCGGTCGCTGCGCGACATGCGCTCGTGATTGCCTGCGTTCCGCGCTGGCAGAACAGATCGCGACTCCGGCCCCCGCCGGCGTCGCGTCCTCGTTCTCGTTTGCCGCGGAGGCCTTATGAAAGGCGACGTCAAAGTCATCCAGTTCCTCAACAAGCAGCTGACCAGCGAGCTGACCGCCGTCAACCAGTACTTCCTGCATGCGCGCATGTACAAGAACTGGGGCCTGGGGCGGCTCGGTCATCACGAGTACGAAGAATCGATCGAGGAAATGAAGCACGCCGACAAGCTCATCGAACGCGTGCTGTTTCTCGAAGGGCTGCCGAACCTGCAGAACCTGAACAAGCTCCTGGTCGGCGAAAACGTCCCCGAGTGTCTGGATGGAGACCTGAAGCTCGAATTGGCGGCGCGGACCGACCTCATCGAGATGATCGCGTACTGTGAAACCTCCCAGGACTACGTTTCGCGCGAACTGTTCGAGGAACTCCTCGAAGATACCGAAGAGCACATCGACTATCTCGAAACGCAGCTGGAGCTCATCGGCAAGGTGGGCCTGCAGAATTACCTGCAGTCCCAGATGGAAAGCTCCAGCTAGACGTCATCGCCGGGTCGGATGCGCCGTACCGCGCCTCCTGCACCCGGCTGCCATTTCCCAACCAGTCATTTCCCAACCAGTCATTTCCCAGCCAGCCATTTCCCAACCCTTCCTGCCCGTTGTCGCGCAGAATCCGCCAGGCACCGGGCCCCGATACGAACAGACGAACATGAACCGACCGATTCCCGCGCTCCGCGGCACGATTCCTGTGCCCGCAGCCTTTGCCGCGCATCGCGTCGCGCTCTACCTCGTGGTCGCCGCAGTGGCAATCGACCGGCTCCTCGGATGAGCCTCGAGCTGCCTGCAGGCGCCAGCCGATATCCCTGCAGGGCGCGCGGAACAGACCCGATGAACCTCCCGCATAGCCTTTCTTCAGATTCGTTCCTCGACCGCCAGGATGCCGCGCCGCGGCGCGCCGCCTCCACTGCGCCACGTCCGGCAACGTCCCGCCCGAGCATCGCACGCGAGTCGCGCCTGCCCGCCGGAGCCCGCAACCGGCGCGAGCGTCGCCTGATGCTCGTGCTCGTCGCGCTCGCGCACGCCGCCGCAGCGATCGGATTCGCGCGATTTCAACCGGCTCCCGCCGAAGCGCCGCCGCCGATCGCCGTCTCGCTGATCGAGCCTCCCGTCGCAGTGCCGACACCCGAACCGCCGGCTCCCGCGCCACCGGCTCCCGTGCCGCCGCCGAAACTGGAAGTCAGCAAGCCGGAGCCCCCGAAACCGGCGCCACGCCGCGTCCGGCCGGCACCCACAAAAGTCGCGCCACCGGTTCCGGTCACGCAGGCGCCTACCGCCGTCAGCAACGAGGAACCGCCGCCCGCGCCAATTGCACCCGTCGCCGAGACCCCCGCGCCGCCCGTCGAGGCGCCCGCCACGCCGCCAACCCCTGCCCGCCCGGCCGAATCCCGCCCGGCCGAAACCGTCGCCGCACGCTTCGACGCCGCCTACCTGAACAACCCGGTACCCGCGTACCCACCGCTGTCGCGCAGGATGCGCGAGGACGGCAAAGTCCTGTTGCGCGTCTTCGTGACAGGCGAAGGCCTGCCGGGCAAGATCGAGCTTTCCGCCAGCTCGGGCTCGGCGCGCCTCGACACCGCCGCACGCAACGCCGTATCCCGCTGGCGCTTCGTGCCTGCGAAGCAGGACGGACGCAATGTCGACGCCTGGGTCGTCGTGCCGATCATTTTCAAACTCGAAGGACTGTGAACATGCCTAGCGACACTTTCGGCCTTGCGCACCTGTGGGGCCAATCCGATCTCATCATCAAGCTCGTCGCCTTCACGCTCGTCGTGATGTCGGTGGCAAGCTGGTATCTGATCCTGGTCCGCACCGTGCGCCAGTTCCGCGCCCGCCGCTTCGACAGCGCTGTCGAAGCGTTCTGGAACGCCCCGCATCTCGACGAAGGCCTTGCGCGACTGTCCGGCGCAGCGCCCGATTCGCCGTTCGAAGCGCTCGCGCGCCAGGGCGCGGCTGCCGCGGAACATCTGCGCCGCCACACGCACGGCGAGACGCTGGGCGGCAAGCTCGACGCCGACGAGTTCGTCACCCGGGCGATGCGCAAGTCGATCGCGCTGTCGACCGCGCAGCTCGAGTCGGGCCTCACGGTGCTCGCGTCGATCGGCTCGACTGCGCCTTTCGTCGGCTTGTTCGGCACCGTGTGGGGCATCTACCACGCGCTGATCGGCATCAGCACGTCGGGGATGGCGACGCTCGACAAGGTCGCCGGCCCGGTCGGCGAGGCGCTGATCATGACCGCGTTCGGCCTGTTCGTCGCGATTCCGGCGGTTCTCGCGTTCAACACGTTCACCCGCGCGAATCGACTCGAACTTTCCCTGCTCGACGCGTTCGCGCACGACCTGCACGCCTGGTTCACGACGGGCACGCGCCTCGCGAGCGCCCCGACTGGCGACATCGCCGCAGGCGCCAGCGTGAATGCCCGCAGCGCGACGCCGGTCAAGCTGCACGTGCCGACGCCGGGAGCTGCGTGATGGCTTTCGGCGGATTCAGCCAGGAAGGACGCGGCGCGCCGATGAGCGAGATCAACATGGTGCCGCTGATCGACGTCATGCTGGTGCTGCTGATCGTGTTCATGATCACCGCCCCGCTGTTGACCCATGCGGTCAAGATCGATCTGCCGAATGCGGCCAGCACGGCGGCGAACGAGAAGCCGGAAACAGTGACGCTGGCGATCGACGAAGCCGGCACGCTGTACTGGAACGACCGCCTGATCAGCGACGCCGAGCTGCAGGCCCGTTTCGCCGAAGCTGCAGCGAACCCGGTGCAGCCGGAGCTGCACCTGCGCGCGGACCGCGAGACGCGCTACCAGAAGCTCGCCGAAGTGATGTCGGCGGCACGTCTCGCCGGCATCCAGAAAATGGGCTTCGTCACCGTTCCCGAGAACTGAACGGCAGGCGCGGCGACGTCCCTCTCCACGTCCCCGCCTGCCCGCACCCTCCCGGCCGCCGTCCGCGCGGCCGCACGCGCCCACCTCCCGCCGGGCGACATGCCATAATCACCGCCCCCGCTCCGGCGCGGGAACCCCTGCCTGCAATACGATACAAACCGCCGGCATGCCTTCCCGTATTCTTCGGGCTGCAACCCTTATCGAATGCGCGACACGCGCACGCAACTCCAGTCCGGTCACCGACATGAATCCCTCCGCACCTTCCCCGAAGCGACGCTGGCGTCGCGCTGCGATCGCGTTGCTCAGTCTCGCACTGCTCGGCGCAGGAGCTTATTTCGCCTGGTCGAAATATCTTGCGAAGCCCGACGAAGCCTCCGCTTACCAGTTCACCAGCGTCTCGCGCGGCGACATCGAGGATGTCGTCACTGCGACCGGCATGCTGCAGCCGCGCGACTATGTCGATGTAGGTGCGCAGGTGTCCGGGCAGTTGAAGAAGATCCACATCGAAGTCGGTTCGGAAGTGAAAGCCGGCGAGCTGCTCGCCGAAATCGACCCGATCGTGCTGCAGAGCCGCGTCGATGCGACGCGCGCGCAGCTGCGCAACCTGCGGGCGCAGCTGATGCAGCGCGAATCCGACCGGCGACTCGCCGACCTGCAGTTGCGGCGCCAGCGCAACCTGATGGCGGAAGACGCGACCACCGCGGACGCGCTGCAGACGGCCGAAGCGACGCAGCTCGGCGCACAGGCGCAGGTCGAAGCGCTCAAGGCGCAGATCGACCAGACCGAATCGAACCTGCGTGCCGACGAGGCGAACCTCAACTACGCACGCATTTATGCGCCGATCACCGGCACCGTCGTGTCGATCACCGCGCGCCAGGGCCAGACGCTGATCGCGAGCCAGCAGGCGCCGGTGATCCTGCGCGTCGCCGACCTGTCGACGATGACCGTGCAGACGCAGGTTTCCGAGGCGGATGTGAGCCGCCTCACGCTCGGCATGGATGCCTACTTCACGACGCTCGGCGGCGAAGGACGCCGCTGGCAGGGGACGCTGCGCAAGATCGAGCCGACGCCGGTAGTGCAGAACAACGTCGTGCTCTACAACGCGCTGTTCGACGTCTCGAATCCCGAGCAGGCGCTGATGACGCAGATGACGGCGCAAGTGTTTTTCGTCGTCGCCGCCGCGCATGATGCGCTGCTGGTGCCGATGTCGGCCTTCGCCGCAACACCGCGCGCCACGCGCACGGCTGCCGGTGGCAGCGCAACGGGCGGCGGCGAAGTCCGCCCGGCGCGCCCGCGCCCCCCGACCAGTGGCACCGCCGGACCGCGCCATCGTACCGTCCGCGTCGCGGCGGCCGACGGCACGCTGCAGGAGCGGCGCGTCGAAGTCGGAGTCAGCAATCGCGTCCAGGCCCAGGTACTGTCCGGCCTCGAGGAAGGCGAGCGCGTCGTCTCCGGCGCTGCGCTGCGCAGCGACGCGCCCGCCGCCGCACGACGCACGCCAAGGCTATGAAGACCGAGCCGTTCATTGGCGCGCTGGGCGCCGAGCTGAAAGCCGGCCCGTCCGCGAGCGTGCCGCTGATCGAACTGTCCGGTGTGACGAAGACGTTCCGCAACGGCGAGCTCGCCGTCGAGGTGCTGCACGGCATCGACCTGACGATCCTGCCGGGCGAATTCGTCGCCATCGTGGGCAGTTCGGGGTCGGGAAAATCGACGTTGATGAACATCCTCGGCTGCCTCGACCGCCCGACGAGCGGCAGCTACCGCTTCATGGGCCGCAACGTCGCGGCGTTCGACCGCGACGAGCTCGCGCTGCTGCGGCGCGAGACGTTCGGCTTCGTGTTCCAGAGCTACCACCTGATCGGCGGCGCGAGCGCGCGCGAAAACGTCGAAGTGCCGGCAGTCTATTCGGGCATGCCGCCGGCCGAACGCCACGCGCGCGCCACCGGACTGCTCGCGTCGCTCGGGCTGGGCGAGCGCATCGAGCACCGGCCGAACCAGCTCTCCGGCGGCCAGCAGCAGCGCGTGTCGATCGCGCGCGCGCTGATGAACGGCGGCCGCGTGATCCTCGCCGACGAACCGACCGGCGCACTCGACACCAAAAGCGGCGCCGAAGTCATGCAGCTGCTCAACAAGCTGTCCGCCGACGGCCACACGATCATCCTGATCACGCACGAGCGCGAGGTCGCCGAGCAGGCGCAGCGCATCATCGAGATCCGCGACGGCCGTATCGTCGCCGACCCCGGCCCGCGTCCGCGCTCCGGCCTCGAGCCCGACTTCGCTCCGCACGTCGATCGCACCTCGCCGCTGTCGGACATTGTCGAAGCCGCGCGCACGGCGTTGCGGGCGCTGCGCGCGAACATCTTTCGCGCCGCGCTGACGCTGCTCGGCATCGTCATCGGGGTCGCCGCAGTCATCGCGATGCTCGCGATCGGCGACGGGGCGAAGCAGGACGTCGTCGACCGCATCAGCTCGATGGGGACCAACCTGCTGACGGTGCGCCCCGGTGCGCCGAACCAGCGCGGCCGCGACACCACGGCGACGCTCGTGCTCGACGACGTGCGCGCGATCCGCGACCTGCCAAACGTCCTCGCCGCAGTTCCCGAACAAAGCTCGACGGTGACGATCCGCTCCGGCAACGCCGACCACCGCACTTCGGCGAACGCGACCGGCGCCGACTTCACGCTCGCGCGCGCCTGGCCGATCGCCCGCGGCACGTTCTTCGGTGCTGCCGACGAACGCAGCTACGCGACGGTTGCAGTGCTCGGCCAGACGGTCGCAAAAGCGCTGTTCGGCGACGCCGACCCGGTCGGCGAGTTCGTGCTCGTCAACAGCATCATGTTCCAGGTGCTCGGCGTCATGGGGCCGCAGGGCGCGACACCGTGGGGCACCGACCAGGACGACGTGATCTTCGTGCCATACTCGACCGGCAGCCTGCGCCTGTTCGGTCAGCGCCACCTGCGCAACGCCACCATCGCGGTCGAGGACGTCGCCGCCATCGACGACACACAGGCGGCAGTGCACGAGCTGCTGCAGGCACGCCACGGCGGCATCGAGGACTTCCAGATCCGCAACATGGCGTCGGTCATCGAGAGCGTGTCCGAAACACAGAACACGCTGACGGTGCTGCTCGGCACTGTCGCCGCGATTTCGCTGCTGGTCGGTGGCATCGGCGTCATGAACATCATGCTGGTGTCGGTCACCGAGCGCACCCGCGAGATCGGCATCCGCATGGCGACCGGCGCACGGATGAAGAACATCCTGCAGCAGTTCCTCATCGAGGCGCTCGTCGTCTCGGCGCTCGGCGGCGTCATCGGCGTCGTCGTCGGCCTCGGCGCCGCCGCGATCATCGAAGCTTTCGACACGCCGATCGTCTACTCGGCTCCGCCGGTGCTGCTCGCGTTCGGCTGCGCGTTCGCGACCGGCCTCGTCTTCGGCTACCTGCCGGCACGCAAGGCGGCCCGCCTCGATCCGGTCGTCGCGCTCGCCTCGGAATGACATTCTCGATGCCCTCATCCTCTTTTCCCGCGCCGCCCGGTGGCTCGTCCCGAGCCGGCCGGCGTGGACGGCGCGCTTTGCTCCTCGCCGTCGTTGCGCTGCTCGCCGCCGGCTGCGCGATCACCGAGCCGGCGACGCGGCCCGGGCTGACGATGCCGCCGGGCTGGTCCGAGCCGGTGCCCGCCGCTGCGATGCAACCGGGCGCCGGCTGGTGGCGCAGTTTTTCGTCGCGCCCGCTGCAGGGCCTGATCGATGAAGCGCTCGCCGGCAGTCCCGATTTCCGCATCGCAGCGGAACGCGTGCGCCAGGCCGAAATCCAGTTGCGCACCGCCGGCGCGTCGCTGCTACCGTTCGCCACCGTCGGCGGCGACACCGACTGGCGCCGCACCGACCCCGCGAGGGGACGTGCGATCGACAGCGAATCGTCGGGCGTGAGCCTCGCGATCAGCTACGAAGTCGACCTGTGGGGCAGGCTGGCCGCAGGCGTCGCCGGCGCCGACGCGAGCCTCGCGGCCACCCGCCACGACTTCGAGGCGGTGCGGCTGACACTCGTCGCCGGCGTCGCGAGCACGTATTTCCAGCTGCTCACGACTCGCACCCGCATCGACATCGCCCGCGACAACATCGCGATCGCCGAGCGCGTGTTCGACATCGTCGAAGCCCGCTATCGCAACGGCGCGGCCTCTGCGCTCGACGTCAGCCGCCAGCACGGCACCGTGCTCGCGCAGCGCGCCGCGCTGCTGCCGCTCGAAAACCAGGAGCGCCAGACGCTCTCCGCGCTCGCCGTGCTGCTCGGCCGCGTGCCGCAGGGCTTCGGCGTCGACGGCGAAACGCTCGCCACGCTCGCGATTCCCGAAGTCGCCCCAGGCCTGCCTGCCGACTTGCTGGTGCGCCGCCCGGACCTCGCCAGTGCCGAAGCGCAGCTCGCCGGGGCAGACGCCGATGTCGCCGCCGCGCGCGCCGCGCTCTTGCCGTCAGTACAGCTTTCCGGCTCAGCCGGCCTCGCGAGCACGGCACTGCTGTCGCTCGCGAACCCGTCGAACAGCGTCGCGCTCACCGCCAGCCTCACGCAGACGCTGTTCGACGGCGGGCGCCTGCGCAACGACGTCGAGGCAGCGCGCTCGCGCCGGCGCGAATTCGTCGAGAATTACCGCGCCGCAATCTTCACCGCGCTGAAGGAGGTCGAAGACGCCCTCGGCAACGCCGACCGCAACCGCCGCCAGGAAGGCACGCAGCAGCTGATCCGCGACCAGGCGGCGCGCGCGCTGCGGCTCGCCGAGCTGCGCTACCGCGAAGGCGCCGACGATCTCCTCGCGGTGCTCGACGCACAGCGCACGCTGTTCCAGGCGCAGGACCTGCTCGCCCAGCTGCGCTTCGCGCGCCTGTCCGCCGCGCTCGACCTCTTCAAGGCGCTCGGCGGCGGGTGGGAACATCCCCGCCCGACAGCTTCCGCAACGACCAGAACATCCGCCATGTATCCCGGCGATGACGCCGGGGACTGACCGGCTGCGTCCGCCCCTTCACGGGCAAGCCCCACCCAAGGTCTGCCCCGCTGGCAGTCAAACCTCACGCCGCGACGCATTCCTAGCCTGATCGGCGGGGCTGAGGTGCGCCCCCGGCGGCACTGCTCCCGCCGTCCATCCTGGACCCTGCCACCGTCGTCCCTCGCGGGCGGATATTCGTATGGTGCGACTACATCAGAAGTTCGGAGTCGACGTGACTTACATACTCGCGAGTGAATCCCATCGCTCCATGGCGCAGGCCAAGGCACCGCCGTCTTATGCTGGTGGGCGCGTGGCACGGAAGCCGATCGGGCGTGGCCACAGGTCATGGGATGGGTGTACGACACGCTCCGCGAGAAGAAACGTCCCATAATCTCCGGGAGATGGTGACTGCCGTGCTGGTCGTGCTGCGCTTGGAAGAGGGAGAACCTACCCGTGAAAAGACCCGCTGCAAGACCGATGCCATTCTGTGACAGGCATCACGGCTCGCCCCGATCCCGTTCCCGCCGCTTATGGCAAGCGGATATGATTGCTGCCTAGCGGGCAACCATGGAGGGCGAAGAGGTGGAAAACCAATGGGCGCGGGAGCGCGTGCGGAAACTCTTTACGGGTGCGCCGCACGAGCCCGAGCTAACGACGACGTACAAAGTAGGCGGAGTACCCCTCAGTGTGACCGGCGCACACGTTGCGCTGATGGTAGTGCCCCAGGCGGTGCGGCGCAGTGACGAGGACTCGGTCGATGAGTCATGAGTCGAGCGACGTTTACAAACAGGCGCGCGAGAGGGTGCGCGAGCTCATAAAGAACGCACCCGCTATCGATGTGTTAGCTCTCGCGGACTTGCGCGCCGCAATCGAGACGGTCGGGGACGAACTTCACAGTAAGCAAGAGCTGGTTTCGGGAAAGGAATTGGCGACCCGCGTCGAGTTTGTATTGCGCTGCTTTCAACAGGGTCGCGAGTTGGACCGCACATCGAAGCGCGTGCCCGACTCTGCAGCGAGGGACGAGGCGTGAAGCGGATCGGCCTGTTAGCCGTTCTCGCCGCGAGTATCCTGCCCGTTCAGGCGCAGGTCTACAAATGCCCGGAAGGTGGAAGGGTGGTGTTTTCCGACCGGCCCTGCCACGCCGATGCTGCTCCCCTCGACGTCAAACCAGCGTCAGGTGATTACAACTACCTCGACGACATGCAAGCACAAAACCGCACGCTCAACAAGAAGATCGAGCTGATGAAGATCGAGGGCGAGCGAGAGGAAAACCGGCGCGCGGGAATGATCGAAAGCGAGCGGCGCAAGAAGGCCGAATCGGACCGCTGCAAACAGATCCGCGAGGACAAGGCCGATGCCGAGCATTTGGCGAAAACGTTCATCTATGAGGAGAACATCCTGCGCGAGGAGGAGAAGGCCAGAAAGCTCGCCGAGCGGGAGTTCTTCGATTGCCAGTAGACGATCGGCTCTAAACCTCCCGAGGAATTCCGATGGCCACTTGCCCGAAATGCGATTACACCCGGCAGCCGAGCGACACGGTTCCCGACTACGAATGCCCGAAGTGCGGCGTGATCTACGCGAAGGCAATAGCGGCAATGACGCAAGACGCCTTGCGCCAACAGGAGGCTGAGCAAGCCGCGCAGGCACGCAGCGAGAGGGCCGCAAAACTCAAGGCACGACTCACACGACCGAAGACGGTCGGCATCGTGGCCGGGACGGTCTTGGTCGTTCTCGCGGGAATTGTCGGCGCGCGTCAGTACACGATCCATTCGGCACAAGAAGCGGTTGAGGCAAGGCTGTTCGATCCCGACAGCGTGAAGTTCCGCAACGTCACGTTAAGCGGCGACAGGGTGTGCGGCGAAGTGAATGCCAGGAACCGCATGGGCGGCTACGTCGGTTTTTCCACGTTTGCAGCCGACAAGATTCAAGGCGGATGGCGGGTGATTGTCGATTCGGAAGATGCGAGCAACGCTTGGCTTCTCTGCTGGGAAGAGCAATGAACGTCACATCTTCACTGTAGGCACGCGCGGCGTGTCCGGCTCCGCAGCCTTCTTGATGATGATCACCTCGCCGAACCCGAAGTAATAAACGAAGTTGCCGACCCCGAACATGCCGCACAGGGTCAGCACGATCGGCAGCCAGCCGACCAGCGCGGCAATCGCGTTCAGTGCGTCTCTCATAGCCTCCCCCGCGCGCGCGACCGCCAATAATTGAAGCGCTTCATTTATTGAGCGCGCCCCCGTGCCGCCATCCTTGCGGCATGGACACCCCCGACGAAGCCCGCCGCTGCGGCACCTGCGCGCGCTTCGGTCGCCGGGCCGACGATCGCCTGGCGGCGGTGTCCGCGTTCGGCAACTGCACGTTGATGCCGGCCTGGCAGTACCGCTCGCCGCATGCGCAGTGCCATTTCGATCCGCTGAAATGGGAGCATCACCGTGATAAAACCCCGCTTTGCCCTATGGCCGCGCCTGACTGACTGGGCGCTGGTGTTGCTCGTGCTGGTCGTGCTGGTCGTGCTGGTCGTGCTGGTGGCGCTGATCGCGCCGCACCAGCTGCCGGTGAGCCTGTACAAACTGAGCCTGGTCGCGCTGGCCGGCGTGGCCGGCTATTGGCTCGACCGCAGCATGTTTCCGTATGCGCGGCCGGACGGGTATCTGTGCGTGGACTGGCGCCGCGGCACGCTGGAGCCGCAATACGCAGCAGCGCGAGACCGCCTCCCAGACCCTGGCTGCGGTCGCCGAGCACGCGAGCCGCTGCCTACTGGATGTGCAGACCCGCGGCGATGAACTAACCACGCAACTGCACGCCGCGAACCGCGCGGCGGCACTCACCCAGGAGAAGCTCGGTGACGCGGCGTGCTCGAGATCGTCAGCAGCTACTTGGCCGGCTAGGGGGACGAGGCGAATGAAGACGTACTATTACGGCGAGCCGTCGCGTACCTTGCTCCGGGCGTTGCTACCAATCCGCAAAGGCCCCGTGGCTTCGCTGGCCGCTCGCGGCGGTGCTGGTGGCCTGCTGGATCCTGCTGCTGCCCGTCGCCTGGGTTCTCGGGCCGGCGAAGTGGGCCACGCCATCGCTGGCTGGTGCGGGCTGAACTCGCGAGACTGGTGACGCGGCGCGCGGTCACTTTTCACTGAGAAAGAATGGCCCGAAGGAATCGCCGCGCCTCTTTCGAATCCGGGCCGCGCGGTGTTTTCTGTCACGAAAGAGATTTTCCAATCCCCGCCCGATAAATCCCGCCTCGTCCCGCTAGATCCCGGATTTATCTCACCGCCGAGCCTGTGAATATCTCACTCGTTCTTATTTTTACGCGATGGCGAATCTCAAATTGGCTATTGCGAACCACTCTCATTCTCCTTATCATTCTCACGCATACCTCTCATGGGTGCCGCAGCCTGCCCATTCCAATTTTCGAAAGGATTCCCGATGCACCGTTTCCCGCTTCGCTCCCTCGCCGTCGCCGCGCTGGCCAGCCTGTCGTTCGCCGCCCACGCCCTGGAATATCCCATCGGCACGCCGCAACACCGCGACGGCATGGAAATCGCAGCCGTCTATCTCCAGCCCGTCGAGATGGAACCGGAAGGCATGATGAAGAAGGCCTCGGAGTCGGACATCCACATCGAGGCCGACATCCGCGCGCTGGCGAACAACCCGAACGGCTTCGAGGAAGGCAGCTGGATTCCGTACCTGACGGTCAAGTTCGAGATCGCGAAGGTCGGCAGCGACTGGAAGCAGTCGGGCGAATTCATGCCGATGGTGGCGAGCGACGGCCCGCATTACGGCGACAACATCAAGCTCGCCGGACCGGGCAAGTACCAGGTCAAATACACCATCCTGCCGCCGGGCGCCCACCACGGCAGCCACTTCGGCCGCCACACCGACCGCGCCACCGGAGTGCGGCCGTGGTTCAAGGAGTTCGAGGTCGAGAACGAGTTCACGTACGTCGGCGTCGGCAAGAAGGGCGGCTACTGAAATGGCGCTGACCCGATTCGCCAGGACCGCCATCGCGCTCGCGGTGCTGGGCGCAACCGGCGCGGGCCACGCCGCGTCCGGGCAGGACAAGGTCCTTGCCGAACTCCGGCGGCTCGCTGAACGGATCGAGAAACTCGAGCAGCGCAACAGCGAACTCGAAGCACGGCTCGCGGCGACAGCCACGCCCGCTCCGGCACTTGCGCAGCGCGTCGAAGCGCTGGAACAGGCGAACCAGGATCTCGCCACGAGCCTCGAGAGCGACCGCATCAGCGAGCGCGAACCAGAACTTGCGATCCGGCTCAAGGCGATTGAGGAACGGACCAATGCGATGGGCGCGCCGTCGCGCCTGGCGGAAGCCCTCGATGGCATCGCGGTCGAAGGCAGCGTCGCCACCGTCGCGCAGCGGATCGACGGCGACGCGCGCGAAGACGGCAGGCACGAATCGCAGCTGTCATGGCGCGGCGACCTCGGCATCACGCTGCCGGCCGGCGACATCGGCCAGGGCCAGGGCGAGTTCTACACGCAGTTGCGGATGGGCCAGGGCGACAGCTTCACTGGACTGAAACCCACTTTCACCGCCGCGTTCAACAGCCTCGCGTTCCAGACCGGTGGCGGCTCGGAGGAAACCTACGCGATCGTCGCACAGGCCTGGTACCAGCTGACGACGCCGCTCGGCGAAGCCGTGGAGTCGCCGCACAGCCTGCAGCTCACCGTCGGCAAGATGGACCCGTTCGTGTTCTTCGACCAGAACGCGATCGCCGACAACGAAGCCGAAAAGTTCCTCAACAACGTTTTCGTGCATAACCCGATGCTCGACTCGGGCGGCGAGGTCGGCGCCGACAGCTACGGTTTCACGCCCGGCCTGCGGCTCGCGTACCGCAACGAAAGCGGCGCGCCCGACTGGTGGCAGGCGTCGATCGCGGCGTTCGGCGCCGGCGAAGGCGCGCGCTTCGGCCGCAGCTTCGACAAGCCGTTCGTCATCGGCCAGCTGGAGTACGGCCGCAAGAGCCACGGCTTCGACGGCACGTACCGCCTGTATGCGTGGCGCAACGGCCAGTACGAAGGTTTCGATGCGACGACCCGCAGCGCCAGCGGCTGGGGCGCGAGCGTCGACCAGCGCGTGCATGAGGACGTGACGCTGTTCGCGCGCTACGGTCAGTCGAGCAGCGGCAAGGCCGCGTTCGACCGCGCCGTGACGATCGGCACCGAGATCGCCGGCAACGCCTGGGGACGCGGCGCCGACAGCGTCGGGCTCGCGTGGGGCTGGCTGCGCGCGAGCGACGAATTCCGCGACGCCGCCCCGCTGCTCGACGATTTCGGTTTCGCCGCGCGCGGCGCCGAGCAGGTTGCCGAGCTGTATTACCGCTGGCACCTGAACGACCAGCTGTCGCTGACGCCGGACCTGCAATACGTGCGTCGCGCCGCCGCCGACCCGGACGCGAAAGCGATCACCGTCGTCGGCCTGCGCGGGCTGTATGCGTTCTAGACCTGCACGCCCCTCCTGCCCCGCCCGGCTCCCCGCCGCGCGGGGTTTTCGTCATTTTCAGCACAGGAACTCCCGATCGTGATTGTTCCGCGCCTGCTCGCCCGTGTACTGGGCATCCTGGCCCTGACGGCGTCGAGCGCCGTGCAAGCCGAATTGCCGACGTTCGAAGTCGTGGCCGAAAACGGCTGCTTCACGCCCGACACGATAATGGTGCCGGCCAACACCCGCTTTCGCCTGCAGCTCACGAACCGCAACGCCGGCCCCGAAGAGTTCGAGACGACGAGCCCGTTCAAGGAACTCGTCGTCGCGCCGGGCGTGACGCGCAGCACCATCTTTCCGCCGCTGAAGCCCGGCACGTACCCGTTCTTCGGCGAGTTCCACCCCGACACGGCAAGAGGCCGGTTCGTCGCCCAGTAACCGCACGCTCGGGAAACATCATGGGTAATTCACTTTTCATCGTGTGGCGCGAGAGCGTCGAAGCGATCCTGGTGATCAGCATCCTCTACGCGTGGATTCGCACGCGCGGCGACGGCCGCATCGGCGTCCATCACCTGTGGGCAGGCGTAGCGGGCGGGCTGCTGCTCGCCGGCGTGCTCGCGCTGGCGATGCTCGGGCTGCAGAGCCAGCTCGCCGGCGACGCGCTGGAGGCCTTCCAGGCCGCCATCGTCATCGTCGCCGCCGGCCTGATCACGCACATGGTGTTGTGGATGCGCGCGCACGGCCGGCACCTGAAGCGCGAGCTCGAAGCGGGACTGACGAAAGCCGCCGACGCCGCGGGCGGGGTGTCGGTTGCGCTGCTCGCGGCGATCGCGGTCGGCCGCGAAGGGGCCGAGACCGTGCTGTTCCTGTACGGCCTCGGCGTCGAGCAGTCCGGCGAGGCGCTGAACCGCATGCTCGCCGGCGCCGGCCTCGGCTTCGTGCTGGCACTGGCGACGGCGTGGCTGATCCAGCGCGGCTCGCACTGGCTGCCGAGCCGGGTGTTCTTCCGCGCGACCGAGATCGTGCTGTGCCTGCTTGCCGCTGCGCTGCTTGTCTCGGGTGTCGAACGGCTGATCAACATGGAATGGCTGCCGCCGCTGCTCGAGCCGGTGTGGGACAGCTCCGCGCTGCTTGCCGACGGCAGCACCGCCGGCGGCATCGCCGCGGCATTCGCCGGCTACCGCGCGCAACCGTCGCTGACCGTGCTGATCGCGTGGTTCGGCTACTGGGCGCTGTTCGCATGGTTCGGCCGCCCGCCGCGGAGAACCTGACCATGACGAGCTGCAGTCTGCCCGCAATGCGCCCGCCGCGGCTCGCCCGCCTCGGCAACCTGATGCGCCGTCACCGCAGCTGGATCGTCGGGGTCCAGTGGGCAGTGCTCGTCGCCTACGTTTTCCTCATCGTCACGCCGGCTTTCCTGCCGTTGCCAGAGTCCGGCGCGCACCTGTGGGACAACCTCACGCTGTTCGCGCAGTTCGTGTTCTGGGGCATCTGGTGGCCATTCGTGCTGGTGTCGATGATGCTGATGGGGCGGGTGTGGTGCGGCGTGCTGTGCCCTGAAGGCTTCGTCGCCGAACAGGTATCGCGCGTCGGCCTCGGCCGTCCGGTGCCACGCTGGATCAAGTGGGGCGGCTGGCCGTTCGTCGCGTTCCTCGCGACGACGGTGTATGGGCAGCTTGTCAGCGTGTATGAATACCCCAAAGCCGTGCTGCTCGTGCTTGGCGGTTCGACGGTCGCAGCGGCTGCGGTCGGCCTCGTATACGGCCGCGGCAAGCGCGTGTGGTGCCGGCACCTGTGCCCGGTGAGCGGTGTGTTCGGCCTGCTCGCGCGGCTCGCGCCGGTGCATTTCCGCACCGACCGCGAAGCGTGGCAGGCGCATCCGGCAAAGCGGGTGATCCCGGTCAATTGTGCGCCCCTGGTGGACATCCGCCGCATGGAAAGCGCCTCCGCATGCCACATGTGCGGGCGCTGCAGCGGCCATCGCGACGCGGTGCAGCTGGCCGCCCGCCTGCCCGGCGCCGAAGTCGCGAGCCTGCGCAGCGATGAAACCGATGTCTGGGAAGCACGCCTGCTGGTGTTCGGCGTCATCGGCACTGCGATCGGCGCGTTCCAGTGGTCGGCGTCGCCGTGGTTCGTGCAGGCCAAGCTTGCTGCCGCCGAATGGCTCGTCGAGCGCGACGCTTTCGCGCTGCTCGACAGCGACATTCCGTGGTGGCTGCTGACGCATTACCCCGAAGCAAACGACGTGTTCACGTGGCTCGACGGCCTGATGATTCTCGGCTACATCGGCACGACGGCGCTCGTCATCGGCGGCTGGATCACGCTATGGCTGCGTGCCGCCGGGTGGCTCGTCGGCGAAGCGGGGGCGCACCGGCGGCTCGCCTACGCGCTGATTCCGCTCGGCGGCGTCGGCGTGTTCCTCGGCCTGTCGGCGCTGACCGTCACGCTGCTGAGTGCCGAAGGCGTCGTGCTCGCGAGCCTGCCGCTGGTGCGCGGACTGCTGCTCGCCGTGGCTGCCGGAGCCAGCCTGGTGCTCGGCGCGCTGCAGGTGCAGCGTACGGTATCGTCCGGCATGCGCCGGGCCGCTGCGCTGCTCGCTTTTTGCACCGCCGCCGCAGGCGCGGTTGCGCCGTGGGTGACAATGTTCTTTATCTGGTGAAACGTGGTACGGGCGAGGACAGCAGTCCGCCGCCCCGACGCCTTCAGGCAGCCAGGTCCTGAATGCGGGACGCGATCAGCGTCTGCGCCGCTGCGGACCGAGAGGCCCGCGGCCTTCAAGGTGGCGGAAAGTGATGCGCCCCTTGCTCAGGTCGTAGGGGGAAAGTTCGAGTGAAACCTTGTCGCCGCACAGGATGCGAATATGGTGCTTGCGCATCTTGCCTGCGGAGTAGGCAACGAGGTTATGGCCGTTGTCGAGGGTGACACGGAAACGGGAGTCGGGCAGGACTTCAACTACCATCCCGCTCATTTCGATCAGTTCTTCCTTGGCGATGACGATGTCTCCAAAAAGGAAAGCAGAAAGGGAAAAAGTCCGGCATGTGCCGTGATTTTTCCCTCGCGGAGGCGTTCTTGAAGGAATGCCGCGGTCCCGGCCCCGCATGGGGCCGAAGGCATGGCATTGCTGCCATGCCGCGTCCGGGAACGCTCAGTCAGCCGGACGGATGTTCGACGCCTGCTGGCCCTTCGGACCGGAGGTGACGTCGAAGCTGACGCGCTGGCCTTCGGCCAGGGTCTTGAAACCCTGTCCCTGGATCGCGGAGAAATGCGCGAAAAGATCGTCGCCACCGCTTTCCGGAGTGATGAAACCGAAGCCCTTGGAGTCGTTGAACCACTTTACGGTACCTGTTGCCATGTCTTGAATATCCTGAAGAATGAAGGGACGTGCCCTGAGGTGAGGGCGAAGCTCAAGACGGCAAGGTGATCAGGGAAAGATACCGCAGAAAAGCAGATACTGAACCGGACAACAACGGTGCTACTTGAAGATCGCTGCGGTGCACTGTGGACTGGATCGCCGGGTTTTGCAAACGGAACGAACAGTCTTACATCTGTGCAGCGCCGGATGGATGCTTCGCGCATCTACGGCTCTCGCCGTTCCGGGCCCGTCCGAAAGAGCGTGGCGGCAAACCGAAGCGCTGCTCCACGCGCTGTCGCGGCCAGTTATAATCCCGGCCTGCCGAGGAGCGCTGCGAGACTTCCGTCCCAGGCTCGGCCCTTCAAAAACTGCGCTCACCTTAACCCGTGCCGGGCACGGGGTGACAAGGTGAGCCCACCGCAGCACCCCTTCCCGGCCACACGTTCAAGGAACTCACATGAACTCTGTGGCTGAAAACTTCACTGATTACGTCGTCGCCGACCTCGCGCTCGCCGGCTGGGGCCGCAAGGAAATCCGCATCGCCGAGACCGAGATGCCCGGCCTGATGGCGATCCGCGAGGAGTTCGCCGTCGTGCAGCCGCTCAAGGGTGCACGCATCACCGGGTCGCTGCACATGACGATCCAGACCGCGGTGCTGATCGAGACGCTGACTGCGCTCGGCGCCGAAGTGCGCTGGGCGTCGTGCAACATCTTCTCGACGCAGGACCATGCCGCGGCCGCGATTGCCGCTTCCGGTGTGCCGGTGTTCGCGGTCAAGGGCGAGTCGCTCGCCGACTACTGGGATTACACGCACCGGATCTTCGAGTGGCGGGACGGCGGCTACTCGAACATGATCCTCGACGACGGCGGTGACGCGACGCTGCTGCTGCACTTGGGCGCCCGCGCCGAGAAGGACGTTTCGGTGCTCGCGAAGCCCGGTTCGGAAGAGGAGCGCGTGCTGTTCGCCGCGATCCGCGCGAAGCTCGCGAGCGATCCGACGTGGTATTCGGTGCGGCTTGCCGCGATCCGGGGCGTCACCGAGGAGACGACGACCGGCGTGCATCGCCTGTACCAGATGTTCGAGCGCGGCGAACTGAAGTTCCCGGCGATCAACGTCAATGATTCGGTGACGAAGTCGAAGTTCGACAACCTTTACGGCTGCCGCGAGTCGCTCGTCGACGGCATCAAGCGCGCGACCGACGTGATGGTCGCCGGCAAAGTCGCGGTGGTGTGCGGCTACGGCGACGTCGGCAAGGGCTCGGCGCAAGCGCTGCGCGCGCTGTCGGCCCAAGTGTGGGTCACCGAGATCGACCCGATCTGCGCGCTGCAGGCGGCGATGGAAGGCTACCGCGTCGTGACGATGGACTACGCCGCCGAACATGCTGACATCTTCGTCACCTGCACCGGCAACTATCACGTGATAAGGCACGATCACATGGCGAGGATGAAGGACCAGGCGATTGTCTGCAACATCGGCCACTTCGACAACGAGATCGACGTCGCCAGCATCGAAGGCTACGAGTGGGAAGAGATCAAGCCGCAAGTCGATCACGTGATCTTCCCGGACGGGAAACGGATCATCCTGCTCGCGAAAGGCCGCCTCGTGAATCTCGGTTGCGCAACCGGCCACCCGTCCTACGTGATGAGCTCGTCGTTCGCGAACCAGACGATCGCGCAGATCGAGCTCTTCACGCGCACCGCAGATTATCCGGTGGGCGTGTATACGCTGCCGAAGCACCTCGACGAGAAAGTCGCTCGGCTGCAGCTGAAGAAGCTCAACGCGCAGCTCACCGAACTGCGCCCGGACCAGGCGGCCTACATCGGCGTGCCGGTCGAAGGGCCATACAAGTCGGCCCACTACCGCTACTGACAGGGGCCATCATGCACAGACCCGAACTTTCGATCGAATTCTTCCCGCCGCAGACGCCCGAGGGGGAAGAAAAACTGCGGGCGACGCGCACCGCGCTCGCGGCCCTGAAGCCGACGTTCTTCTCGGTGACGTACGGCGCAGGCGGCTCGACGCGCGAGCGTACGTTCTCGACCGTCAGGGAGATCGCCGCCGACGGCTTCGAAGCCGCGCCGCACCTGTCGTGCATCGGCTCGACGCGCGCCGGCATCCGCGAAATCCTCGACGACTACGCGTCGGCCGGCATCCGGCGCATCGTCGCGCTGCGCGGCGACCTGCCGTCCGGCGTCGGCGATCCCGGCGAGTTCCGCTACGCCAACGAGCTCGTCGAGTTCATCCGCACGGAGACCGGCGACCGCTTCCGCATCGAAGTCGCAGCGTATCCCGAATGGCATCCGCAGGCGAAAAACCCGAAGGACGACCTCACGGCATTCAGGCGCAAAGCCGAGGCCGGCGCCGATTCGGCGATCACGCAGTATTTTTACAACTTCGACGCCTACCTGCATTTCGTCGATCAGGTGCGCGCGATGGGGGTGGAGATCCCGATCGTGCCCGGAATCATGCCGATTGCGAGCTTCTCGAAGCTCGCACGCTTCTCCGATGCGTGCGGCGCCGAGCTGCCGCGCTGGATGCGGCGCAAGTTCGAGGGATACGGCGACGACGCGGACTCGATCCGCGCGTTCGGCCTCGACGTCGTGACGAGCCTGTGCGAGCGCCTGCTCGCCGCCGGCGCCCCTGGTCTGCACTTCTACAGCATGAACCAGGCGGGGCTGACGACGGCGATTTGCGAGCGTCTCAAGCTGGGTTGAAGGGAGGCCTTCCGTTGAAGGCTCGTCGGACGGCAACCGAACGGAGCAAGTAATGAAGATTCGCAACAGTTTCCTGGCCGCTGCCCTCGTAACCGTCTCCCTGCTTTCGGGCGGAGCGGCAATCGCTCACGGAGAGGCGACGCACGCAAGGAACGCGGCACCGGTCAACAAGGAACAGCAGGACTGGGGCATCGCCGGGGACGCGGACGCAGTGACTCGCACGCTCCGGGTGACGATGACCGATCAGATGCGTTTCGACCCGGACCGCATTCAAGTGCGGCTGGGCGAGACGATCCGGTTCGTACACCGCAATGCCGGGAAGATGATGCACGAGATGGTGATCGGAACCAAGTCGGCGCTTGACGAACATGCCGATCTGATGGTGCGGTTCCCGGAAATGGAGCATGACGAGCCGTGGATGACACACGTGGCGCCCGGCGGAAGCGGCGACATCATCTGGACTTTCAATCGGCCGGGCGAGTTTGACTTCGCGTGCCTGATTCCCGGCCATTACCAGGCAGGGATGGTAGGCCGCATCATCGTGTCCGGCGGATGACGGGGCCTGCCCCATACCCCTTGCGGAACCAGCTCGTACCACGCCTGCAGCCAAGTTTGCATATCGGCGGCCTGCTGAGCGGCGATGATCTGCTGGCACAGCGATCGCAACGCTTCGTGGACGGCCTTCGCAGGTTTCAACTTCGAAGCCGGTGATCAAATGCAGCCGTTCGACCCGAGCCTATCGAAAAGCGTCGACACTGTCGCTCGCACGGCAGTTAGCTCATGCCGTGGCGTCGCATCCAGGTGCGGAAATCCTCTTTCGCCGCGGCGCCCCGCAAACGCCCGAGATGCAGCACGAGGTTTTCCACCATCGTGTGCGCGGCTATTGCGGCCATCACTTCCAGCCGTGCTTCGGCAGTCATGCCATGTTCGGCGAGTTTGCGGTCGATGGCGCAGAAGTGCTGAGCCATCAGGCGGCGGGCTTCATGCTCGCCGATGGCGAGGTCGCCGAAGTCGATGCGGTCTTCGGCCTCGATCTCGGCAATCAATGATTCAACGGATTGGGGCGTCATCGCGGACCTCCAGCTGACAATGGGTGGCGATTGGACCTGCGCCACCCCTCATCAGTGCCCGCCGACGCGTCATCCGTCTGCGACAGGCGACCCGTGCACGCGCAAAATCAGCGCTTGCGGCTGCTCCCGCCGAACAGCGAGCCGAGCACGCCGCGCACGATCTGCCGACCGACCGAACTGCCGATCGTGCGCGCGACGGTTTTCGCCGCGATATCGACGAGCCCGTCGCGCTTGCCGCCGCGTGGGCCGGTCGAACCGAACAGGATGTCGCCCATGCCGCCCATCAGGCCGCCTGACCCCCAACCTTCCGCGGGACCGGACCCGGAAGCCTGGGCTGCATCGGCCGCAGTCGCGGCAGCCACCTGCGCCCGCAGCAATTCGTATGCGGACTCGCGGTCGAGCAGTTTCTCGTAATGACCGTACAGCACCGAGCTGCGGATCGCCTGGCTGCGCTCGTCGGCGGTCAGCGGGCCGAGCCGCGACCCGGGCGCGATGACGGAGGCGCGTTCGACGATTTCGGGACGGCCTTTTTCGTCGAGGAAGGACACCAAGGCTTCGCCGACACCCAGCTCGGTGATCGCCGTTGCGGCGTCGAACGCCGGGTTCGCGCGCATCGTCTCGGCTGCGGTCTTGACCGCTTTCTGGTCGCGCGGCGTGAAAGCACGCAACGCGTGCTGGACGCGGTTGCCGAGTTGGCCGAGCACGGACTCGGGCACGTCGAGCGGGTTCTGGGTGACGAAATACACGCCGACGCCTTTCGAGCGGATCAGCCGCACGACCTGCTCGACCTTGTCGACGAGGGCCTTCGGTGCGTCGTCGAACAACAGGTGCGCTTCGTCGAAGAAGAACACCAGCTTCGGCCGGTCGAGGTCGCCGACTTCGGGCAGCTGCTCGAAAAGCTCCGCGAGCATCCACAGCAGGAAAGTCGAATACAGCGCCGGCGAGTGGTACAGCTTGTCGGCAGCGAGCACGTTGATGACCCCGCGGCCCTCGGCGTCAGTCTGCATCAGATCGGCGAGGTCGAGCATCGGCTCGCCGAAGAACCGGTCGCCGCCCTGCTCCTCGAGCGCCAGGAGACCACGCTGGATCGCACCGATCGACGCTGCCGAGACGTTGCCGTATTCGGTCGTGAAGGCTTTCGCGTTGTCGCCGACGTGGCGGATCATCGCGCGCAAGTCCTTGAGATCGAGCAGCAGCAGACCGTTGTCGTCGGCGATGCGGAACACCAGTTGCAGCACGCCGGACTGCGTGTCGTTGAGGTTCAAGAGGCGCGCGAGCAGCAGCGGCCCCATGTCGGACACCGTTGCGCGCACCGGGTGGCCGGACTCGCCGAACACGTCCCAGAACACCACGGTGTTGGCGCGCGGCGTGTAGTCGGTGATGCCGATCGCAGCGAGCCGCTGCAGCAGCTTGTCGCTTGCGACGCCTGGCGCCCCGATGCCCGACAGGTCACCCTTGATGTCGGCGACGAACACCGGCACGCCGATGCCCGCGAAGGATTCGGCCATCTTCTGCAGCGTCACCGTCTTCCCGGTCCCGGTCGCGCCGGCGACGAGGCCGTGCCGGTTGGCGAGACGCGGCAGCAGGTTGATGTCCTTGTTCCCGGCGCGGGCGATCAAGAGCGGCTCGACCATGGCGAAATCCTCGATGGATGAATTCGCCCGAGTTTAGCAGGATGCCGGGGCGCAGGCCCCGGGCATCCTGCGGCGATCACGTCGGAACGCGTTCGATGACCAGCGCGATGCCGTGGCCGACGCCGATGCACAGGCTGACGACCGCGTAGCGCCCGCCGCGGCGCTCGAGTTCGCGCGCCGCCGACAGCGCGATGCGCGCACCGGACGCGCCGAGCGGATGGCCGATCGCGATCGCGCCGCCGTTCGGATTGACGCGCGGATCGTCGAACGCAACGTCGAGCAGCTTCAGGCAGCTGAGCACCTGCGACGCGAACGCTTCGTTGAGCTCGATGACGTCCATGTCCTTGAGCGTCAGTCCGGCGCGCGCGAGCGCCTTCGGGATCGCGTAGGCCGGCCCCACGCCCATGATGCGAGGCTCGACGCCGGCGACCGCGCCGCCGAGGATGCGTGCCATCGGCGCTGCGCCGGCCCGCTCGCCTGCTGCGCGGCTACCGACGATCAGCGCGGCCGCGCCGTCGTTGATGCCTGAAGCGTTGCCGGCGGTGACGACGCCGTCGGCGAACAGCGGCTTCAGTTTCGCGAGCGACTCGTACGTCGATCCGGGCCGCGGGTGCTCGTCCTCGGCGACGACCAGCGGCGGTGTCTTGCGCCCGGTCGGCACCGAGATCGGAAGGATCTCGCCCGCATAAAAACCGGCTTCTTTCGCCGCCGCGTATTTCGCCTGCGACGCAGCGGCGAAGCGATCCGCGGCGTCCCGCGTGATGCCGAACTCGGCAGCGACGTTGTCGCCGGTCTCCGGCATGCTGTCGTTGCCGTACTCTTCGACGAGGCGCGGATTCGGGAAGCGCGCGCCGATCGTCGTGTCGAACACCTTGAAATCACGGCTGTACGCGGATTCGGCCTTCGCGACGACGAAAGGCGCACGGCTCATGCTTTCGACGCCACCGGCAACGTACAGATCGCCTTCGCCGCAGGTCACTGCGCGCGCGCTGTCGAGCACTGCGGCAAGCCCGCTGCCGCACAGGCGGTTGATCGTCTGGCCGGCGACCGTCACCGGCAGGCCGGCGAGCAGCGCCGCGTGGCGGGCGACGTTGCGCGAATCCTCTCCGCCCTGGGCAGCGCAACCGAGGATCACGTCCTCGACGTCGGCGCCCTGGAACGGCGAGCGGGCGAGCACTTCGCGGATCACGGTCGCGACGAGGTCGTCGGGGCGGACTGCGGCGAGCTTGCCGGCGTGGCGGCCGATCGGGGAGCGCAGGCCGGCGTAGATGTAAGCGTCGAGCATCAATAGTCCTTGTAGGAAAAACAGGTTCAGTTTTCGGGAGTCAGCAGCGACACGCCGAGGCGTGCGCGCCGGATCAGCCACGGACTCGGGCGGTAGCGCGGGTCGCGGTAGAAATCGTGGAGCCGCTCGAGGATCGTCAGCACCGTCGCGGCGCCGAGCGCGTCGCCCAGCGCGAGCGGGCCTTTCGGGTAGCCGAGGCCAAGCCGGACCGCGCAGTCGATGTCGTCGGGAGTGGCAATGCGCTGCTGCGCGATATCGCAGCCGATATTGACGATCATCGCGACGACGCGCTGCGCGACGAAGCCCGGGCTGTCGTGGATCACCGAAACCATGGTGTCTTCGCCCGCGAGCGCGGCCCACGCGGCATCACGCGCGTCGGGCGTCGTCAGCGGGTTCGTCATCAGCGTCAGGTGCCCGTCGAGAAACAGCGGATCGAGCGCGAGCGTGCGCGACGGATCGAGATCTTCGGCGAGCGCAGTCGTCGTGGTGTCGTTGCCGACCGGCAGCACGAGGCACACCGAGCTGTCGCCCGGACGCTCGCCGTAATCGATCGGGATGCCGCGCCCGGCGAGCAGCGTCAGCACGCGCGCGTGCCGGACCGGATCGCTCGGGCTGACCCAGATCGGCGTCTGCGTCAGCGCCGGCACCTCCGGCGTCGCGACCGGCTCGGCCCGGCCGTTCGTGTACGTATAGAAGCCGCGCCCGCTCTTGCGCCCGAGCAGCCCCGCGGCGAGGCGCGTGCGCGTCAGCGGCGACGGACGGAAACGCGGCTCCTGGTAATACTGCGCGTAGATCGACTCCATGACCGGGTGCGAGACGTCGAGTCCGGTCAGGTCGAGGAGCTCGCACGGTCCCATGCGGAAACCGGCGGCTTCGCGCAGGATCGCATCGACTGCCGGGACTTCGGCAATGCCTTCGCCGAGGACGCGCAGCGCTTCGGTCAGATAGCCGCGCCCGGCGTGATTGACGATGAAGCCCGGCGTGTCCTTCGCGCGCACCGGCGTGTGCCCCATGCGCCGCGCGAGCGCCGTCAGCGCTTCGCCGGCCCACGGCGCGGTCAAGGCGCCGTCGATGACTTCGACGATCTTCATCAGCGGCACGGGGCTGAAGAAATGGAAGCCGGCGACGCGTTCAGGCACGCGGCAGCCGGCGGCGATCGCCGTCACCGACAGCGACGACGTGTTCGTCGCGAGCAGGCATGCGTCGGGGACGATCGTTTCGAGGTCGCGGAACAGCTGGCGCTTGGCGTCGAGATCCTCGACGATCGCCTCGACGACGATCTCGCAGTCGGCAAGATCCTGCGGCGTATCGGCGATGTGCAGGCGCGCGACCGCGGCCTGCGCGTCGTCGGCGCCGAGCTTGCCTTTCTCGGCGAGCTTCGCGAGCATCTGCGCGACCGCATCACACGCTTCAGCCGCCGCGCGCGGGCGGCTGTCGAAAAGCCGCACCTGCACGCCGCCCTGCACGGCAATCTGCGCGATACCGCGGCCCATCAGGCCGGTGCCGACGACTCCGAGAGTCAGGTTCTGGCGTGTCGCGTCGAGCATGATTCACCTTCCTTCAAAGTTGGCTTTCCGTTTCTCGAGGAAGGCCTGCATGCCTTCCTTCTGGTCCCGGCTCGCGAACAGCAATTGGAATGCCTTGCGCTCGAGCATCAGCGCCGTCTCGAGCGAAGCGTCCTGGCCGGCGATCAGCACTTCCTTGATCTGCGCGATCGCCAGCGGCGGCAGCGCGGCGATCTGGGCGGCAAGCTCAACGGCGTGCGCCTGCACGTCCGCGTCGGCGACGACTTCGCTCGCCAGGCCCATTTCCAGCGCGTCGCGGCCGTTTACCGGCTGCCCGGTGAGGACCATCTTCATCGCCTTGAACTTGCCGACTGCGCGGGTGAGCCGCTGCGTGCCGCCCGCGCCGGGCATGATGCCGACTTTCACTTCCGGCTGGCAGAACGATGCGGATTCGCCTGCGACGATGATGTCGGCATGCATCGCAAGTTCGCAGCCGCCGCCCCAGGCGTAGCCGTTGACCGCGGCGATCACCGGCTTGGGGCAGCTCGCGATCGCCTGCCACAGGCGATGGGTGTGGCGCAGCATCATGTCGATCGCCCCGGCATCGGCCATCGCGCGGATGTCCGCTCCCGCGGCGAAGAACTTGTCGCCGCCCGTCAGGACGATGCAGCGCACGTCCGGGTCCTGCCCGAACGCGGTGAAATGCGTGGCGAGCTGCTGCCGGACTTCCTGGTTCAGCGCATTGCGGGCGTCGGGCCGGTTCAGGCGCAGCAGCACGATGCCGGGCCCCGGGCGCTCGATGAGGACTTCGTCCATGGTCTTCCCCTTTTTGTTTCGCTGTGCGAACGATACGTTTGCACAACACGTTAAATGAACGATACGGTCTTTGCCGTCCGGTGTAAATACTGCGCCGAGAACGGGCACACCGCACTCGCCGTAGTGTTTCGCTGTGCGAATCATAGTGCCGCATTTGCATTGACACGTGCGAATTCGCCATGCCACCATGCCGACGGAAAACGAAACTGAAAACCGCCACGCGGAACCCCTGGGACTTCTTATGGATGACGACATCCAGGTATTTGCCGACGACGAGGAAAGCAAGGACCGCCAGTTCGTCAACGCGCTCGCGCGCGGCCTCGAGCTGCTGCGCTGCTTTCGCCCCGGCGACACCGAACTGAGCAACGCCGAACTCGCGCGCCGCACCGGCCTGCCGAAGCCGACCATTTCACGGCTCACCCATACGCTGACCAAGCTCGGCTACCTCGGTTTTTCCGAGAGCCGCGGCACCTATCGTCTCGCTGCCGGCGTGCTCGCGCTCGGCTACGCGCTGCTGTCGAACCTCGACGTGCGCAAAGTCGCGCGGCCGTACATGGAAGAGCTGTCCGAGTACGCGCAGGTGTCGGTGTCGATCGGCGCACGCGACCGCCTGAGCATCGTCTATATCGAGAGCTGCCGCAGCAGCGCGAACGTCACGCTGCGCCTCGATGTCGGCTCGCGCATCCCGCTCGCAACTTCCGCGGTCGGGCGCGCGCTGCTGTGCGGCCTGCCGCAGGGCGAGCGCGACTACCTGATGGATCACATCCGCCTGCGCGACGAGGAAAACTGGCCGCGCGTCAAAGCCGGCATCGAGCAGGCGCTGCGCGACTACCACGAGCGCGGCTTCGTCGTGTCCGCTGGCGACTGGCAGAAGGACGTCCACGCGGTCGGCGTGCCGATGACCGGCGTCGACGGCGAGCGCGCGATGGCGTTCAACTGCGGCGGCCCGGCTTTCCTGCTGTCGCGCGAGCGGCTCATCGGCGAGGTCGGCCCGCGTCTCGTCGAGCTCGTGCACAAGGTGGAAGCCGATCTCGGGCGCGCCTGAAACACGCGCCTGAAACATTCTCGGATCGAGTCGTTCCGCCCTGCAAATCGGGGCGGAACGCGACGAAATACAGCCTGTGGAGATGCAAAGATGAGTCGTGAAGCAATGGAATTCGACGTCGTGATCGTCGGCGGCGGCCCGGCCGGGCTGTCCGCGGCGATCCGCCTGAAGCAGCTCGCCGCGGACGCTGGCAGCGAGCTGTCGATCTGCGTCATCGAGAAAGGCTCGGAAGTCGGCGCGCACATCCTGTCGGGCGCGGTGATGGACCCGCGCGCGCTCGCCGAGCTTTTTCCCGACTGGCAGGCGCTCGGCGCGCCGCTAAAAGCCGCGGTCACCGAAGACCGCTTCCTGCTGCTCGGTGACACCGGCGGGCGGCAGCTGCCGAACGCGCTGCTGCCCCAATGTTTCCACAACCACGGCAATTACGTCGTCAGCCTCGGCAACGTGTGCCGCTGGCTCGCGACGCAGGCCGAAGCGCTCGGCGTCGACGTCTATGCCGGCTTCGCCGGGGCCGAGATCCTGTACGACGCCGAAGGCCGCGTGACGGGTGTTGCGACCGGCGACATGGGACGGCTGAAGGACGGCTCGGAAGGCCCAAACTTCCAACCGGGCATGGAGCTGCAGGCGAAATACACGCTGTTCGCCGAAGGCTGCCGCGGCCACCTCGGCAAGCAGCTCGAGGCGAAGTTCGACCTGCGCCGCGACTGCGATCCGCAGACCTACGGCATCGGCATCAAGGAGCTGTGGGAACTCAAGCCCGAACGCCACCGCCAGGGCCTCGTGATCCACACCGGCGGCTGGCCGCTCGAGCCGGACACCTACGGCGGTGGCTTCCTGTACCACATGGAAGACAACCTGGTGTCGGTCGGCTTCGTCGTCGGCCTCGGCTACCGCAACCCGCACCTGTCGCCGTTCGACGAGATGCAGCGACTCAAGACTCACCCGCTGCTGAAGGATTTCTTCGCCGGGGCGCGTCGCGTCGCGTACGGGGCGCGCGCGATCGCGGCCGGCGGCCTGCAGTCGATGCCGAAGCTGGTGTTCCCGGGGGGAGCGCTGATCGGCGACGACGCGGGCTTCCTCAACGCGAGCCGCATCAAGGGTTCGCACTGCGCGATCAAGTCCGGCGCGCTCGCCGCGGAAGCCTGTTTCGCCGCGCTCGCGACGGGCCGCACGCACGACGAGCTCACCGCCTACCCCGAAGCGTTCCGTGCGAGCTGGCTGTACGACGAACTGCACAAGGCGCGCAACTTCAAGCCGTGGATGAGCAAAGGCCTGAAGACGGGCTCGTTGATGTTCGGCATTGACCAGATCGTGCTGCGCGGGCGCGCGCCGTGGACGCTGAAGAACAGCGCCGACCACGGCAAGCTGCGACCTGCGGCCGAAACTGCGCCGATCGTCTATCCGAAGCCGGACGGCGTGCTGACGTTCGACCGGCTGTCGTCGGTGTTCATCTCGAACACGAACCACGAGGAAGACCAGCCCTGCCACCTGACGCTGGGCGATGCCGCGGTGCCGATCGCCGTGAACCTCGCGCAGTTCGACGCGCCGGAGCAACGCTACTGCCCGGCCGGCGTCTACGAGATCGTGCGCGACGCGGACGCCTCATCTGCCAGCAGCGCGCGGCTGCAGATCAACGCGCAGAACTGCCTGCACTGCAAGACCTGCGACATCAAGGATCCGACGCAGAACATCACGTGGGTCGTGCCGCAGGGCGGCGAAGGACCGAACTACCCGAACATGTGAGCGCCATCGCGGCTGCCGGCAACCGCGTTCGCGGACCGGCGCCGCCCGCCGCGCGTGTCGTGATGCCGTGCCATCCCGACCCCGCGCCATCCGACCCATTTCGCCCGCACGAGCGCGGGCAGCAAGGAGACAGCATGAAACCGCCCCGCGTCTATGCCATCGACGGCGTCGTCCCGGTCGTCGACCCGAGCGCCTATGTCCACCCCTCCGCCGTGCTGATCGGCGACGTCATCGTCGGCCCCGGCTGCTATGTCGGCCCGTGCGCGAGCCTGCGCGGCGACTTCGGCCGGCTGATCCTGATGGCCGGCGTCAACGTCCAGGACACCTGCGTCATCCACAGCTTTCCGGACCACGACACGGTGATCAACGAGAACGGCCACATCGGCCACGGCGCAGTGCTGCACTGCTGCACGATCGGGCGCAACGCGCTCGTCGGCATGAACGCCGTCGTCATGGACAACGCGGTCGTCGGCGAGAACGCGTTCGTCGCCGCGTGCAGCTTCGTCAAGGCCGGCATGCAGGTGCCGCCGGCCACCCTCGTCGCCGGCACGCCGGCCAAAGTCGTCCGCCCGCTGACCGAACAGGAAATGGCGTGGAAAGTCCAGGGCACCGGCATCTACCAGAACCTCACCCGCCGCTGCCTCGCGACGATGGTCGAGACCGACGCACTCGCGGCGGTCGAGGCCGACCGCAAGCGCATCGTGATGCCGGAAATTGTCCCGCTGAGCGAGCAGAAACAGCGCAGCTGACGGAGCGGCTCACGAGAGCCGAAGTCTCTTTTGCCCGCGAGCCGCAGGCAAAGGAGACGCTATCCTTCGCCGAAAGAAATATGCTGCTTCAGGAAGGGGTGACCACTCCGTTACACACTGGGCAGAATCTCGCCGACTTCCTGCCTCGCTCCGAAAGCCTTACTTTCCCGGACGGGAAAGCCATCTACAGTCGCGGCAATGGCTGCTCGTGAGCATCGCCAGTTGAATCAGCTCACCCAATGATTTGACCCCGAGCTTGCTCATCAGCCGACCCCGATGCGCCTCCACGGTCTTATGGCTGATCCCCAGAATTCGTGCAACTTCCTTGCTGCTGTTCCCACCGACAACCAGATCGAGAATTTCCTTCTCTCTCTGTGAAAGGCTTTCGAGGCAGTCGCGATATTTGAGCTTCTCGCTTTGCTTGCCCATCGCCTCCTTGCTCAGCGTCAGCGCCGCATTGACCGCGTCGAGCAGATCCTGATTGCGGTAAGGTTTCTGCAGAAAGTCGATGGCACCTTTCTTGATCGCTTGCGCCCCGATCTGCGCATCGCCGTATGCCGAAAGAAAAATGATCGGCAGGCTGAACCCTCGTGCGCAAAGTGCCTCCTGAAGTTGCAAACCGCTCAGCGCCTGCATCCGGACATCGAGAATGAGACAGCCATAGGAACAGGAAATATCGGCGTCGAGAAACGCCTGCGCCGAGTCGTACATTTTCACATCGAGCGCAATCGAGCTGAGCAACCAGTTCAGGGAATGCCGAACCGACTCTTCGTCGTCGACGACGAACACGGTCGGCAAAGTATCTTCCACCTGCATCGACTCCTCCTTTGTTCATTACCGGCGCCGCGGACGAAGGCTCTTCGGCCTCCATGCCTGCACCGGATCTCCTCCTACATCGGCAAGGTAAATTGAAAGCGCGATCCTCCTTTGCCGATTCTCGAAAAAGAAAGCTGCCCGCCGTGCGATTCGACGATCGACCGGCAAATCGTCAGCCCTATCCCCATCCCGTCCGGCTTGGTCGAAAAGTAGGGTTCGAAGACACGCTTGGCGGCCTCTCTCTCGAGCCCCGTCCCGTGGTCCTGAACGAACACCTTCACCGCCCTGCCCTCGCCGACGATTTCGCTGCCGATGACCAGCTTCCGCGCCTCGGCCGGCAGCGTCGTCATGGCCTCCATGCCGTTCTTCATCAGGTTGAACAGTACCTGCTGGATCTCGACCTTGCACAGCGGCACCAGCGGCGGATTCGGCAGCAGTCGGAGGTCGACCTCGACGTCGTGACGGCGGACTTCGAAATTGAGAAACGAAAGCGCGTCCCTGATCACTTCGTTGATGTCTTCCGGTTCCTTGTCCGGCTTGTGCTTGCAGACAAACTCCTTGACGTGACGCAGGATCTCGCCGGCCTGCTCGAGATACTTGAGCGCCAGGCCGACGGACTCGGTGATCTCCTCCACGCCTTCGACGCGCTCGAGCCGAAGCCGGCAGCCGTTCAGGTAATTGACGGCGGACACCAGCGGCTGGCCCATCTGGTGCGCGAGGGCCGCAGCCATTTCGGCCATCGAATTGATCCGGCCGAGTCGGGTCAGCTCCGCATGGCGCAGGCGTTCCAGTTCTTCAATGCGCTTGCGGTAGGTGATGTCGGTAAAGGCCGCGACGACGAACTGCTTGTGCTTGCGTTCGAGGAGGGATGAACTGACGCTCAACCAGCGCAGCTTGCGGCCCTTCTCGTCGCGCATGCCGATTTCGATGTTGTTGATCGAATCCTTCTGACAGTCGCGGATCTGCCAAGGCAGTTGGTGGCGGGGGATTTCCGTCCCGTCGTGCAAAAAGAATCGCAGCGGCAGCTTGCGCCAGCTCTCCGGTTGAATTCGCCGCGCGCCGACCATCTCCGCGAACTGGCAATTGGCCTCGAGAATGTCGCCATGCGCATCGGTAATCGAGATTCCGATCGGCAGCATGTGAAAAAGCTTCTGGTATTTCTCGCGGTTCTCGTTGGCGACTTCCTCGGCGCGCTTGCGCGTGACGACTTCCTGCTTGAGGCTCGCGACGTGCCGGCTCAGCTCCACGGTGCGCTGCTGCACCAGAATTTCGAGTTTTTCGACGTCGGCCTTCAGTTCGTCTTCGAGCCGTATATGTTCCGATATGTCCTGCACCACCCAGATGCTGCCGAGCTTCGGCTCGGCGGGGTCGAGCAGCGTGCCGCTGACGATGCACCAGATCAGCGTTCCGTCCTTGCGGACGAACGGCCGCTCCTCCTTGAAAGTATGGTGCCGCTCGAAGAAGTGGCCGTATTTCTCGCCGATCGTCGCAAACGAGTCGTCACTCGGGTAGTGCACCCGCACCGACTGCTTGTCGAGCTCACCGCGTCCGTAGCCGAACAATTCCTCGTATCGCGTGTTGCAGCGCCTGATTATGCGGTTGCGCAAATGGCAGATCGCCACAGGCGTGTTGCGAAAGATCGCCTCGTAGCCGACCGAGGCATCCTCGTCCTGTTCGTCGTCCTGCTCCACATCGAACGCGTAACCCATCATGCGCATCGCCTCCTTGCGTCCGCCCAAGATGTTCCGTTGACCAAACAGTCAGTCTCCGTACAGTCGGCTACTTATACAGTACGATAGTGCTCGGCCCGGCGCAACCGGCGCGCCGACGGCCGCGGAATATCGTTCCCGTTGCGCGGCCCGACGCTGCCACGATTGGAGCGCACTGCGCCGACGCCATTAAGGGCAATCCCTCCTCTCCTTAAGTGTTCGCACCAATTGGTCGCACCGAGAGCCGATGCTTAAATACACCACATCGACGTTAGGCCCGGGTGCTCCGGAAACGGATTCCTCCGATGCACGCGGATCAACAACCTTCGCAAGAAACGCAGGGGCTGTCGTGAGAATTCCTCTTGTTACCGAAATACAGAGGTTCAGCCTGCAGGACGGGCCGGGAATCAGGACCACCATCTTCCTGAAAGGCTGCCCGCTGCACTGTCCATGGTGTCACAACCCGGAAACCCAGGACGCGCGACAGGAATTCTATTACTACCCTGCCCGCTGCGTCGGCTGCGGCCGGTGCGTCGCAGTCTGTCCGGCCGGAACATCCCGCCTGGTGCATCATTCGGACGGCCGCACGAGGATCGAGCTCGACCGCACGAACTGCCAGCGGTGCATGCGCTGTGTCGCTGCCTGCCTGACCGAGGCCAGGTCGATCGTCGGCCAGCGCATGAGCGTCGAGGACATACTGCGCGAAGCGCTGTCGGATTCGGCGTTCTATCGCAACAGCGGCGGCGGCGTCACGATCAGTGGCGGCGAGCCGCTCTATTTCCCCGAATTCACGCGGCAACTCGCGGGCGAATTGCACGCCGCCGGCGTGCACGTCGCGATCGAAACCTCGTGCTTTCCGAAGAACAGGGAGACCGTCGAATCGCTTCTCGATGTCGTCGACCTGTTCATCGTCGATCTCAAGTCGCTCGATCCGCGCAAGCACTTCGAGGTCATCGGCTGGCCGCTCGCGCCGATTCTCGCGAACCTCGAAATGCTGTTTGCCGCCGGGGCGAACGTACGCATCCACATTCCGTTGATTCCTGGTTTCAACGATTCGCCCGCCGACTTCGACGCCTATGTCGACTATCTCGGCAGCCGTGCGGAATCGATCACCGGCGTCGACCTGCTCAGTTTCCACAGCTACGGCGAAGGCAAGTACGCGTTTCTCGGCCGATCCGACAGCTATCAGTACAGCGGCGTGGAGGAGCCCCCCGCCGAGAAGACCATGCCGTTGGCACGGGCGTTGAAGAACAAGGGGCTTGCCGTCACCGTCGGCGGCATCGTCGGCATCATCGATAGCAAAAGCGAGCTGACCGATGGCGACATCCTTGAAGTGCACCAATGATCCGCAATAGGAGGAAACCAAATGACAACGTGCAAGGACTGTGAATTCTTCTTTTCCGTTCCTGAAGATGCCGACGATTTCGAGAAATCCAAGGGAGATTGCGTCACCCAAAAGGAAGATGAAAAAGGCAAGTACTGGCTGACCCGGCCGGTCTTCGAGAACGACCAGTGTTGCGGCACGTTCCACAAACGCTGAGCACCGCCACCGAATAACAGGACAAGGTAGGAGACAGGAATGACCGGCGCACAAACGATGGAGTACAAGGGTAAAGTCCTGCAGTTCACCCCGGAGAATCCGGCCGAGGCCGATATCCCGGCTGACGAACTGCACGAGCACTTGCAGAATCCGTCCACCGAGCGCACCCGCCGCCTCAAGGCGCGCTGCCGCTGGAAGCACGCATCGGCCGGCGAATTCTGCGAGAAGGGCGTGACCGCCGGCATCGAGCGCATGCGGCTGCTGACCGAATCGCACTGGGACACCCGCGGCAAGCCCGAGCCGATCCGCCGCGCACTCGGGCTGAAAAACATCCTCGACAAATGCACGCTCGTGCTGCAGCCCGACGAATTCATCGTCGGCTACCACGCCGAGGACCCGAACATGTTCCCGCTGTATCCGGAACTGTCGTACATGGCGGTGCAGGATTACCTCAAGAGCAAGTACTCGCCGCAGCCGGCCAAGGAAGCCCAGGAGATCGTCGATTACTGGAAGCCGTTCAGCCTGCAGGCCCGCTGCGAGCCCTATTTCGACCCGGTCGACCTGCGCCGCGGCTACCAGGTCAGCACGATCGAAGGCCCCGTGTTCGCGTCCGGCTACAACAGCGTGATCCCGCCCTACGAGACGATTCTCGAAGACGGCCTCCTTGCGCGGATCGCGCTGGCCGAAAAGAACATCGAGCATGCGCGCGCGGAAATGGAGAAATTCCCGTGGAACGCGCCCACCGGCCTGGAATGGATCGACAAGATCGACAACTGGGAAGCGATGGTGATCGCCTGCAAGGCGGTCATCGCGTGGGCGCGCCGCCACGCGCGGCTGTGCAAGATCGTCGCCGAACGGTTCGAGACTGACCCGAAGCGCAAAGCCGAGCTGCTCGAAATCGCGGACATCTGCCAGCGGGTGCCGGCGGAACCCGCCCGCGGCCTGAAGGACGCGATGCAGGCGAAGTGGTTCACATTCCTGATCTGCCATGCGATCGAGCGCTACGCGAGCGGCTACGCGCAGAAGGAAGATTCGCTGCTGTGGCCGTATTACAAGGCGAGCGTGATCGACAAGACCTTCCAGCCGATGGAGCACAAGGACGCGGTCGAACTCATCGAGATGGAACGGCTCAAGGTCTCCGAGCACGGCGCCGGCAAGTCGCGCGCGTACCGCGAGATCTTCCCCGGCTCGAACGATCTCTTCATCCTGACCTTGGGTGGCACCAACGGCGACGGCTCGGATGCCTGCAACGACATGACCGACGCCATCCTCGAAGCGGCCAAACGCATCCGCACGACCGAGCCGTCGATCGTCTTCCGCTATTCGAAGAAGAACCGCGCCAAGACGCTGCGCTGGGTCTTCGAGTGCATCCGCGATGGCCTCGGCTATCCGTCGATCAAGAACGACGACCTCGGCATCCAGCAGTTGCTCGAGATGGCGAAATACAGCCGCAACGGCAACGGGGTGACGCCGGAAGAGGCGCACTACTGGGTCAATGTGCTATGCATGGCACCCGGTGTCGCCGGTCGGCGCAAGGCGCAGAAGACGCGTTCCGAAGGTGGCAGCGCGATCTTCCCGGCGAAACTCCTTGAAATCACGCTCAGCAACGGCTACGACTGGTCGTACGCCGACATGCAGATGGGCCCCGAAACCGGGCACGCGAAGGATTTCGCGACTTTCGACCAGCTCTGGGAAGCGTTCCGCAAGCAGTACCAGTACGCGATCGCCCTGGCGATCCGCTGCAAGGACGTGTCGCGCACGATGGAGTGCCGTTTCCTGCAAATGCCGTTCGTCTCGGCGCTCGACGACGGCTGCATGGAACTCGGCATGGATGCGAACGCGCTGTCGGAGCAACCCAACGGCTGGCACAACCCGATTACGACGATCGTCGCCGGCAACTCGCTCGTCGCGATCAAGAAGCTGATCTACGACGAGAAGAAGTACACGATGGAGCAGCTCATGGACGCCCTGAAGGCGAACTGGGAAGGCTACGAGGAGATGCGCCGCGACTTCAAGAACGCGCCGAAGTGGGGCAACGACGACGACGCCGCGGACACGCTTATCTCGCGTTTTTACGAGGAAATCCTCGGCGGCGAGATGATGAAGAACATCAACTACTCGGGTGGCCCGGTCAAGCCGGTGGGACAGGCGGTCGGCCTCTACATGGAAGTCGGCTCACGCACTGGTCCCACGCCGGACGGGCGCTTCGGCGGCGAAGCGGCCGATGACGGAGGCATTTCGCCGTATTCGGGCACCGACAAGAAAGGGCCGACCGCGGTGCTGCGCTCGGTGTCGAAAGTGCAGAAAAATCAGAAGGCCAATCTGCTCAACCAGCGTCTGTCTGTCCCGATCATGCGCAGCAAGCATGGGTTCGACATCTGGCACGCCTACATGGACACCTGGCACGAGCTCAACATCGACCACGTGCAGTTCAACGTGGTCAGCACCGAGGAAATGAAAGCTGCGCAGCGCGAGCCTGAAAAGCACCAGGACCTGATCGTGCGGGTATCCGGGTTCAGTGCCCGCTTCGTAGACATCCCGACTTACGGGCAGAACACGATCATCGCCCGCAACGAACAGGACTTCAACGCACAGGATCTCGAATTCCTGAACGCCGAACTGTGACGGCGTGGGCCGGGAACGCGGCGAAACGACCCGCGTTCCTGCCCTCTCCCGCGGCTTCCACGGATTGATCGACAACCTTGTCATTGGGATACCCATCATGAGCGCAACCCCGCATACCCAGGTGCACTGGGAAGAAAACACGCCAAGCCCCTGTCGCAAGTGCAAATGGCAGACGCCCGACCCGACGGATCCGCTGCGCGGTCAATGCACCGTCAACCGGCACGCGATGGGCGGCGTCTGGAAACGCTGGATCCGCGACGTCGAGCACATGACCTGCAGCCGTCACGAGGAAGGCGAACTGAGCTTCCGCGACCACGTGTAACGCCACGCGTGCCGGAATGATCCGACGGCCGTGCGGGGGCGACATCCTCCCGCCGGCTGTCGAACCGGACGGGCCGGCGTGCCCGAAATGCTTCCCCTCCCCCAACAGGGCCAGACATCATGAAGACCAGCGGACTCCTCGACAGCGTGCACGTCCCGGCCGCCGACCCCTACTACTACCTGAATACCGAGACCCTGAGCCTGCTCAACCGCATTCACCGGATCTCGGAGAAACATCCGGTCAATGTGCTGGTCGTCGGCAAGCAGGGCTGCGGAAAATCTTCCCTCGTGCGGCAATACGCTGCCGTGCACCGCCTGCCGCTGGCGACTTTCCAGATCGGCGTGCTGTCCGAACCCGGGCAGCTCTTCGGCGAATACGCGCTCGAAAACGGCGAGACCCGCTACAAGCAGTTCCTGTTTCCGCAGGCGATCCAGACGCCGCGCTGCGTGATCCACCTCGAGGAGATCAACCGCCCGGAGCATCCGAAAGCGCTCAACATGCTGTTCTCGATCCTGTCGGACGACCGCCAGGTGTGGATGGACGAGCTCGGACTGCTGAAGGTCGCCGACGGCGTGGTGTTCTTCGCGACGCTCAACGAAGGCGACGAATTCGTCGGCACCGAACTGCTCGACCCGGCACTGCGCGACCGCTTCTACGTCACCGCGATGGACTTCCTACCCAACGACGTCGAGAAGGAAGTGCTGCAGAAGAAGGCCGGCGTCACGCCCGCGCAGGCGAGCGAGATCATCAACGTCGTCAATAGCCTGCGCGCGAGCCCGGAACTCGGCGTCGAGGTGTCCACACGCAAGACGTTGATGATCGGCGAGATGATCGCGGCCGGCGGCAGCCTGCGCGAAGCGATCGCCGCGAGTCTGCAGACGGACCGCGAGACGCTCGAGTCGGTGCTGCTGTCGCTGCACGTCGGTCTCGGCAAGATCGAGCGGGGCAAGACCGAATACGTGCTGTTCACGCCGCGCCCCTGACCCGTTTCGCCCGCGCTCCCTCCTCCACACAAGGGATTCCGTCGATGCCTTCAACTCCCGCCTCGCCCGTGATCGAACGCTTCGAGATTCCCGGCGCGGAAGGCCATTCCGAGTTCTGGCGCCGCGACAGGTCGCCGATCGAACCGCTGGAGCTCGCGAAGCTGCTGCGGGCGCTGCGCAAGGTGGCCGCGTTCGTCGGCCGCAACACCGGCGACATCATCTGGTCCGGCATGGCCGAGGACGGCTCCGGGACGATCGCGATCGACCCGTCACCCGTTCTCGGCTGCTACCCGGTCCCGGCGGCGCTGACCGACCTGATGGTCGGCATCACCGCCCACGAAGCCACCCTGCGCACCGAATGGAGCGCGCGGGTCCACGAACTCGCGCACGCCCGGCTCGAGCCGCCGCCGCAATACGAGTACAAGTTCAGGCTCTTCGTCGACCTGTGCGAAGCCGTCTACGTCGATAACCTCGCGAACCGCAACGTCCTCGGGCGCTACACGGAGATCGCGCGGCGCTGGCGCGTCGAGAACAACGCGCGCAAGCTGCTGTCGCCGCCGACGCTGTCCGAGTTGCTGCACCTGTGGTGGGTTTTCGCGACCAACGGCGACGCGGAGCGGTACCGGACGCGATGGCTCGATCCGTGGCTCGAAGGCCTGCTCGACCGGGCCGCGTTCGACAAGTTCTACCGCGAACCGCTCGAACAGCTCGCTACGCTCGTGCCTGCGCTGCGCGAGCAGTGCCCGGCGATTCCCGGGATCGCCGAGCGCGTCGAGTTCCGTGTCGAGCGCTACCTGGCATTGTGGAAAACGCTGCTGCCGCGCGTGCGCTTCTGGATCGGCGACAGCGGCGACCGGTTCATGGTGCCTGCCGAGTGCGACGACGACGCCGCAACCGAGGACGCCGAGCGCAAGGCGGTCAAGGCGACCATCGTCAGCTACGCGAAACTGATCGAGCGCGCGCTGCCGGCGAAGAACCGCGACCTCACCGGGCAGGTGCTCGACAACGTGATGAACGCCGAAGGCGTCGTCCGTATCGAGGGCAGCGACATCCTGATGCCGGCGCAGAACCTCGTCGACGCAGTGTTGCGGCGCAAGCTCGAGCGTGTCGTGCGCAGCGCCGCGCAGCGCACAGCCGCGTTCAACCGCGGGCTCACCTCCGGCAAGATCCACAGCCGCCGCCTGTATCGCGCGCATACCACCGGCACGGTGTTCCAGGAAAAGAAGAACGAATTCGACCTGCGCAACGACGTCGTGCTGCTCGTCGATGCGACCGGCTCGATGGCCGATCCAGCGAAATGGAACCAGGCCGAGACGCTGTTCCAGACCCTGTTCATGGCCATTCACGCGTACGCGAAGAACGCGCGTCTCTTCGCCTACAACGAGGCGCGCGGCGCGTGCCGGATCTCGGAGCTGTTCCGCGGCGGGCGCATGCACACGGTGCTGCCGCAAGGCAAGACGGCGTCCGGCGAGGCGATCATCGCCACCGTGCTGGCGAGCCCGAGTCGCGCGCGGCGCCGCATCGTCGTGCACATCACCGACGGCGCGTCGAACTGGGGCTGCGGCGTGGCCGAGGCGATCGCGTTCTGCCGCCGGCGCAACATCGGCCTGCTGACGCTCGGCATGGGCTGCAGCCCGGCCGCGAAGCAGTCGCTGCGCGACGAGTACGGCAAGCTCGTGCAGTTCGTCGACGATCCGGGCGAGCTGCCGCCCCTGCTCGCGAGCCTGCTCAATTACGACGCTCGCCACTGAGGACGCGCCATGACGGAAACGCTCGTCGCTCACGTGCTCGACTATGAATGGGGGCTGTTCATCCAGGTGCGCGGCGCCGGTCCCGCTCCGTGCCAGAGCGCTCCCGACAGTTTCCGCGCGATTCGCGGCAGCCTCTTCGCGCTATGGACCGACGAAATGCTCGCGGCCTACCTCGAAACGCTCGAACGCGCGGTCGCGCAGGGGCGCAACCCGCTCGCCGAGAAATACGCGCGCATGGACGGGCTGATCCCGCCGCTGTCCGACAACCCGCTGATTCCAACGATCGTCGCGATCGAGGAGCGCTGGCAGGGCGAGCTGCAGGCGCGTTTCCCGGCGCTGTACCGCCGCTGCTGCCGCAGCCGCGCGCCGACCGGGGACGGGCGGGAGTTCTCGGTCTATCTGCATTGCGAGCTAGAGACGTACGGCGAGCGGACCGTGCAGCTCTACTACGAGAACGTCGCGCGCGCCGACGCCGCCGGCCGCAATCTCGCGATCGACGCGCTCGACCGCCTCGTCGCGCAAAGCGGCTACGCCGATCTCGAACAGGCCGAGCGCGTGCTGGCCGGGCAGGCGTCAGGGTGAACGGCTCGAGTCCGCGCTTCGCTCGCGCTCCAAGGCCCGCGCCGGCCGAGACGCGCGTTGCCGCCGTGCTGCTGCCGGGCCGCACGCGCCCCGCGCATCTGCTGTGGCTGATCACCGGCTTCTGGATGCTGCAGCCGTTGTCGACGGACCTGTATCTGGCGTCGCTGCCGGAACTGGCGTCGTATTTCCATGCGTCGCCGGCGCTCGTGCAGCAGACGCTGTCGATGTTCGCGCTCGGCGTCGCGGTGTCGCAGCTCGTCAGCGGACCGCTGTCGGACCGCTTCGGCCGGCGTCCGATCCTCCTCGCCGGCGTGCTGGTCTACGCCGCGGCGAGTCTCGCCTGCACGCTCGCGACGCGCATCGACGCGCTGCTCATCGGCCGCTTCATGCAGGCTGCCGGTAGTTGCACGGTCGCGGTGATCGCCCGCGCGGTGGTCCGCGACACCTACCCGATCGGTGAAGGCGCGCACGTGATCGCCCGCTCGACGAGCATCCTCGCGGTGGCGCTGCTGCTCGCCCCCGTCGTCGGTGCGCAGCTCCAGGCATCCTTCGGCTGGCGCGCCAACTTCGCGCTGCTGACGCTCGGCGGCGCGGCGCTCGGGCTCGCGTCGGTGCTGCGCTTCGCCGAGACGATTGCGCGTCGCAACCCCGCTGCGATGCGGCCGGCCACACTGCTCGGTAACTACGGCGCGCTGCTGCGCAGCCCGGCGTTCTGGGCTTACGCGTTGCCGGGCAGCCTCTCCTTCGGCATGGTGTTCGTCTACATTTCCGGCGCCTCGTTCGCGCTGATCGACGTGCTGCACGTGCCGACGCGCTACTTCGGCTACTGCTTCGCGCTGGGCGTGCTCGGCTATCTCTTCGGCACGCAGGCGTGCCGGCGCCTGCTGCGGCACTACGGGCTGTCGCGCACGCTTCGCGTCGGCAGCACGCTCGGGCTCGCGGCGGGCACGACGTTCGCCGCAGGGCTCGCGCTGGACCTGCAGCACTGGGCCACCGTCGTCGTCGCGCACTTTCTCGTCACGCTCGCGCATGGCATCAACAGCCCGTGCGCGCAGAGCGGCGCCGTCGCGCCATTCCCCGAAAAGGCCGGCGCCGCGGCGGCCTTGCTGGGGTCGCTGACGATGCTCTGCGCCTTCTCGGTCGCGACGCTGCTCGGCGCGACCTACGACGGCACGCTCCAGCCGCTGGCGACCCTGTCCGCGCTGCTCGCGATCGCGCTGTTCGTCGCCGAGCGCGCGCTCGCCGCGCATCGCCTGCGGGACAAGGCCCTGTCATGACGCATTCCGGATCCGGCCCGGACGCCGCATGGATCGCCGCGCACGCCGAAGCCTCGCGCTACGTCCTGTCCGAACACGTGATCCGCTCGCTGATGGCGGGACGGATCGAGGTCGCGCAGATCGAAGCGGCGCTGCGCGGCGGCCGCATCATCGAGGAGCACCGGCACCCGGAGCGCAAGACCGCCTACCTGCTGTGCGCCCTCCACGACGGCCGGCCGGTGCACGCGATCGCGGCCCCCGCGGCCGACGGCTGGCTCGTCGTGACCCACGCCTACGTGCCGGCACCGCCGCTCTGGCGCACTGCCCTGCATCGTTCCTCCGGAGAACCGACGATGTCCGATTCGATCACCCAGTGTTTCTTCTGCGGCGGCGCCATCAAGCAGGTGACCGTCGGCAATTTCGACTACCGTCTCGAAGGCCGGCTGTACGTCATCAAGAAGGTTCCCGCCGGCCTGTGCGGGCAGTGCGGCGAAAAATACGTCGACGCCGAGGTCGGCCGGCGCCTCAACGCGCTGATCGTGCGGCAGGCCTTTACCGGCAGCGAAACGGTCGGCGTCATCGACTACGCGACCGCGCCGTGAACGGCCTGACGCTCGCCGAACGTTACTTCGAGCGCTACGGCGACGAATTGCTCGGGGGCGAGTTCGCGCCTTGGCGCGAACGCGTCGCGGTCGGGCTCGCCGGTGACGGTTCCGACTGCCTCGGCTTCGACGACGAACAGTCGCGCGACCACGACTGGGGTCCGGGCTTCTGTCTGTGGCTGACCAATACGGATTACGCCGCGATCGGCGCGTCGCTGCAGCAGGCCTATGACCGACTGCCGAAGTCGTTCGCGGGCTTCGAGCGCTCGACCACCGAGTGGGGCGGCGGACGTGTCGGCGTGCTCGAGATCGGCGCCTGGTACAAGCAGTATCTCGGCCATCCGGACGGCCCGCAGACGCTCTTCGACTGGCTGCGCATCCCGGAAAAGAATCTCGCTGCGTGCACCTCCGGACGCATCTTTCACGACCCGCTCGACGAGTTCTCGCGGCGCCGACGTGAACTGCTCGCGTTCTATCCGGAAGACGTCAGGCTCGCGAAGATCGCCGCCCGCTGCATGTCGATCGGCCAATCGGGCCAGTACAACTTCGCGCGCTCGCTCGCCCGCAGCGAGCTTTTCGCGGCGCGATATGCGGAAACCAAGTTCTGCAACGATCTGATGTCGCTCGTCTATCTGCTGAATCGTCGCTACGCGCCGTATTACAAATGGCTGCACCGCGGCCTGCTCGCGCTGCCGCGGCTAGGCTGCATCGTTCATTCGCAGGTCACGGCGCTGGTGTCGTCGACCGACCCGAACCTGAAGCACGCGCGCATCGACACGCTGTGTGAGGCCGTGATCGCCGAGCTTCGCGGCGAAGGGCTGACCGACTCGGACAGCCCATTTCTTGTCGATCACGGTCCGCTCATCCATGAGCGCATACACGATCCATCATTACGCCCCCTGAGCGTCCTGATCGGCTAGGGCAGCAACGGGAGAGATCCTCATGGCGAAACGGATACTGATCATTGGCGGCAGCTATTTCTCCGGCCGAGTCTTCGTCGAGGAAGCGCTGAAGATGGCGGACGCCGAACTGCATGTCTTCAACCGCGGCAACCTGCCCTTGCGCATGGAGCGCGTGACCGAGCACGTCGGCAACCGGGAGCACCCCGACCGGGTGCGCGAGGGCATTCCGGACGGGGCATGGGACGCCGTCGTCGATTTCTGCGCCTACACCCCGGCTCACGTCGAAACCCTGCTGCGCAATCTGCGTGGCACGGTCCGCCAGTACCTGCTGATCAGCACCACGACCGTGTACCAACAGTCCGCTGGCCGGCCGGTCGACGAGAACGCCCCCCTGCTCGACGGCCCGCAGCCGGAACTGGGCGACTACGCCGATTACGGCTACGACAAGTGCCTCGCCGAGCGCGCCGCGCGGCGCGAATGCGAGCGGCTGGGGATCGCGCTCACGGTGCTGCGACCGGCCATCATCTACGGCTATTACAACTACGCGCCGCGCGAGACGTATTTCTTCGACCGACTGCGCAATCGCGAGCCCGTCGTGATCCCCGAGCCCGCCCGCTCGTCGTTCAACTTCATATGGGTCGTCGACATGGCGCACCTCTTGTGGCGGTGCATCGGCGATCCGCGCGTCTTTGGCGAAACCTTCAATCTCGCCTCGGGCGAAGCGGTGACTCACGCGCGCATCGTCGAAGCGCTCGGCGAGATCGTCGGCAAGACCATCGAAACGCTGCCCCTGCCGGTCGAGGAGATCGCCCGTCGCAACATTCCGCTCCCCTTCCCGCTCGACGAGCACCTTCTCTACAGCGGCGCGAAGATCGACCGCCTGTTCGGCTTCGAGCACACGCCATTTCGCGCCGGCCTGCGCGAAGCGCTGAAGTACTACCTGATGACGAAACGCCGGCAAGAGGCCCTCGCCGGCGAGGCGCGATGAACGCCGACCTGATCCTGTGCAATCTCGTCGCCTTCACGCCGGAGCGCGCACAGAACGCGCGCCGCGCCGAGCTGATCGCGATCAGGGACGGCCGCATCCTTCACGTCGGTGACCGCAGCGCGCGCGCGGCGCTGGCGGGACCGCACACACGCTTCGTCGACTGCCAGGGCGCGACGGTGGTCGCGGGCTTCAACGATGCCCATTGCCATCCGGTCGCATTCGCGATGACGACGCGCTACGTCGATTGCTCGCCGGCACGCGTCGGCAGCATCCCCGAGCTCATCGACGTGCTTCGCGCCCGTGCTGCCGATATGCGGCCCGGCAACTGGCTGCGAGCCGCGAATTACGATCCGGCGACGCTCGCCGAACAGCGCCCGCCGAACCGCTGGGAGCTGGACCGCGCCTCGCCCGCGCATCCGGCGATCCTCGTCGAGCGCGCGGGGCAGCATTGCATCCTCAACAGCCAGGCGCTTGCCTTATGCGGCATCGAAGAGTCGGCGCAGACATCGGATGCCGGACTGATCCACCGGGATCCGGCGAGCGGCCGGATCAACGGCATCGTCTCCGGCAACCACGCGCAGATCGCCGCGGCGATCCCGCCGCTCGCACGCGACGAGATCGATGCCGGCCTGCGCGCGGCGAACCGCATCTTCCTCGAATCCGGCATCACCTCGCTGCAGGACACGAGCTGGTCGAACACGCCGGCGCACTGGCAGGCGATGGCCGACTACAAACGGCGCGGCCTGCTCGCCCCGCGCGTGTCGCTATGCGTCGGCGCCGATGCCGTGGCCGCCTTTGCGGAACAGGGACTGCGTTCGGGAAGCCCCCACGCCGACTGCGAGCCCGACGCACTGCGCATCGGCGCGGCGAAGATCGCGCTCGACGAGAGCACCGATAATCCAGACCCGCCGCAAGAGCTGCTCGACGACACCGCGCTCGCCGCGCACCTGGCCGGCTTCCAGCTGGCGTTTCACGTCCCGGACCTCGGCCTGCTGCAGCGCTCGCTGAACACCCTCGCGTTCTTGCGCGAAAGCTGTTTCCAGTCGTGTTGCCGTCCGCGTTTCGAGCACTGTCCGGTATGCCCGCCCGAATGGATGGACCGCCTGGCGTCCAGCGGCGCAGTGGTCGTCGCGCAGCCCGCGCTGCTTCAACTGGCCGGCCCTGCCTACCGTGAGAGCGTGCCGGCCGATCAGCAGCACCAGCTTTTTCCGTTCCGTTCGTTTCTTCGTCACGGCATTCCGCTGGCGTTCGGCTCCGACGCGCCGCTGGTTTCCTGCGCCCCGCTCAACGGGCTGCAAACCGCAGTCACCCGCCGGGACGACGCAGGCGGTCGCGTCGCGGCGGAGGAAGCCATTTCCGTGGCCGAGGCCCTGCACCTTTACACCTGCGGCGGTGCCTATGCAGCCGGAGAGGACGACGCGAAAGGCACGATCCAGGCCGGCAAGCGCGCCGATCTGGTAGTCATCGCCGGTGCCGGGGAATGGGCGACCGCCGACGACCTCGAGCGCGCGCAGGTCGTCATGACGCTGATTGACGGCAAGATCGCTTGGGCGCAATAGCGCCGAAGCGGAATCGTTTCGGATCGGATTGCGACCGGGGGAGATGTTAGCTCTTCCCGGACCCCATCGAGTAGGTGAATCTCCTCAATTTCCTCCCCTTTCTGCTCATAAATGAGTAGATTATATTTATTCCCTCATTTTTTTGAGGAGATAAAGGAGATCTTCTCAATGACGCAGAAACTACAGCCGGACGCCATTCTTGAAGCGGTCAAGGCGCTTGAAGCGGAAGGCGCTCAGGGTGCCTCGTCGTCCGAAATTCATGCACGAGTCGGCGCCAGCTACGCCACGGTCGGGAGGCTTCTGGACAAACTCGTTCAGGCCCATGCCCTTGTCCGGACCGGGAAAGCGCGGGCCACCCGGTATTTCCTGGCACCGGTCGAAACCGACGTAAGAGAAACGCTCCGCGTCACGGACTTCGTAACCGCGACCGTATCGCCCCCTTGGTCCGACAGAGCGCGGTCATTGCTGGAAGTTCTCAACCGCCCGCTTGGGGCACGAACGCCCGTGACCTACCAGCGCCGGTTTCTCGATGATTACGCTCCGAACGAATCCGCCTTGCTGCCCCGCGAACTCGCGGACGGCTTGGCACAGGAAGGCCGGATGCAGGGGCAGCAACCGGCGGGGACCTATGCCCGGAAGGTCCTCGAACAGCTCCTGATCGATCTGTCCTGGTCGTCGTCCCGGCTGGAGGGCAATACCTATAGCCTGCTGGCGACGGAAGCGTTGTTCAAGAGCGGTGACCCACCGACGGATTCGGAAGGCGTGATGCTGCTCAACCACAAGCGCGCCATCGAATTTCTGGTCGACGCGGTGCCGACCTACGGTCTCAGCGATATCGTCATCCGCAACCTGCACGCGCTGCTGATGCAGGACCTGCTGGCCGATGCCGCAGGGCTGGGCGCGATCCGGACCAAAGTGGTCAATATCTCGGACACCACTTATGTCCCCTCACAGGTGCCCCAGCTTCTTGACGAGATGCTCTCCCGGATCGTTGCCAAGGCCCAGCTCATCAAGAGTCCGGCGGAGGCCGCGTTCTTTCTGTGGGTGAACCTCGCTTACCTGCAGCCCTTTGAAGACGGCAACAAACGCACCAGCAGGCTCGCGGCGAATATCCCGCTGATGCTCTATAACTGCGCGCCGCTTGCCTTTCTCGATGTCGATCAGCAGGACTATGCGAAAGCGATGCTGGGCATCTACGAACTGATTGACGTCACGCTGGCAGCTGAACTCTTCACGTGGACGTACCGGCGGTCCATCCGCAAATACAAAGTGATCCTGGAAGCGATGGGATCGCCCGATCCCTTCAGGGTTCGCCACCGCGAACACTTGAGCGAAGCCGTGCAGCGCGTTGTGAAAAACGGCCTGCCCCTGCAGCAGGCGGTCGCGGCCCTGGGGCTACTCCCCGAGGACATCGGGCCGTTCGTCGAGGCGCTGGAAGCGGAACTCAAAACACTAACCGCGCACAACTGCGCGCGGTACCGGTTGACCATCGGGGAGGTGCAGGCCTGGATCGAACGCGGCAAGCCGATCTGAGCGCCCCCAGGAAACGGCTTTGCCGTTTCCGCCCCCCCGAGGGGGACAAGAAAACTTGGGGCGGCCCGGCGTTTTCTTGAGCACTTGGGTATGGACGGACAATAGAACGATCGTGTGCCGTCCGGCGCCGCACCGCGCGGATTGCTTGCGGCCGGCAGCGACTCGCCGGCTGGTCATCAGGCGCCGCGGAATTCCGGCGCGCGGCGCTCGCCAAAAGCCTTGAAACCTTCCTTGCGGTCCTCGGTATCGCGCAGCACGCCCCACAGCAGGTGCGAAAAGAGAATCCCGTGCTCGAGCGGCATGTCCTGGCCGAGCACCGCGGCCTGCTTGGCCGCCTGCACGCTCAACGGCGCCGCGCTGGCGATCTTCTCGGCGTACGATTTCGCCAGATCCGCGAGGCCGGAGGGTTCGACGACGTCGCTGACCAGGCCGTAGCGCAGTGCCTCGTCGGCCGAGATCATCTCCCCGGTCAGCAGCATCTTCATCGCCACCGCCTGCGGCATCGCGCGCGGCAGCACCTGCGTGCCGTTGAGGCCGGCGAGGCTCGCGACCTTGACTTCGGTCAGCCCGAACTTCGCGTTGGACGACGCGATCCGCAGGTCGCATGCGAGCGCCATCTCTAGCCCGCCGCCCACCGCGTAGCCGTTGATCGCGGCGATGATCGGCTTCCACATCTTCATGTGCGGCAGGATCGGCTGGCCGTCGCGAAGATAGGTCGCGGCCATGCACTCGGTCGGCGGCGGCGCCTTCTTCATGTCCGTCCCGGTGCAGAACGCCTTCTCGCCCGCGCCGGTCAGCACGGCGACGCGGATGTCGGGATCGGTGCGCACGCGGGCCCAGATTTCGGTCAGATCGGCGGTCGATTCCGGATCCAGCGAGTTCATCGCTTCGGGACGATTCAGGGTCACGTACGCGACGTGGTTCGATATTTCCAGCATTACCGGCATGCGATTCTCCTCTGCTCTTCGTGTCCGGCGCCCGTTCAGGCGACGACGAACGGACTGTAGGGCCTGCCGTCGGTCAGCAGCTTCTTCGCGATCGACAGGCGGTGGATTTCGGAGGCGCCCTCGACGATCCGCCAGATCCGGACCATGCGCGCGACGTATTCGACGCCCAGCTCGCGCGACAGGCCCAGCCCGCCGTGCAGCTGGATCGCGCGGTCGGCGACGCGCGTGAGCATTTCGGTCGCCGCGACCTTCAGCGACGACGCTTCGATGCGCAGATCCTTGTGCCCCTGGTCCGACTTCCACGCGGTGTAATAGAGCTGCAGGCGGACCTGTTCGAGCTCGATCGTCGAATCGGCGATCCAGTTCTGCACCGTCTGTCGGTCGGCGAGCGGCTCACCGAAGGTGCGCCGCAGGTTCGCCTGGTCGATCATCATCTGGATCAGCCGCTCGGCCATGCCGGTGCAATGCGCCGCGAGTTCGATCCGCCGCACGCCGAAGCGGTTCTGCAGCGGGATGAACGCGTCGCCGACCTCGCCCAGCACCGCTTCGTCGCCGACGCGGACGTTGTCGAGGTACACCGTCCAGCTCGGCATCGCGCCGATCACCGGGATCTCGGCGCCGATGCGCACCCCCGGCGTGTCCTTGTCGAGGATGAACGCGGTGAAGCGCCGCTTGGTTGCCGCCGCCTTGTCGGTCACGGCGATGCAGATGAAGAACAGCTCGTCCTTGTCGCACTTGCTGATGAAGATCTTCGACCCGTTGATCACCCACTTGCCGTTTTCGCGCACCGCCGTCGTCGCGAGTCCGCTGATATCGGAGCCCGCGGCCGGCTCGGTCGCCATCATCGCCGAGTCGATTTCGCCCCGGCAGTAGCGGCGCACGTATTTCTCGCGCTGCGCGGGGGTGCCGCATTCGTTGAGGTAATAGAGGTTGGGCGCATCGGGCGGCAGCGTAAAGCCGTGGTGCGAGAAGCCGACCAGCGACTTCGACATTTCCTCGACGACCAGGGTCTTGGCGAACATGCCGAGCCCCTGGCCGCCGAGCTTCTCGTCGACCTCGATGCCCCAGAAGCCCATCTCCCGGGTGATATGCATCAGACGCTCGTGATCGGCGGCCGGCAGCAGCGTGTACCCGTCGGTCCACATCCGCATTTCCCGCTCCAGCAGGACCTTTTCCAGCGGCATCAGCTCGTTGGTGGTGAACCGCAAGGCCACCTCCTTGAGCATCGTCTGTTCTTCGGATAGGGAAAAATCCATTTTTCGTCTCTTGTCCTGTGTTTATCGGGCCCGCTGCACCAATTCCGGCCTTCAATCGGTGTCCGAGCGCATCAACGACTCGATCTTGTCCGCCAGCGCCTCGCCGCCCCCGCAGCGGCATTTCGCCGCGGCCACCCGCATGCCATCTTCGAAAACGGCCATCAGCGCCTCGCGGATCGTCGCGCCGTCGTGACAGCCGCCGACCATCAGGCAGGCCGCATACGGGTGGTATTCGCCGGCGCCCACGGACATGCCGCATTCGGGACAGGTGTATTGCGAGAGGCCGACTGGAACGGAAGCGGTAGCTCCGGTTTGACGCAGGTCTTGCTCATGCATGATTCATCCTCCTTTTGGCTGGACTCGCGGCCGCCCGTCTGGCTTCATCGGCGCCCGCCCACAACACTGGCCGGGGTCCCTCACACCAGGACTTCGTGACTGACCAGATTCTCGATTTCGTCATGCGAATAACCGAGCATCCCGCCGAGCACCTCGCGGGTGTGCTGCCCGATCGACGGCGCCGCGGTCTTCATCTCGAGCGGCGTGCGCGAGAACACGATCGGCGCGCGGTTGTAGAGCGTGACGCCGACTTCGGGGTGGTCGAGGTAAGCCCAGAAGCCGCGCCGGCGCAGATGCTCGTCCTCGATCGCCTCGCGTGCGTCGCGCACTTCGCCCGCCGGCACGCCGGCCTTCAGCAGTTCGGCCATCAGCCAGTCGCCGTACTGCGTCGCGGTCCAGGCCTCGATGCGCTCGTCGAGCTCGGCCGCGTTCCGCCGGCGCATTTCCGCGCTCGCGAAGCCGTCGTCCTCGGCCCACGGCGGATTGCCCATCACGCGGCGCAGCGCGGCCCACTGCGCGTCGTCGAACACCGCGATCGCGATCCACTTGCGGTACCCGAGCGTCGTATAGACGCCGTGCGGGGCGGCCTCCGCGTCGCCGTAACCCTGCGGTCCGAGCACCTCGCCATTGGCGGCGAAAGCCATCGGCGCGCTCGGCGTCATCGAGATCGCCGACTCGAGCTGCGACAGGCTGACCGTCTGGCCCCGCCCGGTCACCTCGCGCTCGAGCAGTGCCGCCATGATCCCGAACAGCGTATGCGTCGGCACCATCACGTGGTCGGTGTAGTTCGTGCCGGTGCCGAACGGCGGCGCGCCGGCAAAGCCCGCGCGCGCGGTCAGGCCGCACAACGCATTGAGGTTCACCCCGTAGCCCATGTAGCGGCTGTGCGGCCCGTCGGTGCCCTGCATGCTCATCGTCACGTAGATCGCGCGCGGGTTGATTTTCTGCACCTCGTCCCAGCCGAGCTTCCACTTCTCCATCTGGCCGACGCGGAAGTTGTTGATGACGATGTCGCTCTTTGCGATCAGCCGCACCGCGACTTCGCGGGCACTCGGATGGTTCATGTCGAGCGCGATGTCGCGCTTGTTCGCGTTGCGCGCCGCGAAGTAGCCGCTGCGGTCGAGGCCCGTGCCGATACCGTCCTTGAACGGCTCGCCGCGGCGCAGCGTGTCCGGGCGCTTGACGCTCTCGATCCTGATCACGTCCGCGCCGCACTGCGCCAGCACGCTCGTCGCGATCGGCCCGGCGCCGACCCACGAGAAATCGCACACGACGATGCCCTCCAGGGCACGCTCAACGCTGTTCGGCATACACCGCCCCCTCCCGCACCAGATTGTCGATTTCCGACGCCGAATAGCCGCATCCGGCGAGGACTTCCCGCGTGTGCTCGCCGAGCCGCGGCGCATTGCGCCCGAGCCGCCACTGCATCTCGCCGAATTCGTACGGCGCACCCGGATAGGTGACGTTAGCGCCGAGCGTGTCGTTGAACTGCGTCTGCCAGAATCCCCGATGCGCGAGCTGCGGGTTCGCGAGCAGATCGCGGCCGTCGCTGACCGGTGTCACTGCGACGTTGAAACGCTGCCCGATCTCGTACAGATAGGCCTTGCTGCGGGTGCGCGTGTAGCGCTCGAAGACGCGGCAGAAGGTCGCGTAACCCTCCTCCGAAGTCCGGTACGCGTAGTCGATCCACTTGTCGTCGTCGAGGACTTGCCACTCCTCGACGCCTTCGGCCTCCATCCAGCGCACGAACGGCGTCCACATCGGCTTGTTGCGGCCCATGATCGCCACCAGCGCGATGAACCCGTCGGCACAGGGGTGCAGCGTCGCGCTGCCTGCCTCACGGCCGCGCCCGCGCCGGATCTTGCCCTCGAGGTCCCAGAACTGCGCGGCGTTCTCGAGCGCCATCGCCTGGGCTTCGATACAGGCCACATCGACCACCTGGCCGCGACCGCTGCGCTGCGCGCTGAACAGCGCGATCGCGCTGCCTACGGCCGCATACGCCTCGGCCATCCGGTAGGCCTGGTTGTCCGGCGCGCGCACCGGCTTGTCGCCATCGACGCCGGCGAGGTAGAGAAAGCCGCTCAGCGCCGAACAGGTGAGGTCCGAGCCCGGATACGGGGCCAGCGGGCCGGTGCGCCCGAACGGCGTGATCGACGTCTGCACGAGGCGGGCGTTGTCGCGGCTCAGGACCTCGTAGGACAGACCCAGCCCGTCCAGCCAGCCCGGGCGGCAGCTCTCGATCAGCAGATCGGCGCCGTCGCACAGCCGGCGGAACGCGGTGCGTCCCGCCTCGTGCTCGAGATCGACGGCGATGCCGCGCTTGCCCGCGTTGTAGTAGAGGTACTGCAGGCTCGCCTGAGCGTCGCGCCGATCACCGAACCACGGCCCGACGCGGCGCAGCGGATCGCCCGCGGGCGACTCCACGTGAATCACGTCGGCACCGAGTCCGGCGAACATCTTGGCCGCGTACGGCCCGAGCTCGCCAGTCATGTCCAGCACCCTGAAGCGGGAGAAATCCTGTCCCATGTCACCTTCCCCTTGCCGACCGACCGCCGAGTATCACCGCATCAGCCCGCGAACAGGCTCCGCCCGCCGCACACGTACAGCACCTGGCCGGTAACGAAGCCGGTGTCGTCGTCGGCGAGGAAGAGCAGCGTGTTGGCGATGTCGTCGGGCTCGCCGAGCTTGCCGGTGGGTTGCCGCGACAGCAGGAAATTCCGGTCCTTCTCCGGCAGCTCCTCCCACATCGGCGTGTGGATCAGCCCCGGCGCGACACAATTGACCGTGATCCCCGAGCGCCCAAGCTCGATGGCGAGCGCCCGCGTCATGCCGACGACACCAGCCTTCGCGGATGAGTACGGCGTCTGGCCGGCGCCGCCGAGCCACGCGCGGGACGCGATATTGACGATGCGCCCGTGCTTGTTCTCGACCATGTGCCCATGCACCGCCTGCGTGCAGAGGAACGTGCCCTTCAGGTTAACGTCGACGGTGATGTCCCAGTCGGCCTCGCTCAACTTGCGCAGCGCGCCCGCCCGCTCCATGCCGGCGTTATTGACGAGGATGTCGATGCGGCCGAACGCCTCGACCGTCTGCTGCACCATGCCATCGACGGCCGCCTTGTTGCTGATGTCGGCGACCGTGCCGAGCACGCGATGCCCAAGCCGGCTGAACTCATCGACCGTCGTGCGCACCTTCTCCGCGTCGATGTCGTTGATGACGACCGCCGCCCCGCGCTCGGCGAAGCGCAGCGCCGTCTGTTTTCCCATGCCGCTCGCCGAACCGGTGACCAGCGCGACCCTGTTCTGAATTCCCATTGCCGTCTCCGTGGTCAAATCGACATCGAAAAGTACGCGCTCTTGCCGCCGCAGACGAAGAGCGTCTGCCCGGTGACGTACTTCGAGCTGTCGGCCGCGAGAAAGCCGACCGCGTTGGCAACGTCGGCGGGCGTACCCAGCCGCTTTACCGGAATGCTGCCGGCGAGCTTTTCCCGCTCGGCCGCGGGCGTGGCGTCGCTGTCGAGATCGCCGATGACGACCGTGCTCACCGTAACGCCGTCGCGCGCCGATTCGAGCGCCAGCGCCCGCGTCAGTCCGAACAGGCCCGAGCGCGCGGCCGCGACGTTGGCGGTGTTGGCGAGCCCGAGATAGCGCAGGTCGCTGAGGCACACGACGCGACCGAAGCCGCCCTTGCGCATCCCCGGCACGACTTCGCGCAGATAGTGGAACGGCGCAGCGAGCCCCGCGTCGAGCGCAGCACCGACGTCGGCGTCCGCAATCTCCTGCAGCGGCTTCGCAGCGAGCGCGGCCTCGTTATGGACCAGGATGTCGATCCGACCGTAGCGCGCCATCACCCGCGCCACCGTGTCCCGGATCTCTCCCGGTTCGACCGCATTCGTTACCATTGCGATCACCGTCACCCCCTTCTCGACCAGTCGCGACGCGAGCCTGTCGAGCCTGCCCGCGTCGGCGCCGACGAGCGCGAGTTGCACGCCGGGGCGGGCGAGCCGCAACGCGACCGCCTCGCCCACTGCATCGTCGGCATTGACGATCAACGCCACTCTTTCCTTGCCTTTCGATTCCATCACCCCACCCCCTCGGTTACCAGTCGCTCACCAGCATGTGCATCGTGCATGCCGCGTGTTCCGTGCCCGACAGGCCGCCGCCCGTCACGTGCGTCATCGCCACGCGCGGCACCGGATCGACCTGGTAGCCGGGGCACTGGTTGCGCATCTGCTTGACGCTGGCGGCGATCTGCGCCGCGCCCGAGGCGCCGATCGGGTGTCCGTACGACAGCATGCCTCCGCGCGGACTGACGACGCATTTGCCGCCGTGCGTTGCGTTGCCGTCGCGCAGGAACTTCAACCCTTCGCCTTTCGGGCACAGGCCGAGGCACTCGTAGTACAGCAGCTCGGCGATCGTGAAGGCGTCGTGCAGTTCGACGATATTCACGTCCTGAGGTCCGATGCCCGACTCTTCGTAGAGCTGCGCCGCCGTCTCCTCGGTGATGTCGTCGCCGGTGATGTCGCGCGGCCGGTTGTGGTACGGCCCGGAGCGCACGACCGAGCCGGCGACGAGGATCGGCTTGTCGATGCCGAGCTTCTTCACCATCCGTTCCGAGCACACGACAACCGCGCCGGCGCCGTCGGCGATGCCGCAGCACTGCTGCAGCGTCAGCGGCGAGGCAACGACGCGCGACTTGACGACCTCCTCGACCGAAATCTCGCCCTTGAACCACGCATACGGGTTGTTGGTCGCGTGGCGGCGGTTCTTCACCGTGATCATCGCCAGGTCCTCGGCCGTGGCGCCCGTTTCGTACATGTAGCGCTGCGCGCGCATCGCGTACTTGCCGGTCATTACCGCGCCATGCACCGTCTCGATGTCCGACATCGCGGTCGCGAACGCCGTGCCCTGCGCCATGTGCAGCGTGTGGTTCTCGCAGCCGATGCCGATCGCGACGTCGGCGAGCCCCATCGCGACATCGCGCACCGCCAGGTGGATCGCCATGCCGCCCGCCGAGCAGGCGCTCTCGACGTTGATGATCGGCAGATGGCCGCACATGCCGAGGTCCTTGAGCACCGTCTGCCCGGTGACCATGCCGTTGGTGCCGTTGCCGATGTAGGCGCTCTGCACCATCGTCGGGCGGTCGATGTTCGACGCCCTCAACGCCTCGAGTGCGGCGGCCCGCCCGAGCACGTCGAAATCGACTTCATGTCGCCCGAATTTCGTCTCGCCGACGCCGGCGATATAGACTTTGCGCTGCAGTTTCATTTGTCGTCACTCACCGGAATTTAGCTTGCGGAACTTGTAGCTGATCAGCGGCACGCCGTCGCGGTTGTCGCGCACGGGACCGACGGTCAGCTCGACGTCGTCGTCGCAGCAGAAGCTGCCCGGCTCGCCTTCCAGCTGCGCGAAGATCCGCAGATCCTCCGGCAGGTCGATATAGCCGAACGAATATGGCGTTTTCATTCCCGCTTGGCCGATGAAATTGTCGCTGAAGCTGTAGAGTTTCCCCTGCCGGCTCAGCGACACCACATCGAATTCCTCGCCCCAGCAGCTCGGGCACGGGCTCAGTTTCGGGAAATCCAGCTGTCCGCATTTCTTGCAGCGGTATCCCTTGAGATAGGGCGCGCCGCCATCGGCAGGCGCCTCGAGCAAATCCGGATGAAAGAACGTGATATCGGGCTTCTTTTCCGGTTTCTTGTTCGGCTTTTGATCTGACATGACGCCTCCGCAGCAATCGTTTCCTTGTTCGACGTGAGTTCATTAGAACGCGCCGGCCTACACGGCAACAATTGGTGCGAACACCTAAACGCTAGGGGGCAACCCCCGACGGGCAAGGCCGCGGAGCGAGTGGCGCCTGATCGGCCCGCGTCTGGCCGGGGTGATCGTGCTGCTGGCGCTGCGCATGCGGCTGTCGCGGGCGCGCATTCGCGAACTACTGATGGCCCTGTTCGCGCTGAGCGTGAGTACCGCCTGATCAACCAGACGATCCGTGAAGCGGGCCGCGCCAGCGCGCCGCTGGAGGAAACGCTGGTGGCGGAGATCCAGCAGGCGGCGCAGCTGCATGTGGACGAAACCCCGTGGCCTGAATCCGGCACGCTGTTGTGGCTGTGTGCGGATTCCGACCCAACGTGACCGCTGACTCCGAAATAGTGTGACCGGTGAATCCGCGGTCGTGACCGCGGATTCCGATTTGATCGTGACCGATTTCGGCGAGTTGTCGGAATGGGCGGTCACGATGTCGGAATCAATGGTCACGATCAAATCGGAACGGGTTTGTGAGGCCAAGCGTGGCAACGTCGTTTGTCAGGCCGGCTACCCTCGCGCGCTTTGCGCGGAGACCGAGGATGCCGGCGGAGCGGATTGCCATGCACAAGATCAGGGAGCTGTTACGGCTCAAATACGACTGCGCGCTGTCGCATGAGCGCATTGCCCGCGCGCTGTCGATTTCCAAAGGCGTGGTCGCCAAGTATGTGAAGGCGGCCGAGGAGTGCGGCCGGCCGTGGGCCGAGTTGTCGGCGGCCGACGAGGCAGAGTTGCGCCGGGTGCTGGGGGTCGCCCGGCGTGGACGTGGCGCGAGCGTCGCGAATGTGCCGCCGGATCTGGCGGCGGTGCATCAGGGGCTCAAGCGAAAGAACGTTACGCTGGCGCTGCTGTGGGAAGAGTACGTGCAGACGGCCGACGGGCCGAGCTATCAGTACTCGCGCTTTTGCGACCTGTACCGCGCGTTCGCCCGGCACCTGAAGCGCTCAATGCGCCAGGTGCACCGCGCCGGCGAGAAGCTCTTCATCGACTACGCCGGCGACACGGTGCCGATTGTTGACGCCGGCACCGGCGAGATTTCCCGCGCGCAGATCTTCGTCGCGGTCCTCGGGGCCTCGAGCTACACCTTCGCCTGTGCCACGGCGACGCAGTCGCAGGCGGATTGGCTGGGGTCGTTGGCGAAGGCGCTGACCTTCATCGGTGGCGTGCCCGAGCTCGTCGTGCCCGACAATACGCGCTCGCTCGTTGGCCAAGCCGACCGCTACGAGCCGCAACTGCAGCGCACCACCGCCGAGTTCGCCGCGCACTACGGCGTGGCGATCCTGCCCGCGCGCCCCTACAAGCCGCAGGACAAGTCCAAGGTCGAAGTCGGCGTACAGATCGTGCAGCGCTGGATTCTGGCGCGGCTGCGTCACCGGCGCTTTTTCTCGCTGGGGGAGTTGAACGAGGCGATCGCCGCGTTACTCGAGCCGCTGAACACGCGTGCCTTCCGGCGCCTGCCAGGCTCGCGCCACGAAGCGTTCGAGACGCTCGATCGGCCGGCGCTGCGCCCGTTGCCCGCCACCGCGTTCCAGTTCGCCCAATGGAAACGGGCCAAGCCCAACATCGACTACCACGTCGAGTTCGACGGGCATTACTACAGCGTGCCGTATGCGCTCGCCGGCCAACCGGTGGAGTTACGCATCACCGCGAGCAGCATCGAATGCTTTGCCGCAGGCCGTCGCGTTGCGGTGCATGCGAGAAGCCACCGGCACGGGGCTTTCACCACGCTCACCGAGCACATGCCCGCATCGCATCAGGCGCACCGTCAGTGGTCCCCGGGCAAACTCATCGCCTGGGGCGCCACGGTCGGGCCTCACACCGAGCAGGTGGTCAGCCACCAACTCGAACGCATGCCGCACCCCGAGCAGGGCTACCGGGCGTGCCTCGGGCTGATGCGCCTCGGTCGTCAATACGGCAACGAACGCCTCGAAGCCGCGGCGACCCGCGCCGTCACCCTCGGGGCGATGCGTTACCGCAACGTCGCCTCGATCCTCAAGAGCGGGCTCGACCGCGCGCCGCTCCCCGCATCCACTGCGCAGCAAAGCGAGCTCGCGCTACCGGCCGCTCACGAGAACCTGCGCGGTGCGCGCTACTACCACTGATTCCACCCACCGGAGAACATCGATGCTGATGCAACACAGCCTGCAACAACTGCGCACCCTGCGCCTGGAAGGCATGGCCCGCGCCTTCGAGGAGCAGCTCACCCAGCCCGCCATCACCGCGCTCAGCTTCGAGGAGCGTTTCGCCCAGCTCATCGATCGCGAGATCCTGCTGCGCGACGGCAAACGCATCGATCGGCTGCTCAAGGCCGCCCGCATCAAAGCCGCTGCCGCCTGCCTGGAGGACGTCGACTACCGCGCCGGCCGGGGCCTCGAGCGCAGTCAGATCGCCGCGCTCGGAACCGGCCAGTGGATTCGCCACCACCAGAACTGCCTCATCACGGGCCCCACCGGCAGCGGCAAGACGTGGCTCGCCTGCGCGCTCGCCAACGCGGCGTGCCGGCAGGGCCTCGCGGCCTACTACGTGCGTCTGCCGCGGCTCTTCGAAGAGCTGCGCATCGCGCATGCCGATGGCAGCTTCAGCCGACGCCTGATGCAGCTCGCGCGCATGGATCTCATCGTCATCGACGATTGGGGCCTGGCCGCGCCGTCGGCGCAGGAGCGAAGCGACCTGCTGGAGCTGCTCGACGACCGCGTCGGCACGCGTTCGACCGTGATCACCAGCCAGCTGCCGATCGAGCACTGGCACACCTACCTGGGCGACCCGACCTTCGCCGATGCGATCCTCGATCGCGTCGTGCACGCCGCGCACAAGCTCGCCCTCAAGGGCGAGTCGATGAGAAGAAAGGAAAAGGCATGAGGCCGTGCGCGCGAGACGCCTTACCCACAGGCGCCCGCCCGCCAGCGTATGAGGCGCGCTGGCGGCCGCCTGTGGATAAGCCTGCGCCGTGCCCCGAATTGACCGTGATCGTGACCGACACGGTTAGAATCTGAACACCACGCTTCGCGCGCAGACCCCCCGGTCACGTTCGTCGGTGCAGGCGGTCACGTTCGTCGGAATGCGCAGGCTGTGGACGCTGGTCAGCGCGTCGGCGGTGCTGTACCAGATCGACCCCAGGTGCGCAGCGATGCTGGAGAACGTTCTGGAAGACCGCTTTCACGGCATCCTCGTGAGCGACGGTACGGCGTCTATCGGGCCTAGCCCAATCGCCTGCGCTGCTGGCCACACCTTGCGCCACAGGCGCGCGGGCTGGCCGAATCGACCGACGGGCGCATCGCGCGAGCCGGTGCGGCGATCGAAGCCTTGATGCGCACGCTGATGGGCGCGATCTACGATGCGCGCCAAAAACCGCCGCCGCAGCCGCTCCCGGCTCTGCACGCCGCCGACATCGAACAGCTGCGCAAGCTGTGCGAAGCGCATCACGGCGATGCCCACGACGCGCTGCGCAGCTTCGCGCGCGAACTGCACCATGATTGGGGCGTCATTCTGCGCCCGCTCGCCGAGCCGCATCTACCGTTCTCGAGCAACGCCGTCGAGCAGGCCCTGCGGCACTGGGTGACCTCACGCCGGATCAATCATGGCACCCGCTCCCCGCCGGGCTCCCGCGCCTTCGCCGTGCTCGCCAGTGTGGTCGAAACCTGCCGCCGACGTGGCGCCTGCGTCTGGCGCTATCTCGGATAGGTCATCAGCGCAGCACGCGAAGGTTCAACGCTGCCTCCCCTGCCCACTGTTGGGGCGTAGGGGACTGAACGATTACCCGTGTTTGTCCTGCGGGTAAAAAAAGGGGGCATGCAACCGCCCCGAAAGTCTTCGGAGGAGACCGAAGCAAAAATGTTTGATCAACGTGAGGTGCTGGCTATGGCTACAAAAACCGGGAGGTGCGAGTGAGTCAGGACTTTATGTGTTTGTGACCCAAGCGCCAGGGCCTTCAGACCCCGCCGGCCATGTGATGCCATGTAAATCAGGTCGCACTCTTTTTCCTTGGCAACCTGAAGAATCTCCTCGTAGGCGTCTGTGCCTATTCGTACTACACCTTCACAGGCCAGTTCCGCTGCTTGACCAACAGCCACGGCTTTGGAAATAACGGTCGAAGCTCTCTGCTTCAACTCATTTTCAAACGCTTCGGGAGACAGGGTGCGCATCAGCGCCCCCTCCTGGGTGGCGCCGTAATCCTCGACCATCGTGAAAAAGGTGATTCGGGCCCCGAGGCCGAGGGCGAACTCCACCGCTTGCGCAACCAGAGAGGTCGTCAATTCCGAACCATCGAGCGGCACCAATATGTGACGGTACATTTCATAACACTCCGTATGTTTAGGCCAACGCAGCTTTTTTCGGCCGCAGCAGGAAATGCCCCAGCGCGGGCAGCAGGATCAGCGCGCCGAGCATGTTCCAGACGAACATGAAGGCGAGGAGTATCCCCATATCGGCCTGGAATTTGATCGGCGAGAAGGCCCAGGTGGCCACGGCCAGACCCAGGGTGATCCCGGTCAGCACCACCACCTTGCCGGTGAAGATTAAGGCCTTGTAGTACGCTGCGGACAGGCTCATGCCTTCCTTGAGTCGCGCCAGGGTGACCGTCATCACGTACAGCGCGTAGTCGACGCCGATCCCCACCCCGAGGGCGATCACCGGCAGGGTCGCGACCTTGACGCCGATGTTGAGCCACACCATCAGCGCCTCGCACAGCACCGAGGTGATCATCAGCGGCACCACCGCGCACACCACGGCCCGCCACGAGCGGAACGCGATGAAGGCGAGCACGATCACCGCCGCATAGACCAGGAACAGCATCTGCACGTTGGCCTTGCGCACCACGATGTTGGTTGCCGCTTCGATGCCCGCGTTGCCCGCCGCGTTCAGGAAACGCACCTCATCGGTGCCATGGCGCGCGGCGAAGGCTTCGACCACGTTGACCACGCTAGCGAGCGTATCGGCCTTGTGATCCTTGAGGTAGGCATAGACGGTGAGCAGGTCGCAGTTCTGGTTGAACATCTCCCGCGGGGCGCGGGTGATGATCGCGTTGAGCATGTCCTGCGAGCGCGGAATCTCGAACCACTTCAGGCTGCCCTCGTTCATGCCGGCGTTCGACACCTTGGCCAGGCCGGCTAGCGAGCTGGTCGCCTCCACTCCCGGCAGCTGCTGCAGCTCGCGCTCGAGCGCATCGACCGCCATGAGCGTGTCGTACTGGCCGCAGGCATATTGCGGCGTGCGGACCATGACGATGTACACGTCGCTGCTGGCCGCATAGTTGGCAGTCATGAACGCGTTGTCGCGGTTGTAGCGCGAGTCCGGGCGCAGCTCGGGGGCGCCGGGATCGGTGTCGCCGATCTTGAGCTGAAAGCTCACTGCAAGGCCCACCACTCCCATCGCCAGCCCTGTCAGCACCGCGATGCTGGCCCATTTGCGCTGCGTGAACAGATCGAGGAAGGCCCAGAACGGATGCTTGCCGTGCCCGGCATCCTGCGCGTCGCGCAGCTCCGCGCGCAGGCTGCGCTGGGCAGCCACCGGGCTCACCCCGGTATAGGACAGCAGGATCGGCAGCAGCACGAGGTTGGTGAAGATCAGCACCGCGACCCCGATGCTGGCGGTGATCGCCAGATCCTGGATGACCTGGATGTCGATCACCATCAGCACCGCGAAGCCGACCGCGTCGGCCAGCAGGGCGGTCATCCCGGCGAGGAACAGGCGGCGGAAGGTATATCGTGCCGCCACCAAGCTGTGCGTGCCGCGCCCGATGTCCTGCATGATGCCGTTCATCTTTTGCGCGCCGTGGCTCATGCCGATGGCGAAGACGAGAAAGGGCACCAGTACCGAGTATGGGTCGAGCTCGTAACCGAGCGTGGGCAGCAGGCCCAGCAGCCACACCACGGCCACCACCGAGCACGCCACCACCAGCAGCGTGCTGCGCAGGCAGCGGGTGTACCAGTACAGCACGGCGGTGCAGATGACGATCGCCCCGGCGAAGAACATCATCACCTGCTGCAGGCCGTCGATCAGATCGCCCACCACCTTGGCGAAACCGGTGACGTGGATCCTGATCTTCTCCGACTCGTACTTCGCGCGCAGCACCTCGATGCGCTTTGACAGCGCGTGGTAGTCGATCCGCTCCCCGGTCTCGGCGATCTTGTCCTGCAGCGGGACGAAAATGATGCTCGACTGATAGTTGGCGGCGACCAACTGGCCGATCTCGCCCGAGCGCTCGACGTTGACGCGCACCTGCTCGATCGATTCGGGCGAGCCGTCGTAGTCGTCCGGAATCACCGGCCCGCCGTCGAGCCCTTCCTCGGTCACGCCGGTCCAGCGCACGGCGGGCGCCCACAGCGACTTCATGTAGGGCCGGTCGACGCTCGGCATCAGGAACAGCTCGTCGCTCATCTTGCGCACGGTATCGAGATACTCTGCGTCGAAGATGTCCCCTTCCGTCGCCGCCACGGCGATGCGCAGGCTGTTGCCCATGCCCGCGAGCTGGCTGCGGTTGTCGAGGAAGTTCACGATGTAAGGGTGGCTGGTCGGGATCATCTTGTCGAACGCGGCGTTCAACTTGAGTCCGAACGCCTGGTAGCCGAGCACCAGCGTGGCCAGAAAGCACAGTGTGACAATGACCAGGCGGTTGTTGAAAAGCGCGCGCTCGGCAAACGAACCGGAGCGTGTATCGAAGTCTGCGAGATCGACAATGACCGCTTCGGCCGGAAGTGAATGTGCAACAGCCATTATTGATTTTCCGTAACAACGAGTTGAGCTGCGTCGACGCGGCTCAGGCCGCGTGCTCCGGACATGACGAGTGCTCCGTCGTCGATCTGCACCAGCGCGGTGACCGCGTTGGGGGCCTTTGCTTTAAGTGCGCTGAAACTGCGCCCTTGGTCGTCGCTGCGCAGCAGGCGGCCGCTTTCGTCCGCAAGCACGACGGCGCCGTCCTTGAGCCGCACCCCACTTGTGATCGTAATGTCGTGATCGAGGGCGATTTGTGTCCAGGCCGTGCCCCCGTCCCCGCTGCGCCAGACATTGCCCCTCAAGCCGTACGCCAGAACGGTGTCTTCAGCGAGCGAAAGCGCACCAAAGAACGTGCCGGGGTAGGGCGTCCTGACTTCGGCGAAGGACAGTCCGGCATCATCCGAGCGAAACAGCGCCCCCTGTTCTCCTGATACGAGCAGCCGGGCACCGTCGGCACGAATCTGATAAAGGTGCTTGCCGCGCGGATTCGGCAGACGTGCCATGAAAGCCTGCCAGGACTGGCCTCCATCCTCGGTGGCAAGGGCGAGTCCGTAGGCGCCGACCGCATAGCCGCGACGTTCGTTCGTGAAACTCACGCTCAGCAGCGGTTTGTCCGGACCGTCTTCGACCATCCTCTGTGCGTCGCGCAGCAGTCGCTCGGCGCCTTCCCTGCCGGTCGCTTCGAGGGCCTTGGCTTCTTCCAGCACCTGTTGCGCCGCCTGGCGGCCCTCCAGTTGGCGCACCCAGGTTTCGCCGCCATCCCGGGAATGCAGCACGATGCCGCTGTGGCCGACCGCCCAGCCCAGCTTGTCGTTGACGAAGCAGACAGCGGTCAGCGCCACGCTCGACGGCACCGAACCTGCCTGCCGCCAGGTTTTACCGCCGTCGTCCGAAAGGAGCACTGTTCCCCGGGGGCCCACTGAAACCAGGCGATCACCCGCCCGTGTAACCGCCAGCTGGACAGCGCTGGTGGCGCGCACATCTGCACTTGCCGCCACCTCCATCAGATCGGGCACAGGCTGGCCGGTCGTCGCCGCCACCGCAAGCTGACACATCAAACTCAAAAGGGTGGCAGCCATCAGGGGCCGCACCGCAGTGTTCAGAACCATGTTGCCTACTCTCATTCGCGCTTCGCCACTCCAGGGCAGACCCTGTGGATCCGCGCGGTGGACGGAGCGTCGTTCAACAGCGAAAAACCCGGCCTGAAAATCAGGGGCCTGCCTGCCTACGCCCAGGCAGGCCCTTTGACGACTGCCAGGCAGCCAGGCAGCCAGGCAGCCAGGCGAGATCAGCGTGAAGCGTCGGCGGCGACGGCATCTCCGGTGAAGAAGGTCTCAGGTTTGCGCGGCACGACACGGTACGACTCGTCGTTCAGGCCCTGCACCGTGCTCATCGTGCCCGCCTGCAGGTTGAATACCGTCACCTGTTGGACCAGTAATGCTGGAACGGCGGGCACGAAGAAGTTCGGCATCTGCGAGGTGCGCCACAGCTTGCCTTCGGCGTCGTAGCCGTCCATCAGCACCATCAGCGCCGTATCCTCATCGAAGTAATACTTGCGCTTCGGCACCGCATGGCGCCTGCCTGCAACCACCGTGGCTTCGACTTCCCACACGCGATGCAACTCCCAGCGCACCTTGGCGGGGTTCAGATGGAACTTGTCGTAGGCTTCGGAAACCGTGGCAGTGACCAGTTCATTGTTGTTATAGGGAACGTACATCTCCCGCTTGCCGACCAGCTTCCATTCGTAGCGGTCAGGATGACCGTAGAAACCTTCCACCTCGTCGAAATAGTTCGCGCCCGAGGCAACGAAGTCCGGCGTGTCGTAGGCAACGGTCGGGGCGCGGCGCACGCGGCGCTGGCCGACCAGATACTGCCAGGCTTGGCGCGGGGTTTTGGGATCGATGCCGTCGCGAATGACCAGCGACTCGCCCACTTTGAAGGATGGTGCCGTAGTACTGAAACGAAACATGGTGTATTCGCCCTCCCCGTCCTTCGACCACGTCTCCCACGACCCATCTTTGTAGTTGTAGGGTTGCTGGAAGAACATGTCGTTGCGGGTGGCCAGGGTGTGATTGCCATCCGAGGAGCCGACAATGTTCTTGAACCCAAACTCCTTCGATTCGGGTTCGACCCGCAGCAGGTAATTCCAGACCACCTCCACGCCGGTCTGCGGGATCGGGAACGGGAGGCCGCCGAAACAGCCCTCGATCGAATTGCCGCCTTCTGTCGTCTTGCAACGGGTTGCATTCTTGAAGGTATTGGCGGCGACGTGCTCTGGTACCGTCGCCGTGCGATGCGTCGGGTAAACATCAAGACGGAAGGTATCCGGGTATTTCTTCAGCAGGGCCTGTGTACCCTCGGAGAGCTTGCCTGCATGCTGGGCCATATTGGACGCAGTGATTTGCAGGACCGGCTTTTCATTCGGAAAAAGGCTCACCGGAATGTCGCCCACTTTCGAGCCTGTGACCGGACCGGTATACCCCCCCGTCCAGGCCGGGATGGTTCCATCCTTATTGCCGGCTTTTTCCCCGCCGAGCGGCGTAAGGGAGGTTTTCAGCTTGCCGGCGTCCTCCGCACTGACGGCCGCTGCGGCCGTCTGCATTCCTGCAATCAGCGCCAGCACCGATGCACATAGCAAGGTTTTGTTGAACATATCCCGTCTCCTCGTTTACTTATAGTGAATCAGAAAGTGCGTTGAACAGTGAGTGACACGAAATCGCGGTCGCCGTGGAAGTTGTCATAGGACAGCTCCCCGGCAGGATTGACGATCGAGCCCGAAGAGCCGATGTAGTGGGTGTAATTCAAGCCGGCCTGCCACGTCTTCCGATAATCCGCTTTCACGCCGACGCTCAAATTGCCGCCATTTTCGGACGGGAACAGGACGCCATTGACGGAGGAACGCCCGGCCAGGCCATAGCTGACGCCAATCGGCACCTGCAGGTCGACACCGGGCATAACCTGGAAATATTCCGGGGTAAACACGAACTGGATTGCGCTCGCTTCACGCGTGGCATTGGGGTCGAGCACCGCCCGGTTGTCGGTGACGCTCAACACACGGTTGTAGGCAAACTCCCCTACAAAGGCCGCCCCCTCCCAAAGCGCATTGGCCGGCAGAACGGTGATCGCCGAAAGGCTCACATGCATCGTCTTGCCTTTCGGAAAGGTGGCGTTGTCGTCGTTGTCCGCTCCCCCCAGACCCAGCGCGATATTGCCCGAAGCAACCAGCGGCTGATTTTCGCGGAAGGACAGTTCGCCGGAAACGTTCGTCTCACCCAGCAGCGTGGCAAAGCTCGCGCCTACGGTGCGGATGTTTTCCGCATAGACGAGGGCGTAATCGCCATCCACGCCGTTGGCGGGATCGGCGTTCACTCCCGGCCTTATGTAGAACTGGGGCAGCTTGTCGTGGAACTGCGCGGCGTACAGCCCATACTCGGTGTCGCCGGCCCGGAACTTGACTTGAACCCCGCCCTGGCCTGAGTCCTGGGCGTCCATATCCCCCGCGCGGCGCAAGGTGCCGTTCGGGCCAAAGGGGCCAAACAGGAATTCTCCGCCGGCGCCGGCGAAGTCCGCGAAGGAAAAGTAGCTCCCCGCGCCCGGCAGGCGCGATTCCCGCCATTCATACTGGTAATAGGCGCCGATCGATAAGTCCGCGCTGAGCTGCAGTTGCGCCGAAACCTGCCCTACGGGGCGGGCGACTTCCTTGAACTGCGAATTCGGCACCGACAGCGCGCGCGCCAGGTCGAGCGGGGTTTGCGCGCCTGCGATCCCGTTCGCGCCGAAGAACAGCGTTTCGCCGTAGAGCTGGGTGAAGCGTCCCGCCTTCAGGTTGAGGCCCTTGCCGGCAATATCGGTTCGGCCATACACGAAGGCATCGAGAAACTCCGCCTTGCGGCCATGCAGCTTTTCGGTGGCCGTCGTGAACTCGTCGAAATCCGCGGAGCGCTGGTTGAGGGACCCGGCGTGGCGTGGGCTGCGGTCATTGGACTCGTTGTAGACCTGGTCGTGCCAGGCTGCGCCGCTGACACGGATACCCATGTTGTTGCGGTAGCGCAGGTCGAATTCGGACAACAGGTCGACACGATTCGAGATCAGGTCGCGGCTGAAGTTGCGGTCGCCGTCGTTGGTATTGACCCGGGCCCCCGTATCCGAAGCCGGCCCATTCGTCTCCTGTTTTTCGGTCCTCCAGCTCGCGTTGTATTTGACGGTATTGTCCCAGCGCATCGACAGGTCGGTGTTGCCTGTATCGATGGCAACGCCAAAAGCCGTTCCCGAGGCCACCATGCCCGCACAGACGATGGTGACTGCTTTGCTAACCGACCTGATCCGCAGCACGGAGCTGCAGTTGAAGCGGGACTGCCTTTCTTTCATGTCTTCCTCCTTGAATGGATAGGACTGTGGTTTTTGTTTTTCCCATCGTCCGGGACGGCCATGAGTCTGTTTTAGAATCGGAATTTTTCTTGTATCGCCGTGACTGAAGATCACGGCGATGAGCCGGCTGGCGTACTTTAGGCAGCCCCGCGCAGATGGCGCTCCATGCGTTACAGTCGGGCCGAACTGTTCAGGATTGCGATATGCGCGGGGCTGCCGGAAGCGGACAACTTTGGGGATATCGAAAGGTGTCGTGACATCCATGCCCTGCCGGACGGGGAGCGATCGCGCGTGCGGCGGGCGGTCATTGGGGGGTAGAGAATTGGCTTCACTGGTGTCTCAATGTGCAGTTCAATGAGGATCGATCACGCGTGCGCAGCGCCTACGCCGTCAACAACCATGAAGATACGATTGCCCTGTGCTTATTAGAGCTATCCGACCGATCAGCAACAATTGGTGCGAACACTTAAACGCTAAGGGGTAACCCCAGGGCTACCGCACTCGGAAGTCATAACGGATGAATCCCCAGCATCTTCATCCTGATGTCGTCGTCCCAGGCCGCGCGCTTGCGCTTCAGGCGCAGGCTGGTCTTGGCCGGGTCGGTGGTGTCGGTGCGGATCAGGTTGAGGACGATCTTCTTGAGCAGCGAGAGGTTCTGCGGCGCGTTGTCCTTGCGGACCATGGAGCCGTCCTCACCGAAGCACACGTCAAGCATCCAGTGGAGCCGGTTCTCGATGGTCTGATCACAAACGACAAATTCTGCGTCACCCGCTTTGTCCGGCTGACACTGACCTCGCCGCGCCATGACTGGCGGCGACAGGGCACGGCTCAGCATGCTGCGTGTCCTTCCGCGGAGAGTGTTCTCTGCGGAGGGGGCCATGAAACACCAATGGCAGATTCGCCGGCAGACGAAGCCGTTGCCGGACGGTCAGCAGCGGTGGGATCGAGCCTACCAGCTGTTGCTGGAATGGAGCCGGTGTCCGGCGGCGCCTCCGCATCCACCGGCAAAGGAGAAGGATGATGTGAGTTGCCGTGTATGTGAGGGTATCGACCTCGAACCAAGTCCACCAGCAGACCATTGATCAGCAACTCGATCGCCTGCGAGCCCATCTCCAAGCACAGGACCTTACCCTGACGGATCAGAACATCTACCGTGACGACGGCTTCAGCGGCGCGCGCCTGAACCGTCCCGGGTTGGATCATCTGCGCGATGCCATACGGGAGCGCAGTATCGATCGGGTGGTGCTGACGGCGCCGGATCGGCTGGCGCGCAATTATGTCCATCAGATGCTGCTGCTGGAAGAATTCGAAGAGCATGGCTGCCAGGTCGAATTTCTCGACCGCCCGATGAGCCAGGATCCGCACGACCAGCTGTTGTTGCAGATTCGCGGAGCGGTGGCCGAATACGAACGCACCCTCATCACCGAACGGATGCGCCGTGGCCGCCAGGCAAAGCTGCGCGCCGGAGTGTTGTTGCCCTGGACGCGGGCGCCCTACGGCTACCGCCTTCATCCCGATCGGCCGCGCGATCCGGGCGGGGTGGTGCTGGAACCCGGCGAGGCCGCCGTGGTGGCGGAAATCTTTGCGCTTTACCTGGAGCCCCAGGTGAGCCTGTTGCAACTGGCGCGCACGCTTGCCGAACGTCATATACCGTCGCCCGGCGGCAAGTCGGTGTGGGCAGTCGCCACCTTGCACGGGATACTGACGAATCCCGCCTATACCGGCCAGGTCTATACTGGACGAGTACGTTACCGCCCACCCCGTATCCGGCGTTCGGCGACCCACCCGATTGGCCGGCCGCACGAAAGCCGCATCCCGGTGCCACGCGCCGAATGGATTGCGGTGGCGACGGTGCCGGCCATCGTGGCCACCGAACAGTTTGACCTGGTACAAAGCAAGTTGGCGAAGAATCGATGCTTTTCGCAACGCAACAACACGGCGCACCCCTACCTGCTGCGGGCGCTGGTCAGCTGCGGCTACTGCCGGTATGCCTGTATCGGTCGCACGGCGGTCCGTTCTCCCTATTCGTATTACATGTGTTCGAGCAAGCTCAAATGGGCGATGTTGGGGCGTGAGCCTTGCCATGCGCGTTTTGCTCCGGCCGGCCAACTCGATGATCTGGTGTGGCGCGACTTGTGCGAAGTGCTGACCCATCCGGCTGAACTCACGCGGGCGCTGGAGCGGGCGCACGGCGGACAGTGGTTGCCGCAGGAATTGCAGGCACGCCGGGAGAACCTGCGCCAAGGCCGGGTCAGCCTGGGCCAGCAGATCGACCGCCTGACGGAAGCCTATCTGCATGACGTCATTGCCCTGCCTGAGTACGAGCGGCGGCGTCGCGACTTGGAACAGCGCGATCAGGCGTTGGCGGAACAGGAGCGCCAGTTGTCCGCCCAAGCCGACCGGCATGAGGAACTCGCCGGCACCGCCATCGCCATCGAGAACTTCTGCGCCCGCGTACGCGCTGGACTGGATAACGCCAGCTTCGAGCAGAAGCGCCAGTTGGTCGAACTGCTGATCGACCGGGTCATCGTCACGGACACCGCGGTGGAAATCCACTATGTGATTCCCACCGACCGGAGCAGCGAGCACGTCCGTTTTTGTCATTTGCGTACAGACTATCTCGATGGCCCAGTGGGCACGCACCGTGCGGGCCAGTTCCTCGGCCGAGAGCACGCGCGAGCTGATGTAGAAGCGCTCCTCGAGCTCGGCCGCCTTGTTGCCGACGAAGCGCTGAGAGACAACGCAACCGACCGTCTTGCACCCAGGCCACAGCGCGGAGTCGATTTCGCTGCCGCTGGGCACGGCCCAACTCACCTGCAGGACGGTCCGACCGTGGCCGCGTTCGACGTGCTCGAAGCCAGGGCGGGCTGTAAGCGTCCGCCGCTCCCACGCCCTCTTACGCTTGCGCAGACTCTTTCTATCTGATCGGCAGCAATTCGTCGATGCGGCTGTTGGGCCAGGCCGGCAGCTTCTCGAGGGTGTCGGAGAGCCACGCCAGGGGCTCGAAGCCATTGGCGCGTGCGGTGGCGAGCAGCGACTGAATCACCGCGGCCCGCTTGCCGGCGGCTTCGGAACCCGCAAACATCCAATTTTTCTTGTTATCGAAATGTTTCGATAACAAGAACTGGACTAAACCGCTGGCGCGGTAGGGGGTGATCCACGCGCGGTGCCGAAGCCGGCACATTCCCACAAAGCCCGCGTTGGAGAAGGATGGGGTGGCTGTTCGCAGCCCTTCGTTCCTTCCCAATCAGGAGCTTTGCCATGACACCCCTTCGCCAGCGCATGCTCGAAGACATGGGCGTTCGCAATCTCGCCCCGAACACCCAGTCGGCCTACCTGAAGCAAGTCTCCGCCTATGCAAGGTACTTCGATTGCTCGCCCGACGAACTCGGGCCGGAGCAGGTTCGCGCCTATCAGGTCTATCTGACGCAGACCCGCAAACTCACCCCCTCCACGGTCAGTGTCGCGACCGGCGCGCTGCGATTTCTCTACAAGGTGACACTCAAGCGCGCCTGGGCGGTGGAAGAGATTCCAATGCCCAAGCGGTCCTTCAAGCTCCCGGTGGTACTGAGCCGCGAAGAGGTGTCGCAGTTCCTGGCGTCGGTCGACCATCTCATGCATCGCACGATCCTGATGACGGCCTATGCCGCCGGGCTGCGCGTCTCGGAAGCGACCCACCTCAAGGTGAGCGACATCGACAGCCAGCGCATGGTCTTGCGGGTCGACCAGGGCAAAGGACGCAAGGATCGCTACGTGATGCTCTCGCCGCGGCTGCTCGAGGCGTTGCGGGTCTACTGGAAGTCCGCGCGGCCAACGCTGTGGCTGTTTCCGGGTGACGTGCCGGGTCAGCCGATCACCCGCAATGCGGTGGGATTGGCGTGCCAGAAGGCTCGGCGCGCCTGCGGCATTCGGAAACCGATTACCCCGCACTCGCTTCGACATGCCTTCGCCACACACCTGCTCGAATCCGGCACCGACGTGCGCACCATCCAGTTGCTGCTCGGCCATCGCAGTCTCGCCACGACCTCGCGCTACCTGAAGGTCGCCACCAGCACCGTGTGCGCGACGACGAGCCCGTTCGACCTGTTGCCGAAAGTGGTGGTGGATCCGCCGCAGCCGAGTCCGCCCGTCCATTTCTGAGACCGGGGCGTGCGCGCCACCGGGCTCGAGGTGGCGGACATCTTTCGTCAGGCCGGGCCCATCTATCGCCGGGACCACGCGGCTACCCTCAGCCGCGGGCAGTACCAGGTCATGCGCGCGATCGAGCGTTGCCGCACCGCGGCCCTCGGCGGACACGTCGAGCAGTGCGACGCCTGCGGTCACCAGCGCATCGCGTTCAATAGCTGCCGCAATCGGCACTGTCCCAAATGTCAGTCCCTGGTGCGGGCGCAATGGCTCGAAGCGCGCCAGGCCGATCTGCTCCCCGTCGAGTATTTCCACGTCGTCTTCACCGTCCCCGAGGACATCGCGGCGATCAGCTATCAGAACAAGAGCGTGGTCTACGAGATCCTGTTTCACGCCACCGCCGAGACCTTGCGCATCATCGCCGCCGATCCGAGGCACCTCGGGGCCGAGCTCGGTTTCATCGCCATCCTGCATACCTGGGGGCAGAATATGCTGCATCACCCGCATCTGCACTGCGTCGTGCCGGGCGGGGGCGTGTCGGCCGACGGCGAGCGCTGGATCGCGTGCCGCCGCGGGTTCTTCCTGCCCGTGCGGGTGCTGTCGCGGCTGTTCCGGCACCTGTTCCTCAAGCGCTTGCAACAGGCCTTTGATGCGGGCGAGCTCCACTTCTTCAATGCCCTCGCGGCGCTGCACGCGCCCGCTGTCTTCGCCCGGCATCTGGCGCGCGCGAGACGATCCGAGTGGGTGGTTTTCGCCAAACCGCCGTTCGGCGGCCCGCAGCAGGTCCTCGAATATCTTGGCCGCTATACCCATCGCGTCGCCATCTCGAACAATCGCCTCGTCGCCTGCACCGACGATGAGGTGAGCTTTCGCTGGAAGGACTACCGCCACCACGGGCGCAACAAAGTCATGCGCCTGGAGGCGCACGAATTCATCCGCCGCTTCCTGCTGCATGTCCTGCCGGCGGGGTTCCATCGTATCCGGCATTACGGATTTCTCGCCAACCGCCTTCGCGCGAGCGCGCTCGCCCACTGCCGGGCGTTGCTCAGCGCCCCCGCGCCAGAACCGCAGACCGACGCGCCGCGCGACTACCGTGAGCGCTACCAGCAGCTCACCGGAAGGTCACTACGCGACTGCCCGCAATGTGGCCGGGGTCACATGGTGTGCCTCGAGACCTTCCTGCCCGGCGCCTTGCCCCGCGCGCCGCCGCGAGTGCCGTCATGAATGCGACCGCTGCCGATTTCCTGAACGCTTCCCTGGCATCCAAGAGAGGCGCCGGGACTCCTGTCGCCAGGCACGGCCGAAACCGCCGGAGCGGCTCCGCGTCGTCGGCGCGGTGCTCGCCCGGGCAGCCACCCCAGGCATCCGAAGGCGCCGCAATCATCGCTCGGGCGTCATTTCCACGAGCCATTCCGGCAGCCATTCACGCCTTCGCCGCTCGCACCACGATTCAATCCCCATAGCCCCACCCGCGTGCCGGCGGTTCAGTCCAACAGGCTTTTTAGCCTACCGAACGCGGTCATCCCGGAGCGCCCGCATCAGCACCTGCTCGCCGCGTTCGCCAGGCTAAAAACCCTCTGCATTATCCTCGGTCAACTATTAGGCAAGGTCTGCCGCCGGGATCGGCCACCTGTGTGGCGGGCCGCGTACTTGAGTTTGCATAATTTCAGAGGCTTTCGAGGAATTTGAGGACAGCGTCGCTTGGGCGATAGCGTTTGCGCTTGGTCTCTGGCGGCGCGAGCGTATCGAGGGCACGTTCCTTCATTGCCAGGTCGGCCTCGACGTAGCCATGGGTCGTGACCGGGCTCTCGTGCCCCAGCCACAAGGCGATGACCGTGATGTCGACGCCGGCCTGCAACAGATGCATGGCGGTCGTGTGCCTCCAGGAATGGGGCGATATTCTGCGCCCCGCCAGCCGCGGACACTGCGTCGTCGCCGCCGTGATCGCGAGGGCAAGTCGCTCGGCGACATTCGTGCGGGTCATCGCTCGCCCGCTGCGGTTGGGGACGAGCGGCTGGTCGGTGCGCAAATCTGCATACTTCAACCAGTGACGGATTTCGGCCGCCGTTTCCTTCCACAGCGGCACGGTTCGTTGCTTGCGCCCCTTGCCCTGCAGGCGCACCGAGGACGTCGCGCCGAGCGTGACATCGGCCACCCGGATGCCGATCATTTCGGAAACCCGCGCGCCGGTGTTGTAGAGCAACGCGAACATCACCCGATCACGGCGACCACACCAGGTGCTCGTGTCGGGGGCGGCGAGAACGGCTTGAACCTCATCGCGGGAGAGATACTCGAGCAGGGGCCGCTCGAAGCGTTTCATCGGGATCGCCAGGATCTGCTGCGCGAGTTGCAACGTCGGCGGGCATTGCAAGGCCACGTAATGGGCAAAGGCGCGCACCGCAGCCAGTCGTGCGTTGCGGCTGCGCACCGTGTGGTGGCGCTCGGTTTCGAGGTGGGCGAGGAAGTCGAGGACCAGTGCCGCATTGAAATCCCCCAGCGTCAGCTTGGCCGGTGGCTTGCCCCGTTCTCGTTCTGCATAGGTCAGCAGCAGCCGGAAGGTATCGCGATAGGCCCCGACCGTTCTCGGACTGGCGTTCTGTTGCTGGATCAGGCGTTCGGCAAAGAAGCGTTGGAGCAAGGCTCGGCAGGCATGGGTACGTGGGCATGGTGGGCTCCTGTGGTGATGGATCGGACTCACAGGAAACACCATTTCTTATGGCAGGTTTGCAGACAGCACTGAGGGCTGAAACCCCCGCTGGCTCTAGGCTTCGGCGGCGGTAACGAGCAGACCTTGCCTAATAGTTGACCGAGGATAATTCTTGCCCAGAGCGATCGGGCGGATGGCGTTCTCGATCGGATTATTGGCGATCGGCCAGTCGCCACGGCTCGCGTAACGCGCGAGCGCCGGCCAGCGCTTCAAGCTGTAGTCGATGGCACGGGCCAGCGCCGCGCCATCGGCCACGGTCTTGCGAGTCTGCACGAGCCACAGATACATCGCCTCCAGACGCGGGCGGGCGTACTGCGCGCGCAGTTCGGCGCGCGCCTCGATCGAGACGTCGCGCGCCTGCTCTTCGAGCGCATACAACTCGCCGATGCGCTGCAAAGCCTCGGCCGCCACCGGGCTCTGGTTGGCCTGATGCAGTTCGAAGTACTTGCGTCTTGCATGGGCCATGCAGGCCAACTCCCCGACCTGATTGCCGAAGAGCGCCTTGTAGGCGACGTAGTCATCGACCATGAGCATGCCCTTCCAGCCTTTCAGGAAGGCCTGGGGATATTGCCCGCCGCGCCCGGGCTGGTAATCGAAGATGATGATGGGCGGGTCGGCGCCGAGCGTGTTGCTGCGGTAGGCCCACAGATACGCCCGCTTCGTCTTGCCGCGCCCCGGATCGAGTTGCTCGACGGGGGTTTCGTCCGCATGCAGCACCGTACCCGCCAACAGGTGCTCGCTCAGTCGGGCGTAGAGCGGCGACAGCGCCACCCCGATGCGCCCGAGCCACTCGGACTGCGTCGAGCGCGGTAGTGCCACATCGCTCCTCTGGGCGATCTGTTCGAGCCGGTACAGCGGCAGATGATCGACGAACTTGCTCACCGTCACCCACGCCAGCAGCCCCGGCGCGGCCAGGCCGCCGTCGATGACCGCCGCCGGCACGGGGACGGCCGAGACCGTCTCTCAGTGGCGGCAGGCGTACTGCGGGCGGATGTGGCGATGCACGAAGAACTTGGCCGGGATGATGTCGAGCTGCTCGGAGACGTCTTCGCCGATCTTGACCAGATCCTGCCCGCACGTGCCGCAGCTGCAGGACTCGGGCTCGTGACGGTGTTCGATGCGCTCGAGGTGGGCCGGCAACGGCGGGCGGCCCGCGCGGGGGCGCTCGGGCGGAGCCTTCGGGGTCGCTGCAGCTTCGGATGCCTCGGCGTCGCGCAGCGCCTCGAGCCGGGCTTCGCAGGCGGTGAGGTCGGCCGCGAGCGTCTCGTCGAAGAGGTCCTTCATGCCCGCCGGCAGCGTTTCGCTGCTCGCGCCGAAGCGCAGGCGCTTGAGGGTGGCGATCTCGTGGACCAGGGCCTCGATCTTGAGCTTGCTCAGCTTGAGTTCCGCTTCCAGGCGGGCCACGTCGGCCGCCTGCGCGACCCACTTCTGAACCTGCTGCGCGAGTTCGGGCGGCAGGTCGAAAGCGGTCAGTTCGGCGGCGAAATCCATGCCGGAATTATACCCGAAGAGTGCGCCAAACCCCAGCATTCACAAGGGTTTCAGGCCAATTTTATGCAACTGATGGTGGACCGTGTCGGCGCCCCGATCACACCCGCCAGTGCGCCGGGGCGGCGGCGCTCAGGCGCTGCCATTGCACCCCCGCCACGAGCCACTGCCACTGCTCGGCCGACAGCGCGAACACCGCCGTATCGGCAGCGGGCCAACTGAAGCTGCCCCGATGCAGACGCCGCTGACTCAGCCACACCCCGGTGCCATCCCACAGCAGCACCTTCAGGCGCGTGCGGGCCCGGTTGATGAAGGCGTACGCACTGCCATCGCACGGCGCGCGGCCCAGGCTGTTCTGCAGTCGTGCAGACAGACCGTCGATGCCCAGACGCATGTCGATCGGCTCGACCGCGAGCCAGATCTGCTCCGGCGGAATCATCACGTCGCCCCGTGCGCGAGCACCTCGGCGAGCCACGACGCCGGCGGCAGCGCACCGAACTGCAGGCACCAGCCCGACGGGCTGCACAGCGACAGCACCTCCCCCGCTTGCCGCGGCGCCGTGACGCCGACAGGACGGGCCGCCACCAACGTCAGGACCGAATCCACCTCGCGCGCTGACTCGTGGCGCGACCGCCGAATCCAGTACCCCAGGGATTTACTGCTCACGCCATGCTCGGCGCTATAGGCCGCCTGTGTCTGACCACTGCGGCGCCACCGCTCCACGTGCTCGCGCCAGCGCGCAACGCGCTCCGATTGTGTGCTCATCACGAACTCCTGGTGAAAATCAGGAGTGTCGACAAAACCGCGGGGCTGTTACAGGTGGGAGCGGCGGACGCTTACTTTCGGGTCTCCTCCGTATCGGAATTTTTCGGTCTGGGTATTACTGCGCATGGTCGCGGATCATGTTGCGGGCGATGACGAGTTGCTGGATCTGCGTCGTGCCTTCGAAGATGCGGAACAGGCGCACGTCACGGTAGAAGCGCTCGATGCCGTATTCGGCCAGGTACCCGGCGCCGCCGAAGATCTGCACCGCCCGATCGGCGACACGGCCGCACATTTCCGAGGCGAAGAGCTTCGCGCACGCGGCTTCGGTGCCGACGTCGAGCCCGTCGTCGCGGCGCCGTGCTGCGTCGAGCACCATGCTGCGCGCCGCATAGATCTCGGCCTTGCTGTCGGCGAGCATCGCCTGGATCAGCTGGAACTCGGCGATCGGCTTGCCGAACTGCTTGCGTTCGAGCGCGTAGCGCAGCGCGTCGTCGAGCATGCGTTCGGCGACACCGACGCATACTGCGGCGATGTTGATGCGACCCTTGTCGAGCACTTTCATCGCAGTCTTGAAGCCGACTTCCTCGCGTCCGCCGATCAGGTTCGCGGCCGGCACGCGGCAGTCGTCGAAGATCACGTCGCAGATGTGCGCGCCTTTCTGGCCCATCTTCCTGTCGATCGGCCCGAGCGACAAGCCCGGCGTGCCCTGCTCGACGATGAACGCCGAGATGCCGTGAGCGCCGTGCGAGTCCGGCGTCGTGCGGGCCATCACCGTGAAGATGCCGGCTTCCGGCGCATTCGTGATGTAGCGCTTCGTGCCGTTGAGCACGTAGCAGTCGCCGTCGCGGCGCGCGCTGGTGCGCAGGCTGGCGGCGTCCGAGCCGCTGTCGGGTTCGGTCAGCGCGAACGAACCGATGATTTCGCCGGACGCGAGCTTCGGCAGGTAATGGCGTTTTTGCTCTTCAGTGCCATCGATGACGATGCCCTGGGCGCCGATGCCGTTGTTGGTCGCGAACAGCGAACGGAAGCACGGCGAAGTCTTGCCGATCTCGAAGGTCGCGAGGACTTCTTCTTCCATCGTCAGCCCCATGCCATCGTATTCCTCGGGAATCGACAGGCCGAAGAGGCCGAGTTCCTTCATCTCGTCGACGAGCTCCTGCGGGATCTGGTCGGTTTCGGCGACGTGGGCTTCCTGCGGCACGAGGCGTTCGCGCACGAAGCGCGAGATCGTGCCGAGAAGAATGTTCAGAGTCTCCTGATCGCGGATCATGTCCTATTCCCTCTCCGGTCTGATGGTGCGTTGTGGTTTTTGCTGCGAAGCGCCGCCGCCCGGCCGGCAATCGGTCACCGGTCCGGGCGGCAGCGCCTGCGCGAGCGCTTACTTGACGTATTTGCGGAACTCGGGCTTGCGCTTCTCGCGGAACGCGTTGCCGCCTTCGGCCGATTCGGCCGTCTCGTAATACAGCTTCAGCGCGTGCATCGCGAGGCCGCCCATGCCGCGGATCATCTCGGTATCGACGTTGAACGACTTTTTCGCCAGCGCGATCGCAGTCGGGCTCTTCTCGACGATCTCGTCGCACCACTTTTTCACTTCGGCGTCGAGTTGGTCATGCGGCACCACCGCATTGACGAGGCCCATCGCGAGCGCTTCCTGCGCAGTGTAGCGGCGGCACAGATACCAGATCTCGCGCGCCTTCTTCTCACCGACGACACGCGCGAGCAGCGCCGTGCCGAAGCCGGGGTCGACCGAGCCGACGCGCGGGCCGGCCTGGCCGAGCTGCGCCTTTTCCGAGGCAATCGCAAGGTCGCAGACCGTCACGAGCACGTTGCCCCCGCCGATGGCAAAACCATTCACGCGCGCGATCACCGGCTTGGCGATGTCGCGGATCGCGCTCTGCATCTCCTCGACCGGCAGGCCGATCACGCCGCGGCCGCCGTAGCCGCCGTCCTGCGTGCCCTGGTCACCGCCGGTGCAGAACGCCTTGTCGCCCGCGCCGGTCAGCACGACGACGCCGATCTGGCGATCGAAATCCGCGTCCTTCAGCGCGTGGATAATTTCCTCGCAGGTCTGCGCGCGGAACGCGTTGTACTGCGCCGGACGGTTGATCATGATCGTCGCGATGCCGTCTTCCTTCGTGTACAGAATGTCCTGGTATTCCATTTTGATTTCCTCTGAATGTTAGATTGGGGGTCGCGAGTCCGCGCTCAACCAGCCATCGTCAGGCCGCCGGACACGCTCAGCACCTGGCCGGTGATGAAGGACGCGTCGTCGCTCGACAGGAACAGAATCGCCCCAGGCAGGTCGTCGGGCTGGCCGAGCCGCCCGAACGGCACCGCGCGCGTGAAGGCGGTGCGCAGCTTGTCGCCCTTCTCGCCTTCGCCGCAGATGTCGTCGAGCAGCGGCGTATCGGTCGGGCCGGGGCACACGACGTTGACGCTGATCTGCTGGCGGGCGAGTTCACGCGCCATCGTCTTCGAGAACGCGATCAGTCCGCCCTTGCAGAACGAATACACCGCCTCGCCGGACGAGCCGCCACGGCCGGCGTCCGACGCGATGTTGACGATGCGGCCCGCGCCGCGCTCGACCATGCCCTTGGCGACGGCGTGATGCATGTACAGGGCGCCATACAGGTTGATCGCGACGATCTTGTCCCACAGCGGCTTGTCGGTGCTGAGGAAATTGCCGATCTTGTCCCAGCCGGCGTTATTGACCAGCACGTCGGTCGGGCCGAGCGCCTGCTCGGCGGCGCTCACCGCGGTGATCACCGAGTCCTGGCTCGTCAGATCGACCGCGAACGCCTGGGCGTTGCCGCCTTTCGCGCGGATATCCGCAGCGACCGTTTCGGCCGCTTCGCGGTTGATGTCGAACACCGCGACTTTCGCGCCTTCTTCGCCGAAGCGGCGGCAGATTGCCGAACCGATGCCACCTGCGCCGCCGGTGACGATCGCGACTTTGTCCTTGATTCCTCTCATCTGTGCTTCCTCCTGTTGGATACCGCTCAATTTCCGACCCGTTTGCGTCCGGGCTGCTGTTTGCGTTTCAATGGGCGCCGTTCGAACCCTGCCCGTCCATCCGATGACCGACGCTTCCGCCGCCAAGAACCTCGCCACGATCGAGATCAGCAACCGCCTGTTTTTCCGCTTCTTCCAGGCGGCCAACACGCTGCACACCAAAGGCACGCAGGCGCTCGACGAGTTCGGCGTGACGACGCAGCAGTGGTCGGTGCTCGGCGCGCTGTCCCGCCCGAAGGCAAAGGACGGCATGGGCATCAACGAGCTCTCCCGCTTCCTGCTCGTCAGCCGCCAGAACCTGTCCGGCCTGCTGACCCGCCTCGAACGCGACGGCCTGATCGAACGCGTGACCAGCGAGGAAGATCGCCGCTCGCGCAAGGTCAGGCTCAGCCCCAAGGGCGAAGACCTGTGGATCAAGCTCGCCGAGCCGATTCACGCGTTCTACGACCAGGCGCTCAAAGGCTTCTCGTTCGACGACCGCCTGCAATTCATCCATTACGTCAGCCTGCTGCAGCGCAACATGGCGAAGCTGTAGGGCGGAAAAGCGCAGCGCCTTCCGCCGAATGCGAACCGCCGATGCCGCCCGGTACCGCCCGGCACCACACATCCGGCGGATAACGCCTTCGGCTCATCCGCCCTACGCTCCGTCACGACCTGTTGCATACACGCCGTCAGATCTCGTGCGCCGCGAGCTTCTCGCGCCCGATGATCATCTTCATGATGTTCGCGGTGCCGTCACCGATCTGCAGTCCCATGACGTCCCGGTAGCGCTGACCGAAGTCGTAGTCGCTCGCATAGCCGCCATGGCCGTGCGTGAGCAGGCACTGGTGGATGATTTCGCACGCCAGCTTCGGCGCCCACCACTTGCACATCGCGGCTTCCGACGTGTGCGGCAGCCCCTGATCCTTGAGCCACAACGTGCGCAGGCATAGCGCACGGCAGGCTTCGTACATCGTCTCGGCTTCGGCGAGCGGGAACGTCACGCCCTGGAAGTCGCCGATCTTCTTGCCGAACGCCTCGCGCTCCTGGATGTAGCGCCAGGTCTCGTCGAGCGACGCGCGCACGACGCCCATGCACTGCAGGCCGATCAGCGCACGGCTGTAATCGAAGCCCTGCATCACCTGGATGAAGCCCTGTCCCTCATTGCCGAGCATCATGTCGGCGGATACGCGCACGTCATCGAAGAAGATCGAGCCGCGGCCGACCGGACGCGTGCCGATGTCGTCGAACGCGGTCCGCGTGATGCCGGGCAGGTCCATCGGCACGAGGAACGCGCTGATGCCGCGGGCACGCTCGGCCTCGCTGCCGGTGCGCGCGAACACCACCGCGACATCGGACTGCGTCGCCATCGAGATCGACGTCTTCTCGCCGTTGAGCACGAAGTCGTTGCCGTCGCGCACCGCCTTGAGCTTCAGGCGCGCGGCGTCGGACCCCGCGGAGGGCTCGGTCAGCGCGATCGCGATCGTCTTGTGTCCGGCGATCACCTGGCCCAGCCACTCCTTCGCGATGTCGGGCCGCGCATGGCCGGCCACGATCTGGCCGCACAGCGACGTGAGCAGGTTCACATATGAGACGTTGAAGTCGCCGTACGAGATTTGCTCGAGCAGCAGCCCGCTGGTGAGGCAGTCGACGCCGAGCCCGCCGTGCTCCTCGGACAACTCCGGACCGAGAAAACCCAGTTCGCCCATGTCGCGGATCACTTCGCGCTCGATGCGCTCGGCCTTTTCGCGCGCCTTGTAGCCCGGCGCCAAGCGTTCGCGGGCAAAGCGGTTCGCGGTGTCAACGAGCGCCTGTTGCTCGGGGCTGAGACTGAAATCCATTTTTCTCCTCCTTATCAAGTCCGACGGATTCTAGGAAGCTCTCGGGTTTTGTGTCAATAGCTTGACTTATTTTCATACGTAACAGAGCTCTTATGATGTCTGAAATAACAATTTATAAATATAAAATTCAACAGATTACATAGATTTCCTCGAATGATTCCCGGGCCATCCCCGAACGGTGCATATTGGTTTTTATATCAAACTATTGACTTAAAAATTTCCGGACGCTACTTTTGCAGCGTCCCCGTCGCATGTGCGCCTGGACCACACGTGGAGAGAGATATGCATCCAGAAAAATCAGAAACGAGAGCCGTGAGCGGAAAGATCGCGCTGCCGCTCAACGAATCCAAATGCACGCTGATCCAGGGCTGACCGGGACCGGTCGAGAGAGGAGAACGACAATGAACTTCGAACCGGTACTGCTGGCAGACCGCATGGACGCGATGAAGGCTGCCGGCCTGTGGCGCGACGAGACGATCGACGTCCATTTCCAGCGCGCGCTCGAGAACTGCCCCGACAAACCGGCGGTGGTCGCGTATCGCGACGGCCACCCCGAGCCGGTGCGGCTCAGCTACCGCGAACTCGACTGTCGCGTCGACCGCATCGCGCGCGGGCTCGCCGCGCTCGGCGTCGGCCGTGGCGACGTGGTGAGCTTCCAGCTACCGAACCGCTGGGAGTTCGTCGCGCTTGCACTCGCCTGCGCGCGCATCGGCGCCGCGGCGAACCCGGTGATGCCGATCTTCCGCCAGCACGAGCTCACTTACATGCTGAACTTCGCCGAATCGAAGGTCTTCATCGTGCCATCGGTATTTCGCAAGTTCGACCACGCTGCGATGGCGCGCGAGCTGCAGTCGAAGGCACCGCACCTCAGGCAGGTCGTCGTCATCGACGGCGACGGTGATGACAGCTTCGATCGCGTGTTGATGCGCGACGACACGCCGCCGCTCGCCGGCCCCGCACTCGGCCCCGACGACGTCGCGCTGCTGATGTACACGTCGGGCACGACGGGCGAGCCCAAAGGCGTGATGCACACGTCGAACACACTGTTCTCGAACCTGCACGCATACATCGAGCGGATGGAGCTCGGCGGCGGCGACGTCATCCTCGGCGCCTCGCCGATGGCGCACCTGACCGGCTACGGCTACCTCGCGATGCTTCCGCTGATCCTGAACTCGACGACCGTCCTGCAGGAGACCTGGAACGCGGCACGCGCGCTCGAGATCGTCCGCGAGACCGGCGTCACGTTCAGCATGGCGTCGGCGGCGTTCATCTCCGACCTGTGCACTGCGGTCGAAGCCGGTGCGCCGGTGTCGTCGCAGTTCACGAAGTTCAACTGCGCCGGCGCGCCGATTCCGCCGATCGTGATCCAGCGCGCCTGGGAGCTGATGGGCCTTCTGGTGTGCTCGGCGTGGGGCATGACCGAGTGCGGCGCGGTGACGGTGACCGAACCGGCCCGCGCACTCGAGAAGTCCGGCGTGTCGGACGGCCGGCCCGTGCCCGGCATCGAGGTGAAGATCATCGATGCAAACGGTGCGAAGCTATCGCAGGGCGAAACCGGCAGCCTCTTGATCCGCGGCGCGTCGCTGTTCGCCGGCTACCTGAAGCGCCCGCACCTGAACAGCGTCGACGCCGAAGGCTGGTTCGACACCGGCGACCTCGCGTTTCAGGACGCCGAAGGCTACATCCGCATCAACGGCCGCAACAAGGACATCGTCATCCGCGGCGGCGAGAACATCCCGGTCATCGAGATCGAGAACCTGCTGTACCAGCATCCGTCGATCACGACGGTGGCGGTCGTCGGCTACCCCGACCGGCGGCTCGGCGAGCGCATCTGCGCGTTCGTGTCGCTCAAACCCGGCTGCACGCTGACGTTCGCCGATCTTACCGCCTATCTCGATCGCCAGCAGGTCGCGAAACAGTACTACCCCGAGCGGCTCGAGATCGTCGACGACCTGCCGCGCACACCTGCCGGCAAGCTGCAGAAGTTCAAGCTGCGCGAGACCGCGAAAACCTTCGGCGACACCGCCAACCCCGCCCCGGAGAAATCCTGATGAATCTCGTAATCCTCGTCGAAACCCGGCACAAGGTCGGCCTGATCCGCATCAACAGGCCCGAAGTGCATAACGCGCTCAACGATGACGTGATGACCGAGCTCGGCCGCGCGCTCGACGCGTTCGAGGCCGACCGGAGCATTGCCTGCGTCGTGCTGACCGGCTCCGAAAAAGCTTTCGCCGCCGGCGCCGACATCGCGGCGATGCGCGCGATGGACTTCATGGACGCCTACAAGTCGGACTTCATCACGCGCAACTGGGAGCGGCTGCGCACTTTCCGCAAGCCGGTCATCGCGGCGGTGAATGGGGTCGCGCTCGGCGGCGGCTGCGAGCTGGCGATGATGTGCGACATCGTCTTCGCTGCCGACAACGCCCGTTTCGGCCAACCCGAGATCAAGATCGGCACGATTCCCGGCGCCGGCGGCACGCAACGCCTGCCGCGCGCGATCGGCAAGACCAAGGCGATGGACATGTGTCTGACCGGTCGCCTGATGGACGCGCAGGAAGCCGAGCGCAGCGGGCTCGTCGCACGCATCTTCCCGGCCGGCACGGTACTCGACGAGGCGCTCGCGACCGCCGCGCAGCTCGCCGAGTATTCGCTGCCGGTGCTGATGATGATGAAGGAGTCGGTCAACCGTGCATACGAGAGCCCGCTCAGCGAAGGGCTGCTGTTCGAGCGCCGCACGCTGCACGCGACGTTTGCGCTCGCTGACCAGAAGGAAGGCATGAACGCGTTCGTCGAGAAACGCACGCCGCAGTTCGCGCACTGTTAGCAACGCTCGTTCAGGCTGTTATCGAAAGGGAATCAATGAACAAAAAACAATCAGCGCTCGCAGCCGGCGTTGTTTTGGCGGGCCTGGCGTCGGCGCCCGTCATGGCTCAGTCGGCGACGACGCTCTACGGGGTCGTCGACGCCTATTTCAGCTACGGAAAAATGGGCGACAACAGGAAGACCGGCATCGATCCGGGCGGCCTGACCGGCTCCCGCGTCGGCTTCCGTGGCACTGAAGCGCTGGGCAACGGCGTGGCGGCGGTGTTTGCGCTCGAATATGGGCTCCTGAACGACGCCAACGAAGGCATCGGCACCACCGGACTGCGCGCCCGCCAGCAATTCGTCGGACTGAAGGGCAGCTTCGGCTTCGCCGGCCTCGGCCGTCAGTACGCTCCCGGCTACTATGTCTTCAAGTACGACGCTGCGATCGGCACGCCGTGGGGGCCGCAAGCAATGCTGGGCATCAAGGCCGGCGCGACGATCGTGCCGGCGAGCCCAGCACGCGCGAACAATGCGCTGAACTACATTTCGCCGAACATGGGCGGCCTCACCGTCAACACGATCTACGCGTTCAGCGAGGAAAATCAGGCGACGAACCGCCGCCAGGGCGATCGCTTCAGCATCGGCGCCGAATATGCGAACGGCCCGCTCGGCGCGAACGTGATCTACCATCTCGGCCGGAACATGCCGGCCGCAGTGGGCCGCGACGACAAGAAGGAATGGTACGCGGGCGGCTCGTACAATTTCGGCGTCGTCACGTTGCTCGCCAGCTACCAGCAGGTCGAGCAGGATTCGGACACCAACAAGGTCTACCAGGTCGGTGCGATTGCGCCGGTCAGTTCGGCCGGCAAGCTCCATTTCGCGATCGGCCGCCTCGATCACGAGAATTCCGCCATGGACGCGACGAACCTGACCGTCGGCTATGGCCACGCGCTTTCCAAGCGGACCACGGCTTATGCTTTCGCCACGCGGGTGAACAACGACTCCGCGCAAGATGCGACATTCGTCGCGAGTGCGGTCGGTCAGACGGGCGAGAACAGCACGAGCCTCATGGTCGGCGTGAATCACACTTTCTGAGTCGTTCCTGACCCATGGCCTCGACGGGCGTCGCTAGGATTGGCTGCCGTGGCCCAGGAACTGCCGCGCGAATTCGTCGCGCGGCAGCGGCCGCCCGAGGAAATACCCCTGGCCCTGGTCGCAGCCGTGCGCCTCAAGGTACGCGAGCACATCGCCGCTTTCGATCCCTTCGGCGACGACTTCCAGCCCGAGCGTGCGCCCGAGCGCGATGACGGCCTCAACAACCGCGCGACTCGTCGAATCCTGGCCGATGCCCTCCACGAACGAACGGTCGATCTTGAGCTTGTCGAGTGGTAGCGAACCGAGATGGGCCAGGCTCGAGCAGCCGGTGCCGAAGCCGTCGAGCACGACCTTGACGCCGAGCGCCCTGACTGCGGCAAGAATCCCGGCAGCATCGTCGGCGTTGTCCATCACTGCGCTTTCGGTGATCTCGAGCAGCAACGATGCCGGATTCATGCCGCCGTCGCGCAGGATGTCCGCGAGGCGCTGCACGAAGCGCCGCTGCCGGAACTGGACCGGCGACACGTTGATCGCGATCGGCACCGGTTCCAGCCCCTCGGCGGCCCACGCGATGTGCTGGCGGCACGCTTCGGCGGTGACCCACTCGCCAATGGCGCCGATCAGGCCCGACGATTCGGCGACGGGAATGAAGAGCCCGGGGCCGAGCGCCTCGCAGTCCTCGCCGGCAAAGCGGAGGAGCGCCTCCGCTCCCCTGACGGCACCGGTTCTCAGGTCGATCACCGGCTGGTAATGCAGCGCGAACGTGTTTTTGGCGAGCGCCTGCTTGAGCCGCCCCTCCACCGAGGTCGACACGTCGTCGCGGTGTTCGAGGTTCGGCTCATACACGCAGTAAGCACCGCGGCTGCAGTGCTTGGCCTGGTACATCGCCAGATCGGCGGCGCGAATCAGCCCATCGACAGTCATGCCGTGCTGCGGAAACAGGCTGATGCCGATCGACGGTGAAACGGATACTTCGGCGTCGCGGATCATGAATGGCTGCGACACGCTTTCGACGATGTACTGCGCGATGTTCATCGCTTCCTGCGTCTGCTCGAGATAGGGCAGCAGGACGATGAACTCGTCGCCACCGAGTCGGCCGATGATGTCTTCCTTGCGCACGCCCGCCTTCAGTCGGCACGCGACCTCCTGCAGCAGCCGGTCGCCGGCTTCGTGGCCATAAAGGTCATTGACCGGCTTGAAGCGGTTCAGGTCGATGAACAGGAACGCGCCCTGGCTGTGCTTGCGCCCGGCTGCCGCGAGCAGGTGCTCGGCGTATTCGAAGATCAGCCGGCGGTTCGGCAGCGCGGTCAACGAGTCGTGCAGCGCCGCTTCATGGGCGCGCTGTTCCGCCTCTTTGCGGTCGGTGATGTCGATGTTCATGCCGACCCATTTCTCGACCTCGCCGTCCGCCCCGACGAGCGGCGCCGCCCTCACGTTGGCCCAGCGCCACTCGCCCAAGTAGTGACGCAGGCGAAGTTCCGTATCGAACACGCGCCGGCCGGCAACCGCCGCGCGCCATTCCCTTTCGACGCGGGCGCGGTCGTCGGGATGAATCGCATCGAGCCATCCGAAGCCCGCCATTTCCTCGAAAGTCTGGCCCGTGTAGGCGGACCAGGACGGCGAATGGACGACCAGGGCTCCCGCGGCATCGCCTTCCCACACCGCCTGGGCGGTTTCCTCGACGAGCACGCGGAAACGTTCTTCGCTCTGGCGCAGCCGGTCGCTGGCGAGCTGCCGCGCGAGCGCAGTCCCGGCGGCACTCGCCAGCACCTCGAGCACCGCAACCTCCTCGTCGTCCGACCGGTGCGGCTCGAGCCAGTACGCTCCGACGGCACCGGTGGGGATCGCACCGCCGACCGGAACCATCACCAAGCCGCGCTTCGATACCCCTTCGAGCACATCCGCGGACACGCGATCGTCGTCGCGCACATCGACGATCACCGCTGTCCGGCAGTGGCGGACGGTCCACTCCGCGACGCTCGCGATCAGCGGATGATGGCTGCGTTCCCACACCGCCCCGTTCATCGCCCCCCTGCCGATGCAGCGGAACCGGCCATTGTCGAGCTCGACCGTGATGCCGTCCGCACCGACGAGCCTCTGGGCCGCACGCAGCAGCTCGTCCAGGAGTTCGGCGCTGCTGTCCGCGCGCGAGAGCCGCTCGAGCCCTTCGGACAGGCGGCGGAAGCGGACATGCCCGGCCAGCAGCGCCGCTTCGGTGCGCACCTCGTCGGTGATGTCGCTGAACACCACCGCCACCTGGCGCTCGTCCGGCTTGCCGTAGCGGAACGCATAGACGTCGAACCAGCGGTCGAGCATCGCGGCGCGCCGCTGAAAACGAACCGGCTCTCCGGTGAGCGCCACTTCGCCGTAGATCTGATACCAGAAGGATTCATGTTCCGGCACCAGCTCGCGCATGCGGCGCCCGACCACATCGACCAGACCGGTGTGCTGCCCGAACGCCGGATTGACCTCGATGAAGCGATAATCGACCGCTTCCGCGTGCCCGTCGAAAATCATCTCGAGGATGCAGAACCCTTCGTCGATCGATTCGAAGAGCGCCCGGTAGCGCGCCTCGCTCGCCTCCTGGCGTCGGCGTGCGAGGATCCGCGGCGTATCGTTGATTACCGTCACGAGCACGCCGCCGATGCTCCCGTCCTCGCAACGGACCGGGCTGTAGCAGTTCGTCACGTACAGCGGCCGGGCGCCGTCACTGGACGACGGGTCGATGACCTGCTCGGAGAGCATGACCGCGTCGCCGTCGGCCATCACCTGCCGGCACAACGGTTCGTGAACCTGCCACGCTGCGGTCCCGCTGTCCCTTGCGGTGCGCCCGAGCGCCTCGGGATGGCGCACGCCGAGCAGCGGCCGAAAGCCATCGTTATAGAGCTGGACGAGATCACTGCCCCACAGCAGCGCCGCCGGAAAACCCGCCCCGAGGACCAGCGCGACGACCGTTTTGAGGCTCCCCGGCCACTGCGCGACGGGGCCAAGCGCTGTCCGGCCCCAGTCGATGCGGCGCACCAGCGCCCCCGTTTCGCCGCCGGGGGGGAGCCACTCCGGAAGAGGAGTGCGCCCGTCGCTGAGGGGGTCGTCCAAAATGCACCTCGTCTGTGAATCCGGCGTTCGCCGCTGCAGCGAGCGGACATCCGGCGTCGGACTTCCGACGTCCCGCGCTTCCCTGGCAGTGAGAACTCTTGATTCCGCTGGAGATATTCATCAAAGGACAGGAATTCATCCCACGCAAGCCATGAGACTGAAACGTACCCGACGGAGCTCAGCACGGAAATACCTCGAAACAATGATTTTCATGCCATGCCAATATTCCGGGAGCAATTTCCAGCCACCGCGGCTGCCCTCGACCGGGCCGGGCCGGGGAGGAGTCAGGAGTCAGGAGTCAGGAGTCAGGAGTCAGGAGTCAGGGATTTTGGCTGAGCAAGTCGCGCAGCGCACCCTCGAACAGCCGCACGACGACGCTGCGATCGAGCTCCGGGTTGCGGATGCTGCGGCTCGCCAGCCCTTCGAACATCGCCGCGAGCACTTCGATCATGCCGGCGATCGTCGCCTCGTCGTCGTCATGGCCGCCCGCGCGGCGCAGGTCGCGCAGCGTTAGGGCGAGGCTGCCGCGGCACACGCGGTCAGCGGACCGGACGATATCGGCGACATGCGGGTTGCGAGCCGCCTCGGCAAGGATCTCGAGATTGAGTCCTGCCGCCCGGGGTTCGAGGCTGCGCTCGACGCCGTCGGCAACGTGTTCGACCATCGCCTCCTTCATGTTGCAGGCGACGCGCAGCGAGGCGGTCATCGCCAGGACATGTTCCAGGTCCTGCGCGACGATCGCCGCGATGATCGCCTCCTTGTTTTCGAAGTAGTGATAGATATGCCCCGGACTCATGCCGGCGATCCTGGAGATCTGGGCGATGCTCGCACCGTGGAAGCCCTTGCTGCGAAAACAGTCCCCCGCGGCGGCGAGAATCTGTGCGCGGCGGACTTCGGCGCGCGGCGGGTCGGGAGGGGCGGAGTCGGGGGGCATTCGCAGGGTCTCCGGAGATATTGAAGATGTATTGCATCGATCTTGCACTGCGGAAAATCCTAACATAGAATGGTCATTCTAGAATAAACATTCTATTTTTGCACCCCACCCGGACGGTGCACACTTTCCGGCACCGGTCCAACCATTTCGAGAGGCGATTCATGGGGATCAACGGCAATCGGCTGTTCCGGCCAGTGGCCATCGCACTGGCAAGCGCCGTGCTGCTCGCTGCCTGCGGGAGCGACAAGCAACAGGGCTCGGCAGACGCCGCTGCGCCCCCCCCTCCTGCCCCGACAGTGACCGTCGTCACCGTGCACACCGAAGCGGTGCCGCTCGTCGTCGAGCTGCCGGGGCGCACGGCGCCTTACCTGATCGCGGAAGTGCGCCCGCAAGTCACGGGCATCATCAAAGAGCGCCCATTCACCGAAGGCAGCGACGTCAAGGCGGGTCAGGTGCTGTACCAGATCGACCCGGCGACCTATCAGGCCGCTTACGACAGCGCCAAGGCAAATCTTGCGCGCGCCGAGGCGAATGTTTACGCCGCGCGCCTCAAGGCCGACCGCTATGCCGACCTGGTCAAGATCAACGCCGTGAGCAAGCAGGCCTTTGACGACGCGACGGCCGCACTGCAGCAGGGCCAGGCTGAAGTCGCGGCCGCGAAGGCGGCGATCGAGAAAGCGAAAATCGACCTCGCCTTTACCCGCGTCACGTCGCCGATTGCCGGGCGCATCGGCCGTTCCGCGGTCACGCCCGGCGCGCTGGTGACGGCGAACCAGAGCCAGGCCCTCGCCACGGTGCAGCAGCTCGACCCGATCTACGTCGACGTCACCCAGTCGAGCAGCGAGCTGATCCGCATGAAGCGCGATCTGGCCGAAGGCAGGCTGCAACGGGCAAGTGGCGACACCGTACCCGTGCGCTTGGTGCTGGAGGATGGCAGCGTCTTCGGCGCCGAAGGCAGGCTCGCGTTTTCCGAGGTCTCCGTCGATCCAGGCACCGGCAGCGTGACGCTGCGCGCGGTGTTCCCGAATCCGCACGCCGAACTGCTGCCCGGCATGTATGTGCGCGCGCGGCTGCCGCAAGGCGTCAAGAGCGACGCCGTGCTCGTGCCGCATGCAGCGCTGAGTCACGATCCGCGCGGCAACGCCCAAGTCATGGTCGTCGATGGCGAAAGCAAGGTCGAGGCGCGCAGCGTCACCGCCGAGCAGTCGCTCGGCGACAAATGGGTCGTGACCGCCGGTCTCGCCGACGGCGACCGGGTGATCGTCGAAGGGCTGCAGCGCGTGCGCCCCGGCGCCCAGGTGCAGGTGACCGAAGCCGGCGCGGCCCCTCCCGCGGCAGCAAACGCTCCCCCTGCCGCCGCGCAGAAGAACTGAGGACGCGACGATGGCACGCTTTTTCATCGACCGACCGATCTTCGCGTGGGTCATCGCGATCGTCATCATGCTCGCCGGCGCGCTGTCGATCCTGACGCTGCCGGTGTCGCAGTATCCGTCGATCGCCCCTCCGACGGTCGTCATCAACGCCAGCTATCCCGGAGCATCGGCGAAAGCCGTGGAGGATTCGGTCACTCAAATCATCGAACAGAAGATGACCGGTCTCGACGGCCTGCTGTACATGAAGTCGTCGTCGGATTCTTATGGCCGCGCCTCGCTGACGCTGACTTTCGACGCCGGCACCAACCCCGACATCGCGCAGGTGCAGGTACAGAACAAGCTGCAACTGGCACTGCCGCTGCTGCCGCAGGCGGTGCAGCAGCAAGGCGTGCAGGTCGCCAAATCGACTGCCAACTTCCTGATGGTCGTCGGTTTCGTGTCGCAGGACGGCAGCCTCAAGCAGGTCGACCTGGCCGACTTCCTCGTGTCGACGGTGCAGGATCCGCTGTCGCGCGTCACCGGCGTCGGCGAAGTCCAGGTGTTCGGCTCCCAGTACGCGATGCGGGTGTGGCTCGACCCGGCGAAGCTGGTGAAGTTCGGCCTCACGCCAGGGGACGTCCAGGCGGCGATCCGTGCCCAGAACAACGAAGTTTCCGCCGGCCAGCTCGGCGGTACGCCCGCGGTGGAGGGACAGGGTTTTACCGCGTCGATCACGGCACAGAGCCGGCTGGAGACAGTCGGGCAGTTCGAGGACATCCTGCTGCGCAGCTCGGCCCAAGGCGGCGAAGTGCGGCTCGAGGACGTTGCGCGGATCGAGATCGGTGCCGAGAACTACGGCACCGTCGGCCGCTACAACGGTCAGCCCGCGGCCGCGATCGGCATCAAGCTTGCCGCCGGCGCGAACGCGCTCGACACCGCGACGGCGGTGCGGGCACAGCTCGACCGGATGGCCCCGTACTTTCCCGCCGGCGTGGAGGTGGTGGTGCCTTACGACACCACGCCTTTCGTCGCGATCTCGATCCAGGGCGTCGTCAAGACGCTGCTCGAAGCGATCGCGCTGGTGTTCCTCGTGATGTACCTGTTCCTGCAGAACATCCGCGCGACGCTGATCCCGACGATCGCGGTGCCGGTAGTGCTGCTCGGCACTTTCGGCGTGATGGCGGCGTTCGGCTTCACGATCAACACGCTGACGATGTTCGGCCTGGTGCTCGCGATCGGCCTGCTCGTCGATGACGCGATCGTCGTCGTCGAGAACGTCGAGCGCGTCATGAGCGAGGAAGGCCTGTCGCCGAAGGAGGCGACGAAGCGCTCGATGGACCAGATCACCGGTGCGCTGGTGGGCATCGGCCTCGTGCTGTCGGCAGTGTTCATCCCGATGGCGTTCTTCGGCGGCTCGACCGGCGTCATCTACCGGCAGTTCTCGATCACCGTCGCCGCGGCGATGGCGCTGTCGGTGCTGGTCGCGATCATCTTCACGCCGGCGCTGTGCGCGACGATGCTCAAGCCGGTGGAGAAAGGCCACGAACACGGCGAAGGCGGCTGGTTCTCGGGCTTCTTCCGCTGGTTCAACGGGATGTTCGCGCGCAACACGAGGCGCTACGAGTCGACGGTCGGCCGCATCCTGCACCGCAGCCTGCGCTTCCTCGCGATCTATCTGGCGATCATTGCCGTGCTCGCGCTGCTGTTCCTGCGCATGCCGACCTCGTTCCTGCCGGAAGAGGACCAGGGCGTGATGTTCAGCCAGGTCACGCTGCCGGCCGGCGCAACCCAGGACCGCACGCTGGCGGTGCTGAAGAAAGTCGAGGACCATTTCCTCGAGAACGAAAAGGACACGGTGCGCTCGATCTTCACCGTGGCCGGTTTCAGCTTCGGCGGCAGCGGGCAGAACATGGGACTCGCGTTCATCAACCTGCAGGACTGGGACGAGCGCGGTGAACCCGGAATGGACGTCAAGTCGGTGGCCGGGCGCGCGATGGACGCGTTCGCGCAGATCCGCGAAGCGATGGTGTTCGCGTTCGTGCCGCCGGCCGTGCTCGAGCTCGGCACCGCGAGCGGCTTCAACATTTTCCTGCAGGATCGCTCCGGCCTCGGCCACGATGCGCTCGTCGCCGCGCGCAACCAGTTCCTCGGCCTCGCTGCGCAGGACAAGCGGCTCGTCGGGGTGCGGCCGAACGGCCAGGACGACATGGCTGAATTCCGCCTCGACATCGACCACGCCAAGGCCGGCGCGCTCGGCGTCTCGGTCGCGGACATCAACGAGACGCTGGCAACGGCGTGGGGCGGCACGTACGTGAACGACTTCCTCGATCGCGGCCGCATCAAGAAAGTCTATCTGCAGGCCGACGCCGACGCGCGCATGAAGCCTGAAGACCTTGCCAAGTGGTACGTACGCAACCGTCAGGGGGAGATGGTGCCGCTGTCGGCGTTCGCCACCGCGCACTGGAGCTACGGCTCGCCTCGCCTCGAACGCTACAACGGCCAGCCGGCAGTCGAAATCCTCGGCCAGGCGGCGCCAGGCCTGTCGTCGGGCGACGCGATGGCCGCGGTCGAGGAGATCATGGCGAAGCTGCCTGCCGGCATCGGCTACGAATGGACCGGCACCTCGTACGAGGAGCGCCGTTCCGGAGCGCAGGCCCCGGCACTGTACGCGCTGTCGCTGCTGGTCGTGTTCCTGTGCCTGGCGGCGCTGTACGAGAGCTGGTCGGTGCCGTTCGCGGTGATGCTGGTCGTGCCGCTCGGCGTGCTCGGGGCGCTGCTCGCGGCGACCGGGCGAGGCCTGTCGAACGACGTCTATTTCCAGGTCGGCCTGCTCGCGACGATCGGCCTGTCGGCGAAGAACGCGATCCTGATCGTCGAGTTCGCGAAAGCGCAGATGGAAGAGGAAGGCAAGGAGCTCGTCGCCGCGACGCTCGACGCGGTGCGCATGCGGCTGCGCCCGATCCTGATGACTTCGCTCGCGTTCGGCCTCGGCGTGCTGCCGCTGGCGATCTCGACCGGCGCCGGCTCCGGCAGCCAGAACGCGATCGGCACCGGGGTGCTCGGCGGCACGATTGCCGCGACCGTGCTGGGCATTTTCTTCATTCCTTTGTTCTATGTCGTGATCATCCGCGTCTTCCGCAAAAAACCCGCTCCGCCCGCAACCATCGCGCCTGTCGCCGAGGAGGCCAAGTGATGACCCGACTCCGCATCCTGACGGCCGCACTCGCCGCCACTGTCGCGAGCGCATGCTCGACGCTGGCGCCGGACTACCAACGGCCACCCGCGCCGGTCCCGGCGTCCTTCCCGCAGGCGCCGGACACGCTTTCGGCAAGAGTCCCCGCGGCCGACGCCCTGCCGTGGCGCGATTTCTTCGCCGCGCCCGGCCTGCGCGAGCTGATCGCGCTGGCGCTCGACAACAACCGCGACCTGCGCGTGACTGCCCTCAACATCGAGCGCGCCCGCGCGCAGTACCGCATCCAGCGCGCGGACCTGTTCCCGGCGATCGGCGCGAGCGGGGGCCAGAACGCGCAGCGCCTGCCCGCGGACCTCGTGCGCGGCAGTAGCGGCGGCAACGCCAACGGCGATGCGAGGATCAGCCGGCAGTACAGCGCGACGATCGGCTTCTCGGTGTGGGAGCTGGATTTCTTCGGCCGCCTGCGCAGCCTCAACGAGCAGGCGCTGGAACTGTACCTCGGCACCGAGGAGGCGCGCCGCAGCGCGCAGATCAGCCTCGTCGCGGAAGTCGCGAACGCGTGGCTGACGCTCGCCGCCGACCGCGAACGCCTCGCGCTCGCCCGGAATACCTACCGGACGCGGCAGGAGTCGTACGAGCTGACGCGACGCAGCTTCGAGGCCGGCGCGGTGTCGGCGCTCGACCTGCGGCAGGCGGAGACGCTGCAGGAAGACGCGCGCGCCGACGCCGCGCGTTTCACCGCGCTCGTCGCGCAGGACGAGAACGCGCTCGCGCTGCTCGCGGGCATGCGCGTTCCGCCCGAGCTGCTGCCGCCGCAGCTCGCCGGCACGATGACCGCGGTCGCTGAGCTGCCCGCCGGCGTGCCGTCCGAAGTCCTCGTGCGCCGCCCCGACATCCTGGAGGCGGAGCGCCGGCTGCGCGCGGCCAATGCCAACATCGGTGCGGCCCGGGCCGCTTTCTTCCCGTCGATCACGCTGACCGCGGCGGCCGGCAGCGCGAGCAGCACGCTCGACGGCCTGTTCTCGAGCGGCTCCGGCACGTGGAGCTTCGTGCCGCAGATCCGCATCCCGATCTTCGAGGCCGGCCGCCTGCGCGCGAACCTCGACGTCGCCGAGATCCAGCGCGACATCAACGTCGCGCAGTACGAAAGGGCGATCCAGGGCGCGTTCCGCGAAGTCGCCGACGCGCTGGCCGAACGGGCGACGCTCGCCGAGCAGCTCGACGCGCGGAGGCGCCTCGTCGACGCGACCGCCGAGAGCTTCCGGCTGTCCGAAGCGCGCTACAAGGGTGGCGTCGACAGCTACCTCGGCCTGCTCGATGCGCAACGCACGCTGTACGACGCCCAGCTCCAGCTGATCGCCGTGCGCGAGTCCGACGCCGCCAACCGCATCGCGCTGTACAAGGCACTCGGCGGCGGCTGGCAGTAAGGCTTTGGCGCCCGGGAACGGCGTGGCACCGGCGCGGCGGCGCTCTTCGCGGCAACCTCCCGGCAACTTTCCGGCACGCACCGCAGCCGGCGCGCATGGAATTGTCCGCCTGCCGCGCGGTCGAATCGCGATCGGCGGCGGCACGCAGGCAGCAAGAGCAGGCACGGCCCCGCGGGTCACGGTCCACTGGAGAGCGTCACCATGCGCATTCGGCACCCAGGCCTCCTCGCCTTCGTGGCCACCCTCGCGGCGGCCGGCCCGGCCCTCGCGCACCACGGCTGGAACTGGGCCGAGCCGGACAACTCGGCGCTCACCGGCGTCGTCAAATCGGTGCGGCTCGGCAATCCGCACGGGCGCGTGACGCTCGACGTCGGCGGCGAGCAATGGGTCGCGGAAGTCGGCCAGCCGTGGCGCAATGCGCGTGCCGGACTGCGGGACGAGATGCTCGTCGAAGGCGTGCGAGTGACGATCTCGGGTCATCGCTCGGCGCGCCCCGGCGAGAAACTCATCAAGGCCGAGCGCGTGATCATCGGCAACACGACGTACGACCTGTATCCTGACCGCGACTAGGGGCGGGAATGTTCGGCGAACTGCTCGCCGCGATCGATGCCTCGGCGCTGTCGGTCCACCTGCGGCATTCGATCTGGCTCTACCCGGTCGTCAGCGCCGCCCACATCCTCGGCATCGCGCTGCTGGTCGGCGCGATCGTGCCGATGGACGCGCGGCTGATCGGCCTGTGGCCGTCGCTGCCGGTGGCGCTGTTCGCGCGCACGATCCTCCCGTTCGCGGCCGGCGGCTGCATCCTGGCGATCGGCACCGGCACATTGCTGTTCATCGTGCAGCCCGCCGATTACGCGGCGCTGCCGGTGTTCTGGACCAAAATGGCGCTGGTGCTGGCCGGCGTCGCCAATGCGCTCGTACTGCGGCGCAGCGCGGCGTGGCGGCGCGCGATCGCGCACACGACCGGCACGGCACAGGCGCTGCGGCTTTCCGGCAGCCTGTCGCTCGCGATCTGGCTCACGACGCTGTTTCTCGGCAGGCTCCTCGGTTTCCTGTGACGGACGGCGGCGCGGCAGCGCACTGTCGGGCACTGCCGGCCGCCCGGTCCTGCGCAACCGCTCAGTCTTCGAGCAGGCTGCGCAGCATCCACGCGGTCTTTTCGTGGACTTCGAGGCGCTGCGTCAGCAGATCGGCAGTCGGCTGGTCGTTCGCGTCATCGACGACCGGGAACAGGCTGCGCGCGGTGCGCGCGGTCGCTTCCTGCGCGGCGACGAGGCTGCGGACCATGTCGAACGCTTTCGGCACTCCTTCGATTTCCTTGATCGACGCGCGCTCGACGAATTCCCGGTAGGTCCCAGGCGCGGGAAACCCGAGCGCGCGGATGCGTTCGGCGATCAGGTCGAGCGCCGTCCATTGCTCGGTGTATTGCTGCATGAACATCACGTGCAGCGTGTTGAACATCGGCCCGGTGACGTTCCAGTGGAAATTGTGCGTCATCAGGTAGAGCGTGTAGCTGTCGGCGAGCAGCGCCGACAGACCGTCCGCGATCTTCGCGCGATCATCCTCGCTGATTCCGATGTCGATCCGTGCCACCCCTCTTCCGAGCTTCTCCAGCTTGTCCTGTTTTTCCTGCTTGTCCTGCTTCTTCGATGCCATGCTGTTCTCCTTGTTGAAAGCAAACGAAACCGGGTGCATTGCACCTGCAGGACTATATACGGGATGCGGCGGCAGGGCACAGGACAAAGGTATTGCCGCGATGCGCGCAGCGAATGACGGCATGCCTTAGGGTTGCGGGTTCAGTGGTCGAGGAGCTGCAGTCCCGGCGGCAGCGCTTCGCCGAACGCACGCCATTTCTCGGCTTCCTCGAGCACGACGACTTCGCGCACCATCGCGGTCCAGCTCGGCGGTGCGTTGATCGCCGCGAGGCGCCGCGCCACTTCGTCACGGAGTTCGGCGGGCAGGTCGCGCGAGCGGTCGCCGGTCATGCGGGCGATCTGGGCTGCGGCGAACGCGGCCGGCTCGATGCGCTTCCAGTCGAGTGCGAGGATCGCGTCGAGCCAGCGCGTCGCCACGTCGGCCGGCACGACGTTGTGCGCGCTGCCGTACAGCGGCTCGCGCGCGCCGATGCGCCCGACCGCCCACCACGCGTTGTGCTTTTCCGCGGGTCTCTGCAGCCGCTCGATCAGCCATTCGCCGATCTCGATGCGATGTTCGACTTCGACCCGCTCGAGCGATGCGGCCAGCCGCACGAGATCCTCGAGGCTGCCGCGCGTCCCGAGCGGCTGGCGGGCGCGTCGCGCGGCGTCGTCGGCTTCGAGCTGTTCGCCCGCCGCCTGCAGCACGAGCAGCTGTTCGGCCGCACCCAGTCCGCCCGCCGCGCGCCGCCACAGCGTCCACCATTCCGACCAGTTCTGCCGCTCCCGCACGTACTGGATGCCCTGCCCGAACAGCGTCCACAGCTGCTCGACCCGCCAGTCGTCGAGCGGATAGCCGAGCCCGGGCCGCAGGCAGTAGCCGGCAAGATTGAGCCACAGGCGCTCGTGCTCGGCCGAGCGGCGCCGGCGCCGCACGCGCTCCCACAGCACGTCGAACAATGCGCGCAGCAGCGGCACGTCCCAGCTTTCACGCTTGCCGAGCAGGTGGTCGAGCTGGCCGCGCAGCTGACGCACTTCCTTGCCGCTGAGGTCGTGCGAGCGGGAGCCGAAGACGCGCTCGACCGCTTCGACCGCGTCGGCGAAGCGCGGCGGCAGTGCCGCGACCGTTTCCGCCTGCGCTGCGCCGTCGCCGCGCAGCTGGAACGCGAGCAGCCAGCGGCGCGCGGGCTCGGCAATGCTGACGCAATGCATGTCGAGCGTGCCGACTTCGGTCATCGTGGCAACGATCCGCACCGGCACGTCGACGGTACCGCTGCCGGCCGCCGGGATGACGGTCGCGATCGGCGGCAGGCGCACGAAGTCGTCGCCGGCGATGTCGACGAGGTCGCCCGCCTGATGCGGCGTGTCGGCGGCCGACGACACGAGGTGGAACTGCACCGGCTGGCCGAGCTTCAGCGCGAAGCTGCGCTCCGGTAGATGGACTTCGACGGCTTCTTCGGTGCCGCGCGGCAGCACGCACACGCCGCGCCGCGACGGCCCATCGCCCTCGATGACGAGGAAGTAGCTGCGCGGCGCACCTCCGCCGATGCGCGGCCCCTGCCCGGCACGTACCAGCGCGTACGCGACGGCGCCGCGCGCGACCGCGACGTCGGGGTCGTCGTTGTGCAACAAGCGCAGCGCCTGGCCGCGCCAGCCGCCGAGCACGTGCTGCAGCCGCTCGCTCAGCGCATGCGAGCGGAACACGCCGCCATTGAGCAGCACGGTGTCGGGCACCGGCAGCTCGGGCGCTTCGGGCGCATCCGCGCCGAGCGCTTCCCGCGACGCAGCCGCGTGCCGCTCGAGAAACGCCGCGAGGTGGCGCGTGATCGCGGGATCGGCCGGGTACGGCAGGCCGAATTCGACGATGCCGGCGCGCCGCCGGGCCGGGCGCTGATCGGCACCGCCTCGAGGCAGGAAGCCGTCGACGATCAGGTGCTCGACTTCGTCGCGCGCAAGCTCGACCGAGCGCGCGCCGCCGACGAGCCGGCTGCCGGCCCCGAGCAGCGTCACCGTCGTGCGCTCGCGCGCGGCCGGGCCGAGCAGCTGTTCCTTCGCGCCTCGGCAGCGCTGCAGGAGCTGCGAAAAGCGCGCCGCGGTGAGCTTGCCCTCGGCCACGCCGAGGCGCGCTTCGACGACATGCGCGAGCGCGAGATCCATGTTGTCGCCACCGAGCATCAGGTGGTCGCCGACGCCGATGCGGGTCAAGCGTGGTTCGCCCTCCTCGACGGCGACGCGGATCAGCGTGAAGTCGGTCGTGCCGCCGCCGACGTCGCAGACGAGGATTAGCCGCGTCGCCTCCAGTTCCGCCGCGAGTGTTGCCCGGTGGCGGAACAGCCAGTCGTAGCACGCCGCCTGCGGCTCCTCGAGCAAGCGCAGCGCCGGCAGCTGCGCGAGCCGCGCCGCTTCGAGCGTCAGCGCCCGCGCCCCTTCGTCGAACGACGCGGGCACGGTAAGCACGACCTCTTGGCGCTCCAGCGGCGCGTCCGGGAAGCGCGCGTTCCACGCCGCGCGCACGTGCGCGAGGTAACTCGCGCTCGCCGCGACCGGCGACACTTTCGCGACGTCGTCGCCCGCCCCCCAAGGCAGAATCGGCGCGCTGCGATCGACGCCGGCGTGCGACAGCCAGCTTTTCGCGCTGGCAACGAGCCGTCCCGGCACCTGCGCGCCAAGCTCGCGCGCGAGGCCGCCGACGACGACCGGCTCGACGCCGGCAACATCGGCCGCCACCCACGGCAGCTGCAGATCGTCCCGGCTCAGCTCGCCGGGCGCCGGGTGGTAGCGCAGCGACGGCAGCAGCGGTCGCGCCGCGACTTCGCCCGGGGCGACGAGCTGATCGATCGGCAGCAGCGCGATGCCATCCTCGCCCGGCGCCGCGTACGCGACGACGGTGTTGCTGGTCCCGAGGTCGATCCCGACGAGATAAGGCTTCACGGCATTCAGGACTGCCCGCCGCGCACGTCGAACGACACTTTCCAGCGCGCGCTGCCGTCCGCAGGCAGCGCTTCGAGCTCCAGCGTGCCGGCTTCGGTGACGCGCGCATGCAGCTTCACGCGCACGATCTCGCCTGCGGCACGGCCTTCCGCGGGCAGGCTGGCCTCGATCTCCTCGAGCTCCTGCAGCTCGTCCGGCGCCCAGAAGTCGAGCAGCGTGCCGACTTCGTCCTGGCGTCGCACTGACGAACCGAAAAAGCGGAACCGCACCGGTTCGCCGACGACCAGGCCGAACTCCTGCGCCGGCAGCTGCGCCTCCGTCCCTTCCTCCATGCCGAACGGCGCGAGGCACAGCGCCTGGATCGGCGGCTCGACGCCCGGCACCGCCGGCATCGCGGACTCGACCGCGACGTAGTACGCCCGGGCAGTGCCGCCGCGGATGCGCACGCCGCGGCCGCGCCGCACGTAGCCGTAATATGCGGCGCCGCGCGACACCGCGAGGTCGAGATCGGCGCGTTGCAGCACGCGGACCGGCGCGGCCCCTTCGGCTTCGAGCCAGCCGTCGAGCGTCGCCAGCACGCGATCGGCGAGCAGCGCGGACTTGAACACGCCGCCGTTGAACAGCACCGCGGTCGGATGCAGGAAGCTCGCGTCGGCCGGATGAAGTGCGCCGAAACCTTCCAGCTCGGTCGTCGCGCCGAGCTGGCGCCCGAGGAACGCTGCGAGGTGGCGCGTGATCGCCGCGTCCTGCGCATACGGCAGGCCGAGCTGCGTGAGGCCGGCGCGGGCGCGCGACAGCGGCCGGTCACTGACTTGGGCCGGCGGGAAGAAGCCGTCTACGATCGTCGCGGTCAGCATCTCGCGGCCGAGCTCGGTGCGGATCGAGCCGCCAATGAGCTTCGCGCCGCGGCTCGGCACGACGATCGGCACGGCGTCGACCGTCGGGTCGCCGAGCAGCGTCTCCTTCGCGCTGCGGCACGCGTGCGCGAGGGCGCGCATCTGCCACGCGTCAAGCTGCGTGCCCGCCGCCGCGAGATTGCGCGCGACCGCGTACGCGAGTGCGAGATCCATGTTGTCGCCGCCGAGCAGGATGTGCTCGCCGACCGCGACGCGGTGCAGTTCGAGGTTGCCGTCGCGTTCGACGACCGCGATCAGCGACAGGTCGGTCGTGCCGCCGCCGACATCGACGACGAGGATGACGTCGCCGGGCTTCGCCTCGTCGCGCCAGTGCCCTTCGCTCGTCTGGATCCAGCTGTACAGCGCCGCCTGCGGTTCCTCGAGCAGCGTCATGTGGCGGTAGCCGGCAGTGGCCGCGGCTTCCGCAGTCAGCTCGCGCGCGGCCGGGTCGAACGACGCGGGGATCGTCACGGTGATGTCCTGCTCGTCGAACGGCGCGTCGGGCTGCGCGTCGTTCCACGCGTCGCGCAGATGCGCCAGGTAGCGCACCGACGCTTCGAGCGGCGAAATCCGCGCGACCTCGTCAGGTGCGTCGCTTGGCAGGATCGCCGCCTTGCGGTCGACGCCCGGATGGCACAGCCAGCTTTTCGCGCTCGACACGAGGCGGATCGGCGTGCCGGCACCGCGCGAGCGCGCGAATTCGCCGACGACGTAGTCCTGCGCGCTCGTCCACGGCAGCGTCAGCTCGCCTTCGCCGAGCTCGTTCTCGTGTGGCAGGTAGAGGAAGGACGGCAGCAGCGGCAGCGCCTCGACGGCGCCGGGGCCGGTCAGCTGCGGAATCTCCAGCACTTCTTGGGCGGCGTGTTCGCCGTCGCTGCCGGCAATGTCGATGTACGACAGCGCGCAGTGGGTCGTGCCGAGGTCGATGCCGATGACGAAACGCGGCTCGCTCATAGCTCCACCTCCGCCTGCGCGATGATCGAAGCGTCATGTTGCTCGGCGAGCTTCGGCAGGCGCGCGTCGGTGACGCGCCAGCCGCGATGGCTGATCGTGCCGGTGAAAGGCGGCTTGCCGACGACGTTGCCGGTGAGACGGATCGCCGCGGCGTCGAAACCGTCGGTGAGGGTCACGCGGCTGCCTTCGGCGTCGGCGTGCACCGGCTCGATGCTGAAATGCTCGCCCAGCGCCTTGCGGCACCCGGCATGCACCAGGCGTGCCGCGCTGCCGACATCGGCGTCGGAATAGACCGAGATGTCCTCCGCGACGAAATCGATGAGGCGCGCTTCGCGCTGCAGCATGCCGAGCAGCTGCAGCGCGGCCTCGTGCGGAACTTCGCGCAGCGGACGCACGTCGGGGGCGGGTTCAGCGGCGGGCGGCGCGGCGACGTCGGCGCCCGCGCGCAGGCCCATCACCTGCGCGGCGAAGTCACGGTTGCCAATGATCGAGAAGAACGCGCCGAACGCAAGCGACAGTCGGCGCATGAAAGAAGGAGGGGTCTGAGCCATGAAAAGGTCCTGTAGGTCCTGTAGGTCCTGTAGTTGTCCGGCACGGCGGGGCCGGGATCGGGCGTCCGGCGGCGGAACGCGCGCACGGCAGCCGTTCGTGGGCGACCGGCGGTGACGTCGTCGCCGCCGCGCCTGCGTTCCCTTCCGGGAACCGTCCCGCCGCGCGCCGCAATTCGATTCCGGTTGTCGCACCCATCGGCCAGGCTGTCTGGCGCCAGGGATGGTGCGACGCAATATAGTCGATTCTTCGCCTGGCGCCCACAATGACAGCGAGACCGGTCGGGCGGCCGCCAGCGTGCGGATCGTACCATCCGGGCAGGCTCGGCGCGCCGGCCATGGCACTACCGCCGACGCGGTTCGCGTCGATCACCGCGGGAGAGCATCCTCATGCGCTACGAACTGTATTACTGGCCGTCGATCCAGGGGCGCGGCGAATTCGTTCGCCTGCTGCTCGAAGAAGCGGGCGCCGACTATGTCGACGTTGCCCGCCTGCCGGAGGAAAACGGTACGGGCCTGCCGGCGCTGCTGCGGCTCCTGGGCGGCGAATCGCTCGAACACGTGCCGTTCGCGCCGCCGTTCCTTAAAGCGGGCGACCTCGTGATCGGGCAGACCGCCAACATCCTGCTGTATCTCGGCCCGCGGCTCCGCCTCGCGCCGAAGACCGAGGCGGGGCGGCACTGGGCGCACCAGCTGCAGCTGACGATTGCCGACCTCGTCGGCGAAATCCACGACACCCACCACCCGATCGCGAGCAGCCTGTATTACGAAGATCAGAAGCCCGAAGCGCTGCGCCGCGCCAAGGACTTCACGAAGAACCGGCTACCGAAGTTCCTCGGCTATTTCGAGCAGGTCCGCGCGCAGAACAGCTTTCGCAGCGGCTACCTCGTCGGCGACACGCTGTCGTACGTCGACCTGTCGATGTTCCAGGTCGTCGCAGGCCTGCGCTACGCGTTCCCGCGCACGATGTCGCGCCTCGAACCGGGCTGTCCAGGCCTCGTCGAGCTTCACCGCCGCGTCGCCCGGCGCCCGCGCCTCGTCGCGTATCTCGCGTCGGAGCGGCGCCTGCCGTTCAGCGAAGAGGGCATTTTCCGCCATTACCCGGAACTCGACCGTTAGCCGGCCCCGGCGCAGTCAGGCACCTGGCGCAGCGTACTTCGCCGCGACACTTGTACCCGTACCGTCAGCCCGGCCACGCCCGATCGATCAGCGTCGTCGCGTCGGGCTTCGTGAGCAGGCCCGGGACCTGTCCGGCCGGGCGGTCGAAGCGGCTGTCGATGAACGCTGCAGCGACATTCCCCGGCGCATGCCGCAGCAGCAATCCCGCCTGCACGAGCAGGACCAGCTGCATCGCGACGTGGCGCGCGTGCCATTCGGCTTCGGCCGGGGCGCGCAGCCGGTTCGCCAGGTCGCCGAGCGCGTGCACGAGCGCCGCGTTACCGGCGAGGGCCTGCGACAGTTCCCGCCATAGCGCCTCGACTCCGTCCGGCTCGCGCGCGGCGGCGCGCAACACGTCGAGGCACATTACGTTGCCCGACCCTTCCCAGATCGAGTTCACTGGCGCCTCGCGGTACAGGCGCGCCATCGGGCCGTCCTCGACGTAGCCATTGCCGCCCCACACTTCCATGCATTCGGCGACGAATGCGATCGCGCGCTTGCAGATCCAGAACTTCGCCGCCGGCGTGACGATGCGCCGCCACGCGCGTTCCAGTGGATCGTCGTCCGACTCGACCGCCTTCGCCAGGCGCATCGCGAGCATCGTCGCCACTTCGCTTTCGAGCGCGAGCTCCGCCAGCACGTTGCGCATCAGCGGCTGCGCGACGAGCACGTTGCCGAACGCCGAGCGATGGCGGGCATGATGGATCGCTTCGACGAGCGCACGGCGCATCAGCGCGGCGCTGCCGAGCACGCAGTCGAGCCGGGTCTGCGCCGCCATCTCCATGATCGTCGCGATGCCGCGTCCCTCGTCGCCGACCAGCGTGCCGAAAGCATCCTCGAACTCGACTTCGGCCGACGCGTTCGAGCGGTTGCCGAGCTTGTCCTTGAGACGCCGGATGCGCACCGCGTTGCGGCTGCCATCGGGCAGCCAGCGCGGCACGAAGAAGCACGACAGCCCGGCGGGGCTGTGCGCGAGCACGAGGTGCGCGTCGCACGTCGGCACCGAGAAAAACCATTTGTGCCCGACCAGCAGGTGGTCGCGGCTGCCGGCGGCGAGCGGCCGCGCTTCAGTCGTGTTCGCGCGCAGGTCGGAGCCGCCCTGCTTCTCGGTCATGCCCATGCCGATCATCGCCGAGCGCTTGCCGGCGAGCGGCACGTCGCGCCCGTCGTAGTCGCGCGAGCGGAACTTGTCGGCCAGCGCGCCGAACAGCGCCGGCTCCCGGCGCAGCACCGGGATCGACGCGAACGTCATCGTGACCGGACACAGCGAGCCGGCTTCCGCCTGGCCGTGCAGGAAGAACGACGCGGCCCGCGCGACGTGCGCGCCGGGGCGCGGCTCGAACCACGCCGAGCTGTGCACGCCGTCGGCGTACAGCAGCGCGAGCAGGCACGACCAGGCGGGGTGGAAATCGACGTCGTCGACGCGCCGGCCGCAGCGGTCGTACGCGACAAGCTCCGGCACGTGACGGTCGGCGAGTTGCGCGAGCCGCTGCGTGTCGGCGCTGCCCAGCACTTCGCCCTGCCCGTGCAGTGCCTCGGCGTGCCACCCCGCGCCGTCGCGCACCACCGCTTCGCGCAGCGCGATGTCGGTGTCGAACAGGTTGCAGTCGCTCAGCACCGGTACCTGGTTGAAGACTTCATGAGTTCGCCACATGGGACCTCCCGCCGCGACGCTTTCGCCGTGCTTCAGCCTAGAACGCGGCCGCAGCGCATGTCCACCTGCGCACAGCCGTCCGCTTCATGGCGTGGCGGGCGATGCGGTCGAGTTCGTGGTCGTGTTTCTTGAGCGAGGTCCTGAATGCGGCGCGGAGAGCTTTTTGCTTCGGCTGCTGCCGCGAGGTTCCTGTTGCCGCCTCTCGGGCGGGCAGGCCGGCGCAAATTGTCAGATACGGGGAGCGAGCATGGCGGATATCTACGATGCGCTGGTGATCGGCGGCGGGCCGGGCGGCCTGGCCGGGGCGCTCTACCTGGCGCGCTTTCGTCGCCGCGTCAGGGTCGTCGATGACGGTTGCAGCCGGGCCACGCGCATTCCCCGATCCCACAACATGCCAGGCTATCCGCGCGGCGTTCCCGGGAACAAGCTGGTGGCGGCCATCCGCAAACAGGCCGAAGCTTATGGCGCGGAACTTTCCGTCGGCCGGGTCGAAACGCTGGAGCGGGTGGCGCCGGGCTTCGCGGCCGTTCTGGCGGACGGCACCCGCCTGTTGGCCCGTACCGTCCTGCTGGCGACGGGCGTCTCCGACGTCGAACCGGATCTCCCGCACCTAGTCGAAGCGGTGCGTACCGGCGCGCTGCGCTATTGCCCGGTCTGCGACGGCTACGAAATCATCGACAAAGCGGTCGGTGTACTCGCGGCCAGCGAAGCCGGCATCCGCGAAGCGCTTTATCTGCGCAATTTCACGGCCCGCCTGCACGTCTTCCGGACATCGCACGACTTCCGCATCGAAGAGCATTCCGATCGCCTGGCCGAAGCCGGCATCCGCTGGGCTCCCGAGCCTGTCGACAGCCTGCGCCTGTGGGACGCAGAGGTCCGCGTGCGTCATGGCGCAGCCGAAACCTGCTGCGACTCGGTGTATAGCGCGTTGGGTACGCGCGTCCACGCGGAACTTTCGATGGGCGCCGACACCGATGAAGCCGGTTATCTCCTCACCGACCGCCACCGGAAAACCAGTATCGACGGTCTTTATGCCGCCGGCGACGTCGCCCAGGGGCTGAACCAGATCAGCGTCGCCGCGGGCGACGCCGCCATTGCCGCTGCCGCGATCCACCTCGCGCTGGCACCCGCCTGGCGCAAGTGAAGCTTTTGCATTTCCCGCGACTTCTGAAGGAATTTTTTCGCCGCAGGAGGCAGGGAATACGCTATTAACCCGGCAACCAAATACCGTTCGGGCTGAGCCCTTCGGCCTCGCTCAGGACAGGCTTGTCGAAGCCTTGGCAGCGCCCTTCGACACGCTCTCAAGAAACAGTAATTTTCGCATCTTGATTCAATGGGTTAAAAATGTGCAGCGAGGAACGATCGGCATTATGGTTGAGCGGGAACAGCCTGCGGCGAGAGGGTCAGGCCGAGCTCCTGGGCGCGCTTCTGCAGTGCTTTGATGGCGCGTTCGCGGTAGCGCGCTTCGTGCCTGGCCTGATCCTCCTTGACGTAGCTGGCCTGCCCGCTGAGCATCGCATGGACAATACGCGCGAGCTTATGCGCCACGGCGGTAATGGCCTTGGGCGAGCCCATGCGCAGGGCAAGCTTTCGGTAATAGGCCCCCATGGCGCAGCGCGAGCGCGACAAGCCCAGCGCGGCGAGTTTCAACGCCCGCGCGACACGGTTGGGGATTCGTTTGCTGGCGCCGGAGAGCTTCTTGTTGCCAGAAATCCGCGTGCCGGGGCACAGTCCCAGCCACGAGCAGAAATGCTTTGCCGTGGCGAAGCGGGTGAGCGAGCTCCCCAACTCCGAGAGGATCTTCAGGGCGGTGCCCACGTCGATGCCGGGCACTTCGGTCAAATCCACGCCGCACCAGTTCATCAGTGCCCGCCGTCCGTCGAAGGCCAGCGTGTTCTTGCGACGTCCCTTGTTCGCGTTCGCCTCCGGCCTCTTGTCGAAGACGCGCATCGCCTCAAGCCGCCCCTCGATCTCGGCGTCCAGCCGCGCAATCTGCTCGCTGGCAAAGTCATAGGCCTTGAGCTCGTGGGCAAGACTGAACAGATGCTCGCGGCTCCAACGCCCTTCGAGCGCCTTGGCAATCTGCTCGGTGCTGGCATGTACCCGGTAGTTCCTCAACTGCGCGAGGGCCATGCGGTCGCGCTCGCCGGCAACGATGGCGCGGATGATGTTCATGCCCGTCTCGCCGGTGATGTCGGTAATCACGTTGGTGAGTTGCACATTCATCTGGGTGAGCGCCTTTTGCATGCGCTGGGTATGCCGGGCGCGCTCATCGATGGTGATGTCGCGCAGCCGCGACATCTCGCGCAGCGCGCAAACCTGCTCATCCGGCCGATGCGCCTGACTCAGCAGTCCGAAGCTGTGCAGTTGTTGCAACCACTGGCAATCAAGCACGTCGGATTTGCGCGCCTTGACGTGGCGTACGCTTTTGGCATCGACCAGCCACACCTCAAAGCCACGCGCTTGCAGAAGCTCGTACAGCGCTATCCAATACACCCCCGTCGATTCGAGCGCGACGGTATCGATGCGGCACGCGCAAAGCCAATTGGCAACCGCGACCAGGTCTTCGGTGTGCGGTCCGAATTCGCGCACCGCGGGCTCGCCTTTGCCTACCCGATCAGGCGGCACCGCCACATAGTGGCTTGCCCCGCCGATGTCGATGCCGGCAGCGTTGGGATGCTTGATGCTCAACGGCTCGACCGGTGTGCCGTCAACTCCGCGTCGGGTCGGACCAACTCGTTGCGCCATGTTCTCTCCTTGAGTCAAGGTCGCTCGCGGACGTGGGCATGTCGATACGCTCAATCTCTCAATCGGGATGTCGGACAGACCCGCCGGTGGCCAGCACCAACGCGCCAGGGGACTCACCATACTCGCCGACGATGCCTCAACCATACTCAGAGGACGGGCTCCAGGGCACCAGTGCTCAGTCGGTCTTTGTCCACAAGCAACTCCCCGAACACTACCACCGCCCTGTTTCTTGCCAACGCCTTTCGACCATCGGGCGAATATCCCACTCAGGACGAACGGTTCTATTTGATTGCCGCCTTAATAACTACGGGAGGTGCCAAGGCGGCGCCACAGGTCGCGCACGACGCCGACGAACGCGGCGCTCCAAGCGGCGAGCGCGGCATACAGGAAGATCGGCGGCACGAAACCGAGGAAATCGAAGCCCATCGCGCCCGCCATCTGCTGCGTGCTCGCGGCGTACATGCCGAGCGGGAACACCGCGCCCCAGTACAGCGGGTCGTACTTCAGCGGGAAGCGCTTGTAGACATGCCGCCACAGGCCGAGGATCAGCAGCATCGGAATCCACCATGTGCCCGTCGCCCAGTAAAAGACCGTGAACCCCTTGAGGAACGGCAGCAGCGAATGCAGGAAAGGCGCGTCGGGGGCGTTTGCGATCAGCAGCGAGCCGGCGAGTGTCGAGATCGCCATCGCGCCCATGTTGATCCAGTACGGCGGCGCGAGGTCGCCCGGCGAGAACAGGAAGAACGTGTAGCGGTAGAAAATCAGCGACATCATCCAGATGTAGAGCATGCCGCCCCACAGCCACATCGACAGCGCGAGGAAGTTCAGCTCCAGCCGGTAAGGCTGCTCGAGGTGGTTCGCGAGCAGCGCGCCGAGCACTGCGATCGACTGCGTCGCGACGACCGCGAGCAGCCAGCCGCCGCTGATGCCGCGGTCGAGCGTCGGCTTTTGTTCCTTGACGGTGAAGGCCGTGAAGATCGTGTAGGTCAGTCCGATCCACAGCGCGATCGCGACGAACCACAGTGTGAGCCCGGCCGCTTCGCTGTCCGCGAGGATCAGGAACTGGCTGCCGAGGATGCCGGACGCGGCCACTGCGGTGAAGAAGCCGGGCCCGCGCAGGTGATCGACCATGTCGCCGAAGAAGCGCTGCGGAAAGCGGATCATGCGCAGCACGAACAGCACCGCGATGACGCCGTAGATGCCGACGTTGAGGACGAACAGCCCCTGCGCGAGGCGCGGCAGCGCGAGGAGATGCGCGCCCAGCGAAATGATCCCGGTCGCCATGACCATGCCGAAGTACGCCGGAGACATGCCTTCGAGATCCTGCAGCAGGCGCGCGCCGGCAAGCGTGCGTGCCGCCGGAGCGGCGGTCATCCTTCGCACCCCTGCGGCGGGCGGGCGTACCACTGGCCCGGTTCCCCTTCGTACAGCGTGACACTCGACCAGAAATTCCAGCTGAAGCCGATGTCCTGCCGGTCGCCGGTCGATAGCGCATGAGTGAAAAACCAGCCGTTGGCGGTGGCGCGGCCGGCAACCACGTGTGCGCTTGGCGAGGCCGTTTCCGGCGTGCAGCTCATGCCGGGACCGCCACGCGCGAGGACTTCGACTGCGCGGCTCGCCGACGCCGTGTTGCCGGCGCTGTCGGTCGCGCTGTAGGTGCATGCATAGCGGCCCGGCCGGGCCGTGTCTACGCTGCTGCAGTCGGCACTTACCGCGAGCTCGCCGTCCTCGGGATCGGTGGCGCTCGCGCCCGGATCGACGAACGTCTGCCCCTCTTCCAGGCTCAGCGGGTTCGCCCCGGCGATCGTGATGCGCGGGCCGCCCGGCTCGGCGGCGGCTGCGCGCGGATGGCGCTCGAAGAAATTCCACGCGATGTCCGGCAAGCTCGGCCCGTGCCGGATCGACCATTTGCCGTCCCGCCCCTGCTCGCCGCCGATCCAGTAGTGGCCATGGTCGGTGTCGGACGGGTTCGGCGTCGCCTGCGGGCCGTCGTAGAACACGGTTTCAACGACCGAGCGGCTCGCGGTGTCGCCGTCCGCCGTGAAGACGGAATGCCGGCAACCATAGTCTTCGTCGCCGAACACCGCTGTGCACGGCGTCTGCCGCGCCATCGCCGTCGCCGGCGTATCGTGTCCGGCCGAACCGAACACGATCAGATGCGCGTCGCGCAGATTGTGACCGGCCTGCTGGACGACCGTGCAGTCGGCGTCGTTCTGCACCACCAGCAGCGGGATCGGATAAGGGTCATCGACTTCGGCCTGCATGTCGGCGACGACGCGGCTCACCGAATGGAACGTCGCCCGCCCGGGGCACTGGCCCGACAGCGACACCGACGCCGAATCTTCGCCATAGGGAATCCCGGCCACGCTCGCGGCCGCCGCCCAGTATTCGTTGTGCGCGACCGCCGCGACCACCGTCATCGCCGCACCCGACGACAAGCCGGTGATGTAGCGGCGCGCCGGGTCGATGTCGAAGTTGCCCTCGACTTCGCGCGCGATGCGATGCAGGTCTTCCGGCTCGCCGCGCCCTTCGTGCTGATGCGCGTCGAACCAGAACCCCCAGCAGTTGGTGTTGCGCAGGCCGTCGTAGCTGGTGATGCGCGGCGCGACGAGGATGAAGCCGTAGCGTTCGGCGGCGGCGGTCAGGCCCCAGTCGCGCAGCACGTCTTCCTCGGTCTGCTGGCAGCCGTGCAGCGCCATGACCAGCGGCGCCGGCCCGCTCAGGCCGTCCGGAACATAGACTTTGTACTGCCGGTCGCGCGAGCCGGAATAGTCCTGCGCGCGGAACGTGAAAGCTTCGGTCGTGCCGGCCACCGCCGCCGCGCCACACAGGGCCAGCAGCACCGCAGCCAGCGCATTTCGCCATACCCGTTTCACGCGCATCGACAAATCTCCTTGAAGCTCGCCGTGGAAAGTCCGCAGGCGATTCGACCATCCCGCTGTCACGCGGCGCACGTATTGACACTTTTTTGCGCCGCTTTTGGCACATCGCGCAGATTACTTCACGACCACTTTTCCGCTTACCTGCGAGCAGGGTGCGCCGTCTCATTCAGCACGCGCAGGACGACTTCCCGGTCGATTGCGTCGAGGGCCGATTCGAGGGCGGCAGGGTCGCGGGGGGGGGGGGGGGGAAGGTTTCGTGAGGTACTGGATCATGCGGGGGGCTGTGGCGTGGCCGCGGCTGGCGGCTCTTGCGATCCACTCCATCCCCGCTTTTTCGTCGGCCGGAACTCCGGTCCCGGCGATGTAACAGCGGCCGAGCCAGTGCATGGCTTCGGGGCAATTCTGCTGGGCTGCGGCGTCGAGCCAGCGCACGGCCTCTTCGGGCAGGTTCTGCGCAAGGAACAGCAGCGCGAAGTCGCACTGCGCTGCCGCGATGCCGGCATCCGCATCGAGGATCAGCTCGCGGTCATCCGGTTCCACGCGCAGGCGGGAGAGCGCCAGCGCGTCGTCGAGCGCGACGAGCGTGCGCTCGCCGGCACCGAGAGTCTGTGTGCGGAGCAGGCCATCCGCGACCCGGCGCCACAGCGTGCGCTTGCTGAGGCCCGAGAGCGACGAGACGGTGTTCAGGGAGATGCAGTCCATCGTGGCTCCGACGCGGCGAGAAAGCGCGAGTTTAACTGCAGGCTTGGCCGGGCAAAACGGTTTCGCCGAACGGGAGCTCCCGGCTGCGCCATGCCCGTCCTGCTGGCACGACCGGGTGTGCCATTCGAATGGCGTGGCACAGGTGGGGGTGTGCCAGGGGCGACGGTGGCACACCCTAGTTCGCCGGAATCCCGCTGTTTCCGGCCTTTCTCGACATGGCGCAGCCCTTGCTCTGTATCCCGCAAGCGGGATTTTCCGCGGGTATCCAAGGGAGTACAAAATGAAAAAGGCACAACAGGGCTTTACCCTGATCGAATTGATGATCGTCGTCGCGATCATCGGGATTCTGGCGGCGGTAGCGCTGCCGGCTTACAGCGCTTATCAAGCCAAGGCGAAGCTGGTAGCTGGCCTGGCTGAAATTTCTGCAGGCAAGACTGCAGCGGAAGACCAGCTCAATGATGGGGTAAATCCTGCTAATGCGGCTGCGATCGGCCTTCTCGCTGCGACGGGAAATTGTACGATCACAGCGGCGTTTGCCGCTGGCGCTGGGACAATTAGTTGTGCCGTGCTTAATGCGCCGTCACTGGTTTCCGGCGCGACGCTAACGTGGACGCGTACTGCTGCCGGAGTTTGGAGTTGCGCCACCACCGGTGCCACGGACAAGACGCTGGCACCGAAGACGTGCCCCCAAGCATAAATGAATGAGGAAAAAGGGGAAATAGGAAAGATCACGGATATCCCCTTCCTCCGAAAGAGACCGCCTCGGCGGTCTTTTTCTTTTGGAACTGAAGCAAGCACTGAAACAGGGGACCGCCATTTCGGCGAATTCCTCGACGCGGCCCGGAGGGAACCTGTAGTCGTCACCAGGAATGATCGCCCGATCGGGATCATGATCTCCATCGAGGACGCCGCCGACACCCTGCTGCCGGAATTTCTGCTCGACAAGGACCCAGGATACGACGGCTGGCTCTTCGGCAAGGTTTCGGCGACCCTCGCGCGCGTCGACGCGAAGGAGCCCCGCCTCCACGACCACGACGAGGCGATGGCCCGGCTGCGGGAACGCAGGGCCGGCGAGAACGCGTATTGACAACAGCTACACGCCCTCCCACAATTCGTGTATCCAACGTGTATGCAAAAGGAGCCACCCATGCGTGACGCGGCCATCAACCTGCGGGCCTTGCCCGAGCAGCGTGACCTGATCGATCACGCTGCCAGCCTGTTGGGCAAGAACCGTTCGGACTTCATGCTCGAAGCTGCTTGCGACCGAGCACAGGCCGTGGTGCTGGATCAGGTCTTTTTTGGCCTGGACGCCGACAAGTTCAAGCAGTTCACTGCCATGCTGGACGCACCCCCTGGACCAAATCCCGGGCTTGAACGCCTCATGGCCGTGCAGGCGCCGTGGCGCACCGGCGCGGCATGAGCTTGCAACTGAGCGCACCGCAACCCCTCGCTGCCACTCATCTTCTGGATGAATTTGCCAGCGGAGAAACGTGTCTGGACGAATGGCTCAAGCGGCGGGCGCTGTCCAATCAGTTGAGTGGAGCCAGCCGCACATTCGTCGTCACGGATCAGGAGCAGCACGTTTTCGGCTACTACGCGATGGCGGCCGGAGCGGTCTCGCACCAGATGGCGACGGGCGGCGTGCGGCGAAACATGCCTGACCCCATTCCGGTGATGGTGCTGGCACGGCTCGCTATTGACGATCGTGTCCAGGGCATCAAACTCGGAGCCGCCCTGCTTCAAGACGCTGTCAATCGGGCCGTGGCAGTGTCGCAGAACGCGGGCGTGCGAGCCTTGCTCGTTCATGCGCTTCACGAGCATGCCAAGCAGTTTTACGAGCACTACGGTTTTCAGGAATCGCCACAGCACCCGATGACGCTGATGCTGCGCCTGAACACCGTCAAGGCTTGAGCGAGCAAAAATAGGGTCAGCACCTGGTGGATCAACAGAAAAATTACTTTAAAAACAGGCTGATATACTGATTCTATAGGCTGGAAATGGTCTTTTTCTTTGGTGCGCCCTCCCCGCGGCACACGCGTCCCTTCGCCTTGCCGAAATGGACAAAATAGCTACAATAAACACAATCATGCCCCTACTGGAGGAGATCAGCATGAAAGTCATGTCGGCGCGCGACGCCAAAAACCATTTCGGCGAGTTCCTCGACGCGGCCCGGAGGGAACCTGTCGTCGTCACCAAGAACGATCGCCCGGTCGGGATCATGATCTCCATCGAAGACGCCGCCGACACCCTGCTGCCCGAATTCCTGCTCGACAAGGATCCGGGATACGACGGCTGGCTCTTCGGCAAGGTTTCGGCGACGCTCGCGCGCGTCGACGCGAAGGAGGCCCGCCTCCACGACCACGACGAGGCGATGGCCCGGCTGCGGGAGCGCCTGCGGGAACGCAGGGCCGGCAAGACGGCGTAAGAATGGGGATCGTCTGGACGGAAGAGGCGATCGGCGACCTCGAAGAGATCCTCGCGTATTACTACGCCGAAGCGGGTCCGGCAACGGCGCAGGCGGTCGAGGAACGCATCGTCGCCGAAATCATGGCGCTCACGACATTCCCCGAGAGGATCCGCACGAGCGACCGCGTCCCGGGCGCCCGGGAACTTGTGGTGCGACGCCTCCCATACGTGGTCTTCGTGAAAGGGGTCCCCGACGGCGTCGTGGTGCTCAACGTGGTACACACGGCGAGGAAGTTTCCAGAGTAATTACGCGCGAGGACACCTCGAACTCGCCCTTGGCTGCGCCCGCGGACTCCCCCTTCGTCCAGTTCTTGCGCCGCTCGTGAAGATGCATATATTGACGCATAATGACATCTTTACTGATGATGGTGTCCGCATGAGAACGACTGTCACGATCGATGATGATCTGTACGAAAAGGCCCTGGAAGTGGCCGATCCGGCTATGGACAGGGCCGATCTCTTCCGCGAGGCGATGAAAACTTTCGTTCGGGTACAAGCCGCCAAGCGCCTTGCTGCGTTGGGGGGCACCATGCCGGAGATGCAGGATGTGCCGCGACGGCGCGGCGAGCCCTCGCAATGAAAGGCGTCCTGGTCGACACATCGATATGGGTTGACCACTTCCGACAACGCAATGATGTCCTGGTGGGCTTGCTCGATCTGGACCTGGCGCTGACGCATCCGATGGTCCTGGTCGAACTTGCGTGCCGAACACCCCCTGCACCGCGAGTTCGGACACTCGGCGACATAGGACTGCTTCAACAGACGCAACAGGCGAGTTTGCGCGAGGTGATGGACTTCATTGAACGCGAAAAACTGTATGGGCTTGGGTGCGGGCTGGTTGACATGGTTTTGTTGGCGTCAACGCTGATCACACCGGGCGCAGAGCTGTGGACGCTGGACAAGCGCCTGGCCGCGCTGTCGGAACGGTTCAGCGTGATGCACCAACCGATCTCACGCTAGAAGCGGCCTGCAATCAGATCAATCGTGGCACTCAGGCGGCTCCACGTCGCCAGCGGCAGGAAAAGCGTCAACGCCGAGTCGGGCAGAGCGATGAAGCCGTGATGCAGATAGAAGGCCGCTGCCGCTTCATCCTTCGCATCGACCATCAAAGCATAAGCGGCAATCTTGGAGTTGGCCGCACGGTCGAGCGCATCGGCCAGCAGTGCACCGCCCAGACCTTGCCCCTTGAAAGCCTGATCGACGGCCAAGCGACCCATGCGAACCGCGGGCACGCTCGGATAGCGCGGCAGCTTCTTGGCCATACGGGCCGGAAGATCGGCCAGCAGCAGGCTTGCTGACGCCAAAGTGTAGTAGCCCGCGATGCGCTGCCCGTCCGCCAGCGCGACGAAGCAGGCGGTCACGCGGCGGCGAACGTCCTGGGTAACCTGCTCCCGCAAGTAGCGGTCGAGCGGTTCGGAATCGCTGTTGAACGCGGCATGTCACTGCCGGATGTAAGTTGATACGGGCTGCCGATTGAAAGTTGATACACCGAGTTGAGAAAATCGGGCCATTTGGAGCCCGGGTGATCACAGACGAGGTGTATGTGGAAATCGAACTGTTGAGGCGTCACGGGTTGAGCCTTCGGCGGATCGCCGCCGAGGTGGGGTGTGCGGTGAACACGGTGCGTGCGCACCTGGCGTCGCCGGGGCTGCCGCGCTACGCGCGCAAGGTCCAGCGGGTGACGAAGCTGGCGCCCTTCGAGGCGTACTTGCGCGAACGCCAGGCGGCGGCGCATCCGCACTGGATTCCGGCCTCGGTGCTGATGCGTGAGATCGTGGCGCAGGGCTATCAGGGTGGCGCCAGCCAGCTGCGCGCGTTCATGCACATGCTCAAGCCGGCGCAGCCATCGGAGCCGGTGGTGCGCTTCGAGACGGCGCCGGGCCACCAGATGCAGGTCGACTGGGTGGAGTTTCGCAAGGGCGCGCAGCCGCTGTACGCGTTCTGCGCCACGCTCGGCTACAGCCGCATGAGCTACGTCGAGTTTGTCACCGACATGAAGGTGACGACGCTGATCGGCTGCCACGAGCGCAGCTTCGCGGCGTTCGGGGGCGTGGTGCGCCAGGTGCTGTACGACAACATGAAGACCGTGGTGCTCGAGCGCGATGTCGACGGCGAAGGCGCGCACCGCTACCACGCCGGCTTTCTGGACTACGCCCGTCACGCCGGGTTCGTGATCAAGCTGTGCCGCCCCTATCGGGCACGGACCTGCGGATTCCGACCCAACGTGACCGCTGATTCCGAAATAGTGTGACCGGTGAATCCGCGGTCGTGACCGCGGATTCCGATTTGATCGTGACCGATTTCGGCGAGTTGTCGGAATGGGCGGTCACGATGTCGGAATCAATGGTCACGATCAAATCGGAACGGGTTTGTGAGGCCAAGCGTGGCAACGTCGTTTGTCAGGCCGGCTACCCTCGCGCGCTTTGCGCGGAGACCGAGGATGCCGGCGGAGCGGATTGCCATGCACAAGATCAGGGAGCTGTTACGGCTCAAATACGACTGCGCGCTGTCGCATGAGCGCATTGCCCGCGCGCTGTCGATTTCCAAAGGAGTGGTCGCCAAGTATGTGAAGGCGGCCGAGGAGTGCGGCCGGCCGTGGGCCGAGTTGTCGGCGGCCGACGAGGCCGAGTTGCGCCGGGTGCTGGGGGTCGCCCGGCGTGGACGTGGCGCGAGCGTCGCGAATGTGCCGCCGGATCTGGCGGCGGTGCATCAGGGGCTCAAGCGAAAGAACGTCACGCTGGCGCTGCTGTGGGAAGAGTACGTGCAGACGGCCGACGGGCCGAGCTATCAGTACTCGCGCTTTTGCGACCTGTACCGCGCGTTCGCCCGCACGCTCAAGCGCTCGATGCGCCAGGTGCACCGCGCCGGCGAGAAACTCTTCATCGATTACGCGGGCGACACGGTGCCGATCGTCGACGCCGACACGGGCGAGATTTCGCGCGCGCAGATCTTCGTCGCGGTGCTCGGCGCCTCGAGCTATACGTTCGCCTGCGCCACGGCGACGCAGTCGCAGGCCGACTGGCTGGGCTCGCTCGCCCGGGCGCTGGCCTTCATCGGCGGCGTGCCCGAGCTCGTGGTGCCCGACAATACGCGCTCGCTCGTCGGGCAGGCCGACCGCTACGAGCCGCAACTGCAGCGCACCACCGCCGAGTTCGCCGCGCACTACGGCGTGGCGATCCTGCCCGCGCGCCCCTACAAGCCGCAGGACAAGGCCAAGGTCGAAGTCGGCGTACAGATCGTGCAGCGCTGGATTCTGGCGCGGCTGCGGCATCGACGTTTCTTCTCGCTGGGAGAGTTGAACGAGGCGATCGCCGCGTTACTCGAGCCGCTGAACACGCGTGCCTTCCGGCGCCTGCCAGGCTCGCGCCACGAAGCGTTCGAGACGCTCGATCGGCCGGCGCTGCGCCCGTTGCCCGCCACCGCGTTCCAGTTCGCCCAGTGGAAACGGGCCAAGCCCAATATCGATTACCACGTCGAGTTCGACGGGCATTACTACAGCGTGCCGTATGCGCTCGCCGGCCAAGCGGTGGAGTTGCGCATCACCGCGAGCAGCATCGAATGCTTTGCCGCGGGCCGTCGCGTCGCGGTGCATGCGAGAAGCCACCGGCCCGGCGTCTACTCCACGCTCACCGAACACATGCCCGCATCCCATCAGGCGCATCGCCAGTGGTCGCCCGGCAAACTCATCGCCTGGGGCGCCACCGTCGGCCCGCACACCGAGCAGGTGGTCAGCCACCAACTCGAACGCATGCCGCACCCCGAGCAGGGCTACCGGGCGTGCCTCGGGCTGATGCGCCTCGGTCGCCAATACGGCAACGAACGGCTCGAAGCCGCGGCGACCCGCGCCGTCACCCTCGGGGCGATGCGTTACCGCAACGTCGCCTCGATCCTCAAGAGCGGGCTCGACCGCGCACCGCTCCCCACTCCCACTCCCACTGCCGCTAGCCAAACCGAACTGGCGCTTCCCACCGTGCACGAGAACCTGCGCGGTGCGCGCTACTACCACTGATTCCACCCACCGGAGAACATCGATGCTGATGCAACACAGCCTGCAACAACTGCATGCCCTGCGCCTGGAAGGCATGGCGCGCGCCTTCGAGGAGCAGCTCACCCAGCCCGCCATCACCGCGCTCAGCTTCGAGGAGCGCTTCGCCCAGCTCATCGATCGCGAGATCCTGCTGCGCGACGGCAAACGCATCGACCGGCTGCTCAAGGCAGCCCGCATCAAAGCCGCTGCAGCCTGCCTGGAGGACGTCGACTACCGCGCCGGGCGCGGGCTCGAGCGCAGCCAGATCGCCGCGCTCGGCACCGGGCAATGGATCCGCCATCACCAGAACTGCCTCATCACCGGGCCCACCGGCAGCGGCAAGACCTGGCTCGCCTGCGCGCTCGCCAATGCCGCGTGCCGGCAGGGCCTCGCGGCCTATTACGTGCGTCTGCCGCGGCTCTTCGAAGAGCTGCGCATCGCGCATGCCGACGGCAGCTTCAGCCGACGCCTCATGCAGCTCGCGCGCATGGATCTCATCGTCATCGACGATTGGGGCCTGGCCGCGCCGTCGGCGCAGGAGCGAAGCGACCTGCTGGAGCTGCTCGACGACCGCGTCGGCACGCGTTCGACCGTGATCACCAGCCAGCTGCCGATCGAGCACTGGCACACCTACCTGGGCGACCCGACCTTCGCCGATGCGATCCTCGATCGCGTCGTGCACGCCGCGCACAAGCTCGCCCTCAAGGGCGAGTCGATGAGAAGAAAGGAAAAGGCATGAGGCCGTGCGCGCGAGACGCCTTACCCACAGGCGCCCGCCCGCCAGCGTATGAGGCGCGCTGGCGGCCGCCTGTGGATAAGCCTGCGCCGTGCCTCGAATTGACCGTGATCGTGACCGACGCGGTTAGAATCTGAACACCACGCTTCGCGCGCAGACCCCCCGGTCACGTTCGTCGGTGCAGGCGGTCACGTTCGTCGGAATGCGCACGGACCAAGGGCAAGGTGGAGCGCTTCAACGGCTATCTGCGGCGCTCGTTCTACGTGCCGCTGGTGGCGCAGTTCAAGCAGGCCGGTCTGGTGCTCGACGCCGCCACGGCCACGGTGCAGGTGCGCCGCTGGCTCGACGAAGTCGCCAACGTGCGCGTGCATGGCACCACCGGCGAGCAACCGGTAGCGCGGCTGGCGGCCGAACGGGCTGCGCTGCAGGCGCTGGCACCGCCGTGGCGGGGCGACATCGAGGGCGCCCGGCCGCAGGCTGAGGCGGCACACGACGAGGGCCCCGTGCGCCCGCCCGCCGTGCGTGCGCACCTCGAAACGGCGCAACCCGCCCAGCATCCGCTGGCCGTCTACGACGCGTTGCTGCAGACGCTGCAACAGGCGCAGGAGATCGGCGCATGAACCTGCAATACGAACGGATCCAGGCGCTGTGCCAGACGCTGAGCCTGCCGCTCACCGCCCAAGGCTATGCCGCAGCGGCCCAGCAGGCGGCCACCGATCAACTGGCCTACAGCGACTTCCTCGAACAGTTGCTGCGGGCCGAGGCGGCCGGTCGTCAGAGCCGCAAGCAAAGCATGCTCACGCGCCTGGCGGGCTTCCCCGCGATCAAGACGCTGGAGGATTTCGACTATGGCTTTGCCAGCGGGCTCAAGCGCAGCCAGATCGAGGAGTTGGCCAGCCTCGCCTTCGTCGAGCGTGCCGAGAACGTTGTGCTGGTGGGCCCCAGCGGGGTGGGCAAGACCCATCTGGCCATCGCGCTGGGCTACCGCGCCACGCAGGCCGGCATCAAGACGCGCTTCACCACCGCCGCCGACCTGCTGCTGACGCTGGTCCTGGCGCATGAGCGCAACCAGCTCAAGAACGTGATGCAGCGGGCGATCAACGCCTACCGGCTGTTGATCGTCGACGAGATCGGCTACCTGCCGATGACGCGCGAGCAGGCCAACCTGTTCTTCCAGGTGATCGCGGCGCGCTACGAGCGGGGCAGCCTGATCGTGACCAGCAATCTGTCGTTCGGGCAGTGGGACAGCACCTTCGCCCAGGATGCGACGCTCACGGCGGCGCTACTGGATCGGCTGCTGCATCACGCGCACATCGTGCCGATCAGCGGCGAGAGCTACCGGCTGAAACACCAGCGCAAGGCCGGGATGGTGCAAGCGCTGGCGGTCGCCGGCTGAGGGCCGCGCGACGGAGCGCCCCTGCGGTCGGGCCTTCGGCCCTCCCTTCGGGGCGCTCCGTCGCACATGTCAATGGGATAGAGGTGTATCAGTTTTAAATCGGCAACCGCCGGGAAAGCGTGTCAGTTTTAAATCGGCATTGACACGGCACGGTCATGCGCGGCATCGAGCGGCGCGAGCTGGAACGGCGCGCTGCTCATTCAGCACGCAGCAGCTTGCTGCGACGAACGAAGGCACGTTCCAAAGCCGGTGAGGGTTGCGGGGGCGACAGCAGCGCCTGGGCAAAGCACTCCTGATCGGCGAGCGACAGACGGATGACTTCAGCCTGCTCGATAGCACGCTGTGCGGCATCCTGCACGGCAGCGATGACAAAATCAGTCATGGTGCGCCCTTGAAGTTCAGCGGCGCGCTTGAGCATCGAATGCAGATCCTTGCTGATCCGGGCTTCGAGGCGGGCGGTGGAAATGGCTGCAGGCATGGTGTTGTCCTCCTGGTGCAGTTATACGGCAAATTGCCGTATCGTCACAACCTTAACGTACGGCTTTCCCGGTCCGTACCATGTCAGACCATGGTTTTTCCCACTTGCGCAGAAGAAAGCGGTTCACGCCCCCGCGAACGCCGCCGGGCGGCCGAAGTGGAAGCCCTGGTAGAAATCGAAGCCGAGCGCGCGGCAGCGGCGGGCGCGTTCGGTCGTGTCGACTTTCTCGGCCAGGAGCCGCGCCGGGTAGAGTCGCAGGCGGCGAACCAGCCGTTCGAGCGCGTCGGGATCGAGCTGCAGCACGTCGATCTTGACGATGTCGACGAGCCCGAGCAGCGGTTCATAGGCGGGCGTGATCGCGCAGAAGTCGTCGAGCGCGAGACGGTAGCCGAGGTGCTTGAGTTCGGCGCAGCGGTGCACGATCGCCTCGTCGACTTCGATCGTTTCGAGCAGTTCGAGGACGACGTCCTCTTTCGGCAGGCGTTCGACGCCGCGGCCGAGCAGGGTTTCGGCGTCGAGGTTGACGAAAGCGGCGCAGCCTCCCATGACGCTGTGCACGCCGAGCCGGCCGAAGACGCGGGCGATCACCTGCGCGGTCGCGCGCGCGCCGTCGCTGACTCTTGCTTCGCCCGATCCGTCGTCGCGGAACAGCAGTTCATAGGCGATCACATTGCGCTCCTGGTTCAGGATCGGCTGACGCGCGACGAACACTTCGTTCTGGCTGCCCATGATTGCCTCCATTGGCGTGGTTCGCGGCGGCATGTGTTGCCTCGACCGCCCTGCCCGGTGCTTTCCGGGCCATGACTGCATTCTTCCCCACTCCGGCTGAACGACTCCTGAAGGCGGCATTCAGTGCGCGTTCACTGTGAAAAAATGACCAGATCCGATTTTTCTTCCTCGCAATATGACGAAAACGACCGGATGCCACCGTCCGGAGAAACCGCCCTGTCCTCGAATTGCGGGCGGATGTCGTATTTGCCGCCGTCGATTCGGTATTGCATCAGGCTTGATGCAAACAGCGGGCCCGCCGGAAAACGCCTGACTGGCACCGTTCGTAGCGCCCCTGGTCGGCCGACAGCCGTGCCAACGGAACGATAAGCTTGTCGCAAACGTTTTATTTGTCAGGACATCATCCGGACGTTACTATCGATTCAACTCAGACACCGGAAGTTGCCCATGACCACCTTGAACCAATCGAAAACCGAACGGATCGATGTCCGGGCGAGCGGCCCCGTCAAGCAGCTCCTGCAGGAAGCAGCGCGTGCTTGCCACAAGAACGTCAGCGAGTTCCTGCTCGACGCTGGCGTGACTGCGGCTAACCAGGCGCTGGCCGACCGTCGCCGTTTCGTTCTCGACGACGAGCGGTGGCAGGCATTCCAGCAGGCACTGGATCGCCCGGTGCAAGCCAAACCGCGCCTGAAGAAACTGCTCACCGAACCTGGAGTGCTGGATTGAGCGCTGCGTATGAGCCGATAAGCAAACTCGGTGCCGCAGACGCCGTCGAAAGTTTCGACTGTGGCCAGCCGGCACTGAATCAGTTTCTGCACCAGTACGCACTGGTCAACCAGAAGGCCAATAGCGCACAAACCTACCTCTGCCGCAGTGCCGGTGAGGTCGTCGGTTTCTACAGCCTCGCGGTAGGCAGCGTTGATCCCGAGTCGGCACCTGCGCGGGTGATGAAAGGCCTCGCTCGACACCCTGTCCCGGTGATGATTCTGGCAAGGCTGGCGGTGGACAAAAATCATCAGGGCAAAGGGCTGGGTCAAGCGCTGCTCAAGGACGCCCTGCAGCGCACCGCCCAGGCGGCCGACATCGCGGGCATTCGATGCTTGCTGGTGCACGCGAAGGACAACGCGGCGCGGCAGTGGTACGAGTCCTGGGAGTTCGAGCCGAGCCAGACCGACTCTTATCATTTATTCTTGATGCTCAAGGACTTGAAGGCTTTGTTAACGTGAAGACCCCCGAATCAGGCGAAATACCCCAAGCAGCGAGGGACTATCTGCCGGACGCCGCGGACGGACTCCACAGCGGATCTCGCCCCGCCGAACCGTGAGGCGATCGCTACGCGATGCTCTTCGCGATCGACGCGACGGTTTCGTCGATGAGCCGGCGCGCGATGCTGAAAGGATGGGGCAGGCGCGGCAGGCGGTCGATGCCGAACCAGTCGGCGGCTTCGATCTCGCCCGGCTGCGGGACGATCTCGCCACTGACGTAGTCGGCGACGAAAGCGATCATCAGCGAGTGCGGGAAAGGCCACGGCTGGCTGTCGAAATAGCGCAGGTTCGTGATCTCGACGCCGACCTCTTCGCGCACTTCGCGCTGCAGCGTCTGTTCGAGCGTTTCGCCCGGCTCGACGAAACCGGCGAGCGCGCTGTACATGCCTTCCGGAAAATGCGGCGAGCGCGCGAGCAGCAGTTCGCGTCCGCGCCGCACCAGCCCCATCACCGCCGGCGACAGGCATGGATAGCCCGCCAGCCCGCAGTCCGGGCACACGCGCGCCCGCTCCCCCTGTTTCAGGCCCGTGGCCGACCCGCAGCGGCCGCAATATCGGTGCGTGTCGTCCCACTCGATGATCTGGACCGCGCGCCCGGCGATCGCCAGTACCGTTTCGTCGATCCGCCCGAAAAGCCTGCGCAGGCCCTGCCATTCGGCGCGCTCGGGCAGCTCTGGCGATGCTTCGAATGCAGCCGTGAAGCAGTCCCGCTCGCCGAGCCGGCCGAGATAGTGGCGGCAACGCCCGGCGGCGACACCCAGTTCCTCCAGTTCGCCGCGACTCGGGACGCGCGCTGACTCGCCTTCGCCGATCACGAGCAGGCGGTCCGCGTTGAACACGAACCACAGGTCGCTGTCGCTCGCCTGCGAAGGTTCGGTGATTCCCGGCACAAAAATATCCATGCACATTGGTCGATTCCCGCTGTTCGTCGTCGTTCGGCGACAGTCTCCACGCTTTGCGCGGCCGCTGGAAGTGCCGGAGCATCTTCAGCGCGGGACAGGCTCGCGCGGCAGAAACATGCCGAACGTCGTGACGCCGTCGATCGACTCGGCGCTCATCGTTCCGCCGTGCGCCTCGACGATCGTGCGCGTGATCGCGAGCCCGAGCCCCGCCCCTTCGCCGTGGCGCTGCCGGTCGGCACTGGCGCGATGGAAGCGCTCGAAGACCCGCGACAGCTGGTCGGACGGAATCGTGTCGCCGTGGTTGCGCACGCGCAGCGCGACCTGCGGGCCTTCGTCCGCGATCGTGATCTCGATCATCCCGCCCGCCTGCGTGTGACGGATCGCGTTCGACAGCAGGTTCGAGATCGCGCGGCGCAGCATCAGCGCGTCACCGCGCACCCGGGCGTCGCCGCGCACGTCCAGCGTCACGCCGCGCTCCTCCGCGAGCGCTTCGTAGAACTCGACGAGGGCGCGGGCCTCGGCGGCAAGCTCGACGGTTTCGTCAGGATGCGGCAGGCGGCCGTTCTCCGCTTTCGCGATGAACAGCATGTCGCCGACCATGCGCGCGATGCGCTCGTATTCCTCGAGGTTCGACGCCAGCACGTCGCGGTATTCGTCGGCGTTGCACGGCCGAGACAGGCACACCGCGGTCTGCGTCATCAGATTCGAGACAGGCGTGCGCAGCTCGTGCGCGATGTCGGCGGAAAAATCGGAAAGACGCTGGAACGCGGACTCGAGACGGTCGAGCATGCCGTTGAGCGCTTCGACGAGCTCATGCACTTCGGCCGGCGCATCGGCATCGTCGAGACGCTCGCCGAGCCGCGCGGCCGACAATGCACCGGCAGTCGCCGTCACGCGGCGCAACGGCGCCAGGCCGTGATGCGCCGCCCACCAGCCGAGCATCGCCGCGACTGCCGCCGCGACCGAGATGCCAAGCCACAACCCGCGCCGGGTCGCATCGAGGAATCGCGCGTGGTGCGTGATGTCGAGGCCGACCAGCGCGGTGACGCGGCTCGCCTCTCCCGCCCCCGGCAGCGCGAACGTCCTTTCCCTGCCGACGTAATGGCGCCCGTCCTTTTCCCAGCTCGCGACGCCCGCCGGAAGGCGCTGCCCCGCGAGCTGCGGCGCACTGAAGAGGCCCGGATGGACGGCGTAAATGACGCTGCCTTCGGCGTCGCGCAGCAGCACACCGACCATGTCGTGGCCGACGAACGCGTCATCGAGGCGCTGCCCGAGCGTGTCCCTGGCCTCGGGCGCCGCCGACGTCAGCAGGTGGTTCTCGATCAGCGCGAACTTGCCGTGCAGCTCGTGGTTGTCGAGTTCGATGAAATGCGCCTCGACCGCGCGCCCGAGCACCACGCCGACGACGATCAGCAGGGTCGCAGTCATCGCCGCGAACAGCAGCGCGAGCCGCGCGGTCAGCGACAGCGGCCGTTTCACCGCGGCTGCGGCGCTTCGAGCACGTAGCCCATGCCGCGCACCGTGCGGATCAGCTTCGGCTCGAACGGGTCGTCGACTTTCGCGCGCAGCCGCCGCACCGCGACTTCGATGACGTTGGTGTCGCTGTCGAAGTTCATGTCCCATACCTGCGACGCGATCAGCGAGCGCAGCAGCACTTCGCCCTGGCGCCGCAACAACAGCTCGAGCAACGCGAACTCCTTCGACGTCAGGTCGATCTTCACGCCGGCGCGCGTCACCCGTCTACGCAGCAGGTCGAGTTCGAGGTCTCCCGCGCTATAAACCTCCGGCTCCTTCGCCTTACCGCGGCGCAGCAGCGTGCGCACGCGCGCGAGCAGCTCGGAAAACGCGAACGGCTTGACGAGGTAGTCGTCGGCGCCAAGCTCGAGCCCCCGCACGCGGTCCTCGACCTGATCGCGCGCGGTCAGGAACAGCACCGGCATGTCGCGTCCGCTGCGCCGCACCGTCTGCAACACGCCCCAGCCATCGAGCGACGGCAGCATCACGTCGAGCACCATCAGATCGTAGTCGCCGTCGAGCGCGAGATGCAGGCCGTCGAGCCCGTCGCGCGCGAGATCAACGACGAAGCCCGCCTCGGCCAGCCCCTGGCGCAGGTAATCACCGGTTTTCGGCTCGTCCTCGACGATCAGGATTTTCATTGCTCGTGTCCCCGCTCTATCCGCCGCTGCGCGACCGCGAGCACATTCTGCCTTGGCACACGTCTGCTGATGCGGAGATTACAAAGATGTAATCGCCGCGTCAGCATCCCGACTGCTGCCGTCGTGCCGGCGCGACGAACGCGAACGCGCCAAGGTGGCGTCGCCGGTCGCCGGCACGCTGCAGCCCCCGTCCGGGTATATCTCGTGCCGAGGCGTCCGCCGCGCGCCAACGAGGCGCGAGACACACCCGGACGGGGGCGGGCAGAAACCGGCGATGCCGAAAAGGGAAGGATCCGCCGCTACTCGATGATCCCCAGCAGCCGCGCGCGATCCACCGCATGCCGGCGGTTCGCGGCGTTGAGCTTGGCGAGGAGGTTCTTCATGTGCCACTTGATCGTCTCGGCGCCGACATCGAGCATTTTCGCGATTTCCTTGTTCGAGCGGCCGAGCGACAGCGCGCCGAGGATTTCCATCTCGCGCGCGGAAAGCTGCGCCGGGCGGTTTTTCGGGTCCGCGGTCTTCTGCCCCGTCGCTTCCGGCACCCAGCCGAAGCGGCAGCGTTCAGCGGCGCGCTCGACGAACGCCGGCGTGATGCCGGCGCCCTTCGCGAGGCCGGACCGGTCGAGCTCCGGCAGGCATTCGAGCGCCGCCGGCCAGTCGTCGGCGATGACGCGCACGAGCCGGAAGGATTCAGCAAGGCTCAGCGCCTCGGCGAAGAGCCGCGCCGCGGCATCGTCGCCCGACCCCTCGCAGCACGCGGCGAGCAGCTTGACGGTGAGCTGGTCGCGCCCGCGCCGCAGCCGGGCGGCGATTCCACCCGCGCGCTCCAGCGCGAGCACGGCCCCCTCGTCGTTGAAATCGAGCAGCGCGACGCGCGTGGCGGCGATCTCGCGGACCAGGCGCAGCTCCGCCTCCAGCCCATGATCCGGGCGGTCCGCGCCGGCGACGATCTCGTCGATCGCCCCGAGCAGCATGCGGCACGACACGATCCGGTTGCGGATCGCGTGCTGGCGGAGCTGCTCGCCGAGGCTCGCGACGACGAGGCGCGGCTGGCCGCGCAGCTCGCCGATCGCGGCGAGGCTGTTCAGCGCGTCGAACGCCTTCCCTTCGCGCCCTTTCTGGTTCTCGTAACGCGCGAGCGTCAGGTAGGCGAGCATCACCGCGTCCGGTAGCGCCGCCTGCTCGATCAGATCGAGCCGGTTCGCGAGCAGCGCGCGCGCTTCGTCTTCGGCGCCGAGCTCCCAGCACGCCGCCGCGAGCCCCGCCGCCTGCACCGCTGCCGGCAGCGAGCGCCAGCCAGTGCTCGCCTCGGCGCGCTCGAGCGCAGCGCGGAAAACGCCTGCCGCCTCGCTCGCCTGGCCTTCGATCAGGTAGCTCAGGCCGACTGCGAACGCGCCGTACATCGCGTCGTAGAAGTTGCGCACGCCGCGACCGCGACCGTCGGAAATCTGCTGGTAATAGCGCGCGCGGTCGGGGAAGCCGGTATGGATCGCGACGAACGACAGGGTATTGCAGTACAGCGGCCCGAGCTCCGGGTCGTAGCTCTCGATGCAGCCGCGCGCGCGCGTGTAGTCGTCGCAGTGGATCGCGACCGCCGAGCGCACGATGTTCGCCTGCAGCGCGATCTCGGGCGTGACGCCCGGCCGCGCGAGGATCACGTCGGCCAGGCGCTCGGCGTCCTGCGGGCGGTAGCACAGCGCGCACGCCCACGCGGCCGTCAGCTGGATGCCTTCGCGCCGGGTGATTTCCTCCGGCGGCAGGCGGTCGAGCCACGCGAGGACTTCGACGATGCGGCCCTGCACGCCGAGGTGGCGCAGGCGCTTCTCGATCCAGTCCATCGCCTGCGTGCGCATGCCGGCGACGAACGCGTGGTCGGCCGCCTGCTCGAGCATGTTGTGCGCGGCGAACCACTCGGCCGCGGTCGCGTGCAGCACCCGCAGCTCTTCGGCCGGCAGCGCGTCGAGGAGGCTGTGCAGGTACTCGATGAACAGCGGGTGCATGCGGTAGTTGTCGCCGTCTCCGCCGACCGACGTCACGAGCCCGGTGTTCTGCTCGAGCCGCGACAGGATTTCGCCGCTGTCGGCGACGCCGCTCAGCGCCGCGCACAGCTCGGGGTGCTGCGTCTTCAGGATCGACGCGCGCACGAGCATCGCGACGGCATCCGGCTCCAGGCTTTCGAGCACGAACTGCGAGAAATAGCGCGCGATGTCGCCCGTCGCGCCCGAAAGTCCCGCAACCGTGCCCGCGATGTCGCTTTTCCGCGCCATCGCGGCGGTGACGATCTGCAACGCCATCGGCCACCCTTCGGTGCGCTCGTGCAGCCGCGCGCACGTCTCGATGTCGATGTCTTCGCCGAGGCGCCGGCGCAGGAAACCGATCGTGTCGTCGAGCCGCAGGCGCAGGTCCTCGGTGACGAACTGGGTGTACAGGCCGTGGGCGTTCAGCTCCTCGACCGGGAACGGCGGGTCGGCGCGCGAAGTGGCGACGACATGGAAATTCGGCGGCGCGTTGCGGATCAGGTAATAGACGAACTCGACCGCATGCTCGTCGGACAGCTGGTGCAGGTCATCGATGAGGACGTAGGTCGGGCGCGCGAGTTCGTGGATCTGCACGAGGACTTCGCTCGCGATCCACAGGTCCGCGCCCGACTGGCCGAGCTGGTCGAACGCGCGCGCCGGCACGTCGAGCCCGACTGCGACGCGGATCGACGCGACCAGCGCCGGGATGAACGTCGCGCTGTCGTCGCTCGCGTCGACCGTCAGCCACGCGACGGCGGCGCCGGTCGCGAGCAGCTCGCGGCGCCACTGCACGAGGAGCGACGTCTTGCCGAAGCCCGCCAGCGACGTGACGACGACCAGCGGCTGTTCGGCCGTCTCGCGCAGGCGCTCGAGCAGGCGCGCCGGCGCGAGCGCCTGCTTCGCCGAATGCGGCGGCATCGTCTTGAGGGCAAAACGATACGGGATTGCCTCGGTGGTCTTGTTCCTCATGCAGCGTCCGGGCGTCGGTGAGGCGAGAGAACGCCACGATACCAGCGCTTCCCTCCGGGCCGAAGCTTCACGCGTCGGCGGGCGGCTTCGCTCCCGGCACGGCTGCCGACCCTTCCTGGCCGGCATTTTTCGCCCAGAACGCCTGCAGCGCCCGGTCGAACTCGGCGATCGCTTCGGCGGGAACCTGGCTGCCGCATTCGTAGCACGTGCCATGCATGCGATCGAACCAGCGGCAGCCGCACTGCTCGCACGCGAGCTCCGGGGCGCCGGACGGGTTGTGGAAAATCATCGGCACGCTCCGAGGAAAGCCAGGCCGAGCGTGTCGAGGAACTCCTCGTAGCCCGCGTCCTGCAGTTCGAACTTCGTGCGCAGCACGAAGAACATGATGTTGCCCTGGCGGATCAGGCGCTTGATCGACGACAGCGTGTCGCCGTCGAGCGAGGCGTGCATCACCGCGAGCGCGACGTCGTCGGCGACGAACAGCAGGTCTACTCGCGCGCCCTGGAAGCCCGGGTAAGGCTCGACGCTCGCGACCATGCCGCTGCCATCGGCCATCCAGCGCATCATCGCGACGTCGCTGCCGCTGTCGACGAGCCCGGCGACGTGCTTGCCCGGCTGGATGCCGGACCCCGTGCGCGGCACGAAGCCGACTGCCGAGCCCGGGATCATCTCGGTGAAAAGTTCGCAATGCCGGTCGAGCATCGCCTGCCATACCGGCGGTTCTGCGAACACGCGCGACGCGGTCGCGGGCGGCGCCTCCAGTTCAATCTGCATCTGAACCTCCATGCCTCATCGGGACAATTGCCTTCATCACCCTTTCCCCTCGCTCGAACAGCCGTTGCGGCAGTAGCGCGCGAGGCTGGCGCGGATCTCCGGCGGGATCGGGACCGATTTCATCGTTTCCAGGCAGCACATCACGAGCGTCTGCCGGGCTTTCAGCCGTATTTCGTCGCCGACGCGCCCCTGCACGTCGAGGTCGATCGCGCTGTTGCCGATCTTCGTCACCGTCAGCCCGAGCACCAGCCGGTCGCCGAGACGGCTCGGGCGGGAAAACGTACAGTCCATCCTGGCCGTCGGGGTTCCCATCTTGCGCACCGTCACGAGTTCCGCGGAATCCGCCCCCAGCCCGTCGGTGAACCAGTCCTCGACGAGGCCGTTGAGGAGGACGAAATACTGCGGATAGAACACGATCCCGGCCGGATCGCAGTGCGCGAACCGGATCAGCTCCTCGCGCTCGAACATCGCCGACACGGCGTACGGTTCGACGCCCGGCTGCACGTCCGGCTGCACGTCCCGCTGCGGCGCCGCGGCAGGCGTCGCTGCCGGCACGAACGGCAGGAAACCGAGCAGCGTCTTCCACACCGACGTCATCACTGCCGCTGCCGGTTTGGCGCCGGCGTCCGCAAAACGCTCTCCACCCCGCGCGTTGCGCGCCGCCCCTTCGGGCACGACTCCCGTCGCCATCGCGTTGCCCAAAGCTGTCATGGTTTTCCTCCTTGCACGAGCCACCGGGAGACCGGGGCTGCTGAACATGGAGTGAATATAACGACGCGCCGTCGCCGCCACCCCCCCCACCCGGGAGGGGTGAAGCGTGCCCGGGGCGAATGCTCCGTCGCGCCTCAGTGACGGGGGTGCTATCCTTCGCCCCATGAGCACGATCACCTTCGATACGCACAAGTTCGTCAAGCAGCTTGAATCGGCGGGTATTCCGGCCGCGCAAGCGGAGGCGTTCGTCAACGCCCAGCGCGACATCCTTGCCGAGGCGCTCGATTCCGCGTTGGCGACCAAAGCCGACGTAGCAGATCTCAGATCCGACTTGAAGTTGGAGGCAGCCGGTCTGCGCGGAGAACTGGGGACGATCCGCTGGATGATCGCCGCGCTCATCGCTCTGGCTGTCGCCAATTTCGCCAAGCAGTTCTTCTGACGTAATTGTTTCTCGCACGTTCATGCGCGACTATGCATTAGCGTATTACGGCGTCTTCGTGAAGTCCGGCTTGCGCTTTTCCTGGAACGCGGTAATGCCTTCGCGCGCGGCGTGGGTGCAGGCGCTCTCGCCGAACGCGCGATAGCCGACTTCCAGCGCCTCGTCGAGCGTGCGGGCCGAGGCCGCTTCGTGAATCGCGGATTCCATCAGGCGGATGACTTCGGCGCTCAGCACCTGGCCGTTCGCAGCTTTCGGCTCGATGCGGTCGAGCGGCGCGATGTCGATCGCACCGCTCGGAATCCCCGCCACTTTGCCCGACAGCCCTCTGACTCGCGCGACCGCTGCGCGCACCAGCCCCGGGTAGTCGGCGGCGAGTTCGTCGATGACGCCAAGTTCGAGCGCGCGGGCGGCCTTGAGGCGCTCGGCGCGGCGCAGCATGCCGTTGAACTCGCTCGACGCCTGCGGCCAGCGCCGGTACGGCACGACCATCGCGCCGATGCCGTGCACGATGCCGAGCGTGACTTCGGGCAGCTGCATCCACGCGTCCTGCAGCGCGACGATGCCGTGGCAGCGGATCGCCAGTTCGAAGCCGCCGCCGAGCACCATGCCGTTGAGCGCGGCGACGACCGGCTTCTTCATGCTGTCCAGATACACCAGGAGGCGCGAGCAATCGCGCGCGTACTGCGCGGCGCCCGCTGCGTCACCCAAGAGGCGCGGGAAGCGGCCGATGTCGGCGCCGGCGCAAAACGCGCGGTTGCCGTAGCCGGTGATGACGAAACCGGTGACTTCCGGGTCGTGTTCATGCCGGCGGATCACCGACAGGATCTCGTCCGTCATCTCGTCGTGCAGCGCGTTCATCGCCTCGGGGCGGCGCAGCGTGATGACCTTGACGCCGTCGACATCGTCGACGAGCACGTGGCGCAGGAAGGCTTGGTACGCGGCAAACGAGCGTCGCGGCTCGGGCATTCCCGGCCGCTCCGCGCAGAAGCGTTCGACGATGCGCCCGGTCGTGTCGTCTCCGAGGTCGCGCATCAGATCGAGCGGTCCCTTGCGGAATCCGAGCGCCTGGCGGCAACCGAAATCCAGATCCGCCGGTTCGCCGATGCCGCGGTCGAGGATGTCCGCGCTCTGCGAGAACAGCACGCCGAGCAGGCGCTCGCGCACCGCCGCGGCGGTTTCGGGCGACACCGGCACCGACTTGCCGGGCGCCACCGTGAGCCAGCGATCGACCGAGCGGAAGACCGGCGCAGGTCGGTAGTGCGGGCCTTCGATCTCGGCCTGCAGCGTGTTCGTCTCGGTGATGATCGGGTTGCCGTTCGCAAGGTTCAGCACGAAGAACGGCCCGGCGTGGACGAACTCGGCGGCGACGCTGTCGATCTCGGCCGCGCTCGCACGCTCGAGCAGCAGCGCGGACTCGTTGCACCAGTTGTCGAAAATCCGGTCGAGCATGAAGCACACGACGTCGTCGGTGACGAGCGGCACTTTGCCGGTGCTGCAGAAGAGCCACCGCAGGTATTCGACGACTGCCGGCTCGGCCTTCTCCCAGCGCACGACTTCGACGACCGGGTTGCGCCACGCCGGGGCGAAGAAGTGCGTCACGGTGGCGCGCTCGGGGTGCCGCAGCTCGGCGAAAATCTGCGCGGCCGGCAGCGAACTGGTGTTCGACGTGATCAGTGCGTCAGGGCGCACAACCGCTTCGACGTCGGCGAAAATCCGGCGCTTCAGCGCGATGTTCTCGGTTGCCGCCTCGAGCACCCAGTCGGCATCGGCGATGTCGCCGTAATCGAGCGTGCCGGCGAGGTTCGCCGTCACCGCTCGGGCTTCGGCTTCGCTCATCTTGCCCTTCGCGACCGCCTTGGCCGCGTAATCGTGGAAGCGCTGCAGCGCGCGGTCGAGCGCCGCCTGCGACACATCGACGAGCGTGAGCTTCAGCTCCGGCAGCGCGCTCTTGAGGTAATAGCCGATGTCCGGCCCGATCGTGCCGGCCCCGATGACGGCGACCGCGCGCGGCATGGGGCGGGACGAGCCCGCGAGCAAGGGATTGGCGAACGGGAGTGCCATGCGTGGGTTCCTTTGGTGTCGAGTGGGTCCGTGACCGGATCGCGGCGATGCGAGCCGCTTCCAGCTTTTTGTGTATACAGTATCCCGTACTCTTCCGCGAAAACGCAACTTCGATGTATGCCGGCAATCGCTGCGGCAGATCCTCTGCTCGCTCGCGCCCGCCTGCCGTATGGCCAAACGGCTAGGCGTCGCGCCGCTATGGCGCTCGCTCGACGCCGTGGCGCAGCATGTCCACCATCGCGTCGGCGATCTCCTTCGGCGAGCGCCGGCCTTCGCGATACCAGATGTACACCCAGTTCATGCCGCTGAGCAGCAGCAGGCGCAGCAGCGTGCGGTCGGTGCCGGGTGCGAGCGGCAGCGCGTCGATGAGTTCGCGGTAGATGTTTTCGTAGGCTTCGCGCACCGGACGGATTTTCGCGAACAGCCCGTGGTGGCGGATCATCGCGAGGTTGTGACCGGTGACGCGATCGACCGGAGAGCCGGTCGCGATGCCGCCGACATGGACTTCGCAGGCTCGCATGAGGCGTTCCCACGGGTCGCGCGTTTCGCCGATCGCCGCCGTGACCGCTACCGTCAGGCGGCGGAAGCCTTCGCCGTGCACCGCCAGATAGAGCTCATCCTTCGATGAAAAATAGTGATAGACCGAGCCGGGCAGGAGCCCGACTTTGCGCGCGATGTCGCGGATCGAGCTGCGGTCGTAGCCCTGCTCCGCGAACAGCTCGGCGGCCGCATTGAGGATCACCTGGCGGCGGTCGATCGGTTGGTCGACCGCATCTCCCGCTTCCCGGGACGAGGCACCGCGGACGAGCCGTGCGGTGAGCGCGCCGCGTTCGAGCAGCCCGCGCTGCGTGTCGGTCAGCGCCGCGAGCCCTTCGCCCGAACTGCCGGCAAGCGCCCGCAGACGCTTGACCGCAGTCTCGAGGCCGTGCTTCTGCCAGATATAGCGCACACCGGACGGCGAGATCGGCAGCCCGGCCTGGCGCAGCCGCTCGGCAACCGCCGCCTGCCCTAGCGCCGGCTCATCGCGCGACAGCCGCAGGATCTCGGCTTCGACCGGGGAAGGCTGCGCGGCGCTGTGTTCGGAAACGGTCGGGGGCTCAGTCATCGAAACCGGGGCATGGGAAGTCGGATTGGGACAGGATCATAGCGAGCGCCGCATCCCGGCGCAGCAAATCGCGCAACAGTCCCGGGATAAGGCCTGCCGGGAGCCCTGCCGAACCGGCGCCCGTTTCGGCCTCCGCAGCGATTGCGCCTATTCGTCCGCCGCCTCGACTTTACACGCAAAAAAATACTGTATACAGTATTCATTCATCGGCCTTCGGCCCCGCATTTGCCCTACAAGGTTCTGCCCATGGTTCCGTCACTCAAACCTGTCGAACGCCCCCTCGCACTCGGCGAGCAGGTGTATCACAAACTGCGTTCGCACCTGCGCAACGGCATGATCGTCGCCGGCCAGCCGCTGCAGGAAGTCCAGCTCGCCGAGCAGCTCGGCGTGTCACGCACACCGGTGCGCGAAGCGCTGCGGCGCCTGTCGAGCGAAGGCCTGCTGGTTTCCGACGGGCGCAGTTTCGTCGTCCCGGCGCTGACCCTCGACGACGTCAACGACATCTACGAGATCCGTTTCCTCGTCGAAACGGCGGCGATCCGCCGCATCGCCGCCTTCACGCAATCACCGGCGATGCGCCGCTCGATCGATGACGCACTCGCCGCGGCAATGCGCGCGCACGAGGCGAACGACGCCGATGCCTTCCGCGAAGCCAACATCAGCTTTCGCGCCGCGTGGCTCGCGCTGGTGCCCAATCCGCGCCTCGTGCGGATCGTCGAACAGTACGCCGACCACATGCAGCGCATCCGCACGCTGACGCTCGGCGATGCGCAGATCCGCACGATCGTGCTGCGCGGGCTGAACCGCATCACCGCGGCGCTCGCCGTCGGCGATGGCGACACGGCGGCGGCGGCGATGCTCGAACATCTCGGCGAAGCCAAACGCTCGTTCATCGCCGCGGTCGGCCTCGCCGACGAAGACCCGCAGCACCGGTAACGGGAACGCCCCAGAGGTCAGCCGCACGAACGGCGCCCGGGGACGTGAAACATACAGGAGGAGACAGACGATGCACAGCAACCGCACCCGCGCCCCGAAGCGCGCGCAAACATGAGCTACAAGGCCGAAATTCCGTACGGCGCGTACTGGAGCACGCCGTTCGCGCGCTGGCAGGGCAGCTTCGCGAATCTCCACAGCGTGCGCTTCGCGGCGCACGTCGCGCGCGAGGAGCTGGGCCGGCGCGCGATCGACCCCGCGCTGTTCGACTACGGCGTGCTCGGTTTCTCGGTGCCGCAACAGCACGCGTTCTACGGCCTGCCGTGGCTGACCGGCATGATCGGCGCGACCCGCGCCGGCGGCCCGACGATGATGCAGGCCTGCGCGACGGGCGTGCGCACGCTGCTCGCGGCGGCGCAGGAAATCGAGTCGGACATGGCGAGCGTCGCGCTCGCGATCAACTGCGACCGCACGTCGAACGGACCGCACCTCTACTACCCGAATCCGCGCGCTCCCGGCGGCACCGGCAGCGCCGAGAACTGGGTCATGGACAACTTCGGTTGCGACCCGCTCGGCGGCCATTCGATGCTCGCCACTGCCGAGAACGTCGCGTCCAAACACAATGTCACGACCGCGCAGCAGCACGAACTGGTGTTGCGGCGCGAGCAGCAGTACGGCGACGCGCTGCGCGACGATTCGGCGTTCCTCAGGCGCTTCATGACGCTGCCTTTCGCAGTGCCGTGCGCGGACTTCCGCAAGACGGCGGCGACGCTCGACGGCGACGAAGGGACGTCCCGGTCGACGGCCGACGGGCTGGCGAAACTGCGGCCCGTCGTCGACGGCGGCAGCGTGACGTTCGGCGCGCAGACGCACCCGGCCGACGGCAACGCCGCGATCGTCGTCACGACACCGGACAAGGCGCGCGAGCTGTCGGCGGACCCGAAGATCGCGATCCGCCTGCACGGCTTCGGCCTCGCCCGGGCGGAACTCGCGTACATGCCCGAAGCGATGATCCCGGCTGCGCGCCGCGCGCTCGACCAGGCCGGACGCAGCATTGCCGACCTCGCCGCGATCAAGACGCACAACCCGTTCGCGGTGAACGACATCGTCTTCGCCCGCGAGACCGGCGCGGACCTCGCTTTGATGAACAACTACGGCTGCTCGCTCGTCTGGGGTCATCCGCAGGCGCCGATGGGCACGCGCGCGATCATCGAGCTGATCGAGGAGCTCGCGCTGCGCGGCGGCGGCTTCGGCCTTTTCACCGGTTGCGCGGCCGGCGACACGGCGATGGCGGTGGTGATCGAAGTATGTGACGCATAGGCAACGAAAGCTGCACGAGCTCCCCCGACGGGGAGCCGCGAGAGGCGCAAAAGCGCCCGGACAGACGTGTATCCCCGACCAGAGTGAAAGCGTGTTTATAGAGGCGCAAAAAGCGCCCGTGACGAGACAACTGGAGGAGGAGTGGGCATGGAGCTGTCCGAATGGATAGACCGCCACGCCGGGCTCGAGCCCGGCAAGACGGCAATCCGGTTCCCGGAGCGCGACCTGTCGTACGCGCAGCTGGCCGGGCTGGTCGAGCGGCTCGCGTCGGCGCTCAAGGCGTCCGGCGTGGCGCATCGCAGCTGCGTCGCGTATCTCGGCTACAACAGCCCGGAGATGCTCGCGACGCTGTTCGCCTGCGCGCGGCTCGGCGCGCTGTTCATGCCGTTGAACTGGCGCCTGGCCGGGCCGGAGCACCGGCAGCTGCTCGCGGACTGTCCGCCGTCGGTGCTGTTTGTCGAGCCGCGCTTCGTTGCGCAGATCGACGCGTTCCGCGACGCGCTGGCGGACGTGACGCTGGTCGCGTTCGACGCACCGCCGCAAGGCTGGATCTCGTACGAGGCGCTGCTCGAGCGCAGCGGTGACGCAGTGCCGCGCGATCCGCAGGTCGGGCCGCAGACGCCGCTACTGATCTGCTACACGTCGGGCACGACCGGCAAGCCGAAAGGGGCGCTGCTGTCGCAAGGCGCGCTGGCGTGGAACGCCGTGAACAGTATCGACCTGCACGAGCTGAGCGCCGACGACCGGATCCTGACGACGCTGCCGCTGTTCCACGTCGGCGGGCTCAACAACCAGACGACGCCGGCGCTCTCGGCCGGCGCGACCGTCGTGCTGCATCCGAAGTTCGACGCCGACGCGACTTTCGACGCGATCGAACAGGAACGCATCACGCTGACCGTGCTCGTGCCGGCGCAACTCGAGATGATGATCGCCCGGCCGCGCTGGCAGAGCGCCGACCTGTCGAGCCTGCGCATGATCACGACCGGCTCGACGATCGTCCCCGAGCGGCTGATCCGCGAAGTGCACCGGCGCGGCGTGCCGCTCGTGCAGATCTACGGCTCGACCGAGACTTGCCCGATCGCGGCGTACGTCAAGCCCGCAGACGCGCAACGCAAGGCCGGTTCGGCCGGTCGCGCGGCGCCGCACTGCAGCCTGCGCATCGTCGGCGATGACGGTCACGACGTGAAGCCGGGCGCGACCGGCGAAATCCTCGTGCGCGGCCCGAACGTCATGAACGCTTACTGGAACGACCTGCAGGCGAGCGCCGCGGTGCTCAAGGACGGGTGGTTCCGTACCGGCGACATGGGCCACCAGGACGGCGAAGGCTATCTGTGGGTCGACGGGCGCAAGAAGGAAATGATCATCTCCGGCGGCGAGAACATCTATCCCGCCGAGATCGAGAACCTGCTCGGCGAGTCGCCCGACATCGCCGAAGTGGCGGTCGTCGGCCGGCTCGACGAGCGCTGGGGCGAAGTCGTCGTCGCCGTCGTCGTGCCGCTCGAAGGCCGCACGCTCGACGCGGGGCACGTGCTGCAGCTGCTGGAAGGCCGCATCGCCCGCTACAAGCTGCCGAAAGAGGTGGTGTTCCTCGACGAACTGCCGCGCACCGCGCTCGGCAAGGTCAGGAAGGATGACGTGCGCCAGCTGGTCGCACGGAAAACGTTCATGGAGCAGACCTGATGACATTGAAGATCGGAATCGACGTCGGCGGCACCTTCACCGATTTCGTCGTCACGCGCGACGGCGCCGAGCCGGCGATATTCAAGTCGCTGTCGACGCCGGCCGACCCGTCGATCGCGGTCGTGAACGGTCTCGCCGACATCGCCGCAAGCATGGACCCGCCGCTGTCGCTCGAAGCTTTCGCACCGCTGATCGACACGATCGTCCACGGCACGACGGTGACGACGAACGCGACGCTGACCGGCTCCGGCGCGAAATGCGGTCTGCTGACGACCGAAGGCGTGCGCGACGCGCTCGAGATGCGCCGCGGCGTGCGCGAGGAGCAATACAACAACCGCCATACGAACGTGAAGCCGCTCGTGCCGCGTTATCTGCGCGCCGGCATTCCGGGACGGCTCGACCGCGACGGCCAACAGACCACGGCCCTCGACCTCGATGCAGTCGCGCAGGCGATCGAACTGTTCCGCCGCGAAGGCGTCGAGGCGGTGTCGATCTGCTTCATGAATTCGTTCGCGAACCCGGCGCACGAACAGGCCGCAGCCGAGCTCGTGCGCCGCGAACTGCCCGACGCGTATCTGTCGGTATCGACCGACTTGCTGCCGTCGATCCGCTTCTACGAGCGCGTCAGCACGACCGCGCTCAATTCCTACGTCGGCCCGAAGCTCAACCACTACCTCGACCAGCTCGTCGGCCGCTTGAAAGGCATCGGCTTCGACGGCCTGCTGCTGATCATGCAGTCCAACGGCGGCGTGATCTCGCCGCAGCTCGCGCGCGAAAAAGCGGCGCTGACGCTGCTGTCGGGCCCGGCCGGCGGACCCGGGGCCGGCCTTTTCTACGTCCGCACGCACGGCCAGGACCGCTGCATCATCACCGACATGGGCGGCACGAGCTTCGAAGCGTCGGTCGCGGTCGGCACGCCGATGATCAAGAACGACGGCGAGATCGCGCGCCACAAGATCGCGCTGCCGATGCTCGACATCCACACCATCGGCGCGGGCGGCGGCTCGATCGGCTGGCTCGACGAAGGCGGCCTGTTGCGCATGGGCCCGCAGAGCGCCGGCGCCGATCCGGGACCGGCCTGCTACGGCAAAGGCGGAAAGCTGCCGGCGACGACCGACGCGAACGTCGTGCTCGGCTACCTCGACCCGGAGTTCTTCGCAGGCGGAAAAATGAAGCTCGACGTCGCCGCCGCGCGCGCCGCGATCGAGGAGCACATCGCGACGCCGATGGGGCTCACGGTCGAGGAAGCTGCAGCCGGCATGTATCGCGTCGCGTGCAACAACATGGCGCAGGGCGTGCGCGAAGTGACGATCAAGCGCGGCTTCGACCCGCGCGAGTTCCCGTTCATCCCGGCCGGCGGCGCCGGCCCGATCCACTCGTGCCTGATCTGCGACGAACTCGAGATTCCGCTGCAGATCGTGCCGCGTGAGTCGTCCGTGCTGTGCGCGTTCGGCATGCTGATGAGCGAACTCAAGCACGATTTCGTGCGCACTTTCGTGGCGCGCCTCGACGCGCTCGACTGGCCGAAGCTCGGCGCCATCATCGACGAGATGGCGCTCGACGGCGCGGGCCAGCTGACCGAAGAGCGCATCCCGGACGCGCGCCGCCGCTTCGACGTCAAGCTCGACTGCCGCTACGTCAAGCAGTACCACGAGGTGTCGTTCATCGTGCCGCACCGGCTGATCCAGGCGGGCGACGCGGCAGCGATCGCGGCGGCGTTCCACACCGAGCACAACCGGCTGTACGGCTACTCGCTCGAGCAGGAGGCGACGCCGGTCGAAGTCATCAACGTACGCGTGCAGGCGATCGGTGTCACCGACAAACCGGTCGCGCGCGAGGAACCGTGGGCCGGCGACGACGCGGCGCACGCGCTGAAAGGCCGGCGCGCCGTGTATATCCCCGAGACGAAGACGTTCCGCGACGTGCCGGTCTATGACGGCCATCGCATGCGCCACGGCAACCGCATCGACGGTCCCGCGATGATCGAGCAGGAAACCACTGCGATCTTCGTCAGCGCGGCGTACGACTGCGTGGTGGACGCGCTCGGCTCGTTCGCGCTGTTCAGCAAGGGGCGCGAGGACCTCGTGAAGTCTTGCATTCAGGAAAAGGAGGCTCTGGCATGAGCCCAACGGCTTTCGGCACTTGCTCGAGCGGCTGTTCCGCGACCCCAGCCGTAGGGCGGATGAGCCGCGTAGCGGCGTTATCCGCCGGATGCGATTCGGCGGAAGGCGCCTGCGGCTTTTCCGCCCTACGTTCTCTGTTCAGGAAAGGCCGCGAGGACCTCGTGAAATCGTGCATCAAGGACAAGAAGGAGGCCCTGGCATGAGCGCCGCAACTATCGATCCCATCCTGCTCTCGGTCTATGCGCGGACGTTCCGCTCGATCACCGACGAGATGAGCATCTCGATGGAGCAGACGACGCGCTCGCCGATCCTGTGCGAAGCGAAGGACTACGTCACCGGGCTGTACGACGGCGACGGCAACATGCTCGAGCAGACCGAGAACCTGCCGATCCTCGCGTTCTCGCTCGCGCCGGTGTGCAAGTACATCAAGGAATATTTCGGCGACGAGATCTACCCCGGCGACGTGATCTTCCACAACGACGTGTTCAGCCTCGGCAACCAGAACAACGACGTCGCGGTGTTCAAGCCGGTGTTCTTCGAAGGCCGGCTCGTCGCCTGGACTGCGGTCAAAGGCCACCAGGCCGACATCGGCGGCAACGTCGCCGGCGGCTACAACCCGAACGCGGTCGAAGTGTGGCAGGAAGCGCTGCGCATACCGCCGGTGAAAGTCGTCGAGAAAGGCAAGCTGCGCAAGGACGTGTGGAACCTGATTTTCGCCAACGTGCGGCTCGACATCGTGCAGCACGACATGAAAGCCGAGATGGGCGCCTGCACGGTCGGCGAGCGGCGGCTGCTCGAGTTGCTCGCCAAGTACGGCGTGCCGAGCTACGAGGCGCACAAAGAGGCGCTGTTCGACGCGACGCGCAAGATGATGGAAGCCGAGATCGCGAAGATCCCGAACGGCAGCTACTCGGGCGAAGGCAAGGTGTTCTACGACGGCCGCCACGTCGGCTCCGAATTCACGATCCGCGTCGACATCGAGGTCAAGGACAAGTCGATCCGCTTCGACTATTCGCGCACCGACCCGCAGACCAATGGCTTCGTCAATGGCACGTTCACGTCGAGCGCGTCGGCGACGATCCTCACCTTGCTGCAGATGGTGAACCCGGACATCCCGCACAACGAAGGCATGGTGCAACCGATCGAGATCGTGATCCCGGAAGGCACGATCCTGAACGCCGCGTACCCGAAAGCGACGACGTTCGGCAACCACCTGTGCCCGCCTAACGCCGATGCGATCCAGCGTGCGCTGGCGCCGGTGATGCCCGAGCGCGTGACCGCCGGCTGGAACAACCTGCTCGCGAGCCTCACGACCGGCATCGATCCGAAGACCAACGAGAAATACGTCGACATCGGCTTCATGGGGCTCAAGGGCGGCTCGGGCGCGATGCTTGGCACCGACGGCTACGACCACATCGGCATGATCGACGCGTCCGGCGGCGTGCTCGACCAGGACTACGAGATGTTCGAGCAGCAGACGCCGCACCGGCTGATCCGCCACGAACTGCTGACGGACTCGGCCGGCGCTGGCGAATGGCGCGGCGGGCTCGGCGTCGAGACGATCTTCGAGATCGGCTCCGACGACACGCAGCTCGTGACGTTCGGCGACGGCGACTTCGAACCCGCGTTCGGTCTCTTCGGCGGCGGCAGCGGCGGGCTGAACTTCATCCGCCTGCACTACCCGGACGGCACGACCGTCGTGCCGAAGAACAAGGATCTCATCACCGGCGTGCCGCGCGGCACCGTCTACCACCAGGTCGCGAGCGGCGGCGGCGGCTATGGCGACCCGCAGCGGCGCAGCCGCAAGCTGCTCGCCGAGGAGATCCGCAACGGCGTGATCTCGGAGCAGGCCGCGCGCGAGAAATACGGCTACGAAGCGCAAGAGGTCGCCTGATGGACTTCGATCTCACCGACGAACAGCGCGCGATCCAGGACACGTTCGCGCGCTTCAGCGACGAGCGCATCGCGCCGCAGGCGGCCGCGCTCGACGAGGCGCGCGCGTTCCCGCGGGCGCTGTTCCGCGAGCTCGCCGAGCTCGGCTTCTTCGGCATGCGCTATCCCGAGTCGGTCGGCGGCTCGGGGCTCGCGCTGAGCGAGTTCTGCCTCGCGCTGAGCGAAGTCGCGCGCGGCTCGATGTCGCTCGCCGGCGCGGTCGCGATGCAGTCGCTGATGGGGACGAAGTTCCTGCAACTCCTCGGCAACGCCGACATCGTCGAGCGCCTCTTCAAGCCGGCGCTTCGCGGCGACAGGATAGGCGCAATCTGCATGACCGAGCCGAATGCAGGCTCCGACCTCGAATCGATTGCGACGACGGCGACCCGGGTCGACGGCGGTTATGTCATCAACGGCCAGAAGACGTGGATCACCTCCGCCCCGGTCGCGGACTTCTTCACCGTGTTCGCACGCGCCGGCGATGAGAAAAAGCTGACGATCTTCCTCGTCGAGAAGGACGTCCCGGGCATCACCGTCGGGCGCGAAATCCACAAGATGGGCGTGTGGGCGCTGCCGACGTCCGAAGTCGCGTTCGACGGCTGCTTCGTGCCGGACAGCCACCGCCTGTCGAAAGAGGAAGGCGACGGCGAAGGACATTTGAAGAAGACGCTCGCCGAGATCCGCATCATCACCGGCGCGATGGCGCTCGGCGTCGCGCGCGCGGCGCTCTTTGCTGCGGTGCGCTACGCCGGCGAGCGGAAACAGTTCGGCAAGCCGATCAACCGCTTCCAGGCGATCCAGCTCAAGCTCGCCGACATGGCGACCGGGCTCGAAGCGGCGACCACCCTCGTCCACCGCGCCGCGTGGCTGTGCGACATGAAGCGCCCGCATCACAAGGAAGCCGCGATGGCGAAGCTGTTCGCGACCGAAACGGCGGCGGGCATCTGCGACGACGCGGCGCGCGTGCTGGCGTCGTACGGCTACGCGATGGAATACCCGGTGCAGCGGTATCTGCGCGACGTGCGCTTCACGCTGATCGGCGGCGGCACCAGTGAAATCCTGAAACTCGTCATTGCGAAGGAAGTGAGCTCATGAACGACACAGGACAGCAACGCAGGATCAAGGTCCTGCTCGCGAAGCCCGGCCTCGACGGCCACGACCAGGGCGCGAAGATCGTCGCCCGCGCGATGATGGACGCGGGCTTCGAAGTCATCTACACGGGCCTGCGCCAGACGCCCGAACAGGTCGGGCGAATCGCGCTCGAGGAGGACGTGGACGTCATCGCGCTCTCCAGCATGGCGGGGTCGCACCTGCCGTTCTGCCGCAAGTTGAAACCGCTGCTCGAAGAGAACGGCCTGCACGACAAGCTGTGGCTGATCGGCGGCAACCTGCCGGCGCAGGACCACGACGCGTTGCGCGAGCTCGGCTTCAGGGGCATTTTCCCGACCGGCTCGAAGCTCGACGCGATCGTCGCTTATATCCGTGAGAACGTCCGGGAGCACGTCGCATGAACGACCGCGCGCAATCGACGCTGAAAATCGTCACGAACGAATCCGGGCTCGAAGTCAAGCCGCTCTACACCGCGGCGGACGTCGAGGAGAGCGGCGGCACGACGATGCTCGGCGAGCCGGGCGAATACCCTTTCACGCGCGGCATCCACCACGAGATGTACCGCAAGCAGCCCTGGACGATGCGCCAGTACGCCGGCTTCGGCAATCCGCATGACACGAACCAGCGCTTCAAGTACCTGATCGCGAACGGCCAGACCGGCCTGAACGTCGCGTTCGACCTGCCGACGCAGATCGGCCTCGACTCGGACGACCCGCTCGCCGCCGGCGAGATCGGCCGCGTCGGCATGTCGATCGACACGCTGCGCGACTTCGAGATCGCGTTCGACGGCATCGACCTCGATAAGATCACCGTCTCGATGACGATCAACGGCGCAGCGGCGATCGCGATCGCGATGTACCTCGCGATGGCCGAGAAACGCGGCTACGACGTGAAGAAGCTGCGCGGCACCGCGCAGAACGACATCCTCAAGGAGTTCATCGGCCGCGGTACGTGGATCTTCCCGGTCGAGCCGTCGATCAAGCTCGTCGGCGACACGATCGAGTACTGCGCCGAGCACGCGCCGAAATACAGCCCGGTGTCGGTGTGCGGCTACCACATCCGCGAATCCGGGGCGACCCCGGCGCAGGAGATGGCCTACGCGTTCTGCATCGCGAAGGCCTACGCTGACGAAGTCATCGCGCGCGGCCTGGCGGTCGACGAGTTCGCCGGGCGGCTGTCGTACAACTTCAACATCTTCGGCAACCTGTTCGAGCAGGTGTGCAAGTTCCGCGCCGGCCGCAGCCTGTGGGCGAAGATCATGAAGGAGGAGTACCACGCCGAAAAACCCGGCTCGATGTGGCTGCGCATGATCGCGGCCGGCGGCGGCGGCGGGCTGACCTTCGAGCAGCCGGAGCTGAATATCGTGCGCGGCGCGTACTACGCGCTGATCAGTGCATTGTCCGGCACGCAGACGATGGCGCTGTGCTCGTACGACGAGGCCTACACGATCCCGACCGAGTATTCGGCGCGCATCTCGCTGCGCACGATGCAGATCCTCATCGAGGAGATGGGGATGACCGAGACCGTCGACCCGCTCGGCGGCTCGTACTACGTCGAGACGATGACGAACCGCATGCGCGACAAGATGGAAGAGATCATCGCCGAGACCGACGCCCAGGGCGGCATCGTCAAGCTCGTGTCCGAAGGGATCATCCAGGCGAAAGTCTCGGCGCAGGCGTACCAGATGCAGCGCGACATCGAGTCGGGCAAGTTCCCGAAAGTCGGCGTCAACCGCTACCGCAACGACAACGAGGAAGACCACCCGGTCGAGTTCCACCCGTACAACGAGGACGACGCGCGCGTGCAGGTGGACGGGCTGAACAAGGTGCGCGCCGAGCGCGACAGCGAGCACGTCGCGCGCACGCTCGCAGCCGTCAGCGAGGCCGCCCGGGCCGGGGCCAACGTCATGCCGGCGATCGTCGAGGCGGTCAAGGCCTACGCCAGCGTCGGCGAAATCACGAAGGAACTGGTGAAGGTCTATGGCCGCTACCAGGAACCGATCCGCTTCTGAGGAATTGCGAATGACCCCAATCGAACAATATCTCGCGCCGGCCACTCTCGACGAGGCGGTCGGCATCCTGCAGCAGGGCGAAGTCACGATCCTCGCCGGCGGCACCGACGTGATGCCGCAGAGCAAGGCGGGACGGCTCGCGATCAAACGCACGCTGATGAACATCCGCCGCATCCCGGAACTGAAAGGCATCGCGCTCGACAATGACGCGATCCGCATCGGCGCGCTCACGACGATCACCGAGATCCTCAACGACCCGCTCGTCAAGGAATACCTGCCGGTGCTCGCCGAGGCCTGTGACCACTTCGCGAGCGACCAGATCCGCAACGCGGGCACGCTCGGCGGCAACATCGGCAACGCCTCGCCCGCCGGCGACACGCTGGTGCCGCTGATCGTGCTCGACGCGGAGGTCGAGCTCGCATCGAAGCCGAATGGTTCGGTGACGACGCGCCGCATGCCGCTCGCCGAATTTTTCACCGGCCCCGGGAAGACGAAGCGTGCGGCCAACGAACTGCTGACCGCGGTGCGCATCCCGCTGCCGAAGCCGGGCCACGTCGCGCGCTTCTTCAAGTTCGGCACGCGCCCCGCGCTCGACATCTCGGCGATCTCGATCGGCATCGCCGGCGTGATCGACAACGGCGTGATCTCGCAGGCGCGCGTCGCGTTCGGCGCCGTCGCGCCGACGCCGATCCGCGCGGCGCGCACCGAAGAGGCGCTCGAAGGCCGGCGCCTCGACGAGGCGACGATCGAAGCGGTCGCGAGCGCCGCGCGCGACGAGGTCAACCCGATCGACGACGTGCGCGCGACCGCGTGGTACCGCAAGGAACTGATCCACAACATGACGAAAAGGATGCTCGACCATGTCGCTCAAGCATGACATCGGCTTTACCCTGAACGGCGTGAAGAAGCGCGTCACCGTCGACGTCGGCATGACCGCGCTCGACATGCTGCGCGACGTCGTCGGGCTCACCGGCACGAAATACGGCTGCGGCGAAGGCGAATGCGGCGCGTGCACGATCCAGGTCGACGGCCTGTCGATGAACTCGTGCCTGATGTTCGCGGTGGACTGCGACGGCCGCAGCCTCGTCACGATCGAAGGTCTTGCCGCCGACCCGCGCGCCGACGCGCTGCGCGAAGCGTTCGTCGAGCACGGCGCGGTGCAGTGCGGCTTCTGCACGCCGGGCATGGTCGTGCAGGCCGCCCACATCCTCGCGACGCATCCCGACGCGGACGCCGAGACGATCAAGCGCGGCATCGAAGGCAACCTGTGCCGCTGCACCGGCTACAAGAAGATCGTCGACGCGATCGAATCCGCGTGCTGCGGCGGAAAATGAGGAGCGACGCGATGAATGTTGCAGAGAAGACCCATTTCATCGAGGCCGACACGCTGATCGGCAAGCGCATCCAGAAAAAGGACGCGCCCGAGAAGGCGGCCGGCAAGACGCGCTACATCCAGGACATGGTGCTGCCGGGCCAGCTGCACGCGAAGATCCTGCGCTCGGCGCGCGTGCATGCGCGCATCGTCTCGATCGACACGTCCGCGGCGAAAGCGCTGCCCGGCGTGCATGTCGTGCTGACCGCAGCGGACGTGCCGGACCAGCAGCCGATCGGCGTCGCGCGCGACCACCTGCCGCTCAAAGGCGAGCGCGTGCGCAGCCTGCGCGACGAGATCGCCGCGGTCGCCGCCGACTCCGAGGAGATCGCCGAAGCCGCGCTGAAACTGATCCGCGTCGAATACGAGGATCTGCCGATCATCAGCGACCCGCAGGACGCGCTGAAGCCCGGCGCGCCGCTGATCCATCCGGAACCGCACGGCCCCGACGGCAAGCATCTTCATCTGAAGCCGAACGCGCCGATCGCATTCGCCGGCAAGCCCGACAACATCGCGATGCAGTTCGACTACACGCACGGCGACATCGCGCAGGCCGAAGCCGAGTCCGACGTGGTGTTCGAGGACACGTTCAAGCTGCATTACGTGACGCATTGCTGCATGGGCGTGTCGGGCATCATCGCCGAGTTCGACGCGTCCGGGAATCTCCTGATGTACTCGAACACGCAGGTGCCGTTCCTGCACAAGCGCGAGTTCGCCGAATACCTGCACATGGACCCGAGCCGCATCCGCATCATCCAGCCGCCGATCGGTGGCGGCTTCGGCTCGAAGCTCGACATCTACCCGTTCGAAGTCATCTGCATCTTCCTCGCGCGCGCCGCGCAGCGGCCGGTGAAGATGGTGTTCTCGCGCGAAGAGGAGTTCCTCGCGTCGCCGACGCGCCAGCCGGTGCTGCTGACGCTGCGCTCGGGCTGCAAGAAGGATGGCACGCTGACGTTCCGCCAGGTGCACACGCTGCACGACAACGGCGCCTACACGTCGTGGGGCGCGACGACGCCGTTCGTCATGATGCAGACGTTCTCGTCGCTGTATCGCGTGCCGGCATGCGACTACCACACCACCGCGGTGTACACGAACAACCCGTACGCCGGGTCGTTCCGCGGCTACGGCAACCTGCAGGCGACGTTCGCGATCGAGCAGCACATGGACATGCTCGCCGAAGCGATCCAGATGGATCCGCTCGAGTTCCGCCTGAAGAACGCGCAGGACGCCGGCGAAGTCACCGGCCAGGGCATGGTGTTCAAGAGCTGCGGCTTCAAGGAATGCCTGACGACCGCGGCCGAACGCAGCGACTACCAGGCGAAGCACCGCGACAACATCGCGCATCGCGGCGACGCCGGCCCGATCAAGCGCGGCATCGGCATCGCGTCGATGCTGCACGTCGGCGGCGGCGCGAAGATTTATCCGTCGGACGGCTGCGGCACGATCCTGAAGCTCGACGACTTCGCGAACGTCACGCTGATCACCGGCGCGTCCGAGATCGGCCAAGGCTCGGAGACGGTGCTGTCGCAGCTCGTCTGCGAGGAGCTCGGCCTGCCGATCTCGGCGGTCACGGTCGTCAACAACGACACCGCGATCACGCCGTGGGACGTCGGCGTGCATGCGAGCCGCACGACTTTCATCGCCGGCAATTCGGCGATCGGCGCGGCGAAGAAGGCGAAAGCGAAGATCCTCGCGGCGGCGGCGAAGAAGCACGGCTGTGACGAGACCTCGCTCGACCTGCGCGGCGGCTTTGTCATCCACGCCGATACCGGCGAGCCGGTCGTCGAGCTTGCGCGGCTGATGCGCAACCTGCACTTCTCCGACAAGGCCGAGCTCGTCATGACGACGTTCTACTACGAGCCGCCCAGCGTGCATCAGGACAAGGGCTTCAAGGGCGACGTGTCGGCGGCGTACGCGTGGGCGACGCAGGTCGTCGAAGTCGAGGTCGACACCGACACCGGCATCGTGAAGATGACGAAAGTCACCGGCGCGCACGACGTCGGCCGCGTGCTGAACCGCCTCGGCATCGAAGGCCAGATCGAAGGCGGCGTCGTCATGGGCCAGGGCTACGCGCTGACCGAGAACCTGATCGTCGACAACGGCGTCACGCGCAATCCGAACTTCCGCGACTACAAGCTCGTCACCGCGCCGGAAATCCCCGAGATGGACATCTCGTTCATCGAGTCGATGGACGGCGAAGGCCCGCAGGGCGCGAAAGGCGTCGGCGAAGCGCCGTCGATCTGCATCGCCGCAGCTGCCGCGAACGCGATCTACAACGCGACCGGCGTGCGCATCTTCGCGCTGCCTTTCACGCCGGAAGCGGTCTACCGGGCATTGCGCGGCAAAACACCGAAACCCCATTGGCAAGCGTGGAGACCGGCATGAGCGTCGATCACCATGGGGCAACCGTAGGGCGGATGAGCCGCGCAGCGGCGTTATCCGCCGTATGCCATTCGGCGGAAGGCGCTTCGCTTTTCCGCCCTACGTCCTGCGGTGCCCGGGCAAGCTCCAACGAATGGAAGGCAGTCGAATGAAGCGCAGAACGGTCCTCTCGATGGAGCAGGCGCTGTCGATGCCGTACGCGACGCTGCGCTTCGCACAGCTCGGCTGGCGCGTGATCCGCCTCGAATCGACGCCCTCCCGTGGCGGCCTGCCCGGCGACCCGAACCGCTACATCGGCGCGAACGTCGTCGATGACGACCGGCGCACGTATTTCATCGCGCCCAACGTCGGCAAGGAGGCGATCGCGATCAACCTGAAGGAGCCCGACGGCCAGGCGCTGTTGCGGCGCCTCCTCGTCGAGCTCGACGTCGACGTGTTCTGCTGCAACACCGTGCCGCGCCGCTATGAGCAGCTCGGCATCGACTACGAGACGCTGAGCCGCACGAAGCCCGACCTGATCTGGGCCGGCATCTCGGCGATGGGCCCGGACTACCCGGACGCGCCGGGCTACGACCCGGTGCTGCAGGCGATGGCAGGCTACATGGAGCTCACCGGCGACGCCGACGGCCCGCCGACGCTCGCCGGCGTGCCGATCGTCGACCTCAAGGCGGGCGACGAAGTGTTCGCCAACGTCATGCTCGCGCTGCTCGAACGCGCCGAGACGGGCAAAGGCAGCCGCATCGACGTGTCGATGCTGCAGGCCGCGGCGTCGTGGCTCATCACGACGCTGCCCTTGCTCGACTTCGACTGCCAGCCGGCGGAGATCACGCGCTGCGGCAACGCGCACCGCAAGTTCATCCCGACCAACGTCTACCCGACTGCGGACGGCTTCATCTACATGGCGATCGGCAGCGACGTGCAGTGGCGCCGGCTCACCGAGATCCCGAAGTTCGCCTCGCTCGGCGCGGCCCCCCGCGCGACGAACGAAGGGCGCCACAAAGAGCGCGACGCGATCCACCGCGACATGGCGGCCGTGACGACGCGCTTCGCGACGGCGGAGATCGCCGCGGATTTTCGCGACGCGACGATCCCGCACGCGCCGATCCACGACATTCCGGCGGTGCGCGACATGGAAGCGGTGCGCCGCCGCCTGACGACGACGCGCACCCCCGACGGCCGGCTCGTGCACATGCAGCCGATGGCCGTCGACGTCGCCGGTGCGAGCGGGGAACTGGCGTTTCCGGCGAAGTACGGGCAGGACACCTGCGCGGTGCTGCGCGAAGCGGGCTACGCGGACGAGGCGATCGCGCAGCTGCGCGAACGGGGCATCGTCGCGGGGTGAGCGTGCCGCAACGCGCGGCACGCAGCGAAAGGCGGCTCGACTGCAGCGTGTCGGGCCGGCGCGGGCGCTGCACCGGGAGAGGCAGCTCGCGCCGTATTTCCCATGCATCCCGGAAAGCATTTTCCAGCGACAGCGAGGTAAGTCTTCCGAACCCTGAGTTCTTCACGCGCAGCAGCAATCCGGTCTTTTTGGTCCACACCGCAGGAGACAAGAAAACATGAAAATGAAAACGATGCTGATGGTCCTGTCAGGCCTTTTCCTGACAGCGTCCCTGCCGGCCCACGCGCAGGTCAGAATCGGCGTGGTTTCATCCGCGACCGGCCCGACAGCGCTGGTCGGCATTCCGCAGAAGAACACGGTGGCGCTGCTGCCGGCGAAGATCGGCGACCTCACCGTCGAGTACATCGCGCTCGACGACGCGAGCGACCCGACTGCGTCGGTGACCGCGGTCAAGAAGCTGATCTCGGAACAGAACGTCGACGCGATCATCGGGCCCTCCGGCTCGCCGAACGCGATGGGCGTGATCCAGTTCATCGCCGAGGCCGGCGTGCCGCTGCTCGCGCCGGTCGGCACCGCGGCGGTCGTCACGCCGATGGACGACAAGAAGAAATGGGTGTTCAAGACCACCCAGAACGACGACATCATCGCCAGGGCGCTGATGGAGCACATGGTCAAGAGCGGCGTGAAGACGGTCGGCTTCATCGGCGTCGGCGACCCGTACGGCGAAAACTGGTACAAGGTGTTCTCGGCGCTCGCCGCGGCGAACGACATCAAGATCACCGCGAACGAGCGCTTCCAGCGCCAGGACGCGTCGGTCACCGGGCAGAGCCTGAAGGTCCTCGGCGCGAACCCTGACGCGGTGCTCGTCGCCGCCGCCGGCGGGCCTGCAGTGCTGCCGCAGACGACGCTGCGCGACCAGGGCTACACCGGCCGGATCTACCAGACCCACGGCGCCGCGCTGCCGGACTTCCTCAAGCTCGGCGGCAAGAAGGTCGAAGGCACGATCCTCGCCGCGAGCCTGATGCTGGTGCTGCCCGAGATCGCCGACAGCAACCCGTCGAAGAAGGTCGCGACCGAGTACATCGCCGCGTACGAAAAGGCGTACGGCTCGCGGCCGGCGACCTTCGGCGCCAACGTCTATGACGCCGGCCTGCTGCTGCAGCAGGCGATCCCGCTCGCGGCAAAAACCGCGAAGCCCGGCACGAAAGCGTTCCGCGCGGCGCTGCGCGACAGCCTCGAACAGACCACCGAGCTGATCGGCACGCAGGGCGTCTACAACATGACGAAGGACGACCACAGCGGCTTCGACGAACGCGGCCGCGTGCTGATCGCCGTCAAGGACGGCGGCTGGACGCTGGCGAAGTAAGCGCCAACGGGGCCGCGCCGTCGCACAGGTGCCGTGCCCCCGTTGGAAAGGCAGCATCGGCGGGGAATGGCGGTTGCAGGCGCACAGCGGCACTGCGCAAAGGAAATCCCGCTCGATGTTCGGCCAGACGGAAGAATGGGTGCGTACCGGCGTCGAGTGGCACGGGCAGGCACGACGCCAAACCGCACGCCATGACGACTGCGCCCCTCATCCGTCGCTCACGGATAGCCCGCGCTGCGCGCGACCTCGTCCCGCGTCATCGTCAGCCGCACCCGCCCCTCGCCCCAGTCGATGCGATCCAGCGCTTCGACGGGGATCAGGACGTGCCCGCTCCCCACCCAGGGGCGCTTGTCGACGAGCAGGTAGCTGACGCGCCAGTCCTCGTCGTCGATGAGGAAGTCCTCGACGATGCCGATCGTGCCATCGGTCGCCTCGATGTCGTATGCGATCACTTCCGCGCCGCTGCGCAGATGGGAGCGTTCAGCGGCTTCGATCTCGCGTTCGGCAATCGCTTCCAGCTGGCTCACTTCGTTCCCGGGGCGCAGCTGCGCCGTTCCGAGCAGCATGCCGAACGAGCCGCCGACCCGGCTGGGCGGGTCGTTCCGGTAATGGTCATCGCGATAATGGGCACCATGCGCCATTTCGTAATATCTCGAGACGGGGTGGCCGTTGGCGACAGGCGGGCTCTTTTCGATCTGCTCGCGCGTCAGCTTCGTCAGAATCGCTTCGTCGCTCCAGGCTCCCGGACGAATCGCCCGCGGCGAGATCAGCACCTCGCGCTTGCGCAGCCAGTTCGCGGACCGGACGACAAAATAGCGCACACCCCACCCTTCGGCGTCGAAGTACACATCCTCGACGCAGCCGATCGTGCCGTCAGTGGCATCGATCGGGTAACCCTGCAACTTCGTGAGTCGATAGAACATCGCGGTCTCCTTTGGCCCGCCAGTTACAGCGAAAACCGCTCCGCCCGGCGGTCACGGTCCGTCATTCGCGGTGTCGGCTCCTTCAGCGTCCTTTCGCCGCGCCGGCTCGCACCATGGTGTCCGATTGGCAAGCCCCATGCCTGCCCGGGGCGGCACGCGGCTTGCATGGGCTTCGCCCCGAGCGGGCGAGGAGACGAGACCATGACAGATTCCGACATCACGCCGACAGTGGCGCGCAGCACCCGGCATGACTTGCGAAAGGGAACGGTGCCTGGCGCCTGGCCGGTAGCGGCGCCCGCCTTGGGCCGTCCTCCCGGCCGCCCGGCGCTCCTGGCCCTGCTGTGCTCGCTGAGCCTCGCCGCGTGCACCGAGACTGCGCGGCTGCCCCCTTCCGCGAGCCTCGGCCCCGACCCGGTGCTGCCGCCACCGGCGAAGTCGCTGATCCCGACTGTCGATATTGCCCCGGCGGTCGGCTGGCCGTCGGGCGCGCAGCCCGTCGGCGCGCCCGGCGCGCGCGTCCAGGCTTTTGCCGGCGACCTCGACCATCCGCGCTGGCTGTACGTGCTGCCCAACGGCGACGTGCTGGTCGCCGAGACCAACGCGCCGCCGCGCCCGAAAGACAGGCAGGGCATCAAAGGCTGGGTCATGGCGCAGGTGATGAAGCGTGCCGGCGCGGCAGTGCCGAGCGCGAACCGCATCACGCTGTTGCGCGATGCCGATGGCGACGGCGTCGCCGAAGGGCGGTTCGCGTTTCTCGAAGGGCTCAACTCGCCGTTCGGCATGACGCTCGTCGGCAGCGACCTGTACGTCGCAAACACCGATGCGCTGGTGCGCTTTCCGTACCGCGACGGCGACACGACAATCGCCGCCGCCGGCGTCCCGGTCGTCGCGCTGCCGGGCGGGCCGCGCAACCACCACTGGACGAAGAACGTCATCGCCAGCCCGGACGGCGCGCGGCTCTACGTGACGGTCGGCTCGAACAGCAACGTCGCCGAGCACGGCATCGACGCCGAGGCCGGCCGCGCGGCGATCTGGGAAGTCGACCCGGCGACTGGGGCGCACCGCATTTTCGCGAGCGGCCTGCGCAACCCCAACGGCCTCGACTGGGAGCCGCACACCGGCCGGTTGTGGACCGTCGTCAACGAGCGCGACGAGCTCGGCAGCGACCTCGTGCCGGACTTCCTGACATCGGTCGTCGACGGCGGCTTCTACGGCTGGCCATACAGCTACTTCGGCGCGCACGTCGATGAGCGGGTCAAACCGGCGCGCCCCGAACTCGTTGCCCGCGCGATCAAGCCGGACTACGCGCTGGTGCCGCACAGCGCGGCGCTCGGGCTCGTGTTCGGCGAAAAAAGCGCGCTGCCGCCGCCACTTCGCGACGGCGCCTTCATCGGCCTGCACGGCTCGTGGAACCGCCGGCCGCCGAGCGGCTACAAAGTCGTCTTCGTCCCGTTCTCCGCCGGCGCTCCAGCCGGCGAGCCGATCGACGTGCTGACCGGCTTCGTCAATGACGACGGCGAGGCCCAGGGGCGGCCGGTCGGCGTCGCGATCGACAGCCGCGGCGCACTGCTCGTCGCGGACGACGTCGGCAATGTCGTCTGGCGCGTGTCGGCCAGCGGTGACGCAACAGGCGCCGCGACGCGCGGAAGCGCGCAGTGAAGTTCTTTCAAGGCGGGTGTAGTTCTTGCCGGGGTGCCGGGTCCAGCGAGTTTCTGCACCCCACCGGCGCAGAACGTCTACGCCTTCGATGCCTTCTCGACCTCTGCACGCGCAATATTCAGGCGCACTTCGCGCGTCGCCCAATCGACTTTCGCCACGGCGCTGGTCGGCAGCCGCAGGTGGTCGCTCGGCAGCCACGTGCGCGTATCGATGACGATGTCCGTGATCCGCCAGTCGCTGTCGTCGATGACGAAGTCCTCGATGTGTCCGGCCGGCCCGTCGGTTGCGACGAGCCGGTAGCCGATCACTTCCTCGCTGCTGCGCAGATGCGACTCGCGGGCGCGCTGCTCGGCTTCCTTCAGCTCGCGCACGCGCTCGCCGGGAGCCACTCCGCCAGGAGGCGTGGTCACCGACGGTTCACCGCTGATCGGGTGCTGCGACGCGCCCCACAGGTAAGGCCCGTCCCAGTAGAAGGGGTAACCGTAGTAGTTTGCGTGCGCTTCCTCGAACTGGCGTGACACCGGCATGTCCTGGTCCGCCCCGGGGCTGTTGCGCACCTGCTCGCGAGTCAGCGCGACCGCGATCTCCCGCTCGCTGCCGGCGTCACGCCGGATCGAGGACGGCGAGATCAGCACCTTGCGTCCGCCGATCCCCTCGTCGCCCGCTTCGACTTCGAGGTAGCGCACGACCCAGCGCGCGTCGTCCAGATACACGTCGCGCACCGCGCCGATCCTGCCGTCCGTCGCGACGAGATGCCGATCGAACAATTCGCCCTTCGCCCTGAGAAGCATGGCTGCCTCCGTGAATTAGGTCGTCATGGCGGGTGATCAGCAAACAGCGTTCCGCGCAGCGCGGGCGGCTGGTATCTGACCACCGGGCGACGGTCGGGAAAGCCCTGCACGAACCTGGCTGCCGTTCGCCCCCCTTCACGGCGCCGGGCAACGGCATCGCCGACTCGAACAAGGTTGTCGATGCGAGGCGCGCGGCGCCGAATAGAATGAAGCCCCTTGACGAATTTCCCGCTCCGCCGATGCCTCCGCCGCCATTCCCGTCCCTGTCGGCCCCCGTGTGGGCAAGCGCTTTCCGGCCGTTCTACCTGCTCGGCGCGCTCTATGCGCCGCTGTTGATGGTGGTCTGGGCGGGCGCGTACCTCGGCGCGTGGGATGTGCCGGTTTCGGCCGCGACGCCGCTCGCGCTGTGGCACGGCCACGAAATGCTCTTCGGTTTCGCCGCCGCGATCATCACCGGCATCGTGCTGACCGCCTTGCCGAGCTGGGCCGGCACGCCGGAAATCCGCGGCGGCCGGCTCGCGCTGCTGGTCGCGCTGTGGCTTGCCGGCCGGCTCGCGTGCTGGGCGACGCCGTGGCTGCCGCCGCTGTTGGTCACTGTCGCCGACAGCCTGCTTTTCCCCGCGCTGTTCGTCCTACTCGCGCCGCAACTGTGGCGCGCGGCGAACCCGCTCTACCTGCTGCTGCTGCCGATCCTCGCCGCGCTCTCTGGCGCCAACCTCGCCTATCACGCGGGAATTGCCGCGGCCGACCCGGCCCTGGGCGGCCTCGGCCTGCGCGCCGGCGTCTATGCGGTGATCGTGCTGTACGTGCTCAAAGGCGGCCTCCTCACGCCGATCTTCACCGGCAACGCGCTGCGCGAAAAAGGCCGCGGCGACCAGGCGCCGTTCCGCGCCGGACTCGATGCCGCGGCAGTCGTCGTCGTCGTCGTGCTCGCCGTGCTCGATCTGGCCGCAGTGCCGGCACACTGGACCGGCGCCGCGGCATTCGCGTGCGCCTCGATCCACGCGTGGCGGGTCACGCGCTGGCAGGGCTGGCGCGTCGCCGACGTGCCGCTCGTCCTCGTCATGCACCTCGGCTTCGCGTGGCTGATCTTCGCGTTCGCGCTGAAAGCCGCCGCGGAACTGGCCGGCGTCGTCGCGGAAGCCGCGTGGCTGCACGCGTTCACCGTCGGCAGCCTCGGCATGATGATGGTCGGCCTGATGGTGCGCGTGAGCCTGCGCCACACCGGCCGCCCGCTCGCGCTGCCGCACGCGATGCGCTTCGCCGCCCTGCTGCTGTTCGCTGCGGCCCTGGTCCGGCTCGCGGTGACGGTCCACGAGCTCGGCGCGTGGGCGGTCGCGATTGCCGCGCTGCTGTGGAGCGTCGCGTTCGTGCTCTACCTCGCGCGCTTCGGCACGATCCTGGTGGGTCCGAGCGTGCCACGGGCCCGCGCAAAACAACACGTCTGAGCGACGCCGCACAAACCGCGCGTCAGTATTCGAGCATGCGAGGCAGCGTCTTGGCCTCTTCCACCCATCTTGCGATCTCGGTCTGAGCCGGCATCCGTCGAGTGAGCTTCATTTTTTCGTTTGCCGCCTGCATCGCCTCGGTGAGATTGGCGACGTTTCGTCGCGACAGCTCCGGCACGGTATCCACACCGGCCGCTTCGAGGAGCTCGGAATACTCCGACCCCACCCCTTTGATCCGGAACAGATCCGCCATGTTGGCGAATTTCAGAATCTGATCTTCAGGAATTTTCGTTTTTTCAGCCAGCTCTTTCCGCTGCTGCGGCGTACGACAATGCGCCAGTAGCGACGCCGCACTTCCGATACCGGCGCCACGAAATTTTTCCGCTGTCACCGCGCCGATGCCTTCCACCTCTTCGATTTTTGCGTTTGGCATTTCATGCCCCCTTTGCCGATTGACTGCGCTGCCTGTCGTTGAAAACCTGTCACTGGAAGCAAGCCGGCTTTGATACCCCACTCGCCGATCGATTCGGCGGAATCGTTCTTATGTCCGCCGCCGGCTGCTTTCCCTTTTTCCGGCCGTGGGCGCGTGAATGTCGGCAGCACCTGAAGAACCTCCCCGGCATCGCCTTCCTCTCCGTCCGGCACCGGAGCCGCAGCACGAGTTATGCCAGTGAGCTTCAAAGGCCTGATTTTTCAGGATTCGTGGTTATCGATTCGGGGAAAATGTAACGGAGTTGTAAATTTTTACGACACGCGTTCGCTGTTGCTGCCGAAACAACCGCCGAAGTGTTCGATTCAATCGAACAGAACGTCGAAAAGTGATCGAATGCTCTCGCCAGCTTTGCCCGGAAAACCGCAACGGAATCCGCAAGAACAATATTCCGTCAATATTTTCAAATGCTTAATTGGCGCGCGCGACCTTGCGACCTATTGGCATGCGTCGTGCTGAAGTCCGATCGAGCGCAGCACCGGCTCAGTGGAAACTTCAATGACGCGGACGAGGAGAAATATCATGTCAAAGCTGACCATCAGGGACCTGCCCGTCACGCAGGGACGGAAAGGCGAGGAAGGCAAGGCGATCCGTGCGTTGTCCCGCGAGGAACGGCGCGAAATCCGGGGCGGCCGCTCCGTGGCGGTGACCGTCGATGGGACGGGCACCGGAACCGTGGACGACTTCGGAATCAACATCGCGATCTTCGAAGGTCGCATCAACGGCTCGTACATCCTGTAAGGGGCGAGCTCACAGCCGCGACAGGCGCAGGAACGCCCCTGCCGACAGGCCAACGCAGGCAGGCCGGTCAGGGCAGCCGGACCTGCTCCCCGTCAGGGCGATACATCAGCAGATGGCTGACCAGGCCGCCCTGGATCGACTTGATCATGGATTCCAGCGCTTTCTGCGTCGCCTCGTCGCTCGGCTCCCGGTCTCCCTGCCCGCCCAGGCAGCCGACGAACACCATGTCCCAGGGTTGTCCCAGGCGATGTGATTCCTCGACCAGCTCGGCGAAGCTGTGGATTTCGTCGGTCTTCTTGTCCACGTACATCACCGGGGCGAGCGCGCCGCCCTGGCCGTTTTCGAAGCGACGCTTCTCTTCCGGCGTCGCGCCTTCGGGCAGTTCCGCCCGGGCGAAAACGAACAGCAGCCGCTGCGGTTCGGGCTGCTGCCGCGCAGCCTCGAGGAGGCTTTCAAACCCTGAAATGACCATTTTCCTGCCCTTGCTGTGATGGGAACGAAGCGCATTCTGTCACAGCGCGCCGGGCGGGTCTGTCGTCCGCGCCGCTTCCTCACCCCTCGGCGACGGCCTTCGCGAGGGCTTCGAATGGGATCAGCACGCAGCCGTGGCGGCTGCGGTGCTGGCGCACCGGCTCGAACACCGCCAGTTCGGTCCAGCCGTCCGGCCGCTCGCCGCCGGCGAGCATCGCCGCGACTCCGGCGCGCAGCGCCTCGGAGTCGGCCGCGGACAGGCCGACACCGTGCAGGCCGATCACCGACGCTGCGGCGCGGCACAGCAGGCAGCCTTTCACCTCGTGGGCGAGCGCGACGATGCGACCGTCGGCGACGCGGACTTCCATGCGCACGCGGTCGCCGCACACCGGGCTGTCGCGCATCGCCGAGCCCGACGGCGCGTCGAGCCTGCCGGCGCCGCACGCGGCCGCGGCGAGTTCCTTGATGCGCTGGTTGTAGAGGGCCTCGATCACGTGACCGGCTCCTCGATGATGCCGCTGCCGGACTGGGGGACGAGCGACGCTTCGGCCTGCGCGAGATCGCCGGGCCGGTCGACATCGACGAAGATCGCGTCGTCGTCGATCGCGATCCGCTTCACGCGGTCGGCGTTATGTTCGATGAGGCCGCGCGCGCCCTGGTCGCCGCAGATGCCCGCCATCGCGGCGAAGAACTCGCGCGGCCACAGGATCGGATTGCCGCGGCGGCCGTCCTTCTCGGGCGTGACGATCGACGGGGCCGCGGGGTCGAAGGCCGCGATGACGCGATCGACATGTTCGGCGGTGATCCGCGGCATGTCGCCGAGCAGCACGATCACCGCGTCGATGTCGTCCGGCAGCGCCGCGATGCCGTGGCGCAGCGAGCTCGACATGCCCTGCGCGTGGTCCGGATTATCGACGAGCGTCGCCCCGCTCGCCGCGAGCACCGTCCCGACCGCTTCGGCCTCATGGCCGACGACGACTGTCACCGACTCGGCACACGACGCGCGAGCCGCATTGACGGCGCGCAGCACCATCGGTACGCCGCCGACTTCGATCAGCAGCTTGTTCGGGGCGCCCATGCGCGAGGACCGTCCGGCTGCCAGCACGAGCGCGGCAACGCGGGGCGCGCCCGGCCGGCGCGGCGCTGCGGAACTTTCGCCGTCGCCGTCCTCCGCATCTTCTGCCGCGTCGTCTTCAGCTTCGAGCGGACTGCGGATCAGGCCGCCGACGCCCAGTCGCATGATGTCTTCGCGCGTCGGGACTAGCCCGGCGAGCAGCCGCTGCAGCACCCAGTCGAGTCCGTTCGTGCGCCGCGAGCGGCCGCAGCCGGGCATGATCACGACCGGCACGCTGCCGAGATGCGCCAGCACGAGCATGTTGCCCGGCTCGACCGGCATGCCGAAATGGTCGATCCGCCCGCCGGCCGCGGTGACGGCCGCCGGCGCGATGTCGTGGCGGTCCTTCGCGACCGTCGCGCCCGACACGAGCACGAGGTCGCAGCCGGCCGCGAGCGCCTGGCGCACCATCGCTTCGAGCGCTGCGCGCTCGTGCGCGCAGCGCAGCACCAGCGCGAGACGGCTGCCGAGCGCGTCGAGGCGGTGGCGCGTCGCGGCGACGGTTCCGGCGAAGACGCTTTCCTTCATGCCGGGCAGCTCGCTCAGGATCAGCGCGACGCGATGCGGCTTCAGTTCGGCGACGCGCAGCAGCGGGCCGGCCGACGCGATCTCGCGGCACGCGTCGATGAGGCGCGCCGGCACCGCGAACGGGATGATCTTGACGGTCGCGACGACCTGGCCGGCGCGCGCGACCGCGTGCTGCGGCAGCGTGCCGATCGCGACCGCTTCGTCGAGCAGGTTCAGGCGGTCGATGCGCTCGCGGTCCACCTGCACGATGCCGCGCAGCGACGCGTGCAGGTTGCAGCGGCCGGTGTAGGGCGGGCGCGTCGCGGCATTCGTGTCCGCCCCGGTCAGCAGCGCCGCGATCTGCGCTGCTGCGGCGTCTTCGGCGACGTCGCCGGGCGCGAGGCGCGCGCCGAGGACGGTATTGATGCCCGCGTCGCGCAGCCACGCGAGATCGGCCGCGGCGAGCGTGCGGCCTTTTTTCAGCGTCCTGCCGCCGACTTTCAGCGTATGCGCGAGCATCACGCCGGCGGCCGCGTCCGTGTCGAATTCACCGAAAATCATGGGAGTCTCCAGGACCGTCGCCGGTCCGCTGCGGGAATGCCGTCATGTCGGGCGATGCCTCGCCTGCACGACCTCGGCGAGGATCGCGACGGCGATCTCGGCCGGCGCGCGCCCGCCCAGGTCGAGCCCGACCGGCGAGTGGATGCGGGGAACCGCGTTTTCCAGCCCCGCCTCGCTGAGCCGCGCGACGCGCTTCGCGTGGGTGCGCGTGCTGCCGAGCGAACCGATGTAGAACGCGTCGCTGTGCAGCGCGACGATCAGCGCCGGATCGTCGAGCTTCGGGTCGTGCGACAGCGTGACGACGGCGGTCTGCGCGTCGATGCCGAGCCGCTCCAGCGCCTCGTCGGGCCATTCAGTCATCACGCTGACGCCCGGCAGGCGCTGCGGCGTCGCGAACGCGCGCCGGGGGTCGACGACGATCACTTCGAAGCCGGCGATCGCGGCCATCGGCGCGAGCGCCTGCGCGATGTGCACTGCGCCGACGATGACGAGCCGCGGCGCGCCGACGTGGCAGCGCGCGAACAGCGCGCCGTCGGCCGACGCGAGCGCGCCGCTGCGGTTCGCCCGCAGGCGCTGGCGCGTCTCGGCGAGCTGCTCCGGCGTCAGCGCCAGCGCGCCGGAAAACCCGTCCTGGTTCTCGTTTGCGCTTTCCTCTTCGTGCACCAGCGCCGCTTCGCCATCGGCAAGCCGCGTGACCACCGCCACCGGCCGCTTCGCGCGGCGATCGGCGAGAAGCTGCTCGAACATCGCCGCTTTCATTCGATCCGCTCCACGAGAACCTGCACCCGGCCGCCGCACGCGAGACCGACCTCCCACGCCTGCTCGTCGCTGACGCCAAACTCGAGCAGGCGCGGCCTGCCGTCGGTGATGACCTCTTGCGCTTCGCCGATCACCGCGCCCTCGATGCAGCCGCCGGACACCGAACCCAGGAACGCCCCGCTCTCCTCGACCGCGAGATGGCTGCCTTCGGGGCGCGGCGACGAACCCCAGGTCCGCACCACGGTCGCGAGGGCGACGCCACGGCCCACCGCACGCCAGCGCCGCAGCTGCTCGAAAAGTTCGTCGTCGGTCGCGGGCGCCGCCGGCATCGCGTCGCTCGCCGCCGAAGGGGTCGCGGCGCGCAGCCGCCGCCCGATGCCGGTGACGCCTGTGTGGGCGTCGATCCGCTCCACGAGCTCGGCGATCCCTTCGCCGCTCGTCGCGACCGTGCGCAGCACCGGCACCGTCCAGTGTTCGTCGCGCTGCAGTCCGCCGCTCGTCTGCAGGTCGAGCATCGTGCGCGCGGCGAGCGGCGAGTCGCCCTTGTTCACGACGAGGATGTCGGCGATCTCGAGGATGCCCGCCTTGATCGCCTGCACTTCGTCGCCGAGTCCCGGCGGACACACGACGACGTTCGTGTCGGCGACGCGGCCGATCTCGACTTCGGACTGCCCGACGCCGACCGTCTCGACGACGACGACATCGAAGCCCGCGGCGTCGAACACATCGACGAGTTGCGCGGTCGTGCGCGACAGGCCGCCGAGGTGGCCGCGCGACGACAGCGACCGGATGAAGACGCGCTCGTCGGCGCCGTGCCCGCCCATCCGCACGCGGTCGCCGAGCAGCGCACCGCCGGTGACCGGGCTCGACGGATCGACGGCGACGACCGCAATGCGCCGGCCGCGCGCGAGCAACTCACCGAGGAGCGCGTTGATCAGCGTCGATTTGCCGGCTCCCGGCGCACCGGTGATGCCGACGATGTGGGCACGGCCGCGGTGCGACGCGAGGCTCACGAGGAGCTCGGCCGCACCGGGGCGGCCGTTTTCGACCGCAGTCAGCGCGCGCGCCAGCGCGGGACGCGAGCCGCCGAGGACTGCCGCCGGATCGATGTCTGCGGAAAAGCTCATCGCTGCAGTGACATTTGTTTGACGTCCAACCATCTTGCCCGTGTGCGCCCGCTCGCGCAACCGCCCACGCGGCGTCAGTGCCGCGGAAACACGAGCCCGAAGTCCTCGACGAAATCGGACAGGCCGGCGTCTTCAAGGTCTTCGAGCGTCCTCAGCATGTAAGGATGCAGCTTGCCGCGGCGCACGAGCGGCGCGACCTGCGCGAGGCCGTCGGCGAGCACCGCGGCGAGCGCGTCGCGGTCGGCGACGAGCAGCATCGCGACGTCCGCGTCGAAGTCGCCGCGGTAGCTGCGCAGCGTCACGTTCGCGCCTTCAAACGTGCCGCGCCACACGAGCACGCGGCCGTGGCGCGCGGCGAAATCCTCCTTCGTCAGCACGCCGATCGACGCGTCGGCCGCGGGCACGCCGTCGCGGTCGAGCATCGCTTTCCACGCGGCGCAGTCGAGAAGCCCGTCGCTCATCGCGTCGTCCGCGCAGTCGTCACGACGCCGTTCAGGCCGGCAGCATCGCCGTGACCTCGATCTCGACTTTCGCGCCCTTCTCGACGAAGCCGGCGACCTGCAGCGCCGTCATCACCGGGAAATGCTTGCCGATCAGCTCGCGGTACACGGCGCCGATTTCAGCCAGACGGGCGTTGTACTCGACGCTGTCGGCGAGATACCAGTTCATCCGCACGATGTGGGCCGGGCGCGCGTCGGCTGCGGCGAGGACCGCGACGATGTTGCCCAGGGCCTGGCGGACCTGGGCGACGAGATCGTCGCTGCGGAACTGCTCCTGTTCATCCCAGCCGACCTGGCCGGCGACGAACACCATGCGCCCGCTGGCGACAATGCCGTTTGAATAGCCCTTGGGGCGTGCCCATCCGGGCGGTTGCAGAAATTGCATCGGTTCGGTCTCCTTGCGTTTTCGAGTGGGCAGTGCAACCGCGCCTGCTTCCTGCGCGCGGTGCGGCTGCACTGCCGTTTGCGTGACGGCGCCGGCTCAGATCCGCACGCCGAGCCGGTAGCCTTCGTGGATCGCGGCGTCGAGCCCGCGCGCGATGACCGCGTCGCCAGCACCGTGCAGCTCATCGACCATCCACTGGAATTCGTGGAACAGGTCGTGGTTCGCCTTGCGCGGCCCGGACACGATGACGGTGTCGGCTTCGACGAAAATCTCCTCGCCTTTGCCGTTCTTCACTGTCGCGCCTTCGACCGTGACTTTCGTCAGCACCGACGACGTCAGCGTGCGGATGCCGAGTTCCTCGATCCACGCCGAGTGGCGCCACTTGAACGACGGCATGACGTCGCCGGCGATGCGCTTGTCTTCCTCGACGAGCACGACTTCGTGGCCCTGCTTGCACAGCGATTCGGCCAGCGTCAGGCCGATCTTGCCGGCGCCGACCATGACGATGCGCTTGCCCGGAGTCACTTTGCCGGTCGCAACGTCGAGCGCATCGACGAGCTGCTCATGGCCTTCAATGTGACGATAGGCTTTCATGTCGGTGCGCGAGCCGGCCGCGACGATGCACACGTCGAACTGGTGCAGGATGCTGCGCATGAACTTCGCGTTCGCCTCGGTGTTGAAGCGCACGTCGATCTCCATCTTGCGCGCCATCGTCTCGTAGTACTTGATCACCGAGATCAGGTCGTCGGGCCGCGCGAGATCGTTCGCCGCATAGCCGGCGAGGCTGCCGCCGATGCGGTCGCCTTTCTCGAACACGGTCACCTCGTGGCCGCGGCGCTTCGCGGTGATCGCCGCTTCCATGCCGGCGGGGCCGGCGCCGATGATCATGATCTTCTTCTTCACCGCAGCGGGCGTGACGTGGTATTCGGGCTCGACTTCGTGGCCGAGCGCCGGGTTCATCGCGCAGGTGTAAGGCAGGTCGCGGAACAGGCGCGACAGGCAGTTCAGCGAGCCGATGCAGCGGCGCACCTCGTCGAGCCGGTCTTCGGCCGCCTTGTGCAAGAGCTCCGGGTCGGCGAGCATCGGGCGGCACACTTCCCAGTAGTCGAACACGCCGTCGGCGATGCACTGGTTCGCCATCACCGGGTCGGGCAGGCGGTTGCCGAACGTGATCAAGGTGTTCGGGAAAAGTTTCTTCGCTTTCGCCGACAGGTAGTTCCAGTGCCCCGGCGCGACGTCGCGGCCGATCGACGATTCCGGCGCTTCCTGCCAGCCGACGGTCACCGAAATCATGTCGACGCCCGAATCGACCGCCTGCTGCATCAGCTCGAAGCACTCGTCTTCGCTGTTGCCGCCCCAGCGGTCCATCAGCTCGGCACCGTTCAGGCGCACGACGAGCGGATGCTCGGGAGTGGCCTGCTTGATCGAGTCGATCAGTTCGCGCATGAAGCGGCCGCGGTTCTCGATCGAGCCGCCGTATTCGTCGGTGCGCTGGTTCGTGAAGCGCGAGTTGAAGTTCGCCAGCAGATAGCCCATGAAGCTGGTCACTTCGGTGCCGTCGAAGCCCGCGCGGATCGCGCGTTTCGCGGCATCCGCGTGTTGGCCGATGATCGCGCGGATCTGCTCCTTCGTGACTTCCCTCGGCGGGCGGAAATGCGGCAGCGTCTGCGGCACGACCGACGGCTGGATGCAGTAGCCCAGGTCGATGCCCCCGTAGCGCCCGGCGTGCAGGATCTGCTGGATTGCGACCGCGCCGCCGTCGTGGATGTACTGCGCGATGGTCTCGAATTGCGGCAGGAACTTGTCGTCGAACAGCGCCACCTGGCGGAAGTACGATTTGCCTTCGCCGAGCGGGTCCGGGTATGCGCCCTGGTTCGTGATGATGCCGGCGCCGGTCGCGGCGATGACGCGCATGCGGGCGAGTTCGCGCGGCGTGATGTAGCCGTCGCGCGTGTTGTAGTTCGACACGCAGCACGCGCCGTACTTGACCATGTTCTTGGTCGGATACTTGCCGATCTGGCCGGGTTTGAACAGATGGGGGAGCTTGAGCTCGCCGGGTCGGGTCATGCGGGTCTCCAGTGGATTTCGTTGCTCATGAACGAAGCGTTGCAGGGATATGGGTAAAAACGGGGGTAAAAACGGGTCGGCGGGCCGGAGCGGGGAGCGCGCGGGAACTGCGCGACGCCCACCGCTCCATGCCGATTGCGTAGCAGCCTCACGCGGCGACGGTCGCGGTCTTTCGTCCTTTCACCGGCGGAAGGGAGTCCATGAACGCCCTCAGGCTGTCGCCCTGCATCTCGCGGATGAGCGCGACGACTTCGCCCAGCGACGAGGCGCACACGCACGAACAGACCGCGGGGAAGTCGCCCCTGCTGCGCGCCTCCGGCGCGGGCGCGTCGGCGGCCGCGTCCTCTTGCTCCAGTTCCTGAATGAGCGTCATCACATTGCCCAGTGCTGTCATGGCCTTTCCTCCTTCCACGAATCCACCTCGTCATCGAGGCGGCTGAATATGGATTCAATATAACCATGCACTGTTTGCGGCACCCCCCCCATGCGGGAGGGGTTTGCGTCGCCGATAGCCGCATTCCGGCGGCACTGCAATCACCGCTCGAGAGGGATTGATCGACGTCAAGGAAGCGGCTGTCGCTTCCGCCAGCATGCAGTTCGATACACAGTGGATGAACATTCCCGCAACAGACCAGGAGGACATCATGACGGAACATTCGAAACTCACCACGGCTGCGGGTTGCCCCGTCGTCGATAACCAGAACGTCATGACCGCCGGACCGCGCGGCCCGCAGTTGTTGCAGGACGTGTGGTTTCTCGAAAAGCTCGCCCACTTCGATCGCGAAGTGATTCCCGAGCGCCGCATGCATGCGAAAGGCTCCGGCGCCTACGGCACTTTCACCGTCACCAACGACATCACGCGGTACACGCGCGCGAAGCTCTTCTCCGAACTCGGCAAGAAAACCGATCTGTTCGTGCGGTTTTCCACCGTCGCGGGCGAACGCGGGGCGGCGGACGCGGAGCGGGACATCCGGGGCTTCGCGGTGAAGTTCTACACCGAGGAGGGAAACTGGGATCTCGTGGGCAACAACACGCCGGTGTTCTTCATGCGCGATCCGCTCAAGTTCCCGGACCTCAATCACGCGGTCAAGCGCGACCCGCGGACGAACCTGCGCAGCGCACGCAACAACTGGGATTTCTGGACTTCGCTCCCGGAGGCCCTGCACCAGGTCACCATCGTGATGAGCGACCGCGGCATCCCCGCGTCCTACCGCGAGATGCACGGATTCGGCTCGCACACCTTCAGCCTCATCAATGCGAACAACGAGCGCTACTGGGTCAAGTTCCACATGGAGTCGCTGCAGGGGATCCGCAACCTTACCGACGCGGAAGCCGAAGCGGCGATCGGCAAATGCCGCGAGACGCACCAGCGCGACCTGTTCGACGCGATCGAAAGGGGCGACTTCCCGAAGTGGAAGTTCTGCGTGCAGGTGATGCCCGAAGCGGACGCCGCGAAGGTTCCGTACCATCCGTTCGATCTCACGAAAGTCTGGCCGCACAAGGACTACCCGCTGATCGAGGTCGGCATCCTCGAACTCAATCGCAACCCGGCCAACTACTTCGCGGAAGTCGAGCAGGCGGCATTCAACCCGGCCAACGTCGTGCCCGGCATCGGCTTCTCGCCCGACAAGATGCTGCAGGGCCGGCTTTTTTCGTACGGCGATGCGCAGCGCTACCGCCTCGGCGTCAATCACGTGCACATCCCGGTCAATGCGCCGCGTTGCCCGGCGCACAGCTATCACCGCGATGGCGCGATGCGCGTGGATGCCAATTACGGCGCGACTCTCGGCTACGAGCCCAACAGCTACGGCGAGTGGCAGGAGCAGCCCGATTTCCGCGAGCCGCCGCTCGCGCTCGGCGGGGCGGCCGACCACTGGGACTTTCGAAAGGACGACGACGACTACTATTCGCAGCCGCGCGCGCTGTTCCGGCTGATGACGCCGGAGCAACGCCAGACGTTGTTCGAAAACACCGCCCGGGCGATGGGCGACGCCCCGCTCGAAATCAAGCAGCGCCATGTCGAGAACTGCTCACGGTGCGATCCGGCGTATGGCGCGGGCGTCGCGAAAGCGCTCGATCTCGGCTGAGTCCCGAACCGCCGCTCGCGGCGCCGCGGCATAAACTCGCGGCGTCCGGCGGTCGGCCTTCGAGGGCAAATTCCTTGACGTTCAGGTCATCCCACGGCTTCGCGCACTTGTCGGCGGCATCCCAGACGTAGATCTTGCCGTCGGCGTTGCGGACGAAATAGCCGTCCGGGCCGACGAGATGCGGCGCGTTCGTGTCCTTCTCCAGGAACTCCGCGTCGTAGAGCTCGTTGACCAGCACATGACACAGGCCCAGCGCGAACTGCCGGTCGGCCGCCGGGCGGAAGACCCCGGAAGAACGCGGCGCGAAGAATGCAGGCCTGGGCATCTGGCAGCGTCGGGATCGCGCTTCCACTGCCGCAGTTGCCTGCAGTTGCCAATCCGTTCGCTCGCCGGCAGCATGCAGGCGGGCACCAGGACCTTTCCGCCCGCTTTTCTGACGCTCCCTGAATCACTCCTTCCAACCCGGCTGCTCCCGCCCGATGAACCACCGCGAACGCCTTCTCGAACTGCAGTCGGTGCTGCTGCAATACCAGTCGCTATGGCGGCCGCAGCCTTTTCACGTCCGGCGCCCTGAATGGTGCGATCAGTGGCCGATGCTGGCCGAAGCGGTGCTCGGGTTCGACGAACCCGCGCTCGAGCGATTCACCGCCGATCCCGCCGCGTGCCGCGCGTGGCTCACGCTCCGGCTGCCGGCAGCTGCCACGCTCGAGCTGTTGTGCGACATACCGGCGCTCGTCCCGCGCGTGCTGCCGCCTGTCGACACCCGGTTCGACTGGTCGATTCCCGGACGCAAGCGCGAGCAGGTCGAAGCTTTCGCCGCGCACGGGCATGCCGCACAGGCGCCGTTGCTCGAATGGTGTGCCGGCAAAGGGCACTTGGGAAGGCGCCTCGCGCTCGCCGACCGGGTGCCGGTCCGCTCGCTGGAACTCGACCCGACGCTGTGCGAAGCGGCGCAACGCCTCGCACAGCGCGCCGGCGTCCAGCAGACCGTGCTGTGCGCAGACGCGCTCGCGCCGGGGTCGCGAACACACGTTCGCGGCCACACCGTCGTCGCGCTGCATGCGTGCGGCGAACTGCACCGCACGCTGGTGCGCTCCGCCGCCGCCGACCGCGCGCACAGCTACCGCATCGCGCCCTGCTGCTATCACCTCGGCGCCGACGGCGGCTACCGCCCGCTCAGTTCAGAAGCTTCGCTGCCGCTCGACGCCGCCGCGCTGCGCCTCGCGGTGACCGAGACCGTCACTGCGCCCCGCCACGTGCGCCAACGCCTCGCCCGCGACCAGGCGTGGAAGCTCGGCTTCATCGCGCTGCGCAACGCGCTCGAAGGCGAGGCGGCCCGCCTTTTCCGCCCGGTGCCGTCATCCTGGCTGTCGGGCGACTTCGCCGGCTTCTGCGCAGCCCTCGCGCAGCGCGAGCGCGTGCATCTCCCGGCCGCAATCGACTGGACGCACTGGCTCACAACCGGCGAGCGCCGCCGCGCCGAAGTGCGGCGCTTCGAGCTCGTTCGTCACGCGTTCCGGCGCGGGCTGGAGACGTGGCTCGTCATGGATATCGCGCTGGGATTCGAAGAGGCGGGGTTCGACGTCGAAGTCGGCACCTTCTGCGCTCGCGCGCTGACGCCGCGAAATCTGTTGGTGCTCGCCCGGCGGCGGGAGATGTAGCGTTTCCGATCCGATGCCGGTCCGTCACGTTCTTTCTTGAACGTCGATTTCACAGGCGGGGCGGCCGACGCTGTAGCGGCCCCTGATCAACAATGCGTATTCCCTTTAAGACCCGGTTTGAGCTATGTTGAAGGACGATTTCAAGGTGCTGCTGCCCGGGACCACGAGGAGAACGCAATGAAAGGCGACAATCAAGTAATTGATCATTTGAACGCGTTGCTGTCGGGCGAAATGACGTCGGTAGATCAGTATTTCATCCATTCAAGGATGTACGACAACTGGGGGCTGCCCAAGCTGCACGAACGGATTGCCCATGAAATGTCGGAGGAACTCGAACATGCCTCGGGCCTCATCGCGCGCATCCTTTTCCTGGAAGGCACGCCGGATCTATCCAAGCGCGACCCTCTGCAGATCGGCCAGACTGTCCCCGAGATGCTGAAGAACGACCTCGCTCTGGAATTGAAGGTCGTCGCCCACCTGAAGGACGTGATCGCCTACTGCGAAACGGTCAAGGATTACCAGACGCGCGAGATCCTTGAAGGCATGCTGGCTGACACTGAAGAGGATCACACCTACTGGCTGGAAAAACAGCTCGGTCTGATCGACAAGGTAGGGTTGGAGAATTATCTGCAGTCGCAAATGTGATCCCGTCTTGCGACGAGGGGCGTTGCTCGGCCGGGCGCGCGTGCACCCGGACCCGCTCTGCCGTGTGGCCGCCTCCCGCGCGGATCGGAATCTCAGCACGTCTGCGCCATTGCGCCCGTTTCGCCATGGAAAGCGATCACGTGGTCGGCATCCAGGCGGATTCCGATGTTCTCGCCGATGGGGTGGTCGTGGTGGCTAGAAACGAGGGAAAACACTCGTGCCCCGCTCTTCAGTTTCAAGGTGTAGAGAAATTCTGCACCACGGAAAGCCTTGCCCACCACCTGCGCTTTGACGTCGCTCACGTCATCGAGCACGACGTCGTCCGGGCGTAGCAGGACGTGTACCGGACAGCCGCAGGGACAACCGGCGATGCATTCTTCGGGGACGCATCCGTCGAGGACGCCGAGTTCGATTTTCACCTGACGTGGGCCGCGCACCTCGCCCGGCAAGAACACGCCTTCACCGATAAAATCGGCGACGAAACGATTCACCGGGCGATGGTAAAGGTTGTACGGCGAGTCCCATTGCTGAATATGGCCTTCGTGCATGACCCCGATTTCGTCTGCGACGGCAAAGGCCTCGTTCTGATCGTGCGTGACGAGAATCGCCGTGGTGCCGGTCACCCTGAGGATTTCGCGCACCTCGCGCGATAGTCTCTCGCGCAAATTCACGTCCAGATTCGAGAACGGTTCATCGAGCAGCAGAATCTGCGGCTTCGCGGCGAGTGCCCGCGCCAACGCCACGCGCTGCTGCTGGCCGCCCGAAAGCTCGTGCGGAAACGCCCGCCCCAGCGCGCCCAGGCCGACGATTGCAAGCGCCTCCGAGACCCGCGCGGCTCGCACTCGGGCGGACTGCCGATGCAGTCCAAATCCCACGTTCTCGGCGACCGAGAGATGCGGGAAAAGGGCATAGTCCTGGAACACCATGCCGACACCCCGCAGCTCAGGAGGTATGTGGCGCCCAGGACTGCTGACTACCACGCCGCTCAGGGCGATTTCCCCTTCAGCGATCCGTTCGAACCCCGCGATGCAGCGCAGCACAGTGGTCTTGCCGCAGCCGGAGGGGCCCAGCAGACACGCAATGCTTCCTTGATCGAGCGAGAACGATAACGATCTTACGACCGGCCGATTGCCGTAAGCGCAAGAGACGTTTCTCAGGTCCAGGAGTGGCATGGGAACCGATGTGTCCTACAGGACGAAGTGACGGGTTTGCACAAGATGAGATCAATTATAATTCTCATTCTCAAAAACGCGACAATTCCGGCCCACCGAATTGAAGAGACGCGGACCGGACGGTCGAGTCAGGAGAGGCGCCGGAGTGGCTTTCCCGTTGCGCTGCGGGTGCGGCCAACCAAGGCAGGGCTCTGTAGTCGCAGCGTTGCAGCGCGTCAGCTGCCGTCCGGGGTCGGCGGCGGCCCTTCGCAGCCGACCCCGCCGTTCGCGCGTGCGCGGACGAAGAGCGGCGCGAGGTAAGCGCAGCACAGCGCAAACGCCAATACCCACGCGACGCTTGCGGCGCTCATCCACGCAACACCATGGCTGCCCGCTCCCCCGGCGACAGCGCGCATGACGGCGGCGGCAACGAGCAACGCGGCGCTGGCCGGAATCCACCGGCGTTCGTCGAGCGGGTAGCCGCCATGCGTACGACCGGCGATGCAGACGACGACGAATACGCTCAGGCCGAGCGCCCCCACGGTCAATAGGTGACGCCCGCTGCTGACGGCGCCGTCGCCGCCGATCAGCGCGAACCCGATCAGGCCGAAGCCGCTCGCCATCAGGACATACACCAGATACAGCATCAATGGCCAGCGCCGGAAAAGCGGGCGGCCGACGTGCCAGTCGTTGAGCAGATTGAAGAGCGCCGCCGACGCCGCGAGGGCCAGCCAGCCGCCGAGCCGCACGCCGGGCGCGACGAACTCGACGGCGGTGTACAGACCGATGCAGACAATCGCCAGATTGCGCCGCGGCGGACGGGCGCGATATTCATCCCGCAACGTGCCGCCTTTTTCGCGCCACGTGTCAATCGACGCATTGACGATGCGCATCGAGATGCGACTCAGCGCGACGACGATCAGGATCATCAGCACGCCGAGCGTCGCGTGGAGCCAGCGCGCGGGCGACGCGCCGCTCAACGCGTCGGCGTAGAAGCCGGCGACCAGCAGCGTCAGCGCGATCAGCGCCCAGAGAAAAGATAGGTGGCGTCGCTCGGGGTGACGCCACAGTCGCGGGGCGAGCAGAAAAATCAGGCCGGCGAGCAGCGCGAGATGGGCGAGCGCCGAGACGATCAACGCGGCCGTGCCAACGGCCCCCGACGCCCAGAACGCCACACGCCCCGTCAGCCACGACAGCGCGAGCAGCCGCACCGCGCGCGGGCCGACCGCAGGGCTGCGGGTGAACTCGGGCACCGCGGTGAGCGCGAAGCCCGCTACCGCCGCGAGTCCGAAGCCGAACAGCAGTTCGTGCGCGTGCCAGACGAAGGCTCCGCCGGGAGTGGCGGGCAGCGGCACGCCCCAGGCGATGAAGGCGCCCCACGCAAGAACGAGCAGCGGCGCGGACAGCACGGCGAACAGGAAGAAGGAGCGGAAACCGCACAGCCAGACAGGATGATCGAGGGACCACAGGCGCCGCAGCGTCAACATGAGCTTGCCCTCTTTGCCTTTACCATCGGCACCCGCCCGCCGTGGGGCAGATCGGCGACATGCAGCGCCGGCTCCGCCGCAGGCATGTGAACCGCCCTGCCGTCCGCCGGAGGCACGGGCCCGAGGCCGAAACTCTGCCGCACCGCCGGCACGCGCAGCAGTTCGGCCGTCCGGTGATACGTGTGCGCTTCGTCGCGCGCGCAGGCGGGAGTCGGCAGATCGACGCGGTACACGATGCGGCCGGGCTCGGGCGCCATGACGAGAATCGTGTCGGCGAGCCGGACCGCTTCCATCAGGTCGTGAGTGATCATCAGCACCGCGAGCCCGTGCTCGCGCTGGTGGTCGAGAAGCAGGCGGTGCAACTGGCCTTTCAGGCCGATGTCGAGCGCCGAAAAAGGTTCGTCCATGAGCAGCAGGTCGGGCGCGAGCACCAGCGCGCGGGCCAGCGCAACCCGGCTCTGCATGCCGCCCGAGAGCGCGTGCGGAAACTGGTCCAGCGCGAGGTCGTCGAGACCGACCGCATCGGCAATCATCGCGCTGCGCCGGATTCGCTCGGCGCCCGGGACGCCGGCGGCTTTCAGGCCGAGCGCGATGTTGTCCCGCGCCGTCTTCCATGGCAACAGCCGAGGTTGCTGGAACATCACGGCCGGACGCGCGAAGCTGTTTTCGAGCTGGCCGCGCTGCACCGGCACGAGCCCCGCGCACAGGTGCAGCAGCGTCGTCTTGCCGCAACCCGAAGGGCCGACCAGCGCCATCACTCGCCCCGCTTCGAGAGTGAGGTCGATGTCTTCGAGCACCGTTTTCAGCGCGTACGCGTGAGCGAGTTCGGTGACTGCAAGACGAGGGTTCATGCAGCGTTCTCCCGCCAGCGCTCGACTTCCCGCTTGACCGGTTCGAGCATGAGGTATTCGACTGCCAGCAGGCTGCCGACGACCGCACAGATCCACGCCAGCGTGCCGGCCGTGTCGAGATGCGAGCGGGTCACTGCGAGCGCGGCGCCGACGCCGTCGCTCGACGACAGCAGCTCGGCCATGACGACGACTTTCCACGCGGTGCCGAGCGCGGTGATCCACGCCGGGAAAAGATACGAGACGACGTGCGGCAGATAGAGATCGAAGAATTTCATCCGTGCGGGCAGCCGGAACGCATGCGCCATGTCCTTCAGGTGGTGGTCGAGCGTGCGCGTGCCCTGCAACGCGCCGACGAAGATCACCGGAAAGCACGCGACGACGACGGTGAACACCGGCGTACCGTCCGAAGCGCCGAACCACAGCATCGCGAGCACCAGCCACGCGATCGGCGGCGTGCCGAGCAATACCGTGACGAGCGGCCGCGACATCATCGACGCGGTCACCGACACGCCGGCGGCGAGCCCCAGCGCAGTGCCGATCGCGACTGCAATCGCGAGCCCGATCAGCGCGCGTCGCGCGGTCACGGCAAGCTCCGGCCACGCGGCTCCGGTCGTGACGAGGTCGGCGAGTGTGGCGAACGTCGTCAGCGGATCCGGCAGGATCAGCGAACCGTAGATCGCGCTGCCGCCTTCCCATGCCGCGAGCAGCAGCAGCAGGCTCGCGATCGCGCCCCATCCGCTCCACAGATAGGCCGGCAAGCCGCCGATCCACGCTCGCAGCAGCATCATGACCACACGCTCACGGCTTGCAATCCGCGCATTTACCGCCGTAGAACGCGTCGCCCGGCAGCTTGCCGCCGATCAGCGCGGGGTTGCGCGCCTTGAGCTGTTCGAAGAAGAACGCGAGCGCCTCGCGCGCCTGCGTCGCCGGCACCGCGTCGAGCTGGCTCACGCCGATCGCGTCGGACACCGCTTCCGCGCTGAGGATGTCGATGTGCTTGGCGACCATGCGGCCGCATTCGAGGGCATGCGTCCGGCACCATGCGAGCGACGCGGCATAGGCCGCCTCGATGCGCGCGAGGATCTCGGGCTGCTCGCGCACCGCACCGACTGCGGCAATCCCGGCCTGCGGGATGCGGGTGCTGCGCGCGTACAGGCGTCCCCATTCCTGCTGGAAATCGACGCTACGGTGCAGTTCCGGCGCGACGAGGCCGAGCGGGAACGACTTCGTCTTGCGCAACGCCATCGACACTGCCGGCTCGGCCAGCAGCGCGTGGTCGACGCGCTGCATCACGAGCAGCTGCATCGCGTCGACCGGGGTCGCGACGTAGCGCAGGCGAAAATCCTTGCGCACGTCGAGGCCCTGACGCGCGGCGAGGAGCTGGAACATGATGTCCGGCATGTCGCCGCGGAACGGCATCGCGATCTCCTCGCCGCGGAAGTCAGCGAGCGTCTTCCTGTCCGGCGAGCGCGACACCATCCACAGCGCCCCCCACGTCGACACGTTGAGAAGCGTGACCGGGGCGCCGCGGTTGTGCAGGTTCGCGGCGACGTTGGTTGGCATCGCCAGGACGTCGGCCTTGCCATCGAGCGCCATCGCGCGCAACTGGTCCGGGTCGCGCCACTGGACGAAGCTCACGGATTCGGCGAGATCGGCGAGCGCGCCGGTCTCGACCATGTGGATCAGCGGCGCCGACACGACCGCGCCGGGGCCGCCGAGGACGAGGCGCGGCAGCTTGTCCGCGTGCGCGGCAAGCGGTGACAGCAGCGCGGCGACCAGGCCGAGGATGTGGAAGAAGCGCCGGATGCCCATCAGAACTGCCCCTGCCACGACACCATCAGGCTGCGGCCCGGCGAGTCGATCTCCATCCCGGACACGCCTTCGGTCAGGTGCTCGTGGTACGGCTTGTCGAACGCGTTCTTGAGCGCGACGCGCACGCGCTGGCGCTGACCGTGCCAAGTCGCGCCGAAGTCCGCAGTCGCGAAGCCCGACGTCTCGTTCTCGGTGCCGGCGGCAAACACGGTCGCGACGCGGTCCTGCTTGCGCACGAGGCGCAGCGTCGCATCCGCGGTCCACGCCGCAGCCACCCTGCCCTCCCAACCCAACGACATTTCGTCGGCCGGCATCTGGAACAGCGGCTCGTCGAGATCCTCGTTCTCGCCGCGCACGCGCGAGTACGCCGCCGTCAGCCATTGCCCCCGCACGGCCTGCCAGCGCGCCTCGGCTTCGACGCCGACCAGCGTCGCGCGGCCGAGATTGAACGTTTCCTTGCAGGCGCTGGCGTTCGCGGCCGGGCAACGGTTCGTGCCGGGCGCACCGGAGACGTTGCGCCCCGTGATGTAGTCGGTGATGCGCGTGCGATACGCGGACAGCGCGTAGCTAAGGTCGTCGTCGGCGCCTTTCAGGCCGATTTCGAACTGGGTGGCGATCTCCGGCTCGATGCGCGGATTGCCGACGTAGTAGTAGCCGTCGCTGCGCGGCGAGGACTCGAAGCGCTCGCGCATCTCGCCGGCGCGAAACGCGCGCGAAACGTTCGCATACGGCCGCAGCAGCTTCGACACCTCAAAAATCGCGCCGAGACTGCCCGAAGTCGCGCTGTCGCTGCGCTCGAGGCCGCGCGTGATCGCGCCGTTGTTCACCGAATCCGCGTCGCCTTCGACCCAGTCGCGGCGCAGCCCGGCGAGCACGTTGAGGCGGCCGAAGCGCATGTCGTCCTGCATGAAAACGCCGATCGCCTCGATGCGCCCGTCGTCGAAAGGATCGTTGCGGCCTCTCGCGAACGTCGGCGGGCTGCTGAGGAAACGCTCGGGCGACGCTTCCATTTGCCACGCATTGACGCCGAACGACAGCAGATGGTCCGGGTGGGCGAGCCAGTCGGCGCGGGCATCGAGTCCGTCGGTCGCGAACGTGACTTCGGTATCGGAGAAGTCGCGCCCGAACGGCCCTTTCGCGCGCGCGGCGATCTCGCGCTCCATCTCCTGCCGATATACGCGAACGTCGACATTCACCGGCGTGTCGCCCGAGCCGCGCCGGCTGTAGCCGACTTCGACAAGCTCGCGCGTTTGAGACGGCGAGTGGATGATCGAGCTGCGGATCTGCGGATGCGGATGCGGCTTGATCGAGCCCGGGTACGACACGTCACGGTCCTCGTGCTGCTGCAGCGACAGCCGCAATTGCTGCGAATCATCGAGGCGAAAGCGGTACTGTGCGATGAAACTGTCCGAATCGTAGTCGGTGTGATCGACTTCGCCGTCGGAGGCGCGGTAGTCGCCGATGCGCGCGAGCGACGCTCCGAGCATCAATGCGTGATCGCCGCCGGAGGCATTCATCACCGCGGTGCCGCGCACCCCGTCGTTCGCGGTTTCGAACTCGGCGCCGGCGCGGGTCTGCACCCCGGCTTCGAAGCGCGCCTGCGGGAGAAGGACGTTGATCGCGCCGCCGAGCGCCCCGGTCCCGTACAGGACCGAAGCGGGGCCGCGCACGACTTCGATGCGCTCGGCAAGTCCGAGCGACATGAAAGACGCGATCGCGCCGGCAGGCTGCGCCGAGTTGAGCCGCATGCCGTCGACGAGAAGGACGACGCTTTCCTTCTTCAGCCCGCGGATCACGGGATTCTGCCCCTGCGCACCATCGCTCGCGACCGCCAGGCCAGGCTGGCCACGCAACGCTTCGCCGACATTGTCTGCGCCGCGGTCGAGCCACTCCTCGCGCTCGACCGCCGTCACCGACGCCGGAGTTTCGACGTTCGCCGAAGCGTAGCCCTTGGCCGTCACGGTCACCTCGGAGAGGTGCGCCGCTTCATCGGCGTGCGAAAGGGAGGAAAAAGCGCAGGCGAGCGCGGCGTACACTACGCTCGGACGGAGAGTCGGCATGGAGGATTCCGGTTGGAAACGGTGCTGGCTCGCATCCTGCTGGCTGACCGTGTGTTGCAAAGAGTTGCGACCACTCTACAGAAACGCCAATCATTCTCATTTGATTTGTATCAAAAATCGCCCTTCGCCTCGACATTGCGTTGCCCGGCTTACCCCACTCCTCTCGTGCGCGTCGACGGCACGGTGCAGTTCGTGAATCCGTAGTCCTTCATCGATGCGGGCGTCTATGGTTACGGCAGTGAGTGAAATCTGTGCGTACGGGGCACCACTTCAAGACGTTCGACGAGCGTTGCCTGGAAGCGGGTAAAACGCTCGAACTGCAAATTTTCGACGTCGGCCTCGCCGGCGGACACGATGAGTGGGGGCCGGCCTGTTCGAATTCGTCACCGCGCTTGACAAGCCATCATGCGTATCTACAATTGCGAACAATTCTCATTCGTGAATACCCATAACATGTCCGTGATTAGCCTGCCCCACTCTGCCTTCCCCGATCAGCTGGCCCTCCTTGCCGGCACGCTGGCCCACTTGTCGAACTATATGCATACCGGCTGCCCGCGCTCCGCCCATCGCGCACGCCTGTTACTCCACAGGATGGATCACCAGCCGACATTCGATCCCAGCTTGCTCGACTCCTGCCGAATGCTCGAACAGGAAATCACCAGGACATTGGCGGTCCCGCAGCAAGCATGAAGCGGAAGCCCCGGGCGATGCTCGTGCCTGATTTCGAGACCGCCTCGGTGGCGCTGTTTCGCGAGCTTGCCCGGCGAATCGGGAACCCAAACCCAATTGACATTCATCTAGCGCAACCACTGCGAGGAGCGACAAGGGGCGCAGGATTCCCGCCGCGGTCGAATCTCCCGCCGAGCCCGCTCTCGCGCGTCCGGAATGAGTGCTAGCATGAATGCGACTTACTTTCATTACGCGCAAAATCCTGGGAGCAAAGAATGAAGAAATCCGCAGTCATCGCAGCGAGCATCGCCCTCCTCGCGTTCGTTCCGACCGCCTTCGCCTCCGGAACGGGCGAACCTGCCAGACATTACAAAGGCGAGCCGGCAAAGACGCTTCCTGAAGCCGTAAAGAACTTTTCCGTGCGCATTCCGACGAACGTGACCGCCTGCACCGACGAACGTGACCGGTGGGGGCGCGCGCAAGCGTGGGGTTCAGATTCTAACCGTGTCGGTCACGATCACGGTCAATTCGGGGCACGGCGCAGGCTTATCCACAGGCGGCCGCCAGCGCGCCTCATACGCTGGCGGGCGGGCGCCTGTGGGTAAGGCGTCTCGCGCGCACGGCCTCATGCCTTTTCCTTTCTCCTCATCGACTCGCCCTTGAGGGCGAGCTTGTGCGCGGCGTGCACGACGCGATCGAGGATCGCATCGGCGAAGGTCGGGTCGCCCAGGTAGGTGTGCCAGTGCTCGATCGGCAGCTGGCTGGTGATCACGGTCGAACGCGTGCCGACGCGGTCGTCGAGCAGCTCCAGCAGGTCGCTTCGCTCCTGCGCCGACGGCGCGGCCAGGCCCCAATCGTCGATGACGATGAGATCCATGCGCGCGAGCTGCATCAGGCGTCGGCTGAAGCTGCCATCGGCATGCGCGATGCGCAGCTCTTCGAAGAGCCGCGGCAGACGCACGTAGTAGGCCGCGAGGCCCTGCCGGCACGCCGCGTTGGCGAGCGCGCAGGCGAGCCACGTCTTGCCGCTGCCGGTGGGGCCCGTGATGAGGCAGTTCTGGTGGTGGCGAATCCACTGGCCGGTTCCGAGCGCGGCGATCTGACTGCGCTCGAGGCCCCGGCCGGCGCGGTAGTCGACGTCCTCCAGGCAGGCGGCAGCGGCTTTGATGCGGGCGGCCTTGAGCAGCCGATCGATGCGTTTGCCGTCGCGCAGCAGGATCTCGCGATCGATGAGCTGGGCGAAACGCTCCTCGAAGCTGAGCGCGGTGATGGCGGGCTGGGTGAGCTGCTCCTCGAAGGCGCGGGCCATGCCTTCCAGGCGCAGGGTGCGCAGTTGTTGCAGGCTGTGTTGCATCAGCATCGATGTTCTCCGGTGGGTGGAATCAGTGGTAGTAGCGCGCCCCGCGCAGGTTCTCGTGCACGGCGGGGAGCGCCAGTTCGGTTTGGCTAGCGGCAGTGGGAGTGGGGAGCGGTGCGCGGTCGAGCCCGCTCTTGAGGATCGAGGCGACACTGCGGTAACGCATTGCCCCGAGGGTGACGGCGCGGGTCGCCGCGGCTTCGAGGCGTTCGTTGCCGTATTGACGACCGAGGCGCATCAGCCCGAGGCATGCCCGGTAGCCCTGCTCGGGGTGCGGCATGCGTTCGAGTTGGTGGCTGACCACCTGCTCGGTGTGAGGTCCGACCGTGGCACCCCAGGCGATGAGTTTGCCCGGGGACCACTGGCGATGCGCCTGATGCGATGCGGGCATGTGCTCGGTGAGCGTGGTGAAGGCACCGTGCCGGTGGCTCCTCGCATGCACGGCCACGCGCCTGCCGCCGGCGAGGCATTCGATGCTGCTCGCGGTGATGCGCAGCTCCACCGCCTGGCCGGCGAGCGCATAGGGCACGCTGTAGTAATGCCCGTCGAACTCGACGTGGTAATCGATGTTGGGCTTGGCCCGCTTCCACTGGGCGAACTGGAAGGGCGTGGCCGGCAACGCGCGCAGCGCCGGGCGGTCGAGCGTCTCGAACGCTTCGTGGCGCGAGCCTGGCAGGCGCCGGAAGGCACGCGTGTTCAGCGGCTCGAGTAACGCGGCGATCGCCTCGTTCAACTCCCCCAGCGAGAAGAAACGCTGATGCCGCAACCGCGCCAGAATCCAGCGCTGCACGATCTGTACGCCGACTTCGACCTTGGACTTGTCCTGCGGCTTGTAGGGGCGCGCGGGCAGGATCGCCACGCCGTAGTGCGCGGCGAACTCGGCGGTGGTGCGCTGCAGTTGCGGCTCGTAGCGGTCGGCTTGGCCAACGAGCGAGCGCGTATTGTCGGGCACGACGAGCTCGGGCACGCCACCGATGAAGGCCAGCGCCCGGGCGAGCGAGCCCAGCCAATCCGCCTGCGACTGCGTCGCCGTGGCACAGGCGAAGGTGTAGCTCGAGGCCCCGAGGACCGCGACGAAGATCTGCGCGCGGGAAATCTCGCCCGTGTCGGCGTCAACAATCGGCACCGTGTCGCCGGCGTAGTCGATGAAGAGCTTCTCGCCGGCGCGGTGAACCTGGCGCATCGAGCGCTTCAGGTGCCGGGCGAACTCGCGGTACAGGTCGCAAAAGCGCGAGTACTGGTAGGCCGGCCCGGCGGCCGCCTGCACGTACTCCTCCCACAGCAGCGCGAGCGTGACGCTCTTCTTCTTCAGTCCCTGATGCACCGCCGCCAGGTCCGGCGGCACATAGCCCGCCGTCGCCCCGCGTGGGCGCATCGTCCCGCCGAGCCACCCGCGCAGCTGCGCCTCGTCGGCCGCCGACAACTCGGCCCACGCCCGTCCGCTCGCCTCGGCCGCCTTCACATACTTGGCGACCACCCCCTTCGAAATCGATAGCGCGCGGGCGATGCGCTCATGCGAGAGCGCGCAGTCGTACTTGAGCCGTAACAGCTCCCTGATCTTGTGCATGGCAATCCGCTCCGCCGGCATCCTCGGTCTCCGCGCAAAGCGCGCGAGGGTAGCCGGTCTGATAAACGACGTTGCCACGCCTGCTGCATACACCCGTTCCGATCTGATCGTGACCGGCGATTCCGACAACGTGACCGGTCATTCCGACGACCGCCCAAATCGGTCACGATCAAATCGGAATCCGCGGTCACCATCCCGGAAACACCGGTCACACCCTTCTCGGATTCAGCGGTCACGTTGGGTCGGAATCCGCATTCCGAATACAACGCCAAGCTCGAAGCCATTCTCAAGGGCAATGTCAGCGATGCGGCGATGGCCGACGTGCACCAGTTAACGTACACGCTGGAAAATGCACTGGGGAAGATGAACGAGGAATTGACGGAGCTCGCCGAAACGCTGGAAAAGCTGCATCAGGCGTCCGAAAAGCTGGATCGGGAAAACGTCATCCAGCATGGCGACGAATATCTTTCAGTTTCCCGGCAGCTCGTAAAGTAGCTGACTGCGGGACTCCTCCGCCCCGGCACCACGGTGACAGCCACCGCGGAATTTGCCGACTGACGAGAAACAGTTCGTGCTGTCGAACGTCACCGGCCACACCCGCAGGAAGAGTTTCCTGAAGCTGTTGATCGCCGGCGGCAGCTTGCGCCGGTCCTCATCCATCGTCCGCTCGATGGAATTTCGCGACTGCTCCGCCGCGTGCCAGCCCGCAATACGCTGGCCGGGACTTTTCCCTCACCCTCCACAATCCACCTGACGGGCCCGGTCGCCACGCTCCGAGCCGCAAGGCGACGCCTCAGATCATTCATCCATCATTTCAGGGAAGACCGATCCTTGACGTGCCTGACGGTGCCCGGATACTGGATGTTTATTTCGAGGAAAAGGAATGAACAGTCTTCGATGGGCGCTCTGTGCGGCGCTCGCCTGCGTGGCACACGCGGCAGAAGCGGCAGATCCAGCCGAGTGTCAGCATATCGAGGAAGACGCCGCGCGGCTGGCCTGCTACGACGAGGCGTTCAGAAGTGCGCAGACGGAGGTCGCCTCCGGGCAATATACGACGCTCGATTTTCGCGAGCTGTGGGTCAACCTCAGTGGCCACAGGGGGAAGAAAGTCGAGGTCGAAGGCGAGATTTCCACTTTGGCCGAGCCCGGCCTCGTATCCTTGGGAAAACGGTTGCCGAGCGCGAACACGATTCAGGTCAAAACCGACCAGCTCGACCGGGAGCTACGCCTGCGAATCCTCGAAGCCTGCCACCGCTCTTGCGCGGTGATCGTGAAAGGCGTCGTCTCGACGCGCGGCCAGAACCACATCCTCGCCGATGACATCGTGTTCAAGAAAGCGCTGACCCCGCTGGAGCGCCGCGAGCAAGGCCGGAGGTAGTGGCGACGGAATTCGCACCGTGCTCTTCACCTCGAGGTGTACCTGCCCCCCCTAGGTGATCAGCGCCTTGGAGTGGTTTTTTCCTGGATATGGAGCGGCGGAGCGTTGAGGACGAGGTCGGACTAGTCCTGCCGGTCCTTGCCGCGCCACACGAGCTGCGGGTCGAGATTGCGTTTGCGGCGCGTAGGCGACGCAAACGGGCGAGCGCTCGTCCTTCTACATCACCCACTGGTATTCGGCGGTGGGATGTTCTTTCGCGCTGCGTCGTCGTGAGTGAGGGTTGCGACGGTGAGGGCGGCGGCGGGTTTCTTGGCCATGGTCTTATTCGGTGGGGTTGCCGTCGCGCCGGGTGATCTGTTCGGCTCGATTGTCGTGTCGCCGATACGAGAATGCCACAATGGATTCATCGGTGCGGAGGCAATGGGTTCCGGTGGTGTCGTTTGTCATTCGCACTCACCTCTTGATGGGATGCCTGGAGCCTCGCAAGCATTTGCAACATGGCGGTCGACAGGACGTTTCAGCCCGGACTGCAGGCCATCGATGTGCTCGAACAAGTCGTCATTCACCTTTTGCCAGAGTGGATCGAGGATAAACTCCATGCCTTCCCGCCGGGCGAGCTGGGCGGCCGGGACGAAGTCACTGTCCCCCGCAACGAGAACGATGGTGTCTGCCTGTTTTTTCAGCGTCAGGCTGGCGATATCCAAGCCGATTCGCATGTCGACGCCCTTCTGGCGCAGACCCAGACTGTCTCCCCGCGGGCCGAGCGGTATTGCAAGCCAGAAAAGGAAAAGCCCCAGGGGTTCGGCACACTCTCGGGATAGTTGAGAGGGCGTACTGCCAAGGGGCGGATGTGCGGTGGACCATACCTGCGCACCACCACCAGGTCAATCATGAAATCCAAGCAAGAATAATAGTCACGATCTATGAGGTGGCGTACTGCCCGGTCGGCACCAGCCTCCACCGACTGTCCGGCCATCTTCCCGACGGCGGCAATAGGGTTTCCATGTATCCCGATCATCATTTACCTCGCTTGCTGCCAGCAACATCCGCTCGAACTCTGCCTCCACCTTCCTGGCGAAGTCGTCCTGCATCTGCCACACGTCCGTGAACTCGGCAAAAGCCCAGCGCCCATATGTGTAGAGGTTATTCACTCCGGGCACCCAGCAGGTATCCATCGTCGATTTTTTCCTTGGCGTTCTCGCGACGGTAGCCCTTGATCTCGATGACGAGGTGCAGCGGATCGCTCATTTGGTCGCCCTCGCCGTTGCCACCGTCGATGAGAAGGCTGTCCTTGCTCGTCCAACTCCCAGTGTCTCGCCGGATAGGCAAAGGCGAGTCCAGTAGGGGATGCTCGAAGAATGGATTGCTCATGCGCCGTTGTGGTTTTCCGGTTGTCGGGCGACGAGATATGCGCGAAGTCGCTTTTCAGGCCACGCGACGGGGCCAAGGAGTGACCGCTACTCGTTTCAGCTACTTCTTCTACCGGGATTATGCCAATTTTCTTGCGATGAACCGAATCGACTCTCCCCTTCGGACTTGCTGCAGGAGGACGCAATCGAGATCACGACGAAAAAACAGCCGTCCAAAGGCGGCCGAAGGAGCGATGGGGACCGATCCGTCGTTGGACAACGCCCGCATCAAGGTCTCGGTCGCGTCATGTCGGCTCGGGCCGACTACAGTCTTTGATTCGGACGTGCCAGTTGTCCACCCGATCGGGGATCGCGGCAGGGTGTGGACGTTACGCCGTCCCCCCGGAATCCTTGCGTGTTGCCGGGCTGCTCAGCGCTCGAATCGCCGCTTCAAGGCGTTGCCAGTCGTTCTCCGTCCCCGGCAGGCCGAAGCGCAGGCCTTGGCAATCGGGAGTCGCGAAATGGCGGACCAGGATGCCTTGGCGCGCCAGCGCAGCGGCGATCGATTCGGCCGCCGGAGTGGGCAGCCAGACGAACAGCGGATGCACGCGCCGCGTGTCCTCCGGGTCGAGCGGCGCGAGCAGCCGGGCGAGGCGTGCGCTCGCTTCGGCCAGCGTGGGCCGCATGACGTCCTGCCAGGCCGTATCGGCCAGCGCTCGGCGCGCCACCGTGCGTGCCGGCCCGCACAGCGGCCACGGGCCGGCCGCCTCGCGCAGCGCGGCGAGGAGGTCCGGCCGGGCGGCGACGAAGCCGACGCGGGCACCGGCAAGGCCGAAGAACTTCCCGAGCGAACGGAGGACGACCAGGTTCGGCAGGCGAGCGCCGGCCAGCGTGATCACTGAAGCGTCGGGCGTCGCGTCGATGAAAGCTTCGTCGACCACCAGGTGGCCTCCTCGCGCCTGCAGGCGTTCGGCGACGTCGATCAGGACCGCCGGCGCAATACAGCCGGCATCGGGATTGTTCGGCTGGCAGATCACGAGTGTGTCGACCGTGTCCGCGACGGCGGGCAGCGCCGCGGCCGCAAAGCGGATCACGTCGTGGCCGGCGCGCTGCCAGTGATGCGGATGTTCGGCGTAGGTCGGCGCCAGCACGCCGACGCGACCGCGCGGCAGCAGGAAAGGCAGCCCCTGGATCGCTGGCTGCGAGCCGGCCAGCGCCACCAGCCGCGCAGTGCCGTAGTACGCCGCGGCGGCGTCGAGCAGGCCATCGTCGTCTTCGGGCAGACGCAGCCAGTCTTCCGCCGCAATGGTCGGCACCGGATAAGCGTGCGGACTGATACCGGTCGACAGGTCCAGCCAGTCGGCTTCCGGGATTGCGTAACGCCTTGCCGCCACGCGACGGCGTCCGCCGTGTTCAAGCATGGAACGCTCCCCACACCAGCGCCGGCAGGAAACCGGCGATCAGCCACACGCCGATGCCGCGCCGAACCAGCGCCAGCGCACGTCGGATATCGGCCGCCGTCGGCGCCGCGCCGGCGCCCAGCATCGGGCGTGTCTCGGGCTGCCCGTGATACACCGCTGCGCCACCCAGGCTCACGCCGAGGCTGCCGGCGCCCGCGGCCATCACCGGGCCGGCGTTCGGGCTGTCCCACAGCGGCGCCTGGACGCGCCAGCACGCCAGCGCCTGGCCCCCGCGACCGAGCACCGCGTAAGTAAGCGCGCAAAAGCGGGCGGGCAGGTAACCGAGCAGGTCGTCGAGACGCGCTGCCGCCCGGCCGAAGTGAAGGTAGCGTTCGTTGCGGTAGCCCCACATCGCGTCGAGCGTATTGGCGAGGCGGAAGAGCAAGGCGCCCGGGCCGCCGAGCAAGGCGAACCAGAACAGCGCGCCGAACACCGCGTCGCTGCCGTTTTCCAGCGTCGATTCGACGGCGGCGCGCGCAACGGCCGTCTCGTCGAGCGCCGTGGTGTCGCGCGAGACGATGCGGCCGACAGCCTCGCGTGCAGCAGGCAGGTCGTCGGCGTCGAGCGCGTCGGCGATGGGCATCACGTGTTCGCGCAGGCTCTGGGCGCCGAGCGCGAAGTAGAGCAGGACGACATCGAGCGACACTGCCAGCCACGCCGGCGCGATATGGCGCAGCCACAGCGCGCCCCCGGCGCAAGGCAGGACAGCGAGCATCCAGGCGGCGATGCCGGCTTTTTTTTGCCGGTTGTGGCGCGTCGGGAAGCGGCGCAGCGCGGCTTCGATCCGTTGCGCCAGCCGGCCGAAACCGACCAGCGGATGAAAGCGGCGCGGTTCGCCGAACACGCGGTCGAGGCCGACGGCGACGAGGGCGCAAAGCGGCAGCTGCAGCCACTGCCACAATTCGACCGCAACGGTCAGGAGCTCGGCATCACCGGCCCCCGCGCCGACCAGCTCGACGATCCCCTGCGTAGACATTACTGACATCATGGGTTCAGCTCATGGCAGCTGGCTCGGCCAGCAGCTCTTCGATAGAGGTGGGCAGGCCGAAGCCGGCGGCAATGGCCGCCGCGAGAGCTCCGGAGACCGGCGCCGATCCTACATCCATTTGCACCCATTCCAACAGAGGCGTAATCACGACAATCACAGAGTAACAGCCGCTTGCGAGACTCTGTTTTTACATGCTGCCCCCGGTTGCGCTCCCCGCCCCACCGCTTTCCCACGCCCGCTGCGCGACTCCCGCGAGGAACGTTTCTTGCTCCCGCTCCTTCGTGAGCCCGCACCGGTCCCTCGACAGCCGGCCGGGCGAAGCCGATGCTGTCGCCGTGATCTTTGGCGACGGTATCGACGGTGCCAACTTCACGCAGCCGGGATCGTTGTTCCTGTTGTCCCAGCGGCCGGCAAGGAGGATTGGAATGAGAAATCATGTGAGTCGCGTCACATCGGCAATCCGCGGGTTCAGCCTCGGGGTGCTGGCGATGTACCTGTTCGATCCCGATGTCGGCAGGCGCCGGCGTGCCCTGGTCGTCGATCAGTTCGCGAGCACGCGCAACCGGCTGACCCACTTCGCCGACAGCGCGTACCGCGACGCGGTCAACCGCAGTTACGGCGTCGCGGCGCGGCTGCGGCCGGGTACGGAACGGCGGCAGCCGATGACGACGCATCAGGTCGAGGAGCGCGTGCGGGCGCGCATCGGCAGGGTCGTGCGCAATTCGCACGCCCTCAGGGTGCAGGCGCGTGACGACGGCACGGTGGTGCTGTCCGGCCCGGTGCTCGCAAGCGAGGTGAACCGCCTGATGAGCGCGGTGTGGTCGGTGGGCGGCGTCGCGGGCATCGAGGACCGGTTGCAGGTACACGAGCAGGCGGGGAACGTTTCCGCGCTGCAGGGGACGCTTGCGCACGAAGGGCATCGCGGCGCGGGGATGAACGAGAAGTGGCCGCCGTCGCTCCGGCTGGCCGCAGGCGTCGTCGGTGGCGCGCTCGCGCTGGCCGGGCTGTCGCGCAATCGTCCGCTCGGCATGGTGCAGACGCTGCTCGGCGGTGCGCTCGTCACGCGCGCGCTGGCGAACCGCAAGCTCGGTGAAGTCACCCGCCAGTCCGGGCGCCACGGCGTGCACATCGACAAGGAAATGTTCATCGCCGCCCCGCCCGAACGCGTCTTCGACTTCTGGCAGCACCAGGAGAATTTCCCGCAGTTCATGCGCAACGTCGAGGAAGTGCGGCCGACCGGCGAGGACTGCTGGCACTGGAAAGTCGCCGGCCCGTTCGGCCCGGTCGAATGGGACGCGCGGATCACCGAGCGCGAACTGAACCGCCGCCTCGCGTGGCACACCGTCCAAGGCGCCCCGGTCGAGAGCGAAGGGCACGTCGACTTCGAACCCGCCGGCGAAGGCACGCGGCTACGGGTGTCGATGGACTACGCCCCCGCTGCCGGAGCGATCGGCCATGCGGCAGCGCGGCTGCTCGGGCGCGATGCGAAAACCGAGATGGACGAGGACCTGATGCGCGTGAAGTCCTTCCTCGAAACAGGTGTCCCCGCACGCGACTCGGCCGCCCGACGCACGGCCGAACACCCGCAGCGGTTCCACTGAGCCGGAGTCCCGGGCCGAACGTCACCGGCTTTCGGCGTACGGAATCGGGATAGGGACGGCCAAGTACCTGACCGTTCCCCTCCGCCCAGTACCGGCATGCGGGTCGGCACTGGGCGGTTTGAGTAGTCGAGGTTATGAGAACCGAGTCGCACCAAAAAAACGGGCGCCGAGCTGCGTCAGAACGTGTGGCGTACACCGATGACGAAGTTGTCGCTGTCTTCGCCGAAGACGGTGACGCCATCGATCTCCTTGCTGGCGAGATTGGTCTGATTCGTCTCGTCCTCGTTGTCATTGTGCAGGAAGCCGGTGTACAGCGTGGTGCGCTTGGACAGCGAGTACGTATAGGCCAACACCCAGGACTTGACGTCGTGGTCGCTGCCCGCGTCGGCGTCGAGCTTGCCCCAAGCCGCATGGATATGACCGGAGCCCACCGGGACGGCCGCCCCGATCTGGTAGATCTTGTCGGTATTGCCCTCGTTGCCGAGCGCGTCCTTGACTTGCTGGTAGGAGCCGAGGACCTTTACCACGCCGAAATCATAGGCGCCGCCGAGCATCCATTCCTTCTGGTCATCCGGACGGTCGATATCGCCGCCTTCAATCTGCTGGTAGGTGAGGCCGGCGGCAAGCGGCCCCCCCTTGTATTCGACGCCGACACCCAGCTTGTCTTCGGTGCGGCGGTCTTCGTCCTGGTTTGCTTCATTGAAACTGTAGATGGCGTTGACGCTCAGGCCTCCGAAGCTGGGCGACTTGTAGTTGATCGCATTGTTGAAGCGCGAGCCCCCGCCGGCGTCGATCGTCGCGCCAGCCGCCTTGGCCAGCTGGATCTGCGGGCTGAGCGCGCTCGATCCGCCAGTGGTGTCGTACTTGTTCACGAAGTAGCCCGGCGCATACTGGCGGCCGAGCCCGACGAAGCCGAAGCTCCCCTGCAGACCGACAAACTGCTGGCGCGCACCACTGGAAGTGCCGATGCCGTCGTTCCTGTCGAGGTTCAGCGAGTATTCGAGGGTAAACAACGCCTTGAGACCGTTGCCTAGATCCTCGCTGCCCTTGAAGCCGATGCGCGAACCCGACAGACCGCCGCTATTTACTCCGGTGAATTTATTGTCGTCATACTCACCGTAGCCGAAGTACGCGTCCGCGACGCCATAAACGGTCACGTTCGGCTGTGCCAGAAGCGGCGTCGAGAAGACGCTTGCGAGCGCCAGTGCGGTCAGTTTTGCCTTCATGGTTTCTTCCTGGTCGATAAAAGGAGCAAATTCAGGAAGGACAGTTTCGCAATATTTGATTACATCGATGCTACAGGACGATCGAAAGGTCATTATGCAAGGCGCAAACTACACAAGGATCCGCCTGACGAGGCGACGGCAGACCAGGATGAGTAGAGGTCATCGAGGGCCCGGCGCTGCCGCTCGCGGAGCTCACGGAAGCACCTTGGGTGTTCGGGCAAGCTGGAAGTGCGCCTTCCAGCCCGACATGTAGGCCCGCAGTCGCTCGGCGGCCTCGGGCAGGTGCTCCCGCCCGAGCTGCATCAAAAGGCTGTGATCACCTTACGCGGATACCGCCATTGATAGCGGGGCCACGGCTTCGTCGCTATCCGCTGCATCCATCGACTATCCTGAAATTCCATGAAGTTCCGGCACAACGGGAAAACAGCCCCCGACACGAACTCGTATAGAATTTCCCGGTTTCCGCGATACGACGCTGCGGGAAGCCCTCAGGGGTGGGGCATCAAGAGGCCGGCCGCGAGAGTTCAGGGGCGGGTATATCGACTGTCATGACCGCCTCGTTTCAACAGCATCCCCGCTCCGGCCTGGCGTCGCTCGCCGGGCAGCCGGGGTGGAACCCAATCATGAGTGAACAGAACTTCGACTCCGACGATCGCGACGCGCCCGTGCTGCCCGCCGCGTTCCCGATCGTCGGCATCGGCGCTTCGGCCGGCGGCCTCGAAGCCTTCAACGAGTTCCTCGACCATCTTGCGCCGGACCTCGGCATGGCTTACGTGCTGGTCCAGCATCTGGACCCGGCGCACCACAGCATCCTCGCCAACCTGCTCGCGGGGCGCACGCGCATGCCGGTCAGCGAGGCGGGCGATAACATGCGGGTCGAGCCGAATCACATCTACGTGATCCCGCCGAACACCAATCTGGCAATCCTCGGCGGCGTGCTGCACCTGATGCCGCCTGCCGAGATGCGGGCACCGCAGCTGACGGTGGATTATTTCCTGCGCTCGCTCGCGCAGGACCAGGGCAGCCAGGCGATCGGCGTCATCCTGTCGGGTGCCGCGTCGGACGGCGTGACCGGCATGAAGATGATCAAGACCGAAGGCGGCATCACGTTCGCCGAGGACCAGAACAGCGCCCGCTACAGCAGCATGCCGGACGCGGCGATCGCCAGCGGCTGCGTCGATTTCGTGCTGCCTCCGGCCGAAATCGCCGACGAACTCGCGCGTCTCGCCGGGCGGGTGGCCGCGACGCCGCGCGAGGCGCCGGCCGTTCCCGCCGACGACGAGGGGCACCTCGACAAGCTCTTCATCCTGCTGCGCCGGCGCACCGGCGTCGACTTCGCGCAGTACAAGCACACGACGATCCACCGCCGCATCCAGCGCCGCATGCTCGTCCACCGGCTCGACCGGCTCGCCGACTACGTCAGGCTGCTGCACGAGCGACCGGCCGAGATCGACACGCTCTACAACGAGATCCTGATCAACGTCACCGCGTTCTTTCGCGACCCGGCCGTGTTCGACGCGCTGGCGCGCGAAATCCTGCCCAAGATCATCGAGCGCTGCGCCGGCAGCGGCGACCCGGTCCGCATCTGGGTGCCGGGCTGCTCGACCGGTGAGGAGCCGTATTCGATCGCGATCGCGCTGCTCGAATGCATGGAGAAAGCCGACCTCCACCTGCCGATCCAGATCTTCGCGACCGACATCGACACCCACGCGATCAACACCGCGCGTGCCGGCGTGTTCCCCGACAGCATCGCCGCCGACGTGTCGCCGGCGCGGCTCGCGCGCCACTTCACGCACGACGAGCAGGGCTATCTGATCAGCAAGCAGATCCGCGACATGTGCCTGTTCGCGAAACAGAACGTCGTCAAGGACCCGCCGTTCTCGCGCCTCGACCTGATCAGCTGCCGCAACCTCCTGATCTACCTCGGTCCGGTGCTGCAGAAGAAAGTGCTGGCGCTGTTCCACTACGCGCTCAAGCCGGCCGGTTTCCTGCTGCTGGGCAGCGCCGAGACCGTCGGCAAGCACGCCGACATGTACCGGACGCTCGACACGAAGCACAAGATCTACGTCAAGAAGGCGCTCGCGGCGACGCTGCAGTTCGACTTTTCCGCACCGCTATCGGCGTCGTTCAGACTCGCCGACCCGGTCGCGCGCGAACGGACCGCGCCGCCGCTCGCCGGCCGCGACCTGGCGAAGGCCGTCGACCGGCTGCTGATGAAGAAGTACTGCCCGGGGAGCGTCGTCATCAACGAGCAGATGGACATCGTGCAGTTCCGCGGCCAGACCGGCGAGTTTCTCGAACCGGCGCCGGGCGAAGCGAGTTTCAACCTGCTGCGGATGGCGCGCGGCGCGCTCGCGATGGAGCTGCGCGAGATCGTCGGCGAAGCGCTCAGGAAGCGCGCCGTGGTGCGCAAGGAAGGCATCGCATTGCGGCGCAACGACGTAACGCTGCTCGTCGAAGTCGAAGTGTCGCCGCTCGAATCCGCCGCGCTGGGTTTCTTTCTCGTCGTCTTCCGTGCAACGTGCGGCATGCCGCTTGCTCCGGAGAGCGCGAGCACACCCGGCGCGCAGCACGAGGAACGCCTGGCGCGGCTCGAACACGAGCTGGCGGCGACCCACGAATACCTGCAGTCGGTGATCGAGCAGGACGAGACGATCAACGAGGAACTGCGCTCGGCCAACGAGGAGATCCTGTCGAGCAACGAGGAACTACAGAGCACCAATGAAGAGCTCGAAACAGCCAAGGAAGAGCTGCAGTCGGTCAACGAGGAGTTGTCCACCGTCAATGAAGAACTGGAAACGCGCAACCGCGAGCTGTCGCAGCTCAACAATGACCTGTCCAACCTGCTCGGCAGCGTCAACGTCCCGATCGTGATCCTCGGCACCGACCTGCGCATCCGCCGCTACACGCCGCTGGCCGGGAAGAAACTGAATCTCGATGACCGGGACCTCGGGCGCGCGCTCGGCGACGTCGAACTCGGCATCCGGGCGCCGGATCTGCCGCAGCTCGTCGCGCACGTCATCGATACCGTCACGCAGCAGGAGATCGAAGGCCAGGCGCGCGACGGGCGCTGGTATTCGATCCGCGTGCGGCCGTACAAGACGATCGAGAGCCGCATCGAAGGCGCGGTCGTCGCCTTCGTCGACATCGACGACACGCGGCGCGCGCTGCGGATGGCGCAAGAGGCCCGCGACTACGCGCAAGGCATCGTCAACGCGATCCGCCACCCGTTGCTGGTGCTCGACAAGAACCTCAAGGTGGTATCCGCGAACCCGGCGTTTCTCGACACGTTCCAGGTCGCCCAGGCGGAGACGGTCGGCAATCTCCTTTACCATCTGGGCAACGGCCAGTGGGGGATCCCGCAGCTGCGCAAGGCACTCGAAGGGGTATGCACGCGCAGCGAGGGGTTCGAGGATTTCGTCGTCGAGCATGAGTTCGAGACCATCGGGCCGCGACGCCTGCGCATCAGCGGCCGGCCGATCGATGCGGCAGCCGGCCCGCCGTTTCTCGCGCTGATGCAGATCGAGGCCGGCACCGATGACCACGGCGTCACGCGAGACAAGGAGTAGCCATGGACGGGTATGGCGAGGACGGCAAATCCAGCGATGAGCTGATCGCGCGCATCCGCGAGCTCGAAGCGCGCCTCGGCGCGCTGCGAGCTGCGCCAGACACCTCGTCCCTCGTCGAGGAGCTGCGCGTGCACCAGATCGAGCTGGAAGCGCAGAACCGCGAACTCATCGAAGCGCGGCGGGCGCTCGAGGACGCCCGCGACCGCTACAGCGACCTCTACGATTTCGCCCCGGTCGGTTACATGACGCTCGACGAGCACGGGGTGATCCTCGAGATCAACCTGACCGGCGCGCGCCTCCTCGGGCAGGACCGCGCGCAGGTGATCGGCATGCCGCTGAGCGGCTGGGTGCCGAACGGCGCGGTGGCACAATTGTTCCATCACCTGCGCCGCGTGCTGTCGGAACCGGGACGGGTGTTCGACCACCTGCCGTTGCACACGTCGCTCGTTCGCGAGAGCCCGATCCGCCACGTGCGGCTCGAGAGCATCGCTTTTACGCAGTATGGCAGCGGGCGCCTGTGCCGCACTGCGCTCGTCGACCTCAGCGACCGCAAGCGCGAAGAAGACCGCCTCAACCTGATCGCTCAGGTGTTCGAGCGCAGCACCGACGCGATCATGATCACCGACAGCCTCAACCGTATCGTGTCGGTCAATCGCGCCTTCACCACCGTGACCGGCTACTCGGCCGACGAAGTGCTCGGCCGCAACCCGAAACTGCTCGCCTCGGGCCGCCATGATCGCGACTTCTATCGCGAGATGTGGAGCGCGATCGAACGCAACGGGTCGTGGAGCGGCGAGATCAGCAATCGCCGCAAGAACGGCGAGATCTACAACGAATGGCTGACGATCCACGCGGTGCGCAACGAGTCCGGCGGCATCGAGAACTGCATCGCGATCTACGCCGAGATCACCGACCAGCGGGCGGCCGCGTCGCGCATCCAGTTCCTTGCCCATTACGACCCGCTGACGCTGCTGCCGAACCGCGCGCTGCTGCAGGACCGCATGCATCAGGGCCTCGCCCACGCCGCCCGCGAGGGAACGCGGGCGGCGGTGCTGTTCCTCGACCTCGACCGCTTCAAGACGATCAACGATTCGCTCGGCCACCTCGTCGGCGACCACCTGCTGCAGGAAGTCGCCCAGCGCCTCAAGGCCAGCGTGCGCGAGGACGACACGGTGGCGCGCCGCGGCGGCGACGAATTCATCGTGATGCTGCCACACGTCGACTCGGCCGAACAGGCGGCGCATGTCGCCGGGAAAATCATCGAGGCGATGGAGCAGACCATCCCCGTCAACGGCTACGTGTTGAACGTCTCGTTCAGCATCGGCATCAGCGTGTTCCCCGACGACGCGATGGACCCGGACACGCTGATCCGCAACGCCGACATCGCGATGTACCGCTCGAAAGCCAGCGGGCGCAACCAATTCCAGTTCTTCACTGCCGACATGAACGCGCACGCGCTCGAGCGGCTCGCGCTCGAAAACGACCTGCACCGGGCGGTCGAACGCGGCGAGTTCCGGCTCATGTTCCAGCCGCAGTTCGAGGGCAGCGGCAGCATCATCGGTGCGGAAGCGCTGCTGCGCTGGCAGCACCCTCAACGCGGTCTCGTCACACCCGCAGAGTTCATTCCGGTCGCCGAGGAAACCGGGCTGATCGTGCCGATCGGCACGTGGGTGCTCGAACGCGCGTGCCAGCAGGTGCGCGCGTGGCGCGACGCCGGGCTGAAGAAAATCACGGTGTCGGTGAACATCTCGGCGCTGCAGTTCTCGCAGAAGAACCTTCTCGAGCTGATCCGTCGGCTGCTCGCCGTGAGCAATATCGAGCCCGGCACGCTGGAGCTCGAGCTGACCGAAAGCGTGCTGATGCACGATCACGTCGCGACTTCCGGCCTGATGAGCGAGCTCAAGGAAATGGGAGTGCGGATGGCGATCGACGACTTCGGCACCGGCTACTCGTCGCTGAGCTATCTGCGCAGCTTTCCGATCAGCAAGCTGAAAATCGACCAGTCCTTCGTGCGCGACCTTAGCGACGGCGGCGACGCGGGCGCGATCACCGGCGCGATCATCGGGCTGGCGAAGAACCTGAACATGCGCGTGATTGCCGAAGGCGTCGAGACCGCGCAGCAGGCGAGCTTTTTGCAGGCGCAGTGCTGCGACGAATTCCAGGGGCACTTCTTCAGCCAGCCGGTATCGCCAGAGAAATTCGCCGAACTGCTGCGCGCCGAGTAGCCGACGCCGGCAGCCCCAGCCGCCGCCACTGCCACCGAGCCAGAGCATGTCCAGCACGAGCTTTTCGCATTTTCGCGTGATCGTCATCGGTGCTTCGGCCGGAGGGGTCGAGGCGCTGTGCAACATTACGCGCGCGTTGCCGGAGAATTTTCCGGCCGCCGTCTTCGTCGTCCTGCATTTGTCGCGCGACAGCCCTTCGATGCTGCCGGACATCCTGTCGCGTGCCGGCCCGCTGCCGGCGAACCGCGCTGTCGATGGCGAGCCGATCCGTTCGGGGCGCATCTACGTCGCGCCGCCGGATTTCCACCTCCTGATCGAGCGCGACCAAGTGCGCATGTCGCGAGGACCGCGCGAGAACAACGTGCGGCCGGCGATCGATCCGCTGTTCCGCAGCGCGGCGATCGCCTATGGTTCGGCCGTGATCGGCGTCGTCCTCACCGGCAACCTGTACGACGGCGCAGCCGGCCTGAGGTCGATCAAGCTGCGCGGGGGCACCACGGTTGTCCAGGATCCGCGCGACGCGCTTTTCCCGTCGATGCCGCAGAGCGCGCTGCGCGAGACCGAGATCGACCATTGCGTGCCGCTGCACGAGATCCCGCGCGTGCTGGTGAGCCTCGCAAAGCCCCTGCCGGCCGGCGCCGAAGTGGGTGCGCCAAGCCAGGGCCTGCAACCGTGCCTGCCTTCCGGGCCGCCCGCTGTTTCGAATCCGCAATCACGGCAAACGAACATGGCGAAGACGAAGAACGCAAAAACGAGCATGGCGACGACGGAGATCGATGTCGTCGAAGCGAAGATCGCCGAGGGCAACGCCGACAGCGAGGCGTTGCTGCGCCAGATCGCGTCACCGGCGCCCTACGTCTGCCCGGAGTGCCACGGGGCGTTGTGGGAAATCCGCGACGACGGGCTGATCCGCTTTCGTTGCCGCGTCGGCCACGCCTACACGCTCGAATCGCTGCTCACCGAACAGGACGAGGCGATCGAGGAGGCGCTGTGGACCGCAGTGCGCGCCCTCGAGGAGCGCGCGACACTCAACGCGCGGATGGCCGAACGCATCGAACAGCAGCAGCTTAGCGGGTTCGTGCAGCACTTCCGCGACCGCGAGCGAGAGTCGACCCACCACGCGCAGGTGGTGCGCCGGCTGCTGCAAGGCGGCATCGACAAGCTGGCCCCCAAATAACGCTGGCATCCAGTACCGGCCCGGCAGACCGGACGAACCTGCCGCATGCTGCCGGCGAGGATCACTTTTGCAGGAATATTAAATACTTGGTGCATGTTAATATCTCGCCGTTCAAATTCTGGCGAGATATCGAACGGCCGATGAACGGACTGCACCTGATTGCCGACCTGTATCGCTGCGGCACCACCGCCGCCGCGCTGACCGAGCGCGAAGCGCTCGAGACCCTGTGCGTGACGCAATGCCGGGAGGCCGGGCTGACTCCGCTCGGCTCCTATTTCTATCAGTTTCGCGACGAAAGCGGAGCAGCGGCCGGCGTGACCGGGACCGTCGTGCTGGCCGAATCCCATCTGGCGATCCACACCTGGCCGGAGTCGGGCGGCGTGACGCTCGACGTATACGTCTGCAACTTCTCGCGCGACAACGGCGATCGTGCACGTATGGTCTATCGCGCCGTCATCGACGCCCTGCGGCCGGCGGAGATCGTCGGGCACGAAGTCGTACGGGGCCGGCTGCCGGAGAAAGGCGTTGCCGGCCCGATGCCGCTCCCCGCTGTCGAAGGCGTGATTTTCGAGCAGCTTAACGACAACGCCGGCTATTTCACGCGCGGCGGAAAGCTGATCGAAAAGGGCCGCTCCCGCTACCAGGAGTACGAAGTGTGGGAAACCCCGCAGTTCGGCCGCCTGTTCCGGCTCGACGGCTGCTTCATGACGTCCGAGCGCGACGAGTTCCATTATCACGAGAACCTGATCCAGGTGCCGTGCATCGCGCATCCCGCGCCGGCGCGGGCGCTGATCCTCGGCGGCGGCGACGGCGGGTCGGCCGAGGAGCTGCTGAAGCAGCCGGCGATGGCGAAAATCGTCATCGCCGAACTCGACGAGAAAGTGATCGAGATCGCGCGCGAGCACCTGCAGGCCGTCCATCGCGGCGCCCTCGACGACCCGCGCATCGAGCTGCGCATCGGCGACGGCTTCCGTTATGTCATGGAGGAAGCCCCGGCCGCCGCCGAGCGCTTCGACCTGATCGTGCTCGACCTCACCGACCCGGTCGGTCCTGCCGAAGCGCTGTATTCGGAAGATTTTTTCCGCGGTTGCCGCGCGCTGCTCGCACCGGGCGGCGCGATCAGCCTGCACATCGGCTCGCCGGCCTTCCAGCCGGAGCGCCTGCGAACGCTCGTCGCGAGGCTGCGCGACGTGTTCGCGATCGTCCGCCCGTATTTCCTCTATGTCCCGCTGTACGGCACGCTGTGGGGTTTCGCGACCGCCTCCGACACCCTCGACCCGGCCGCGCTGTCCGCCGCGGAAGTCGACCGCCGCCTCGCGGAACGCCGCATCGGCGCGCTGCAGCATTACAACGGCGCGGTCCATTGCGCGCAGTTTGCGCTGCCGAACCACCTGCGCACGCTGCTGGGCTGATCGCCGGGGATCGTGCGACAGAGCCAGCGGCCGTCGTGGCGGTGACTTTGTCATCGCGTGTCGTCGCACACACCCGCTGAAATCGGCGAAGAGCGGGAGTCAGGCTTCGACGGTGCGCATCCGACAGAAAACTTACAAGTCCTTGTAACTTTTTCCGGCCCGATGCTGCGGCGTCTGCGCGGCCAGACAGCGGGAAGACGACAAGCGGGCCTGCTCCGATCCTGCCTCGTCGGCGAACGGCCGGCGCCCTGCATCCCTCGAATCGACCTGTCACGACACCCTGTTCGCAGTCGCCGGGGCACGCCCATTGCTCAGGATGGGGAGGAAATCGATGGGCGGCCGGAGCCGTCCCTTTTCCGCCGGGATGTGTCGGAACCCGGTTTGTTGTCGCCACCTGAGGAGACAGGACATGAAAGCGCAGCGTCAGAAAGGCCAGCGTGAACAGGGCTACGGACAGCATGATTACGAAGAAGAGGAATACGGCCAGCAGGGCGGCCGGCAGTCTCAACAAGGGTTCGGCCAGCACGGCTGGGGACATCAGCAGCCGCAACAGGGATTCGGTCAGCAAGGCCATGGTCAGCATCAGCAGGGCTACGGGCAGCAGGGCTACGGGCAGCAGGGCTATGGGCAGCAGGGCTATGGCCAGCAGTATGACCAGGGTTACGGCCAGCAGGGCTACCGGCAGCAGCAGCCGCAGCAGGGTTTCGGCCAGCAGGGTTGGGGCCGGCAACACGAACAGGGGTTCGGCCAGCAAGGCTACGGCCAGCAGCACGAACAGGGGTTTGGCCAGCAGGGCTACGGACAGCAGCAGCCGCAGCAGGGTTTCGGCCAGCAGGGCTGGGGCCAGCAGCACGAACAGGGATTCGGGCAGCAAGGCTACGGTCAGCAGGGCGGCTATGGCCAGCAGAGTTTCGGCCAACAACCCCAGCAGGGATTCGGCCAGCGCGGATACGGCCAGCAAGGCAGCTTCGGGCAGCAAGGCAGCTACGGTCAGCAGGACTGGGGCCAGCAGCCGCAGCAGGGCATGATGGGCACGCAGACGTCGCAGACGGGCCGCGGCTACGGCGGCATGCAGGCCTCCTGGGGCCAGTCCGAGCTGTCGTCACGCAACCGCAAGGGGCCGAAGAACTATGCCCGGTCCGACGAACGCATCCGCGAGATGGTCTGCGAGCGCCTTGTCGAGGAACCGGGCGTGGACGTGAGCGAAGTGAGCATCAACGTCAAGGAAGGTTGCGTGGAACTGGAAGGCACGGTACCCAGCCGCCAGATGCGTCATCGCATCGAGGACGTGGTCGATGAGTGCTGGGGCGTGCACGATATCGAGAACCGCATCCGCGTGCAGTCCGAATCGCAGTCGCAGCCACAGTCCTCATCGCAGCAGTCGCAGTCCAGCCAGCAGCGGGGGACGAGCGGCAGCGAGCACAGCCAGAGCGGCTCGTCGTCCGGCGGATTCTCCGGCATGTCCGGCTCATCGAGCGGCAAGTCGGGCTCGAGCGAGTCGAGCCGCGGCAAGAGCAAGGAGGAGTAACTCGCCTCTGCCGCCCGCCAGGCTGGCGGGCGACGGCAGGGCCGGCCGCGCGCTAACTCGTTCGGTCGGCCCCGTCTAGCTTTCGCCTTCGCGTTTTTCGCTGCGCGGCGTGTTGAGGGAGGTGTTCTGCCGCAGTGCCTCCGCAGTGAGCTGGATGTTCTCCCAGTCCGGATTGGGCAGGGCACTGAAGACTTCGCGCAGCTGCTGGCTCCAGAGCTTGCGGATCAGTGCGAAATAGGCGTTGTCCTCGCGGATGACGCAGTAATGGCCGACGCGCAACGCGTCGCGCTGATAGACCAGCAGGTCGAGCGGCAGGCCCACCGAGAGGTTCGAGCGGATGCTCGAATCCATCGACACGAGCGCACATTTCACCGCTTCGTCGAGCGACGTCGCATGCGTGATGATGCGCACGATGATCGGCTTGCCGTACTTGGATTCGCCGATCTGGAAATACGGCGTCTCCTGCGTCGCCTCGGTGAAGTTGCCGGCCGCGTAGAGCTGAAACAGGCGCGGCTCCTCGCCCTGGATCTGGCCCCCGAGCAGCAGCCCGGCAGAAAAATCGACGCCGAATTCCTTCAGCGATTCGGCATCACGCGCATGAACTTCGCGCAGGCAGTCGCCGACGTGCTTGGCCGCCTCGAACATCGTCGGCACGTTGCACAGGTTCCTCGCTCCGCCCGACTCGATCCGTTCGCGCAGCGTGTTGACGACCGACTGGCTGATCGACAGGTTTCCCGCCGTCATCAGCACGAGCACCCGTTCGCCGTGGCGCTCGAAGAAATGCATCTTGCGGAAAGTGTTGATGTGATCGACGCCGGCATAAGTACGGGAGTCGGACAGGAAGACCAGACCTGCATCCATCCGCATGGCGACACAATATGTCATGACCCCCCCGGGTGCGAGCGAAGGAATCCCGCGGGGCTGCCCGCGGCCGCCGATGTGACGTCGGAATTCCTCCGCGTTAACGGGTTACATCGGGCACAGCACGCAAAACTGTCCGGTTGGACCGGGCCAGCCGCATTTCGTGCCGCGCCCGGGCTCGCGTTCGAAGCAAGATCGGCTCCCTGCCCGCGCCAACTCGCTTTTTTGGCGCGAAAGCGGTCACGACTTCTCGTCGTAGCCGGATTCGGGCTCTTTCCCCGTTCGGGTCGTGTGAATGGACCCATGATTTCCCGCAGGCTGGATGGTCTCAACCCGTCCATTGCGAAACACGATCAACGCGGTTCCAGTCTGGGCCGCCATTTGGCCTGCGCGCGCTGCGGCCCGCTCCAGGGCTTTCTGTGAGAAGCGCAAATCGGCGTCGCGAGCCTGAGAAATCGGCAATGCGTTCATAGCTTTTCACTCCAGTCGAGCAGCACCGGGCTGGGCCCGGAGTTGTCATACAGCGCCCACGCGTCGACCAGGGGGGCATAGTGTTCGGAAAAATTGGCCAGCCCTGCCGCAAACCGGCGCCGGATGACCTCTTCGGGAATATTGTGTCCGCCCTGCTTCACACGTTGGGCAACACGCGCAACCGCCTCGTCCGGTTGAGCAAGTTGCAAGAAAATGAGCTTCACCCGATAGCCCGCGGACTGCCAACGCACAATGTGACGGAGGTACCCACGCCCTGACAGCGTAGTTTCAAAAGCGAAACTCTCGCGTGCCGCAAAATGGCGCTTCAACTCTTCCAACATCAGTCGCCCCGCTTGCACTGCAGCCGTTTCAGGCGCAAAAGGTGCCAGACCTGCGGCAATCAGATCGGCGTTCACGAACACCGGGCAACCTGCTTCATTGGGCAAAAACTCTCGCGCGAAAGTCGTCTTGCCCGCGCCGTTTGGCCCCGCGATGATGATGACCTTGCGCTCGCTGGCCATGTCACCCATTCAGCACATAAGGGGTTTGCCTGGAGCTGATTACCCACAGTTCGGCTGTCATGGAATAGGCATCCGGCAGAACAGCCTCGAAATCGTCTTGAATCCTCACAAGTCTACCAGACACCTATCTCGGCGAGCAGCACGAGAAGGTTGTAGCGATGAGCGCGCCCGATGCAAACGACCCGGTGTTCACTTGTCCGGCGCCCCGCCCTCGCGCCGGAGATTCGTCTCGTACTGGCTGCGCGCGGACAGATACTGTTTCGGCCACGCGACGTCGTCGAAGCCGATCTTCGCCGCTTCATGCAATGTCCAGGCTGGATCGGCGAGGTGCGGGCGCGCGATCGCGCACAGATCCGCACGGCCTGCGGCGATGATGCTGTTCGCGTGGTCGGCCTCGTAGAGCGCGCCGACGGCGACCGTCGGGATGCCGGCTTCGTTGCGGATGCGGTCGGCGAACGGCGTCTGGTACATGCGCCCATAGACCGGCCGGTCGCCTTTCCAAACCTGGCCCGACGAGCAGTCGATGAGATCCGCGCCGGCGTCCCTGAAAAGACGCGCGAAGGCGACTGCGTCGTCGGCAGTGTTGCCGCCGGGGAACCAGTCATGGCACGACAGGCGCACCGACATCGGGCGGTTCGAAGGCCACGCGGCGCGCATCGCGCGGAATACTTCGAGCGGGAAGCGCACGCGGTTTTCATGTCCACCGCCGTAATCGTCCCTGCGCCGGTTCGTCAGCGGCGACAGGAAGCTCGACAGCAGGTAGCCGTGCGCGCAGTGCAGCTCGAGGATGTCGAAGCCGGCTTCAAACGCCATCTTCGTCGCGCGGACGAAGTCGTCGCGCACGCGCTCCATGTCGTCACGCGTCATCTCGCGCGGCACCTGCGAATGCGGCAGGTACGGCAGCGGCGACGCGGACATCAGCGGCCAGCCGCCGGCTTCGAGCGGCTCGTCGATGCCTTCCCACGCGAGCTTCGTCGCGCCCTTGCGCCCCGCGTGACCGAGCTGGATGCCCATTTTCGCGCCCGAATTCGCGTGGACGAAATCGACGACGCGCTTCCATGCATTGACGTGCTCGGGCTTGTACATCCCGGCGCAGCCCGGCGTGATACGTGCGTCGGGCGACACGCACGTCATCTCGGTATACAGCAGCCCCGCCCCGCCGAGCGCGCGGGCGCCGAAATGCACGAGGTGGAAGTCGTTCGCGCTGCCGTCGTCGGCCGAGTACATCGCCATCGGCGACACGACGACGCGGTTCGCAAGCGTCAGGCCGCGCAGCGTGAAGGGCGTGAACATCGGCGGCGGCGCCTCGCCGGCCTTGACCGGCAGCCCCGCGTTGTTCGCGAACCAGCGCTCGTAGCCTTCGAGCCACGTCGCGTCGCGCAGGCGCAGATTCTCGTGCGAGATGCGCTGCGAGCGCGTCAGCATCGAATACATGAACTGCTCCGGCTCGAGCGTATCGCAGTAGCGCGCGCCGCAGACTTCGAACCATTCCATCGCGTTCCACGCGGCGTTCTGCAGCCGCAGCACGTCGATGTTGCGCGCCGCCTGGTAGCGTTCGAGCACCGCCGGGATGTGCTCCGGCGTGTCGCCTTCGTCGCGGAACAGGCGCGTCAGCTCGATCGCGTCCTCGAGCGCGAGCTTCGTGCCCGAGCCGATCGCGAAATGCGCGGTATGCACCGCGTCGCCCATCAGCACGACGTGGCTCCTGCCGTTGTCGTGGTGCCATTGCTCGCACTTGACGCGCTGGAAGTTCAGCCACGCCGAGCCGCGCAGGTGGCGGGCATTCGTCATCAGCCGATGACCGTCGAGGTACTTGCCGAAGAGCTTTTGGCAGAATTCGATCGACTGTTCCTGGCCGGCCTTGTCGAGCCCGTGCGCGAGCCACACGTGCTCCGGACATTCGACGATGAAAGTCGTCGTCGTGTCGTCGAACTTGTAGACGTGCGCCTGGAACCAGCCGTGCTCGGTCTTCTCGAACAGGAACGTGAACGCGTCGAAAAGCTGGTTCGTGCCGAGCCAGATGTAGCGGTTCGGCCGCGTGACGATGTCCGGCTTGAACACTTCCGCGTACTTGTTGCGGATGCGCGAGTTGATGCCGTCGGACGCGATGATCAGATCGGCATCGGGAAACTCGCTGTCCGACTCGACATCGCGGTCGAACACCAGCTCGACGCCGAGTTCCTCGCAGCGCGCCTGCAGGATGTTGAGCATCTTCTTGCGCCCGATGCCGACGAAACCGTGGCCGCCGCTGCGGATCGTGTGGTCCTTGAAATGCAGCTCGATGTCGTCCCAGTGGTTGAACGCGACCTGGATCGCCTCGGCCGTCACCGGGTCCCATTCGCGCATGTTGTCCATCGTCGCGTCCGAGAACACCACGCCCCAGCCGAACGTGTCGTATGGCCGGTTGCGCTCGACGACGGCGATCTCGTGCGCCGGGTTCAGCTTCTTCATCAGGAGCGCGAAATACAGCCCCGCGGGTCCGCCGCCGATACACACGATGCGCATGCCAGGTCTCCTTCGTTCGTTGCGCTTGCGGATGCGACGCCGGCGCCGTCCCTGCACGGTCCGGCCGAACCGCGTCACAGCGACAATCTGCCGCACGGCGGCAGGTGGCACGCCCCCTTTCGCGGGGGGGGCGGAACGAGGGGGAATGGCGGGGAAAGGGCCCTGTTCCGCTCGACAGCGCGAGCGTCTTGTACAAAGATTCGCCCCTGAATTGAACATCCCGATCCACACACATCGCATATTCCTTCCCGCCCGCCTGCCGGCCCCAGGTTCGCTGCCTCGCGGCCCGGCCCCGGCTGACAAAAATGTAATTTTCCCGTCAGCCTCCGGTCGGTATTACTTCCTCATACTTCATTCCACTCACCGAAACACAGGATTCATGATGCCCCTCACCTGCCCCCTCACCCGCTCCCTCGCCGCGTTCGCCCTCCTCGCCACGCTCACCAGCGCCAGCCCGGCCTTTGCCATGAGCGGGCACGGACACGAGGCCGCTCATGGCGCGGCGATGCCCGTCGCCGACGTGAAAGCTTCGTTGTCCGAAGGCACCGTCAAGAAAGTCGACAAAGCGGCCGGCAAGATCACCATCAGCCACGGCCCGCTCGAAAACCTGGGCATGCCGCCGATGACGATGGTGTTTCGCGCGACCGACCCGTCGATGCTCGACGCGGTCAGGGAGGGCGACAGGATCCGCTTCGCCGCGCAGCGCGTCGACGGAGTGTTCTCGGTGACGAAGCTGGAAATCGCGGAATAAGGGCCAAATAAGGGCGAAACAGGCGTGACGCCGCAGCCGGACGGTATTCCGGCTGCGGCTCGCTCGACGCGCCATTTCGCCTTCGGCATTTTCCCTGCCCACCAGCTCCGGCCACCCCACTTTTTCCGGACACCCGATGAAACCGCTTATCGCCGGCCTGCGTTCCCTGCGTCTGGCCGCGGGCATCGCCGTCCTTGCGGCGAGCGCCTTCGGCCACGCGCAGGACGCCGTGCCGCCCTCCGCCGCCGCGGCTCCCCTCGGCGCCGATCTCCCCGGCCTGATCGAATACGCCCGCGTGAACAACCCCGCTTTCGCCGTCGACCGCGCCGAAGCGGAGGCTGCCCGCGAACGTGTCGAGCCCGCCGGCGCGCTGCCCGACCCGAGCTTCCAGGTCGAGCTGATGGACGTCACGAACCGCATGCACGGCGGCCCGACGACGCTCGTGCCGGGCGAAGTCGGCGAGACCCGCTACCGCGTCATCCAGCCGCTGCCGGCGTGGGGCAAGCGCGAACTCGCCGAGCGTGCGGCGGGCGCGCGCGCGGACCAGGCGGAGGCGGCTCGCGATGCGGCATGGACGAACACGGCTGCCGAGATCAAGGCAGCCTGGCTGCGCTATTACGCTGCCGACCGCGAGGCGGGGCTCAATCGCGACGCGCTGGCGCTGCTGCAGAGCCTCGAGGAGATCACGCTGTCGCGCTACCGCCTCGGCCTGCTGCCGCAGCAGGCGGTGCTGCGCGCGCAGCGCGAGATCACGTCGCAGCGGCTCGCGCTCGTCGGCGTCGAGCAGCGCCGCCGCGGCACGGCGTCAGCGCTGAACGCGCTGCTCGGACGCACGCCCGGCAGTGCCCTTGCGGCGCCACAGGAACCGCCGCCGCTGCCGCAGGGGGTCGCTCTCGCGCCCCTCGTCGAACGCACCCGTGCGATTCATCCGGCGATCACCGCCGAAGCGCGCGGCATCGACGTGGCGCGCCTCGAACGCGACCGCACGTGGCGCGACCGCTATCCGGATTTCAGCCTCGGACTGACGAACAACCGTCCGCTCGGGGGCGAAAACTCGTGGGACGTGATGCTCGAAGTCATGATCCCGCTGCAGCAGTCGGCACGCCGCGCGCGCGAGCGCGAAGCCGCGCTGATGGTCACCGCTGCCCACGCGCGGCGGGCCGCCGCCGAATCGACGCTCCTCGGCGAGCTCGGCAGCGCGTACGCCGCGTTCACGAGCGGCCACGAGACACTGCAGCTGCTGCGCGGCACGCTGACGCCGCAGGCCGAAGCGACGCGCGACGCGACCCGTGCCGCGTTCTCGGCGGGGCGCGTCGACTTCGACACCGTGCTCGAAGCCGAGCGCCAGCTCGTCGATACGCGCATCGCGCTGCTGCAGGCCGATGTCGAGACCCGCATGGCGCTCGCCGAAATCGAAAAACTTGCAGGAGAACAGCCGTGAAGCCCGCCGTACGACTTTCCCTCGCGGCGCTCACCGTCGCGCTCGCGCTCGGCGCCGGCTATTGGGCGGGCAGCCGCAGCGACCACGCTCCCGCGCCCGGCAGCACGGCGACGGCCGCTGAAAACACGGCCGCAGCCGCTGGCGGCGAACGCCAGATCCTCTATTACCGCAACCCGATGGGCCTGCCCGACACGTCACCGGCGCCGAAGAAGGACTCGATGGGCATGGACTACCTCCCGGTCTATGCCGACGACAAGCCCGACGACAGCGGCGCCGTCGTCGTCAGCCCGGCGCGCGTGCAGACCCTCGGCGTGAAGACCACCGTCGCCGAGATGCGCGTCGTCGGTGCCGCAGTGCGCGCGGTCGGACGCATCGAGCTCAACGAGCGCGCGGTCGTCGACGTCGCGCCGCGCTTCGAAGGCTGGATCGAGCGCCTGCACGTCAATGCGGTCGGCGACCCGGTGCGCCGCGGCCAGCCGCTGTTCACGATCTACAGCCCCGAGCTGCTATCGGCCAGCGAGGAACTGCGCATCGCCGAGCGGCTACAGCGCGACAGTGCCACCACCGACCCGATCGCATCGGAAGCGGCGCGCCGGCTCGCCAACGCGACGCGCGAGCGCCTGCAGAACTGGCAGGTCGCCGCTGCGCGAGAGGGCAAGGGCGAGATCGCGCAGCGCCAGACTTTCCATTCGCCGGCCAACGGCGTCGTGCTTGAGAAGAACGCAGTCCAGGGCGCGCGCTTCATGCCCGGCGAAGCGGTCTATCGCATCGCCGACCTGTCGAAAGTGTGGGTCATCGCCGACATCTTCGAGCGCGACCTCGCGCGCGTGCGCGTCGGCCAGCCGGCGAGCGTAACGCTCGACGCCTTCCCGGACCGCCGCTTCGACGCGAAAGTGGGCTATCTGTACCCGACGCTGAACGTCGAGACGCGCAGCACCCGCATCCGTCTCGAACTCGACAACCGCGAAGGCCTGCTGCGCCCGGGCATGTTCGCGCACGTCGAGCTCGCGTCCGGCTCGCCGACACCGCGCGTGACCGTGCCGACGTCCGCGGTCATCGACGACGGGGTGCGCCAGGTCGTGCTGATCGCGCTCGACGAAGGCCGCTTCAAGCCGCAGCCGGTGCGCCTGGGCGAGCGCGGCACCGACCACGTCGAAGTGCTCGAAGGCGTCGAGGCCGGCGACCGCGTCGTGACGTCGGCGAACTTCCTCATCGACTCCGAAAGCCAGCTGAAGGCCGCGCTGTCGAACCTGACCGACGCCGCCCCGGCAACGGATGCAGCGCCGGTGACGTACGAAGCCGAAGGAACGTTCGACGCCGTTGATCCGGCGACGAAGACCGTGACGCTGACGCACGGCGACATCCCTGCGCTGCAATGGCCGGCGATGACGATGGACTTCGCGGTGGCGTCCCCCGACCTCGTCGCCAACCTCGCGCCGGGCACGCCGGTCCGCTTCGAGTTCGAGCAGCGCCAACCGGGCGAATTCGTCGTGACGAAAGTCGAGAAGGCGAACGGGGCGAAACCGGCGGCCGCGAACGGACACGGGAGCCACTGACATGCTCGACCGCCTCATCGACTGGTCCGCGAAGAACGTCTTCCTCGTGCTGCTCGCGACGCTGTTCGTCCTCGGCGGCGGGCTGTACGCGGTGAAGAACACGCCGCTCGACGCGCTGCCGGATCTGTCGGACGTGCAGGTGATCGTGTTCACCGACTTCCCCGGCCAGGCGCCGCAGGTCGTCGAGGACCAGGTGACCTATCCGCTGACGACGTCGATGCTCGCGGTGCCGCGTGCGAAAGTCGTGCGCGGCTTCTCGATGTTCGGCGCGTCCTACGTCTACGTGATCTTCGAGGACGGCACCGACATCTACTGGGCGCGCTCGCGCGTGCTCGAATACCTGTCCTCGGTCGCCGGCCGGCTGCCGCAAGGCGTGTCGCCGCAGATCGGGCCGGATGCGACCGGCGTCGGCTGGGTCTATCAGTACGCAGTGACCGGCAAGAACATGTCGCTCGCCGAGACGAGGAGCCTGCAGGACTGGTATATCCGCTACCAGCTGACGAAAGCCGGCGGCGTATCGGAAGTCGCGAGCGTCGGCGGCTTCGTGCGCGAATACCAGGTCACCGTCGACCCGCACCGGCTCGCGACTTTCGGCCTCGCGCTCGACGACGTCAGCCGCGTGATCCGCGAGTCGAACCGCGACGTCGGCGGGCGCGTCGTCGAGATGGCCGAGAAGGAATACATGGTGCGCGGCCGCGGCTATCTGGGCGGCAGCGACGACATCGCGAACCTGGCGCTGAAAAGCGCAGGCGGCACGCCGGTGCGGGTCGCCGACATCGGCCGCGTCGAGCTCGTGCCGGCCGAGCGGCGCGGGATCGCCGAATTGAACGGCGAAGGCGAAGTCGCTTCCGGCATCGTCATGGCGCGCTTCGGCCAGAACGCGCTCGACGTCATCGCGAACGTCAAGGCGAAGATCGCCGAGATCGCGCCGGGGCTCCCCGAAGGCGTCGAGATCGTGCCGGTCTATGACCGCTCGACGCTGATCGAGCGCGCGATCGCGAATCTCAAATGGACGCTGCTCGAAGAGAGCCTGATCGTCGTCGCGGTGTGCGTGATCTTCCTGCTGCACGTCCGGAGCGCGCTCGTCGCGATCATCACGCTGCCGCTCGGCATCCTCATCGCGTTCATCGCGATGCGCGCGCTCGACCTCGGCTCGAACATCATGAGCCTCGGCGGCATCGCGATCGCGATCGGCGCGATGGTCGATGCCGCAATCGTCATGATCGAGAACGCGCACAAGCGCCTCGAACATCTGCCGGCGCACGCGACGCAGGCCGAGCGCGCGCAGACGATCATCCGCGCGTGCAAGGAAGTCGGGCCGGCGCTGTTCTTTTCGCTGTTGATCATCACCGTGTCGTTCCTGCCGGTGTTCACGCTCGAAGGCCAGGAAGGCCGGATGTTCTCGCCGCTCGCGTTCACGAAGACGTTCGCGATGGCGGGCGCGGCGATCCTGTCGGTGACGCTCGTGCCGGTGCTGATGCTGTTCTTCGTGCGCGGGCGCATCCTGCCCGAAGCGAAGAACCCGGTGAACCGCTTCCTGATCTGGGCCTACCGGCCGATCATCCGCGGCGTGATGCGCCACAAGGTGCTGACGCTCGTCGCGGCGGGGGTGGTGATGGCTGTGACAATCGTCCCGGCGCGTGAGATCGGCTCGGAGTTCATGCCGACGTTGAACGAAGGCACCCTTTTCTACATGCCGGCGGCGCTGCCCGGCATGTCGGTGACCGAAGCCGGGCGCCTGTTGGCGACGACGAACCGCATCATCAAGACTTTCCCTGAAGTCGAATCGGTGTATGGCAAGGCCGGGCGGGCGCTGTCGGCGACCGACCCGGCGCCGCTCGAGATGTTCGAGACGGTCGTGAACCTCAAGCCGCAGGCCGACTGGCGCCCGGGCATGACGACCGACCAACTGATCGCCGAGATGGACGCGGCGTTGAAGTTTCCCGGCGTCGCGAACTCCTGGACGATGCCGATCAAGGCGCGCCTCGACATGCTCGCGACCGGCATCCGCACGCCGATCGGCGTCAAGGTGTTCGGCAACGATCTCGCGACGATCGAGCAGGTCGCGAAGGACGTCGAAGCCGCGGTGCGGAACGTCCCGGGCGCTTCCAGCGCCTATGCCGAGCGCGTCAGCGGCGGCTACTACCTCGACATCGTGCCGCGCCGCGACCAGCTCGCGCGCTACGGCCTGACGGTCAATGCGTTGCAGGAAGTCGTCGCGACCGCGCTCGGCGGCGACATGGTCACGACCGCCGTCGAAGGGCTCGAACGCTACAACGTCACGGTGCGCTACCCGCGCGGCCTGCGCGACGACCCGCACCGCATCGCGGCCGAAGTGTACGTGCCGACGGCGAGCGGCCCGATCCCGCTCGGCCAGCTCGCCGACGTGCAGCTCACGCGCGGCTCGCCCGGCATCCGCACCGAGAACGCGCTGCTCGCCGCGTATGTGTATGTCGACACCCGCGACGCCGATCTCGGCGCGTTCGTCAAACGCGCACAGAAGGCGGTCGCCGAGCAGGTGACGTTCCCGCCCGGCTATTACGCGACGTGGAGCGGCCAGTTCGAGTACATGGAGCGCGCGAAGGAGAAGATGAAGGTCGTGCTGCCGCTGACGCTGGGGCTGATCTTCGTGCTGCTGTACCTGAACTTCCGGCGCCTGACCGAGACCTTGATCGTGATGCTGTCGGTGCCGTTCGCGCTCGTTGGCGGCGTGTGGCTGATGTGGTGGCTCGGCTACCAGATGAGCGTCGCGGTCGCGGTCGGCTTCATCGCGCTCGCCGGCGTCGCCGCCGAGACCGGCGTCGTCATGCTGATCTACCTCGACCAGGCGTGGAAGGCGATCCGCGCGAAACGTGCTGCCGAAGGCCGCGAGGCGTCGGTCGCCGACCTGTACGAAGCGATCATGGAAGGCGCCGTCGAGCGCGTGCGGCCGAAGATGATGACGGTCGTCGCGATCATGGCGGGCCTCCTGCCGATCATGTGGGGCACGGGCACCGGCTCCGAAGTCATGAGCCGCATCGCTGCGCCGATGGTCGGCGGCATGATCTCGTCGACGGTGCTGACGCTCGGCGTCATCCCCGCGCTGTATGCGCTGGTCAAGCAGTGGCAGCTGCGGCGGGAGCTCGAATCCGGTGCGCGCACCCCGGTCGTGCCGGCATCGGCGGCGACGATTCGATGACAGAAATGTAATCAGCGCGTCAGCCTTGCGTCGCACGGCGCGGACTATGATGAATCCATCGAAGCACGGCGAGCGTATCAGGAACACGCCTCACCCTCGTGCCCCGACGCACCATCCGAAGCTTCGCCCGACGACCGGCACGGCCAACGAATCGGCGCCGGCTTTATTGCCTCTGCGTGCAATCCGGCGCCCGCCCGACCACTTATTTTCAGGAGACGCATCATGAAAAAGACTCTCACTGCCATCGCGATATCCCTGGTCGCGGCCTTTCCTGCCTTCGCGGAGGATGCGCATCACCCGGATCAGGCCCCGGCCGTCTCGGCGCCGGTACCCGCAGCGACGGTGCAGACGATGCGGGACAACACGACCAAGATGCAGTCCCAACTCGATGCCCTCGCCGCAGCCAGGAGTCCTGAGGAGCGGCAGAAACTGCTGATGGAGCACATGCAGACGATGCGCGAAAACATGATGTTGGGCCGGCAGATGGCGGCGGGCCAGATGGGCTGCCCGATGATGGGCGACCCGGACATGATGCAGGGAATGGGAATGATGGGTCCGGGCGGAATGATGGGTCCGGGTGCGGGCGCGCCCTCAGTCGAGGCTCTCGCGAAGCGCATGCATCAGATCGAGCAGCGCCTGGACAGGATACAGATGGGGAGGGAACAGACGCCCTGACGCGCCCGGAAATGACTGTTGGTGGGCGGGCGAGCGTCGTTTCAGACGACGGCAGCTGCTCGGCCGCCCCGCACACAGCGTTGAACGGAGGAGGCTGCGATGCTCGACACGCTGAAGGACCTGCTGCTGCGATTACGGACGTGGATGTCCGAGAACGAGCGCGCTCACCGGAACGCGAAGGCGAACACGTGCTGCAGCACGCCGTCCGCGATCTACGCGGCGTCATACCGGGCGCGGGGAGAAAATCGTCATGAGTGAAATCCGTCCCGCCCCGGCACACGATCATCATCGCCACGATCGTCCCGAACATGCCGCTCCCTCGCCTGCCCCGGCAACCGACCCGGTATGCGGCATGATCGTGAAACCCGATTCGCCGCACGTCGCGACGCACGACGGGCAGACGTACCGCTTCTGCAGCGCGAAGTGCCTCGACAAGTTCCGCGCCGAGCCGACGCGCTACCTGCACCCGGCGCCGGTCGAGGCCGCGGACGCCACGACGCCGCCCGGCACCGAATACACCTGCCCGATGCACCCGGAGATTCGCCAGATCGGCCCCGGCAGCTGCCCGAAGTGCGGCATGGCGCTCGAGCCGGTGCTGCCCGAACTGGAGGAAGGCGAAAACCCGGAGCTCGCGGACTTTCGACGGCGCTTCTGGTGGACGCTGCCAGCGACCGTGCTGGTGACGCTGATCGCGATGTCCGGCGGGCTGTTCGATCCGCTGCTCGGCGCCGCACGCCCGTGGGTCGAGCTGCTGCTCGCGACACCGGTGGTGCTGTGGGGCGGCTGGCCGTTCTTCGTGCGCTGGGCGCAGTCGCTTGCAAACCGCAGTCCGAACATGTGGACGCTGATCGGCACCGGCGTCGGCGCGGCCTATGCCTACAGCGTCGTCGCGACCGTCGCACCCGGCCTCTTCCCCGAGTCCTTCCGCATCGGCGGCCACGTCGCGGTGTATTTCGAGGCCGCCGCGGTGATCGTGTCGCTGACGCTGCTCGGCCAGGTGCTCGAACTGCGCGCGCGCTCCGAAACCGGCGCGGCAATCAAGGCGCTGCTCGGCCTCGCGCCGAAGACCGCGCGCCGGCTCAACGCCGACGGCAGCGAGGAGGACATCCCGCTGACCCATGTGCACCCCGGCGACCACCTGCGCGTGCGCCCCGGCGAGAAAGTCCCGGTCGACGGCGTCGTGCTCGAAGGGGCGAGCGCGGTCGATGAATCGATGCTCACCGGCGAGCCGCTGCCGGTCGACAAGCGCACCGGCGACAAGCTGATCGGCGCGACGCAGAACACCAGCGGCGCGCTGGTGATGCAGGCCGAGAAAATCGGCTCGCAGACGGTGCTCGCGCAGATCGTGCAGATGGTCGCGCAGGCGCAGCGCTCGCGCGCGCCGATGCAGCGCATGGCCGACCAGGTCGCAGGGTATTTCGTCGTCGCGGTCGTCGCGATCGCCGCCCTCACCTTCTTCGGCTGGGGCCTGTTCGGCCCGGAACCGTCGTGGGCCTTCGGCCTGATCAACGCGGTCGCAGTGCTGATCATCGCCTGCCCGTGCGCGCTCGGGCTCGCGACGCCGATGTCGGTGATGGTCGCGACCGGCAACGCCGCGACCCAGGGGGTGCTGTTCCGCGATGCCGCGGCGATCGAGAACTTGCGCCGGGTCGACACGCTGATCGTCGACAAGACCGGCACGCTGACCGAAGGCAAGCCCGCATTCCACGCGACGGTCGCCGCCTCCGGCTGGAGCGGGGACGAAGTGCTGCGCATCGCCGCGAGCCTCGACCAGGGCAGCGAACATCCGCTCGCGCACGCGATCGTCGACGAGGCGCGGCGCCAGGGGCTGGCGCTGTCGAAACCGGACAGCTTCGAATCGTCGTCCGGCATCGGCGTGCGCGGGATCGTCGAGGGCCGCAAGATCGTGCTCGGCAACACCGCGTTGATGGACGACGAGGGTGTCGCCTGGCAGGACCTCGCCGAACAGGCCGAAGCGCTGCGCAGCGAGGGCGCGAGCGTGATGATGCTCGCCGTCGATGGCCGCGCGGCGGGTCTTGTCGCGGTCGCCGACCCGGTCAAGGCGACGACGCCCGAGGCGCTCGACGAACTGCGCGCGAACGGGATCACGCGCATCGTCATGGCGACCGGCGACGGCCTGACGACGGCGCGCGCGGTCGGCAAGCGATTGGGCATCGACGAGGTGCACGGCGAAGTCAAGCCGAAGGACAAGAACGATCTGGTCGCGAAGCTGCAGGCCGAGGGTCGCATCGTCGCGATGGCCGGCGACGGCATCAACGACGCGCCGGCGCTCGCGCGCGCCCACATCGGCATCGCGATGGGCACCGGCACCGACGTCGCGATGTCGAGCGCGCAGCTCACTCTGGTCAAGGGCGACCTGCGCGGCATCGCCGCCGCGCGCCGCGTGTCGGTCGCGACAGTGCGCAACATGCGCCAGAACCTCGCTTTCGCCTTCCTCTACAACGCGCTCGGCGTGCCGCTCGCCGCCGGCCTGCTGTATCCCTTCACCGGCCTGCTGCTGTCGCCGCTGGTCGCCGCGCTGGCGATGAGCGCGAGCTCGGTGTCGGTGGTCACCAATGCGCTGCGGCTGCGTCGGCGAGCCGGCTGAGCCCATGAAATCGCTGGACGACAAGGAGCAGTCATCCCATCCCCACGCCCGCTCGGGCTCGCGGGCGAAGTGGGTCTTCGCCGGCTTTCTCGCGCTGGCCGTGTTCTTGCTTTTCACTGAGCACCGCGCCCACGTGCTCGGCTTCCTCCCCTGGCTGATATTGCTCGCGTGTCCGCTGATGCATCTGTTCATGCATGGCGGGCACGATCACGGGACAAAGCCGAAAAGTGTGGAAGGAGATGAAACATGACCGACACGCCCGCCTACGGCCTGTGGTCGCTGGTCGTGATCAATTCGCTGTTCTTCATCGCGTTCGCGTTCAGCTTCGCCAGGCCTCACAGCAAGCGCGACTGGTGCTCGTTCGGTGCCTACTCGGCGTTCATCGTCGCCCTGTTCACCGAGATGTATGGCTTCCCGCTCACGATCTACCTGCTTTCGGGCTGGCTGTCGTCGCGTTTTCCGGGCGTGGATTTCCTCGCCCATGAGTCCGGGCACCTGCTCGAGACGATGTTCGGCTGGCGCTCGAATCCGCATTTCGGCCCCTTCCACCTGCTCAGCACCGTGTTCATCGTCGGCGGATTCTGGTTGCTCGCCAAGGCCTGGCCGGTGCTCTACGAGACCCAGCGCGAGCACCGGGTGGCCGACAGCGGTCCTTATGCCAGCATCCGACATCCACAGTACGTCGCCTTCGTGCTCGTGATGTTCGGCTTCCTGCTGCAGTGGCCGACGCTGATCACACTGGTGCTGTTCCCGATCCTGCTCGTCGTCTACGCGCGGCTCGCGCGGCACGAGGAGCGCGACGCGGTTGCCGAATTCGGCGATGCGTACCGCCGCTACCTCGAGCGCACGCCCGCGTTCATCCCCCGCCTGGGTGCGCAGCGGTCCGGAGCGCCGCGGAACTGACGAAACGGGGTTTCGATCGCACGGCCATCGAAGGAGATTGCGGCCTTGAACGATTCACGCACTTCGACCACTTCAGCGGCAACATGCAGTTGCTGCGGCGCACTCATCGCGTCGCGGGACCGGCCGGGAACGGGCGATGCACTCTGCGAGCGCTGTTTTCTCGAACCGCTCGCGGCGGAGCGTTCGACTTGCAGCGACCTGAATGCCGGCTTCGCCGAAGCGCTCGCCGAGGCGCTCGATCTGCGCGAACATGAGACCGGTCTCCACTCACGGCGCGTCGCCTGCCACACGGTCGTCCTGGCGAAACGCTTCTTTCCGCACGACGAGCGACGCCTCGCCCAAATCTACTGGGGCGCGCTGCTTCACGACCTCGGGAAGATCGGCGTCCCGGACCGTATCTTGTTGAAGAACGGACCGCTCGACGACGACGAATGGACCGTGATGCGCCGCCATCCCGATGACGGCCATCACCTTGTCAGTCGCCTCGCAGGCATGGAGGAAGCGGCGGAAATCGTGCGCTGCCACGAGGAACGCTTCGACGGCACAGGTTATCCGCGTGGTTTGCGTGGCGAGGCCATCCCGTTGGGGGCGAGGCTGTTTGCCGTGATCGACGCGCTCGACGCGATGACCTCGGACCGCCCCTACCGGAAGGGACTGTCGTTCGATGTCGCCAAGGCCGAGATCCTGCGCATGTCGGTCAGGCAGTTCGACCCCGTGGCCGTCCGTCTCTTCCTCGACGAGGAGCCGGTATTGCGGCGCATGGTCGAGATGAAGTGCAGTGAAGCGGATTTCGGCCGAGCCGACCGGCCCTCCCCGGGGCGAGCATAGCGGCGAGCACGACACGTGTCGCGAGCGCTGCGTCCCCTTCAGTTGCCGCGACGATCGTGATTCAGCACATCGTCGAGGCGCCAGACCTCGTTGCCCTTCATCATGATCTTCTGGCCATCCTTCGTCTCCATCGCATGGCCCTCCTTCATCGAGACAACCAGGCCGGCCTTGTTTTCCATGGCCATCTTGCCGTCCTTGAACACATACACCGTGGAGCCGTCCTTCAGTTCGTAGGACTTGGCGACATTGACCTTGTCGGCGGCGAAAGCCGAAGTGGCGATCAGCACGGACGCGGCGGCAGCGGCGATTTTCATCAGCATGATTTACTCCTTGTGAATTGCGTTATTTCGGCTCGAACCGGACGGGTAACGCCCTGTTCGAATCAGGCGCTCGCGTTCGAGCGACCCTGGACACATGCTAGGCGGACGCCACTGACCACAAGATGACTAGAGCATTACTTTTGCTTCACCTTCCGGTCATCTCCCGGACAGGCGGGGCGGAGCGTGACCCCGCGCATTCGGGAACGGCGGGATGGACCACGGTGTCCATAAACCGGATACCGCAGCGACGTGTCATTGCCGTTTCCACCGCTCAAACAGATACCGATCCGCGGCGGGAGCCGGAATATTCCGATGCAGTTGGAGTGTCAGTCAGTCTGCATCCCCCGTACAGTGGTCTAGACTGACAGGAAACAAGGAGCTTGCGATGACCACCATCGGTCGGTTCCAGGTCGACTACACGCGCTTCCTCGATCCCCGGGGCGAAGCGACCCAGCCTTTGCCGGATTTCGCGCTCGATCCGGAAAAACTGATTCCCCTGTACCGCGCGATGGTCCTGACGCGCACTTTCGACACCAAGGCGATCGCGCTGCAGCGCACCGGCAAGCTCGGCACGTTCGCGTCGGCGCTCGGGCAGGAGGCGATCGGGGTCGGCGTCGCAGCCGCGATGCGCGCCGAGGACGTGCTCGTGCCGTCGTATCGAGACCACCCGGCGCAGCTGCTGCGCGGCGTCACGATGGCCGAAAGCCTGCTCTACTGGGGCGGCGACGAGCGCGGCAGCGATTTCGCCGGGCCGCGCGACGATTTTCCGATCTGCGTGCCGATCGCGACGCAGGTCTGCCACGCGGCCGGTGCAGCGTATGCATTCCAGTTGCGCCAGGAAGCGCGCGTCGCGGTGTGCTTTATCGGCGACGGCGGCACGTCGAAAGGCGACTTCTACGAAGCGCTGAATTTCGGCGCAGTGTGGAAAGCCCCCCTGGTCGTGGTCGTCAACAACAACCAGTGGGCGATCTCCGTGCCGCGCAGCATGCAGAGCGCCGCTCAGACGCTGGCGCAAAAAGCGATCGCGGCCGGGATCGAAGGCTGCCAGGTGGACGGCAACGACATCGTCGCCGTCCACCACGCCGCGCGGCAGGCGATCGAGAAAGCGCGCAGCGGCGGCGGCCCGAGCCTGATCGAGGCGCTCAGCTACCGCCTCGGCGACCACACCACTGCCGATGACGCGAGCCGTTACCGCGATCCGGCGGTCGTGCAGGAGAACTGGACGTTCGAACCGGTGGTGCGCCTGCGCAACCACCTCGTGCGGCTGAACGCGTGGGACCCGCAGCACGAAGAACAACTCGTCCGGGAATGCGGCGAAGCGGTCAATGCGGCAGTCGAGAGGTATCTCGCGACGCCGCCGCCTACGCCCGAAGCCATGTTCGATCACCTGTACCGCACGCTGCCGGCGGCGCTGCAGGAACAGCGCGACATGGCACTGCGGTTCGCACCGCACGAGGGAGGCGGCCATGACTGAGCTCAATCTGATCGAAGCGATCAACCACGCACTGGCGCACGAACTGGCGCGGGACCCGGCAGTCGTGCTGCTCGGGGAAGACATCGGCGTCAACGGCGGCGTCTTCCGCGCCACCGCCGGACTGCAGCAGCGCTTCGGCGCGGCGCGCGTCGTCGACACGCCGCTGGCCGAAACCGCGATCGCCGGCACCGCGGTCGGCATGGCAGCGATGGGGCTGAAGCCGGTGGCGGAAATCCAGTTCGCGGGTTTCATCTACCCGACGTTCGACCACATCATCAACCATGCGTCGCGCCTGCGCCATCGCACGCGCAGCAGGATGTCGTGCCCGCTCGTGCTGCGCTCGCCTTCCGGAGCAGGCATTCACGCCCCCGAACACCACTCCGAAAGCACGGAAGCGTTGTTTGCGCACGTGCCGGGGCTGCGCGTCGTGATCCCGTCATCGCCGTCGCGCGCCTACGGCCTGCTGCTGGCAGCGATACGCGACCCCGATCCGGTGATTTTTCTCGAACCGACGCGGCTGTACCGTCTGTTCAAGCAGGAAGTCGCCGACGACGGCGAGGCGCTGCCGCTCGACGTGTGCTTCACGCTGCGCTCGGGCAGCGACGTGACGCTGGTCAGCTGGGGCGCGATGGTGCACGAAACGCAGGCCGCAGCCGACGCGCTGGCGCAGCAGGGAATCATGGCCGAAGTCATCGACGTGGCGACGCTCAAGCCGCTCGACATGGGGACGATACTCGAATCTGTTGGCCGCACCGGGCGCTGCGTGATCGTCCACGAAGCCGCGCGCACGGCCGGCTTCGGTGCCGAAATTGCAGCCAATCTCGCTGAAGAAGGCCTCTACACCTTGCTCGCGCCGGTGAGGCGCGTCACCGGATACGATACGGTGGTGCCGCTGGCACGTCTCGAATACCAGTACCTGCCGAGCGTCGAACGCATCGTCGCGGCAGTCCACAAGACGCTGGAGGGCGCATGAAGATCTTCAAACTGCCCGACCTGGGCGAAGGCCTGCAGGAAGCGGAGATCGTCGAATGGCACGTCGCGGCCGGCGACGAGATCGAGGCGGACCGGCCGCTGCTGTCGGTGGAGACGGCCAAGGCGATCGTCGAGATCCCTTCGCCGCATTCGGGCCACATCGAGAAGCTGTTCGGGCAGCCGGGGCAGATCGTGCATGTCGGCGCGCCGCTGGTCGGCTTTGCCGGCACCGCCGAAGACAGCGACACCGGCACCGTCGTCGGTGAAGTGCAGGTCGGCCATCAGCTCGCGCCGGAAGCTCCGGCAGCCGTCGGCGGCGGCGCAGCGGCGATCAAGGCGACGCCCGCGGTGCGCGCGCTTGCCCGCCAGCTCAACGTCGAGCTCGAGATGGTCACACCGTCCGGCCCGGACGGCCTGATCACGACGGCCGACGTGCAGCGGGTCGCGAAGATCCTCGCCGACGTCGGGCCGCCGGAGGTCCTGCGCGGCGTGCGGCGCGCGATGGCTCGCAACATGGCGCTCGCGCAAAGCGAAGTGGCGGGGGCGACGGTCGTCGATGACGCCGACATCGACGCGTGGCTGCCGGACAGCGACGTCACGATCCGGCTCGTGCGCGCGCTGGTTGCGGGCTGCCGGGCCGAGCCGGCGCTCAACGCGTGGTACGAGAGCCACACGATGGGACGCCGCGTGCTCGAGAAGATCGACGTCGGCATCGCGATCGACCTCGCCGAAGGACTGTTCGTGCCGGTGTTGCGCGACGTCGCGAACCGCGACGCGAACGACCTGCGCCGCGGCCTCGACCGGATGCGCGCCGATGTCATCGCGCGCAAGATCCCGGCCGACGAACTGCGCGGCAACACGATCACGCTGTCGAATTTCGGCATGATCGCCGGCAAGTACGCCGCACCGATCGTCATGCCGCCGACGGTGGCGATCCTCGGCGCCGGCCGCGTGCACCAGCAGGTGCTCGCGATCGACGGCGCGCCGGCCGTGCGCCGCGTGCTGCCGCTGAGCCTCACGTTCGACCATCGCGTCGTGACCGGCGGCGAAGCAGCCCGGTTCCTCGCCGCGGTGATCGCGGACCTCGCGCTGCCGGAGTGAATCAGGACGCCGGCGCATTGAAGGGCAGCTTGCCGCAGGGGCTGATCAGGCGCGGGGGCGTGTCCCGCACTGTCGCGCATCTCGCTGCCCGCGACGTTCGAGCCGAGCGCGGGCCGGCCGAAAAAGCGCAGATCGCCGTCGAGTTCCGTTTTGGCGCGCGTCGGCAACGGCCGATAATAGTCGTAGCGCCGGCGCCGCACCGCGCTCAATCCCCCGTTCGAGCCCCAACCTGCCCCAGGGACAAGCATGAATTACGAGACGATCCTGTACGACATGACGGACGGCATTGCCGAGATCCGGCTGAACCGCCCGCACCGGCTCAACGCCGTAACCGCGCAGCTGTATGACGAACTGAACGCGGCGCTGAGCCGCGCCGAAGCTGACCCCGATGCGCGCGTCGTGCTGCTCACCGGCGAAGGCCGCGCGTTCTGCGTCGGTGCCGACCTCAAGGAACACAAGGCGGGCCGCACGCCGTTCGAGCGCCGCCAGTACCTGCAGGGCGAGCAGAAAGTGTGCAAGCGGCTGTTGCAGCTCGGCAAGCCGGTGATCGCTGCGGTCAATGGCTTCGCGCTCGGCGCCGGAGCCGAAATGGCGATCGCTTCGGACTTCGTGCTGATGGCCGAAAGCGCGCAGATCGGCTTGCCGGAAATCTCGATCGGCAACTTCCTCGGTGGCGGCGTCACCTACCTGCTGCCGCGCCTCGTCGGGCTGGCGAAAGCGCGCGAGCTGGTATTCCTCGGCGAGCGCATCGGCGGCGCCGAAGCGGTGCGCATCGGGCTCGCGAACCGCGCGCTGCCCGACGAAGGTTTCCTCGACGCCGCGCGCGATTTCGCGCGCCGGATCGCGGCCAAGGCGCCGTTCTCGATGCAGCTCGCGAAGGAGCAGCTGAACATGGCGGCCGAGCGCACGCTCGATGCCGCGCTGACTGCCGAGCTCGAAGGCATGATGTTCGTCGGCACGACGCGCGACTGGCAGGAGGGCGTGGACGCCTTCGCCGAAAAGCGCGCGCCGGTTTTCCGGGGAGAATGACATGGAGCTCGCCCCGCCGTTGCCCAGAACCAGCCCGCTGCACGATTTCCTCGCCCCCGGCTCGATCGCGATCATCGGCGCCTCGACCGACCCCACCAAGCGCGGCTACAAGGCGATGGTCGGACTGATCAAGGATGGCTACCCGGGCGCGATCTACCCGATCAACCCGAAAGTGGACAATGTGCTCGGCGTCAGGACCTACGCGACGCTCGACGACATCCCCGGCCCCGTCGACCTCGCGCTGATCTGCACGCCGGCCGCGACGGTGCCGGGCCTCGTCGCCGATTGCGGCCGGAAAGGCGTCAAGGGCGCGGCCATCCTCGCGAGTGGTTTCCGCGAAACCGGGCCGGCCGGCGCGCGGCTCGAACAGCAGGTGCTGGCCGCGGCGCGCGAAGGCGGCGTGCGCCTCATCGGGCCCAACACTTCGGGCATGTTCAACCTGCACAAGAAAGTCAATCTGCTGGCGCTGGCGAACGTCAAGCCGGGCAACATCGGCTTCATCTCGCAGTCCGGCAACATGCTGCTGTCGCTGGTGCTGGAAGCCGAGCACAACGGCCATGTCGGCTTCAGCACCTATGTCGGCCCGGGCAACCAGACCGACATCGGCTTCAACGACTATCTGCGCTACCTCGGCGAGGATCCCGATACCCGGGTCGCAACGTTCTATGTCGAAGGCTTCCGCGACGGCCAGCGCTTCCTGCATAACGCGCGCGAGATCACTGCCGTCAAGCCGGTCGTCGTGTACAAATCCGGCGCGACCGAGCAGGGCAAGAAGGCGGCGAGCTCCCATACCGGCGCGCTCGCCGGCAGCTACGCGATGACAGTCGACCTGCTGCGGCAGGTCGGCGTCAGCGTCGTGCAGCATTCCAACGAGATCCTGCCGGTCGCCGAAGGGCTGGGCCTGTTGCAGCACGCGCCGGGCAAGCGCGTGGCGGTGGTCTCGGACGGCGGCGGCCAGGCGACGATCGCCTCCGACCGCATTATCGAAGCGGGGCTGGAACTTGCAGAACTGGGTGAGGCGACAAAAAAGCGCCTCGGCGCGATCCTGCTGCCGCAGGCTTCGCCGGTGAACCCAGTGGATGTGGCCGGCAGCAGCGACGCCAACCCTGCGCTGCTTGCCGACTGCCTGGCGATCGTCGCCGACGACGACAACGTCGACGCGGTGTTCCTCGTCGGCATGTTCGGGGGCTACCATATCCGTTTCGCCGAGGATCTGCTCGGTGGCGAAATGCGCGGCGCCGAGTCGATGATCGAGCTCGCGCGCCGGATCGACAAGCCGGTCGTCGTGTATAGCCTTTACGCGCCGGTCAAGCCCCCGGCGCTGCGCCGCCTGCACGAAGCCGGACTGCCGGTGTACACGTCGATCGAATACGCGGTGCGCGTCCTCGCGGCGCTCGGCGAGCGCGGCGTGTATCTCCAGGATGCCGCGAACCAGGCGCCGCTGCCGGCAATGATGCCGAACGACGCGACACTGGCGATTTTCGCCGCCGCCCAGGCGGAGGCCCGCAACCTGTTCGAATTCGAAGCCAAGACGCTGTTGCGGGCGCACGGCGTCGACGTGCCCGCCGAAGCGCTGGTCCGCAATGTCGATGAACTCGACGAGGTCGCCGCCCGCTTCGGCGACCGTCCGCTCGTGATGAAAGTCGTGTCGAAGGACATCCTGCACAAGTCCGACGCCGGCGGCGTCAAGCTGAACCTGCATGGCAGGGCGGCATTGCGCGAAGCCTTCGACCAGATCATCGGCTCCTGCCATGCGTACAAGCCCGCTGCCGACATCAAGGGCGTGCTGATCACGCCGATGGCGCGCAAGGGCATCGAAGTCATCATCGGCGTCAGCCGCGACCCGATCTTCGGCCCGGTGCTGATGTTCGGCCTCGGCGGCATATTCGTCGAGATCCTCGAAGACGTCGCTTTCCGCGCGATTCCGCTGTCGCGTTATGCCGCCCGGTCGATGGTCGAGCAGATCAGGGCGCGCAGGATTCTCCAGGGCGCGCGCGGCGAAGCGGCCGTCGACAAGGAAGCGCTGGTCGACCTGCTGCTGAAAGTGTCGAGCATCGTCGCCGCGTATCCGCAGCTCGCCGAGCTCGATCTCAACCCGGTGATCCTCTACGAGGACGGGTATGCGATCGTCGACGCGCGCGTGATCGTCAATCAGACCGTGCTGAACCCGAAGGACGAGGCCTGAAGACGCTGGCGGCTTTCACGGTGGTGCGGCGCTGCCCCGGAACCCCTCGTCATGACGAGGATCGTCGCCAAATCGCGAACCGGGCTTGGCATTGCCGCGCAAGCCCTTACACTCCCATCCTCCGAAACGGCCCCGCCCATCTCACTGCCGGCCTGTTCGCTCCCTGTACACGTTCGGCGCGCTGCGCCGGGCAGTTTTTCAAAGGTTATTCGATGCACCCCGTCCACGATGTTGATGCGCTTCTCCTGCTCGCCCTGGCCCTGTCTTCGAAACGACGGCCGGCCGAACTCGCCGAAGTCATGGCCGCAGCCGAGCTGATCCAGGACTCGATTCCTTCCGAAACGAAACTGGGCGACGCTTTTCACCGCCTCTCGACACACGGCCTGATCGATGAGGTGGACGGCCGCTTCACTCTGACGCCGGACGGGCAGAAGATCGTGGCCGGCCAGCCGAGGAAAGCCGAGACGGCGGAACGCATCTTCAGCGTGCGGGAAAAGCTCTCGGCGTACGAGCCCGCCGAGAAACACACTCCGATCGTGCTCACCGAGGAGCAACTGGCGCAAGCGATCCTCGCGCACCGCAGCGCCGGCCAGGGCGCAGGCAAGAACATGCTGGTGCCGAAACCCAAGACCGCGGACGACGACAAGCGACCGGACAAGCGCCCCGGTCAGTGGCGCCGTCCTTTCGCGTCGCGCAAACGCAAGGCTTGAACAGTTTCGGGTTGCCGGACCTGCAAAGGGAGCTTTGCCTGCCCGAGTCGCGTCAATGCGACTGTTGAATGCCGGCGACAATCCAGCCGCGGCTGCCGTCGCGGGCTTTCGCGAGATGCCACCGCTCGTCGAACTCGACCGGCGCCGCCCCTGTTTCTTCGCGGATCAGGCCGTGAAAACGCACGCTGACGAGGTGACGCTGCGCCTCCTCGGCATAGCCGACGACCTCCGCCTGCAGATCGACCACTTCGGTACGCTGGACAACGTCGCCGCGTTCCTGGATCTGCATTTGCAGTTCCGCGAACATTTCCGGCGTGACGAACTCACGCAGGTCGTCGAGGTTGCGCGCGTCGTTCGCCGCCTGCAAGCGCACGAAGTTGAGCTTCGCCTGGCGCACGAAGGCCTCCGCATCGAATCCTGCCGGAAGCATGCCGGCACTGGAAGGCGCAGCCGCAGCGGGTGCCGCAGCGGGTGCCGAAGCCTGGGCCTGCATCGCGACCGTGCCGCCGCCCGCCCCGGCTCCGGCGTACTGCATCGCCGGCGCTGTCGAGCGTTTGCGCATCACGAAGCGGAAGACGGCGAAGGCGGCCATCGCCAGCAACGCGATCATCAGGATGTTCGCAAGTCCTTCGCCCATGCCCAGGTGCGAAGCGAGCGCCGCGAGACCGAGGCCTGCGGCAAGGCCGGCCAGCGGACCCATCCAGCTGTTCTTTTTCGCAGCCTGCCCCGTCGCGGCAGCGGCATTCGGAGCCGTGTCGGCGCTACGCGCCATCGGCGCGGTCGGAGGCTGCGCCGTCGCATCCCGCTGGGTGCCGAACGATTTCCCGCTGCCGAGACGTTTAGCCTCCGCGTCGGGCAGCGCCAGGCCCATGCTCAGCACGAGGGCGAAAAAGGTGAGGAAAATGCGCTTCATGTAGCAGGAACTCCTGTGGCTTGAATTCGGGAAAACTGCAGGGCGCAATCCGCCTTCACGGCATATCGGTCACCCGTCACGCAGCGTACGTGCGCCGGTATTGCCGCTCGAGCCGTCGCGCCGCGCTTTTCAACGCCTCGTCGATCGACTGCAGCCAGTCGCGCGCGATCGCGCTGACCACGACATCCTGCGTGCCGACCACTTTCAGCCTGACCTCGCAGCGCTTGTCCGGGCTTCCGGCGTCCCGCTCCAGATCGGACAGGCGCACCGTCGCATGGGGAACGAGCCATGACAGGCGGCGCAGCGCAAAGCGCAGACGAGCCTCGATCGCGTTCCTGAACCGCATGCCGGCAGCGCGGCCGGATTGGACTTGCACTTCCATCTCAATCCTCCTGTTGGGTGATGACCGGGCAACGATAGTTCACATCGAACTTCCTTTGAAGCTTAATTTGACGTAGTTTTACTTCGTAAAAAAGGAAGTCAACAATGTATCCCATCAACTTTCGCCATCTCTACTATTTCTGGGTCGCTTCGAAGGAAGGCGGGATCGCGCGCGCTGCGGAGCGCCTCGACATGGCCATCCAGACCGTCAGCACGCAAGTGAGAGAGCTCGAGCATTCGCTCGGCCATACCCTTTTCCGCTCGGCGGGCCGCGGCATCGAGCTGACCGAAGCCGGCACGACCGCCGTGCGTTACGCCGAGCAGATTTTCCAGCTCGCCGAAGCGCTGCCGGCGGCGGTGCGGGAAGCGGCTGCGGAACCGGGCGTGCGGCTCAACGTCGGCATCGCGGACAGCCTGCCCAAGCTCGCCGTGCGGCACCTGCTGCAGCCGGCGGTACAGACTCCCGGCCTGCGGCTGCTGTGCCACGAAAGCAGCTTCGACGACCTGCTGGCCGACCTCGCGCGCCACCGACTCGACGTCGTGCTCGCCGACCGCCCCGCGCCGACGAATCCGAACCTCAGGGTGTTCAGCCATCGCCTCGGAAAAGCTTCGCTCGCGTGGTATGCCCCCGCGACGCTGCTCGACGGTCGCGAAGGCGATTTTCCGGCCTGCCTTGCGCATTTGCCGCTGCTGCTGCCGACGACACACTCCGCGGTCCGGGCGCGACTCGACGACTGGCTCGCGCGGCATGGAATCCGCCCGCGGATTGTCGGGGAATTCGAGGACAGCGCGCTCCTCGCCACGTTCGGCGAAAGCGGCCTGGGTGCTTTCGCAGCCCCCGAATGGTCGTTCGACGACTTGCCCCGGGCGCGCGGACTCACGCTGCTCGGGCGCTGTCCCGAGGTCGTCGAACATTTCTATGCAATCCTCGCGCACCGCAAGGTCGAACACCCGGTGGTGCGCAAACTGCTGCTTCCCGCGGAGCCGTCCTGACCTTCGCTCCCTGAGACGTTCGCTTCGAATTCCGCGTTGAATTATTCCGCGTTGAATTCGCAGCTTCGCTGTGCCGGATCGGACTTCCGCACTTTCGCCTGCATCGCGTCGGGGACGCACATCAAGTTCGCCGACGCGGCGCTGCCGCCGGACCGGCGAAACCGGTCCGGCGGCAGCTGCAGGTACTGCTGTCGCGTTCAGGTGTTGCCGCGACTAGAACCACCCTGTCCCTGACCGGGCTGCCTGTGGGTGCCCTGGCTTTGCTCTTCCTGCCTTTGGCCACCCTGACCGCCTTGACCCTGACCGGGCTGCTTCTGCGTACCCTGGCTTTGCTCCTGCTGCCTTTGACCGCCCTGACCGCCTTGGCCCTGACCGGGCTGCTTCTGCGTACCCTGGCTTTGCTCCTGTTGCCTTTGGCCGCCCTGACCGCCCTGACCGCCTTGGCCCTGACCGGGCTGCTGCTTCTGGATGTCCTGCTGTTGCTGCTCGCTCTGGTTCTGACCACGCTGGTTCTTCTGTTCCATGATTTTCTCCATGTACAGGGGCGACGGGAACGTCGCCTGTCGAACTGGTAGCAATGCACGGGCCCGGGGATGCCGATGTCTCCTCACTGCCGCCGCCCATCGGGAACTGCTCGGCGTTCCGGGCCCGAGCTGCTGTCACGACTGCCCCGGCCCTGGCGCGAACTCCTGGCCCTTGGCCTCGAGCGAGCGGATCAGGCCATCGATCCCGCCGAGGCGTATCTGCTGCGAGAACGTCCCGCGATAATTCGTCACGAGACTGACCCCGGTGACGACGATGTCGAAAATCTTCCATCCGTCGGCGCGCTGCTCGAGGACGTAGTCGACGGTCACCGGCTGACCGCCCGGCTGGCGGATCTCGGTCTGGACCTTGACGATCTTGTCCGACGGATTCATGCGCACCGGGCGAACCTGGACGGTCTGGTCGCGATACTGCGTCAGCGCATTCGAATAGGTCCGCACCAGCATGTTGTAGAACGCGTCCATCAGCCGCTTCTGCTGCTCGGGCGACGCATCGCGCCAGTCGCGCCCCACTGCCAGCATCGTCATTCGCCGAAAGTTGAAGTGCGGCAGTACCACTTGTTCGACGAGTCCCACGACCTGCGTCGTTTCGCCCGCGCGCAGCGAGTCGTTGGTGTGGAGGATTTCCAGCACCTCGCCCGAGAGTTTGTCGATCAGTTGGTCGGGAGCGGGCCCACCTGCCGACACACCGCTCGGCAGGAACGAGAGAACCGAGATATACAGTAGGGCAAAGAAAGTCGATTTCATGTTGATCACCTCATCGTGAGCAGGTCCGGGAGCAAAATCGCTCTGGACATGCGGGTCAATCAGAGACGCCCGGCAGCCGAGCGCTCGTCACTTGCGGGTTGCGTCGCGGCAGGCACGAGCAATGCCTCCTCGTCGGGTTCGAAATCCTCGTATTCCATCGGCGGGTTGCCGTCGTGCACCTTGGCGCGGCGCTGCTGCAGATGGAAATTGCGGGTAAAGGTGTATTTATCCAGCGTGCCTTCGTCGAGCGTCTTCTCGAATCCGAGCAGGCGCGCGCGCTTGTCGGCAATGCGCAGGCCGGCCAGCGAGTTGCGCGTCGGAACGTGGGCCATCCGCCACACCGGGTCGCTTGCGCCGTCGAGCGGCAGCGCCGCCGCGTCGCGCAATGTGCTCGGGCCGAAAAACGGCACGACGAAATACGGCCCTTCGCCCACTCCCCATACGGCGAGCGTCTGGCCGAAATCCTCATCGTTCTTCTGCAATTCCAGCTCGGACGCGACGTCCAGCAGTCCGAAAATCCCGAACGTCGAGTTCACGAGGAAACGTGCCCAGTCGGACAAGCCGGCACCGACCTTGCCCTGGAGAAGGTTGTTGAAACCGATCCAGATATCGCCGAGATTGCCGAAGAAATTGCCCACGCCGGTCTGCACCGGGCGAGGCGCGAACGTGTCATAGACGGTCGCGAGCGGCCTTGCCACCGCCTTGTCGACCCGCTCGTTGAAGCTGAACACCGCCTGGTTGTAACGCTCGAGCGGATCCTCCGGGTTGCGCGGCACACTCGCACATCCGCCTGCGACCAGAAGCGCACAGGCGATGAGCAGCGCAAATGCCCGGGACCGCGATTGGAATGCTCTCATGCTGATCTCTTCTTGTTCCGTTCGTCACTTGAAAGGCGAAGCTGCCGGGTTTCTTACAGCCAGATACATGCCAGAACGTACAAGCCGTTGATTAGCAATATATTGCTTCGTAAAACCAGAAAATGCACGATAGTGCACAGATGACGCGAACGTTCAGTTCTGAACGTCAAGCGTTCAGTGTTGAACGTTCAGTCCTGACGGTCTGGAGTTCGCGGAGGTGTACGGGGACAGGAGTCGCTACGCGGCGATCGGAAGCTGTGTTGCCCTGTCGACCGCCCGGAAAAACGCACAGCTGAAGTGAAAAATCTGCCTTGTGGCTCCCCGCCTCCCACATGCCCTCGGCAGCTGCTGCGCAAAAACGGCGGCCGGGGAAAAGCCCGGGCCGCCGTTCGCGAAAGTCATGGCTCGGATTCGAGAGCAAGCCGGCGTCGATCTGCACCGGCTGCCTGAGCCCGGATCTCGTTGCCTGCGCTTAACGAATCGTCTCCCGATCGGTCGGAGCGGAGTCCTGTCCACGAGTCGCATCCGGAGTCGACGGGCTGCGCATGGTATCGCTGGCGCCCGGCGTGGTGGTCGTCGGCGAGGACGGTGTCACGCTGCGGGACTTCGACTCGTCCGTTTCGAACGCGGAAAACTCGCTGATCGGGCGATCTGTCGGTTCGAGCTCGACATACTGCTCAGACTCGTATTCGGGCCGCGCCTTCAGCTCATCCTCGGTGGCGCTGATGTGCAGCTTCCCGTCCCGATAACTCAGTTGATCGAGCGGCACCGCGACTTCCTTGTCGCCCATCCCCATCACGCCGCCGGCAGAGATCACTACCTGGATGTTCCGCTCGTCACGGCTGCGCACCACTTCCTTCACGGAGCCGATCTCTTTGCCGGTCTGGCTGACAACATCCTTGCCTTCCAGCTCACGCGGCGTCATGTTTTGAAGCTGGCTGGCCGCGGCGGTACTTCCGGTCCCGGCTGCCGTACCTGTCGTGCTCGACTGGTTCATCTGCTGCGACGTGTCCGATTCGGAGGATTTGTAAGTTTTATCCCCTTCCGCCCATACGGGCGAGGCGACGAATACGGCAATCGCGCTGGCTATCAGCGACTTGCGATAGATCGGGTTCATGGCACTCTCCTCTGTCAAGGTTCTTGATCCGACCGGTCCACCCTGCGCAGGTTACGAAGGGGCTCGGAGCCGGTCCGAGGTGAGCGTTGCAAAAACCGCTCCCGCCCTTCGCCCTGCAGCGAGGTTTTTCGCCTCAGCCGGCTCCTGAAAATGCTCCGGTTCGCCGCCCGGAAGCCGCTCAACAGCCAGGGGCCGCACTGGCACGCGCGTGCCGGCGGCGGCTTGAGAATTCCGTTTCGTACCGTCGCAGCAATGGCGATCGCGCATTGACTGCGCATCGACGGAGCCAGGGAGGAAACGGGATGCGGGGTTCCAGTCAGAATGTACGCTTCAGATGAACGAGCCACTTGCTCGCGCCGGTGTCTTCGCACCTGCGGTTGCCATCACACAGCGTGTAGAGCTCGGTGTCGGCGTCGGTGTCTATCCAGGCGAGGCCGATTTGCCAGCCTCCGTCGAAGTCCCTGGTGACACCCGCTTTCCAGTCGGTGAAGCTGTAATCGCCATAGTTGCGCACATGCTGGCGGCCGACGTGCGCGAGCGCCGTCCAGCCCGGCAGGAACTCGTAGGCGAGGTTGCCTTCGATGTAATGGGATCCGTCGGAGTCGCCCCGCCCCAGGCTGAAGGATTTGTCGTTGAAGCCGAAGTAGTCGGTCAACGCTCGCGAGTACTTCAGGTTCACGAATTTCCACGTCACGCCGGCGTAGGCTTCGAGAGTGTTGTACTTCTCGTTCGTGCCATTGATCTCGCCGCCCGGGAAGATGAACTGCAGAAGGCCGACATCGAAGGTGAAATCCCCGATCGCTTTCGCATATCCGCCGTATACGTCGATCTCGCCTACTGCATTGTTGAGCGCGGTGTCGCTCACGTTCGTTCCCCAGACACCGGCATACAGCCCGCTCTCGTGTGCGAGGTCGAAACCACCCTGCACGGCCGGTTTTTCCTGCGTGTAGGAAATACCCCGGAAGACGTACTGCGAAAAAAGGCCGACGTTCGCGCTGACCGTGTAGGGCGAGGCTGGTGTCTGCTCTGCCTGGGCACCGAGCGACGTGGCGAGCAGACCTGTAAGCAGGATACCCATTGCATTGCGCTTGATGGATTTCACGTTCTTGTAGCTCCTCTTGCCTTGGTAAGTGAGTGCGTCGGTTCAATATCCCGCGCAGGAAGCCAGCTGCCTCGCCTGCAGCCATTGCAGGGCGCGGCGAACCGACTCGGGACGAGCGTTCAGTTGCCCGCAGAAATTCGTCGGATCCACCGATGGGACGGCCCGAACGAGGTCGTCGAGCCGCCCGAGGTCGACGCCGTCGATAAAGCGCACTCCCCGCGGATACTCCTCACTGACGACCGCGCGACGCTCGACGATGAAGCCATCCTCGACCACCGGGCACATGACAAAGGCCGGTGCGCGGAAGACAGGAGTCCGTGCGGATTCTTGAACGGACGCTCCCGTGGTCCGCCAGAACGCCGCGTCCGGCCACCGGGTTTCGCTGCGGTAATGCAGGCGCGCCGCCTCGACGCGAGACGCAAACACCGTTCTTGCCCGCCCTTTGAAGTACCGGGTGGCCAGGGCCGCGGCTGCCGAACGATTCAGCAGCGTGTTGATCACCGGTGCAGCGGCCAGCGCGCCCGAGGCCGCTTCGAAGACCCCATGCCCGGATAGTGGATCGCAGCTGTAGGCGGAATCTCCGACCCGCAGGAAGTCGCCGGTCGCGATGCCTCCGCGCAGCGTCGGCTGTATGCCACGAGCCAGAACAGGGCCGACCGGCTCGAGTTTCGAGCCGAACCTCCGTTTCAGCCGATACAGGTGGTCGAGGCAAGCGGTGTGCGTCGATTCCGGATCGCCGCCGTGCCTGCTTACCGCCTCGGGCAGGATGACGGTCTGGATGTGCGCGTGTCCCGAACTATCGACCGCCCCCCAGGCCCAGCCCAGAGGGAAGGACTCGACGAAGGTTGTGTGGGGCTGGACCGTCGCCCCGGCGAACGTCCGTCCGAGCGATACCAGGATGCCTTCGACGCATTCGTCCGGCGCCGTCTTCGGCGCCGTCCGGCCGCGGCACTCCGCGATCAAGGAGGCGTCGATGCTCCGCACGCGACCGCACGAATCTTCCCAATGGACGCGCCACGCGCCCTCACCCATGCGCTCGACGCCGCGCACCAGCCCCTCCCGTACTGTTGCGCCGGCCGCACGCACATCGCCGAGCAGAGCCTTGTCGAAGGCGACCCGGTCGACCACGAACTCACCATTCATCTCCGTTTCGGTGCCGTTCCACGCCGAGACCCGCAACCAGCGCGGCCCGAGGAGCGACAACGCGCTGGAGCCTCCGAACTGCTTCAGGGCCTCGACGACGCGTTGCGACAGCCCTTCGGTCGCGGATCGCTGGCGCGGCCGGCCGATCAGCACCGCAGACAGGCCTTGGCGCACGAGCGAAAGTGCGAGGAGGGAGGCAGACGGTCCGGCCCCCAGGATCAGCACGGGAGTCATGAATGCTCCTTGGGCCGGCGCAGCGCGAGCCAGAGAGCTCCCGCCGAGGTCAGCAGGAGCCCCATCCAGAGAAGGGATGCGAAAGGGAATACGCGCAGGACCACGACCACCTGCGAGGCCTGCGGCCCGCCTTCGAGCGCGGCCACCGCGGCCGAAGGGGAGACCCAGAGCTGGACATCGCGCTCCCAGCCGCGATCGATGAATGGATCGAGGACATAGCCCGGCGTGTTCGCATAGCGCGCGTAGCGGTAGTCGAGGATCTCGCAGATCTGGCGCACCGGCCCGGCGTAGCCTTCGACGGCGCGGCGCCCGTCGCGATACAGCGTCTCCCCGTTCAGCACCTGGTGCGAGGGGGTCCGGAGCTCGACCTGCGCAAGGGCCCGGAAACCGGCCTCGCCGTTCGTCCGTCCTCCGTCGGCGGAATGATCGACGGCAAGCGACGTCACGCGAAACGCATAGCCGTGGTGGTCGCGCTGCCAGGTTTCGGCGACGTCGATGACGTGTTGCGAGTAGCCATTGAGGGCGGTCGAAAGCAGCGCGCCCCACAGGCTCATCATTGCGCCAAGATGCACCATGCCCAGCGACAGTACATAGCCTTTCGCCGAGGTCTTGCACGCAGTGCGGATACTCCAGACGGCGGTGCCCAGAGCCAGATACGCGCCTGCGGCAAGGCTGGCGTCGATGCGCGGCAAAACGGCGATGATCTGCTGCGAAAGAACGCCCTTCCCGGAGTATTCGCGGACGAGCACGCCGCCTTCGAACCATATGCCGGCGCAGGCAACGGACGCGAGCGCCAACGACATCCACGCGAGCCGGGCAGACACACGCCGCAGGAAGAACCACCCGCCGAGAAGCCCGACGACGATGAGCGGAAACAGCAAAGCCTGGGCCAGCGCATAGCCATCGACATCCCACTGGGCGAAGGCTGAGCGCAGGTATGGCAACTCGGAGCCGCGCGCCCAGTTCGTCAGCGTCGAGAAAAAGGGTCTCAGCTCGTCCGGCCGCGGCAACTCCTTCGCACTTGCAGCGAAGGCCCACGCAAGGTGTGCGGCCGCGAATACTCCCACGATGACGAACGCAACCTGCGTGGCACGCAGTGCCCCTGTCGACAGGCCGAGCGGCGACTGCGACCCGACGGCCGCTGCACGGCGCAATCCGCGCACCCAGGTTGCGCCGATCGTCAGCACGAGAAGGCCGGCGAGCGAGAAGTACACGAAAGACGACGTTGCGCCGACGTAGCGATGCGAACTGGCGAGCGCATCGTGTCGCGTGACTCCCATCGCCACCAAGGTCAGCGCCGCCGCGAGTGCGGCCGCGAGCGGCGTCCAGCGCCACATCGGGCGGCCCGCGCGCCAGCCGGAGAGACCATGCAAGTGGGCGCCGAGGAGACACCAGACTGCGAACACGGCGGTCTGCACCGGATCCCAATGCCACACCTGGCCATACATCGCATCCTCGAACGCCCACACCATGCCGAATCCGATGCCGGCCGTCAGCAGTGCCCAAGCGCGGCGCGCACGTATCAACGCGTCGTCGGGCCAGCGTGCAAGGTCTCCCGCAAGCGCTGCCAGCGCCGGCGACGCGAGAGACAGTGTCCAGGCATAGGCCGCCAGCACCAACGGAGCGTGGGCAAGCATCCACACTTTCATCAGGTGCGCATTCATGCCCTGGTAAGCCGCTCGCTCCAGCCACTCCGGCGGGGTCGCTGCAAACGGCGACAAGGTCGCCGCAGCGAGCGCGAGCGCCCCGGCAAGAAACGCGGTGACGTCAAAACGCAGCGGGGCCGACGAAGAACGGGCAGCGAGGCTTGCACCGAAGGCTGCCAGCAGCAGCGTAGTGCCCTCGTCGCCTCCCCACAGGTTGGAGAGCTTCAGGAAAATCGGCAGTTCGGCTCCGCTGTAGAGCCATACATAGCGGACATCGAAGCGGTCGGCGAGCATCAGCACCGCAAGTGTCAGGATCGACCCCCAAAGCGCCGCAGCGCCGACCCGGCACAGGCGCAGCCGGTATCGTGCCGAAGCACCGGCGACAAGCACGGATAGGGCCGCGAGGCCGATCACGACATCGCCAAGCCCTGAAAACAGCACGCCCGCCAAGGCTGCCAGGATGACGGCGACCCAGCTCGTGCGCTCAGGCATGGCGCCGCTCCGGTCCGACATAGGCTGCCCGGCGCTGCAACTCGGTCCGCACATCGTCGGCCTCGGAACCTGCTTCCAACAGCCCGGCGAGCAGACCGCTCATCCGACCGGCTGCCATGCTCGCGCCGCCCGCGCGATCAGGCCGCTGCGGATCGCAGAACGGATGCGTCCCGAAATCGGCGGAACTGGTCGCGAGCCAGGACACTTCCCCGGGCGCGCAGCGCGCGTCGCCGCTCACTGCGAGGCACTCCTCCAGCGCGGCCGGAAACGCGACACCTCCGCGAGCCGGAGCCGAAGCGACCAGGACGACACCGGTTCGCGCCGCAGCGCGACAGGCATTCGCGAGGCGGGTGCTCGGGCTCGCCGTCCCGAAACTCATGTTGATGATCTGCACCCCTTGGTCGACGAGCCAGTGCATGCCCTCGACAACTGCATCGATGGACGCCTCGCGAGTTCGCCCGAAGACCTGCGCAACCACCAATTCTGCGGAACTGCAGTGCTGCAGAATGCAGCTCGCTATCTGGCCGCCGTGCCCGATCGAGTCGCCCGCAGCAGTCAGCACACGTGTCGCCACGACCGCTGCCGCAGGTGCACCGCCGACACCGCTGTCGATCAGGCCAACGCGCACGCGCTTCAGCATGAGCCCACCGTCTGGAAATCGATGACGAGGTCGAACGCATCGCATGCCAGTTCCCGATGGCTGACCACGATTCGCATTGCGCCCGGCAGTAGTGCGCCGCTTGCGTGCAGAAAGCGCTGCTCGAGGTCTGCGTCGAGCGAAGACGTCCCCTCGTCGATGACGAGCACTGCCGGCTTCAGCAGCAGTGCGCGCGCAAGGGCGACGCGTTGTTTCTCGCCGCCCGACAAGGCCGCCCCTCGAGCGCCGACTTGAGCGTCGAGACCATCGGGCAGGCGTCGAACGAAATCGAGGACTCCCGCAGCGAGCGCCACCCGCTCCATGTCCTCCTGTGTGGCGTCCGGGCAGGCATAACGGATGTTCTCCACGATCGATCCGGCAAAGAGCACCGGCTCCTGCGCGACAACGACCACATGTCGACGCAGCACGGAAATATCGACGTCGCAAAGATCGATCCCCCCGATCGAGATCGAACCGGATTCGGGATCGAAATGCCGGTGCAAAAGGTCGATGAATGTGGACTTCCCGCTGCCCGACGCACCACGGAACCACACCTTTGCGCCGGCCGGGATCGTGAAGTTCAAGCCCGACAACACTTCGCGCTGCGAGTCCGGATAGGAGAACACCAGGTCACGCACGACGAGCTCACCGGCGGGCAGCTTCTCCGCGTTCCCGGACATTGCAGCAACGGCCGGGCGCAGGCAGCGTATTTCCTCGACGCGGCCGAGTCCCACCTTCACGCGTTGCCACTGCAGGTAAAGACCCATCAGCCCGTGCAGGGGCGCGCTTGCCCTTTGAACGTAGGTCGCGAACGCAACCAGGGTCCCCAGCGTCAAGGCGTCTCCGCCTATCATCGCCAGGCTACCGCCGACGAAGATGCCGATCACGGCCAGTGACAACACGAGATTCGGAAACGCGCCGCCGAAATATCCGAACACCTGCAATGCAAGCATCCGGCCGCGCACCTCGTCGTGCAGGCCTTGCAGCCGTTCGAGCTCGCGCGCTTCGGCCATGTGCGTCTGGATGCAGCGTACCGCGGCGAGCTTTTCGACCAGGAAGCTCGACACGTCCACCCCGGCGTCACGCGCTCTGAGCGAAAGGCTTTCGATGCGGGGCTTCACCCATGACAGCACGACGCTGTTGACTGCGATGAGCACCGCGAGGAACAGCGCAAGGCGGGGACTGAGCAGGCCGAGCAAGGCCACGGTGCCGATCAGTGTGAGCGTCGAGTTGATCGCGGAGAGAACGGCGTCCACGGCGAAGCGCTGCACCTCGCCCAGATCACCTTCGAGTCTTGCGAGAAGATCGCCTTGGCGGGTTCGCGAAAAGAACATCGGCGAAAGGCTGAGTACATGCGCGAACAGGGATTCGCGCATGCGGTGCAGCATTCGTGCCGAAGCCGCAACGTGAATGCGGCGACAGCCGAAACCAATGGCCAGAGCGGTCAGCGCCAACCCCACCATCAATGCGCCAATCTCCAGGACCCCCGCACGGTCACGCGCGAGGATTCCGTCGTCGATCAGCGCCTTGGTGAGGTAAGGCTGGCCCAGACCGGCCGCGACGGCCAGCAATGAGAGCAGAAGCACTGCCGCGAACGCAGGCAGTTCAGGACGGATGAATTTCCATAGCCAACGGTACAGCGCACTGAGGCGCTCCCGCTCTCCCTGAGCGGTCAGCCCGGAAGTTGGCGTCGCGCCGGCAACCCGAAGTGCTTCTGCGCTCATATCGGATCAACGAGAAACGATGCGCAGGGAGGTCAGGACCTGGTCGCCGCCACCCGGGGTCCGGATGTTGCCGATGCGCTTGAGCGATTTGCTGTCATAGACGGCGATGTCGCCCTGCGTCCCGCCGATGTAAAGCTCGGAACCGTCGCTCGACACGTTCACGTTGTAGTAGGTGTGATCGAGATCGACCCGGTCCATCTTGCCGGTGTTCATGTCCGTCCGCGTCAGCTGCGTATAGACCGTGTACACCTCGTTGCGCCGGACCGGATTGACGGCTGACGAGAACAGCACGACCGACGCGTTCTCGAACTCCTTGTAGGTGACCGTGTCATTTTCGAGGTCGAGCGCCCAGATGCCGGCACGCAGCGCTGCGGGATCGCCGGCCGGCTTGTCGGTGCTCGCGACGTAGAAGGGGGTGGCGAAGACGTTCGTCTGCTCCCACTGCGGCCAGATCGCCAGCGTGTCGGGCTCACCGCGATCGGGGCGCTGCCAACTGCGCCACGGGTGGGTGCCCTTGACTGCCCCCGTCTGCGGATCGAGCTTCAGCATGTCCCAGCTGAACGCGTACAGCGTGTCGCCCTTGCCGGAATACGCGAGAGTCGATACCCGGCGCGGCGTCGGCAACTTCCGCACCGGCTTCGCGTCGGTGCCGGCGTCGGTGCGATAGACGGCGATGTACGGGTCGAGCGCCTTGTATTCGCCGGGGAGCAGCTGCGTGGGGTTCACGAAGACCGCGAGCTCCTTGCCGTCCGGGCTCAGATCCATCGCATAGGGGGCCTTGCCGCGGATGTCGCCTCCCGACAACTCGGCGCGGAACATCTCCTTGCCGGACTCGAGGTCGATGCCGGACACCGTTTCCCAGCGGTTATGGATGACATAGGCAACCTTGCCGTCCCTGGACGGGACGAGGGTGATCGGGCTGTTGCCCATCGATGTGTTCGGAATCTTGTGCGTCGCGACGACCTTGCGTTCCTTGGCGTCCGCGACGAACACCAGGTTGGGTCGCGCTGCGGTGACCAGGTAATCCTTGGTGGCAAGGGCGCCGGCCGAATACAGCGCGAGTGATGCCGCGATGGCGCTTGCGGCGCCGACAGCGGTCAATTTCTTCAATGTCATGATCTGATGTCTCCTCCGGTTCTTCGTTATGGCTCGGCGCGTCATTTCGGAAACACGCTTTGCAGCGCCTGCCAGTCGCGTGCCGCATCGTCGCGACCGGTACTCCAATCCGGGTAGTTGTGCAGGGTGTCCGGCACCTGCGCGGGCCACCAACACGGATCTGAACATCCATACAGATCGGCCTCCATCGGCTGACAAAGGCCGGCAACACCGAGGAAGGGATCCAGTTCCCAGCCGGGGTCGAACGTCGTTGCACATCCGGCGACGGCGGCGGACATTGCAACGACTTTTTCGACGGCCTCTTCACTCGGGGCGGTTTCGATCTGGTGGGCCTTGCGGTTGAGCGGCTTGATGCGGTTCATAGTTCAGAGCTCCGGTTGGCGACGTGGCGATGAAGGAATGCAGGGTTCTTTTCCAGGATTTCGAGATACGCTTCGATCCCGAAATCGACCCATTCCCTCAGCAGTTCGCAGTAGTGATAGACGGGCGAATGCGGGTCACTGAAATTGGCGTAGGACTCGTGGTAGCAGCCGCCCGAACAGAGGTTGCGGATGCGGCAGGTCGAACATCCGCGCTCGGAACGATCCAGCGCATGCTCGAGGAATGCGCCGAGCTCCGCCTTTGCGATGCCGGAGGCGACGTTGCCGAAAGTCGGCAATTCGGAGCCGGTGAAGCGGTGGCACAGGTTCAGTTCCCCTTTGTGATCGACAGCGAGCAGTCCCACGCCCGCCCCGCACGGCAACGCCTTGCGGCGTCCCTCGTAGAGGTCGCTGAGCAGCTGGTGCATGTTCGAAAAACCGATGTTCTCGCCGGCGATGGCGGCCTCGACGTACGTCCGTCCCAGCGCCTTCATCGACTCGAACACCCCGCGCAGTTCGTCCCCCACGAGGTTGAACGTGGTGACCGGATTGCTCGTGACCGGCGCAAAACCGACTTCAGCGAATCCGATTTCGTCCTTCAGGTGGTGATGAATCAGCGCGACATCGGAGTAGCCTGCTGTCAGCGTGACCCGCGCACCCACCGGACGCGACGTGTAACGCGACAGCAGCATCCGGGTCTTGGCCGCGACGACCTCGTAGGTGCCCTTTCCGCCGATCGTCTTGCGTCGCTTGTCATGGATTGCCTGCGGACCGTCCATGCTGATCGAGATGCCGAAGCGGTGCTCGTTGAAGTAGTCGACGATCTCCTCGGTGAGCAGCGTGGCGTTCGTCGTCAGGGAGAGATCGAGCCCTTTGCCCTCCTCCCGGCAACGCTGCTCGGCGTATGCGGTGACGGCACGGATGACCGGCATGTTCGTCAGCGGCTCCCCGCCGAAGAACACGACATTCACGCGGTCACGCTTCGCTCCCTCGCGCAACAGCAGCTCGACGCCCTGCTTCGCGGTTTCCAGGCTCAGCTTGTCGCCCTTCGACGGCGTGGTCAGGTCCTCCTTGTAGCAATACGTGCAGCTCAGATTGCAGCCGGTATTCACGTTCAGCACGATCGTGCTGAGCGGGAACTCGGTGACACTGATGCCCGGTCCGTGGTCAGGCACCGCGGGATCACTCCGCAACACACCAAGCGACTTGAGATCCTCGACGGCGTCGGCGACCAGCTCGGGCGACTCCCGCTCGAGGAAGCGCTGCTGCAGCTCCTCGAAACTCACCGTCGAGCGCGGCCGTACGAAGTCCAGGACTTCACGCGTCACCTCGTCGAGATCGAAAATTCCCGTGCTCGGCACGTGCAGCAGGACGCGACGCCCCTTCACCGCAAGGTCGTGGAACGAATGCGTATCCACGTAAAGCAAGTTGGCTTCAGACATGGCTTTCTCCTTCGATGCCTCGGTTTCAACGGATCGGAGGATCGTTGAAGCGCTGCACGGTCACGATCAACGGGGCCGATGCCTTCACCGTGCGGTTGCCGTCCTTGACGGCGGCAATGACCTTGAGCTCGCCGGCGTTGTTGGTCTTGTACTTGCGCTCGGGATTGGGGCCGGCGGCGTTGGGAACGAAAAGCCCGTTCTCCTCGATCCGTCCCGCGTACTTCGTGTCCTGCATCTGCGCGGCAACCTCGTGAAGGTTGTCGACCGACCAGGTCGCCGGAACCACACCCAGTTGAACATCGTCGGCGTTGCCCGACTTGCCATCAGGACCTGCGGCAAAAGCAATCGCCTCCAGTTGTACCGGCACCTTTGGAATCGGTCCGCCGCCACCGCCAACACGCGCCATCGGGTGTTCGGGCGTGATCTTCACGTAGTCGATCTGCTGGTAGATCTTCAGCGCATCGCCCGTCCCGGCCGAGCCGACCTTGACTGCACGCGATCCGCTCGCAGCGTCCTTCGCCACCTCCACTTCGACGACGACCCGGTCGGCTGACCGTTCGAGCACTTTCGCGACCTTCACGCCGTTGCCGAGATCGACCTCGCCATCGAGCCCGACACCATTGATTGCGATGCGGGCACGGCTACCGGCGCGCAGCATCTGCGGTTGCACCGACAGCACCGAAGGCTTCGCCCCCTTGTCGGCCCGCACCGCCCGCATCGTTCCACCGATCGAATCGTTGTTCGCCTCGAACCACCGGCCACTGAGCTCGTTTCCGCCCGCCCCCAAGCTCATGACGTGATTGACTTCGCGATCGCCCTGCTTGACGGAGGCGCGCCATTCGTGGCCCGTATAGACGATCGCCGTACCCTTGGCCGTGTCGGAAGTGCCGTTCTCGTAGCGCATTACCATGTCCACGGAGTAGCGGTCGTCACCGGTTCGGGCGATCGTCGCTGTCCCCTCGTAGGCACCCATGCCTGGGCGGTGGCCGACCAGGCGCCACGTCCCGCTCGCGTCGGCAGGCTTCTGCGCTTTCCATTGCGTCCAACTGGCCGAGTCAAAGCCGTATTGCTCCGCCAGCGCCTTCACCGTGTCCCCGGTGGCGATGTCGAACCAGTTGCGGTCGCGTCCGCCAGCCTGGATCTCGATCGCGGGGAACTGACCGACGTGGAAGTGCACGAGCTTGCGCCAATCGTCTTCCGTGCGTCGCTGTACTGCGATGCGGCCGTAGGAATGGCAACGGGCACAGGTGTCGCCGACCAGCTTGTTTTCGGGATGTTCGACGACGCTCGGCGTGCGGTCGACGATGTATCGGTGCGCGGCCGTCTCGTCCGGCGCGAGGCCGTACGTATTCGCGAGATACTTGACGATCGCGCCGCGCTCGTCGTCGGTGAGTTTCACGCCGTGCGCATAGGACATCCGCGCTACCGTCATGTCCCACCCCTCCGGGGTGCGCCGGCTGTCGCTGATCCGATCCCACTTGCCTTCGCCGCTCGCGGTGTGACACGCGGCGCACTTGCTATTGACGAGCGCCTCGCCCGATGCCGTCGCTAGTGCGGCGCCTGAAACGAGCGGCGCCACAACCCCGACGAGCGCGAGCAATGCGCGACGGGGCGACTTCTTGATGGCTGCATTTCTTCCCATTGGGTACCTCCTCCGAGAGTTGCTGTGGGTGCGGCCCCCTGCAGCAAGACGCATTCGGCTCGCACGACGGGACGTTTCTGGTGGATCCGTCGTCAGGCAACTTTAGGAGCGCGAGCGGTACTGGAGTTATCGCGAATCGGCCACAATCGGCCCTGGAACTATCAAGAATCGGCCACTCGTGAGACGGACCGGGCATATCCGCTTTCCCAGGACAATGGGGAGCGGCGCAGCGGTCGCCTCACGTATGCAGACGCCGATTCATGCGAATGGAAAATGGATCACGAGGCGAGCAGCGCCAGTTCTTCGTCGATGAACAGGCGGCGCGAATGCGTCAGGAAGGTCAGCCTCTCGGCCCCTCGAGCGACAACCTGCCATCGTGGCGTTCGACGACGTCGATGACGAGAGGCGTGCGCTGCCGGGACTCGTATTGCGCCCGGCCCATGCAGAAACGGCTTCCGGCGATGTCCCGGGTGAGGATGCCCGAGGAGCCGGCGGGGACTTCGGCGCGGGTAGCAGCCGGGCTCGCTGCGGTCACACCCAGCCGCGGCCGAACTGGTGGAACATCATCGGCCGTGCTTTGCAACAGGCACCGCGCCCGTCGTCAATCGTCAGTGATGTGAGTGGGACTCTGCACGCGTTGCCGAAGAGACTTTCCGCATCGTTGTCGAAGGAGTCTCGCCGAACAGCGATTTGTAGTACGACGAAAACATCCCCATGTGCCAGAAGCCCCATTTGCAGGCAATGCTGCTGACGGAATCGGTGGGGCCGGCGCGGAGCAGTTCCTTGCGGACACCGTGAAGTCTGACGTATCGGAGAAAGGTCGCGACGTTGATGCCGAGGACGTTCACGAAGGCATGGTGCAATCCGCGCCGACTCATCTTCAGGTAGGAGCTCAACTCTGCAACGGTCGGCGGGTTCTCCCTGTTGACAACGATATAGCTTCGGGCACGCTCGACGATTGCGCGCTGGACGGCGTGAGTAGTGCGTGGTGATTCGTTCAGCGGGGACTTGGCCTGCAGGGCGTTCCGCGAAGCACTCATCACGGTTTCAGCGACGCTCTTTGCCGACGCCTGATGCTCGAAAATCTCCGGCGTCGCGGCTACCGAAGCGAGCACTGTACCGAGCGTCACCCGATAGGACTGGGCAACGTCGGCCGGCAGGCCCGCGGCGTTTGACGGTGCGATCAGGCGCGATACGTCGACACCCGCCGTGTCGCGCACGAAGGCGTCGAACGCAGTGCAGTCGATCACGGTGACGAGGATGGTCGACTCGCGCGGCGTCCGGAAGTGAAGTTCTTCGTTCGGCCGCAAGGTGATCAACGAGTCACGCTCGAGATGCCGACCCTGCCAGTATCCGTTTTCGGTCACGCTGACTGGCACCCCGACGGTGTAACTGTTGCAGCGAGGGTTCGCCTTCTCATCGACGCACTGGTAGATCGTTTCCTTGAAGACCTGGATCGGTCCGACCGAGATTTCGACTATTTCTCCCGAAAACGCTCCTTTGGAGAGTTGAAGGTAATCCTGTGACCAGTCGCGAAGGCTTGCCGCATGCTGGCAAGGATCGTCGGTGGAGATGATGGAAATCCGTTCGTTTCGCCTGCGCGGCGTGTCCCGGTCCTGAGTCAGGCCAGAGCTCATTGTAGTTTTGTCTCCTGTTGTGCTGCCGCATGAAGGCGGCCTCCACATGGCTCCGATCGGGACAAGCTGAGGGGGCTCGACCGGATGCCCGGAAAGGGGGTGGTTACACCACCAGCTGTCTATAGCTTAGGAAGTACGCCGGGGTGGAACAAGAGTTTGCAGCGGAGCGACGAGCGGTTGGGCCGATTCTTGATAGCCCTACGACGAACGTGGCCGTTTCACGATACCTCCTGTTTTTGCCGGCACTTAGCATTCTCCCCACAGCTTCGCTCGGCGTCCCGCGGCACAGCCGCCGGGCCACCTGAATCGCCGATCGAACGATGCGCTGATCGGGGCGGCGTCGATAGGCAAAACTGGAGGAGTCATGTGCGTGCAAGGAAGACACATCGCAGAGCCGGAGTGCGCGCCTGCCGTCGGGCAACCCGAGAGGGCCGTCACGTTTGCCAGCCCCGCGTCGTTAGTCGGTGGAAAAGGCCCTGACCTCTGGCTGAAGACGCTGGGGGATCGGAAGCTCGCCGATTGGCTTGCCGCTTATACGCCGACTCACGTTTATCTCGGCAGCGAATTCTGCGAACACCTGATTCCGACCCCTGTCGCCCTGCGCAAAGGGGTGGCGATTGCACGCGACCTCGGGTGCATGGTTTCACTGCTTGCGCCGATTGCGGCCCCGAAGGATCTTCGGACCCTTGGCAATCTCCTGCCGTCGCTTCCCGATGAGTCGGAAGTGATTGTGAGCGACTGGGGGACCGCTTACTTCGTCAGGGAACGTTTTCCCGGCCTGCGCCTGATTGCCGGCCGGGTCCTTTGTCGCATGCAGAGGGATCCTCGGATTCCCGCAGCGCATTCCGCCCTGGCAGCTTCCTTCGATCCCAGGCCCTTGGGGGCGATGCTTGCGCGCCTCGGCTTCGTGCGCATGGAGCTCGATGTGCCGCTCACCGACCCGCACGCTGCGTTTTCGTCGCTGCCGCTGCCGGCCAGTGTCCATGTGCCTTTCAGCTGTGTGGCGAAAGGGCGGATGTGCCGAATCGGCTCGACTGCGATGAGAGGGGCGGAACGATTTGCCGTGGGGAGCCGGTGCCGGAAGGAATGTCTGCGGGTGAGCGCGAAGCTTGAGCGGCCGGGCGCAGGCGACCAGCGCGAGGTCTATCAGCTGGGCAATTCGATCATCAGCAGGATATCGGACGCGATGCTTGCGGCAGTCATGAATGCGGTCGAGTCCGGAGCCGTTTCGCGACTCGTCATTCCGGGGGATGCACCATGAGAATCGTGGCGCCGATATCGAGAGTCGAAGAGGTGGCGCTCCTCGCGCGCGAAGGGGCGCACGAGCTCTACTGCGGATTCGTGCCGGAGGAGTGGGTGGGACAATTCCAGGTGCCGGATGCGAACCGTCGCCCCTCTGGAAATCTCCGCACTCCGGCCGAACTCGCTGCGGCGATAGGCTTGGCCCATGAGAATGGCTGCTCCCTTTCCCTCGTGCTCAACGCCCAGGTTTATACGGACGACCAGTTGGACGCAGCCATCGAGATCGCCTGGCTCTTTGTCGGGCTCGGAGGCGACGCCCTGATCATATCGGACCTCGGATTGATCGGCGTGCTCTCGCAATATCTGCCGCTGGGGAAGATTCACGTCAGTTCGGTCGCGACCTGCCGCAACGGCAGCGCGGCACAGCTCTGCAGGGAGCTTGGCGCCTCCCGACTGATCCTGCCGCGCGATGTCACGATCAGCGAGGCCTGCGAGATCGCCGCAGAGGTGCCCGATCTGGAGATCGAGGCATTCATCCTCAATGACGCCTGCGTGTTCGAGGAGGGGGCATGCAGCACCGTTCATCTTCCCCAAACCTTGGGCGGCCCGATTTGTCTCGATCGCTACGTGAGCGAATACCGGCCGCGGGGCATACGGGAGCTGTCGGCACCGCTGCTCGAGAGCCTTCAGGAGAATGATCGCGAATACCGGCAGTGGCTTTGGTATCGGTTCTCGTGCGGATTCAGGACGAACGAGCAGGGCATGCCATTCGGTCCGTGCGGCCTATGTGCGCTGTCAGGCTTCCTCAAGGGCGGGATTGCGGCCGTGAAGATTGCCGGCAGGGAAGCGCCGACCGCCCGAAAGATCGCCAGCGTCCGGATGGTGAAGGCCGTCCTGGACCGTGTCGAGGCTGGAGAGGACGGGGAGAAATTGATGGGCTTTGCACAGGAACTGCGCCCGTCGGTGGAGCACTGCAGAAAAGGGTACATGTGCTATTACCCCGAGGTGCTCCGAGAGCGGGGTTCCTGAGCTGCCCACAAGAATCAGGTCGGCATCGCTTGCGGGATGACCGGTCGCTCAACTGGACGATTCGTCCAATCACCGCTGCAACAGGAGACAAAGCAATGCTATACGAATTGCCCGGCCAGCCCGCGGCGAAAGTCCGGTTCAAGAGTCGCTACGACAACTTCATCGGTGGCAAATGGGTCGCGCCGGTACGCGGCGAGTACTTCGACAACGTCACGCCGATCACCGGCAAACCGTTCTGCCAGGTTGCCCGCTCAACCGAGGAAGACATCACGCTCGCGCTCGACGCCGCCCACGCCGCCGCCGACAGATGGGGCCGCACGTCCGCCGCCGACCGCGCGAACCTCCTGCTGAAGATCGCCGACCGCCTCGAAGGCAACCTCGAGCTGCTCGCTTACGCCGAGACCGTCGATAATGGCAAGGCGATCCGCGAGACGCTGAACGCCGACATCCCGCTGACAATCGACCATTTCCGCTACTTCGCCGGCTGCCTGCGCGCCCAGGAAGGCAGCATCAGCGAGATCGACGAGCACACCGTCGCGTACCATTTCCACGAACCGCTCGGCGTCGTCGGCCAGATCATTCCGTGGAATTTTCCGATCCTGATGGCCGCCTGGAAGCTCGCGCCGGCGATCGGCGCCGGCAACTGCGTCGTGCTCAAGCCCGCCGAATCGACCCCGGTCAGCATCCTGGTGCTGGTCGAGCTGATCGCGGACCTCTTGCCGCCGGGCGTGCTCAATGTCGTCAATGGCTTCGGTCGCGAAGCCGGCATGCCGTTGGCGACCAGCAAGCGCATCGCCAAGATCGCTTTCACCGGTTCGACCGCGACCGGCCGCGTGATCGCCCAGGCCGCCGCGACGAACCTCATCCCGGCGACACTGGAACTCGGCGGCAAGTCGCCCAACATCTTCTTCTCGGACATCGCCGCGGCCGACGACGCGTTCTTCGACAAGGCCGTCGAAGGCATGGTGCTGTTCGCGTTCAACCAGGGCGAAGTGTGCACGTGCCCGTCGCGCGCATTGATCCAGGAGTCGATCTACGACCGGTTCATGGAACGCGTGCTCGCGCGCGTGCGGGCGATCAGGCAGGGCAGCCCGCTCGACACCGACTGCATGATGGGCGCGCAGGCGTCGGCCGAGCAGATGAACAAGATCCTGTCGTACATGGACGTGGGCCGCGAGGAAGGCGCGCAGCTCCTGATCGGCGGCGAGCGGGCGCACTTGGGCGGCGAGCTGGCCGAAGGCTTCTACGTCCAGCCGACGCTGTTCCGCGGCCACAACAAGATGCGCATCTTCCAGGAAGAGATCTTCGGGCCGGTGCTCGCTGTGACGACGTTCAAGGACGAAGCCGAAGCGCTCGAAATCGCGAATGACACGCCTTACGGCCTCGGTGCCGGCGTCTGGTCGCGCGACGGTAGCGTCGCCTACCGCATGGGCCGCGCGATCAAGGCCGGGCGGGTGTGGACGAACTGCTACCACGCCTACCCGGCGCACGCGACTTTCGGCGGCTACAAGGAATCGGGCATCGGTCGCGAAACCCACAAGATGATGCTCGACCACTACCAGCAGACCAAGAACCTGCTCGTCAGCTACAGCCCCAACGCGCTCGGGTTCTTCTGATCACAGAAGCCGAGGTCGGACTCGGTTGCTTCCGGCGTAACGCCGACCGGGTGCGCGGTCCCGGGTCCGGCGTCGCTCCGGTATCTTCTCTCGCTCTCATCCGCTCACCGCGGAAGAGTTTCACGGACGGCCTTGGCCGTCCGTTTTTTCACCGCGTGGCTGCTGCCGGTGCGGCCAAGGTAGGTCACTCAAGGTCCGGGAAGATGTCCTCCCGGGGTCACTCCACCGTCACCGACTTCGCCAGGTTCCTCGGTTTATCGACGTCCGTGCCCTTGACGAGCGCCGCGTGGTACGACAGCAGCTGCAGCGACACGACGTGCAGCACCGGCGACAGCATACCGTAGTGCTCGGGCATCGGCAGGATGTGCACGCCCTCGGATTCGGCTATCTCGCTGCCGGCGTCGGCGAAGACGTAGAGTTCGCCGCCGCGCGCGCGGACTTCCTGCAGGTTCGACTTGAGCTTTTCGAGCAGCTCGTCGGCCGGAGCGATCGCGATCACCGGCATGTCGCGGTCGACTAGCGCGAGCGGTCCGTGCTTGAGCTCGCCGGCGGCGTAGGCTTCGGCATGGATGTACGAGATTTCCTTGAGCTTCAGCGCGCCTTCCATCGCGATCGGCCAGTGGCGGCCGCGGCCGAGGAACAGCGCGTGGTGCTTCGCGGCGAAGCGTTGCGCCCAGGCTTCGATCTGCGGCTCGAGTTCGAGCACTTTCTGCACCGCGACCGGCAGGTGGCGCAGCGCAATGAGGTAGCGCCCCTCCTCGGCTTCGGGCAGGCGGCCGGCGAGCTTCGCGAGCGCAAGCGTCAACAGCGCGAGCGCGGCGAGCTGCGTCGTGAAGGCTTTCGTCGACGCGACGCCGATCTCGGGGCCGGCACGTGTGATGAAGCGCAACGCCGCTTCGCGCACGATCGCGGATTCGGGTACGTTGCAGATCGCGAGCGTGCGCGTCATGCCGAGACTCTTCGCGTGCTTCAGCGCGGCGAGCGTGTCGGCCGTTTCGCCCGACTGCGAGATCACGACGACGAGCGTGTCGGGGTCGGGGACCGAATCGCGGTAACGGTATTCGCTCGCGATCTCGACCGTGCACGGCACTTTCGCGACCGATTCCAGCCAATAGCGCGCGACGAGGCCGGCGTGGTAGCTCGTGCCGCACGCGAGCACCAGCACGCGGCGCACGCCGCCGAACACGTCCGCGGCCTGACTGCCGAACAACTGCGGGCTGATCGAGCCGCCACCGGCGATGAGCTCGAGCGTGCTCGCGAGCGCCTGCGGCTGTTCGAAAATTTCCTTCTGCATGTAGTGGCGGTACTGGCCGAGCTCGACCGCGTCGGCCGACAGGCTCGACACATGCACATCGCGCTCGACCGGCGTACCGTCGGGCCGGACGATGCGGTAGGCATCGACGCGCAGCTCGGCGAGGTCGCCGTCTTCGAGGTAAATCACGTTGCGCGTGACCTGCAGCAGCGCCGCAGTGTCGGAGGCGGCATACATGCCGTCCTCGCCGACGCCCAGCAGCAACGGCGAGCCGCGTCGCGCGACGATCACGCGCTCGGGCTCGGCTTCGGCGATCACGCCGATCGCGTAGGCGCCGACCAGCTCGTTCGTCGCCAGACGCACCGCTTCGAAGAGGTCCGCGCCCGATTCGAGCTTGGCGTGGACCAGATGCGCGATCGCTTCGGTGTCGGTCTCGGACTCGAAACGGTAGCCGCGCATCTCGAGCGCCTCCTTGATCGCCTCGAAGTTCTCGATGATGCCGTTATGCACGACCGCGAGCCCGCCGGAGATATGCGGATGCGCGTTGCGCTCCGACGGCCCGCCGTGCGTCGCCCAGCGCGTATGCGCGATGCCGAGGCTGGCGCGCAGCTCCTTCGCTTCGGCGAGCGCCGCGAGCTCGGCGACGCGCCCGGTCGAGCGCAGCCGCTTCAATCCGCCGGCGAGCACCGCCAGGCCGGCCGAGTCGTAGCCGCGGTACTCGAGCTTGCGCAGGCCTTCGAGGAGGACCGGGACGACGTTGCCGGTCGCGATCGCAGTGACGATGCCGCACATGATTATTCTCCCGCCTTTTTCTTGACTGGCCGCTTCCAGCCCGGAATGCTGATCTGTCTTGCGCGCGACACCGTGAGCTGGTCTTCGGGGGCGTCTTTCGTCAGGGTCGTGCCGGCCCCCAGTGTCGCGCCGCGCCCGACCCGGACTGGTGCGACGAGCTGGGTGTCGGAGCCGATGAAGACGTCGTCGCCGATCGTCGTGCGGTACTTGTTCGCGCCATCGTAGTTGCAGGTGATCGTGCCCGCACCGACATTCACGCGCCGGCCGATGTCGGCGTCGCCGATGTAGGCGAGATGGTTCGCCTTCGAGTCGTCGGCGATCGCGCTGTTCTTCACTTCGACGAAGTTGCCCAGATGCACGCCGTCGCCGAGCGTCGTGCCCGGGCGCGTGCGGGCATACGGCCCGATGACGCAGTCGCGGCCCGTCGTCGTGTCCTCGACATGCGAGAACGGCGCGAGACGCGTGCCGGCACCGATGCGGGCGTTGCGGATCACGCAGTTCGCGCCGATACGCACGTCGTCGGCGATCTCGACGCGGCCTTCGAACACGCAGTTGACGTCGATCTCGACGTCTCGGCCGCACAGGAGCTCGCCGCGCACGTCGATGCGCGACGGGTCGAACAGCGTGACGCCGTCTTCCATCAGCCGCGTCGCGATGTTGCGCTGGTGGAGGCGTTCGAGTTCGGCGAGCTGCGCCTTGCTGTTGACGCCGAGCGTCTCCCATATCGCGTCGGGCTGCACCGTCGTGACTTCGACGCCTTCGGCGACCGCCATGCCGATGATGTCGGTGAGGTAGTACTCGCGCTGCGCGTTGTCGTTGCCAAGGCGCGCGAGCCAGTCGCGCAGACGCGCGACCGGGGCGACGAGGATGCCGGTGTTGACTTCGCGCACGCGGCGCTCGTCGGCGCTCGCGTCCTTTTCCTCGACGATGCGCACGACGCGGCCGGCGCCATCGCGCAGGATGCGGCCGTAGCCGGACGGATCCGCGAGCTCGACCGTCAACAGCGCAAGGCGCTCGCCGCCCGCAGCGGCTTCGAGCCGGCGCAGCGTCGGCACGCCGATCAGCGGCACGTCGCCATACAGCACCAGCGCCATGTCGCCGTCGGTCAGATGCGGCAACGCCTGCAGCACTGCGTGGCCGGTGCCGAGCTGCGGCTGCTGCAATGCCCACTGCACGGCAGCATGCTGCAGCCGCGCCCGCACCGCTTCGCCGCCGTGCCCATGGACGACACAGATGCGTCGCGCCTCCAGCGCCTGCGCTGCCGCAATCACGTGCTCCAGCATCGGCCGGCCGGCAATCGGCTGCAGCACCTTGGGCAATGCCGATCGCATCCGTTTGCCCTGCCCTGCGGCGAGAATCACGACTTCCATGAACACTCCGGTAACCATCGAAAACCGCGCGGATTCTATCATGCGGCCCCCATCCGGCCCGGTTACCATCTGCATCGTCGAAGCCGACTGCGGCATTTTTGCGCACCGCACAAAAAATAATCGCGAATGCCGCATGCCGCCTGAACGCGCCCGTTAGAATTCCGCTTTTGCACCGCCCGAAAGGCAGGACCGATCATGATGCAAATCGCCACCCAGTTCATCCAGAACCGCGTCTTCGACGAAATCCAGGTAGGCGATCGCGCGGAGCTGGTGCGCACGTTGCGCCCGGATGACATCCATCTGTTCGCGATCATGTCGGGCGACGTCAATCCGACCCACGTCGATACCGAATACGCGCGCTCCAGCCAGTTCCGCGAAGTCGTCGGCCACAGCATGTGGGGCAGCACGCTGATCTCGACCGTGCTCGGCACCGAGTTCCCCGGACCGGGCACCGTCTATGTTTCGCAAGGGCTGAATTTCTGGCGCCCGATCACGATCGGCGACACCTTGACGATCACCGTGACATGTCGCGAGAAATTCGAGCATAACCACCACATCGTCTTCGACTGCCTCGCGCTGAACCAGGAAGGGCTGAAAGTCATCGATGGCATCGCCGAAGTCCAGGCGCCGACCGAAAAAGTCAAGCGCCCGCGGATCACGCTGCCGGAAGTGACGATTTCCGACCGCGAACTGCGCTACGGACACCTGTTGTCGATCACCGCCGGCATGGCGCCGATCCCGATCGCAGTGGCCCATCCGTGCGACCCGGAATCGCTGCGCGGACCGCTGCAAGCGGCCGCCGCAGGGCTCGTGGTGCCTGTGCTGGTGGGCCCCGAGGCAAAGATCCACGCCGTCGCGGAACAGGAAGGGCTGGACCTGAAAGGCTTTCGCATCGTCAATGTCCCGCACAGCCACGCCGCCGCCGAAACGGCCGTCGCCCTCGCGCGCGACGGCGTCGTAGAGGCACTGATGAAAGGCTCGCTGCATACCGACGAGCTGATGAGCGCAGTCCTGTCGAAAGTCGGCGGCCTGCGCACCGCGCGCCGCGTCAGCCACGTCTTCATGGCCGACGTGCCGACCTACCCGCGCCCGCTCCTGATCACCGATGCGGCAATCAACATCGAGCCGACTCTCGAAGACAAGGCCGATATCATCCAGAACGCAATCGACCTCGCGCAGGTGCTCGGGCTCGTGGAGCCGAAAGTCGCGATCCTCTCGGCGGTCGAGACCGTGACCTCGAAACTGCGCTCGACGATCGACGCCGCGGCGCTGTGCAAGATGGCCGACCGTGGCCAGATCCGCGGCGGCCTGCTCGACGGGCCGCTCGCGTTCGACAACGCGATATCGCTCATCGCCGCCAAGACCAAGGGCATCAACTCGCTGGTCGCCGGCAGCGCCGACATCCTCGTCGTGCCCGACCTCGAATCCGGCAACATGGTCGCGAAGCAGCTCGAATACCTCGCGGACGCGCTGATGGCCGGCGTGGTGCTCGGCGCGCGCGTACCGATCGTGCTGACGAGCCGCGCCGACACCGCCAAGACGCGCACCGCGTCGTGCGCGATCGTGCAACTGATGGCGCACAAGAAGCGCGAGGCGAGGCTCGTATGAAAGCGATCCTGATCATCAACGCGGGCTCGAGCAGCGTCAAGTTCGCGCTGTACGCGACCCAACCCGAACTGGCCGCGAAACCGGCGCTGTGGGGGCAGATCGAGGGGATCGGCGCAACGCCGATGCTGTCCGCACAGGACGCCGCCGGCCTTCGCTACCGCGAGCCGGTGCATACTGCGGGCGGGCAGGCCGAGCAACATCGCGACGCCCTCAATCACCTGTTTGCCTGGCTCGCCGCGAACAACCCGGCGCTCGACATCGTCGCAGCCGGGCATCGCATCGTGCATGGCGGCGAACTCCACAGCGCGCCGGTGCGGCTGGACGAGCTCGTGCTGCGCGAGCTCGACGGCTTCGTGCCGCTCGCGCCGCTGCACCAGCCGCACAACCTGCGCGCGGTGCGCGCCGTGGCCGTGATGCTGCCCGGCATCCCGCAGGTCGGCTGCTTCGACACCGCCTTCCATCGCTCGCAGCCGCCGCTCGCGCAGGCGTTCGCGCTGCCGCGCGCGATCACCGCCCGCGGCGTCAAGCGCTACGGTTTCCACGGCCTGTCGTACGACTATGTCGCCCGGCAGCTGCCCGAAGTCCTCGGCGCGCGGGCGAGCGGCGCAGTGCTGATCGCACATCTGGGCAACGGCGCGTCGATGTGCGCGCTGCGCGACGGCAAGAGCGTCGCCTCGACGATGGGCTTCACCACCGTCGACGGCCTGATGATGGGCACGCGCACCGGCAGCCTCGACCCCGGCGTGCTGCTGTACCTGATGGAACAGCAGGACATGGACGCGAAGGCGCTGACGAACCTGCTGTACAAGGAATCCGGGCTGCTCGGCGTGTCCGGCATCAGCCAGGACATGCGCACGCTGCTGGCGTCCCCGGCGCGCGAAGCGAAAGAAGCGGTCGACCTGTTCTGCTACCGCATCGCGCGCGAGATCGGCTCGCTCGCAGCGGCGGCAGGCGGGCTCGACGCGCTGGTATTCACCGGCGGCATCGGCGAACACGCCGCGCCGGTGCGCGCGCAGGTCGCCGAACTGTCGGCCTGGCTCGGCGTGAAAATCGACGCGCAGGCGAACGCCGCCCACGCCACCCGCATCGACGCCGCGGACAGCCGCGTCGCAGTCGCGGTGGTGCCGACGAACGAGGAACGGATGATCGCGCGCTACACCGCCGAGGTGCTGAAGCTGTAAGCGGCGCCGGCCGCCAGCGGCCTCCAGCCACCCAAACGACAGGGGCGACCCGCACATCGCCCCTTTCATCACCGCCCGCGGGCGGTCCGCGTCGTTCAGCGTGGAAGGACGCTCTGACCCATGAGGAACTGGTCGACTTCGCGGGCGCATTGACGGCCTTCGCGCCCTGCGGGCCGGTCGGCCCGCATTCGTCCACTCCCCGCCCGTGGGCGGTCCGCGTCGTTCAGCGTGGAAGGACGCTCTGACCCATGAGGAACTGGTCGACTTCGCGGGCGCATTGACGGCCTTCGCGGATCGCCCACACGACCAGCGACTGCCCGCGGCGCACGTCGCCCGCCGCGAACACTTTCGGCGACGTCGTCGCGTAGCAGCCTTCGCCGTCGGTCGTCGCCTTCGCGTTGCCGCGGCCGTCCCGGTCGACGCCGAACGCCTCGAGCAGGCTGCCGACCGGGTTCGTGAAGCCCATCGCGAACAACACCAGATCGGCCCTGACGTCGAATTCCGAGCCCGGCACTTCCGCCATCCGGCCGTCCTTCCATTCGAGGCGGACCGCTTTCAAGCCTTCGACCTTGCCGTTCGTGCCGTAGAAAGCTTTCGTCGCAACCGCGAAGTCGCGCTCGCAGCCTTCCTCGTGCGACGACGAGGTGCGGAACTTGATCGGCCAGTACGGCCACGTCAGCGCCTTGTTTTCCTGCTCCGGCGGCATCGGCATGAGTTCGAACTGCGTCACGCTCGCCGCGCCGTGGCGGTTCGACGTGCCGACGCAGTCGGAGCCGGTGTCGCCGCCGCCGATGACGACGACGTTCTTGCCCTCGGCCGAGATCGGGTTCGGCGCGCCGCCGGCGACCGCCTTGTTCTGCGGGATCAGGAATTCCAGCGCGAAATGCACGCCGTCGAGCTCGCGCCCGGGGACCGGCAGGTCGCGCGGCACTTCCGAGCCGGCGGCGAGAATCACCGCGTCGAATTCGTTCTTCAGCGCCTCGGCACTGACGACTTCCTTCGCGTCACTGGCGATGCCGGCGGGCAGGTCCGCCGAGCCTACGACGATTCCGGTGCGGAAAGTCACGCCTTCAGCCTGCATCTGCTCGATGCGGCGGTCGATCAGCGACTTCTCCATCTTGAAGTCGGGGATGCCGTAGCGCAGCAGGCCGCCGATGCGGTCGCTCTTCTCGAACACCGTCACGTCGTGCCCGGCGCGCGCGAGCTGCTGCGCGGCGGCGAGGCCGGCCGGACCCGAGCCGACGACCGCGATCTTCCGGCCGGTCTTCGACTTCGGCGGGCGCGGCTGCACCCAGCCCTCTTCCCACGCCTTGTCGATGATCGCGTGCTCGATCGATTTGATGCCGACCGGGTCGGCGTTGATGTTCAGCGTGCAGGCGGCTTCGCACGGCGCCGGGCAGATGCGCCCGGTGAATTCCGGGAAGTTGTTCGTCGAGTGCAGCACCTCGATCGCCTGACGCCACTGGTTGCGATAAACGAGATCGTTCCAGTCCGGAATGATGTTGTTCACCGGGCAGCCGGTGTTGCAGAACGGGATGCCGCAATCCATGCAGCGCGCGCCCTGCACCGCCGCCTGTTCGTCGCTCAGGCGCAGGACGAACTCTTTGTACTTCTTCACCCGCTCCGCAACCGGCTCGTAGGCCTCGGAAAGACGCTGGTACTCCAGAAATCCGGTGGGCTTCCCCATTTTTTATGCGGCCTCCAGTTGCTTCTGCTTCTGCGCGGCCATCTCGGCCAGCGCCCGACGATATTCATGCGGCATCACCTTGACGAACTTGCAGCGCCAGGCGGTCCAGTTTTCGATGATCTCGCGCGCATGCGCGCTGCCCGTGTAGCGCACGTGACGCTCGATCAGGCCTTTCAGGATCAACTCGTCGCCCATCTCGAGATGGTCGATGTCGACGCGGCCGTGCGACTCGAGGTCGTCGCCGGATTCGGAGCCCTTGCGCGCTTCGATTTCTTCCGGCACCGGCTCCAGCGCCACCTGCGCCATGTTGCAGCGCTGCTCGAAAGTGCCATCGGCATCGAGCACATACGCGACGCCGCCCGACATGCCGGCAGCGAAGTTGCGCCCGGTGGGCCCGAGCACGACGACCGTGCCGCCAGTCATGTATTCACAGCCGTGGTCGCCGACGCCTTCCACGACTGCGGTCGCGCCCGAGTTGCGCACTGCGAAGCGTTCGCCGCCGACGCCGGAGAAATACGCTTCGCCTTCGATCGCGCCGTACAGCACCGTGTTGCCGATGATGATGTTCTCGGTCGACGCGCCGCGGAACGACGACTGCGGGCGCACGATGACGCGCCCGCCCGACAGCCCCTTGCCGACGTAGTCGTTGCCTTCGCCGACGAGTTCGAGCGTCACGCCGCGCGCAAGGAAAGCGGCGAAGCTCTGGCCTGCCGTGCCGGTCAGCGTGACATGCACGGTGTCGTCCGGCAGGCCGGCGTGGCCGTATTTCGCCGCGACGCGGCCCGACAGCATCGCGCCGACAGTGCGGTTGATGTTGCGCACGGGAAGTTCGATCCGCACCGTCTCGCCGCGCTCGAGCGCCGGGCGCGCGAGCTCGACGAGGTGGTTGTCGAGCGCCTTCTCCAGGCCGTGGTCCTGCGTCTCGACCTGGCGGCGCGACACGCTCGCCGGCACGTCCGGGCGATGGAAAATGCGGCTGTAGTCGAGGCCGCGCGCTTTCCAGTGCTCGATGCCTTTCTTCATGTCGAGCAGGTCGACGCGACCGATCAGCTCGTCGAACCTGCGGATCCCGAGTTCGGCCATCAGCTCGCGCACTTCCTCGGCGACGAAGAAGAAGTAATTGACGACGTGTTCGGGCTGGCCGGTGAAGCGCTTGCGCAGTTCCGGATCCTGCGTCGCGACGCCGACCGGACAGGTGTTCAGGTGGCACTTCCTCATCATGATGCAGCCGCCGACGACGAGCGGCGCGGTCGCGAAGCCGAACTCGTCGGCGCCGAGCAAGGCACCGACGACGACATCGCGGCCGGTCTTCATCTGGCCGTCGACCTGAACGCGGATGCGGCTCCGGAGGCGGTTCAGCACCAGCGTCTGCTGCGTCTCGGCCAGACCGAGTTCCCACGGCGAGCCGGCGTGCTTGATCGAACTCCACGGCGAGGCGCCCGTGCCGCCGTCGTGGCCGGCGATCACGACGTGGTCGGCTTTCGCCTTCGCGACGCCGGCGGCGACAGTGCCGACGCCGATTTCGGACACGAGCTTCACGGAAATCGACGCCGCCGGATTCGCGTTCTTCAGGTCGTGGATCAGCTGCGCCAGATCCTCGATCGAGTAGATGTCATGGTGGGGCGGCGGCGAGATCAGGCCGACGCCCGGCACCGAATGGCGCAGGAAGCCGATGTACTCGCTGACCTTGTGGCCCGGCAGCTGGCCGCCTTCGCCTGGCTTCGCGCCCTGGGCCATCTTGATCTGGATCTGGTCGGCGTTGACGAGGTACTCCGCCGTGACGCCGAAGCGGCCCGACGCGACCTGCTTGATCGCCGAACGCAGGCTGTCGCCGGCCTTCAGTTCGAGGTCGCGCGCAATCCGGCCATCGCCGATGATCTGCGACATCCGCATCGCCTGCGTGACCGGCTTGAAGCGCATCGGGTCCTCGCCGCCTTCGCCGGTGTTCGACTTGCCGCCGATGCGGTTCATCGCCACTGCCAGCGTCGTGTGCGCCTCGGTCGAGATCGAGCCGAGCGACATCGCGCCGGTGGCGAAGCGCTTGACGATCTCCTTCGCCGGCTCGACTTCGTCGAGCGGGACCGGGGCCGCCGCGGGCTTGATCTCGAACAGGCCGCGCAGCGTCATGTGGCGTCGCGTCTGGTCGTTGATCAGCTGCGCGTATTCCTTGTAGGTGTCAGTCTTGCCGGAACGCGTCGCGTGCTGCAGCTTCGCGATCGCGTCGGGCGTCCACATGTGCTCGTCGCCGCGCACGCGGTAGGCGTAATCGCCGCCGGCGTCGAGCATGTCGACGAGCACCGGGTCATCGCCGAAAGCCCGCTTGTGCAAACGCAGCGCCTCTTCCATGACTTCGAACACGCCGATGCCTTCGACCTGGCTCGTCGTGCCGGTGAAGTACTTGTCGCACAGCGCCTGCTGCAGGCCGACCGCCTCGAAGATCTGCGCGCCGGTGTAGGACATGTAGGTCGAGATGCCCATTTTCGACATCACTTTCATCAGGCCCTTGCCGATCGCCTTGACGAAATGCTTGATCGCCTTGTCCGCCGCCTCGGCCGGATTTGGCGACTGGGCAGCAAGCTGCTGCAGCGTCTCCATCGCGAGATACGGATGCACCGCTTCGGCACCGTAACCGGCAAGCACGGCGAAATGATGGACTTCGCGCGCAGTGCCGGTCTCGACGACGAGGCCGGCGCGCGTGCGCAGGCCTTTCGTCACCAGGTGCTGGTGGATCGCGGACGTCGCGAGCAGTGCGGGAATCGCCGCGGTCTGCGCGTCGATCTTGCGGTCGGACACGATCAGGATGTTGAAGCCCTGCAGCACCGCGTCTTCAGCTTCGGCGCACAGCGTCGCGAGCCGCGCCTCGACGCCTTCCTTGCCCCACTCGGCCGGGTAACACACGTCGAGCTCGGTCGAGCGGAAGCGGCTGTCGGCGTACGCGGCGATGTTGCGGATCTTCGCCATGTCGGCGAAGTCGAGCACCGGCTGCGTGACTTCGAGGCGGTACGGCGGGTTGATCTCGTTGATCTCGAGAAGATTCGGCCGCGGTCCGATGAAGGACACGAGCGACATCACGAGCTGCTCGCGGATCGGATCGATTGGCGGGTTCGTGACCTGGGCGAAAAGCTGGCGGAAGTAGCTGTAGAGCGTCTTTTCCTTCGCCGACAGCACTGCGAGCGGCGAATCGTTGCCCATCGAGCCCGTCGCCTCTTCGCCGGTCTTGCCCATCGGATCGAGGATGAACTTGATGTCTTCCTGCGTGTAGCCGAACGCCTGCTGGCGGTCGAGCACCGATGCGGCGCACTGCGGCGCACCGGCGTCGGCAGGCGCCTGCAGCTCGTCGAACTTGATGTTGATGCGGCGAATCCATTCGCGGTAGGGCTTCGCCGTCGCCAGCGACTCCTTGAGCTCGCGGTCGTCGATGATGCGCCCCTGCTCGAGGTCGATCATGAACATCTTGCCCGGCTGCAGACGCCATTTCTTGACGATCTTGCTGTCCGGGATCGGCAGCACGCCGGATTCGGATGCCATGACGACGAAGTCGTCGTCGGTAACGAGATAGCGCGCCGGACGCAGGCCGTTGCGGTCGAGCGTCGCGCCGATCTGGCGGCCGTCAGTGAAAGCGACTGCGGCCGGGCCGTCCCACGGCTCCATCATCGCTGCGTGGTATTCGTAGAACGCGCGACGGCGCTCGTCCATCAGCGTATGCGACTCCCACGCTTCGGGGATCATCATCATCATCGCGTGCGCGAGCGAGTAGCCACCCATCACGAGCAGCTCGAGCGCGTTGTCGAACGACGCCGAGTCGGACTGGCCCGGGTAGATCAGCGGCCAGATCTTCTCGAGATCGGCGCCGAGCAGCGGCGACGAGACGCCTTTCTCGCGCGCGCGCATCCAGTTGTAGTTGCCGCGCAGCGTGTTGATTTCGCCGTTGTGCGCGATGTAGCGGAACGGGTGTGCGAGGTTCCACTTCGGGAACGTGTTCGTCGAGAAGCGCTGGTGCACCAGCGCCAGCGCGGAGACGGCGCGCGGATCGGTGAGGTCGTCGTAGTATTCGCCGACCTGGGTCGCGAGCAGCAGCCCCTTGTAGTTGATCGTCCGCGCCGACATCGAGACGACGTAGAACTCCTTGCCGTGCTTGAGGTGCAGCGCATTGACCGCGTTCGCGGCGCGGCGGCGGATGACATAGAGCTTGCGTTCGAGGGCATCCGTAACGGTGACGTCGGGCCCGCGGCCGATGAAGACCTGTCGCATCACCGGTTCCTTGGCCTTCACGGTTGGCGACATCGGCATGTCGGGGTTGACCGGCACGTCGCGCCAGCCGAGCACGACCTGGCCTTCGGCGCGTACCGCGCGGCGGATCTCTTCCTCGCACGCCAGGCGCGAAGCCTGCTCTTTCGGCAGGAACACCATGCCGATGCCGTACTCGCCGGCAGGAGGCAGCGTCACGCCCTGCTTCGCCATGTCCTCGCGGTACAGCGCGTCGGGAATCTGGATGAGGATGCCCGCGCCGTCGCCCTGCAGTTCGTCGGCGCCCACCGCGCCGCGGTGATCGAGATTCTTGAGGATCTCGAGCCCTTGCGTGATGATTTCGTGGCTCTTGCTGCCCTTGATGTGGGCAATGAAACCCACGCCGCAGGCGTCATGTTCATTGGCCGGGTCGTACAGACCCTGCTTTTGGGGGAGATCCATCTCGTTGTTCCTCGACACGACACGTTTGCCGGACAAAACCGGCGTTCATCGGGCGACGGACGGCGCCGCATGCAAAAAACGCACCAAAACTGTGCAGACGTCAAAAAAAGCCGGGTGCACTCGCACACCGGCTTTGTTCAGCCCGTGCGCACGCACACGGCCGCTACGTACCATCCAGCGGGCTAAAGAATATACCTGCCTGAAACTCGTGATTCAAGAGTTTTTTGCGCTGCGGTAAGACTATGATGATTCAATGAATTTCGCCTACGGCGAAGAGCCGGCGATGCTCCTTCATTGCATAGCGATCCGTCATGCCGGCGATGTAGTCGGCGATCGCGCGCGGCTGGTCGGCCCGGGCGCGGAGCTGGTACTGCGGCGGCAGCAGCCGGACGTCGCTCATGAATGCGTCGAACAGGTCGCGCACGATGCGCCGCGCCTTGTCGGTCATCCGCAGCACCTGGTAGTGCAGATAGAGCTGGTCGCGGAGAAAAGCCTTCAGCTCCCGAAGCTGCGGCAACAGCGCGTCGGAGTACGCGACGAGGGGCGGCGCCCGGTACACGTCGGCGAGAGTGACGATGCCGGCGGCAGCGATGTTCGAGCGGGTCTTGTCGATCAGGTCGAGCGCCATCGCGTTGATCATGCGGCGGATCGTCTCGTGGACCAGCTTGCGCCCGGCGAGCCCCGGCCACTGCGCTTCGACTTCCCGCCGGCGGGTCGCGAAGATCGCGACCGCGTCGAGGTCGGCGAGCGAGATCAGGCCCGAACGCAGGCCGTCATCGACGTCGTGGTTGTTGTACGCGATTTCGTCGGCGAGGTTCGCGAGCTGCGCTTCGAGCGAAGGCTGGGTGCCTTCGAGGAAGCGCCGCCCGAGCTCGCCGAGCTGCGCGGCATTGGCCCGTGAACAGTGCTTGAGGATGCCTTCGCGCGTTTCGTGGGTGAGGTTGAGCCCGTCGAATGCCGCATAGTGCTCCTCGAGCACGTCGACGGTGCGCAGCGACTGGAGATTGTGCTCAAACCCGCCGTATGCCTTCATGCACGCGTTGAGCGCGTCCTGTCCGGCGTGACCGAAAGGGGTGTGCCCGAGATCGTGCGCGAGAGCGATGGCTTCGGCGAGATCCTCGTTGAGCGCCAGCACGCGGGCGATCGTGCGCGTGATCTGCGCGACTTCGATGCTGTGCGTGAGCCGCGTGCGAAAGAGGTCGCCTTCGTGATTGACGAACACCTGCGTCTTGTATTCCAGCCGGCGAAAAGCCGTGCAGTGAACGATGCGGTCGCGGTCGCGCTGGAACTCGCTGCGTATGCCCGGCGACGGCTCGGCGTGGACGCGTCCGCGCGAATTGCTTTCGCTGACCGCATAGGACGCGAGTGCGATCACCCGCAACGCGCCTCGATCGACGCGCCGATCACGTCCGGCGCCGCGCCTGCATGAAGCACCGCCTTGCCGATCGAGCGCAGCAGGACCAGGCGCAGGCGTCCCTCCTCGACTTTCTTGTCGTTCGCCATCAGCTCGAGATAGGTCGCGACCGGCAACGGCGGCCCGAGCACCGGCAGCCCGGCGCGCACGTGCAGCGCTTCGATGCGCGCAACGTCGGCAGCGCTCAGCCAGCCCAGCCTGCGCGACAGCTCCGCAGCCATCATCGTGCCGGCGGCGACGGCTTCGCCGTGCAGCCAGTTGCCGTACCCCATGCCGGTCTCGATCGCATGCCCGAACGTGTGGCCGAGATTGAGCAGCGCGCGCTCGCCCTGTTCGGTCTCGTCCGCCGCGACGACTTCGGCCTTGTTCGCGCACGAACGCTCGATCGCGAACGCGAGCGCTTCGGGTTCGCGCGCGAGCACGCGCTCGATGTGCGCTTCGAGCCAGTCGAACAGTGCCGGGTCGCGGATCAGCCCATACTTGATCACTTCGGCGAGGCCGGCTTTCAGCTCGCGGTCCGGCAGCGTGTCGAGTGTTGCGGTGTCCGCGAGCACGACGCGGGGCTGATAGAACGCCCCGATCATGTTCTTGCCGAGCGGGTGGTTGATCGCGGTCTTGCCGCCGACCGACGAATCGACCTGCGACAGCAGCGTTGTCGGAACCTGGATGAACGGCATGCCGCGCTGGTAGGTCGCCGCCGCGAATCCGGCCATGTCGCCGACCACGCCCCCGCCCAGCGCGATCAGCGTCGTCGAGCGTTCGCAGCGCGTCGCCAGCAGCATGTCGAAGACGAGATTGAGGGTCTGCCAGTTCTTGTGCGACTCGCCATCGGGAAGGGTAACGACGTCCACCCTGACGCCGTCCGCCTCGAGCGCGCGCTGCAGCCGCGCCAGGTAAAGCGGACCGACGACGTCGTTCGTGACGATCGCGACCCGCGCAGTCCTGAGGAAAGGCCGGATCAGGCCGGCGTTGTCGAGCACGCCCGGTCCGATATGGATCGGGTAGGCACGGTCCCCGAGGGCGACGTTCAGTGTTCGCATGTTTTCTTGTGGAAATTCTGGATCGCTTTCTCGACCTGCCTGACCATTCCGCCCGGGTTGCCGCGCCCGCCATCGACGATGATGTCGGCGACTTCACGATACAGCGGATCCCGTTCGCGATACAGGCTCTCGATGCGCTCGCGCGGGTTCGACACCTGCAGCAGCGGCCGGTTGCGGTCGTTGCGCGTGCGTTCCCACAGCACTTGCGTCGGCACGTTCAGGTATACGACGATGCCGCGCGCCGCCAGAACGGCACGGTTCGCCGGATCGAGCACGACTCCGCCGCCGGTCGCCAGGACCAGTCCCGTCTCATGGGTGAGTTCGTCGAGGAGCTGGCTCTCGCGACGCCGGAAGCCCGCTTCTCCCTCGATTTCGAAGATGGTCGGGACCTTCACGCCGGTGCGAGCCTCGATTTCGTGGTCGCAGTCCACAAAGCGCATCTGATGCCGCTTCGCATACTCGCGTCCTACTGTGGTCTTTCCGGCACCCATCATGCCCACGAGAACGACTAACACCAAACCAGCATCCGGTACGTTGCGGGATCGGGCCCGCGCCCAGTGACGAGCACGCGAGCCTAACGCAGCGTCAATGAGTCCGCAACTATCCGCGGCGTGATGAAAATCAGCAGCTCGGAGCGTTTTGAATTCTTGATCGTATTGCGGAACAGTGCGCCGACAAGCGGGACTTCGCCGAGAAGAGGAATCCGGGTAACCGAATCGGTTTCCTCTTCTTCATAGATACCGCCGATGACGACAGTGCCACCGTTCTCGACGAGCACTTCGGTTTGAATGTTCTTCGTCACAACTGTCGGAGTGCCCTCTACACTACGCGCGAAGTCAGGACGGTCCTTGTTCACGAGCACGAATAGCTGCACCCGCCCTTCGGGCGTGATCTGCGGTTTGACCTTCAGCGAAAGCACTGCCTTCTCGAACTTTATGCTCGCAGCACCCGAACTCGTCTTCTCCGGATACGGAATCTTTGTGCCTTGTTCGATCACTGCTTCAACCTGATTTGCAGTCAGCACCCGCGGGCTGGAAACGATTCGTCCGCGCCCGTCCGACTCAAGAGCTGACAACTCCAAGTTCAGGAAGCGGGTTGCGGTGTTGTTCCACAACACTGCCGACAGCACGCCCGATCCACCTGGCGCGGGGAGGTTCACGTTCAGCCCGCCGGGCACTGTTGCGACCTGTGCGTCGGTCGCCGCGACCGTTTGCCCAGCATTGAACCCTGTATTTTCCAATCCTCCGCCGACCGTCGCGCGCCTGATCGGCCGGCCGTTCGCGTCAAAGCCGACGGTCCTGCCGCCGACACCGCCGACGCCGAGGCGCACGCCGAGGTCGCGCGCAAAGTCCTTGTTTGCCTCGACGATCCGCGCCTCGATCATGACCTGGCGCGGCAGCAGGTCGATTTCTCCGACGAGCCGCCGGATGGCATCGAGGCGCGACACGACGTCGGTGACGAACAGCTTGTTGCTGCGCTCGTCCATCACGACGCTGCCGCGCTTGGACAGCATCGTCTGGTCCTTGCTCTTCAGGAAATCGAAAATCTCTTTCGCCTTGTGGTAATTGATCTGGAAGCTCTCGGTCTGGACCGGCTCGAGGTCGCCGATCTGGGCCTGCGCTTCGAGCTGCAGCTTCTCGCGCATCGCGAGCTCTTCGCTGGGCGCGATCCAGATCACGTTGCCCGTCTTGCGCATGTCCAGGCCTTTCGCCTGCAGGATGATGTCGAGCGCCTGGTCCCACGGCACGTCCTTCAGGCGCAGCGTGAGGTTGCCCTGGACGGAGTCGCTGGTGATGATGTTGAAGTTCGTGAAGTCCGCGATGACCTGCAGCACCGACCGGACGTCGATGTTCTGGAAATTCAGCGACAGCTTCTCGCCGCTGTACTGGCCGCGGCTGCCCTGGACCAGCTTGTTCGGGTCCTCGACGACACGCCGCACTTCGAGGACGAACTGGTTGTCGCTCTGGTACGCGTTGTGCTCCCACAAGCCGGTCGGCGCGACCAGCAGCCTGACGTTGTCGCCCTGGGGCTGGGCGGTCATCGACGTGACCGGAGTGGCGAAGTCGGTGACGTCCGAACGCCGCCGCAGATGTTCGGGCAAGGACGTCCCGAGGAACTCGACGACGAGGTTTTCGCCTTGCCGGCGGATGTCGATGCCCGTCTCCGGACTCGACAGCTGCACGGCGATGCGCGCTTCGCCGTCCTTGCCGCGACGGAACGTAATGTCCCTGATGCTCCGCGTTTCAGCTGCGGCATCCTGCGCTTTCGGCGCCGCGAAGTTCGCCAGCGCCTGCGACACCGGCGTCGAGGCCACCGCATCGGGCGCGATCGGCGACAGCGTGATGATGACGTTGCGCCCTTCGACGCGCGCCTCGTACGGCGTCGCACGGGTCAGGTTGAGGACGAGCCGCGTGCGGCCGCCCGCCTGGACGATGTTCGCGCTGCGCAGGTCCCCCTGGCCGATGTCCTGCTGCGTGCGCCCGAGTCCGTTCGCCGTGCCGCGAAAGTCGAACGCGATGCGCGGCGGAGTCGCGACGCTGAAACTCGGCGGCGGGCTCGCCGGCGGTTCCTTGAGAGTAAGCCGGACATAGACGCTGCCGCCCTGCCGGGAAACCTCCATGTCCTCGATCCGGTTCGACATCTCGGCCACCGCTGTCGGTGCCTGGGCAAACGCCATCGGGACGGCCCCCACCAGCGCCAGCACTGCGTAAAACAGCGCCATCATGCTCTTGCGTTTCATCGTTTCGCCTCCTGGCGCTCCTGCAACAGCAACTTGCTGGTGCGTTCCACCCAGTCGCCATCCAAGTCTTCAACGAGTTCTTTCAGGGTGAGGTCAGCATCGGAAATGCCGCTCACCACACCGAAGTTCTGCCCCACGTAGTTGCCGACCCTGACCTGGTAGAGACTCTTGTCGACCCGCACCAGCGCGTGCACCCGCTCGCCCTGCCGCATCACGCCGACGAGCTCGAGCGACTCGAGCGGAAATGCCTCGAGCGGTTCGCGCCGGCGGTTCAGGTCCGGTCCGCTGCCGGGCCCGCTTTTCGTTTCGGGCTCGAGCCGTTCCAGGGCAAACGGTGGTGTCCTGTCGGCCACGGTATATTCGACGACGGGAAAGGGCCTGACTTCGGGAAGCGGCTTGACCGAGCCGCGCATCCCTTTTTCCTGCTCCGTCATCCAGCTCCGGATGTCTTCCTGGTCGCTCGAACAGGCCGCGAGCATCGCCGCGCAGGCGAGAATCAGAAGGCGCTTCATAGGCTTCTCACTTGCGTCCCTTGGCGCTCTCGGCAGCCTTGGCCTGCTGCCGCTGCCGGGCGAGCTCCTCCTCGTCCAGGTAGCGGTAGGTCGTCGCCCGGGCGTCGAGCTTGAGCGTTCCGTCCTTCTGCCCCTCGATCGCGATATTGTTCAGCGTGACGATGCGGGGCATGCCCGCCACGTCCTCGGCGAACGTCCCCAGGTCGTGATAGGCGCCGACGATGCGGACTTCGATCGGCATCTCGGCGTAGAAGTCCTTGACCACTTCGGCACCGGGCTTGAACAGCTCGAACTGCAGCCCGCGCCCGAGTCCGGCCTGGTTGATGTCGGAGAGCAGCGAGTCCATTTCCGCGCGGTTCGGCAGCTGCTTGAGGAGCGCGCCGAACTGGCGATCGGTTTCCTCGAGCTGAAGCTTGTAGGCGTCGAGATTGACGGCCAGCTTCTTCTTCGAGACCCAGCTCTGCCGCAGCTCGGCCTCCTCGGCTTCGCGCGTCTCGAGCAGCGCGGCCTGGTCGCGCCAGTCGAACCACCAGGCTGCCGCAACCGTCGCGACCAGCAGCGCGATGAAGACCGCGACGCGCGGCGCGAGCGGCCACGCACCGGGATCGTTCGGGTCGAGCCCGCGGAAGTCCTGGGACAGGCGTTCGAAGTCGATTTGCCGCAGCCTGTCGAGTTTCACGGCTTCGCCCTCTTGTCTTCTTCGGTCGACGGGCTTTCGATGCCGATGTTGAGCGCGAACTCGCTGACGCGCCGATTGTTCAGCGTGGCCGATTTCACTTCGACCAGCCCCGGCTGCTCGAGAAACGGCGACCCGTCGAGATTGCGCATCAGGTGCGAGACACGCGAGTTCGACTGTGCATACCCGAACAGCGCGATCTTCGGCCCGTTCTGCTTGATCGATTTCAGATACACGCCCTCCGGCATGTGCACGGCGAGTTCGTTCAGGAGGTGCACGGATTGCGCGCGCGTGCCCTGCAGCGACTCGATTACCTGCTTGCGCGCGACGAGCGCGTCGATCTGCTCGCGCAGGCGCTTGATCTCGGCGATTTCAGCATCGAGTTTCTTGATTTCCGCGCTGAAGAAAGCGTTCCTTTGCTCCTGGCGCTCGACGCGATCGACCATCACGACATGCACCAGCAGGCCGATTGCCAGGCCCGCGCTGACCATCAGGGCGGAGAAGACGTAGAACTGCTGGCGCCGCTCGCGGCGCTTCGACTCGCGGTGCGGCAGCAGATTGATTCGAATCATGGATCGAATCTCCGAAGCGCCAGTCCGCATGCGACCATCAGCGACGGGGCATCGGCAAGCAGGTTCCTGGCCCTCACGCGCGGCGACAGCGACATGGCGGCGAAGGGATTGGCGACGGTGGTGTCGACCTGGGTTCTGCCGCTCACGACTTCCGGCAGTCCCGCAATGACGGCACAGCCGCCCGCGAGCACGATCTGGTCGATCTGGTTGTACTGGGTCGATGTGAAGAAGAATTGCAGCGCGCGCGAGACTTCGAGCGCGAGGCTGTCCATGAACGGGCGCAGCAGGTTGCGCTCGTAATCTTCCGGCAGCCCGCCGGCGCGCTTCGCGGCTTCGGCGTCCTCCGGGCTCATGCCGTACTGCCTGGCGATCTCCTGCGTGAGCTGGTTGCCGCCGAATGCCTGCTCGCGGAAATAGATCTGCTGGCTGTTGCGCAGCACCGTGACGTTCATGACGTTGGCGCCGATGTCGACGACCGCGACGATCAGGTTCGCCGCGCCTCCGGGCAGCTGTCGGGCGACGAACTCGAAAGCCGCTTCGGCGGCAAAGGATTCGACGTCCACAACCACCGCCTTGAGGCCCGACGCCTCGACGACCGCGACGCGGTCCTCGACTTTTTCCTTGCGCGACGCGGCGATCAGCACCTCGACTTCGTCGGCGTTGGCCGGCGACGGGCCGACCGTCTGGAAGTCGAGATTGACTTCGTCGAGCGCGAAAGGGATGTACTGGTTCGCCTCGGACTCGACGTGGATCTCCATTTCCTGGTCCCGCAGCCCGGCCGGCAGGATCATTTTCTTCGTGATCACCGCGGACGCCGGCAGCGCGACCGCGACCTGCCTGACGCCGGAACCCATGCGGCGCAACGCGCGGCGGATCGACTCGCTGACGCCATCGATGCTGTTGATGTTGCCGTCGACGACCGCGTCGCGGGGCAGCGATTCGATCGCGTAGCGCTCGATCCGGTAGCCTTCCTTCTCGCCTCCCGACAGCTCGACCATTTTCACGGATGAAGATGAGATATCGAGCCCAGCCAACTGGCGCACCTTAGGACGAAACAGGGATAGGTCGATCACAAGGAAAAGCCTTGAATTTCTTTAGGTTACGCACGGTCGCCGAACAGATTCCGGGATGCTAGCAACAAGGGGGGAAGGTGTAAAGAAGTGTAACCCGGAAGAGGGTGCAAGGGCGGCCGGAACCGGCTGCCAGGCGTGCGATCGTATAATCGCTTCCCCACACCCTAATCTGGACTTTCGATGCGTTGGGTTTTCTACCCCGTTGCTGCGCTGATCGTTTTGGTCGTTCTCGGCGTCGCAACCCTGGGGGCGATGTCTGCACTGGCCTGGCCGAACCTTCCGTCGCTGCGCGCGCTGACCGATTACCGCCCCAAGATCCCGCTCAGAGTGTACACGGCGGACGGCCACATTCTCGGTGAATTCGGCGAGGAACGGCGCGCAGTCGTGCGCATCGACGCCGTCCCGATGCAACTCAAGCAGGCAATCCTCGCGGCCGAGGACGAGCGCTTCTACGAGCATCCGGGGATTGACGTGATCGGCATCGCTCGGGCAGCGCTGGCGAACGTGGTATCGGGCGGGCGCGGCCAGGGTGCTTCGACGATCACGATGCAGGTCGCGCGCAACTTTTTCCTTTCGCGTGAAAAGACCTACAACCGCAAGCTGTACGAGATCCTGCTCGCGCTGAAGATCGAGCGCAGCCTGACCAAGGACCAGATTCTCGAGCTCTACATCAACCAGATCTACCTCGGACAGCGAGCCTACGGCTTCTCGACCGCGTCCAGGACGTACTTCGGCAAGTCGCTGCAGGAGCTCACGCTTCCCGAGTCGGCGATGCTCGCCGGGCTGCCGAAAGCGCCTTCCGCGTATAACCCGATCGCCAACCTGCGTCGCGCCACCCTGCGCCAGCAGTATGTGCTGCGCCGCATGGTCGAAGCCGGCCACATCGACAACGAGACCTATGAAAAGGCCCGCGACACTCCGCTGCAGATCACGACTGCGCGCTCGACGACGAACCCGATGCGCGGCGATTACGTGGCCGAGATGGCCCGGCAGATCGCCGTCGAGCAGTTCGGCGACGAGGCCTACCACGCCGGCATCCGCATCATCACGACGGTGATGCACGAGGATCAGCTCGCGGCGCAGCGCGCGGTGCGCCAGGGCGTGCTCGATTACGATCGCCGTCGCGGCTACCGCGGCCCTGAAGGCTTCGTCGATCTCACCGGGATCGCAGCCGACGACGAGGAGCGCCTCGACGAGTTGCTGTCGGAGTTCGAGGAGTACGACGACCTGCTCCCGGCGCTGGTTCTCGAAGCTTCGCCGAAGCGCGTCCGCGTCTATCACCACGGCGAAACGATCACGATCAGCGGCAACGGACTGCGTTTCGCGGCGCCGATGCTCAACCAGCGCGCGCCCCAGAGCAGGCGGATTCGCGCGGGCGCCGTCGTTCGCATCCGCGACAACGGCGAGAAAGGCTGGGAAATCCTGCAGGTGCCCGAAGTCCAGGCGGCGCTGGTGTCGCTCGACGCGAACACCGGTGCGGTCCGGGCGCTGATCGGTGGCTTCGACTTCGACCACAGCAAGTTCAACCACGTGACCCAGGCGCTGCGCCAGCCGGGCTCGAGCTTCAAGCCGTTCATCTATTCGGCGGCGCTCGAACGGGGGTTTTCGCCGAGCAGTGTCGAAGACGACGCGCCGCTCTTCTTCCCCGCCGGCGTCACCGGCAGCAAGGCCTGGGAACCGCGGAACTACGATGGCAAATACAACGGGCCGATGACGCTGCGCGACGGCCTGGTGCGCTCGAAGAACATGATATCGATCCGCCTGCTGCAGTCGATCACGCCGCACTATGCGCAGGACTACATCACGCGCTTCGGCTTCGACGCGCAGCGCCATCCGCCATACCTGACCATGGCTCTCGGCGCAGGCAGCGTGACGCCCTGGGAAATGGCAGGAGCCTATGCGGTGTTCGCCAATGGCGGTTACCGCATCGATCCGTACATCGTGAAGGAGATCATCGACGGCGACGGCCGCGTAGTGGCAAAAGTCGATCCTCCGGTCGCCGGCGAAAGCGCCCCGCGCGTCATCGATCCGCGCAATGCGTGGCTGATGAATTCGATGCTGCAGGACGTGATCCGGCGCGGCACCGGCACCCGCGCCCTGGCGCTCAAGCGCGGCGATCTCGCCGGCAAGACCGGCACCACGAACGATTACGTCGATGCGTGGTTCACCGGCTACAACCCCGACCTCGTCGCCGTAAGCTGGATGGGCTACGACCAGCCGCGCAATCTCGGCCGAGGCGAAACCGGCGGTTCCGCCGCCCTGCCGATATGGGTGAACTACATGCGGACGGCGCTCAAGGGAGTCCCGGAAAAGGCTCTCGCGCGGCCCGACGGACTGCTCGCGATCCAGCTGCAAGGCAGCGGCCGCGAAGAGTACATCTACCGCGAGAACCTGCCGTCCCAGCCGCTGGAGGTTCCGACGCTGCCCGTCGGGCTCTTCCCGCCGACCGAAGCGCCCGACGAGGCAGTGCCAGTGCCGCTCGCCTCGCCGGTCGAACCCATCTACGCTCCCGCGCCGGTCGTCGAACGCACGCCGACGCCGGTGAAGCGCTGAGCGGCCCGGGCCCTGTTCAGCCTCAGCCAGCCGAAAGGCTGACGGCGACTCCGGACTGCTGTCGCACCAGTTCGGACAGCATCGCGTACAGTTCCGCCCCGTCGCGCGTCGCCAGCCAGCGACCACTGTCGGGGCGGAAGTGGAAGCCTCCCGACTTCGCCGCGACCCAGATCTCGCGCGCCGCCGTATGGCGGTTGATGATCATCTTCGTGCCGTTCTCGAATTCGATCTCTAGCACACCGCCAGGCTTCGGTTCGATGTCGATGTCGGCGCCACAGCTTTCGAGGGCGGCTTCGATGCGCGCGAGTTCTGCATCGGCAAGAGCGTTGAATGCGGCTTCTTCCATGATCTCTCCTTCTGTTAGGATTCCCGTTTTTCCGATCGGCGACACCATGCGAGCGACTCTCATTGCGGCCGTGCTGGGCAGCACGCTGTTCCTGTCCGGGTGCGGCATCAAGGGGCCGCTGTACCTGCCCGGGATTCCGGTCGCACCGCCGCGTGCGGCACCCGCGATCGACGCCGATCATAGCAAAGCCAACGCCTCCCTCGCCCCGGCCGACTCGAAATGAATTCCGACTTTCCCATTCCCACGCTGCGCCCCGGCTCCGCCGGGCTGCAGATCGAAGACGTTCCGCTCGCGGCGATCGCCGAACGCTTCGGCACACCGACTTACGTTTATTCGCGCGCGGCGCTCGAGCAGGCTTTCGACGCGTACCGTGACGCGCTCGCCGGACGTCGTGCGCTGGTGTGCTACGCCGTCAAGGCGAACTCCAACCTCGGCGTGCTCGCAGTGTTCGCTAAACTCGGGGCCGGGTTCGACATCGTTTCGGGCGGCGAGTTGTCGCGCGTGCTGGCGGCGGGCGGCGATCCGGGCAAAGTGGTGTTTTCCGGCGTCGGCAAGAGCGCCGGTGAAATGCGCCAGGCGCTCGCGGCCGGCATCCGCTGCTTCAACGTCGAATCCGAGGCCGAGCTGGAGCGGCTCGACATGCTCGCGGGCGAGCTCGGAACGCGGGCGCCGATCGCGCTGCGCGTGAACCCGGACGTCGACCCGAAGACCCACCCTTACATTTCCACCGGGCTGAAGAACAACAAGTTCGGTGTCGCGTTCGACACCGCGCTCGCGTTGTACCGGCGCGCCGCGGGAATGGCGAATGTCCGGATCAGCGGCATCGCCTGCCACATCGGGTCGCAGCTGCTCGATTCCGGGCCGATCGCCGAAGCGGCCGAAAAAGTGCTGGGACTCGTCGATGAGCTCGCAGCGGAAGGGATCCACCTCGACCACATCGATCTCGGCGGAGGCCTCGGCATTCGTTACCGCGACGAGGCGCCCCCGTCGGTCGCAGCCTATCTCGCGCCGCTGCTGCGCCTGCTCGACGGCCGCAGCGAGGAGCTCTGCTTCGAACCGGGCCGCTCGCTGATCGGCAACGCCGGGCTGCTGCTGACTCGCATCGAATACCTGAAGCCGGGCGCGGAGCGCAATTTCGCGATCGTCGACGCGGCGATGAACGACCTCGCGCGCCCGGCCCTGTACGACGCCTATCACGAAGCGGTCGCGGTGGCTCCGCGCGACGTGCCGGAACGCAATTACGAGATCGTCGGGCCGATCTGCGAGAGCGGGGATTTCCTCGCGCACGACCGCCCGCTGGCCGTCGCGGCCGGCGACCTGGTCGCGCTGCTGTCGGCCGGCGCGTACGGCATGGCGATGAGCTCGAACTACAACACGCGCCCGCGCGCCGCCGAAGTCATCGTCGACGGCTCCCGCATGCATCTCGTGCGACAGCGCGAAACAGTGGAGTCGCTCTACGCGCTGGAGTCGCCGCTACCCTGAAAGAGGGCCGCGCCCGGACTCTTCGATCAGCGCCCGGCCGAACGCTTTCCAGGCTGGCCCGCCATGCGTGTGCAGGCCCGTTTCGGCACTCTCCGCCATCGTGCGCAGCATCAGCACGCCGAACGCGAACAGCTCGCCCCGCGCCTTGAGCTGCGGGTCCGGATCGCGCAACAGCGCGTTGGTGTGCTCGGCGCCGCCTTCCAGCGCCTCGCGCGCGAGCCGGCGCATCGCTGCCGCGTCCGCCCAGTCGAGCCCGAGCAGGATGCCGCGCTTCAGGATCTCGCGCTCGAGCTCGATCGCATCGCGCTCGAAGTGCTCGAAGCCGCTCATCGCGCCGCTCTCCCGGAGACGCTTCCGTCCCCGCACTCGCTTCCCCGTCGGTCACCGCCCCGCGAGTTCATCGAGGCAGCGCGCGAGCGCCTCGTCCCATCGCGGCATGACGATGCCGAACCGCGCCTGCAGCTTGCCCGCAGCGAGGCGCGAGTTGGCGGGTCGCGCGGCCGGCGTCGGATAGGCGGATGACGGAATCGGCGCCACGGCGGCGACTTTCAGGCCGATGCCGGGCAGCTGCGCTCGCGCGCCGGCGAAAATCGCCTCGGCAAAACCGTGCCAGCTGGTCTCTCCGCGGGACGCGAGATTGAACACGCCCGACGAGAAGCTGCGCTGCTGCCGCTCCGCCTGCGCCCGGGCGAGCGCAAGCGCCGTTGCATCGGCAATGTTGCGCGCCCAGGTCGGAGCGCCGATCTGATCGGCGACGACGTGCAGGCTGTCGCGCTCGGCGCCCAGGCGCAGCATCGTGCGCACGAAATTGCCCCCGCGCGCCGCGAACACCCAGGTCGTGCGGAAAATCAGGTGGTCACAGCCGCTTTCGCCGATCGCCAGTTCGCCGGCGAGCTTGCTGCGGCCATAGGCGTTGATCGGCGCAACCGGGTCGTCCTCGTCGTACGGCGCGGATTTCGTGCCGTCGAACACGTAGTCGGTCGAGTAATGCACCAGCAGCGCGCCCCTGCGCTTCGCGACGCGCGCGAGTTCGCCCGGCGCGACGCCGTTGATCAGCGTCGCCGCAGCTTCGTCGCTCTCGGCGCGGTCGACTGCGGTGTAGGCTGCGGCGTTGATGATGACGTCCGGCTCGAGTTCGTCCACCAGCGCTGCGAGCGCAGCCGGCCGCGACAGGTCGCAGCGGCTGCGGTCGAGCGCGATTACGTCGCCGAGCGGCATCAGGCTGCGCGCGAGCTCCCACCCGACCTGGCCGTTCGCGCCGGTCACCAGCAGCTTCACTCGAACACCTCGCACGCCGCGAGCAGCTTGCCTTCGCGGTCCTTTCCGGACAGCAGCGGCGCGACGCCGAGCGGCCACTCGATGCCGACTGCCGGGTCGTTCCACGCGAGGCAGCGTTCGTGCTCCGGCGCGTAATAGTCGGTCGTCTTGTAGAGGAAATCGGCCGATTCCGACAGCACGACGAAGCCGTGCGCGAAACCGGGCGGAATCCACAGCTGGCGGTGGTTGTCCTCGGACAGCTCGACGCCTGCCCAGCGTCCGAAGCTCGGCGACGCCCGCCGCAGGTCCACGGCGACGTCGAACACCGCGCCGCGCACGACCCGCACGAGCTTGCCCTGCGGCTGGCGGATCTGGTAGTGCAGGCCGCGCAGCACGCCGCGCGCCGAGCGCGAGTGGTTGTCCTGCACGAAAGTCTCGTCGAGGCCGGTCGCATCGCGGAAAGCCCGCGCGTTGAAACTCTCGAAGAAAAAGCCGCGTGCATCGCCGAACACTTTCGGCTCGATCAGCAGCACGTCGGGAATCGAAGTGGGCGTTGCCTTCATCAGAACACCCGCTCGTCGAGGAGTCGCTGCAGATACTGGCCGTAGCCGTTCTTCGCCAGCGGCCGGGCGAGCGCCTGCAGCTGGTCGGCATCGATCCAGCCCGCGCGCCACGCGATTTCCTCCGGACACGCGATTTTCAGCCCCTGGCGCTTCTCGATCGTCTGGATAAACAGGCTCGCGTCGAGCAGGCTCTCGTGCGTGCCGGTGTCGAGCCACGCATGGCCCCGCCCCATGACTTCGACGTCGAGCGCGCCGGCCTCGAGATACTCGCGATTGACGTCGGTGATCTCGAGCTCGCCGCGCGGGCTGGGCCGCAGCGAACGGGCGATGTCGACGACGCGCTCATCGTAGAAGTACAGGCCCGTCACCGCGTAACGGCTCTTCGGCCGCACCGGTTTCTCCTCCAGGCTCATTGCCCGGCCGTCGGCATCGAATTCGACGACGCCGTAGCGCTCCGGATCGTGCACCGGATACGCGAACACCGTCGCCCCGCGCTCGCGCTGGCCCGCTTGCCGCAGCGAGTCGGAAAACTCATGGCCGTAGAACAGGTTGTCGCCGAGCACCAGCGCCGAGCGGCCGCCGGCGAGGAACTCCTCGCCGATCAGAAAGGCCTGCGCGAGCCCGTCCGGGCTCGGCTGCACCGCGTACCGCAGGCTCAGCCCCCAGCGCTTGCCGTCGCCGAGCAGCTGCTCGAAACGCGGCGTGTCCTGCGGCGTCGAGATGACCAGGATGTCGCGGATGCCGGCCAGCATCAGTGTGCTGAGCGGGTAATAGATCATCGGTTTGTCATAGACCGGCAGCAGCTGCTTGGATACCGCGAGGGTGGCCGGGTGCAACCGGGTGCCGGAGCCGCCGGCGAGGATGATGCCTTTGCGTGCGCTCATCGCGTCAAATCCTTCCTATCGTTGGCCATAGTTGCGGTCGACCCACTCGCGGTACGCGCCGCTCTGCACGTGCGCGACCCAGTCCTGGTGTTCGAGGTACCACGCGATCGTCTTGCGGATGCCCGATTCGAACGTCTCGACGGGCCGCCAGCCGAGTTCGTGCTCGATCTTGCGCGCGTCGATCGCGTAGCGCCGGTCGTGTCCGGGCCGATCCGCGACATAGGTGATCAGACGCGCATGCGGGCCGGCGGCGTCGGGGCGCAGCTCGTCGAGCAGCGTGCACACCGTATGCACGATGTCGAGGTTCGGTTTTTCGTTCCAGCCGCCGACGTTGTAAGTCTCGCCTGCGCGCCCGCGCGCGAGCACTTCGCGGATCGCCGCGCAATGGTCGCCGACGTACAGCCAGTCGCGCACGTTCTGCCCGTCGCCATAGACGGGCAACGGCTTGCCGGCGAGCGCATTGGCGATCATCAGCGGGATCAGCTTCTCGGGGAACTGGTATGGACCGTAGTTGTTCGAGCAGTTCGTCGTCACGACCGGCAGGCCGTAGGTGTGATGCCAGGCGCGCACGAGGTGGTCGGAAGCCGCCTTGCTCGCGGAATACGGGCTGTTCGGCTCGAAGCCTTTCGTCTCGGTGAAGGCCGGGTCGGCGGGGCCGAGCGAGCCGTACACTTCGTCGGTCGACACATGCAGGAAGCGGAACATCGCTTTCGCGTCGCCGTCGAGCCCGGACCAGTACGCGCGCGCCGCCTCGAGCAGGGTGAACGTGCCTTCGACATTGGTGCGGACGAATGCCGCCGGCCCGTGGATCGAGCGGTCGACGTGGCTCTCGGCAGCGAAATGCACGATCGCGCGCGGGTGATGTTCGGCCAGCAGGCGGTCGAGCAGCGCGCGGTCGCAGATGTCGCCGTGGACGAACACGTGGCGCGCGTCGCCCGCCAGCGAAGCGAGGTTCTCGCGGTTGCCGGCGTAGGTCAGCGCATCGAGATTGACGACCGGTTCGTCGGTCTGGCCCAGCCAGTCGAGCACGAAGTTGGCACCGATGAAGCCGGCGCCGCCGGTTACCAGGATCATGGAACTCCCCTATGGACGGAATCGTCGTCCGCGCGGCCAGCGTAGAATGTCGGGCCCGCGAACGATCAGGAGGCCGAATTGTATCCTGCCGACAAGCGGCACGCGCCGCGCCGGCCGTCAAAGCACCGCAATCCGGCGTTCCAATGATGACAAAAGCATTGCTCCGCGTGCTCGGCGCGCTGTTCCTCGGCGGCTGGCTCGCCACCGCCCACCCTTCCCACCCTTCCCACCCTTCCGCGCTGCCGGAGCCGGTCGCGCAGGCCCTCGCTGCCGCGCACATTCCGCAATCGGCCGTCGCGCTGTGGGTGCAGGCCGTCGACAGCGGCGAGCCGCAACTGCGAGTGAACGCCGAGCGGCCGATGAATCCGGCGTCCGTGATGAAGCTCGTCACCGCGTTCGCCGCGCTCGAGCGCTTCGGCCCGGCGCACGTGTGGACGACTCGCGTCGCGGCGACCGGGACCATCCGCGCCGGCGTGCTCGAAGGCGACCTTTACCTGATCGGCGGCGCGGACCCGGTGCTGAGCGTCGAGCGGCTGTGGACGCTGCTGCGAAAGATCCGCGCGCTCGGCATCGAGACGATCCGCGGCGATCTGGTGCTCGACGGCTCGGCGCTGCGGCTGCCGCAGCACGACCCGGCGGCGTTCGATGATCGCGCGCTCCGCCCCTACAACAGTGGCGCCCACGGTCTGCTGGTGAATTTCAACACGCTGCAGCTGACGCTGCTGCCGGCGGGCAGGCCGGGCGAGCGGGTTACGGTCGCAGCCAGTCCGCCGCTGAAAGGACTCGAACTCGACAACCGCATCGTCATCGCAGCGGGCGAGTGCGGCGTGTGGCACCGCGACCTCGACGCGGCGCTCGAAGCCGCGCCGGGCGGTCCACGGCTGGTGCTGCTCGGTAGCCTGCCGGCGAGTTGCGGCCAGCGCGACTGGGCGACAGCGCCACTGCCGCCGGAACGCTTCGGCGTCGCCGCCGTCGCCGCGCTGTGGGCGGAACTCGGCGGCAAGGTCGAAGGCATCGCGCGGCCGGGCACGGCGCCCGTCGAGGCCGCATTGCTGCTGACCGGTAGCTCCCCGCCGCTCGCGGACGTCGTGCGCGAGATGAACAAATGGTCGAGCAACGTGATCGCGCGCGAGCTGCTCGCGACCCTCGGCGCGACCGACGCGGCGTCCCCCGACATGGTCGCCGGTGGCGCCGCGCTCACGCGGGCGCTACTCGACGCGGCGGGCATCAGCACGGCCGGGCTGCTCGTCGAGAACGGCTCCGGCCTGTCGCGCAGCGAAAGCGTCAGCGCCCGCACCCTCGGTGAAATGCTGCTCGCCGCATGGCGACGGCCGTACATGCCGGAATTCGTCGCCGCGCTGCCGGTCGCCGGCCTCGACGGCACTGCGCGCGGCCGGCTCCACGACAGCCCGGCGCGCGGCCACGCGCATATCAAGACCGGCTCGATCAACGGCGTGCGCGCGATGGCCGGCTACGTGCTGGATCGCAACGGCCGCCGCCATGTCGTCGCGATGCTCGTCAACGATGCGGCGGCAGGCAGCAGCCAGGCGGCGCAGGACGCGCTGCTCGAATGGGTGTGGGACGCGCGCTGAGCCTCGCCTCCCCTGCCGCCGCCTCGTGCTGTCACCCCGGCGGCATCGGCATCATGCCGCGGTGCAGGAGGCTCCACCAGCCGCGCCCGACGCGGTAGACGACCCACAGCCCGGCGAGGGCGACGAGCGCCAGCGCGAGCGGGATGCCGATGATCGTGAACGCCAGCAGCAGGCCCGCGACGATCCACAGCGCCGCGAACCAGAACGTACGGATCTGCCAGCGGAAATGGCTTTCCAGCCAGGTGCCGCGGACTGCGCCGCGCTTGAGATAGTTCAGCACCACGGCCGCAATCGACGGCACGCTGGCGACGAAGCTGCCGATGATCGTCGCGCTGCCGACGACTCCGGTGACGACCGCGAACGCGTGCAGCGCGTAGATCAGGTGCGTCAGCGTGACGAGGTTGCCGAGATCGACAGTGCGGACGGGGCCGCCGTCAGGTGAATACTGGCTCATGCGGAATTCCTTTGCTGTTGAAGCGCATCGAAGATGCGACTGCCGGCGGCGCGCTCCGTTCGCGCAGCCCGCCGATTTGTCCGCTACAGGCCGAGCTCGTCCCACATCGCATCGACACGCGCCTTCACCACGTCGTCCATGACGATCGGTCGACCCCATTCGCGCGTCGTCTCGCCGGGCCACTTGTTCGTCGCGTCCAGCCCCATCTTGCTGCCGAGGCTCGCAACCGGGCTCGCGAAGTCGAGGTAGTCGATCGGCGTGTTGTCGACGAGCACCGTGTCGCGCGTCGCGTCGACCCGCGTCGTCAGCGCCCAGATCACTTCCTTCCAGTCCCGGATCGCGACGTCGTCATCGACGACGATGATGAACTTCGTATACATGAACTGGCGCAGGAAGCTCCAGATGCCGAACATCACGCGTTTCGCATGGCCCGGGTACTGCTTCCGGATGCTGACCACTGCGAGCCGGTACGAACAGCCTTCGGGCGGCAGGTAGAAATCGACGATCTCCGGATACTGCCGCTGCAACAACGGGACGAACACTTCGTTCAGCGCAAGGCCGAGCATCGCCGGCTCGTCGGGCGGCTTGCCGGTGTAGGTCGAGTGGTAGATCGGGTCCCGGCGCATCGTGATGCGGTCGATCGTAAACACCGGGAACTCGGAGACCTCGTTGTAATAGCCGGTGTGGTCGCCGTACGGCCCTTCCGCTGCGGTGTCGCCCGGATGGATCACGCCTTCGAGCACGATCTCGGCCGACGCCGGCACCTGCAGGTCGGAGCCCATGCACTTGACCAGTTCGGTTTTCGCGCCGCGCAGCAATCCGGCGAACTGGTATTCCGACAGCGAATCCGGCACTGGCGTCACCGCGCCGAGGATCGTTGCCGGATCGCAGCCGAGCACGACCGCGACCGGAAACGCTTCGCCCGAAGAGGCCTGTTGATGATCGCGAAAATCCAGCGCGCCACCGCGATGCGCGAGCCAGCGCATGATCACCCGATCACGGCTGAGCACCTGCTGCCGGTAGATGCCGAGGTTCTGCCGCTTCTTGCCCGGCCCGCGCGTCACGACGAGGCCCCACGTGATCAGCGGCGCGACGTCGCCCGGCCAGCAATGCTGGATCGGCAACCGCGCCAGATCGACGTCCGCGCCCTCCCACACCACTTCCTGGCACGGCGCCGAACGCACCTCCTTCGGCGCCATGTTCAGCACCTGGCGGAACACCGGCAGCTTCTCCCACGCGTCCCTGAACCCTTTCGGCGGCTCGGGCTCCTTGAGGAACGCGAGCAGGCTGCCGACTTCGCGCAGCGGCGTCTGCCAATCGCCGTCCGCGAGCTCCTCGCCCATGCCGAGCGCGACGCGCTGCGGCGTGCCGAACAGATTCGCGAGCACCGGCATCGCCTGCGCCACCCCGCGCGTCACCGGCTGCTCGAACAGCAGCGCCGGCCCTCCGGCACGCAAGACGCGGTCGGCGATCTCGGTCATCTCGAGATGCGTGTCGACGGGTGCGCTGATGCGCTTCAGTTCACCGCGCTCTTCGAGCTGGACGATGAAGTCGCGGAGGTCTTGGTATTTCATCCGGTTTTTTTACTCGCCAGTGCGCGTTTCGAGCACGAAATGCCTTCGCGATTCCATCGTTTCAGTGCCTACCGTTGTCGGCGTGGTCGTCGAGTCGATCAAGAATGGCGAGCGCCTGGCGGACATCGCCCTGTACGGCGAGCGCACGAAAGCGGTTTTCCGTGTCCCACGCGGCAAGCGCCTGCGCACTCATTTCCTCGACGAGCTTGTTCACGCTCAGTCCTCGGCTGCGCGCCAGCGACTTCAGCCGCTCGGCCGTGTCATCGGGCAGCCGGATCGTCAATGTACTCATCGCAATACCTCCAAACATTCGGCCGGCGTCATTACCCGCAACCCGCCCCACTTCAATTCACCTCGCCCGACATCCCGGATGTTGTGCGTCACGACCGCCGTGGCACCGCTCGCTGGAGCCAGCTCGATGAGGTGATTATCTGCCTTGTCAGACACATTGGGGTGCGAGCCGTAATACCGTCACCCAACGCCTTAAACGAAAAACCCCGCCTTCCTGCGAAGAGCGGGGTTTCGGAATTGGCTCGTTAGCGCACGCGACAATAACGGCGCCAGCCCTGCCCGCCGTTAGGGCACATCACCGACCCTGAATTCAAACGAGCCGCCCGCGAACGCGTTGCCTGCGAGATCCTTCAGCGACGAAGTGATCACGACCCGGTAATATTTTTTGGCTTCAAGACTATTGGGACTGGTTGCATTTGGGTCCTTCGCGGCAAATGTAAATCGCCGGTCCGAATCCGCCACTAGGCTCGTTACCGACGGCAGAACTTGGGTATTCTTGCCGTCGAAGTCGTCGATCTCATAGACTGCGAACGCCGCCGGGATCACCGTGTTCGCATCCATCGCCTCATTGAAAAGCACCGAGATGGTCGCGTTCGGGCTGACATCGCTGGCACCCTCGGCCGGAATGCTCGTCGTCAGCAGCGGCGGCGTATCGTCGACCGTCCCCCCGGTCCCGAACGGCACGACGATCTGAGCGAGTTGATTCCCGGCAAGATCGCGGATCGAGTTCGTCAGCACAATCTCGTATTGCGTGTTCGGCGCATACGGACCCGAGCAAAAGCCAAACTGACGAAGCAAAAAGGTCCTATCGTCAATCTTTATCGTATCGGCCATGGAGTGACCCGTCCCACCCTGCTGCCGCACGAACATCGACACGTTAGTCACCGTCACCGGGTCAATCACCTCGGAGAAGCGCACGACGACGTCCGAGCAGCGATCGACGCTCGTCGCGTTGGCCGCCGGAATCGAGAACAACAGCGTCGGCGCGGTCGTGTCGACGCCGGGGCCGGAGCCGGACGCGCCGTCGATTTCCAATTGCAGGTTCGATCGGACGGTCACGCCTGCGAGATCCGTCACCGTGACGACGATCGGGAAGCCCCCCCCCGCAGTCGGCACACCGCTGATGATGCCGGTCCGCGTATCAATCGACAGACCTGCCGGCAGGCTCGTTGAAGACCACGCGTACGGCGCGCCGCCGCCCTGCGCCGTGACCGCAGCCGCATAGAACACGTTTGCGACCCCCTTCGGCAGACTAGTCGTTTCGATTGTCAGCGGGCCGCCCGATGACACTACCGACAGAGAGAACTCGCTCATCTTGGACTGTGCGATCGTCGCCGAGTCGGTAACGCGAAGCGCGAAACGGAACGTGCCGCTGACAGCCGGGGTTCCGCTCAACACGCCGTCCGACGATAACCGCAAACCCGCCGGAAGGCTGCTACCCGCAACGAGAGACCACGTATAGGGCGGCACGCCTCCGCTAGCAGTCAGCAGCGTCGTATAGGCGCGGGACTCGAAAGCACCCGGCAGATCCGTCGCCGTCGCGATCGCCAGCGGATCGGTACCCACCGACGCCACGACAGAAACACTGAACATGTTCACGACGCGTTCCGTAATGCCGTTGTCGACGTTGTTGTCGAAGCGGTCCGTCACCACCTCGACCAACACGGCTCCCGTTGCGCCACCGCTGACCAACGTGAATTGCGCCTGGCCGTTCGTGGAACTCGACAACACCCACTTGCCGCTCGCGCCGCCCGCACGCAACAGCGCCGAGTTGTCGGCCAACCCCGCTGTGTCGACGATGGCAACATAGAGATTATGCGTACCGGACGCCGGGTCTGGCACGTGCTGACCAGCTTCGTCGAGGACTTCGGCCTGCACGACGAGTTGTGTCGTGCCGCCGGAGTTCTGCGGCTGCAGGAAATTCGCGCCGGTCCGGTTGATGCGGATCTGCGACGCCTTGCCGGTCGCCTGGCCAACCGCGACCTGGAACTGCTCGCGGATATAGGAGATCGGCGTGCCGGCAAAGCGGGCGCCAATTTCGATCTTGTCGTCGTTACAGGTGACAGTCGCAGTGTCCGGGTTCGGCACGGCGACTTCGATCGTTACGGTTCCGGCCTTGTCGGTCGAAGTCAGCAGCACGTTCCAGTTTCCCGACGACGAGCTGGTGAAAAACGTCGTGCTGCCGCTCGTGGCGCCAGCGAGCAGCGGCGGGACGAGGAAACCGGAGGCCGCGCCGCCGATGATGTTGAACTCGGCAGACCAGCAGTTGCCGCCTTCGGGGCCGCCGCCGGCCACGTAGTTGCTGCGCAGATTGATCGTCGATGTGTAGGGGCTGCCGATCGCCGCGGCATCGCCTGCGATGTTCAGCGGGAGTGAAGTACGGTCTGCCGAAAACGTCAGCTTCAGCGTCTCTGCCGGGTTGGGTACGAGAGGTGAATTGCCGCCGCCGTCGCTACCGCCTCCTCCACCTCCGCCGCCGCATGCCACCAGCAGCGACGTCGTGACGCCGAGCGCCAGACCCCTGAATATCCCTTTTGCCATTGAATGCACTGAACCCCCTTCGAGAAATTGCCCGCAGCCGACCTGTAACAAATCGTGAATCGGCCGGAATTGGACCGCATATTACCCACATTTGCAACCGCGATGGCGGCTGCATCATGGCATGCGCGGGCGATGCAGAACCGGGGGCGGGATTCAGCGGTGGCGGTTGATGGCGTCGCGCGTGTCGAGGGCGGCGCGGCGGGCGGCGGCGGCGAAGTCGTGGTCCGCCCCGGCGTACAGGATCGCGCGCGACGAGTTGATCATCAGCCCGGTGCGGTCCGCGCTGCGGCCGGCCTCGACGGTCGCGGCAATGTCGCCACCTTGCGCGCCGATGCCGGGCACGAGCAGCGGCAGGTCGCCGACGAGCTCGCGCACGCGCGCGATCTCGTTCGGGAAAGTCGCGCCGACGACCAGGCTGCAATTGCCGCTTTGGTTCCACTCGTCGGCAACGAGACGGGCGACGCGCTCGAAGAGGCGCTCGCCGCCGCCGACGTCGAGGAACTGCAGGTCGCTGCCGCCGGGGTTCGACGTGCGGCACAGCAGGATCACGCCTTTGTCGGTGTATTCCAGATAGGGCTCGACCGAGTCGCGGCCCATGTATGGATTGACGGTGATCGCGTCGGCGCCGAAGCGCTCGAACGCCTCGACTGCGTACTGGCCGGCGGAGCTGCCGATGTCGCCGCGCTTCGCGTCGAGGATCACCGGCGTGCCGGGATGGCGCGCGTGGATGTGCGCGATCAGCGCTTCGAGCTGGTCCTCGGCGCGCTGCGCGGCGAAGTACGCGATCTGCGGCTTGAAGCAGCACACGAGATCAGCGGTCGCGTCGACGATCTCGCTGCAGAAGCGGAATATGGCGTCCGGCTGGCCGTGCAGATGCGCGGGGAAACGCGTCGGATCGGGGTCGAGGCCGACGCACAACAAGCTGTTGCGCGTGCGCCAGGCGGCCCGGAGGGCGGTCATGAAATGCATGGAAGCGTCCAGAATGGTCCGGGCCGAATGATAAGCCGGCCGGCGGCTACGGCGCACGGCCGGCTTATCGATGCGCTGCGCGGCGAAAGACGCCGGGTGCTGCGCAACACGGCCCCGTCTGGCGCCCGGTCCAACCCGATCAGGTTTCGATCTTCAGGATTTTCTTCGCTTTCTCGAGGGTGTCGAGCGCTTCCTGGTGCTTGCCGGCTTTGTGCAGCGTTTCGCCTTCGGCGCGCAGCTGCTTAACTTCGGTCATCTGTTCGGCAGTGAGCGCCGGCGGTTTCGCCAGTGCTTCGTCGATCTTTTTCATCTCGACGGGACAGTGGAATGCGAACGCGCCGCCGGACAGCGCCATCGCCAGCAGGCCCGCAATCAGGCTCTTCTTCATCATGGTCTCCTTGGGGATCCACGCGGTTTTCCGCGCCGTCATTCGACCGTGTGATCGCGGTCGGTTAACCCTAGATCAGGCCGCGGGAAACGCAACGTAGTCGATGACGAGCGCGACGAACAGCACCGCGCCGACCCAGTTGTTGTGCAGGAAAGCCCTGAAGCAGCGCGCCCGGTCGCGGTCGCGGATCAGCGTGTAATGGTAGATCGCGATCGCCGCGGCGATCGCGATCCCGCCAAAGAACCAAGGCCCGCGCCCTGTCGCGATGCCGACGGCGGCGATCAGGCCGAACGCGACCGCATAGCACAGCATCACTGCGGCGACGTCGAAACGGCCGAACGTGATTGCAGAAGTCTTGATGCCGATTTTCAGATCATCGGGACGGTCCACCATCGCGTATTCGGTGTCGTACGCGACCGCCCAGAAGATGTTCGCGAGCAGCAGCAGCCACGCGATCGCCGGCACTTCGCCCTGCACCGCGGCGAACCCCATCGGGATGCCGAAACCGAACGCGATACCGAGGTAGGCTTGCGGAATCGCGAGGAAACGCTTCGTGTAGGGGTAGCTCGCGGCGAGGAACAGCGCTGGCAGCGACAACCACCGCACCAGCGGATCGAGCGGCAGGATCAGCACGAACGACACCAGCGACAGCCCGGCTGCGAGCAGCAGCGCTTCGCGGACCGTCACCGCCCCGGTCGTCAGCGGCCGCGTCCGCGTGCGCTCGACGTGGCCGTCGAAGTCACGGTCGGCGTAGTCGTTGATGACGCAGCCGGCCGAACGCATCAGCACGGTGCCGAGGGCGAAGATCACGATCAGGTGCAGCGGCGGAAACCCGTCGGCGGCGAGCCACAACGCCCACAGCGTCGGCCACATCAGCAGCAGGATGCCGATCGGCTTGTCGAGACGCATCAGCCGCAGGTACAGCGGCAGCCGGCTGGACAGCGTGGCGGGGGCAATCATCATGTCGGCAACTCCAGAATCGTGGGCAGAAACACTTCGCTGACCAGCAGCGTGCGGCCGCGCAGGCCGAACAGCGACCGGCGCGCCCACAGCGCGAGCGGCAGGCGACGCGGCGCGGCGGCAGCCGAAGCGCGATGATAGCGCGCGTCCCGGCGGTCGAGACAGGCGCAGGCCAACGGCTTGCGGCCGATGCGCGGGTCGGCGAACAACGCGGCGCCGAGCGGACGGGAGCCGAGTCCCTGGAACAGGATCCATGCTCCACGCACGTCGTGCCGCGGCAGGATGCTGCGCGCGAACACCACCGGGACGCCGTCGGCGACGAGCAGCACTTCGCGCAGCCACGCGAGTTCGCCGCGGCGCAGCCCGAGCAGCGCGGCTTCGTCAGGGTGCGGGACGGCGAGGCGCTGCGCGAGCACGTTGACCGAAAACAGGCTGCAGCGACTGCGGATGCGCGCCGTCAGCGAACCCGGATCGGTGAGCCAGGGGCGCAGCCGCGCGGGCACCCGGGGGCGCGGCGGGCGTTTGAGCCAGGTTTCGGAGTGAGGTCGGATGCGCATGAAAAGAACGCCGGCATGACGCCGCAGAGCCACGCATGATATCGGGAACGCCAGGCCGGGCCAATCACGGGCCGTGGGACCCGGCGGCGGGGCAGGACGGGGGCGAGCTGGCGCCTCAGGCCCGCAGCAGCCCTTCGCGGCCGCCGAGCCAGCGTTCCATCACGCGCGCCGCTGTCTGCGGCGCTTCGTCGAGCAGCCGTTCGGCGAGCGTGCGTGCCGGTTCGAGCAGATCGACGTCGCGTTCGAGGTCGGCGTAGCGCAGCAGCGGCGTGCCGCTCTGGCGCGCGCCGACGAATTCGCCGGGGCCGCGGATATGCAGATCCTCGCGGGCGATCGCGAAGCCGTCGCTGTGTTCATAGATCACTTTCAGGCGCGCGCGGCCGTTTTCCGACAGCGGTTGCGTGAACAGCAGGATGCACACGGAGTCGGCAGTGCCTCGCCCGACGCGGCCGCGCAGCTGGTGCAGCTGCGCAAGGCCGAAGCGCTCGGCGTGCTCGATGACCATCAGGCTCGCGTTCGGCACATCGACGCCGACTTCGATGACGGTCGTCGCGACCAGCAGATGCAGCTCACCTGTGGCGAACGCGGCCATCGTCGCCGATTTTTCTTCGCCTTTGAGGCGTCCATGGACGAGGCCAATCCTCAGTTCCGGCAGCGCGGCGGTGAGAGTCTCGAACGTCTCGAGCGCGGTCTTCAGCTGCAGCGCCTCCGATTCCTCGATCAGCGGGCACACCCAGTACGCCTGGCAACCGGCCAGACACGCGTCGCGCACGCGCGCGACGACCTGGTCGCGGCGCCCGTCGGACACGAGCTTGGTGAGGATCGGAGTGCGCCCAGGCGGCAGCTCGTCAAGCACGGTGACGTCGAGATCGGCGTAGTAGCTCATCGCCAGCGTGCGCGGAATCGGCGTTGCCGACATCATCAGCATGTGCGGATGCTGCCCGTCGGCGCCCTTGTCGCGCAGCGCGAGGCGCTGACGCACGCCGAAGCGGTGCTGCTCGTCGACGATCGCCAAGCCCAGCCGCGGCAGCAGCACCGGGTCTTCGATCAGCGCGTGCGTGCCGACCGCGAGCAGCACTTCGCCGCTCGCGAGACGCGCGAGCTCGGCATCGCGTTCGCGCCTTTTGCGGCTGCCCGACAGCCACGCGATGTCGACGCCGAGCGGTTCGAGCCACGCACCGAGCTTTCTCCAGTGCTGTTCGGCGAGGATCTCGGTCGGCGCCATCAGCACCGCCTGGAAGCCGTTCTCGGCCGCCTGCAGCATCGCCAGCGCGGCGACGATCGTCTTGCCGCTGCCGACGTCGCCCTGCAGCAGGCGCTGCATCGGATGTGGCATGGCCAGATCGTGCGCGATCGCGGCGACCGCGCGGGCCTGCGCCCCGGTGAGACGGAACGGCAGTTGCGTGAGCAGCGCATCACACAGGCGCCCGGTGGCCGGCAGGGCCGGTGCGCGATGCGTGCGGCGGGCGTTGTATGCGCGCCGCAGCGACAGCTGCTGGACCAGCAGTTCCTCGAACTTGATGCGCCGCCAGGCCGGGTGAGCACGGTCTTCGAGCGCGGCTGCGTCCACGTCTGGTGGCGGATGGTGCAGCGTGTGCACCGCGTCGGCGAAATTCGGCAGCCTGAGCTCGGCGAGCACCGGCTCGGGCAGATATTCATCGAGCGGCACGGCGTACAGCGCGCGGGCGACGAGCTTGCGCAGCGCCGATTGCGCGAGCCCGGCAGTTGTCGGATAGATCGGCGTCAGCGCCTGCGGCAGCGGCTCGCCGTCATCGACGGCATGCACCCGCGGGTGCACCATCTCGTCGCCGAAAAAGCCGCCGCGCACTTCGCCGAAAAGCCGCACGCGGCGGCCGGCGGCGAGCTGCTTCTGCTGCGACGGGTAGAAATTCAGCCAGCGCGCGACGAGCATCCCGGACGCATCGCGAATGCGGGCGACGAGCTGGCGGCGCGGCCGCAGCATGATCTCGCTCGACACGACCTCACCTTCGATCTGCACTGCGGTGCCGCCTCGCGCCGCAGCGATCGGCGTCACCCGGGTCTCGTCCTCGTAGCGCAGCGGCAGGTGCAGCACCAGGTCCTGCGGTCGGCGCACATCGAGCCTCGCAAGCCGGCCGGCCAGTTGCGGACCGACACCGGCCCATCCGGCCAGCGCCGGTCGCGTTGCAGCATCAGGAGGCGACGGACTTTCGCGGATCAGCCAAGCACCAGTATCGCGTCGGCCTCGACGAGCGCGCCTTTCGGCAATTCCTTCACGCCGACTGCGGCCCGGGCCGGATACGGTTCGGCGAAATAGCGCGCCATCACTTCGTTCACGTTGGCGAAGTTCGCAAGATCGGTGAGGTAGATCGTCAGCCGCGTCGCGTCGGCGAGCGAACCGCCGGCCGCTTCGGCGACCGCCTTGAGGTTCTCGAACACGCGCACGGTCTGCGCTTCAAAGCCCTCGGCCATCTGCATCGTCGCCGGGTCGAGGCCAATCTGGCCGGAGCAGTAAATGGTGCTGCCGGTCCGGACGGCCTGCGAATAGGGGCCGATCGCGGCGGGGGCGTTAGGGGTCGAAACAATGCTGCGGCTCATGGGCGGAATCCTTGATGGGTGAGCGTCGGGCGACTCACAATGAAATGATTGTAAGCCAGGTCGACCCGAAGGCCATATCCTGAGCCGCTCGCGGTTTCACGGAAGCTTCTGCTCGTTTCCCGGCCAGCAGCGTGCCAGCCTGCCCCAGGGTTTCGCGGATACCCAGCGCGGACTACCTCGCTCCCCGTACAGAGGGCCACCGGCGCTCCGGCTTGACGCGGGCGAGCGGGCGAGCTGCGGGGGACATGACGCGGGGACTGTCGCGGATAATGCGGCCCTCATCCCCCTGCAACGACGCAACTGCCGATTCATATGACTTTCGACCCCGCGCTGATGCCACTCTTCTGGTTGAAGAAACTCGTTTCGGCCTTCATGCTGCCGCCGCTCGCCCCGCTGCTGCTCATCGGACTCGGCCTGCTGCTCATCCAGCGCTGGCGCCGCACCGGCCTGGCGCTCGCGTGGGCGGGGCTCGCCGCAGCGCTGCTGCTCGTCTGGCCCGCCACCGTCGGCTGGATGCTCGCCGGGCTGGAGACCGATCCGCCCCTGACGGCGACCTCCGCCCGCCCCGCCGAGGCGATCGTCATCGTCGGCGGCGGCAAGCGGCGCCATGCGCCCGAATACGGCGGCGAAACCGTGAACCGGCTGACGCTCGAACGGCTGCGCTACGGCGCGCGCCTCGCGCACGGACTGCGCCTGCCGGTGCTCGTCAGCGGCGGAGCGCCGACCGGCGAGCGCCCGGAAGGCGAGCTGATGAAGGCCGCGCTCGAAACGGACTTCGGCATTATCCCGCGCTGGGTCGAGGCGAGCTCGCTCGACACCGGGCAGAACGCGGAATTTTCCGCGCCGCTGCTCAAAGCGGCCGGCGTGCGCCGTGTGCTGCTCGTCACGCACGCCGCGCACATGCGGCGCGCCCGGGCCGAGTTCGAGGCTCGCGGCATCGAGGTGATCGCCGCGCCGACCGCCTGGCTCGGCAGGCACGACGCGAACGACCAGGTGCTGACCGCGCTGCCGAGCGCGACCTCGGCCTATGCCGGCTGGTACGCGGCGCACGAATGGCTGGGGCTGCTCGCGCTGCGCTTGTCGCGCTGAACGCCATGGCGAGAATTGTGGCGTTCACGCACCAACTTCCGCAAACCCGCTCCCGCGAAGGCGGCTGCGAACCGGGCCCGGAAGTCGCGAATCCGCACGGCGAGTCGACGATGTTCTGTCCGCGAGCGTTGTCGTCAGGCCGCCCTGCCCCGCACCAGTGCGCTCGCGATCTCGGCAACATGGCGGCCCTGGAATTTCGCCATCTCGATTTCGGTCTGGCTGGGCATGCGGCTGCCGTCGCCGCCGGCGATCGTCGCCGCCCCATACGGCGAGCCGCCGAGGATCTCGTCCATTCCCATCTGCCGCTTCTCGGTGTAAGGCAGGCCGACGAGGACCATGCCCTGGTGCAGCAGCGTGATGTGCGTCGACAGGATCGTGCTCTCCTGCCCGCCATGCTGCGTCGCGGTGCTGGTGAATACGCTGCCCACCTTGCCGACCAGGCTCCCCTTCATCCACAGCCCGCCCGTCTGGTCGAGGAAGTTGCGCATCTGCGCGCACATGTTGCCGAAGCGCGTCGGCGTGCCGAAGATGATCGCGTCGGCTTCGGGGAGCTGCTCGGTCTTCGCCACCGGCACGTGCGCGAACGCCTGCTGCGCCGTCTTCGCCCCGGATTTCTCGAGCACTTCGTCGGGCACCAGTTCGGGAACGCGGAACAGGCCGACTTCGGCCCCGGCAACGCTTCGCGCGCCTTCCGCGACCGCTTCCGCCATGCGGAAGATGTGACCGTACATGCTGTAGAAAATGATCTGAACTTTCATGTCGCAGCGCTCCGTCATGGGAAAGACAGGATGGCAGGGCACTCCTGCCGTTAGGCCAGCGTAGTCAACGGATCGGCCACGTTCAACTGCGGCAATGACGGGGCCAGCGTGCCACCAGGGTTTCAGGCTGCCGATCGCACGAACCACACGCGGCAGGCATGGGTCTTCTACAGGGACTGGCACGAACGCGCGGAACACGCGCCACCCAGCAGCGCCGGCCCCGCGCCCCTATGGCCGCATTGCCGCATCGTCATCTCATGTCGAGGAGGGCAGATGAACCCGAATGCATCGACATCCCCACACGACCCGCTGTCCGTCGAAACCGTCGTCGTGCCGCACGCAAGCGATCTGGGCGGCGGCTTCAAGGTGATGCGCGCGCTGCCGTCGGTGCGGCGGCGCATGGTCGGGCCGTTCGTCTTTCTCGACCAGATGGGGCCGGTGGAGCTTGCCGCGGGCAGCGGCCTCGACGTCCGGCCGCATCCACACATCGGCCTCGCGACGGTGACTTATCTCTTCGACGGCGAGATCCTGCACCGCGACAGCCTGGGCAATGTGCAGCCGATCCGGCCGGGCGAGCTGAACTGGATGACTGCGGGACGCGGCATCGTGCATTCCGAACGCACACCGCCCGAACTGCGCCCGTCCGGCTCGCGCCTCGCCGGGCTGCAGGCGTGGGTCGCGTTGCCGGAGCGCGACGAGGACAGCGAACCCGCGTTCGCGCACCACGGCGCGGCGGAACTGCCGGTCATCGACGCGCCGGGCCTGAGCGTCCGGCTGATCGCCGGCGAAGCTTTCGGCGCGCGCTCCCCGGTCGCGACGCATTCGCCGCTGTTCTACGCCGACGTCACGCTCGCCCCGCCGGCGCGCCTGCAGGTGCCGATCGAGCACGCCGAGCGCGCGGCGTACATCGTCGCGGGTTCCGTCATCATCGACGGCGTGACGCATTCGGCAGGCCAGCTGCTGGTCCTGCGGCGCGGCGCCGAAGTCGTCATCACGGCGTCGTCGGCGACGCGGCTGATGCTGCTCGGCGGCGAACCGCTCGACGGGCCGCGCCACGTGTGGTGGAACTTCGTGTCGAGTTCGCGCGAGCGCATCGAGCAGGCGAAGGCCGACTGGCGCGCCGGCCGCTTCGCGCCGGTGCCGGGCGAGAGCGAACTCATCCCGCTGCCGGACAATCGCCCGCCCCCGGTGCGCTATCCCTGATCCCGACCCCGAGCAGCCCGAATCGCGCAAGGAGCCCCGCAATGTCCAGCGAACCCGACCGCCCAGCCGGAGCCTCCGCCGCCCCCCGCCCCGCCGCGGAACTCGTCGCCGTCCGCCCCGACCGCGAGGTCCTCACCCACCAGCGCCTTCCGTACTTCCTCGGCATTTCCGCCGCGACCGCCGGCAGCAAGGGGCTGTCGATGCATATCGTCGTGATTCCGCCCGGAGGCGTCGCCCAGGCGCACAGCCACCAGGATTTCGAGACCGCGATCTACGTGCTCGAGGGGCGCGTCGAAACACGTTATGGGCCGGGCCTGCACCAGTCGGTCGTCAGTGAGGCCGGCGATTTCCTGTTCATCCCGCCCGACGTGCCGCATCAGGCGTTCAACCTCAGCAGCACCGAACCCGCCCGTGCGATTATCGCTCGCAACGACGCCGACGAGCAGGAGCGCGTGCTGCCGTACGATCCTGCGGCAGACGGCTGAGTGCGGGGCTGTCGCATTCCGGAAGACAGGCGATGACAGACGAGGCGACCCATCTGGTGCTCGGCGACGCTGCAGCGGGTGTGCTGCGCGACGCGATGACGGCAGGCATGCCGGCGGCGGCGCCGATCCTGCGCTTTCGAGACATCTACTGCATCGGCCCCCTTGGCGCGCTCGGTACCGCTGACGGCCCGGCAAGCCGCGCACGTTACTGGGCTCAGCTGCTGCCCGACGCGCCGCCTGGGGTCACCGAATTCGACGAGGAGGAGACGCGTTACGCGCACGCGGCCGACGCTGCGCGCCACGGCACGGTGTTCATCTGGACCGGCGCGCACAGCTCGTCGCAATTGTGGCTACAGCGTCTGTGCGCGACGTTTTCGCCGCAGGCCGCGGATGTCCGCCTTGTCGAGGCCGTCGACCCGGGCGCTGCTTCGGGCGGCCGGCGCGCGGTGACCCAGTTCGACCCGGGCGATCTTGGAGAACTGCTTGCGCGCATGCGCGCCCTCGATGGCGGGGAGATCGCGCGGCTCGCCGGCGAATGGCAGCGTAACCGCAGCGTCCCGTCCGGCGTGCGGCGCTGGACGGACGGTCGCATCACCCACCACGGCGACGACTTCTACGACGCTTTGCTGCTCACCCAGTGCGATGACGACTGGCAAGCGGCCGATCAGGTGATCGGCGCGGCGCAGTGGGAATGCGACGAGTTCCTCGGCGACGTGTTCTTCGCGTGGCGACTACGTTGCCTCGCGACAAGCGGACGCCTGTTGTGGCGCAGCCCGGACGGATCGCTCGCCGAGGCCGTGGTCAGGCTGCCGGGATCGGGCGGCTCACAGGGGACGCTGCATTGACGCGCGCCGGCGGGCACCTACGACTTCACACCCAGGCGGTCGAACGCGACGAGGCGTTATGGACGTCGGTCTACGGCCCGTGCTGCCGTTCGTCGTTCGGGCTTCGGTTCGTCAGGCTCCAAGGGTTGAGCCGCTATTCAGGAGTGCCAGGCGATCGGCACGTGGAGCGGCCGTCGCGGCCGGGGCGTACGTCACGGATTACTACTTGGTACCCAAGCGCTTTACGCCGGGCTATGAAAAACGGCTGTCCGGGCAATCTCTGGCGCTGATATACGGCGCCCTTGCGCTGGGCCTGGCGGCCGGAGCCCTGCTGGGAAAGAGCGGCCGCGAATGAAGCATTGCCGGTGGCAAATGACGGACACCAGGCCGGCGGCACCTCTATTACGGGGGACATGGGCGGCTTGCTTTGACGTTGCGACGAGACCGTAAAAAGACTAAATTAAGTCTTCTTATTCGGTATCGGGGCACGTCCATGCGCTACTCATCTCAAGTCAAACCCATCAGCTACCTCAAGGCCAACGCCGCCGAGGTGCTGGCGCAGCTTGCCGAGCAGCGGCAGCCCCTGGTCATCACGCAGAACGGGGAAGCCAAGGCCGTTCTGCAGGACGTCGCCTCGTTTGAGGAGACCCAGGAAACCCTGGCGCTGCTGAAGCTCCTGGCGCTCGGTAATCAGGACGTGGAAGCCGGTCGTGTCAAACCCGTGACCGAGGTCGTAGCTCGCCTGCGCGGCAAGCGTGCAACAGGCTGATGGCCGGCACGCCGACCAGGTACGAAGTGCTGCTCACCCAGGGGGCAGAGCAGGACCTGGAATCGATTCACGACTACATCACCGAGTTCGACTGCCTGGCGAACGCAAACTACGTGCTCGACCAGCTGCTGGAAGTCGTGGAAAGCCTCGCACAGTTCCCCGAGCGAGGCAGCTACCCGAAGGAGTTGGTGCCGCTGGGCATCAAGGAGTACCGGCAAACCGCGTTCAAGCCTTACCGGGTGATTTACCGCGTCACGGGCAGCCAAGTCGTCGTTTACCTGATCGTCGACGGCCGCCGGGACATGCAGTCGGTGCTGGCTCGCCGATTGCTCGGCACGTGAAGCTGCAGCAACCCGCGCCGCTCGACCCGCGGCCGAACCCGTCACATCCCGCGGAACGCGGGCTTGCGCTTTTCGAGGAAAGCGGTGATGCCTTCGACGAAGTCGTCGGTGGCGCTGCAGCGGCCGAACGCTTCGGCTTCGCTCTCCAGTTGCGATTCGATCTGGGCGTCGTACGAGCTCGCGACGAGGCGCTTGATTTCGCCATAGGCTTCGCGCGGGCCTGCCTGCAGCCGGGCGACGAGCTTGTCGGTCTCGCCGTCGAGTTCGGCGGGCGGCAGCACGCGGTTGACGAGGCCGAGGCGCAACGCTTCGGCCGCATCGAAACGCTCGGCGAGCAGCAGCAGTTCCAGCGCCTTGCGGCTGCCGACGACGCGCGGCAGGAAATACGTCAGGCCGCCGTCGGCCGCGAGGCCGATCGATGAATACGCGGTCGTGAATTTGGCGCTGTCGGCGCACAGCGCCAGATCGCAGCCGAGCATCAGCGACAGGCCGAAGCCGGCGCACGCGCCGCGAACTTTCGCGATGACGGGCTGGTGCAGCGACTGGAGGATCTCGACGGCCGGGTTGATGTGCTTCTCGATGATCGCGCGGAAAGCCACCATGCGCGCCTGCGGGGCGAGGTGGAACTGCGTCGCGAAGTCCTTCAGGTCGCCTCCTGCCATGAAATGATCACCCGCGCCGACGATGACGACGACGTCGACATCTTTGAGATCGCGCAACTCCCGCACGACACCCAGCAGGTCCTGCATCATCTCGATCGACAAGGCGTTGAGCTGCGCAGGGCGGTTGAGCGTGAGCGTGGCGACGCGGTTCGAGACGTCGAGCAGTACGGTATCGGCCATCGGGTTGAATCTCCAGGACAGGCGCTCGCGGGCCGGGGGTTTCTGGCCGCGGCACGCGACATATCGGGTAAAAGGGGCGGAAAGTCTACACCCGCTCGAACACTCCCGCTGCGCCCATGCCGGTGCCGACGCACATCGTCACCATCGCATAGCGCAGCTTCGGATCGCGCTGCATCGCGCTCATCACGGTCGCGGTGCGGATGGCGCCGGTCGCGCCGAGCGGGTGGCCGAGCGCGATCGCGCCGCCGAACGGGTTGACTCGCGCCGGGTCGAGCCCGAGCTCGCGGATCACTGCCAACGACTGCGCGGCGAACGCTTCGTTGAGTTCGATCCAGCCGACGTCGGCGAGACTCACGCCACCCGCGGCGAGCGCGCGCGGAATCGCTTCGACCGGGCCGATGCCCATGATCTGGGGCGGCACGCCGGCGACCGAATAGCTGACGAAACGGGCGATCGGCGTAGCACCGTAGCGTTTCAGCGCCGCGTCGCTCATCAGCAGCACTGCGCCCGCGCCGTCGGACATCTGCGAGCTGTTGCCGGCGGTGACCGAGCCGCGTGCGGCGAATACCGGTTTGAGCTTCGCCAGCGCGTCGAGCGATGCGTCCGGCCGCGGTCCTTCGTCGGTGTCGCAAACGCGCTCGACGACGCGCACCGCTCCCCCGTCGCCGGGCAGATGCGTGCGGACCGTATAAGGCGTGATTTCGGCACGGAAATGCCCGCCGGCGATCGCCGCGGACGCGCGCTGGTTCGAATGCAGTGCGAAAAGATCCTGGTCTTCGCGGCTGACTTTCCACTGCTGCGCGACCTTCTCGGCAGTCAGCCCCATGCCGAACGCAATGCCGACGTTGTCGCGGTTCGCGAAGATCGCCGGGTTCAGGCTGACCTTGTTGCCCATGATCTGCGGCATCACGCTCATCGACTCGGTGCCGGCGGCAATGATCACATCGGCTTCACCGAGGCGGATGCGCGCTGCGGCGTCCGCGACCGCCTGCAGCCCGGACGCGCAGAAGCGGTTGATCGTGATACCGGGCACGTTGTCCGGCAGCCCGGCGAGCAAGAGGCCGATGCGCGCGACGTTCATGCCCTGCTCGGCCTCGGGCATCGCGCAGCCGACGATGACGTCCGCGATCTCGTGCGCGTCGAGCCCCCGCACTTTGCCGACGACGGCCGACAGCACGTGCGCGAGCAGGTCGTCGGGCCGCACGTGCGCGAACATGCCGTTGCGCCGGCCGACAGGGGTGCGCGTCGCGGCGACGATGTAGGCGTCCTGGACTTGTCTGGTCATGTCGTCCCCCTCTCAGTTGCGCAGCGGCTTGCCCGTCTCGAGCAGGTGCGCGATGCGCTGCTGTGTTTTTTCGGTTTTCAGCAGCTCGACGAACAGCGCACGCTCGACGTCGAGGATCCACTGCTCGCCGACCTGCGCGTTGGACTCGACTTCGCCGCCGCACAGCGCAGTCGCCGCCGCCTTCGCGACCTTGTAGTCGTGTTCCGAGATGAAGCCGCCTTCGGCCATGTTGACGAGCATCAGCTCGCAGGTCGCGATGCCGTTGCGCCCCGCGACCGTCACCGCGCGGTTGACCAGCGGCGGGCGCCAGCCGGCCTCAAACATCGCCCGCGCGCGAGCAATCGCGACGTAGAGCAGTTCGCGCGCATGCATCACGACATCGTCCGAAGGTTGCGCGAAGCCGAGTTGCACCGCCTCGAGCGCGCTTTTCGCGACGGTTGCCATCGCGATCGTCTGGAAGCTCTGCTGGATGAACGGGAACACGTCGCGCCCCGCGGCGTGCTGCGCGCGCCGGTGCGCCTGCAGCGCGAATTCCTTGCTGCCGCCGCCGGCCGGAATCAGGCCGACGCCGGCTTCGACGAGCCCGACGTAGCTCTCGAGCGCGAGCACGCGGTGCGCCGCATGCATCGCGAACTCGCAGCCGCCGCCGAGCGCCATCCCCTCGACTGCGGCGACGACCGGCACCTGCGCGTGGCGGATCGCCATCGACACCTGCTGGAACTTCGCGACCTTGCCATCCAGGAGCCCGAACTCGCCGGCCTTGCACGCTTCGGCGACCTGCTGCAGGTTTGCGCCGACTGCGAACGGCGCGTCGTGCCACAGCACGACGCCGTCGAGATCCGTCTCGGCGCGCGCAATCGCTTCGAGCATGCCGTCGATGACTTCGTCGCCGATCGCGTGCAGCTTCGCCTTGAACGACAGAATGCCGATGCGCGCGTCGACGTCCGGGCGCGTCCACAGCCGCACGCCGCTCGCGTCGTCGCCGTTCTCCCACAGCGTCTCGCCGCGGTCGGCCGGCGCTTCGCCGAGCAGCGCGTCGGGGTAGAGCTGGCGGCGATAGACCGGCAGCGTCGGGCGCGCCTTGAGGACGTTGTCGCGTGCGGAATACGAGCCCGCCGCCTCATGCACACTCCCGCGCAGAAACACCCACGCCGGCAGCGGCTCTTTCGCCATTGCGCGGCCGGCGTCGATGTCCATCTGGATCGCTTTCGCGACGTCCGCCCAGCCCGCGGCCTGCCAGGTCTCGAACGGTCCGCGCGTCCAGCCGAAACCCCAGCGCATTGCCAGGTCGATGTCGCGCGCGCTGTCGGCGATCTCCTCGAGATGCACTGCGCAGTAATGGAACAGGTCGCGGAAGATCGCCCACAGGAACTGCGCCTCGGGCAGCCCGCTCGCGCCGAGCCACGCGAACTTCTCGGCCGTGTTCAGCGTTTGCAGCGCGGTCGCGACTTCCGACACGATATCGCCGCGGCTCGGGCGGTAGTCGCCCGTCTTCCGGTCGAGCACGAGGATCTTCTTGCCGTCCTTGCGGTAGATGCCGGCGCGCGTCTTCTGCCCGAGCGCACCTTTCGCGATCAGCGCCTGCAGCCAGTCCGGCTGCTTGAAGTACCCGTGCCACGGGTCATCAGGCAGCGTCTCGCCCATCGTGTCGATGACGTGCGCGAGCGTGTCGAGACCGACGACGTCCGCGGTGCGGTAAGTCGCGCTTTTCGGCCGGCCGATCAACGGGCCGGTCAGCGCGTCGACTTCGTCGAAGCCGAGGCCGAGCCGCGTGGTGTGGTGCATCACCGCGAGGATCGAGAACACGCCGACCCGGTTCGCGACGAAGTTCGGCGTGTCCTTCGCACGCACGATCGACTTGCCGAGCCGCGTCACCAGCCACGCTTCGAGCGCGTCGAGCATCAATGGGTCGGTCGCGGGCGCCGGGATCAGCTCGACGAGCGCCATGTAGCGCGGCGGGTTGAAGAAATGCACGCCGCAGAAGCGCGACCGCAGCGCTTCGGGCAGCCCTTCGGCAAGCGTCGCGATCGACAGGCCCGACGTGTTCGATGCGAAGATCGCGTCCGGTCGCAGATACGGCGCGGCTTTCGCGTACAGGTCGCGCTTCCATTCGAGCTTCTCGGCGATCGCCTCGATGACGAGATCGCAGTCACGCAGCCGTTCGAGGTCGCTGTCGTAGTTCGCGGCGTCGATATGGCTGGCGCGGACCGCAGCCGCGAGCGGCGCCGGGTCGAGCTTTGTCAGGCCGCCGATCGCGCGGTCGACGACGCGGTTCGGCGGACCGTCCTTCGCCGGCAGGTCGAACAGCACGACCGGCACATCGGCGTTCGCGCAATGCGCCGCGATCTGTGCCCCCATGACGCCGGCGCCGAGGACGGCGACCTTGCGGATGATCAGCTTGCTCATGCGAGTTCTCCAGATCCTGGCTCGCCCCGAATGACCGGCCCGGAACGGGCCGATGCACGAGGGGAAATCCCGCCATCGTTTCAGTGGAACCGGCCGGCCCGGGCCGGCACTGCGCGGGGGCGAAGCACACCCCCGGTGTTCGCCGCGGCGATCAGAACGCCATCGAGTACTGCGCGCCGAAGAGCCAGACGTCGGTCTCGTATTCGCCGGTCACGCGCCCGCGTCCTGCCGCGCTCTGGTCGTTGTCGATCTTCGTGTCGCGCACGTAGAGATAAGCGCCGCCGACATCGAGCGTCGTCGTCTTCGTCGCTTTCCACTGCGCGCCGAGCGCATACCAGGTGCGATCGTTGTCCGGCAGCGCGACGAGCCGGCGGTCCCGGCTCCTCACCGGCGCCTGGTCGTAGGCGACGCCGAACTTCAGCTTCCATGCGTCGTTGAGCTTGTAGTTCGCGCCGAGCGCGACGCGCCAGCTGTCGCGATAATCGGTGTCGAGCGTCTGCACCGTGACGCCCGACAGCGGCCCCGAGCGGCGGTCGATATCGACTTTCCTGATGCTGCTCCAGCCCGTCCACGACAGGTCGCCGAGCATTTCCCAGCGCTCGTCGATCTTCTGCGCGACGCTCATGATCAGCGTGTCGGGCAGATCGACATCGGCGCGGGCCTTGCCGTTGCTCGTCTGCGGCACCCGGCCCGCGAGCGTCCCCTTGAGCTTCAGGTCGCCTTCGAGCTCGTGCTCGATTCTCGATCGGTACGAGACACCGATTTTCATCGACGGCGACGGCGTGAACAGCACGCCGATGTTCCAGCCCCACGCATCGGAGTCGACGTCGAGCGTCGCGAATGTCGTGGCGAGGCCGGGCGCGACCGCGGCGATGCGCTCGTACTCGGCTTCGGCGCGCTGCCAGTTCAGGCCGGCACCGAGCGAAAGCTTGTCATTGACGCGGTACGCGATCGACGGGTTGATGTTGTAAGTCTTGATCTCGAAGTTCAGCGACTGGGCGCCACCGACCCACGACTCGTCGTAATCCGTGACGAGGCCGAACGGGGCACCGAGGCCGACACCGACATACAGGTCCTTGTTCAGCGCCCACGACAGGTAGGCGTTCGGCAACGCCTCCCACCCGCCCGCGTCGTCGCCTTCGCCCCTGAGCACACCGCTTTGCGAGCCCTTGTCGCTGAACTCGAAGCTCGGCCGCACCGCCGTCACGCCGAACGACGCTTCGCGCGCCTGCAGCTGCGTCATGCCGGCCGGATTGAAGAAGATCGTCGCGGCGTTCTCGGCGACCGCCGCGGAGCCCGCGTAGGCGTTGCCGAGTCCGCTGGCGTTCTGCTCCATCAGCTGGAAACCGGCAGCCGAGGCCAGGCCGGACGCCATCGTCAGCAGCGCCGCCGGGACTGCCCGGGCAATCATCGTCGTATGCATGGGTGTGTCGCCTCCTTGTCATGCCATCAGCAAGTCTAGCACTGCATTCGCGAAGCCGCCGGGCTGCCCGGTGTCGCTCATTCGGCCGGCGGAACCGGTCGCTTGTTGCCGTGGTCGTCGAGCGCCACGTAGGTCAGCTTCGCCTCGGTGACTTTCACGACGAACAGGCTCTCGGGATTGCGCTCGGCGAACACCTGGACATCGACGGTGATCGACGTGCGCCCGACCGACACCACGTCGGCATAAAAGCTGACCAGGTCGCCGACCGAAACCGGCTGCTTGAACGTGAAGGCGTTGACCGCGACCGTCGCACAGCGGCCGCGCGCGCGGTAGTGCGCGGCGATGCCGCCCGCGATATCGACCATCGACATGATCCAGCCACCGAATACGTCGCCGGCGGGGTTGAGGTCCCCCGGCATCGGCATCACCCGCAGCGCCGGCTGGCGGTTCTTCGGCAATTTCACCGGGGTCGTTGAAACATCGGACATCAGCTCGTTTTCCAGGAATTCATCGGGCCGAAACGATAGCATCATCCCGGCGCGCCGATGCCGCGTCGAGCGGTTTTTCCCCGACGGACGCCAGATAGTGCAGCGGGCCGCCGGTGAAAGGCGCGAAGCCGGTGCCGAAGATCACGCCGGCATCGGCGAGATCCGCATCGGCGACGACGCCTTCATCGACGCATCGTCGCGTCGCGGCGAGGAGCGGTGCGACGATGCGCGCGGCGAGCCCCGCGGGGACAGTGTCGACCGGGGTTTTCTGCGCCTTGCCGTCGCTCCAGCGGTAATAGCCCTGGCCGGACTTCCTGCCGAGATGGCCGGCGGCGACGAGCTCCGCGAGCCGTTTCGGCACTGCGACTGCGCCCCCGCCGAGCGCCCTGCCGGCGGCGAGCGCGATATCGAGTCCGACCGTGTCAACGAGCTCGACGGGTCCCATCGGCATGCCGAACGCGACCAGCGCCGCGTCGACGGCTTCCGGCGCGACGCCTTCCTCGACGCAGCGCAGCGCTTCGAGCATGTATGGCCCGAGCACCGCGTTGACGAGGAAGCCCGGCGCGCTGCGGACCGGCAGCGGCAGCTTGTCGAGGCGGCGGACGAACGCCGCGGCGCGGTAGAGCGCGTCGGCATCCGACGCCTCGCCGGCGACGACTTCGACGAGCGGCATCTGCGCGACCGGGTTGAAGAAATGGATGCCGACGAGGCGCGCCGGGTTCGCGAGTTCCGCGCCGATGTCCTCGATGCGCAGGCTCGACGTGTTCGTCGCGAGCACGGCGTCGGGTCTGGCGCGGCGCTCGAGCTGTGCGAACAGCGCGCGCTTCGCGTCGAGATTCTCGAAGATCGCCTCGATGACGACATCGGCGCGCCGCGCGCCATGGCCGTGCGGGTCCGGGATCAGCCGGTCGAGGGCGAAGCGCACCTGCCGCGCTTTCGTCGCCGTGTCGCCGCGCAGCTTGCGCTCGAAGAGCTTCGCGGCGCGGCCGACGGCCGGCGCGATGCGCTCGACGGCCTGATCCTGCAGCGTCACCGTCATGCCCGCGAGCGCGCACACCGCCGCGATGTCGCCCCCCATGACGCCGGCGCCGACGACATGCACACGGCGCGGCGCGAGGTCCCCGCTGTTGTCATCACTCTTGCCGAAACCTTTCAGCCGCTCCTGCAGGAAGAAAACGCGGATGAGGTTCTTCGCCGTCGGCGAGCGCAAGATCGCTTCGAGCGACGCCGGATGGCCGGCCGGCACCGCCAGCGCGTTGCCGCCGAAACGCTGCCAGATGTCCACGATCGCGTACGGCGCCGGGTAATGCTCGCGCGGCGCCTTCGAGGCGACCTGCTTCCTCGCCCGGTCGGCGACGACCGACTTCAGCGGACCGTTCATCAGCCGCAACGCGAGGGGCGGCTTTCGCCGCCGCTGGCGGGACAGCACGAGCATGCGCGCGGCGTTCTCCATGACGCGCGGCGGCACGCACTCGTCGGCGAGCCCGAGCTGCTTCGCGCGGCGCGCGTCGACGCTCTTTCCGGTCAACATCAGGTCGAGCGCCGCCGGTGCGCCGATCGTCTCCGGCAGCCGCTTCATGCCGCCCCACGCGGGCACGATGCCGAGCATCACTTCGGGCAGCGCGAGCTTCGTCGCAGGCTCGTCGACGACGACGCGGTAGCGGCACGCGAGCGCGAGTTCCAGCCCGCCGCCGAGGCAATGGCCGCGAATCAGCGCGAGCGTCGGAAAGCGCAGGCGCACGAGCCGGTTGAAGAGCTCCCAGCCACGGCCGACCAGATCGCGCGCTGCCTGCGGCGAGTCGAGGCGCGTGAATTCCTCGATATCGGCTCCGGCGATGAAACCGGCGGGTTTCGCCGACGCGATGACGAGCCCTTTCGGCGGCTGCGCTTCGAGCGCGGCGAACACGGCCGCGAGTTCGTCGAGCACCGCGCGCGACAGCGTATTCGTCGCCGCGTCGCGACAGTCCAGATGCAGCCACGCGACGCCGTCCCCGGCCCCCTCTCCATCTCCCTCGTCGCGCACGAGGCGCAGATGTTCGTAGTGCGCCCCCATCACACCGTCTCCACGAGCATCGCGCCACCCTGTCCGCCGCCGATGCAGATGCTCGCGATACCACGCGCGAGATTGTCGCGGCGCAGCCGCTGCACGAGATGCAGCACGATGCGCGCGCCACTCGCGCCGACCGGATGGCCAATGGCGATCGCGCCACCATCGACGTTCAGGCGCTCCTCGTCGAGGCGGCCGAGCGGAGCGTCGAGGCCGAGCTCGTCCCGGCAGTAGTCGGCGTCATCCCAGGCACACAGGCACGCGATGACCTGCGCAGCGAACGCTTCGTTGATCTCCCACGCGTCCAGGTCGTTCAGCCCGAGTCCATGCCGCGCGAGCAGCGGTGTTGCCGCATGCACCGGGCCGAGCCCCATCTGCGCCGGATCGAGCGCTGCCCATTCGCAATCGACGATGCGCCCGACCGGTGTCAGGCCGCGGCGCTGCACCGCCTCTTCGGACGCGAGGATCAGCCACGCCGCGCCATCGGTGATCTGCGAGCTGTTGCCGGCGGTGACGCGGCCGTACTTGCGGTCGAAGAACGGCTTGAGCTTGGCCAGCTTGTCGACGGACGAATCGCGCCGCACGCCGTCGTCGTCCTTGTACAGCATGCCGTCGCGATCGATCAGCGGCACGATCTCGCCGAGATGCCCGCCATCCTGCGCCGCAGCGACGCGGCGGTGGCTGCGCACCGCGTATTCGTCCATCGCGGCGCGCGAAATGCCGAAGCGGTGCGCGAGGTTCTCCGCCGTCTGCCCCATCAGCTGGCCGACGACCGGATCGGTCAGCCCTTTCATGATGCCGAGCACCGGCGCGAGATCGGCCGGGCGGAAGCTGTGCAGCGCAGCTGCTTTCCGACCGACCGTCTTCGCCGCGTACCATCCCGACAGCCAGCGCACCATCGCGTCGGAAAACAGCAGCGGCGCGCGGGATAGCGCGTCGACGCCGCCCGCGAGCACGAGGCCCGAGCGGCCGGTGCGGATGTTCATCATCGCCGAATCCAGCGCCTGCATGCCGGACGCGCAGTTCCTCATGACGGTCCAGCCCGGCACCTTGTGGCCGCAGCCGAGCCGCAGCGCGACGACGCGGCCGATATTGACTTCGTCCGGCGACGGGCTTGCGCAGCCGAGGATCACTTCGTCAAGTTCGTCGGGCGCGAACGTCTGGCGCACGAGCAGCGCCGTGCCGGCGGCGGTCGCGAGGTCCGACGCGGCGAACGGTCCGGGGCCGTTCCTCGCCTTGAGGAACGGCGTGCGGGCGCCGTCGATGATGTAGATGCCGGGGCTCATGCGCGAGCGGCTCCTCAGGCGACCGCGTGCAGCGGGCGCGAATCGTTCGGCCCGACTTCGGCAAGCGCTTCGCGCAAGCCGAAGTCGTACGGGAAATCGTCGACGCGGATGACCTTGTCGCGCAGCACGTTGCGCCGTTCGACGAGCGCGAATTCGGCGTCGCTGATGACACCGGCTTCGAGAGCGCGCCGCCACACCGCATCGACGCCGCCGCCGACGGCCAGGCCCGGGTCGAAGCGCCCCTGGCGGCGCGCCTCTTTCAGCTTCGCTTCGACCGGCTCGGCTGCGATCGTCGCGGCGAGCGCCGCTTCGAGCGCCGCGGCCGGCTCGTCGAGGTCGTCCGGCACATACACGTCGGCAGTCAACCGGTCGCGCGTCGGCGACGGCTCGATCAGCAGCTTCGCGACTTCGTGGCCGAGCGCGTCGGACGGCACGACGTACGGCCGCCCGAGCGGGAACACGACGAGCCGGCGCAGCACCGCTGCGAAGAACCGGTTCGGGAAGTTCGCGATGACGCCTTCGAACGCGTTCTGGGCGCGGAACATGCAGTCCCAGATCGCCCAGTGCATCAGCGGCGCATCCGTCACCTGACGCCCTTCGGCTTCGAAGCGCCGCAGCACTGCCGACGCGAGATACATCAGCGACAGGATGTCGCCGAGCCGCGCGGAGAGCTTTTCCTTGCGCTTCAACGCGCCGCCCATCGTCCCCATCGAGATGTCCGCGAGGAACGCGAACGCCGCCGAGAAGCGCGTCAGCTGCTGGTAGTAACGGCGCGTCTCGGGCGCGACGTGCTGCGGCACGGCGACGAAATGCGAGCCGGTGAGTCCCATCACCAGCGCGCGCACCGCCGACGACAGCGTGTAGCCGACGTGCCCCCAGAACGCGCGGTCGAACGCGGCGAGGTCGCCTTTCTGCGCCGCGTGCATCTCGTCGAGGACGTAAGGATGACAGCGGATCGCGCCCTGGCCGAACAGGATCAGGCTGCGCGTCAGGATGTTCGCGCCTTCGACGGTGATGCCGATCGGGACCTGCTGGTAGGCGCGGCCGAGGAAGTTCTGCGGCCCGAGGCAGATGCCCTTGCCGCCGATGACGTCCATGCCGTCATTGACCGTCTGGCGCGCGCGCTCGGTGACGTGGTACTTGACGATCGCCGACACCACCGACGGCTTCTCGCCGAGATCGATCGCGCCCGCCGTCATGATCCGCGCCGCATCGGACAGGTAAGTGTTCGCGCCGATGCGCGTCAGCGCCTCCTCGACGCCTTCGAAGCGGCCGATCGCAGTCTTGAACTGGTGGCGCACGCGGGCATACGCGCCGACCGCGCGCGCGGTCATTTTCTGCATGCCGGTGTTCGAGCCCGGCAGCGAGATCGAACGTCCCGCCGCGAGGCACTCCATCAGCATCCGCCAGCCCTGGCCGGCCATCTGCGGGCCGCCGATGATGAAATCGAGCGGCATGAACACGTCGCGCCCGCGCACCGGCCCGTTCATCCACACCGCATTGAGCGGCAGGTGGCGCCGGCCGATATCGACGCCCGGGTGCTCGGCCGGCACGAGCGCGCAGGTGATGCCGAGGTCCGCGTCCGCGCCGAGCAGGCCGTCCGGGTCGTACAGGCGGAACGCGAGCCCGAACACAGTGCAGACCGGCGCGAGCGTGATGTAGCGCTTGTCGAACGTCACGCGCATGCCGAGCACCTCGCGTCCCTGCCACATGCCTTTGCAGACGACGCCGGAATCGGGGATCGATGCCGCGTCCGAGCCGGCCCACGGGCTCGTCAGCGCGAACGCCGGGATGTCGACGCCGGCGGCGAGCCGCGGCAGGAAATGCGCTTTCTGCTCCGGCGTGCCGTAATGCAGCAGCAGCTCGGCGGGTCCGAGCGAGTTCGGCACCATCACCGTGACGGCCGGCGCCGACGAGCGCGTCGACAGCTTCGTGATGACCTGCGAATGGGCGAACGCCGAGAAGCCTTTCCCGCCGTATTCCTTCGGGATGATCATGCCGAGAAAGCCGCGCTCCCTGATGTAGCGCCACACTTCGGGCGACAAGTCCTGGCGCTGCGTCGCCGCCCAGTCGTCGGTGAGGCGGCACAGCTCGCCCGTCTCGTTGTCGAGGAACGCACGCTCCTCGGCGGTGAGCGTCGGCCACGGATACGCGAGCAGCTTCGCCCAGTCCGGCTTGCCGGCGAAGAGCTCGCCTTCCCACCACACGCTGCCGGCTTCGAGCGCGTCCTTCTCGGTCTGCGACATCGACGGCAGCGCACGGCGGAAAGCGGTGAAGATGCGCGCCGTCACGAGCCTGCGCCGCAGCGGGCGGAGCAGGAACACGCCGGCGAGCGCCGCGTAGAGGACGAGCACGGTGACCCTCGCGGCGGTCGGCCACCCGGCCGCCGCGCCGAAGAGCACCAGCCACAGGAAGCCGACGGCCGCCCAGACCGGAAACCCCGCCCGCCGGTAGGCGAGAATGCCCCCCATGACAGGGAGAAAAGCGATCAGCAGCCACGTCATTGTTGTCTCCTCACTATGCAGTCCGGCGATCCGCTCGCGCCTCGCTTCGCGCTGCGGTCGTCCGCCGCATTCCGGATCGGAGGCGCGGGTGCGGGGAGCGTGTTCCGCTCTTCACGCGGCAGCGCGCCCCGGCTGCTCGTCGCAGGCCTGCTCGAACCCCGGCAGCGGCGCGCGCAGGCCGCCGAGCAGGAAGGACATCAGCCGCGGCATCAGCCGTCCCGGGTCCGCGTCGTCGAAGCAGCCGGCGAAAAGCTGCAAACCGTCGGTGCCGGCGAGCGCGTACGACATCGCGCCCATCATGAAGTGGAAGCGCCACAGGATCTCCTCGCGCGGCACATCGGGCAGCGCCCGGTACAGCGCGGCGCGAAAGCGCTCGAGCACGCCCGCATACTCCTCGGCGAGAAACTTGCGGATGAACGCGTTCGGCTCGGTGTAGGTGCGCCCGAGCAGGCGCATGAACGTGTGGCCGCCGTGTTCGGTATCGGCTGCGAGCTGCAGCGCGGGGCCGAAGTAGGCTTCGACGATGCGGCTCGGTTTCAGCGCCGCGCCCCCGGCGTCGGCCTCGAGCCGGTCGAGCGCCGCGAGCCGCTGGCGGTTCAGCTCGGTGAGGCGGCGGCGGAACACTTCCTGGATCAGCGCATCCTTGCTGCCGAAGTGGTAATTCACCGCCGCGAGGTTCGCACGCGCCGCCCCCGTGATCATCCGCATCGACGTCGCCTCGAAGCCGTGTTCGACGAACAGGACTTCGGCGGCATCGAGGATGCGGTGGCGCGTTTCCGGCGCGGCGGGAGACTTCGCAGGCAGGGTCATCACGGCAGCCCATTCAAACGATCGTTTTAATCATACGTTTCATCGATCGGGAGTCAAGGCCTGCTTTCGGACTTCGAATGACAGTGGCGGGGGGTGGTGGCCGCCCTTTCCCGGAATTCTCACGACGCGCTGCGACCGGAAACAACAAAACCCGCTAGCTGCGCGGGTTTCGTCGACTATTGCAACGTGCCGAGACGGTGCAAAACGTCATTCAATGTTTTGCACCTGCTCCCGCATCTGCTCGATCAGCACTTTCATTTCCATCGCGATACCGGTGACGTCGGTGGCGGCGGATTTCGAGGCCAGGGTGTTCGCTTCGCGGTTCAGCTCCTGCATCAGGAAGTCGAGTCGTTTTCCTGCTGCGCCGCCGGCAGCGAGGATGCGTTCGACTTCGTCGAGATGAGTGCTGAGGCGCGACAGTTCCTCGGCGACGTCGATGCGGTGGGCGAACAGCGCGACTTCCTGGCGGATGCGGTCCTCGTCGAGCGAGGCGACCGCATCGCGCAGCCGCGTCGCGAGCCGCTCCTGGTATTCGGTGACGATCACGGGCACGCGGGGCTCGGCCTGGGCGACCAGTTCACGCAGGCGGACGAGCCGCTCGCGGATCATCGCGGCGAGCTTGCCGCCTTCGCGCCGGCGCGTCGCGGCGAGTTCGTCGAGCGCGGCCTGCGCGAGTTCGAGCAGCGCCGGCTGCAGCTGCTCGAAGCTCACGCCGTCGTCGGCGAGCATGCCGGGCCAGCGCAGCACTTCATTGACCGACAGGCACCCGGCCTGCGGCAGGCGTTCGCGCACGAGCTGTTCGGCGGCACGCAGCTGGTCGAGCAGCGCAGTGTTCAGCGCGAGGCTGCGCGGGGCGGCACCGTTCGTCTGCAGGTTGAGGCGGCATTCGACCTTGCCACGCGTGAGTTTCGCCGTGATCCGCTCGCGCAGCGCCGGTTCGGCCTGACGCAGTTCGTCGCCGATGCGGAAGAACAGATCGAGGTAGCGTGAATTGACGCTGCGCAGTTCGATATGCAGGCTCACTGGCCCGAGGTCCCGCGTCTGTGCAGCGAAACCGGTCATACTGTGGATCATGAAGTGTCTCCGGGAACCTGCCGCGATCCTTTACACTGCAGGCCTAATCAAGAAAATTCCGCGGAAAGCCGGCTCCGGCTCTCCCCCTGTCAATGCCGCCTCCAGCCAACTGCCCTCTGCCCTCCGGCTTCCAGCTGGACCAGTACCAAATAGAGCGGCAGCTTTCCGTCGGCGGTTTTTCGATTGTCTATCTCGCCCGTGATCGCCACGGCACGGCAGTGGCGATCAAGGAATACCTGCCGAATTCTCTCGCGCTGCGCCAGGACGGCGAATTCGAACCGCAGGTCACGGCAGAGAACCGCCCGGTCTTCCGCTACGGCATGAAATGCTTCTTCGAGGAAGGTCGTTCGCTCGCGAAGCTGATGCATCCGAACGTCGTCCGGGTGCTCAATTTCTTTCGCGCCAACGGCACAGTGTACATGGTGATGGAGTTCGAGCGCGGCCGCACGCTGCACGACTATATCCACAGGCACCGCGACGGCGTGCGCGAGACTTTCATCCGGGCCGTTTTCGCACGCATGCTCAACGGCCTGCGCGAAGTCCACTCGCACAAGCTGCTGCACCTCGACATCAAGCCCTCGAACGTCTATCTGCGCAACGACGGCACGCCGGTGCTGCTCGACTTCGGCGCCGCACGCCAGACCCTGCTGGCCGGCCAGCCGATGCTCAGACCGATGTATACGCCCGGCTTCGCATCCCCCGAGCAGTTCACGAACCGCGACGCGCTGGGGCCGTGGAGCGACATCTACAGTGTCGGCGCAAGCCTGTACGCATGCGTCGCCGGGGCCGCGCCGCCGCGCTCGGACGAGCGCAGCCGGCGCGACACTTTCGTTCCGGCGAGCAGGGCGTATGCCCCGCGCTATTCCGCGCAGTTGCTGCAGACGATCGACTGGTGCCTGAAGCTCGACCCGCTCGAGCGGCCGCAGAGCGTCTATTCGCTGCAGAAGGCGCTGATGCACAGGGGCGATGACGCAGTTCCGGCCACCCTGTTCGGCGAACTGGGTGCGCGCATCAAATCGTTTATCGGCCGCACTTGAGAGGCCCGCGATGAAATTCACGATCTACCAGGAAAGCCGCATCGGCCGGCGCAAAAGCAACCAGGACCGTCTCGCATACTGTTACTCGCGCGACGCACTGCTGATGGTGATCGCCGACGGCATGGGCGGGCACCGGCATGGCGAGATTGCGGCGCAGCTGGCCGTTCAGTCCGTCACCGAAGCGTTCCGGCGCGAAGCGACCCCGACGCTTGCCGAGCCGGGGCGCTTCCTGTCGCGCGTGCTGATGAACGCACACACCGCGATCGTCGACCACGCGTTCGACAAGGACCTCGACGACACGCCGCGCACGACAATCGTCGCCTGCGTGGTCCAGGACGGCCTCGCGCACTGGGCGCACGCCGGCGACTCGCGCCTCTACCTGCTGCGGGACGGTCGTGTCGCCGTGCGCACGCGCGATCATTCGCGCGTGCAGCTGATGATCGACCAGGGCCTGCTCGACGACGAAGCGGCCGCGCACCATCCCGAGCGCAATCGCATCTACAGCTGCCTGGGCGGCACGCGGACGCCGCAGGTCGAACTGTCGATGCCGACGCCGCTGTGCGACGGCGACATCCTCGCGCTATGCACCGACGGCGTGTGGGGCCCGGTGCGCGACCAGGGCGTCGTCGACGGGCTCGCCGGAACCAATGTCATGCACGCCGTGCCGAAGCTGCTGGACCGCGCCGAGCAGCTCGTCGGCCCCGGCTGCGACAACCTGTCGATGATCGCGATGTGCTGGCACGACGAGAGCGGCGCGGCGCACGACGACATGGAAGCGACGCAGACGAGGGCGCTCGACCGGGTCACGACGCAGCTCAACGTCTTCGGACACGCGCGCGCACCGACCGCCGCCGGCGACATCAGCGACGACGAGATCGAGAAAGCGATCGCCGAAATCAACCACGCCATTCACAAGTACAGCAGATAGGAATCCTTCATGCGTCCCAGCCAACGCCGCCCCGACCAACTGCGCGCGGTCATGATCACCCGCAACTTCACCTGCCACGCCGAAGGCTCGGTGCTCGTCGAATTCGGCGCCACGCGCGTGCTGTGCACCGCCAGCGTCGAGGACACCGTGCCGCCGTTCCTGCGCGGCCGCGGCCAGGGCTGGCTGACCGCCGAATACGGCATGCTGCCGCGCGCCACCCACACGCGCAGCGCGCGCGAAGCGGCCAAGGGCAAGCAGAGCGGGCGCACGCAGGAAATCCAGCGCCTGATCGGCCGCAGCCTGCGCGCGGTGGTCGATCTCAGCGCGCTCGGCGAACGCCAGATCGTCATCGACTGCGACGTGCTGCAGGCCGACGGCGGCACCCGCACCGCCGCGATCACCGGCGCCTGCGTCGCGGTCCACGACGCGTTCCGCAAACTCGTCACCGAGGGCAAGCTGCCGTACAGCCCGCTGCGCGAGTTCGTCGCCGCAGTGTCGGTCGGCATGTTCCAGGGCGTGCCGGTGCTCGATCTCGACTATGCCGAGGATTCGGGCTGCGATACCGACATGAACGTCGTCATGACGGGCGCGGGGGGGTTCGTCGAAGTGCAGGGCACTGCCGAAGGCGCGACGTTCTCCCGCGCCGAGCTCAACGCGCTGCTGGAGCTTGCCGAGTCCGGCATCCGCCGGCTCGTCGAAGCGCAGAAAGCGGCGATCGACCGGAACTGAAATCATGACGGCCCGACTCGTTCTCGCCAGCAACAACGCCAAGAAAGCCGTCGAGATGACGACGCTGCTCGCGCCGCTCGGCATCGAAGTGCTGCCGCAGTCGGCGTTCGACATTCCGGAAGCCGACGAGCCGCACCCGACGTTCGTCGAGAACGCGCTCGCGAAGGCGCGCCACGCTGCCGCGTTGAGCGGGCTGCCGGCGGTCGCCGACGACTCCGGGCTGTGCGTCGCGGCGCTCGGCGGCGCACCGGGCGTGCAGTCGGCGCGCTTTGCCGGCGAACCGAAGTCCGACGCGCGCAACAATGCGCTGCTCGTCGAGCGGCTCGCGGGCAGCGCCGACCGGCGCGCATTCTTCTACTCTGTTGTGGCACTGGTGCGCCATGCCGATGATCCGCGCCCGCTGATCGCCGACGGCGAGTGGCACGGCACGATCCTTTACGCGCCGCGCGGCGCCAACGGCTTCGGCTACGATCCGCTGTTCTTCCTCCCCGAGCTCGGCCAGACTGCTGCCGAGCTCGACGCGCAGCTGAAGAACACGCTCAGCCACCGTGGCGCGGCGATGCGCCACCTGCTGGCCCGCCTGTCCACCGCACCGCTGTGACCCGCCATCGCGTCATCCCCCTCGCGCCCGCTCCAGCCGCTGCCGGACCGCTGCCGGAGCGGGCGCAACTGACGGCGTCGCCGCCGCTCGCGCTGTACGTGCATTACCCGTGGTGCGTGAAGAAGTGCCCGTACTGCGACTTCAACTCGCACGCGTCGCGCGGCGGGCCGGGCGAGATCCCGGAGCAGGCCTACATCGACGCGCTGCTCGCCGACATCGAGACCGCCTTGCCGCAGGTGTGGGGACGGCGCGTGCTGTCGGTGTTCATCGGCGGGGGCACGCCGAGCCTGATGTCGGCCGCGGCGCTCGACCGCCTGCTGACCGGCGTGCGCATGCTGCTGCAGCTCGACCCGCTGGCCGAAATCACGCTCGAAGCCAATCCCGGCACCGTCGAGGCGGGCCGCTTCCGCGATTACTGCGCTGCCGGCGTGAACCGCCTGTCGCTCGGCATCCAGAGTTTCGACGACGCGCAGCTTGTGCGCCTGGGGCGCATTCACGACGGGCGGGAAGCGCGCGTCGCGATCGACACTGCGCTGGCGAACTTCGATCGCGTGAACCTCGACCTGATGTACGCGCTGCCGGAGCAGACGCCGGAGCAGGCACTCGCCGATCTCGACACTGCGCTCGCGACCGGCGCGACCCATCTGTCGTGCTACCAGCTGACGCTCGAGCCGAACACGCCTTTCCACCACGCCCCGCCGCCGCTGCCCGATACCGATACTGCGGCCGACATGCAAGATGCGATCGAAGCGCGCCTCGGCGGCGCGGGATTCCGCCACTACGAGACGTCGGCGTTCGCCCGGCCCGGCGAGGAATGCCGCCACAATCTCAATTACTGGACGTTCGGTGACTACCTCGGCATCGGCGCAGGCGCGCACGGCAAGCTGTCGAGCTTCGAGGGCATCGTGCGCGAGATGCGCCACAAGCATCCCGGGCGCTATCTCGACGCGGCGAAGAGCCGCGAGTTCGTGCAGGAACGTCGCACGATCGGCGTCACCGAGCTGCCGTTCGAATTCATGATGAATGCGCTGCGCCTGAGCGGCGGCGTCCCGCGCCGGCTGTTCGCCGAGCGCACCGGCCTGCCGCTCGCGGTGATCGAGGACGAACTGAAGGCGGCGCGCGAGCAAGGGTTGGTCGAGGTCACGCCGGAGCTCATCCGTCCGACTGAACGCGGACGGCATTTCCTCAACGATCTGCTGACACTGTTCCTGCGCGACTGAGCGAGTCTCTCAGGACCGCGCCGTGCCCGCCGGAGGTCACGCCGGGCGGCACTCCGTCGCGAGCGGCCGGTCCTCGCGCGAATCGAGCAGCATGCTCTTCCACGGCAGGTCGATCCACACCAGTCCCGCGTCGCGCGCCTCGAAGCGCGGCAGGCCGGACGACGACACGTCGCGCTGCAGGTCGAACGAGCGCCCCGCCCAGCCCAGCTCGAGACGATTGGCGTCGCGCAGGTCGCGGCTGACGCGCACCTTGACGCCCAGTTCGCAGTCGTAGTTGCCGCTCGCGAGCTCGAAATACAGCTGCTGATCCGGCCCGACGCGGGTCGCCGGCAGTTCCGGCTCGCGGGGCGTGTCGCGTGTGCCGGCACACGCGGCGAGCAGCAGCGGCAACAGCACGGCAACCAGGGCGCAGCGCGGCGACAGCACGGCAGCGCGGGGCAAATCGGGATTCGGCATGGATCATCCTCGGCTAAAGCGCTTCGCAAAGGCAATGCGTGTAAAGGTGGCGCGGATCATTCCAGCGTAGCAGCTCATTGGCATCCTGCTGCAGACCGCCGATGACGACGGCGAGCGGCGACGCGGGAAGACCTGAAAGAACTGAAAGACCGCCGACGGGCGCCAGCGCGGCGACGAAGCGCTGCAGGAGCCGCTGGCCGGGGCCGACGTCCGCTCTCGGCCAGACCGTCTCGTAGCGCTTCAGGCCGGCGCGAGACGCTGCCGCCGCGACCGCCGCCTCCAGGCCGCCGAGCTGGTCGACGAGGCCGAGCTTGGTCGCCGCCTCGCCGGTCCAGACGCGCCCGCGCGCGACCGTATCGACTTCGGTGGCGCTCATGTCGCGCGCCTTGGCGACGGTTTCGAGGAAGCGCCGATAACCGTGTTCGATGCCGAGCTGGATCGTCTTCGCCGCTGCCGGTTCGAGCGGGCGGCGCGGATCGAAGGCGCCGGCGAGAGGACCGGTCGCGACGCCGTCAGTATTCACGCCGAGCTTGTCGAGCGCTCCGGCGAGCTCCGGGAACAGCGCGAAAATGCCGATCGACCCGGTCAGCGAAGCAGGGCTTGCAAAAATCTCTTCAGCCCCGGTCGCGATCCAGTAACCGCCGGACGCGGCGACCGAACTCATCGACGCGACAACCGGCTTGCCCGCCTCGCGCGTCAGTTCGAGCTCGCGCCGGATCACTTCCGACGCCCACGCGCTGCCGCCGGGGCTGTCGACGCGCAGCACCAGCGCCTTCACCCGCTCGTCTTCGCGCGCCATGCGGATCAGGTGCGCAAGGCTGTCGCCGCCGACTGCCGACTGCGTGTCGCTGCCGTCGATGATTGCCCCCTGCGCGACCAGCACTGCGACGTGATCGTCCTGCTCCGGCCGCGTGGCGCGCACCACGGCGAGATAGTCGTCAGCCTCGACGCGGCGGAAATCCTTGCCGTCCTCGCTTGCGCCGACGCGCGCCTTGAGCAGCTCGCGCCACTCGTCGCGCGTGCTCGCGCGATCGATCAGGCCGGCATCGCGCGCCGCGCTCACCGCATCGCCACCGGTCGCCGCGAGCGCGGCGGGGTAAGCGTTGACGTAAGCGTCGAGCTTCTCGGGGGCGAGGCGGCGGCTCGCGATGAGATCCTCGCGCACACCGGTCCACAGCCCTTCGAGCAGATCGCGCGACGCTTCGCGGTCCGCCTCCGACATGTCGTTGCGCGTGAAAGGCTCGCTGAACGCCTTGTATTCGCCGACGCGAAACACATGCATTTTGACGCCGAGCTTGTCGAGCGCCTCGGCGAAATAGCTGATGTAGCGCGCGAGCCCTTGCAGCAGCACGAAGCCGTCGGGTCCGACATGGACTTCGTCGGCAGCGCTGGCGAGGTAGTACTGCCCCTGCGTGAAGCGCTCGCCACGGGCGAATACCGGTTTTCCGCTCTGCCGGAAAGCGACGATCGCGGCGCGCAGCTCGGCGAGTTTCGACAGGCCGGTCGGGCCGAGCCGGTCGGTTTCGATGACGAGCGCCTTGATCCGCGTGTCGTCGCGCGCCGCCTCCACCGCTTCGAGCAGATCGTGCAGCACGGTTTGGGAAGGCGCGACACCGCCATTGCGCAACAAATCGAGCGGCGTCTCGAACGTCTTCTGCTCGACGAGCGGACCGGCCGGGCGCAGTACCAGCGCCGCGCCGTCCGGCACCGCGGGCAGCGCGCGCCACAGCAGCACCACGACAAAGGCGAGCAACAGCAGGAATACCGCATTGAGGACCACGCGCCGCAGCACATCGATCGTGCGCCAGAATCCCGCGAGAACCGCGCCGAAAAAGGCAAAGATGCGTTTCACCATCGTTCAGATCTCCCTTCGACGCGCGCTTCGCTCAACCGCGCCGCCTGAACACCAGGTCCCAGACGCCGTGCCCGAGCTTCAGGCCGCGGTTTTCGAATTTCGTCAGGGGGCGGTAGGCGGGACGCGGGGCGTAGCCATCGGCAGTATTCTCCAGCGCCGGCTCGGCGGCGAGCACTTCGAGCATCCATTGAGCGTATTCCTCCCAGTCGGTCGCGCAGTGCAGGTAAGCGCCGGGCGCGAGCCGGGATGCGATCAGCGCGACGAAGTCGGGCTGGATGATGCGCCGCTTGTGATGACGCTTCTTGTGCCACGGGTCGGGAAAGAACACATGGACACCGGCCAGCGCCCGCTCGGGGATCATGTCGCGCAGCACTTCGACCGCGTCATGCTGGACGATCCGCACGTTGTCGAGCACGCCTTCGGCGATCAGCTTGCACAGGCTGCCGACTCCCGGCCCGTGCACTTCGATCGTGAGGAAATCCTTGTCGGGCAGCGCAGCGGCGATTTTCGCGGTCGTCTCGCCCATGCCGAAACCGATTTCGACGATTTTCGGCGCCGCCCGTCCGAACGCCGCGTCGAGATCGAGCGGCGCGACGCGGTAGGGAATGCCGACTTTCGGCAGCGTCTCGTCGAGGTGGCGCTGCTGCGCGACCGACATGCGTCCCTGGCGCAGCACGAAGCTGCGGATCGAGCGGCTCGAAAAACGCGCTTCCGGGTCGCCCGGCACAGGGGCTTCCGCGGCCGGGAGCGCTTCGTCCGGAGCTGCGGACGGATGCCCGGTTTCCGGCGGGTTGTGGGAGGGAAAAGTCATCGTCGGGGATCGTAACGTCGTGCGAATCCATACCGGCGCGCGTGCCGGCACGGCGAAAAGGGTCGACGCGCGCGGTCCAGCTTGCAGGCGGCGCGCGCGACGTTCGTTCAGGAACCGATCAGACCGCTCGTCGGCGAGCTCGGATCGGCCGAATAATGCTTGCGCGGCATGCGTCCGGCAAGAAACGCCTCGCGCCCGGCCTCGACCGCCTTCTTCATCGCCGACGCCATCAGCACGGGGTCCTTCGCGTGCGCGATCGCAGTATTCATCAGCACGCCGTCGCAGCCGAGCTCCATCGCGATCGCCGCGTCGGATGCGGTACCGACGCCGGCATCGACGAGGACCGGCACGTTCGCCTGGTCGATGATCAGCCGCAGGTTCCACGGATTCAGGATGCCCATGCCGGAGCCGATCAGGGACGCCAGCGGCATCACCGCGACACAGCCGATGTCCTCGAGCATCTTCGCCTGGATCGGGTCGTCGGCGCAGTACACCATCACCTGGAAACCGTCCTTGACGAGGGTTTCGGCCGCCTTCAGCGTCTCAGGCATGTTCGGAAACAGGCTCACCGGGTCGCCGAGCACTTCGAGCTTGACCAGCGCGTGACCATCGAGCAGCTCGCGCGCGAGCCGCAGCGTGCGCACCGCGTCGTCCGCGGTGTAGCAGCCGGCCGTGTTCGGCAGGATCGTGAAGCGCTCGGGCGGCAGCACGTCGAGCAGGTTCGGCTCATCGGCGTTCTGGCCGATGTTCGTGCGGCGGATCGCGACGGTGACGATCTCGGCGCCGCTCGCATCGATCGCGGCGCGCGTCTCGGCGAAATCCTTGTATTTTCCGGTGCCCACCAGCAAACGGGAGCGGTAGGACTTGCCTGCGATCGTCAGGGAGTCGTTCATGTTCGGCCTGTAGGAATCGGGTTGATGAAGGCGCGGCTCAGCGACCGCCAGCCGGGGCGGCGAAGGCTTCAGCCGCCGCCGACCGCGACGACGATCTCGAGCCGGTCGCCGTCAGCGAGCAGCGTGTGCGCATGCTGCCCTTTCGGCACGATCTCGCCGTTGCGTTCGACTGCGAGACGCTTGCCGGCAAGCTGCCTGGCTTCGAGCAGCGCGAGCACGGTCGGCGCGTCGTCGAGGCGCTCGGGTTTGCCATTGATGATGAGCTCAATCATGCTGAAGCTGTCGAGGGTGCAATGAACCGAAATCTTACCATGTCCCCCGCCGGCGCTTGCCCGGTCGCCGGTTTCCCCGAAGCCCCCGCCGCACGCCTGACTCACGCATTGCGCGCTGCCGCGCCCGCCATTAGAATGGCAGCCCTGTTCAGCGCAAATCGGGCTGAAGCGCGGGCGTCGTATAATGGTAATACCCTAGCTTCCCAAGCTAGAGCCGTGGGTTCGATTCCCATCGCCCGCTCCACTTCAACTTTCCAGGGACTTCCACTGAAATCCAAGGACTGTTGTAAGTTACTGGCCCGATTGACTTTTTAGCAATCCTCTCAGTCCAGTGACATCCAGCGAAATCCACTGACAGCCGGTACAAAGCGGTACAAAAAGTGGTACAAAATGCGGAGAGCGTTCGTTCCGCATTGTGGCTGGAGGAGCCCGGGCCCGGTAACGAACATGGCATCCAACTCGCTTTTCAGGAGTTGGACACATGCTCACAGACATGACGGTCCGGCAGGCCAAGGCCACCGGCAAGCTGTACACCATCGCGGACTTCGATGGTCTCTGCCTCCATATCTCCGCCGTCGGCGGCAAGGCGTGGCACTTCCGCTACACCTGGATGGGCCAGCGCGCCCGCATCTCCCTGGGCAGCTACCCCGAACTGTCGCTGCGCGAGGCCCGCGAACTGCGCGACGCGGCGCGCTCGCTGCTCGCCAGGGGCATCAATCCGCGCACCGATCGCAAGCAGAAGCGCCACGCGATCCGGCTCGCCGGCGAAAACACCTTCATGGCGGTCTACGAGAAGTGGATGGAACACCGCCAGCTCACCCTCGAGGAGGGCCGTCAGAGTTCGCTGGAGCAGATCCGCCGCGTCTTCAGGAAGGACGTTTTCCCTTTCCTGAAACGGCTGACCATCTACGAGATCACCCGCCCCCACCTCCTGGAGGTGATCGGCCGCATCGAAAAACGCAACTCGTTGTCGGTGGCCGAGAAGGTACGTACCTGGCTCAAGCAGTTGTTCGACTACGCGATGGTCGTCATCTCGGGCATGGAGACCCACCCGGCCACCGACCTGCATGTGGTCGCGGTGCCGTTGCCGCCGGTCGAACACAATCCGTTCCTGCGCATGGCCGAACTCCCCGAGTTCCTGCAGACGCTGCGCAAGTACCGCGGCATGCTGAAGACGCAACTGGCGATCCGCCTGCTGCTCCTGACCGGGGTCCGAACGGGCGAACTGCGCCTGGCCACGCCAGATCAGTTCGATCTGGACCGCCGGCTGTGGATCATCCCCGTCATGTCGCTCAAGCAGCGCAAGATGCTCACCCGCAAGAAGCGCAGGCGTGTCACCGACATCCCGCCGTACATCGTCCCGCTGTCCGTCCAGGCCATCGAGATCGTCCGCTACCTGCTCGAAGACGTCAAACCCGTTCAGAAGCACCTCTTCGCCGGGGTCAAGCGCCTCACCGACCGCATGAGCGAGAACACGGTCAACGTTGCCCTCAAGCGCCTCGGCTACGATGACCGCCTGACGGGCCACGGCCTCCGCGCCACGATCTCAACCGCACTGAACGAGCTGGGCTATCCGAAGGTCTGGGTGGATTCCCAGCTCTCGCACGCCGACCCCAACCGCATCAGCGCCACCTACAATCACGCGGAGTACGTCGAACAGCGCCGGGTGATGATGCAGGACTGGGCCGATCGCCTGGACCTCTTCGAGCAGAACCAGGTGCAGGTCGCCAGCATGCACCTGACCATCCACCTGCAGGGTTTGCCGACGATCGCCGGGCAGGAAACCACCCCGTTGCCGACTCCGGGCCAGCACGCGCCCATCCTGCTGGTGGCGTCCACCGAGCGGAGTGTGCCGACGGTAACGCCCGCAACGCAGCGCCTGTCGGCCGTTGAGATGCCCGAGTACGCGCGGCCGAAGCTTTCTGACTTGCAGCACGAGCGCCTGAAGCTGCTGGAAATTTTCGAGGGGCCGGACAACCTGGTGGTGGCTGACTACGCCAACCTGGCAGGCAAGTCGCGCCGCTGGATCACCTACGAGATCCAGACCGGCAACCTGCTGTCGATCCAACTGGGGAACAAGGGTCAGCGCGTCCCGGTGTGGCAGCTCGATCCGCTCAAGCGTCAGCTGGTTCAGGCCATCCTCAGGCAGACGCCGCGGGGCGTAGATACCTGGGACATCTATCATGCACTGCTACGACCGCATGACGCCCTCGGCAATCGTTCGCCTGTCGACGCGGTGACGCCCGAGAACATGAAGATCGCCGTGCGCGTGGTTGTAGAGCAGTGTTCGCAGCAAGTTGAAACCTTGGCTCCAACGCACTACCCCATGCAGGTGGTGCAGAGCGTGCAGCGAATGGTTCAAAACGCAATCGCGACCGGTTCGGTGGAAAGCGTGGCGAGCGACTGATCGGCATACTGGCGATCCATGAACTGCCGCCGAACAGACGAACGGGCGCCAACTATTCGGGTCAGGCTGACTCGGCTGTCGCGACCCTCACCGCCCGTTCGGCGAACCTCTCGACAGCCGGCGTCCATCGTTGGGGCGACTGCAGCAACTGGGTTCTGATGAGATAGGGGCCGTTGGCCAGTGGGCGCATTGCGACACCCCTGCTACGTGCCTGCACGACGCACGATCGAGGCGCAATGCCGACACCGTAGCCAGCCGCCACCAGCACAGTCATGAGTTCGAAGGAGGCAATCTCCTGGGCAGAGCGCTTTTCAGGTCCGAAGAGTGCATCAAGCTGCTCGCTCAGCGCATCACATTCCCACCGGCACCACCGAAACAACGGATAGTGCAGCAGGGCATCCAGTGACACCTCAGGATAGACGAGCAATGGCGAGCGCAAGGGAACCGCCAAGGCCAGTTCATCGACCCACAGCAGCTGGACGTTGAACGCATGGTCCGTCGGCCTCGTCGCCAGCGCCAATCCGATGTCGTAGGTCCCGTCTTCGAGGCCATCGACCAGGTCCCCGGAAGCGACGTCCTGCGGCACGATGACGGTCTCCGGCTCCTCGACACGTTGCAGGGCAAGCAGGGTTGCCAGCCGAGGCGAAAGTGCTCCAGCCGAGATGGCGAGTGTGAGGATCGACGATTGACGAGACGCACTCGTGGTTCCCATGTCGTGATGAAAGCCGGACCGCAGAAGAAGCGTTCATCATAGCAAGAGTTAAATTTAACGTGGTTAAACACGTCGCGATATTCGACGCTTTTGCCGATGCAAAAGCGTACCGTCCAGCGTGGCCGCCCTGTCGGATCGACCACCTACGAACCTGAGCCTGCGTTGGCCTTCGGCCAGGCGGTTCGTGCTGCACGGATGGAACAGGGAATGGCCCAGGAGGAACTGGCGTCCTTGGCAGAAATCGAGCGCTCCCACATGGGCAAGATCGAGCGTGGAGAGCACATGCCCACGCTGGCGCTGATCCTCAGAATTGCAGCCGCGCTGAACAGAAGTGCCGCGGATCTGATCGCTGCAACGGAGAAAAACCTGCGCTCGGGACTGACGACTTAGCCCGCGAATAGGCGCGAGGCATTGCCCGTCACTTGTCCGTCTGAGCGTGTAGACGCGCCATGAAGCGGTCCAGCGGTATGGCGGGAGCGGCGGCAGTGCCACTACTGTCCGGCCGTAATAGGTAGGTAGTGTGGACGACGTTTGGGGCCGCGAGGGGACGCGTCACGATGTCGGGACGATGGCAACCCCCAATTCGTGCGGCGTTCGCGAATCCAACGCCATAACCTGCTGCGGCCAGCATCAGCATCATGTCCATCGAGGTGACGTGCTCGACGACAATGGGTCTGTCTGTCGCGGTACGTAGCAATCGGTCCAGGTCGGAATTGCATTGCCCGAATAGACGGGGGTCGCCCATCACGAGCGGATAACGTACCAGATCTTCCAAGGGGACTTGCTTGTGAACGAGCAACGGATGCCGTGTCGATACGACTACGACCAACGAGTCTGTCCAGATCGGTTCGGCAACGATTCCGTCCCCGACCTCAGTGGTATATCCAAACCCGACATTGAAGCCCCCTGATCGCAGTCCGCGCAGCTGTTCGGCCAGCGGCGCCTCGGTCAAACGTATCTCGACTGCCGGATCCTCCTCGCGACAGCGTGCGAGAAAAGCAGAAAGCCGCGGATCGATGCAGCCACAGGGGACGGCGACGCGAAGAATGCCCAGGTAGCCCGAAGAAACAGCCTTTACGTTTTCACGGGCCATCTTCAAAGTTGTGAACAACCTCCGCACATCCTGGAGAAAAACCTCACCTGCCTGCGTCAGTCGTGTGCCGCGGCGGTCTCGATCAAAAAGCAACACGCCAAGTTCGCCTTCGAGCTCCTTGATGGTGCGGGACAGTGGGGATTGTTCGATGTGCAGTCTTTCCGCGGCACGCGTGAAGTGCAGTTCCTCCGCCAAGACCTCAAAGCAGCGAAGATGGCGCAACTCCATGGCCTCGCCTCTTTCGAGATACCGTGGGTCAACGATCGGCACGCATGCCGCGCCGATCAAGCTGAACAACCGTATTGAGACCGTATTTTTCCCTTTCCCAAGCTTGAATAGATTGACCTGGGGGGACTCTGACGGCAGGGCACTTGCGCCTACATGTCATAGCATGATCCGACGGCAACAAAAAGCTCGATTACCACCGATGACTTGCGCGAAACCTGCGGATAGCACGGCTATCCCTTCTACTTTTTTCCGTTTGCTGAGCAATGGAAAAGAGTCTGGTGGAGCAGTTTCCGACGATCGAAGACGTAAGAAATCGGCACGCAGCGCATGACTTGATGAAGATGCTGGTACCGAACTCTTCAACCGCGGAGTGCGTGATCGTCAAGTCGTCCTCCGGAAGGTCGACGCCCAGAGTGGTACCGCTTATCAAGCTGGGGTCCCACGCAAGGGACGATTCGCGTAAAAAGGAAAGATGCCGCGCATGACGGGGAGGAGAGGAGGACGAAAACCATCAGGCGCTTTGTTGGCATCTTTCCGTAAGCTGCTGTTCACCTACATTCCTTGGTAGATGGGCCACTCACCGCCCTGCGGCACGACCCAGTTGACGTTCTGCGTCGGGTCCTTGATGTCACAGGTCTTGCAGTGCACGCAGTTCTGCGCGTTGATCTGGAGGCGCGCGCTGTTGCCAGATGAGTGCCCCGCCTCGTCGCGCACGATCTCGTACACCCCGGCCGGACAGTAGCGCTGCTCGGGGGCGTCGAACTTGGCGACGTTCACCGCGATCGGCGCTACAAGCTGTCCACCAACATCGACAATAAGTCGAATCGCTGGAACCCACGACGATTCGAAGCAAGAACGGGGCGACACTGCCGGCGAAGGCGGTGATTTGCCGAAGGAATTGAACCGAATTCGGTCACGATCATCTTTGCCCGGCGGGTTTTGGCGAGAACCTCAAGTTATTCGAGCTGCCCACGTGTTAGTTTATTCCGGTTGTCGACTGAATCAACTTCGCAGCGCCTAAGCATTTCTTCAATCCATGCTGGATCAATCGCCTGTCCAATGAATATCAGCAAAGTTTGCCGCGGCTCAAAGGTGCGCCAGATCGTTCCACCTGTGATCTGGAGAAGACTCTGCACCCCCTGAACGACGAGACGTGGGCGCTGATGCGCGGCCCAAACAATGCCCTTGTAGCGCCATAGCCGGGGACCGTAGCGCCGCTGCGCCATGTCAAAAAACACGTTCAACCGCTCCAGATCGAGCGGGACACTGGACTCGAAGATATAAGACACTATATCGCTGGTGTGGCGTGACGTAGGCGCCGCAAGACAAAATCTCTTATCCGTCGCCGGCCGACGCCGCTTGATCTGAGTCAGTTCCTTACGCGGCACATAGTCAAAGGTGTACCCATGTGTATCGAACAAGTGATTCAGGACGTCCACGATAGGCGCGTTGTGCAAATCCACGGAGAGTAGCTCTGCCCGCGGATTCATTTCTGCCACGCGTCTGCCAATCGCTTCGATCTGCGACTCCGTAGCGAGGTCGAATTTGGTTAAAAGCAATCGGTCGGCATAGGCCACCTGCGCCCGATTTTCAGTCATGTCGAGTTGCGCAAGTGCATGCACGCTATCGACGAGCGTGACAACACCGTCAAGGTGGAACCGCGTCAGAATCGTCGTTTCCGCGAGGAATGTTTGAACAATCGGTCCCGGATCGGCTATACCCGTTGTTTCAATCAGGACTCGATCAAATACAAATCCCTCTGCCTCACTGCTCTCGCTTAGCGTGTTCAGGGCGCGCGCAAAGTCGCCTCGCACAGTACAGCACAAGCAACCGTTGGCGAGCTGAATGACTGTTTCGTTACCATCCGTTATAAGAAACTCTGCATCGACGCCGACCGCACCGAACTCGTTTTCAATCACCGCGACACGCTCGCCGTGCAACTCCTGCAGTATGCGGTTGACGAGTGTCGTCTTCCCGCTACCGAGGAACCCGGTAATGACCGTAACGGGCGTCGTGATCTGCGTCATCAGTTACTCGACCGCCAGTACAATGGCTGCGCCCGTGTCACGCGCAAGTCCAGGGCTTGAAACGTCCGCCAAGCTGCTCTACCAATGATCAAATGGCGAGGACCACAAGTGCCGCGCACTGAATAAGGCATGTTCGAATTTCACCTATTCTCAGTGTCTCACCATACCGCCATCAACCGCGAGCGTCTGGCCTGTAATAAAACTGGCGTCATCGGAAGCCAGGAACGCAGCTGCGCCCGTCAGATCCAGGGGCACCTGAAGACGCGGAATCGCCTGAAGCATGTTTGGCAGCACGTCGAACATCGCGGACAATGCAGAAGCTTCGGTTGTTGCCGTGCGGACAAGGCTCGGCGCGATGGCGTTAACAGTGATTCCGTCCTTCCCCAGGTCCGAGGCAAGGGCGCGGGTAAAGCCTATGTTTGCCGCTTTCGTGCTGATGTAATGGGTATACGCCTCGATCTTTAGCCAATATGTCGTCGAAGTCAGGTTGATGATGCGTCCCCACCCGTTCCTCTTCATCCCGGGGACAAAAGCCTTCGCCATAAGAAAACCTGAATCGACGTTGATCTCGAATGTTTTCTTCCACTGTTCAAAGGTCAGCTCGTCAAAAGGAATCAGCGGGTAAATTCCCGCGTTGTTGACGAGGATGTCGCAGCGACCAAACGTGGAGATGACCTGCTTTCCGAATGCTTCTACGTCGCCAGGTTGCGAGACATCGCACTTCACGGTCAGAACGCGCCGACCGAGGTTCCTGATTGCTGCCTCGGCTTCCGGGGCCGGCACCAGATCCGCGATTGCGATGTCGGCACCTTCGACCGCAAATCGCTCCGCAATTGCCCGCCCGATGCCGTTGGCACCGCCGGTAATTACTGCAAGCTTGTCCTTCAGTCTTTGCGTCATTGGGATTGCTCCTAGATGAATGCCGCACGCGGCAAGAATTTCTCGGCAACGAACCTGCTGGAAAAGCAGGCCTACTGAATGGTCCGGCGACGGCGGTTGAACTCCGCATCGCCCTCCACGAATTGCGCGACGACCCGGGCCAAGTCCGCGTATGGCGTGCCTTCTGCAACCGACCTGAGCTTCTCGCTAAACTTTGGAATCCATTCAGCGACGTGCTTCTCCAGAAAATCGGCTTCGGCAGTGGCGTAGATATCCACCATGTCGACCGGCGCGCCCGCCTCGAGAAAGGTCAGGTAATGCAGAAATTCCAGTTGAATGCAGATGTGATCGGGCCACTCCTTGCATGCCCCCAGGTCGTAGTTCAAACCGAAATGCTCGTAAAAGCGGATCAATTCTTCCCAGATGAACTTCGTCTCGTCCCTGGAATAGTCCTTCTCATGCAGGGATACCGCGGGCCGCCCGGAGCAATTGTCGAAAATCCGGCTGTACGTCACAGCGAGATTCTCTGAACTCACTCCCCGAGACACACCGATGTTCGCGAGGGATTCAATTGCCGGAACCGTGAAGGGGAGCCCATCAAGAGACTCGCGCAACTCGCGCCTAGCCTGCAGCATGAAGTCCTCGGGCAGACTATCCACCGGATAGCCAAACATCCCGCTCAATATCCTGTAGCACCGGGACCGCGCGGCGGTGGCGCGATTGTGCTGCGAGAGTTCCACTTCGAGTTTTTCGCTCATTTGGTCGCTCACTTGAGGATTTCGAAATCGACGAATTCGCCTGAATATGACTTGCGCCCGGACCGCTCGGCGTTCCCCCCGCTCCAGACGGCGAAGGCTATCTTCGAGCTTCCACCTGCCTGGAGTTTCGCGAGCCCGTCGCCAGTTGCCATCGACCGACACAGGATGACGTTCCATTCTCCGTTTCGATGTTGCGCAACCGCCTTGAGGTCGCTGCCCGCTTTGTCCTTCATGCGCCGAACCGCTGAGAAGCCTTCAGCAACGATTTCCATTGGCTCGTTCGCGTTGGCCTTCCAGTACCAGGCGTTGACCGGTCGTCCCGTCGCCCCCATGGTGACAGCCTGCGCACCACGCGCGACCGGAAACATCGCCCCGACGCCATCAACGAAGGAATTCAGATCGACGATTTTGTCGTGCTTTTCCGACGCCCATTTGAGGCGTAGCGCAATCATGCTGCCGTTATGCAGCGCCGCGACGTCGAGACGCTTGATCACCCCGTGTCCTTCACTCAGCGCCAGAAACGGAGAGACCTCCTTGACCATGACCAGCGGCGTGGGAAACATCTCGAACGTCGTGCTCTCGGCGCCTGCCCAAATCGGCGCGTCCAGATCAAGAAGCAGTTCTTTTCCACCCGGAACTCGTTTTGCTTTCATCTCATCCCCCGTGTGCTGTTAGGACTGAGTCAAGGGGTCATTCGTAAAGCCCCCGAATCGATCGGACCATTTCTTGCTGATCAGAAGGTCCATCAGTTCCGAGCCCCGCCCCGCCCTCATGTTTTCGCGCTCAGTGTGCAGAACCGCGAGCACGCGCTTGACTTCGGGCCCGAACAGCCCTTCGAGGACGTCAAGCGGAATACGGGTCTTGTCGGTAATTTCCCCGTCCTCCCCGAAACCACGCGCGCCCATGGGCGGCACGTAATAGATGTTTGGGCCGGTTCCGTATTCAGCGTGCAGCGGCAGGGCAACCTTCCATTTCTTGACCAGTTTGTGGACATGGCTCGTCGTGTCATCGAGATAGCCAAAAGCGCGGACCCGACCTGGACATTGCCGGTTACAGGCATTTGCGATCCCCTTTTCGATGCGGGGATAACACAGAATGCACTTTTCACTCGTTTGCGAAACCGGGTTGAAATAAATCGCCTTGTATGGACAGGCCTCGACGCAATGGCGATGCCCTTTGCAGCGCTCTTGGTCCACGAGAACGATACCGTTGTCCTCACGCTTGTAGATCGCCCCGGTCGGACACGCGGCGAGGCAAGCCGGATTGGTGCAGTGGTTGCACATTCTTGCCAGATAGAAGAAGAAGGGATTCGGCCACTTTCCACCGCCCTGATCTTCATCCCAGTTGTAGCCCCACGCAGGGTCCTTTCCGGTTGACTTGCTGGTCGGATGGAAGTGCACCGTCTGCCCTTTCCCCTCATAGAAGACTTCCTTGTGATTGAACTGGAAGTCATCACCCGAGTCGATGAGCGTAGGGAGCACGCCCGGTTGCGGCTCGCCTCGCAGGAATCCGCCGCCCTTCCTTTCATAGTCGCGCGGATACCCCTTGCCCGGATAGGTGGTCACGTTGTTCCACCGCATGTGCTCGGTTCCGGGGCGCTTGGTCCAAATGTTTTTGCAGGCAACCGTGCATGTTTGACACCCCAAACACTTGTTCAGGTCGATTACCGTTACGAGTTGCCGCTTCGCCTTTCTTAGCTCACTCTTGTTACCGTCTTGCACGTAAGTCATGTCTGTCTCCAACGACTGATCTCTGCGCCACTATGCTTTCTTGATGCTTACCCGCACGCCACGGTCCGTGACGGGGGCCGGACTTCCGTTCATGAAGTAGTAGCGAAACTGTTCGTAACCGCCCGCCAAGTGCAGTGGCTTGGGCATTCCGATGAGCAGGATGTCGTAGGGTTTCCAGCCTTTGTACTGATGCGCGTCCCAGAAATAGACAATGCACTGCTTCGGCTGAACGTTCGGCGCCGTGCGCACCATGATTTCGCAATCGGCAAAGTCGTTGAACAGCTTTGCCATGTCGCCGTCCTTGATCCCCAGCTCCGCGGCGTCCTTGCTATTCATGTGCACGACCGGTTGTCCGCGATGCAGCCTGGACAGATGGGAATTCGTGAGGTGCGTGGAATGGATGCTCACACGCGGATGCCCGCCAGTGATCTTGAACGGATGGTCGCCCCCCACCATCGGCGTGTCCTTATGGGTAGGCAGCGACTCGCCGGCTTCGAGATACCAGTCGTGGTCAAGGTAGAACTGGGCACGGCGCGTATGCGTCGGAAAGACCTTCTTGTCATCGAAGTGCCATCGCATCGGATAGATCGGCTTGGTCACATCGACCTCGTTTGCATGCGCGTACCTGGAAACGCCCGTTCCCATGCTCAGGAACCTGGTCTGACCTTCCTTCTTGAACTTTTCGTACGTGTAGTCCTTCGCAAAGACGCCCACCGCCCGGTTGATGTCGACCATTTCCTTCAAACAGTCCTCGTTCGTCAGGAGGTGCCCGTCCATCGTGAACTTCTTGTACAACTCGTCGTACCGGCGCTTGCGCCCGTTGTGATCATTGAACTCCGTGAGCCCCCGGGCTGCCGCGCGTTCCCCGACCTTCTTGAGAATGAGCGCAATCGCGTCCCATTCTTCGCGACATTCACCCGGAGGTGCTACCGACCGATCCACGAAGGTGAAGAACGGATTGCCGCTGCACGGCGTCGTCATCTCGTGTTTCTCGTAATACCATGCACACGGCAGAACGATGTCGGCATACATCGCTGACGACGACATGCGCGTTTCCAGGGCGAAGATCATCTTGAGTTTCGGAAATAAAACGTCCGGAAACATCTTGGCACCGCTACGCTTCCGTCTCATCGGATTCTGCGACAGGAGCATGTACACCTGAGGCGTCTTGTCTGGGGCCGGGCGGATGTGGTCGTTCGTCCACCAGCCCTTTTCCTTCGCCTCGTCCAGATACGCACCAAACGATTTCTTGAGGGCCGGATCAGTCCACGCCTTGTTGTTCCACAACTGATCGTAGCCGACGTGGTAGTACAGCCACATCGCCGGTGGCACCAACCCCACCGCCGAAGTAACGACTTTCATGAACTCGATATTCCCCATTTCGTCTGTTGACGTGGGGTCTGCCTCGAGCGTGCGCTTGTTGAAGCCCTCGGCCATCTGATGCAACTCGTCCATGCCACCTTGGGCGGTCGGTTTGCTCATTACACCGAGGTAGACCATGTTGTCGTCGGAGTAGGCCCACGCGAACGCGCCGGTTCCCGGCTTGCCCCAATTACCGCTGAGTGCCATCGCGAGAAACAGACTACGTTCCATCAGGTCGCCGTGGTAGCTCTTGGCGGACGAGAAACCGATATAGCTACACGTGCGCTTTTTCGCGACTTTTCGGCCCAACTCACGAATCAGCGAAACCGGCACACCGCACTTCGCACTCGCCTTTTCCGGCGTGTAGTCCTTCAGATGCTCCCTGAGTCCTTCGAAAACCGTCCGCACCTGAATCGTCTTGCCGTTCTTGAGCCGCGCACTGAACGTGCCCTCAAGGGCCGGCATGAAATCGAGTTTCAGAGTTCCTCTGGACGCCTTGCGAACCGATCCCGCTTTTTCGTCGAAGAAATAGAATTGCTTCGCTTCACCGCCATCGACGTCTTCGGCACTGAGAAATTTCCCTGTATCCATGCGCACAAGAAGCGGCAGGTCCGTCTGCTCACACACAAACTGACGATCGAACAGCTTCTCGTCGATCATGACTTGCGAAAGCCCAAGCCAGAAAGCGGCGTCGCTGCCCACACGGACCGGAACATGAAGGTCTGCGGCCGGCGTGGTGGGATTGAAGTCAGGCGCAATGACCACGACCTCGGCCCCCTTGTAGCGAGCCTCCGACAGGAAGTGGTAACTGGACGGGTAGGTGTACGACCAATTGCTACACGTCATGAAGATGAGCTCAGCATCCAGCAGATTGTCCGCCGAATAGCCCATATGCATTTTCCCGAACGTGTGGAATGCTCCCATGTAGGTATCGCCAATATCCACGTTGATATCGGGCGAGACACCGTCCATCAGATACGTCATTCTGAAACCGGCACCCCACGCAATGGAGCCCGCGTGAACGTGAGGCGCATCCAGGATGAAACCGTCCGAGCCCTGGGCCTCGAAGCTGTCGATAATAGAATCTGCGATATCGCCGGCGGCTTCGTCCCACGAAACCCGCTTCCACTTGCCTTCACCCCGCTTGCCGACACGCTTTAGCGGATACTTGACCCGCTCGTCACCGTACAGATTGTTGTTGAATGCTGAACCCTTTTGACACCCCAGCGGGTTGTAGTCCACATAATCGACGTTACACGCGGGCGTCTGGGCGGCCTGCTCTTCACGCCAGACGATGCCATTTCTGACGTATACGTAGAACTTGCACGAACCCTGCGGCCAGCAAATGTTCAGATGGGACCCCCAATTGACCTTGTCCCATTTCCACTCTTTGCGATAGATGTCTTCCCAACTCGCGTAACCGGGTGCTTTTGTCCCGGCCTGCGCGTCCTTTAGAAAGCCTGGAACCACGCCGGTCGCAAGTGACGACAGCGAAAGTGAGAGCACCGCCGCCCCACTGCGCTTCAGAAAATCGCGCCTGTGTTGGTCCTGCAATTCTGCGGCTTCGGGCTCCACAGAAATCATTTCGTCTCGTGTCATCTCAAGCTCCGCCAAGTTGATTGGATAGTCTGCGTTTGCTGTCTCAATGTGGGTGAGACTTTAGGTGGAATTGCGACTTCAACCAATTGGCAACAAACACCTAAATGCTAAAGGTTTACCCGTATTGCGACGCGTCACCCGACGGCTTGCGCCAACTCTCACTCCGACCTTCCGGCACCGGACCACCTAAATTCAATTTCGAATTTTCAGGTCGAGGACCTGCCTGCCAACGCGTCGTAGGCCCCTCCCCAATAATTAACTAGTCGCGTTAGTCGCCACCGCGCATGTTCTGAACGGTGAATAAATTGGGTGGATTATTCTCCGGATCGACTACGATTCGCGCCTTCAGGGTCGTGCAATGTCCGGTCTGGACGTCGACCATGCTCGCACCGGTATAGACGGCAACTCCTGCCCCCTTGTTTTTCGGCGCCGATTTCTCCGCATCAGTGAAGCTGACTACCCAACGCTTCCAGATCTCGCCCTTTTTGTCATAGATCAGGACGATCGGAAACTGCATCGTCTGGGCGTCCATATACATGATTCGTTTTCCGACCGGACTGCTTCCTTCGACGGGCTTCGACTCGAGGATGAAAACCTTCCGCAGCGACCACGGAACATCCGGAAAACAGCCGGATTTCCCACCAAATTTTATCTGTCCGTAGCCGTCCTCAAGTTTCGGATCCACATTCTTTAGTGCGGTGTGATCATAGAACGGAACCAGCGTTTCAGCGGTTCCAGAATATGTCCATTGCATGTCTTGGATACGCGCATTGTAGCCCTCGAAATCCTCGATCATCAAGTCTGAGCCAAGGAACGCATCCGTCGTCTGGCCGGTGGCGAGGCGCCTTACCCGGCGCTGAAAACCAAGATACAAATAGGAGTCGTCGAGCTTGTTGTCATCATCAAATCGCTGAATCAGCAGCTGGGTGTTCTTGAGGTCTTGTGGCTCGAGAACCTTGACGTAGATTCCCCTATAAATATCGGCGGGATTGGGTGTGATATTGGGTGTCGGCTCCTGAGCGATCCGGTACTTATAATTCAGAAAGTGAAAATCGAAGGAAATCGATCGCTCGACTTTGCCGGTATTCAGGTTCTTGTAATCCCACAAAAAGGGGAAGATGCGCCCGCTGTCGCCGGCAACCTGGCTGTACTTGAAGTTGAATGCGAGCTTTTCGCCGGCGCGCGGATCTTTCGTGTCCGGTTCTTCCGGAAAGGGGCGGCCGCCCTTGTAGCTCTCGATGCTCCCGACCTTGGCGCCGAGTTTTGCCTGGTTTGCATTTTTCTTGGTCAGGGCAATGTAGTTCGGATGCAATGCAATTGATTCGGTAGGCCCGACCTCGATCTCGTTCCAGCCACTCTCAATGAACTTCGCTGTCGCCGGATCGATGGCGTTCTTGAAATTTTGAATGTTCGCCTTGTTAATAATGGTCCCGCGTTGCAGTCCCGAAAGACCGGGCACTTTGTTCTTGTACGGAAAAAAAGATGTTTCAATGTCCGCATCAGTAACCGCTCTTGCCGAAGTGCAGAGGCCGGCAACCGTCGCACAGGTCAGCGCGACGCCGACTTTTTTTGTGATGCTCATGTAGCAATCCTCCTTCGAATTCAGGATCTGTATCACACAGTCAATGAATCTCGCTTTCGGCGTGCGTCGTCTCCCCACGCCATAGGGGCGTCTTCCAACGGGTCGCAACCCCCCAGTTCACCCCTCGATCAGTGACTTCCCATGGGATGCAACAGCGCCACCTTCTCGACGGTGGTAGGGAGCTTAGAGCCGATCACCCGATAACAAAATTGGCATCGAATACCTAAGGGCTAAAGCTTTACCCGTATTGCGACGCAACAACAACGAGGGCGCGCTGGCGTCCGGAGTACGACAACTAGTCGCGCAACTGTCAAATTTGCTGAAACCGAATTTCAAACAGGGCACTACGATTGACGCAACGAGAGGAAGCACGACGTGAAACGCATCCCGAAGCAGGAATACACGACCGAGTTCAAGGAGCAGGCGGTCAAGCGCGCCGACGAGGTCGGCAGCATCGCTCGCGCCGCCGAAGAGCTGGGGCTGGTCGAGCAAACGCTGCGCAACTGGGCCAAGGCCGCGAAGGCCGGCAAGCTGAACCCAGCCGGCGCTAAGCAGATCACCGCCGAGCAGATGGAACTGTCTCGATTGCGCGCTCAGGTGGCGCGATTCGAGATGGAGAATAAGATATAAAAAAGCGACGGCACATTTCGCGTAGGAGCTGCTATGAAATATGCCTGTATCGAGAAGCAGCGCGGATTCTTCCCATTGCCCATCCTGCGTGAGGCCCTATCGGTGAGCCAGAGCGGCTTTCGGGCCTGGCAGGCGGGCGGCACGCCACAGCGCAAGCGACTGACCGATGCGCAGGCGCTGACGCTGATCAGTACGATTCACCAGGAGGTTCGGCAAGCGTACGGCGCGCGCCGCATTCACGCTGAGCTGCGCGGGCCTGGCTAGCGAACGACAGAATCAGCAGGAATTGGCAGTATGACGACGGCCGGTTGGAAGACGGAAAACGTAGGGCACCTCAGCTGCGCTCGCCCACCGCCATCGAGCGTACACGCCGCTACGCAGCGCGCCAAGACGCAAGGGGTGCGCATCGCCGATTACGATTTCGCTAACAAGGCGGCTTTACTTAATAGCATTGGCGATAACCGTGGACACTAGGGAATCCCTGATCAATTGACGTTTCGAGCACGCCCACCCAAGCCAGCCTGTTGAACCGACTCCGATGAACGCTTTCTTCGCCGCCACCGCTGAAATTCGAGGCCTATTCGGCTTCGATCGCCCTTTTTCGGGCGCAGCGGGCGGATTTCGCCTGTCAGTTCATCAAGGCTCGCCTCGCCAGATAAAGATTGGTCAGCCCGATCAGCGAGAACACCTGCGCGGCGTTCTTCGCGATCCCCTTGTAGCGCACCTTCGTGTAACCGAACTGGCGCTTGATCACGCGAAACACATGCTCGACCCGAGCGCGGATCGAGGACATCTTGTGATTGAAGCGCTTGTTCGCCGCGCTCAGCGGATGCGGCTTGCTCGCCTTGAGCGACACGCCCCAGAACACGCCGGCCTTGCGCGCCGTGCGCTTGAGATCGTTATTGACGTAGCCCTTGTCGCCGAACACCGCGCGATCATCTTCGCGCAGCAGATGCGGCAACTGGCTGATGTCGGAGGCGTTGGCAGGCGTCACCGATACTGTGTGTGCCAGGCCGGAATTGACGTCCGCACCGACGTGGATCTTCATGCCGAAGTACCACTGCTTGCCCTTCTTGGTCTGGTGCATGTCGGGGTCGCGCTGCCTAGCCTGATTCTTCGTCGAGGGCGGTGCGTGGATGATGGTCGCGTCAACCATCGTGCCGCCCTTGAGCAGCAATCCCTTGTCGGTCAGGACCTCATTGATGACATTCATCATCTGCGAGGTCAGCCCGTGCTGCTCAAGCAGGTGACGGAAATTGAGGATCGTCGTCTCGTCGGGCATCGCGTCGTCGGCCAGATCGAGTCGCGCAAAACGACGCATCGACTCGATTTCGTAGAGCGCATCTTCCATCGCAGGGTCCGACAGCGCGTACCACTGCTGCATGAAGTAGATCCGCAGCATCGTTTCCATCGGCATCGGCTGACGACCCCGTCGGCCCGCCTTCGGGTAGTGCGGTTCGATCACCGCAAGCAGCGCCGCCCACGGCACGACCGCATCCATCTCGGCGAGGAAGCGCTCCCGACGGGTCTGTTTCTTCTTTCGGTCGAAGGCCAGCGAGGCGAAGGTCGTTTGCTTCATGGCGGCAGTGCGATTTATGACCTCGATATTTTACAGGCTCTGAATAGATCAGAGTTTCCCTAGGGGCCAGATACGGGAATGGCAACTTTCAGTTTCACGCCTGCCCCTCGGCGACTGCCAATCTCAAAGCGCCCTCCCAGGAGGATGGTGCGCTCCTTGATGCCACGCAACCCGAGGCCACGCAGTTGATCGTCGCTCCCTGACGGATCGAATCCAACCCCGTCATCTTCAATCACCAACTCTGCAAATTTACCATTCCGCGCTAGCCAAACCCCAACGTTGCTCGCCTTTGAATGACGGGCCGCATTGGTAAGCGACTCCTGCAATATTCGAAACAGCGCCAGTGTCTGACTACTACCGAGAGAATTTACAACGCCTTCGTCCTCCAAATGAAGCTGGCAGTGGATGCCCGATCTACGCATGAAATCCTGAAGCAACCATTCGACGGCAACCACCAACCCAAGTTCGAGAACTTTTGGCCTGAGGGCGGTTGCGATATCCCGCACGCGGACGATTATCGAGTCGATCAGGACGCCCATGGCGTCAGCCTTGGACATCAGCTCGACGTCGTGACTGCGGCCTGGTTTGATACAAAATACTTCCATCTTCAGCGCGGTAAGCAACTGCCCCAGCTCGTCGTGAATCTCGCGCGCGATGCTTGCTTTCTCCTCTTCGCGCACTTCCTCGACGTGCTTGCACGTTTCACGCAGGAAACGCTCCGACTCAATCAATTTTTTTTTCGCACGGTTTCCGGCGGTAACATCCTGCCAGGTGGCATGTATGATCTTCTTCCCGCCCACAAAGATCGCAGTCAGAACAACCTCCGCATCAAGCACCTCGCCGTCTTTTCGGCGGATCGCCCAGGGGAAATGGTACGAACCGTTTTCCAGCGCAATTCGAACGACCTCAATCGCTTTTTCGGACGACAGCCGACCGTCTGGCTGACTCTCCGGGGATACATCGGCGGGCGTAAGGCCAATCAGTTGAGCCTTGTTTTCGTACCCGTGAAGACTAACCGTCGCGTCATTGCAGTCGACGAATACGCCGTTGTCGATAAGGGTTACGGGGTTCGGCGATTTCTCGAATATCGTGCGAAATTTGCTTTCGCTTTCCCTCAACGCAATTGCGGTGGCACTGCTGGTTTCGCAGTTGCCGCATTGCGGCCCCGAACTTCCCTTGCCAAAATTTACGCCGTTTTTGTGGTCCTTCATTGCGATCACCCAATAGAGAACAACAACTTCTTCTACGTTCTGAAGAACGGCTCCCCCCGCGCAAACCCTGACACCGGGAGGCATGACCAGGATCGCGCTCGCATCGAGGGGCAATCCATGCTCTGCGGGTTGTATGGAAGCCCGTGGCCTAAAGTCCTTCCTCGGGACGATAGCGGATCAGGTCAGCATTGTTCGCAATACCGAGTTTGCGCATGAGGTGGACCTTGTGCGTACTAACCGTCTTCGGACTAAGCGACAGCTCTACGCTGATTTCTGTAACCGTCTTTCCCAGCTGCAGCATCCGCAGAACCTGAATCTCCCGCTCTGACAGCGGTTCCTGCGGGCCAGCGAAAAACCTTGCATTAAAGATGATCTTCTCAGCGAGGTCAGGGTCGATGCACGGTTGTCCCGCAGCTACCTTCCGGATAGCGTTCGTGAGCGACTCCACGTCCTTCCCCTTCGTCAGATAGCCGGCCACTCCGAGCTTCAGAGCGCTCGCGGCGAGTTGGGCCTCACCATGCATCGTGAGCACCAAGATCGGAAGAAGTGGTTGCTCCGCCCTGACACGCTTGATGAGATCCACACCATCGTGCCCCGGCATGCTCATATCCAACAGGAGCACATCGAACTTCTTTCGCCGAATGAGGGCCAACACCTCGCCTCCATTCGCAGCTTCCCCGGTTACGGCAATATCCGGGGCCATGGATATCACTGTCTTCAACCCCTCGCGCACGATGGGATGGTCATCTGCCACCAGAATCTCGATCATGTGAGTCTCCTGCCACAGTCGCAGCCGATCTTCCAGCCCTTTTTGAACTTCGCGTGGTAGTCGAGCACAGTAGCCGGACATCTTCGCCGACCGTGCAACTGATTATTATTCTCGAAACAAAATTCCACGTAACGTACCGATCGGGAGTCCGCCCTCCGGGCTCTTCCATTCATAGAAGTCAGAATTAGATAATGATACGCCCAAATATTCTGACTCCTTTCAGGGTCGATGGACAGCGACTGCCCCATCACACTCAGAACGTCCCTGAACAGCTGGCTGACTCACTCCGTCCGGCATGCAGCCCCTCGCACGGCGAAGGGCCCCTGCCTGCGACCTTACTCTGGAGTTCGGGACGGATGCACGGTGTGCGTGTCTTCTTCAGGCCAAATCCTGACAGGAATTTCCGGGCGCCATAGGATTTTTCCTATCATACGTTCGGGTAATTCCAGAAGAACAATCTGAATTTCCCGATATCGATTCCCCAGTGTCGCCGGTATGCTTTGTGAACGGTGCCGCAAAACCGGTGGCTGTGGAGCGAATCTTCGGCACCTTCGCATGACGAAATCGTCGGCGACACCCGCTTCTAAAGCACCCTATAAATTTACCATAACCACGCACCCCGACCGGAATCCGCCCAATCCCATGGAGCAGTACGCGTTGGCTCGGCCACAAGAAAGTTCGCCCACTGGGAGGAACACGACGACAAAAATCTCGACAAGAGAGGACCTCGTCCCCTATGACCTGATCTTTGACAACGCGATTGTGGGCATCTGCTTTATGCGTGGTCGACACTTCGTTAAGGTCAACCCGAAAATGGAAGAAATGTTCGGGTATGGTCCTGGCGAGCTGAACGGAAAGTCGGTACGTACGCTTTACGCCAGTGGAGATGATTTCGATGCCATTGGCAGACTCTATCCGACAATTTCGCGCAACGAAGGCTATGTCCACGAAAAACCGATGGTGCGCAAAAACGGCGAAATATTTTGGTGTCAAATCTCGGGGCGCGTAGTAAATCCGGACCGTTTTGCGTCGTCCGTGTGGGTTGTACAAGATATTAGCGCCCGCAAACTCGCCGAGGATCAGCTACGGCGTTCGAAGGAGCGGCTAGCCCAAACAGTCGAGCGGCGCACTGTCAATTTGCAGCGCACAAACCGTGCTTTGAAGGACGAAGTCCGTCGGCGGAAGGATACAGAGCGGGAGATGATCGAAAGTCGGGAGAAATATCGGGCGCTGTTTCGCAATATTCCGATGGGCATTCTCGCCACCGACGAATCCGGAAAGGTCATTGAGATCAATCCTGCAATAAAAAGAATGTTCGGCATTGGAAGGTCTGTCGATTTTGAGCGAGTAGCACGCGATCCAGATCGCGTCATTATAGACAAGAGCAAGCGCCTTTCGCTGTACGACCTGATTCAATTTCATTCGCCCACCGACGGACGCCGGATTAAGTCCGGGCATGTCCAGTGGAGGAAGGAGAATGGATCGCTGTCCGAGTACGAAGTGACCGGTATTCGGCTGCCGATCAGTGGCCTAGGCGCCGCTCTGGTTTTCGAAGACGTAACCGACCAATGTGTCGCCCGGCAGCGAGAACAGGAACAGCAGCACCAGTTGGCTCATGCTACACGCCTGTCGGTGATGGGGCAGTTCGCGTCCGCTCTGGCTCACGAATTGGGACAACCCCTGAATGCATGCCAGAGCTATCTCGCCGGTCTTCGCCACCGCTTGGCGCCGGAGCTGTCTGTCCGTCCTGATCTTCGTGAGGCCGTGGACTGGATGGATCTACACCTTACGCAATCCGGCGACATCGTGCGCAACGTGCGCAGCTTCGTCACCAGGCATCGCCCCGACAATGGCGAAATCGAGTTACCCACGTTGATTTCCAAAACTTTGGAACTGTTGCACTTTCATCTTTGCAGCGCGCGCGTCCTTGTAAATGTTCAGGTTGCAGGTGACTTGCCGCCCGTGTGTGGGAATCGTGTCGAGATTCAGCAAGTTTTGATCAATCTGGTAATCAACGCGATCGAAGCCATGTCTGAAGCGCCGAGCGCCAGACGGGAAATAGAAATCGGATTATCGGTGGAAAACCGGTCTCAGATCGCCGTACGCGTCAGCGACAGTGGCGTCGGGGTTCCCAGCGAATATAGTCAAAAGATATTTGAGCCGTACTACACAACAAAACCCAGTGGTCTTGGACTTGGACTCATGATGTGCCGAACGATCCTCGAATCACACGGGGGAATGCTCACGCTGAGCTCGGGCTCACGCGGTGGAGCCACATTCAAGTTCGTCTTGCCGGTATCGACGAGCGCGAAGGACGAGGAGGAGGAATATGAACCCGCATCAAGTGACAGTGTACCTGGTTGATGACGAGCCGAATGTGACACGGGCGTTATCGTGGCTGCTGGATTCCATCAACGTTCCGTCCCGGGCATTTGGCTCGGCTTACGATTTTATTGCCCAACTTGATCTGTCCGGTGGGCCAGCGTGCCTGGTGCTTGACCTGCGAATGCCTGAAATCGGAGGACTGGAGTTGATGCAAAAATTGAACGAAACAGGGCGTAGTCTTCCTGTCATATTTCTGTCCGCTCACGGTGACATCCCCGCCGCTGTTCGCGCCATACAGCTCGGGGCCATGGACTTCCTGCAAAAACCATTCAATCCGCAGTCATTTATCGACGCAATCAATAAGGCGATGCAGATTGCTCGCGAACGTTTCGAATTGCTCCAGTCGAAATTGACGACCGAGAGATTGTTGCAACGCTTGTCAACACGTGAGCGCGAGGTGCTGGACCACTTGCTCGCCGGCTCGACAAGCAAGGACATCGCTCGCCTGCTCGACATAAGTTACAAGACGGTCGACGTCCATAGAGCCAATGTGCTCAGGAAGCTGGGGGTAACGTCGTATTTGGACCTAAAAAGGAAACTCGAACACGCTCAGGAGAAGTGCGAATACTAATTGTTTAGTCCACAGTGCAAATCAACACGGACAGTTATGAACGATCCCCGCGGCCTCCGAGCACGGCCCTTCAACGGCCGCTGCTGAGATTAAGTCCGACAACGCCTACGACGATCAGCGTCAGAAACAGGAACCGCCGCAACGTAAACGGCTCGCCGAAGAAGAGGATGCCAATGGTGGCGATCACGGCTATGCCAACGCCCGACCAGATCGCGTAAGCAATGCTGATGTCGACGACCTTGACCGCCAAGGTCAGACAGAGAACGCTGGAGATATAGAAAATAAATATCCCGATCGAAGGCAGCGGTTTCTGGAATCCTTCGGAAAGCTTCATGCAGGAGGTGCCTGAAAGTTCGAAGAGAATCGCGGCGTAGAGGTAGAGCCAGTGCATGAACGCGGCCTTCGTGTCAGTGCCATTGCGGGACTGCCGCAATGGCACATAGGATTAGCGACGCTCAGCCCTTCTTGCGGGCGACGAATCGTCCTTGGGCAATCTTGCCGGCACGGGCGAGCTCCCCTAGGAACTTCATCTCACCGGCGACTGCTCCGAGCATGGCAGTGTCGAAATTCAAAATGCGTAAAGCATCATAAGTTAATTGTTTGTCGACCATGTCGAGGTACAGATCGACATAGGGATCGAAGCGCCCCGTATCACTCGCCTCGATGACCTCGCAGCCGCTCGCCTCGAGCAGTTTTGGGTAGCCCTCGAGCGATTCGACGTTGGGGAATTTCATGAAGCTCAGATAGCGCCGGATTTCGTCGTCGCTCATCGATACATTGCCAAGCACCCAATCGGTGAAGGCAATCTTGCCGCCCGGCTTGACGATGCGCGCCGCCTCGCGGATCAGCGCGGGCTTGTCGACGACATAGCACCAGGCATCCTCCCCCCAGACGAAATCGGTGTAATTATCAGGCAGGCTGCTGTGCGTCACATCCGAGTGGACAAACTCGATCTGCTTGTCGAGTTCTTCCTCGAAGCAGCGATCGCGACCGCGGTCAATAACGGTCTTGGCGGCATCGACGCCGGTCATCTTCTGGACATTGCGGAAGCGCACCAGAAAGCGCATGCCAGCACCATTGCAGCAGCACAGATCGACGCCATGCTTCGCCCCGGCAAGGCCGGCGCGCTCCGACAAATCCATCGATGACCGGAAGCCACCGATGTGAATCTGGTGCCCCATGATGAGTTCCCAGAGATCACCTTCGGCGCCGTTATATACCGCTTTGACTTCATCCAGCCCAACCAAATTGCTCATACACCATCCTCCTTCATGCAAAAGCAATTCCTCCGCGCGTCTTCGCGTGTCGTATTGAGAGCCCTACATCAATTTCGCCAGAAGCCCAACCGTCGGCTCCGCATAAATCTACGAGAAATTCGATGTGTGGCTCTCAACGTATTTCTTGTCAGAATTTGTAGCGTAGCGTCACGTACGCCTCATCTTCCCTCCACGCTGTGCCGACCGGTCCGGCTCGGAATCGTCCGAGTGGCTCCAGGCCCGAGAGACCAGCTGAACCAGGCGACAGAGTTTGCCCTGAGTAGGTCGTATAGGGTGCCCACGGATTACATGAACGGCAGTCGTCCCATTCCCAACGTCTGTCGGAATCGTCGCTCTTGCCCTTGATGTTTGCGCCGATCGTCAGCTTCAGATTGTCGGTAAGCAGCCAGTCAACCTGGGGTGAAGCCACCCACGCCTTTGCCTTGAAGTCCCGCACCAGAATGAGTTGGGGGCTGACGCGATCGTTCTGCACGAAACCCTTGATCAGCAGGGTGCCGATGAAGTTGTCCTTCCAGTCCGGCATGCCGACGATGCCGCCTTGGGCATGCTCCTCTTCATGGTTGAAAATGTGCTGATGGAACAGCTGCGCCGAGATCAGCGTCGTCCGTGACGTGCTGATAAAGGGAATGAAGGTTGGCCGGTCCATGCCGATCACCGAACGCCATACCCTGTTGCGCGAGTAGAGCCCTGGTCGGGCCGTGTTCACAAACTCTTCGCCCGACGTCATGGCACCTTCCAATCTGAATGCTGCCCCCAGTGCCTCAGACTGGAAGTCGAGCGAGCCACCAAGCAGGTTCACCCTCGGGAAGTGCATATCGAAGGCGATCAGGTGCGTCGTCGGGATGCCTTGCGCCGGCCCCGAGAATGGAGAAGTGTTGCCCTTTGCGCCGGTAAAGGCGTTTACCGCTGCACCGTTGATTGCATGCAGCGACGGAAGTTGCGACCGGTAGTGCAGGGCGTTCAACGAGAACGAAAGACCACCCTCCGTGACACCTTCAAACTTGGCGCCGATTTGCGTATTGGAAAGACTCCATTCGGGCAGTTTTACGTCGCGAATGCCGATCTGATGGGTACCGAAGTTGGTGGCAAACCACGGGCCTGCGACGCTGCCCGGCACCCCGGGCGGCGACAGCGCGGCAAAATTGGCGACGGTACCGCCGTTATCCCACAGGTTCTTCATGCCGCGGAAGAAGCAACCGGCGTCGAGCATGACATTGGGCGTTCCGCACTGACCAAGGTTGCTCGCGCGATACTTGTCGAAGTTCCAAACTACGCTCAGGTTGCGTTCCTGCATGCTTTCCGAACTACCCATTCGCCATTCGCCCTGGGCAATCCACATCGGAATCCGGATATCCTGCAGCTCATCGTAGATATTGTTACGAGAATAGTCGATCGGGTTCACGACGTCGAGCACGCGGAACAGGTCGGTTCGGCCCCACACGACCTGCTGCTTGCCCAGCTTAACAAAGACGTCGGTGCCATTGGCAAGACCGAAGGTCTTCTTGACATAGGCTTCACGGATGAAATCAAGGCGATCGTTGAATTCCGGAAATTCAAGTTCGCTCTGGTTCTGATCGCCGTAGCCACCGAAGTCTGCGCAACCGCGGCTGTCGACGTTGCACGGGCGCACCGGAACTGCAAACGTGATGCCACCCCGGTTGTTGTCGTGCCAGGAGTCCCCGAGCAATCGCAGACCGGCGCCCGGGCCGTACTGGGCCGGCGGAATGTTGACGTTGGCATAGTTGGGATCGACAAACATGTTGATGTTCGGGCCGCCGCCAGGGCCGCCAAGATTCGGGAGGCCGGCGCCGGCCTGGATGGCGTCCACGACCGTTCGGCCGACGCCACCGCCAAAGGGAACCGTTGAACCCAAATGGACTGGAGGCAACCCGAGTCCGCCGAGCGAAGCTGCAGCGGGACCTGCGGTATTCTGAAGGCGGACATCGGTGGCACGTCGGCTACCAGCAGACCTGCCAAACTGATCCTTGTTCAGCTCATAGACACCGTCGTAGGTACCCCGGAATACGCCATGAAAAGCCCATCCATTCGCCAATTTCTTGTCTGCTTCGGCCTGTAACGTGTTTCGAAACTTCGACAGTCCGACCACGTCGCCGGTGCTGTTTTTTCCACGATAACGTGTGTCGTTTTCATAGTAGATGTCGACCTTCCAGGGGTCGTCCTTTACGTCAATCGAGGCGACTTTCTCCTCGGCGCGCACCCCCGGCATCACCATTGCAGCAAGGGCCGTCGCCGTAACACCGACGATCTGACGTCGCTTCAGTCTGGTTCTCTTTTTCATAGCGTGCTCCTCCCGTGGATTACTCGCTCACGCGAACAAAAAACACTCATTCAGCATCAGGCACACCGATGAACCTTCAGCCCGCCATAGCCGCCTGCCGCCCATGCTCAATGTTTTCATCCTCTTCCAGCACTCCGTCTGAATCGTAGTGCGTCGCAACCAGAAAATGCGGTTGAAATACTACGCACCATGCTGGAACGATCAGCACTGCAGCGATTGCGTTCACAACGAGCATGAATGAGAGCAAGACGGCCGCATCGGACTGAAAGCGCAAGTCAGAGAGGAATATCCACATGACGACCCCGGCTATGAGGGTCGCTGCAGTAAATGACACTGCATAGCCCGTGGTCGCCACAGCATTCACTACTGCCTTGTGAATGTTGCGCGTCGCTGCCATTTCCTCGCGGATTCGGTCCATGAAATAGACTGCATAGTCGATCCCCACACCGACGCCAACGGCTATCACCGGAACTGTGTTCACGTTGATGCCAATGTTCGACGCACCCATATAGGCGTATGTGAGCAGGGTGGAGAACAGCATCGGCAGCACCATCAGCCAGCCGGCATGAATTGACTGGTAGTACGCCATGACCATCAGGAACGCGAGCACCATTACTGCCGGAATGATGACCATGTGGTCCTTGTGCAGTGCCTGGTTTCCAGCAGCGGTAACCCCCATGATTCCGCCGCCAAGTTCGATGTGAAGTCCCGGCACTTTCGCTTCGATCTTCTCGATCCCCGCTTGCGCCAGGGCCACAGCCCGCGCGACGGTTTCCGCCTGATGATCCTTGTAATAGAAGACCATGTTGGCTTCGTTCTCGTCCGGATTGATGAACTCGTTGAGCGCGCCAGGAATGGGGCTGGATGCCATGTAGGCGAACATCAGGCCGCCCACCTCATCTGCGTTGTCCGGAATCTGCATCCAGCGCGGATCATCGTTATGGGTAAGACGGTTGACCACCCTCACAACACCCGGGATCGCCTTGGTTCCGCCAACCGATGGATCATCCAGCATATGTGCCTGAAATTCTTCGATGGCAACCAGTACTTCCGGCTTCTTTATGCCGCCCGGCGCGTCAGTGCGGGCTACGATGTGCAACTCGTCCGAACCTGGGAAAAGTGTGTTGATGGCTTTCGTGGACTGGTTGTAGTCATGATCGCGGTGCAAGAGCGGGCTGCCCGGCTCCGACTCGCCCATCTGGACCCGACTGACAAAGTAGGCAGCCCCCAACGCCCCTATCGCCGCCAAAACAAGAATTGAGCGCGCACCACCGGTGGTGCCGCCCGTCTTCGCCATCGCCATTCCGAGGAAATTGCGTACCCCCGAATTCTTGTTCTCCATCGAGCGGGGTTGCGGCAGGATCGTCAGGGCCAGCGGAATCATGAAGTGGACGGTAAAGATGACCGAGAGTCCCCAAAACCCCGCACCAATACCGAGCTTGTGATTGAAAGGCGCCGCACCCAGGATGAGGACGCCGATACCGACGGCATCGACGATAATGGCCAGGGAGCCCGGCCGAAATAGAGCCTCCAACGCGTTTTGTGCCGCGCGCTTTCCGTTATGAACGACAGCCAGTTCTTCGTAGTAGCGCGCGACGAGTTGAACGCCGTGTGATGTGGCGCGGGCAGCGATCAGAAAGGGAATCGGCAGAGACAGCGGCTCCAGATTGATGCCCATGATTGCCATGAAGCCAAGGCCCCAAATCGAGGAGAGCGCGATTCCGAGCAACGGCAGCGCAATACCGTAAAGGCGCCGAAAGTAGACGACCAGCAACGCGGCAATCAGCGTAGCCGTGTAGGCGAGGATTTCAACAATCTGGGCCGTGTAGGTATAAACCCACCCCGTCAATACCGGGTTGCCGGTGATGTGAATGCGATGCCCAGGACGAGTGATCGAGGTACGCAACTTTTGCAGTGCCGCGAAGGTTTTGGCGTAGTCAATCCCGGACTCGTTGAGTTGCGCCTTGATGAGACCTGCCTTGAGATCCGGTGACACGAGCAAGCCATACATCAGCGGGTTGGCAATGACGTCCTGCTTGGTCTGCTCAAGTTCCGCGACGGTGCGCCTGGATTTGCCAGGGTCGTAGTACGGCTTGGACAGAAACGAGCCTTCCTCCGAGAGGTAGACCTTGCGCGAGGTGCGATGCGTCAGACTGGAAACGAGGTTGTGGTTGACTGACGGCAGCTCGTCGACACCCCGGGTCGCATCGTCGATGAGCTTCAGTGTTTCATCGTTGAAGATCGTGCCTGTCTCGACTTCGACGGCGATAACGATCATGTTGGCACCGCCAAAGTTCGCCTTGATGCGGTTGTAAGTTTTAATGTAGCTATGGTTCTGGGGCAACAGATCGGCGAAATCCGAATACACCTGAAGTCTGGGCAAAGACAGGGCGAAGATGACGGTGACGGCGAAGATGAACCCCAACACGATCTTTGGATTTGCGAAGAGCCATTCCTCGCCCGTGTGCAGTACGTGGGTTAGCTTGTGGCGCAAGGCATGCATGGGAGTATTCCTTCAATTGACCTGGGTACCGATGACGCGGGCAAGACCACCCGTACCACCGATCACAATGGCGGCTTCGCCCGGCAAGGCCGCGCCTGCAGCGACCAGGACGGGAGTCGAATCGGTATAGGGCACCTGCCTGAGGACGTTTCCGTCAAGCCGGGCAACGACGCCCGCTGCACCGACGCCGTAGGGCTTCCCTTCTGCCAGGAAGAGCCGGTAGAGTGGTGCCTGCGTGGCGTTCTCGATCTTGCTCCAGGTGACACCTGCATCTTGCGTGCGGAGAATCGTCCCGGCGATACCGCTCACATACCCGTCATTTCGGTTTGTAAAGACAGCTGCATAGGGATAGAAGTCGTTGGCGATGGGAGCTCCCTTCGTCCATGAAGCCCCACCGTCTTCGGTTCTGGCGACGATACCGAATTCGCCCAAGGCAATCCCTGATTGCCCTTCGGTCATGGCGAGCACGGTGATTTGTGCATCCGCCGCCAGATCCGTCACTTGCCAGGTCGCGCCCCGATCGGAACTCATGGCGATCGTCGCGTGCGAGCCACCCACCAGCCATTGCATCCTGGCATCGCAGGAAATTGTCAGCGGTGTTTCCGGGGTTTTGAGCGCCACACTTTTCCACCCATTGCCGTGTGCGTCTGCGCTCCAGACTTTGTGATAGAAATCGATCCCGACAAAACTGCCGTCCGGACAGGTCGCCAGCCCAACAATTGAGGCCAGACCCAATGACTGTCTTGACCACGTTTTGCCCTGATCTGCCGACACCAACAGTGCGCCGCTCTGGGTTCCAGCCACCACCACCACATCGTTCGCTGCCAGCGACTGAAGGACGTCGTAACGCTTGACCGCACTGGCGCGATCAGCGTTCGTCGCATTCACGTCCTGAACTTCTGCACACGCAGAAAGCAGGAGTGCCGTGAGCAACGCAGAAACTCTGGTACCGATTCGCATATTCATTCTCCGAGTCAGGTGCGTATCCATGTGCACTCCCTGCCTTCGCCGACCGCGCGCGATGACACCTCGTTCGCTTACATGGTCGGGCTTTAATCAGTGCAGTTGTCACGCGACGGATCGCCTATGTTTTTTTTGAGCTCAACTGCTGCCTCGCACCGCGAGGAGCGAGTTCTTGTAGGCGCTGCGCGGCAGGCTGCCGGGTTCGAGCACCTTGGCTTCGATACGCACCTGCAACTGAGCGCGCACGGCCTGCGCGATCGCGGTGGCAAGTCCGGCATAGGCACTTGCGTCGAGCCGCGGCGATGCTTCGACATCGACTGCAATGGGGTCGTCGAAGCGGACCTGATCGGCTCGCTCCTTCCAGATTCGCACCATCGGCCCCACGTCTTCCGCGAAGCGCTGGGTGATCAGGTCGCGGATCGCGGTCGGGAAGACGTTCATGCCCTTGTAGATCAGCATGTCGTCGGTGCGCCCGATGCAGCGGATGCGGGGACTCGTGCGGCCGCAGCGGCAATCCGTGCCGATGACGAGCGCGTGGTCGCGCGAGCGGTAGCGAACCAGCGGCGTGGCGTCGCGGGCGAAGGTGGTATACACGAGTTCGCCGGTCGCGCCCGCTTCCCACGGCACCGTCGCGCCGGTCTGCGGGTCGATCAGTTCCACCGCGACGTGCTTCTGCGCGTTGAAGTGCATGCCATCGTGCTCTTCGCATTCGCCCCACATCGCGGAGATGACGTCGCCGAGCCCCATCACTTCGCGCAGTTGCGAGATGCCGAGCCCGCGCGTGATGCGTTCGCGGATCTCGGGCTGGTTGAGGCCCGGCTCGCCGCCACACAGCACCGTGCGCAGCGCCGAGGGCACGCCGGTCTCGCGGCCGACCGCGTCCCACTGCTCGGTCAGATAAATGCCGAACGAAGTCGTCGCCAGCAGCGCCGACGTGCGCAGCCGCCGCATCTCGCGCAGGATGCGTTCGGTCGGGAAGCCGCCGAGCCAGCACAGGGTCGCGCCGATGCGGCGGAAGGCGTCGGCGTAGGGCAGGCCGCCGGCAACCATCGGCAGGCCGACGAGGTGGGCAACAACGTCGGACTTGCGTACGCCGGCCGTGAAGAAGTTGTTCGCGATCGCATCCGTCCACACTTCCACGTCGCTGGCGGTCAGTGCGTAGTACAAGGGCCTGCCGGTCGTCCCCGAGGACGACACGGTCTGCACGATATCGGCGAGCGCTACCGATTGATTGGCGCCGAAAGGCTCGGATTCGCTCGCTCGATCCTGCGCATCGCGGATATGGTCCTTCATCGTAAACGGCAGGTCGGAGAGATCGGCGAGGGACCTGATCTCCCTCTCCAGATCCACATCCGCATGCAGTTCCCAGTACAGATCGGAGCGCTGCCGCAGCGGCGCGAGCATCTGGTCGATGCGCTGCGCCTGCCAGCGCTCGACCTCCCGCCACGGCATCGTTTCGAGTACTTCGTTCCAGTATTCGCGCTTCCGGCCGCGGGTATCGTCCGAGTGTTGGGTGGCGAGTTCATTCAACATGACTTCTCCTTGCTGCTCATTGCCTGGTGCTCATTCGCCGCGCACGCGCTCGACCTGTGCCTTGAGCGTGGCAATCTCGGTTTCGGGCGGCACTTCCGCGTCCGTGAGGATCAGGCGTTCCGCAACACCCTCGACCGGTAGGCACGGCCAACCGGCGGGGTCGGCGGCCCAGGCGCGAGCGTGGGTGCGCACCGGGGGCAAGGGCGGATGGTTCAGTGCCGGGCAGGGAACGGCCTGCGCAGGCCAGGGGCCGGCGGCGAGCGACGCAGGCAGGACCAGCACGGGCGGCACGCGATGGAAGCGGGCGACGTTGCCGGCGGTGCCGAGGGCGCCTTTCCAGAAGTCGTCCTGTTCCTCGGCGGGGCGCGCCGCCTCGTGCCACGACAGCAGATTCACGCCGGCTTCTGCATACAGCCGCGCCAGCGTCGCGAGGATGCGGCCGGCGAAGTCGTAGATGGCTTCGTCACCGGCTTCGACGCCCGCCGCGCGCAGCTGCGCGACCAGGGCCGCCGGTCCGGTGAGCGCCGCGGCGATAACCGGCTCACCCGGATCCACCGCGATCTGACGCACCGCGTCGAGCGCGGCGGCAATGCGCGGACTTGCGGCAAGACGATCGGCATCGATCTCGGCGGTCACATCGACCTGCGCCGTCGTTCCGATGCGCGGCGGCCATTGATCCTGTGACACCTCGACACCGACCGCTTCCGCTTCCATGCACGACGGTACGGCGCAGGTCAACGCGTCGAGCTTCAACATGCGCCGCAGCTCGGACAGGTTCTTGCGCAGGCGCGTGCCGTCGCGAACCATGTCGATCGCGGGGATCGCCTCGATTTGCGCGGCGCAGCCCATGATCAGGGGGACGAAGAGCGGCGCATGCGGCTTGCCCGCACCACGGGCAAGCTCCTGCATGCGACGCCGCCAGAGTGCTCCAGCGGCTTCCATGGTGGTCTCCTCTTATGCGCGCAACAGCGGTTGCGCAACCTTCGCATCGGGCCAGGTGCCGTAGTACTTCAGGATCTCGTCATCCGGCCTCTGCTTGAGCCACTCGCGCTCGAACTGCTCGTAAGGCACGCCGCGCTTGCGCCGCGCGTCGTGCTCCGCGGCGCGCAGACGGCTGGTCTCGTCGAGATCGACGCGCCGCAGATTGGCGTCCCACTTCACCTTGTAGATGTTCTGCGCGGTCTGCTCGGTCAGCACGCCCTTGAGCAGATCGACCTCGACCGACTTCGGATCGCGGTCGAGCGGGTCGCCGTAACCGGTGCCGCCGCACGAGAACGCGAAAGTGACGACTTCGCCGTTGCTGTACGGGCGCACCGAACGACCCTGGAACTCGATCTCGTACTTGCCGTCGATCGTGCGTTCGGCAAGCAGCGTCTCGACGTCGAGCTTGATCTTGTCGCTGCCTTCGGCCATCAGCTCCTTGATGTTGGCGTTGCGGATGCCGATTCCCGGCACGGTGCAGGGCGCGTAGCCGCCGAACAGCGGCTGTGGGGTCTGCAGCTTGGTGTTGTCGGCGATCGCCATCATGTACAGCTCCGGCACATGGTGCGCGACCCACACCTGGGCGGTGCCGACGCCGCCGCGATACTTGCCGTGGCCGCACGAGTCCTTCCAGTGATTGGACAGCGGTACCAGCAGCGGGAACTCGTTCTCGACCGACTCGGTGTTCGGCGCACGGCCGAACACGCACCACGGGAAACCGAAGGCGTCCATGCCGTCCTCGGTCGGCCGGGCCCCCTGGCCCTCGGTGTTGATCGAATACGCGAGCATGTCGGCGAAGGACGATCCCCACTGGTTCTGGCCCGCGAGCACCAGTGCGTTGCCCCCATTGCCCATCGACGCACCCGACTGCTTCCACAGCGAGGTGGAGAACATCGCCTTGGCGCACGCGTTATGCACCGCGCTCATGACGCCGGTGGAGATCATCACCGAACACGAGGTCGCCGCACGCGGGTCGGGCGACAGGCAGGTGTTCTTGCCAAACTTGAAGTCGATGTTCGCAAAGGTGCCGTTGGAGATCGGCAGCGAATGAAACAGGTACTCGTAGATGTAGTTCGAGAAGTGTGCGATCGCGGCCTGCGGATGGGCGTTGTACGGGGACGGCGTTTCCGGCCCGGTTTCGGACAGGTCGACCAGCATGCGGTCGCCCTTCTTCTCGAGCGTCATGTAGCAGGAACGCACCAGGCCCTGCTTGAGGCCCACCGCGTCGCTGAAGGTCACGCAACGGTACTTGCCGTCGGGCCACTGCTCGATCAGCTCGCGCGCGCCGGCCTCGGCCACCTGCAGCATCTTGCGGAACAGCCCCGTCACGTAATCGGCACCCTCGCGCTCGCAAAGTTCGATGATGCGGGTGCGCACGCGGTCCGCAGTGGTGCAGCGGGCCTTGAGGTCGACCGCGATCATCGACGGAGCACGCAGGCCGAAGGCGACGAACATCGACACCACGTCCTCGCGCAGCTTGAAGTTCTCGCCGATGCGCATCGGCGGCAGGTTCATGCCTTCCTCGAAGCGCGTCGTCGCCGACACCGGCATGCCGCCCGGCTCGATTGCGCCGGTCTCGGTCGTATGCACGAGCGCTGCGGTCCAGGCGACGAGCTTGCCTTCGTAATACACCGGCATGCAGACCATCTGGTCCGGGTTATGCACGCCGCCGTACACCGCATCGTTCGCGAACCACAGGTCGCCGTCCCTGATCTCGTCGCCGTACGTCTCCAGGATGTACTTGATGATCAGCGGCGGGATGACCGCGTGCAGGTAGGTGCCGCAGGAACCGTTCACGATGTCCCCGTCGGCGGTCATGATCGCGACCAGCGAGTCACCAGCGACGCCCATCGCGCAGCGGCACGAACGGACGAACACGTCCATGCCTTCGTCGAGAATGTCGTTGGTGCGCTGGAAGCCGATTTCGAACTGCGCGGGATCGATCTGCGCCGCCAAGTCGAGTTCGCGCGAGCTGGCGGGCGCGGGCTTGAGCCAGGTGAGTTTCTGTTCAAGGGTGGGAATAGCCATTTCTGTGTCTCCTCAACTTGTATCAATCAGACGATCGCTGCGGCGGCCGCGCTGACCCTCTTGGTCGGGGGGGCCGGATCGATCGCTTCGAGGATCGCCAGGCCATGGGTGTCGATCGAAAGGCGCTGTCTGGGCGGGACGACGATGGTCGTGAGTTCCGCTTCCACGATCGCCGGGCCGTCGATGACGTTGCCGGCCTGCAGCAGTTCGAACTGGTAGGTCGGCGTATCGGCCCAATGCTTGGTCTCCGGCCAGTACGCCTTGCGCTTGCCGAGGAAGGCCGCGCTCGGGTCCGTGCCCTGAAGCGGGTACTCGGGGATCGGCGGCTTCCACGTCGGCACGGTCACGCGCAGCACGAAGTTGTCGAGGAACACGCCGCCGGGCTTATTGACCACCAACGGACTGAAAGCTTCGGAGAATTCCGTCTCGAAGGCCTGATACACCTTCAAAGCGTCCTCCGCGGTGCGGATGTGCAGCAGCGGCGAGGACATGCGTTTGAGGTTCACCTGGCCGCCGTAGAGCATGTCGAGTTCGAGGCCGAAGCTCGCGTCGTCGACTTCCAGCCCTTCGCTCCGCAGCTCCTGGCGGGCCCGCTCGATCATGGTGTCGACCGTCTGGTTGAAGTGCTCGTAGTCCACGACGAACTTCTCTGTGCCCGGCTCCATGAACACCATGCGGCGCGACTGCTCGTACATATGCACGATGTCCATGATCGACGAGCCCATCGCGCAGAAGACGGGGGCAGCCGGGAAGACCACCGCCTTCGGGATATCGCCCTTGAGGCCGGCCATGTGGGTGGGGCCGGCCCCGCCGAAGGCGAACAACACGAAGTCCTCGGGGTGATAACCGCGCATGTGCACTTCGCGCTTGATCGCCGAGGCCATGTTCTCGTCGACGATGTAGCGGATCAGCGCGGCCGCCTCGATCGTCTCGATGCCCAGCGGCTGGGCGATCTTCTCGCGGATCGCCTTCTCGGCCTTGGCCTTGTTGAGCGGCATGCGGCCGCCGTAGTAGGTATCAGGGTTGATGTAGCCGAGCACGACGTCGGCGTCGGTGACCGTCGGTTCGGTGCCGCCGAGGTCGTAGCACACCGGTCCGGGCATCGACCCGGCGCTGCGCGGACCGACCTCGAGGCGCGTGCCGCTGCGGTCGACTTTCGCGATCGAGCCGCCACCCGAGCCGACGGAGATCGTCTGCATCATCGTGACGTTCACCATCCACTTGTCGATGACCGGACGGAAGGTGTAGTTGCGCACGCTCGACTCGACCACCAGCGCGACGTCGAAGCTGGTGCCGCCGACGTCGCCGGCGACGACGTTCTTGTAACCGAGCTTGTTGGCGAAGTAGGCCGAACCCATGAGGCCTGCGACCGGGCCACCGTTGAAGGTGCGCGAGGCCGGCGTCTTGAAGATGTCGGCACTGCCACCCGAGTTGTGGATCATCAGGAAGGCGCCGTGGTAGCCCTTCGCGCGCAGCTTGTCCCAGGTCGCGCCGATGTCGTTCTGCATCGAGCGCTGCAGATAGGCGTCGAGCACCGCGGTCATCGTGCGCTCGTACTCGCCGATCTTCGAGACCACGGAGTGCGACATCACCACCGGCACGAAGCCAATGTGATATTCCTTGTACTCCTCGCGGATAATTTCCCGCACGCGCTTCTCATGCGCCGGATTCATGAAGGACCACAGCAGCGACACGACGATGGCGCGGGCACCGCGGTCCATCAGCATGCGCAGCTTGGTTCGTACGTCCTCTTCATCGAGCGGCCGCACCACCGAACCGCTCGAATCGATGCGCTCACGCACGCCGAGGATCAGGTCGCGCTCGATGAGCGGCAGCGGCTTGTTCTGCACCGCGATGTTGCGCCGCTCGGCGACACGCTGGCCGTCGGTCCATTGCGCACCGCGACCGATGAGGATCGCGTCCTCGTGGCCTTCAGTGGTCAGCAGGCCGATCCGCGGCCCCTGGCGCTGCAGCAGGCGATTGAGGGCGACCGTCGTCGAATAGCGGATGATGTCGATGCGCGGCAGCAACTCCTCGACCGACAGGCCCACCTTGTCGCCCCCCGCCTCGACCGCGTTGAGGAAGCCGATGGATAGATCATGCGGGGTCGTCGGGCACTTCGCGATGTGGCGCTCGCCGTCGAGCGTCAGCACGAAGTCGGTGAAGGTGCCGCCGACGTCGATGTCGATCGAATTGATGGCGTCCTGGTTGGTCAGTGAGCTCATGCCAGCACCTCCGCTTCGGGCTTGGTCAGTTTTCCGTCCTTGATCACGATGACCCCCTTCTTCAGGCGGGCCTTGAGGCTGTCGATATCCACCTCGATATCGACCGTGATCGGGTGGCCCGGCGGCAGGTATTCGGTTTCGATCTGGCGCGTGCAGCCGGGGCAGTAGAACTCCAGGATGCGGACCCAGTTTTCGTCGGGTGCGAAGCTGTATTCACCCTCGATCACCGGGTTGTGGATCTCGTGCGGGCGGCGTTCGGCGACCAGGCAGCCCTTCTTGTAGCTTTCGCGGGCCGAGATCAGCTTGGTGCCGCAGTCATGGCAGTACCAATGCTCGTCGTTGAGGTCGAGATCGAGGTACTCGGTGAATCGGATGCGTTCATACATGTCTTGTGTCTCCTCGGGAATCCGTTCTTATTGCGCGCGGCTCAGTTCGGCATTGCCGTAGTCGTCGACACGCAGTTGCCAGCGCGGGGGAATCGGGCAGGTCAGCGTGCTGCCGTTGACCACCGCCGGTCCGACTGCGATATCGCCGACGTTCATCGTTTCCCAGCGATAAACCGGTGAGGCGGCTTCGCTTGCACCGTTGAAGCGCATCTCGCGGGAGGCCGGCGCCTCGGCGGGGACGCGGTCGGCGCGCTTCTTCATGCCGTGGGCGCCGACGACGAAGCGGCTGGACAGTCTGGCCCCCAGGAGCGGCAGGCTCGCCACGCCCGCCGCGGTGACCGCCTGCGTGAGTGCATCGAGCACGGTGCTCGCCGCGCTTTGCGCCAATTCCGCACGCACCGTCGACACCTCCGCCTCGGTCGTACCGAAATCGAGCTCCCAAACGTAAGCCGCCTTGGCCGGATCGAAGCTCTCGCCCTTCAGGTCGCGCTCTGCCTGGGTCTGCAGTGCATCGAGTGTCGGCAGCAGCTGACCCTTCACGGTCGCGTTCCAACGCAGGTCGACGCCGCGCTCATACACATGCACCACGTCGGAGATCGCCGAGCCGAAGGCGCTGAACACCGGGCCGAGGTTGAATGCGTACGCCGCCTGGACGCCCAGCCGTTCAGCAACGAAGGCGGCGAACATCGGGCCATTGCCGCCGAAGGCGAACAGCGCGGCGTCCTGCGCGGTGAGCTTCGCCTCCGCCAGGGTCGCCTGCAGCAGCTCGGTCATCATCGCCACCGCCTCATCGCGGATCGACAACGCCGCGACTTCCAGCGATACGCCCAGCGGCTTCGCAACATTGCGTTCGATCGCGGCGCGGGCGAGGTCGACCTTGAGCTGACGACGACCGCCGAGGAAGTTGTTCGGATCGAGGTAACCGAGCGCCAGCAGCGCATCAGTCAAGGTCGCTTCGTTGCCGCCGAGGCCGTAGCACGCAGGGCCGGGAGCGGCGCCCATGCTCTCCGGGCCGAGGGTGACGCTCTTGTCCCGCACGCGGGCGATCGAACCGCCGCCGACGACTGCCGAGCGCAGCATCGCGAACGACGATTGCACCGGCACTTCCATGAGTTCGCCGCCGCGCTGGAACATCGGCTGGCCGTCGCGAATGATCGACGCCTTGGTCGTCGTCCCGCCGACGTCGAAGCACACGACATCCTTCAGCCCATACAGCCGCGCCATGTAGGCCCCGCCGAAGGTGCCGAAAACCGGGCCGGATTCGATCGTATCGACGGACTTGGTCTTGCCGATGCGCGCGACCCCGCCGTTGGTGTTGCCGATCAGCAGCGGGCCGGTCCAGTTGTGGTCGTCGCGCAGCAGATCCTCAGCCTTGAACAGGGAAGTGGCGAGCTGGGTGTGCGTGTAGGCGTTCATCAGCGAGTAATGCACCCGCGTCTGGTCGTGGCGCAGCGGCGCCATCTCACTGCCGAGCAACACCGGCACCGCGCCGATGATGTGGTCGGGATACTGGTCCTCGATAACCGCCTTGATCTCGCGCTCGGCACCGTTGTCCGGGAAGGCGTTCGCGAGGCACACGCAGATCCGGCGCACGCCGCCTTCCAGCAGCTGCTTGACTCCGGAGAGAATGTCGACGGCGGTCGGGTTGGACGGCAGACCGATGATGTTGCGCTCGTCGACCAGCTCGCCGACGACCGGGGATTGCACCGTGCCGTAAAGGTTCTCCTCATTGCCTTCCGTGACCAGCAACCCAACCTTCGAGCCACGCCGCTCGCCAAGCACGTTCGTCGTGATCGTCGAGGACCAGCGGATCATGCCGACCTTGGCGAGAAAGGCCTCGGTGCTGGGGTAGCCCAGGCGCTTGGCCGCCTCGCTCAGGCAGCCGTTGAAGGAAACGGTGTAGTCGTGCGGGGTGGTGTCCACCTTGATCGCGTGGCGCTGTTCCCCATCGGAAACCAGCGCATCGGTCATGGTGCCGCCGGTGTCGATATCCACGGTGTACATGAAGTTCTCCTGTATGTACTTTCGTCAATTTTTCTGACAGGCGAACGCCGTGCTGCCTGTCCCTCGTGAGCGTTGAACTGGACTGCACTCTATCGAGTCGAAATTCGTGCCGCATCGGGATCGAGCACCTAGGCAATAAAGCAAACTCGTATTGCACCGCAGCACGCCGATGCGTTCGAATTCAGATACCGCCCGCAAAGCCGGTGGCCTGGTCTTGTAAGTGCTTCAAGGACGCCTTCAAAACCGTGATCCGCTTCGCCACTAATCCATTGCCGACTCGAGCCCCGTTCCGAACATTGATGAGCAACCCGCAATTTCCGTGGTCCCTATTGATACGCCGCATCAACAATTTTTTTGAACGGCTGCATTATTCTGCCCTCATAAATATTTATTAAATTCCGTGGAAGAGGCTGATAAATTCGGACGTCACCACATTCCGCTGTTTATGCATTTGCGATATAACGAAACAAATTGGTTACCGAACATTGATTTCTGGCGATATGCGAAATTTCGACATGGAGAAGAGAAATGGTCGCTTCCTGTCACATGCCACGCTCGACGACATTCGAATTCGGGCGGTGCAGCGCATCGAAACGGGTGAATCGCCGTAAGTCGGCGGTCAAAGCACTGGGATTTTCGCGTCCGCGTATTTACGAGGGGTTGGCGCTGTGAGGGCGGGCTCGATGCTCTGCGTGCCACGCCGAAGCTCGTCAGCAGGACGCTCGATTGGTCGTGCCGCACGATCACGCTGTCGAACCCGCAGCAGTTCAAGTTCGAGTTCGCGCTGTGGACGCGGGCGATGGTTCGGAATCTGATTCGCACCCAATTCAAGGTGGCGATGTCGGAGGTGAGCGTCGGGCGCCTGCTTCACAAACAGGGGCTATCACCGCAGCGGCCTTTGATGCGCGCCTACCAGCGCGATCCGGCTCTGGTGAACGATTGGATCAAGGACGAGTTTCCGCACATCCGTTCCGAGGCTAAAAGCAGCCGGGGCGGACATCTTCTTCGGCGACGAGGCTGCGGTGCGCTCGGACTATCACACCGGGACGACATGGGCGCCGGTCAGCGTAACGCCGGTGGAAAACGACCGGTGCGCGCTTCAAGCTCAATCTGATCTCTGCTATCAGTCCGAAGGGACAGTTGCGATTCACGTGCATCGAAGGAACCGTCACCGCCGATGTCTTCATCGAGTTTCTGAAGCGCCTCTGCTCCAGGGCACAACTCGGACGATCTTTCTGGTGGTCGACTGCTATCCAGTCCATCGCAGCGCCAAGGTCCGAAACTCGTCGAGGAACTCAATAGCAGACTGCGCCTATTTCGCCTGCCGGCCTACTCGCCTGACTTGAATGAACACATCTGGGCGCATCCGAAAAGCCACAAACTGGGGCGCAGCATCATCGACGGACCCAAGCAGATGAAGAAACTTGCGCTGTCCTTCATGCGCTCATTGCGGAAAACTCCCAACATCGTGCTAGCCGGTAACTTACTGTGAAAGAGAACGTACGAAAGGCAAAACGCCCCGAACCCCGTGAGCGGGGCGATGAGCGAGTCGTCGATACAAACGGTTGCGGCAATGGCGGTGCTCAATTTCGCTGCCAAGCAACCAAAATGCCTTCGCTCTGTGCGGGAGCGAGGCAGAGGGTGTCTCAAGAAGAGGTGAAAGAACGGGGGAGTCGGGTTCATCGAACTGGGCCGCAAGCTGAACCCTGGCCGAACTCGGAAGGTTGCTGGTACGCGCCTTTCTATGCGGAATCGGCAGCGGGAGATAGCGACAGGTAAGGGTTGTGCGGCGGCATATCGGTGAACAGGACTCGCGGGTCTTCCAGCAGGTAGCCGTGAAGTCTCCGCGACTTCCGAGGCCCCGTGACTGTGCAGGTCCAGATGTTCAGACCGTTTCGCTGCTTGCGATGCAGTTGCAACTTCTCAAACTGTTTCTGCACCCACTGCCAGTCGGCGACCTTGTCTTGCTTCGCAAGTAATGCGGTCTTGGGGTGTTCCTGAGTATAGCGCTGGAACACGCCGGGACTGACCAGATAGACGGTATCCGCAACCGTATGCACCAACGCCTTGGCGTCATTGATGATGAGCGTGCGCTCTTCTATGCGCCTGCGCAGCCAGGCGACAAAATGCTCGCCTGACGGCAATTCCTCCAATTCTGGAATCGACGCAGACGTCGGCGGCATCAAGTCGACCGGAGCCATTGACTCACCGGATTTGAGAGATAGCCCTTCCACGGTTGGAGGAAACAATTCGATGGCCGACGGGAGGTCAGCCGACATGTCGAGAGTGTCGAGTAGATTCAGGACAGCTTCGACGCCATCACCTACTGACTGTGCCGACAAAGGCTCAGATACAGTCGACTCCGGTACGGCGGGCTGGGACTCAGCAATGGGTGGATCCCCCTCTTCCTGCACCACGGTCACCGTGCCGGCGAACGGTGGGGGCCGCTCATCGCCTTCCCAGATCACGGAGGGCGCAAGACGCAAGAGCGTGAAGGCATGGGACCAGCCCGCATCGCTGGTGATGGCAGCCTTCCAGATAGCCTTTCCGTCTGGCGTCGGTAGTGCAATGCCATGATCCTGAAGCACGTTGAAGACGGCCGTGTTGCTCGACGGGATGCCATCGATACCCTGCGACAACAGATGGGCGCGCAGCTTGTCCGAAACCGTCTTGCTGACCAGCCACAGCGCATCCTGGGTCAACCAACCGTCCGAGGCTTGAGGCTGGTTCAGCTTGAACTCTTCCTTGAGCAGGTAGCGCAATCCATCAAGGAGCTTCCGCTGAAGCGCATGGCGGGGGGCCGCCAGCGCCTTGGCGGGATCACCCCCCAGCGCCTGCGCGACCGAGGCCTGGTCGGCCTGCGCGACCAACTCCCCGAGCGTGCCGGCGTGCTCGTACTGGCCGGCCAGCACGTATAGGAGCGCCGACCACAGGTCGGGATAGCCACTGAGCCAATCGAAGATCCCAGCGTCGAGCAGTCGGGTGTAGAACAGCCCGGTCGCGGCGCCGTGCAGACGGTACTCGCGCGCCTTGTGATAGCGAAAGCGGTACGGCTTCCGCAAAGGCCCGTGCCAGGGGTGCCAGCGCGTGCCGTCCTCGTACTCGACGTGCAGGTCCACGGCGATCTTGCCGATGTCGTGCAGTAGTGCCGCGTAGGCCGTGCCGGCAGTCCACGCCTCAGCCTGAGCCGCCTGTGCCTCAGGACTGGCGCCGGCCGGCAGCAGATGCGATTGCCGCAGCTTGAGCGCGTAGGCAACAATCTCAAGGCCGTGGTCCAGCATGCCCCCAGGATAGGCATGATGGTGGCTTTCGGAGGCGGGGAACTGCTGGACCAGCTCGGCGTACCGTTCCAGCGGTGCCAAGTAGAGTGTGGCGAACTGCCGGCGCGATAGGGAGGTGCGCTGCCAAATGTGTTCCAGCAGCTTCTGCCGCCGCGGCGTAGCCAGCAGCGATGCTGCCGACTCCGGCCCCATCAGCCCTTTGGGGGCTTCGGGAGGTGGTGTGATCGGTGCACCGACAGTCGGCGTCACCCGTTTCCGCTGGAACAGCGAGAGCATGGCGAATCCCGGATAACGGACTGATCGGGGCAGCCTTTTGGCCTTTTCGGGTAGGGCCTTTCCCCTTGACCCCGTTACCTTGCCCCTTCCCAGCCCTTTGGCCTTTGTAAGGTGATCTGGATACGTCCTCCACAACCAATGAGGTCTTGGAGCTGCCCTGATTGAAAGCGAGACTGACCGCAGTCATAGACCTCGCCCCAAGCATTTTTGACATTGTCTGATTTTTTTTACTACACTCTGACAACACGGAGATCAGGCTATGAGCGATGGACCCCATAGAAGTCTGCCGATGCGAAGGCCCTGGAAGGAACTGGCCAAGCGCGGGGATCAGTGCGCCTACGATGCCGAGCAGGTGGCGGAGGCTGCAGCTGGCGCGCTCGCCAGCGACTTCAAGAACGAGATCAAGTGGTCATTGGTCGATGCTTTGAAGTCCATCTTCACTGGCCGTGACAACTCTCTGGGGCTTCCTGAAATCGCTCTTCAAGAACTGGAGGACGCGAAGTCCTTGGCCGCAGGCTCGGTTTTTGGAACGAACGCAGTTGCGTGGAGCATTGATCTCATCAACGAAGGTAGATTTGGTTTGGATGCTTTTCATGAAGCGATTGGCCTTGCAGCCAAGATGCGTGGTTTCGCAAACGTGCGGCAAGTTGAAGAGCATTACCTTCGGGAATCGAACCAACGGAGGGCGGATCACGTAAGTGTTCGACTCTCTAGCGCAATTTCTAGCTTCTCGGAAGGCAGGTTGGGCGCCATGCTTGTATCTCCTGAGTCTGCCGGAGCCCATCGCCCCGAGAAGAGGACCCATCTGGACGAAGGAGTGCCCTTGTGACGACTCTATTACCTCTCAAGGAGCTGGCGGTAGATGTGGTCGAAGCTGGTGCCCGTCGCCGCAAAAGTATGGTGCCCTGCATACTCGGGCAAAACATTGATTTCGACCTTGAAGCTCTTGAGTCCTTCTCGTCGATCAAATGGCAAACGACGGTGTACGACGCTCTTGTCGTGGCCGCTGTAGTGGAGTTCTGTGATCGCAGCCTTGCACGCAGTGCCATGAACTGGGGGCGGAAATTCTCAGTACATATTCCCGTTCATGATCCCGACAAATGGTCAGACAAGACGGTAATCCGGGCGCTAGTGGAGGCATTGAACCTACTGACCGGGGACGACTGGCACTTCGAATTCCGCGCCAGAAAAGTGCCGGCGGAACCACCTCAGCAGGATCGTCTGAGGTTCCCCTCCGATGCGGAAGCGATCATTGCCTATAGTGATGGAATGGACTCACGCGCGGTTGCCGGGCTTGAAAGCAGCCGCCTTGGCCGCCGATTGGTACGCATGAGGGTGGGAAGCAAGCAACACGACGTTTCAAAAAAGGAGCGTCTCCGAATCCCTTTCACCGCCCTCCCGTATTCCGTCAAGCTTGAAAATGGCAGGAATGCTGAAAACAGCGCACGTAGCCGGGGATTCAAGTTCAGCGTGGTATCCACGATGGCAGCCTATTTGATTGATGCTCCATCGGTCATCGTTCCTGAGAGCGGACAGGGAGCACTGGCACCGGTCCTTCTTCCCGTCGGGCAGGGCTATGAAGACTATCGCAATCACCCCGTCTTCACTGCATTGATGGCACGCTTCTTCAATGCCTTGCTCGGATACAAGATTCAGTACCGATTTCCACGTTTGTGGATGACGAAGGGTGAGACCCTTCGCGAATTTGTCGATGTCTGCGGTAGTGAGGCGCGCTGGGCAACAACCAGATCGTGCTGGCAACAATCGCGGCAGGTCGCCGTCTCGGGCGAAAGGCGTCAATGCGGAGTATGTGCAGCTTGCATTCTCCGTCGCCTCAGTGTTCACGCTGCTGGCTTGAACGAACTGCCCAAGACCTATGTATGGGAATCACTTAAGGCAGCTACGTGGGAGACTGGCGCGGCAAAAGACTTCGCCAGCTTCACGCCGGCCTTGCGCGAATACTCGATCGCAGGGGTGCTTCACTTTGAGCACCTCGCCTCGCTTCGTGGAGCCGTGCAGTATGAACTGATCAAGCGTCGAACGACGAACGAGCTGGCGCGCGCTCTGTCAGAACCGCCGGCAGTCGTGGCGCAGAACCTTGACCGGCTTTTGCAGCAACACACCAATGAATGGTCTGCATTCACGAACGATCTTGGGTCAGGGTCGTTTGTGAGGCAATGGATAGATGACGCATCATGACCACGCCAAACTATGAGTTAAGTCCAGTCGAGCTGGGCGAAAGATTGAAGATTGCGCGGGAGACTGCCAACATTACCCAAGACGCTGCTGCCAAGGCGGCAGGCATCGCTCGTACTACGCTTGTCTCCATTGAGAAGGGGCAACGTACCGCTCGGCTCGATGAGATCCAAGCACTGAGCCGTTTTTACGGTGTATCCGCCAATTCCTTACTGCGCAGAGAGGCCGTTCATGTTGACCTGGTTCCTCGCTTCAGGTCACTTCCGGAAACTGGTGGCGCAGGTATCGAGCATGCTGCGAGGGTGCTGAATGATCTTGTCAGGGTCGAAGTAGAACTCGAGAACATTCTGGGTATTCACAAGCCGTATAACTATCCCGCGGAGAAAACTATCCTGCCGGGCGACGTCCGCAAGCAAGCAGAACAAGATGCGCAGAGCTTACGGAATTGGTTAGGGATCGGAGAAGGGCCTATTCAGGACTTGTTTGCCCTCCTTGAGCTACAGCTTGGCGTGCGGGTCTATGCTCGGAAGCTGGATGCCAAGGTCTCTGGGCTATTCGCCTACGATGAAGCGGTTGGTGCTTGCATCCTTATCAATGCAGGCCATCGAGAGGACCGTCGGACCTTGACCGGCGCTCATGAACTTGGCCACTTCATTGCAACGCGACGCCGGCCAGAGATCTATCAAGACGAGAAGTACGAAAACTCTCGTGAGGAGCGCTATGCGAATGCGTTTGCAAGTGCGTTCCTTATGCCGGCTCGCGCCGTCATGGAAAAGTTCAAGGAGCTGACCATTGGCTCAACCCATTTGACGCGCAGGCATATCATTTTGCTGGCTCACTTCTTTGGCGTATCCCGCCAAGCAACGGTTCTACGGCTTGAAGAACTTGGCCTGACGAAGAAGGGAACCTGGGATTGGTTCATGGACAATGGAGGTATCACCGACGAACAAGTTCGCCAAGTTATTGGCCCAGCAGCATACGGGCCTGTTCCCGCAGAGGAAGCACAATCGTCACGACTGTTTCTATTAGCGATCGAGGCCTGGAAGAAGGATCTGATCAGCGAGGGGCAGATGTCGGAAATGCTGAAGCTCGATCGTGAAAAGGTCCGCGAATTGCTCGATGAGGCCGAAGAGGACGAAACTGATGACCTTTTCAAGCTGCCTCACTAATCAGAACAACGTGATTGTTCTGGACGCCAGCGTAATCATTAATTTGCTGGCGACGGCAAACGCAAGTGCAATCCTGCAAGCGCTGAAGTCGGACCTCGTCGTAACCGGCAATGTCGTGCGCGAAATTGATCAAGGTTTAGCAAACGGCCGCCCGGAGTCCAAACATCTGGCTGAATTGATCGATGCTCGGGTCTTGCGGATGGAAGAGCTTGCCGGTCCGTCTCTTGAGCACTTTTTTGACATGGTCTCTGGCCATACGTCGGACTCCCTGGGGGATGGTGAAGCGGCAACTCTCGCGTTTGCTTACAGCAACGGATTCTGTGCCGCAATTGACGAGAAAAAGGCAACAAGGATCGCAGGCGAACGTTTTGAAGCGATGAAACTCGTCACAACCATAGACATTCTTGCCTATAAGCCTGTGCAGGCGTTGCTGGGGCATGAAGTGCTAGGCAATGCAACGCTTCAGGCGCTACAAGTTGCAAGAATGCAGGTTAGGCCGCATCAATTCGATTGGGTAGCTCAGTTGATTGGTGCGGACAACTTGGCCGAATGCGCGAGTTTGAAGAAACTTGCACGGCGAAGGATAGAAAGCCTGGGCACCACCATACCGACCTCTTCTGTGGACACCAGAAGACTGCCATCATGAAAACTACTGCACATACCAGGTTCGCGGAGCATGCTGGCCGGTCGCTAGGCCGGATGTGGCGGGTGCTCGTGCGTCTGGATCGGAAGGCGCAAGGCGGGCTCGTGACGCAAGGATGGTCCCTTGGTGCGGCTTCGGCCGCACTGCTGGTCACCAAGCTTGTTCTATTCGGTGTGTTGGCCTACGTGGCGTTCTGGCCGGCAATGTCGCTTGCCCTGCTGGCGCTGGTCGCTTGGAACATGCGCGGCTCAGCAACGTGGGATGCGGAGGGCAAGGACGAGCCTGAATGGCGCGAGGGACACGGTGGCTTTGGCCTGTATGACAAGAACGAGTGGCGCCACGACATGTGCGACCCCGACAAGCAATAGTGGCTATCCAGGTGTCACCGCTACTTTCCTGAACCCTTGGCTGCAGAGATCGCAAGGCGGGAGCCGCTTCCGCCGGCCGACTTGGCGTCACCGGTTGCGACGGTGAGGCCGCTCAGCACATTGCCTGCCCGCACACCAACCCACCCCAGTGCCGCCACCCAAAATCCCGGCAGCACGATGAACATCGTCGCCATGACGAAATTCAGCAGCATGTCCCCAAAGGCATTGTTCAGCCCGATCAAGGGGTCGAAATTGCTGTGCGGCCGGTTCGCTCCGAATCCCCAGCCGTAGAGTGCGTCGAGAATTGTGCTGTCCAGCCATCGCGCGAGCTGGAACCAGAAATCCACGAAGAACAGCGCGAACTCCACGCAGCTCACCGCGACCAGGGCCTTCAGCTCGTAGGTTCCGAAGAGCAGCACCAGCGGGATGCAGATGACGAGCGCCATTTTGAGCAGCGACAGCACCATGGGCAGCGCCTGTCGGACCACATCCATGGCCGGGAAGAATCCTAGCGACCCGACGGTCAGGCCGAGGTCGCCGGCGCCGCGGGTCACAACATTGGGCAACGTTTTCTCGATCTGGCCGCCGTAGTCGGTATAGACGGCGCCTTGGTTCATCTGCTGCTGGCGCGGCGACACGACGGCACGGATCACCGCATCGTTCACCTCGATCTGCGACAGGAATCCCGCCCAGCGGCCCATGCGCGACAGCAGATCGGGATCGACCTGAGACAGCAGGCGTGCGCGCAGCCCGCTGCCGTCCGACCACCACTGTCGGCAGGTCGGATAGCCCCCACCGTTGTCCACCTGAGCTAGGCCCGCGTCGCGCGTTGCATCATAGGGCCAAGCGGTGCGCGGCGTGCTCGAATGATAGGTGTCGTAGAAGCCGGACGTGTTGAGGAAGTAGCTCGAACCGATCCAGGTCACGTCGTTCATCTGCTCGTCGGAGAGCGTTGGCCGGTTCATGAACAGCTTGGCGCGCGAGGGGGCGTAGCAGTCATGCACGAAATCGCCGACTTCCTGCGCGAGCACCGGGTCGTTGATGCGCGTGGCATCGACGTCCATGCGTATCTGCCGCAGATCGGTCCCGCAGGGAATTGCCGCCACCGCGGCCCCGGTGACCGCCTTCGAGATGGCGTGCATGAAGAACCACCACACCGGCGCCAGCGCGCTCTGGTTGTTGAGGGTGGTGTAGGCGTTGGACCAGCCCGTGTCCGCGGGCTGCGGCACATTGACTTGGCATTGCGCAGAGCGGCTCGTATCGAACGCGATCGTGCTCAGATCCAACGGAATGAACGGGATGCCGGCGAACATGATGACGACGATCGCCACCCAAACGCGGCTCTCGATGCGCATCGAGGACAGTACGCCCTTGTTGCCTTCGTCCGCGCCTTCCGCGCGCGCCCGGAGCCATTCCTGGATGACGATGGCGACGAAGGGCAAGGCGAACACACCGCTGGCAACGAGGACGTTCCAGATGCCGTTGTTGACCACCCAAGCCACCAGGGTCAGGTAGTACTCTAGGTAATCCGTCGTATAGAGGGTCATGACATCCTCCCTGCATCAGCCATGGCGCAGGAGCTGGCTGCCTTCGAGCAGCACGATGGTGGTCATGGCCGCAATCTCGACCCGCAGCAGGCGTTGATGTGTTTCGGCCGCCGGCTCGCGTTGGCGCAGGCGCTGCCGCATCCACCACCAGCCGTAAGCCGTCCCGGCGTAGAGAGTGAGGCGCCAAGCCAGAAAGTGGGCAGAGTGCGCGTGCAGCCAGCGCTCCCAGCCATTGATGCTGCCGACGACGTGGATGCCGGTGACGTTTACTGCAACCGCGACACCTGCCACCAGCAGCCCCCAAAGCAGCCCGATGCCGACGCGACGGTTGAACAGCCACGCCGGCCACAGCCAGGTGCGGCCGCTCATGGCGTGCCCCGGGGCTTCTGGACTTCCTTGAGGCGGTCGCGCGTGGTGTCACCCTCGAAGATGCCGCGCGATCCACCGGCGCGAGTACCGTGGCGCTGGACGATCGCCATCGCGGAATTGCCCGCCAGCGTGCGCCGCAGTTCGAGTTCGGTCTTGAGGTTGTTGATTTCCTGCTCCAGCGCGCTGTTCTCCTGGTCGACCGCCTTCACGGCCAGTTCGTTGGCTGCAACGTTCGGCTCCTTCTTGCCGGTGAGCAAGGTGCGCTGCAACAGCAATGCCTTCTCCAGCGCACTGGACAGCGCTGCCTCGGAGGCCAGGCGCTTGCCCAGCAGATCCTGGTCGGGCTCGTCGCGAAGGGCCTCGATCACACCGCGGGTGATCGGCAGCGAATTGCTTCCGGCCGCTTCTAGGTTTGCCACCGTCGTCGGCTTCGCCCCCGTCACCAGTTCCTGCAGCGCCTGCAGCTTGGTCTCGTACTCCTCCTGGATCACCGGCGTGAGTCCGACACCGGGCGTGGTCTGGGTCTTGGTGCAACTTTCGCAGGTGCGCTGCTCACGCTCGCCAAGCACGCGGGTCGCCCAGGCCGCAGCCGCAGAAGGCGAGGACCAGGTCTGGCAGGTCAGCCGGTTGCCGCAGGAAGTGCGCGGGATCGACGAAGTGTCCGTCGCGCTGCGTCCGTTGAGCAGGTTGTAGCCCGCGCGCGTCACGTCGCCCACCACCTTGATCGACCCCTGGCCCGAGCCGCCAGCGTTGCTGCCGCCAACCCAGGGCACACCGCTGTTGCCCTTGTTCGACTCAGCCTGCTCGATCGCCGAGACGGCGTCAGCGCTGCTGACCGCATCCCGCAACGCCATACCCTCGGCGAGCTGGTCCCAGCCGGCCTGCCCGCCGGCCATGTCGGCGAGCCGGTTGGCGATGGCCCGGCAGGTCATCTTCGAGCGATCGAAGTCCAGGCGGGCCTGCAGAACGCCGTTGGTGAGCAGGTTGTAGAGGCCGGGGTCGGCGCGCTGGATGATCAGCGCCGGCAGCGATGCCACGGCGCTGGTGGCGCTCTGGATCACCGAGCTCATGATTGCCTGGAAGCCGTTGGTGATGCCGTTGAGCTGGTTCTGCAGCGTCGTCGTGATGCTCATGTCGCCGCAGATCAGGTTGCTATTCCAGCCGATCCCGACGCCGATGCTCTGCATGTTCCCGGCGCCACCCATGGACACGGCCCGGCCGCCGCCGATGCTGTATAGCACGTCGTCGCCGATGACGCTGCCGCTCACGCTGGCGCCGTTGCGGTCGATGCGGGTCTGTGCCCAGGCGACGCTTGCCGCTGCCGTTACGGCGCAGGCGAGCGCGACGGCAAGGGCATAGGGCTTGGTCCGCCGAGCGAAGCGGGAAAGGGACGCTTTCATCGGTGGCACCTCACATGAAATCAACGCTGCCGAGGAAGATCTGCCCCCGGCGCTGGCAGCAGGCATAGGGCCGCCACAGCGCCCAGGCGTAGTCGCCCTGCCGGGCCTGCACGCGCGTATTGCCGTGTGGGAAGACCGCGCAGGTGGTCGAGAGGGTCGGCGTCAGCTCCTGCCACTTGCCGGTGGAGGCGTCGGTCTCCACCAGCGCGCCGGCGGGCCAGTAGCCGGCGCGCGCACTGGCGAGCAGCGGCTGATACACGTGGGGCTGGACGCGCCGCGTCACGACGTCGCCCGCGCGCTGCGCCACCACGGCACCGCTCTTGTAGTCGTCGGCCTGATGCAGGAAACCGCCGCGCGGATAGACGTTGCCCCACAGGTTCAGCGCCGCGCGGCTGCCGATCTCGCGCATGCCGGGGATCAAGGCCTCCGGGTAGGCCAGCTCCGGGATGTTGTAGCGCCAGGCCAGCGTATCGAACGTGCTCAGCAGGTACGGCATGAAAGGCGTTCCCGCACCCTGGCAGGTATAGCCGGATGAGCTGACGAACCGGCTGAACACCAAACCGGCGGGATGCCCGATCACATCCGCATTCTTGAACTTGGCCAGGTTGTTCTCGTTGTCGTGGTTGGTCGTGCCATCACCGCCGGCCCGAGCGGTGGGATTGGGCATGCTCATCGCCCGCACTTCCATCCATGGGTTCGCGCCGGTGTTGGAGTAGCTCGAAACCACGGCATCGGGAACGTAGTGGCGGACCCTGACCGAGGTACGGACCGAGCAACCGAACATGGTGCAGAACAACCAGTAGCAGACACCAACGACTCGATATTCCAGGCAATTCGGCGACAAGGCCGAGGCAACGATGGTTGCCGTGTCCAGGGCGAAGGTTGACGTGGTGCCGTACAGCAGCAGCGAGGCCATGGCCGCCCGCAGGCGCCGGGACGGGGCGGTCAACAGGCAGGTCATGGCCGTGCGCTCCGATAGGCATCTATACGGGCGACGGCCCGCGCCACGTCGGGCTCGCCGTAGACCACGTAGCGCCGGTCGACCACCACGGCCGGAATCTTGGCGATGCCCAGACCCCAGGCATCGGCGACACCCTCGTAGGCACGGCCGATCCGGCGCTGCAGTGTCTCTTTCCCCTCGCGCAACCGCTGCTGCACGCTTGCCTCGGCCTGGCCTGGATCGGCCGGCAGGCCAGCAGACAGTTCGGCCTCGATCCGGTCCGGCAGGTCCAGTTCGATGACACGTTCGTCACCCATGATCTTGATCGGGTGATGGCTATCAGTCACAACCAGCACGTCGGCTACTGCAAGCGGGCTGAACAAGGCCACGCACATCCACGTCACCGCTGCGGCAGCCATGGGTCGCCACGCAGCAAGGGCAGGAAGAATGCGAAAGGGTGGGACCGGCATATGGCGCCTCCGTGGTGTCAATGCAGGTCGTAGTCGAATCCAAGGGCGTTCGCGGAGCGACAAAGAATCCGAAGCCGGCGTGTGCCGGTTTTGCGGGAGCGCTGGCGAAAGAAATGGAGCCCGAAGGCCCCCGTGGAGATGAACGGCGCGTGCCGGGGCAGCGAAGGTGAAACGACGCTGCTACAGCAGGCCGGCTTCGGCGAACGAGTACGGCGCGCCCTTGCCGACGATGAAGTGATCCACCACCCGGACATCGACCATGGCCAGGGCGTCTTTCAGCCGGTCCGTGAGCGCGCGATCGGCGGCCGAGGGCTCGGTCACCCCGGAAGGATGCTGGTGCGCCAGGATCAGCGCCGAGGCGTTGAGCGCCAGTGCGCGCTGGACGACCACCCGCGGATACACCGAGGTCTGGTCGACCGAGCCCTTGAACAGCGGCTCGTAGGCGAGCACCTGGTGCTGGCTGTCGAGGAACACGACGGCGAAGATCTCGTTGGGTTCCACGACCAGTTTCAGGCGCAGGTAATCACGCACGGCGGCGGGACTGCCCAGTGACGGACCGGCCTTGAAAACGCGCTTCTCCAGCAAGGTGAAGGCTTGCTGGATGATCCAGTCCTCGTGCTGGGCGGCGATCAGGGTGAGCGACTCCGAGCGGGAATCGGCGATGACGCAGGACATGGCGAACCTCCAATGGATGAGATCGGAGGGCAAATGCCCCGGGAGGGCAAACCCTCCTGGGAATGACGGGATGAGACAGGCGACGAGTGGGCATCCGCCACCGCTTGTACGGTGGCTGTTCGCGGCAAGCGATGCGAAGCGAACGGGGGTTTCGATCAGCGCGGTCGCGCCGCGCCGTAGCCTTGAAGATCGAGAGCTACCTGGGCATGTCGCCGACGGACGCGGCGGGCATGTCTGGGGGTCGGGACGATTCGGCGGTCGACTCTTCGTCCGAAGCAAGCAAATCGAGCGCCGAGAGCAATGCATCGCCGTCGACCGGCCCGTGCAGCAGGATCACCTTGCCGGATTCGCGGTCGCGCAGTTGCAGGGCCGGCGTGGCCGCGACGCCATGCCGTGCCGCTTCCGCGGCGTGGGCGCGGACCACCGCATCGGGCCGATCGCTGGCGAGACACTGCTGCGCGGCAGGCGTGAGGTCGGGATAGTGTGTCCCCTCGGGCAGTCCCAGGCCGTCGCCGCGCGTGTGCGCATAGACCCAGTCCACGGCCTGCCAGAACGCCGCGTGGCCGCCGGACTCTCCGACGCACTCCACCAGGCGCGCTTCGGCGGTAGCCGCCGGCTCGTGCATGGCCAGTGGCAGGTGATGCCATTGCCAACTCACCTCGGGATGTTCGTCGATCCAGCGCTTGAGCACCGGGAAATATGTCCGGCAGAACGCGCATTCCAGGTCCGCATACTCGACCACCGTGAAACGCGCCTCAGGGGGACCATAGCGCCAAGGGGGCCCCGCTGGAGTCAGAGGTGGTGAAGGCGTCGAGGGGGCCGCTTCTGCAGGGTGCAAGGGACGCGCGTCAGCTTGTGCAGTGATATCCGGGCGAAGGAACATCCAGGCGGCAGTGCCAAGCGCCATGGCCGCCGCCGGCAGCGTGAGGAGAATGACGGCACGCGATCGAGCACATCCGGGCAGTTTCATCGCGTCGCCATCACGTCAACATATCGAGCGCAAGTGACGCGATACCGCGAGCTTGGTCGATCTTCTCGGCCACCTTGAATGCCGCATCCAGCTCGCTGATGCCGTACTGCTGCATCAACTGGTAGCGCTCGGCCTTCTCTTCCGGCTCGGTTTGCGCGAGCGCCAGGTACAGGCTGGGTGGCACCGCGCGGAACAGCACTTCCATCGATTTGGACAGGATCACGCCTTCGGTGAATTTCCCGGCCTCCTTGCGGGCGGAGAGCATCAGCGCCTTCTGCGCCGGCTTCAGCTCGCGGAAGCGCGCGAGCTTCTCCACCTCGTCGGGCGGCATCGAGAGGCAGATCCACCACTCGATCATGTTGAGCATCGGCTCGACGGCCTTTGGCAGGTCGTCGATGTTCTGGGTCGCCAGCCAGTACCAGGCCCCGAGCTTGCGCCACATCTTGGTGATCTTGACCACGTAGGGCGCGAGCAGCGGGTTCTTGGTGATGATGTGGCCCTCGTCGGTGACGTTGATGATGGGCCGGCCGAGGAACTGGTCGCGCTCGGCGATGTTGTTCACCGTGTTGATGAGGCTGATGTAGGCGATCGAGAGCTGCGCGTTGTAGCCCTCGCGGGCGAAGGTCGCCAGATCGACGATCGTGATGTCGGCCTCGGGCCAGGGCGTGCCGGGACGATCGAACATCTCGCCGTCCACGCCTTGGCAGAACATGTCCATCGCATCGGCCATCTCCAGCAGCCGGGTGCGCCGCGCCTCCGGTAACGTCGCATCGCGGGCACGTTCGCGCAGCGCATCGCGCACGTCGCGCGTGAGCGCCGCGCGCTTCTCCGCCACGCAGCGCTGCGCCGCATCGAGGATGCACTGGCGGATCAGGCTGCGATCGGCGCGCGTCATGCGGGCCTCTTCCTTGTCCTCGCCGCCGGTGATCATCAGGCGCGCGGTGATCTCCAGCTCGCCCAGCACGTCGCGCTGCTCGTCAGCCTCGGCGACTTGAGCCGCTTCGTCCCGGTCTTCGTCCAGGTCGTCCGCATCCAGGGTCTGGACCTGGCTGGGTGTCTCCACCAGGCGGTGTGCGTCCGCAAACGGAGCGAGCCTGACCCCCGCACCGGGCGCGAGCTTCACACGATGCACCGTGAGGCCCAGCCGCGCCGCGAAGTCGCCGAACAGGCCGAAGCTGTTGCCCGCCTCGACGATGAAAAGCCGAGGCCGATAAATCGCCGTCACCTGGTTCAGGATATTGTTGAGGGTCGCGCTCTTGCCCGAGCCGGTGGGGCCGAAGAGGAACAGGTGCGCATTCATCTGCCGGTCGAGACGATTCAGCGGATCGAAGGTGATCGGCCCGCCGCCACGGTTGAAGAAGGTGATGCCCGGATGCCCCGTGCCCAGGCTGCGGCCCCAGACCGGCGCCAGATTCGCCGCATGTTGCGCGAACATGAGCTGGGTGTACCACTGCCGCTTGTCGAGGGCCGGGTCGAAGACGCAGGGCAGCCAGCGCAGGTAACTGTTGAGCGGCGCCACCTCGTCCTCTTCCCGCACCGGCTGCAGGCCGGCGTTGAGCATGACATTGACCAGCTGCAGGCCCCGGGCGTCGAGCTGCGCGAGATCGCGCCCGCGCAGGTAGAAGGCCAGCGCGCCCCGGTAGAGCTTGTGCGTGCTGCCGATCAGGCTGCGCGCCTGCTGCACGTCCTGGCGGGTGTGCTCGGAGGCCAGCGTCTCGCCGACCGACTTCTTGCTCAGCTGGTTCAGGTGTGCCTCCAGCACGTCCTGGGGTGTAGCGACCAGGGTCAGGCACATCACCGTGTCCTCCGGCATCTGGTCGAACAGCGCGTTGACCGCATCGCCGCCCTTGCGGGTTTCGCCGGTGATGTGGCCCGTCGGCGGCGCCATGCGTAGCCGGTCCATCACGATCACCCGGTGCGGGAGCCCGTCGAAGAGCCAGGTGCCGTTCGTCACGTCCGAGCGAGGCCGCCCGAAGAAGAGACGCTGCGCGAAGTCTCCGCTGGCCAGCTCGATCTCGCCCTCTTCCTGTTCTTCCGGATAGCGGGTCAGCGCGTAGAAGCGCTCCCGATCCTCGGCGCTCGGGCCGAGCAGGGTCGGATGGGGATTGAACCAACGCAGCAGCCAGTCGTGGATGTTGGCTGCTTCCATGCGGCGGGCCTTCACGCCCGCGTTCGCGAGCCCGCCTGCGAGGCGGTCGCAGATCGTCGTGAGCGCCTGCTCGGGCGACAGACCGCGGCGGGGAGACGTAGTCAGGGGGCTACGCCGGTAGACCACCATGCGCACCCGCCGGACCTGCCCACGCCACGGCAGGCGCGTCACCGTCGTGTCCTCGAACAGCCCGCCGGGCTTGGCAATGGCGCGCAGGTGATGCGCGAAGAAGCGCAGGTAGAACTCGCTGAAAGCACTGCCTTGGGCACGCGGTTGCACATAGCCTGCCAGCGTGCGCAGATAGCTGTCCCAGTTCGCCTCATCCTGGGCGTAGAGCTGGACCACCCAGGGGTTTTCGTCGAGTTCGTCAAAGGAGTCCTGCAGCGCGTTCTCCAGCGCATCGCGCGCCTGCCACTGCCAGGCCATCTCGCGACCCTCGGTGCCGACCGGTGCCAGCTCGAAGAAGGCCGCGACCGATTGGCCGTCCTCCAGCAGCATGCTCTTCGACTCGGGCAGGTATTCCACCCAGGGCAACAGATCGGCGAAGGACTGGGCCACTTCATAGAGTGCCTGGGCATCCGCCTCGGTGGCGGGCTTGGGGCGATCACCGTTCAGGGGGCACCCGGGCTCGGCAATGCCATGCGCGGCCAGCGTCGACACGTGCCGGGTCCAGGCGTCGTCGGCCGGCACCTCCGCGCCGTTTGGCGTTACGGCCTGACGTGCCCGCAAGAAAGGAACGGACGAGGCCATCAATAGTCCTCCAGGCGCTCGCCCGGCATGGCGTACTGCACGCGCTGGTACAGCGGAAACACCGTCGTGTAGCCGGGCACGGAGACGGGATCGCTGCCTGCCAGGTGGGGGAACACGTACATCACCAGGTCGGGGTTCGGTAGCCGGTGGAACTGGCGGTGGATTTCGTTGACCGCCGTGCGGGTGTAGGTCGCGTTGGTCACGGGCACGGCCTGCACGTCGGCCTCGGTCAGCGGCCGGCGCAGGCCCTGGCGCGCATCGAGCAGTTGCCGGGCAGGCTGGCCCCCGCCCGCGCTGCCGCCAGTCTCCTGGTTCCAGACATCGAACATGGTGTGATCGCCATGCGGCAGCAGCTTGTCCTTGCTGGTGGCGCAGCCGCCCAACACCATCAGCGCGATCAGCGTTGCGGCCGTTTTAGTCCAGATCCGATGCATGGGTGTCTCCGAGACGGTGATTGACCCGACGCCCCTTGGCGTCGTAGTCGATGTCGAGCGGGTGCTCCAGATGCACGGCGACCCTGGCGCCGGGCTGCACGTAGATGGCGGCGAAGGCCTGTCCGTAGAGTTTGTTCACCCAGTCGGCCATGTCGCGCACGCCGCCGGCCAGGATGCGACCCATGGCCTCGTTGCCCGAGATGCCGACCGTCCCGAGCGAGCCGTTGCTGTTGGCGACCACGGCCACGCTGCCGTTGTCGGACTTGATGAGCGAAGCCGCGCCGGCCCCGGCTGCGGTGATCAGCGCCTGCGAGCCGAGGTACTGCTGCGCATTGCTGCGCCGCTCGCCGGAAACGCAGGGAATACCGTAGGGGTCGCTGATCCAGCCCAGACCGCCCTGGGTCGTTCCGTTGGCTTGGCCGCCGTTGCCTCCCTGACCGCGACTGCCCCCCTCCGGCACGGTGCGGATGGTGCCGTCCTGGAACACAAAGGTGACGCTGCGGATCTGCCCGCGCACGCAGGAGAGTGTCCAGTCGCCCGAGGCCGTGCCGCTGACCACGGCGCCCGCCACGTCGGGAATGTCGATGCCGTTGGCAGTGAGGTTGTCCGCGCCGATCAGCACCTTGAACGGGTACGGATCGTTGACGGTGCCGTCGATCGGCACACGGCCGATCAGCGCCGTCATGGCCACCGACCCCATCAGCGTCGAGTTCGACGGCACCGTGAAGACCGGCTTGGTCGAGACGCCCACGGCGCGGCTGCCGGCGTCGGCGACGGTATCCGCGGCACTCGAGAGGGCTTTCTGCGCCGGACCGAAACTCGTCGGAAAGTTCGGCCCGCCGCCAGTGCCGCCGTTCCTGGCCTGAGGCTTTGCGTCGTCCGGTTCGACCCAGCGCGTGCCGCTACCGCTGCGATGATTCCCGCCACCCTGAGCACTGCCGAAGTTCTTGCCGTCCCCCTCCTCCAAACCCAACCCCACGGGTAGATCGGCTTGGCTGCCCTTGCTGGAGAGGCCGTCGAGGCGTCGCTGCAGGTCCTGTAGCAGGCTCTGGGTCTGCTGGCGGTCGGCTGCCACCTGATCGCGGTCCTGCTGCAGGCGGCCACGCTCGCCGTCCAGGGCGGTCTGGATGCGCTGATCGACCGCGCTTTCACGTGCGCGCAGGCGCTCGTTCTCGGTCTTCTGGTTCTTGTTGTCGGTAAGGGACGTCTGCAGTTCATTGCGCAGCTGCTTGACCTGGGCCACCAGCGTGGCGACGGTATCGCGCGGCGTGTCGCCCTCGATGCCCAGGGCCTTCATCTCCTCGGGCGTGAGCGGGTTGGCCGCGCCGGACTGCGTGGGCTTGGCGCTGTGATCACCCGAGAAGAGTTTGATGCTGACGAAGACCACCAGTAGCGCCATCGGGATCAGCAGCCACTTGAGCAGCGGATTACTTCTCATCGCGTGCGCCTCCTTCGGCCTGGCCGCCCGCGGCTGCCGGCGGCAGGTTCACCGTCGCGTCGATCGGCGCCACCTTCGGCAGCAGCGACTCGGCCAGGCCATGGCCACGGGTGACGAGGTAGACCACGGTGGTATCGGCCGACTGACCGGCCGGCCCCAAGGTCGTGTGCTGGAAGGTCGCAGCGACGAAGTCGCCCTGCAGGGCGCGCGGATCGAGATCCAGCCAGCGTGCAGAGGTGTTGGTGAGCTTCACGGCCGTCACCCACTGGTCTTCGAGCCGCCAGGCGGCCAGCACCTGGGCGCGCACCGGCAGCGTAGGCAGCAAGGTGTCCAGGGCCAGACTGCGGCGCGGGCTGACGCGGCCGATGCCGGCCACCGGCTCCACGGTCCGCAACGGCGCATAGAGGTTCTGGGCCGCATAGCGCGTCAGCACCACCGGTACCGGAGTTGCGTGCGGCGCCGCTGCGCTGGCCGTGACGCTGGGCTCGTCCTCGCTTGCGCTGGTGCTCGCGGGGTTGGCGGTGGGGGACGGCGCCCACTCGCTCGCGACGATGCGTACCGGCTCCAGTGCCGGCTGCCCCGCCTTGGCCGGCTCGGCGGCGATGTCGAGCAGGATCAGCGCACCGGATTCCGCGTCCTGCAGTTGCAGCCGCGAAGGCGGAATCGGTTCGCTTGCCCGCAGGTAGATCGCCCCGCCTGCGCTCTGCACCCGCAGGTGCGCGCCGATGCTCTCCGGCACGCCGATGCGCACGTTGCGGTCGATGAAGATCACGCGCTCCTGGCCGACCACAAGTGGCACCGCGAGGGGCAGACGCTCCCAGCGCAGGATCTCCACGGCTCGAGCGGTGGAGGCGAGCCCCATGCTGAGCAGGAATCCGGCCAGGGCCGGCAGGACAAGGCGTTTCATGGGGCTCCTCCTTGCAGTGTGTTGGCGGCCGTAGGCTGGCTGGCCGACGCAGATGCCGGTGCCGGGTCAATGCGCTGCGGCGCGTATGCATAGCAGTTCAGAGCCAAGCCGAAGGGGTTGCGCTCCGGGTCGACATCCATGCGCTCGACCTTCAAGGCGTAACGCACCAATGCGCGCTTGACCTGCTCGGAGCCCAGGTACTCGTCGGCGCTCACATCGAGCGTGACGATCCAGTTATTCGTCGACACGACCCGGACGCGTGCTGAAGGATCGTCGCCGTAGCCCCGGCCGGGAATCTCGTAGATGCCGCGCACGCGCTGACGCAGTTCGCCGTTACCGCGCCGATACACGTAGTCCTGCTGCAGGAAGGCCCGGCAGCTCGGCGTGAGGTAAGCAGACAGCGCATTGAGGTTGCGCGGATAGTCTTCCTCGCCGTTCGTTGGCCAGCGCTGGGCCTGCTGCCAGATGTAGAAGGTGAAGGCGTACACGCTCTCCGGCGGCACGTCCCACCACTTGCGTGTGCTGCCGGAACGCAGGTCCGGGGGCACATGGATGGTCAGGCTCTTCGGCGCATTCCACCAGCCGACTCCGAGCAGCAGCGCCACCACGAACAGCGCGGCGGAACCCAGACGCAGGGTTTTGACATGCGCCTGCAGGTGCATGACCTCGTTCTTGAACCGACTCATGCACCACCTCGCCGGATGAACGTGGAAGTCCGCTGGCGCCGCGTGGTCCACCAGCCCGAGCGGGTGATAAGCTGGCCGCCCCCCACGTGAGCCCCCAGCGACGGAAAGCGCAGCGCGAGCCGCCACTGGAGCTGGCGGTAGAGCCAGGTGTCGGGCCGGCCGCGCTTCTGCCGGCGCAGGAAGCCGCCGCCCGCGAAAACGCCGACCCCGATACCTACGACGACCAATGTCGGTACCATCGCGATGCTGTGGGTCAGCCAGGCCAACGGCACGCCCGCCACGAACCCCGCCGCGGCCGACAGGCCGGCGCAGACCCACAACTCGTCGGCAGTGAGCCCACGCACGACCACGGGGTGCCGGTTCAGCCGATGCGGCAGAAAGGTCACGAGCCCGTCGCGCGGACTCTCCGAGGGGCCAATCATCGGTCCCGGCCCTTACAGCACGCCGGTGGCCTTGGTCAGCAGCCAGATGCCGACGACCAGCAGGATGGCACCCACCGCCACGGACAGGCCGAACTGGCCCCAGGTCGCGCGGCCGGTGTGGATCTCCGAGTAGCGCGTGTAGGCGTGGTAGCAGACGCCGACGAACATCGAAGCGACCACGAGCAGCGCGATGAGCAGCACGATGTCATAGCCGTAGTTCTGCAGCGTCTGCATGATGCCGCTTCCTGCGCCGCGCGACGGGTCTTCCATGGTGGGCAGGCCCGCCGCGAGCGAGGGCAGCGGTGCAGCCGCGATCGCCAACGGGGCGAAAGCGGCAACGTTGCGGGAGAAGATGCGACGCGAAGTCGAGGAAGCATTCATGGTGGAACCCCTTTGGTGGTGGTCAGGACAGGAGGAAGAAACCCAGCACCAGGTACATCGCGACGAAACGCACGATGACGCCGAGGAACTGGCGTTCGTTCAGGCGGTGTTCCGCCCAGCCGACATAGGCGGTACGCATTGCCCACACGCCCCACAGCAGCAGGACGGCGAAGACGAAACCGAGGACGACGACGGAGACGGCTGCCGGAGTAAAACCACCGTTGGCCTGGAAGGCGGCGACCTGATCGGCAGAGGGCGTCATGGCGTGGACTCCTCCCGGTCGTCGCGGCGCACGTAATCGCCGGTCAGCGGGACCGAATCGCGTGGTTGGGCGCGCCGTGGGACGAGGTAGTCCTGCACGCCGGCGCGGACGCGCTTGAGGTCCGTCCGCAATCGGGCATAGTCGAAGTGGTAACGGCTGCGGTATTGCGGCGCAGTGTTGGTGGCGTGCTCGGCGAGGCGATCGAGCAGGTCGAGCTGACGTGCAAGTGCGGCGAGTTGCTCACGCTCCGGCGTGTCGTCGGCGGCATGGGCAGGAGGCACAACCGAGAACGACACGACCAATGCCAATGGCAGCACGGCCATCAAGTGATGCAATGTGGATGCGTGGCGGTTGGTATGTCCCATCGTGCCATTCCCCGTTGATGCGGATGGCCAGATGCTGTCGCGCGCTCTCGCTTTGCGCCGCAGGGAATGGGAACTACGGTCTGACCGGATTCCTCGGTCGAGCCGGCCGTCAATCGCGGAATGCTCCCTGGATTGAGGAGTTGGCCAGCAACCCACAACACCTTGGTAGAATTGGGCAAACTTGGCAATCCAACGCCACGAAAGACCAAATCAAATGGATTTCAGATGACTGACGTCGAGAGCGAGATCCTCACGCTTGAGGAGGTCGCGGCCTACCTCAAGGCCGGCAAGAGGACGGTCTATCGCCTTGCCCAGAAAGGAGAGATTCCGGCGTTCAAGCTTGGAGGGACTTGGCGCTTTCGCCGCTCAGAACTGGATCGCTGGATCGCCGAAAGCATCAACAAGAAGAAGCCGGAGGCCGAGTGAGCGCGGACCAAGCCAGCCGCCGAATCACGCTCGGGGAAGAACAAGGGGAGGATCGCCGTTGACAACACAGCAGCTTCTGACGCCGCACCAGAGCCAGTACTTTGCTTGGCTGCTGACCAGGCGTGCAGCAGGCGACTCCGTGGAGTCGCTGGCTTCGACCTTGGTCGATTCGCAAGTCGATCTGAATCCCCATCAAGTCGAGGCCGCGCTCTTCGCTTGCCGCAACCCCCTCTCACGCGGCGTGATCCTCGCCGACGAGGTTGGTCTGGGCAAGACCATCGAAGCCGGCTTGGTGCTTTCCCAACGCTGGGCCGAACGGCGGCGGAAGGTGCTCATCATCGTTCCGGCGAACCTGCGCAAGCAATGGCATCAGGAGTTGCAGGACAAGTTCGGCCTGCAAGGGCTGATCCTCGAAGCCAAAAGCTACAACGCGATCCGCAAGCAGGAGCAGCGGAGCCCGTTCCTGTTCGCGTCCGGCCCGACCATCTGCTCCTATCAGTTCGCGAAGGCCAAGGCCGACGACGTCAAGGGCATCGACTGGGACCTGGTCGTGCTCGACGAAGCGCATCGCCTGCGCAACGTCTACAAGACCAGCAACGTCATCGCCAAGACCCTCAAGGAGGCGCTTTCGCGCGTTCACTCCAAGGTGCTCCTGACCGCGACGCCGTTGCAGAACTCATTGCTTGAACTCTATGGACTGGTCAGCTTCATCGATGACCGCGTGTTCGGAGACCTTGATAGCTTCCGCTCGCAGTTCACTGGCAGAGAGCAAGCCTTCAGCAGCCTGCGTGACCGGCTGGCCCCCATCTGCAAGCGCACTCTGCGCAAACAGGTTCAGCCCTACGTGTCGTACACAGCGCGCAAGGCCATCGTTCAGGAGTTCACGCCGTCGAGCGAAGAGCAGGAGCTTTCCAGCCTCGTCGCCGATTACCTGCGCCGCCCCAACCTCAAGGCCCTGCCCGAGGGGCAGCGCCAACTGATTTCGCTAGTGCTGTGGAAGCTGCTCGCCTCCAGCACGCACGCGATTGCGGGTGCGTTGGAGACGATGGCCAAGCGCCTCCAGGGCGTGCTCGACGAAGTCACCGCGGTTCCCGATCTGGCCGACCAGCTCGACGAGGACTACGAGTCGCTTGACGAAACCGCCGATGAGTGGAACGACGAAGACTCAGACGTCGCAGCGGCGAGCCGCTCGGAACGCGATGTCATCGCGCAGGAGATCGAGGAGCTTCGCCACTTCAAAACGCTGGCAACCAACATCCGAGACAACGCCAAGGGCAAGGCGCTGCTCACCGCGCTGGATCGCGCCTTCGCCGAACTGGATCGGCTAGGCGCGCCCAGGAAGGCCATCATCTTCACCGAGTCCAAGCGCACGCAGGAATACCTTCTCAACTTGCTGGTCGACACGCCATACGGCGACGGCATCGTGCTCTTCAACGGTACCAATAGCGACCAGCGTGCGCAGGCGATCTACAAGGACTGGTTGAAGCGCCACGAAGGCACCGACCGCATCACCGGCTCCAAGACCGCCGACACCCGCGCGGCCCTGGTCGAGCACTTCAAGGAGCGCGGCAAGGTCATGATCGCCACCGAGGCCGGAGCAGAGGGCATCAACCTCCAATTCTGCTCGCTCGTCATCAACTACGACCTGCCCTGGAATCCGCAGCGTATCGAACAACGCATTGGCCGGTGTCACCGTTACGGGCAGAAGTTCGACGTGGTGGTGGTGAACTTCGTCGATCTCGGCAATGAGGCGGACAAGCGCGTTTACGAATTGCTGTCGCAGAAGTTCCAGCTCTTCGAGGGCGTGTTTGGGGCTAGCGACGAAGTGCTGGGCGCCATCGGTTCGGGTGTCGATTTCGAGCGGCGTATCGCCGAGATCTACCAGAACTGCCGAGAGCCCGCGGAAATCAAGTCCAGCTTCGAGCAACTCCAGCTCGACCTCTCCGGCGAGATCAACGAGGCGATGGTCAAGACGCGCCAGGTATTGCTTGAGAACTTCGATGAGGAGGTGCAGGAGAAGCTGCGCATGCGGGCCGACGACAGCCGCAACGCGCGCAACCGCTTCGAGCGCATGCTGATGGACTTGACCCGCGCCGAACTGGTCCATTGCGCTGCGTTCGATGACGACGGCTTCGATCTCCGCCACATACCGACTGGAATCGAGCATGGCGGCCTCGCGGGCATCGAGCTGGGGCGCTACGAATTGCCCCGCCGCTCCGGCGACGCGCATCTATACCGCATCAATCATCCGCTGGCGCGATGGGGCATCGAGCAGGCCAAGGCTCGCGTACTCGACGGGGCTCGTCTCGTCTTCGACTACACCGCCTACGGTTCAAAGATCAGCACGCTTGAAGCCCACCGCGGCAAGGCCGGATGGCTCACCGTGAAGCTGGTCACGGTCGAGACGCTCGGCAACCAGGAGCAACATCTGCTGGTTGCCGCGGGCACGACCAACGGCGTTGTACTCGCGGAAGAAGACCCGGAGAAACTGCTGCGCCTGCCCGCGACCACGCAGGCAGCGAGTCTGTTCAACGCCCCCGATGCCACCCTGCTGGCCGACGTGGAGGCCCGCAAGACCGCACTCCTGCGCGACGTCAACGAGCGCAATCTCGGCTACTTCGAGCAGGAAGTCCAGAAGCTGGACGCCTGGGCGGACGATCTGAAGCTAGGGCTGGAGCAGGAGATCAAGGAGATCGACCGCGAGATCAAGGAGGTGCGTCGAACCGCCGCGACCGCGCCAACGCTGGAAGAAAAGCTCTCATGGCAGAAAAAGCAGCGTGAGCTGGAAGGCAAGCGTAGCAAACTGCGCCGCGAGCTGTTTGCCCGGCAGGACGAAGTCGAAGCGCAGCGCAATGACCTCATAAGTCAGTTGGAAGTGCAGCTCCAGCAGCAGGTCGAAGAGCGCACGCTGTTTACCGTCGAATGGGAGTTGAAATGATGTCCGATAAGGTCGAGAAAATGCTCCCCAACATCTTGAGGGTGCGTGATGACCATCAGCCAGTGCGCTTTGAAAAAGCGGCCGAAGACGGCAGGTTCAAGATTTGCGACGGTTTCGACGCCTCATGGGCTGGTGAAGAATTTGGTCCCAAGGAACTGCGCCGCCAGATCGAGCCTTGGCTCACCGCACTGTTCCAGTCCGAGCACCTTTCGCTACTGGCTGGCTCCGGGCTGACCCATGCGGTGCATTACCTAGCCGCCGGGAAAGGCGCTGCCGGCATGGGCGCCCTGACGCTGAGAGATTACCAGGCCAAAATCGATCAAGCAGCAGAGAAAGCAGCGGAAGCGGCCGGGCGTAAGAAGGGCAATCTGGAAGATCAACTGCGCGTTGCCAACGAATTGCTGCGCGGCCTGGAGATTCTGCAGCAGGACAGCGAGGCCGAAGCCCTGTGCAACGAACTGCGGACCGGCATGCAGGCGTTCGCGCAGTCGATTTTGAGCAGCGAAGCGGGCATCGCCACGGCCGAAGAAGGCAAGCGCGAGCAGGCGTTCAATACCCTAGTCACCTTCCTGATGAGCTTTGCCAGCCGCACCGGGGTACGCGACCGCCTGAATATTTTCACCACCAACTACGACCGGCTGGTCGAGGCCGGGGCGGAGCTGGCCGGCCTGCACCTGCTGGATCGCTTTCTCGGCAACCTCATGCCGATCTTCCGCTCTTCGCGGCTGGATCTAGACATGCACTACAACCCGCCCGGCATTCGCGGCGAACCGCGTTATCTGGAAGGCGTGGCGCGCTACACCAAGCTGCACGGCTCAGTGGACTGGGTGCAAACAGGCAAGGATATCCGCCGTATCGGCCTGCCGTTCGGAGCAGGGAGCGTCGCCCCCTATCTGAAGGCGCCGGGCTTGGGCGCGGTCACAGCCCACCAACTGATGATCTACCCCAACGCTGCCAAGGATAGGGAAACCGCCGACTACCCCTACGTGGAGCTGTTTCGCGATCTCGCGGCCGCCGTCTGCCGCCCGAACAGCACATTGGTGACCTATGGCTACAGCTTTGGCGATGAGCATATCAACCGCGTGATCCGCGACATGCTCACCATCCCTTCGACGCATCTGGTGGTGATCTCATACGACGATCCGCTTGGTCGCATCATGCAGACCTACCAGGAATTGGGCAGACCATCACAGATCAGCTTGCTGATTGGCCCCGCGTTGGCCGACCTGACCACGCTGACCGAGAACTATCTGCCCAAGGCCGCCATCGACAAGACAACCTTCCGCATGAGCGAACTGCTCAAGCAGCGAATGGGGACAGAGCCACCGCCTGCCAAGCGTCCCTCCGCAGAGGCTAGCGCCTTCGACGGGAGCGATCTGGTATGAGCTTGTCACCGCTGGCCTTTGCTGACTCCCTGCGCATTGGCAGCATCGACTTCGTCTCTCCCGACGAAATCAAGGTGCTGCTGGACATCGAGGCTCCCGATGGTGTGGCGCTCAATACCGGTACGCCTCGCTCGTTTCCGCGCATCAACGGTTATCTGCTGATCCCCAGCGACGAGGGGCACCTGGTCGCCCAGGTCGAATGGATCACCATCGAGCGTTCGCAGTACCCCAAGCGCAAAGGAATGCAGGACTTCGGCCTGGTGGACTTGCCTTACCCACTACGCAAGATGAGCCTGAATCCGCTGGGTTGTCTCATCTACGAAGGCAGCAATGCAGGCGGCGAGGAGGTCTACCGTTTCCGGCGCGGTGTCGAGAGCTACCCCACTGTCGGCGATGCGGTGCTGTTGCCCACGCAAAACCAGTTGCGTGCCATCGTGGAGTCGGGCGATAACCGCCGCGTACTGATCGGCAGTAGCCCACTGGCTGCCAATGCCAAGGTGATGATCGATCCGGACCGGCTTTTCGGACGCCATCTGGCGGTGCTGGGGAACACCGGCAGTGGCAAATCTTGCTCGGTCGCGGGCCTGGTCCGCTGGTCCATGGTCGAAGCCCGAAAAGCTCGCGCAGGCGCAGACCCCAATGCCCGCTTCATCGTGCTCGACCCCAACGGCGAGTACGCAAATACCTTCCGAGACATGAGCAAGGTACGGGTGTATGCCGTCGAACCCGGCGAGGGAGTGGAGCAACTGCAAGTACCCCTGTGGTTCTGGAACAGCGCGGAGTGGAGTGCGTTTACCCAGGCCAGCGCAAAGATGCAGCGCCCCCTGCTCAGGCGAGCACTGCGTGACATCAAGGCAGGAAGAGCCCTTTCAACGTCCTCACCAGAAGAGGAAAAGCTCGCGCTACGCCGCTACCTCTCATCCAGACTGATCTCAATCCGTCGGGACCTCCGTTCCGGTGACATCCAGACCGATGAGTCAAAGTTCGGCTTCCGCCTGAAGGCGATCGCTACGGACATGCAAGGAAAAATTGCTGTACATGGCAACAACAAGTTGGATGACGTTCTAGCCGCGATCAATACCGCGTTAACGGCCGCGCACAACAGCTTCATCAAAGACGGCAAGACGATTGAATACTACCGGGCCTTTAATGAGGCTCACGTGCAGGCAATCATCGCAGCGCTGGAGTCCTCTGTTGACACGGTGGGCGGTGTGCTTCTCCAAGAGGGTCCAGATGAGGACGTTCCAATAGCCTTCGATGGATCTCAGCTCCCAGATCACCTCGAAATTCTGGCGGAGCAAGAGAACGCCAGTCAGTTCACTGACTTCCTAGTGTCGCGCATTCGCACGCTCCTGTCCGACACCCGGATGCGTTCGATCATTTCCAACCCGAATGGCATCAATCTTCACGACTGGTTGAGCAGGTGCATCGGCGACAGCCAGGCCTCCAACGGCTCCGTCACCGTCATCGATCTGTCGCTGGTGTCTGCGGAAGTGGTGCACATCATCACGGCAGTAATCGCCCGCATGACCCTGGAGGCCCTGCAGCGCTACCGCACGCTGCACCACGGCAAGACCTTGCCCACCGTGCTCGTGATGGAAGAGGCGCATACCTTCATCAAGCGCTACAAGGACGACGCTGAAAACCAGAACTCGGCCGCTATCTGCTGCCAGGTGTTTGAAAAGATCGCCCGCGAGGGGCGAAAGTTCGGGCTAGGGCTGGTGCTGTCCTCGCAGCGCCCAAGCGAACTGTCGCCCACCGTGCTCTCCCAATGCAACAGCTATCTGTTGCACCGCATCAGCAACGACCGCGATCAGGAACTGGTGCACAAGCTCGTGCCCGACAACCTGCGTGGCCTGCTGCGCGATTTACCCTCGCTCCCCTCCCGCCACGCCATCCTGCTCGGCTGGGCATCGGAGCTACCGGTGCTGGTGCAGATGAACGCACTGCCCGAGCACCATCGTCCGAAATCGGACGATCCAGACTTCTGGGCGGTGTGGTCAGGCCAAGGCAGTGACGGCAAAACGGTCGAGCGCAATGTGGATTGGAAGGAAATCGCGGACTACTGGCAGCAAATACGGCCATCTAACGAAGGCCGTGACGAAGATTTGGAACTCTAGAAATGACTGGTAAGCAAAAACTAGAACTCACTTGGATCGGCAAGGAAAAACGGCCCAAGCTGGAGCCGCGCATCCTGCTTGAGGATTCCGAAAAGTCATACCACGCCAAGCATCGTGTGTCGGACAACGACATCTTTGACAACCGGCTGATCTTCGGTGACAACCTGCTGGCGCTCAAGGCGCTGGAGCAGGAGTTCTCCGGCAAGGTGAAGTGCATCTACATCGACCCGCCCTTTAACACGCAACAGGCATTTGAGCACTACGACGATGGATACGAGCACTCCATCTGGCTTGGGCTCATTCGTGATCGCGCTGAGTCACTTCGGCGATTGCTGTCCGATGACGGAACGCTGTTCGTGCACATCGACGACAACGAGCTTGGCTACCTGATCGCCTTGCTTGACGAAGTTTTCGGCCGGCGTAATCGCATCGGCGTAGTGACCTTCAAGCAAAGTTCGGCCTCAGGGCCGAAAGCCATCAATCCAGGGCTTGTGACGACAAATAACTACATTCTCTATTACGCGAAGAATAAGGATGTCTGGTCTCCGAACCGAGTTTATGTTCCCGGATCTCGCGATGACAGATACTCCAAGTACATAGAGAATTATGAGGACGATTTTCAAGACTGGTGCCTCATCGGACTTCGTGAGGCATTCCTCCGAAGCAACAGACTGCAATCGTGGGATGAGGCCAAAGCGAAATTCGCAGATAAGCTCGAAGTCAAGTTGGCCGACTTTGTCGTGACCAATGCCCACCGAGTGGTTCGCACCGCACGGGTTGCTCCCAAGGATGTCAATGAGTCGGCAAGAGATGCCCTTGCTCAATCAACCGCTGACCGCACCAAGGTTTATCGATCTGCCCGAGAAGACAAGGATGACTACTACTTCCTCGGGGGCGAGCAGCTAGTCTTCTACAAAGCCAAGACTCGCATCATTGACGGTAAATCAACGACCGCCTCACCCCTGACGAATCTTTGGGATGACTTGCTATCGAACAACTTGCATAACGAGGGGGGTGTTTCGTTCCCGAATGGAAAGAAGCCCGAGGCGCTAATCAAGAGGTGTCTTGAACTCTCCACGACCATTGGGGACATTGTTCTTGATTCATTTGCCGGCTCCGGGACTACCGGATCTGTTGCACACAAGATGGGTCGCCGCTGGATCATGGTCGAGCTTGGGGAGCATTGCCACACTCATATCATTCCTCGACTCAAAGCTGTCATTGATGGTGAAGATCAGTCTGGGATATCAAAGGCAGTTGGTTGGCAAGGCGGCGGCGGCTTCCGGTATTACCGGCTCGCCCCTAGTCTGATCATCAACGACCGCTGGGGCAACCCGGTCATCAACCCGGAATACAACGCGGCGATGCTGGCCAAGGCGCTGGCCAAGCTGGAAGGCTTCAACTACGCACCGTCGGAAACGCATTGGTGGCAGCACGGCCACTCCAGCGAGCGCGATTTCATCTATGTCACCACCCAGAACCTGTCCGCAGAGCAACTGCAAGCCCTGTCTGATGAAGTCGGACCAGAACGGAGCCTTCTCGTGTGCAGCGCCGCTTTCCACGGAGTCACGGCGGCCAAAGCGGCGGAGCGCTGGCCGAACCTGACGTTGAAGAAGATTCCGAAGATGGTGCTGGCCCGCTGCCATTGGGGCCGTGACGACTACAGCCTGAATGTGACCAACCTGCCGATGGCGGAGATTGAGAAGGCCGAGCCTGCGGCCCCTGGCAATAGCGTCAAGAACACCAAGAGCAGAAAGGCGGCCCTCGCCAACGCGGGACAGGGCGGCCTGTTTGGGGAGAACGAATAATGAACGCCCGCGTCCTGCACGCCGTCACCGGTCGCCTGTCCCTTCGTCCCCCCCAGGCGGAATCGCTCACCAAACTGTCTCGCGCGCTCAATGCCGCGCCCGAACTCTTGGGTCACGAGCGCGATGTCTCGGCGATCCTCTCCACGCTGAAGGCCGAGTTCAGCACCCTGGAGGACTTCGAGCGCGAATTCCCCTCGCTGTGCTTTGCGCTGGCTACAGGCGTGGGCAAGACCCGCCTGATGGGGGCCTTCATCGCGTACCTGCATCTGGCGCACGGCATCAACAACTTCTTCGTGCTCGCGCCCAACCTGACGATCTACAACAAGCTCATCACGGACTTCACACGCAATACGCCGAAGTATGTCTTCAAGGGGATCGCCGAATTCGCGCAGCAGCCACCGCTGATCATCACCGGCGACAACTACGACCAGACCGGCGCGGCGGTGGATGAGCAGTCGATGGGCTTCGCTCACGACGTGCGCATCAACATCTTCAACATCTCCAAGATCAACTCCGAGGTGCGCGGCGGCAAGGAGCCGCGCATCAAGCGGATGCGCGAGGTGCTGGGCGACAGCTATTTCAACCATCTCGCGAACCTGCCTGACCTCGTGCTGCTGATGGACGAATCGCACCGTTACCGGGCCAGCGCCGGGGTGCGCTCTATCAACGAGCTCAAGCCGCTATTCGGTCTCGAAGTGACGGCGACGCCGTTCGTCGAGTCCAACCGTGGGCCGGTGCCGTTCAAGAACGTGGTGATGGACTACCCGCTGGCGCGGGCGATGGAGGATGGCTTCGTCAAGGAGCCGGCCGTGGTCACCCAGCGCAACTTCGACGCCAAGGCGCACACGCCCGAGGAGATCGAGAAAACGAAGCTGGAAGACGGTGTGCGCCTGCACGAGACGACCAAGGTCGAGCTGCTCACTTATGCCCGCGAGAACGGCGTCAAGCCGGTCAAGCCCTTCATGCTCGTCATCGCCCGCGATACCACACACGCGCGGCAACTCTTGGCGCTTCTGGAGTCGGAAGCCTTCTACGAGGGGCGCTACCAGGGGAAGGTGATTCAGGTCGATTCAAGCCGTACTGGCGCGGAAGAAGAGGAGATGATCACGCGCCTGTTGGCCGTGGAGAGCGTGGACGAGCCGACCGAGATCGTGATTCACGTCAACATGCTCAAGGAGGGCTGGGACGTGACCAACCTCTACACCATCGTTCCGCTGCGCGCCGCCAATGCCCGCACGCTGATCGAGCAGTCCATCGGGCGCGGCCTGCGTCTGCCGTACGGCAAGCGCACGGGCGTCGCGTCCGTGGATCGCTTGAACATCGTCGCGCACGACAAGTTCCAGGAGATCATCGACGAGGCCAACCGCGGCGACTCGCCGATTCGCCTGAAGCAGGTCATCCTCGAGGCGCCGAGCGCCGACGACAAGAAAGTCAGCGTGCAGGTCGAGTCCGGGGCGGCGGCGCGTCTCGGTTTGACGGAAGCACCAGTCGTGATCACAGGGGCTTCAGCCACTGACAGCGGAGCGGAAGTCCCCGCGCCCAAACCGATGTTCACGACGGAGGCGGAGAAGCAGGCCGCGCGCGTGGTCATGGACGTCATCGGCAAGTACGAGGTCAAGCGCGATCTAGTGCCCACCAGCAGCGCGCTGCTGAAACCAGAGGTTCAGAAGGAAATCCTCGCCGAGGTGGCGGAGCGATTGAAGCCGCTGCAAGGCGAATTGCTGGCGGGCGTGGACGAATCAGTCCCCGCACTTGACTTGTCCGCCGTGGTGGCGAAGACCACCGAGATCGTGGTGCAGCAGATCATCGACATCCCGCGCATCGCGGTGGTGCCGACTGGCGAAGTCACGACGGGCTTCCACGCCTTCAAGCTGGATGTGAGCCAGCTCCATCTCCAGCCGGGCGAGCGCGAGATCGTCGGGCAGATGCTGCGGACCAACGAGCAGTTCACCCTGGCCGCCGAGGTCGGGCTCAAGGAGCAGCGCCCGGAGGACTACATCGTCCACGCGCTGGTGGACTTCGACGACATTGACTACTTCACCCACGCCGATCTTCTCTACGACCTCGCAGGCCAGATGGTGCAACACCTGCGCGGCTATCTGTCCGAGGACGAAGCCATCAGCGTGCTGGATCGTGACCGCCGCCTAATCGCGCGCGAAATCCACGCGCAGATGATGGCTCACTTCTGGGAGGAGGCAAATGAGTACGAGGTGCAGGTCAGTCGCGGCTTCACCGAACTCAAGCCGTGCAACTACACCGCCACGGCAGGCCAGACTGCCCACCACTTCCGGGAGACCGTGACCGAGACCAGTCGCATCAAGCAGATGCTCTTCGGTGGCTTCACGCGTTGTCTGTACCCACTACAGAAGTTCGACTCGGATACCGAACGGCGCTTCGCCATCATCCTGGAGCGCGACGCCTTGAAGTGGTTCAAGCCTGCGAAGGGGCAGTTCCAGATCTACTACAAGCTCGGCACCGAGCAGCCGGAGTACATCCCCGACTTCGTGGCCGAGACGGACACGACCATCTTCATGGTGGAGACGAAGGCACGCGCCGACATCAACACGCATGAGGTTCAGGCCAAGGCCGCGGCCGCCATGCGCTGGTGCAAGCACGCATCCGATCACGCTTCGAGCGTCGGCACCAAGCCCTGGAAGTACCTGCTGGTGCCCCATGACGAAATCAACGAGTCGAAGCGGCTCGCGGATTACCTGCGCTTTGAGGTCAAGGCGTAATTGAGTTGCCGCTGTTCGCCGAAAAAGACGCGAGGAAAAGCATGAGCTTGACGACCGATCTTATGGCCCTAGTAGATGAGCTGGATCGTGTACACAAGGGGGCCGCACCGTGGTCTGAAGAGGCTGGCATACCTGATTTTGTCACTGCTGAAAACGGCATGCAGCGGTACTTCACCCGAAGAGGCAGAGAGGCGCTTGGGCAGTTCTCCAACACTCTTCATCAGAATCGAGACCGAAACTCGCTGAAGATCGAGCTTGAGGATTACCGAAAGATCGTCAGACAGGCTGTTGCCGACATGCACGCCACGGGCGAGCTGTCAGGGTTCGACGAAGGCAACCAGGATGCACTACCCAAGCTGAAGTTGCTCATTGTGGAGCGCCTCGCAAGCATCACCAACGAGCATACGCACTACTTCCCCGCCTGGACCCTGGGCATGGAGAGAACTTCTCCGTTCTCGCTCGGCCCGGTGACATTCTTGAATAGGGCCGCCTGGATAGATTCCGTCGACTTTCCTCAGCAGGGAAAGGATCACTATCTGAATCAGCCAGAGGCGAACCACCGCTGGAAGGAAATTCTCAAGGATGCCTTGGATAAAGCCAACCGCGACGTCCCCATCGACGGATTGGCCAACGCTGTCTATAGCGCGGTTGCTGAATGTCCTGCCCTGCTCAAAGTAACCGTCCGTGGCTATGAGCATAATTTCTCGTGCAAGCTGGCAAGGCTGGTTGGTAAGACTGCGCTTGATGCCATCTCTTTGGGCTTCGGAGCCCCTGAGTGTTTCCTGCAGCAGGCGCTTCAAGACGAACGCCTGCCGCCCGTCGGCAGCAATAGCCTGGTAGAAACCAAAGGATTTCTGTGGCTGCCTGGGACCGCGCTTGGAAAGCGGATTCCCTCGCAGCCTCCCCAGCGAGTGAGGCAGGCATTGGATGACATGGCACCCGTTCTTCCAGCGTTCGCGGCAATCCTGGAAGGACTGGTTGACCCAGCGAGTCATCCGCACCCCAAACTCGCCAACCGATGGGCTACAGCATTGGATTGGTTCGGTGAAGGCCACCGTGAGTCTAGTGATGCGATAGCGCTGGCCAAGCTCGGGACCTGCCTGGATGTACTGTGCTGCGGCGGAAAGAACGACGGTATTCGAGAAATGGTCGTACACCTTACCGGCACGAGTGGCGACACGCAGGTAGTGCGGGGCAGTCGTCCTCGCACACTGAAGCAGTTGGTCAAGGACATCTATGACCACGGTCGATCTCAGATACTGCATGGCACCCACTATGACAGGCTGGAGTCGTTCGCCGCGGAGCGTAACTACGCCGCCTACCTCGCCCGGATCGTCTTGATTGAGAGCGCAGTGCGGCTACAACGCTATGGCGGTCCTGATACAGATAAGGCGTTCAGAACGATATAGCTACAGGTACTTCTTGAACGTCGCCGCCGCAATGCACACCGCCACGCCGAGCAATGCGGCGCTGGGCAGCAGGATCAGCAGCGGGTTCACGCTGACCGGCAGTGCTAGGTAAGTCACCCACGGCAGCACGGCCAGCGGGATCAGGCTGGCCCTGGCGCGGTGATAGATGAACCCCGACTCGCGTCCCGCGCCGAAGCGGCGGATGTCCCGGCGCACCAGGCCGTCCACCAGCCCGACGAAGGCGGCCACCAGGAACAGTGGCAGGGTCAGGCACAGCACCAGCAGCCGCACGAGGAAGACCAGCGTCGTATAGGCCGCCGCGATCAGGTAGCTCTCCACGTTCACGTAGACCAAGCCGATGTAGTAACGGAAATCCTTGGTCGGGCGATGGCTGCCGGCGCTGGCCTGCACCGAGGCGTCGCGTATCCAGTCCAGCAGACCGCTTTTCACGAACAGCCAGTCGTAGCCCTGTTCGACAAGCCGGTGCGCGGTGCGCCCCGGCTCCTGCACCAGCGCGCTGCGCGTGAAATACGTGGAGAGCTGATCCAGCTCGTAGTGCAGCATGCCCTGCGCGTGGCGCCAGCCCTGATCGGGCCAGAAGAAGTGCATGCCGACGAATTCGATCAGGATGCACAGCAGCAGCGCGCCGCACAGCACGCCGAAGAAGCGGAACGGCAGCGTGACCAGGCCGGCGATCAGCCCCTGCTGTCGTTGCTGCTGGCGCTGGGCCGCGACGGCCGGATCGCTCACGCTTCGGCCTCTTCAGGGGCGGCCATCTGCTTGAAGTCGTCCAGCAGGTCGTCGGGCAGGGCCTCGTCCTGCAGGCCGGGGATGCCCTGGTTCTCCCACCAGTCTCCTGCCTCGACGTAGCGCTGTCGCATGTAGCCGGCCAGCTCCTGCAGATCCTTCGGCATGGCTTCGTCGGGATCGGGTGCCGGCAGTGGCATGCGGACTTTCCAGAGGTTGCCACCCTCGATCAGCGCGAAGCATTGTCCCTTGGGCAGCGCCACGACATGCGCCGGCTCGATCAGCGGCACGCTGGTGCTGCTGATGCGGTCCTGGGTATTGGAGGTGAACGCGGTATTGCCGTGCGGGTCGGAGCTGTCGGTGGCGCCGCTCATCAGTGCGGTGGCGTACACGTCGACCTTGGGAAGCTGGCGCGTCAGCAGTTCGGCCGTGGCGGTCTCGCGCACACGCAGCATGAACAGGTTGTTGAAGTTGCCGACCACCTGGCCGGCCTTGGCGCGGTTGCCGATGCGGGCCTCGATGTCTGAGAGCGTCTGCGTATAGGCCGTGACCTGGACCCCGGCACCACCACCCTTGTTGATCATCGGGATGAACTCGTCGCCCATCAGCTCGTTGAACTCGTCGGCGTGGACGTTGATCGCCACCTTCACGCCGATCGCCGATCCGGGCAGGCCGTCGTCGATGCCGAATTTGTAGATGTGCCCCGCGACCGAAACGAGGTCGGAGAACATGGAGTTTCCCACGGCGGCAGCGACCTCCGCGTCGGACAACGCATCCAGCCCGACATAGACCACTGCACGTTTGCGAATGATCTGCATCCAGTCGAAGATCGGCCGCGGGTCACCCAAGTCCGAATAGTTCGGCGCCAGCAGTTGCGCGATCTTGCCGGTGGTCAGCTTCTCGAGTAGAGGCAGCAGCGAGGCGACAATCTTGTCGAAATACGTCCGGTCGTAACGCACGGCGCTGCGCAGGCCGTCGAGCACCGGGTCGTAGACCCGCACCTGCGACAGGTACTGCTCCAGCGCCACGACGCGCTTCTCGCGGCCGATCATGTTGCGCGGGATGTTCTTGTCGTTCAGCCTGGCTTCGAGCTGGACGATGATCTCCCAGGCCTTCGGCTCGTTCTTCGCGAAGAAGTGCTGGGCGTACTCGATGAACAGCGCGTCGATGTTGATGACGTGGCGCTGGATCAGCAGGTAGTCCGGGCGTTGCCCCAGCTCGACCAGGGCGCGGGCGATGATGTTGACGAAGCGCCAGGCGAACTCGCGGAACGCGGCGCTGTTGCCCTCGCCCGAGAGCTGGCCCGCGATGCGCGTGGCGACCTCGGAGATACGACCGAACCGGCCCACGGCGTTGTAGCGCGCCGAGATGTCCGGCCAACCCAGGTGAAAGACGTAGAACTCGCCCTCACGCCCAGCGCGCTTGGCTTCCACGTACATGCGCTTCAGGAGATCGGCATCGCCCTTGGGGTCGAAGACGATCACGACCTCATGCTGGCCGCCCACCTTGCGGCGGATGTCCTGGGTGATGAACAGTTCGGCCAGGCGGGTCTTGCCCACGCGTGTGGTGCCCAGGACCAGCGAATGGCCGACCCGTTCGCCCAGCGGCAAGGTGACGTCGCCCTCATTCAGCTCGATGCCGTGCAGACGTGGAAGCCCGCCGAGCGGCGGCAATGGACGCACCGGATTGAACGCGCTGTCCCAAGTCAGGGCGCTGGCGAGTTTGGACAGCGGGGACGGCGCGAATTCCAGGCGCTCCTCGATGCGCCGGGCGGCCCGGTAGATCGCGGTCGGCTCCACGTAACGGCGGAACTCCGGCCGGTAGGTCTGCATCAGCCGGTGCGTGTGGCGCTGGTCCCAGCGAAAGCCCCGGCCGACGAACAACCGTTGCTGGCTCACCGGCACGTCGCGGCTGGTCATCACGTAGCGCGGCAGGCGGCGGATGTTGCGGCGGTAGCGCAGAATGACCCAGGCATCCCCAAGGCGGATGGCGCCGAAGGTGAGAAACGCCAGCGCGCTGCCCAGACCCAGCAAGGGGCTCAGCGCGAGCGACCACGGTGCCACCAGGCACAGAAGCGCGGCGCCGGCACACACTGCCACGGTGTACAGCTCCACCGCTGGCCGCAGCAGCACTTCGACAGCTTGGGGCTGGGCCATCGCGGGCGCTTCACCTTATTTCACTTCAGGGCTCGATACCGGTGGCAGTGACCAGCACCGGGTAATGATGGATGCCCAGCCGCTGGGCCAGATCGTCAGCCGAGACCGGCGCGAGCGTCAGACCGGGAGCGAGGCGGCGCAGCGCGGCAAGCGCCTCAGGCGACGCCACATTGACCACCAGCCCCACCGCTTGCAGCTCCTGCAGCGCAGAGCGCCGCTGCCGCAGCCAGGCGCGCGAGCGATCGTCATCGCCGACCAGGAACAGCGGCGTCAGGCCTGGCGCGCGAATGACGCGACGCGGCTCGTTGCCAGGCGACAGACGCGCCGAGCGCACCGGCAACATCGCTGCCTCGGCGTCGGCCGCGCTATCCATACGGGGAGCCGGTGTCGGCACCGGTGGTGTCGTGCGGTCCAAGTCTTGAGGATTCAATGCCTGGTAGTACGGAAGCGCCGACACGCCGCCACGGTCCTCGACGACGGTCAGCGGTTCGGCAGCGGCTTGGACGGCGGCAGTCGCGGAGGACAGCAGCCCCATGGCGGCGGCATGCAGAATGCAGTTCATGGCGTGGTGGTCCGGGTGGAGATAACGGACGCGTCGGGCCCCAGTACGCGGGCGAGGTGCAGATGGACGCTTTGGCGGTAACGGACGGCCGGCGCGCCGCCAGCCGGTCGGTGATAGCGGCCGATGGCGATCAGCCAGTCCTCGCCAGGCATGTGCTGCTCCCGCAGAATTTCCGCGGCGATGGCGAGATTGCGGTACGGATCGAGCAGCTCGCAGGGGTGGTCGTAGCGCTGCGTGTGGTAGCCGAGGTTCACTTGTCCCAGGCCAGCATCGATGCGGTTCTCGGGGGTGCTGGCGAGCGCTTTGCGCAGGCCGGCGCAGGCCTCGGCGCGGGAGGCGAAGCGGCGCGAGGCACCGGCCACGTTGAGCATCCAGGGCCAGGGCACGAGGCGGCCGTTGAAGCGGGTGCCGCTTTCCTGCAAGGCGACGGCATAGAGCACGGTCGAGGGGATACCGGCGCGCTGCGCTGCGACCTGATAGGCCGGCGGCGGGACTTCCTGCGCCTGCGCGGCGCCGACCAGCCAGCTCACCAGCAGCACGAGCATGGCGTGGCACCGGGTCAGGGCTGCCGTTGCCATTGCCCGCCGACTTGGCGCACGACGGCGGGCAACTCGCCCTGCAGGCGGAGGGACAGCCAGCGCCCGCTATCGTGGTTGAGGGTGATCTGCCGGGCACCTACCTTGGCCGGGTCGATCCGCACGCGCCGCGCCCAGTCGCGGATGCGTGCATCGTCGGCGCGGCTACCCACGACGTAGACGTCGAACTCGGCACCGGAAGCCTGCAGCCGCTGCGCGGCCTGGTCGCAGGCGGGGCAACCGTCCTTGACGAAGACTGCGATTCGGTCGTCGCCCTGCGGGATGCCGGGTGCAGAGCCGACGGAGTTGGCACCGGGCAGACTGACCCGCTGCATGCCGGGTGCCAACCGCTGCCAGGCCGCATCGTAGGCCCGCTGGTAGGCGAGCGTCTTCTCGACCCGGCGGGCTTCGGCCTGCACCTGCAGTTCCGCGTAGCGACGGCGCTCCTCGTCGGAGCGCGCCTCGATGCCGAGCGCGGTGAGCGGATCGAGATTGGGCGAATACACACCCAGCGGCCCCTGCATCAGCTCACGGTAGTGCGCCCAGTCGTCAGGGCGCAGCCCCCAGTCGCGCGCCTGCTGTTCGTCGCTGCGTACGGTGGTCGTCGGGCGCTCGCGGCTGGGGGCGGTGGCGGACAGGCTGGTGTGCTGGGCGACGGCGGCGGGAGCCGCACCGGCGAGCAGCACGGCAATCAAGAACGGGGCGCCCCTGAAGCAGTTCACGCGCCTTCTCCTACCGTTCGGGAACGGTCAGGCGGCGGGTTTCGTCGCCATGCCGGAAGACGGCGGTGCCGCTCTCGATCGCCTCAAGCCGCCAGCCGGCCTCGGCCTCGCCGGGCCGTAGCAGGCGGACCTGTGTGAGTGCGGCCGCGTCGGTCGGAAGAATTGCCAGGAAGCGTTCGCCGGCGCGCAGCTCGACGCCAATCACCCGGAATGCAGGTTCGATGGGCCGCGGTCTCACCGGCGCGGGTACGCGGGGACGAACAGACGCCGAGGGCGTCGGCCGGGCGGAGGCGAGGCGCTCCTCCATCCGCTCGAGGCGGGCCAGCAAGGACTGCAGCGCGTCAGTGGTCGGGCGATCGCCGAGTGCCGCCTCGACCGCGGCAATCCGCTGATCGAGCGCGAGGCGCTCGGACTCGTAGCGCGTCTGAGGCAGTGCGGTCGGCCGTTGCCGGTACTGCTCGAGCTGCTGCGCGAGTTCGTCCATCCGCCCCTCGAGGACGGCGATCCGCATGGCTGGAGTGCGGTCTTTGGCCTCTTCGGCCAGGTTCGAGAGGACGACGTGGTCGATCACGACCGTGGCGCTGACGAGCAGCAGCCAGGTGGCTGCGGCCACGTGCAACAGCTGTAAGCGCCGATGTTGCGGGGTGCCGGGAATCGCGATCATGGCTGCGCCTCCTCGACGAGTGGAAAGGCCTCGGCTGGCGTTTCGGCATCTTGGAGGGAAGCCGGCAACAGGGTGAGTGGATCGGCCGGTGTGATGGCCGGACCGAAACAGACCCGGCGCGCGCCGTCATCTGCGCGCAATTTCCAGGCTGGGCCAGCGAGCGTCAACAGCGCGTCGCGCAACACGATCGGCCCGAGTTGGTAGTGGGCTGTCGGCAGCGGGAGGGCGTTCAGTGCATCGGTCTCAGGACCGCTGCAAAGCTGGTAGCCGGAGCGCTGCAACACATGGCGCAGCGCGTCGCCCACCGTCGCGTGCAGGGTGTCCGGCACGGTCACGTCGACCACTTGCAGCAGCAGGTTCCGCTGGGCCTCGGTTGGTGCGAGTTCGACCAGGGTGTAGCGGCCGTAGCGGACCACCGGGACGTAAGCTGGTGGTGGGGGCGCGGATTCAACGGCTTGCGATGACGTGGATGGGGACGGTGCGGTAGTCGCGCAGCCTGCGGCTAGGGCGGCGCTCAGCAACAGGCCACGGCGTGCCGTCCGATGGGACGGAAGGGCGGATTGCATGGATCGGCTCTCGGCAATGTCGAGCCGACACCATCGCCATCCGGGGAGGTCATATCAGCAAACAAAGGGAATCGCCGCTTTACCGATTTCACGAGGAGCAGGGATCCCGTTGGTCGAAAAAGCGTCATAGCCTTCGGGGGCCAGAACGTCGGGCGGTGGCGGACTTATCGAGAGAGTTATCCACAGTTTCTGTGGAGAAACGCGGAAAGGGACTGCCGGCTGGGTCGGTTGCGTTCGACGCTTGCTTGGGCGATTGGCGAGCTCGAAACGGGGGAGGACCGTCTGACGACGATGAACCCTGCTCAGGCGGCCTTTCTGCGGGCGGTTGCCACCATGGGGGCAACATCCACCCGTTCTCGCAATTCCTTGCCCGATTTGAAGTGGGGCACATACTTTCCGGAGACATGCACCGTCTCGCCGGACTTCGGATTGCGGCCCACGCGTGGTGGTCGATAGCTCGACGAAAAGCTGCCAAAACCGCGAATCTCGATTCGGCCACCTTGGGTGAGCGCATTGGTCATGGTGCCGAGGATCACCTTCACCGCCTCTTCCGCATCCCGTGCAACAAGCTGTGGGAAGCGCTGTGCGAGACGGTCGATGAGTTCTGATTTCGTCATCGGGCGATTATATCAATTGAAACAGCAACTTCGCGTGCAAGCAAAACCCCGTGTTTGGAGCCGATCCGCGCGTAGGGGAGGATTGGTCGTGCCGCATTCCGGCGAGGCGTATTTCGACGATAGGGGAGAAGAAAATGCCGACGACCCGATGGGCCGCCGGCAGCGTCAGTGAATCAAGTCGCAACAAGTTGCCTGGCGAGCGCGACCTCGACGGAGTCCCCGTCCTGGTTGAGGACATCCAGACCCGACTCGGGCACGTCGCCCGACGTGCTCTGCGACACCATGATTTTCTTGGCCATCAACCCCAAGCAGGTCATCTGCGAGGAGTTGGCATAGCCCAGGTAGATCACGCGCACCGGCTGCTTCTGGCCGATGCGCCATGAGCGCCGGGCGGCCTGCTGCAACGAATACACGTTGTAGCCCGACTGCATGAACACGATCGTCGGAAACTCCAACAGGTCCAGGCCGGTTTTCACCAGCTCGGGATTGGTGATGAGCACGTCGATGCCGCGGTCCAACTGCTCAGCGATCCAGTCCTCGCGGCGGGAGGCATCCACGCTCGCGCGCAGCACCGCCACCTTGAAGCCTTCCTGCTCAAGCAGCACCTTCAAACGCGACGTGGTATCGCGCGTGCCGGTGTAGACCGAATAGACCAGGGTCTTGCGACCTTCAGCCTTCTCCTGCTTGCAGATCTCGATCAACTCGCGTTCCTTGGGCATCACCTCCAGCTCGTTGAACTGAGCCGGGACGAAGGCCAGGGTGTTGCGCGTACGCGGATGCACCACCGTTTCCGAGCGGAAGCAGCAATCCGGCCAGGCCAGCAGCACGTTGAGGACCACACCCAGCAGCGTCGTGTCGCGCCTCGCCAGGGCCTCCTTCAGCTCCTGAGTCAGCCGACCCGCCAGATCGCGATAGGCGGCAGCTTGCGCCGTGTCCATCGCGACTTCGCGGAACTCCTCGTCGTAGGGCGGCAGCACGTTGCCGCCGATGTCCTTCAACTTGAGGAAGACCGTGAACGGCAGGACGCAACGCAGCACGCCCTTCGGACCGAAGCCCGGCGCCTTGACCGTGCGCACCGATACCTTGGTGCCCTTGGCCGTCTTGTGCGCCGTGCCGGTGCTCTCGGAATAGATGTCCTTGAGCACCCCGTGGTCGCGCATGAACGCCATCGCGGCCGACGTCATGCTGCCGCTCTTCGTCGGTCGGTAGCCGTCTTCGATCATCCGCCCAGGCAAGGCGCGGAACAGCAGGTGGAACAGGTCGTCGCCGTAGCCGCCCATCAGCGTACCAGTGAGCAGCAAAGTCTTGCGCGACTTCGCTGCGAGCACGCCCATGGCCTGGCCCTGCGCACTGCCACCGTTCTTGTACTCATGCGCTTCGTCGGCAATGAGCAGGTCAAACGTGCCTTGCGGCAGGTAGCGTTTGATGAACTCGGACGGCTGGTAGCCGCCCTCGCCGAAGCCGAACTCCATGTTGGCCATCGCGCGCTCCATGCGGTGCGCCTGACGGTCGGAGAAGACCAACTCGCCGCGGTCGTCCATCAGGTTGATGAACTCGTGGATGTTGTCCCCGAGCATCGACGCGAGGAAGGCGTCACCGAATTTCTGCATCAGCTTCTGTGCGGTGACTTCCCCGATGGTCGGGATACGCTTCAGGGCTTTGAGCACGGACGAGGACTGGTCACTGGCGGACAAGCCTCTCGGGCGGATCAGCGTCCACAGCGGTGCGGCGCAGTGGCTGCACTTGCGGCGGATCTCCTCGGCTTCCAGCTCGACCGGGTTCGCCGGCTCGCCGTCGAGGTCGGTAATGACATGGCCGCAGTCCGGGCACGCCGCCACGTCGCCGTGGCGGCTCCGATGCCGGGTGAACACTGGCTTCCAGTGAAACCCCATCCGCATCCGCACGCGGCCGAGGACGAAGAACTCCTGGCCATGTGCCGGCACGCCCAACTGCTCGCGCAGCTTCAGCAGCTTGACCAGCGTGTCCGGGCCGTTGAGCACCCAGACCTTGGCGCTGGCCACCGTTTCCTGGATTTCGCGCCGCCACTTGTAGACCAGGTGGGGTGGCGAGAGCACCAGGGTGCGGCGGTAGCCTTCGGCATTGAGTGCGGCGGCCGTGGCGATGCCGACGGTCGTCTTGCCGCAGCCCATCTCGCCATTGACGATCGCGGCGCGTTCGCCACGGTCGACCAGCAGTTCGGTGACGGCATGGACCACATCGGCCTGCGCCTGGAACAGCTTGCGCTTGAGACCCGCGAGGACGATCTGGCGATGCGCCCGCGGCTGGCCGGTGTAGACCGGCGGGTTGGCACGGTTGAGCGAATCGAGCAGTTCGTCGCCGAATTCGGTGACGAAGTCCTGCAGGCTGAGGATGAGAGGAGAAGCGGCCGCTTCGAGCAGGTCGCCCTGTGCAGCGGTTTCGGGAATAGTTTCAAGATCGAGGGACATGGTGATGCTCCAAAGCGATCGGGCATGCACCTCCCCTACGGGGCGATGGCATGCCCCAGAGTGGGAAGAAGGAAGCGTCTAAAGCCGCTGGATGCGGATCAGTACTCGCTGGGCAACAGCAGCGTGGTGACGCTGCGATCCCATTCGGTGATGATCCAGAGCTTCAGGTCGGGCGTGACCTGGTAGGACGAGAACAGACGATCCTCGCCGGACTTGAGCGCGGCATCGTTCAGTTGCCGATCGTCGTCGCCGAGGTCGCCCCAGTCGCCATGAAGATGGCGACGCAGGAACGGCGCGGGGTTGAGACGGCCCTGTCGGATCAGACCATCGACGCCGACGGTCATAACCACCTGCCCGGCGGGAAAGCGTGCTTGTGACGCGAGGTTGAGGACTGCGAATGCCATGATGATTTCTCCTTGTGGAGGAAGGGGCCACGGCACCCCAGCGGGGCGACATGACCCCGGTGGGTAGATGAAGGCGACGGCGAACCGTCAGGGAACAGCGATCAGCGGATGGTCAGCACCTCGCCCCGTGTCGGGGAACCTGGCGTCATGTCCCAGGCGCGGATGACCGGCACGAACTTGTCGGTGAGGATGCGCGTCTCGGCCACGGAGCCGTCGTCGCGTTCGGTGTATTCCGTCTGGAGGGTCTTCTCCTTGTGGGTATCACCTTTGACGACGAGCACCCGCCCAGCCCTGGACCTCACCACGCCCGAGATCGCGCCCGCGGCCAAGGCCAGGGCGAGATGCCAGTGCGACAAGGCCCGCGCTGGCGGACGCAGCGACTGCTGCGCGGCGCCCAGGTGCATATCGAGCGCCGGCCAGAGCCCTTGCAGCCGGCCGACCTCGTCGGCGAACTGCTCGGGTTCCATCGTCACGCGATAGAAGTGCTCCGGCTCGGCCGGGCTGGCGGGGACCACGTAAGGCAGGAACGGCCATTCCAGCGGCAGTTCTTCGGCTTCGGCGTCGCCCTGCCCGATCTGCAGCAGGAGACCGCGCACGGCCTTGACCGAATCCGATGCCTGGTCGCGCTGGCGAACCCGACGACCGAAGATCACCACCTGCTTGAACTGCGTCTCCACCGCACGGTAGATGCGCAGGCCAGCGAAGTGGCGCGTCAGCCATCCGACCAGTTCGGCGTCGAGCACATAGGACGGCACGATGAAGACCAGCACGCCGCCGTATTGCAGCAGCGGCAGCGTGCGCTGGTAGAACAGCTTCTCCAACCTGGCGCGACCCTGCCCCTGGTAGCCGATGTTGCCGTTGGCGTCCTTGCTCAGGTCGCCATAGGGTGGGTTGAGCCACAGCAGGCCGAAGGATTGGCGCGAGATCAGCGTGTCCATCAGGTCACCGTGGATGCAGCGATCGACGAGTCTGCGTGCGTGGGCTGCCCGCTCGGCGTCGTACTCGACGGCGAACGCCCGCACCTGCGCGCGCCCGAGGGCGTGAGCGGCTTCGGCGATCGCCACGCCTTCGCCGGCGCAGGGATCGAGGATGCACATCGGCCCGTCGGTGGGCGCCAGTGCGGCGAGCGCTCTTTCGAGCGTGGGTTCATCCGTTGGGAAGTACCCGTTCTTGACGAAATTGCGGGCGAGCCGCGGGAACATGAGTGCCATGGGAATCTCCTGGGGCATATCGATGGAACGAAGCGGACATGCGCGCGCATGTCCGGTGCGGAGACCTCAAGCCACCGCCTCGAGCGGCAGGTCAGAGGTGATCGGGTGCCCGAAGGCGTCCGTGGTGAGCACGTTGCTGCGGATCAGGCCGCCCAGCGCCTGGGTCAGCGCCGACACGTCGATGGCGAGCCGATGGCCTTCCAATGGCCCGAGGGCGAACGGAAGGCGGGTCAGCATCGACCGCGCCTGCAGCAGCTCCAGCACGATGTCGCGCCAGTGATCGAGCAGCGGCAGCGGGCAGGTGTCCCGTACCAGCGACCACAGCCGGTCGAACCGGTGAGCGGACTCGCGCGGCAGAAGCGCCAGCGCGCTGGCGTTGGCCTTGTCGGGCCGAACGCAGCGGCGGTCGAACAGCCACACGTTTGTCAGCGAGCCGAACAGCGTGCGGCGATATGCGCGCGTGATGCGCTTCTCCAGGTTGTCGACGTTGCCGACGAAGACGGGAAGCGAACCGCCCTCCCCGTTGATGATGTGGAACTGGTCCAGCCCCTGCTCGTCGCGCCCGAGGGTCAGGCGAGCCAGGAACTCCTGAACGGCGGTATCGCGCGCCCAGATGGACAGAAAGACCAGGTTGCCGTGTTCGTCGCCGACGCTGCCGTCGGCCATGAGGTCGGGGCATTCGTCGATGCGATACAGCGTCTTGGATGATGCAGGTACGGGCATGGTGATGTCCTTTCGAAGAGGCTGGGACAGCACCGGCCCCAGGGGCGGCTACGGCCCCAGGGGCGGCTACGGCCCCTGGGGATGGAAGAACGCTCTGGTCGGAGCGGTGTGTGAAAACCGCGGCCCCTGCCCGGGATGGGTAGGACTCGCGTGGAGATCAGGCCTTCAGCTGCCGCAGGCCTTCTGCCAGCATCCACAGCGCCCGGTTGAGCCGGACGTTCTGGTCAATGCCTTGCACTGGTCGCGTCCGTTGATGCCGGCCCAGGGCCGTTCGGCCGGACAGGCCGCCTTTGACGAGGTTTTCCTGTACGCGGTTGAACACCGACCACAGGTCCGAGTACTTGTCGTCGAAACGGCGAGGCGCCAGCACCTGGCTCTCGGTGATCGGCAGCGCCTTGTTCTGGCTGTCGTACTTGAGCGTCAGGGCCGAGTGTGCGAAAACCTCCGCCTCGCCATCGTCGAGCGCGACGACACGCATGGCATCGCGGGAGTCCTGAACCTGCGCGAAGCCCTGCAGGACCTCGTAGGCGCCTTCGATCACCTGTTCGGTGACGTTGCCCTTGTGGGGCACACGGACATCGCCGAACGTATCGCCGCAGACCAGGCCGTTCTGGCAGACGAAGCGGAACATGCCGGCCAGCATCTGGTAGCTGCTGGTGCCGTCGTGCGAGTTCAGCAAGATGACCTCGTTCGCCTCGGCGCCGTTGATCTGGCTCGCATGGCGAAGGCGGAGCATATGCTTGGTGTACTCGCGGCGATCCTCCTGGCGCACGCGGGTCTGGCACACCATGAATGGCTCGAACCCTTCTCGGCGCAGCTCCGCCAGGACGGCGGCGGTTGGTATGTAGCTGTACCGCTCGGACCGGCTTTCGTGCGGGGACTCTGCAAAGATCGAGGGTGCGACCGCGCGGATCTGGTCATCGGACAACGGATGATCCGCACGCAGCGTCGGGGAATGGGGTGCGAAACGAGAAGCGAGTTGCATGGCTATCTCCTTGAGGATGGAAGCAATCGGCCTTGACCGGCTTGGAGCCGGGCGTGCGCGAATGCGTGGGACAAGAAGGGCCCTGTAATAAAGGGCCCGGACAGGGACAAGTAGGGAAGAAAAAAGCCCGAGCCCCTCCCCGTCGGAGAAGAACCCCGGCGGGTAGTGGAACGTCGCGGATGCGACGGACGGATCAGGCCTGGGCGCGGTGCCAGTCCTGGGACAGCGGTGCGAACTCGTAGCCGAGCGCTCCGAGGCGGTCGCGCTGCTGACGCAAAACGCGGCGATCCACGGTGGCGTCGAGCTTGACGCTGTCGCCCAGCGGCCAGAGCGCGCCGAACAGCGCCTCATCCGCGTCGGCCGAGGACTCGGGGGACGGCGCGGCCGATTCGCGGCCGAACGGCGTGGTATCGATCAGGGGATCGCGCAGGCTGCGGGACTTTGCCTTGGCCGGCACCTTGGGAGCGGCCGGCGCGGGTGTCTGCGCTTCCTCGTCGATCGGATCGACCTCCTGCGGACTCAGCCGGTGGGCTTCGTCGCGGCTCAGGGCATCGATGTTGGACAACGTCATCCCGCCCAAGAGAGCGCGGATCTCGATGACCATGCGGCCGTTGGCGGTGTAGGTGGAGGGCCGAATCTCGGCAATGACGAAGTCGCCCTCGTACTTGCCCTCGGCGTACTGGTCGAGTTCGGCGTTCTTCACGACGAACTCGCCGATGGAAGTCTCCAGGCGACCGACGTTGAAGTCGCCGTTCCTGCCGTGAATGGTCTTGATGGCCAGTTGGCCGGGGATGGTGATCATGAAGGTCTCCTGCTGAAGAGCGAGCGATCACCCGCCACCGACTAGAGGTTTCGGTAACGGGTGAATCGCGGAAGGAAGGACCAGGCTCCGGAGGCGGAGCCTCGTGGATCAGAACGACTCGGCAACAGCCAATGCGGAGGCATCGGCAGCGGCTTCGTCATCAGCCACGGCAACGGGCCTGGAAGGCTCCGGCGCGGCGGCCTGCGGCTCGGCGGGCGTGGACGTCGCAGGGACTTCCGTATCGCGCTCGTCACCATCCGCCGGCTTCGACTCGGCCTTGTAGACGAGCTTGCCGTCGACCTTGATCCAACTGATGAACAGCAGGCGTGCCTTGAGGCTCACGCCCTGTTCGCCGGCACGCTTGCCCTTGGAGTACGTGAAGGTGTCGGTCCACAGGTCGCCCAGACGAAACCCGATCATCACTTTCTTCTCTGCCTCGACGGCATCGATGCAGCGACGCACCAGGTGCTGCGCTTCCGAGCCCGATACGCGCGTATCGAAACGCACGTACGAGACGTCATCGCTGGGACCGTTCAGCGCCGCGATGTCGCAAGCCAGGAACGCGTCACCCTTCTTGGGCTTCACCTCGCGGATGCGATTGAGGTACCCGAGGCCGGTGATGTGCAGATCGAAGTAGGACTTCTCGGTGGGAGTGGTCATGGTGAATCTCCTGAAGGACAAAAAGGCGGAGACACACCCGACCCGGGCGGAGAAGGTGTGGAACCCCCGCGTGGGTTGATTGAGCAACGTCGTGGCATCGCCATCGGAAACCGATGGGCGTTCGAGCGTGGATGCCGGTGCGAACTGGGGTGATCAACGCGGTCGGAACCGCGTCGTAGCCTTGAAGATCGTGGCTACCTGGGCATGCTGCTGACGGGAGTCAGCGGAACATGGCAGGAAGCGTGGAGGTAGGATGGCGTTAACACGAGCAGATATCGGTATTCGTCAGTGCCCGCATTGGTGGAACTTCAGTGATGAAGCGTCACTGACGCGCAGAGGGGTGAATCGTTGTCTTCTCGGGGCTCGGCTCGAAGCGGTCGTTCCTGCTGCTTCGGGCTGAAAGGCGGCGTGACAACGCAGCGGAGCCGTCGCACGACACGGCCACTCGCGGACTAGGCAATCTATGTTGCCTTCACTGGCACGTTGGATACCACGGCATTCGCGTCGAGGAACTCACTCGGTGGGTCGTAAGGAGTCCATCGCGCCATCATCCAGTGACGCATGGCGTGACGCAGATTCAGTCAGCTCTAACCAGACGCCCTGGCGCTCCGCGGAGACCGCCCAGACGGCCATGGAGACAGGACTGCCGCGGTTGCCAATGATGACCAAGAGGTACCGGGACCGTTGGCCCTGAAAGGTCTCCAAGTACTCGTGCGTGGTCTGGCGGTCCAGGTCTGAGGGAGAAGGCCACGGCTCGGGGTGCGTATGCCACAGGCCCACTGCATGCTTTCCCAGGGCGAATGCGGCGTGGCGTGCCCGGTCGGCCGCAGCTGCATCCGGGATCCAGCCATGTCTTCGGCGGTGATCGCGCGGGTGTGGGCCGGCCGCAGCACTGATGACAAGGCCGGTCGCGCTTGGTGCGGCGCTGAAGATTTCACCGCCCGCTTCCTTTTGCCACGGCCGGCGTTGAGCGTGGACGTACATATGCGCGAGGACCTGTTCGGTAAACAGGACGTAGCGCGTGGAGTCGGGGTAGAAGAAGATCCGTATCACGGGAAGGGCCGGGTCAAAATGAGACCCTCGTGAGGGGCCGCCGGGAGTGCCCAGTCCCGAAGTGCCAAGCCGGGCCAGTGCTTGTCAAGGAAATGCTGGCCTCGCACCCAGCTCACCACTTGGGCCGTTGCTGAGCCGTCGCCCCCGTCGATCAGGTCCAGGGCATTCTCAGTGACGAGAGCGACCGCATGGGCTGCCGCTGCCGCCGTATAGCTCTGGAACCGGCTGCTGCAGCCAGGCTCCCGACGAATCACCTCGTCTGGCCAGGACACCGCTTCGAGATCGTTCAGAGGATCCCTACTACCCTGGATCCACGGCGTCTGCGGCGGAAGAAGGCACGCGTGAGCAGCCGCGACATATGGCTCCATCCAGCCGATCAGCAGCGGACAAGGATGCTCGTGTCGGGCTTGGTCAACGTACCAGCGCACATCCGGCTCGCCGGTGAGATCGAGGACGACGTCCACGCCGGACAGAGCGTGTTTCTTCAGCCAGTTTTCCGCGGTCATCGCGTGGGGAGTAACGACCGTGGCGGGGTATCCGAGGTTGACGCGCTGGGCAGCGGCGCTGGCCTTTCTCTTGCCGATCGATTCGGCACCCAACAGGTGCCGTCCGATGTTCGCTGGCGAAAGATTGTCGGCGTCCACCACAGTGATAAAGCCGACCCCGGCCTTGGCTAGATGGTCGATTACCGGACTACCAAGAGCGCCGGCGCCGAGAACAAGAACGTGTTTACCCTGACGATCCGCCACTTCAGGGTGCTGGTCACGCCCCACGGTCCAACCCGGATCGAGGCGGATTGCGCTGAGCGGCAAAGGCCTGCTCAAGGGCGGGTACGTCTTCTTGCGCTTACCGTCATCTACGACAGTCGGCGGGCCGCCTGGGAGCAGGTACGCGACGGTGGCCTCGGAATTACGCAGCAGGACCACCCGATGAATGCGGCGGCCACGCCGGCTGGTGGCCGAATGGAACATCTCGTAGTCAGCGGGCTTGAGGCGTCCTCCGAGGATCAGATCCAGGTCGGACGCGGTGCGTGGCCACGTACCTGGGGTGAGGGTGTGCGAAATGGGGATGACGGCCACCAGAACGCCGATGTGCTGGCTTGCCCTCTTGCCCATGGACTGGAGCAATCGATTGGTGATGGGCAACTGTTCATCGGCTGCGATGACGATCCGCTCGGGTAAGAGAAGCAGGCCCTGTCTGACGATGGCCTGAGCGGGGCATGGATCGGCCGTCCAGACGGCCCGGACTGGATCGCTGTGGGAAAGGGACTGGGCCACCTCGATTGCCCAGTAGTTGAGGGCCTCTGCAGCGAAATCGCCATCCAGGGCGCCAGCCAACCAGGGGGCCAGGAAATGCTCCTGATAGGCCCGCAGAAGGAGAAGAATTCTGTCTTCGGGCGAATGCCCCGAGCCGGGGCCTGGGTCTCCGTCGGTGCATAGGACGCCAGCTTGGTCGAGGTGCGGAACACGCAGCACTGCGTCGGGAGAGAGAACGATTTCGGCCCGAGCATGCTCAGGAAAATCCTTCGGCAACCGCATCTCTGCCCACCCGAATGCTCTGCCCGACGGAAACGCCGGCAGTCTTAACCGATAGGCCGTTGCGCCGCGGTCACGGCTCAGGGCGGATGGTAGCAAGTCCGGGAAGTGCTGTTGGACACTGGTTAGGTCCAGATTTGCAAGACTCACACTACAGCCTTATGCCAGCCCTCGTCCGGGACGAGTCGGCGGCGGCGCGGGATAACGGGCAGACGACAGACCTGTACCGTCGGTCGTGGGCGCCGGAATGCCGAACACTTCACGGACGCGCGTGGATATCTCCTGCGGCTCGGAAAGGGCCAGAATCGTCTCCAGATCCGCAGACAGGGCGTTGCACCATGCGACGAACGCCCTATATCGAGTCCCACCGTCGTGATTCCACTTTTCAGCAAAGTTCTCGCCCTCAACGGTCGGGTTATCTACCCGGTACTGGTCTTCGAGTTTCAGGACAAGGTGGGGCAAGAGGGAGGCGAGATCGTCGAGCAATTCCACCGGATGAGCGTAGACGCGACCGAGGTCGGCGAGGCCCTCGTAGCAACTGGTCAGCAGGGTCACGATGATGATGGAGATTGGCTTGGCCTCGCCTGCAATGATGCCCCGTCGCACGCACATGTCTCGATGGCGCTTGAAAAGGCGGATGGCAACCCGCAGCGTATCGGTAATCTCCACTGCCTGCTCTGGCACAGGCGCGACCTCCGCCTTCGCCTCACGTAGTACTGCAGTTTCCATTGAGACTTGACGGATCAGGGACCGCTTGGCCGTGTCATCGACCCACTTGGTTATGCCTGCTGGGTTCGATGTCTTCCAGCGTTCGGTCGGTGTGTCCACGACTGCCAAGGCGGTTGCTCGGTATGCGAAAGCTGCCCGGTACCGGGGCGCCATCGACTCCATGGTGTACTGGGGCACGTTGTTCAGCGGCACTGACGGGGTGAACTCGAGATAGAACGGCCGGTTGGGGAACGGAATGTTCCAGCAGCGCTTCTTCGCTTCTGCCTCGAGTTCCTCAAGGGCGTCCCCGACCGACTGAAAGAAACCCATCGGGTCTTGCGCTGCGACGCGGGAGATATCGACCTGGCAGACGGCATCGATGTCGAACTTCTCACCGCCGAAAGGGGAGCGGATGAGGGTTTGCGTGCTGGCGGAGCCTTGAGGCAGGATTCTGATGGTGTCATTTGGCCAGTCCAGCTTCGCGACCAAGAGTCCCGCCACCTCCCTGTATGCCTCGGCCGCGGCGGCGATTTCTTCCGGGCGCACCGTGATGTGGAGGTTGGCTTCATTCAGTGCCCGAGCCCAAGGACTGTAGGCCAACAGTAGATCTCGCTCCGCGGAACGGGTCAGGCCGTCGTTCCGCAAAGCGGCAATCGATTCGAGGGACTCGGTAAGGCGGGCAGGACGGGTACGCTCGGCTTGAAGGACCAGGTCGGCGCTTTTCGTGAGTGTCATGGCGTCAGGGCACTTTATCGAAGGGAGATAGAGAAGGGGCGCTCGCTATCGAGAGCCGACACATCGTGGCCTGTGATGGAGAAGGCCGGAACGAATGGATATTCGCGACCGGCGCGGTCGTAGAGGATGTATTCGGGATGGTGGCCAGGCTGGAGCATCTGGCCGAAACGAAACACGGTGCTGGCCGAGCTGATGGCGATCAGATGAACTTTGCGGGCCCGCATCACGTCTTGCACGTGGTTGATCGTCCTTCGGGCGACCTGCATGAACTGGTCCAGGTCGTCCGGGTGTGCAATGCAGTCGGAATCAGGATCCGGCGTCGTGATACGAAGCCACGGCAGGCGTCCGACGGCCAAATCCGGTTGCAGCGCCGGCGGTATGGCGTCCTCGTCGATCGCAGCGCTGAGTTCGATGGTGATGAGGACCTCGGAAGCACGCGCCTGGGGCATAGTGCTTACGCTGAAAGTGCCGACGGGCTTGGGGGCGACGTTGGGATTCCACGCCCACGTGCGACGGCTCCTGCTGTACTGGAAGACTTGGATGGCCTGGGCTTCGCCCATGATGCGGCCGGCCAGAACCATCGTCGGGATATGGTGGAGTGGGAAAACGGCGAGATTCTCCGTAAGTGCGCCACTTGCGGCACTGAACCCGGCGACCAGTTGGCGGATATCTCCTTCGTGGTCCCGGAGGTACTGGGACCAGAACCCCGGCGTGTTGCGATCATCGCGTGGAGCCTTACGGCGCACATAGTGGATAACCCCTGGCAGCATGGCGCAACCGGTTGCCAGAATGGCGTCGATCAGCTCGGAATCATGAAAGTAGGTCGGGACGTGGGCCAGATTGGCATGCAGCGTTGCCGCGCGGGTGCGCGGGAATGCCAGAGAGTCCAGGTAGTCCCGCACCATGTCGCGGTGGGTCCGGCGCATCTCGTACAGGATGTGGGGTTTGTAGTCGTCCGGGGCAAAGGAGTCGATCAAGCGGTGATGCGCATCGCACATCAGCATGATGTTCTCCGGGTTGTTTGCGAGCCGGTGGGAGTCCTGCTGGTTGCCGCGCGGTCCCTGAGGATCGGACGCGATGATGTGAGCCAGATATCCAATCCTGGCGGTCCGGGTCCAGAGGGGGATCTCGGTCAGGTCTTCCCCGCATCCCGCGAACATGCATCGACCACCAGCATCAGCCCAGACCTTCTGCGCTGTCTTGTCGGTGATCTCCGGCCCTCGACCGGCGGTCCTGCCAAGCAGCCCATCGCGCGTAGCAATGAGGGTATCCACGGCTGGTTTCGACGACACCTGGGAATACGTCCAGCCCGGATCGGCTACGTGAGCATCCTGTAGGGTCTGAAGCGGTAGTTCCAGGCATTGGAGCAGGCCTCGGGTGGCCAGTTTCTTCAAGCACTTCTTCGCCTCGCCTTCGGGATCTGCCGGATGCAGGGAGTGGTCTGGCCCATCGAGATCCATAACCTTGCACAGGAAGCCGCTGTGGATATACGCGACGTGGTGTCGAGAGGCGAGGCGAGCTTCCAGCCAAGCCACCAAGTCCTGATCGTCGAGATAGTCGGTGGACGGGGTAACACCGGGTGCGGACGCATGGGGGCTGGTAGCCATAGTGTTCGGCGTTCTTCTTCGTTGGCAGCAGCCTACGTGGGGGCGAGAAATCCCATTTCAACCCTGTGGAATTGCGATGCTCATGACGAACTGCTTCTGACTTGGTGGAGAGAAGTGACTTCGAGCATCGCGCATCGCAGCGCGGTGAGGGCCTGATGCCGGACGATCAGTTCTTGATTTGAGCGGCAACTCTACAAAGGATCGTTGCCGAGACCACGGAGCAGTCATTCACCCTCTGGCGATGAAACGCCCCCGGAGCGGGGGCTGGGAATATGGGACGGTCAGTCGCCGTTCGGCGTTGGGCCCACGGCTTGCAACGACAGGTGTGTCGCGGTGGCGGACACTTCGAGGTCGTTCGCGCTGTGCAGGATGAGCGCAAAGACACCGTCGCGCGGATTGAAGAACTCGCCGAAGTCGTCGCCACCGAGCTCCGCGCGCGCCAGCTCCCACCAATCATCGAACACATCGACATCCGGGTTGCAGCCCACGGCGTAGGCGATGAGCTTCTGGCGCCCGTCGGGCCTGCGCTCACCACGCTCGGCCAGGAAATACACGCCCTGATCCTTGACCAAGACGACGCGACATTGGTTGACCACCGCTTCGAGGAGCACGGGCCGCAGCTCGGTACCCTTGAATCGAACAGACATGGATGTGATCTCCAGGGAAAGGAATGAAGGGCCTTCCGTCGAAAGGACGGAAGGCCGCGTGGCAGTCAGTGCTGGGCAGACTTACGGCCGGGCAGGCATTGCACGCGGATGCGCCGCCAGTTCCCGTCGTCGATCAGCCGTTCCAGCGTCTCGCCGAGCGCATCGAAGAACACCTCGCCGACCCGCTCGACGAGTTCGCCGTCGCGGTGCAGTTCCACCGCGTACAGGTCGAGCCCGCGTTCGTACAGGACAGTGACGCGCCCCTGAAACTTCGCCGTGGCCACCGTGAAGCCAATGGCCGGCGGCGTCGCGATGATGTCCTCGGGCAACGGATCGACCCAGGTGAAATCCCGCGCGCCCGCATCCACCAGCATGTGGGTGATGCGCCGGAAGCCGTCGGGCGCGGGCAACTGCTCCATCTGCTGGATCAGCTGCTGCAGCTCGGGGCAGCGGGGCTCGGGGATAGGCAGCTTCGCCGGCGCGGAGCCGAGCACGAACCGCTGCACCGTGTAGGGCTGGCCGTCGGCGGTGAATGCGGTCTCTTCCTCGGGCGTGTCGGCGCGCAGGCCGTCGAAGCGGTGTCGGGCATAGGGTTCGACCTGCACCTTGGCGCCTTCGTCGGGCACCTCGGTCACGAGCGCCCGGTCGAGCACTGCGAACTCGGCCCGCCCCGTCTTGACGACGATGGCCTCGTCGGTCCTGGCAATGACCTTGCCCTCGAAGGGCTTAGGATCGATGTGGAAGCCCAGCGTCGATACCTTGGGCTGGCCGTCGAAGATGTTGAACTTGAAGGTACGGAGTTTGGAAGGCACATGGCCGCGAACGAGCGTCGGCATCTGTGCGCGAATGACTTGGGTATCCATGGGAGGCTCCTTGTGGCAACCAAGGGACTCCAGCCCGCAAGGGAGGCATGTCCCTTGCGGGTGAGGTGGATGGACGCGAGAAGCGTCCGACGAAAGAAACGAGCGGCGTGGTGAACCGGCTCACCACCCGCTGTAGTTCAGCACCAAATCGGCGATGACCTTGCGACGCTCCAGATCAAGACCTCCCAGATCGGAAAGCCCCTCGAATCCGCAACGCTTGAGCATCGCGCCGCCTTCGCGGGCGTTGTAGAAGCTCACCATGGCGGAAAGGAACATGCGCTGGCCGCCGCTCAGGACATCCAGGGCGTCGTTGAGCAGCAGGACCTTGGGGCGCAGATCCCACTTGCTGGTCGCACGCTGCAGGCCTTCGGGCGTGCCGTCGCCGAACCATTCGGCTCCGGCGATTTCCGCTCCGCGTTTCCACGCTTCGAAGAAAGCCCGCGGTGCATCAGCGAAATGCCGCTCTTCCGCCGCGATCTGATCAAGTACGTCCTGAGGCAAAGAGTGGTTCATGAAATTCTCCTGGTGAGTGGAAGTCAGGGATGAATGCGTTGCTGCCAGCGGTCTATTGCCAGGGCGCGGTCGGCGGTGGGGTGGGAGCGGATACCCGAAGGGCTGAACACGAACAGCACCGGCGTCGTGAAGACGCTCGTCCGCGGCGGGCGATGCGAAGCGGACTGGTTCGATCCACGCGGCGAACCGCGTTGCAGCCTTGAAGACCGGAGCTGCCAGGGCATGGTGCTGACGGCTGTCAGCAGCGCATGGCAGCAGCATGGACGCGACGCATCACGGGCGTCTTCGAGCAATGCGCATTGCACGCGGGCCGCTTTGAGGCTGGGCGACACCGATCACGATCAAACAAAGACCAACAGGCCGAAGGCCCTTGAGCCTTCAGCCGGAGAAGAGAGAAACCACCTGTGGGCTGTGGCAGTCCCGGCCGTCGCCAAAGCCGCTCGCTGCGTCAGCAATCGCACCCGACCCGTGTCGTGGCTGGGGTCGATATCCTTCGGCACACATCCGCGCACAAAGGGAGCCCGTTGTTCCGCCGGCGGGCACCGGCACCGAATACCGTCGACCCGAGGGGTCTCCTGACGGCTCGCCAGCGTAGCCAGGCGTCAGGAGACCTCTCGTCATCGGCGGAAGCATCTCGATCAATGGCGTCGCGGCAACCGCGACTTGCGGAGGAACGGCCTTCTCGTCCCGCGAACCCGTTGCGGGGCAGCGAGACGCGCACACCGTTGCAGAAGGAGACGTGTGCTGGGGAGTCCCGCGGGGTGCGGGACGTTGGCACCGCCGTCGGAAACGGCCGGCGTGGCGAAGGGATTCGTCGGCGTCAGGACGCCTTGGGGGAAGCGCGCTGCTTGCGCGATGCACTGCGCTTGCCTGTCGAGGTGTCGACCGGCAGCGTGCCCTTGCAGTCCGGGTAGCGGCTGCATGACCAGAAAGCGCCGCTCTTGCCCGTGCGCTGACGCATCGGCGCGCCGCACTGCGGGCAGGATGGCGATGGCGATGGCGGCAGCTTGATGGCGAGCGTTGTGCCGCGGTACTGCTGCACGAGTTGGGTCACCCAGGCGGATTGCTTGGCGATGAAGGCGTCCAGTGTCATCTGGCCTGCCTCGATCATGTCCAGCGCCTGCTCCCAGACCGCCGTCGTGCCCGGATCGGCGATGGCCGCCGGCACGGTGTCGATCAGTGTGAAAGCTGCATCCGACGCGCGGACGGCGCGGCCCTTCGTCAGCAGATAACCGCGGCCGAGCAGGCCGCTGATGATGTTGGCGCGCGTGGCCTCGGTGCCGATGCCCGTCGTGTCCTTGAGCTTCTGCTTCAAGCGCGGGTCGGTAACGAGCCTGGCGACGCCCTTCATGGCCTTGACCAGTTCGCCCTGGGTGTAGGGCTTGGGCGGCAGGGTCTTCAGCGCCTTCAGGTCTACGTGACCGACCTGGCAGGACAAGCCGGCTCGCAACGCCGGCAGAACCTGACTGCGCTGCGCGTCATCGCTATCCGCCCCGCCTTCCTCCGATGACGCCAGCACCTGACGCCAGCCGGCCACGGCGATCTGCTTGCCGACGGCCAGCAGCGACTGCCCGCCGCAAGCGAGCTCCGCCACCGTCCGGTCGAACTCGTGATGTGGCAGGAACTGCGCCAGGTAATGCGCGCGGATCAGTTTGTAGACGGCCAGCTCCTTGTCGTTCATCGCGGAGAGATTGGCGGGCTCCAACGTCGGGATGATGCCGTGGTGGGCCGTGACCTTGGCGTCGCTCCAGGCGCGCGAGCGCTGATTGCGGTCCAGGCGATCGATCAACGGGCGCAGGCTGGGATCGGTCTTGACCAGGCTGTCGAGAACGGTCGGCACCTCCGCGAGCATGCTCTCGGGCAGGTAGCCCGAGTCGGAGCGCGGGTAGGTCGTCGCCTTGTGCGTCTCGTACAGCGCCTGGGCGATGTCCAGCGTCTCCTGCACGTCCAGGCCCAACTGCTGGGAACACAACTCCTGCAGCGTGCCCAGGTCGAATGGCAGCGGCGGACCTTCGCGCACGCGCTCCGTCTCGACCGACGCCACCTGGGCGCTGCCAGTAGCACGCATGCGCTCGGCAGCCTGCTGGGCCACCGGCTGTTGCAGGCAGCGGCCGGCCTCGTCGGTACAGCCTTCCGGCGGCGTCCAGCTCGCCGTGAAGGGCTGCCCCGCATGGGACAGCGCCACCTCGACGGCCCAGAACGGCGCCGAGACAAATCGCGCGATTTCGCGGTCGCGATCCACCACCAGTTTCAGCGTCGGCGTCTGCACCCGGCCCACCGACAGCACGCCGGTGTAGCCGGCCTGTCGCCCGAGCAGCGTGAACAGCCGACTCAGGTTCATGCCGATCAGCCAGTCGGCGCGCGAGCGGGCCAGGGCCGAGTAGTACAGCGGCAGCGTTTCGGCGGAGGACTTCAGCGCGCCCAGTGCCTTGCGGATCGACGCATCGTTGAGCGCCGACAGCCACAGGCGCTGAATTGCCCCGCGGTAGCCGCACAGCTCGATGATCTCGCGGGCGATCATCTCGCCCTCGCGATCAGCATCGGTGGCGATCACCAACTCGGTGGCCTGACCGACGAGTTGCTTGACGATCTTGAATTGCGCGGCGGTCGCAGCCTTGGGCTCGACGCGCCAGCGCTCGGGAATGATGGGCAGCTGCTCGATGACCCAACGCTTATCGCGCTCGTCATAACCCTCGGGCGGAACCGCTTCCACCAGATGACCGATGCACCAGGTCACGACGATGCCGGCGCCGCTGTAGCAGCCATTACGACGCTGGCCCGCGCCCAGCACGCGGGCGATGTCCTTGCCTTGCGAAGGCTTCTCGCACAGGAACACGCGCATGAAGTCTCCTCGGGATGTGCTGTTCATCGGATGAACAGCAGCATGTCCTGATCAAGCGCGGCGGTCCGCAGGGAAGCGGAACCGTCCTGGCACCGATTTGTTGGCTGGCGCTATCCCCTGGGGATAGCTCGTTTGGCGCATGGAGGGCGTCTGATGGCTGCTACAGCCGCCCTTGAGCGCCGGCTACTGGCCCCCGGTTGGTTTGGCGCCGAGCGTCACGGTCTCGATGCGGTACGGCAGGATGCCGACGCGCCGGGCCTCGATCTTGAAGGTCACACGCTCGTTTTCGTCGGCGTCCTCCCATTCGTCGCGCACGGTCCGGCCGTCGACCAGTACGCGCATGCCCTTCCGGTACAGCGACTGCCAGTGCTCGGCATCGCGATGCCACAGCTCCACCGGTGCCCAGAAGCCGCCACGGTCCTCATACTCGCCGTCCTTCTTCGGCACCGGGTTGTCGAAATAGACATTCAGGCGCAGCAGCCGACGCGGCTCGTCGTTGCCGTTGGGGAATTCGCGATACTCCGGCGCAGATCCGATGTTGCCCTCGCCGACGAAGTGCGTGCTCATGGTGACTCCTTGGGGGTGGTGGGAATGGATGCGTCATGCCCGTGGGCACGCCGCAGATAAGTCGCCTCAGCCCGCTCCATCCTGCTGGCGCATTCCAGGGCGTGGCGGGCGATGCTGTGGGTCAGGCTGATCTGCATGTTCAGCGCGATGCGCTGCAGTTCGATCGCGTACAGGTCGTCGATCAGCGAAACCGGTGTCGCGGGGCGAGCGAGCAGCACCTCCCACAAGGCCACGCCCATGGCAGAGCGGTCGAGGTTGCGCCAGCGCAGAAAGGTCGTCCCTGCGCCAGTCGTCTGCTGGGCCAGTTGCACGTCAAGCAGGTTGAAGGGGTAGGCCCGTGCCTGGGGCAACATCTGCCGCCGTGCCAGGGTGATCAACCCGTCGCGCAGCGCAATGCACTGGCTGGCCCAGATTTCCAGACTCCCCTTACCTTTAAAAGGCTGTAAAAGGCCTTTTAGGTAGCCTGCGTGTTCCAGCCGCTGGAAGTCCGCCTGTGCCAGCGGAATGAAGCGCGCCGGACGGCCGGAAGAGAACACGGCTGTCATGCCTTGGCGTCCTCGTCTTGCGCCGTGGTGTCGACTGCGCCATCGGCGAGGCTTGGCTCCGGGGCATCGGCGGCTGGAGCCTCGGGCCGGTTTCCCCGTCGCGCGACAGGTGGCGCAAAGCGCGAACGGCGCGTGCCTTCCAGCACATCCTGCGGCAGCTCGCCGAATTTCTCCTGTGCCGCCCGCGCCGCGGCGTTCTTCGCCGCGAAGTCGTCGCGCGTCGTGCCGGAGAAGCGGTACTGCTGGGCCAGCGAGAATAGGCTGCGCAGTGCATGCGCACCGTCGTTGAGCCAGCGTTCCAGCGTGCTGCGGTCGATCAGCGCCGTGTGGTGCGCCAGGATCAGCTTGCGCGCCAGATCGTCATAGTCGGCCAGGAGGTACACGGCCATAAAACCGAGCTGCGCGTTCACGAACAGTGGTAGCTTGACCGGCTGCACGTTCATGTTTTCGCCGAGAGATAGCGCCGGTGGCACGTCGGACAGGGCCTGGTCCACCTGTTCGCGCAAGGTCTGCAGGCGGCCCTTGGTGTCGGCCAGCTTCTCCTCGATGCGCAGCATCCACCAGTCCGAGTAGGGGTCGTCCTGCTCGGCGCCGCGCTTCATCTTGTTCATCGCGCTGATGTACCCGTTGAGGCCGATGATGCCGGGGCGCCCCTCGGCCGGCGCGCGGCCGTGCCAGATGCGCGAGGCGTGGTGGGTGTGCAGCGTCAGCGACATCGCGCTGCGCAGCGATCCGAGGTTGAGCTGCAGGGGTTCGTTGGCCATGGAAGCGACTCGCGGTGAAGGAACGAGTCGCCAGCATCGGGATGGGCCGGAAGGCCGTCAGTCAACAAACCGCAGCCAGTGTTGGCCCGGTTTGCCTGATGCGGAAAGCCGCCTGTTCCGGCTATCCCCTGGGGATAGCGCTGCGGAAAGCAAAGCAAGGCATGAGTGCTGGCACAGCATCATGCAATGCCGAGCAAGGCTACATCTCTCGTGCCCTGAACCAAGCTGCACGCCGACCATCTACGTCGCGGTAGCGAAGCTCGAAGAACCGGCACTCATGCACCACCTGGCGCCAACTGCTGCATCCGTACTTGGCGGGCAGTTGCTCGGGATGCCGTTCGGAGATCCACCGTCCGGCCGCGGCGACGGGCGTCCATCCCTCCACGGCCAGTTCCCCGGCCGCCTCGCGCAATGCGCGAACGATGCCAACCGCCGGCCAATCCACCGTGCCGTCCGGTGCAATGCCGTTGACCACCAGGTCGTGAAACACATCCGACTGGACGAACTCCGCCGCCAGGCGGCGCGCCTGATCCATGTGCTCGGCCCAACCACGCAGTTGCTCGAAATGCTGGTCGATGCGGGTGTAGGCGGTGGTCAGCGCATCGTGCGCGGTATGACACCCCTCGATTGTCCAGAGGTCGTGCTGGTCGATGAAGTGGTGTACCAAGGCATTGCGCAGCGACACCAGATCCTTGAGGTCGGCCTGCGTCCTGACGTAATCCTCCGCAGAGAGGCTCAGTTGCACCCGCGTGCGAAATGAAATCATGTCGGCGGGCAGGTCCGGTTCATTCTCGCTGACGTCGCCGCCCTCCGTGACGACATACGATCCGAACAATTGGCCCACCAGCGTACCCAGAGTCTTGGTCGCCGTGTCCTCGATGCGCGCCGCACGAACAGCCTCCAGTGAATGCGCGGGCCCCGAAATGTCGTGATGGGCCACGATGGCCTTCATCAGGCGTTCGTATTGCTGTAGGCGCAACAGGCAGCGGCCCAGCAAGCGCTGAACTTCTCGCTGCTGTGCCTGAGGTTCGTCATCGCTCACAGAGTGGTGGAATCCGGGGTGCAGCAATCCTGAGCCCGGACCATGCGGGTCGGAAGCCATCGAAGGTACTGCTTCAGAGATCAGGCTCATTTGTGCCATCAAGCGGCAGTTTCGCTCATGGGACGACAGGGAGCAATCAAGAACTGAAGGAAGCCTGTCTGTGCCGGCTATCCCCTAGGGATAGCCCAGTCGATCAGGGATCGCGCATCATCGACCGCAACTGCGCCAGGTAAGCGCGCGCCATTTCGCGGTCGGGTCCATTGGACGCAGGAGGTGGCGACGGCGCAGGTGCCGCGCCTCGAGGCGGTGGCGGCACTGACCCGCCTTCGCCAGCCCAGGCCTTGAACTCCCCGCGGATCGCCTTCTGGATGATGCCGAACAGGTAGCCGGCCGGGTTGCGCACCGTGCTGCTACGGCAGCGCGCCGCCCACTCGTCGAGCACCGCCTGCCGCTGGGCATCGTCCACCTGTTGCAGAGCGATCATCGCTCCGGCCTGTTGTTCCTCCTGCAGACGCAGGAAGCGCTCGGGCAGGCGCAGGTTCTGCAAGGCCTTCGTGCGCGGTACTGTACGTACTTCATTTATACGATCCTTACGTACCGTACGGTCTTCCTTCGGATTCCGAAGAGAGCAGTCCGGCGCGGGTTTTGGTCCTGCTACGGATTCCGAAGACGGGTGTTCTGCATTCCGAAGCAAGCCCTCCCTGCCTCCTTCGGAATCGTGATCGGCACCATCCTGTGGATAACTCTCTGGCATCCAGCCGTGCGGGACCATGCGCTGCGCGAGCACCTGCAGGCGTGTCGGCAGCATGCGGCCGCTGAGCAGCGGGTCTTCGGCGATCTCCTTGAGCGAATGTATGCCGACGATCTGTACCGCCTTGGCGGCATGGGTGAGGGCCTGGCTCACCAGGCCCAGGTAGTCGGGGTCGAGTTGCATCGCCTCGAAGGGCGTCAGCGGTTCGTCGTGCAGCACATAGAGGTTGCCCAGAATGCGGCCGGTCTTCGGATCGCGCCGTCGGCGCACCAGGCTCAACCAGCGCGTCAGCCGCAGCAGCGTCAGGGCACGCGCGACGGTCTCGTGGGAGGCCTGCGCCGAACACGGCATCGACGCCAGGTAGGGCCGAAGCTGGTCGTAGGTCGGGAAGGCGGTCACACCGTCGTCGTTGAGCAGCAGGCGGAACACTTGCCAGGCGTTGCGCTCCAGCGGCGTCAGGCGCCGGTCGAGGAACAGCGCCCGCGGCACGCTCTCGTGGCGGTTGCCGCTGTAGAGGAATCCATCGGCGGCGGGTGCCGTGGCGTGGCTTGATCGTGGGGACGGCGCCAGCTCGCGCAGCGCATCGTCGAACAACGCCGACAGCGCCATGGGACCATCGCACCGTGGCGCGCCGCCCGTGGCCATAATCTACACGGCCCCCTGATCGATCCAGTTCCGTATCGCCGCCCAGATCACCGACATCGGCAGCGTCAGGGTCTCGGCGAGGTCCATGGTCAGCGCCAGCATCGCGATGTCGTCGTCCAGCGCGATGTGACGCTCGGTGAAACCGGCCTTCCAGCGCTCCCACAAGGCAGCGTCCTGCGCCTCGTCCAGCACCGGATGCCGCCCCTTGCGCTTGGGTAAGCCGAGGATGTCGCGCCGTAGGGCGACCTCCTGATGCGTGAGACCGTAGAAGCGGCTCACCATCTCCGTGCTCGCACCCAAGCGCAGCATGCGATCCACCGTGGCGATTTCCTGCTCCACGTCATGCACCTGGCTCAGGAGCCGTTTCAGCACCTCGCGGTTGACGGAGACCGAACACCACGACACCGTGGCGTTGACCAGCACGCTGACCAGCGCCGGATGCTTGAGCGCATCCAGCTCCTCCTCGCCAAAGCCCATCGCCTTGCAGCGACGTAGTTGGCCGTTGCGCAGATCGTGCAGCGCCTGGGCGATGACGGCTTGGTTGAGCGGATGGGGTGACGACATGGTGGTCTCCCGAGCTCAGGGTTCGTGGCCCGGGGCAACGGATGTCACACCGGTCTCCAGGTCCAGCAGGCGGCGCGCCAGGCGCAGCAGCCGGAACAGCTTCACCAGGCCGGCGTCGCTCAGCCGCATGGACGTTCCGCCGCCGCGCAGCAGCGGCGCCAGGTCGTTGGCCAGTCGCTCACGATCCAGCCCCGGCGCCGGTACCCGCGCCGCGCTCAGCGCATGTAGCAGCGTCAGCACGGCACAAGCGAAGGCCGGAAAGTCCTTCGTCTGGCCCACGGCCGTAGTCACACAGATAAACCCGATGCCGCTCTCACTGGACTCGACGTGCTCGGCGACCGCCGCCTCCTCGGCGATCTCGCGAGCGAACTGTGCGATATGCACCCGGAGCCGGTCCGGACCGTCCAGTCCGGGTTCGATGTACCAGACATCCGAGATGGGGTAGAGCCCGCCGACCTGCACCGGAATCGCGCGCAAGGCATCGGTCTCGAAGTCGGGCAGCTTGTCGCCCATCTGATCGGCCACCAGGCGCTGAATGGATTGCAGGCGTTCGGTGGTCAGCGCCGGAGACACGATATGTCCCTGCAGGCGCTCCGCATCGCGGTCGGCCGGTACTGGCGCGGCGCCTTCGCCCTCACTTTGCTCATTGCCAAGCGCGAGCGCCGTAGCAGTCGGTGTCGCGGGAAGCTCGGCAACGGGTCCAGCCGGTGCGCCAGCCTGCTGTGCAGGTGTCGCCGCCGGAGGTGGCGACGCAGGCCTCGGCGTCGCGGGCACGATGGGTGCCGCCGGGCTCGCCGACGCCGGCTCGCGGGTCAACGCCCGCTGCCGGTTTTCGCTGTCGTCGATTTCCAGGCTCAGCGCGTCATAGTCCGCGTCCAACTGTTCGGCCATCTGGCCCACCAGTTCGTCCTGCACTCGCTGGAACGAAAAGTCATCCGGCTGCGTGTCGAACTGCGACAGCACATCCTGAAACAGCGCGGCGAAATCCACGGCGAGGTGACGGCCCAGTGCTCTCCGGTCCCAAGTGCGCTCGCACGCCTTGCGCAGCACCGCGAGCCGTTCCACCTGATGGCGGCCGAGCCCGCCGTACAGCACGGTCGGAATCGCCGGCAGCAGGTAGTGCACCGCGTCCTGCATGCGGCTGATGTGCGACTGCTGCACCGGGTAGCCGTCGGCCGTCAGGCGCCGCGCCAGCTCGGACTGGGTCAGCGTGCTGCCGATCTCCTGCTCGTAGAACTCGCGCGCCTTCTCCACCCCCAGTGCGCGCTCGATGAAGGTCAGGCCACCGCGCAGCTCGTTTTCGGCCAGGTGGCCCGTCAAGGCGACGATCTCGCCCCGTTCCGGCCAAGGGCGAAACAGGCAGGAGATACGGAAGAAGCGCTCCTGCCTGGTCTCGGCCCACAGCTCGCGAAGGATTGCCAATCGCGTGTTGCCGCCGTTGCGAATGATGAAGTGTTCTTCGCCCGGGCGCCGCGTGATCGCCGGTGGGGCATCCAAACCGCGCTCTCGGATGGACGCCTTGATTTCCTCGTAAGCCGGATTGCGCTTGACGCGAGGGTCGTGGTCATACGGGCGCAACTCGTCCAGCGTCACGATCATTGGGGTGTCGGCGATCGGATCGCTCAAAACCGTCGCGGCGGGACCGGTGCGCTGAAACCCGGCGGCGAGCAACTTGTCAGCCATGTCCCGAGGGGTTATCTCAGCCATGCCCACCGCCGTTCACGGCAGCATCGAGGGCGCAACGAGCTTCGCGATCGGCGCGCCGGATCTGAGCCCGGGCATTGAGGCTCGCCCGATGGTCGCTGGCCGTCGAACTGGTGTAGATCGGCGCGCAGCCGTGCTTGATGAACTTGAGATGCCCTCCCGGCGTGCGCTTGACGTGCCAGCCCTCGGCGAGGGCGAATTCGATCAGGGCGCGCAATCGCTTGTGGCCACGCGCCAGTTCATGCGCGTTCGCCATGGCGGGCTCCCCTGGGCTCATTGTGTTTGCCTGTCACCAACGCGAAGCGTTCGCGCCACGCCGGAAACAACTCCCCTGCCAGGGCACGCATGGTCTCCAGTGCCGCCGGCGCGACCCGCCCCAGGGGTTGTCGGTACTCGACGCGGTGCACAGGCAGGCCGCTCGTTGAGGCACGCGGGTAGGCCTCGATGGCGGGCACGTCAGTGTCGAGGACATGCACCCCGACGTGGCTGGCGAATACGTCGCGCAACGCCTGGCGGATCAGCTTTGCATTCGACGAAACAGGATGCACACGGTTGATCAGCAGAGTCAGCGGCGGGGGCTCTATGCCCAGACGCCGGTACGGGGAGATGTCCTCGATCAACTGCAGGGTGCCGCGGCGCAGTTCGCGCGCAGCCAGGATTTCCGGGGTGACGGGCGAAAGCGCCAGGTCGGAGGCGAGTACCGCCATTTCCAGCAGCACGCTGCGTGCGCCCTGGGTGTCGATGAGTACCAGGTCGTACAGCGGTGCCAGGATTGGCAACTGATGGCGCAGACGCAGCCGCCCGTCCGGGGCGTGCAGGAGCAGCGTGTTCAGTTCGCCCCGGTCGTCATTGGACAGAACCAGGTCCAAGCCGGTGATGGCAGTCCGCGATACCAGTTGCTCCAGGCGCCGCTCATTGAATGCCAGCAACTCGTAGATGCCGCCAGGGGCTCGGTGCGCCAACTGATAGTAGGACGACAGCGTAGGCTGCACGTCGAGATCGATCAGCAGCACGCGCAAGCCCGCGTCGGCCACCAAGCCGCCCAGGTTCGCGGCAGTGGTCGTCTTGCCGACACCGCCCTTCGTGGAAATGATGGATACGACCCGCATCAGGCTCTCCTCATGGGTATTCAAGGAATCCGTGGGAGACTCGGTCACACCCGGTTCTTGAGGCGTTCGCTGATCCAGAGGTCCACCTCGGTCGAATCCCAACCGACCGCGCGCACTCCAAGGCGCAGGGCCTGGGGGAATTCGCCCTTCTTCATCAGGCTGTAGATGTGGGCGCGCTTGAAACCAGACTTGGCTTCGACTTCGTCGAGCCGCAGGATGCGGCGCTCGCCCGGCGGCAATGCAGGCGTTTGCGACATGAGGGTCACTCCTTAACGCTCGGTGGCGTTCGTTGGCGTGACGCTCATTAAATAGACCTGATTGACGGAAGCCACTGCAAATGCAGTTTCCGGGACTGCACATACACACTTGCAAGTCGGCGCGTAACTGGACTCGCGTCTCCGCGGCGTGACGGCCGGCGGTCTATGGGCCTACGAGGCCGAGCTGCGGATCTTTCGGCGCGCCTGCGCGAACTTGCCGTGCAGAGTGCGCTCGGTGATCCCCATGATGCCGCTGTGATGTGCGATCAAGGCGGTCACGACGGCTTCCTGCGTCCTGAAGCACGAGTACGGAGTGCCTGCCGGCGACTGGCTCAGCATCAAGTCAAGCATGCCGCCGATGATGTGCTGGTAGGTGGATTCCGACCGATCGGTGATCGAACACTCGTCGCAGGCGGGTATCACTTCGCCCTGTTTCGACAGGACGTGATGCTGCTCCTGCAGCGTCTGGAGCTGGCGCCGGCAGTGTTCCAGTTCGGCCTTCAAGGCCTCCCGCTCGACCAGCATTGCCTGGCCGGTCTCCAAGGTGATGACAGGGTGAGCGATGCGCTCGCGGCGACTGAAGAGGAAGGCAGGACGTTCGTCAGGGTAGTGATCCCGCATCCAGCGCTTGAGATCCAGGTGCCTGATGGTGAGGTCGGGAGAATCCCAGAGTGCCTTGTCGTTCTGCGTGATGCCATTGCATCCGTACGGAAGCTCGCCATTGAAGATGGCATCGTGGATGCGCTCGGTGCATAGCCGTAGCTCAGCCCATCCAGGGCAGTCGAGCGTCATCGGCAAATGTGCTGGTGACGATATCAAGCGCAAGATATCTTTCTTGTATTGCAGCAGGCCTGCCCAGCGTATGGCCGCTTCGATCGGTCGATAGTAGACCTTGGATATAGGTGGACTGTCGTGCATGCATCCGGCTCCCTACAAGGAATATCTTCCAAAACTCCTCCAGACCAGGGCGTCCCAGGCGCTAACAACGCCGAGGGCGTCAAGGCCCGTGCGTTCGCGCGCACCGATCACCTCGCCCCCTGCCAGACCACCGCGAAGCGGTTCATGTGCAAAGATGGATATTGGGTCGGATCCGCTCTTGACTGCAGGACGATGCTGGGCCGAATCTCGCGACAGCGACGTCTAATCATGCCCTTCGCATAGACGTGAGGGTCACGGCTCTGTCGGAACCCGACAAGACCCGTTTTGCATGAGCTGTTGCACCCAGGGTCTATCTGCCTCCGCACCACGAGCGTTCCGATCGACACCATGCAGCACATTTCAGGCACGCTCGGCTTATCCGTGCGCGTGCTTAAACCTGCAGAGAATGCTGTCAGACTGAAATAGTCGCAGGCGCCACGTGGATCACGGTGCTTACAGCGCGTCCCAAAGTACGGGCGTGGCCCTGGTGGGATCGACGCCCAGGCGGACAAGCAGCTCTCGTTTCTCAGGCCATTCTTCGGGGAAACAACAGGCGACCTGCCACTGCGCGTCAGCCACGCGGCGCTGTTCGAGTAGGGCCCTGAAATAGGCCGCGTCGACATCCGACAACGAGTGCCCCAGCACGATCACCTGCTTGATGTCGGTCAGAGCGTCGAAAAAGCCCTGGTGTTGCGCGATGAGTTCGGCGGAGCGCTTGAACGTCGCCGAAAAGTAGCCGTCGATGATGTCGTTGGCCTCCATCAACCGCGTATCGATCTCCTCGATATCTGGACGATCGTTCAACGACGTGCGGGTCTGCGGATGCCACGCGTGCCCCAGCACAAGTTCGTCGTCATCCAGATCGGCGCAGCCGTGTATGAACAGAATCCGTTCGGGACGGACGCCGTACAGCGTGCCCAGCGTGCTGGTGTAATTGAAGCTGAAGAACACCGCGCCCGTATCCATTGTCGCAATCCGTTTCCGGGCTGTTGACGGGCTGGGGATTGGCAACTTTCGGATCCACTCGGCGAACCTTAGTCGCAAGCCGGCGGACAGGCGCTTAACGACGTTCTGCACCTCGTACTGGAAATCGTGATGCCCCGAGTCGCTCCAGTCCTCAGCGCCGTACGAACCCATGAAGTGCCCCAAGTTGTCGATCAGGGCATCCACGTCCATGTCGGCCAGTGCAAGCTCCAGATCGCTCCAGTCATCCTCTGTGGGGAGGTACTCCTCGACCTCACGGTAGACGTCGCGGTCGGTGGCTTGGACGTGCTGCTTGAACTGAGCCAAGCTTGAGGGAATGCCGTGCCACAGGTCAAAGCCGTTGCCGATCACATAGAGCGTGCGAGATTTCATGGACCCTTTCCTCCGATTCAGGCGCGCCGCCTCTGCAGAAAGGAGTGCGCTTTCAAGGTTATTTGAGATATGTTAACATTAGATAACTTTCATAACCTCCAAAGGAGAGCATCCATGAGCGTCGTTGCAGACCATCCGGGGGTCTCGACCTTGGTTGGCACCCCGAAGGAGGTACAGGCCCGTCTTGGGAAATCGCACGCTGACCGCGTGCTGGTGGTCGCGTTCGACCACATAAATCCGAACGTCTTCCAGGCCCTGGCGGAGAACTTCACCAACGTGGCTTCTTCCATGTTCGAGGTATTGCTGGAGCGCCATGACCGGGAGTCGCTGGAGCGCTTGGCCGAGGTTCTAGTGCCCCGGACGCCACCGTCTCCCCGTCTGCTCAAGGAAGCGGCCATGCTGGTGCGGTCGCGCAAGGCTGTGCTGGAGAGCGGTGACTGGTTGACCGCAGCCGACATCGCACAACTAGCAGGCCTGAGTACCCGCAATCCCAGCGCCCAGCCCAACAAATGGAAGAAACAGGGGTTGATCTTTGCCATCAACCATGGGGGCGTCGATTACTTCCCGGGCTATGGGCTGGACCGCGACGCCGGTTTCCGGCCGGTGAAGGCGCTCGCCAAGATCATCGAGACCTTCGCCGGACGCAAGGACAGCTGGGGCATGGCCTACTGGTTCCGCTCCGACAACAGCGTCCTGGGCGGCAAGCGGCCACAGGATCTGCTGGCATCAGCACCCGAGCGTGTGATGGACGCGGCAATGGACGAGGTTCAGGAGATCGCCCATGGCTAAGCGAAGCGCCAAGCCCGCGGGCAGCACGGACCCGTCGCCGCCCGCCGACGAGGCGTATTCCTGCACGCCAGCTCCTCCGGACAAGCTCCATGTCACGCTCACCTCGCTGGTAAAGGACGAGGTGCTGCATCGTGTGCATCAGAGCAAATATCAGGCTGACCAGTTCAACCCGGGCGTACAAGGCAATGCGCGTTTCAGCCCGATCCACAATGAATATGGAAAGCCGATCCCCACCCTGTACGGCGGAACGACGATGGCGTGCGCTTTGATGGAGACGGTCTTCCACGACGTTCCGCATACCGCCGGCTTCAAGAGTTTCGACAAGGGCAAGCTGGTTGAACAGGTGCATTCCACCATCCAGATCGAACAGGAGCTTCAACTCGTCGATCTGGCGAGCGTGCCCCTGCGCAAGCTGGGTGTGACGCGCAAGCAGCTCATCGACACCGAGAAGGATCAATATCCGACCACCCGCAAGTGGGCGGAGGCGATCCTCCGCCAATGCCCGCAGGCCCAAGGGCTGTCCTGGATCTCAAGGCAGGACGACTCGGCGCGCGCCTTCGTTCTTTTCGGTGATCGCATCCCCGACGGTGCCCTTCGACGGAAAGGCAACTCCCGCAACCTGCTGGACGATGGGGACGCTTACGATGCGGTGCTCGATCTGGCCGATCGAATCGGCGTCAACATCGTGCCGGGGAAAAACTGAATGGAGTGCTTCCAGATCGCCGAAAGCGGCAAGAGGGGCGGTCTCGGCAAGGCATGCGGGCCGCTGTGTTGATCGACTTCAGCACTAACAGGCTGATGCAAAAACACTCGACACCGCGCCACCCGGGGCCGTCCAATTGAATTTCATGCCGACTTCGTCTCAGGAATTGGATTTTCAATCCCTTTCGAATTGCCGAAAGGGTGTTTCTCGTGCCCTGCGCGGGCCATTTTGGCGCTCCGGTTCACGCCTTCACCTCCGAACCGCTCAACTTCGCGATTCGCAACAGGTTGTAGGCGGCCCCCGAAATAAATGCAGCCATCTGGGTTTTTTCCTGGCCGATAAATCGGGTCTTGCGCATTCCGCCAACCGTCTTCAACCAGCCAAAGATTTCCTCGACCCGTTTTCGCTTGCGCTGACTGATTTGGTAGCCCTCGGTTCTCGTCGTCCGTCCGTCGAGCCCCGGTGTCGTTCGGTTCGCGATCCGTGCAATGTGCGGGCGGACACGATGCTCACGAAGATGGCTGACGAACTCCTTGACGTGATAGCCCTTGTCGGCGCCCAAGGTCTTCGGATGAATACGCCGGCGCCGAGCACGGGTGAGCAGTTGGCGCGCAGCGCGATGTTCGGCCTGGGTGGATTCGGTGATCAGGATGTCGACGCACAGCCCGTTCCGATTCTCCATGAGCACGTGACCTCCATAGCTGAGCTTGGCGGGCTGTCCATTGCCCTTCCTCATGAGCCGGGATTCGGGGTCGGTGGTGCTCTGATGGGTGGCGTTCGAGCGCTTCTCGCCCTTGAAATCGACCATTCCGGTGCCATCGCCGCCGTCCTTGGGCGGCTCACCATCTTTGCGCTTGAAGCTTTTGAACGAGGCCCATGCGTCGATCAGCGTGCCGTCGACGGTGAAGTGATCGGACGAGAGCAATTTCTCGCGCCGGGCCAGGCTCACCACCTCGTCGAAGAAGCGCCGGGCGATGTCGGTCTGCACCAGGCGCTCGCGCAGTCGGCTGAAGTTCGACTGATCCAGGCTGGTACTCTCGAGATTCATGTCAAGAAACCAGCGAAAGAGGATGTTGTAATCGAGCTGCTCGCAGAACTGACGGTCAGAGCGAATGGAGTACAGCGCGATCAGCAATTGCCCCTTGAGCAAACGCTCCGGTGCAATCGACGGCCGACCGATGTTCGAGTAAAGCCCGTTCAGGTCTGCCGATATCGCACTGAGCGCGCGGTCGGCCAGTTTCTTCACCCGGCGCAGTGGATGGTCGGCCGGGACTCGCGACTCGGGCGAGAAATAGTGGAACGTCGAAGACTGGGGGTCGAGTTGGCCGCGCATCGTCGTAGCTCAATGGACTTGGGAATGTTTCTATGACAAAGACATCGTCGAATCGTTCACTGGCTTTTGCATCACCCTGCTAACCTCGATGGCTGTGGGTGGATGTCAGAAGTTCTCGGCAGACAGCACTACTTGCCGAGGGTGAGGGGGGCGGAACATAATACGGCCTTGTCCCGTTGGGCGAACACAAAGAAACTGTTTTTCGTCAATGGGTTGGGTGCGATATTCTGTTCCCATCGCCCGCTCCACTGCACACTTTCCACGGAGTTCCGTGGATGTCCAAGAAGCTTTTTAAGTCGTTGATAAAAGACGGCTTTTCAGCGCATCGATGTTCCAGGGACATCCACAGAAATCCACCTGAAGCCGCGATTTTTGTGTCCATTATTGTGTCCATTTTTGCGGGCGCGGCTGATTCCGGATTGTTGATGGAGGGGCGAGGTCGACGTGACCAGCATCTGGTTCCTGACTCATGTTCAGGAGCAAGAGCATGGCACTCTCAGACCTGGCCGTTCGACAGGCCAAGGCAACTGGCAAGGCATACACCCTCCCTGACTTGGATGGCCTCTCCCTGGCCGTCACGGCTGCAGGGGGCAGGACTTGGCACTTCCGCTACTACTGGGCGGGCAAGCAGAAGCGGATGTCGCTCGGCACCTACCCGGAGGTGACGCTTCGCGAGGCCCGCAGCCTGCGCGACGAAGCGCGCGCCCTGCTGGCCAAAGGCACCAATCCTCGCGTTCACCGCAAGCAGAAGCGCACCGCTGTCCGGCTCGCCGACGAAAACACCTTCGAGGCCGTGTATCGCAAGTGGCTCAAGCATCGCGGGCTCAGCCTCAAGGAAGGCCGGCAGACGACCCTCTCGATACTCCCGCGCATCTTCGACAAGGATGTGCTGCCCACCTTGGGCAAGCGGTCGATCTATGAGATCAAACGTCCCGACCTCTTGGAGGTGATCGCCAAGATCGAGAAGCGCAAGGCGCTCTCCGTTGCCGAGAAAGTCAGGACGTGGTTCAACCAACTGTTCCGCTACGCGCTGGTGATCGTGCCGGGCCTGGAGCAGAACCCCGCCTCCGATCTCGATGTGGTGGCGCTGCCGCTGCCCCCCGTCAACCACAACCCGTTCCTGCGCATGGCCGATCTGCCGAAGCTGTTGCAGCGTCTGCGCAAGTACCGTGGCCGGTTGCAGACCCACCTCGGTCTGCGGCTGTTGCTACTGACCGGTGTGCGAACCGGCGAGCTGCGCCTGGCGACGCCGGATCAGTTCGACCTTGATCGGGGCCTGTGGATCATCCCGCCGGATGTCGTGAAGCAACTCCAGGTGGACATGCGCAAGAAGCGCCAGTTGCCCAAGGACATTCCGCCCTACATCGTGCCGCTGTCGGTGCAGGCCACCGAGATCGTTCGCCACATGCTGGAGCAATTCAAACCGGCCCAGCACCACCTGTTCCGGCACGATAGCGAAATGAAGAAGCGCATGATGCGCATTCCGACGAACGTGACCGCCTGCACCGACGAACGTGACCGGTGGGGGCGCGCGCAAGCGTGGGGTTCAGATTCTAACCGCGTCGGTCACGATCACGGTCGATTGGGGGCAGTGCGCAGGCTTATCCACAGGCGACCGCCAGCGCGCCTCATACGCTGGCGGGCGGGCGCCTGTGGGTAAGGCGTCTCGCGCGCACGGCCTCATGCCTTTTCCTTTCTTCTCATCGACTCGCCCTTGAGGGCGAGCTTGTGCGCGGCGTGCACGACGCGATCGAGGATCGCATCGGCGAAGGTCGGGTCGCCCAGGTAGGTGTGCCAGTGCTCGATCGGCAGCTGGCTGGTGATCACGGTCGAACGCGTGCCGACGCGGTCGTCGAGCAGCTCCAGCAGGTCGCTTCGCTCCTGCGCCGACGGCGCGGCCAGGCCCCAATCGTCGATGACGATGAGATCCATGCGCGCGAGCTGCATCAGGCGTCGGCTGAAGCTGCCGTCGGCATGCGCGATGCGCAGCTCTTCGAAGAGCCGCGGCAGACGCACGTAGTAGGCCGCGAGGCCCTGCCGGCACGCCGCGTTGGCGAGCGCGCAGGCGAGCCACGTCTTGCCGCTGCCGGTGGGGCCCGTGATGAGGCAGTTCTGGTGGTGGCGAATCCACTGGCCGGTTCCGAGCGCGGCGATCTGACTGCGCTCGAGGCCGCGCCCGGCGCGGTAGTCGACGTCCTCCAGGCAGGCGGCAGCGGCTTTGATGCGGGCGGCCTTGAGCAGCCGATCGATGCGTTTGCCGTCGCGCAGCAGGATCTCGCGATCGATGAGCTGGGCGAAACGCTCCTCGAAGCTGAGCGCGGTGATGGCGGGCTGGGTGAGCTGCTCCTCGAAGGCGCGGGCCATGCCTTCCAGGCGCAGGGTGCGCAGTTGTTGCAGGCTGTGTTGCATCAGCATCGATGTTCTCCGGTGGGTGGAATCAGTGGTAGTAGCGCGCCCCGCGCAGGTTCTCGTGCACGGCGGGGAGCGCCAGTTCGGTTTGGCTAGCGGCAGTGGGAGTGGGGAGCGGTGCGCGGTCGAGCCCGCTCTTGAGGATCGAGGCGACACTGCGGTAACGCATTGCCCCGAGGGTGACGGCGCGGGTCGCCGCGGCTTCGAGGCGTTCGTTGCCGTATTGACGACCGAGGCGCATCAGCCCGAGGCATGCCCGGTAGCCCTGCTCGGGGTGCGGCATGCGTTCGAGTTGGTGGCTGACCACCTGCTCGGTGTGAGGTCCGACCGTGGCACCCCAGGCGATGAGTTTGCCCGGGGACCACTGGCGATGCGCCTGATGCGATGCGGGCATGTGCTCGGTGAGCGTGGTGAAGGCACCGTGCCGGTGGCTCCTCGCATGCACGGCCACGCGCCTGCCGCCGGCGAGGCATTCGATGCTGCTCGCGGTGATGCGCAGCTCCACCGCCTGGCCGGCGAGCGCATAGGGCACGCTGTAGTAATGCCCGTCGAACTCGACGTGGTAATCGATGTTGGGCTTGGCCCGCTTCCACTGGGCGAACTGGAAGGGCGTGGCCGGCAACGCGCGCAGCGCCGGGCGGTCGAGCGTCTCGAACGCTTCGTGGCGCGAGCCTGGCAGGCGCCGGAAGGCACGCGTGTTCAGCGGCTCGAGTAACGCGGCGATCGCCTCGTTCAACTCCCCCAGCGAGAAGAAACGCTGATGCCGCAACCGCGCCAGAATCCAGCGCTGCACGATCTGTACGCCGACTTCGACCTTGGACTTGTCCTGCGGCTTGTAGGGGCGCGCGGGCAGGATCGCCACGCCGTAGTGCGCGGCGAACTCGGCGGTGGTGCGCTGCAGTTGCGGCTCGTAGCGGTCGGCTTGGCCAACGAGCGAGCGCGTATTGTCGGGCACGACGAGCTCGGGCACGCCACCGATGAAGGCCAGCGCCCGGGCGAGCGAGCCCAGCCAATCCGCCTGCGACTGCGTCGCCGTGGCACAGGCGAAGGTGTAGCTCGAGGCCCCGAGGACCGCGACGAAGATCTGCGCGCGGGAAATCTCGCCCGTGTCGGCGTCAACAATCGGCACCGTGTCGCCGGCGTAGTCGATGAAGAGCTTCTCGCCGGCGCGGTGAACCTGGCGCATCGAGCGCTTCAGGTGCCGGGCGAACTCGCGGTACAGGTCGCAAAAGCGCGAGTACTGGTAGGCCGGCCCGGCGGCCGCCTGCACGTACTCCTCCCACAGCAGCGCGAGCGTGACGCTCTTCTTCTTCAGTCCCTGATGCACCGCCGCCAGGTCCGGCGGCACATAGCCCGCCGTCGCCCCGCGTGGGCGCATCGTCCCGCCGAGCCACCCGCGCAGCTGCGCCTCGTCGGCCGCCGACAACTCGGCCCACGCCCGTCCGCTCGCCTCGGCCGCCTTCACATACTTGGCGACCACCCCCTTCGAAATCGATAGCGCGCGGGCGATGCGCTCATGCGAGAGCGCGCAGTCGTACTTGAGCCGTAACAGCTCCCTGATCTTGTGCATGGCAATCCGCTCCGCCGGCATCCTCGGTCTCCGCGCAAAGCGCGCGAGGGTAGCCGGTCTGATAAACGACGTTGCCACGCCTGCTGCATACACCCGTTCCGATCTGATCGTGACCGGCGATTCCGACAACGTGACCGGTCATTCCGACGACCGCCCAAATCGGTCACGATCAAATCGGAATCCGCGGTCACCATCCCGGAAACACCGGTCACACCCTTCTCGGATTCAGCGGTCACGTTGGGTCGGAATCCGCAGCATGAGTGAGAACACGCTCAACAGTGCCCTCAAGCGCATGGGCTATCGCGACCTGCTGACCGGACATGGCATCCGGGCCACGATGTCCACCGCGCTCAACGAGATCGGCTACCCGAAGGTGTGGGTGGATGCGCAGCTCTCCCACGTCGATCCCAACAAGGTCAGCGCCACCTACAACCACGCCGAGTACGTGGAGCAGCGGCGGCGCATGATGCAGGACTGGGCCGATCGGCTCGACCTGTTTGAGCAGAACCTGGTTGAACTGGCGAGCATGCCGCTCACCGTGCATCTTGAAGGCGTGCCCGTCATTTTGGACAAGGAAGCCGCCAGCGCGCCGCTCAAGCCTGCAGCGGTGCCGCTGCTGATCGTGACGAAGCCCGGGGACGCAATGCCGCTGGTATCGGCCGCAAAGCATCGGTTGCCGGCGGTCACGTCGCCACGGTCGGTGATGAAGCAGCCGCTTTCCGACATTCAGCGCGAGCGGATGGAACTGGTCGATGTCTTCGAGGCACCGCACAACCTGCCGGTTGCCGAGTACGCGAAGATGGCGGGCAAGTCCCGCCGGTGGATTAGCTACGAGATCAAGGCGGGCAACCTGCTGGCACTGAACCTCGGCAACCGTGGCCAGCGCGTGCCGGATTGGCATCTCGATCCGGTCAAGCATGCCCTGATTCAGGCCGTCCTCAAGCTGAGCCGGGGCTCAGACCCCTGGCAGATCTACCACGCGCTCCTGCAGCCCCGCGCAATGCTGCGCGGCCGCTCGGCCCTGGAAAGCGCCACCGCCACCAACCTCGACAAGCTCATCATGGCGGTGAGCACGACCGTGAAGGAGAGCGAGTGGTCCCCGCAGCAGTTGAGGCTCACATAACGGCAGGCGCTGACTGGGACAGCTGCATGGCGTCAGAACGCCGGCCAAGCGTCGGCTGCGAAACGATGCCAAGGACGAGTCTCGCGTGGGGCTCGGCCTCGCCTCTCTCGGCACAATGCCTAGCAAACCAGGGATTAAGCACGACTTTGCCAAGCACGAGTGGCGCCGGAGGCGTCAGGACACGGATCGGGCGCGGCGCGCAAACCTCGCTTGGGGCTCGGTCAACGACGCATGGGGACGCAGCAGGTAGGCCATCACGACGGTTGGTGCGCCTGCCAGCGGCCGCACAGCGATGCCTCGGCGCTGGTAGCCGGTCAGCCTCACGGCCGGCGCGACGGCGATGCCATATCCCGCAGAGACGAGCGTCATCGCCATGTCGAAGGTGCTGACCGTCTGCTCGCGATCCTGAAGCGCATCCTCGAATAGACGTTGTGCCACCGCGCGCCATGGCTCGTCGGCCGTTGACTGTGCGCAGATCAAGGGCTGTTTGAGCACTTCGCAGCAAGGCACTTCGTGGTAAGCCAGCAAGTGCGAGCGCTTGGCCACTGCGACCGCCAGCGTGTCATGCCACAGCGCCTCGCATACCCAGCCCGGCCACTGCCAAGCAGCCGTGGACAAGGCGAAGTCGAAGCCTTCGCCTGGCTGCTGTGTGGCCTGGTCATCGGCCGTACAGCCGACGAGAGCTGCGGGGATCTCCGGCTCTTCGGCGCGCTGCAGTGCGAGCACATCAGCAAGCTGGGGCGGCACCCATTCGCCAAGGACGGCCACTCGAATTTCGGTGGAGGCATCGCTCGATTTCACGTCCAGCTCCCTCCAGGCAGTGGATTCGCGGCGACTGGGGCGCCGCTGGATTGAGTTAAGTTTAACGTGGTTTAGATCGTGGCTGTATTCGACGCTTTTGACAATGCAAAAGCGATCGATTCAACGAGGCCGGCCTACCGGCACCACCACCTACGAAGCGGAACCCGCCATCGCGTTTGGGGCGGCCGTGCGCGAAGAAAGAATGAACCAGGCCATCTCCCAAGAGGCGCTGGCCCATCTGGCCGGGATCGAGCGCTCGCACATGGGCAAGATCGAGCGTGGCGAACACGTTCCCACGCTCCCCCTGATCCTCAAGATCGCCCGTGCGCTGAAATGCAGTTCTGCCCATCTGATGGCACTCACCGAGGACAAGCTGGCATCGCCCAATTCCTCGGACTGAAGCCGACCTGTATTGCGGCGGCTGGTCTATTCCTGGTCGTCGTTCCTGCCCCCCAAGGCTGAATTTTCGCGCTTTGCGGTTTCGTCGGCGAGACGCAGGTGCGGATTGTTCGGAGGCACCTCCTGGAACAGCGTCTGGGGATCGGTCAACAGGTAGCCGTGCAGCCGCCGAGACTTGCGCGGCCCTGTGACTTCACAGGTCCAGATGTTCAGCCCGCTGGCCTGCTTGCGGTGCAGGCCCAGCTTTTCGAAACGCTTCTGCACCCACTGCCATCCCTCCAGCTTTTCCGGCTTGGCCAGCGCGGCGACCAGCAGGTGTTCCTGCGCATAGCGCTGAAAGACACCAGGGCTGACGAGGTAGGTCGTTCCATCGACGGTGTGCACCAGCGCCTTGGCATCGTTGATGATGAGTTTGCGCGTCTGGATGCCCTGACGCAGCCAGGCCATGAAGTGGGTGCCGGAAGGTTCGGCGCGCTCTTGGGCCGCTGTGTGGATCGCCGTGGCCGACAGCGCGGTTGCCGGCATCGATACGGGGTCAGCCTCGACGCCAACATCTGTGCCGACCTCGGGCTCGGATGCGATCGGTAGCGTCGATGGTGTGGGCGTGACGTCCAGCAGATCGAGCAGCGCCGCCACGTCGTTGTCCGCGGTCATCGGTGCGGCCGGCATGACCGCTGGAGCCGCTGCCGCGTGTTCCACGCGATGGGCTTCAGGCTCAACGGGCGTCTGCGGCACCGTCTCTTCCTGTTCCTCCTGATCGACCAACACACGGCCTGCGAAGGAAGCCGGCCGGTCGGCGTGTTCCCAGATCGCCGCGGGCGACAGCTTCAGGAAGGTGAAGCTGTGCGACCAGCCGGCGTCGCTCGTGACGGTGGCCTTCCAGATCGCCTTGCCGTCCGGCGTGGCCAGAACGATGCCATGGTCCTGCAGCACGTTGAACACCGCCGTGTTGTTCGACGGAATGCCGTCGATGCCCTGCGACAGCAGGTGTGCGCGCAGCTTGTCCGAGACGGTCTTGCTCACCAGCCAGAGTGCGTCCTGGGTCAGCCATCCATCCGAGGCCTGGGGCTGGTTCAGCTTGAATTCCTCCTTGAGCAGAAAGCGCAGGCCGTCCAGCAGCTTACGCTGCAGCGCGTGCCTAGGCGCAGCCAGTGCCTTGCCGGGATCGCCGCCGAGTTCCTGGGCAACCGAGGCCCGGTCGGCCTGCACCACCAGTTCGCCGAGCGTGCCGGCATGCTCGTACTGGCCGGCCAGTACGTAGAGCAAGGCGGCCCACACGTCGGGGTAGCCGCTCAGCCAGTCGAAGATGCCCGGATCGAGCAGGCGAGCATACAGCAGCCCGGCGGCGGCGCTGTGCAGCCGGTACTCGCAGTCCGTTCGGTAGCGGAAACGGTACGGCCGCCGCAGCGGGCCGTGCCAGGGGTGCCAGACCGTGCCGTCTACGTACTCGACATGCAGGTCCACGGCGATCTTGCCGATGTCGTGCAGCAGGGCCGCATAGGCGGTGCCGGCGGTCCAGGCTTCGGCCTGAGCGGCTTGGGCTTCCGGCGTGGCGCCGGCAGGCAGCAGGTGCGACTGCCGCAGCTTGAGCGCGTAGGCGACGATCTCCAGGCCGTGGTCCAGCATGCCACCTGGATAGGCATGGTGATGGCTTTCGGAAGCTGGGAACTGCTGGACCAGCTCGACGTAGCGTTCCAGCGGTGCGAGATACAGCGTGGCGAACTGCCGGCGCGACAGCGAGGTGCGCTGCCAGATGTGCTCCAGCAGCTTCTGCCGACGCGGCGTCGCCAGCAGCGATGCGGCCGAAGCCGGCCGCATCAGCCCTTTGGGTGGCTCGGTGAGTGTGGGCGGCGCGCCGGTGGCGGGTGGCACCCGTTTGCGTTGGAACAGTGAGATCATGGCGAACCCCGGATGACGGGGCCGGTCGGGGGAGCCTTTTGGCCTTTTCGGGTAGGGCCTTTCCCCTTGGCCCCGTTCCCTTGCCCCTTGCCGGCCCTTTGGCCTTTATGGAGGCCTTTGGGTATAGGGACGTTGCTTCATGGGGGCCACGATCAATGCGGCATGGGGCAATCCCGGCAAGCTGGGAGCGTCGTCACGTCTGGCCCAGGCCGGCATCAAGGGCACCGGCGTGGGCTGTGAAGCAAGTCTCATGGGATGGAGGGCACAAGGGGCGTGCCAGCTGCAGGATGAGCTTCAGTTCGAGTTCCAGTCCTTGGCGGTACGACCTTCTGCTGCACTGTCTTCGTGATTCTGGACAGCGCCTCGCAGAATTTTCATTGCGGCCAGCACGGGCCTGGGTTTTCAGTTCGTCAGAACGCCGTAGCGTTTGAACAGTGCCTCGAAGAAGGCCTTGACGTCAGCCTTCGCCGTTGGCACCTGCAGTTCCGCTGCCCCGAAGCGAAAGACTTCATAGCCGGCGAGTTTGAGTTCGCGGTCGGCTTTGACCATCTGCGAATAGCGCTGCACGTCGGCGCTGCCAGTGGAGTCTGCATAGTGATGCTTGCCGTCGACCTCGATGACGACCCGAACGCCTTGCGGTAGCAGGAGCAGGAAGTCCATGCGAAACCGCAGAAGCGCATCCGGCCCTCGCGCCTTGACCGTGCGTGGGTCCCAGTGCAGCCAGACCTCGGGCAGCAGTGCCGGCAGGTTCGGCACCGCACTGCGAAACCCCTCGAAGAAGGCATCGAATAGCAGGGTTTGCGGCGGGGAGTTGCGTGGCAGGCTGGCCTTGAGACGCGCGTACAGCGAGCGCTTGGCCTGCGTGGCATCGGAGATCTGCTCGGCTTCCGCCCACCACTGCTGCAGATCGTTCCAGCGCAGCCCGACGTTGCCGATGGGCCGGTCATAGACGAGCACCTTGTCCGCATTGGTGACGATCTCGACGTCGTTGTCCAGCGCGTCGCGAAAGCGCAGGTCGGGCTTGTCGGGCGAGGCGAAAATGAGATTCTTCGGCCGGCCCTTGGTCGCCGCGTGCAGTGAGACCAAGGAGAAGATCGGGTAGCCGCCTTCCGAGTCGGTCTCGCGTAGCTCGGCGCCGCAACTGCGCAGCGGCTCGTTGACGCAGGCCACGAAGTGGCGTTGCGCGGCCTCGTCGGGGCGCACATCGGCCGAAGCCAGCCCCTCAAGAAACAGCGCGAAGCGCCGGTCGGATGCGTCATACGCTCCCAACTGGTCGAACAGCACTTCGGCTGGCCAGTCCTCCGGGTTGCGATGGACATGCTGCTGGATTTCAGCGCGCAATCCCGTGGGCTTCCCGCCAAGCAGGCACATCCAGTCACCGGCATCCAGAATCCACAGGCGCTCCAGCAACTCGTCGAACCTGCGGGCATCTCCGTACAGTTCTTCGCTGTTGAGCCTGCGCGCGACTTCGCGCCGGTACCGCTTCGGGATGGGCGGACACGGACTGTCGCTCCAGAGGATGTCCTGAATCTGATTGCGCGTGGTGGCGCTGGGTGGGTGGCGAATCAGCAGTTTCCGAGCAACCGACGGCAGGTCCGCGTCCGCGAGCGCGTTGAAGCTGGCCGTCATGCGTTCGCGTTTGGAGCCATCGGCGGCAGGCACAGGTAGGCCCAGCTCCTCGCAAAGCACCGGCAACATGGTGTGCGTACCGGCATCCTTCAGCCCGGTCACCAGGGGCTCCAACAGGTTGCGAAGTCGCGCGTAGTCCATGGTCTGAAGCGTGACTCAACCTCGCAGCGCCATGGCGCGCAGCAGCGCGTCGATTTGCCCGAATGCGTCCTGCTGCCACTGTTCGGGCGTGCGATCGCCCAGCGCATGCGTGTCTTCGACGAAGCGCCGCACACAGGTGGGCCCATGACCCTCGAAGGTGTCGAACTTGTCGGCGATGTGCCGGAAGCCACGCTCGCCGCTGGGATGCCCCAGCAGTGGCCGACATTCCTGGGCCAGCACATCGATGCCGCCGGGGTAGTTCCGCACGCAGTAGTAGATGTCGTAGGCGTCCTTCTGCTTGTAGCGGCCCGCCAGTGCATGGCCTTTCATCGCCAGCAGAGCAGGTATCGAGCACACCGCGATTTCCACGCGGTTGGTTCCGCCTTCCGGCATCGGCCCCGCCACAGCGACCAGTTGGTAGAACCGCATCGCCAGGTCGGCGCCATCGGCCCGCTGCACCGCGAAGTCATTGATCAACGGCGGATCGTTCTTCACGATCTCCGCGTCGCGCGGCATCAAGAAATCGACCACGACGTCGATCGCTTCCCCACCATCTCGCGCGGTAACCTGGCGAACCAGTTGGAAGCGCCGAAGCCCCTCACGCTGGGCGTAGCCATGGCCTTGAAGCGCGCCGATCAAGGTCGCGTACTCGCCGTCGCCGAGTGCTTCCGCGTCCAGGCCGACGTCCACATCGAGCGTGCCGACGTGCGGCATGTCCTCGTTGGCCAGCAGCAGCCAAGGAACCGCGCCGCCGATGATGGCGAACTTGCCCTTGAAGCTGCCAAGTATCTGGCCGATCTCGATCAGCACCGACTTTACGGCCGCCGTCGTCCGGTCGTCGTATTCGGCGGCCGACTGTGGTTCGTGGGGTGTCATTTTGGCCATGTGAGCCTTTCTAGGGAATTGTTCGCAAATAACCTGAACAATTATTGGGCTCTGGGGCTGATTCGATAATTCCATTCGCCATGGAAAGGATCGCGTTCGATATTGATAGCGGCGAATGCGTCGTCAGGGACCTTGACTCCCTTGGGATAGATGTTGGTGTCGAGTTGCGCGCGCACTGCCAAACCGGAACGAGTCGTTGTGGAGCCGATCAGATTGACGATGACCTCATGGCTGATCAACGGGCGACCGCGCCAGTTCATGCTGATGAACGAGAATAACCGGTGTTCGATCTTGTTCCACTTGCTGGTGCCCGGCGGGAAATGGCAAACCCGAACCGGGAATCCAAGATCGTTGGCCAGCGTCTGCAATTCCTGCTTCCACAGACGCACTCGAGAGCCGTTGCTCCCACCGCCGTCTGCCGTGATCGTCAATTCGCGGGCTCCGGGGTATAGGGCTTGGCCCATGGCGAACCACCAGCGGCGGATCGACTCCACTGCAAAGGCCGCGGTGTCATGATCGGTCCCTACACTGACCCACCCCTGGTCTGCGCCAACGTCATAGACGCCGTATGGGTTGGCACGTCCCAAATCGGGATCAATGAAGTCATGCACCTTGACTTCGACCGGCCGGCCGGCCTTCTCCCATTCCCGACCGGCATTTTTGTAGGCGCCGACCAGCTCCTTCTTTTTGGTGTCCACCGAGATGACCGGCTCGCCCGCTTCGAGCGCAGTTCCGACGCGGGCATTGATCTGGATAAACTGAGCATCGCGATCCGGATGATCGCCCCCTTCAAGCGTCTTGGCATTGGCCTGCAGGCTGTAGCCTTGCGCCTTGAGCAGTTCCCCCACGACGACATGGCTCACTTGATGCCCCTGGCTACGCAGTTCGTCGGCCAATTTCCGCAAACTCTTGCAGGTCCAGCGCAGCGGCGACTCAGGGTCACCCCGTGTCACCGGGTCAATCAGCATTTCAAGGTCGGACAGCAGGGTGGGATCGGTCTGCGCAAGCTTCTTGCGCCCCCCGCCCAAACGACGCACTCGCCCTGGCGGCAAAGGGGCGGACTCCGCAACCGCGTCAGATTCCAGCTCACCCAGGCCAGCCGTGATCGTTACGCGCGATACCCCCGTCGCCCTCGATACGGCCGAAATGCCGCCTCGGCCAAACACCTTCGCCTCCGTCGCTACAAACAGCCGACGCTGTCGCTCATCCAGCCGGCTCGACAAAAGCTGGTAACGCTGCTCAATCTCATCATCGGTAGATGCCATTTGCGCAGCATAACGGCGTCGACCTTACTGTTCAAGTTGTTTTTTAACGAGTCCTAGGCGTAGGTGCTCGGCGGCCTCAGCGCCGCGTTCGCCGGCAATGGAGAGGTCGAGGTAGGTCTGCACCGGGCTCGTGCAGACCGCACCCGGCGCGGGTTCAATCGTGTCGGCGAGCAGTCCCAAATCCTTCGGCACGGTGATGACTACGTTCTCGCCTTTCGAGGCGGGCGCAAGCTTCAGCGCTGCCTGGAGCTTGCGCAGACCTTCCTCGTCGGCAAAGAAGTAGTGCGTGCCGGTGCGCCCGTATGGGGCAAGCCACTGCGCTGCCGAAAAGGACGCGAAGGCAGCATGTCCGCGGCCGCCTTGTGTGCCCAGTGCACTGCGGGCCGCGTCTTCCAGCGCGCTGCCATGCAATGGCGTGTAGAACCGCATACGCTCACCTGACGGCGCGGCGTAGCTGTCGCGCCATGCGTCGAGCAGTGCGTCGGGCTGCGACAGGAGAAGGCCCTCGTCCGAGGCTCGTGCCCATTCCCGATCGATCAAGCCGGCGCGCACATTGCTGACATGCCCCAGGCTGACCCCGGAGATCTCCGACAGCTCGGCGACGCGCCATGCACGGCCGGGTTCGCGCAGCATGGCGCGTAGAACCTGTGCCGACTTCGGCCTGAACAGCGACTTGAGCTCACGTTGTTCGGCCGCTGGCTTGTCTGCCACCATGCGCTCTATGAACACGCCGCCGAAGGCAATCCGGGCGTTTCCCTCCAGATCGAGATAACCGACGCCCTTCTCTTCGCACAGTTGCCTCACTGCGGGTGAGATGTAGGGCGCCATGAAGACGGGGGTAGCCTGCGGGGCTCGCTGCTCCACATAGTCACGCAGTTCCAGCAGCGCAGAACGGGCGTATCGAGGTTGGCCGTTCGATTTGTATTCGCAGACCAGCACGTGCCGCCGCCCGCCCACCAGCAGCCGTGCGATCAAGTCCGGTTCCCACCGGCCGGACACAGCTTCGGACTCGATGCCTTCGATCTGGAGGATCGGGATCTTCTCAAGCAACCGCCGTAGCGCCTCGCCGGCACGGGCTTCTGCTTCGTTCATTGGATTGGACTCTTTCAGCATCCGCTGAAAGTACCATATTTCTTGAAATAGGCCATTAGATTTCACCGTCTCTGGGCCTTTCACCGGATGCTGAAAACCAGCGTGGTGGTGAAATATTGGACATCGTAAGGAATATTCCTTACTCTGCTTGCGTGCTGACCGGAGAACCTCCATGCCCAAGATCCGAGAAGTCGGGACGCTGACCTCGAAGGGGCAGATCACGCTGCCCAAGTCCATCCGCCAAGTGCTGGGAGTAGGCCCTGGTGACAGGCTGGTGTTTGAACAGCGGGGCAGCGACGTGGTTGTGAGCCGTGCCGATGCCGAGCACGAAGACCCTGCCATCGGCGCCTTCCTGGGCTTGCTCGAGGCAGACATCCAAGCCGGCCGGCATCTTGGGTTCCTTCCCAAGGATCTTGCCCAGGCCATGCTGGCAAATGTTGGCCACGTGGTGGCCCTGGATGGAGACATCGAGGGCGAGGTGGCGATTTGATGCAGCGGCATGGCTGGACACTGCTGTTTCATGATCGCGCGATCGAGCAGTTGCGCGGACTACAGGCGCGCGCAGAATGCGCCAAACAAGACGATCGGCAAGGATGCGAGGGCTACGCGAACCTCGGGCTGTTCCACACACTGAGCCGCCTGATCCTCGAAGTCGTGCCAAGCAACCCCTCGCGGGATGCCTACGTTCCGGACAGCATGCAGGGGCAGATCGGTGGTCACTGGCGCCGCATGGAGATCGGGCGGAGCGTCCAACTCTTCTTTCGCTACGATTCCAAGGCCAGGGTGATCGTGTTCGCCTGGATCCACGAAGAACAGGCCCTGTGGTCGGCAGTCAGCAAGTCCGTCCACACCGCGACATCGAAGAAGATCGGACACGGCAATCCACCAGACGATCGGGGGCGCTGATGGCAGCGAATCAGGCGGACTCGCAGCCATCGAAGAAACGGTAGACCGGCATGATTGATTAGATGTTGCAGAGAACTTCGCCTCTTGGTTGAAATCTCGTGCAGGATTCAATCAACCGAACAGCAAACGAGCTTGAGAACCCCACAGGACAAACGTGAGGTAGCACCATGAAACCCGCTGCACAGACCACATTCGCAGAGCGCGTAGGCCGGACCCTGGGCCGGCTGTGGCGGGGTTGCGTGCGGCTGGACCGACGGGCGACCCATCGGCTTGTGGCGAAGGGCTGGGCACCTGGTGTCGCCAAGGCCGTGATACTGCTTGTCAAGCTCGCTGCAATCGGCGTGTTGCTGTTCGCCGCGTTTTGGTCAGCGCTGGTGGCCCTGGGCATCGTGGTGGTTGCCGCTTGGACTGCACGTAGCCTTGACGATGAAGACGACTCGATTAGCCAGACAGAATGGCGGTATGGCCCTGCTGGATACGGTCTCTACACGTCAAACGAGCAGCGGATTGATCCGCACGATCCCGAAGGCGACCAGCCGTAGCTACTTCGCTGCCTTCAGCGCCACCCCAGCACCTTTGCCTCCCGCCACTTGTGCATCTCGCGTCCCAGCGGCCAATCCCTGGATCGCGTTTCCGGCGCGCACTCCAACCCAGCCGAGCGCAGCCACCCAGAAAGCTGGCAATACGATGAACATCGTCGCCATCACAAAATTGAGCAGCATGTCCCCGAATGCGTTGTTCAGCCCGATCAACGGATCGAAGTTGCTGTGCGGCCGGTTCGCGCCGAACCCCCAGCCGTAGAGCGCATCGAGGATCGTGCTGTCGAGCCAGCGCGCGAGCTGGAACCAGAAGTCCACGAAGAACAGCGCAAACTCCACGCAGCTCACCGCGACCAAGGCCTTCAGCTCGTAGGTGCCGATCAGCAGCACCAGCGGGATTCAGATGACGAGCGCCATCTTGAGCAGCGACAGCACCATCGGCAGTGCCTGACGGACCACATCCATGGCCGGGAAGAAGCCCAGCGAGCCGACGGTCAGCCCCAGGTCGCTCGCGCCGCGCGTGACGATGTTCGGCAGCGTCTTGTCGATCTGGCCACCGTAGTCGGTGTAGACGGCGCCCTGGTTCATCTTCTGCTGCCGCGGTGAGACCACGGCGCGGATCACCGAGTCATTGACCTCGCTCTGCGACAGGAAGCCCGCCCAGCGCCCGACGCGGGTCAGCAGGTCCGGGTCGACCTGTTCCAGCAGCCGGCTGCGCAGTCCCTGGCCGCCATCGGCCCACCACTGTCGGCAGGACGGATAGCCGCCGCCGCTGTCCACCTGTGCCAGCCCTGCATCGCGGGTCGCGTCGTAGGGCCAGGCCGTGCGTGGGGTCTTGGCGCGATAGGTGTCATAGAAGCCGGGCGTGTCGAGGAAATAACTCGACCCGATCCAGGTGACGTCGTTCATCTGCTCGTCGGAGAGCGTCGGCCGGTTCATGAACAGCTTGGCGCGCGACGGCCCGTAGCAGTCGTGCGTGAAGTCGGCGACCTCCTGTGCCAGCACCGGATCATCGATGCGCGTGGCATCGACATCCATGCGAATCTGACGCAGGTCCGTGCCGCAGGGAATCGCCGCCACCGCGGCGCCCGTGACCGCCTTCGAGATGGCGTGCATGAAGAACCACCACACCGGCACCAGCGCGCTCTGGTCGTTGAGCGCCGTGTAGACGTTGGACCAGCCCGTGTCGTTGGGCAGCGGGACGCTGACCTGGCATTGCGCAGAGCGCGTGGTTTCAAACTTGATTGTGGCGAGATCCACCGGGATGAACGGGATGCCGGCGAACATGATGACCACGATCGCCACCCACACCCGGTTCTCGATGCGCATCGACGACAGCACGCCCTTGTTGCCCTCGTCCGCACCTTCGCTGCGGGCCTTGAGCCATTCCTGGATCACGATGGCCACGAACGGCAGCGCGAACACGCCGCTGGCCACGAGAATGCTCCAGATGCCGTTGTTGACCACCCAAGCCACCAGGGTCAGGTAATACTCCAGGTAGTCCGTGGTGTAGAGCGTCATTGCCTGCCTCCCGGTCTCAGCCGTGCTGCAACAGTTGGCTGGCTTCCAGCGCGACCACGGCGATCACGGCCGCGATCTCCGTGCGCAGCAGGCGCTGATGCGTCTCGCGGGACGGCTCCCGCCGCAACAGGCGCCGACGCATCCACCACCAGCCGTAAGCCGTCGCTCCGTAGAGGCACAGCCGCCACACGAAGAAGTGGCCGGCGTGCGCCTGCAGCCAGTGCTGCCAGCCCTCAACGCCGCCGACCACGTGGATGCCGGCGATGTTCACCGCCACCGCCGCGGCCACCACCAGCAAGGTCCACAGCAGCGCCACGCCGACGCGGCGGTTGAACAGCCATGGCAGCCGCAGCCAGGCCAGCCGGCTCATGGCGTACCGCTCCGCGGCTTCTGGACTTCCCGCAGACGGTCGCGCGTGGTGTCGCCCTCGAAGACGCCGCGCGAACCGGCAGCGCGGGTGCTGTGGCGCTGGATGATCGCCATCGCCGAGTTGCCGGCCAGCGTGCGGCGCAGCTCCAGCTCAGTCTTGAGGTTGTTGATCTCCTGCTCCAGTGCGCTGTTCTCCTGGTCGACCGCCTGCACGGCCAGCTCGTTGGCGGCGACGTTCGGCTCCTTCTTGCCGGTCAGCAACGTGCGTTGCAGCAGCAGGGCCTTCTCCAGCACGCTGGACAGCGCCGCCTCGGACGCGAGGCGCCGGCCCAGCACGTCCTGGTCGGGCTCGTCACGCAGGGCCTCGATCACGCCGCGGGTGATCGGCAGCGAACTGCTGCCGGCCGCGTCGAGATTGGCCAGCGTCGTCGGCCGGGCGCCCGTCACCAGTTTCTGCAACACCTGCAGCTTGGTCTCGTACTCTTCCTGGATCATTGGCGTGAGCCCGACGCCAGGCGTGGTCTGGGTCTTCGTGCAGTTTTCGCAGGTGCGTTGCTCGCGTTCGCCCAACACGCGGGTCGCCCAGTCGGCGGCCGCCTGGGGCGAGGACCAGGTTTGGCAGGTCAGGCGGTTGCCGCAGGCGCTGCGCGCGATCGACGAGGTATCGGTGGCGCTGCGCCCGTTGAGCAGGTTGTAGCCCGCGCGCGTCACATCGCCGACCACCTTGATCGAACTCTGGCTGGAGCCGCCCGCGTTGCCGCCGCCGACCCAGGGCACGCCGTTGTTCCCTTTGTTGGACTCGGCCTGCTCGATGGCGGAGACGGCATCGGTGCTGCTGATTGCATCCCGCAGCGCCATCCCCTCGGCGAGCTGGTCCCAGCCGGCTTGGCCGCCGGCCATGTCCGCCATCCGATTGGCGATGGCACGGCAGGTCATCTTCGAGCGGTCGAAGTCCAGGCGCGCCTGGAGGATGCCGTTGGTCAGCAGGTTGTAGAGCCCCGGGTCGGCGCGCTGGATGATCAGCGCCGGCAGCGAGGCCACGGCGCTGGTGGCGTTCTGGATCACGTTGCTCATGATCGTCTGGAAGCCGTTGGTGATGCCGTTGAGCTGGTTCTGCAGCGTCGTGGTGATGCTCATGTCGCCGCAGATCAGGTTGCTGTTCCAGCCGATCCCCACGCCGATGCTCTGCATGTTGCCGGCACCACCCATCGACACCGCCCGGCCGCCGCCGATGCTGTAGAGCACGTCGTCGCCGATCACGCTGCCGCTGACGTTCACGCCATTGGGATCGATGCGAGTCTGCGCCCAGGCGACGCCGACGACCAGCGTGATGGCCGCCACGAGCAGCGTGGCCAGCAGGGGCGACTTCGCGCGGCGCAGGAAGTCAGGGAGGGAGGCGTTCATCGTGGGTTCCTCACATGAAATCGACGCTGCCGAGGAAGACCTGGCCACGGCGCCGGCAGCAGGAGTACGGCCGCCACAAGGCCCAGGCGTAGTCGCCCTGCTGGGCCTGCACGCGGGTGCGGCTGTGCGGGAAGACCACGCAACTGTTCGAGAGCGTGGGCGTCAGCTCCTGCCACTTGCCCGTCGAGGCGTCGGTCTCCATCAGCGCGCCGGCCGGCCAGTAGCCGTCGCGGGCGTTGGCCAGCAGGGGCTGGTACACGTGAATCTGGCCGCGGCGCGTCACGATGTCGCCCGCGCGCTGCGCGACCACGGCACCGCTCTTGTAATCGTCGGTCTGGTGCAGGAAACCACCGCGCGGATACACGTTGCCCCAGAGGTTCAGGCCGGTGCGCGTACCGATTTCGCGCCGGCCGGGGATGAGCGCTTCGGGGTAGAACGCTTCCGGGATGTTGTAGCGCCAGGCGATCGTGTCGAGCGTGCTCAGCAGATACGGCATGAAGGCCGTGCCCGCGCCTTCGCAGGTGTAGCCGGAGGCGCTGGCGAACTGGCTGAACACCATCCCGGCCGGATGGCCGATGACATCGGCGTTCTTGAACTTGGCGAGGTTGTTCTCGTTGTCGTGATTGGTCGTGCCGTCACCGCCAGCCTTGGCGGTCGGGTTGGGCATGCTCATCGCCCTGACTTCCAGCCACGGGTTTTCGCCGGTGTTCGAGTAGCTCGACACCACCGCATCGGGGACGTAGTGGCGCACCTTGACGGAAGTGCGAACCGAGCAGCCGAAGGGCGTGCAGTACAGCCAGTAGCAGATTCCGACCACGCGGTATTCGAGGCAGTCGGGGGACAGCGCCGACGAGACGATGGTGGCGGTGTCCAGGGCGAACGTCGACGTGGCCGTGCCCAGCAGCAGCGAGGCGACGGTGGCGCGCAGACGCCGGGATGCCAGCAGGAGGCTCATGGCTGCGTGCTCCGGTAGGCGTTGATGCGCGCGACGGCGCGGAGCACGTCGGGCTCGCCGTAGACCACATAGCGTCGATCGACCACCACGGCGGGAATCTTGGCGATGCCCAGTCCCCAGGCATCCGCGACACCTTGGTAGGCGTGGCCGATGCGGCGCTGCAGGGCCTCGCCGCCGTCATGCAACCGCTGCCGCACCAAGGCCGCGGCCTGTTGGGGGTCGGCCGGCAGGTGCGCGGCGAGTTCGACCTCGATGCGCGCGGCCTGGTCCAGCTCGATGATCCGCACGCCGGCCGGGGCCTGCACCGGATGACGGCTGTCGGTGACGACGAGCACATCGGCGGCGGCCGCGATGGGACCGAGCAGCGCGGCGCACAGTCCAGCGGCCAGCCGGGCGGCCAGGGGACGCCGCGAGGCGGCAGGAAGGTTGAGGGAATGAGCCGGCATGTCGCGCCTCCGCGGAGTCGATGCAGACTCGTAGTCGAGCGCAACGCAGATCAGGGGACGACAAAGAAACCGAAACTGGTCAGTCCCGATTTCCTGCGGACCGACGAAGAGAAACGGGAGCCAAGGGCTCCCGTGGTGATGAAATGAGTGCGCTACAACAAGCCGGCTTCGGCGAACGAGTACGGGCTGCCCTTGCCGACGATGAAGTGATCCAGCACCCGGACATCGACGGTGGCCAGGGCGCTCTTCAGCCGCTCGGTGATCGCACGATCAGCCGCCGATGGCTCGGTGTTGCCCGAGGGGTGCTGATGCGCCAGGATCAGCGCCGAAGCGTTGAGCGCCAGCGCACGCTGGACCACCACCCTCGGATACACCGAAGTCTGGTCGACCGTGCCCTTGAACAGCGGCTCAAAGGCGAGCACCTGGTGCTGGTTGTCGAGAAACACGACGGCGAAGATTTCGTTCGGCTCCGCGACCAGTTTCAGGCGCAGGTAGTCGCGCACGGCGGCGGGACTGCCCAGCGCCGGACCGGCCTTGAACACGCGGTTCTCCAGCAGGGTGATGGCCTGCCGGATGATCCAGTCTTCGTGCTGGGCGGCGAGCAGGGTGAGCGACTCCGGGCGGGAGTCGGCGATGACGAGAGACATGGCGAACCTCCAATGGATGAGATCGGAGGGCGCCTGCCCCTGGAGGGCAAACCCTCCTGGGGACGATGGGGATGGAACAGGTGACGAGCGGGCATCCACCACCGCGGATGCAGTGGCTGTTCGCGTCAAGGGATGCGATGCGAACGGGTGTCGATCAACGCGGACAAGCCGCGCCGCAGCCTTGAAGATCGATGGCTACCTGGGCATGTCACCGGCAACGCCGGCGGGCATATCTGGGGAATGGGCGGGTTCGGCTGCGGTCGTGCTGCTGGCGGCAAGCAGGTCGATGGCCGACAGCAAGGCATCGCCTTCGACGGGACCGTGCAGCAGGAGGGTCTTGCCGGACTCGCGGTCGCGCAGTTGCAGGGCCGGCGTGGCCGCGATGCCCGGCTGTGCGGCTTCCACCGCCTGGGCACGGATGACGGCATCGGGGCGCTCGCTGTCGAGACAACCCTGCATGGCTGGCGTGAGGTCGGGATAGCGCAGACCGTCCGGCAGGCCGTGGCCGTCGCCGCGGGTGTTCGAGTAGAGCCACGCCATGGGCTGGACGATGAGCCTCCGATAGTTCTCGGGGAAAGCTCGCATTTCCCCAGGAGGGGCCATGAATCAACAGACACAGCCATCACCAAGAGAGCATCATTTCTACGTTGCGATTGCCAAGTTCCTTTTCCACCATCCGGAGCATGGCGTTGTATCAGTGCAGGACCCGATCAAGGTCAAGGACGCAGAGCGGTACGGGCTCAGCCCCCTCATACTCTATGGATTGACCGTTGCCGGGTTGCCCATTCGGTGGATGACCTTTACCCCGGTCGATCAGCCCAGGGCCTTCCGGGATGTTCTTTTGGATGCGTGGCGTAACGCCGAGGGCTTGCGTGGCCGACCGGACATTCTGCGGATCAACCGCCACCTCGCGACAGCCAGCCCTGAACTGGCACGGGATATGGCGGAAATCGGAGTCCAGGTCGAGGTCGCCGATGCCAAGGAGAAATCCCTTCCAGCTTCCCTGCGCTCAGCCCAGGACTCCAGCCGGTGGCTGCTGAGGAAGCACGACGGAAAAGACCAGTCTCTTAACGGGTCCATCCAGGCCCTTTGCCGGGACGCTCAAAATGACCACGATTTTCGTGTCAGGGATGGTCACAGAGGCGTAAGCAGCCGCGAGGTCGAGGACAGAATCCAGCAGTGGCTGGCCTTACCGGCGCAAGTACCGGTGCCAACAGTGACAGGTGGGCTCGACTGGCAACCCGGTCCATGGATGTCGTCCTGGGAGACCTCTCTGCCGCCCGATCAGCCCCGTTATTTCAACCTCGACGGGTTCGATGGCAGGACTTGGCTGGTGACAGGTGAGAAGGCACCGGAGGACATCGTTGAGGATGATGATTTCTGGGCCGACAGTGACTATGACAACGCAGCCGAAATCGCCAAGAACCTCGTGGCGTGCTGGCCCAATTCGCCTGCAGACGTTGCCAAGTGTGCAGGGATCACCCTGCGGGAACTTCAATGGTTCACCTCGGGAAAGGCTCCCCTGGGCCGACATGCACGCTTTGACCTGGAAGACTTGCTCGGCATCGAATACGACGAACGCATGGGTAGTTATGTAGGGGCCGGGCCTTATGTCCTGGTGGCCCACAAACCCCAGGCCATCAAGGAGGTCTACGAAGCCATTTCCAAAGGCGGAGACGCACGTCCCTGTGAGATTGTCCCTCGCCAGGGAGCCGCAGACCCAAGCTGGCGATACGTGTTGATCAATACGTGTGGAGAGCCCCCGAGCATTGTGATGGCACCTCGCGGAGCAAATATCACGGAGCGTCTTCCGGACTTGCTTATGAATTATGACGGCATCAGGACTGTCGCCCCGGAGTTCTACCGGGATGTCGTTTCTACCTGCGCCCGGGCCTGCCGCGAACCTGCCGTCAACATCCGGGAGATGAAAGACTTTGTGAAACGCTACGAAGCGCACTGGGCAGATTGCGCCTGGCAGCCGGAGTGATCTACAGGTACTTCTTGAACGTCGCCGCCGCAATGCACACCGCCACGCCGAGCAGCACCGCACTGGGCAGCAGGATCAGCAGCGGGTTCACGCTGACCGGCAGTGCCAAGTAAGTCACCCATGGCAGCACGGCCAGCGGGATCAGGCTGGCCCTGGCGCGGTGATAGATGAACCCCGACTCACGTCCCGCGCCGAAGCGGCGGATGTCCCGGCGCACCAGGCCGTCGACCAGCCCGACGAAAGCGGCCATCAGGAATAGCGGCAGGGTCAGGCACAGCACCAGCAGCCGCACGAGGAAGACCAGCGCGGTGTAGGCCGCCGCGATCAGGTAGCTCTCCACGCTCACGTAGACCAAGCCGATGTAGTAGCGGAAATCCTTGGTCTGGCGATGGCTGCCGGCGCTGGCCTGCGCCGAGGCGTCGCGTATCCAGTCCAGCAGACCGCTTTTCACGAACAGCCAGTCGTAGCCCTGCTCGACCAGCCGGTGCGCGGTGCGCCCCGGCTCCTGCACCAGCGCGCTGCGCGTGAAGTGCGTGGAGAGCTGATCCAGCTCGTAGTGCAGCATGCCCTGCGCGTGTCGCCAGCCCTGCTCGGGCCAGAAGAAGTGCATGCCGACGCATTCGATCAGGATGCACAGCAGCAGCGCGCCGCACAGCACGCCGAAGAAGCGGAACAGCAGCGTGACCAGGCCGGCGATCAGTCCTTGCTGTCGTTGCTGCTGGCGCTGGGCCGCGACGGCCGGATCGCTCATGCTTCGGCCTCTTCGGCCGAGTCCATCTGCTTGAAGTCGTCCAGCAGGTCGTCGGGCAGCGCCTTGTCCTGCAGGCCGAGGATGCCTTGGTTCTCCCACCAGTCTCCTGCCTCGACGTAGTGCTGTCGCATGTAGCCGGCCAGCTCCTGCAGATCCTTCGGCATGGCTTCGTCGGGGTCGGGCGCCGGCAGCGGCATGCGGACTTTCCAGAGGTTGCCGCCCTCGATCAGCGCGAAGCACTGCCCCTTGGGCAAAGCGACCACATGCGCCGGCTCGATCAACGGCACGCTGTTGCTGCTGATGCGGTCCTGGGTGTTGGACGTGAACGCGGTATTGCCGTGCGGGTCGGAGCTGTCGGTGGCGCCGCTCATCAGTGCCGTGGCGTACACCTCGACCTTGGGCAGTTGTCGCGTCAGCAGCTCGGCAGTGGCGGTCTCGCGCACGCGCAGCATGAACAGGTTGTTGAAGTTGCCGACCACCTGGCCGGCCTTGGCACGGTTGCCGATGCGCGCCTCGATGTCGCTCAAGGTCTGCGTGTAGGCCGTCACCTGCACGCCGGCACCGCCGCCCTTGTTGACCATCGGAATGAACTCGTCGCCCATGAGTTCATTGAATTCGTCGGCGTGGACGTTGATCGGAATCTTGGCGCCCGCCGCGGCGCCGGGCAGCCCGTCGTCGATGCCGAACTTGTAGATGAATCGAAAATAGGGGACAGACCACGATTTCCACCGCCTCCGAAAAACGTGGTCGCCCTATTCGCTCAATTCGCACGAATCACGGCGCCGCTTCGACCGCGACCGGCCTTCCGTCGATGAGACTGGCCGCGAAGAACGTCTTCCACTGCCCGGGCGCCGCGGCCCACAGCTGCTGTTCGTGCTCGACGTGCGCGGCGCCGTCCTTCCGCTAGCCACCCCAGGCGACGAGTGCGCCGCAGGGCGCGATCTCCAGCCTGTCGGCATAGACGAACACGGGTGCTCCGTCGCTGGTGACGCACCAGTAGTGCGTACCGTAGTCGTTCGCAGAGCTCATGATGACCTCCATCGCCGCCGCGTGGCAGGGCCCAGGGGGAACGCAACACCGCCCGTGGCGCGCTTGGTTCGTAATAGCATGCGCGGGGCGGAATGCGAAAAATCGGCGACCGCCCGCGTGTGTTCCGTACGAAATAGGGGGACAGACCATGATTTCCCGGCAGAAGAGAGTCACGGCCGCGGAGTCGTGTAGCATATATGCATACCGCAGACACCGTTCGCCGTTATGCCGCGCCGCCCCCGCCTGTCCCTGCCCAACGTCCCGCTGCACCTGATCCAGCGCGGCAATAACCGACAAGCCGGTTTCTACGCGGACGAGGACTACCGGCGATATCTCGAGTGGCTCGACGAGTACGCAGCGACGACCGGCTGCCGCGTCCACGCTTACGTGCTGATGACCAATCACGTTCACCTGCTCGTCTCCGCGCGACGTGCCGAGGCGCCGGGCGAGATGATGAAGGCCCTCGGCCAGCGCTACGTGCAGTACATCAACCGCACTTACCGGCGCAGCGGCAGCCTGTGGGAAGGTCGCTACCGCTCCTGTCCGACGCAGACTGATGGGTATCTCCTGACCTGTCAGCGCTATATCGAGCTCAATCCCGTGCGCGCCGCGATGGTCGAGCATCCGGCCGACTACCCGTGGTCCAGTTATCGCGCGAATGCTCAGGGCGAACCCAGCACACTCGTGGTTCCGCACGAAGTATTCGAAGCGCTCGGCCGGGACGCGCTCGAGCGGCAGGCGGCCTACCGCGAACTGTTCCGCCACGCGCTCGACCCTGGCTTGGTCGATGAGATTCGCCGCGCTACGAACGGCAATTTCGCATTCGGCACTGGGTTGTTCGGCGCGCAGGTCGCCACCGCACTCGGCCGCAGGGCCATACCGGGCAAACCGGGGCGACCGCGAAGACCGCCCTAGCCGGAATCAGACCGCTCTGCGTGAATCTCCGCGATATCACGAACCGATTCACCTCGACTTGCCCGAGCCGCCGTAACAAACTACGATACACTCAATGATAAAGAGCTTTCGCCACAAAGGGATCGAAGCTTTCTTCAGGACGGGCAGCAAGGCCGGAATCACCGCCACGCACGTCGGCCGGCTGGCCCGCCAACTGGCCCTGCTGAACGAGGCGACCCATCCTGGACACATGGACGTGCCCGGTTGGAAGCTGCATCCGCTGGCAGGCAGCCTGAAGGGTCACTGGGCCGTGTTGGTCAGCGGGAACTGGCGCCTGACCTTCGCATTCGAGGGCGAGGATGCCGTGCTCGTCGACTATCAGGACTATCACTGAGGACTTCGCCATGGCACCGATGTACAACCCACCCCATCCCGGCGAAACCCTGCGCGAGGATATCCTGCCAGCGCTCGGCCTGACGGTGTCCGAGGCCGCCCGCCAGCTGGGCATTTCCCGGGTCCAGCTTTCCCGCGTATTGCACGGGCGCGCACCCGTATCGCCCGACCTGGCGCTGCGCCTCGAACAATGGCTGAGCGGGCCGACAGCCGACATTTGGTTGCGCATGCAGATCGCTTACGATTTGTGGCAGGCGCGGCACGGTGGAAGTCTGCCTCGCGTCGCGCCAGCGCAGCGGAAGGCCGCGTGACGGACGGCACGCCGCGACCGTCACACGCCGACCGCGAGAAAATCGTGGTCTGTCCCCTATTTCCTGGGAAAAAGCGCAAGAGTGAACCGGGTGGGGAAGATTCAATTTCACCGGAGGGGAACAGGGGTTCGTCGTTACATTTGCTGCAATGCTAAACTCCCTCTTGTCACGCTGCAGGAGTGAGTATGTTGAATGTTCTTATCGCCGGCGCTTCCCGTGGCATCGGTCTGGGTCTGGCACGTGCCTATCTCGAAGGCGGTGCGCGCGTATTTGCTGTGGCGCGCAATCCGGCCGCGTCACCCGGCTTGAAGGAATTGGCGGTGCAGCACGGTGAACGGTTGCGGGTCGTGACCTGCGACCTGAACACCGTGAGCGCCGCTGACGAGATTGTCACGGCGCTCAACGGCGTGCGCCTCGATCGTGCGATACTCAACGCAGGCATCTACGGTCCGGCGGCGCAGGATGTGGCGACCGCGAGTGAGGCCGAAATCGGCCAGCTGTTTTTTACCAATGCGATCAGCCCGTTGCGCCTGGCGCGCACTCTGCATACGCGACTCGCAAGAGACGCGGTGCTGGGCGTCGTCAGCTCGGAGATGGGCAGTCTCGAGCTCTCGAAGGGCGCCGAGAGTCCGCTGTACGCGGCGAGCAAGTCTGCGCTCAATAGCTTGCTGGCCAGTTGGGCTGCGCAGCTCGGCAAGGCTCGCGACTTCACGCTGCTGGCGCTGCACCCGGGCTGGGTACAGACCGACATGGGCGGTGATAAAGCGCCGCTGACGGTGGAGCAAAGCGTGCCGGGGCTTGTCGCGGTCGTCGAGGCAGCCGCGGGCACGCGGGACTTCCGCTTCGTCGACTACAAGGGCGAAACCGTGCCGTGGTAAACCCCGCGCTGTAAAGGAAATAGGGAACAGGCCACGTTTTTCGACTTGTTCTCCGGTATCCCCGCTTTACTGGATGAGCACCGCAATGACCAATCCATATCTTTCGCCGACCGCGCTGATCGACAGCGATCACCCGGAAGTCATTGCCTTCGCCCGAGCGCACTGTCGCGGAAGCGACGTCCGCGAGCGCGCAGTGTCGCTGTATTACGCTGTACGCGACAGCTTCCGTTACGACCCCTATCGCATCGACCTGTCCGAAACCGGGATGAAGGCGAGCAGCGTCATCGCCAGCGGCGCCGGCTGGTGCGTGCCGAAAGCGACGCTGCTGGCTGCGGTGTGCCGCGCGGCGGGAATTCCGGCGCGGCCGGGTTACGCCGACGTACGCAACCATCTGAGCACCGAACGCATGCGCGAGACCTTCGGAGAGGACCTGTACCGGTGGCACGGCTACACCGAAATTCTCGTCGACGGGTCGTGGTACAAGGCCACGCCGGCTTTCAACCTCGCCTTGTGCGAGCGGTTCGGGTTGCTGCCGCTGGAATTCGATGGCCGAAGCGACTCGATTTATCACCCGTTCGACCGCAGCGGCAATCAGCACATGGAGTACGTGCACCAGCGCGGCCACTATCCCGACGTGCCGCTGTCGCTGATGGCGGAGGATTTCCGCACGCATTACCCGGTATGGCTCGAACAGGCCGAGCAACTGAGGGCGGCGGATTTTCTCGCGGATGTTGAAAGGGAAAACCAGCCCGCGTAGGGGCGGAAACAGGGGACGCTATTTGCGCTGTCGGGCTGAGAAAGCGAACCGAGGGAAGCTATCGGGACTCATCGCACGACCTTGACCCGCCCGCCGGCGAAGCCGCGCGGCGCGGCTCGCGACGATTTCTTCACACCATCTCAATCCGCCTGCATCGCTTCGAGCTGCTCGGAGATTTCGAGCCAGCGCAGCTCGGCGTCGTCGACCCAGCCGGCGAGTTCCGCCTGGCGCTTCAGCAGCGTCTGCAGCTGGCCGGCTTCGGCGCCGGTGTAGAGCGCCGGGTCGGCGAGGCGCGCGTCGAGGAGCTTTTTTTCGCCGTGCCAGTTGGCGAGCTTCTTTTCGAGCTGCTCGAGTTCCTTGACGAGCGGGCGGCGCGCGGCGAGGCGCGCCTGGCGCTCGGCGGCGGACTGTTCGCGGTCGGCCTTGCGCGCCGCCTTGTCGGCGCTGCGGTCCGGGCATTTCGCCGCTGCGCTCGCCTGCGCGCGACGCTCGGCGAGCCAGTCGCGGTAGTCGTCGAGGTCGCCGTCGAAGGGCTGGATGCGGCCGTCGTCGACGAGCAGGAAGCGGTCGCAGGTCGCGCGCAGCAGCGCCCGGTCGTGCGACACCAGCACCATGCCGCCTTCGTAGTCCTGCAGCGCGAGCGTCAGCGCGTGGCGCATCTCAAGGTCGAGGTGGTTCGTCGGCTCGTCGAGCAGCATCAGGTTCGGCCGCTGCCAGATCATCAGCGCGAGCGCGAGGCGCGACTTCTCGCCACCGGAGAAGCTGCCGCACGGCGTCGTCGCCGGCGTCGAAGTGCCACCAACGCCGTCGCCGCGAAAATCGAAGCCGCCGAGGTAGTCGCGCAGCTCCTGCTCGCGCGTGCGCGGATCGAGGCGCGTCAGATGCTGCAGCGGCGACTCGTCCGGGCGCAGCGTTTCGAGCTGGTGCTGCGCGAAATAGCCGATCGCGAGGCCCTTGCCTTCGCTGCGGCTGCCTGCCGCGAGCGGCAGCTGGCCGGCGAGCAGCTTGATCAGCGTCGACTTGCCGGCGCCGTTGCGCCCGAGCAGGCCGACGCGCTCGCCGGGGCGCAGCGTGAGCCGCAGGCGCTCGAGCACGGTATGCTCGCCGTAGCGCACGACGCCGTCCTCGACCTGCAGCAGCGGATCGGGCGCCGGCGGGCCGTCGCGGAAGCTGAAGCTGAACGGCGTGTCGATATGCGCCGCGGCGATGCGCTCCATGCGTTCGAGCGCCTTGATGCGGCTCTGCGCCTGGCGCGCTTTCGTCGCCTTCGCGCGAAAGCGGCGGATGTAGTCCTCGATGTGCGCGATCTCGCGCTGCTGCTTGTCGAACAGCGACTGCTGCTGCGCGAGACGTTCGGCGCGCTGGCGCTCGAAGTCGGAGTAGCCGCCGGAATACAGCGTCAGCCGCTGCGACTCGATGTGCGCGATGTGCGTGACGCAGGCGTCGAGGAATTCGCGGTCGTGCGAGATCAGCACCAGCGTGCCGCGGTAGTCGCGCAGCCACTGCTCGAGCCACAGCACCGCATCAAGGTCGAGGTGGTTCGTCGGCTCGTCGAGCAGCAGCAGATCGGAGCGGCACATCAGCGCCTGTGCGAGGTTCAGCCGCATGCGCCAGCCGCCGGAGAAGTCCGACACCGGACGATCGGCCTCGCCCGGCAGAAAGCCGAGGCCGTCGAGCAGCGCCGCGGCACGGGCGCGCGCCGCGTAGCCGCCGATCTCGTGCAGGCGAGCGTGGAGGTTACCGATATGAGCGCCGATATGGGCTTCGCGATGAGCACTCTCATGCGCGTCGTCGTGCGCGGCTTCGGCCGCGGCGAGCTGCGCCTCGATGGTGCGCAGCTCGACGTCGCCGTCGAGCACGTACTCGATCGCCGGTTTCGCCAGCGCCGGAGTTTCCTGCGCGACGTGCGCGATCCGCCACCCGGCGGGGATCTCGAGATCGCCCTGGTCCTGGTGCAGTTCGCCGCGCAACAGCGCGAACAGGCTCGACTTGCCGGTGCCGTTGGCGCCGGTCAGACCGACCCGCCAGCCGGGGTGGATCTGCAAAGAGGCGGCATCGACGAGGATTTTGGCGCCTCGGGCGAGGCGGAGGTAGCGGAACTGGATCACTTGACATCCTCCCCGGCCTGAAGGCCGGAGATTCCTGCGGCGCTCAGGCGCGGCATTGAGCCGCCCCCGAGTCGCTTCGGTGGGTTCCTGCTGCTGGCGACATTACTGCACCGCTCACTTCACAGGCGAACCGGGCGTGCCCCGCCCTTAAAACATTGAGCGCGCCGACCACATCGGCGTTTTCCTCGAATCCGCAACCGACGCACGCAAACCGTTCCTGCGTGCGCCGGTTGTCCGCCGACACCTGGCCGCAGCACGGACAAGTTCGGCTCGTGTTCCGTGCCGCCACGGCGATGAGATGTCCGCCGTTCCATGCCAGCTTGTAGTCCAGTTGGCGGCGGAACTCGGCCCAGCCCTGGTCGAGGATGGCTTTGTTCAGGCCGGACTTGGCCCGAACGTTCTTGCCCAGTCGCTCGGCTGTTCCCACTGCCGATTTGCTCATATTGCGCACCTGCAAGTCCTCAATGGCGATCATGGCGTGGTTTTGGCTGATCGTCGTGGTGGCTTTGTGCAGGAAATCGCGGCGGCAATTGCCGATCCGGACATGAATGCGCTGGACGCGGGCCTTCGCCTTCTTCCAGTTGTTGCTGAACTTCGTTTTGCGCGACATCCCCCGCTGATACCGGGCCAGCCGTTGTTCGTGTTTCCTGAAGCTGTTGAGCGGGGCGATGTAGCTGCCGTCGCTCAACGTGGCGAAGCGGGCAATGCCGACATCGATGCCGATGGCGGTAGTCGCCGAGGGTAGGGACTGCTCGGCTTCGCGCTCCGTCTGGATCGACACATACCACTTGCCGCCTGACGAACTGAGGGTGACGTTCTTCACTGCCCCGAGCACATCCCGGCTGTTGCGGTAGCGCAGCCAGCCGAGTTTGGGCAGGAAGATGCGGCTGTGGCCCTGATCGAACTTGATCTGCTTCGGGTCGGGATAGCGGAAGCTGTCCGACTGGCCTTTCTTTTTGAAGCGCGGGAAGTCGGCCCGCTTGGCAAAGAAGTTGGTGCAGGCCCGCTCCAAATCCTTGAGCGCCTGCTGCAGCGGGTGAACCGGAGAGGCGGCCAGCCACACGGTTTCAGTGCTGTTGCGCCACTCGGTGAGCCGCTTGCACAGGCCCGCGTAACCAAGCTTCTTTTCGCCTTGCTCGTAGCGTTCCTTCTGCAACCCTAGCGCCTTGTTGAACACGAACCGGCACGAGCCAGCGAAGCGGCGCATTTGCCGCTGCTGCTCGCCACGGGGCATCAGTTCGTACTTGAAGGCTTGAAGGCGTTTCATGGCGATATTTTACCCGCACTCCCCTGAACGGCAAGGACGGCTACGCCGTCCGCGCTATCCTTCCCCGCCCTGGACGGCGGGGCTTGTCGCGCACCGGGTCAGCGAATCGAAGGGCAAAGGCGTTATTCTACGCATCCCCCAATCGACCGCTGCCGAATGCCGATGATCCCTCGCCTACTGCCGCTGCTGCTGGCTGTCGCGGCTGCGGCCGCCGGCGCCGCTGAAGCCGATCTCGAGCACGCCGAGCGCCTGCGCGACGAGGCCCGCGCGCTGCGCGCAGAGGCCGATGACGCGCTGCGTCGCGCCGAACCGGCGTGCTACGAACGTTTCCTCGTCAACCACTGCATCGCACAGGCGAAGGAACAGCGCCTCGACAAGATCCGCAAGGCACGCGCGATCGAAGCCGAGGCGAACCGGCTCGAACTCGCCGAAAAACAGCGCCAGGCCGCGCTGCGCGGCGCCGTGCCGCCGCCGGCGCCGCCGTCCGACGCACAGGCACCGCAACTGGTCGCGCCGCCCCCTGCCGCGCCGTCCGCCGACCCACAGATCACGCCCGATCCTGCCGCCGAAGCCACGCGACGGGAACGCGACGCGCAGGCTGCCCGGGATGCCGCCACCGCCCGTGACCGGCAGCGCGAGCAGGACGCGGAAAAAGCGCGCGAACGCTCGAAAGCCGAAGCGGAAGCCGCGAAGCGGGCCGAAGACGCGGCACGCGACCGTGCGCGCTACGACGAGCGGATCCGCAAGCGCGAGCAGGAAAAGGAAAAAGAAAAGGCCGGCAACTGACAGCCGCCCGGCGCGCGCCGCCGGGCGGCGCCCGCTACACGTCGCCTGTTTCCCGCTCGCCCGGGCTGAAGCTTTTCCGTCAGCCGGGCCGCCGGTTCGCCCAGTCGAGCGCGTCTTCGAGCCGGTCGTTGCCCCAGAAAAGCTCGTCGCCGACGCGGAACGTCGGCGCGCCGAACAGCCCGAGCGCGGTCGCCTCTTCGGTCTGGTGCCGCAGCGCGAGCTTGTTGTCGGTGGCGACAGCCGCTGCGAGCAGTTCGCCGGCCGGCAGACCCAGGTCGCGCAGGACCGCCTCGACGACTTCCTCGTCGCCGATTTCGCGATCCTCGGCAAAGTTCGCGCGCATGATCTCGCGCGAAAACGGCGCGATCCAGCCTTCTTCGACCCCCAGCAGCGCGACGCGCGCCGCGAGCAGGCCGTTGCGGGGAAAGCGGCTCGGCACGCGGAACGGCAGGTCGTACTTTTCTGCGAGCCGGGCGAGGTCGCGCCACATGTAGCGGCCTTTCGGCGGGTAGATATTGAACGGCGAGTCGTTCCAGCCGAGGGAGAGGAACACCGGCCCGAGCAGGAAAGGCCGCCACGCGACATCGACGCCGGCAGCGCCGGCGAGCGCTTCGACGCGCATTACCGAAAGATACGAATAGGAACTCGCGAACTCGTACCAGAACTCGACGCGGGGTCGCTGCATGGGAAGGTCCTCCGTTCCTGTGGGTGATCGACTTTAGCGCACCGGCACGGGCGCCGCTTCGGGAGACGGGCGGTTCGCGATCCAGATGCCGGCGCCGACAAGCGCGAGCGCGGCGAACACCGCCGGCGTCAGCGCCTCGCCGAGCAGGAGGCCGCCGGCGAGCACGCCCATCACCGGCGTCAGGAACGAGAACGACGACAGGCGCGTCGCCGGATACTGGCTGATCAGCCAGAACCACGCGACATAGCTCGCAGCGGCGACGATGACGGTCTGGAAGGCGAGGCTTGCCCACACCACTGTCGTCGGCGCAAACACGCCCGGCTCGCCGAACGCGAGCGACAGCAGCGGCAGCACCAGCGCCGAGATGCCCAGTTGATACAGCAGCGTTTTTTCGGCCGGCACGCGGATCAGCGGACTGACCTTGACGGTCAGCGTGGTCGCGGCCCACATGCTCGCGGCGAGCAGCATCATCAGGTCGCCGATCCAGGCGCGGCCGGACCCGAGCAGCAGGCTCTCGCCAAACAGCGTCAGCACACCGAGGAACGCCAGCGCCATGCCTGCCCACTGCGCGCGACGCATGCGCTCGTGCGGCAGCAGCCACACTGCGCCGAGCGCGACGAAGAACGGCGCGGTGTACAGGAAGATCACGCCGCGCGACGCAGTCGTGAATTCGAGCGCCCAGAAGATCAGCGCGAACTCGCCGGCGAACAGCAGACCGGCGACGAGGCCCGGCGCGAGCGTTCCGTCCGACGACCACAGCTTCACGCCGCGCGCGCTCGCCCACCCCCACACCAGCGCCGTCGCGCCGAGCGAGCGCAGACCGGCCTGCCATACCGGCGAAATGCCCGCGTTGGCAAGCTTGATCGCGACCTGCTGCAATCCCCACACCGTGCACAGCAGCACCATCAGTCCCATGGCAAAGCGATCGAGATGCGGGCGAGGGGGCATGATCGACCTAGTCGACGACAGTGACTCCGGGCGTACCGGAAGGGAACTGGAGGCGGGCGCGCAGCGCGCGGGTGACTTCGATGCGGCCAGCGGCGGTGACGCGCAGCGCATGGTCGATGTCGTAGCGGCGCGTGTATTCGCGCCAGTCGTCGCCGGCGATGAAAGCGGGCTTGCTCGCCACGTCGGACAGCGTACCGGCGTCCTTGCGCGGCGTGACCAGCACTGTCAGCGACTGGCTGTCGGTCGCGGGCATGCCGGTGCGCGGATCGAGCAGATGCGAATAACGGCGCCCCTCGAGTTCGAAATAGCGCTGGTAGTCGCCGGACGTCCCGATCGCCTCGCCGTCGTACAGCGGCAGCGTCGCGAGCGGTTGAGGCTCGCGCGGATGCTGCAGCCCGAGGCGCCACGGCGTGTCGCCTTTCTTGCCGAGCGCCATGACGTTGCCGCCGATATTGACGAGCGCGTTGTCGATGCCTTTGTCGCGCAGGATCGCGACGGCGCGGTCGAGCGCGTAGCCTTTGGCGTAACCGCCCAGATCGAGCTGCACGACCGGATTGCGGCTCTCGACGCGATTGCCGGTGATGACGAGGTCGGACATGCGCGGTCGCGCTTCGATCACCGTTCGCAGCGCCGCCGGATCGGGCAGGCGCGGCGCGAATTCGTCGGCATGGAAGCCCCACAGGCCGATCAGCGCGCCCATCGCCGGGTTGAACAGCCCGTCGCCGGTCGCGGACAGCTGCTGCGCGTCGGTCAGCATCGCGGCGAGCTCGTCGGACACCACGGCAGCCTCGCTACGCGCGATGGCCTCGTTCAGCGCCGTCAGCTCGGAAGGCTGCCACGCGTGGTAGGCGCGGTGCAGGCGGTCGAACTCCTGCAGCACCGCGCCCATCGCCTCGGCCGCGACCTCGTGCGGTTCGCCGTACACGGTGAGATCGACGCGCGTGCCGAACACATAGGCTTCCTGGTGGAAGAGCTGCGGCTGCGTGCAGGCCCCGAGGAGCGCGACGCACCACAGCGCGACCCATGCCGCACCGAGGCGGCCAAGCCTGTGCCACCCGCGCATCAGCTGCAAGCCTGTTCGAGTTTGTCGACGAACAGCCCGGCGACCGAAAAACCGGTCTGCGCGGCGATCTCGACGAAGCACGTCGGGCTCGTGACGTTGATTTCGGTCAGGTGGCCGCCGATGACGTCGAGGCCGACGACCATCAGGCCGCGCTGCCACAGGACCGGCGCGAGGAATTCCGCGATCTCGCGCTCGCGCTCGGTCAGCGGCATCGCCACGCCGCGCCCGCCGGCAGCGAGGTTGCCGCGCGTCTCGCCGGGTTTGGGAATGCGCGCGAGCGCGTACGGCACGACGTCGCCGCCGATGATCAGCACGCGCTTGTCGCCGTCCGCGATCGCCGGCAAATAGCGCTGCGCCATGATCGTGCGCGCGCCTTCGTGCGTCAGTGTCTCGACGATGACGTTGCGGTTCGGATCGGACGCCGTCACGCGGAAGATCTGGCTGCCGCCCATGCCGTCGAGCGGCTTGAGGATCACGTCGCCGAGTTCGTCGATGAAGGCATCGATGTCGGCAGCGTCGCGCGCGACCAGCGTCGTCGCGGTGAACTGCGGGAATTCGGTGATCGCGATCTTCTCGGAATGGTCGCGGATCGCGCGCGGATCGTTGAATACGCGCGCCCCGCCGGCGACGGCGCGTTCGAGCAGCCACGACGCAGTGATGTATTCGAAGTCGAACGGCGGGTCCTGGCGCATCACGACGGCGTCGAACGCGGCGAGCGGCAGCGACGCCTCGTCGCCCGCTTCGTACCAGCCGCGCTCGTCGGCACGGGTGTGGATCGCATGGCTGCGCGCGGCGACCACGCCTTCGCGCCACGTCAGCGCCTCGCGCTGGATCGCCGACACGCGGTGGCCGCGCGCTACGGCTTCGCGCATCATCGCGATGCTCGAATCCTTGTAGGCCTTGAGGCCGTGCAGCGGGTCGAGGATGAACGCAAGGTTCAGCGGGCGCGACGGCTGCACTTTCGGCTCAGGCACCGGGCGCTCGCCCGGGATTCGATCGAGGCTGCCCATTCACGCCGCCAGTTCGGCTTCGGCCGGCATCGTTTCCTCGATCTCGATCGAGGCGGCGAGCAGCGCGAGCCGGGCGACGACGCCGTACGCGTAGAAGCGGTTCGGCGCGGCGTCCGGCCCCTGGCGGCAGTCCGGCAGCGAGCAGCAGGTCTCGAACGCCAGCGGCTTGAAGTGCATGCCTGGCGCGTTGAGGTTCTCGTCGCGCGCGCGTTCGGTATGGACGCGGTAGAAGCCGCCCACGACGTAGTGGTCCATCATATAGACGACCGGCTCGGCGACCGCGTCGTCGACGGTCTCGAAAGTGTGCACGCCTTCCTGGATGATGACTTCGTGCACCTCGAGGCCTTCCTTGACGACGCTCATCTTGTTGCGCTGGCGGCGGTTCAGGCCGCGCACTTCGGACGCGTCCCGCACGGTCATGACACCCATGCCGTAAGTGCCGGCATCGGCCTTGACGACGACGAACGGCGTCTCGGTGACTTCATATTCACGGTATTTCTCGCGGATGCGTGCGAGCAGCCTGTCGACCTCGTCGGCGAGGTGTTCCTCGCCGGTGCGTTCGTGGAAGTCGATCTGGCTGCATACGCCGAATTCCGGGTTGATGCGCCACGGGTCGATACCGATGACTGAAGCGAAATCGCGCGCGACGCGGTCATAGACGGCAGCGTGGATCGACTTGCGGCGCACATGCCAGCCCGCATGCAGCGGCGGGATCAGCCACTGGTCGTCGAGTCCCTTGAGGATCGGCGGCACGCCGCCCGACAGGTCGTTGTTCAGCAGCACCGCGCACGGCTCGAAATCCGCGAGGCCGAGGCGCGCGCCGCGCCGTTCCAGCGGTTCGAGCGTCAGCGTACTGCCGTTCGCCAGCTCCAGCGTCGTTGGCGCAGTGATTTCGGGCAGCAGCGAGCCGAGACGCACGTCGAGCCCGGTGAGTTGCAGCACCGACACCAGCTTGGCGACGTTCTGCAGGTAGAACTGGTTGCGCGTGTGGTTTTCCGGGATCAGCAGCAACTGCCGCGCATCGGGACAGATGCGCTCGATCGCCGCCTGCGCCGCCTGCACGCACAGCGGCATGAAAGCATCGTTGAGGTTGTTGAAGCCGCCCGGGAACAGGTTCAGGTCCACCGGCGCGAGCTTGAAACCGGAGTTGCGCAGATCCGTCGAGCCGTAGAACGGTGGCAGGTGATCCTGCCACTGCACGCGCATCCAGCGCTCGATTTCCGTCGCGTGGTCGAGGAATCGCTTTTCGAGTTCCAAAAGCGGGCCGGTCAGCGCGGTAGTCAGATGAGGAACCATGAGCTTTTCTCGGGAAAGTCCGCGGGCGGACATGCCGCGGCAAATGAATTGCAAGCAATATTACACCAGCCGGCGTGGCACGCTCCCACGCCACTCAGACCGCGGCGAAGGCCCGGAAGTGCTCCGGCAGCGGCGCGTTTTCGAGGCTGCGCTGCGAAAAGAGGAAGCGGCCGTCGCAGACGAAGCCCAGATCGGCCCAGTCGACATCGTTCAGCGCATCGCGGAAAGCGGCGATATCGATGGCCGCGCGGCGCGGGAAAACCGCCAGCACGGCGCCATCGTAATGGCGGCATTCGTGCAGGAAGAACGGCCGCGGCGTGCGCGTGCGGCCATTGACGTACACGCGCGGCTGCGCCGACTGATGGTAGCCGCGCCCCCAGTGCCACCAGTTCGATTCGTCGAAAGGCTGGACGCGGCGCGCGATCAGCCGCGCCTTGTGCGCGAGCAGCGCCGGCGGCGGTGGATCGCCCGGCGCGATCCACAGCATGCGCCGCGTCTCGCCGGTCCTGACCGTCGCCGAGCAGACGAAATCCCGGTTCGCGCCCGCCGCGCCCGCGTACAGGTCGTCCGCGCCCGACACCGCGCCGACCTTGACGAACGCGACGTCCGACAGTCGCAGCGGATAGTCGCCGCGCGCGAACATCAGGTGCCCGGCGCATTCGACGAGGTGGCGAGCCTGCCAGCGCGGCGCGGCGAGTGCCGCGGCAAGCCGGTCGGCGACGCCGATCTGCGCGTAGCGCATGTCGCGCGCGAAGCAGTCCTTCTCGAAGCGCCAGATCAGGCAGTTCGGCACCGCGTCGTCGAACACCCGCGCGTCGCCCAGCTCGATCGCCTCGGTGATCGTGCCGGCAGCGAACAGCAGCCGGTTGAGCTTTACGGCAGAGGTCCCCTTGAGGAAGTCGCGCGGCGTAATGAAGATCAGCTCGCCGCCCGGCGCAAGATGGCGCACGCACTTCTCGATGAAGAACAGGTACAGGTTCGAGCGCCCGTCGAAATGTTCCGCGTGCAGCAGCCGTCGCGTCGCCGGCGGAATGTCCTGGAAGCGCACGTAGGGCGGATTGCCGATGATGGTGTCGAAGCGCTCGGCGACCGGATAGGCGAAGAAATCCTCGTTCAGCGCGCCCGGCGGGCAATGCGCGCGGTCGAACTCGATGCCCACGGCGCCGGGCAAGTGGCGCAGGAACGCGCCGTCGCCGCACGCCGGTTCGAGCACGCGGCCGCGATTGCGCCGCAGCGCAAGCATCGCCTGCACGACCGGCTCGGGCGTGAACACCTGGCCGAGTGCGGCGACATCACGCAGGCCGAGTTCGAGCTGCACGCTCATGCGCGGCAGTTCGCAGCGCCGGCACGGGAGGGCTGCACGGGTTTCATCGGGATCCTCGAGCTCGTATCGGGAAACGGCAAAGCCTGCGAAGATAAACTGCCGCGCAGGCCGATGCAACGCGCGCAGCGTCCGCGAGGGAACCGTCTTCCCCGCCGCACCTCTGACGTTCGATACCGGAGCCACGCATGGGACTGACCGCCGCAGACATCGAAGACCTGCGCCGCGCACGCGCGCTGCTCGAGAACCCCGGGCTGGCCGCGCGCATCAGCGACGTCGTCGGCTCGCCGATCGAGCGCGGCTTCGGAATGCTGCCGAAGAGCTGGAACGCAGCAGTGATGAACGCCACGCGCAAGGCGATCGAGACCGCGCTCGACGTCGCGCTGCGCACGCTGGAACGCGACCGGACCGAGACGCCGTCGACGACCTCGAACCGCTGGCACAAGCTCGCAGTCGGGACGACCGGCGCGGCGGGCGGGGCGTTCGGCCTCGCCGCGCTGGCGATCGAGCTGCCGCTGTCGACGACGCTCATGCTGCGCTCGATCGCCGAGATCGCGCGCAGCGAGGGCGAAGACCTCGGTTCGGCCGAAGCGCGCCTGCAGTGCGTCCAGGTGCTCGCGCTGGGCGGGAAATCCGGTCATGACGACGCTGCGGAGACGGGATACTTCGCGGCGCGCGCGGCGATGGCAAAAGCTGTCTCCGAAGCCGCGAGATACGCTGCGCAACAGGGGGTGATCGCCCGCGGCACCCCGGCGATCGTGCAGCTCATCACCCAGGTCGCGTCGCGTTTTTCGATCACCGTGTCGCAGAAAGTCGCGGCGCAGGCCGTGCCGGTCGTCGGCGCAGTCGGCGGGGCGCTGATCAACACCTTGTTCATCGATCACTTCCAGGACATGGCGCGCGGCCACTTCACCGTGCGCCGCCTCGAACGGGTGCATGGTGTCGACGAAGTCAGGCTCGTCTATAAGAAAGTGTGAAGTCCGCCGCCGGCCATGCCGCACACCGGCGATATTCAATATTCCCTTGGCAACATACGAGGAGGCAGCGATGGTCGTTCGTATCGTGCGGCTCGGCAAGCCGCGGGCCGCAGATGAAGGGCTGCGCATCGGGACCGTGCGCCGGCCCCCGCGCGGCGTGCCGAAAACCGACTTCGCGTCGCACGACTGGTACGACGTCTGGTATCCGAACCTTGCGCCGAGCGTGGCGACGATGAAAATGGCGCAACACGCGAGTACGCCTGCCGAATGGCAGGCTTTTGCCAGGCACTACCGCACCGAGATGACAACGCCGGACAACAGCCGCTCGCTCGACGTGCTCGCAGCCCTGTCACACCATGCGAATTTTTCCGTCGGCTGCTACTGTGCCGACGAATCGCACTGCCACCGCTCGATTCTTCGTGCGCTGCTGACCGAAAAAGGCGCGCAGGTGGATCCCGCGGGCTCCTGAATCCTGCGCCTGCTCGGCGGGGAAACCTGCCGGTTTTTTTACAGCTTCCACGGCGCCGGGACGATCATCGCCCTCAAGCGGCTGCGGGAACCAGCACGGGCGCATTGCGAGCGTCACCGGGGCGCTCGGAGCGGCCGGGGTTCGACCTCCCGGCCGCCACGTCGAGCCGGCTGAATCGTCCGGAGCAAATGTGCGAGCGCCGCAGTCCCGATGCCTTGTCGGCGATCGCGCGCAGCGGCGGTGTGGAAACTCCTGGTCAACGGACGGACTGAGGAATTCTGCGGACGTGCGCCGATCGAAGTATCAGGAGAGTGCGAAAGCGCAGGGACGCCGCCATCGCCGCGCCCGTTGACAATGGCATGAGTTCTCCCGCACAGCCCCCGAACGCGATCCTGCCGGCGGATCTGTCTCGACGCACCCTTGACGGCATTGCATCAGCGGAGGAACCTACCTGTTGTTAGACTCGACAAATACCCATTAAGCTGTACCCTTCACATGGCTTCTCACGGAGGGCCGCACTGGCGTGCCAGGCGACCACAGGCATGCAGAAAGCATTGCCTCCCGCTTCCCGTTTCTGTGCAGCAAGCCCTGTTCTGGAGCGATGGCAATGGATGCACGATCGAGTTCACAATGGAAAAGGCAGTACCAGCTGCCGCGCCTGATTCTTCTCGCACTGGCAGGCGTTTTTCTCGGCATCGTCGTCAACCCGGCGCTCGCGCTGTTGCCGGTCGCGCTCCACTTCCTTTTCAGGAGCTTCGGCACACGCGCCGGCTCCGCAGCGGAAGGTTCTTCAGTCCTGGTTGCCGACGATTCCCCGGCACATGTCCCGGGGATTCTCGTCGAGACCGAGCCCGAACGCACCGCTGAGGTGGCCCGCGCAATCGCGGCAGTGCCCGAGCTCGACATCTGCACGATCAACCCGGCGGGCAAGCTTGCCGTGATCAGCGACTGCACGCGCTTCTCCGACACGCTGGAACTGGTCGGCTGGATACGCGAACTCCCCGGCGTCGTGAGCGCGACTCCGGTGTACCACCGCGAACCTGAGGACGCAGCGAACGACCCGTCGCGCCGTTGCGCCGAAAAACGCCCCGCTCCTTAGCCAGCCCCTCGCCCGTGGCCGGGGCGGCCGGGATATATCCGTCGCTGCGTCACGCGACACAGGCTTCGAAGAAACGCCAGAAAAGCTTCAACGCGTCGGGCCCGCGGGGATCGGAGAAAGCCTGCTTCGCGGCCCCGCCGCTCCACGCATGGCCGAGCCCTGCGACGCGGACCATCCGCACATATGCGCGGCGGTCGCGCTTCCAGTCGGTGACCGCATACGGGTGCCGCGCCCCGCGCCGCGCCGTGCGGGATATCCCCGCCGAAGCCACGACCGGCGCCATCAGCCCGAGCCAAAGCGCGACTGATTCCTCGGCGTTCGCCGATGCGACGCTGCGATCGACGTCGCCATGGATCACGATCAATGGCGGCAGGCGGCGCCCGCCGAGCCGCTGGCGCAGCCCGGCGATTTCGGGCGAGCGCCGGCCGCGCATCGCGTGTCCCGCCTGCAGCGCCGACGACGCGCTGTGCGGCACAGCGCCGGAGTGCGTGCCGACGGCGGCAAAAAGCCCCGGATAACGCAGCGCGAGCGTCAGCGCCATCGCGCCCCCTGCCGACAGACCGAGCGCGAACACCCGGTCAGCCCGCAAGCGATGGACGTCGCAGACGTGCTCGACGATGGCTTTCAGGATCGCGGCCTCCATCGCCACGACAGGCTCGCGCCCGAACCAGTTCCAGCAGCGGTTCGGGTTCGCCTCGGACGCCTGTTCGGGCAACAACACTGCGTAGCCTCCGGCGCGGGCGTTCGCCGCGGCGCGGGTCGTCGCCGCGAAACTCGCCGAATCCTGGCCGCAGCCGTGCAACAGCACGACGAGCGGCAGCGGCCGGCGAACGCCCGGCGGCAGGTACAGGCGGTAGCGGCGCATCGCCATCGGCCCGAGGCCCCAGCGGCCGACTTCCCAACGCCCGCCGCCACGTGTCGCGGGAGGCGGCGTCGGCGTCGCGACGCCGGTCAACATCTGCGTCGCGGCTTTGCGCAGCGCCGGTCCGGCGCGCTTCGCCGTCGCCTTGCCGGCCGCCCGGTTGATCTTTCCCGACGCGCGGGCAGTCGTCCGGGCGAGATCGAACCAGACGCCGACCCAGCCGGATTTTCGTGCTCTCATCCGCGATTTCTCCCTGTGATGGCGACACCGGCGAATTGCGTTGCACCCTGCCGGGACGCCCGACGATAACCGCGATCACTGCGAATGCCCGCAAGCCTTTGTTTCATCCCCGCTGCGCTCCCCATGCTCCGCGCCCTCCGCGCCGCTCGCGCTTGCGCCGGCCCGCAGGCCGGATGGCGGCAGGTGGTCTAAGCTTCGGGAAGGTTTTCCGTCGTTGAAGGCGCGTGATCGTGCGGAATCGTGCCACCCCGCCCCCACGGAGGGAAAAGAATGAAAACGACAGCTTTCACGCTCGCGTTCGCAGCACTCGCGGCAGCCGCACCGGCCACTGCGGCCACACCGGCTGCGCCTGACGCAACCGTCAGGATCACTCCGCTCGGAAGCCACGACGGCGAATTCTGCGCGTTCGACCGCGCGATGGTCTTCGAGGACCCGGACGGCACCCGCGTCCTTTACGACCCCGGGCGCACGGTGCGCGGCGCGGACGACCCGCGGCTCGGGCAAATCGACGCGGTGTTGCTGACGCACGTGCATGGCGACCATCTCGGTGACGCCCACACGCCGGCGGCGAACGCAGGGGAATGCGGCAAACCGGATGCCTCGGTGAAGGTGACGCCGAATTCCAACACCGTGAACATCGCCGTCGGCAAGAAAGCGAAACTGGTCGTCGGCGGCGAGATGCACGGTTTTCTCGCCGCCCGCGTCAAGGCGGCGGGCGGCGACCCGAAGCAGGTCCAGTTGCTGCGCTTCGGCGGCAGCGCAAAAGTCGGCGGCGTCACCATTGCCAGCGTGCCGGCAGTGCACAGCAACGGCCTCGACCCGGCATTTCTCGACGACGGCCACGCCGAAGCGCTGAAAGCCGCAGGACTGACCGCTTACGTCGGCCCGCCCGGCGGTTACGTGCTGAAGTTCTCGAACGGCCTCGTCGCGTATCTGTCCGGCGACACCGGCGTGACGGCCGAGCAGGATCTCGTCGTCCGGCGCTTCTACAACGCCAAGCTCGCGGTGATCAACATCGGCGGCACTTTCACGACGGGCCCGGCCGAAGCGGCTCATGTCATCAACGAAATGGTCAAGCCGAACGCGGTGATCGCATCGCACGCGAACGAGGCGGCGACGCGCGACGGCCAGCTGCTGCCCGAGACGCGCACCGCGCAGTTCGGCAAGGCCGTGACGGCGCCGATGCGCGTGCCCTTGAGCGGCCGGACGATGACGTTCGACGCTGACGCGAAGTGCCTCTCCGGCTGCTGAACGTCAGTCGGCGGAGTTCGCGAGCCTGGCCAGATAGGCCCGGATCCGCTTCGCGTTGGCGCCGACGTCGCTGACGCCGACGCGTGATGCCGAGCGGACGTCGATGCGGCTGCCGCCCTCTGTCGGTGCGACGCGCGCGACGACATCGTCCCTGAAGCCGAACCACAGCGTCGTCGCCGTCGCTTCGATCCGTCCCGCGGCAGCATCCTGCGCGACGATCTCCCAACCCATCGCGCGCGCTCCCCGCAACGCGTGCGCGAAAGCGTCCGCGGGCGGCAGCGGCAGCACCAGCGGGCGGATGTCCGGATAGGCGCGGCGCTGCGCTTCGGCAACGGCGGGGCCGCCATGCTCGGGCGGATTTGACGCGTCGCCCCGCTGCGCCAGCACCGCGTCGAAAGCCGGCGGATTGTCGAGGTCGGTGCTGATGTCGTGAATCCGCGGCACTTGGCCGGCCGCCTGCATCCAGTACACCGGCACGGCCGCGACGGCGAGGCCGAGCACGAGCGCCGCGGCGAAGCTGCGCCCCTGCCCGGCGCGCAGCTTCGGCACGATCAGGCCGACGAGCGCAATCGCGGCCGCCGCGAGCCCGAAATACGCGGCCCATTTCAGGAGCATGAAGCCGGTCGGAAACGGCCACAGGCCGAAGCGCGTGCCCGAGCCGGACAGGAACAGCACCACGGCGGCGAGGATCGCGACGCCAAGCGTGAGGCGGGACAGCATCATGTCGAAGTCTCCTCGGTCAGATTCCCGCACCCGCGGTGCTCCCCGGCCAATCTCCTGCCCCCGCGAGCGTCCGGCCGCCGGAGTCGGACAGCAACTATAGGACACCGTCTCTGCTCCGGCTCCGTTTTTGTCAGGATCAGTGATCGCGGCGAGCCCGGAATCGGGAAAAAAGCGACGTCCCGAACGCTCGTCTTGCGTTACATCCATTGACTTTTGTCCTTGGTTTTATGTATCGTTTGCGCCGCTGATTGTTTGATATCAATCTTTTTGCTGCGTTGCGGTCACGTCATCGTGCGCGCGACGGCGAGCGCGGGGAAAACACCAGGTTCGATCCGTCACAGCGGCAACGACATCATCTCGACGAAGGAGGTTCGGTCAACATGAATGCGCGGGAACATGACGGCATCGCCCGCAGCGGCGCGCCGCTGCTCGAAGGCACCGCCCGCGTCGTCCGGATCACCGGCGCCGTCGCGTGGCTCGAGCCGGAACCGAGCGCCGGGTGCGGCAGCTGCGCGGCCGCGCGGAGCTGCGGTTCGGCGACATTCGCCCTCGCCAGCGGCGCCGGCACTTTCTCGCGCCGGATGGCGGCGCGCCGTTTTCCGGTCGACACGGGCGCCGACGGGCCGTGCCTCGAAGTCGGCGACCGCGTCGTCGTGGGCGTCGGCGAGGACGCGCTCGCGACGGCCGCGCTGACCGCTTACGCGCTGCCGCTCGCGATCATGCTGGCCGCCGGCGCCACCGCCGAGTTTGCAGCCAGCAGCGACGTGGCCACTTTCGGCGCGATGGCGGGCGGCCTCCTGCTCGGCCTCGCGATCGCCCGCCGCCTCGCGTCACGGCTCGCCGCAACCGGCAGCACCGTGCCGCGCTTCCTGCGCCACGCCGGGCGCGACCTTTCCCGCAACCCGGCCTGAGCGGGAGCACGCGATGCACGAATATGCGCTCCTGCTGCTGTCGACCGCGCTCGTCAACAACGTCGTGCTGGTCAAATTCCTCGGCCTGTGCCCGGCGATGGGCGTATCGAAAAGCATGGATGCCGCGCTCGGCATGGGGTTGGCGACGACTTTCGTCATCACGCTCGCGGCAGCGGCGAGCTGGATGCTCGAGCACTGGCTGCTGGCGCCGTTCGACCTCGGCTTCCTGCGCATCCTGAGCTTCATCCTGGTCATCGCGGCGGCGGTGCAATTCACCGAAATGGCGATCCGCAAGATGAGCCCGGCGCTGTACCAGAGCCTCGGCATCTACTTGCCGCTGATCACGACGAACTGCGCAGTGCTGGGCGTTGCGCTGCTCAACGTCCAGCAGGGCTACGGCTTCTTCAAGAGCGTGCTGTTCGGCTTTGGTTCGGCGCTCGGCTTCACGCTCGTACTGCTGATCTTCGCCGGCCTGCGCGAACGCCTCGCCCTCGCGTCCGTCCCGGCCGCTTTCGCCGGCGCCCCGGCCGCATTCATCACGATCAGCCTGCTGAGCCTCGCCTTCATGGGGCTGTCCGGGCTGGTCGCCACCTGAGGAGGAAACCCGTGCTTTTCGCCGTCGTCAGTCTGACCATTCTCGGCGCCGCGCTCGGCGTCATGCTCGGTCTCGCCAGCCGCTTTTTCGCCGTCGAGGCGAATCCGGTCGTCGCCGAACTCGAAGCGATGATGCCGGGCTCGAACTGCGGCCAGTGCGGTTTCCCCGGTTGCGCCGGGGCCGCAGCGGCAATCGCTGCGGGCACTGCGTCCCCGGCCTGCTGCCCGCCGGGCGGACGGGCGCTCGCCGAAACGATCGCCGCGCGGCTCGGCATCGCGGTCGACCTCGCCGGCCTGCGTGACGAAGGCCCGAAAGTCGCCAGCATCAGGGAAGAAATCTGCATCGGCTGCACGCGCTGCATCAAGGTCTGCCCGACCGACGCGATCCTCGGCGGACCGAAGCAGATTCACAATGTGCTGCGCGACGCCTGCACCGGTTGCGGCAGTTGCATCGAGCGCTGCCCGACCGAAGCGATGGCGATGCAGCCGTTGCCGGTCACGCTGCAGCAGTGGGTCTGGCCGAAGCCTGCGGCTTGCGCCTGAGGAAACGAAATGGGTTTCATCGACCGCTTCCTGCGCACGCGCAAATTCAGCCGCGGCATCCACCCCGAAGACCACAAGCGGCCGGCGGCGGACGCGCCGCTGCGCAAAATGCCGCTGCCGAAGCGGCTCTACGTGCCGCTCTTGCAGCACGTCGGCGCGCCCGCGCGCGCTGCCGTCGCCGTCGGCGACATCGTCAGGAAGGGACAGCGGATCGCCGCGCCCCAAGGCGCGATCTCCGCTGCGCTCCATGCGCCCACCTCGGGGCGAATCGTCGCCATCGGCGACATCGTCGCGCCCCACCCGTCCGGCCTGCCGGTCGCGGCGATCACGATCGAAAGCGACGGCCGGGACGAGTGGACGACGCTGACGGCGTGCACCGACCCGTTCGCGCTCGACCCGGCCGAGATCGGCCGGCGCGTTTCGGCCGCCGGCATCGTGGGCCTTGGCGGCGCGGCGTTCCCGTCGGCGGTCAAGCTCAGCGGCGGGCGCGAGGCGAACGTCGACCTGCTGATCATCAACGGCGGCGAGTGCGAGCCGTTCCTGTCCTGCGACGACCGGCTGATGCGCGAGCGCGCCGCCGACGCGATCGACGGCGTCGCGATCATGCTGCATGCAACCGGGGCCCGCGAGGCGCGCATCGGCATCGAGGACAACAAGCCCGAAGCGATCGCCGCGATGCGCGCCGCCGCGGCCGGACACCCCAAAATCCGGGTCGAACCGGTCCCGACGCGCTACCCGATGGGCTCGGAGAAACACCTCGTCCTCGCGCTCACCGGGCTCGAAGTGCCGGCGAACGGTCGCCCGGCAGATGTCGGCGTCGTCGTGCACAACGTCGCCACCGCGGTCGCCGTGCGCGATGCAGTGCGTTTCGGCCGGCCGCTGGTGTCGCGGCTCGTCACCGTCAACGGCGCGTGCGTGCGCGAGCCCGGCAACGTCGAAGTGCTGATCGGGACGCTCGCCGACGAAGTCGTGGAGTTCTGCGGCGGCCTGCGCGCGGATCGCGGGGCGCCGGCGCGCCTGCTCCTCGGCGGCCCGATGACGGGGATGCAAGTGCCTTCGCTGCGCGTGCCCGTCATCAAGGGGACCGGAGGCATCCTCGTCCTCGATGGCGACGAAGTCGGCTTGCGCGCGCCCGGCCCGTGCATCCGCTGCAGCACCTGCGTGCGCGCCTGCCCGGTCGGACTGTTGCCGCTCGAGATCGCCCGCCGCATCGGCGCCGGCGACTTGGACGCTGCGGTGAAGTTCGGCCTCAAGGACTGCATCGCGTGCGGTTGCTGCGCGTACGACTGCCCGTCACACATTCCGCTCGTGCAGTACTTCCATCACGCCAAAGGCGAGCTCGCCGCGCGGGACCGCCACAAGCTCCGCAGCGAAGCGACGAAGACGCTCGCGCAGGCGAGAGCCGAGCGGCTCGAACGCGAGACGCGCGAGAAGGCCGAAACCGCCGCGCGGCGCAAAGCGGGGCCCGACTCGCAACCGGCTCCGGCGCCCCGGCCCACCGGCGCCGCCGCACAACCGACAGGAGAATGCGCATGAGCAGGATGCCTCACGCATCGCCTCCCGCTTCGCCGCACGCGCATGGCGGCGCGTCGATAGCGCGGACGATGCGCCACGTGCAGCTCGCGCTGCTGCCGGCGACGCTGTTCGGTTTCTGGCTTTTCGGCTGGCCGGCGGTGCATCTTTTCGCCGTCACGGTCGGCGCGTGCGTGCTCACCGAGCTCGTCTGCCAGCGCCTGATGCGCGTCGAGAGCAGCCTCGGCGACGGCTCCGCGCTCCTTACCGGCTGGCTCCTCGCGCTGTCGCTGCCGCCGTGGGCACCGGCGTGGATTGGCGCGCTCGGCGGCTTCATCGCGATTGCGATCGGCAAGCAGTTGTTCGGCGGCCTCGGCCAGAATCTTTTCAACCCGGCGATGGTCGCGCGCGTCGCGCTGCTGGTGTCGTTCCCCGTCGTGATGACCCAATGGGTGGCGCCGCTGCCGATGACAGCGGACGGCGCGCCCGCCTTCGGCGAAGGGCTGTGGATCACGCTCGCGTCGCCGCCGGTTCCCGATGCGATTGCGTCGGCGTCGCTGCTCGGCCACGCCAAGACCGAGCTTTCCCGCGGCGTCGACGTGCTGCACGCGATCGGCGCGGCGACCGATCCGCTGTTCTCGTGGGTCGGTTCGCGCGCCGGCAGCCTCGGCGAAACGGGCGCGATCTTCCTTCTCGCCGGCGGTCTGTACTTGCTCGCAACCGGCGTCATCCGCTGGCATATTCCGCTCGCCGTGCTGGCCGGACTCGCGATCCCTGCGGCAATCGGTCACGCGCTCGATCCGGCGCATTACCTGCCGGCCTCCGCCCATCTGCTGTCGGGCGCAGCGATCCTCGGCGCGTTTTTCATCGCCACCGACTACGTGACGTCGCCGAACACCACTTTCGGGCAGCTCGTCTTCGGCTTCGGCATCGGGTTCCTGACGTGGATCATCCGCAGCTGGGGCGGTTACCCGGAAGGCATGGCGTTCGCCGTGCTGCTGCTGAACGCGCTGACGCCGGTCATCGACCGCTACTGCCGGCCGCGCATCCTCGGCAGGACTTACCGCGGCGCCCCGATCGACGCGGCTGCGCAGCGAGGTGTGAAGTGAGCGGGACGGATCGCGCTCCGGCGTTCGACGCGCTCCGCGAGACGCTGCCCTACCAGCCCGTGCTGCTCGGCGCGATCGCGCTGCTCGCCGGCACTGCGCTCGCGTGGGCGTTCGACGCGACGAAAGTGCCGATCGCCGCCGCGGAAGAAAAAGACCTGCGCCTGACGCTCGCCCAGGTGCTGCCGAGCGGCTTCGCCGACAACGACCTGCTGCGCGACGTCGTCGAGCTCGACGGCCCGAAAGGCAAGGTCACGGTACATCTCGCGAAGCACGCGGGCGCGCCGGTCGGGGCGGTGTTCAAGACCGCCGAGCGCGGCTACGCCGGCGACGTGACGGTGCTGATGGCCGTCGACGTGCGCGGCACGGTGCTCGGCGTGCGCGTCCTCAAGCACACCGAGACGCCCGGCCTCGGCGACAAGATCGAGACCGCGAAATCGCGCTGGATCGATAGTTTCGCGGGCAAGTCGCTCGCCGACCCGGCCCCCGCAAAGTGGGGCGTGAAGAAGGACGGCGGCGTCTTCGACGCGTTCGCCGGCGCTACGATCACGCCGCGCGCGGTCGTCAAAGCCGTCAAGGGCGGGCTCGACTTCTTCGCCGCCCATCGCAGCGACATTCTCGGAGACAAACCATGAACATCGGAGGCATCGTCCGGGATGGCCTGTGGGAGAACAACGTCGTCTTCTCGCAGATGCTTGCGTTGTGCCCGACGATGGCGGTCACGACGACCGGCACGAACGCGCTGGCGATGGGGCTGGCGACGACGGCGGTGCTCGTCGTGTCGAACGTCCTCGTGTCGATGATCCGCACGACGGTGAGCTCGCAGGTGCGCATCCCGGTCTTCGTCGTGCTGATCGCGACGCTGGTGACGATCGTCGATATGGCGATGAACGCGTGGGCGCACGAACTGCACAAGATCCTCGGCCTCTTCATCGCGCTGATCGTCGTCAACTGCGCGATCCTCGGACGCGCCGAAGCGTTCGCGAGCAAGAACGGCGTCGTCGCGTCGGCCTTCGACGGGCTGGCGACCGGGCTCGGCTTCACGCTCGCGCTGACCGTGATCGGCCTGATCCGCGAGCTCCTCGGCTCCGGCACGCTGTTCGCGCAGGCGAGCCTGCTGCTCGGGCCGGGCTTCGCGTTTCTCGAAATGCGTCTTCCCGAGTACGACGGCGCGCTGTTGATGATCCTGCCCCCGGGAGGCTTCGCGGTGCTCGGGCTGCTCCTCGCGGCCAAGCGTGTATTCGAAACACGGCGCGAAACACCGCGACAGGCAGTGCCGCAGGTGCCGGCATCCGCGCCGGCCGCTTGAAGGAGAAAACGGAAATGCCCATGAAAATCGGAGTCGCCTATTCGGAGCCGTCGCACCAGGTGTGGCTGAACCTCGAAGTCCCGGACGGAACCACCGTCGGCGCGGCAATCGAGCGCTCGGGCATCCTCGCGCAGTTCCCGCATATCGACCTGACGGTGCAGAAAGTCGGCGTTTTCGCGAAAGTCGTGAAACTCGACACTCCGCTCAGGCACGGCGACCGGGTCGAGATCTACCGCCCGATCACGTGCGACCCGAAAGCGGTGCGCAAGAAAGCCGACGCGGACGACACGTCCGCGAAACCCGAAGCGATCCCGGCCTGACCGCCCGGGAAAAGCCCGGAATACCCGATCCCGTTCCCCATTTCCCCTATTTTCTTTGTGTATTCAATAAGTTTTTACGTTTGACGTCCATCAATTCGCCGGGAAATTTCCGTCTCTAAACTTTGCACTACCTCACAGGGGGTATTCAACTAACAAAAAATAGGCATTTCGATGAACAAAACGTTTTTGGCGGGCGCTCTTGCAGTTTTATCCGCGGGGAGCGGCGGCGCTGCACAGGCGGCCGATGTGACTTTAGCTGTCGGCCAGACCGGTGACTCGACAGCGGTTTATCGGGTCAGCACCCAGGTCGACTTCGGCAGCCGCTGGCTGCAGAGCAGCACGGGGCATCTCGGCGGTTACTGGGATGCCGGCTACACGTACTGGGAAGGCGACGAGACTGCCAGCAACCACAGCCTGTCCTTCAGCCCGGTGTTCGTCTACGAATTCACCGGCAAGACGTTCCGGCCTTATGTCGTGATCGGCATCGGGATCGCGGCATTCAGCAGCACCGAACTGGAAGGCAACGACCTCGGCTCGTCCTTCCAGTTCGAGGATCGCCTTGGCTTCGGCGTCCGCTTCGCCGACCAGGAACTCGGCGTGCGGGTGATCCACTATTCCAATGCCGGACTCAAGCAGCCGAACGACGGAGTCGAGACTTACACGCTGCATTACCGTTTGCGCTTTTGAAAAGGGCAAAGCGTCACGGCCGCCAGGACTAGAATGGCTGCCATGCTTGAACGGACAGGAAATCCGGTTTGTCGCGCCTGCGCTGGCTGATCATCGAAATCGGCCGGCGTCTTTGGGTGCGGGCGACACTCTTTGCCGTGGCCGGGATACTCACTGCCGCCACCGGAATCGTCCTCGCGCCGCTCATTCCTGCCGACTGGTCGGTCAAAATCGGGGCTTCGAGTATCGGCAACGTGCTGGAGATACTCGCATCGAGCATGCTGGCCGTGACGACGTTTTCACTGGTGACGATGGTGTCGGCCTACGCCACCGCATCGAGTGCGACGACGCCCCGGGTTGCCGATCTGCTGATACAGGACAGCAGCGCCCAGAATGCGCTGGGCACTTTCGTCGGCAGTTTCCTGTTCAGCCTGGTCGGCATCATTGCGCTTAACGCTGGCGTGTATGGAGACAGTGGCCGCGTGGTGCTGTTCGTCGGCACGATCGGGATCATCGGCGTCATCGTGCTCACCCTGTTAGCCTGGATCGACTTGCTGGCCCGTTTCGGGCGTGTCGGCGATGCCATCGAACGCGTCGAGGCTGCCGCAGGCCATGCCGTGCGCGCACGCTGGAAGCATCCATGCATCGGTGGGCGAATGCGGATCGGACCGCCGCCGACCGTCGCTTCCGTCACCAGCACCCGGATCGGCTACCTGCAGCACATCGACGTGGACACGCTGGAGCGGCTGGCTTGCCTGGCAGGCGGCGAAATCCATGTTGACGCAATCCCCGGGGACTTCGTCGATACGATCGTGCCGCTCGCCTGGTTCGATTTCGTACCGGATGACAAAGTCCTGGAGGCCGTACGCGATGCATTCAATGTCTGCGAACAACGCTCCTTCGATCAGGATCCTCGCTTCGGCGTCATCGTGTTGTCGGAGATCGCATCGAAAGCGCTATCGCCGGCCATCAACGATCCCGGCACCGCAATCGCGACACTCGCCGCACTGGCCCGCGTGCTCGCCGTCCTGGCCGACCCTCGAGACGAAGACAGCGAAATTTTGCATCCCCACGTTTTCATCCCGCCGCTCGCGATCGAAGATCTTTTCAACGATGCGTTCTCGCCCATTTCCGAAGCCGGAGCCGGGACGCTGGCAGTGGGCATCCGGCTGCAAAAAACCTTGCGGTCGCTGTCCCGCCTGGCCCACCCGGCCTTTCCGGCTGCGGCGCGACAACAGTCGCAACTGGCACTCGGGCGTGCCCGACACGCCCTGCCACTGGAAGAAGACGTGGCAAAGATCGAACAGCTCGCAGCGGCCCTCGGATAATCCCCTGGACTATGCGCACTGCGGCAGCTCCATAAGGTCAGTCCTGGCAAGCCCTTCGGCAGGGTTGGCCGCCTCCGGCAGACCCGCAAATCGCGATCCAATGCTCAGCGCATGGCGAACAGTTCCTGATGGAAGTCGCCCGGCGACAAGCCTTTCGCCGTGAACCCCTCGCGCAGGGCCTGACCGAAGCCTCCGGGGCCGCAGAACCAGATGTCGGCGGAGGCCCATTCCGGCACGGTCGTGCAAATGCGCGCCACGTCCAGGCGCCCTTCCCGCGCCGCCCACTTCGTGCCCTGCGCCCACAACCAGTGAATGATGGACACTCCCAGGCCGGTGATGCCCAGCCACTTGTGCAGCCGGTAGGCCTTGTCCATGCCGCCCAGCAGCGGCTCCAGCCGCACCGACCGCAGCGCGAGCATCATGCCCACGCTCATCACGCCGATGCCGATGATCCCGGTGTAGTTGATCACGACCGTGCGCAAGGCGAAATATTCGTACCCCTGCGGCAGCAGCGGATCGGCCATCCACCACAGCAGACTGAGCACTGCAATCAGTCCCGCCCAGGCAATCCTGATGTTCTTCATGCGACGCGCCCCCTGTATCCCCGCATCCAGAGTGTAACGCCCCATCCCGAGCCGCAATACCCAAAGCGGACTAACACCAGTCGCAGGGACCGGGTTCTGCAGGCAAGGCAGACTGCGGCTGATTTACGGCAGCGGCGCCGTTCCCGCCTGTCTCGCCGCCTTCTCGCGCTCGACCCGTTCGGTGACGTCGCGCGCAACCGCGACCGAGCCGGCGACAAGGCCGGAATCGATGACGAGCGCGAAGCTCATTTCGACGTAACGCTTCTCCCCGGACTTGTGCTGTGCGCGGGTGAGCGTCGGGTGACCGGCGAGACGGGTCTTGCCGCTACGGATCGCTGCGTCGAACCCGCGCCAGTGCGCCTGCCGCAGGTTTTCCGGGATGATCAGGTCGAGGCTCTGGCCGAGCGCTTCGGCAGCGGTGAAGCCGAAAAGCGCTTCGGCGCCACGATTCCACAGGCGGATGAAGCCGCGCGTGTCGGCATAAATGACCGCCTCGGCAATCTGGTCGAGGATCAGGTCGGGGCGTAGCTCGGGGGCGGGTGTATCGTCGGGCATCGCAGCCTCCGACAAGTTGATCGTTCGAGACACGGACGGGTAGACAGCGGTTTTCGGGCGCAGTCCTGCCTTTTCGTGAAATGCCCGAAGAGCATATGAAGCGCGACCTGAAGACAACGATTCGTTCCGGCCCGATTGCAAAGACGGGCGCGGAGAAGATCCGCGATGGGTTGAAGGACACGTTGCTCGAGCCGACACAGCTGTACGAGGCATTGCGGGCGCGGTCGCCGCGAAGCGTTAGCGGCGCAAGCGTTTGACGTCGCCCGGTGTCGCCGACAGAATCGAACCTCTTCCACGACTGCGCATCCCCATGCTTGCCCTCGACACCTTGCTGGCTTTCCTTGCGATCTCCGCCGCGGTCACCGTCGCGCCGGGGCCGGACAACCTGATGGTGCTCGGGCAGAGCCTCGCGCGCGGGCGCGTTGCCGGCTTCGGCATTGCCGTCGGCTGCGCGCTCGGCTGCTTCACGCATACGCTGTGGGCGACGCTCGGCGTCAGCGCCTTGCTGCTCGCGTCGCCGAACGCGTTCTTCGCGCTCAAGCTCGCCGGCGCGGCGTACCTGTTCTGGCTCGGCGTGCAGGCGCTCCGGAGCGGCGGCATCGCGGCAGCCGAACGCAGCGAAGCGCTCGCGCTGCCGTGGCGCCGCTATGTTGCGCGAGGCTTCATCGCGAACGCCGTGAACCCGAAAGTCGCGCTGTTCTTCCTCGCTTTCCTGCCGCAGTTCGCTCGCCCCGAGGCCGGCCCGGCGTCGACGCAGATGCTGGTGCTCGGGGCGGTGTTCGCCACGCAGACGGTCGTCGTGTTCGGCGCAATCGCGTTCGCCGCCGGCGGCATCGGCCGCCTGCTCGCGCGCCGGCCGCGGCTCGGCCCGTGGCTCGACCGGGTCACCGGCATGATCTTCATCGGGCTCGCCGCGAACCTGCTGCTCGGCGGGCGACGGGGGTAAGGGCGCGGCGCGTGCAGTAGAATCGGGCCATGAGACGAGCGCCCGCCACCGCCCTGCCCGGCCCTGAGCCGACCCACCGCCACGACTGGCAGACTCTCAAGAGCCTCGTCCCGTACATCTGGGCCTACAAGGGCCGGGTGGTGTTCGCGCTGTCGTGCCTGATCGCGGCGAAAGGCGCGAACGTCACCGTCCCGATCATCTTCAAGCACCTTGTCGACACGCTGTCGCTGACGACCCAGCAGGCTTTCATCATCGTGCCGGCGGCGCTGCTGCTCGCGTACGGCGCGCTGCGCTTTTCGACGTCGCTGTTCACCGAACTGCGCGAGCTTGTGTTCGCGCGCGTCACGCAGGAGGCGGTGCGCGAAATTGCGCTGCGGGTGTTCCGCCACCTGCACGCGCTGTCGCTGCGTTTCCATCTCGAGCGCCAGACCGGCGGGCTCACGCGCGACATCGAGCGCGGCACGCGTTCGATCGGTTCGTTGATCAGCTACACGCTGTATTCGATCCTGCCGACGCTGATCGAGATCGGCCTCGTGATCGGCATCCTGCTCGCGCAGTACGACGCGGTGTTCGCGATCATCACGTTCACGACGCTGGTGATCTACATCACGTTCACGGTGAAAGTCACGAACTGGCGCACTGCCTTGCGCCGGCATGCGAACGAGCTGGATTCCGCGGCCAGCGCGCAGGCGATCGACAGCCTGCTGAACTTCGAAACGGTGAAATACTTCAACAACGAGGAATTCGAAGCGCGCCGTTACGACGAGCAGATGAAGAAGTGGGCGAACGCGCAGGTCAAGAACCAGTTTTCGCTGTCGGCGCTGAATGTCGGCCAGGCTGCGATCATCGCGGTCGCAGTGACGCTGATGATGTGGCAGGCGGCCACCCGCGTCGCCAGCGGCGCGATGACGATCGGCGACATCGTGCTCGTCAATGCCTTCCTGATCCAGCTCTACATCCCGCTGAACTTCCTCGGCGTCATCTACCGCGAGCTGCGCCAGGCGCTGACCGACATCGAGCGCATGTTCGGGCTGATGCACGAGCACCGCGAGATCGCCGACCCGACCGACGCGCTGGTGCTGCCGCCCGGTCCGGCGACGGTGCGCTTCGAGAACGTCAGCTTCGCGTACGACCCGAAGCGGCCGATCCTGCACGGCGTCGATTTCGAGATTCCGGCGGGGCGCACGCTCGCCGTCGTCGGCCATTCGGGGTCGGGCAAATCGACGCTCGCGCGCCTGCTGTATCGCTTCTACGACGTGCAGGGCGGCGCGATCCGCATCAACGGCCGCGACTTGCGTCAGCTTACGCAGGCGAGCCTGCGCGCGGCAATCGGCATCGTGCCGCAGGACACCGTGCTGTTCAACGACACGCTGTTCTACAACATCCAGTACGGCCGCCCGCTCGCGGCTCGCGAGGAGGTCGAAGCCGCGGCGCGCGCCGCACAGCTCACCGACTTCATCGCGCGGCTGCCCGACGGATTCGAGACGCGCGTCGGCGAACGCGGCCTGAAGCTCTCCGGCGGCGAGAAACAGCGCGTCGCAATCGCGCGCGCGCTGCTGAAGAACCCGGCGATCCTGATTTTCGATGAAGCGACCTCAGCGCTCGACTCGAAGACCGAGAAGGCGATCCAGGCGCAGATGGAGCTCGCCGCCGCAGGCCGCACCGCGCTGGTCATCGCGCACCGCCTGTCGACAGTGATGAATGCCGACGAGATCATCGTGCTCGACCAGGGCCGCATCGTCGAACGCGGCACGCACGCCGCACTGCTCGAGCACGACGGCGACTACGCACGGATGTGGGCGCTGCAGCAGCAGGAAGGCGAGGAAGCCGTGAAAGCGGCATGACTACGAAATCGCATGTACTTGACCATGCGTGCATCCGTCTTGCGCACCGATTTGCACTGACTTGACCAGCATTCATCGGAGTCGCGTCACGGGCCGAGACCGGCCAGTAAGGGCATTCCATTACACACAACTCAATCGTCATCATGATCGCCGCGCGGGTGTTCGACCTCTGCGGCGAAGTCCATGACGCGCTGCAGGCCAATCCACCGGAGTTCGACAGTTAATCTCGTAACTATCTGATTTCGCTAGAGGCGACTTTCAAACGTGCCCCTACAACAGCGTCAGCTGCTCAGGCGCGACCGGTTTTTTCACCCGCAGGGCACTGAGGACCTCGTTCTGGTGTGCGTTGATGGAAGACACCCCCGTCACAGGTTCGGCGGCGCCGAGCCGGACGCGGTGGTGCTGGATGCGATGCAGCTGCTCGAGCGCCCGCTCGGGGGTGAGCCCGGTGTGCGCCGCACGCAGCCGCGCGCGCATGATGCGGTGCAGGATCAGCGCCATGAAGCAGATCGAGGCGTGTGCGCGGATGCGTTCGGGCAACCGGTGATAGACCGGCCCGATCTCGATCTCGGATTTGAGCACCTTGAAGCCGCGCTCGATGTCGGCGAGCGCCTTGTAGCGCGTGACGACGTCGGCAGGGGCGAGATCCTTCGTGTTGGTCACGAGCAGGAGCTTGCCGTCCATGAGTTCGGCAAGCCGCCGGGCCGTCTCGTCGATTTCGTAGCGGAAGAGCTCGGCCTTGAGGTCGACGCGGATGATTTTGGACAGATGCGCCTCGCACACCGCGTGGTAGAAGCGCGCCTTGGCCCCGCTGTCCGAGAGTTTGCGGCCGCGGTGCTTGACCCCGCCGTCTTGCTCGACGAGCTTGCTGGCCCAGGCTTCGCCCTGCGCGATGAGCGCGGCGATCTCGCCGTTGCGCCGTGTGCTCTGCACCGCGGCTGTCGCCGGAGCGTGGGCGACGATGAGCCGCAGCCCCTGCCAAGCGAGTTCGCCGGTCACCTCGGCCCTCGCCTGCGTGCAGTGCGTGCGCTGGAAGGGGCCGAGGAGCTCGGCGAACTCGTGATAGCGCCGCCCCGGCACCGCGATGATGAACTCGAGCGGCTCACCGCTCGCGAGCCGCACCGCCTCGAGCGCCTCGAGGTTGTCCAGGCTGAGCAACCCGCGGTCGGCCACGAGGATAAGCCGGCGCACTTCGGGGAAGCGTTCGAGCACCGTCGTGAGGGTGGGCAGGAGCGTCGTCGTCTCGGCCGCGTTGCCCGCGAACACCTCGTGATAGATCGGAAGCCCGTCGGCCGTCTGCACCACGCCAAGCATGAACTGGCGGGCAATCAACCCCTCTTTGGCCATGCCGAAGGCGCGTACGTCGCCGGCCACGTTCGTGAGCCCCTCGGCGCGGATCGTGGTGAGATCGTAGAAGACGACCGACAGGTCCTGATCGACGAGCGGGCGCAGGAGTCCCGTCACCACCGCATCGACCGCCGCCTGGTGAGCCATCAGCGCATCCATGCTGCGCAGCAATTGCTGATGCGTGATCGCCTTGACGTCGACCTCGGGCAGCGCGACCGTCTCGAGCCAGCGCAGCACGCCGAGCTTGGAGTCCGGATCGCACAGGCGGTTGAGCACCATCACGCGGATGAGCGCCTCGACATCGGTCGTGTGGCGCGTACGGCGAAACACCCGGCGCAGCGCCCCGAAGCCCAACTCCTTCCACAGCTCGGTCAGCGCCCAGACGTCGCCCAGTGCGCGGGCCGATTCGAACGCGACCGAAGGGGGTGCAGGGCGCTCACCCATGGGTTCTCGGCCGGAGACCCTGAGCAGTCCGTTGATCACGGAATCCAGCTCACCGCCGACCTGGTCGAGCCGACCAAGCGTTGCCACGGTACGCTTCTTCACCCGGCCGGCATCATCCCGATAGGACTGGACGAGCTGAAGGTAGCGGCGGCCGCCGGAGGTGGTGATCTTGACGAACATGCCGCCACTTTAGCAGCACGGCATACATCGTCAAGCAAGGTCGTAGCTGTTACAAACGTGCCACCACAAGAGTTTCGGAAAAATCGGGCTGAAACCCGCATGAATGCTGAGGCGGGTTTTCAAAAAACGGCGTTTTTCGGGCTGAACTGTCGAACTCCGGAATCCAGATCGTCTTCACCGTGCGCTGGTTCAGGCGCTGTCGCACGGGGTACCGACGCTGACGCTGTGCCCTGCCGGACATGGCAGCTGTCCCCAATGGCTGGGTGGCACGGAATCCTGCCGGGTAATGCAGAGCGGGTTGCCATCACTTACGGGGGTGAGCTCAATCCACACCTGTCACGGCAGTGAGGGCAACCCCAACTCCTTCAGGAAAGCGTTGTGCTTGTCCTTTGCCTTTACGATTTGCTTTTCGATGTCGACCAGTTGTTGATGCACCGCCTTAAGATCGACCTCCTCTTCCGCAACTGCCGTACTGACGTAGCGCGAAATGTTCAGGTTGAAATCGTTCTTCTCGATTTCTTCCATGCCCACTCGCCGGGCATAACGGGGAATGTCCGAAGGGCGTTGCTGATAGGTGTCGATGATCCTCTGAATATGCTCGTCGCTCAGCTGGTTCTGTCGCTTGCCTTTCTCGAAATGCTCAGCCGCATTGATGAAGAGCACGTCGTCCGGCTTCTTGCATTTCTTCAGCACGAGGATGCAGACCGGAATGCCCGTCGAGTAAAACAGGTTGGCGGGTAGTCCGACCACGGTATCGATGTGTCCGTCGATCAGCAGCTTGCGGCGGATGCGTTCTTCCGCCCCGCCGCGGAACAGCACACCGTGCGGCAGGATGATGGCCATCACGCCATCGTCCTTCAGATAGTGCAGCCCATGCAGCAGGAAGGCGAAGTCCGCCGCACTCTTCGGCGCCACGCCGTGGTTCTTGAAGCGCATGTCTTCGCTCATGGCATCGCCAAGGTCCCAGCGATAGCTGAACGGCGGATTGGCTACCACCGCGTCAAACTGCGGCTTCTTCGCCGGGTTGGTCTCGCGCAGGGAGTCCCAGGTGTTGGCGAGCGTGTCACCGTGGTAGATCTCGAACTCGGTGTCCTTCACCCCGTGCAGCAGCATGTTCATGCGTGCCAGGTTATAGGTGGTGACGTTGTATTCCTGCCCGTAGATCTTGCCGATGGTGCCGCCGGCCTTCTTCATGCGGTGCCGCACGTTCAGCAGCAGCGAACCCGAGCCGCAGGCAAAGTCGAACACGTTTTCCAGCTTCTTGCGCGGCCCTTCCTTCGGCTCCTGGCTGTCGAGCGTAACGATGGCAGACAGAATGTCGGAAATCTGCTGCGGCGTGTAGAACTCGCCCGCCTTCTTGCCCGAACCCGCTGCAAACTGCCCGATCAGGTACTCATAAGCATCGCCCAGCGTATCGGTGTCGGTCGAGAACAGCGACATGCCGCGCGCCAACTCCGAGATGATCGAGCACAGCTTATCGTTGCGATCCTCGTACTTACGGCCGAGCTTGTCGGAGGCGAGATTGATCTCCGAGAACAGGCCCTGAAAGTTGCTCTGGAAAGACCTTTCCTCGATGTACTTGAAGCCCTTTTGCAGGGTGTCGAGCAACTTACTGCTCTCTGTCTTGGCCAGGTGGACGATGCTGCCCCACAAGTAGTCGGGCTCGATGACGTAGTGCACCTTGCGGCGCATCTGCTTTTCGAACTCGGCCACATCGTCGGCGTTCTCTTCGTACCAAATTTGAAGAGGTGTCGTGGAGTCGGTCTGTTCCATTACACCCGGAGCTACGTCCGGATAGTCCGCCCCCAGCTCCTTCTTTGCGGCCTGCTCGTAGTTGTCCGAGAGGTAGCGCAGGAACAGGAAGGACAGCATGTAATCGCGGAAGTCGTCCGCATTCATCGACCCGCGTAGTTGGTCGGCAATGGCCCACAGGGTTTTGCCCAGTTGTTTCTGGTCTTGTTCGGTCATATTGAATGTGGCTTTCCGGGGCGTTTCTTCACGGTGTTTTCCAGTGCCTTCAGTTCGGCGTCGTCCTGCGCGTCGGCTTGCCAGGCTTCCTGCTTCTTGCGGCGCTGGTCGTAGTCCAGATAAAGCGCGTTGGTGGTGCGCTCCATCTGCTCGTGGCTGACCGAGCCCGCGCGCGTGAGCACGGGAAAGCCGTTGCTGCCGATGATCTGCTCCACGTTCTGGCGCCAGAAGCTCATGCGGATTTCCTCGCGGCGCTTGGTGCGCAGTTCTGCTGTCTCCAGAAAGATCACCACCAGACGGTTCAAGGTGTCGATCTCGTCTTCGCTCAAGTAGTTCTTGGCGATCAGAATGTCCTGCTTGCGCACTCTGGCCCCCTGCCAATGCAGGAGACCAAAGTTTACGTCGTCACGATTGGCGCGGGCGGTGATGAGCTCCGCCGCCGTTTTTTGCGTTACCGCATAGAGCAGCAGGTTTTGCACTGAGGCAAAAAAGGTCTGCGTAGCCTTGTCGGTCTTGTCGTAGTCGCTGGAGAGGGCAAACAGGTCCCGCACTTTTTGGTAGAAGCGCTTCTCCGAGGCACGAATGTCCCGGATGCGCGCCAGCATCTCGTCAAAGTAGTCCGGGCGGCCGTCCGGGTTCTTCAGGCGCTCGTCGTCCAGCGCAAAGCCCTTGAGCAGATACGCCTTGAGCACCGTGGACGCCCAGCGGCGGAACTGCACGCCGCGCGGCGAGCGCACCCGGTAGCCCACGGCCAGGATGGCGTCCAGGTTGTAGAGCTGCGTCCGGTAGCGCTTGCCATCGGCGGCAGTTGTCAAGGATTCCTTGACAACTGAAACCTCGTTCAGCTCCCGGTCCTGAAAGACGTTTTTCAGATGCAGCGAGATGTTCTGCTTGGTGGCGTCGAACAACTCGGCCATCTCCAGCTGCGTCAGCCAAACCGTCTGTTGGTCGGCCCGCAGCTTGATCTGGCTGCGCCCGTCTTCGGTGGTGTAGAGGATCAGCTCGCTCATGCTGCTGGTGCCTCATTGCTCGGATCGTCAAATAGAATCGGATTGAACTGAAAGTGTTTGCGGAAGTCACTCAGCAACTTCCTGAAGAGGGCTTGGTTCTCTTCCATCATGGGCACCGGTTCGTAGAGCGAATAGTTGCCGTGGCTCATGATGTTGACCACTCGCGCATACATCGTCTTGTCCGGACCATCCGCCTCGTCGGGCCGAATGCAGTCATAAAAACTGCCGTAGCCGTGGAAGCTCGCTGTCTTCTCCATGATGGCGCGCAACATGTTGAAGTGGTGGGTGCGCAACTCACCCGATTCAGCCGCATCGCACAGCTCGCGCAGCGAGGCGACATGGTGAAAGAACGGCGTGTTGCCAGTGTCGCGCAGCAGATAGCTCTCACCGGCCCCTTTGCTCAGGAAGTGCCGGTTCGCCTTCCTGCCGAACTCATTGCCCAGCACATTGAAGAACAGCGTGTGGTGCGACGAGACGACCGTCTTGGGCGGGTTCTTCGCGTTCAGCAGCAGCTGCGCCAGATGGTTGGCCACCCCAATCGCGTTGTGCTCGTCTAGCGACGAAATCGGGTCGTCGATGTAGACGTACTTCACCCACCGGTAGGCCTCAATCTCCGGGTCCATCGCCAGTTCCACGATGGCGAGGAAGAAACACCAGATGAAGATGTTCTCCTCGCCCCGCGAAACCTTGATGTCTTCTGCGACCGTCTTCGCACCTTCGATCTCCACTTCGCGTGAGAAGCTCACCTCCCACTCGGTCGTGTCGATGCGGAAATCGAAATCGGCGTAGCGATTCAACAGCGGGCGGATGCGGTTATCCATTTCCAGCTCACCCAGACCCGCGAAAAAACGCGAGTCCTTGTTGATCTTCAGCACCCGCTCGCGGTCGTTCTTCAGATCGTTGTCCCAGTGGAACAGGTCCTCGGTGAATGCGTTGAAGTAGAGCGTGTCGCCCTGAATGTCTTCAAGCTCTATCGTGTCCCCATCTTCTGTCTCGATAGGCTCGCTCGCTTCCGTTAGCAGCGAACCCAGCAGAACTCGCTTCTTGCCCAAGTCCTTGAACGCCACCGATAGCCGTGTCTTGCCGGTGCCGTTGTAGGCGTAGAGCAGGACGAACTTCTTTTGCGCCAACTCCGTTCGGAGCTGCTGCGCGAGTTCGGGCAGACTGGGGAAGCTCATGGGCGCCATGCGCTATGCCTCAACCGGCGACGGGAATAGTTGCTGCATCAGGCCATCCTTGTGGATCTTCAGCGCGGCGAGCTTGTCCGCCTCGGCTGCGATCTGGGCATCCAGGGAGGAAAGAAAGTCGGCGATCCGCTGCTGTTCGGCTGGTTTCGGTGCCGCTAGCTTAAGAGCTTTCAGTTCGTCAGTATTCAGCTTGCCGGTTCCGTGGCCCGCAATGTCGACCATCCTCAACAAGCGTTGCTTATTTCCAAGCAGCAGGAGCGCCACGAACAAGCCTGTCGTTTCACCCTTTGGCAGCAGAGCTTTTACGTCTTGATTGAAGCTCATCTCGCGGCGCAATACGCAGATGGGCACGTTTTTAAGCAAAGTCATGCCTCTCGTCAGCATGAGCACCGTACCAGCAGGAACCAGTTTGGCTCCGTCATCGACAGCAGCGGCCGAGATGTGATCCTCCGCGTCATCCAAGAAAAGCCGCTTCATATCTTTAGCGGAGACCCACGGAATCGAACCATTCCAGAAGGCAAGATTGATCTTCGAGGGAGTGCCGCCAGACTGGAGGTCTACCAGACCATCCAAAGTCGTTGGTTCCCACTTCGGCGAATCGCGGAACTCGGGGAAGCGGAGGCGGGGGAGGGTTTCGCCTTCGCGGGGGAAGAGCTGCTGCATCAGGCCGCGCTTGTAAGTCTTCACGGCCTCGACTTTCCGCCCCTGAGCGGCAATCACCTCGTCCAGCGAAGTCAGGCAGTCGGCGATCTTCTGCTGCTCGTCTGGTAGCGGAGTGGGAATGCTGATGCCGTAAAACTGATCTTTGCTGACGTTCAGCAGGCCGTTGCTACGAGCGCCGCTGGTAATGTGCTTCTTGAGCTGAGCGCCGTGGATGTTCTTCTCAAAGCAGTACTGGAAGTACTCGGCCACAAAACCTTGCTTGAGTCGAAAGCTGATGAACACATTAGGGGCTGCGACTTCACCCAATCCACGGAGTTGATAGACGCATCCCTGAGGAAATTTCAGAGAATTTCCTTTGTTGTAAACGAAGTCCCCATCGCGAACCAACGTATAAAGAGAATACTGATTCCCGGAGATGTCCCGCCCAAATTTCTCTGCCTGAGGGACAAAGCCAATGCCTGCAGAAATACTCACGGGCGTTAGCTTTCGATCTCCAACTCGCTCTGTGACCGGAGTTGATGCATCACCGAGTACGGTGTACTCCCAGCTTGCTCTAGTTCTGAACTCCGGAAACCGCAGTTTCGGCACCGCCGTTGTCTTACCCTTCTTCGCCACGCTTCAATCCTCGTAAGCCTTGAGGCCCGAGATATCCCGGCCACCGGCTCGCTTCTTCAGCAGTGGGACCAAATCAGCCATCAAGGCCAGTTCCTTCTGCGTGCGGGCTTTCCAGCCAAGCTCCAGCGGGGCCAGCAGTTCGGTCAATTGCTCACCGTCGAAAATGCGGCGGGCGAGGATGGCGTCCACAAAGCCTTGCAGCGCCGGCGCGGACAGGCCGTGCTCTGCGGCAAGTTCGGCCAGTTCGCGGGCGGCCTTTGCGGCCTTGAACTGCAGATAGCCCGCGCGGATGGCGCGCTCGTCCAGGCCCTCGCCGGCCTTGAGACTCATCACGTACTCGGTGATGTCGTCGCGCTCGTCGATGAACTTGGCGTCGGCCGCGATCAGGCCAACCAACTGTTCACGGCTCATCGTGGCCTTGCCGGGCTTCCTGGTGGAGAAGTCAGCGATAAGCTTCATGATGTAGTCGTAGTCGATGGTGGCCGAGGCAAAGAGCACGAACTCGAAATCGAGTTGCACCACTTCTTCGCTTTTATCATCGCCCGCGCGGTTGCCGACGCTCGCGCGTTCATCGCGCAGTCGCTTCGCGGTCTCCAGGTACTGGCCGCGGAAGGCGTTCAGTTCGTCCTTGGGCAGAATGCTCTGAATGACCTCTTCCTGCTCGGGCGTGAGATCGGTGTACTGTTCAAGCCGGGTTTGCAGCTTCTGCACTTTCTTGAAGGCCTCGACGAAGCCGATACGGGCATCGTCGCCTTGCAGTTTGGCGATCTCTTCGGGCTTGCCTGAGAGCCCGTACGAGTTCATGAAAATCTGCAGGGCATGCTTGGCCTCTTGCAGCTTTTCGATGACAACGGGGGCCTTGTCCACAAGCCAGATCTTGCGTGCGGCTTCGCCTTTGGCGCCAGAGAAGAGGGCAATGGCGGCATCCACCGCGTCTTGCTGGCCACGGAAGTCGAGGATGTGGCCGAAAGGCTTGGTGTCGTTGAGCACGCGGTTGGTGCGGCTGAAAGCCTGGATGAGGCCGTGATGCTTGAGGTTCTTGTCGACGTAGAGGGTGTTGAGGTACTTGCTGTCGAAGCCGGTGAGTAGCATGTCGACGACGATGGTGATGTCGAGCTTGTGATGCGGGATGTGGGGCGCGGCTTTGCGCAGGTCGGCATCGGGCCACTGCTGATCCTTGATGCGTTGCTGCACGTCCTGGTAGTAGAGGTCGAAGTCCTCGATGCGGTGGTTTGTGCCGAAGCGGGCGTTGTAGCTGACGATGATGGCTTGCAGTGCGGCCTTCTTGCCTTCGGGGTCGGTCTGGTTGTCTTGCTTCTCTTGCTGCAGGTCGTCCTGAAGCTGGCGCACGTCGGCGCTCACATCGCCCGGCGGTGAGAAGACGGCCGCGATGTTGAGCGACACGAAGGTCGGGTCTGTCAGTTGCCGCTCGGCCTGTGCATCCTCTAACAGCGCGTGGTACTCGATGGCGTCGTTGATGGAGCCCGTGGCGAGGATGGCGTTGAACTTGCGCCCGCCCGTGGCGGCGTCGTGCTTGGCGAGGATGGCGTCGACGATGGCGCGCTTGGCAAGCGTTTCCCCGGGCTTGGGCGGATTCTTGCCATCCGGCTTGTAGTAGTCGACGTGAAAGCGCAGGACGTTGCGGTCTTCGATGGCGTGGGTGATGGTGTATTCGTGCAGCGACTGCTGAAAAAGATCCTGCGTGGTCTTCAGCGTCTTCTCATCGCCGCTGATCTGCTTGTAGCTCGCGTTCTCCGGGAAGATGGGCGTGCCGGTGAAGCCGAAGAGCTGCGCTTTGGGGAAGAACTCCTTGATGGCCTGGTGGTTGTCGCCAAACTGCGAGCGGTGGCATTCGTCGAAGATGAACACCATGCGCTTGTCGCGCAGTTCTTCCAGTTGGTCAGTATAGGTGGCCAGCCCCCGCTTCTCGCGGCTCTTGTTGCGCTTGCTGTTCTCGTCCAGCGCCAGACCGAGCTTCTGGATGGTGCAGACGATGACTTTGTCCGCTGCGTCGTCGGACAGCATGCGGCGGACCAGTTCGCCGGTGTTGGTGTTCTGCTCGACGCAGCCTTCCTGGAAGCGGTTGAATTCCTCGCGGGTCTGGCGGTCGAGGTCCTTGCGGTCCACCACGAAGAGGCACTTCTCGATGGCCGAGTTGGTCTTCAGCAGCGTGGACGCTTTGAAGCTGGTGAGCGTCTTACCGCTGCCGGTGGTGTGCCAGACGTAGCCGTTACCGCTGTTCTCGGTTATGCACTTGACGATGTTCTTGACGGCGTAGATCTGGTACGGGCGCATCATCAGCAGCTTTTGCTCGCTGGCCACCAGCACCATGTAGCGGCTGATCATGTGGCCTAGCGTGCACTTGGCGAGGAAGGCGTCGGCAAACTCGTCCAGCCCGGTGATCTTGGTGTTGTCTGGCGCGGCGTACTGGTAGATGGGCAGAAAGCGCTCGTCAGCGTTGAAGCTGAAATGCCGCGCATTGTTGTTGGCGAAGTAGTAGGTCGAGTCGCGGTTGCTGACGACGAACACCTGCATGAAGCACAGCAGCGTGCGCGTAAAACCGTTACCCGGGTTGTTCTTGTATTCGACGATCTGCTCGATGGCGCGGCGCGGATTGATGCCGAGCGTCTTCAGCTCGATCTGGATGACGGGTACCCCGTTAATCAACAGAACGACGTCGTAGCGGTGATGGCTGTTGTCGGTGTTGATCCGCAGTTGGTGGACGACCTCAAACGTGTTTTTGCACCAGTCGTCGATGTTGACCAGGGTGTAGTTCAGCGGCGTGCCGTCTTCGCGGGTGAAGCTGTTGCGGCTGCGCAGCGTTTGTGCCGCGGTGAAGACGTCGGGTGTGACGATCTCTTCCAGCAGCCGCTGAAACTCCTCGTCGGTGAGCTTGACCCGGTTGAGCTGCTGGAATTTCTCGCGGAAGTTCGCTTCCAGCGTTGCACGGTCACGAATGTCGGGCCGGTAGGTGTACTTGAGATCGCCCAGCTTAGCGATCAGGCCCAGCTCGATCTGGTTTTCAGTGGAGATCATCAGCAAGCGCAGGAAGAAGTAGCATTTGAGAGTTTTATCGTGAGCGCTTGCTTTCAAGGAGCGCGACGATAGCACACAGTCGAAAAAGTGGTCCCCCGAGGGGGCGTAGCTCTCGTTGCCCTACGTGAATGACTGGAACTAGCGTGAGACGGTCGTTGCGCGCGCTGAAGGTGAACATCTGGATTAGCCAAGTATGAGGCGGCCAGCCCGACGCGCCGGCTGACAGCTTGAAGATCACGCAGCCGACTTCGGCCCTGCAAACATCATCAGGCAGGTTTGGGTCGTTCTGACACGATCAGGCAGGCCGCGCTAGCGATCATCACCTTTGCAGAGCCTGGTCACATCGAATGCAAGTGACTGACCCGTGGCAATGCAAAACGGCGATCACGTGCCGCGCAATTTCGCGGCATGACGATACTGTTCCCGGAGACGCTCGAATCCGGGCTCCAGCTCGCCGGCTCGGTGTTCGAGACGCTCGGCGTGCCGGGCGACGTCGCGACGCGCCTGCTCGACCAGGAGCGCAAGCGGCGCATCGATTCGTTTCTTCCGGTCTGAAGCCGGCCTCTCGTCGCAGGCCGCCTCGTCACATGCCGTAGTCCTCGCCGCCGCCGGCGAGCGCGACGTCGATCATGCGGCGCGTCAGGTGCGGCGCGAACAGTTCGATGAATGCGTACACATAGCCGCGCAAGTAGGCATTGCGGCGCAAGCCGACGCGCGTCGTGCTCGACTCGAACAGGTGCGCCGCATCGCTCATGCCGAGCGTCTTGTCGGCCGCGGCATCGAACGCCATGCGCGCGAGGATGCCGATGCCCAGATCCATCGACACGTAAGTCTTGATGACGTCCGAGTCGAGCGCGGTGAGCACGACGTTCGGGCGCAGACCGCGGCCGAGGAAAGCCTTGTTGATCAGGCTGCGGCCGGTGAAAGCGTCGTCGTAAGTGATGAGCGGGTAGCGCGCGATCGCCTCGAGAGTCAGCGGATGCTCCTTGAGGATCGGGTGGCGCGGCGTCGCGACGATGCAGCGGTTCCACTGGTAGCAGGGCAGCATCACGAGCTCGTCGTAGTCGGCGATCGCCTCGGTCGCGATCGCGAGGTCGGCTTCGCCCGACATCACCATGTCGCACACCTGGCGTGGGTTGCCCTGGTGCAGCGACAGCTTGACCTGCGGGAAGCGCTGCATGAAATCGCGGATGATCCGCGGCAGCACGTAGCGGGCCTGCGTGTGCGTGGTCGCAATCGAAAGACTCCCGGTCGACTCGTTGGTAAACTCGTCGCCTACCTGCCGCAGGTTGTCGATGTCGCGCAGCACCCGTTCGGCGAGCGCGAGAACCTGGCGACCGGGATCGGTGACTGCGACGAGACGCTTGCCGTGGCGCACGAACACGTCGACGCCGAGCTCCGTCTCGAACAGCCGGATCTGCTTGGACACTCCCGGCTGCGACGTGAACAGCGCCTCGGCAGCTTCCGACACGTTCAACCCGCGTCGGGCGACTTCGTAGATGTAACGCAGTTGCTGGAGGTTCATTCCGGGACCCTTATAACCAATTCTTCTTAGAGTCTAACGTCAACTGGCTTTTTGCATCTAGCGATCTGTTTTACGATGCGCCGCACCATACAAGAAAGAAAGAAGACGCATCTCATGGAACTCGCCTACACCGTTGCCGGATTCGCAGTTGGCGCTATCGTCGGACTCACCGGCGTCGGTGGCGGCTCCCTGATGACGCCCCTGCTGGTGCTGCTGTTCGGCATCCACCCTTCGGTCGCAGTGGGCACCGACCTGCTGTACGCGTCGATCACGAAGACCGGCGGCACCCTTGCGCACGGGCTGAAAGGAACGGTCGACTGGCAGATCACGCGGCGGCTCGCCACGGGCAGCCTTCCCGCCGCGGTGGTCACGCTGCTGCTCGTCGGCACGTTCGCGCCGGGAGGCATGGAGGGCGCGACAGGGCTGATCAAGGTCGCGCTGGGGGTTGCCCTGGTGCTGACGGCAGTGGCGCTGATCTTCCGCAAGCAGATCCAGGCGTATGCGCTCGCGCGCTTCGGCGGCACGTCGAACCCGGTGCGCACGGCGCGACTGACGGTGCTGGTCGGCGCGGTGCTCGGCGTGCTGGTGTCGATTTCCTCGGTCGGGGCCGGGGCGCTCGGCGTGACCGCGCTGTTCTTCCTGTACCCGGGAATGCCGGCGCTGCGCATCGTCGGCTCCGACATCGCGCACGCGGTGCCGCTGACGCTGGTCGCCGGCATCGGCCACTGGATGCTCGGCAGCGTGGATTGGTTCCTGCTTGGCAGCCTGATCGTCGGCTCGCTCCCCGGCATCTGGCTTGGGACCCACATTTCGACGAAAGTGCCGGACCGGGTGCTGCGCCCGATCCTGGCAACGATGCTGGTGCTGGTCGGCGCCAAGCTGATCAGCCACTGAGCTGCAACAAAAGTATTTAACGAGAGAGACGCGATGTACCGATACGACGACTATGACCAGCAGCTTCTCGACGAACGCGTCGTGCAGTTTCGCGACCAGATGCGCCGCCATCTTGCCGGCGAACTCTCCGACGACGAGTTCCGTCCGGTGCGGCTGCAAAATGGCCTGTACATCCAGCGCCACGCCCCGATGTATCGCATCTCGGTGCCGTACGGTCACCTCGCGAGCCGCCAGTTGCGCAAGCTCGCATACCTCGCGCGCACCTACGACCGCGGCTACGCGCATTTCACGACGCGGACGAACGTCCAGTTCAACTGGTCGCCGCTGGAAGCCATCCCCGACATGCTCGCCGAGCTGGCGAGCGTGCAGATGCACTCGAACCAGACTTCGGGCAACGACATCCGCAACATTACCGCCGACGCGTTCGCTGGCGTCGCCGCGGATGAAATCGTCGATCCGCGTCCGTGGGCGGAGATCCTGCGCCAGTGGGCGACCTACAACCCCGAGTTCGCGTACCTGCCGCGCAAGTTCAAGATCGCGCTGAATGGCGCGACCGAAGACCGCGTCGTCGTGCGCATCTACGACATCGGGCTCGACCTCAAGCGCGATGCCGACGGCAACATCGGTTTTCGCGTGCTGGTCGGCGGCGGCCTCGGGCGCACGCCGATCCTCGGCGAGGAGATCGCGGGCTTCGTGCCGTGGCAGCACCTGGTCACTTACTGCGAGTCGATCCTGCGCGTCTATAACCGCCACGGCCGGCGCGACAACGTGTGGAAAGCGCGCATCAAGATCCTCGTCAAGGCGCTGGGTGCAGAGGAGTTCGCGCGCCAGGTCGAAGAGGAATGGGCGCACGTCAAGGACGGCCCGAACACGCTGACCGAAGCCGAAGTGCAGCGCGTCGCAGCACACTTCGTCGACCCGGACTACGAGACGCTGCCCGGGCGCAATGCGCTCTACGAGGCGCAGCTCGCCGACAGCAAGCCGTTCGCCGCGTGGGTCAAGCGCAACGTGCGCGCGCACAAGGTGCCCGGCTACGCGTCGGTGACGCTGTCGCTGAAGAAGACCGGCGTGCCCACGGGCGACATCACCGCCGAGCAGATGGAGCTCGTCGCCGACTGGGCCGACCGCTTCAGCTTCGGCGAGGCGCGCATGACGCACGAGCAGAACATTGTCCTCGCCGACGTCAAGCTGTCGGATCTGCACACGCTGTGGCAGCTCGCCCGCGAGGCCGGTCTCGCGACGCCGAACATCGGCCTCCTGACCGATATCATCTGCTGTCCCGGCGGCGACTTCTGCGCGCTGGCGAACGCGAAGTCGATCCCGATCGCCGAGGCGATCCAGCAGCGCTTCGACGATCTCGATTATCTCTACGACATCGGCGACATCGACATCAACATCTCGGGCTGCATGAACGCCTGCGGCCAGCACCACGTCGGCAACATCGGCATCCTCGGCGTCGACAAGAATGGCGAGGAGTGGTACCAGGTGACGATCGGCGGCTGCCAAGGCAACGCGACCGCGCTCGGCAAGGTCATCGGCCCGTCGTTCGCGCGCGCGCAGATGGCCGACGTCGTCGAGAAGCTCATCGAAACCTACATCGAATACCGCCACGAGGACGAGCGCTTCGTCGACACCGTGCATCGCCTCGGCATCGAGCCGTTCAAGCAGCGCGTGTATGGCGGCGAAGTCCAGAAGCAAAGGAAGGTGGCTCATGCCTAAGTTGATCAAGAACGGCCGGGTCGTTTCCGACGACTGGCAGATCGTCACGCTCGCCGAGGGCGAAACTCCCGACAACGCGTCGGTGCCTGCCGGGCACGTGCTCGTCCCGCTCGTGGTTTGGCAGACGCGCCGCGAAGAGCTTGCCGGGCGTGCCGACGCCGGCGAGCTGGGGGTGTGGCTCGGCAGCAGCGAAGGGCCGGAAGCGCTCGCCGACGACGCCGCGCGCTTTGCGGTCATCGGCATCGATTTCCCGAAGTTCACCGACGGGCGCGGCTACTCGACCGCGACGCTGCTGCGCACCCGCTACGGCTACAGCGGTGAATTGCGCGCGATCGGCGAGGTGCTGCGCGACCAGTTCAACTACCTGACGCGCTCCGGCTTCGACGCGCTGCAGCCGCGTGCCGGCCGGTACTCCGACGAGCAGCTCGAAGCGGCAACCGCGAGCCTCGCCGATTTCACCGTGCCTTACCAGGCATCGGCCACGCATCCGCAGCCGCTGTTCCGGCGCGTTGCCCGCAGCACTCCGCCGCAGGTGAAATCGTGAGCGGCGCCGTGACGCTGTTGCGTCCCGCGACGGCGAATCCGGCGACCCGCCCGGAACTGACCGACGCGTTGCGCGCGAGTGTCGCGACGAAATCCGCCGCCGCGCTGGAGTTCCTTCGTGCCGCAGCCGCCGAGTTCGGTTCGGCCGGCGAGCTGACGTTCGCGAACAGCTTCGGCGCTGAAGACATGGTGCTGACCGACCTGATCCTGCGCGAAGCGCTGCCGATCGAGATCTTCTCGCTCGACACCGGCCGCCTGCCGGCCGAAACCTACACGCTGATCGGCGAAGTCGAACAGCGTTACGGCGCGAAGCTGAAGATCTTCTTCCCCGACGCAACAGCAGTCGAAACCCACGTCCGCACCCACGGCATCAACGCGTTCTACGACTCGGTCGAGCTGCGCAAGGCGTGCTGCGGCGTGCGCAAGATGGAGCCGCTGCGCCGTGCGCTGGCCGGGAAAAAAGCGTGGATCACCGGTCTGCGCGCCGCCCAGTCGGTCACTCGTACCGGCCTGCCGCAGCGTGAATTCGATGCCGGCAACGGGCTCGAGAAGCTCAACCCGCTGTCGGACTGGTCCGAGGCCGAAGTGTGGGCCTACATCCGCATCCATGAAGTGCCGTACAACGCGCTGCATGACCAGTTCTACCCGAGCATCGGCTGTGCGCCCTGCACGCGCGCGATCGCGCTCGGCGAGGACGTCCGCGCCGGACGCTGGTGGTGGGAGGATCCGGCGTCGAAGGAATGCGGACTGCATGTCAGGAAGGGCTGAGACCATGAACCGCCGCCTCGACATCCCTCTGCATTCCCGGGCTGCCGCCCCGTACGCGGGTCCTAGCCTGCTCCGCCGCCTCTCGGCGCTGCGTGCCGGGCTGAAAGCCGCTTTCCGCGCGCTGCGCGCCTCGAACATCAAACGTTAAGAACCGACCATGTCCACGCTGACCAGACAAACCCTGACCCATCTCGACTGGCTCGAAGCCGAAGCGATCCACATCCTGCGCGAAGTCGCCGGACAGTGTTCGAACCCGGTGCTGCTGTTCTCCGGCGGCAAGGACTCGCTCTGCATGCTGCGGCTCGCCGAGAAGGCTTTCCGCCCGGGCCGCTTCCCGTTCCCGCTGATGCACATCGACACCGGCCACAATTACAAGGAAGTGACCGACTTCCGCGACAAGCGCGCCGCCGAGCTCGGCGAGCGGCTGATCGTGCGCTCGGTCGAGGACTCGATGGCGCGCGGCACGGTGGTGCTGAAGACGCCGGACGAGTCGCGCAACAAGCATCAGTCGGTGACGCTGCTCGAGTCGATCGAGGAATTCGGCTTCAACGCCTGCATCGGCGGTGCGCGGCGCGACGAGGAAAAGGCGCGGGCGAAGGAGCGGATCATGAGCTTCCGCGACGAGTTCGGCCAGTGGGACCCGAAGAACCAGCGCCCCGAGCTGTGGAACCTGTTCAACGCTCGCACGCACAAGGGCGAGAACATCCGCGCGTTCCCGATCAGCAACTGGACCGAGCTCGACGTGTGGCAGTACATCGAACGCGAGCGCCTCGAGCTGCCGTCGATCTACTTCGCGCATGTCCGCCCGGTCGTGCGCAAGAACGGCCTGCTGCAGCCGGTCACCGACGTCACGCCGGCCAAGCCCGGCGACGTGGTGGAAAACGTCCAGGTGCGCTTTCGCACCGTCGGCGACATCACCTGCACGGCCCCGGTCGAATCCGATGCCGACACCGTCGCGAAGATTCTCCTCGAAACCGCGACGACGACGATCACCGAGCGCGGCGCGACGCGGATGGACGACCAGACTTCGGACGCGTCGATGGAGCAGCGGAAGAAGGAAGGGTATTTTTGAGAGGTAGGGCTTTTCGTATGGAGCCTTCGGGGTGCTAATCGAGCGGAGCGGGGAATTTGCTCCGCGGCTGCGGAACTCGCCCTTCGGGCTCAGACAGTCCTCGCCGCTCCGCAAACACCCCGCCCCGCTCTGAGGGTGTGCCAGTTCGAACGAGAAGCAAGAAGCGAAACCAGTTGGCTGCACCCGAGCCGGTAGCCGGGGACGGGTGGGGTGTTCGTGGCGCGGGCAAGGACTGTCTGAGCGAGCGCAGCGAAGCGAGTTCCGCAGCCCGCAGAACGAACACCCCACCCGGCCCCGGCGGGCAGGCACCCCCGAGACCGCATCGACCTTTAAGCCGCAACAGAAATTTTGGAAAGAACTGAAGGAACCATGACCATGTCCGCCCTCGAAAACCTGCCCGACACCGACCACGGCCTGCTGCGCTTCCTGACCTGCGGCAGCGTCGATGACGGCAAGAGCACGCTGATCGGCCGCCTGCTGTTCGACAGCAAGACGATCCTCGCCGACACGCTCAACGCGATCGAAAAGACCTCGGCCAAGCGCGGCATGACCGCCGTCGATCTGTCGCTGCTCACCGACGGCCTGCAGGCCGAGCGCGAACAGGGCATCACGATCGACGTCGCCTACCGCTACTTCTCGACCGGCACGCGCAAGTACATCATCGCCGACGCGCCCGGCCACGAGCAGTACACGCGCAACATGGTGACCGCCGCCTCGACCGCGAACCTCGCGATCATCCTTGTCGATGCGAGAAAAGGAGTGCTGACGCAGACGCGCCGCCACTCGTACCTCGCCAGCCTCGTCGGCATCCCGCATCTGCTCGTCGCGATCAACAAGATGGACTTGGTCGATTACGACGCGGCGGTGTACGAACGCATCCGTGCCGACTACCTCGCGTTCGCGGCGAAACTCGGCATCAAGGACGTGCGCTTCATCCCGCTGTCGGCGCTCAACGGCGACATGATCGTCGACCGCGGCGAGCGCATGGGCTGGTACGACGGCCCCACGCTGCTCGAAATCCTCGAGACGGTGCCGGCCGCGCACACCGAACAGGCCGAGAACTTCCGCTTCCCGGTGCAGTTCGTGTGCCGCCCGCACGACTCGGCGAACCCCGAACTGCACGACTACCGCGGCTTCATGGGGCGGGTCGAATCCGGTGAAATCGCCATTGGCGACGCTGTCACCGTGTTGCCGTCGGGGCGCATGAGTTCTGTCCGCGACATCCAGATCGGCGGCCTGAGCCAGCGGCGTGCGATCCACGAACAGTCAGTCACACTGCTGCTGGCCGACGAAATCGACATCTCGCGCGGCGACATGATCGTCAAGAGCGCCGAGCAGCCGCAGGCGCTGAAGCAGATCGACGCGACCCTGTGCTGGCTGTCCGAAACCCCGATGTCGCCGGCACGCACTTACCTGCTGCGCCACACGACGCGCGAAGTGAAGGCGAAGATCGCGAAGATCGACTACAGGCTCGACGTCAACACGCTGGAACATGAGCCGGTGGCGACGCTTGCAATGAACGATATCGCGAACCTGACACTCAAACTCGCCCAGCCGGTTTTCGCCGATCCTTACACCGACAATCGCGCCACCGGCGCTTTCATCATCATCGATGAAAGCACGAACAACACCGTCGGTGCCGGAATGATCCGCTGAACCTGCCCTGCCCGAACACCCGCATCCCCTGCCGCCCCCGGCGCCCTCGCGGCACCGGGGGCGCAACGCCTTCCCCGTCGACCCCCGGCGTGTGGGAAAATGGCGCCTTGCCCGATTTCCAGCTGCAGGGCACAGCGAGCAACATAGAAGACGAACATGAAATCTGTCGATGATTTTCGCCTGCGGTTCGGCAGCAGGGAATATGTTCCCATCATGATTGGCGGGATGGGCGTCGACATCTCGACGTCGGACCTGTCGCTCGAAGCCGCGCGACTCGGGGGTATCGGGCACATCTCGGACGCGATGATCCCGACCGTCAGCGACCGGCGCTACGACACCAAGTACACGCGCGACAAGCTCAAGATCTACAAGTACAACGTCGCGAACACCGACAAGTCCGAAGTGCAGTTCGATCTCGGCCTGCTCGCCGAAGCGACCGAGCGCCACGTGCGCCATACGATGGAGCGCAAGCACGGCAATGGCCTGATCTTCATCAACTGCATGGAAAAGCTGACGATGAACGGGCCGAAGGACACGCTGCGCGTGCGCCTGCGCTCGGCGCTGGACGCCGGTATCGACGGCATCACGCTCGCCGCCGGCCTGCACCTGGGTTCGTTCGCGCTAATCGAGGATCACCCGCGCTTTCGCGACGTCAAGCTCGGCATCATCGTGTCGTCGCTGCGCGCGTTGCTGCTGTTCCTGCGCAAATCGGCACGCACCAACCGCCTGCCCGACTACGTCGTCGTCGAAGGCCCGCTCGCCGGGGGCCACCTGGGTTTCGGCATGGACTGGGCGCAGTACGACCTGCACGCGATCATGGCCGAGATCCAGGATTACCTGAAAGCCGAAAACCTCGACATCCCGCTGATCCCGGCCGGCGGAATCTTCACCGGCAGCGACGCGGTGTCCTTCCTCGACGCCGGCGCCGCGGCAGTGCAGGTCGCGACGCGCTTCACCGTGTCGCACGAATGCGGGTTGCCGCCGGAGGTGCAGCAGCACTACTTCAGCGCGGACGAAGAGGACATCGAGGTCAACAACACTTCCCCGACCGGCTACCCGATGCGCATGCTCAAGAGCAGCCCGTCGATCGGCGCCGGCAACCGCCCGAACTGCGAAGCCTACGGCTACCTGCTCGACGCGAACGGCAATTGCGCGTACATCACCGCCTACAACCGCGAGCTCGCGGCGCACCCGGACGCGCGCCGCCTGCGCGTGATGGACAAGACCTGCCTGTGCACGCACATGCGCAACTTCGACTGCTGGACTTGCGGCCACTACACGTACCGGCTCAAGGACACGACGCACAGGCGGCCGGACGGCACGTACCAGATCCTCAGCGCGGAACACATTTTCCACGACTACCAGTACAGCAAGGACAACCGCATCGCGCTGCCTCCGGCCGAACAGGCCTGAAACCGCTCTGACCTCCTGAAGGGAGCGCCCGCCTGCTGCGGCGGCCGCTCCCTTTTTTCGCCTTCCGACGATCGCACAGCCCGTCGTCCGCCCCTGTCAGCGGGAACGCTTCGCCCGCGCTACACTCAGACGAGCGGATGCACGACGCATTACACCTCGCACGCGTGCATCGGCGTCCGAAGGAACCGGCATGCACGCTGCGATGCGACGACTGGGCACCCTGCTTTTTCTGCTTTTTTTGCTGTTCGGCTTGGGCCTGCCGGCCGGTGGGCGGGCGGCCGAAGCTCCGGCGGCCAGGGTGGTCGCGCTGCGGCTGGACGGAGTCATCGGCCCGGCGACAGCCGACTTCGTCAGCCGCGGACTGGCCCGCGCGCGCTCCGAGAACGCCGGACTCGTCGTCATCGAGATGGACACTCCCGGCGGGCTCGACGCCTCGATGCGCGTCATCATCCGCGAAATCCTCGCGTCACCGATACCGATCGCAACTTACGTCAGCCCCGGCGGCGCACGCGCCGCCAGCGCCGGCACCTACATCCTCTATGCAAGCCACATCGCCGCGATGGCGCCGGCGACGAATCTGGGCGCTGCGACCCCGGTCGCGATCGGGGCGCCGGGAGGCGGGAAACCGCCGGCGAAGGACAACGATCCGGCGACCACCCGGCCCGGCAAGGATGGCGACAGTGCCGACAAGGCCGCTGCGCCCAAAGCCCCGCGCGGCGACGCGATGATGGCGAAAATCGAGAACGACGCCGCCGCCTATCTGCGCAGCCTCGCCCAGCTTCGCGGCCGCGACGCGGATTTCGCCGAACGCGCGGTGCGGGAGGCGGCGAGCCTGTCGGCCGACGAAGCGCTCAAGGGAGGGGTCATCGATGTGGTCGCGAGCGACCTGAAGGACCTGCTGGCACGGATCGACGGTCGCACGGTGAAGCTCGACAGCGGCAACGTGGTGCAGCTGGCCACAGCGGATGCCGCAGTCGAACGAATCGCGCCCGACTGGCGCAACCGCATCCTGTCGATCCTCTCGAATCCGCAACTCGCGCTGGTCCTGATGATGATCGGCATCTACGGCCTGTTCTTCGAATTCACCAGCCCGGGCTTCGGCGTCCCCGGAGTCGCCGGACTGATCTGCCTGCTGGTCGCGCTGTATGCGTTCCAGTTGCTGCCGATCAACTGGACCGGAGTCGCGCTGATCGCGATCGGCGCGACGCTGATGCTCGCCGAAGCTTTCCTGCCGAGCTTCGGGGCGCTCGGCGTCGGCGGCATCGTCGCCTTCGTCGTCGGCGGCCTGTTCCTGATGGACACCGAAGCGCCCGGCTTCGGCATCCCGTTGCCGTTCATCATCGGACTCGCCCTCGTCAGCGCCGCGCTGATCCTCGCGGTCGGCAGCCTTGCCGCACGAACCCGCAAACAGACTGTCGTCAGCGGCCGCGAAGCGCTGGTGAACAGCGTCGGCACAGTCACGGTCGTGTCGGGCGACGGCAGCTGGGCACAGGTGCAGGGCGAATCGTGGCGCGTCACCGCACCGGGCCCGCTGGCTCCGGGCGACCGGGTGCGCGTCGTCGGCATCAGCGGCCTGACGCTGCACGTCGAACGAATCGTACCTCCTCATTCTGCGATCGAAAGGAGTTCCTCATGATCTACGACTTCAACCTCGGCCTCGGCGCCGTCCTGCTGATCCTGATCGCGCTCGTCGTCAGTGCGATCAGGATCCTGCGCGAATACGAGCGCGGCGTGATCTTCATGCTCGGACGCTTCTGGAAAGTCAAGGGCCCGGGCCTGGTGCTCGTGATTCCGGGCGTCCAGCAGATGGTCAACGTCGACCTGCGCGTCGTGACGATGGACGTGCCGAGCCAGGACGTGATCTCGCGCGACAACGTCTCGGTGAAAGTCAACGCGATCGTGTTCTTCCGCGTCGTCGACCCGGAGAAGGCAATCATTCAGGTCGAAAACTACATGGTGGCCACCAGCCAGCTCGCACAGACGACGCTGCGCGCGGTGCTCGGGAAACATGAACTCGACGAGATGCTCGCCGAACGCGAACGACTGAACCTCGACGTGCAACAGATCCTCGACGCGCAGACTGATGCATGGGGCATCAAGGTGACGAACGTCGAAATCAAGCACATCGACCTCAACGAAACGATGGTGCGCGCGATCGCGCGTCAGGCTGAAGCCGAACGCGAGCGGCGCGCGAAGGTGATCCATGCCGAAGGCGAGAAGCAGGCGGCCGAGAGCCTGATGGAAGCGGCCGAGATGCTGTCGCGCCAGCCTGCCGCGATGCAGCTGCGCTATCTGCAGACACTGACGCAGGTCGCCGGCGACAAGTCGTCGACGATCGTCTTCCCGGTGCCGGTCGACTTGCTCAAGGGATTCCTCGAAGCCGGTGCGGCACGCCCGGTCGTGGCGACCCGTCCGCCGCAGGCCTGAGCAACTGTCGGATCCTCCGAGCTCACACGGGTTGCCCGCGGCGCAATACCCGAGTATTTTAATCAACATTAGCCAACCCCGACGGAGCTGCCGATGTCCTTGCCAGCCGACCGCTTCACCACTGAGCGCATCATCACGCTACGGCGCTGGACGCCGCATCTGTTCAGCTTCCGCACCACGCGCGACCCGGCATTCCGCTTCGTGCCGGGGCAGTTCGCCCGCCTCGGGCTGCAAAAGGAAGACGGCTCGATCGTCTGGCGCGCGTATTCGATGGTCTCCGCACCGTACGACGAACACCTCGAGTTTTATTCGATCGTCGTGCCGGACGGAGAATTCACGAGCCGCCTCGCCCGCCTCGCCGAAGGGGACGAGATTTTCGTCGAGAAGATGAACTACGGCTTCCTGACGACCGATCGCTTCGAAAGCGGGCGCGACCTGTGGCTGCTCGCGACCGGCACCGGGCTCGCGCCGTTCATCTCGATTCTGCATGACCGCAGCACCTGGACCGACTACGAACGCATCGTCCTCGTGCACAGCGTGCGCACCGCTGCCGAACTTGCCTACCGCGACGAGATCGCGCGGCTCGTCGATCACCCGCTGGTCGGCGACGTCGTGCACAAGCTGCACTACGTGCCGGTCGTCACGCGCGAGCGGGTTGCCGGGGCATTGAGCGCGCGCATCACGACGCTGATCGAGAGCGGCGAACTCGAACGCACAGTCGGCTTCCCGCTCGACCACGAACGCAGCCGCATCATGCTGTGCGGGAATCCGCAGATGGTCGATGACGGGCGCAAGCTGCTCAATCGTCTCGGCTACAAGCTGTCGCGCCGCGCGGCTCCGGCGCAGCTCGTCGTCGAGAACATGTGGTGAGAAAGCTCAGGGCAGCACGAGCGCCAGCGCGATCGGCAGGAAAACCACCGCCGCGACGTTGCCGATCAGCACCATCGACGCCACCGCCTGCGGCTCCTGGTGATAACGCTCGGCGAAAATGTAGTTGAGCACTGCCGGCGGCAGGGCGCCGAACACCAGCAGCAGGGCTTCCTGCTGCGGCGGCAGGTCGATGAACAGCATCACGGCGTACGCCAGCATCATGCCGACGAGGGGGCGCGCGGCGGCGCCGTAAAATCCCAGCCCGATCGACGAGATGTTCGAATCGGTGAGGCGCACGCCGAGCGCGAACAACATCAGCGGAATCGACACATCGCCGAGCATCTTGATCGCGAGCATCAGCGGCGGCCACACCGCGATGCCGGCGATGCCGACTGCAAGTCCGGCGAAAGTCGCCAGCACCGACGGCACTTTCCACACCGTCCACAGCTTGATGCGATGATCGAGTAACCAGGCGCCGAACGAGAAATGCAGCAGGTTCGACACCATGAACATCACCACTGCGGGCGCCAGCGCCGGTTTGCCGAAAGCCAGCACGGCGAGCGGCAGCCCGAGATTGCCGCAGTTGTTGAACATGATCGGCGGCACGAAAGTCTTCGGTGCGATCCGCGATGAACGTGCCAGCGCCCAGCCGATCAGGCCCGAGCCGATGACGATCACCAGCGTCGCGACGACGAGCGGCACGAACTCGACGACGCGGAACTCCTTGTTCGCCAGCGCCGCGAACACCAGCGCCGGGATGAAGACGTCCATGTTCAGCTTGTTCGCGTGCGACAGGTCGGGCTTCATCCGCCTGCCGACGAAATAGCCGAGCGCGGTGATCGCGAACAGCGGAAAAAGGATCGAGACGATGCGCACGAGCATGGCGAGTGAAATTCCGGCGCGCTCGTCGGCGCCGGAGGCCGGTCAAGCGGAGGGGGAGCCGCGGCACGCGCGGAGGAGCTCCGGCGCGCGGTCTGCGAACGACGAACGGCGGCGCGCGACCGCCGTCTGGCGCCGCGCTAAAGCACGTAGCGCGCGAGATCCTCGCGCTGCGCGAGAATCTCGAGCCGCGCATCGACGTACGGAGCATCGACGAGGAGCTTGTCCAGGCCGATCCTGCCAGCCTCGAACGAGATTTCCTCGAGCAGCTTTTCCATTACCGTATAGAGGCGTCGCGCACCGATGTTCTCGGTCTTCTCATTGACCTGGTACGCGATCTCGGCGAGACGGCGGATGCCGTCGTCGGTGAACTCCAGCGTCACGCCGTCAGTCGCGAGCAGTGCCTGGTACTGGCGCACGAGGCACGCATCTGTCTGCGTCAGGATGCACTGGAAGTCCTCGACCGACAGGCTCTCGAGCTCGACGCGGATCGGCAGGCGCCCCTGCAATTCGGGGATCAGGTCGCTCGGCTTGGCGAGGTGGAACGCGCCGCTGGCGATGAACAGGATATGGTCGGTCTTGATCATGCCGTACTTCGTCGAGATCGTCGTGCCTTCGACGAGCGGCAGCAGGTCGCGCTGCACGCCCTGGCGAGACACGTCCGCGCCCTGTCCTTCCGAGCGCGATGCGACCTTGTCGATCTCGTCGAGGAACACGATGCCGTTCTGCTCCACCGCGCGGACGGCCTCGGCCTTGACTTCCTCGTCGTTGATGAGCCGCGCCGCCTCCTCGTCGGTCAGCGCCTTCAGCGCCTCACCGATCTTCATCTTGCGCACTTTCTTCTTGCCGCCGCCGAGGTTCTGGAACATTCCCTGAATCTGCTGCGTGAGTTCTTCCATGCCCGGGGGCGCGAAGATCTCGGCAGTCATCGCCTGCGCAGCGACTTCGATGTCGATCTCCTTGTCGTCGAGTTCGCCTTCGCGCAGGCGTTTGCGGAATTTCTGCCGCGTGCTCGAATCCACCGGTTCCGGCTCGTTGAGGCCGACCGGGCGGGCCGCCGGCAACAGCGCGTCGAGCACGCGGTCCTCGGCGGCGTCGAGCGCGCGGTCGCGCACCGTCTTCATCGCGCGTTCGCGTCCGTCCTTGACGGCGATCTCGGCGAGGTCGCGGATGATCGTGTCGACATCGCGGCCGACGTACCCGACTTCGGTGAACTTCGTCGCCTCGATCTTGATGAACGGCGCATTCGCGAGCCGCGCCAGCCGGCGCGCGATCTCGGTCTTGCCGACGCCGGTCGGTCCGATCATCAGGATGTTCTTCGGCGTGATCTCGCTCCTGAGCGGCTCCTCGACCTGCGCGCGGCGCCAGCGGTTGCGCAACGCGATCGCGACGGCCTTCTTGGCCTTGCCCTGGCCGACAATGTGCTTGTCGAGTTCGGAGACGATCTCCGGGGGGGTCATCTGGGTCATCCCTCGAGTACCTCGATTACGTGGCTCTGGTTCGTATAGATGCACAGATCGCCGGCGATCTGCAGCGACTTCTTCACGATCTCTTCCGGCGGCAGCGCGGTGTTCTCGAGCAGGGCGCGGGCCGCGGACTGTGCGTACGCGCCGCCGCTGCCGATCGCGACGATGCCCTGCTCGGGCTCGAGCACGTCGCCGTTGCCGGTGATCACCAGCGAGTTGTCGGGATCGGCGACCGCGAGCATCGCCTCGAGCCGGCGCAGCATGCGGTCGGTGCGCCAGTCCTTCGCCAGCTCCACCGCACTCCTCAGCACGTTGCCCTGGTGCTTCTCGAGCTTCGCCTCGAAGCGCTCGAACAGCGTGAATGCGTCGGCCGTGCCGCCGGCAAACCCGGCGAGTATCCTGCCCTGGTAGATCGGACGCACCTTGCGCGCGGTCGCCTTGATGACGACGTTGCCGAGCGTGACCTGCCCGTCCCCGCCGAGCGCTACGCGCCGCCCGCGGCGCACCGAAAGGATAGTGGTGCCGTGATACTGTTCCATCGATATTTTCCTTCGCAGCGCGGCAACGCCTCCGCCTCAAGCGCGGAGCATCACCTGCGCGACCTGATCGACGCTCATGACGCGCAGAAGTGCGGCGACCATGGCGTTCACGTTTCTCAAAATCACCTGTTTACCCTGCGCGTGCAAGGGTGCGAGGACGTTGAACAGCGTGCCGGCGCTGACGAAGTCGAGCCGGCGCAGTTGGGCGCAATCGACCTCGAAGCGCTGGCGGTCGGCGGCGAAAGCGGCAAGCCGGCGAATGCTCTCGGTCGTCGCGCCCGTCAGCTCGCCATCGAGACTGAAGCCTTCGGCGGCGGTGACGGCCGCTTCGATCGCCGCGGTGGAGATCGCCTCGCGCTCCATCTTCGGTTCCCACGACGGCGGAGATTCCTCGAATGTTATCGCGTAATCGACCGCGATCTGTTCGAAGCGGTCCTGCTCGCCGGTGTGCTGCAGCATTTCGAGCAGCAACAGCCAGCCGTCCCGTCCCTCGGGCCGGCCGACGTGCACCTGCCCCACGAGCATGTCGACAAGCTGTCCGCACTTGAGCAGCGACACCTTGACGCGCTCGGCGGCGAGTTCGCGCAGCAGCTTGCGGAACAGCGTGCAGCCGACTTCATCCACCGAGCGCAGCCGGCTCAATTCGATGCGGATCGCGCCGCTTTTCTTGCCGATGATCCCGATCTGCTCGAACTGCGTCGCCGATTGCCCTGACAGGGTGCCGGAAAGGCTCAGCAACGGCACGGCTTTCGGCCGCCCTTGCGCGGGCGCGCTCGAAAGGTCCTGCCAGGGAGGCGGGGAACGCTCGAAACGGGTCGCGTAATCGACCACCCGCGACTCGAAGCGCTGGCGCTGGCCAGTGAGGCGATAAAGATCGAGGAGCATCATCCATACCCCTTCGCCAGCCTGATGCGACGGACTGTCGAGCACGGTGCCGAGCACCGCTTCGGCGGCGTCGACACTGCCATTGGCATAGAGCACCGCCGCCTCCTCGTACGCCGCGCCGAGACCGGCCCCGACTTCCGTCACCTCCATGAGTCCGGCGTACTGCGTGAGCCCGTGGTTCGCATCGCCGCTGAAATCCAGCGTGGACAATTCTGCGGCAGGCTCGCCCCGGGCGGACGAGGCCGCGTGCGCGGGGGCATCGCTGCTGGTCGGGGCGCTGGAGGCGGACTTCTTGCCGAAAAATGGAAGGACCACGTCGCAGCCTGTCCAGGAAATATGGTTAGGTGAATCGTGCCAAGCGGCAAAGAATAGCACTTCGGAAACGGGCATTGCTCATCTTGGGCCACTCGCCTGCGCATCCGCTCGACTTGCCCCTTCGCATGGCCTCCCGACAACGCCTTGCATTTTGAAAAAATGTGGCAGGAAACGGATTCGCAGCACCGCTGCGAGTCAGCTAGAATGCTGCGATGCACACCGCTTGCCACCCTGCGATCGCAGCGGAAAAGACCGTTTTTTCGCTGCCGCTGAGGGTCTATTACGAAGACACCGACGCCGCTGGCATCGTCTATTACGCCAACTACCTGCGCTTTTGCGAGCGCGCCCGCACCGAAACGCTCAGGGAAATCGGCTTCGAGCAGCAGGCACTGCTCGCCGAACAGCGGCTCGCCTTCGTCGTGCGCTCGGTAAAGGCCGATTATCTGTCACCCGGATTCCTCGATGATGCGTTACAGGTCGTGTCGAACATCGACACGGTCGGCGGCGCGAGCCTCGTTTTTGCGCAACGCGTGCTGCGCGGCACTGAACTGCTGTTCGATGGCCGCTTCGTGATCGCCTGCGTCCATCTCGACAAGAAACGCCCCACCCCCTTCCCTGCCGAAATACGTTCCAGACTGGAAAGACTCGTTCAAGCATGACCCTCACCGAAAACCTCTCCATCATCAGCCTGGTCAGCCAGGCCAGCGTCCTCGTACAGCTGGTGATGACGCTGCTCGCCACCCTCTCCCTCGTTTCCTGGTACTGGATTTTCCGCAAGTCGTTCCAGATCCGCTCGGCGCGCAACAAGACCAACGGCTTCGAGCGCGACTTCTGGAGCGGCGGCGACCTCAACGGGCTGTTTCAGTCTGCCGCGGCGGCGCGTCATCAGACAGGCGGCATGGAGCGCATCTTCGAATCGGGCTATCGCGAATTCACCAAGCTGCGCGCGAAAAGCCACGACCACGCGGCGACGATCGACGGCGCCCGGCGCGCGATGCGCGCCACCTACCAGCGCGAGATGGACGACCTCGAAGCCCACCTCGCGTTTCTCGCCTCGGTCGGCTCGGTCTCGCCGTATATCGGCCTGCTCGGCACGGTGTGGGGAATCATGAACGCGTTCCGCGGCCTGTCCAACGTCAGCTCGGCGACGCTCGCCCAGGTCGCGCCCGGCATCGCCGAGGCCCTCGTCGCCACCGCGATCGGCCTGTTCGCCGCGATTCCGGCGGTCGTCGCGTATAACCGCTTCGCCCACGACATCGACCGGGTCGGCATCCGCTTCGAAAGCTTCATGGAAGAGTTCTCGAACATCCTGCAGCGCCAGCTGCGCTGAGCGCCGGAGGCTTTGCGATGCGCCAGCGCCGCCTGATGAACCAGATCAACGTCGTGCCATACATCGACGTCATGCTGGTCCTCCTCGTCATATTCATGGTCACCGCGCCGATGATCCAGACCGGCAGCGTCGACCTGCCGACCGTCGACCAGGTGCCCCAGACTCCGCTCGAGGCGATGCTCGTCGTCGTCAAGCGCGACGGTTCGCTCGCCCTCAAGGCGAGCGGCGGTGCGACAGAGCAGGCGATGAACAATAACGAACTGCTGCGCGAACTGCGCCGGGCAATCGAGCGCAACCCGCTCCAGCCGGTGGTCATTGCGGCCGACCGCAAGGTCAGCTACGAGAAAGTCATGGATACGCTCAACGGTCTGCGTCAGGCGGGGATACAGAAAGTCGGCCTGCAGACTCAGGCGGGCAGCAGCGGGCGATGAACGGCGCAGTCCCGAATTCCCCCCGCGACGAGCCGGGAAAATGGGCATCGCTCGCGCTGACGATCGCCGTCCATCTCGGCCTCATCGCGTTTCTCGTGCTGGGCGTGCGCTGGCAAAGCACTCCGCCCGCAGCGCTGGAAGTCGACCTGGTGGCCGCAGTCCCGGCCCGTCCCGCCCCGCTGCCAAAGCCGGAACCGGAGGCGAAGCCCAAACCCGAACCGAAGCCCGAACCCAAACCGGAACCAAAGCCGATCCCGAGGCCCGAGCCGCCGAAGCCTGCCCCGCCACCCGAACCGCCGAAAGCGCAGGCAAAGCCCGACATCGCCATGAAGGCGCCCGAGGCGAAGAAACCGGTCAAGCCGGAACCGCCCAAACCCGAACCCCCGAAGCCGGAACCGAAGAAGCCGGAACCGAAACCAGAGCCCAAGCCGCCGGAACCGAAGAAGCCGGAACCGAAGCCGGAGCCGAAGAAACCGGAACCGGCGAAACCGGAGCCCAAAAAACCCCAACCGGTCGTGCCGCCGAAAGATGACTACATGGCGCAGCGCCTGGCGCAGGAAACCGAACGCACACAACTCGAACGGATGATGCGCGCCGACGCCGCTCGTGCCTCGGCCGCCCGTAACCGTGCCGCCGGCGACGCCTATGAGAATGCCGTGCGCACCAAGGTGCGCGGCAATCTGCTGCGCCCGCCCGGCCTGAGCGGCAATCCGGAAGCTGTTTTCGAGGTGGACCAGCTGCCGAGCGGAGAAGTGCTCGCGATCCGGCTCAAGCGCTCGTCCGGCATCCCCGCGCTCGACGAGGCGATCGAACGCGCGATCCGCCGCTCGAGTCCGCTGCCGCTGCCCCAAGCGAAGGAACTTTTCGAGCGCACGCTCGAACTGAAGTTCAAGCCTCTCGACGAGGACTAAGGCGTGCCTGTCATTTTCGTTGCGCCTGTTGTTCCGATTCGTTCGTTATAATCGCCAATTGACGGCCACCGCCACGCCATGAATATCCTCCTCTCCCGTTTCCGCCTGCTGCTCGCCGCCGCCCTCGCCGCCCTCTCGTGGGGCGCTCAGGCCCAGCTTTCGATCGAAATCACGGGCGCGGGCGCGACGCGGTTTCCGGTCGCCATTCCGCTTTTCGAGAACGAAGGATCCCTGCCGCGGGGCATCACGGACGTGGTGCGCGCGGACCTGGAACGCAGCGGCCTGTTCAGCCTCGTCGACATGGGCCTCGTCACGCTGCCCGCGACGGCGGTGCCGGATCTCGCCGGCGTGCGCGCCCGCGGCGCCGATGCGGTGCTCGCGGGGAGCCTCTACCCCCAAGCGGACGGGCGCTACGACGTACGCTTCCGCTTGTTCGACACCCAGAAGCAGACCGAACTCGGCGGACTGTCGCTGCGCATGACGCCGGCCCAAAACCGCGCGACGGCGCATCGCATTGCCGACTTCGTCTACGAAAAACTCACCGGACAGCCGGGCTACTTCGCGACCCGCATCGCCTACGTCGTGAAGAGCGGTCCGCGCTACGAACTGCAGATCGCCGACGCCGACGGAATGAACGCGCAGACTGCGCTCGCGTCGCGCGAACCGATTATCTCGCCGGCCTGGGCGCCGGACGGCCAGCGCCTTGCCTACGTGTCGTTCGAGGCCAAGAAGCCCGTCGTGTATGTGCATACGCTGGCAACGGGCCAGCGCCATGTCGTCGCGAATTTCAAGGGCTCGAACTCGGCGCCGACGTGGGCCCCGGACGGTCAGCGGCTCGCGGTCGTGCTGACGAAGGACGGCCAGTCCCAGCTATACGTCCTCAACGCGGACGGCTCCGGCCTGCGCCGGATGGCGACCTCGCCGGGAATCGACACCGAACCGGCCTGGTCGCCCGACGGAGAATGGATCTATTTCAGCTCCGATCGCGGCGGCAGCGCGCAGATCTACCGGATTCCGGCATCGGGCGGCAGTGCCCAGCGGGTGACTTTCGAAGGCAATTACAACGTGACGCCGCGCCTGTCCCCGGACGGCCGCAGCCTCGCCTTCATCACTCGCAACAACGGACGCTTCCAGGTCGCGGTGATGGACCTCGCGACCCGTCAGACCACGATCCTCACCGACTCGTCACGCGACGAGTCACCCAGCTTCGCTCCCAACGGCCGCATGATCCTGTACGCCACCGAAAGTGGCGGACGCGGAGTCCTCGCGGCAGTGTCGTCCGACGGCCGGGTGAAACAGCGTCTTTCGGTGCAGGCGGCCGATGTGCGCGAACCCTCATGGGGACCGCTCACTAGGTAACAACCACTGCTGTTCGTCTCATTACAAGGAAAATTCATGAAGAAATTCGTTCTGCCCGCACTGCTCGTCACATTGCTGGCCGCTTGCAGCAGCACCGGGACTTTCGACCAGGCAGGCGGCACCGCTGTCGAAGACCGCTCGACAGGCGCCCCTGGCGTGGCCACCGTAACCGCACCGAGCATGGCAGGTTCGGGCATCGCCGCCCTGACCGACCCGAACAACATCCTGTCGAAGCGTAGCGTGTTCTTCGACTTCGACCAGTTCGTCATCAAGCCCGAAGCCCGTCCGCTGGTCGAGGCTCATGCACGTTTCCTCGTGCAGAACCCGCAGATGAAGATGTTGATCCAGGGCAACACCGACGAACTCGGCAGCCGTGAATACAACCTCGCGCTGGGCCAGAAGCGGGCCGACGCGGTGCGCCAGGCGCTGACGCTGCTGGGCGCGAAGGAATCGCAGATCGAATCGGTCAGCCTCGGCGAAGAAAAACCGCGTTGCGGCGAAAGCAGCGAATCGTGCTTCGCGCAAAACCGCCGTGGTGACATGCTGTATTCGGGCGAGTTCTGATGAAACGCCTCCTGCCGCTGGCAATGCTTGTCGCATTGTCGTCGATGGGGCCCGCGCAGGCGGGTCTTTTCACCGACGACGAGGCGCGGCGTGCGATCTCCGACATGCGGATGGAATTGAACGGCCGCCTCGAGCGGTTGGAGGCGAGCAGCCGCGGGCAGCTCGAACTGGCGAGCCAGAACGAGCTGCTGAAGGCCGAGATTTCCCGGTTGCACGGGCAACTCGAAGTCCTGCTGCACGAAGTCGAATCACTCAAGCAGCGCCAGCGCGATTTCTATGTCGACCTCGACGCTCGCGTGCGCCAGATCGAAAGCGGCCGCACCGCGTCCGCCGCCTTGGCGCCGAACGCCCCGCCGCCTGATCCTGCGGCCGAGTCGGCCCAGTACGAGGCCGCGCTGAATCTCCTCAAGGAGGGCCGGTACAAGGACGCGCTGACCGGATTCGAGCAGTTCATCAGGCAGCACCCGCAAAGCACCTTCCTGCCCGGTGCGCACTTCTGGGCCGGCAACGCTGCCCTACAGGCCAAGGAAGTCGCCGCAGCAAGCACCTATTTCAACACCGTCCTCAAAACCTGGCCGCAGGACGCCGCCGCACCCGATGCGATGCTCGGCCTGGCAAACAGCCAGCAAGCCTTGGGCGACACGAAGACTTCGCAGGAAACACTGAAAAAACTCGTCGAGCGCTTTCCCGACAGTTCCGCCGCACAGGCGGCCCGCCAGCGGCTCGGGGTAAAGCGCTGAACGGTTCCACGATGCAGCAGGCAAGCGACCGCCACGACGTGAAAGTACGGCTGACCGAGATCTTCGCGTCCCTCCAGGGAGAATCGACGCGAGTCGGCCTGCCCACCGTTTTCGTGCGGCTGACCGGCTGTCCGCTGCGCTGCGTGTGGTGCGATACCGAGTACGCATTCCAGGGCGGCGAGAGCCGCAGCATCGCGTCGATCGTCGAAGAAGTCCTCGGGCACGGCATCGAACACGTCTGCGTCACCGGAGGCGAACCGCTCGCACAGAAAAGCTGCCTCGCGCTGCTGGCGGCGTTGTGCGACGCCGGCCTTTCAGTGTCGCTCGAAACGAGCGGCGCACTCGACATCGCCGCAGTCGACCCGCGCGTGTCGCGCGTCATGGACCTGAAAGCACCCGGCTCCGGCGAGGTTGCGCGCAATCGCTGGGACAACCTCGCGCGCCTGAACGAGCGCGACGAAGTGAAGATCGTCCTCGCCGACCGACTCGACTACGAGTGGGCCGTCCAATGCCTCGCCGAACATCGGCTGGCGCAGCGCTGCACGGTCCTGCTGTCGCCCGTACAGGGAAAACTCGACCCCGCGCAGCTCGCCGAATGGATCGTGCGCGACCGCCTCCCCGTGCGCTTCCAGCTTCAGCTGCACAAGATTCTCTGGAACGACGCCCGCGGGCGATAGCGCGGATGCCGGCCGAGAGATCCACCGCCTCTGCCGACGGTGCGGCGATCCACGATCCGGCACGCCGCATCCCTCCCAACCGCTCGATGCGAACCTTCACATGACTGAACCGAAACGCGCCATCGTGCTGCTCTCCGGCGGCCTGGACTCCGCAACCTGCCTCGCGATCGCCCGCAACGCCGGCTTCGATTGCTACGCACTGTCGATCGCTTACGGGCAGCGCCACACTGCCGAACTGGCGGCGGCACGGCGCGTCGCGCAAAGCCTCGACGCCCGCGAGCACCGGCTCGCCCACGTCAGCCTCGGCGAATTCGGCGGCTCGGCGCTGACGGATTCGTCGATTCCGGTGCCGATCGAAGGTGCGGTCGGCGGCATCCCCGTCACCTACGTGCCGGCCCGCAACACCGTGATGCTGTCGATCGCCCTCGCATGGGCGGAAGTTCTCGGGGCGCACGACATCTACGTCGGCGTCAATGCCGTCGATTACTCCGGCTACCCGGACTGCCGCCCGGAATTCATAGCCGCCTTCGAGGCCATGGCCAACCTCGCCACCAAGGCCGGCATCGAGGGCGCGCGCATCACCATCCACGCACCGCTGATCCGGCTGTCGAAAGCCGGCATCATCCAGCGGGGAACGGCGCTCGGCGTCGACTATGCCCAGACCGTCTCATGCTATCAGGCCGATGAGGCCGGGCGCGCCTGCGGCGTGTGCGACGCATGCCGCCTGCGCAAAGCCGGATTCGAAGCTGCAGGCATCCCCGATCCGACTCCCTACCGGTAGTCTGCCTGCACGGCGCAAATGCCATCGAGAAAAGCGTTTATCACGCTTTATCACCAATGACTTGACGCGCCCGGCCGCATTCCCTAGAATCGCAATCCTTCTAGGTTTGGGTCGTTAGCTCAGCTGGTAGAGCAGCGGACTTTTAATCCGTTGGTCGCAGGTTCGAATCCCGCACGGCCTACCAAAAAACACAGAACCGGGGGTATAGCTCAGTTGGTAGAGCAGCTGACTCTTAATCAGTAGGTCGTAGGTTCGAATCCTACTGCCCCCACCAACAGATTCAAGCACTTAGGCCAGTTCTCACGGACTGGCCTTTTGCTTTCTGGTCGCCGTGTAGCCACGGTGTAGCCAAATCCAGCAGGTGTAGCCGGGCTGGTCCCACAAGCGGAAAACCCGGCGCGCGGCCGGGTCGGGGGTAGGGGGCGACTTCAAACTCCACGCGTTCAGAGGCCGTTACCGGCCGGTTCCATCGCTGCGCATGACCGCGAAATGGGGCGGTTTTCCGGGGGATGCAGGGGCCGGCTTTGCGCAGGGCGATGTCGCGGGTCTGGCCGGCCTGTCTGTCGCCTCTCGTGGCGAAATGACCTCTTTGCCGGGCTGAACGCGCTCGTCGGGGTGAATCGTGCTCCCGGCCGGGCTGTACGCTGTACGCTGTACGCTGTGTTGTATTACACGCGCCCGGAGTCGAGCACGTCTTGCCGGAGCCAAGGCCGGACTTCTTGGCGATGATGTCGCGGGTCTGCCCTTGCTCAATTAAGGAAATATTTCCTGAATTGGCGCGAAGCTCTGGATTGCCTACCCGCCCCTGCAACCGCTCCGCAATCGCCTCCGCGCAGTCGTTTTTTCGGAGCGGTGAAAATTTGTGGAACCGTCCGGTCCTACGGCCCGAAGAGTCAGAGATTCCGATGCCCCCCGGCCTCGTGTGTTTGTCGCTCCAAGTGCGCAAGCATTTCCGCATGGCTCGCGCCACCAGCTCTCAGACGCTCCAAATCGGCCAGCAAGCGGCTTTTGACCAGTTCCTCGTGTGCGAGTGCTTCGGCGTGCGCGCGGCGGTTCAGTTCGTCGAGCCAGTCGCCTACGCCCGGCGGAACGCACACCTCCACCTCGAAGCCACGGATCTTCAGCCGGTGCGCGGCGGCATAGGCGGCTTTCTGGCCGGCGAAGTTGGCGTCGTGGTCCGCGAAGATGACGATTTCCCGGACACCTTCCGGCGGCTCGAAGCTCTCGATGCCGGCAGTGCTGATGCAGGACCATGTGGGCACCTCGAACAGCTCGGATGCGGCCAGCGCAGTCTCGATGCCTTCGGCAATGCCCAGCACTTCGGAAACGGGCGTCAGGCGGATCGCAGCGCCGGCAAGGGGTAACCCCTGCATCAGCTTCTTCGGAGCCGCCACGGGCGCTTTCCGTGCGTCCCGAAGGTATGTTCGATGGATCGACACGGCTTTCCCGTCCGGCCCGGTCACGAGCGACACCATCGCCGGGAACATGCCGCTCGTTTCGTCGTCCCGATATTGCATGCCGGGATGCAGGCGGATGGACTCGGGCAGGTCGTACAGCGCCAACCCCCTCCCAGCCAAGTAGCGATGCGCTTCATCGCCTCGTTCGATGGGCTTCGACTCGCGGAACGCCCGGCGTAGGGCGTCGAGCTTGTCGTCGTCGCTGCGCTCGGGGGTGCGGGTGACGGGCTGCACCACGCCGGCAAGCTGCTCGATGCGCCGCGCGGTTTCCACGAAGGACAGGTCGGTGATGCCCATCGCAAGATGGACGCCATCACCGGGCCGGCAGCCTGAGCAGAAGTAAGTCCCGCGCCCATCCTTGTCATCGAAGCGGAAGCGATCCTTGCCTCCGCACAAGGGGCAGGCGCAGTGCTTGCCGCTCAGAGTGCGCTCGTCCAACCCCAGCGCCAGCAGGATGCCGCGCCACCGGCCTTTTGCGATCTGGCGCACGTCCAGTTGCGCATTCCGACGAACGTGACCGCCTGCACCGACGAACGTGACCGGGGGGTCTGCGCGCGAAGCGTGGTGTTCAGATTCTAACCGTGTCGGTCACGATCACGGTCAATTCGGGGCACGGCGCAGGCTTATCCACAGGCGGCCGCCAGCGCGCCTCATACGCTGGCGGGCGGGCGCCTGTGGGTAAGGCGTCTCGCGCGCACGGCCTCATGCCTTTTCCTTTCTTCTCATCGACTCGCCCTTGAGGGCGAGCTTGTGCGCGGCGTGCACGACGCGATCGAGGATCGCATCGGCGAAGGTCGGGTCGCCCAGGTAGGTGTGCCAGTGCTCGATCGGCAGCTGGCTGGTGATCACGGTCGAACGCGTGCCGACGCGGTCGTCGAGCAGCTCCAGCAGGTCGCTTCGCTCCTGCGCCGACGGCGCGGCCAGGCCCCAATCGTCGATGACGATGAGATCCATGCGCGCGAGCTGCATCAGGCGTCGGCTGAAGCTGCCATCGGCATGCGCGATGCGCAGCTCTTCGAAGAGCCGCGGCAGACGCACGTAGTAGGCCGCGAGGCCCTGCCGGCACGCCGCGTTGGCGAGCGCGCAGGCGAGCCACGTCTTGCCGCTGCCGGTGGGGCCCGTGATGAGGCAGTTCTGGTGGTGGCGAATCCACTGGCCGGTTCCGAGCGCGGCGATCTGACTGCGCTCGAGGCCGCGCCCGGCGCGGTAGTCGACGTCCTCCAGGCAGGCGGCAGCGGCTTTGATGCGGGCGGCCTTGAGCAGCCGATCGATGCGTTTGCCGTCGCGCAGCAGGATCTCGCGATCGATGAGCTGGGCGAAACGCTCCTCGAAGCTGAGCGCGGTGATGGCGGGCTGGGTGAGCTGCTCCTCGAAGGCGCGGGCCATGCCTTCCAGGCGCAGGGTGCGCAGTTGTTGCAGGCTGTGTTGCATCAGCATCGATGTTCTCCGGTGGGTGGAATCAGTGGTAGTAGCGCGCACCGCGCAGGTTCTCGTGAGCGGCCGGTAGCGCGAGCTCGCTTTGCTGCGCAGTGGATGCGGGGAGCGGCGCGCGGTCGAGCCCGCTCTTGAGGATCGAGGCGACGTTGCGGTAACGCATCGCCCCGAGGGTGACGGCGCGGGTCGCCGCGGCTTCGAGGCGTTCGTTGCCGTATTGACGACCGAGGCGCATCAGCCCGAGGCACGCCCGGTAGCCCTGCTCGGGGTGCGGCATGCGTTCGAGTTGGTGGCTGACCACCTGCTCGGTGTGAGGCCCGACCGTGGCGCCCCAGGCGATGAGTTTGCCCGGGGACCACTGACGGTGCGCCTGATGCGATGCGGGCATGTGCTCGGTGAGCGTGGTGAAAGCCCCGTGCCGGTGGCTTCTCGCATGCACCGCAACGCGACGGCCTGCGGCAAAGCATTCGATGCTGCTCGCGGTGATGCGTAACTCCACCGGTTGGCCGGCGAGCGCATACGGCACGCTGTAGTAATGCCCGTCGAACTCGACGTGGTAGTCGATGTTGGGCTTGGCCCGTTTCCATTGGGCGAACTGGAACGCGGTGGCGGGCAACGGGCGCAGCGCCGGCCGATCGAGCGTCTCGAACGCTTCGTGGCGCGAGCCTGGCAGGCGCCGGAAGGCACGCGTGTTCAGCGGCTCGAGTAACGCGGCGATCGCCTCGTTCAACTCCCCCAGCGAGAAGAAACGCTGATGCCGCAACCGCGCCAGAATCCAGCGCTGCACGATCTGTACGCCGACTTCGACCTTGGACTTGTCCTGCGGCTTGTAGGGGCGCGCGGGCAGGATCGCCACGCCGTAGTGCGCGGCGAACTCGGCGGTGGTGCGCTGCAGTTGCGGCTCGTAGCGGTCGGCCTGCCCGACGAGCGAGCGCGTATTGTCGGGCACCACGAGCTCGGGCACGCCGCCGATGAAGGCCAGCGCCCGGGCGAGCGAGCCCAGCCAGTCGGCCTGCGACTGCGTCGCCGTGGCGCAGGCGAACGTATAGCTCGAGGCGCCGAGCACCGCGACGAAGATCTGCGCGCGCGAAATCTCGCCCGTGTCGGCGTCGACGATCGGCACCGTGTCGCCCGCGTAATCGATGAAGAGTTTCTCGCCGGCGCGGTGCACCTGGCGCATCGAGCGCTTGAGCGTGCGGGCGAACGCGCGGTACAGGTCGCAAAAGCGCGAGTACTGATAGCTCGGCCCGTCGGCCGTCTGCACGTACTCTTCCCACAGCAGCGCCAGCGTGACGTTCTTTCGCTTGAGCCCCTGATGCACCGCCGCCAGATCCGGCGGCACATTCGCGACGCTCGCGCCACGTCCACGCCGGGCGACCCCCAGCACCCGGCGCAACTCGGCCTCGTCGGCCGCCGACAACTCGGCCCACGGCCGGCCGCACTCCTCGGCCGCCTTCACATACTTGGCGACCACGCCTTTGGAAATCGACAGCGCGCGGGCAATGCGCTCATGCGACAGCGCGCAGTCGTATTTGAGCCGTAACAGCTCCCTGATCTTGTGCATGGCAATCCGCTCCGCCGGCATCCTCGGTCTCCGCGCAAAGCGCGCGAGGGTAGCCGGCCTGACAAACGACGTTGCCACGCTTGGCCTCACAAACCCGTTCCGATTTGATCGTGACCATTGATTCCGACATCGTGACCGCCCATTCCGACAACTCGCCGAAATCGGTCACGATCAAATCGGAATCCGCGGTCACGACCGCGGATTCACCGGTCACACTATTTCGGAGTCAGCGGTCACGTTGGGTCGGAATCCGCAGTCCAGTCTCTCAGACATGGCTGCGGCCCTCCTGCGCCTTCTCGCGGCCCTTGAGGTAGGCGATGCGCTGCGACTTCAGCCAGCCTTCGATTTCCGGGGTCGGGGTTGCGGTCACGTCCCGCAGTCCGCGCGGCCACACGCCGAACATTTTCTTGTACTGGTTCGCAGTCCATCCGGGCTTGTGCCCTTTCTTGCGGCAGATGTGCAGCAGTTGCGAATAGACGTGCTGCTTGCGGTCCGGGGTCGCCGGCTTCTTGACCTTGCGATCGATCTTCACGAGTTCGCCGTCTGCGACTTCCACGTCGCTCTGTCGCTGCGGCGCGAATCCGCACGACGGGCAGGCATGCTGTCACCGATCGCCGTAATGGCGCCAAAGCGGGATCGGCGTAAAGGCGCCACGTGGTGATCGGCGTTATGGCGCCAGTGCCGGATCGGCGTAAAGGCGCCAGCCGGTGATCGCCGTATAGGCGCCACCGCAAGATCGCCGTAAAGGCGCCAGGAGGCGGCGCCGAGAGGAAGAAGTCAGCGTTTCGAACGTCCACCCACCGGGCTTAACCTGCCGAGTTTTTTCGGCCGGAAGAGTCCATGAGCAAACGGAGGTTCGAGATGTATCAATACCGACAGGTCCTGGTGCGCATGCGCCAGGGAGACGCCGACCGCGACATCGAGCGCTCGGGGCTGATGGGGCGCAAGAAGCTCTCACGACTACGCAAGACCGCGCAGGATCACGACTGGCTGGCGGCGGAGCGTCCGCTCCCCGAGGACGCCGAGCTGGCGGCGGTGTTCCAGGAACGGCCGCTACCGGCGAGCTGCGTATCGAGTCTGGTCGATCACCGCGAGCGGATCACCGCATGGGTCGAGGCTGGCGTTGCCGGCACTGCGATTCATGCCGCATTGGTCAGGAACCACGGTTACGCGGGGAGCTACTCCTCGGTCCGCCGCCTGCTTCAGTCGATCGACGCGAGCACGCCGCCGGCCTCGACTTGTCGCCTCGATTTCGAAGCGGGTGAGGCCGGCCAGGTCGATTTCGGCGCCGGCCCGGTGATGACCGACGTGATGACTGGGGCCAGCTTCAAGACCTGGTTCTTCGTCATGACACTTGCCTGGAGTCGCCACCAGTACGTCGAGTTCGTCCGCGACCAGACGGTCGAGACCTGGCTGGCCTGCCACCGCAATGCGTTCCAGTGGTTCAACGGCGTCGTCAGAGCGGGCCCCGGAAATTCGGACAGCCGGATAGGTGGTAGCCTTGCCCCAGCGATGGCCGCGTGAGCGGCCCTGAAATGGAGCAAGAGCATGACGAGAAGGAAACGGCGAAACCACTCGCCGGCGTTCAAGGCGCAAGTGGCGGTGGCCGCGCTCAAAGGAGACAAGACGCTGGCCGAGCTGGCGCAGCAGTTCGACGTCCATCCGAACCAGATCGCCGACTGGAAGAGCCAGTTGATGGAGCGCGCCGCGCACGTGTTCGGTGACGCCTCGGCGACCGCGACCGCCGCACCGGATCTGACGAAGCTGCACGCCAAGATCGGGCAGCTGACGCTGGAGAATGATTTTTTAGAAAGCGCGCTCACCAAGGCGGGCCTGCTGAGCGCAAGAAAATGATCGACCGCACCCATGAACTGCCGCTGACGCAGCAATGCCGGATTCTGCGTCTGGCGCGCTCGTCGATGTACTACACGCCGCGAGAAGTGTCGGCGCACGATCTGGCGCTGATGCGCCGGATGGACGAACTGCATCTCGAGCACCCGTTTGCCGGAGCGCGGATGCTGCGGGATTTGCTGCGCGCCGAGGGGCATGCGATCGGGCGCAAGCACGTCGGCACGCTGATGCGCCGCATGGGCATCGAGGCGCTCTATCGCAAGCCCAACACGTCCCGGCGCCGCCGCGGTGACGAGATCTATCCGTACCTGCTGCGGGATCTGAAGATCGAACGCCCCAACCAGGCGTGGGCCGCCGACATCACCTACATCCCGATGCGCAAGGGTTTCGTGTATCTGTTCGCCATCATCGATTGGTCCTCGCGCCGAGTGCTGGCGTGGCGGCTGTCGAACACGCTGACCACCGACTTCTGCCCATGTCGTTATACACAACTCAGGCCGCCTCATCGCGTAGCGCCTGTATGGTGGCGGCGGCATCCATGACGCGCTGCAAGCCCAGCCAGATGGTCTTCACACCCGGCTCGCCGTCGCCCTTGCGCGCCAGGAAGCCGCCGAGGGTGGCGATCAGGCGCAGCACTTCGTTGATGGTGGGCGGGGTGGCGGGCGGTTTCTTCTTCGTGAGCAGATACGCGCCGCGGATCTCGTCGGGGTCGAAGAAGAGCGTGGCATCCAGCTCGGGGCAGGTTCGGCCGGTGCGCATCAGATGCGCGATGCGCCAGGCGACGACCATGAACAACGCCAGCGCGCGCTCCAGGCGCTCGATGGCGGACAGTTGCAGCGCTTCGATCCGACAGCCGTTCTTGAGCACGTGAAAGAAAGTCTCGATCTCCCAGCGCGCCCGATACCAGTCGATCAGCTCGACCACGTCGGCAGCCGTCGCAGCTTCCCGGTTGGTGAGCAGGCGCCACTCCACGGGCTTGGTGCCGGCCGGCGCGCCGATCTCGCGCGCCACGATGCAGGTGGCCGATACCGTGCCCGCCTTGCCCGCAGGCAGGCTGACCCGTCGGGCCCACAGTTGCTGGCGCACCTCGCGCGCCTTCTGGCCGTGGCGCGAGCCCATCGTGAACACGATCTCGCCCAGCGGCTCGCCTGCGCAGGTGTGCGACCACAGCTTCGCGCCCTCTGGCAAGCAACGGTTGTGCTTGGCCCGCACCAGCCAGTCGGCCGGCGTGCCCAGCGTCTGGGCGCGCAGCATCATTTCCATCAGATCCGCTTCGCGGTCGGCTACATACACCAGGCGGGTGGTCGCCATCCCCGTGGCCAACTCCGCGACCCGCTCGTAGCCTTCGGGCCAGCGCGCGCTCTCCTTGATGCTGGTGCGCTCGCCTGGTTCATCGACATCCTCGCGCGCCCACATCCACGCATCGAGCACGCCCAGCGGTTCGCGCTCGGGCGTCACCGCATAGGTCGGGTGCAGGTACATGCCGCGGCGCGCCTCGTAGTTCAGCCGCCCCAGACCCGCGATGCCCTGCCCGTTGAAGTCCAGCTCGGTCGTGTCCTGCAGGCACAACACCACCGGATGGGCACGCATGCGGCTGCGGGTGCGCTCCCAATGCGGCGCCAGGATCGCCTGCCAGTCGACCTCGTCGTTGCCCAGGAAGCGGTACGCGCCAACCGTCTCGCCCCAGCCCCGGCACGCCATCGGAATGCCCGCCGTCGGCTTCGCCGACAACCGCTCCATCAGCACCTTCGCCCGCTTGTTCAGTCTCTCGTCGCCCAGCGCCATCCCCGCAAACTCCTCCACCACCCAGCTCTTCGTCGCCAACAGGTCACCCAAATTGCAAAAGTAGACGCGTTTTTATATGGGTTTACAAGCACTTCGTGTAAGTCATTGAAGGTCAACGATTATTCAGATCGGCGTGCCGGCGGTGCGGAGTTGTGTATAACGAGATGACTTCTGCCTCGATGCGGTGCGCGAAGCGCTGCATCGCTACGGCCGCCCGGAGATCTTCAACACCGATCAGGGATGCCAGTTCACCAGCACCGATTTCACCGACCTGCTCAAAGACAACGGCATCCAGATCAGCATGGACGGCAAGGGCTGCTGGCGCGACAACGTCTTCGTCGAGCGGCTGTGGAAGAGCGTGAAATACGAAGAGGTGTACCTCAAGGCCTATGACAGCGTCGCCGAGGCCAAGGCCCACCTGGGCGCCTACCTGCGCTTCTACAACGAACGCCGGCCGCACCGCGCTCACGACGGGCGCACCCCCGACCAGGCGTACTTCGGCGCGCTCCGCGATGAGACGCCGCTGGCGGCATGACGGCACAAAGGCTGGCTCCGTGGATTTATGGACGATGCGCTTCGCGCACCGGGCCGCTTGCCGTGGAAAAGTCTGACGACTTTCCCACCGCGCAGCCCTTCGCCCACAAGCTCCACCGAGCTCGAACCGATTTTTATAAAATATGAGAAAGTCAAAACCAACCCAGACCTCGGGCCCCCGGCCCTAACCGGCAAGGCTCCACTTATCGAACCGGATTCCCTGTCCAGACAATCGGGGCCACCTCTGTCGCCCGGGTCATCATCGACAACCCCAAGTGCGCGATCACCCGCGCCTGCACCCGCGACCCGCAGGTGCAGCGCGCCTACGCCGAGTGTGCCGAAGGATTCGGTTTCAGGATCTCCCCGTGTCCGCCGGCCGATCCCCGTAAAAAAGGGATCGTCGAGTCGGGAGTAAAATATGTCAAACGCAACTTTTTGCCGCTGCGCGAGTTCAGGAGCCTCGCCGACGCCAACCGGCAGGTGGCCGACTGGGTCATGGGCGAGGCCGGCAACCGCTGCCACGGGACGACGCGCGAGAAGCCGCTGACGCGCTTTGCCTCGGTCGAGAAGGCGCTCCTGCTGCCGCTGCCGACGGTGCCGCCGGTCCTGGCCACTTGGGTGAAGGTGACGGTCCATCCCGATACGCACGTCAAATTCGGACTCTGCCTCTACTCGGTGCCGTTCCGCCTCGTCGGGCAGGAACTGTGGCTACGGGCGACGCACACCTCGGTACAGGTGTTCCACGAGCACCAGCTCATCGCCAGTCATCCGCGGCTCAAGGATCCGGGGCGCCGCTCGACGGTGCGCGACCATCAGCCGCTCGAGGCGCAGGCCTATCAGCTGCGCGATCCGCAGTGGTGCCTCGAGGCCGCGACCCGGATCGGTTCGGCCTGCGCGGCGCTGATCGAGGCGCTCTTCGCCGACCGCGTCCTCGACAACCTGCGGGCCGCCCAGGGCATCGTCCGCCTGGCCAAGACCTACGGCAGCGCGCGCCTGGAGGCCGCCTGTGTCCGGGCGCTGTCCTTCGGCAGCCCGCGCTACCGCACGGTCAAGACGATCCTTGCCAAGGGGCTCGACCAACAGGCGGCGCAGAGCTCGTTCGATGCGCTGGCCGAGACCTATACCCGCGGCGGGCGCTTCTGCCGCGATACCAAATCCCTGCTGACCCACTAAAGGCGCATCATCATGAATCCGATTCCCGAACTCACTGCGTTCCTCAAGCAACTGCGCCTGTCCGGCATCCTCGATTCGCTCGATCTGCGGAACCGCCAGGCGATCGAGGGCAAACTCGCCTACACCGAATTCCTCTCCATCCTGATCGGCGACGAGGTCGCCCGGCGCGACCAGAAGAAGGTGGCGATGCGCCTGCGGCGCGCCAATTTCCGCGGCGAGAAGACGATCGAGGCGTTCGACTTCGACCGCCTGCCGAACCTCAATCGCAGCCTGATCCAGGATCTGGCGACCGGCCGCTACCTGAGCGAGAAGGTGGCCATCCTGATCGCCGGCCCGTGCGGCACGGGCAAGAGCCATCTGGCGCAGGCGCTCGGCCATTGCGCCGTGCGCCAGGGGCATGACGTCGTGTTCACGATGCAGACGCAACTCGTCGGCTCGCTGCACGCCGCGCGCGCCATCGGCAGCTTCGAGCGGCGCTTCCAGCAATTGGCTCGTGTGCCACTCCTGGTGATCGACGATTTTGGTCTGAAACCCCTTCGTCCACCGCACGACGAAGATTTCCACGACCTCGTCGCCGAGCGCTACGAGCGCGCATCAACGATCGTGACGAGCAACCTGGACTATGACGAATGGGGCGATGCCTTCCCGGCCAACCGCATGCTCGGCGCCGCCACCCTCGATCGGCTGCGGCATGGCGCCTACCGCGTCGTCCTCGACGGTGAGAGCTACCGCGCGCCGAAGCCATCGCCGGACTCGACCAGGGCGCCCGCGCGCTCGCCGGCGGCGGCCAAGGCGCGCTGAGGACGCCAGCCGTTTGCAGCGCCGTCCTCGGCGCTGCAAACCCCTTCAGCGGCGATCCCGCGGCCTCAACCCCCTGGGGCTCCGCCCCACACCCCGCGCTCGCCGCGGGGCAGCCGCCGGGGATGAAAAACATCCCCGGCACCTCCCCGGAGCATTGGCCACCCTCCACGGCGTCAAGGGGCTTTCGCGGCATAAACGGGCCGATGAAACCGGCCCATTTATTCCACGGTCCCCGTGACCCCGTTCCAGGCGAAAAGCCGGCCCCGCATCGTCCCGCTTTCGCCGGCGTCCGCCGGGTCCGTCCGCCCCTTTCTGAGCCTTCCATAACGCATATTTCGGTCCAATTCGACCCTTGCGCTTATGAGCGTTTTACCCCATCCTCCGCACCGTTCGAAACGCCACTTTCAAACCCCTCCAAGTGGCGCCATTACGCCGATCATGCCCGGCGCCTTTATGCCGATCCGTGACACATGCACGCCGGCCGGGCGGACGAACTTGCAGCTCGGGCAGGCTTTCGGCTCGGACGGCTTGCGCTCCTCCTTCTTGCGGGCGGATGCGTTCGCCTTGCCGTCGTCCAGTTCGAGGGGTAGATCGTCAGTCGCAAACCCGAGTCGCAGCACGGTCCCGCTGTGATCCAGCAGCACGGCGCGTTCCTTGCCCGGATGCGGCCTGAGCACGCGGCCCACCATTTGAATGTAGCGAATCAGGCTCTTCGTCGGGCGGGCGAGGATCATGCACTCGGTCGCCGGGCAGTCCCAGCCTTCGGCCAACAATCCCACGTTCGCCAGGATCATGGTTTCACCGCGCGCAAAGCGATCCAGCACGGCGGCGCGTTCGTCGTCGTCGAAGTGATAGTCGATATGCGCGGCGGCGATGCCGGCCCGGATGAACTCGGTGACGATGTGCTGCGAGTGCGCGATGCTCGTAGCGAACACCACGGTCTGTTTCCCGCGCGCCAGCTTGAACCAATGCTGCACGATGTCGCCGATGAGTTGCGGCTTATCGACCGCTTCCGCGAGTTGCGTCTCGCTGTAGTCGAGTTCGCCACCGATGCCGCGCTGTGTCCGCACGCCGGAAAGATCCGGGTCGGCAGGCGCATAGCACTCCACGTCGACCAGATTGCCGAGTTCGACCAGTTCGCGGATCGTCGCGCCGATGACAAGCTCCTCGAACAGCGGCCCCCGGAGTTCGTCGTAGTGCTTGCCCAAGCCCGGCGCGAAGGGCGTAGCAGACAGACCGATGACCGGGACGCGGTTCAGCTTGAACATCAGCTCCCGGTATTTCTTCGAGCCCGCTGCTGCGTGCGCCTCGTCGATGATGAGGAGCGCCACGTCGTCCGGGATGCCGCGCACGGCGATGGTGTCGATGCTGCACACCAGCACCTTCGCGTCGAGGCTGCGCGTGTTGTCCCCTTGCAGGATGCCGTGCGGGATGCCGGCGCGGGTCAGGTGCGCGGAGGCCTGCGCCACCAGTTGCTTCCTGTTGGCGATGAACAGCACTCGCTTTCCCTTGGCGACCGCTCCGCGAATCATGGCCTCGGCGGAAACCGTCTTGCCTCCACCGGTCGGCATGTAGGCCAGCACCCTCCTAACCCCCCGGGCCAAGGCAGAGCGTGTCTCGTGAAGCGCCCTTTCCTGATACGGGCGAAGCTGGGTCGGGGCGCTCATACCTCACCCCCGATTCCCATGTCGCGTTCCGCGATCCGAACATCGTCCTCGAAGTCGCCCGAAACAAACTTGCTTGCCTTGGCCCGGGGGTTTTTGGGCTTGGGGTTGGCTCCTGCGCGCGGTGCGTGCTCCCTATCTTTCATTTGGAACTGCGATTCGCAATGCGATCGTAATGCGGTCGCATCGCCTTCGCATTTGTCATTATTCTGGCTGCCCGATTTTCCCTTTCCCCACCGGGCTTTCGCGGCAGCCCTACCGGCATTGCTCGCCTTGTTGATGGCGTCGTAGGCAGCTTCGAGTTCTTCGTCCAAGCGCCAGTGAAGCCATTGCCCGTGCAGCACATCGAAGAACGGTTCGACCATCGGGCGGATCTCGGCCCATTCATCAATCGACATACCGGCAATGCGGGCGAGCGTGCGGTCATCGTCCTTCGGCGGGCCGCTGCGCCAGTATGCGAACAGCAAGCGAAGGTATGCGCCGTGCTCTTCGGCGGTCAGATGAACGGTGTCTGCGATGTGCGCCGGCAGGTTGAGCACGAACTTATACGGCGTCTTGGGAGCGTAGCGTGCCGTCATGCCAGCCACCCCCACACAAGCGCCACCAGCGCGGCCACAGCGGGCGCGGAGACTGCCAGCAAGCCCAGCAGGTGCGGCGCAATGAATCCGCGCTGCCCGTACTCTGCGAGGCCTGCACGGGTCGCCGGGTCTTGCGGATCGATCCGGTATTCCGCGATGACGCGACCGTGGAAGGCAATGTCCTTCGACAGGATCGCCCATCCGTCATCGATCAATTCGTCGACATACGCGGCAAGTCGCCACGAATGCGGGAACGTCGGCTGCGACACCGGGCCGGCGATGAGCGCGGCAAGGGCCTTCGCCTTGACGGTTCCGGGCTTCGGCAGGATCGGCGCGCGGGATGCCGGCTTCAGTTCCGGAAAAAGGTCGGCGGAGGTAGAATGGCGCTTGTCACGGGCGCTCGCTTCCGAAGTTTGGGGGCGGGCGTTTTTCATTACGCCACCTCGCCAGATGCGAGTGCATCAACCTTCGCTGCATCCCACAGCAGACGGCCCCCCGGAAGCTTGGCGGGGCGAATGCCGTGGAAATGGCCCTTGAGGCACAGTTCGCGGCGCAGGGTTTGAGGCTGATACCGCACGACGGCGGCGGCCTCGGAAGTCGTATAACGGCGGGGGGTGTTGATTTGCATGGCACTCACTCCTTTTCAACGAGTGGTGCCACTTTGCTAAGCCGCTCTCAAGGGTTCGCTAACCCATGATTTTCAGCCGTTGCGCTTCTTGCGCTCCTCGCTGGCGACAGTGCAGAACCGCGCGTAGCTCATGTTCATGTGGGGGCCAGCTTTCGGACCCTCGATATACCGTCCGACTCGGTTGTCAAAAACCTGCCATCCCCTTGGCGGCTTCGCCTCGATGGCTTTCCAGAGGTCAGGATTCTTCAGTTCCGGCGACTTCGCCAGCAGTTTGGCGATTGCCTTGCGAACTGGCCCGGGCGTGTTTGGCTTTCTGCCGCGTTTGAATTTCACGCCTATTCGTGCTGCATCCAACATCCCGGCAGCCCGGCAGGCCATGTGCAATCCGCGCAAATGGGCTTCCATAAGTGCGATGTTTTTCCCGATGTATGCCTGCAATGCGTCGTGACGCATCCCGCGTAACAGCACAATGGTTTCTTCGGGCAAAGTCACCCCGTGCAAACCGTCAATGAAGTCATCTACGGCTTCAATCGGGTAGTCAAAGTGCGACAGGCACACAAGTTCGGCGTCGCTTTGGTCGAGATAGCGCCAGACGCCATTTTCATTCGTGCGGTTAGCTCTGCTTTCTGCCATGCATCGCGCTCCTTCTCGCGCTCCTTCGTTTGGGTGCCGCGCCAGCCGGGTGAAGGTGTCCCGGTTTTCCCTCCGTCGAGGTAGGCGCGGCATTGCTCGGTCAGGCGCTCAGGGCCTCGATGACAGCGGCCGGATTGCGATCGATGACGTTCAGCAGCACGAGTGCGGGGCCGTGTGGCGTGCGATCGCCTCGCTCCCAATGACGAAGGGTTGCAGTCGAGAATCCGAAGCGGGCCGCGAACTGCTCCTGCGTCATGCCCACCTTGGCGCGTAACGCCTTCACGTCCACCGGGCGCGGGCGGTGAACGCGGGTTGCCGGGGCGCGGCCTTCGGCGTGATCGATGGCCTCCATCAAACCGCGCTTGATGCTGTCGAATGCGGTGCTCATGCTCGTTTCCCTCTCCATGCTTTGACCAGTAGCGTCGTCAATCCCGCCAGTTCGTTGCGCTCCGCCTTGCTCAGGTTGGCCCGGTCGCCCTTGGCGAACAGCGTCAACAGGTACAGCGGCATGGCGTCGTCGTGGAAGTAGTAGATGACGCGAACGCCCCCGCTCTTGCCCTGCCCACCGCGCCGCCAGCGCAATTTGCGCACGCCTCCCGTGCCTTCCATTAGATCGCCGTCCTTCGGGTGCTCGGCCAGATAGCGGATGATGTCTTGCCGCTCTTCGGCGCTCAGCAGCTTGTCGGCGGTGCGGATGTACTCGGGCAGCTCGGCAACGGTTTGCATGGGTAGGAGTGTAATCCATTGGAACAGTTCAGGCACTGCGCAGGGTAACCACGTTGCCGGCCGGTTTCTCGCCTTTCTCGATGGCGTCGAGCCTCGCCTCCCACGCCACGAGTGCGGCGCGCTTCTCGTCGGTGTAGCTGTGTCGATCGTAGTGGGCGGCCTGAACTCCGCTGATGCCGTGGCTCAACAGTTGCGCGCGGGTGTCGCGTGATATTCCCATGCCGGCGAGCATCGTTTCGCAGGTGCGGCGGATGTCGCGCAGGTCGAAGGGCTCGCACTTCATGCCGACGCTGATTTCGGCGGCGCGCTTGCCCGGTGTCGTGAAAATCATCGCCACCTTGCCGTGCGTCGAGAAGAGCCACATGCCGCCCACGTCGCCGGGGGCTTCGCCGGCAGCTTCGGCGCGCTTCTGCTCGCGCTTCTTGGCCCGGGCCACCAGACCAGCAGCGAGTGCAGCGGCTTTCGGTGCCAGCGGCAGCAGGTGTTCGCGGGCGCTCTGCCGTTTGCCCTTGCCGTCCCACAGTCGAAGCGTCGCGGTGTCGGCGTCGTAGTCGCTCACCTTGGCGCGCAGCAGTTGCGCCATGCGCTGCCCTCCGGCGAGAAGCGCCAGCCGCAAGGCTTGGTCCGGCAGTTCGTCGCCAAGGGCTTTGATGTAGGCGCGCAGCTCGTCGGCGGACAGGGTGCGGTTTCCGGCCTGCACTGCGATGGCGGGAATGTTGTCGACCGGGTTGTGCTCGATACCGAAGGCGATTAGATCGGCAGGCATCGCGGAATCGAAGGGCGCGCGCTTGGCGGCATTGAAGGCGGCAGACAGGTAGCTGCGCAGTATCCCGGCGGCGCGTTCCTTGCCGGCCTCGCGCACCTTGCGCACCATCGCGGCGATCTGGTGCGAGGTCACTTCGCGGGCCGGGGCGGCGGCAATCGTTTCGTGCGTGAAAACGTGGCACTTGAAGGCGGAACGGGTTGCGGCGGCGCTCTTGTCCTTGCCAGTGCGTTCGAGATGGCCCGTGTAGGCGTCACACAGCGCGCGAAGGGTGTAGCGGCTGCGTTCGTCGGCGGTGCGCTTGGCGGCCTCTTGCGCGGCCTTGGCGGCGGCTTTCGCTTCGGCCTCCTGCCGGTCGAGTTCGCGCGGGTCGGTGCCGGACTCCACCAGCACTTGCAGGCGGTTCGCTTCTGCGCGGGCGTCGTCGAGATTCCAGGCGCGCACGTCGCCTATCGTGCGGCGGATGGTTTGCCGGTTCAGCTTCGCCTCGAAGATGTAGGACTTCGCGCCAGCCGTCGCGCGCACAGCAAGCCTGGGGGCCACGGTGTCCCACAGGAAAGCTTGCTTCGTCCCGTCCGGGCAGTTGAAGCGGCGGATGCGGTCGGGCGTCAGGCGTTCGCGTTGCATGATATGTCCTCTGGGTTCTGGCTACACGGGGTAGCCGGCCTCTGATGACACACGAGAATTTGGCTACACGCGCTCCCGTGTAGCCACGGTGTAGCCAGATTGTAGCAATATCGCTCAACACAAATCAACGTTCTGATTCGTGTAGCCTTAGCGCAATCAGTCACTTACTGCAATTTCGGTGTTGAATGGGAGTGGGCGGAATTGATGGAAATTGTGACTCTTAATCAGTAGGTCGTAGGTTCGAATCCTACTGCCCCCACCAACAGATTCAAGCACTTAGGCCAGTTCTCGCGGACTGGCCTTTTGCTTTCTGGAGGTCCGGGAACGACTGGGGAACGACTAGAAAAAATCCGACGGCGCACTGCATCGTCGATCCTGGTCCGGTAGAGCGATCCTGAGCCAAGTTTGGAAAGGTATCGACGATGAAGCCCCGTACACACCACCTTCGCAGAGCGCGCCGGCGCCGCGACACGTCGTACCTGTCCTCGAGCCACCCGCGCTGCTGCCGATCAGGGGTTGGGGCTATCGAAGACTCCAGCTTGGGCCGCAGCGATCTCGTCCCCGAAGCTGTGGCCGCGCTGGTCCGTCTTCAGGGCGACAGATGCCGCCGTGTCACGTCCTTCGTGCTGCAGCAGTCCCTTGATGACGTCGCCGAGGTTGATGCAGGGCGGCGTACATAGCTCGGATAGCCGACGGTGGACCCTCTCGTCGACCACGATCTGAACCTGCTCGCTCGCGGGACACTCCTGCTCCACCTCGCATACGGGCGCATGGATCCCCCGCTCCTGATGACGCAGCAACCCCTTGATGACCGCATTGACGTCGTTGTAGGGCGTGGCGCAAAGCCCCATCAACCGCTCATACACCGTGCGATCGACGCTGATCTGCATATGCTTTCCGGGATGCAGCAAGCTCTTGATGACATCATTGAGATCCCGATGGGGCTCGATGCAAAGCGCCATGAGCTTGTCGCGGATCTCCCGGCTGACGGCCACCTGGATCTGTTCACTCATTTCAGCCTCCTCGATCACACTGGATAACGCTGTAATCATAGTCAACGCTGGCGCGGCAGCGAGGGCGGCTCATCCGATCGTCTCAACGCGGTTCATTCCATCAACCCGGCGATCAAATACATCCACATCCGCTCGCCCTGAGCTTATCGAAGGGCGACGGCCGGAGTTCCCGAACTGCAGCAGCAGCATTCCCGGCGACGGCGGTCGAGCGGGGCACCTGCGTTCCCGTCGCGCGCCGCCCTCTCGGGAAGCCTGCTCGCCGGCTTGCGTCCGACGGAAGCGAGGCGTCCTTACTCGCTATTCGCGCGCGAGCCGTCGGTATGCCCCGCTGTGGAAAATCAGCGGCGGGTGGTCTTCGCGGTCGAAGCGGACGACTTCCGACAGGAACAGGAGGTGGTCGCCGCCCTCGTGGCGGACGGTGTTGCGGCACTCGAAGCGCGCGCAGCAGCCGCGCAGCAGCGGCACGCCGTACAGGCCCTCGTCGATGTCCAGGCCGGTGAACTTTTCATCGGAGCGCGTCGCGAAGAGTTGCGACAGGTGCTGCTGGTCTTCCGACAGCACGTTGACCGCGTAGTATTCGCAGGCTTCGAACACCGACAGGCTCTGGAGGTGGCGCGCCAGGCTCCAGACGATCAGCGGCGGGTCGAGCGAAACGGAGTTGAACGAATTGACCGTCAGCCCGATCGCCTCGCCGTTCGCCGCCCGGGTCGTGATCACCGCGATGCCGGTGGCGAACATGCCGAGCGTGTCGCGGAACGCGCGGGTGAATTCCTGGTGGGTGACGGGCGGCTGGGACATGGGCAGAGGCCGGGCGGCGGATCGCAGGTTTTCGCCTGCCGCGCCTGAAGTGAATGGAACCAGCGATTATCGCTGCGCAGGCGGCATCGGGCAACGCAGACGAAGGGAACAGCGGGCAATGGACACAGACAAGACTTTCGCCACCCGGCTCGTCGACTGGCATCGCCGCCACGGCCGGCACGACCTGCCGTGGCAGCACAGGTGCGACGGCGTTCCCGATCCGTATCGCGTATGGCTGTCGGAAATCATGCTGCAGCAGACGCAGGTCGACACGGTGATCCCGTACTACGCGCGCTTTCTGGCGCGCTTCCCGGACCTCGCGGCGCTCGCCGCGGCGCCGGTCGACGAGGTGCTCACGCTGTGGAGCGGACTCGGTTACTACGCCCGCGCGCGCAACCTGCACAAGGCGGCGCAGGCGGTGGCTGACTTTCATGGCGGCAACTTCCCGTCGCGCGCCGAAGCGATCGCCCGGCTACCCGGCATCGGCCGCTCGACGGCGGCGGCGATCGCGGCGTTCGCATTCGGCGAGCGTGCGGCGATCCTCGACGGCAACGTCAAGCGGGTACTGTGCCGCGCGTTCGGCGTCGCCGGCTTTCCCGGCCAGCGGGCGGTCGAGGCGCGGCTGTGGGCGCTGGCCGAATCACTGCTGCCGCCGACGGATGTCGGCACTTACATCCAGGCGCAGATGGACCTGGGGGCGACGGTGTGCAGGCGCAGCCGGCCGGCGTGTGCTCGCTGCCCACTCGCCGACTCGTGTGTCGCACGCCGCGAGGACCGTATCGCCGAGCTGCCGGCCGCGCGTCCGCGCAAGGCCGTGCCGCAGCGCCGCGTGCGCGTCGCAGTGATTCACGCGGCGGGGCGCGTGCTGCTCGAACAGCGCCCCCCTGCCGGCATCTGGGGCGGCCTGCTCGCGCTGCCGGAAATTCCCGACAGCGAGCCGGATGCCGGGCGCTGGCTCCAAACGCGCTTCGCCCTCGCGCCACGCGCGAGCCTCCAGCTCGCGCCGCTGAACCACGCGTTCACGCATTTCCGGCTCGAGATCACGCCGATCCGCTTCGACGTCGAGGACGCGGGGCGCAGCGTCGCCGAAGCCGGGCATCGCTGGCTCGCGCTCGCCGACCTGGACGCGGCCGGGCTGCCGACGCCGGTGCGGCGCATTCTCGACGCGCTCGCCAGCGCGGCGTGAGCCGCTTGTGTCGGGCGGAAAACGAAGTTTCGGCGCAGCCGAACGCCGAAAGCGCAGCGCTTTCCCGGCCACGGCTTCCCCAACGGACAGCACTCACTTCAGATAATCAGTCAGGATCACCCAACGGCCATCGCGGATCTGCGCGATGCGCCCGTGGCGGTTGCCGAGGTGGTCGTCGGGACCGAAACGATATTCCGGGCTGCCGAAGAAGTCGCGCGGCGTGTGCAGCGATTCCATCGCGGCGACGAAGCGCTCGACGCTGAGCTCGGGCCCGGCCTGCTCAGCGGCCTTGACGAAGAGGTCGGCAGCAGCGTAACCCATCACGCTCCAGACGTTCGGCGCGGCGCCGAAGCGTTTCCGGTAGCGTTCGATCCACTCGGCGAGCGGGCGACTCGCGCCTTCGGCGTAAGGGTGCGGCAGCACGCTGACGCCGTACAGCCCTTCGACGGTCTTGCCACCGAGTTCGTGCGTCTGCGCCGAATAGCCGGACGCGGTGACCAGCATGTCGACGGTCCAGCCGGTCTTGCGCGCTTCGGCGACTGCGGCGACGGTCTCGCGCACCACTGTCGCGAGGACGACGAAGTCGCAGCCGGCGCCCCGTAGCCGCGCGATCTGGCTCGACAGGTCGGTCGCGCCACGCTTGTAGCTGGTCTTCGCGGCGAGCGGCTGGTTCAGCGCCGCCAACGCCCGCTCGACGCCCTTCATGACTTCCAGGCCGTAGTCGTCGTCCTGGTACAGCACACAGACCTGCCGGTAGCGACGGGTCTGCATCATGAAGCGCGTTGCCGCGTCCATGTAGTCCTGGTATGGCGCGAACATCTGGAACTTCAGCGGATGGCGCGGCGCGTATGTCGATTCGTGCGGCGAGAACGGGAACAGGTGGGGCCGCCCGGCGCCGACGACGATCGGCATCGTCGCCATCACGACCGGCGTGCCGAGGTTCGCGAGGAACGCGAACACGTGGTCGCGCTGGATCAGCTTGCGCGCCGCGAGCACGGCTTTCTTCGGGTCGTAGCCGGAATCCTCGACGACGAGCCGCAATGTGCGCCCATGCACGCCCCCGGCCGCATTCGCGTCCTCGAAGCGCATCAGCATGCCGTCGCGCACCGGCACGCCGAGCAGCGCGATCGGGCCGGAGAGGTCCTGGATGCTGCCGACGACGATCTCGTCGCGGCTCACGCCCGGCGCTTCGGCGGCCGCGGTGCAGGAAACGGCCAGCGCAACGACGCCCAAGAGGCGGCGGATGAACGTCATGGCAGCGCAGCGATCGCCATCAGCATGACTCGGTGCAGTGCGGCGCCGCGGCAGCGCTTCGCAGCGGCGCCATGAGCGCCTCGAACGCGTCGGCCGCCAACGGTTTGCCGATCAGGTAGCCTTGCAGGTAGTCGCAGCCCAGCGCGCGCAGGAATTCGCGCTGTTCGGCCGATTCGACGCCTTCGGCGGTGACGCGCAACCCGAGGCTGTGCGCCATGTTGATGATCGCTTCGACGAGAGTCGCGTCGTTGCGGTCGTCCGGGCAGTCGCGCACGAAGCTGCGATCGATCTTGACGATATCGACGGGGAAGCGCTTGAGGTAGGACAGCGACGAGAAACCGGTGCCGAAATCGTCGAGCGCGAAGCAGATGCCCTGCTCCTTGATGTCGCACATGCGGGCCTCGACGTTTTCGCTCCCGCCCATCAGCACCGATTCGGTGATCTCGAAGACCAGGGAGCTGCGGGCCGTGCCGAATTCCGCGAGCAGCGTACGCACGAGCTCCGGCAGGCCGGCTTCCCGGAACTGGACTCCCGACACGTTCAGCGTGAGACGCAGCGGCGGATGGCCGCGCGCCAGCCAGTCGCGCCGTTGGCGCACGACTTCGCGCAGCACCCATTCTCCGATCGGGACGATCAGCCCGCACTCTTCCGCCACCGGGATGAATTCGAGCGGCGAGATCATGCCGCGCTCGGGATGCTTCCAGCGGATCAGCGCTTCGGCTCCGACGAGCGCGCCGCTCGCGCAGTCGACGATCGGCTGGTAATGCAGCTCGAACGCGCGCTGTTCGACGGCCATGCGCAGATCCGCTTCGAGGTGCACGCGCGCGAGCGCATCGGCCTGCATGTGGGGGGCATAGGGCTGGGCGCGGTTCTTGCCCGCCTGCTTGGCCTTGTACATCGCGATGTCGGCGTTGCGCAGCAGCGTCTGGACGTCGTCACCGTCATCGGGAAACACCGTGATGCCGACGCTGCCGGAAATATGGTGACGCGCACCACGCAGCGCGAAAGGCTCGCGCAGCACGGCGACGAGCTTGTCGGCGATCGCGCCGAGGTCCGCACGGTCGGCAAGGTCGTGCACGACGACCGTGAACTCGTCGCCGCCCAGGCGCGCGACCGTGTCCTCGTCGCGCACGCAGCTGTTGAGGCGGCGCGCGACATCCACCAGCAACTCGTCGCCGACGTCGTGGCCGAGCGAATCGTTGATCCACTTGAAGCCGTCGAGGTCGAGGAACAGCAACCCGACCTTGCACCCATGACGACGGGCGTGGGCGAGCGCGCGATCGAGGCGGTCCTGCAGCAGGCTGCGGTTGGCTAGCCCGGTGAGTGGGTCGAAGTTGGCCTGGCGCCACATCGCGACTTCCTGCTGCTTGCGCTCGGTGATATCGCTGAACAGCGTGACGTACTCGGCGATCCTGCCGTCGGTGTCGCGCACGGCAGTGATCGTGACCCACTGCGGATACCTGTCGCCGTCGCTGCGCCGGCTCCACACTTCGCCCGCCCAACTGCCGCTCTCGACGATCGACGTCCACATCGCATCGAAAAACGTTGCCTCGTGGCGTTCGGGCTTGAACATCGACGACTTGCGGCCGATGACTTCGGCGGCGAGGTAGCCGGTGATGGTGCAGAACGCGGGGTTGACGGACGTGATCACGCCTTGCGCATCGGTCGTCATGATGCCTTGGCTGGAGGCTTTGAACACCACCATCGCCTGGCGCATGCGCTCCTCGAAGCGCTTGCGTTCAGTGACATCCCGGACGATCGAGTAGAGCAGCTTCCTGCCGGCAATCTCGATTGGACTGCTCGCCACCTCGACGTCGCGCAACTGCCCGCCGGCGAGCCGGTGGCAGCAGCGGAACGTGTCGGGCTTGCGCGCCTGCACCATCTCGAAGCGGAGCGGCTCGCGACCAGGCACATTGATGTCCTCGATCTTCATGCGTGTCAGCGAGACCGGGTCGTAGCCGTAGTATTCGCAGGCCTTCGCGTTCGCCTCGACGATACGACCGTCGACGGGGTCGATGACGAGCATCACGACACGGCTGTTCGCGAACAGCTCGCGGTAGCGCAACTCGCTTTCGATCAGCGCCTGTTCCATGCGCACGCGCTCGGTAAGGTCGCGCACCAGCACGATGAAGCCTTCCGGGACGAGGCCGCTGCCGGCGAGGCGACTGACCGATGCGCTGAAATGGTGCCTGCCGCGCGGCAAATCGAGCGTGTATTCGACCTGCTTCGCCCCTCCCGTGGCGGAAATTTCCTCCAGCGCCTCATCGAGCTTCACGACCACTGCCGGCGGCAGCGTTCGCGCATACGGACGGCCGAGAAAACACTCCGGCGGCGTCAGCAGCAGTCCGGGATCAGGGGCGTGGAACTCCGCGATGCACCGGTTTTGGTCAACGACGAACATCAGGTCGGGCAACGACGCAATCAGCGCGGCGAGCTTCATTTCCCGATCGCGCAGCTCGCGCTCGGCCCGCTTCTGCAACGTGATGTCTTCCTTGACCGCGACAAAACCCGAAATCATCCCGTCGTCTGCCCGGATCGGGGCGATCGAGGCTCTCTCCCAGTAATGCGCACCGTCTTTGCGCACGTTCTCGAATTCGCCGCGCCACACGTGGCCGTGAGTGATCGTCGCCCACATTGCCGCGTATTCGTCCGCCGAACGATTGCCCGACTTGAGGATGCGCGGATTCTTTCCCACCACTTCCTGGGCGGTGTAGCCGGTGCTGCGTTCGAACTGCGGATTGACGTACTCGATGGTTCCGCTGCGGTCGGTGATCACGATCGATGCCGGGCTGCATTCGATTGCTGTCGACAACTTGCGCAACTGCTGTTCGCCGACATGCGCCACCGACTGGGCACGATCCAGTTCCGCCTCGCGCGCCCGCACTTCGGCGCTGCGTGCCGCCACCAGTCGCTGCAGATCGGCCCGGTGCGCGCGCAACTGCGCCATCTGGTTGGCCAACCCGCCGAGCAGCAGGCTGAACAGCAACACCACGGCGGCGTTCAGCGACAGCCCCAGGTTGTCGCCCGGGTGCCCGAGGCCGAGCACGAGCACGCCAGAAACCATTGCCGCGACAAGGAAAACGACGATGCCGACGACGAGCGGACGGCGCTGCCGAACGTACTCCGGCCAGTTCGCCATGATCACTCCGGCCCCGGTCCGGCCGGCGCATAAGACATCAAGAGTTCCTTCACGCCACCGCTCCCTGACAGGCAGAACACCACTTTAGTGCGACGCCGTGAAATTTCGATGCCAACCACTTCACCCTCATCCCCAATTCATCACGAGCTGCGCGATCCCCGGCCTGCCAGGCCTTCGGGCCGCAGCACGACCACTGCGACGACAACCGCGCCGAACAGCAGCGTCTCGAGACCCGCTGCAGCGGCCAGATGCGGGGGCAACACTTCGCTCGCGAGCGAAATGGCCTGCGGAATCCCGATCACCACCAGCGCGCCCCACAACGCGCCCGCAAGACGGCGCGCGCCGCCGATGAAAACCAGCATCAGCAGCTCGAACGACAGCGCCAGGCCGAACTGTTCCGGGCTGACGAAGCCGATCCAGTGCGCATACAGGGCGCCGGCGAGCCCCGACAGCCCCCCGCCAAGCACGAAAGCCAGCATTTTTGCACGGCCGAGGTCGATGCCGCTTGCCGCCGCGGCGGTCTCGTCCTCACGCACTGCGCGCCAGGCCCGCCCGAGCCGCGACGCCACCCAGCGCCGGCACGCGAACCACGCGAGTACGAGCGCGACGAGGCTCAGCGTCGCCTGCGCGGCCGCAGTGTCCGCGGACCAACTGCCCAGCGTCATGGTCGGCACCGCGAGCCCGGCCGCGCCGCCCGTCAGCGACTCCCAGCGCACCAGCGCTTCCTCGACGATCAGCGCGAACGCGAGCGTGCTCATCGCGAAATACAGCCCGCCCAAGCGCTGCGCCGGCAGGCTCGCGAACCAGCCGCCCGCCGCACCGAGCACGATCGCCAGCGGCAGCGACAACGGCGCCGGCACGCCGTGAAGCGCCAGCAGCGTCTCGGCATACGCGCCGAGCCCGAGCAACGCGCCCTGACCGAGCGGGATCTGGCCGCACTGGCCGACGACGAGAACCACCCCGAGCCCTGCGATCGCGTACGTGAACACGAACGCCGCCTGCGCCAGCACATACTCCGGCCCGAGCGCGCGCAGCGCCAGCGCGCCGAGCATTGCAAGCCCGATCATGCCCGCCGTCCACCGGACGATCCCGTCTGCCCGCATCACCGCGCCTTTCATCGCCGCCGCAAGCCGCCGGCAAGGCCGTGCGGAAACAGCAGCAGCGCGAGCATCAGCAGCACGTACGGCACGACGTCCTTCACCCCTTCGGGCAACGCGAACCCGGCGAGCGCTTCGACGACGCCGATGAACACTCCGCCGGCCAGCGCGCCTGGAAGGCTCGTCATGCCGCCGAGCACGGCGGCGGGAAACGCCTTCAGCGCGACGAGCCCCATGTTCGGATGCACGAACGTGACCGGCGCGAGCAGCAGCCCGGCCGCCGCTGCGAGGCCGGCGCCGAGCGCCCACGCGAGCGTATGCATGCCGGCCACCGATACTCCCATCAGCGCGGCCGCTCCGGGGTTTTCGGAACAGGCGCGCAGCGCGATGCCGGCGCGCGTGCGACGAAAAAACAGCGTCAGCGCCAGCGCGAGCACGGCCGTCGCGCCGATCACGACGATGTGCTCGGCGGCAATCGCCAGGCCGCCGAAGCGCCAGCTCTCGCCGGCGAACGGCAGCGCCAGGCGATGCATCGAATGCGTCGCCGCCGGCACCGAGCCGATGGCGCCGCGCAGCATCATGCCGAGACCGAAAGTCAGCAGCAGCGCAGTCAGGTGCGCCTGGCCGAGCGCCCGGCGCAGCAGCGTGCGCTCGAGCACGGCGCCGAACGCCGCCATCCCGGCGATGCCGCCTGCCGCCGCCCACGCGAGCGGCCAGCCTGCCGCCAGGTGCAGCGCAAGCACTGCGAACGCACCCGCCATCAGCAGCTCGCCCTGCATGAAACTGACCGTCCCGGTCGCTTTGTAGATCAGCACGAAGGACAGCGCGACGAGTCCGTAGATGCAGCCGGTCGCGATGCCGCTGCTGAGTACCTGGACGAGCGCTAGACCGGACATTTCATCGCATCGGGCTGGACGAAGGCTGCGCCGGAACGGGCGCGCGGCGACTCTATCACGGCGCGGCGATGCTATTCTCGCGCCCCATGATTCCGATCGATATTCTCGTCTATGGCATCGGCCTCGCCGGCGTCGCGGCGCAGGCGGCCGCCGGAGTGCTCGAAGCCGGGCGCAAGCGTTTCGACCTCTTCGGCATGGTCATCGTCGCGCTCGCGGCGGCGCTCGGCGGTGGCTCGTTGCGCGACCTGCTGCTCGACCGCACGGTGTTCTGGATCGCCGATCAGAGCTATCTGATCACCGCACTGACGGCCGGGCTCGCGACTTTCGCGCTGGTGCGCTTCGTGCGCCTGCCAGGCAGGCTCTTCCTGCTGCCCGACGCCGTCGGCCTCGCGTTGTTCACCGTCAGCGGCACGCAGGCGGCTCTTGCGCTCGGCACACCGTGGCTCGTCGCGAGCCTGATGGGCGTCGTCACCGGCGTATTCGGCGGCATCGTGCGCGACGTGCTGTGCAACGAAGTGCCGCTGGTGTTCAGCGGCGAACTGTATGCGACCGCATCCTGGGCCGGCGCGCTGCTGCTGATCGCGATGAGAGCGTCCGGCGCGACGCCCGGCCTGGCGGCACTCGCCGCCGGCGTCGTGGTGCTCGTGATCCGCCTCGGCGCGATGCGCTTCGGCTGGCGCCTGCCGGTGTTCAGCGCGCGCCTGTAGCCCTGTATTTGCGCGAACTTGTGGCAACCTGCGCGAATCGGCCGGTTCATGTCACGGAAGTATCATCGCGTCGCGAACGCAGCCCGGGCCAGGGCGCTGTGCATCGCCGCCGGCAGGCGCTAAGATGGCCCCGGCATCGGTTTCGCGGCGCCGTCCCGGAAGCCAACAACGACAGGAGAGTATCCGGAATGAGCTTTATGCGTGAGTTCAAAGAGTTCGCCATGCGCGGCAACGTCATCGATCTGGCGGTCGGCGTCATCATCGGCGCCGCGTTCGGCAAGATCGTCGACTCCCTCGTCAAGGACATCGTGATGCCGGTGATCGGACGGCTGCTCGGCGGAGTCGATTTCCGGCACTTGTACATCAATCTCGGCGACCAGACTTACGAGACGATGGAAGCCGCCGAGAAAGCCGGGGCGCCACTGGTGAAATACGGGCAGTTCATCAACACGACGATCGATTTCCTCATCATCGCGTTCGCCATCTTCGTCGCCGTCAAGGCGATCAACCGCCTCAAGCGCTCGGAACCGCCGCCCCCGCCCGCGCCGGTCGAGGCCGAAGAGGTCAAGCTGCTGCGCGAAATCCGCGACACGCTCAAGCGCGGCTGAACAGGCGAAGCCGTCGACACACTGTCGGGAACGGCCTCGTCCGCGCCGCCTCAGGCGTGGTCGCCGACGTACGGATTGCTGCGGCGTTCCTCGCCGAACGTCGAAGTCGGCCCGTGACCGGGGACGAAAGTGATGTCGTCGCCGAGCGGAAAGAGCTTCTGCCGGATCGAGCGGATCAGCGTCGCGTGGTCGCCCTGGGGGAAATCCGTGCGGCCGATCGAACCCGCGAACAGCACGTCGCCGACGATCGCCAGTCGCGCATCGGCGTGGAAGAACGCGACGTGGCCGGGCGTGTGGCCCGGCACGTGGATGACACGCAGCGTCTCGTCGCCGACCGTCACCGTGTCGCCATCGTGCAGCCAACGGTCGGGCTCGAAGCTCTCGGCGCCGGGGAAGCCGAACGTCCTGGCCTGTTGCGGAATGCCGGTGATCCAGAAAAGGTCCGCTTTCTCGGGCCCTTCGACCGGCACGCCGAGTTCGCGCGCGAGCTGCGCAGTGCCGCCGGCGTGGTCGATGTGACCATGCGTGATCAGGATCTTCTCGATCGTGACGCCGAGCTCCTTCGCTTTCGCGAGGATGCGCTCGAGGTCGCCGCCGGGGTCGACGACCGCGGCCTTGCGCGTCTTGTCGCACCACACGATGCTGCAGTTCTGTTCGAAAGGGGTCACGGGGACGATGCGCAGGTCGATCATGGCAGGCGGGGATCCGGGTTGAGCAGCGCGACAGTTTAGCCGTAAATTTCACTGCGCTAACGCAGCAGCGCGACGCCCTTGACCTGCGCATACACGTCGCGGCCCGGCACGATGCCGAGCTGCGCGGCCGAACGGCGCGTGATGCGCGCGAGCAGCGCCGTGCCGGCAACGTCGAGACGCACCAGCGTGCGCCCCGGATCGGCCTCGTCGAGCGACACGACGCGCGCCGGCAGCACGTTGAGGATGCTCGAATCGTGGCGCTCGGTGAGCGCCAGGCTGACGTCGCGGGCGAGCACGCGCGCCCTGACGCGCGACGCGAGCGGCATGTCGAGGCCGGTGATCCACAGCGGCAGTCCGGCGAATTCGAGCCGCGTCAGCGCGTAGGCCTCGTCATGCGCGGCAACGCGGGCATCGATGACGACGAACGCGTCTTCGTCGTGCGCGAACGGCAGATCGAGGCGCGCCATCACTTCGCCGATCGGCCCGGCGGCGAGCGCACGCCCGTCAGCGAGCAGCACGACGTGGTCGGCCAGCCGCGCGACTTCCTCGGGCGCGTGGCTGACATAGACAACCGGGATGTCGAGCTCGGCGTGCAGGCGTTCGAGGTAGGGCAGTATTTCCTGCTTGCGCTTGACGTCGAGCGCCGCGAGCGGCTCGTCCATCAGCAGCAGCCTCGGACTCGTCGCCAGCGCCCGCGCGATCGCGACGCGCTGGCGTTCGCCGCCGGACAGGCGCCCGGACATGCGGTCGAGCAGCGGCTCGATGCCGAGCAGCGCGATCGCCTGGTCGAGCGGGATGCGGCGCGACGCGGCCGGGACGCGCTTCAGGCCGAATTCGAGGTTGCGCCGCACCGTCAGGTGCGCGAACAGGCTCGCTTCCTGGAATACGTAGCCGAGCGGGCGCCGGTGCGTCGGCACGAAAAGGCGCTGCGCCTCGTCCTGCCACAGCTCGCCGCGCACTGCGAGATACCCGTCCGCGGCGCGTTCCAGTCCCGCGAGACAGCGCAGCAGCGTGGTCTTGCCCGACCCCGAATGACCGAACAGCGCGATCACGCCCCGCCCCGGCAACGCGAGGTCGACGTCGAGGCGGAAACCGGGCCAGCCGAGGCCGAAGCGCGCGCGGATCGCTTCGTCCCCAGTGATCGCGCCGGTTCGCACGGCCCCGGCGCCGAACGGCACAGCGCCGCTCACCGCACCACTTCCTTTTTCCGCCCGTACAGCGCGAGCAGCACGACGAAGCTGAACACGAGCATGCCCGCCGATAGCCAGTGCGCCTCGGCGTACTCGAGCGCCTCGACGTGGTCGTAGATCTGCACCGAGACGACGCGCGTCTTCTCCGGGATGTTGCCGCCGATCATCAGCACGACGCCGAACTCGCCGACCGTGTGCGCAAAGCCGAGGATCGTCGCGGTGACGAAGCCGGGCCGCGCGAGCGGCAGCACGACGCTGAAGAAGGTATCGATCGCGCCGGCGCGCAACGTCGCCGCGACTTCGAGGGGACGCTCGCCGATTGCCTCGAACGCGTTCTGCAGCGGCTGCACGACGAACGGCAGCGAATAGAACACCGAGCCGACGACGAGCCCGGCAAACGTGAACGGCAGCAGGCCGAGCCCGAGCGCCTGCGTGAGCTGTCCGACCGGTCCATGCGGCCCGAGCGCGACCAGCAGATAGAAACCGATCACCGTCGGCGGCAGCACCAGCGGCAACGCGACGACTGCGCCGACGACGCCTTTCCAGCGCGAACCGGTGCGCGCGAGCCACCATGCAATCGGCGTGCCGACGACGAGCAGCACTGCGGTCGTCACTGCGGCGAGTTCCAGCGTCAGGCGGATCGCGGCGAGGCCAGCGGCGTCGATCGCCATTCAGCGGTCGTATCCGTACGCGCGCACGATCGCCGCGGCCTCGTCGCCTGCGAGATAGTCGCGCAACGCATGTGCTGCCGCGTTGTCCCGGGCGCGGGCGAGGATCACGCCGTCCTGGCGGATCGGCGTGTGGAACTGCGGCGGCACGACCCACGCCGAGCCGCGACCGATCGTGCCGTCGGCCGCCACCTGCGACAGCGCGACGAAACCCAGTTCGGCATTGCCGCTCGCGACGAACTGGTAGGTCTGCGCGATGTTCTCGCCGGTCACGAGTTTTTCGCGCAGCACGTCGGCGAGCCCGAGCCGCTTCAGCACTTCGAGCGCGGCCGCGCCATAAGGGGCCGTTTTCGGGCTCGCGACGGCGAGATGGCGGAAGTTGCTGCGCTTGAGCACGTCGCCGTGCGCATCGACGAAGCCAGGCTGCGCCGACCACAGCACGAGCCGGCCGATGCCGTACGTGAAACAGCTTCCGCGCAGCGCGAGCCCTTCCTCTTCGAGCTTCGCCGGCGCCTTCGCGTCCGCGGCGAGGAAGACGTCGAACGGCGCGCCGTTCCTGATCTGCGCGTAGAACTTGCCGGTCGCGCCGAACGCGAGCAGCGCCTTGTGGCCGGTATCGCGCTCGAACGCGGCGGCGATCTGCTGCATCGGCGCGGCAAAGTTCGACGCCACCGCAACGCGCACTTCGCCGGCATGGGCCGGCAGCACGAGGGCAAATAGCGCGAGCGCGAGCAGCACGAGCACGACAGGGCGGCGCACCGTCGCGATCATCGCGGACCTCCCGGCGGCACCCGGTGTGCGTTGCCAGCTTCGACCATGCGGTCGATCAGGCCGCTTTCGCGCCGCGTCGGCGTGGCGCACGCCGCGAGCAGCACCGCTTCCGGCCCGGCGAGCACGACTTCGCGCGCGGCGCGCGTGACGCCGGTGTAGAGCAGTTCGCGCGTCATCACTTTCACCGGCGCCGCCGGCAGCAACAGCATCACTTTCGCGAACTCCGAGCCCTGCGCCTTATGCACGGTCATCGCGAACGCGGTGTCGTGGGCGGGCAGGCGCAGCGGCGCGAGTTCGCGCCAGCCGCCGGCGGGGTCGGGGAACACGACGCCCAGCTCGCCGTGCGCGTCCGGCAGGCAGATGCCGACGTCGCCGTTGTAGAGCCGCAGCAGGTAATCGTTCTTCAGCACGATCACCGGCCGCCCCGCATACCACGGCGACACAGCGAGGCCGGGCGCGTCGGCGAGTGCGGCGCGCGCGCGGCGCGACAGCCGTTCGTTCGTCGCGTCGATGCCGCGCGGCCCGCCGTGCACCGCGCACAGCACGCGAAAACGGTCGAACGCGGCGAACACCGGCGCCGGATCGCCGTCGTACGCGCGCAGCGCGTCGAAATAACCGGCATAACCCTGCTCCAGCCGTGCCAGCACCGCAGCGGACGGCGCATCGCCGTCGTCCGCGAGCCATTCGACTGACGAGTCCGCGCCTTCGCGCAGCCATGCGAGCACTTCGTCGCCGGCGCCGGCGTTGATGCCGGCGGCGAGCCGGCCAATGCCGGAGTCGGCGGCAAAGCGGTGGCTTTCGGCGAACCATACGACGCTGCCGGCGAGCGGCGTCGCGCGGCGCGGCGGCGGCGGTGCGATGCGCCCGGCCGGCGTGTCGGTCAAGGTCGCGAGCCGCGCAACGCAGGAAGTATCGAGCGACGGGTCGGCGCACAGCTCGGCGAACACCGCGCCGGCCTCGACCGCGGCGAGCTGGTCCTTGTCGCCGAGCAGGATCAGGCGCGCGTGCGGCGGCAGCGCGTCGACGAGCCGCGTCGCGAGCGCGAGATCGAGCATCGACGCCTCATCGACGACCAGCACGTCGAGCGCAAGCGGATTGCCGGCGTGATGGCGAAAGCGGCCGGGCTGCGGCGTCACGCCGAGCAGGCGGTGCAGCGTGTGCGAAGTCTGCGGCAGGCGCCCGCGGATCTCTTCCGGCACGGAGGTGCTGCGCGCGCGCAGTGCGTCGAGCATACGGGCGGCAGCCTTGCCGGTCGGCGCGGCGAGCGCGACCCGCAGTTCGGGTTCGGCGCTCAGGAGACACGCCAGCAGCGCTGCGACCGTCGTCGTCTTGCCGGTGCCGGGCCCGCCGCTGATGACGGTCAAGCGCCGTTCGAGCGCGAGCGCGACCGCGAGCTTCTGCCAGTCGGCACGCCCGTCGAGCCGCGCCGCGTTGGCGGCGAAAAGTTCGCCGAGGCGCTCGACGGCGGCCGGCGGCGGCGCTGGCAGCGCGCTTGCGGCGCGCGCGACGAGCGCAGTCGCGAGCCGCCGTTCCCAGTCGTAATGGCGGCGCAGGTACAGCCGATCGGCCGCGTCGAGCAGCAGCGGTCGCGGCTCCGGCGCCGCGGCGCGGCCGACGACGCCGCTCGCGAGCAGCGCCTCGCGCAGCCCGGCAACCGTCTCGTCCACGGCGACGAGCTCGGCGAGCGGCACGCACACGTGCCCCGCGGCGACGGCGAGGCTCGCGCGCATCGCTGCCGTGCGCAGCCGCGGCAGGCACGCGTCCGGCGCGCCGGCAGCGCGCGCCCAGCTCACGGCATGCGCGGCAAACCCGTGCGCGAGCTCGGCTTCGGCAGTCAGGTCGAGGCGCAGGTCGAGAGGGTTCATCGCACGGATTCCGGGGCGGGGACGCCGCCGATCAGGCGGTCGAGACTCGCGAGGGTCGCGGCGTCCGGACGGTGGAAATACACGCCGGCCGGATGCTCGCCGAGCCGCCAGCCGGGCCGCACGCCGCGCACGAAAAGATACAGCGCGCCGCCGAAATGGCGCTCGAAGTCGTAGCCCGGCAGCGTGCGCCCAAGATGGCGGTGCAGCGCGACAGCGTAAAGCAGATGCTGGAGATGGTAGCCGTGCGCCCGCATCGCCTCTTCGAGGCGCGCCGGCGCATAGTCTTCAGGCGTGAAACCGAGGTGGTTCGATTTCCAGTCGAGGACGTAGAAGCGCCCGTCATGCTCGAAGACGAGGTCGATGAAGCCTTTCAGGTAGCCCGCGAGCGCGCCGAACGCGAGCCGCGGCACATGATAGCCCGCGCGTGCGAGCCAGTCGTTCAGCGCTTCGGCGGACAGCCGCGGCGCCGGCAGGTGGAAACCGAGTTCGACGAGCTTGCGGCGGCAGTCGAGGCGGCCGAGCACGATGCCGCCGGGCAGCGGCGTCGCGAGCACGTCCTCGACGAGGCGCTCCAGCATGCGCGCCAGCGGCGCGCCGCCCGGTGCGCGCTGCGGGTGTTCAGTGAGTGCCGCGGCGATGGCCGGCGTGCGGCTCGCTGACGCGGGGAAATCGAGCCGTTCGAACACCGCGTGGATGCAGTCGCCGGCCGTGGGGCCGCGCGGGAAGAACAGGATGTCGTCGTCGCCGGGCGCTGCGGCCGGCGCGATCGATGTCGCGCCGTCGATCGGCGCCACCAGCAGGGCGCGGGCGTCGTGGTCCTGCGCCGCCGCCTCATGGCCTGCGCCGTGGCTCAGCGCGCTGAAACTGCCGATCCGCCACGCCGACGGCAGGCGGACCGGCGGCGGCAGCACATGCAGCGCGTCCGCGGCAGGTTCGGCACTCGCGAGCCGCGCACTGCCGCCCGCCGGCAGGTTGACGATCGCCAGATCGGGTTCGGCGCGCTCGAGCAGCCGCGCCCATGCCGCCTCGATGTCGTCCGTCGTCAGCTTGTGCCGGAGCCATTCCGCGTGGCTTGTGCCGGCGCCGGCGACGAGCCAGTTCAGCAGGCTGCGCGTGCTCTCGGTCGGCGAAGCGGTCTTGCCGTTCTTCTTCAGGTAACAGCCGGCGACAAGATAGCAGCGGTACACCGCGCGCGTCATCGCAACATAGATAAGCCGCAGGAACTCGGCGTCGCGCTCGCGGCGCATCACCGCCTTGACGTCGTCGTCGTCGCGCGCTGACGGACGGAAGTCGAGCAGCAGCCCGCCATCGGCGTCGTGATAGACGCAGCCTTCGCCGTCGTCGCCGCGGCCGGGAAAGCCGTCCCACAGGAAAGGGCAGAACACGACGCCGTATTCGAGCCCTTTCGAGCGATGGATCGTCACGATCTGCACGAGGTTGCGGTCGGATTCGAGCCGCACCTGCGTCGCCTCGCTCGCGCCCGCTTCGCGTCGCCGGGTCGCGAACCAGCGCAGCAGCGCATCCGGCGACGGGTGGTCGGCAGCGGCCTCATGCAGGCATTCGGCCAGATGCAGCAGGTTCGTCAGCCGCCGCTCGCCATCGTCGCGCGCGAGCAGCCGCGCGTTGATGCCCTCCTGCACGATCCAGCGCCGCAGCATCACGCCGAGACCGCGCGCGAGCCACACTTCGCGCAGTTCGGTGAAACGGGCGATCACGCGCAGCAGCTCGGCTTCATCAGCCGCGAGGGCGTCGAGCGCGGCAGCGTCGAAGCCCATCGGCGCGGTCGCGAGCGCGGCCGACAGCAGCGGCAGGTGCGCCGGCTCGGCGATCGCGACCAGCACGCGTTCGAGCTCCTCGGCGTCCGGGCTGTGGAAAACGCTCTGTTGCGACAGCTCGACGCTGCCGACGCCGAGCGCGGCGAGCGCTTCGCGCATCCGCGCGCCCTGGCTGTGGCTCTTGACCAGCACTGCGATGTCGCCCGGGGCGAGCGCACGGGGGCCGATCGTGATATGCCCCGCTGCACCTTCGCCGACGAGGCGGACGATCTCCGCCGCAGTCGCTGCTGCCGCCCGCGCGACGACCGCGGCGCGCAGCGGCAGCACGCCGTCAGCATCCGGCGCAATCCACCACACGCGCAGCGACGCCGGATCGGCCGCGGCCGACGAGTCGACGAACCGCTGGCGCGGTTTCGCGCCTTCGCTGACCGTCTCGTACGCGAGCCCGTCGAGCACGAACGCTGCGGGGTTCGCCGTGAACAGCGCGTTGCAGGCGTCGATCAGGCCGCCGACCGAACGCTGGTTATGGCTCAGCGTGTAGCGCGTGTCGGCTTCGCTGCGGGCGTGCAGGTACGTGTGCAGGTCAGCGTTGCGGAAGCTGTAGATCGCCTGTTTCGGATCGCCGACGAGGAACAGTCCGCCGTGCCGTCCGCCGGTGGCGTAGATGCTGCGGAAAATCTCGAACTGCAGCGGATCGGTGTCCTGGAATTCGTCGATCAGCGCGACCGGGTAGCGCTGGTGCAGCGCCGCCGCGAGCCACGGGTTGTCGGCGCCGGCGAGCGCTTCATGGACGTTGAACAGGATGTCGTCGAACGCGATGCGGCGCCGCTCGCGCTTGGTTTCACGCAAGCGCGTCGAGCCCGTTTCGAGAAAACGCCGTAGCAGCGCGAGGCGCGCGGCGTCGAGCGCGGCGATGACTTCGTCACGCAGCGCGAGTACGCGCGCCGCGGCGTCGAAGAAAGGGTGCTGCGGCGCGCTGCAGTGCTTTTTCACGCATTCATTGAGACGCATCGCCGAAAACAGCGCGAACTTGCCGCCCTGCACGTCGAGCGGTGCAAGCGGGTCGCCGCCGGCGAGCCAACTCGTCCAGCTCTTCGCCGCCAGCGCGACGCTGTCAGCCTTGTAGCTCGTCGCGCTCAGGCCAGGCAGGCCCGCGAGCAGCGCGTCACGGGCGTCGCGCCCGTTGCCGTGCCACAGCGCGCACGCGTCGGCGAACGCCGCCTGGACGGCAGCGAGGTCTGGTTTCACTTCGCCGCCGGCGTCGGGCCAGCGTTTTTGCGCGAGCGGGCGGGCGAGATAGCGGCCGAGCAGCGTGGCCCAGCGCTCCGGGCTGTCGCCGCGCGCGATCAGCAGTTCACCGAGTTCGGCCGCGCAGGCGTCGCTGGCGATTTCGCGGCGCCAGAAGTCGCGCGCCGCCTCCAGGCGCAGTTCGAGGTCGTCTTCGGTGAGTTCGAGTGCGAACGGCAGCGCGGCGGCGAACGGCGTGTCGGCCAGCGCGCGCTGGCAGTAGCCGTGGATCGTGAAAATCGCCGCTTCGTCGAACGTCTGCAGCGCCAGGTCGAGCCGCTCGCGGATCTGCGCGCGTGCGATCGCCTGCGATTCGAGTGCGGCGACGAGTTGCGCGACGAACGGGTCGCCGTCGGCGGCGGTGCCGTCGAGATACGCGAGCGTGCCGGCGATGCGCTCGCGCACGCGGCTTTTCAGTTCGGCGGTCGCGGCGCGCGTGAACGTCACGACGAGGATCGCATCGACCGCCAGCTCGCGCTCGACGAGCAGGCGCAGGAACAGGCCGCAGATGTTCCACGTCTTGCCAGTGCCGGCCGACGCTTCGATCAGGCGGATGCCGTCGAGCGGGCAGCCGAAAACGTCGAGCTCGTCGGCAGCGCCAGGGCCAGGTGCGGGCGTCGTCATGTCACAGCCTCGGGTCGTCGAGATGCGCGACGAGCGGCTGCAGCACTGTCGCGGCGTGGTCGTAGAACGCGTCGTCGAGCGGGTCCGGCAGCCCGCGGAACGCGAGCCGGATCGCCGCGTCGCGGCATTCGCCAAACTCGGGCCGGCCGCCACCGCGCCATTTCTGCTCCGCCTTGTAGCGGCTGCAGTCGTTGACGACCCACGCCCACGCCGATTTCGGAAAGAACGGCAGCGGCCGCATCAGGCCTTCGCGGTACAGCGCGACGAGCGCGGCGAGCTGTCCGCGTGCGTCGTCGCAGTGCCGCAGGCGATAGACGCCGTCGCGCGAATGCCATTCGGTGCACAGCTCCGCAGCCTCGGGCGCGGCCGCGCACAGCGCGAGATGCGCGATCCAGCCGGCGACATAGTCGTTCGCGCGCGCCTCGTCGTAGCGGTGGCGCACGAGCCCGGCCGGGCGCACATCGCCGAACGCGGCGTCGAGCGTCCAGCGTTCGCCGCGGATGTCGAAGTCGAAGTGGGCCTGCAGCGGCGGCAGCGGGTCGGGCGCGAGCGCCGCGCGCAGGCCGTCAGTATAGGCCCGGAGGACGTCGAGTTCGCGCTCGAGCAGGCGCTCGCCGAGCGGCCCGGCGGGGAATTCGCCACCGGCAGGCGCGAGCTCGCGCACGGCTGCGGGGGCGCGTCCGGCGAGCAGCGCCGGCAGCAGCCGTTCGGCGAGCGCCTGGCGCTCGCGCCACACCGGCAGGAACGCTTCGTCGTCGATGAGCTCCTCGTCGCCTTCGGGCACCGTCACGCCGAGCCGTTCGCGCAGCAGGAAGCGGGCCGGATTGCGGAAGAAACGAATCAGCCGGTCGAGCCCGACCGTTCGCCATTCGTCGGCCGGCAGCGGCAGCGGTGCGGCGAAAAACGGCGCTTCGCCGGACAGCCCCGATTCGCAGCCGTCGTCCTCGTCGCGCTCGTCGTCACGAGAGACGGCGCGCGCAGCGGGCAGCCCGCGCGCCGCTGCCTGCAGGCGCGCGCGCAGCGCATCGCAGTATTCGGCGTTGAAGCTCGCGAGCCGCGGGTCGCGCTGCGAGTCGGCGAGAAAATAGTTGCGCGAGAACGCCTGCAGCGGATGGACGACCGTCAGCCGGCGACGCGCCGCAGCGAGCGACGCCGCGTCGAGCGGATCGGCGGCGCACGCGCGCGCGGCGTAGTCGAGCAGCTCGTCCACCAGCACCGAAGGCGGCTTTTCGCTGTTGTCGCGCACGCTGCGGCCCGAGTACGACAGATGCACGCAGTCGCGCGCGGCAAGCAGCAGGTCGAGGAACAGGTTGCGCTCGTCGTCGCGGCGCTGGCGGTCGCCGCGCGCGCCGTGCTTCGCCATCAAGTCGAACTCGACGGCCCGCTCGGCGCCGGGGAACGCGCCGTCGTCGAGGCCGATCGCGCACACGACGCGGTACGGCAGGCTGCGCAGGCTCGTCATCGCCGAGAACGTCACCGCGCCGCAGGGCACGCCGCCGCGCGCCGGATCGTCGAGCAGCGCGGCGAGCGCGTCATGCACGAGCGCGAGCGGCACCGGGCTGCGCAGCCCCCCCGCCGTCATGTTCGCGTGCAGTTCGGCGCTCGCCGCGAGCACCGCGCGCCGGTCGTCGGCCCACTCGACATCGGGCGGGACCAGGCGGTCGAGCAGTTCGACGAGCAGCTTGCGCCAGCCGTCGGCGTCGAGAGGGCGGCGCGTGGCCGCTTCGAGCCACTGCAGCGTCTCGGCGTAGCGCCACAAGCGCCCCAATGCGAGCGCGTCGCCGCCTTCGGGATTGCCGGCGCCAAGGCGCCCGCCGAACAGCACGGGGCCACTGCCATCGCCGTCCTCGCCGGGGCATGCGCTTCCATCGCCGAGCGCATACGCGAGAAACAGCCGGTGCAGGCCTTCGACGAGGCTGTGACGGTCGACGCTTGGCAGGTCGAGCCGGCGGCGATGTGCGCCGTCGAGCCCCCAGCGCACGCCGGCTGCACGCAGCCATTCATGCACCTGCTCGAGATCCGCGCCGTCGAGGCCGAAACGGCGCGCGACCGGCGGCTGCTGCAGCAGGTCGAACACGCGGCTCGCCGGGAAACGGCTCGCCGCGAGCGCGAGCGCCGCGTCGAGCACGCGCGCGACCGGGTTGACGCGCGTCTGGCCGAGGCCGGTGATCGTCCAGGGAATGCGGCGCAACGTCGGCGCGGTGCCGAATACCGCTTCGATCAGCGGTGCCGCAGCGTCGAGATCGGGCGTGACGACGAGGATGTCGTCGGGCCGCGGCGCGTCCGGCGCGGCAAACAGCGCGAGCAGCCGGTCGTGCAGCACTTCGAGTTCGCGCGTAATTGAATGGCACACGTGCACTTCGACGCTGCGGTCGTCGTCGGCGAGCGCGATGCTGCCCGGCGCAGGGTCGACGAGGTCGAGCACCGCGTCGTGCAGTTGCGCCAGCAGGCTCGCGCCGCCGGTCGGGACGAACAGGCTGTCCTCGATCTCCGGCGCGCCTTCGCCTTCGAACAGCAGGTCGATGTGCGCCTGCGTCTGCCGCCCCCACGCGGCGAGCAGCCGGTTGCCGGATTCGAAATAGAGATCCTGCTGCTGGCCGGCGAGCCAGGCGAGGCGTCGCGGCTCGACGATCTCGAACCAGTATTCGCGGCACGGATTGAGCACGTACAGGCGCACGTCGACCCGTTGCGACAGTTCACGCAGCACGTCGCGGTACAGCGGCGGCATCGCCGGCAGGCAGAACACGTGCACCGACTCCGGCAGGAAGCCGGGCAACGCATCGCCGGCTGCGGCGATGACACGGAAAAAAGTTTCCGCCGGGTGCTCGCTGCGCGTCCCCAGTTCCGCCGTCAGCCGGCGCCACAGCCCGGCTTGCCAAGCTTCATCGGCGCGCGCGTCGTCCGGCAGGCCGGCGACTGTCCTCCCCGCGGACCATTCGGCGAGCCAGCGCGGGCGGTACGTGAGGTAGTGATCGAAGGCGCGCGCGACGCGTTCGGCGAGTTCGAAGCGCATCGTCGTGTCGGCTGTCCCGAGGTAACGCGAGAGCCGCGGGTGCGCGCCGGTCCAGGCAGCATCCTGGAACTGCTCGAAAATCCGCCACACGAGCAGCGCCGGCGCGAACGGGGACTGTTCGCCGACCGGGACGACCTTGTCGATCTGGCTCCACAGCCATTGCGCGAGGTACGAAAAGCGCAGGTTCGCCGCGACGCCTTCGCGTCGCGCCACCGCGAGCTCGACACTGCGGCGCAGCGCCGCACTCGGCACGACGATCTCGCGCCCGCCGAACGGACCCGGCTGCTCGACCGCGAGGCGCGCGAGCAGCGTTTCGAGGAGCACTTCGTAGCGGTTCGAGAAGGCGAGCGAGAGCATCGGCACGGGGCATGGCGGATCAGGGCGTCATGTTACCCGCTCCGCGCAGCTGCGGCGTCGCGCCGGCCTGCGGAGCGCGTACGGCGCAAGCAGGCAACCCGAGCTTCGGTCGCCGGGTTGCGTGACCTCCGCCCGGTCGGAAGCCCGGCTCAATCCGCCGGCAGGCCTGTCTGGCGCAGCTGCGCGCGCAAGCGTTCGACTTCATCGACGAGATCGGCGACGATCGCGGCGAGTTCGGGGTCGGCGTCGAAAGCACGTTCCAAGTCGCGCACGCGCCGCGCACGACGCAGGTCGCGACTCGTGAAGCGCGGCGCCGGCGTGACGACGACGCAGGTCAGCACGCCTGCCGCGACGCGCTCGAGCACCCACTGCGTGTCGACGCCGCACGCGTGCGCGAGCTCGTCGAGCGTCAGCGCCGCTTCGTCGAGCAGCAGGCCGGTGAAGACGTCCTGTCGGCTCATCGCTCAGCCTCCCAGACCCTGGCGCGGGTTGAACGCGAGCTCCTGCGCCATCGTTTCGTACAGTCGCCGCGCCGCGTCGGTGTCGGCGGGCGGCAGCACGACTTCGAGCACGAGGTAGAGGTCGCCCGGCTCCGCGGCCGGGATGCCGCGCCCTTTCAGCCGCAGCTTGCGTCCGGTCTGCGAGCCGGGCGGCACCCTGACCGACACCGTGCCTGCCGGCGTCGGCACGTCGATCGACGCGCCGAGCGCCGCTTCCCATGGCGCGACGGGCACTGTCTCGTGGACGTCGCGGCCGTCGACGCGATAGCGCCGATGCGGCCGGAAATGCACTTCGAGGTACAGGTCACCGGCCGTGCCGCCTCCCGTGCCCGGCATGCCCTGGCCGGCGAGCCGGATATGCTGGCCGTCGCGCACGCCTTTCGGAATCCGGACTTTCAGCACGCGCTCGTGCATCGACACGTGGCCCTGCGGGTCGAGCTGCGGCGCGCGCAGCGTGACCTCGCGCGTCGCGCCGTGGAACGCGTCATCCAGATCGATGACGATCTTCGCGTGGTGGTCCTCGCCGCGCGCACGAAAATGCGCCCCCCGCTGCCCATGCCCCATGCCGCCGAACAGGTCCGAGAAGAAATCGCTGAAGTCTCCCCCGTCGCCGCCGGGCCCACGGCGCGTGAATTCGAAACCGGCATCCCAGTTCGGCGGCGGACGGAAATCCTGTCCGGCATGAAAGCCGCGCCCGAGCTGGTCGTATGCCGCACGCCGCTCGGGGTCCGAGAGCACCGCATTGGCCTCGTTGATCTCCTTCATGCGCTGCTCGGCGTCGGCCACCTTGCTGACGTCCGGGTGATATTTGCGCGCGAGCTTGCGATACGCGCGGCGGATCTCGTCGGCCGACGCGCCGCGCTCGACGCCGAGCACCTGGTAGTAGTCCCTGAATTCCATCCGTCCGCGCCTCCCGATCGTGCCGCCGTGCCGGGTCCGGCACTGGTTCCGATTTCAAGATAGAGGCGGCGGCCCCGCTTGAAAAGGGGGCTTGAAGTCCGCCGCTCGCGACATCATATTGAATTTGCAGGGCGCCGCTGCGAATGCAGGCGCCGTGCCGGACGACGAAGTCCGTGCATGTTGAACCTGGATCGACAAGGAGGTTGTCATGTATGAATCCCTTCTGAGCTTTCCCGGCAGCCTGTTCGCCGATTTCGAGCGGCTGCAGCGCGAGCTGCAGCAGTCGCTCGGAGCGGTCGGCCAGCCGAGCAGCATCCGCGCCGTCGCGAGCGGCACGTTTCCCTCGATCAACGTCGGCAGCACACCCGGCTCGGTCGAAATCTACGCGTTCGCGCCCGGCATCGACCCATCGAAGCTCGACGTGCAGATCGACCGCGGCGTGCTGACGCTGTCGGGCGAACGCGAAAGCGCGCTGCCGACAGGCGAGGAGCGGCTCGCCCTCTATGCGTCCGAGCGCTTCGCCGGGCGTTTCCGGCGCACGGTGAGTCTGCCGGAGGACGTCGACCCCGAGCGCGTGACCGCGAACTACCGCGACGGCGTGCTGCATATCTCCGTCTCGCGGCACGAATCGGCGCAGCCGAAACGGATCGAGATCAAGTGAGTCACTGACCACGGAGGACATTGCGATGAACGACAAGCAGGAAGTCACAAAAGTCGAACCCAAGAACGATACCCCGGCGCTGCTGCCGCGGGTCGACGTGTTCGAGGACGGCACCGGCATCACGTTGCTCGCCGACCTGCCCGGTGTGCCGAAGGACAAGCTCGCGTTGCGCGTCGAAGGCGACACGCTGCAGGTGGAAGGCGAGATCACGCCCGAGACGCCGGGGAACATGGAGGCCATCTACGCCGAGCTGCGCTTGCCGCGCTATCTGCGCGCCTTCACGTTGAGCTCCGAACTCGACACCGAGAAGATCGAGGCGCAGTTCAAGGACGGCGTGCTCAGGCTGCGCATTCCGAAACATGCGCACGCGCAGCCGCGCAAAATCGAAGTGAAAGTCGCCTGACGGTCGTGAGACGGCGTTCGCGAAGAACCGGAGGTACGCAATGAACAGGATGACTGAGCTGAAACACGGTCTCGAAGAGGCCTGGCATTCGGTCGCCGAGGGGTGGCGGCAGCTGCGTGACCGGGCCACCGGCGCGCTGACCCACTTCAGCCCGGGGAAGTCGCCGTCGGTCCGCGATACGGGCACGTCCGAAGGGGGACAGTTTCCGGCAGCGACATGGGCGTTGCTCGCCGGCGACGTCCTGGAGGACGACGACAAGGTCGTCGTGCGCCTCGAAGCCCCGGGGCTCGAGAAAGAGGACTTCGACCTCGAAGTCCGCAGCGACGTGCTGATCGTGCGCGGCGAAAAGCGCTACGACCGCGAAACGACGCAAGGGCGTTATCGCGTGCGGCAATGCGCGTACGGCAGCTTCCATCGCGCGATCCCGCTGCCGGTGCCGGTCGAAGCGGACAAGGCGGCAGCGAGCTACCGCAACGGCGTGCTGCGGATCGAGCTGCCCAAATCCGAACACGCGCGGGCGCGGCGCATCGAGATCCGCAGCGCGTGACAGCGCGGCGGGACGGCGGGCAGTGCCCTGCGGGGTAACATGCCCGCTGCCTCGACACGCGACGGACGGACCGGATGGCGCGTATTTACCCGGAAGGCTGGCGACAAATGCCGGCGAACGGCAGGCTCGCGCGCGAGCTCGACACGCTCGCGACGCTCGCCGCCGGCCTGCCCGACGACCACGCTGTCTATCACGGCGTGCACTGGACTCGCGTCGAGCGCGAACACGCGCTGTTCGGCGAAATCGACTTCGTCGTCGTCGGGCCGACCGGCCGGCTGTTGCTGATCGAGCAGAAATCGGGTTTCCTCGACGAGACGCCGCAAGGGCTCGTCAGGACCTACGCGAAGGAAAAGAGCCACGTCGGCGTGGCGATGGCCCGCAGCGCCGGGCGACTGCGCGAGCGTCTCGCCGCTTTCCTCGACGGCCACCAGGCGGACGTCGACACGCTGCTGTACTGCCCCGACTATACTGTCCGCCAACCCGGCAGCGCCGGCATCGATCCGGCACGGATCGTCGACGCCGGGCGCCGCGAACATCTCGCCGCGATCGTGCAGAGCCTGTTGCGCGAAGGGCCGCGCGACTGCGTCGTGCTCGACAACATCCACCGCTTTCTCGCGGACCAGCTCGAACTCGTGCCGGACGTCAACGCGTTCATCGGCCAGGCCGAAGCGCTGTATACGCGGCTTGCCGGTGGCCTCGCCGAATGGGCGCGACGCATCGACATGGAACCGTTCCGGCTGCGCGTGACCGGCACTGCCGGCAGCGGCAAGACGCAGCTCGCGATGGCGGTGTTCCGCGACGCGCTCGAAGCCGGGCGCCGGCCGCTGTACGTCTGCTACAACCGCCCGCTCGCCGACCACATCGCGCTGATCGCACCATCCGGCGGCGTCGTTGCCACTTACCATCAACTGTGCGACCGCGTGCTGCGCGCGCATGGGAACGTGCCGGACTTCTCGCCCCCGGACGCGTTCGAGCGCCTCGAACAGGCGTTCCGCGAACTCGAGCCCGGCGAGGAGTGGCAGTTCGACGAGCTGATCGTCGACGAAGGCCAGGACTTCCGCGACGCGTGGCGCGATGCGCTGCTGCGCCTGCTGCGCCCCGGCGGGCGCGCGTGGTGGCTCGAGGATCCGCTGCAGAACCTCTACGGCCGGCCACAGGTCGCGCTGCCCGGCTGGGTGCGCATCACGAGCGAGCGCAATTACCGCAGCCCGTCGGACATCATCGACACGCTGAACCGCGCGCTGCCGCTGCCGCGCGCGCTCGAAGCCGCCAGCCCCCTCGGCGGCTCCGGGGTCGAGATCCTGACGTGGAAAGACGAGACCGCGCTCGTCGAGCAGACCAAGCGCGCGATGACGCGCGCGCTCGGCCTCGGCTTTCGCCGCAACATGATCGCGACAATCACGTTCCGTGGCCGCGAGCACTCGCTGTTCACGCCGTACGAGCGGCTCGGCGCGCACCGCCTGAAAGCCTTCACCGGCAGCTACGACCTGCTCGGCAACCCGGTCTACTCGGACGGCGACTTCCTGATCGACTCGGTGTACCGCTTCAAGGGCCAGTCCGCGCCATGTGTGATCTTCACCGAGATCGACTTCGACACGCTCGACGAGCTGACAGTGCGCAAGCTTTTCGTCGGCGCGACGCGCGCGAGCATGAAGCTGATCCTGGTCGCGTCGGACCGGGCGGCGCGGCTGCTCGCGCGGCAGCCGGAGTGACGCTGGCCCGGATATTTCACCAAAGCCCGATTCCACAGGAATCGGGGTAACGGGTTGAGCTTCCTTCGGCGGCGACTTTTCCCATAGGCGTGCTGTGGTCACGGTGCGACGGTCCCCCGACGACCGCCGCGAAACTGCGATTGCCCATGGCGGCGATAAGGCAGCCGGAAAGCGTGGTTGGCGACCTGTGTGAGGGACTCGACGTCACTCGGCAGACGTTGTGCCGGCACGTGTCACCAAGGGCGAGTTGCATCCAGCCGGTCTGAAGTTGCTTTCACGGGCTGATCTTGACTTGGAGGCGAATGGCTCACTACAGCCTGGAACAGTCACTCATTGTTTGGATGTGGCTGCCGCCCGATAGGCAACTTCCCTGAGAAAGGCGCCCGAGCCAACGCGCGCAACCGGCCGTATGCGGCGCTCGCGTACTCCACCTGGGATATCGCAAAGTCAACGGCAACGGCAACGGCAACGGCAACGGCAACGGCAACGGCAACGGCAACGGCAACGACAGAGTCATCCTGAAAGAGCGCGCCCGAAGTCGGTCGGGCGTATGATTCGCTCCCGAAGTGCGGTATCCGCCGCACTGCATCATGACCTCGAGATATCTTGAGTTGAGAATTCGAGAGATCCAGCATCCGGCTCGCGTCGTCCCACTGGCATTCCTGATCACCATCCTGATCGGGACTGGGTTGCTCATGTTGCCGATCTCCCGTCCCGATGCGGTAAGCGCTCCATGGATCGTGGCCCTGTTCACGTCCGTCTCGGCCGTGTGCGTCACAGGTTTGATCACCGTGGACACCGGCACCTACTGGTCGCCGTTTGGGCAGTGGGTGATCATGGCGCTGTTCCAGGTAGGCGGGTTCGGCATGATGACAGCTGCCACGCTGCTCGGGCTGATGGTGAACCGCTCCTTCCGGCTGCGTACGCGGCTCACCGCTCAGGCCGAAACGCACACGCTGGGCATCGGGGAGGTCTCCAGCGTGGCCAGGCTGGTGCTGTTCGTGACACTGATCGTTGAGGGGATCGCAGCGCTGGCGCTGATCGTGCGGCTGCGTACGGGTTATGAACTGCCTTGGGCCGAGGCGGCCTGGAGCGGTCTCTTTCACGCCGTTTCCGCCTTCAACAACGCTGGTTTCTCCATCCATGCGGACAGCTTGATGCGCTACGCGTCCGATGGCTTCCTGCTGACGCCAATCATGCTGGCGATTTTGATCGGTGGACTGGGCTTCCCGGTCCTGCATGATTTGCGCAGAAAACTTCGGAGTCCGCACCACTGGTCGGTACACACCAAGCTGACGCTGGTCGGCACCGGCGTGCTGCTGGCAGGTGGCACGATCATTCTGCTCGCCTTCGAGTGGTCGAACCCGCGCACGCTCGGTCCGATGGCGGTGGCCGACAAGGTGCTGTCGGCGATCTTCGCGTCCGTGTCTGCACGCACGGCCGGGTTCAATTCAGTCGACATCGGCGCTCTGACGCATGAAAGCCTTGGCCTGCACTACTTACTGATGTTCATCGGTGGCGGTAGCGCAGGCACGGCGGGTGGCGTCAAGGTGGGAACCGCGATGATTCTGGTGATGCTGGTCATTGCCGAGATCAGAGGCCGGATGGATACCGAGGCGTTTGGCCGGCGTATCAGCCATTCGGCCCAGCGCCAGGCCATCACCGTGCTTGTCCTCGGCAGCGCCGTAGTCGTTCTGGGTACGGTGTTCATCCTGCACACTACTCGAATCGCCACGGATAGAGTCATCTTCGAGGTGGTCTCAGCCTTTGGAACCGTCGGTTTGTCCACTGGCATCACGGCCGAGCTGCCCGCCTCCGCACAACTCATTCTGGCCCTACTCATGTATATCGGCCGGGTTGGCACCATCACCCTCGCGGCGTCGCTTGCGCTGGGAGAGCACCGCATGCCGTTCCGCTATCCAGAGGAGCATCCCGTTGTTGGCTAGGCTATTTACAGAGCAGTTCGCCTTTTCGAAGGGCGACAGTGTGGTCGTGATCGGCCTGGGCCGCTTCGGCGGGGCCGTCGCCAACTCCCTGATGCAACTGGGTCACGACGTGATGGGGATCGACCGCGATGCGGAGCCGGTTCACGAGTGGGCCGATCTGCTCACCCATGCGGTGCAGGCCGATTCGACCAACGCGATGACTATGCGCCAACTCGGCGTGGCCGATTTCGCGCACGCCATCGTGGGTATCGGCGGCGACCTCGCAGCCAGTCTGATGACGGTAATGGCGCTGACCGAACTGGAGATTCCCGACATCTGGGTCAAAGCCATGACGCCCCAGCACGGCAAGATCGCCGAGCGTATCGGCGCGCACCACATCGTCTATCCGGAAGCCGACATGGGCGAGCGCGTCGCCCATCTGATCAGCGGGCGGATGATGGACTATATTGAGTTCGAAGATGGCTTCGCAATCGCGAAGATCCACGCGCCCGCCGCCACCCACGACCTCACGCTCGCCGCGTCGGCCGTGCGCGAGAAGTTCGGTGTCACGGTCGTCGGCATCAAGCGTGCCCATGAAGATTTCCAGCACGGAAAGCCGAACAGTATCGTGCGCCCGGGTGATCTGTTGATCGTTTCCGGCCCCACCAAGAAGGTCGAGGCTTTTGCCGCCAGCGGCCGCCGCCGTTAGCGAGCCCGGTCACCTGCTGATGAGAACGGAGCTGTGCTCCGACCGGCGGGTTCCTGCTTCTACTTCTGAAAGGGCTTTCGGTACATGCTCAACTGGATCCTGAGTCAATTCAAGCGGCAGCGGACTGAAGATCTCGAGCGGGCGCGAGAAATGGTCAGGGCTGCCAAAAGTGGCAGGCAACGTATCGACCCCGTCAAGGCACGCGAGCTGGCCCGCGCACTCGGGATCGAAGTCGATGCCCATCAGAGCATTGATCAGGTAATTGACAAAATCCGACGCTATCTCACACGCATTGGCGAGAGGTGAAACTGACCGCCTGGAAGCACTGAACGAGAGTCAGGCAAGGTGAGCGCGGCCTCTGCTGGTGAGCCCTTTCGAATGACCGTAGTGCCTCGACAACAGGCATCAATCCGAGCGCGAACGAACGGCAGCAACGGGGCGGAAACGGCCATCGACTGTTCGGTATCGCCGCGTCTCGCCACCCAATCCAAATACTCACGTCGATTGCGGTGCGGTGCGCTTCAGGCTTTCGGGCAGTCGCCTTCTGGAAACGAAGCGGAACCCGGGCTTGCAAAAATGGGCAATCGGGCAGATCGCAGACGCACCGCGCCGTGCTCGCGAGATTGACAGGCAGGCTGCGCCTCGGGCATGGCCGAAAGCGACGCCCCGCTTCAACCTTTCTTCGCGAACTTCCCCACCAGCTGCTGCAGCTTCTCGGCCTTGCGGCGTTCGGCTTCCTCGGCGGCGCGCTTGGCCTTTTCGGCTTCGAGGGCATCCTTCTTGCGCTTCGCGGCTTCGGCGAAGCGCTCCTTCAGCGTCTGCTTCGCGTGGGCGCGCTGCTCTTCGGTGACTTCGCCTTCGGGCTTGCCGTCGAGGTCGAAGCGCGCCGTCGCCTTTTCCATGACTTTCAGGTAGCGCGTCGAGGCGGTGTGCAGGCGCATCGCGCTGCGGATCACCTTGCGGTCGAGCTCAGGGAAGCGGGCGGCGATCGCCTTGTCGATGCGCAGCGCGAGCGGCCTGACGTCGCGGAAAGTCGGCGAGGCTTCCTGCAGCTTCAGCAGCAGGCCGCGTGCGTCGAGGTGCGGGCGCTTCGCTGCGGGCTGCGCTTTGGCGGTCGCTTCAGCTGCGGTCGCTTCGGCGGTCTGCGCTTCGGCGGTCTGCGCTTCGGCTTCGGGGGTCTGCGCTTCGGCTTCGGGGGCTTGCTCGTCGAGCTGCGCTTCGGAACGGGTTTCGGTAGTCATTGCGGGGACGGAAATGCTTCGGCTGCGGACGGGAGCGCGCATGATCGCACGAAATACCGCAGGATGGCCGCCGCCACGCCGCGGCCATCCTCATGCATCACGCTTGCGCCCGGCTTTCGGCGCTCAGCTTCACCGCGCAGTACTTGAACTCCGGGATCTTGCCGAACGGGTCGAGCGCCGGCTGCGTCAGCAGGTTCGCCGCCGCTTCGACGTAGCAGAACGGCATGAACACCGAGCCGCGCTGCACCGCTTCGTCGGCGCGCGCTTCGAGCACGATCGCGCCGCGCCGCGTCTCGAGGCGCACGCGCGCGCCCGACTCGATCGCCTGCGCGGCGAGGTCGTCCGGATGCACCGAGCACCACGGCAGCGGCTCGAGCGCGTCGAGGACATCGGCGCGGCGCGTCATCGAGCCGGTGTGCCAGTGCTCGAGCACGCGCCCGGTCGTCAGCACCATCGGGTAATCGGCGTCGGGCAGTTCGGCCGCCGGCAGCGGCCCGACCGCGACGAAGCGCGCGCGGCCGCTCGGCGTGGGGAAATCGGCCTCGAACAGCACCGGCTGCGACGGCTCGTCTTCGGCGAACTTCGGCGCGACGACCGCTCCTTCGGTTTCGAGCGCCGCCCACGTGATGCCGGCGTAGCTCGGCAGCGCCCGGCGCAGTTCGTCGAAAATCTCGGCCGGGCCGGCGTAGTCCCACGCGAGGCCCAGGCGCTGCGCGATGCTCTGGATGATCCACCAGTCGGGGCGCGCGTCGCCGGGCAGCGGCAGCACCGGCTGCGACAGCTGCACGAGGCGGTCGGTGTTCGTGAAGCTGCCGGTCTTTTCCATCAGGCTCGACGCCGGCAGGATCACGTCGGCGAGCATCGCCGTCTCGGTGAGGAACAGATCCTGCACGACGAGGTGATCGAGCCCGGCGAGCGCGGCGCGCGCGTGCGCGAGGTCCGGGTCGGACATCGCCGGGTTCTCGCCTTCGATATACATGCCGCGGATGTCGCCCGCGAGCGCAGCGTCCATGATCTCGACGACGGTCAGGCCGGGCCTGTCGGACAGCTTCGTTCCCCACAGCGTCTCGAACTTCGCGCGCACGGCCGGATCGGCGACGTGCTGGTAGTCCGGGAACATCATCGGGATCAGGCCGGCATCCGACGCGCCCTGCACGTTGTTCTGGCCGCGCAGCGGATGCAGCCCGGTGCCGCGGCGGCCGATCTGCCCGGTCATCAGCGCGAGCGCGATCAGGCAGCGCGAGTTGTCGGTGCCGTGGATATGCTGCGAGATCCCCATGCCCCAGAAGATCATGCTGTTCGGGCTGCGCGCGTAGAGGCGGGCGACTTCGCGCACGGTCTCGGCCGGGATGCCGGTGATCGCTTCGACACGCTCGGGCGGGAACGCGAGCGCAGCAGTGCGGAACGCGTCGAAGCCGGTCGTGCGCGCAGCGATGAAGGCGTCGTCGGTCAGACCTTCGTCGATGATCACGCACGCGAGCGACAGCAGCAGCGTGACGTCCGCGTCCGGGCGGAACTGCAGGAAGCGGTGCGCGTGGCGGGCGAGCGGGGTTTCGCGCGGGTCCATCAGGACGAGTTTCGCGCCCCGCTCGACGGCGTTCTTCATGAACGACGCTGCGACCGGGTGGTTCGACGCCGGGTTCGCGCCGATGACGACAATCACGTCGGCAAATTCGACGTCGCGCACCGGGTTCGACACCGCGCCCGAGCCGATGCCTTCGAGCAGCGCAGCGACCGACGACGCATGGCACAACCGCGTGCAGTGATCGACGTTGTGCGTGCCGAAGCCCACGCGCACGAGCTTCTGGAACAGGTACGCTTCCTCGTTGCTGCCTTTCGCCGAGCCGAAGCCGGCGAGCGCGTGCGGGCCATGCGCGGCTTTTATGCGCGCCAGCCCTGCGGCAGCGAAGTCGAGCGCCTCGTCCCACGTCGCTTCGCGGAACGCTGCGAGCGGGTTCGACGGGTCGAGGTCGACCGCCTTCGGGATGCCCGGCTTGCGAATCAGCGGCGTCGTCAGGCGATGCGCGTGGCGCGGGTAGCCGAAGCCGTAGCGTCCTTTCACGCACAGCCGTCCGGCGTTCGCGGGACCGTCACGGCCTTCGACGTGGACGATTTTCGCCGCCGGGCCGTCGCCGGCGACGTGATAGGTCATCTGGCAGCCGACGCCGCAGTACGGGCATAGCGAGTCAATCGCGCGCATTGCGGGCTTTGCCAGGGGCGCGGCCGGCTCGACGGGCAGCGCGCCCGCCTCCGGCTTCGCCGCGAACGGGCCACCGGGGCGAGGGACTGCCGCGTCGGCGCTTGTGCCCGGGAAATCCGCAAGCGCCGCCGGCAGCAGCGCACCGGTCGGACAGGCCTGCACGCACTCGCCGCAGCCGACGCACGAGGACGTGCCCATCGCGTCGTCGAAGTCGAACACGATCGCGGTGTCCGCACCGCGCCGGGCGAGCCCGATGACGTCATTGACCTGCACTTCGCGGCACGCACGCACACAGCGCGTGCACTGGATGCACGCGGCAAGGTCGACCGCGATGCCGGGGTGGCTGCGGTCGGGCTGCGGCTGCGCGCGCGGGGCGAAGCGTGAGTCCGTCACGCCCAGTTCGTCGCACCAGTGCGCAAGCTCGGAGTCGGGCTTCTCGGCCGCGGCGGGCACGTCGGCGCGCAGCAGTTCGAGCACCAGGCGCTGCGACGCGCGAGCGCGCTCGCTCGTCGCTTTCACCTTCATGCCGGGTTTCGGGGCGCGGCAACAGGACGGCGCGAGCACGCGCTCGCCGTCGATCTCGACGACGCACGCGCGGCAGTTGCCGTCGGCGCGCATGCCGTCGGTGTAGCACAGGTGCGGGATATCGACGCCGGCGCGGCGCGCCGCAAGCAGGATCGTTTCGCCGGGTTGTGCATCGATTTCGCGGCCGTCGAGTTCGAAGCGGACGGGGTTCGTCGGAGCGTTCATGCCGCGCCCTCCTCGTTCTTGCCGGCCACACCCACTTCGTGCGGGAAGAAGCGCAGCACCGATTGCATCGGGTTCGGCGCGGCTTGGCCGAGGCCGCAGATCGAAGCGTCCATCATCACTGTTCCGAGTTCGGTCAGCAGCGCAGCGTCCCACGCCGGCTGTTTCATCAGTTCGGCCGCTTTCGCAGTGCCGACACGGCACGGCGTGCATTGGCCGCAGGATTCGTGGGCGAAGAATTCCATCGCGTTTTCGGCGAGCACGCGCGCGCGGTCGTGCTGCGAGAACACGACGATCGCCGCCGAGCCGATGAAGCAGCCGTATTCGCCAAGGGTGTCGAAGTCGAGCGGCATATCGGCGAGGCGCGCCGGCAGCATGCCGCCGGACGCGCCGCCGGGGAAATAGCCGTACAGCTCGTGGCCTGGCAGCATGCCGCCGCAGTGCTCCTCGACGAGTTCGCGCAGCGTGATGCCGGCGTCGGTGACGACGACGCCGGGCTTCGCGACGCGGCCGCTGACGGAGAAGCTGCGCAGCCCCTTGCGACCGTTGCGGCCGCGGCTCGCGAACGGGCCGGGCTCGCCCGCGAGCGCGGGGGCGACGATGTCGCGCACCCACCACAGCGTCTCGAGGTTGTGTTCGAGCGTCGGGCGGCCGAAGAGGCCCACTTCGGCGACGTACGGCGGGCGCAGCCGCGGCATGCCGCGCTTGCCTTCGATCGACTCGATCATCGCCGACTCTTCGCCGCAGACATACGCGCCGGCGCCGCGGCGGATCTCGATCGACGGCACATCCGGCCACGCGGCGCGCACGCGGTCGAGTTCCTCCGCGAGCAGCCGGCGCAGCGCCGGGTATTCGTCGCGGATGTAGATCCAGATGCCGTCGATGCCGACGACGTGCGCAGCGATCAGCATGCCTTCAATGAAGCGGTGCGGATCGGTCTCGAGGTAATGGCGGTCCTTGAACGTGCCCGGCTCGCCTTCGTCGATATTGACTGCCATGAACCGCGGTGCGGGCTGTGCGGCCACCGTGCGCCACTTGCGCGCAGCCGGGAAGCCTGCGCCGCCGAGGCCGCGCAGGCCGGCGGCGTCGAGCGCGGCGACGACCGCATCACCTGCGATTTCACCGCTGCGCACCGCATCCCACAGCCGGTAGCCGGCGGCCGCGCGGTACGCGTCGAAACGGATCGCCTCAGGCAGCGGCTCGTCGCGCTCGCCGCCCGCGACTACTGCGGCGACGCGATCGGCATCGGCGTGCAGCACCGGGCGCTGCCCGACGACTGCGACCGGGGCACTGTCGCAACGCCCGACACACGGCACGCGCTGCACGCGCACCTCCGCCCCGAGCTGGCTCGCGAGCGACGCGGCGAGTTCGGCGCCACCGGCCATCGCGCAGCCGAGCGATTCGCACACGCGCACGGTCAGCGCCGGCGGCGCTTTCCCGCCGGCGGGGACGAAGTCGAAATGGTGATAGAAGGTCGCAACCTCGAACACCTCGGCGCGCGCGAGCTTCATCGCCTCGGCGAGCGCGGCAAGGTGGTCGGCGTGGAGCGCGCCGTGCTCGTCCTGCAGGCGGTGCAGGTATTCGATCAGGCGGTCGGCGCGCGGCGTCTCGCCGGCGAGCGCAGCCGATGCGGCGAGCCGTGCCGACGCCGGCAGCGGCTCGCGCCCTCGCGGCCGGTCCGCCGATCGTTCGCGGGATCCTTTGCCCGGGCGTGCGCCCGCGCTGCGCTCTTTCTCACCGATCATGCTCGTGCTCACGATTTCGCCTCGTCCGCTCCTTCATCCGTGTCAAACCGTCGCCGGTTTTCCATCCTCGGCGACGGTAAAGTTGCTCTTCGGCGTACCGCAGTCCGGGCACACCCAGTCGGCGGGCACGTCTTCCCACTTCGTGCCGGCGGGGATGCCTTCGTCGGGCAGGCCGTCGGCTTCGACGTAAGGGAAATAGCACGCGGTGCATTGATACGTGGCCATGATGTCGGTCCTTGTCTCTGTGGTTCGGGGTCGGGGGCGGGTCTGTTTGTGGTGTTGCTGTTTTGTCTGGCTTGCGTTCGGGCTTCAGGACGGCGCGAGGAAGCGGCTGAAGCGTTCGCGCCATTCGCCTTCGATCGGCGTCGCGCGCGGCGCCCCGCCGAGATCGGCCCAGACGACGGTCTGCTTGGCGCGGAAGCGCACTTCGTCGCCCATCGAGGCAGTGGTCGTGATGTCCATCGACGTGTTGCCGATGCGGTTCACGACCAGCGTGAAAGTGAGGTCGTCACCGTGCATGCTCGGTGCGATGAAATCGACTTCGAGGTGGCGCATCGGCACGCCGCGCCGGATTTCGGCGTGGAGCTTGTAGAAGTCGATGCCGATGCCTTCATCGAACCAGTCCTCGATGACTTCGTTGCACAGCACCAGGCACTGCGGATAGAAGACGATTCCGGCCGGGTCGCAGTGGTGGAAGCGGATGGATTTCTTGCACACAAATTCCATGTTCAGTCCTCGAGAATGCGGGATACGAATTCGCCGACCGCATCAATCACGGCGGCCGGCTGGTCCTTGTGCGGCGAATGGCGGCAATCGGCGAGCTTGACGAGCTCCACGTCAGGCGCCTGCGCGGCGATGCGCTCGATCTGCGCCATCGTGCCGTATTCGTCGTCCTCGCCCTGGATCGCGAGCACCGGGCAGAGGATGCGCGGAACATATTCCTCGATGTTCCACGCACGAAAATCCGGGTGCAGCCAGATGTCATTCCAGCCCCGGAAGGCCGCGTCGACATCGGCGTGGTGCTTGGCCAGGCGCGTGCGCAGGTCGGTCGTCTGCCACGCGACTTTCGCCTGCGCGATGCTCGACACCGAGATGTCCTCGACGATCACGTGCGGCGCCATGACGATGACGGCAGCAAGCTCCGTCGCGGTGCCGCCGGCGCAGATCAGCGCGATCGACGCACCGTCGGAATGGCCGAACAGGATCGGCCGCTCGAGCCCCAGCGCGGCGAGCAGCGCTGGCAATACCTGAAGGCCTTCGTCGTGCATGTAGCGCGTGTCGCGCGGCAGTCGGGCCGGATCGGACCGGCCGTAACCGGCGCGCGAATAGACGAGCGCTTCGCAGCCGGTCGCGTCCGCGATTTTCTGCGGGAAATCGCGCCACATCGCGACCGAACCCAAGCCTTCGTGCAGGAACACGATCGCCGGGGCGCCGCCGCGCGGATGAGCCGATGGCAGGCGGACGTACTCGAGGTGCGTATCGCCGACTTGTACCTGTTTCACTTCAAACTCCCGATGTTTCCTGAACCGGTGATTATTGCCCGCCGCGGTCAGCACGCAGCGGGCACGGACCGCCGCGCCCCGGCGCCCTGCCGCACGCCGGAACAAGCGGATCGACAGGGATGAAAAACGCGCGCCGCGCTTCTTACATCGAGCAGCCGCGCGCGGGATCGGCGAGCCCTTTCTGGGCGACGCCGACGAGCTTGTTCTCGCGGCCTTCGACTTCGCGCAAATAGACGTCCTGCACCGGGTTGTGCGCTTTCGACATCGTGAACGCGCCGCGCGGGCTGTCGATCTTCGCCGCTTCCATCGCAGCGATCATTGCCGCCTGGTCGAGCTTGCCGCTCTTGACCGCTTCGAGGCCTGCGCCCAGGAGCTGCGCTGCGTCATAGCCGTGCACCGCGTAGACGTCCGGCTTCAGGTCGTAGGCTGCTCTGTACGCGGTGCGGAAGCTCTTGTCCTTCTCGTTCGTCAGGCCGTCAGCGTAGTGCAACGTCGTCAGCACGCCTTCGCCGGCGCCGTTCATCGCGTCGAGCGTGCCTTCGGTGAGGTAGCCCGTGCCGTACAGCGGGATTTTCGCCTTCAGCCCGGCGGCGTCGTAGTCCTTGACGAACTTCGCCGCGCCGCTGCCGACGAAGGACGCGAATACCGCATCCGGCTTGACGTTCGCGATGTCGTCGAGCAGGTGCCGGAAGTCGACGCTCGGGAACGGCACGAAAAGCTCTTTCGCGACCTTGCCGCCAGCCTGCTCGAACGCTTCCTTGAAGCCGGCGGCCGACTGATCGCCGAAGGAATACTTCCACGACACCGTGACGACGTTCTTGTGCCCGCGCTCGGCCGCGAGCTTGCCCATCGCGTACGCCGGCTGCCACGTCGACATCGAAGTACGGAACACGGTCGGCGCGCACAGCGAACCGGTCAGCTCGTCGTTGCCGGCGGTCGGGATGATCAGCAAAGTGTTGGTGTCGCGCGCGACTTTCGCCATCGCCAGCGCGGCGCCCGAATGCACCGTGCCGACGAGCACGTCGACCCGGTCGCGCTTGATCAGCTTGCTCGCGTTCTCCGTCGCCGTCGCCGGGTCCGACTTGTCGTCGGCGAAGAAGTATTCGACTTCGCGCCCGCCGAGCTTGCCGTCGTGCTCGGCGACATGCTGCTTGAAGCCGTTCGTGATGGCGTTGCCGATCGCCGCGTAAGTGCCGGTGTACGGCAGCAGCAGCCCGACTTTCACCTTGTCGGCGCCGTGCGCGAGCGTGGGCAGCAATGCCGCAGCAGCCAGGCTGACTGCGCCGGCAAGGCCGCGCCACTGTGGTTGCGAATGCTTCACTGGTCGTTCCTCCTGTCATCGGGATAATGGGACTATGTCGTCCCATTATCCTTTACGACCCGGGCAACACGCCATCAACGCCCGGCACCCTGCGCGCGCAGCTTGAAGCGCTGGATCTTGCCAGTTGCGGTTTTCGGCAGCTCGTCGACGAACTCCATCCAGCGCGGATACTTGTAGGGTGCCAGATGCGCCTTGACGTGCTGCTTGATCGATTCGGCGAGCGCCGGTGTGCCGCGCACGCCCGGCTTGAGGACGATGAAGGCTTTCGGCTTGATCAGCTGGCCGTCGTCCTCGTGCCCGACGACCGCCGCTTCGAGTACCGCTTCGTGCTCGATCAGGCACGATTCGACTTCGATCGGCGACACGTAGATGCCGCTCACCTTGAGCATGTCGTCGTTGCGCCCGGCATATATGTAATAGCCGTCGGCGCTGCGCGAATACTTGTCGCCGCTCCGCGTCCACGGCCCCTGGAACGTGTCGCGGCTCTTCGCGCGGTTGTTCCAGTACATCGCGGCGCTGGTCGGCCCGGCGATCTGCAGTTCGCCCGGTTCGTCCGCGCCCTCGATGACGAAGCCGGCATCGTCGATGAGGCGCAGCTCGTAGCCCGGCACGGCCTTGCCGGTGGTGCCGTAGCGGACTTCGCCCGGGCGGTTCGACAGGAAAATGTGCAGCATTTCGGTCGAGCCGATGCCGTCGAGGATCTCGACGCCGAAACGCTCGGTCCAGCGCCGGCCGATGTCTTCCGGCAGCGCTTCGCCCGCCGACGTGCAGACGCGGATCGCGAGTTCGCCTTTTGCCGGGCAGTCCGGGCTCGCGAGCATCGATGCGTACAGCGTCGGCACGCCGTAGAAGATCGTCGGACGGTGCTCGCGCAGGCGTCTGAAAGCTGCCTCGGGCGTCGGCCGCTCGGCCATCAGCACTCCGGTCGCGCCGGCCGCGAGCGGGAAAGTCAGGCCGTTGCCGAGACCGTAGGCGAAGAACAGCTTCGCCGCCGAGAACACGACGTCGTCCTCGCGGATGCCGAGGATCGGCTTCGCGTACAGCTCGTAAGTCTGGATCAGGCTCGAATGCACATGCACGGTGCCTTTCGGCGCACCGGTCGAGCCCGACGAGTAGAGCCAGAAGCACGGTTCGTCACAGGTCGTCGGCGCAGTGCGGAACTGGTCGGAAGCGCTGTCCATCAGCGCGGCGAGCGAATCCGCAGCTTGCGGCGGAGCTTCCGCGCCGGCGATGACGAGACGCTCGAGTGTCGGCACGCAGTCGAGCAGCGGCGCAAACGTCTCCGCGAGCGGGGCGGACACGACAGCGATGCGCGCACGGCTGTCGCCGAGCATGTATTCGTAGTCGGACGCGGTCAGCAGCGTGTTGACCGCGACCGGCACGACGCCGGCCTTGATCGCGCCGAGGAACACCGTCGGGAAGTCGATCGTGTCATGGACGCACACGAGGATGCGCTGCTCGCGCATGATGCCGAGCGCACCGAGCGCGTTTGCGAAGCGGTTCACGCGCGCCGCGAGTTCGTCATAGGTATAGCTGCCGGCGTCGTCGATGAACGCGACCTTGCTGCCGCGCCCGGCGGCCAGGTTGCGTCCGATCAGGTCGTCGGCCGCGTTGTAGTCGCGGGGCAGGGTGATTTTCGGCGAACCCGCACCGGGCTGCGCCGCGCTGAGCGTGTGCATTCTGTCTTTTCTCCGTTTGCCCGGCTCGTGCCGGGTCGTGTCGTCCGTTACCGGTCTTGGCGCCGGTGCTTTCCCTGGTTTGAAGCCATCGCCGGCAGATCCGGCAGACGTGGTGCGGTGCCGCTGTCGATCGGACGCGCGGATTCAGGCCGCCGCCCGGGTGAACTCGATCGCGCCTTGCGGCAGCAAATACAGCACGTACGCGCGACCGCCACTGACGGTGGGGCGATGCACGCTGCCCGGGCCATAGACGAACCAGCCCGCGCCATGGCCGTCGAACTTCGCATCGCCTTCGAGCGGCATGATCATGTCGATCTCGCCGTTCGGGTGCGCGTGCTGCGGCCCGACGACGTCCGACATCTCGACGACGTCGACGCTGAAGCCGTGGATCTCCGGACACGGCTTGACGACGCGACCGAACTTGATGCCGCCGTGCTCGCGCTCGCACATCCAGCCGGCGGCGACGGCGTCGCGGCACGCTGCGGCAATCGCCTCGAACTCCGGACTGCCGGGCGGAAAGCGTTCGTTGAGGAATGCTTCGAGCTGCTTGTCGAGCGGCCGGTCCTGGATCTGTCCGGTCACGTTCGCGATCAGCGCCTGGAAGTTTTCGACGGTCATCGTCGGTGTCTCCTGTCGGGATTGGGGGTGCAAATCTTATTATTTATAGCTGGTTTCAGCTGCCGAGCAGCGCGGCGTCGGCGGCGTCGCGCGACAGCGCTTCGAGCAGCGCCGGGCCGCCCTGGACGACGCAGCGCCGGTGGTACGTCGCCAGCGCGCGCAGGCCGCCGAGCTCCTCGCCGCCGCCGGCACGCCCCGGCCCGCCATGCAGGCAGGTCGGCATGACGTTGCCGTGGCCGGTGTGGTTCGCGCCGACTGCCGCATCGACGACCATCACGCGCCCGTGCAGATCGGCGATGCCTGGGACGAGCTCAGCGAGAAACGCCGCGTCGCCCGAATACACCGACGCGACGAGCGAGCCGCGGCCACGGCGCGCAAGTGCGATCGCCTCTGCCGTGTCGGCGTACGGCACGATCGTCGCGACCGGCCCGAACACTTCGACGTCATGGACGTGCCGGGCGTCGAGTCCCTTGTCGCAATACAGCAGTGTCGGCTGCACGAACGCCGAGACGGCCGGATCGGCATCGACCGGGGCGAAATCCACGCCGCCGCCGAACACCGTCTCGCATTCTTCGCGCAGCTTCGCCAGTCCTTCGAGCGCCGCGGCCTGCTGCGCGCGGCTGACCAGCGGCCCGACGCGCACCCCTTCGCTCTTCGGATTGCCGACGCGGTACGAGGCGAGCTTCGCGGCGACCGCGTCGGCGAGCGACCGGCTTGCTGCCGCGGGCGCGAAGACGCGCCGGATCGCCGTACATTTCTGCCCGGTCTTGATCGTCATCTCGCGCACGATCTCCTTCACCGCGAGATCGAACTCGGGCGTTCCGGGCTGCGCATCGGGCCCGAGGATCGCGGAATTGATGCTGTCGGCTTCGATGTTGATGCGCACCGAGCGGGCGACGACATTCGGATGCGTGCGCATGCGCGCCGCGGTGTCGGCCGAGCCGGTGAAGGAAACCACGTCGCATTCGCCGACGTGGTCGAGCAGGTCGCGCGCCGAGCCGCACACGATCGACAGCGCGCCCGCGGGCAGGATGCCGGCCTTGACGACGTCTTCGACCATGCGCTGCGTCAGCCAGGCGGTCGGCGTCGCCGGCTTGACGAGCACCGGCACGCCGGCGAGCAGCGCCGGAGCGGCTTTTTCCCACAAGCCCCAGGCCGGGAAGTTGAACGCGTTGATGAACACTGCGACGCCGGTCAGCGGCATCAGGAAATGCTGGCCCTGGAACGCGTCGGTCTTTGCCAGCGCGACGCGGGCGCCTTCCTTCAGGTGACGCGCCGGGCCGAGCGCCTTGCCGGCACGCGCATAGCTTTTCAGCGTGAAGATCGCGCCATCGACGTCGAACGCGGCGTCCGCTTCCGTCGAGCCGGAATTGCGCAGCGCAATGTCGAAATATTCCGCACGTTTCGCGCTCAGCACTTCGACGATCGCGCCGAGCAGCGCGGCGCGGCCTTCGTAGCCGAGCGCCCGCAATGCCGGCCCGCCGCTCTGGCGGGCGAATTCCAGCGCACGCCCGGTATCGATGCCTTCGGACGAGACCCGCACCAGTTCTTCGCCGGTGACCGGATCCTGCAGCGCGATGCCGTCGCCGGCCCCTTCGAGCCATTGCCCGTATACGTAATTAGCCAGTTTCACGTTGTCTCCTCGTCCTCTTGTTTCTGCATCGCACCCGGACACTCAAGGTCGATGACCGGTTGGGTGGTCGCGCGTCTGGCGCAACTCGTGGAAATAGAATACACCCGCCTTATTCTCCGTCAAGAACTTTACTGCACTATTTTGCTCGATCGCCTCTTCAAAACTGCACTCCTGATCGCATAACCAGCACTGCACTCTGCTTATTGTGGCAATTTTCTGCAGACTGCTTCATTACCCGGTAAAACAAAATGCACTTTACCTCTTGACCTTGCTTAACTCCTGCACTATTGTTCAACCCAACAGCACAGGCAACTGCACAACAGGAACCACGATGAGCTTCAAGACCGACTCCGACGCGAACCAAGTGGATCACCGTGACGACACCGTCACCGGCGCGTCCACGCTGCTGCCGACGCTCGGCCGGCGGGTGCGCGAGATCCGGGACCGGCGCGGCATGACCCGCAAGCTCGTGGCCCGCGAAGCCGGCGTTTCGGAACGCCACCTCGCGCACCTGGAAGGCGGCGAAGGAAACGTGTCGATCATGCTGCTCGACAACATCGCCCGTGCGCTGGACGTGTCGCTGGCCGACCTGCTCGCGCCGGAGACCGAAGACACGGTCGAACGCCGCCTGATCCGCCGCTTTCTCGAGCGCCTGCCGCAGCACCGCCTCGAAGAAGTGGTGTTCCGGCTGATGCGCGACTTCGGCCACGACGAAGCGGTGCGTCGCAAGCGCATCGCGCTGATCGGCCTGCGCGGCGCCGGCAAGTCGACGCTCGGCGGACGGCTGGCGCGCGAGGAAGGGATGCCGTTCATCGAACTCGACCGCGAGATCGAGAAGGAAACCGGGATTCCGGGACGCGAGATTTTCGCGCTGTACGGCCAGCCGGGATATCGCCGCATCGAGAAGCGCACGCTCGAACGCGTCATCCGCGAGCATCAGCGCGCAGTGATTTCGATCGGCGGCGGCGTCGTGTCGCAGCCCGACACTTACGAGCTGCTGCTGTCGAACTGCCTGACGATCTGGCTCAAGGCGCAGCCGGAAGAACACATGGCCCGCGTCATGGCCCAGGGCGACCTGCGGCCGATGGCGGGCAACGACGAGGCGATGGATGACCTCAAGCGCATCCTCCAGGCCCGCGAGCCGCTGTATGCGAAAGCGGACACCGTCCTCGACACGACGGGCGAGACGGTCGATCAGAGTTTCATGAAGTTGCGCCAGCTCGTAATGAGCTGACCCCCCACGAGAGAAGAGGAGACAGAGATGGAAGCAGTCGCGAAGAACCAGGAAACCGCCGTCGAACGCGTCGATTACCGTACCGAGCCGTCGAAGTACCGTCACTGGTCGCTATCGACCGATGGCGCCATCGCCACGCTGACGCTGAACATCGACGAGGACGGCGGAATTCGGCCGGGCTACAAGCTGAAGCTCAACTCGTACGACCTCGGCGTCGACATCGAGCTGCACGACGCGCTGCAGCGCGTGCGCTTCGAGCATCCTGAAGTGCGTACCGTCGTCGTCACGTCGGGCAAGCCGAAGATCTTCTGCTCCGGCGCGAACATCTACATGCTCGGCCTGTCGACCCACGCCTGGAAAGTGAACTTCTGCAAATTCACGAACGAAACGCGCAACGGCATCGAGGACTCCAGCCAGTACTCGGGCCTCAAGTTCCTCGCCGCGTGCAACGGCACGACTGCCGGCGGCGGCTACGAGCTGGCGCTGGCGTGCGACGAGATCGTCCTCGTCGATGACCGCAACTCGTCGGTGTCGCTGCCCGAAGTGCCGCTGCTTGGCGTGCTGCCCGGCACCGGCGGGCTGACGCGCGTCACCGACAAGCGCCGTGTGCGCCGCGACCACGCCGACATTTTCTGCACGATCTCGGAAGGCGTGCGCGGCAACCGCGCGAAGGAATGGCGCCTCGTCGACGACGTCGTCAAACAGCAGCAGTTCGCCGAGCAGATCCAGGCGCGCGCCGAAGCGCTCGCTGCGCAATCCGACCGCCCTGCCGGCGCGAAAGGCGTGCAGCTGACACGGCTCGAGCGTACCGACGATGCGAACGGCTACCACTACGAATACGTCGATGCGGCGATCGACGCCGCCGCCCGTACGATGACGCTGACCGTGCGCGCCCCGTCGGCCGTCACCGCGAAGACCGCCGCCGAAATCGAGGCTGAAGGCATCAACTGGTGGCCGCTCAAGATGGCGCGCGAACTCGACGACGCGATCCTGAACCTGCGCACGAACCACCTCGACGTCGGCCTGTGGCAGCTACGCACGACGGGCGACGCCCAGGTCGTGCTCGACATCGATGCGACGATAGTCGCGAACCAGGACAACTGGTTCGTCCGCGAGACGCTCGGCATGCTGCGCCGCACGCTCGCGCGCATCGACGTGTCGTCGCGCAGCCTGTTCGCGCTGATCGAGCCGGGTTCGTGCTTCGCCGGCACGCTGCTCGAGATCGCGCTCGCCGCCGACCGCAGCTACATGCGCGACGCAGCCGATGCCGAAAACCGCATCGGCCTGTCAGCAATGAACTTCGGCCCGCTGCCGATGGTGAATGGCCTGTCACGCATCGACGCGCGCTTCTATCAGGAAGAGGGTCCGATTGCTGCGGTGAAGGCGAAGGAAGGCACACTGCTGTCGGCCGCCGAAGCGATGGAGCTTGGCCTCGTGACTGCGATCCCCGACGACCTCGACTGGGCCGACGAGATCCGCATCGCGATCGAGGAACGCGCCGCGCTGTCGCCGGACGCGCTGACCGGCCTCGAAGCGAACCTGCGTTTCGGCCCGGTCGAGACGATGAACACGCGGATTTTCGGCCGTCTGTCGGCGTGGCAGAACTGGATCTTCAACCGCCCGAACGCGGTCGGCCCGACCGGCGCACTGAAGCTCTTCGGTTCCGGCAAGAAGGCGCAGTTCGACTGGAACCGCGTGTAAATACGACGCAACCCATACATACAAAACACCCCAGAGGAGCACAGAGATGATCAACTACAGCGAACGCATCCCGAACAACGTCAATCTGTCGGAAAACAAGACGCTCCAGCGCGCGCTCGAGCAGTGGCAGCCGTCGTTCCTGAACTGGTGGGACGACATGGGCCCGGAGAACTCGACGAACTACGAAGTCTACCTGCGCACCGCCGTCAGCGTCGATCCGAAAGGCTGGGCGGACTTCGGCCACGTCAAGATGCACGACTACCGCTGGGGGATTTTCCTCGCGCCGCAGGACGGCCAGAAGAAGATCACGTTCGGCGAGCACAAGGGCCAGGACGTGTGGCAGGACGTGCCGGGCGAGTACCGCTCGACGCTGCGCCGCATCATCGTTACCCAAGGCGACACCGAGCCGGCGTCCGTCGAGCAGCAGCGTCACCTCGGCCTCACCGCGCCATCGCTGTACGACCTCCGGAACCTGTTCCAGGTGAACGTCGAGGAAGGCCGCCACCTGTGGGCGATGGTCTACCTGCTGCACGCGCACTTCGGCCGCGACGGCCGCGAGGAAGGCGAAGCGCTGCTCGAGCGCCGTTCGGGCGACGCGGACAACCCGCGCATCCTCACCGCGTTCAACGAGAAGACCCCTGACTGGCTGTCGTTCTTCATGTTCACGTTCATCACCGACCGTGACGGCAAGTTCCAGCTCGCCTCGCTCGCCGAATCCGCGTTCGACCCGCTTGCCCGCACCTGCAAGTTCATGCTGACCGAGGAAGCGCACCACCTCTTCGTCGGTGAATCGGGCGTCGCCCGCGTGATCCAGCGCACCTGCGAAGTGATGAAGGAGCTCGGCACCGACGATCCTTTGAGGCTGCGCGCCGCCGGCGTCATCGACCTGCCGACGCTGCAGAAGTACCTGAACTTCCACTACAGCGTCACCAGCGACCTGTACGGCGCCGAAGTGTCGTCGAACGCCGCGACTTACTACACGAACGGCCTCAAGGGACGCTTCGAAGAAGAGAAGATCGGCGACGACCACCAGTTGCAGAACTCGGAGTACACGGTCATGGACGTCACCGGTGAGCAGATCCTGACCCGCCAGGTGCCCGCCCTGTCGGCGCTGAACGAGCGCCTGCGCGACGACTGGATCGCGGACGTGCAGGCCGGCATCGACCGCTGGAACCGCATCCCGGCCAAATTCGGCTTCAACTTCCGCTTCACGCTGCCGCACAAGGGCTTCAACCGCCGCATCGGCATGTTCGCCGGTTCGCATGTCAGCCCGGACGGCCACCTGCTGTCCGAAGCCGAATGGACGCACCAGCACAGCAACTGGCTGCCGACCGAGAGCGACCGCCTGTACGTGCATTCGCTGATGGGCCAGTGCGTCGAGCGCGGCAAGTTCGCGAACTGGATCGCAGCGCCGGGTCGGGGCATCAACAACCAGCCGATCGACTTCGAGTACGTGCGTTTCAACTAAGCCATCGAAAAAAACGGGGGCCGGGCGCCGGCCCGCCCCCGTCCAGTGGAGAAGAGACAGCCATGAACGCGCCCGTAGAGCACGCAATCGCCAAGCAGCATCTGATCGACCCGGAAATCTGCATTCGCTGCAACACCTGCGAAGAGACCTGTCCGATCGATGCGATCACGCACGACAACCTGAACTACGTCGTCAATTTCGATATCTGCAACGGTTGCCTCGCGTGCGTGCCGCCGTGCCCGACGGGCGCGATCGATTCATGGCGCAACGTCGAACGCGCCAAGCCGTACAGTCTCGAAGAACAGTTCAAGTGGGACGTGCTGCCCGACACCACCGAGCTCGACAACGTCGACGCGCCGTTCGCGGTCGCGCGCCCCGACGACGAGCTGCCGGCCGAAGTGCAGCACATCACCGAAGTCGCCACTGCCGGCCAGGGCGGCCCCGCGCTCGCGCCGTGGTCCGCGTCGCACCCGTATGTAAACCTTTATGCGCCGACCCGCCCGATCACCGCGACCGTCACCGGCAATTACCGGCTCACCGACGCGGACGCTTCGAGCGACATCCACCACGTCGTGCTCGATTTCGGCTCGACGCCGTTCCCGGTGCTCGAAGGCCAGTCGATCGGCATCATCCCGCCCGGCACCGACGACAAGGGCCGCCCGCACCTGCTGCGCATGTACTCGGTCGCGAGCCCGCGCAACGGCGAGCGTCCGCACTACAACAACCTCGCGCTGACGGTCAAACGCGTCACCGAGGACCATGAAGGCAAGGCTGCCCGCGGCGTCGCGTCGAACTATGTGTGCGACCTGAAGAAAGGCGACAAGGTGCAGGTCACGGGACCGTACGGCTCGACCTACCTGATGCCGAATCACCCCGCCTCGTCGATCATGATGATCTGCACCGGCACCGGCTCGGCGCCGATGCGCGCGATGACCGAGCGCCGCCGTCGCCGGATCGCGCAGAACGAAGGCGGCGAGCTGGTACTGTTCTTCGGTGCGCGCGCGCCGTCCGAGCTGCCATACTTCGGCCCGCTGCAGAAGCTGCCGAAGGACTTCATCGACATCAATTTCGCGTTCTCGCGCGTCCCCGGCGAGCCGAAGAAATACGTGCAGGATTCGATCCGCGAGCGCGCCGACAAGGTGTTCCGGATGCTCAACGACGACAACTGCTACATTTACATCTGCGGCCTGAAAGGCATGGAATCGGGCGTGCTCGAAGCGTTCCGCGACATCTGTCGCGCGAACGGCGCGGACTGGGAGGCGCTGCAGCCGAAGCTGCTGGCCAACGCGCGCTTCCACGTCGAAACCTACTGACCATCAATGCAGAAGGAAAAGGAAATCCGCCATGACCCGCCCCGTCTATATCTGCGATGCGATCCGCACCCCGTTCGGCCGCTACGGCGGCACGCTGTCCGGCGTGCGCGCCGATGACCTCGCCGCGCTGCCGATCAAGGCGCTCGTCGAGCGCAACCCCGGCGTCGACTGGCAGGCCGTCGACGACGTGCTCTACGGCTGCGCGAACCAGGCCGGTGAAGACAACCGCAACGTCGCGCGCATGGCCGCGCTGCTCGCCGGCCTGCCGGTCGAAGTGCCCGGCAGCACGATCAACCGCCTGTGCGGCTCCAGCCTCGACGCGATCGGCATGGCCGCGCGCGCGATTCGCTCAGGCGAAACCGAGCTGATGATCGCCGGCGGTGTCGAGAGCATGAGCCGCGCGCCGTTCGTGCTCGGCAAGGCGGACAGCGCGTTCTCGCGCAGCGCGAAAATCGAGGACACGACGATCGGCTGGCGCTTCGTAAACCCGCTGATGAAAGCGCAATACGGCATCGACTCGATGCCCGAGACCGCCGAGAACGTCGCCACCGACTTCGGCGTCAGCCGCGCCGACCAGGACGCGTTCGCGCTGCGCAGCCAGCAGCGCTGGGCCGCCGCTGCCGAGCGCGGCTTTTTCGAGCGCGAGATCGTGAAAGTCGAAGTGCCGCGCAAGAAAGGCGAGCCGCTCGTGCTCGCTGCCGACGAGCATCCGCGCCCGGACACGACGCTGGCGACGCTCGCGAAGCTCAAGGGCGTCGTGCGCCCCGACGGCAGCGTCACCGCCGGCAACGCGTCCGGCGTCAATGACGGCGCATGTGCGCTGCTGCTGGCTTCCGAAGCGGCGGTCAAGCGCCACGGCCTCACGCCGCGCGCCCGTGTCCTTGGCAGCGCCGCGGCCGGCGTCGCGCCGCGCATCATGGGGATCGGCCCGGCACCGGCGACGCTCAAACTGCTCGCGCGGCTCGGCATGTCGGTGCGCGACTTCGACACGATCGAGCTCAACGAAGCGTTCGCCGCGCAGGGACTGGCGGTACTGCGCCAGCTCGGCCTGCCGGACGACGGTGCGAATGTGAACCCGAACGGCGGCGCGATCGCGATCGGCCATCCGCTCGGCGCCTCCGGTGCACGACTCGTGACGACGGCGCTGAACCAGCTCGAAACCACCGGCGGGCGGTTCGGCCTGGCGACGATGTGCATCGGTGTCGGCCAGGGCATCGCGCTCGCGATCGAGCGGGTGTAATCCGTCCCGCGCCGGGGAAAAAGGTCCAGCCGTGAAACCGGAAGCCATCCAGATCATCAGGGACGAGCACCTCGCGATCAGCGCGGTGCTGTATTCGCTGCGCTACCTCGTCAAGGAGATGCGCCGCGGCGCGGCGCCGAACTTCGCGGTGCTGCGCGCGATCCTCGACTACATAGTGTCCTATCCGGATCGCTGGCACCATCCCAAGGAAGACAAGTACCTGTTCGCCGCCGTCCGGCGTCGCACGCGCGAAGCCGACGGGCTGATCGCACGGCTCGAACGCGAGCATGCACTCGGCTATCCGATGGTCGACGAGCTGAAGAAGCAGCTCGTCGCTTTCCAAAGTGGCGCCAGCGGCGCGCGTGACGCATTCTTCACCGCCGCCGACCGCTACACGGAACTGGAATGGGAGCATCTGCGCACCGAGGAAGACGTCTTTCTGCCGATCGCCGAACGCGTGCTCGATGCGGAGCAGTGGGCGGAGATCGCAGCCGCGTTCCGCGAGAACGACAACCCCTTGTTCGGCATCAAGCCGCGGGAAGAAGCCGAAGCGTTATACCAACGCATCCTGAAGCTGGCACCGGCGCCGATCGGCTTCGGCAGCAACGGCTGAACCGTTGCTTCGTAACAAATGTTGCAATGCACAAAACATCTTGACCTGCCGCGACCTGTGACTACAATGGGATTGTGCACTGCAGCAGGATGAGTCTCCCCGATGTCGGGCCTGCGTGCGACTGCCGAATGTTTCGACCCCTCCAGGAGCCTGCCATGACCAATCCCCCCAACCAGCTCGGCGACCTCGCCAAGACCGCGTTCGACACGTACCTGAAATCCGCGAGCACCGCTTTCGAGTCCGTCGAACGCCTGATTGCCCTGAACCTGAACACGGCACGTTCGACGCTGGAAGACGGCAGCGGATTCGTCCGTGCGCTGCTTGCAGCGAAGAGCCCGAACGAAATTCTGGACCTGCAGTCGTCGTTCGCCCAGCCGCTCGCGCAGAAATCGCTCGCGTACTATCGCAGCGGCTACGAGATCGTCGCGCAGAGCCTCGAAGAGTGCCTCAAGCCTTACGAAGCGCAGTTTGCGGAAGCGAACAAGCTTGCGATCATTGCGATCGAGAAAGCGGCTCAGTCCGTGCCGGGGGGTGGCGAAGTTGCAGTCGCCGCGATGCGTTCGGCGATTGCGGCAGCGAACTCGACCTACGAGAGCGTGACAAAGGCAACCCGGCAGGCTGTCGAAATCACCGAAGCCAACGCCGCTGCGACGGCCGACGCAACGATCAAGGCGATCGAAACAAGCGCTGCCGCAACGCACAAGAAGAGCGCCTGATTTTTCCGCGACGGCGGCCTCGCGGCCGTCGTCCTCATTTGCGTTAGATCCTCCGGCGCCTTCGGGCGCCGGAACTTTTTACGGCCGGACCATCGTCGTCCGGAACCTCTTCGATCGCGCCTGCGTCAAAAGTGCAGGGCTCGTTGCCCGTCGTTGCCTCGTCAGGAGCACGACCGTGACCCAGCAGACCGCCTCGGCGCACTCCGCCCCCCTGCCACACCGCCCACGTCAAGTCTCACCCGTGTCCCGCGCCGGAACGCGCTCCGGGTTTCTTCCATCCGGATGCACCGGTGCGAGCCGCTGACGAATGTTTCACGCCATTTCACTGCTGATCATGCTGTCGCTTCCGGTGCTCCTCAATCCCGCCTCGGCGCAGATGCCACCACTCGGGGCGGCTGCGGCCGGCGAACCCGCCGTCTCCTACCGGCTCGCCGTGCGCCTCGACCCCGGCCGGCGTGAACTGTCCGGCGAAGCCGAAATCACGGTCGACAGCGAAGCCCCGTTCGAGCTGCTGCTGAACACTCGCTTCGAGGCGGGCCCGCTGCGCATCGACGGGGAGTCCGTCGAGATACGGCCGCACCGTCACGGCGCGCTGCAGCGGTGGCTGGTTCCCGCAGGCGCGGCCGGACGTACTCTGGCACTGTCCTGGCACGGCACGCTCGCAGCTCTTGCACCCGGTGTCGAACACCGCGACACGCTCGGCATGCAGGAGCCCGTTGCGGATCCTCACGGCAGCTTCCTGCCGTCCTCCAGCGCCTGGTATCCGCTGGTTGCGCACGAAGGCCGCTCCCTGCTGCACGCGTTCATGCTGAGCCTCGACCTTCCCGAAGGGCAGCACGGCCTCGTCGCAGGCCACCTGCAGTCGGAGTCCGTACGCGGCGGGCGGCTCGTCGCCCGGTTCGACTTCCCGCATCCGGCCGAAGGCATCGACCTGATCGCCGGCCCGTATCGCATCACCGAACAGCATGTGCGCTCGAGCGACGGGCGACCGATCGTGCTGCGCACTTATTTCCATGTCGAACTCGAACCGCTCGCGGCAGGGTATCTCGACGCGGTCCGCGACTATCTCGCGCTGTACGAAAGCTGGATCGGCCCCTACCCTTTCACGAGCTTCGCCGTCGTGTCGAGTCCGACGCCGACCGGCTTCGGCATGCCGACGCTGACCTATCTCGGCATCGAGGTGCTGAAGCTGCCGTTCATCAAGGACACGTCGCTCGGCCACGAAGTGCTGCACAACTGGTGGGGCAACGGCGTCTATCCCGACTACGCGAGCGGCAACTGGAGCGAAGGGCTGACGACGTTCATGGCCGACTACCATTACGCCGAGCGCGCCGGCGCCGACAAGGCGCGCGCGATGCGCCAGGGCTGGCTGAGGGACCTGTCGGGTATTCCGCCGGGCGCCGACCGGCCGCTGGCGGCGTTCACGTCGCGCACGCACGACGTCGACCAGGCGGTCGGCTACGGCAAGGCGGCAATGATGTTCGTGATGCTGCGCGACCGCATCGGCGAGCCGGCGTTCGATCGCGCGATCCGGCGCTTCTGGCAGACGCAGCGCTTCCGCGTCGCCGACTGGGACGACCTGCGCGCCGCGTTCGAAGCGGCTTCCGGCCAGTTGCTCGAACCTTTCTTCACCCAATGGCTCGAGCGCGCCGGCCTTGCCGAAATCGCGCTGAGCGGCGGACGCGATGCGGGCGACGGCGTCGGCGTGACGCTCGCGCAAAACGTCCCGCCGTACGTGCTCGAGGTTCCGCTGCGGATCGACACCAGCGCCGGACCGACGCTGCGCCGCGTGCGTTTCGAGCAGGTCCGGCAGGACTTCGAGATCGAGCTCGATCCGGGCGACAGCGCGACGCGCATCACGCTCGACCCCGACAGCCTGATCCTGCGGCGCCTCGATCGCCGCGAAACGCCGCCGATCCTGCGCGAACTGCAGTTCGACCGGCGCACCGCACTGCTGACGCTCGGCGACGACGCGTTCACGTCGGCGGCGCGCGCGCTCGCGGCCCGGCTGCTCGACCATGCCGCTGCCGCGCACCCGGCCGACGTCGCGCCCGGCCCCGACCCGCTGCTCGTGATCGGGGACGAAGCCCGGATCGGCCACTGGCTGGCGCGCCACGATCTGCCGCCCGCGCCGCCTGAAGTCGCGCACCGCGGCACGGTCCGGGCGTGGACGCTGCGCCTGTCGTCCGGCGCTGCACTGGGCATCGTCGCCGCCGACAGCGCGCCCGCGCTCGCCAATGCGACCCGGCCGCTGCCGCATTACCGCCAGCAGAGCTGGCTGGTGCTGCAGGATGCCCGCACCATCGCGCGCGGCGTGTGGCCGGCCGAACCGCTGTCGGTGCCGGTCATGAGGCACTGACGGAACGGCTCGGGGCATGCGCCAGTCAGGGCGCGGCCGTTACAGCGATGTCCGACGTTCGCCGCTCCGGGACCCTGCACATCGGACGTAACGCCCGCGCCTGGAGCTACGTCCTCTCGGCCGCCGCGCGGTTGACGCCGATTCCCGTCGCTGCGGTGGAAGTCGGTGGGACTGCGTGAGACGAAAGCGGCAGCATCTTCAGACGCCTCGTTTTTGGCCGGAGCTTGAAATCCACGAGCGTCTCCGCGCCGCTGCGGACATCCTGCACGAATTGCAGCTGCTCGGCCTGGTATCGCCCGCCGGGCGGCAGCGTACGTTCGTCGACGCTCACGAGCCATCTTCCCGGCGGAAGCCCGTCGATCCTGAACCGTCCGTCGGCGTCGGTCAGGCGCCGATACTTGAGTTCGCCGCTCGTCAGCGTCACGAGCGCCCCGGCGACGCCGACCCCTCCGGTCAGTGCATCGTCGCCGTTGTCGCGATAGGCCTGCGACGGCATCTCGGCCGCGGACTCGTAGCGCTGCACGCGTCCCTTCATCATGCCCGGCTGCACGAAGCGGAGCTCGACGTAATTGTCGCCATCGGCGCGAATCTCCGTCTCGAGCGGCAACGGCCGCAGCGGCACCTTGCCCGCAGCGCCGGTGCCGGCGAGCGTCAGGAAGCGGCGCCCGATCTTTGCCGCGTCGTAGCGGAAGAAGCCATCCGCATCGGTCATGACGATCGCGCCGTCGAGGCTCAGCGTGACCCCTGCGAGGCCCGCGCCGGTTTCCGCGTCGAGCAGCCGTCCGCGCAGCGGCGCGAGGTCGGGCCGGCGCGCGACCGGGATGCCGAACGGCAGCGTCAGGCTGAGCTCGGCATCGGTCTGACGCGAGAATTTTCCCGAGGTGCTGCGCACGAACAGCGAGACGATCTGACCGCCGCGCAAGGTCTGCTCGAAACCGAGCGTGACGAAGCGATTCGCGTTTTCGGCTACGCTGCGCTGGACGTTCAGATTCAGCCGCGCGCGTTGCCACAACTGCACTCCGGCGCTGACGCCGGCGGTCGAGCCGACTGCCTGACGAATCGTCGAATACGTGTTGTCGTCGCGGATCAGATACAGGCTGTAGGACTGCCGTTCGGACGGGCGCCAGTACATCGACAGCAGCCCGAGCGAAGTCGCGTAGCGCCGGTCGCGCACGCGGTCCTCCGTTGCGCCGAACTCGCCGCTCGCGGCAAGCCCCCAGTGCCCCCTGCTGTACGAGCCGTTGACCCGGAAACCCGGATGGACGAGATCGACGTCCCGGTTCGGCCGCAGGTCGCGCTTGCGACGCAGGAACAGGTCGGCCGACAGGTTGATGCCGAGCGCATCGGGGAGCGCGACCCCGAGCGCGAGCCGCGACTCCTCGAGCGCAGGCCGGCTGACGACGCGATCGAGGTTCGTGCGCTGCCAGAACGCCGTTGCGCGCATTCCCCAGCCTTGCGCGAGCGAATAATCGCCCGACGCACTGACGAACGCCTGGTCGCGATAGTAGCCGGCAAAGCCGGGCTCGGCGTACAGTGCGGTGCCGCTGTAGCGCAGATCGCCCGTGGCGCCATAAACGTAAGTGCGAAACGCGTTGCCGGCGTCATCGCCTTCGCTCGCCGCGAGCTCGGCTTCGGCCGACAATCCGGCGCGCTGCTCGATCGCCTGCAGGCTGTAGATGTTCGCGGTCCGCTCGCCGGATTTCGCGAGATAATTCAGTCCAAGTCGGGAGCTTGCCGACAGCGCGCGGCTCGCTCGCGCGCCGAGCTGCCGGTTCCCCGTGTCGGTGAAGCGGTCGCCCATCTCGTACAGGCCGAAGTCCCACGCGCCCGACGTGTAGCTCGCCTGCACGCCACGGCCGTAGCGCCCATATTCGGTCAGCGGGCTCAATCCGTAGGCGAGATCGCCGACGCCGACCGCGAGCCCCTTGCTCGTGTATTCGAAGCGGTATTCGTCCCAGCGGCCGAAGGTCGCCGCGTGCCGCGCATCCGGTCCGCGCAGCAGGAAAGCGACATGCCGCTCGCCGGCTTCGTCGATCGCGCCCGCGCCGGAAAGCTCCGTCTGCCAACCGGTCTTGATCTCGCCGTCGCGGTCCTGCGCGAGATAGATCAGCCTGGCCTGGCCGGCGATCGTGCGGTACAGGCTCTCGCCGCCGCCGCCGACCGGAAGCAGCTTCACCGCGCGCGACGCCTGCGCCGACAGCTCCGTGCCGTCGCCAACGTTCAGCGAAATCTGGTCGAAGCCGAGTCGCGGCAGCGCCTCGGTGCGGACGTCGAGCGCGAGCTCGCGCGACTCGCGCGGCGCGAGCTCGAGGCGCCCTTCGGCCGGCGCCACCGGATGGCCGAGCGAGCTGCGCGCGCGAAAATCCACCGTGACCGCGGCATTGCCGGCGTTGCGCACGACGAAGACGGCACGATACGGCTGGCCAGAGATCACCGCGTCGGCCAGGTCGAGCGGCGCGACTTCGAGACAGCGCATCGCCTTCACGCGGATCGATACCGTGTGCTCGGCGAAGAGCTCCGGCTGCAGGCGGTTGCGAACGAGATAGCGCACCGCGTGATCGGCCGCCGGCGCACCGTCCGGAACGACGAAGCTGACGAAGCGCACCGTCGTCTCGCCCGGTGCGAGCGTAAACGGCAGGTCCGGGGTGACCGCGCGCCATCCCGGCGGCAGCTGCAGGCGCGGTTCGAGCTCCTGCGCGCGCTCGGAATCGTTGCCGACGCTGAACGCGAGCGTGACGACGTGCCGCGGCTCGACGCTCGCGAGCTCGTGATCGACCGCCTGCACGCGCAGACCGTGCGCCTGCGCGAACACTTCGACCCAGCACAGCAGCAACAGCCACGCGAGCGCGCGGGCGCGAAACGTAAGCACGGGGAGCGGGGAGTACAGGCGGTGAAGGTGCTCAGCGAAGCTCGATCTGCAGCTCGGTGCCGTACAGGTTTTCACCGTCGCCATCCGCGACCAGCAGCGCGCGGTACCTGCCCGGCGGGATCTCGCCGACGTTGAAGCGCGCCCGCACCGATGTGCCCGGGTAGATACGGTATTTTTCGCCGTCGATCTTCGCCTGCGGCTGCCCTTCGAGCGTGTAGAGCTCGAGCCAGAAGCTCGCGCGCACCCAGCGCTCGCCGTCGTTGCCGACGTCGATCGAGAACAGCTTGCGGCCGTCGAGCACCGAGGTCGCGGGATTCGTGAAGGCCAGTGCCGGTTCGGCGCCGGCGCCGACGTCGGTGACGATCTGCACCGCGTAGCGGATCGACTGCGTCAGCTGCACGGTGTTCTTCTTCGCCGCCGCCGGCGCGGCTTCCGCGGCCGCGAGCGGCTCGACCATGATCATGCTCCAGTACGAGCCTTTCAGGCTCGCGTCGTCCGGGACGCGAACTTCGTATGGCGCATGCACGACCTCGCCCGGCGGGATGTGGAACTGTGGCTGCCCGGGCCGGATCCAGCGCGCGTTCGAGCGCGGCAGGCTGCCGGGCTCGGCGTAGTCGTTGCGGCCGCTCGCGTCGAAGCGGTAGTCGGTCTGGTAGAGCTTGACGTCGGCCGGTGTCTTGCCGGTGTTGCGGATCGCGAGCGTGCCGCGGTAGGTCTCGCCGGTCTGCGCGGCCTTTTCGTGCGACAGCGAGCCTTCGACATTGATGCCGGCGATGGCCGCCGAGGACAGCAGGAACAGCGCTGCGGCCGATGCCGCGAGCGTCTTGCAGGAACGTGTCATGGTGTTTCGGTCAGTTGCTGACCACGGAGTAGGTCAGGGTCGTGCTGTAGGTGCCGGGGCCGACGCTGCGCACCGAAAGCCCGCTCGTCTTCAGCCGGATCTGGATGCCGCTGCGGTCGCCGCTGCCGGTGAAAAACGTCTGCGGCGCGCCGCTCACGGTGACGTACGCGGTGCCGCCGCCAATAGTGCCGCTGCCGCTGCCGTCCGACGTGCGCAGTGCCGCGACCGCGACGTCCGACGGCCAGCTCGCGTCGCTGCGCGCGAGCTGCACCGTCCAGCTCGCGCCGCCGGTATTCGTCACGTCGAGCGTCGCGACGTTCGCTGCGCTCTCGATCGGGCTGCGGACGTCGCTGCCGGCTCCGGCTGCGAGGTCGGCCTGATCGACCGTCTCGAACCAGCTGCCGGTGACGACGATGTCGGCGGCGTGGATGGCCGGGGCGGCGAGCAGCGCGAGCGCGCACAGCGCGCCCGCCCACGACGGGCTCCGCAGGGGAGCCGGTCTAAGGGATTTCATGCGGTCCGACTTCTCCGCGATCAGATAGTCGCGGCGATGGTGTACGTCACCGTCTTGCTGGCTGACGTGACGACACCCGCCGCCGAGGTCGCGTCCAGCGTGTAAGTGATCACCTTTCCGCTCTCGTTCAGCGTCGAAATGCCGGTCACGACGTCGGTGGCCACAGTCCCCAGGGTCACCGCGCCAGCGGAAGTGGCGCCAGTCGGCGCGGCGAGACTGACCTTCAGCGTCACGCCTGCGGGCATCGCGGTATCAATCGCAGCGGTAATCCTGCGCGTGCTCTCGTTGGTGGTAATCGCGTAGCTCGACGTAGCGTCGCTCACCTGGTTGGGTGCCGAACCAGCGGTTGCCGCGTTGATCACCAGAGCGCCGGGGTTTCCCGAAACCGACAGTTCATTGATCGGCTGGACTTCATACGTCGCGGATTGCGTAGCGGTGTCCGCGGCAAACGCAACGCCGGCAGCACCGGCGAGCAGAGTGGCCAGCGCGAGCTTGCGGCCGGATGGGAAAGTGCGGGTGGTCATGATCGTTCCTTTATGCGTAGGGAGATGGGCGGAAAGGGGGATCACGCAAGCAATCGCTTTCGGCGACCCACGGCATGCAGCTCTCGCCTTCGAGCAGCCCGCGGATCCGCGAGTCGCGTGAGAACCTCCTGCCGGTGTCGGGCGTCGATCTGCCGGATGAATCCCTCATTCCGTGGCTCGCACAGTAGCAGCACGACGTCGACGTTGCCCGTGCAAACGATCACGGACCGGTCGATTCTCCGCTGCCGCATCCGCTCCATCCGCTCGAGTCCGCCGATCGCCGGTATCGGCTGCGCAGCCTTCCGAAAAGATTCGTCGTCATCGACGATGAGTGCCGTCTGCACGCCGATCATGCAACAATCCTTGCGCCGCGGGAGTCAGCGCCGGGGCCAGGTCCAGGCAATTCCGCGTATCGAAGGTGGAATTTTTACGGAATATCCACCCGTCCCCGGCACTGCGACGCGCGAAACAGCGCCCCGGGCCGCCAGAACCAGGCAACGACGCAAAGTCCACTAGAATGCCGGTTTGCCAGACGCCCGAACCATGACCGCCAGCTCCCCGTTACGCCCGTCCCCTGAACTCCTCGCTCCCGCCGGTTCGCTGCAGATGATGCGCACCGCGTTCGCGTTCGGCGCGGATGCCGTCTATGCCGGCCAACCACGCTATTCGCTGCGCGTGCGCAACAACAGCTTCGGCAAGCTCGAGGCGCTCGCGCAGGGCATCGACGAGGCGCACGCGGCCGGCAAGGCTTTTTACCTCGTCAACAACATCTACCCGCATAACACGAAAGTGCGCAGCTTTCTCGCCGACCTCGAACCGGTCGTCGCGCTCGGTCCCGACGCGCTGATCATGGCCGACCCGGGCCTGATGATGATGGTGCGCGAGCGCTGGCCGGACGTCGACATCCACCTGTCGGTGCAGGCGAACACGACGAACTACGCGGCGGTGCGCTTCTGGGCGTCGATCGGCGTCAAGCGGATCATCCTGTCGCGCGAACTGTCGCTCGATGAAGTGGCCGAGATCCGCGACGCGTGTCCGGAAGTCGAGCTCGAGCTGTTCGTGCATGGTGCGCTGTGCGTCGCCTATTCGGGCCGCTGCCTGCTGTCGGGCTACTTCAACCACCGCGACCCGAACCAAGGCAGTTGCACGAACTCATGCCGCTGGGACTACAAGGTGCATAACGCCGCCGAGGATGACAGCGGCGACGTGCGTCGCGTGCCGCAAGACGCGGGGCTCGGCGGCGGCCCTCGGCACGCCGCGGGCGAGCGCGTATGGCTGATCGAGGAAGGCACACGGCCCGGCGAGCTGATGCCGGTCGAGGAGGACGAGCACGGCACCTACATCCTGAACTCGAAGGACCTGCGCGCGGTCGAGCACGTCGCGCGGCTGGTCGCGATCGGCGTCGATTCGCTGAAAATCGAGGGCCGCACGAAAAGCCCGTACTACGTCGCACGCGCGAGCCAGGCCTATCGGCGCGCAATCGACGACGCGGTCGCCGGCCGGCCGTTCGACGTGCGCCTGCTCGGGGAGCTCGAAGGGCTGGCGAACCGCGGCTACACCGACGGGTTCTACGAGCGCCATCACACGCCCGACCACCAGAACTACCTGCGCGGCCACTCCGAGTCCGGGCGCAGCCTGCTGGTCGGCGAAGTGCTCGGTTTCGACGCGACGCGCGGCCTTGCCGAAGTGGAGGTGAAAAACGCTTTCGGCGTCGGCGACCGGATCGAATTTGTGCATCCGGGCGGCAACGACATCGTGCGCCTCGAACGTCTCGAAGATGCTGCCGGCGCACCCGTCGGGCGCGTCCCCGGCGCCGGGCGGCGCGTATGGCTGCCGCTGCCCGCTACGGTCCAGGGCGCGAGCCCGTGCTTCATCGCCCGCTTCTTGTAGCGACTCGCGCGGCTAAGGCTGGTCGGGCTTGCCCGGAGGCCCGCCGGGCTTGGCCTGGCTCCACGCGAGCATGCCGGCGAAAAGCATCAGCCCGCCCGCCAGCGCGAGCGCAAGTGCCGGGAACGTGAAGAGGAACACTCCCCACCGCAGCTCGCGGAACACCATCGCATCATCCGGGTCGGAGGGATTCACCCACACCGTGATTCTTGGTGAAGCCTGCAGGCCGGCGACGATCGCCTGGCTCGAGTCGCGCGCGTACTGCCCGTCGTGCGGATCGTAGCGGATGCCGTCGTGGTCGACGTCGCCGACGCGGTAGCGATAGCGGATCTGCACCGAATCGAGCGGTGGATGCAGGCTCGACGGCGGCCCCTGCAGGCTCACGGATTCGATCGATGCCTCGACGGGCTGCCAGCTGCGACTGCGCAGCGACTCCACCGAAGGCAGGACGCCATACGATACGACCCCAAGCAGCCCAACCATCAACAATCCAACGCCGATCAGGGGCAAGCCGATGCCCAGGGCCACGGTGCGAAACGCGGCAAGCGGGGAGGGCGGCAGCTGGCGGATCGGCGACATACTCGAAGTTTGACGCCGACAACGCGGCGACACCAGAGCTGTACGAAAAAAATGGGATCAAATCCCACACTGAGACGACGGCTCCGGCACGTGACCCCGGTCTGCGCTATAATACAAAGCTTTGTTTTATCTGAAAATCAGGATTCGCCGTGCTCGTCGCCGCCAACATCACCATGCAGTTCGGGGCCAAGCCCCTGTTCGAGAATGTCTCCGTCAAATTCGGCGAAGGCAACCGCTACGGCCTGATCGGCGCCAACGGCGCGGGCAAGTCGACGTTCATGAAGATCCTGTGCGGCGAGCTCGAGTCGTCCGCCGGCAACGTGTCGAAGGATCCGCATGAGCGCATGGCCTACCTCAGGCAGGACCAGTTCGGCTTCGAGGACGTGCGCGTGCTCGACGTCGTACTGATGGGCCACGAGCAGATGTGGGCCTGCATGGTCGAGAAGGACGCGATCTACGCGAACCCCGAGGCGACCGAAGACGACTACATGCACGCCGCCGAGCTCGAAGGCAAGTTCGCCGAGTACGACGGCTACACTGCCGAGGCGCGCGCCGGCGAACTGCTGCTGGGCGTGGGCATCGGCACCGAACTGCACAACGGGCCGATGAAGAACGTTGCGCCGGGCTGGAAGCTGCGCGTGCTGCTGTGCCAGGCGCTGTTCGCGAATCCGGACATTCTGCTGCTCGACGAACCGACGAACAACCTCGACATCAACACCATCCGCTGGCTCGAGGACGTGCTGAACCAGCGCGACAGCACGATGGTGATCATCTCTCACGACCGCCACTTCCTGAACCAGGTGTGCACGCACATGGCGGACCTCGACTACGGCACGATCACCGTGTACGCCGGCAACTACGACGATTACATGGAAGCGGCGACCCTCGCGCGCCAGCGCCAGCAGTCCGCCAATGCCCGCGCAAAGGAAAAGATCCAGGACCTGCAGGAGTTCGTGCGCCGCTTCTCGGCGAACAAATCGAAAGCCAAGCAGGCGACGAGCCGCCTGAAGCTGATCGACAAGCTGAAGCCCGAGGACGTCAAGCCGTCCAGCCGCCAGTACCCATGGATCCGCTTCGACTACGACGACAAGGACAAGCTGCACCGCCTCGCGTGCGAAGTGCAGAACCTGTCGTTCGCATACGAAGGCATGGCAAAGCCCCTGATCGACAAGTTCTCGATCGCGATCGAGGCGGGCGAGAAAGTCGCGATCATCGGCGAGAACGGCGTCGGCAAGACGACGCTGATGAAGCTGCTCGTCGGCCGCGAGGCGGGAGGCCTCGCGCCGCAGAAAGGTGTCGTGAAATGGGCCGAAAAGGCGAAGCCCGGCTACTACGCGCAGGATCATGCGGCCCAATTCGCCGGCACCGAAAGCCTGACCGAATGGATCGCCGACTACGCACGCGTCACCGTCGACTCGCAGGGCGGCGATCTCGAGACGCTGATCCGCGGCACGCTCGGCCGGCTGCTGTTTTCCGGCGACGACGTGAGAAAGCCGGTCAACGTGATTTCGGGCGGCGAACAGGGCCGCATGCTGTTCGGCAAACTGATGCTGTCGCGGCCGAACGTGCTGCTGATGGACGAGCCGACGAACCACCTCGACATGGAATCGATCGAGTCGCTGAACACCGGCCTCGAGAAGTTCTCCGGCACGCTGATCTTCATCTCGCACGACCGCGAGTTCGTATCCTCGCTGGCGACCCGCATCCTCGACATGCGGCTCGACGGCACGATCACCGACTACCGCGGCACCTACGAGGAATACCTCGCGAGCCAGGGGCTCGAGTGAGCTGAGCCTCGACGGCCTCGCGCCCGGGCGAGGGCCGCCCACGAGGGCGGCTTTTGGTGCCCGGTACCGCACCGCATCGTTGCGTCCGGTAGGCCGGACTACGGCATTCGCGGCAGCGGCCCCTTCGTCGGCTACAATCGCCGAAACACTTCCCTCGTCCACCATGATCGGCATCTTCCTCATCACGCACGGCACGCTCGGCGAATCGCTGATCCAGTGCGCAAGCCACGTGCTCAACAAACGCCCCGCGCAAACCGTTCAGCTCGGCGTCTCCGCCGAGGACGATCCCCTCGACATACTGCCGCTCGCGCGCCAGATGCTCGTGTGGGCCGACAGCGGCCATGGCGTGCTGGTGCTGACCGACGTCTTCGGCGCGACGCCGTCGAACATCGCAGCGAAGCTGGCGGTGCCGGGGAGCATCGAAGTCATCGCCGGGGTCAACGTGCCGATGTTGCTGCGCGTGCTGACTTACCGCGAACAGGACATGAACACGCTCGTGCAGCGCGCCGTCGCGGGCGGCTGCGACGGCGTCGTGCACATCCAGTGACCAGGCGGAGCCGCGATGCCGAGAGCTGAAACCGAAATCATCAACAAACTGGGCCTGCACGCGCGCGCGTCGGCGAAACTCACACAGACGGCGAGCAGCTACGGTGCGGACATCTGGCTCGAGCGCAACGGCCGCCGCGTCAATGCCAAAAGCATCATGGGGGTGATGATGCTGGCTGCCGCGCAGGGATCGCGAATCACCATCGATACGTCGGGACGGGATGCCGACGCCGCCCTCGAGGCCATCCTGGAGCTGATCGCGGACCGATTCGGCGAGGGAGAGTAAACGATGCCCTTCACGATGCACGGCCTGCCGGTTTCACAGGGCATCGCGATCGGCCACGTCCATCTCGTCTCGCACGCGATGCTCGAGGTCAATCACTACCACGTCGCGAGCAAATACCTGCCCGAGGAAATGGACCGCCTCGACGAAGCGGTGGCGACGGTGCAGGGCGAGCTGATCGGCCTCAAGGCTGCCGCGACCGCAGGCCAGTCGCACAGCGAAGTCGGCGCCTTCGTCGACCTGCAGTTGATGATGCTGTCCGATCCGATGCTCGTCGACGCCGCGCGCGAACTGATCGAAGCGCGTCGCTGCAACGCCGAGTGGGCACTCGTTCAGCAGATGGAACACGTCGTCGAGCAGTTCGAGCAGATCGAAGATCCGTACCTGCGCGAACGCAAGGCCGACGTCGTGCAGGTCGTCGAGCGCCTCGTCAAGGTGCTGCTCGGCCATCCGGGCCACCTGCCGCCCAAACGCCGTGACGGGCTCGGCACGATCGTCGTCGCGCACGACCTGTCGCCGTCCGACACGATCGGTTTCCGCGACCATAACATCGGCGGCTTCGTCACCGACGTCGGCGGCCCGACCAGCCACACCGCGATCGTCGCGCGCAGCCTCCGCATCCCGGCGGTCGTCGGCCTGCACCACATCCGCCAGCTCGTCGAGGAGGACGAGCTCCTGATCATCGACGGCACGCGCGGCGTCGTCATCGTCGGACCCGACGAGCATATCGTCGAGGAATACCGGCTGCGCCGCACCGAGCTCGAAGTCGAGCGCTCGAAGCTCAACCGGCTCAAGGACACGCGCGCGACGACGCTCGACGGCGAGAACGTCAACCTGCTGGCGAACATCGAGGGGCCGAAGGACCTCAACCAGGTCAAGGCCGTCAATGCCGACGGCGTCGGCCTGTACCGCACCGAGTTCCTGTTCATCGGCCGCGACGCGCTGCCCGACGAGGAGGAACAGTACGAAGCCTATCGCGCAGTGCTGAAATCGATGCCCGGCAAGCCGGTGACGATCCGCACTTTCGATGTCGGCGCGGACAAGGCGCTCAACGGCGTCGGCACGCGCTTCGAACCGAATCCGGCGCTCGGGCTGCGCGCGATCCGCTACTCGCTCGCCGAACCGCAGATGTTCAAGACGCAGTTGCGCGCGCTGCTGCGCGCGTCGGCGCACGGGCAGCTGCAGATCATGATCCCGATGCTCGCGCACGCGCACGAAATCGACCAGACGCTGACGCTGATCGAAAAGGCCAAAGTCGAGCTGCGCGCCGAACGGGTCAAGTTCGACGAACGGCTCGCCGTGGGCGGCATGATCGAAGTGCCGGCGGCCGCGCTCGCCCTCGGCATGTTCATCCGGCGTCTGTCGTTCCTGTCGATCGGCACGAACGATCTGATCCAGTACACGCTCGCGATCGACCGCTCGGACGAAGCCGTGGTGCATCTGTACGACCCGCTCCACCCGGCAGTGCTGAAGCTGATCAGCGGCACGATCCAGGCCGGCGCGCGCTTCGGCCTGCCGGTGTCGGTATGCGGCGAGATGGCCGGCGACGCGGCGTATGCGCTGCTGCTGCTCGGCATGGGGCTGCGCAATTTCTCGATGCATCCCGGCAACATCCTCGAGATCAAGCAGCAGGTGCTGCGCGCGGACGTCGGCGAACTCGCGCCGCGGGTGCAGCGCATCCTGAAGATGGACGAGCAATCGAAGATACGCGAGGCAGTGCTGCGACTGGCTGGCTGAGCCGGCGCACCGACGCAGCGATACGGGGAACGGGGAGCGGATTTGGGATTGCGGGGGAAATCGGGCCTGGGGCTCGCGGCGCTGTTGGCGCTGCTGGCGCTGTTCGCGCTGCTGGCCGGACGGGTCGGCCTCGACGCCTTCCGCGATCATTTTGGCGCCGGCTTCGCGCGCAACCACGCGCTGCTGCAGGCGCAGAAACTGGTCACCCTGATCACGCGCGAACTGAGCCTGTCGCAGCGGCTCGCCGAACTCGAAAGCGTCCGGCGCTTCCTGCGCGGCACGGACGACTCGGGGCAGGCGGGCGTCGATGCGGAACGGTTCCGGCGCGCGTTCGCCGACGCTTCGGTGTTCCTCATCGCCCATGACGGCGGACACTACTACTTCAGCGACGGCACCGCGCCCGATGCCTGGGTGAAGCCGAGCTACACGCTGCAGCGCGGCGACCCCAAGGACGAGTGGTATTTCGCCACGGTCCGCGACGCCCGCCCGTATGCGCTGAACGTCAACGTCGACGAAAAGCTCAAGGTCACGAAAGTCTGGTTCAACGTGCTGGTGCGCGAAGACGAAGGCGGGCGGGTGCTCGGCCTGGCCGGCTCGGGCCTCGACCTGACGCGCTTTCTCGCCACTTTCGTCGGCACCGTCGATCCGGGCGTCACGAACTTCATCATCAATGGCGAAGGCGCGATCCTCGCCCACCCCGACCAGTCCCTGATCGAGTACGCGGCGCTGACCAGGGCCGCTCCCCGGCGCACGCTGCACGGGCTCGTCGCGGACGGGGCGGACCGCGAAGCGCTGGACGGCATGCTCGCGAGCCTGCACGACGCGCCGGGCAGCGGCGGCGCCCTGCGCGTCGATCTGCAGGGCCAGCCGCGCGTCCTCGGTGCGGCCTACGTGCCGGCGCTCGACTGGTACGTGATCACCGCGGTGGACCTCGGCGCCGCGCAGGTCATCGACGAAACCGTGCTGTGGCCGCTTGCGCTCGGCGCGATCGCGCTGCTGCTGCTGTTCGCCGCCGCCGTCAGCATGGGCGTCGACCGGCTGATCCTGCGGCCGCTGGTGCGGCTGACCGATTCCGCACAGCGCATCGCCGCGGGAGATTATCGCCAGCGCCTGCACACGCGACGCAACGACGAACTCGGCTCCCTGACGCGCGCCTTCGACGGCATGGCGCGCCAGATCGACGCCCACACCAGCGAGCTCGAAAGCCGCGTCACCGCACGCACCCGCGATCTCGCCCAGGCGCGCGACCGCATTGCGGCAACGCACCGGCAGATCCAGGACAGCATCCGCTACGGCGCCCTGATCCAGCACGCGATGCTGCCGCACCGCGAGCTGCTGCACGCGCTGCCCGACGACCACTTCGTGCTGTGGCAGCCGCGCGACACCGTCGGCGGCGATTTCTACCTGTTCCGCGAGGCGCCGGGGCAGTTCCTCATCGGCATCGTCGATTGCGCGGGGCACGGCGTGCCCGGCGCGTTCATGACGATGATCGCGCACGCCGGCTTCGACCTGGCCGTCCAGGAACTCGGACTGTCCGATCCCGCAGCGCTGCTGACGCGCATGGACAGCGCGACGCGTACGCTGCTGCCGGGCGATGCGGCGAGCCGCCACCTCGCGACCAGCATGGACGTGGGCCTGTGCCACGTCGATGTCGCGACCGGCTGCGTGACCTTCGCCGGCGCGCACGCCGATCTCTACCGCTGCGAGGGCGCGCGGTGCGAGCAGATTCGCGGCAGCCGGCGCAGCATCGGCGAGCGGCGGCGCACGATTTACGAGAATGTCATCCTCGCCGACGGCCCCGGCTGCACGTATTATCTGACTACCGACGGGTTCCTGGACCAGGCCGGAGGCGAACGCGGGTACGGCTTCGGCAATCGCCGCTTCGCAGCCGCGCTCGGCGGGATCGCGGCGCAGCCGATGAAGAGCCAGGAAGAAGCGCTGCGGCGACGCCTGGCCGATCACCAGGGAAGCTGTCCGCAGCGCGATGACATCGCGGTGATCGGTTTTCGTGTTCCCGGTCGGGCCGCCGCGCCCGACCCTGTTTCCGGGGGGTGAGAATGGAAGAGGTGGATGTGTTGTCCCTGCGCGAAGCGTTCTCGCGCCAGGGAATCATGCTGGGCTTCAACGGCCCGTTCTCGGCCACGCTGATGGAGGAGATCGGCAAGGCCCTGCGCAAGCACATGGAGGGGCTCGCCGAATCCCCCTCGGCGATCACCGACGTTTTTTCGGCATATATCGAGCTGAGCCAGAACATCCGGCACTACGCCGCGTCGAGCGGCGCGAGCGGCGCCGCGGCCGAAGCGACGATCATCGTTTCGCGCGACGAGGCGGGGCATTACGTGGTCAGTGCCGGCAATGTCGTGCTCCATGACGACGGCGAGACGCTGGTCGCGCGCATAGACGAACTCGCCGCGCTCGACAAGACCGCGCTGAAAGCCGCGTTCAAGACCCAGATGCGCCAGCCCCGCGACCCGCAGGCGAAGACCGGCGCCGGACTCGGGCTGATCGACCTGGCGCGCCGCGCCAGCCAGCCGCTCGCCTGCAGCGTGAAACCCCTTGACTCCCAGCACGCCTTCTTCAGCCTGCGCGTGGTGATTTGAACCGAGGTCCGAAGTGAACGATTTCGAGATTCCCGCCACCGAATCGACTCCCCTCATCCGCGCCGACCGGACAGCCGGGCGGCTGGAAATGAGCGGCGACTCCTATCCGGAAAATTCCTTCGAGCTGTTCCAGCCGGTCATCGACTGGCTCGCCGGCTTTCTCGACAAGGTCCTGCAGCCGCTGACGCTCGAGCTGAAACTGCTGTATCTCAACACGAGCAGCGTGCGGGCGATGATGGACATCTTCGACGCGCTGCAGGACGCGCACGAGCGGGGGCAGGCGGTCGCAGTGAATTGGCGCTATGACAGCGACAACGAGCGCGTCGCCGATCTGGCGGCCGAATTCAAGGAAGACTACACCTTCCCCTTCGAGATCATTCCCGGTCCCTGACGATGAATCCGGGATTTCCCCTGCCGCCCGGCGAGCGCCCGCTGACCGAACGCATCGATGCGCTGCTGAGCAATGCCGAACACCGGGACAACCCGTTGCGCGCGCCGCTTGCCGAGCTCTACGACGTCTTTTCCGACCACCTCTGCCAGCTCGAGCGCATCACCCGCATCAGCGATCACTACCAGGCCGCCGAGCGCGACCGCGGCGCCGGCCATGCCGTCAATTACCGCCGTCAGCTGCGCAGGCTCGAAAAGATCGTGCGCATCAGCGACCAGTACCAGGGCATGCTGCGCGAACTCAACCAGCGCCTCGAATGGCTGTCCCATCGCGACGCCCTCACCGGGCTGCCGAACCGGCGGCATGCGCTGATGCGGTTGCGCGAGGAGCATGTCCGTGCCCAGCGGGGTGGGCGCTCGTTCGTCATCATGATCATCGACATCGACCACTTCAAGGACATCAACGACACCTGGGGGCACGAGCTCGGCGACCAGGCGCTGACGGCCGTCGCCGCGCGCCTCGCAGCGTCGGTGCGCGAATACGACGTGTGCGCGCGCTGGGGCGGGGAAGAGTTCCTCGTGATGCTGCCGGACACCGAACCCTGCACCGCAGGCGACAACGCCGAACGCTTGCGGGCCTGCGTCGGGAACGATCCGGTCATCATCGGCGAGCGGCAGCTGCGCATCACCGTCTCGCTCGGCGTGGGCAGCTGCCGCCTGGGCGAGGAGCTGGCGGAATTCATGAAACGGGTCGACGATGCGCTGTACTTCGCCAAGCACGAGGGGCGGGACCGCATCGCATTCGCCGCGTGAGCCGGTCGTGAGCCGGTCGTCCGGAGAATTTGACAATTGCGCACGGTCACGCTAATTTTTCGCCTCCACGCGCCGATTTGAACCACAGCTTGCGGGCGCTCAATAAATCCGGCTAAAGCGAGGGCGACCCAGTCCGCGTTTCCCAGCCGGCTGGGTTTTTTGTCTACAGCGAACAATATGATCCAACCCCAATCCGTCGGTGCCGTCGTCCCGCAGCGGGCGCATTTCGCCGAGCCGCTGCCGCTGCGCAGCGGCGACGCGCTGCCCGAATACGAACTCTTGTACGAGACCTACGGCGAGCTCAACGCCGCGCGCAGCAACGCCGTGCTGGTATGCCACGCGCTGTCCGGCTCCCACCATGTCGCCGGCCACTATGCGGACGACCCCGGCAACATCGGCTGGTGGGACAACCTCGTCGGGCCCGGCAAGCCACTCGATACACGCAAATTTTTCGTCATCGGCGTCAATAACCTCGGCGGGTGCCACGGCACTACGGGCCCCGCCTCGATCAATCCGGCGAGCGGCAAACCGTGGGGGGCGGATTTCCCGTTCGTCACCGTCGAGGACTGGGTCGCGGCCCAGGCGCGGCTTGCCGACCGGCTCGGCATCGAACGGTTCGCGGCAGTCGTCGGCGGCAGCCTCGGCGGCATGCAGGCGCTGTCGTGGACACTGCAGTACCCGGAGCGCATCGGGCACGCGGTGCTCGTCGCGTCGGCGCCACGGCTCACTGCGCAGAACATCGCATTCAACGAAGTCGCGCGCCAGGCGATCCTGAGCGATCCGGACTTCCACGGCGGGCACTACTACGAGCATGGTGTCGTGCCGGCACGCGGGCTGAAGCTGGCGCGCATGCTGGGCCACATCACTTACCTGTCCGACGACGCGATGGCCGACAAATTCGGCCGCACGCTGCGCCACGGCAAGGCCGTGTACAGCTATGACGTCGAGTTCGAGATCGAGTCCTACCTGCGCTACCAGGGCGACAAGTTCGCCGGCTTTTTCGACGCCAATACCTATCTGTTGACGACCAAGGCGCTCGACTACTTCGATCCCGCGTTCGAGCATGGCGGCATCCTGCGGGCGGCGCTGGCGCGCGCGAGCGCCGACTTCCTCGTCGTGTCGTTTTCGACCGACTGGCGCTTCTCGCCGGCGAGAAGCCGCGAGATCGTCTACAGCCTGCTGCACAACCGCCGCAACGTCAGCTACGCGGAGATCGAGAGCGACGCCGGGCACGACTCGTTCCTGCTCGACGACGCGCATTACCACGAGCTGCTTGCAGCCTATTTCGACCGCATCGAGGTCTGACGATGGCCTACCGCTACGACTACGAAGTGATCACGAAGTGGATTTCGCCGGGCGAGCGGGTGCTCGATCTCGGCTGCGGCGACGGCAGCCTGCTCAGGCACCTCGCCGACGTCCGCCAGGTGCAGGGGTACGGTGTCGAGAACGACGCGGACAAGCTGCGGACCTGCATCCGCAACGGCGTCAATGTGATCCAGATGGACATGGAAAAAGGCCTCGCCGGCCTCGAGGACGGCTTCTTCGACCACGTCATCATGAGCCTGTCGCTGCAGGCGATGCACAACACCCAGGGAATCCTCGCCGAGATGCTGCGCGTCGGGCGCGAAGCGGTCGTCAGCTTTCCGAACTTCGGCTACTGGCGCCACCGCCAGAGCATCCTCAACGGTCACATGCCGGTATCGGAAAGCCTGCCGCACCAGTGGTTCAACACGCCGAACGTGCGCTTCTTCACGATCGCCGACTTCGACGCGCTGTGCGCGATGAACGGCATCGTCGTGCGCGAGCGACTGGCTTTCGACGAGAGCACGCTGATCGAGGAAGAGCCCAACTTCCTTGCCAGCGTCGCCGTGTATCGCCTCGGCCGCCCCGACTGAACTGACCGCCGGGCGCGGCCGTACAACGCGGCCGCGGGGACCAGGGAGTGCCGCGAACCCCGCTTTCCCGAACCCCCTGGTGTCGGCAGGCAATCCCATACGCCAGCGTATCGTTGCAGCGCAGGATTGTAAGCCTGGAGACTGGCTGTCAGAATCTCCCCAAACTGGGCTGGTCCTGCGCGGATGGGCTCCGGATCGCAATACTCCCAACCGCTCATAACCTCCCGGCATGTTTTCGCACAAGACGGTTCTCCTTTCATCCGCATTGTCCATCGTCCTCGTTGCACCAGCCGGTCTCGCGCTCGCCTCAGGTACGGCTGCCATCGAGAGCGACACCCCGGAAACTCCCGCGCCCGCCACTGCCGGTTCTGGCACCGGAGTGCTGACGCTGGCGGCGCTGCTCGCCGCAGGACAGCAATATCTCGCCGCTCCCGTCGCCGCCGCGAGGCACCCGCTGCCGGGCGACTTTCCGGCCCAGCCAAGCCGGGCATCTTCATGACGGCCGATGCCGGCATCGCCGCGGACAACTCCGGCGAAAACGAAGTGGTGCAGCGGGCGGCGATGCTGGAGACGATCCTCGACAGCATTCCGTGCGCCGTGTCGCTCGTCGACCGCGAGCTGCAGCTTGTCGCGTGCAACGAGGAATTCAAGCGCCTGCTCGATTTCCCCCCGCACCTGTTCGCCGGCAGCCTGCCGTCGCTCGAGACGCTGTTCCGCTACAATGCGGCGCGCGGCGAGTACGGCCCCGGCGACCCGGACGAGGTCGTCGCCAGTCTTCTCGCCCGTGCGCTTCATCCGGCTCCCCACAGCTTCGAGCGCCGCCGGCGCGACGGCACGGTACTGCTCATTCAGGGTCGGCCGCTGCCGCAGGGCGGTTTCGTCACGACCTACACCGACATCACAGCCCGCAAGCGCGACAAGGAGCGGCTCCAGCTCGCGGACAAGGTGTTCGAGAACAGCCGCGAGGCGATCGTCATCACCGACCTCGGCCATCGCATCGTTTCGGTCAACCCTGCCTACACCGAGATCACCGGGATCGCGGCAACCGCCGCACAAGGCACGTGCTTCCGGCCCGGCAGCGACGATGGGGACAGCGGCGAGGAGGGCGAGGGCGCAGGCGGGCCGGATTCGCGCACCGTGTGGGCGATCGTCGGCGAACACGGTTCGTGGTCGGGGGAAACGACAGGCGTGCGCTGCGGCGGGCAGCGCTACCCGCGCACGTTGATGATCAACGGCGTGCGCGACCCCGAGACGCGGGAGATCACGCATTTCATCGCGATTTTCTCGGATATCACCGCCCGCAAGCGCGCCGAGGCGGATATCCAGCATCTGGCTTACCACGACACCCTGACCGGCCTCGCGAACCGCTTCTCACTGACCGCCCGACTGCAGCTGTCGGTCGCCGAGGCACGGCGCAACGGGCAGCGACTGGCGGTGATGTTCCTCGATCTGGACCGCTTCAAGCACATCAACGACTCTCTCGGCCATCCCGTCGGTGACGAACTGCTGAAGCAGGTCGCGCGGCGCCTGCGGGACGCGGTGCGCGAAACGGACACCGTCGCGCGCCTCGGCGGCGACGAATTCGTCGTCGTGCTGCAAGGCATCGGCGGCGCCCACGACGTCACGCACGTCGCGGCGAAGCTGCTCGCGCAGCTCTCCGCCCCGTATTGCGTCGACACCACCGAGCTTCATACGACGGCGTCGATCGGCATCAGCCTGTTTCCCGACGACAGCGCCGACCCGGCGGCGCTGATGCGCAACGCCGACACCGCGATGTATCACGCCAAGGCCGCGGGGCGCGCGAAGTTCCAGTTCTACACCGACGAGATGAACCGTGCCGCGACCGCGCGGCTGGATCTCGAGCGCAAGCTGCGCGGCGCTGTCGCACGCGGCGAATTCGAGCTGTGGTACCAGCCCCAGTTCGACTCGCGCCACGGGCATCTCACCGGGCTGGAAGCGCTGGTGCGGTGGCGTCACCCGCAGGACGGGCTGATCGCGCCGCTGCGCTTCATCCCGCTGGCCGAGGAAACGGGAGTCATCGTCGAGATCGGCACGTGGGTTCTTCGCGAGGCCTGCCGGCAGGCGCGACAGTGGCTCGATGCGGGACTGCCGGAGCTGCGCATCTCGGTCAACCTGTCGGTGCGCCAGCTGCGCGAAAAATGCCTCGTCGACACGGTGTGGACGACACTTGCGGCGAGCGGCCTGCGCCCCGGGCTGCTGGAACTCGAAATCACCGAAAGCGCGGTCATGGACAACCCGGACGAAGCGGTCGCGCTGCTGCAGGCGCTGAAGAATCTCGGCGTGCGCATCGCGATCGACGATTTCGGCACCGGGCACTCGTCGCTGTCCTATCTCAAGCTGTTTCCGCTCGACCACCTGAAAATCGACCGCTCCTTCATTTCCGACATCGAGCACGATGCGAACGACACGATGATCGTCGCCGCTGCAGTGTCGCTCGCGCACAACCTCGGGCTTTCGGTGATCGCCGAAGGGGTCGAGTCCGCGGTCCAGGTCGCGCGCCTGCGCGAACTCGGCTGCGACGAGCTGCAGGGTTTCCATTTCAGCCGCCCGGTGACCGCGGACGTCGTGGAAAATTTGCTGCGCAGCGTGTGGCGGACCGCCTGACCGGCTTTCGGTCGTCGCCTCCGCATTACGGCAACGCGGATCGCTGGCGCAATCTGGGATAATGCCCGCCACCCTTCGCCGAGTGTCCCCTCGTGTCCGAATTGCGCCGCCCCGCCTGGCTCGAAGTCCTGCTGAACCGTCGCATGCTGATCTGCATCTTCACCGGCTTCGCGTCGGGGCTGCCGCTGTACCTGCTGCTGAACCTTGTGCCGGCCTGGCTGAAGACCGAAGGCCTGTCGCTGAAAGCGATCGGCGCGTTCGCGCTGATCCAGTTCCCCTACACCTGGAAGTTCCTGTGGGCACCGCTGCTCGACCGCTTCGGCATCCTGCCGTGGCTCGGCCGGCGCCGCGGCTGGATGCTGGTGTCGCAGCTCGGGCTGGTCGCCGCGATCGCGTGGCTCGGCCAGCTGTCGCCGGTCACCGACCTCGGCCTCGTCGTCGGGCTGACCGCCGCGATCGCGCTGCTGTCGGCGACGCAGGACATCGCGCTCGACGCCTTCCGGCGCGAAATCCTCCCCGAGATCGAGCTCGGCCTCGGCAACGCGATCCACGTGAACGCATACCGGGTCGCCGGCCTCGTGCCCGGCTCGCTGTCGCTGATCCTCGCCGACCACCTCGCGTGGGGGCCGGTGTTCGTGATCACCGCGCTGTTCATGCTGCCGGGCGTCGCGATGACGGTCTTCTCGAACGAGCCGCGCGAAGCCGCGGGCACGCCGCGGACGCTGCGCGCGGCCGTCGTCGAGCCGTTCCGCGAGTTCTTCGGCCGCCACGGCCTGCGGTCGGCGCTGCTCGTGCTCGCGTTCCTGTTCCTCTACAAGCTCGGCGACTCGCTGTGCACCGCGCTCGCGACGCCGTTCTATCTGGACATGGGCTACAGCAAGACCGACATCGGCATCGTCGCGAAGAACGCCGGCCTGTGGCCGTCGGTGATCGGCGGCATCCTCGGCGGGCTGTGGATGCTGCGGCTCGGCATCAACCGCGCGCTGTGGCTGTTCGGCCTCGTGCAGGTCGTCACGATCCTCGGCTTCGTCTGGCTCGCGTGGCTCGGGCCGATGCCGTCGGATGCGGGCCGCCTCGCGGTGCTCGCGATCGTCATCGGCGGCGAAGCGATCGGCGTCGGCCTCGGTACGACCGCGTTCGTCGCGTACATGGCGCGCACGACCCATCCCGCCTACACTGCGACGCAGCTCGCGCTGTTCACGAGCCTGATGGCGATGCCGCGCACGTTCATCAACGCCTCGGCCGGCTGGCTGGTCGAGCGCATGGGCTGGTACGATTTCTTCTGGGCATGTTTCTTCCTCGCCATTCCGGGCATGCTGCTGCTGTTGAAGATTGCGCCGTGGAACGGCGAAGCGAAAGCGGTCGCCGTGATGCCGGGCCGCGCCTGACAGGCCACATGTCATGACGACCGCCCCTTCCGTCCGCACCCTGATCGCCGCTGCCCGCACCTTGGCCCGGGAAGTCGACGGCATGCGCTTCGCGCCCCCCGTCAGCCACGTCTACAACCCGCTCGACTACGCGTGGACGATCCACGAGAGCTATCTGCGCCGCTATGGCGCCGGGCCCAAGCGGGTGCTGTTCATCGGCATGAATCCGGGCCCGTTCGGCATGACCCAGACCGGCGTGCCGTTCGGCGAAGTCGCAGCGGTGCGCGACTGGCTCGGGCTGGCCGGCGCGATCGGCAAACCAGCAGAGGAAAACCCGAAGCGTCCGGTCGAGGGCTTCGCGTGCCCGCGCTCCGAAGTCAGCGGGCGCCGCCTGTGGGGACTGTTCCGCGAACGCTTCGGCACGCCGGAAGCGTTCTTCGCCAGCCACTTCGTCGCCAACTACTGCCCGCTGACGTTTTTCGCCGAAGGCCGCAACCTCACGCCGGACAAGCTTCCACCCGCCGAATCCGGGCCACTGCTGGCGGCCTGCGACGAACACTTGCGCCGCGTCGTCGATGCACTGGAACCGGAATGGGTGATCGGGGTCGGCGCCTGGGCGGAAAGCCGTGCCGCGGAGGTGCTCGCCGGCCGGCCGCTGCGCGTCGCGCGCATCCTCCACCCGAGCCCGGCCAACCCGACAGCGAACCGTGGCTGGGCCGAAGCGGCGACCCGCCAGCTCGAAGCACTCGACATCTGGACTCCCTCCTAATCACTGCCGAGACGAAACGATGCACGAAATCGATCAGCTGTTCACCAATAACCGCAACTGGTCCGAGCGCATCCGCGGCGAGGATCCCGCCTATTTCCGCCGCCTCGCGAACCAGCAGTCGCCGCAATACCTGTGGATCGGCTGCTCCGACAGCCGTGTGCCGGCAAACCAGATCATCGGCCTCGCACCGGGCGAGGTCTTCGTCCATCGCAACGTCGGGAACGTCGTCGTCCATACCGATCTCAACGCACTGTCGGTGATCCAGTACGCCGTCGACGTCCTGCAGGTCAAGCACATCCTCGTCGTCGGCCACTATGGCTGCGGCGGCGTGAGTGCGGCGCTCAACAACAGCCGGCTCGGCCTGATCGACAACTGGCTGCGCCACGTGCAGGACGTGCGCGACCTGCACGAGACGATGCTGGCGGCGATCGAAGATCCGCTGCAGCGCATCAACCAGCTGTGCGAGCTCAACGTGATGCAGCAGGTCGTCAACATCAGCCAGACTTCGGTGCTGCGCGAAGCGTGGGAACGCGGCCAGCCGGTGATGCTGCACGGCTGGTGCTACGGCCTGTGCGACGGGCTGGTGCGCGATCTGGGAGTCAGCGCGACGTGCCGCAGCGAAGCGCTGGAACGTTACCGCGACGCGGTGAACGCTGCGCTGCGCACGAAGCCCCGCTGAGACCGGGGCAGTTGCGGCCGGCCCGCTTCATCGCGGATCACACTTCCAGCGGGTCGACATCGAGCTGCCAGCGCAGGTCGCGCGGCAGCCGCTGGGCGCGCAGGACGCAGATCCAGCGGCCGACGAATTCCTGCAGCAGCGCCCGTTCCCCGGCCTCGACGAGCAGCTGCGCGCGCTCGCGGCGCGCGAGACGGGTCATGCGCATCGGCACGACGTCGAACACCTGCAGTCCTTCGGGCGCGCTGTCCTGCGCGAGGCGGCGAGCATGGGCGAGGAATTTCATCGCGTCGTCGAGCGCCGGCGCGTCGGCGCGCAGCATCGCCTGATGGGTGAAAGGCGGGAACCCCGCCTGGCGGCGCTCGTCGAGCGCACGCGCGGCAAAGGCGTCGAAGTCGTGGCGCACCAGACAGCGGTACAGCGGATGTTCCGGGTATTCGGTCTGGATCAGCACTTCGCCGGGCAGGTGCGCGCGGCCGGCGCGCCCACCGACCTGCATCAGCTGCTGGAACAGGCGCTCGGGCGCGCGGAAGTCGGCCGCGTGCAGCGAGGCGTCGGCGCCGACCACGCCGACCAGCGTGAGTCGCGGAAAATCGTGCCCTTTCGCCATCATCTGCGTGCCGACGAGGATGTCGGCCTCGCCGGCGGCGATCGTCGCGAGCATCGCCTCCCACTGCTTTCGCGTGCGCGCCGAGTCCCGGTCGACGCGCAGCACGCGGGCGTCAGGAAAAAGCTCGACCAGCCGCGCCTCGATGCGCTGCGTGCCCCGGCCGAACGGCTGGATGTCCTGGTTGCCGCACACCGGACAGACGCGCGGGATCGCACTGTCGCAGCCGCAGTGGTGGCAGCGCAGCCGGCGGTCGGCGAGATGCACGACGAGGTTCGCCGAGCAGTGCGGACACGGGCTCACCCAGCTGCAGGATGGACACGACAGCACCGGCGCGTAGCCGCGGCGGTTGATGAACACGAGGCTCTGTTCGCCGCGCTCAAGGCGCTCGCCGATCGCCGCCTGCAGCGCCGGGCTGAGCCCCTCGTCGAGGCGCGCTCGCCGCGTGTCGATGCGGCGCACCGCCGGCAGCGTGCTCGCGACCGCGCGTACGGACAGGCGCAGGCCGCGGTAACGCCCGACCCGCACATGCTGCCAGCTCTCGAGCGACGGCGTCGCCGAACCGAGCACGATCGGCACGTCGCGTTGCCGCGCGCGCCACACGGCGACGTCGCGGGCCGAATAGCGCACCCCTTCCTGCTGCTTGTACGACGCATCGTGCTCCTCGTCGACGAGGATCAGCCCCAGCCGCGGCAGCGCGGCGAACACCGCCAGCCGCGTGCCGAGCACGATGTCGGCGCGGCCTTCGAGCGCCTGCACGAAGCCGCGCGAGCGCGCGCCGGGGGCGAGTCCCGAATGCAGGCTGATCACGGTTGCGGACGGGAAGCGGCCGGCGACGCGTGCTTCGAGCTGTGGCGTCAGCGCGATCTCCGGCACCAGCATCAGCACCTGGCGGCCGGCTTCGAGCGTACGGGCCGCAAGCCGCAGATAGACCTCGGTCTTGCCGCTGCCGGTGACCCCCTGCAGCAGCCACGGCACGAAGCCCGGGCCGGCGGCGAGCACGGCGTCGATCGCCGCACCCTGCTCGGCCGTCAGCTGCGGCAGTTCACCTGCGGCGTCGGCGGGATTGGTGCGCCGCACGGGGACGATCCAGCCGCGGCGCAGCGCGTCGGCGAGCGCGTCACCGGACGGCAGCGCCCGCACCACGCTGTGCCGCACGACGCCGAGCGCGACCAGATCGCGCAGCAGCGCGAGCGCCCGGCTTGGCCGCCGTGGCACCGCAAGCGCGGCGCGGCCTGCGTCGCCGACGTCGAGCAGCGGATCCGCTTCGCGGTCGCTGACCGCGTCCGCACGGCGCAGGCCCGGCGGCAGCGCCAGCGCGATGACTTCCCCGAGGGGCGCGTGGTAATAGCGCGCGACGAACGCGACCAGTTCGAGCCAGTCGCGCGGCAGGGGCGCGACTTCGCGCTGGACGTGGCGTACGGCTTTCAGCCGCGCGGCCTCGATCGCGGAATCGTCTGCAATCGCGACAATGACGCCGCTCTTCTCGCCGCGCCCGAATGGCACGCGGACGCAACGCCCGACATCCCCTTCGGTCGCATCTTCAGACGTGTAGTCAAAAAGCTGCGGCAGAGGAACCGGCAGGGAAACGCGAACGATCCGCATGTCTGATTCAGACCTTCGTGGGTCTTTCTTGTGCGCTCAAAAACCTGCCGAAGCAGTCAGGTCGCGGCGTGAAAAATCGAAGCTGGTATCTACCGGATTACCGTTAAGCGGCTTGTCCACATATTCTGTGGATAACTTTGTGAACAGCTTGGGTGAAACGCCCTGAATCCGGTATGCAGCAAGCCATTCAGTCACTTTGCCTTAACACTGAGCAAATTTTTCTTCATGATTTTCAGTGACTTATTCTAGGAGCGTAATATCGGGAGCGCTTGTGGCACAGTTTCGGCCCGGAACGGCACAGTGTGCATAAGTCAAGCTGTTTCTAAATATTTTCTTCTTGACAGCCGCCGTTCGGCGCAGGGCCTCCGATGTCGTGAAGGCACCGCTCCCGGGAACGGAAACCACCCGTCGCAGCGCGACAGGCCGGGGGGTGGGGCAGTTTCCGATACCGCGCTCAGCGTCCGCCGCGCAATTTGCGGCTGTGCTGATGCACGGTGTCGACGAGCACCGATACCGCCTCAGGGGGGGTGAACTGCGAGATGCCGTGGCCGAGGTTGAACACGTGCCCGGGGTGCGGGCCGAACGCGTCGAGCACTCGCTTCGCCTCGGTCGCAATCGTTTCGGGCGGTGCAAACAGGATCGCCGGATCGAGATTTCCCTGCAGCGCAACCTTGTCCCCGACGAGCGCGCGGGCACGGCCGATATCCATTGTCCAGTCGAGTCCGACCGCATCGCAGCCGATCGCGGCGATGCTCTCGAGCCACAGGCCGCCGCCTTTGGTGAACACGATGCTCGGTATACGCTCGCCGTCGCGCTCGCGGATCAGGCCGGCGACGACGCGCTCGAGGTAGGGCAGCGAGAACTCGCGATAAGCCGCTTCCGACAGCACGCCGCCCCAGGAATCGAACACCATCACCGCCTGTGCCCCCGATTCGATCTGCGCGTTGAGGTAGGCGACGACCGAGTCGGCAGTGACGCGCAGCACGTGATGCAGCAGGTCGGGCCGGGTATAGGCCATGGTCTTGATGCGGCGATAGTCGTCGGACGAGCCGCCTTCGACCATGTAGCAGGCGAGCGTCCAGGGGCTGCCCGAGAAACCGATCAGCGGCACGCTGCCACCGAGCGCGCGGCGGATCTCGGCGACCGCATCCATGACGTATTGCAGTTCGGCGTGCGGATCGGGCGCGACCAGGTTGCGGATTTCCCATTCGTCGCGCAGCGGGCGCTCGAAGCGCGGGCCTTCGCCTTCGGCGAAGTACAGCCCCAGTCCCATCGCATCCGGCACCGTGAGGATGTCCGAGAACAGGATCGCCGCGTCGAGGTCGTAGCGTGCCAGCGGCTGCAGCGTGACTTCGCACGCGAGCGCCGGACTCTTGCACAGGTCCAGGAAGCTGCCGGCGCGGCGCCGCGTCTCGCAGTATTCGGGCAGGTAACGCCCGGCCTGGCGCATCATCCAGAGCGGCGTGTAGTCGGTGGGCTGGCGCAGCAGCGCGCGCAGGAAAGTATCGTTCTGGAGACGGCTCACGGTTACGTCCTTTAGTCTGCCGGTTCGAGGCAAAGCGCAATTATCCGCGTTTTGCGGCGTCATGCCGACCCCGCCCTGCAATGGCGCGGCGGGTCCGCCTCAGCGCCGCCAGAACACGGGCGTCAGCACGACGAGCAGCGTGAAGATTTCGAGTCGTCCGAGAATCATCGTGAACGCCAGTGTCGCGGTCTGGAAATCGTTGAGGCCGGCGTAATTGGACGCCGGGCCGATCGCACCGAGTCCGGGGCCGGTGTTGTTGAGGCATGCGACGACCCCGGAAAAAGCGGTGATGATGTCGAGGCCGGTGGCCGTGAGCACCAGCGTCAACGCGACGATGCTCACCATGTACATGAAGCTGAAACCCAGCACTGCGTGCAGGATGTCCTCCGACACCGGCTGGCTCCCCAGGCGCACCGGATGCACTGCATTCGGGTGCAGCGAGCGGACGATCTCGCGGTACACCTGCTTGTACAGGATGATCGCCCGCATCATCTTCATGCCACCGCCAGCGGAACCGGAACAGGCGATGAAGCTGCCGAGGAACAGGATCCACATCTGCGCGAACATCGGCCACAGCGTGTAGTCGTAGATCGTGAGCCCGAGCGACGTGGACATCGACACGACATGAAACGCGACATAGCGCAGCGTATTGAGGAAGCCGGCGTGGGCCTCGACGCTCATCAGATAGGCGGTCAGCACCGCGACGCTCGCGAGCAGCACGCCGAAATAGAACGGCAATTCGGGATCGGACAGGTACGGGCGCGCGCTGCGGCGCACCAGCGCGAGGTAGTGCGTCGCATAGTTCAGTCCCGCAAGCAGCGCGAACGTGATCGCGACCATCTCGACGGGCACGCTGTTGAAATGGCCGAGCGAGGCGTCCTTGCTCGAGAAGCCCCCCAGGCCCGTCACCGAGAACGCGTGGATCAGCGCTTCCCAGCCGTCGAGGCCGGCGAGCCACAGGCTAAGCCCGCAGGCGGCAGTGAGCAGGATGTAGGCTGTCCACAGGCCTTTTGCCGTCTCCGTGATGCGCGGCGTGAGGCTCGACTCCTTCATCGGCGTCGGCACTTCGGCGCGGAACAGCTGCCGGCCGCCGATCCCCAGCAGCGGCAGGATCGCAACCACCAGCACGATGACGCCCATGCCGCCGATCCAGTGCATGAAGGTGCGCCACAGGTTGATCGATATCGGCATCCGGTCGAGGCCGCTGAGGATCGTCGCCCCGGTCGCGGTCAGGCCCGACACCGCCTCGAAGTAGGCATCGATGACGGACAGACCGGGCACATAGCCGAACAGCGGAATCGCGCCGAAGACCGGCGTCACGACCCACGTCAGCGCGACGAGCAGGAAGCCGTCGCTCGGCTTCAGGTCGCGCTTGACGCGGCGCGTCAGCGCCAACAGCACGACCCCGACTGCGCAGGTCAGAAGCACTGCGTGATCGAACGCGCGAGTCGCGCCGTCGTCAAGGAAAAACGACACCGCGAGCGGAAACCCCATCAGCACACCGAACATCGTCACGATCAGGCCGAGGGCGCTGAGGACCGGGAAGTAGCTGCGCATGATCTACAGGAACGTGAAGCCGACCTGGAACAGCTTCTCGACCTGGCGCACGAGCTTCTTGTGCGTGCAGAACACGATCACGTGGTCGCCGCCTTCGATCACGGTGTCGTGGTGCGGAATGACGACGCCGCGCCGCATCACCTTGCCGTCGGGACGCCGCTCCTCGCGCACGATCGCCCCGATCGTCGCGCCCTTCGGCAGCGCGATGTTCTCGATCGTGCGGCCGACGACGTTCGAGTCCTTCTCCTTGCCGTGCGCGATGATCTCCAGCGCTTCGGCCGCGCCGCGACGCAGGCTGTGCACGGCCACCACGTCGCCGCGCCGTACGTGCGCGAGCAGCGAGCCGATCGAGGTCTGCGCCGGCGAGATCGCGATGTCGATCGGCCCCCCCTGCACCAGGTCGGCGTAGCTGCGGCGGTTGATCAGCGCCAGGGTGCGGCGCGCACCCATCCGCTTCGCCAGCGACGTCGACATGATGTTGTCTTCGTCGTCGTTGGTCAGCGCGAGGAACAGGTCGACCTCGTCGATGCCTTCGTTCTCGAGCAGCTTCTCGTCGGTGGTGTCGCCGCGCAGCACCAGCGCCCGCCTCAGCTGCGTTGCGATCGCCTCGGCGCGGTGCTTGTCGACTTCGAGCACCTTGACGTTGTAGTCCCCCTCGATCGAACGCGCGAGCCGCAGGCCGATGTTGCCGCCGCCGGCGATCATGACGCGTCGTGTGACCCGGTCCGAGCGGCGCATCTCGCGCATTACCTGGCGGATATGCACCGTCGCGGCGAGGCAGAACACTTCATCGCCGGGCAGGATCGTCGTATCCCCTTCGGGGATCAGCGGTTCGCCATGGCGGTAGATCGCCGCGATCCGCACTTCGATATTCGGCATGTGGTAGCGCAACGCCTTCAGCGGATGGCCCACCAGCGGCCCGCCTTCGAACGCCGTGACGCAGATCAGGCTGAGCACGCCGTCGGCGAATTCCAGCACCTGAAGCGCTTCCGGAAATGCGATTAGGCGCTTGATGTAGTCGGTGACGATCTGCTCCGGGCAGATCGAGAAATCGACCGCGAAGTTGTCGCTGTTGAGCAGCTCCGGATGCTCGACGAAATCGGTCGAGCGCAGTCGCGCGATACGCGTCGGCAGGTTGAACACCGTCTTCGCGACGCGGCACGCACAGAGGTTCGTCTGGTCCGACTGCGTCACCGCGATCAACAGGTCCGCGTCATCGGCACCGGCGTCGCGCAGCACCTGAGGCGACGCTCCGTTGCCGAGCACGGTTCGCAGCTCCAGGCGGTCGCGCAGGATTTCGAGGTGCTCGGGGTTGGTGTCGACGAGGGTGATGTCGTTCGCTTCGGAGACGAGGTTTTCCGCGACCGAGGCGCCCACCTGCCCGGCGCCGAGGATGATGATCTTCACCGCCGGGATCTCCTGGAGCGCATTGCGGAGGCGCGCCCGTCAGCGGCCGGGAAGCCGCAGTTCGTGCCGCTGGCCGGGTTCAATTTTCCTCGCTCCGGCGTCCGGCCTGCAGGCCGAGCTGTTTGAGCTTGCGGTACAGATGGGTGCGTTCGAGCCCGCTTTTCTCGGCCAGCCGAGTCATGTTGCTGCCTTCGAGGCGCAGATGATGCTCGAAGTACAGTCGTTCGAACGCCTCGCGCGCCTCGCGCAGAGGCTGGTCCAGGGACACGCCGACGTGACCTTCGGTGGAGGGGATCAGCAGCCGCCGAACGTCGGCGATGCCGATCTCCTCGTCGAGCGTGCCGAGCGCGAGCGACTTCACCGCGGCGCGCAGTTCGTTGTATCCACCGCTCCACGGCTGTGCGCGCAACGTATTTAGCGCGCCGGTCGAAAACTGCCGCCGCGGCACTTCGCCCGCCTCGACCAGATGCAGCAGCAGCTGTGCCGCGAGTTCGGGCAGGTCGTCGCGCACGTCGGCGATCGACGGCGGCGCGAGGCTGACTTCGAACAGCCGCGCGACGAGCGACTCCTCCCACCCCTCGCGGACCAGCGCCTCAAGCGTGTGGTCGGTCGCGACGACAAGGCGCAGGTCGTAGCGCTCGAGGCGCTCGAGCGCGAACGCCAGGTTCTTCTGCTGGGTGCGCGCCAGCCGCGACAGTTCGGGCACGAACAGGACGCCCCCCTGGCAGGCCTGCAGCTGGTTGACGTCGAGCGGCGGCGACACCGTGGACAGATCCAGCCAAGGCGCCCCTTTTGCCTGGAAACTGCGCCCCGCGAGCTCCGCGAGGCTGCCGGCGCCGATGCGCAACAGCAGCACGCGGGAAGTCACCGCGACCTGCTGGATCAGCCGCTGCAGCTCGCGCAGCGGCACCGAACGGGTAAAGGCGGCGAGCGTCAGCGGCGACGGCGCACCCGGTGCGGCCGGGCGCTGCAGCCCGCGCTTCACCGCGGCGAGCAGTTTTTGCAGGCCGATCGGCTTTTCCAGGTAGTCGATCGCCCCGATGCGCGTCGCCTCGACCGCGGTGTCGATCGTGCCGTGGCCGGACATCATCACCACCGGCATCGTCAGCTGCCCGTTGGCGGACCACTCCTTCAGCAGCGTGATGCCGTCGGTGTCGGGCATCCAGATGTCGAGCAGCACCAGGTCCGGGCGCGCGGCGTTGCGCGCGGTGCGAGCCGCGGCAGCGTTCTCCGCGAGCACGATGTCGTGCCCTTCGTCGCTGAGTATTTCGAAGAGCAGCTCGCGGATGCCGACTTCGTCGTCAACTATGAGTATGTTCGCCATGGGTCACTTGTCGCTGGTCTGGGGTGCGAGCCGCAAGCGGATGCGGACTTCGGCACTCCCGGAGTCTCTGTTCATCAGGCGGATTTCTCCACCATGTTCGTCGATGATCTTCTTCACCATCGCGAGGCCGAGGCCCGTCCCGCGGCTCTTCGTCGTGAAGTACGGCTCGAACGCGTGGGCCAGCACAGTTGCCGGGAAGCCCGGCCCGTTGTCCCGTATCAGCAGCCCGGCGTGGTCCCCTTCCCCGCGCGTGACGAGCGTCACGACGCCGTCGTCCTGTTCGGCCAGCGCATCCTCGGCATTCTGGAGCAGATTGTGGATGACCTGCCGCAACTGGGTCGCATCGCCCGCCACGGCAGGCAGGCCGCGCTCGAGCTCGGCGCGCACATGCACCGGCGAGCTCTCGTAGAGATTCAGGATCTCGGCGATCAGTGCATTGAGGTCGACGCTGCCGATGACCGGGCCCGGCAGTCTCGCATAATCGCGGAACCCATTGACGAGATTCTTCATCGACTCGACCTGGTTGATGATCGTGCGCGTCGCCCGTTCGAGTATCTCGCGCCCTTCCGCATCGACCCGGTCGGCGAGCTTGTAGGCGAGGCGTTCGGCCGACAGCTGGATCGGCGTCAGCGGATTCTTGATTTCATGGGCGAGCCGGCGCGCGACTTCCGCCCAGGCGGCAGTCCGTTGAGCGGCGACCAGCCGGGAAATGTCATCGAAAACGACGACGAGGCCGCCGCCGGAAGCGGTCGGCAGGCGTGCACCGTGGATCAGCAGCGTCTGCGTGCTGCCGTCGGCGCCGGGCAAGTCCACCTGTTCGTGCCAGTCGCCGTCATGCTCATCGAAACCTTTCAGCAGTGCGTCGCGGAAACTCTGGTGGCGCGGCCACTGCGCCAATGACACCTCCTCGAAACCTGTCAGCTCGTCCTCGAGGATCGCCATCGCACCGGCGTTCGCGGCGCGCAATGTACCATCCCCGGCGAACGCGAGCACGCCGGTCGACAGGTTCGCGAGCACGCTTTCGAGATAGGCACGCGCAGATTCGACTGCGGCGCGGTTGCGATCGGCGGAATCGCGCGCCTCGACGAGCTGGCGCGTCATGCGGTTGAACGACTGCGTCAGCACACCGAGCTCGTCGTGCGCCGGCAGCGCCTGGCGCGGGCTGAAATCGCCCTGTGCGACGGCCTGCGTGCCTTCGGCGAGGATCAGCAGCGGCGCGACGAGGCGGCGTGACAGGATGAACGCGACCGCGACCGCCGCAAGCAGCGCGAGCAGCAGCGTCAGCGTCAGCGTCAGCGTGTAGATGCGGTTCAGCCCGGTACGGCCGAGCGTGAGCTGCTGGTATTCGCGGTACGCTTCCTGGACTGCTTCGGCATGGCGCGCGAACGTTTCCGGGACCGGCTGCGTCAGCTGCAGATACTGCGACTCGGCAGTGAGGATGCGCGACGGAATCGGCACCACGACGCGGATCCTCAACCCGTCCCCGGGCCGGGTATCGACGATGTGATAGCGCTGAGTCTGGCGCGCCTGGCGCAGCTGCGCGACCGTCGGGAGGTCGGGCAGGAAACCGCCGAACTCGCCCGACACGGTCACCAGCACCTGGCCGTTGGAGCCGATCACCGAGGCGCTGCTGACGCCGGCACGTTCGCGCAGGCGATTCAGCAAAGTCGGCGAGACGGGCGTCATCCCTTCGAGTTCCAGCGCCATGTCCTGGGCCTTGTCACCGACCTGGGATGCCAGGTAGTCGAGCGCGTTCTGCCCCAGCGCAATGCCGCCTTCGAGCGCGGAGTCGACGCGCACGTCGAACCACGACTCGATGCTGCGGACGACAAACTGCAGCGATACCGCATAGACGATGATGCCGGGGACCAGCGCCATCAGGGCGAACATCAGCATCAGCCGGTACTTGATCCGCGAGCCGAACTGGCGGTCGCGGTACTCGCGCCACAGCGCGCGCAGCTGGAAACCGACCAGCCCGCCGAGGGCGACGGCGACCGCGCCGTTGATCGCGAGCAGATACGGATAGCTCTTGGCGAAGAGCTCGGTGTTCGAACTCGCCGACGCCAGCAAAAACAGCGAGATGCCGGCGAGCGCCGCGACGACGATCAGCAGGACCCGTTTCATCGCGGAGCACCGGCGAGGAACGTCCACCGCATCCAGTCGGTCCCGAGGTTCCAGTCCCGGCTGCCGAGTGCGGTGACCTGGAACGGCTTCGGCAGCAGGCTGGTGTCGAGGAAAAAGCGCAACGCGGCACGATACGATTCGCCCGTATCGAGTTCGTCGATCGGGACGATCTGCCAGTTGCGGATCCGCAACATCGTCCGCACCGCCGAATCCAGCGTGTCGAAACTCTGGTGGAAGTTGCCGACCGACAGGCGGAAGCTGCGCGTGATCGCGTGGTACGAAAGGCGGAAATTCAGCGAGCGCTCGACGACAGTCTCGTCGAACCAGTACCAGCGCGGCTGCTCAACGATGAATTCGGCGGTGAAATACAGCGATACACCATGGGTCACCGCATCGGCCAGCCGCTCGTTGAGGTCGAGGTCGATGTCGGCGTTGACCACGTAACCCTCTTCGCTCGCGACGATCTCGGCGTAACCGATATCCCCTTCCGCGACCGCCGGCAGCGGCAGCAGGCCGACGACCAGCGCGAGCAGCGCGGCTCGCAGCAGCTTAGCGACGCTTGCCGAGGAGCGCGTAGAAAAAACCGTCATGGTCCGTAGCAGGCAGCAACTGGCGCTCGAGCCGGCCGTCGATTTCGAGCCGCTCGAGATCGGGATGGCGGGCACTCAGCCGCGCGATCTGGGCTGTATTTTCTTCGTTGAAAACGGAGCAGGTGACGTAAAGCATCCTGCCACCGGGCGCCAGCGTCGGCCACAGCGCGTCGACGATGTCGGCTTGCTGCGCGGCGAAGCGGCGGACGTCCTCGCGTCGCCGCAGCCACTTGATGTCCGGATGCCGGCGCGCGACACCCGACGCCGAACAGGGAACATCGGCAAGAATGCGGTCGAACGGCCGGCCATCCCACCACGTGTCGAGAGCGCGGCAATCGGCCCTCAGCACTTGCGCGTCCAGGCCGAGGCGCTCGAGGTTGTCGCGGATGCGCTGGACGCGTTTCGGATCGAGCTCCAGCGCGACGAGTTCGACCGGCTTCGTCTCGAGGATATGGGCAGCCTTGCCGCCCGGCGCCGCGCACGCGTCGAGTACCCGCTGGCCCGGCGCGAGATCCAGCCACCGCGCTGCCCACTGCGCTCCCGCGTCCTGCACTGAAACGCGCCCAGTCGCGAAACCCGGCAGGCTCGCGACCGGCACCGGCTTGTCGAGCACGAGCGCATCGTTCGCGAGCCGCCGGGAGCCGATTCCGGCGTTACGCAGTTCCGCTTCGACCGCCTCGACACTCGCTCGCGTGCGATTGACTCGCAGCGCCATCGGAGGCCGTTGGTTGCCCGCTTCGAGCGCGGCCTCCCAGTCGCCGGGCCAGGCAGCACGTACCTGCGCCACCCACCATGCGGGATGGCGATAGCGCGCCGCCTCATCCGCTTCGACGAGCGCCGCCAGCTCGTGCTCGTCGCGCAGCCGCTTGCGCAACACGCCGTTGACGACGCCTTTGAGCCCCGGCGCGAGAACTGCCGCCGCATCGACCGCCTGGTCCACGACCGTGTGCGCCTGATCCGGACGGTGCTCGAGGCGATGCAGCGCAACCAGCAACAGGGCATGCAGCGCGACCGGCAAGGGTTTGTGCAACAGGCGGCGCAGGACGACGTCGCCACGCCCGTAGTCGCGCAGCGTTCCCCATGCCAGATCGCGCACCGCACCGCGCGTCGCATCCGGCCAGCCCGGATTCGCGCGCAACAGCCGCTCGTAAGCCTCGGTCAAATTGGCACCTCCGAGGACCGTTTCGACGAGAGATGCCGCTTGCAGCAGGGCGTAGCCAAGACCGTCGCTCGGAAGCACGGGGCGGCCTTTGGCCGGTCGGGAGGAAAGGGTCACGGGAATCGAAACTTTGCTGGATGGCACCCTGCCCCGCAAGCTACGCGAGGCGAAGTACTCAGGTAATTTGGCAACGTCTGCTGATGCAGTGCGTCGCGCCATTGTAATACTGCAGCGCGATAATTCCGCGCCCGGCAAGGCGTTTATCGGCGCATCGTTGGAGGATTGCAATCCTTCGGCGTCAGTCGCTCCCACGGAACAATATGACTCGGCTATCGCAAACCCGGCCTTCGAGCCCGGCGGGACAAGCGCACGGACGTGTTCCACGTGAAACTTTCGTCACCCGACGATGACATCGAACAGCATCTTCCCGATCAGCGCCGTTACGACACCGAGAAACATTTTCCGTACGAAGCCCGCGCCGTGACGCAGCGCAAGCCGCGAACCGACGAGTGCGCCAACGAGGTTGGAGCAGGCCATCACGCCGGCGGCCTGCCACAGGATCGCGACATGCGAAGTGAAGAACGCGATCGCCGCGAGGTTCGTCGCGACATTCACGATCTTCGCCGTCACTGACGCGCGGAGAAAGTCCATCGCCAGGAAGCGGACGAACAGGAAGATCAGGAAACTTCCGGTTCCCGGCCCGAAGAAACCGTCATAGAACCCCACGCTTGCACCGATCAGCAGCGCCGGCGCAGTCGCGTGCAGTGGTTCGGCCGTGGCATTTGCCGTGCCAAAGTCCTTCCGAATGAACGTGTAGATTGCGACCAGTATCAGCAACAGCAGGATCACCGGCTTGAGCGCTGTCGGCGACAGATATGCGACGGCACGCGCTCCGAACCATGCTCCGGCAAGCGCAGAGGCCGCAGCCGGCAGCGCGACCCGCCACGGAATTGCCACCCGCCGCGCATACTGAATCGCCGCGCTGCTCGTGCCGACGATGCTCGCCAGCTTGTTGGTACCGAACAGCGTCGCCGGCAGACTTGCGGGGAAAGCGGTGAACAGCGCCGGGATCTGCACGAGTCCACCGCCGCCGACCACCGCATCGACAAACCCGGCAAGAAACGCGGCAAGCCCGAGAAAGAACAGCAGCGTTTCGGAATCGGACATCAATGTGAGCCTGTTTCACGTGGAACAACAAGTCGAAGGGAGACAGCTGCCGTATCGAAACAATTGACCGTTTCGCGCCAACACTGCAACAAACGATGCAGAAGCACGCAAATCGACTAAGCTCCTTGCCACGAAAGAGATTCAAAAACGGTCATGGCATCGCCCGCTTGACGCGATCTTGCCGGCTGGACACGGAAAGCACTCCCTGATCTTCCTGTTCGCAAGCCGCCGGCAGCGGCTGATGCCCGGTTATCGCCTCTGGCTGCTGCGTCTGTCATGACGAGGGAGGCACGATCATCGGCCCAGAAACCCCCGCTCGATGAGCGCCGCCGCGATCCCACGCATCGCCTCGACTCCCGTCATCGCCAGCGACACGCCACGATCGGCGACGGTCTTGGCCTCGTCGCGGTTGATCCGGATGATCGGCGCGTCTTGACCCTCGCCGAAGAGGCGCACGGACGGGATTGCCGTACCGGCGCCGACCTCGATGACCAGCAGCCGGTCGACCTTGCTGCGCCACGCGTCCAGTCGAGCGAGTTGGGTCCGCATGCGATGCTCGATCCACGTGCCATCCCCAAACATCAGGACATTCGGCCGGGCCAGCCCCTTGCACCATGGACAAGCCGGAAAATCGTTCAACAGCATGCATGCCTCCTCGTCGATCTCCGGCGCGAAGGCGTCGGCGGGCCACACGTCCCCCATGCAGCCGTCCAGGCACTGCAGGTGATGGATCGAGCCGTGGCATTCGACAATACGCCCCGAATCGAAACCCGCCCGCTGAAACTGGCCGTCCACGTTGCTGGTAAAAACGAAAGCGCCATCAGACAGCCGGCGTGCAATCGCGCGGAGGATGTGGAACGTCGGCGCGGGCTCGGTCTGCCGGTAGAGCTTCAGCCGGTGACCGTAGAAACCCCAGGCAAGCCGCGGTCGCTCGCGAAACGCATCCGGGCATGCGATGTCCTGGAAGTGCAGACGCGCACGACCGAGAGCCGGATACACACGCCAGAAACCCCCGCTACCGCGAAAATCCGGCAACCCTGAATCGACACCCAGGCCGGCGCCGGCGGTGATCAGCAGTCCATCGGCCTGCTCGATCAGGCTGGCGCATCGGGCGAAGCACTGTGCTGACTCATCCGTTCGACCCATGCGCATCAGTCTTCGCAATACACTGGGGCAGCGGATGGATCTCGGTCCGATTTCCCTCGAAACTGCCCCGGAAGCATCGCTACTTGCCGATGCAGAACCGCGAAAAAATCACCCCAAGCAGATCGTCGGATGAAAACTCTCCGGTTATCTCGCCGATGCGGATTTGAGCCAGCCGGAGTTCCTCCGCGAACAATTCGAGTGCACCGCACTGGGATCGCGCCGCGACCACGTGGGTCAGCGCGTCGCGCAACGCGACAAGATGGCGTTCACGCGCAAGCACGACGTCGTCGCCATGCGCGTGCCAGCCTGCCACCCTCAGCAGCTCGCTGCGCAGCAGGTCCACGCCGAGCGCGAGCTGGGCGGAGAGCTGGATCACGACGCCATCGTCGTGCTGCAGCCGCGCCGGTTCGAGTCCGCACAGATCGATCTTGTTGAAGATCGTGATCCGCTCCACCCCTTCGGGCAGAGCCGCATCGATCGCGTCGTCACCCGGTTGCGGACCGACTCGCGCATCGACGATACGCAGGATCACGTCCGCGCGCGCGATCTCGCGCCACGTCCGCTCGACTCCCAGGCGTTCGACCGGATCGGCCGTTTCCCGCAGTCCTGCCGTGTCGATGACATGGATTGGAATGCCTTCGATCGCGATCGTCTCGCGCACGGCGTCGCGCGTCGTGCCGGCAATGTCGGTGACGATCGCGCGTTCGTCGCCGGCGAGGCAGTTCAGCAAGCTGGACTTGCCGACGTTCGGCTGACCGACCAGGACGACATTCATCCCGCTGCGCAGCAGTGCTCCCTGGCGCGCGCGCTCGAGCACCCTTTCGAGCTTGACGCGGATCGCGTCGAGTCGCTCCAGGGCGCGGGCGTTTTCGAGGAACTCGACGTCTTCGTCGGGAAAATCCAGCGTCGCTTCGACGAGCATCCGCAGGTCGATCAGGGCGTCGGTGAGCCGATGCATTTCGTCGGAAAACACCCCCGACAGCGAACGCACCGCCGAGCGTGCCGCAACCACCGTCGACGCCTCGATCAGGTCTGCGACCGCTTCGGCCTGGGCGAGGTCCATCTTCCCGTTGAGGAACGCGCGCCGCGAAAACTCGCCCGGCTCGGCGAGCCGGGCGCCGAGCTCGAGACAGCGCGCAAGCACGAGCTGCAACACGACCGGTCCGCCGTGCCCCTGCAGTTCGATGACGTCCTCGCCCGTGAACGAATGGGGCGCCGGGAAATAGAGCAGGATGCCTTCGTCGATCGGTTTGCCGACTGCGTCGACAAAATGCGTGAACGCCGCGTGCCGGGGTTTCGGCTCCCTCCCCGTCAGCGCACGGGCAAACGGCGCGAGCGCCGCACCGGAGACGCGAACGACTCCGATGCCACCGCGCCCGGGTGCGGTCGCGAGCGCCGCGATGATGTCAGGCAGGCTTGGCGCCGGACTTCTCACTTTCGATCATCCGCGTGATCTGCCATTGCTGTGCGATCGACAGAATGTTGTTGACGACCCAGTACAGCACCAGGCCCGACGGGAACCACAGGAACATGAAAGTGAAGATCACCGGCATCGCCATCATGACTTTTGCCTGGATCGGATCCGGCGGCGTCGGGTTGAGCTTCATCTGGATCAGCATCGACACGCCCATGATCACCGGCAGGATGAAGTACGGGTCCTTCGCCGACAGGTCCTGGATCCAGCCGAGCCACGGCGCTTGGCGCATTTCGACGCTGCCGAGCAGCACCCAATACAGCGAGATGAACACCGGGATCTGCACCAGGATCGGCAGGCAGCCGCCGAGCGGATTGATCTTCTCCTTGCGGTACATCTCCATCATTTCCTGCTGCATCTTCGCCTTGTCGTTGCCGTACAGCTCCTTCAGGCGTTGCATGCGCGGACCGAGCACCCGCATCTTCGCCATCGACTTGTAGCTCGCGGCCGACAGCGGGAAGAACATCAGCTTGATCAGGATCGTCACGATGATGATCGCCCAGCCCCAGTTGCCGACCACGCCGTGGATCCACGACAGCACCCAGAACAGCGGCGCGGCGATCACCGTCAGCCAGCCGTAATCGACGACCAGGTCGAGCCCGGGAGCGATGTCCTCGAGCTTGTCCTGTTCCTGCGGGCCGGCGTAGAGGCTCGCCTCGACGCGTCCGCTCTGTCCCGGCTGGATCGCCGCCACCGGCACGATCACCCCGGCCGAATACAGGTCGTTGCCGACTTTCTGCGCGAAGAACTCGCGTTCCGTCCCGCCTTGCGGCAGCCACGCGCTGACGAAGTAATGCTGGACCATCGCGATCCAGCCGTCACTCGCCTTCTTGACGAACTTCGCCTTGCCTTCGGCGATTTCCTCGAACTGGACTTTCTGGAACTTCTCGGCGTCGGTGTAGAACGCCGGGCCGGTGAAAGTCGTGACGCCGAACGCCTCGACCGACTCGGCCGGCTTGCCGTCGCGCGTGAGCTGGTAATACGCGTGGGGCGAAAGCGTGCGCTCGCTGCTGTTCACGATCTCGTAGGCGACGTCGACGAGATAGTTGCCGCGATGGAAAGTCATCACTTTCGTGACCTTGACGCCATCCTGCTCCGGCGCCTCGAGCCGCACGACGAGACGGTCCTCACCTTCCTTCAGCACCTGTTCGCCCTGCGGCAGGGCGAACGTCGTCTTGTGGGTCGGCAGGTCCTCGCCGATCAGCCCGGATTGCGCCGCATACAGATGGATCGTGCCGTCGTCGAACAGCACGAAGTTCTTCGTCTTGTCCGCTGTCGCTTTGTGCTGGGCCAGTTCGAGCCGGACGATGTCGCCGCCCTGCGCCGAAACTTCTGCGACCATCAGGTCGGTGCGCACCACCATGCGCGGCGCGGTCGAAGCGGTCGCTGCGCCAGGCACGCCGGGCACGGCAGTGGTCGCTCCCGGCGCAACACCGGTGGTCGGCGTCGGCACGCCGGCCCCTTCGACACCTGCGGTCGCAGTGACGGCGGTCGGCGCGGGCTGGCTTTGTTTCAGCCAGGCATTCCACAGCATCACGAGGGAAAGGGAGAAGACGAGGAAGAGTACGAGGCGGCGCTGATCCATCGGATTATTGTTCGATCTGAAATTGTTCAGGGGACGGGATCATACCCGCCGGGATGGAATGGGTGGCAACGGCCCACCCGCTTGAGCGCAAGCCAGCCGCCACGCATCGCGCCGTGGCGCTCGACAGCTTCCTGCGCGTACTCCGAGCAGCAGGGATGAAAGCGGCAATTACGGCCCAGCATGGGGCTGATCGCGTACCGGTACACACGCAGCAGACCGAGCACCAGCGCTTTCATCATTCGCGAAACCGCCCGAGCAGATTCACGACATCGTCGTTGATCATCGCGCGCGTCGCCATCTTCACCGGCACATGCAGGCGCACGACGAGATCGTGGTGCGCAAGCGCCGGCCGCGCCTTGCGGAACTGTTCGCGCACGATGCGTTTCAGCAGATTGCGCACGTTGGCCCGTTTCGCGAGCTTCTTCGCGATGACAACTCCAAGGCGCGCCGTCCCGAGTTCGTTGGGGCGATAGTGGGCAATGAAAAACCGCCCCTTGAACGCCCGCCGAAAAGCAAAAACGGATGAGTACTCATCCGTTTTTCGTAACCTGTAGGCGTCGAGGAATCGCTGGTCAACGCCCGGCCGGCTGCTCACCTCAAACGGCGAGACGGTGACGGCCCTTTGCACGACGGGCGCGGATCACTGCGCGACCGCCACGGGTCTTCATGCGGACCAGGAATCCATGGGTGCGCTTGCGACGGACGACGGAAGGCTGATAGGTGCGTTTCATTTCGGTCTGCCAGTATTTGGGTCAAACGCGAGATTTAATTGGATAATGCACTGTTTGTCAAGCACAATTTTTGCCCCGACCTGTGGATAACTTTTGCGGCGGGGGGTAGAATCCGCGTTTCCGCTTTCGGTCGATCACAGAGCAGGAGCAGCGTCGCTGCACCGCGCTCTGCATCACTTCCGCGAAAGCGTCCCTATAACCCACATCAAGCTGCCGCCGTCTTTTCGCCGCCTTGGTGAACAGTGGAGAGGGTACGCTTTGAAAACCGTGCCGCAAGTCCAAACCGTCGAACCCGTGAGCCAAGATCTCTGGTCCTTCTGCCTGTCGCGCCTGGAGCACGAACTGCCGCCGCAGCAGTTCAACACGTGGATCAAGACGCTGCAAGCCGATGAGGAAAAGGCCGGCGCCAGCGTCGCGTTGCGCCTGGTCGCCCCGAGCCGCTTCGTGCTGCAGTGGGTGCGGGAGCGCTACCTGCGCCGGATCGGCGAACTCGGCGCCGAATTCCACGGCGCCCCGATCGAAATCGAACTCGTGCTGCCCGCTGCCGGCGCGGCCCGCCCGGCCGCGCGCCCCGTCATCGGCAGCGGGCCCGTCGCTGGCCCGGCCCCTGCCCCAACCCCCTCCCAGGCACCTGCAGCCACAGCTGCCGCCCCGGCCGTCGTCACGCGCCCGGCCGAACCCGAATCCTCCATCGTCACCGCGTCGGACCTCGCCTACGAGAAGACGCGCCTGAATGCCGACTTCACGTTCGACACGCTGGTCACCGGGCGCGCCAACGACCTCGCGCGCGCGGCCGCAATGCAAGTCGCGCAGAACCCCGGCACGTCGTACAACCCGCTGTTCGTCTATGGCGGCGTCGGCCTCGGCAAGACCCACCTCGTGCACGCGATCGGCAATGCAGTGTACCGTCACAACCCGCGCGCGGTGATCCGCTACGTGCACGTCGAGGACTACTACGCCGACGTCGTGCGCGCGTACCAGCAGAAAAGCTTCGACGCCTTCAAGCGCTATTACCGCTCGCTCGACCTCCTGCTGATCGACGACATCCAGTTCTTCAACAACAAGAACCGCACGCAGGAAGAGTTCTTCCACGCGTTCAATGCGCTGACCGAGGCACGCAAGCAGATCGTCATCACCTGTGACACCTACCCCAAGGATATCCAGGGCCTCGAGGACCGGCTGATCTCGCGCTTCGACTGGGGCCTCACCGTGCAGATCGAGCCGCCGGAGCTCGAGATGCGCGTCGCGATCCTGCAGAAGAAAGCCGAGGCGCTGCGCGTCGATCTCCACGACGACGTCGCCTTCCTGATCGCGAAGAACCTGCGCTCGAACGTGCGCGAGCTCGAAGGCGCGCTGAACAAGGTCGTCGCCTTCGCGCGCTTCCACGGCCGCGGCATCACGCTCGAAGTCGCGAAGGACGCGCTGAAGGATCTCCTGAACGCGCACAACCGCCAGCTCACCATCGAGCACATCCAGAAGACCGTCGCCGACTACTACAAGATCAAGGTCGCCGACATGCACTCGAAAAAGCGCACGCGCGTCATCGCCCGGCCGCGTCAGGTCGCGATGTGGCTCGCGAAAGACCTCACGCCGATGTCGCTGCCGGCGATCGGCGAGGCATTCGGCGGGCGCGACCACACCACCGTGATGCACGCGTGCCGCACGATCGCCGAGCTGCGCCTTGGCGATCACCAGTTGAACCACGACGTCCACGTGCTCACCCAGGTTCTCAGGGGATGAGCACCGCAGCCCCAGCCCTTTTGATTGCGCTTCGCGCCAAGCCCGGAACCACCTAATCCAAACCGGAAAGACTCTGACGCCATGCTTCTGCTCACCACCACCCGCGACGCGCTCCTCGCCCCGCTGCAGTCGGTCGCCGGCATCGTCGAAAAACGCCACACCCTGCCGATCCTGTCGAACGTGCTGATCGAGAAGCACGGCGACCAACTGACGCTGCTCGCGACCGACATCGAGATCCAGATCCGCACCACCACGGCCGGACACATCGGCGGCGAGGACGCATCGATCACCGTCGCTGCGAGGAAGCTGCAGGACATCCTGCGCGCAGTGCCCGAAGGCGACGTGACGGTCATGCTGGACGACAAGCGCCTGACCGTGAAAGCGGGGCGCAGCCGCTTCGCGCTGCAGACGTTGCCGGCCGCCGACTACCCGCGCATGAACCCGCCCGACGGCGACGCGACGCACTTCTCGGTGAGCCAGAAAAGCTTCAAGCGCCAGCTCGCCCAGGTCGCCTACGCGATGGCGCAGCAGGACATCCGTTATTACCTCAACGGCCTGCTGCTGATCGCCAGCGGCAGCGAGCTGCGCATGGTGGCGACCGACGGCCACCGCCTGGCGTTCGCGTCGAACCCGCTCGCTGGCGACGTCCCGCATACGGAAGTGATCCTGCCGCGCAAGACCGTCATGGAGCTTGCCCGCCAGCTCGCCGACAGCGAGGATCCGCTCGAAGTGATCCTCGCCGGCAACCAGGTCGTGTTCCGCTTCGGCCCGATCGAACTGGTGTCGAAGCTGATCGACGGCAAGTTCCCCGACTACGAGCGCGTGATCCCGCAGAACCACCCGAAGCTGCTGACTTTCGAGCGCATGCCGCTGCTGGCGACGCTGTCGCGCGTCGCGATCCTGACCAACGAGAAGTTCCGCGGCGTGCGCCTCGTGCTCGGCGACGGCAGCCTGAAGATCGTCAGCACGAACGCTGAACAGGAAGAAGCCCTCGAAGAGCTCGAAGTCGATTACCACGACGACCCGCTCGACATCGGCTTCAACGTCACCTATCTGCTCGACGTGCTGAATAACGTTACCAGCGACACGATCGAATGGCGCTTCAACGACGGCAACTCGAGCGCGCTCGTGACGCTGCCCGGCAACGCCACGTTCAAGTACGTCGTCATGCCGATGCGGATCTGACCGACGCGGCGCACCGCCGCCGCAGGCTTTTCGCCCCTGTGCAGCCGGGGGCGCGTTCTTTGATGAATCACTGAGATGACCATGTCCGAATCGCAAGTCCTACCGCACACTCCCGAACCCGACGCCTACGACGAATCCAGCATCCAGCAGCTCGAAGGGCTGGAAGCGGTGAGGAAGCGTCCCGGCATGTACATCGGCGACACTTCCGACGGCACCGGCCTGCACCACATGGTGTTCGAAGTCGTCGATAACGCCATCGACGAGGCGCTGGCCGGGCACTGCGACGACATCGTCATCACGATCCACGCCGACAACTCGATCTCGGTGGCCGACAACGGCCGCGGCATCCCGGTCGGCGTGAAGATGGACGACAAGCACGAGCCGAAGCGCTCGGCGGCCGAGATCGTCATGTGCGTGCTGCATGCAGGCGGCAAGTTCAACCAGAACAGCTACAAGGTGTCGGGCGGCCTGCACGGCGTGGGCGTGTCGTGCGTCAACGCGCTGTCGAAGTGGCTGCACCTTACCGTCGCCCGCGACGGCAAGAAACACTTCATCGAGTTCCACCACGGTGTGCCGCAGAACCGCGTCATCGAGCTCGTCGACGGCGTCGAGGTGAGCCCGATGCGCATCACCGGCGAGACCACCAAGCGCGGCACGCGCGTGCATTACCTCGCCGACGAGGAGATCTTCGGCACCGTCGAATACCACTACGAGATCCTCGCCAAGCGCCTGCGCGAGCTGTCGTTCCTCAACAACGGCGTCAAGATCCGCCTCGTCGACCAACGCAGCGGCAAGGAAGAGGACTTCGCCTTCGCCGGCGGCGTCAAAGGTTTCGTCGAATACATCAACCGCACGAAGAGCGTGCTGCATCCGACGGTGTTCTACGCTGCGGGCACGACGCGCATCCCGACCGGCCACGGCCACGACGCCGAGCTCGGTGTCGAAGTCGCGATGCAGTGGAACGACAGCTACGCCGAACAGGTGCTGTGCTACACCAACAACATTCCGCAGGCCGACGGCGGCACTCACCTCACCGGCCTGCGGGCGGCGATGACGCGCATCATCAACAAGTACATCGAAGAACACGAGATCGCGAAGAAAGCGAAAGTCGACATCACCGGCGACGACATGCGCGAAGGCCTCGCGTGCGTGCTGTCGGTGAAAATGCCCGACCCGAAGTTCGCCAGCCAGACCAAGATGAAGCTGGTCTCGTCCGAGGCCCGTCCCGCGGTCGAGGAAGTCGTCGCCAACAAGCTCACCGACTTCCTGCAGGAAAACCCGCTCGACGCAAAAACAATCTGCGCGAAGATTGTCGAAGCCGCGCGCGCCCGCGACGCCGCGCGCAAGGCGCGCGAAATGACACGCCGCAAAGGCCTGCTGGACGGCGTGGGGCTACCCGGCAAGCTCGCCGACTGCCAGGAAAAAGACCCGGCGCTGTGCGAGATCTACCTCGTCGAGGGCGACTCCGCAGGCGGCTCGGCGAAGCAGGGCCGCGACCGCAAGTTCCAGGCGATCCTGCCGTTGAAGGGCAAGATCCTCAACGTCGAGAAGGCGCGCTTCGACAAGCTGCTGCAGAGCCAGGAGATCGCGACGATGATCACCGCGCTCGGCACCGGCATCGGCAAGGACGACTACAAGCCCGAGAAGCTGCGCTACCACCGCATCATCATCATGACCGACGCGGACGTCGACGGCGCACACATCCGCACGCTGCTCCTGACCTTCTTCTACCGCCAGATGCCCGAGCTCGTCGAGCGTGGTCACATCTACATCGCGCAGCCGCCGCTATACAAGATCAAGCACGGCAAGAACGAGATGTACATCAAGGACGAGAACGCGCTGAACCAGCACCTCCTGAAGCTCGCGCTCGACGGCGCGGTGCTGCTGCCGCGCGAAGGTGCCGCACCGATCGCCGACGAAGCCCTCGGCGGCCTCGCGCGCAGCTACCTGCTCGCCGAAGCCGTCATCAACCGCCTCGCCGGCTACGTCGACCCGGCAGTGCTGCACGCGATGCTCGCGCAGAACCTCGCCGTCAACCTCGACGACGAAGCCGCCGCCCGCGACTCGGCCGCTCGCATCCAGCCGCACCTGCCCGCTAGCGTGACGATCCGTCCCGAATACCACGACGAAGCCGAGAGCTGGCGCCTCGCGATCGAGCGCATGCATCACGGCAACCTGCGCCTCGCGTGGATCGACGAGGAATTTCTCATCACCGGCGACTACCGCAGCATCCGCACCGCCGCCGAAGCGATCTCCGACCTCATCGGCGTCGGCGCCGAGATCCGCCGCGGCGAAAAAAGCCACCCGATCACGCGCTTCTCGGAAGCGATCCGCTGGCTCCTCGGTGAAGTCGAACGCGGCCTGACGAAGCAGCGCTACAAGGGCCTCGGCGAAATGAACCCCGAGCAGCTGTGGGAAACGACGATGGACCCGGCCGTGCGCCGCCTGCTCAAAGTCCAGATCGACGACGCGATCGCCGCCGACGAGATCTTCACGACGCTGATGGGCGACAACGTCGAGCCGCGAAGAGCGTTCATCGAAGGGAATGCGCTGTATGCGAGGAACATCGACGTGTGATGCGCCAGGTTGATGAAAAACCGGTGACAAATGTAATGAAAAAAGCTCCCGCGGGAGCTTTTTTCATGGCTGCCTCGCACGTTTTCAAGGTCCGCCCCGATTTCGGCCGTAACGGCAACCGGGGGCGAGTTGCCTGAGCGGGGGCTCGTTCGGCAAACTGCCGATCCAACTCCCGGCGCGCTCACATCAATCGCAGAACGGTCGCGCCACGACGCGACAATCATCTCAAGGAACCGAAACCCAGCCTTCAAGCGCCTGGTGGGCCGCCTCGTCCAGGGTCTTGGGGCCGAAAGGATCGCCGTAGTTGCGATCCTGTTGGTCCTCCAACATCTGACCGAGCGTGCCGAGTCGGTTGGAATAGTCCCATATGCCGCCGCGCACGGCGCTCATCCTCTTGGCGTCAAGCGTTTCGGTGGCGGGCAAATCGTGGATAGTGAGGTGGGCCATGGCGGTCTCCTGAAGAGTGCGTCGCGTTTCGGTAGTGAGCCGGATGCTGCGCTCGCTACTCCTGCTGCAGAAAGCGGGCCAGGTGTTGGCCTAAGCACTGTGAAGTCAGCCTAATCCATTGAAAAACAAATAATTTTAGCCGATCCGATGGCGGTTGAAGGCGATGACGGCACCGCTGCCGGAGCCCAACGGTGGGGTAATGCCGAACAGGTTGACGAGCGGTGTCGGGTCTGCACAATCACAGTCGAAAAACAGCAGTCCGATATCCCCCAATACCTGAGCCGGCCCCTCAATACTGTTTTTCGAGCAACTGAAATGTGCGAGACGCTCTGGCGACTCTTGTGGCCGATCCAGCCATGGCTCGTAACCCTAACTGGATAAAACCGCCACGTTGGCCCGCGCCCTGTGCAGTTTTTCGTAGCTATCGATCAGACGCTGGTGCCGATCGAGCCCTTCCAGTTTCGTGCTCGTTGGCGTCAAGCCGAAGAAGCGCACGCTGCCATCCACCGACCCCATCACCGCATCCATCCGCGGGTTGCCGAACATCCGGCGGAAATTGACCACGTAATCGTCCAGTTCCAGGTCATCGTCCAGCAGCACCTCCAGCACCCCGTTCAAGGCCTGATAGAACAATCCGCGCTCGACCGTGTTCTCGTTATATTGCAGGAAGGTTTTCACCAGTTCGTGTGCCGCTTCAAACTGCCGCAAAGCAAGGTTGATCAGCAGCTTCAACTCGAGAATCGTTAACTGACCCCACGCCGTATTCTCGTCAAATTCGATGCCAATCAAGCTGATGATGTCGATGTAATCATCCAGCTCACTGTCTTCCAGACGTTCGAGCAGTGCCTGCAGGCTGGCATCGTCGAGGCGGTGCAAGTTGAGGATATCGTCGCGGAACGCCAGCGCTTTGTTGGTGTTATCCCAGATCAAGTCTTCCACCGGATAGATTTCCGAATACCCCGGCACCAGGATGCGGCAGGCCGTTGTGCCGAGCTGGTCATAGACCGCCATGTACGCTTCCTTGCCCATGTCTTCGAGAATGCCGAACAAGGTGGCGGCTTCGTCGGCATTGGAGTTTTCACCTTGGCCCGAGAAGTCCCACTCGACAAAATCGAAATCGGCTTTGGCGCTGAAAAAGCGCCATGACACCACCCCGCTGGAATCGATAAAGTGTTCGACAAAATTATTCGGCTCGGTGACAGCGTTGCTTTCAAAAGTGGGCCGGGGCAAATCGTTCAGGCCTTCAAAACTGCGCCCCTGCAGCAACTCGGTCAGACTGCGTTCCAGCGCCACTTCCAGGCTCGGGTGCGCCCCGAACGACGCAAACACACCGCCGGTACGCGGGTTCATCAAAGTGACGCACATCACCGGAAATTCCCCGCCCAGCGACGCATCCTTGACCAGCACCGGAAAGCCCTGGTCTTCCAACGCCTGAATGCCGGCTTGAATGCCGGGATATTTCGCCAGCACTTCGTGCGGCACATCCGGCAGCGCGATTTCACCTTCCAGGATTTCGCGCTTGACCGCGCGTTCGAAAATTTCCGACAGACATTGCACCTGTGCTTCGGCCAAGGTATTGCCGGCACTCATGCCATTGCTGAGGAACAGGTTGTCGATCAGGTTGGTCGGGAAATACACCACTTCGCCGTCCGACTGGCGCACATAGGGCAGCGCACAGATGCCGCGCTGGATATTGCCGGAATTGGTGTCGTAGAGATGCGAGCCGCGCAACTCGCCATCGGCGTTGTAAATTTCCAGGCAGTATTCGTCGAGAATCCCGGTCGGCAGCGCATCTTTCCGGCCCGGCTTGAACCAGCGCTCGTGCGGGTAATGCACGAACGCCGCGTTGGCAATGTCTTCGCCCCAGAACTGGTCGTTATAGAAGTGATTGCAATTCGCCCGCTCGATAAACTCGCCCAGCGCCGACGCCAGCGCGCTTTCCTTGGTCGCGCCCTTGCCGTTGGTAAAGCACATCGGCGAATGCGCATCGCGGATATGCAGCGACCAGACGTTGGGCACCAGATTGCGCCACGAAGCGATTTCGATCTTCATGCCCAGGCCCGCCAAGACGCCGGACATGTTGGCGATGGTTTGCTCCAGCGGCAGATCCTTGCCGGCGATATAGGTGCTGGCTTCCGACGCCGGATTCAACATCAGCAAGGCCTGAGCATCGGCATCCAGATTTTCCACCTCCTCGATCACGAACTCGGGCCCGGTTTGCACCACCTTTTTCACGGTACACCGGTCGATGGAGCGCAGAATGCCCTGCCGGTCCTTGTCGGAGATATCCGCCGGCAACTCGACCTGGATCTTGAAAATCTGCTGGTAGCGGTTTTCGGGATCGACAATATTGTTCTGCGACAGGCGGATGTTTTCGGTAGGAATATTGCGCGTGTCGCAGTACAGCTTCACAAAGTAAGCCGCGCACAAAGCCGATGAAGCCAGAAAGTAATCGAACGGACCAGGCGCCGAGCCGTCGCCCTTATAGCGGACGGGCTGGTCGGCGATTACCGTGAAGTCATCGAACTTGGCCTCAAGACGAAGCTTGTCGAGAAAGTTGACCTTGATTTCCATGCGGGAATCCCAAAATAGCGTTCAAAACGAATTGGCCGCTATTATAGGATTTTCCCAGTGGAAAAACCGTGCTTCTCAGCAGGTCCGGCTCCGGGATGCTGGCGCCGCCAACCGCATGCACGGCGCGACGAACGTTTCAAGAATCAGCCCCACCCAAGCCCGACCCGCTTTACGAAGGCGCATCCGAAGAAACCCGCCAGAGGGGTGCCTACAGGTCCGCCGACGTAGAGCCAGTTCACACAGCTGGACGTCAGCTGCCTACCAACCTGCGCAGATTGAGCGGCGGCAGTGCCGACACCTGCCGCTCGGCGCTCGCCGCCGTCGAACGGCTGGCCTCTGCGCTCATCGAATTGGTGGTATCGACCCGTTGCTGCCCCTGGGCTCGCCCTCTGGGTCAAGATAGTTGTCGCCTCGATAGAATCCGAAACCCGAGGGCGATAACGGAAGAACGAAGTGGCCAGATACGGACAAGCATTCAAGGACAAGGCGGTAGCACGGTTGTTGCCACCGGAGAGCGCATCGGTGGAGACGGTTTCCCGCGAACTGAGCATTTCAACGGCCACGCTGGAGCGGTGGCGCGCGGATGCGCTGTCCAGGCCCGCTCGCGAGCGGGCCTGGACAGCGCCGGCCCGATTCGAGGCAGTGCTGGTCACCGCAGCGATGGACGAGGCGAGCAAGAGCGCCTGGTGCCGGGAGAACGGCGTGTATCCGCAGGAGCTCGAGCAATGGCGCACGGCGGCCACACAGGCGCTGGCCGACCCCGAAGACGCGGCGCGCACCAGCCACCGGGAACAGAAGGCCGACCGGCGTCGCATCAAGGACCTCGAGCGCGACCTGCGCCGCAAGGAGAAGGCCTTGGCCGAAGCCGCCGCGCTGCTGGTGCTGTCAAAAAAGCTCGAGGTGATCTTTCCAACGGACAAGGACGAGGACGCATGATCGGCCTGGAAGATCGCCAAACGATGGTCCGCCACATCGAGACTGCTCACGCAGCCGGTGCGCGCTTGCGCCCGGCGTGTGAGCTCGCTGGCATCACCGTGCGTACCCTGCAACGCTGGAAGGCCGAGGACGGCCTGCAGGTCGGAGACCGCCGGCCTCTGGCCGAGCGCCCGACGCCCGCGCATGCGCTCACCGACGAGGAGCGCGCCCGCGTCCTGGCGGTGGCCAACGAGCCGCGTTTCGCCGATCAGCCGCCGGCGCGCATCGTGCCGGCGCTGGCCGACGAAGGCGTCTATATCGCCAGCGAATCGAGCTTCCAGCGCGTGCTGCGCGCCCACGGGCAAACTCGTCACCGGGGTCGCGCCCGGGCGCCCCAGCGCTCGCGCACGCCGACCACGCATGTGGCCACCGCGCCCGGCCAGGTCTGGTGCTGGGACATGACCTATCTGCCCACGCAGGTGCAGGGGCGCTGGTTCTATCTCTACCTGATCCAGGACCTCTACAGCCGCAAGATCGTCGGCTGGGAGATCCACGACGCCGATGACGCTGACCATGCGGTGAGCCTGCTCAAGCGCACCGCGCTCTCCGAAGGCGTCCACGCGATGATCGACAAACCCGTGCTTCACGGCGACAACGGCAGCACGCTCAAAGCCACCACGGTGCTCGCGATGCTGCACTGGCTGGGCGTCAAACCGTCGTACTCGCGCCCGCGCGTCTCCGACGACAACGCCTACGTGGAGTCGCTCTTCAAGACGGCGAAGTACCGCCCCGAATTCCCGGCGCGCGGCTTCGCCACCCTGGAAGACGCCCGCCTCTGGGGACACGACTTCGTGCGCTGGTACAACTTCGAGCACCGCCACAGCGGCATCCGCTACGTCACGCCGGCGCAGCGACACGCGCTGGAGGATCGGGCGATCCTGGCTGCACGCCATCAGACGTATCTCCAGGCCCGCGAGCGCCACCCCGCACGCTGGTCCCGTGGGACACGCGACTGGACCCCGATCGGCGCGGTCACGCTCAATCCGGAGCGCGACGCGGTCGTACGCGACCACTTGCATGCTGAAGACATAGGGCGGTTGGTTGCATGAATCAGGCGACAACTATCTTGACTTGTTCCGCTCGGTTCGGAGCAGACGTTCAACTGTGGATTCCAGGTGTCCCCCCAAGCCATAGGAACCGCCCGGTCCGCTGCAAGCAGTTGTTAGGCACGTTGTATCAGCAATCATCTCACCTGGTTGGAAACCGCATTAATTTGGCCGCCCTAACGAACGAATAGATCAAGCTCGCTGTGGCGCAATGAGCAATACATCGACGAGCAACTTGAGTTTTGTGCGTTCGCGAAAGAGACAAGTCTTGCGCAAAACGCTTCGCGCTTTAACTCCTTATACGTCACCGCTTTTTTGCCCAAGCTGAAGGTATATTAGAATGGTAAGAAATAACAGGCCGATACCCCAAATTGGAGCCAATAATATCGAAACAATGTATACGAGTTTCTTTTGTCCGCCGGTCATTCGTCTGTACCAGTTTTGCATCGACAAATCTCCTTGTTAGCTGAAGCTTACAAAAAATATCGCGTTTGCCAGCGTCTCAACTCAGACTGAAAGTCGGAAAATAACCTCGCCGTCGACAATGCACTCTCCATCTACAAATTCCCCAATTAAAATGCATTGACCTTTATTGAATATTTTCAAATCGGAAGTGGTGTAATTTGCCGGCGCAAACACTTCATTATCCGAGATCCAATAAACGATATTACCGTTGCACTTGATCGTAGCCCCGTCAAACGCCCCAATTTCAAGTCCATTAGGATCCAGTACTCTTTTCAAAACTTTCTCCATATTGTGTTGTAGCTTACAGCGTCAACTGCATGAGTATCGAGCGTAAATGCCACGCGGTCTAGCAATTGTATTACGTAATCTTCCTGTTTTGGACCCACAATATCTCACGGCAAATAACGCTGCGGATCTTGCCAAGGCTGATGGCCTTTAACAAATTGTTCTTGGAAACGCGGTACTTTTCAAGATACCGGATAGCCTTTATTGGGTTTCCGAGGTATTCAATTTCTTCCTCGGACAGACCGCACGCGGCTGCCTCGTTTTTCGGATCGGACAACAGGGCTCGTTGTCGCGTAGTTTCTGAAATCAGTTCGTTACGCAATTGCGTGAAGCGCATCTTTACGTAAAGAGCTTTGGCTCTGGCTTCGTCCCAATCGCTGTCTGATAGAGCCTTCGTCCACAAACCTTGTTTAACCGCTGAATTTACTAGTTCGGCAGCGACGAATTCATAAAGGGCTTCATCGGTCGCATTTGGAGTGGAGCCGCGCTCTCTCAAGAAAGCCAGTATGTCCATCTATTGATCCTAAGTGATGCTAGGGGCTGACTACCTAACGGTCCGCTGCAAGCAGTGGTTGGGCAGCACCTCATCGACCCAATCCCTCCGGTCGAATCCTTTTCATCAGTTCTTCCTTTTCCACTCTACACGTTACAGTCAACTCATCATATGGATCCTCGCCCTCCTGGGAGGGATGCAGCGCAATTCTCACGGGGAGCGTCGGCAGCCATTCTCTAGCCCCCTCTTCTGGGGAAACCGTGATCACTACACCATCGCGCCTGGCAGAGAACCGAAAGAAGTTCTTTCGTTCTCCTCCGATGAAATCAAAAGCGGTAATTGTTGCAGTGTCACCGCTGACTTTTCCTTCTAGCATTAGGTAGTCAAACATGGGAACTAAGCGGCATATTGATTTCATCGCGATTTCACCGCCAATCCTGCCGTGCTCCGCTAGGAGGTGAACCTTGATATCGACATCGGAAAGCTTCATGTCTTCAAAATCAACATAACCCTCAGGATTGGCGGACCAAAGTCCCTCCCATGCCTGATCTTCGTAGTACCACGCCAGGAATTTGCCGGATACGCGCGCAAATTCAGAGGGAAGTTTCTCAGCGTTCGTAAGCAACATAGGGCCATTTGCGAGTGAACCGTACAACCCTGCGCCAACAAGAGTAATCAAGAACCACACGCGCCGGTACCAAGGCAGTCTAGCCTGAGTACTGGATGTGGCTACAGGCCCTTTGGCAGACGGCAGCCTTTTCTTTCGTGCCATATTACAATTTCGTCAGACGCTAAGAAGCCCAACGTGACGCTTCAGCGGACGGCAAAATGCGCAGCATTTTGACGGTCCGCTGTAAGCAGTTGGTAGGCAATTTTCTGGTGAAATGCGGGATGTAAATATAAATGTTTACTTTAAATTCACACGAAGGAATTCAACTATTGCTCTCCCGCCTTTCACGTCAGAGGTGCTGCTACGCCGCCTTCTCACTTCTTCAGGAGGCATACTTCCTTTTGTCTCGCCCCAAGAGCTCCATATTCCATCTTTTGGCTTGCCTACAAAAAATTCGCAACTTTCCTGGAGGCCATCGCCTCCACCTGAATAGAATCCGATTTTCTCCCATTTGCATTCTTGGAGGACTACTGTATCCACCTCCTCAGGATGGAATGGAATGTGCTTCGGATTAACTTGATTCTCATATTCTTCGAACGGAATCGGTGATCCCGACTCGGCATCAATGACAAGGATTTTGCCTGTTACCGGCAGTCTGTTCTTCACTGTTTTGGCTTCCGCAAGATATTGAACACTCGCCGCGTTAAACGGAGCCAAGCGTTGCTCAATTCGTTCCTCTTTCTTATTTGTTTGATATATTGCAAACGCGATTAATAAAGCCACGGGAAGTAGTCTTAATATGAAATTCATGTCGAGTCTTCCTGTTAGGCGTCAATCGCCTTGGACATAATTTCCGCTTCGAGAGAAAGTAGCCGATTCTGAAGCGGTTGTTTGTTTGCAATGTGGTTATCGTCGTAGTATGTAAAGATGACGTCAGATACGTCGCCTAGATCGCCGATTGCAGCATTCACAACTGTGTCGATGTCAGGAATGTTCTCGTCCCACACGACGACATCGCACTCATAGTTGAAGTCCTTGAGCTCTCCGAAGGCTCGGCGCGTAACGTTGCTGCTTCCGATGATGCCCACGACAGGTTGGCCTGCGGCCTTTGCCAAAAACACCTTGGCGTGCCAGCCCATACTCGGAATTCGCTTTTTCACCGCAGTGAAGCACGCGCATGCGTTCTTCTCCTGAATTTGTGAAAAGAAGCTGGAATATTGAGCCTTCCAACTGTATGAGTACAGGCCAAGAGTAGTTAACTTCAGCGGCGCGCAGGAGCGGTGTGCTATGAGATCGAAGTCGGCACCCGTTGAGTACTTTGCGTCGTCTTGAAAGAAGCCGCTGCAAAGTAGCGCCTCGTCGACCATATCGGATCTGAGAGTGCCGAGTACCGTGCGACGAAACTTGTTCGTGCTGCCCGTGTTGCGGAGGAAGATTGCGATGCGGTGCATGATGCCTAACAGTTGAGTAGACGGAATCACGAACTTTGAAATAGGCAGGTTCCGCCTATTTGTGCTGGTCGGAACCTGCCAATTTTTGTACAGAATGCGACCGCTCCATGCGGGGTGCATCATAGCGACCGAAGGAAGGACAATAATCAAATTGTATTAAGACGTCAAAGAATTCCTGCACGGTATCGGGCTTTGCAAGGCGTTGTCTTAGCGACACAAATGAGCAGTTGGGCATGCGGAGACGTTGGCTCTCCAAAGGCCAACCGAGGGTGGAGAGATCTAGGATTGGCCGAAGCCGTGTCGTGCCCGAGAAAACAGCAGCCGGACTGTCACTGCACGCGGTAATAGCTAGAATTCTCGAGGGTGCGGCCTCGTCGAGAGCAGCAGAGGCCGGAGCCCCTCGATCATTGACCACCGTCGGTCCCGCTGAAGACTAGCATCGCTAAGGTTGCCGCCGTCGAATGACGGCTTCGGGGCAGGTATGGCTACAGTCCGCTTCTGGCCGAACCCGGCCGATCAATCCCGCTCACCTTGTAAACATACCGGTACACCATTGCTGCTCGCATGGCATTCCGTCGTTGTTGCCATCCATCATCACGCCCGGACAGTTTTTCAGGAAGGACGTCGCCTCTGAGCAGGAGGTCATTTGCGAGCAATGGGTTCTGCCGTCGCAGCGGAATTTTGATTCAGCACTTTCGACGACACGCTGTACGCTTTCCTGTGGAATGTCGACGGCCGCTTGAGACTTGGTGAAGCGTGGGTAGATTTCGGCATAGCCATAGGCTAGGAGCGCCCCGAATACAAGCAGTTTTGCGATGGATGCGATCGGACTCCGCTTTGCCCGTTTTCGATCTAGCGCGTGACGGCGCACGGGTGCTAGCTTGGGTCGGCCAGGGCGGGAAACGCCGACGGCGCGTTTCTTGCGGTCCTTGTCGAGTTCGATCTCGAACGACAACGGCTCCCCGATTTGCGGACGACGACCGTCGCGAGGAAATGCGGAAACATGTACGAAGACTTCCGGTCCTCCGTCCTTCGGCACAATGAAACCGAAACCTCGATCGTCGTTCCATTTGCCAAGAGTGCCTTCGATTCGCATTGGTGCCGGCCCGAATGTCATGTTCGGCGAGAGGATAGCATGCTGAAAAACGAAGCGCCGCGCGCGTGCTGCAGCGCATACGAGTGCGCCGGGGCAGCTTGAGGTGGCGACTGAGCGCTGCCCTCATCGCCTCGAACGGATCATCGACCCCCATCCTGGGGTGCAGCGATTCGGTACGGCAGGGTTTATCCGCCGCACCGCCGCCGCCGCGCAATTCGAGCAGCATGAGCGGCGATACAAGCTGTCGATGGCGACCCAGGTGGATAGCGCGGTCTAGACACTGCGGATCACTCGGCATGGATTTCCGGCTGCAAGTACGCCTTCCGGAATGTCACGTGTCACGACGCTACCCGCTCCAATGATCGTTCGAGACCCGATACGGACTCCGGCCAGAATCAGTGCTCCACCTCCCACCCACACGTCTGCCCCGATCTCGATCGGCTTTCCGTATTCCTGCTTCCTGCGTAGATCGGCGTCGAGTGGATGCAACGGCGTGAGGATTTGCACGCCCGGGCCGAATAACGTGTAGTCGCCGATGCGGACTTCGCACACATCGAGAACGGTGCAATTGAAGTTGAAAAATACGCGCGCGCCGAGGCGAATGTTGGAACCGTAGTCACAATAGAAGGGCGGTTGCATCCAGACGGTATCGCCACCGGCGCCGAATAGGTCTTCGAGGACGCGGCGTCTGACGCCCTGCTCCGACTCTTTCGTGGCGTTCAGCGTTTGGCATAAGGCGCGTGCCTGGTCCCGCCGGGCAACCAGGTCCGGGTCGAACGGATCATAAAGCTCTCCCGCGAGCATTTTTTCCCTTTCGGTCCTCACGACTCCTCCGACGGCTGTCCAAACTCTGCCAGGCGGAGGCCATGGCAGGACCGATTCGGACCGGACCCTTCGCACCCGGTTCCGTTTTCCCGCTCCAGGGGTTTTACCTGACAGGCCCTCTCGCTGCCAGTCCAGGCACGCGCGTTTCACTTCGGAGCGTTGCGACGACGCAAGCCCTGCTTCCGCTTCTCCGCTGAAGAACTACTCTTTAACGGCGTCCGTTTCGACTCGGAACAGGCCGCGGCAGCCGGTGGAGGAGGACACGATGAAGCGAATGGACCTGGCGATGTACCTGGCCCGGCTCGGCGCGGCGCTGTTCGTCGCCACCGCGGTGCTAGCCCCGCTGGCGCTCGCGGCGGAAGGCGGATCAGCGTCGGCCACGTCGATCGGCGTGCCGCAAATCGACCCGGCGCAGGCTACCGGTTCGTCCGCGGGAAACGCCGCTTCTTCCCGCGGCGTCGTCTCCGTGTCGCATCCGCTCGCCGCGGCGGCTGGGGCGCAGATTCTCGAAGCGGGCGGCAACGCGATCGACGCGGCGGCCGCAATCCAGTTCGCGCTGAATGTCGTCGAACCGCAATTTTCGGGAATCGGCGGCGGCGGTTTCATGATGGTGCATCTCGCCGCGGAGAACCGCACGTTCATCGTCGACTCGCGCGAGAAGGCTCCTGCAGGGGCAAGCGCCGACATGTTCCTTGGGCAGACTTTCCTGGCTGCATCCACCAGCGGGCATTCGATCGGCGTTCCCGGCACGTTGAAGGGGATCGATTACGCGTTGCGCCAGTGGGGGAGCATGACGCTTGCTGCCACTCTCGCGCCAGCGATCCGGCTCGCGGAAGAGGGTTTCCGCATCAATCGGTTCCTCGCCGCCGACACGTACAACGTGCGCACAACGCTGCAGCCGGAGACGCGCGCGATTTTCCGCCTGCCCGACGGCAGCCCGCTGCCCGAAGGACATCTGCTCGTCCAGCCGGCGCTGGCGCAGACGTTCCGCCTGATCGCCCGCGACGGCGTCGATCCGTTCTACCGGGGGGATATCGCCCGCGCCATCCTCGACGTGCAGCTGCGGTCGCAGATCGGCCCTGCCGGCGCAGGGCGCATGACGGCGAGCGATCTCGCGGCTTATGACGTCGCCGTGCGCCAGCCGGTCGAAGGCGACTACCGTGGGTACACGATCAAGTCGATGCCGCCGCCCTCGTCCGGCGGCTTGGCGCTGCTCATGATGCTCGAGCTCCTCGAGCCGTTCCCGCTCGGCAGCGGCGACGGCTGGCGCTTTGGCGGACGCGATGCGTTGCACGCGATGATCGAGGCAATGCGGCTGACTTTTGCCGACCGGTCGGTATGGATGGGCGATCCGGACTTCGTTCCGGTGCCGGTGAAAGGACTGCTGTCCGAATGCTTTCTCGCGACGCGGCGCGCCTTCATCAACTCCGGTTCGCGCATGGCCACCCCGCTCCCTGGTGACCCGCGCGCCTGTGATTCGCCGAACCGCCGCCCTCACGACGAGCTGCCCCGCGTGCCGGCGGAGGAAGAGAAGAGCATGCATACGACCCACTTCTCGGTCGTCGACGCGGCCGGCAACTTCGTCAGCTACACGAGCACGACCGAGCACACGTGGGGAACCGGCATCCTCGTTCCGGGCTACGGTTTTCTGCTCAACAACCAGTTGACCGACTTCAACTTCACGCCGCAATTGAGCGCTTCGACCGGCAATCCGGGCGCAAACGATGCGGGACCGTTCAAGCGGCCACTGTCGTCGATGGCGCCGACGATCCTCTTCAAGGACGGCAAACCGCTCATTGCCTATGGCGCGTCAGGAGGTCCGACGATCATCAACACGGTGCTGAACATCACGCTGAACCTTGTCGATCACCGCATGGACATCCAGCAGGCGATCGACGCGCCCCGGCTGTCCGTCACGTCCGCAGCCGGAGCGGTGCGCTGCGAGGCCGGATTGCCGCCGGATTCGTTGCGGCAGCTCGTCGAACTCGGTCATGACCTGCCCGACGTGGCGGGCGTCCCTGTCTGCAATGAATCGATCGGATCCGTACAGGCTGTCGTCATCGAAATGCAGAACGGCAGGCGATACGGCGGTGCCGACCAAAGAAGCGAAGGCACGGTCATCGCCTTGCCAAGATAGGGGCGCCGATCGCCTCCGGTGAGTTTCACTGCCTTTTCGGGGCGGCAGGGGCCGAGGGGGAATCGCAGGGTGGGAACCTGCGCTTTCGCCAGTCCGAACGCCCGCCTTCTGCCTGCGTCCTTTCACGCCGCTTGCGGCAAGTGTCGCCGAAACCACGTTGCCGCGTGCTGCGCGACCGCTTCGAGCGTGCCGGGCTCCTCGAAAAGGTGCGTCGCGCCGGGGACGATCGTCAGCGCTTTCGTGCAGGAGAGCCTGGCGTACGCTTCCTGGTTCATGCGGATGACCGGCTCGTCCCGTCCGCCGACGAGGAGCAGCGTCGCGGCGCGCACCGCTTCGAGCGCGTCGCCCGCGAGATCCGGCCGGCCGCCGCGCGACACTACCGCCCTCACCTCGTCGCCGAGCGCCGCCGCCGCAACCAGCGCCGCGGCCCCGCCGGTGCTCGCGCCGAAATAGCCGAGCGGAAGATCCGCCGCGTCGGGCTGGCGCCGCAGCCAGCGCGTCGCTTCCCCGAGGCGGCCGGCGAGCAGCCCGATGTCGAAGCGCAGTTCGCCGGTCCGCGCGTCGACGGCCTCTTCGTCGAGGCTCAGCAGATCGAACAACAGCGTGCCGATCCCGGCGTCGCACAGGAAGCGCGCGACGAAACGGTTGCGCGGGCTGTGGCGGCTGCTCCCGCTGCCGTGGGCGAAAAGGACAATGCCCGCGGCGCCGTGCGGAATCGTCAGCTCACCCCCCAGCCGCACCGCACCGACCGGAATCTCGACTGCCCGTCCCGCTCCCGATGACTTTTCCGCCTGACTTGTCATGGCCGTCTCCCAGTTGATTCGCACCTCTTCATTGGGAGAGGAAGCGATGCAACGGTCGTGCCCGCAAGGGGGCTGGGCGTGTTCAGGTGCGGCGCAGCATCGGAGCCCTCTTCTTGCACCGTGGGTCGCTCGTGGCGCCATACATCCCGCTGATCGAGCCAACAGAAATTTTGTGTTGCGCCGCACAATCCGCTCGGCTATTCTTCGCCTGTCTCCTCCACCCTCCTCCTTTGGTGTGGATTTCAGCCCGGGCTCGCAAGCGCCCGGGCTTTCTTTTTTGCGGTCCACGAGGGCCCCTGCCGCCGCCAAAGCTGCGCTCCCGGCGCCGCGCGTCGCGAAAATCCGCCGCCCCTCGCAAAACGCTCGCGCTTGCGCTAGGGTGCGGGCAGTTATTCAGAACGGGAGATGACATGTTTCTATTCGACTGGTTGTTCGGCGCGAAAAAGGAAGTCGCCTCGACTGCGAAAACTCCGGACGCGACCGCGCCCGGAACCGCCGCGCCGCGTGTCGCCGCGACGGCTCCCGGCACGCAGATCCGGTACGACCCACAGCTGATCAGCGCGCTGAAGGAAGATCATCAGCACCTGCTCGGGATCTTTACCGCGATCGTCGCGGCACGCAACGCGGGGAATCTTTCACTCGCGCAGACGCAACTGGACCGCTTGCGGATCGGGCTGATGGATCACCTGCTCAAGGAAAACGTCCGGCTGTACGTCTACCTGGAACATTTCCTGAAGACCGACGCGGTCAGCCACGAGCTGATGCACGGTTTCCGTCACGAGATGGACGACATCGGCCGCGCCGTCGTCGACTTTCTCGACCGATACCGGCAGATCGGCACCCATCCGGAACTGGCGGCGCAGTTCGGTTCGGACCTCGACGCGATCGGCGAGGCCCTCGCCGGCCGGATCCGCCGCGAGGAAGAGATCCTTTACCCGATGTACCTGCCGCCGAACTGACGGCCCGTGTGTCAATGGGGGCGCCGCGCTTTTTCCGGTGTGGTGCCGGAAACGCTGCGCCCCGGCACCCGGCCGTTGCGTCGGGGAAAGCGCCTATTCGACCGTCACCGCCGTGCCGCTGACGGCGACCATCAGCATGCCGTTCTTTTCGCCCAGCACCTCGTAGTCGATATCGACTCCGACGACGGCATTCGCGCCGAGCCGGCCGGCCGCTTCGGCGAGGTCTTCGAACGCGGTTTCGCGGGCCGAGCGCAAAGTCTTTTCGTACGAACCCGACCGCCCGCCGACGATGTCGCGCACGGCAGCGAACATGTCCTTGAAGACGTTCGCGCCGATGATCGCCTCGCCGGCGACGACGCCGTGATAGCTGCGGATCGTCCTGCCTTCGATGGTCGGAGTCGTGGTCATCAGCATGGCTTGCCTCTGTCGTGGTTGCAAAGCGGATGCGGAGGATCGTGCAGGGGCTACGCGGCCCGTTTCTGCCGCGCGCCCACCGATGTGTCGCGCGATCGTCGTGCCTCGTCGAGCAGGTAGCGCTGGTAGTCGTCCAGGTCGCCGTCGAACGGCTCGACGCCGCCGCGCGCGACCAGCCAGAATTCGTCGCACACCGCGCGCAGCAGCGCGCGGTCGTGGCTGACGAGCATGACCGTGCCTTCGAACTCGTTGAGCGCGACACTGAGCGCTTCGCGCGTCGCCAGGTCGAGGTGGTTGGTCGGCTCGTCGAGCAGCAGCAGGTTGGGCCGTTGCCAGACGATCATGCACAGCACGAGGCGCGCCTTTTCGCCGCCGCTCATCGTGCCGACCGCCTGCTTGACCATGTCGCCGCTGAAGTTGAACGTGCCGAGGAAGTTGCGCAAGTCCTGTTCGCGCGCGGCGATCCAGCCGCTGCGCCCGCTGGCGAGGGTTTCTTTCGCCAGCCGTACCATGTGCTCGAGCGGCGTGTCCTGCGGGCGCAGCACGTCGAGTTCCTGCTGGGCGAAATAGCCGATGTTCAGGCCTTTGCCTTCGGTGATCTCGCCGCCGAGGACGTCGAGCGTGCGGGCGACCGTCTTCACCAGCGTCGACTTGCCCTGGCCGTTCGCGCCGAGGATGCCGATGCGCTGGCCGGCGTGCACTGAGCGGTTGATGTGGCGCACGATGACGGCAGGGGCGGTTCCGGCAGCCGCGCCCGGCGGCGGCGGATAGCCGAAGCTCGCGTCGTGCATCGACAGCATCGGGTTCGGCAAGTTGGCCGGTTCCTGGAATTCGAAGTTGAACTCCGCATCGGCGAGGACCGGCGCGATGCGCTCCATCCGCTCCAGCGCCTTGACGCGGCTTTGCGCCTGCTTCGCCTTGCTCGCCTTGGCCTTGAAGCGGTCGATGAATTTCTGCAGATGGGCGATCCGGTCCTGCTGCCGGGCCAGCGCCGACTGCTGCAACGCCAGCTGCTCGGCGCGCATGTCCTCGAAAGCGCTGTAGTTGCCGCCGTAGCGCACCAGCCGGGCGTTGTCGATGTGCAGCGTGACCTGCGTCACCGCGTCGAGGAACTCCCGGTCGTGGCTGATCACGACCAGCGTCCCGGCGTAACGCTTGAGCCACGCTTCGAGCCACACCAGCGCGTCCAGGTCGAGGTGGTTCGTCGGCTCGTCGAGCAGCAGCAGATCGGACGGGCACATCAGCGCGCGCGCGAGCTGCAGGCGCATGCGCCAGCCGCCGGAAAAGCTGTTGACCGGGTTCGTGAGCTCGGCACTGCGAAAGCCCAGCCCGAGAATCAGCGCCTGCGCCCGCGCTTCGGCGTCGTGCGCGCCGGCGTCATGGAGCGCCATGTAGGCGTGAGCCATGCGCATGCCGTCGTCGCTGGCCTCGGCGGCGTGCACCTCGGCGCGCGCGGCCAGCAGGACCGTGTCGCCGTCGATGACGAAGTCGGTCGCGCTCTGCGCGGTTTCGGGCATGTCCTGCGCGACCTGTGCCATGCGCCACTGCGACGGGATGGAATAATCGCCGGCGTCCTCGTGCAACACGCCGGTGAGCAGACCGAACAGACTGGATTTGCCGGCGCCGTTGCGGCCGACGAGGCCGACTTTTTCACCGGGATTGAGCGTGACCGAAGCGGTGTCGAGCAACACTTTGACACCGCGGCGCAGCGTGACGTTCTTGAGCGTGATCATGGGCGGGCTTTCGTTGGACGTGGCGCATGATAGCGAGCGCGCCATTCCATTCCTACGAAAACTTCCAGCGCGGATGCGAACGGCTCCCGCGCGGCCCGTGCAATCCGGGCGGCGCGAGGCGTCGCAGCTCCACGACGCCCGGCCACTGTCGCTCACGCATTTTCCGCCCGGACCGTGACCCCACGCAGCCGGATGTAAGGCCGGACCTCTTCTGCATTACGCAGGATGTCCGCAAGGGTGCGCTTGTCGAGGACCGCGAAGAAAGCTTCCAACGCGTCGCGAAACGTCGCCTGCAGTTCGCACACGGGCGACAGCACGCAGCGGTTGTTGACGCGGCTGAAGCATTCGACCAGCGCGAACTCCTGCTCCGCGGCACGCACCACCTGTCCGATGTTGATCTCGTCCGGCGGCTTCCTGAGCCGCACTCCGCCGCTGCGCCCGCGGGTGGTCTCGACGAGGCCGTCCAGGCTCAGGCGATGGATGATCTTCATCAGGTGGTTCTTGGATATGTCATAACCGTCGGCGATCTGCTGGATCGTCACCTGTTCGTTGCGATGCAGGCCGAGAAAAATCAACGTCCTGAGCGTGTAATCGGTGTAGTCGGTGAGCTTCATCCGGACCTCTTACCAGATTAAACATGTATTGGCCAGATTGCTTTTCGTAGCGCCGCAGAATAACATGTACGGCTTGTATATCTTTTGACCCTGCCGACGCGAAAGTACTCCTTCGCCGCTTCCGATTGCCATGGATATCCCCACCCTCCTCCTTTCTTCCTTCATCATCGCAGTGACCGGCCTGTTCGTTTTCATCTGGTCGCTGCGCAAAGGCGTGCTCGATCCGGATCCCGCAGCGGCCAAAGTCATCTTCGGCCCCGGCGAGATCGGCCGGGTCGAAGAGCCGGCCGTCACTTCGGCGGCCGAGCATCGCCTGCAGCGGTCAGTGACCGCTGTTGCGCCGGTCGAGCCGGATCCCGCCGCGTTGCGGACCCGGCTGGAGGCCGACCGCTCCGCGGCCCGCCCCGCGTTCGTGCTGCTGGGCTTCGCGGTACTGTGGCTGCTGGTCGCATCGCTTGCCGGCCTGACCAGTTCGATCAAGCTCCACGAGCCGGACTGGCTGACCCAGTACGCGTGGCTCACTTTCGGCCGCATCCGCAGCATCCATCTTAACGCCGTCGCTTATGGCTGGGCGCCGATGGCGGCGCTCGGCATCGCGCTGTGGATGATGCCGCGGCTGCTCAAGACGAAGCTCGTCGGTGCACGTTTCGCGATTTCCGGCGCGCTGCTGTGGAACCTCGGGCTCGCGGTCGGCATCGGCTGCATCGCCGCCGGCATCAACGACGGCATGGAATGGCTGGAAATCCCGTGGCAGGTCGGCACGCTGTTCGCCGTCGGCGGCGCGCTGATCGGCCTGCCGCTGGTGTTCACGCTGCGGCACCGGCAGGTGGAACACCTGTACGTCTCGGTGTGGTACATGGGCGCCGCGCTGTTCTGGTTCCCGGTGCTGTACATCGTCGCGAAGCTGCCGAATCTCCACTTCGGCGTCGAGCAGGCGACGATGAACTGGTGGTTCGGCCACAACGTGCTCGGCCTCTTCTACACGCCGCTGTCGCTGGCCGCAGTCTATTACCTGCTGCCGAAAGTGATCGGGCGGCCGATCCAGTCCTACAACCTGTCGCTGATCGGCTTCTGGTGCCTCGCGTTTTTCTACGGTCAGGTCGGCGGACACCATCTGGTCGGCGGGCCGGTGCCGGAGTGGCTGATCACGCTGTCGATCGTGCAGAGCGTGATGATGATCATCCCGGTCGTGGCGTTTTCGGTGAACCAGCATCTGACGATGCGCGGCAATTTCTCCGCCCTGCGCCATTCGCCGACGCTGCGCTTCGTCGTGCTGGGCGGAATGATGTACACGCTGAGCTCGATCCAGGGCTCGTTCGAGGCACTGCGCAGCGTCAGCACGGTCACCCACTTCACCCATTTCACCGTCGCTCACGCCCATCTCGGGCTGTACGGTTTCGTGACGCTGGTGATGTTCGGCGCCATCTACTTCGCGATGCCGCGCATCGTGTCGCGCGAATGGCCGTATCCGAAGCTCATCGCGCTGCACTTCTGGCTCGTGACGATCGGGTTCGCGATCTACTTCGTGACGCTGACGATCGGCGGCGTGCTGCAGGGACTGAGCATGCTCGACGCCAGCCAGCCTTTCATGGAGTCGGTACGCGTGACCCTGCCGTACCTGCAGGGTCGTTCGATCGGTGGCGCGCTGATGACGCTCGGCCATCTGGTGTTTGCCGCGCACTTCGTGGTGATGGCGTTGCGCCGGGGGCCGCAGCGCAGTGAAGCCGCCTTGCTCCGTCCCCTCGCTGCGGCTGCCTGAACCATGGAAAATGGCGTCAAACTCATCTCCGGCGCGCTGGTCACTCTGGCCATCGCAACGGTCTCCCTCGTCGTGCTGCCTTATCTGCAGCTGCAGGACGTGCCGCCCACGCCGGGCCTGAAACCCTACACTGAAGTCGAACTGCGCGGACGGCAGGAATACATCAAGCAGGGTTGCCTGTACTGCCATTCGCAGCAGCCACGCGACCCCCGCCAGGCTCCCGACGACCAGCGCGGCTGGGGCCGGCCGTCAGTCGCGGGGGACTACTATTACGACCGCCCGCATCTGCTCGGCACGATGCGCACCGGCCCCGATCTGCTGAACATCGGCGCCCGCCAGTCGAGCGTCGACTGGCAGCTCGGCCACCTGTACCAGCCGCGTGCCTACGTGCCGGGCAGCATCATGCCGGGCTATCCCTACCTGTTCGAGATCAAGGAAGCCGCCGCGCCGGGCGACAGGATCGTCACGCTGCCACCCGAGTTCGCACCCGCGCGCGGAGTCGTCGTCGCGACGCAGGCGGCCGAGGACCTCGTCAGTTATCTGCTGTCGCTCGACCGGACTTTCCCCGCGCTCGCCGCCGGTGCCGATTCCCGGCGCGCCACAAACTGACCCGCAGGGCTGCATCGACCATGACCGACCAATCCCGCAACGACATCCCGCAACGCCGCGAACACCCCGACCCGCATGAAGCGTTGAACCCGGTGCCCGCCATCCTGCTGGCGATGATCGCGCTGCTGCTCGCGTGGGCCGTCCATTATCTCTACACGGCGCAGCCGGCCACCGATCCAGCGTTGGGGGACCGGCGCAGCGTCGAGATCCTTGCCGCCCTGCCGGCGAAAGCGGCGGATGGCGGCCAGATTTTCAGCGCGAATTGCGCGGCCTGCCATCAGGCGGCCGGGACCGGCATCCCGCAGGTGTTCCCGCCGCTCGCCGGTTCGGAGTGGGTGACCGGCAAGGAGCCGGCGCTGATCCAGATTCTGCTGCACGGCGTCGCCGGCAGCATCGAAGTCGGTGGAGTGACTTACAACGGTGCGATGCCGGCGTTCGGCGACAAGTTCGACGACGCCGAGATAGCCGCGCTTCTCAGTTACATCCGCGGTGAATGGGGCAACCAGGCCGAGCCGGTCACGCCGGAGTCGGTGCAGGCCCAGCGCGCAGCGACCGCCGACCGCACGGCGCCGTGGAATGGCGGCGCCGAACTCGTGCAGCTGAAGTAGGGCGCCACGCGCAGTGTCCGTCCTGCGTACCGCCGTCGCGCTCATGCTGGTTGCGGCGCTCGGCATCATCGCGTTCGCCGGCATGACCGACGGTTTTCGCGTCGTCACCAGCGAGGCGGCGCGCCGCCTGGCGGTGGCCGAACGCCCTGCCGTCGTGCCGGACGTGCGACTGGCCGGTGCGGACGGAACGATCCGGCCGCTGCATGCGGCACTCGCCAGCGACCGGCGGGTCGCCCTCGTCGATTTCATCTACACGCGCTGCGACACGATCTGCTCCGTGCTCGGCAACGAGTTCCAGCAGCTGCAGCGGGAGATCGTCGCGCAGGGCCTGCAGGACCGGGTCCGCCTGATCACGATCAGTTTCGACCCCGCCCACGACGATCCCGCGACCCTCGCCCTCTACGCTATACGCATGAACGCGAATCCTGCGCTGTGGCAGTTTGCCACCGTCGCCGACACGCGGAAACTGATGCCGCTACTGGCGAGCTTCGGCATCGTCGTGATCCCGGACGGGATGGGCGGCTTCGTGCACAACGCGGCGATCCACGCGGTCACGCCCGATGGCCGGCTGGCCCGGATTCACGGTCTGGGCGAATTCCGCCAGGCCTTGTACGAGGCGGCCGGACTCGCCGCGGCAGGCCAAGGATGAGCGGCCGCGCGTGCGTTGCCCTCGCGCTGGCCGTCGTCGCCGCAAGCGGGCTGCCGCCGTTGCGCGCGTGGCTGGAGGCGGACATGGCCCGCCACATGCTGCTGCAGTTCCCGCTGCTGCTGCTGGCCGGCGGACTGCTGGCGTCCGCTTTGCCGGCGCGCTTGCGTCGATGCATCGACGCCTGCAACGTACACGGCCTCAGCGGACTGTTCCTGTTCCTGCTGGTGTCCGGCTTTTGGATGGTCCCGCGGGCGCTGGACGAGGCGCTGCTCTCCGTCTGGGTCGAGCTGGCCAAGTTCGGTTCGCTGCTCGGCGCCGGCGCTGGGCTGCAGCTCTCGTGGCGCGCCGCGGCGCCGATCGTCCAGGCCTTTTTTCTCGGCAACTGGGCGTGGATGAGCGCGGCGGTCGGCCTGCTTTACCAGGACGTCACGGTCCGCTTGTGCAACCTATACCTGCTGGATCAGCAGCTCGTCGCGGGGCGCGGGCTCGTCGTGCTGGCACTGGTGCTGCCCGTGATCTGGGTTGGCACTCTGGCCCGGAGCGGCTATTTGGGAAATTTCCTGTCCGACGACGCAGCGGTTGCCGGTCGTGACCGGCCTCCGTCCTCTCCTGCGGAACCGGCCCGTGCATCTCGCGGTTTCCCGGCACCGACCGATGCGCAACGCCCCTCATGACGCGCCCCCTCCGGAACATCGTCGTCGCATTCCACGGGCTTCCCGATCACCCGCTCGGCGCACCCGCGGCTGCCGGCCCTACCAGCTGCGCACGCGGCCGGTGTCGAGGTGGACGAACTGGTCGTGCGGATAGTAGCCGACGCCGCCGACACCCAGAGACAGCGCCGCATCGCGCAGATCGGCAAGCGGGGTGTCGGCGATGCGCACGTCGATCGCCTTGCCGTCCATGTGCAGGCTGCGCTTGGCAACGCCGCCGCCGCGCGTGTTGCGCAGCGTCGAATTGGTGGTCGGGCAGCGGTAGCCCGAAATCACCTGGAACGACTCGCGCGAGCCGAGCGTGAGCTTAAGCCGGTAGAGCAGATCGAACAGTTTGGGGTCCATGTGGCCGACTTCGCCGGAATAATGATCGCGCATGAAACGGTTGAGCTTCGTCAGCGCCTCGGGCACGTATCGCTCGCCGACGGCATACACGACCGAGACGCGCTCGCCGGTATGAGTATGGTCGAACGCGAGGCTGCGCGCGTCGCGCACCGAAGCGCTCGCTGACCGCGCGAAAGGCAGCGCCGCGCCGGCGACGGCCAGCCTGGCGGATTGACGGAGAAAATGGCGTCGGGAATGCACGGTCTGCTTCATCTTCGAAGTTCCAGGGTCAGGGTCAGTATCGGGTATCGCGCCCTTTCTGCTGCGCAAGGGACGGTTGGCCGCTTCGGGCGGGCTGCCGCAGCGCCGCATCGAGCAATGTGTCGTGCCCGTAGATGTCCCGGAAAAAATAGACCATGCCGTCGCTTTTGACCAGGACCGTGCTGTAGGCAATCACCACCGGCAAAGGTTCGCGAAGCCGCAGCGTCTTCGACACCCCTCCGGCCATCGCCGCGCGGATGCGCTCTTCGCTCCACTCGGGGTCATCCTGCAGCACGAATTTCGCCAGCACCACGGGCTCTTCGACGCGAATGCAGCCGTGGCTGAAATCGCGCCGGTCCTTGCCGAAGAGGCGGGGGGTCGACGTGTGGTGCAGGAAAATGTTGTCGTTGTTCGGGAAAATGAACTTGATGTCGCCCAGTGCGTTGCTCGGTCCCGGGCGCTGGCGGATGCGCATCTCGCCGCGCAGCACCGCGTCCAGGTATTCCGGCGCGAACGTCGGGATCACCTGCCCGTTGCCGGTGACGAATTCGAAGCCCTGCTGGCGCAGATACGCGGCATCGCGGCGCAGCTTGGGAATCGTTTCCGCCCGGGCGATCGACGGCGGGACGTTCCAGTAGGGGCTGAACTCGATGAAACGCATGTCCTCGTCGAAAAGCGGGGTGCGCGTGTCGAGTGCGCTGCCGACGATGACTTTCATCGCCGTCTTGACTTCGACCCGGCCATCGCGCGCCTCATAGGCTCGCAACACGAATTCGGGGACGTTGACGACGATCATGCGCGGCCCCTGCAGCAGCGGCGTCCAGCGCAGGCGTTCCAGCGTCAGCTCGATCTGCCGCACGCGCGCGACCGGCGACACGTCGAGCTGTTCGAGCGTCGCCTTGCCGACGACGCCGTCCTCGGCGAGTCCGTGGCGCCGCTGGAAAGCCTTGACGCCTTCGACGAGCGCACCCTCGTAGCGCAGCGGCACCGGCGTGGCGGCCGGCAAGTCGCCGAGCGCGACCAGGCGTTGCATCAGGACAGGCATTCCCGCATACGCTTGCCCTGGCTCCAGCTTGCGCTGCGGCGGGCGCGGCAGCGCGGCAAGCCACGGCGCAATTCCGGACGGATCGCGAGCCAGGATGCGGTAGCGCCGCAGCGCTTCGCGCACGTTCGCGTAAAGCGGCAGCACGGGCGCGACGCGGCGCACCGCGTCCGGCAGGCGGCGCTCGAGCACCGCCGCGTACAGGTAGGTGACGGGATCGAAACCGTCCGCGGCCGGTGCGACGAAATTCGCATGGACCTGGCGCGGGTCGACGCGGCCGAAACGCAGGTCCGTCAGGTAGCGCTGCATCGCTGCCGTCAGCGCGATATCGAGCTGCGCGACGTCCTCGTCTGCCCACGCCCACCCGTCGGCCGCATCGGCAACGGCGCGGCGCAGCCCTTCGGCATCGTAATCGCGCGCATCGAGCCCGTCTTCGGCGGCCGCCGCGAGGATATCGACGGCCTGCCACGCCTGCGCACTCGGTCGCCCGCCGTCGAACCACAGCGGCTCCGCTGCCGCTGCGCCCGCGCCCAGCACCGCCACGCAGAAAACCGCCGCGCGCCTGCGTCCTGCGACGCAGCTGAGGAAAACAGAAAAAAGTCCGAATATTCCGGATTGGCTCACCCTGGGTCATCTCCTTCTGGCGCGACATGAACCCGGTTCGCGTCGCCTTCCAGCCAGTCTACCGTGCTTCTTCCAGTCGTCTACGAGCGCTTTTCGCCACCCGGGTTCACGCCGGCGCGGCCGTCACTTGCGCCGCCGGCGCCTGACGACATCCATGACTTTCTCGATATGCCGTCGCGCCTGCTTGTTCGCACGCTCCGACTTGACGTCGAGCGCTTTCTGCACGAGCGCATGGAACGCGACGAGGTCGAGCAGCGGATAGTCGTCGAGCACGCCCTGATCCTGGAAGAACTCGGCGATCCAGCGCGGGTCGAGTTCGACCCTGCCCGTCTCGTGCAGGTATTCGGTGGCCGCCATCTCGACGTATTCGGAAAGTTTCCGCATTCCTCGCTCCCGCCAAGCACCCCCACGCCGGCGCGCACGCCTTTTGACCTCACGGCGGAAGACTTGTCCCGGCGTCTTGCGATGTTCGTGCCTCGTCCTTCGGACGGACGCAAATCTCGCTTCCGTGCGTTCCGTCACGCGCCGCCCGGCGATTATTGAGCGCGGTCAAGACACTCCCAAAATAGCTGACTAGACTGCTCGCCTGTTGCCTCATCCTTTTTCGACCGCGGAAAAACTCCATGCTGTTTGCGACCCACAAAAAGGCCTTTCATCTGGCCGAATCCCGGCGGGCAGCACTTGCCGAGGAGAACGTCCGCCTGCAGGCGCGCCTCGTGGCGGTTGAAACGGCCGCGCACGGATGATGGAGAATACCGCCCACGAACTGGGGCTCGACGCCGCCGAGATCGCCGAACGCAAGCGTTTCCTCGATTTCGGCGAAGAGGACGTCGTGCGCCTGCGCGCGATGGACGCGGGCGTCGCCGAAGCGCGCAGCGGATTCGCCGACGCCTTCTACGACTACCTGCGGAGTTATGCGCCGCTCGCGGCACTGCTCCACGACGAGGACGCGGTGAGCCGGCTCAAGGCCGCGCACGACCGCTATTTCGCCGAGCTGACCGAGGGCGAATACGGCTTCGACTACGTTCAGCGGCGCCTCAAGGTCGGACTTGTGCATGCGCAGATCGGCCTCGAACCGAAATGGTACGTCGGGGCTTTCCGCAAGTACCTCGCTGACATGCTGCCGGCGCTGTGGGACCAGACCGGCGGCGAGCGCGACCGGTTTCTCGCCGCCTGCGATTCGCTGCTCAAGGTCGTCGTGTTCGACCTGTGCCTGACGCTCGACACCTATATCCATGCCGACAAGCGCAGCATCGCGCTGCGCGACCGCGCGATCGAATCCAGCGTCAACGGCGTGTTCATCGCCGACGCCAGCTGCGCCGACTACCCGCTGATCTACGTGAATCCGGCGTTCGAGCGCATCCTCGGCTTCGCTCCCGGCAGCGCCTTGGGCAGGGCCTGCATCTGCCGCGACGGCGTGCCCGGTGAAGTGTGCAATGGGTACACCGACATCTGCCAGGCGATCAGCCGCGGCACCGAAGGCTACACCGTGCTGAACCTGGAACGGGAGAACGGCGCGCAGCAATCGGTCGAACTGTTTCTCGCGCCGGTCGAGAACGAATCCGGCGATGTGACGCATTTCATCGGCGTGCTGAACGACGTCACCGCCCGTACCCACGCCGAAAAACGCCTGATTCATCAGGCGAGCCACGACGCCCTCACCGGGCTGCCCAACCGCAACCTGCTCAACGACCGCATCACCCACGCGATCGCCCGCAGCCGCGGGCGGCTGACCGCGGTGATGTTCCTCGACCTCGACCGCTTCAAACTGGTGAACGACAGTTACGGCCACGCCGTCGGCGATGCCCTGATCCGTGAAGTCGCGAACCGTGTGTCGGCGTGCCTGCGGGCCGGCGATACCGTCGCGCGGCTCGGTGGCGACGAGTTCGTGGTCCTGCTGGAAGACCTCGCCAGCATCGAGGACGCGGCACGCCTCGCAGCCAAGCTGCGTGACCGACTGTCCGAAAGCGTGCGTATCGGCTCCCTCGAACTGCCGCTGTCGGCAAGCATCGGCGTCGCGCTGGCACCGCGCGACGGGCGCGACCCGGAGATGCTGCTCAAGAACGCCGACATCGCGATGTACCGCGCGAAGGAACGCGGCCGCAACAACTACTGCTTCTACGGGCCGGAGATGGACCACCACGCCCGGCGCCGGCTGACCGTCGAAAGCGAACTGCGCCGTGCGCTCGCCGGCGGCGAACTGGAAGCCCATTACCAGCCGCAGGTGGACCTCGCGACGGGCGCGCTGACCGGCGCCGAAGCGCTGGTGCGCTGGCGCCATCCCGAGCGCTGCCTGCTGCTGCCGGGCGAGTTCATCGCGGTGGCCGAGGAGACCGGCCTGATCGTGCCGCTCGGCGAGCAAGTTCTGCGCGCCGCGTGCCGGCAGAGCACGCGGTGGCGCGAAGCGGGGCGGCCGGACCTGAAGGTGGCGGTGAATCTGTCGGGACACCAGTTCCGCCAGCACGATCTCGTCGAACAGGTCTGCGACATCCTCGCCGAGACCGGCGCCCACGCCGCACAGCTCGAACTGGAGATCACCGAGAGCGTCGCGATGGCCGATGCGGACGGCAGCGTCGCGACCCTCGCCGGCCTGCGCCGCCAGGGCATCGCGCTGGCGATCGACGATTTCGGCACCGGTTATTCATCGCTGTCCTATCTCAAGCGCTTCCCGATCGACACGCTGAAGATCGACCGTTCATTCATTCAGGGTATTCCGGCGGATGGCGACGACACCGCGATCGTCCAGGCGATCATCGCGATGGCGCGCAGCCTGCGCCTGTCGCTGCTCGCCGAGGGCGTCGAAACTCCGGCACAGCGCGAATTCCTCGTCGCCCAGGGCTGCAGGTCGGGGCAGGGTTTCCTGTTCGGACGGGCGATGCCGGCGGAAGACTTTCACCACATCATCGCGCGCGCGGCCGCCGCCGGATGACGCGCAGCCGCTGAGCGTCTGCGGGCGCGCGTCACGGCCGACGCAACCCTCCGGCTGCGCCACACTGCCGGCCCGCGGGCGATCGCCGTCACCTCGTGGGCCCGGTTCGGAGATAATCGCGAAAACGGCGTTTATCACCGTACCGCCACGGGCTTCACTGGAGAACATCATGGCATCACCGCACGAAACCGCCAGCATGGCGTTGTTCTGCGACTTCGAGAACGTCGCGCTCGGGGTGCGCGACGCCAATTACGAGAAGTTCGACATCAAGCGCGTGCTCGAGCGCCTGCTGCTCAAGGGCAGCATCGTCGTCAAGAAGGCGTATTGCGACTGGGACCGCTACAAGGGCTTCAAGGCGACGATGCACGAGGCGAACTTCGAGCTGATCGAGATCCCGCACGTGCGCCAGTCGGGCAAGAACTCGGCCGACATCCGGCTCGTCGTCGATGCGCTCGACCTGTGCTACACGAAATCCCACGTCAATACCTTCGTCATCATCAGCGGCGACTCCGACTTCTCGCCGCTGGTATCGAAGCTGCGTGAGAACGCGAAACAGGTGATCGGCGTCGGCGTCAAGCAATCGACGTCGGACCTCTTGATCGCGAACTGCGACGAATTCATCTTCTACGACGATCTGGTGCGCGAGAGCCAGCGTGCGGCGGCCAAGCGCGACACGCGGGAAGCGCAGCCGGCGGCGAAGCGCTCGCCTGACGAGGAAAAAGGCCGCAAGGAAGAGCAGGAAGCACGCAAGACACAGGCGATCGAACTCGCCGTCGACACCTTCGACGCGCTCGTCGCCGAACGCGGCGACAGCGGCAAGATCTGGGCGTCGATGCTCAAGGAAGCAATCAAGCGCCGCAAACCCGGCTTCAACGAGTCGTACTACGGCTTCCGCGCGTTCGGCAACCTGCTCGAAGAAGCGCAGGCGCGCGGCCTGCTCGAATTCGGCCGCGACGAGAAGTCCGGCGCCTACGTCTATCGCAGCAACGGGGCCGCTGCAGCCCATGAGGCGGGAGCGGAGCCCGCGCCGGTCGTCGTCGAGGTCGTCCCCGAGGCGCGCGCCCCGGCGAGCGCGGGCAGACACGAGTCGCGACGCGGGCGGGGAGGCCGCAAGCCGGCCGCCACCGCATCGCCCGAAGTGCCGGTCTCGCCCGACGTCGTCGCCGAACCCGCCGTCGCCGAAGCGCCCGCCGTTGAGCCCCCCTCCGTCGCGGAGCCGGCCGTCCAGCACGAGCCGCGGCGCCGGACGCGCAGCGGTCGCAAGCCAGCCGTAAAGCCAGCGGCGGCGCCGGCCTTGGCGCAGGAGGCCGCAGAGCCGGAAACGCCTCCGGCGCCGGTGCAGGCACAGCCGTTCGCCGCGCAGCCGCCGCTCATCGTAGCCGAAGAACCTGCGACGATCCCGGCGCAGGAATTGACCGAATCGGCTATCGCGGATGAAACCCCGGTGCAGGTGGAAGCGCATCGCGAGCCGGAAGCACGGCGCAAGGGACGCGGCCCGCGCAAGCCTGCAGCAAAGAAGACCGAAGCGCTCGTGCCGCCGATCGCCGAAGCCCCTACGGAAGCTGGCGTGCCGATCGAAAGCCCGCTCCCCGCGGAATCGCATGCTCCCGCAGCGACGACCGAAACGGTCGTCAAGGCGGCGCGCAAGCCCGCTTCGCGCAGTCGCCGTCCGCGCAAACAGGAAGTCACCGACGCCGAATAAGCACCTGGCCGGAGCGCGTCAGCGGCGGCGCGCCGGGCGGGTGAACATCCTGCCGGCTCACGCACCGCACGCTGCCATTCGCGAGTCGGCCCATTGCCGGCATGGGCCGGGCTTGCGAGCGCCCGGTTGTCGATTACACCGAACGTCCCGGCTCCGGCGCCGCTTTGCCGGCCGGATGGGCGAGGAAAAAGCGCAGCATTTCCTTCGCCGCGTCCGGACCCTGCGGGTCGGTGTAGGAACCGCGGGAGCTGCCGCCGGACCACGCGTGGCCGGCGCCATGCACCGTCCATTGCTCGACGTGCGGCGAGCCGTTCGGGTGGTGGTATGTGGTCCGGGTGTAGGCGCGCCCGTTCGGCACCTGGCCCCGTTCGATGCTCGCACGCGGCTTCGACCCCACGCCGATTGATCCGGTGCGCACCCCCGCGGGCGCAAACTGCACGATCACCTGCTCGCCGTTGCGCGGATGGACCGTCGTGTCGCGGTCGCCGTGGAAGACGATGACCGGCACCGGGTGAGGCATTTCCCGGCTCGTCCCGGCGCCCGTCGCCCGGATACCGGCCGCGCGCGCGCTTCCCTGCTGCATCGCGGCGAGCGCCGACGGCAGATCGTGCGCGGCCGCATGCGGCAGGCCCGAATGGATGCCGGCAGCGGCGTAGAGATCCGGGTAGGTCGCCGCCATCGTCGTCGCCATCGCGCCGCCCGCCGACAGGCCTGCGATGTAGATGCGTTGCCGATCGACGTTGTAGCTTGCGGCGATTTCGCGCGTCATCCCGGCGATCAGCGACGGCTCGCCCTGCCCCGCGCGCTGGTCCGAAGGCTTGAACCAGTTCCAGCATTTCGACCCGTTCGCCCCCGCCGATTGCGCCGGATAGAGCACGAGGCAAGGCTCCTGCTCGGCCAGCTCGTTCATGCGCGTGCCGGCGGCAAAATCGTCCGGGTTCTGCGTGCAGCCATGCAGCATGACGACCAGCGGCACCGGCTCGCCGCCATAGTTGCTCGGCACATACAGCTTGTAGCAGCGCGTGCCGGCGGCGTTCGTGTAGGAGCCGCTGATGAAGCGCGCGCCGTCCGGCACGGTTTCGGGCGCGGCGCCGGGGACGATCGGCTCGAACGCCGGGACCGCGCCGCGAAACTTGAACAGTTTGTCGCGCAGCGCAGCGCCCAGGCGCGAAGCCAGCGGCGAGACAACAGCTTCTGCCGCCGGCGCGCCGGCTTTGGCGGTCGTGTCGGCATGATCCCGCTGCGCGGGCTGCGGCTCGGGGTCGGCGACGAACGGGCCGATGTCGATGACGCGGCAGCTGCCTTCGAGCGGCGGCTCCGCTGCCCGGTCCGCGGCCGGCGTATCGGGGGCTGCCGCATCGGCGGCAGGCGGCGGCGCGAACCGCCCGCCGAGGGCGCGCTGGATCAGCGCGGTCGCTTCGAGCAGCTGACCGGCACGCGTCAGCCGCGTGGCTTCGAGCAGATCGGGGTTGAGCAGATTCGGGTTCAGTCGGGCATTCATGGATTGAATCTCCTTGCGGACCGCAAAAGCGGTCACCTGATTCGGCCCGCCAGCGCGGCCTTGACCGCTGCGCTGGCATGCAGTGCGCCGAGCACGACGATCGATTCGATCGTCGCGAGCGCGAGTTCGGGCGGCACGTCGGCGGCGATGCTCGCCAGCCCCAGCACCTGGATGTCGAGCCGCTCGCCGGCGGCCTGCACCGCTTCGAGATCGCGGCGCGTGTAGTGCTGCAGGCCGAGGACGAAGGCCTTGCGGGCGACGGTGGTGCGGATCACTTCGTTGTGCGTGACGAGCTGGTTGCGGATCGCCGTGCGGATGAAGTCGGTGCGGTTCGAATAAAAGCCCTCCTGTACCAGCAGATCGATCTGCCCGAGGTCGATGACGCCAAGATTGATGGTGATCTTCTCGGTCGTCTCTCCCGCTTTCGGGCGCAGCTCATGTACGCTCATTACCATCTCCTCTCCATCCATATGGATGGTATTGTGGTCTTCAAGGAAGGGAAGTCAAGGGATTTTTCGAACTGCAGCAAAGACAGCGCGGCGGCCATCGACCGGAGCGCGCCGGGGCTGCAGGAGTTGCGGGAAGGGGAGAACAGGGGCGGAGAATGCGGGATACGCCGGCACGGCCGCCCCCGCGGGCACCGGCGGCTGATGGACGACGGTGGGTATGCCGCGGCGGCGGGTTCAGCCTTGCCGGCTTTCAGTCATGCGTCCGCAGTAGGCCTGGAGTTCGTCGGGCAGCCCCTGCGGACAGACGCCGCATTCGCGGTTGCCGGGCACTGCGTAGTCGATGAATTTCGGGTAGGGCAGTTTCAGTTCGGCCATGATGCGGCGGAACTCGTCGAGGGTGCGCTCGCCGCCGAGGCGCGGGTTGCGCGCGCGTTCCTGCGCGATCGACGACACCCGGCGCCCCTGGTAGTCGTGCGCCGGATAGACGAGGTGCTCGTCGGGCAGCGTGAAAAGCTTCTCGCGCACGCTGCGGTACAGCGCCGCGGCGTCGCCGCTCTGGAAATCGGTGCGGCCGCAGCCGTCGATCAGCAGCGCATCGCCGGTAAACACCCGGTCGCCACACACATAGGCGAAATGCCCGTCAGTGTGGCCGGGGGTGTGCAGCGGCGCAAGCCGGACGCTGCCGACTGCGACCGGCCGGCTCTCGTCGACGGGTACATCGACGCACGGCAGCCGGTCGATCGCGGGCGCGGCGATGCGGCTGCCGACGCGCTCTTTCAGGTGGCGCGCCGCCGTGATGTGGTCCGCATGGATATGCGTGTCGAGCGTGATTTCGAGCCTCAGCCGCAGCGCGGCGATCAGCGCGAGGTCGCGCTCGATCGCGTTGACGACCGGGTCGATCAGCACGGCCGCGCCGGTATCCTCGCAGCCGAGCAGGTAAGTGTAGGTGCTCGACAGCGGTTCGAAGAGCTGCCGGAAGATCATCGCCGTCCTCCCTGCCGATCGAAGCGTCCCCGTCCGCCGCTTCGGGGTGCGAGCCGTGCCCCTGTCATTCTGGTACACACCGCAAGCAAGTCAATGCGAAGCCGTCTCGCTGCGCCTCCGACCCCGACCGGCCGGTCGATCGCCTACCCCCCTCTCTTCGACGTGCCGAGGCTCTCGAGCAGTCCGTCGAGCTGGTCGAGGCTGCCGAAACGGATCGTCACTTCGCCGGCGCCTTTTTTGTTCGCCTTGATCCTGACGGTCGCGCCGAGCACGTCGGCGATGTCCTCTTCGATCCGCAGCAGGTCGCGATCGGGCTCGCGTTCGGCCTTCTTCTGCCGCGGATTCAGGCTCTGCTGCACAAGGCGCTCGGTGTCGCGCACCGACAGCCCGCGCGCCGCGACGTGGTTCGCAAGCTGGATCTGGCCGGCGCCGTCGAGCGGCAGCATCGCCCGCGCATGGCCCATGTCGATGTCGCCTGCCATCAGCAGCTCCTGCACCGGGCGGGCGAGATTGAGCAGACGCAGCAGGTTCGACGCCGCCGGTCGCGAACGCCCGACCGCATCGGCAGCCTGCTGGTGCGTCATGCCGAACTCGTCGATGAGGCGCTGGATGCCGCCCGCTTCCTCGAGCGGGTTGAGGTCCTCGCGCTGGATGTTCTCGATCAGCGACATCGCCAGCGCCGCTTCGTCGGGGATCTCGCGCACCAGGCATGGCACATCGGCGAGCTCGGCGATCTGCGCCGCGCGCCAGCGCCGCTCGCCGGCGATGATCTCGTACGCCGAGCCATTGACCGGCCGCACGAGGATCGGCTGCATCACGCCCTGTGCCTTGATCGACGCCGCGAGCTCCTCGAGCGAGCCCGGGTCCATGCGCGTGCGTGGCTGGTACTTGCCGGGCCGCAGGTCGCCAACCGGGAGCGCCTGCAGTTCGCCGCGCTCCGCGTCGTCGTCCTGGTTCCCGGCGAGCAGCGCGTCGAGGCCGCGGCCGAGGCCTTTGAGTTTGGGTCGGGTCATCTTCAAACGTCTTTAATGGGCAGGTTGCCGAGTTTTTCCAGTAACGGAATCAATGCCGGAATCTCGCGGGTCGCGGTGTTCCACAGCAGCGCCGGGGTTTGCGCGGATCATCGCCGGCGCCGAGGTGGAGCCTGCAGAAATGCCTGCAATTCGTCTTGATCGAGATAGGTTCTTGGCGATCACCACATCGGTTTTGAGAATTCTACCGTGCGGAGCGTTTTCCCAAGTGGTCAGCCCCATGTGCCGTATCCTCACGTCACGTCCCGAGTTTGGCAAACAGATCGTCCAACTGCGGATTGCTGTCAATCAGCAGCAGTTGCTTGACCGTCGCCGCCCTGTTGATCTCCAGCCGAGCATAAGGCTCACCTCCGGCCTTTGAAGCCTGCTTGCGGATCATCTGGATACGCCCGAACAACGCCTCGTGGCGTTCGGCGAAACGTGCCAGGCCGACGGCCTTCTCGAAGTTGTCGCCTTCATGACAAATACCTGTCGATGTCGAGCGCACCATGAAACACCCCGAGTATCTCGACGATTTCCGAGTCGCTGCGATGCAGATAGGCGACGCGATAGTGGCCGTAGAGAACCATGCGCACTTCACCTTCCGGCACGATGCGCAAGCGCGTGCCGATGTCGGGAAAGGTGCTCAGCAATTCCGCCTTGGCGACGATGCCGTCGATCACCTTTGCTGCGGCAGAAGGATTATCCGAGGCGATGTAGCGGTGGATATCTTCCAGCCAATCCAGCGCCTCGGCCGTCCATCTCAATTCCGCCATGAACGGATTCTCCGCACGACCTCTTCGTGGCTCACGCTGCGTCCGGCGCGCGCATCGGCCAAGCCGCGCTCGACCATGCCCTCGAAGGCGAGTTCGCGCATGATCTCATCAAAGCTCGCGTCCTCCGGCTGCGCCTCGATCACCTCGCGCAACAGGCTCTTGGCGCTCGGTTTTTCATTCACGTGTGCCGTCATTTCGCATCTCCTTGGTTGATCATGAAATTGACAAGGCAATCGCGGTAAAGCTGCACCACTTGCAGACCGGGATTGGCTCCACCCATCTCTTCCCGCACTTCGGCGGCCATCGCCTTGAACGACTCGTCGGAATCGGTGACGATGAAGGCGTGCGACGAACCGGAGCGGCTTTGGATGGCCTTCATCAGCCCCGCGACGGGAAGATCGGCTCGCCGAATTCCCGCACCACCAGCACCTCGTCCACCGCGAAGATCACGGTTTCGGCCGTGGCGCGAAGGGTCATCACAGGGCTTCGACAGGCTCAACCTGAACGGTATTTCGTTGCCGGGTTAATAGTTCGGTTTCATCGTCCTCACAACGCCTTGACACGTTCGATCATTTCCTGGGCGAAGGCCATGTAGGCCTGCGTCCCTTTGGCTGCCTTGTCGAACACGATGCCCGGCATGCCGTGGCTGGGCGCTTCGGCCAGGCGCACGTTGCGCGGCACGATCGCGCGGAACACCTTGTCGCCGAAATGGCTTTCGAGTTGCGCGGAGACCTGCTGCTGCAGCGTCATGCGCGCGTCGAACATGACGCGCAGCAGGCCGGTGATGCCCAGCTCGCGATTCAGGTTCGAATGCACTTTCTTGATCGTGTTGACGAGGTCGGACAGGCCTTCGAGCGCGAAATACTCGCACTGCATCGGGATGATGACGCCGTGGGCCGCGCACAGCCCGTTCAACGTCAGCATCGACAGCGACGGCGGGCAGTCGATCAGGACGAGGTCGTAGTCGGCGCCGAAGTTTTTGAGCGCGTCGCGCAGGCGGTTCTCGCGCCGTTCGAGGCCGACGAGTTCGACTTCGGCGCCGGCGAGGTCGCGGTTCGCCGGCAGCACGTCGTAGCCGCCCGACGGCGACGCGACGCGCGCTTCGCCGAGCGTCGCGAGGCCGACGAGCACGTGGTACACCGACTTCGTCACCGCCCGCTTGTCGACGCCGCTGCCCATCGTCGCGTTGCCCTGCGGATCAAGATCGATGAGCAGCGTGCGCTGGCCGGCCTGGGCGAGCGCGGCGGCGAGGTTGACGCAGGTCGTCGTCTTGCCGACGCCGCCTTTCTGGTTTGCAACGCAGAAGATTCGGGCCATTCAGTTCCTTTCGAGGATGATCAGGTGTCGTTCGGCGCCGAGCCCCGGCACCGTCAGCGGGTGCACCTCGACGACGCGGAAACCCGCCGGCAGGCGCGCGATTTCATCGCGAGGATACACGCCCTTCATCGCGAGGAAACGTCCGCCGGGCCGCAGGAGATGCGCGGTCAGGCCGACGAAATCCAACAGCTCGGAAAAAGCACGCGAGATCACCGCGTCGAACTTTGCCTCCGGCCGGACGTTTTCGACGCGTTCGTTCACGACCGTGAAGTTCGCGAGCCCGAGTTCGATCTTCGCCTGCTGCTGGAAGCTCGCCTTCTTGTTGACGGTCTCGATCGACGTCACGGCGAGGGCGGGATGGCAATCCGGCGCGGCGAGCGCGAGCGGAATTCCTGGCAGGCCGCCGCCCGAGCCGACGTCGGCGAGCGTCGTGATGCCCTCCAGATGCGGCAGCACCGCGAGCGAATCGAGCAGGTGGTGCGTGACGACCTGGCCAGCGTCGCGGATCGACGTGAGGTTGTACACCCGGTTCCATTTCTGCAGCAGCGTGGCGAACGCGGCGAGCCGGGCCTGCGTCGCCGGCGAAAGATGCAGGCCCAGCTCCGCGAGGCCCTGCTCAAGGGTTGCAGCGCTCATACCCCGCGCATCCGTGTCGCGGCCTCGCCTTCGCCGTCGGTCGCCGGCAGTCCGGTGTCGTCCGCGCCCGCTGCCGCTGCCAGGTCGCGGCGCTTGAGCCACACCATCAGCAGCGAAATCGCCGCCGGCGTGACGCCCTGGATGCGCCCGGCCTGGCCGAGCGTCCCGGGCTTGTGCAGGTTCAGCTTCTGCTGCACTTCCTTCGACAGACCGCGCACCCGGCTGTAGTCGAGATCGGCCGGCAGCAGCGTCGATTCGGCCTGCAGCTGCTTCGCGACTTCGCCCTGCTGGCGGTCGATGTAGCCCTGGTATTTCGCCGCGATCTCGATCTGCTCGATGACTTGCGGATCGGTCGCGGGGTTTTCCGGCGCGCCGGGAAGGCTCATCAGCTCCGCGTAGCGCGTGTTCGGCCGGCGCAACAGCTCGAAGAAACGGTATTCGCGCTCGAGCGCCTTGCCGACGACGCGCTCGGCATCCACTGCCGGCACGCGCGCGGGATGCGCCCAGGCCGCTCTCAACCTGGCGGTCTCGCGCTCGATCGCGTCGCGCTTCTCGCAGAACGCGGCCCAGCGCACGTCGTCGACGAGGCCCAGCTCGCGGCCCTTTTCGGTCAGGCGCAGGTCGGCGTTGTCCTCGCGCAGCGAGAGGCGATATTCGGCGCGCGACGTGAACATGCGGTACGGCTCCGAGACGCCGCGCGTGATGAGGTCATCGACGAGTACGCCCAGATACGCTTCGTCGCGGCGCGGACACCATGCCTCGCGCCCGGCCACCTGCAGCGCGGCGTTCGCGCCGGCCAAAAGGCCCTGCGCGGCCGCTTCCTCGTAGCCGGTCGTGCCGTTGATCTGGCCGGCGAAGAAGAGGCCGTGGAACGACTTCGTCTCGAGGCTGCTCTTGAGGTTCCTCGGGTCGAAGTAGTCGTACTCGATCGCGTAGCCCGGGCGCAGGATGAACGCGTTCTCGAGTCCGCGGATCGAGCGCACGACGGCGAGCTGCACGTCGAACGGCAGCGAGGTCGAAATCCCGTTCGGATAGATCTCGTTGGTCGTCAGCCCTTCGGGCTCGAGGAAGATGTTGTGGCTCGTCTTGTCGGCGAAGCGGTGGATCTTGTCCTCGATCGACGGGCAGTAGCGCGGCCCGACCCCTTCGATGACGCCGGAGTACATCGGCGAGCGGTCGAGGTTCGCGCGGATGATGTCGTGCGTGCGCTCGTTGGTGTGCGTGATCCAGCACGGCAGCTGCTGCGGGTGCTGGGAGGCGCGGCCGAGGAAGCTGAACACCGGCACCGGGTCGTCGCCGGGCTGCTCCTGCATCACCGAGAAGTCGATCGTGCGCGCGTCCAGGCGCGGTGGCGTGCCGGTCTTGAGCCGCCCCTGCGGCAGCGCGAGTTCCTTCAGCCTCGCCCCGAGCGAGATCGCCGGCGGATCGCCGGCACGGCCTGCCGAATAATTGTCGAGGCCGACGTGGATCAGGCCGTTGAGGAAGGTGCCCGCAGTCAGCACGACGGCCGGCGCCTCGAACGCGAGGCCGATCTGCGTGACGACGCCGGTGACGCGGTCGCCCGACACCGTGAGGTCGTCGACCGCCTGCTGGAACAACCACAGGTTCGGCTGGTTCTCGAGTCGGTGGCGGATCGCCGCCTTGTACAGCACGCGGTCGGCCTGCGCGCGCGTTGCGCGCACCGCCGGGCCTTTGGACGCGTTGAGGATGCGGAACTGGATGCCGCCTTCATCGGTTGCCGCCGCCATCGCGCCGCCGAGCGCATCGACTTCCTTGACGAGGTGGCCTTTGCCGATGCCGCCGATCGACGGATTGCAGCTCATCTGCCCGAGCGTCTCGATGTTGTGCGTCAGGAGCAGCGTTTTCGCGCCGATGCGCGCCGCGGCGAGCGCAGCTTCGGTGCCGGCATGGCCGCCGCCAACCACGATGACGTCGAAACGGGAAGGATAGAGCATGGGTGCGCGCCGAAAAGGCCGATCGAGCGGGAAGGGCGAGAATTTTACGCTGTTGCGGCGCGAAAGCACAGTGTTTCCCGCCGCTGTTCCACGAAAAAACGTCGTTCAAACAGTCTGTTACCGCCTGCGACGAGCGATCATGCGCCTCGCCTGCGCGGCACCGGCGCTGCCGTTGCGCTTTGCGCGGCATAATCCGGCCGACGGTTTCATCCACTCGCAACGGAGCCGGACGGCATGGCGACAGGCGACGACAGCAGCACCAGCGCGGCGCGCCGCATTCCTCCCGGCATCTGGGCGCTGGGCTTCGTGTCGATGCTGATGGACGTGTCGTCGGAGATGATCCACGCGCTGCTGCCGATCTACCTCGTCACCACCCTCGGCGCCTCGACGCTCGCGGTCGGCTTCATCGAAGGGATCGCTGAAGCGACCGCGTCGATCACGAAAGTGTTCTCCGGCGCGCTGTCCGACTGGTTCGGCCGCCGCAAGCTGCTCGCGGCGATCGGCTACGGGCTCGCGGCGTTCACGAAACCGGTGTTCCCGCTCGCCGAAACGCTCGGCTGGGTCGTCGCCGCACGCTTCGTCGATCGCATCGGCAAAGGCATTCGCGGCGCGCCGCGCGACGCGCTGATCGCCGACCTCGCGCCGCCGCAGCTGCGCGGCGCCGCGTTCGGGTTGCGGCAGTCGCTCGACACCGTCGGCGCCTTCGTCGGCCCGCTGCTCGCAGTCGGGCTGATGTGGCTGACGTCCGAGAACATCCCGCTGGTGTTCTGGGCCGCGGTCGTGCCGGCTTTCGGCGCGTTCGCGCTGATCGTGTTCGCGGTGCACGACGCGCCGCGACCCGCCGGAGTCGATATCGTGCGCAAGCCGCTGTCGGCCGCCGAGCTGCGGCGCCTGCCGGCCGAATACTGGTGGACCGTCGCGCTGTCGGCGGTGTTCACGCTCGCGCGCTTCAGCGAGGCTTTCCTCGTGCTGCGGGCGCAGGAAATCGGCGTCGCGGCGACTCTCGTGCCGTTCGTGCTCGTGCTGATGAATGTCGTCTACGCGCTGTCGTCGTACCCGGCCGGCGTGCTCGCCGACCGCTTCGACCGCCCGCGGCTGCTCGCGCTCGGCTTCGCGCTGCTGGTCGCCGCCGACTTCGCGCTCGGCCTCGTCGACGGCCTCGCCGGGCTCGCGCTCGGGCTCGTGCTGTGGGGACTGCACATGGGGATGACGCAAGGCCTGCTTGCGGCGCTGGTCGCTGACGCAGCCCCGGCTGCGCTGCGCGGCACCGCATTCGGCCTGTTCAACCTCGTCGGGGGGCTCGCGCTGCTCGCCGCGAGCGTCATCGCCGGCGCATTGTGGGACGCCTATGGTTCCGCCACGACTTTTGTCGCCGGCGCTGCGTTCGCGGCAGTCGCGCTCGTCGGCCTGCTGCCGCTGCGCGGCCGCCGGCGAGCGTCCTGATGTTTACTTCAGCGCGGCGAGCGCCCCGGCGTAGTCGGGCTCGTCCTTGATCTCGCCGACGAGCTGCGAATGCAGCACGCGGTCGTTCTCGTCGAGGACGACGACGGCGCGCGCGGCAAGCCCTTTCAGCGGTCCCGACGCGATCTCGACTCCGTAATCGTTCAGAAACTCGCGCCCGCGCAGCGTCGACAGCGTGACGACGTTGTCGAGACCTTCAGCGACGCAAAAGCGCTTCGCGGCAAACGGCAGATCGCCCGAAATCACCAGCACGACGGTGTTGTCGAGCTTGCCCGCTTCAGCGTTGAACTTGCGGGTGGACGTCGCGCAAGTCGGCGTGTCGAGGCTCGGTACGATGTTCAGCACCTTGCGCTTGCCGGCGTACTTGGCGAGCGTGACCTCGGCGAGGTCGGCGCCGACCAGCGACAGCAGCGGCGCGGTGTTGCCCTTCTGCGGGAAATTGCCGGCAACTTCGATCGGATTGCCGCCCAGTGTAACTTTGCTCATCGTTTGTCTCCTGTACCTGGGGTAGTCATGACATGCGGTGACGAAGGCGCGTCGGACCTAGTCTAGCCGCGAAAGCTGCAGAGGGGAAAGGCGCGAAGGCGTCGGCGCATTTCCTACCCCGAATAATTTCTTCGGTGCGGATGGTCCACGCCTAGAATCAAAGTTCCGCAGATCGGCGGCCACCTGGAAAACCTTGATGAATCCATCTACCGGGACAACCGGACGACCCGTTTCCCATCGCGCGACAGCGGCGTCGCTGCTGGCGGGCATCACGCTTCTGGCACTGCCTGCGGTAGCGGCCGCAGAGGACTTCCGCTACGTCGTCCGCCCGGGCGACAACCCCTGGAACCTCACCCGGCGTTACCTGAAGAGCATCGACTACTGGCCGCGCATCCAGGAGTACAACCAGATCCAGAACCCGAAGGCGATCCCGCCGGGAACCATCCTGCGCATCCCGGTGGCGTGGATGCGGGCAGAACAGGGTACGGCGCGGGTCGTCGACGTCCAGGGCGAAGCGCAATTGCACCGTGAAGGCGCGCCTGTCGCAATCACGCCCGGCATGGCGCTCACACGCGGGACGGTGATCCGCACCGGCGAAGCCAGCAGCCTGTTGCTCGAATTTTCCGACGGCAGCCGCAGCCTGGTAGGCGAGAACTCCGAAGTGCGCGTGGGCAATATCAGGCATCTGAAAGCCTCCGACGCGCAGCAGGTCGAACTGGAACTGCGGCGGGGGCGCCTGGAGAACGAGGTCGAGCCAGCGCGCAAGGCAGGCGGGCGCTACAGGATCCACACGCCGGCAGGCGTCGCCGCCGTGCGCGGCACCGAGTTCCGCGTCGCCACCTCCGAGGCCGGGATGCGCGCCGAGACCCTGCGCGGGGAAGTGGCGCTGCGCAATCGTCGCGGCGAAGTCCGCTTGCGCGCCGGTACCGGTTCGCTGGCCACACCCGGCCAGGCGCCCCAACCGCCGTCGGGCCTGCTTGCCGCCCCGCAGCTCGAGACGCTGCCGGCACGGATCGAACGCCTGCCGTTCGCGCTGGCCTTCCCGGCGATTGCCGGGGCGCAGCGCTACCGCACTCAGCTCGCGCCGCCGGGAGCACCCGCTGCAGTCGCGTCCGACCGGCTCGGCACCGCACCTGCGGCACTCGGCCGCGCCGACCTCGCGGACGGTACCTATCGCATGCGCGTGCGCGCGATCGATGCCCGCGAACTCGAAGGACTGGACGCCGAGCGCGAGATCGTCGTGGACGCGCGTCCCGAACCTCCTTACCCGAATCTGCCGGTTCAGGACGGCGTCGCGATCGACGAACGGATCGAATTCCGCTGGACGCGCAGCATCGAACCGGGGCACTACCATTTCCAGCTCGCGGCCGACGAGCAGTTTCAGACGCTGCTGGCCGACCGCGAGCGCCTCGACGAGCCCGGGCTGGTGGTCGACGCCGACCTCGCGCCGGGCCACTATTACTGGCGAGTCGCGCTGACCACCACCGACGAGGGACACGGCCCGTTTTCCGACGTGCAGCGACTGCGCCGCCCGCCGCCCGGCCCCGCCGCCGAAGCGGGCGAGGTGCGCGGCGGTCGCCTGGAGCTGCGCTGGAAAAGCGCCGGAGAGAACGCGCGCTACGAGCTGCAGCTGAGCCGGGACGCTGCCTTCTCCACGGCCGATTTCACGTTCGACGCGCAGCAAGCTGCGCTGTCGATCGAGACGCCGCCGCCCGGTGTCTATTACGTCCGCATCCGCACGCTCGAGCCGGACGGAACCGCCGGACCGTGGGGCAGGCCACAGCAGTTCGACGTTCCCCACAACTACTGGCCGGCGCTGTTGCTCCTGGTACCACTGCTCCTCATCCTATGAACCCGGCCCGCGCCGCCCGAGCGCTTGCAAGCCGCGCCGGCTGGCTGTTCGCGATGCTGCTGGCCTGCATCACGCTGCCCGCCGGCTGGGAACCGCTGCAGCGCCTCGACCTGCTCGCCTACGACGCGATCGAGCCGATCTTCCGCCTGCAGGGCACGCCCGTCCGGTCGGCGATCGTCGCGATCGACGAGACCAGCCTCGCGGCACTCGGTCGCTGGCCGTGGAACCGCGGTGTGCATGCCGAAGTGGTCGATCGCCTCGCCGAAGCGGGGGTCGCGGCGATCGGCGTTTCGATCCTGTTCGCCGAACCCGGGCCGGGCGACGAGCGGCTCGCCGACGCGATGACGCGTTCCGGTCGAGTCGTGCTGGCCGTTGCGCCGCGGGCCGCAGAACACGGCGCGAGCGGCGTCCTCGAAGTACGGCCGACGCCCGAACTCCGCGCCCACGCCGCCGCCCTCGGCCACGTCGACGTCGAACTCGATGCCGACGGCCTGGCGCGCCGCATTTTCCGCCGTGCCGGCAGCAGCAGCCCGCAGTGGGATGCTCTGGCGCTCGCGACGCTGCGCATTGCGGGTCGCAACAACGAAGCAAGCAGTCTCCCGACCCACGAAGCCTGGCTGCAATCCGCTTCACCGATCTGGAGACGGGAAGGCGAAATGCTTTTGCCCTACCCGGACGAGCGCGGCGCGCCCATCGCAATTTCCTATATCAGGCTGCTCGAGCAGCCCGCGCTCGCGGACCAGTTGCGCGACAAGGCGGTCTTCATCGGCACCACTGCGAGCGGTCTCGACGGTGCCTTGGCGACCCCGGCCTCGTCGCAGCACGGGTCGATGGCCGCGGTGGAATTCCACGCTCGCGCGTACGAAGCCGTGCGCAACGGCCAAGTCTATCGCTCCGCCGCCCCCACGCTGACGCTGGCTCTGACGCTGCTGTTTCTCGCCGTGCCCGCCCTCGTCCACCCGCGCCTCGACATCGGCCGCGCGATCGGCCTGGGCAGCCTCGTTCTGCTGCCGCCGCTCGCCAGCGGCTTCGTACTCGCCCGGACGCAGCTGTGGATTCCCCCCGCGGCGGCCACGATCGGCTTCATCATCGGCTACCTTGGCTGGTTCGCCGTCGATCTGCGGCGCAGCCGGCGCGGGCTGCGCCACGCGAGGCAAGACGCCGATGCGACGCTGCGCTCGATCGCGGATGCCGTCGTCACCGTCGACGACGATTGCCGCATCGTCCTGATGAACCCGGTCGCCGAGCGGTTGACCGGCTTGCCGCTCGCCGGGGCGCAGCAGCGCCGTCTCGGCGAGCTGCTCGATACCTTCACCGAGCAGCGGGCGCAGATCGACGAAACCCTCGGCGTCTGCCTGCAACAGCGCCGGATGATCCGTCTGCCGGAGCCGATCGCGTGGCGCATGCCGGACGGGACCGTGTGCGCGTTGCGGCTGACGATCTCCCCGATCGGTGAACGGGCCGAAGGGGCGGTGCTGGCGTTCAACGACGTCACCGAAGCGCTCGCTGCCACTTCGCGGCTGGAACACGAGGCCACGCACGATACCCTCACCGGGCTGCCCAACCGCGCGTTGCTGCTCGACCGCCTGCACCACGCGCTCGCGCAGGCCGACCGCCGGTGCACCATGATCGCGCTGCTGTTCGTCGATCTCGACCGCTTCAAGCGCATCAACGACAGCCTCGGCCACCATGCTGGCGACCGCGTGCTCGAAATCGTCGCCGAGCGTCTCACAGCGGCGGTGCGCGGTGGCGACACGGTGGCGCGCTGGGGCGGCGACGAATTCGTTGTGCTGATGGAGAACCTCGACGACCAGCCGGCCGTCGCCGCGATCGCGCACAAGATGATCGAGCTGCTCGAGCGCGACGTCGAAGCCGAGCCCGGCACCAACCTCGCGCTGTCGTGCAGCATCGGCATCGGCGTCGGACCGCGCGACAGCGCCGATGCCGGGACACTGCTGCTGATGGCGGACCGGGCGATGTATCGCGCCAAGCGCCAGGGCGGGGGCAGCTACACGTTCTATTCTCCCGAAATGAACACCTGGTCGCGCGACCGGCTGAAGATGGAAAGCGCATTGCGCGCGGCGCTGCAGAACCGGGAGTTCGAACTCCACTACCAGCCGCAGATCGACATCCGCAGCGGCCGGCTGGTCGGCCTCGAGGCGCTGATCCGCTGGCGGCGGGCGGACGGCGAGCTGATCCGGCCCGATGCCTTCATCCCCGCCGCGGAGGAAAGCGGGCTGATCCGCGGCATCGGCGACTGGGTCATCCGCGAGGCCACGTCGCAGGCCGCGCGGTGGAAGTCCGAAGGCCTGCTGCCGGTGCCGCTCGCCGTCAATGTCTCGGCGCAGCAGTGCTCGGACATGAATGTCGTCGATACGATCCGCAGCGCGCTCGAGGACAGCGGCGTTGCCCCGGCGATGCTCAAGATCGAGCTCACCGAATCGACTGCGATGCACGACGCCGAACGGGTCGCCGAGCTGCTGAGCAGCATTGACCGGCTCGGCGTCGGCGTCGCGGTCGACGATTTCGGCACCGGCTACTCCTCGCTGTCGCTGCTCAAGCGTTTTCCGATTTCGGAACTGAAGATCGACAAGAGCTTCGTTCACGACATCACCAGCGACGCCGACGACGCCGCGATCGTGCGCGGCACGATCGCGCTCGCGCACAGCCTCGGCATGACGGTGGTCGCGGAAGGGGTCGAAACGCAGGCGCAACTGCGCTTCCTCGCCCGCCATCGCTGCAACATCGCGCAGGGCCTGCTGTCGTCGCCGCCGCTGCCGGCCGACGAAGTGCGCAACTGGCTCGAAGCGAGCGCACCCGGCCTGCGGCGCACGGCGCCGTAGCCGTAGCCGTTATCCCGGCGCGACCGGCCGCGCCTGGCCGCTTCTGTCCGTCGGTTCCTTCGCCCACTTCGTCCCGATCTCATGGGGATGGCGGAGCGGGCCCGGGCATCAGCGGCCGGGCAGTTTGCCGGCCTTCATTTCGTCATGCCACAGGGCATGGTGCTCCTTCGCCCAGGCCTCGTCGACGTAGCCGGTCCGCATCGCCCGGTACGCGCCTTCCAGGCCGATCGTGCCGAGGTAGATGTGGCCGAACGACAGCGCGATCAGCAGGATCGACGCCGTCGCGTGGATGACGTTCGCCCATTGCATCGTCACCCGGAGCTGGCCGAAGTTCGGGAAATCCAGCACCAGTCCCGAGCCGGCGACGATCAGGCCGAGAAACGCGACGCCGCCCCAGAACCACGCTTTCTCGCCGAAATTGAAGCGCCCCGACGGCACGTGTTCGCCGCTTATGAAGCCGCCTCCCTTGCGGATCCAGACACGGTCGCTCGCCTCCCAGAGGTTGTCGCGGGCGAAGGCGATGATCATCAGCACGGTGAACATGAGGAACACCGGCCCGATGTAGTTGTGGATGTTCTTGCCGACGACGAGCAGCACGCCGAGCGCGTCATGTCCGAGCAGCGGGGCGACGAAATGCTTGGCGAACAGGATCGCGAGCCCGGTGACGGCGAGCAGCACGAAAGTGATCGCGGTGCCCCAATGGACGACCCGCTCGAACACGCTGAAGCGCTGGATGCGGTGCCCGGTTGGCGCGGCGTGCAGCCTGATCATGCCTTTCACGGCGTAGAACACCGCGAGCGCGAGCAGCACGACCAGCAGCAGGACGCTGCCGTACTGCTTGATCGGGCCGTTGCGCAGCTGACGCCACGTGTTGCCTTCGCTCTGGATCAGCACGCCGGTCTCCGGGCCGCGCACCGTCGTGAAGAACTCTTCGCCGGAGCGCGCCTGGCGCCACATCGGGGCGTCGTTCAGCGGTCCGGCGCGCTCCCGCTCGCGCTGCCGCGTCTGTTCACGCTGCCCGGCCTGTTCGCGCTGCCGGACTTGTTCGCTTTGCCGGATCTCTTCACCTGGCTGGAACTCTCCGCGCTGCCGAGTCTGTTCGCGCAGCTGGCGTTGCTGCTGTTCGCCGCCTGGCTCGGCTTGCGCCAGCACGGCCGGCGCGGCCAGCGCAAGCAGCCACAGCGCGAGCGCCAGCAGCACACCGCGGCCGTTGCGCCGCATGAAGCTCGTGCTCATCGCGCTCTCCTCACTCGACCCGCTGGTATTCGTTCTGGCTGCGGACGCGGTCGTGCAGCGCGCGCTCCCAGGCCGCCTTGTCGCCGTTGAACGCGCCACCTTCCCACGGCCGCGCATCGGCCTTGCCTTCGTACCTGCCCTGCTCGTACCGCGCGACCTGCGGCTCGTCGCTGCAGCCGGCAAGGAGCAGGAGCACGGCCACGGCAGCCGGCAGACTGAGCGGAAAACGCGGTTTCATTTCGCTTCCTCCTTGTCCTTGCCATACGCCGTCATCCAGCCCCACGCCTCGAACCCTTTGCCGCGCCGCAGCGCGCGTTCGCGGAAGATGTCGGAAAGCTCGGCCGCGTCGCCGGCGAGCAGTGCTTTCGTCGAGCACATCTCGGCGCACAGCGGCAACTTGCCGGCGGCGAGCCGGTTGCGGCCGTACTTCTCGAACTCGGCGTCGGAGTGGTTTTCTTCCGGACCGCCGGCGCAGAACGTGCATTTGTCCATCTTGCCGCGCGCGCCGAACGCCGCCGGGCCGTTCGGGAACTGCGGCGCGCCGAACGGACAGGCGTAGAAGCAGTAGCCGCAGCCGATGCAACCGTCCTTGTCGTGCAGCACGACGCCTTCCTCGGTGTGATAGATCACGTTCGTCGGACACACCGCGATGCACGGCGCGTCCGAGCAGTGCATGCACGCCACCGACATCGAGCGCTCGCCCGGCACCCCGTCGTTGATCGTGACGACGCGTCGGCGATTGATGCCCCACGGCACTTCGTGCTCGTTCTTGCAGGCCGTGACGCAGCCGTTGCATTCGATGCAGCGCTCGGCGTCACACAGGAATTTCATGCGTGCCATCTTCTTCCCCTCCCGATCAGGCTTTGGCTACGCGGCACAGCGTCGTCTTGGTTTCCTGCATCATCGTCACCGAGTCGTAGCCGTAGGTCGTCGCGGTGTTGACCGCTTCGCCGCGCACGATCGGCGCCGCGCCCTCCGGGTAGTACTCAAGCATGTCGCGGCCCTGCCACCAGCCGGAGAAGTGGAACGGCAGGAACACGGTGCCGGGGGCGACGCGCTGCGTGACCTGCGCGCGCACTTTCAGCTTCGCCTTCGTCGGCGATTCGACCCAGATGTAGTCGCCGTTGCGGAAACCCGCGTCGTTGGCGTCCTTCGGGTTCACCTCGGCGAACATCTCCTGCTGCAGCTCGGCGAGCCACGGGTTCGAGCGCGTTTCCTCGCCGCCGCCTTCGTATTCCACGAGACGCCCCGAGGTCATGATCAGCGGGTACTCCTTCGAGATGTCGCGGACCTTGTCCTGCAGCGTCTTGTACAGCGTCGGCAGGCGCCAGAACTTCATCTTGTCGTCGTGCGTGGGGTACTTCTCGACCAAATCCGGCCGCGGCGAGTAGATCGGCTCGCGATGCAGCGGCACCGGATCCGGGAAGTTCCACACCAGCGCGCGCGCCTTCGCGTTGCCGAACGGATGCATGCCGTGGTTCTGCATCGCGACGCGCATGATCCCGCCCGACAGATCGGTCTTCCAGTTCCTGCCTTCGGCGGCGGCTTTCTCGGCGTCGCTGAGCTCGTCCCACCAGCCGAGCTTCTTCAGCAGCACGTCGTCGAACTCCGGATAACCCATCTGCAGCTCGGCGCCTTTCGACGCCGAGCCGTCTTCGGCGAGCAGCGACACGCCGTCCTTCTCGACGCCGAAATTGGCGCGGAAGTTGCCGCCGCCTTCCATGACGTGCTTCGACGTGTCGTAGAGGTTCGGCGTGCCGGGATGCTTCAGTTCCGGGTTGCCGTAGCACGGCCAGGGCAGGCCGAAATAGTCGCCGTCGCACGGTCCGCCATTCGCGCGCAGCGTCTTCACGTCGAACGTGTGCATGTTCTGCATGTGCAGCTTCAGGCGTTCGGGTGACTGGCCGGTGTAGCCGATCGTCCAGGTGCCGCGGTTGATCTCGCGCAGGATGTCCTCGGGCTCGGGCTCGTCCCAGCCCTGCTTGTCCTTGACGAGCTTGATGTTCTTCACGAGCTCGTCCGCGAAGCCGAACTTCTTCGCGAACGCGTACATGATCGTCTGGTCGGGCTTCGACTCGAACAGCGGCTCGATGACTTTCTCGCGCCACTGCAGCGAGCGGTTCGACGCGGTCGCGGTACCGGAGGTCTCGAACTGCGTCGCCGCGGGCAGCAGATAGACGCCGTCCTTCCTGACCATCGCGGCCATTGCTGCGGTCGCCGACGGATACGGGTCGATGACGACGAGCGTATCCAGCTTTTTCATCGCCTCGACCATCTCGGCGCCGCGCGTCTGCGAGTTCGGCGCATGGCCCCAGTAGACGACCGCGCGCAGGTTGCCGCCGGGCTGGTCGATGTCGGCCGGGTTCTCGAGCACGCCGTCGATCCAGCGCGACACCGTGATGCCGGATTTCGTCATCAGCTCTTCGGACGCGTAGCGGCCCTTGACCCACTCGTAATCGACGCCCCAGACGCGGCACCAGTGCTGCCACGAACCGGCCGCGAGTCCGTAGTAGCCGGGCAGCGAATCCGGGTTCGGGCCGACGTCGGTCGCGCCCTGCACGTTGTCGTGACCGCGGAAAATGTTCGTACCGCCGCCGGAGACGCCGACATTGCCGAGCACGAGTTGCAGGATGCACATCGCGCGCACGTTGCCGTTGCCGACGGTGTGCTGCGTCTGTCCCATGCACCATACGACCGTCGAGGGTTTGTTCTTCGCCAGCGTCTCGGCGATCGTGTAGACCTGCTCCTCCGGAACGCCGGTGACTTCCTGCACCTTGTCCGGCGTCCATTTCATGACTTCCTCGCGCACCTTGTCGAGGCCGTAGACGCGCTGGCGGATGTATTCCCGGTCTTCCCAGCCGTTCTCGAAAATGTGGTACAGCATGCCCCAGATGAACGGGATGTCGGTGCCCGAGCGGATGCGTGCGTAATAATCTGCTTTCGCCGCGGTGCGCGTGAAGCGCGGGTCGACGACGATCATCTTCGCGCCGGTCTCCTTCGCATGCAGGATGTGCAGCAGCGACACCGGGTGCGCTTCGGCGGCGTTCGAGCCGATGAACAGCATCGCTCGCGCGTTCTGCATGTCGTTGTAGGAGTTCGTCATCGCGCCGTAGCCCCAGGTGTTGGCGACGCCGGCGACGGTGGTGGAGTGACAGATGCGCGCCTGGTGGTCCATGTTGTTCGTGCCGAAGAAGGACACGAACTTGCGCATCAGGTAGGACTGCTCGTTGCTGTGCTTGCTCGATCCGATCCAGTACACCGCGTCGGGGCCGGACTCCTCGCGGATCTTCAGCAGCCGGTCGCCGACCTCGTTTATCGCCTGCTCCCAGCTGATCTTCTGGTATTTGCCGTCGACGAGCTTCATCGGGTATTTCAGCCGGTGCTCGCCGTGGCCGTGCTCGCGCACCGACGCGCCTTTCGCGCAGTGCGCACCGAGGTTGATCGGCGAGTCGAACACCGGCTCCTGGCGCACCCACACGCCGTTCTTCACGATCGCGTCGATCGCACAGCCGACCGAGCAGTGCGTGCAGACGGTGCGGCGCACTTCCTCGCCGCCGGTCGCGGACTGCCCTCCCGCACTCGCAGCATCCGCGCTGCCGATCAGGTTGTACGGCAACTGCGCCGCGAGCACGCCCGCCCCGGCGCCGAGGCCGGACCGCCTGAGGAACGCGCGCCGGTCCATCGTCGCCCCGAGATGCCGGGCCATCGGGCTCGCCAACTGACGGAAGGCGTTGCCGGGCGCCGCATTCTTCTTGATGAGCATCGCGTGTTCTCCCTAGATCCGCGCGCTGCGGTAGTAACGGCGCATGTGTTCACTGACGCCAGCGTCGTGCGCGGAGGTCGCGACCGCCTCGACGACTGCCGCCGCTTCGGGCACCGTCTTCCCCGCTGCCGCAGCGACTGCGGCCGCTGCGGCAGCCCCTCCCGTGCCGAGCGTCAGCAGGAATTGGCGACGTTGCAGTGCGGGTTTCCTGTCGTCCCTGTTGCTTTCCATGTCCCTTTCTCCCAAAACCGGTTGCCGGGCGCGTTCGCCGGGTCCGAAGTCTGTAAACGCGGACTCGCGCAGCCTAATCCATTGCGAAAGCTTCGCTCTCGACATCGAAGAACGCCCGCGCCAGCGCGCCGACCCGGGCATAGAAAGACGCTTGCGGCGCCGCCGCCACCGCATCGGCCAGGCGGGCGTACCACGGTTGCAGATGGCGCGTGAAGAATGCCCGCTGGCGCGCGAGGCCGGCTGCATCCGCGCCGCTGACGACGAGATGGCGCATCACTTCGGCGAGCGCGGCGACATGGTCCTCGGTCTCCGTGACGCCGCCGCGGCGGGCGAGGCCGAGTCCGGCGAGATCGTCACGCAGATCAGCAAGAGGCTCTTCCATCAGGAAACCGGCGAGATAGAACGAGCCGTACAGCATCACTTCGGGCCGACCGATGCCCTGGAACAGCGCTTCGTATTCGTCGCGCACGCTCCGGGCGTCGGTTCGCCGCGCAGCCTCTGCAAGTTCCGCCCATGCGACCCCAAACGACGAATCGCCAACACCAAAGACGTCGCCGGCCGCGACGAGCGCGGCAAGCAGCGGTGCATCGGGAGCGGCGAGAAACAGGCGGGCCAGCAGCGCATAGTGTTCGGCGCGGGCGGCGTCTTCGGCACTCGCGGGCAGCGAAGCGGAAGTGGCGAACCCGGGCTCGCGGAGGATGGCGGCTTGTGGAGCGCTCATTCGGTCATGTCCCAGGCCTTGATGCCGTTTTCGCTGTGCATCAGATCGACGACGCGGCAGTCGCCGCACATGTGCAGACGCTGGCGCTCGGCCTCGCCGGCGAACATCGCGTGGCTGACGAGGCGCGTGAACATCGCGTCGATAAGCGGCTTTGCCCCCATCGGCTTCGCACAGCGGATGCAATGGAAAATCTCGGCTTCCCTCAGCGGCACGGTGCGTCGTGCCGATTCGTCGAGGAGCAGGCGCGGCATGAGAGTGACGGCGTTTTCCGGACAGGACGATGCGCACAGGCCGCACTGCACGCAGCTTTTCTCGATGAAGCCAAGCCGCATCGCATCGCTTGCCGCACTCAGCGCCCCGCTCGGGCAGGCGCTGACGCAGGACATGCACAGCGTGCAGGCGTCGCTGACCGAAACCGAGCCGAACGGCGCCCCGGCGGCGAGCGGGATTTCCTCCACCGGCTGCGGCGCGACCGCGAGCAAATGCCGGATCGAGAGCTCCAGCGCATCGCGCTTGCGGCCTGGCAGGTGGAACGCCGCGGGCCGGCTCGCCCCGCTTGCCGGAGCCCAGTCCCACAGCGCCGCCTCGAGCGCCGGCCAGTCGTCGGCCTCGACGACGCGGAAATGCTCGCCGGCGTAGCCGAGCCCGGCGAGGATCGTCGCGCCCTGCGCGGCCTGGACGCGCAGCACGCCCGGATCGTGCGTGCCGGCCGCGAGCACCGCGACCTGGCAGGCGCCGAGCGCGATGCTGCCGAGCAGCAGCTCGAGGCCGACCGAGTCGGCGCTCCAGGTTTCGAGCGGGATCACCCGCGCTGGCAGGCCCTTGCCGCGGCGCGCGAGCCGGTCGACCAGCGCTCGCCCGGCGCCCGCCGAATGGAACAGCACACACGGCGCTTCGCCGCCGGCGTCGCGATACGCGGCGAGCACGGTCCTGACGCGCAGGCCGAGATCTTCGACGCGCGGATATTGCGACGCCAGCGCGCCGCTCGGGCACACCGTCGAGCAGCTGCCGCAGCCCTGGCACAGGTACGGGTCGACGCGCACGGTGTCGCCGGCGGACGAGATCGCCTCGGCCGCACAGGCTTCGACGCAGTTCGAACAGCCGCGCTTCCTCGAGCGCCCGTGCGCGCACAGCCGCGCATCGAGCGCGACATAGCGCGGCTTTTCGAACTCGCCGACGAATTCGGCGAGCGCCTGCGCCGCAAGAGCCTGCTCGAGCGGATCACGCCCGGGCGCGGCGTAGCCCTGCGGCGGCTCGACGCGCCTGATCAGCGGCGCAGCGGAGAGATCGAGCACGAGGTCGAAGCGGCTTTCGCGCGTCGTGTCGCGGCGCGCAAAGTCGATCGCGCCGACGGTGCCGCACGCTGTCACACAGCTGCGGTGCGAGCGGCAGCGCGACGAATCGACCTGGTAGTCCCAGCCGATCGCCCCCTCGGGACAGGCCCGGATGCAGGCGTTGCAGCGCACGCACAGGTCGAGGTCGACCGGATTGTCCTGCGTCCAGGCGACGTCGAAAGCGCCCAGATGCCCAGCGACGCGCACGTCGCTGCCCGACCAGACGGGATAGCGGCGCTCGACCGGCAATTCGGCGTCCAGCGTTGCGCCGGTCATCAGCACCGCGACTTCGAAACGGGTCTGCAGGCGTTCCGCCCAGCCGAGCGCTGCGCCCGCTTCGCCGATGATCAGCAGCGCGTTGCCGGCCGCGAGCGTGACGCCGGGGACCGGATCGGCCTCGGGCAGCAGCGCCGCGGCGAGCAAGGCGGCCATTTTCGGCGTCGCCGCCGGCGCTTCGACCGACCAGCCGGCGTTCTCGCGCAGGTTCAGGAAATCGATGCGCGACGGGGCGTCCGCGGCAAGCTGCGCGAACAGCGCGGCCTCCTGCGTACAGCCGACCAGCACATCGCCGTCGGCAAGCGCCGCTTCGACCGCGGCGATCTCGCGACGGCACAGTTCATGGTGAACTCGGAGCGGTTTGTCGGCGCCGATCGCACTGGCGAGCGCGGCCGCGTCGAGCGTCGAGCTGCGATTGCAATCGCAGAGTTTTATCTGCCTGCGGCCTGTCGGCATCGTGGAGGTCTTCCGGTGGGGTATTCCACCTAAGCACGAGCGATACCACTGATCACGAAAGAATACGAACCGTAACGGAGCGATTTTCCGCGGCGAAAGACTCGAACCGGACGCTCTGGCGACAATTTGTCCTTCGCGCCCCAAAGTGTCGCACCCGAGAACGCTCGTGCGCCTTTCGGTTTCAGCGATCGGGGCGGGCGTTGCCGGTATCCTCGTCGGCCGTTGCGGTAGTGCAGCTCGCATCCGGAGGCCCGTCGGCGGATAGCGGATCGTCGGCAGAAACAGCCGGGGCGGGGTCTGCTCCGGTTTCGAGCTCGGCATCGACCACAACACCCGCTCCGGCACCCGGGTCGGGCTCCGCAGCACCTGGGCCGGGGATCGGCTCGACCGGCGCGGCGGTCCGCCCGTCCTCTTCCTGCTCGTCGCCGAAAAAATTCCGGAACTGCCGCAGTCGTTTCATCACGTCCGGCGGAATCGGGTCGGCAACGGAATAGTCGGCGATATACGTATCGAGGCCGTCCATGCGATTGAAGTGAGGATCGCTGAAGAGCTTGCGCAATGCCGCGCGGCGCAGCGGCTCGCCGACTTCCTTCTTCAGGAAGGCGGTGAAATCGGCGTCGAGGTCGAGCGTGTCGATCGGCGGCAGCGACGGGACGGCGCCCGGATCGACTGGCGCGTCGGCGCCGCGCGCTGCTCCCGCATCGAGCTCGCCGGCTTCGGCATGAGGACTGCCTGGGGCTGGCGTTGAGGCTTCCTCGCCCGGTGCGGTCTGATCAGGTGCGCCTGCGGCCGACGCCGTCCCGCTGTCGCCGCGGCGCTTGAGCCGCGACCAGCGTTCGAGAAAGCGCGCCGGCGTCGTCATGGCCGTTCGCGATCCTGTGCGAGCGGATCATTGCGCCGGATCTTCTTGCGCGGCGCGGGCTCGTAGTGGCGGTTCACGAACGCCCCGACCCAATCGGCAATCTCGCGCGACATCGGCACGCCATCGACCTGCTCGCCAGAGTCGAGCAGCCGCGCCGCTTCGCCGTAGCTCGCAGTGACCGTTGCCGGCCGCGCGACGCCGCCTTCCATGCGCCACATGACGAACACTTTCGGCACCGGAGAACTGAGATTGAGGAAATAGTTGGCGGCTTCGTCGCGGAACAGTTCGAGCGCGAAGCCGCCGACGCGGAACTGGTCGCAGTCGGTTTCGGCGACGATCTGCCGCATCGCCGGCTGCGTATCATCGAAAGCCGGCACGACGCCGACGGCTTCCCAGGCCTCGTCGGCCCAGCGGTTGTCGAGGCGGCGGCGCTCGATGATCACGGCGATCGGAAAGCGATCCATGGCCTTACTCCGGCGTGGCGGGATGGCGCACAGCATACGTGAGTCGCGGCGCACGGAAAATCGACACGGCGCGATCGCGATTCCCGCTTGCGGCGGGACGCCGCGTTGAGACTAGAATGGGACTTTCCCGTACGACCTTGCGCCTTCGATGAGCAGTTCCCCCGCCAAAGCCACGCGTCGTCCCGTCCTCAGCCACGCCAGCCGGCCGCTGACGGTCACGATCTCGGCCCGCAACGAGGCCGGCGACGTCGTGCCGACGCCGATCGCCGGCGAATACCCGTTGACGCTGTATGTCGACCGCCGCGAGATCGTCACGCTGATGACGCTCGGCGCCGCGCCCGAAGCGCTTGCGATCGGCTGGCTGCGCAACCAGCGGCTCGTCGACAGCCTCGACGACATCGCCTCGGTGCAGGTCGACTGGGAAACCGACGCAGTCGCGGTGATGACGCGCTCCGGGATCAAGGATGCCGATGAACGCCTCGGCAGCCGCACGGTGACGACCGGCTGCGGCCAGGGGACGGTATTCGGCGGACTGATGGACGAAATCGACACGATCCGCCTGCCGGCCGAGCGCAGGCTGTCGCAGGCAACGCTTTACGCGCTGATGGAAGCGGTGCGCCACCACGAGTCGGTCTACAAGCAGGCCGGCGCAGTGCACGGCTGCGCGCTCGCGGCGGGCGAAGACGACAGCTGCGGGATCCTGATGTTCGTCGAGGACGTCGGCCGTCACAACGCAGTCGATGCGATCGCCGGCCGGATGTGGCTCGAAGAGCTCGACGGCAGCGACAAGATCTTCTACACGACCGGGCGGCTGACGTCGGAGATGGTCATCAAGACCGCGCAGATGGGCATCCCGTTTCTCGTCTCGCGCTCGGGCCTCACCCAGATGGGCTGGGAGATCGCGCAGCGCATCGGCCTGACGATGATCGGCCGCGCCCAGGGCCGCCATTACCTGCTGTTCACCGGCGAGGAGCGCTTCACGCGATGAGCGCGCCACACGAGAAAATCACTGGCGTCGTGCTCGCGGGCGGTCAGGGCCGGCGCATGGGCGGCGTCGACAAGGGACTCGTCGCGCTGCGCGGCCGCCCGATGGTCGATTGGGTGCTCGAACGGCTGCGCCCGCAGGTCGACGAGCTGATCATCAACGCGAACCAGAACGCGGAAATCTACGCAACCTTCGGTCACCCGGTGTTTGGCGACGACATCGGCGGCTTCGTCGGCCCGCTCGCCGGGCTGCACGCGGGGCTCGCGCGCGCGCAGCATCCGCTCGTCGCCACCGCCCCGTGCGATTCGCCGTTCCTGTCGACCGACCTCGTCGCGCGGCTGCACGCGGGGCTCACCGACGCGGATGCCGAGCTCGCCGTCGCGCGCACTTTCGACCAGCCCCACCCGGTGTTCTGCCTGTGCCGGCGCGACCTGCTGGCACATCTGGAAAGCTATCTCGCCGGCGGCGGCCGCAAGGTCGACGCGTGGTATGCAACGCTGAAAGTGGTCGAAGTGCGCTTCGACGACGAGGAAGACGCGTTTCGCAACATCAACACGCGGGGCGAGCTGCAAAGCTTCGACCAATGAGCGCGACCGACAGCGGCGCGGGCTTCGAAAGCCCGTGCCTGACGGCGAAGCAGGCTGCGGTCTATCTGCACCTGAACGAGAAGAAACTCTACGAGCTCGCCAACAGCCGCGAGATTCCGGCAGCGCGCATCGGCGGCAAGTGGCTGTTCCCGCGCCAGCTGCTCGACGACTGGCTGCTCGAACAGGCGCACGGAGGCCTGTTCACCGACCGCCTGCTGATCGCCGGCAGCGGCGACCCGCTGCTTGCCGCAGCGGTCGATGCCCTCGCCCCGGACCTCGGCGCACAGGCGCTGGTCGCTTACAGTGCGACCGGGGCAGTGCCCGGCATCGAGCAGCTCGTGCGGCGCCGCGTCGAGCTGAGCCTGCTGCACTGGGGCGACGCGCAGCACAGTGTGGCGCAGCATGCGACGCTGCTGCGCAGCTACCCCGGCCACGCGCGCTGGACGCTCGTGCGCGTCGCGTTGCGCGAACAGGGCGTGCTGTTGCGCCCGCGCTTCGCGGGCCAGCCGCTCGAAAAGCTCGCGGGGCAGGAAGTGCGCTGGGCGATGCGCCGGGCAGGATCGGGCTCGCAACATTTCCTCGCCTCGGCGCTGACGGACTGCGGCATTCGCGTTGAAGACTGCAGCGCGGTCACAATTGCGCGCAGCGAACGGGACGCAGTGGCGCTGCTCGCGCGCGACGACGCCGATTGCGCTCCCGGCAGCCGCGCCGCCGCGACGGAAGCCGGGCTCGCGTTCCTCGCGCTCGGCTGGGCAGCGCTCGACGTCGCGTTACCCAGGGAAGTGTTTTTCCGCCACCTGTTCCAGCAGCTGCTCGCGAGGCTCGGCGCGCCGGATCTGCGCCATCTCGCCGCGCGGCTCGGCGGCTACGACCTCACGCCCCTGGGGCAGGTGCTGCCGCTGTGAAGGCGTTTGTGAAAGCGTAAGCGACGATGAAATCGGCGACGGCCTGCGGATCGTTGAGGTCGAGGCGCGGCAGGGAAGTGTCGACATCGGCATCAGTGGCGATCGCGACGATGTGCGGATCGTGCGGAAACAGCAGCGGTTCGCCGACTTCGGCGCGATAGACCTCGATCTTCGGCACCACGGCGTGCTTGAAACCCTCGACGAGCACGAGGTCGCAGTCGGAAAGCTTGCCGAGCAGCGCGTCGAGCGGCAGCTCCGGCTCGTCGCGCAGCTCGCGCATCAGCGACCAGCGCCGCGCCGAACTCACGAGCACTTCGCGGCAGCCGGCGCGGCGGTGGCGCCACGAGTCCTTGCCGACGTGGTCGGTGTCGAAGCGGTGATGCGCGTGCTTGATCAGCGACACCGCGAGCCCGCGCGCATCGAGCACGGCGATGACGCGCTCGATCAGCGACGTCTTGCCGCTGCCGGACCAGCCGGCGAATCCGATCACTTTCATCCGCGCGGTCCTTTCAGGTCAGCGATTCGTCCCATTCGGCGCACTTGCGTTCCAGCGTCTTGCGCGAAACGCCGAGCCGGCGCGCCGCTTCGGACTTGTTGCCGCCGCACGCTTCGAGCATGTGCAGGATATGGCGCTTCTCGACTTCGCCGAGCGACAGCTCAGTACCGACCAGCAACGCATCGCCGCGCAGGTTCGGCGCCTCCGGCGGAAATGCGCCGAGGATCAGCGAACGTTCGACGAAGTTGCGCAATTCGCGCACGTTGCCCGGCCAACGGTAATGCGCCAGCCGCGCGAGCAGGGCCTCGGGGATTGCGAGCGCGGGTACCGCGAGCTGCATCGTCAGCAGGTTCATGAAGTGATGCAGCAGGTCCGGAATGTCTTCGGCGCGTTCGCGCAGCGGCGGGATCAGGATGTCGACGACCGCGAGACGGAAATACAGGTCCTCGCGGAAGCGGCCCGCAGCGACCTCGGTGGCGAGGTCGCGGTTGGACGCGGCGATGATGCGCACATCGACCGGCACCTCCCGCTCCGACCCGACCGGCCGCAGGCGGCGCTCCTCGAGCACGCGCAGCAGCCGCGTCTGCAGCGCCAGCGGCAGCTCGCCGATCTCGTCGAGGAACAGCGTGCCGCCGTGGGCATAATGGAACAGGCCGTTGCGGCTCTCGGTCGCGCCGGTAAAAGCTCCCCGGATGTGGCCGAAAAGCTCGCTCTCGATCAGCTCCGACGCGATCGCGGCGCAATTCACGGGCACGAATGGCCGTCGCGCGCGCGGGCTCATCTCGTGCAGCGCGCGTGCCGCCACTTCCTTGCCGGTGCCGGATTCGCCGAGCAGCAGCACCGTGCTCGAGGTCTGCGCGACGCGGTGCAGCACTTCACGCAGCTGCTGCATCGCATCCGAACGACCCACCAGGCCGTTGCTGACTTCGCCGCCCAGGCCGGCAAGCTCGCGTCGCAGCACGAAGTTCTCGCGGGCGAGGTGAGCGCGCTGAAAGCAGTTCCTGACCGAATTGAGGATCTGGTCGACGCGGAACGGTTTGAGGATGAAATCCGAAGCGCCGCCGCGCAGCGCGGCGATCGCGGTATCGAGGTCGGCTTCAGCGGCGACGAGGATCGCGTCGCCGCTGAAGCCGTGTTCGCGCAATTCGTGCAGCCACGCGAGGCCCGATTTGCCCGGCAGCGCGATGTCGAGGATCAGCAGGTCGAAATGCAGCCGCGCCATCAGGCGCGCCGCCTGCTCGGCGTCGCGCGCGATCTCCACGAGCCCGCAGCGCGGACGCAGCGCCCGTTCGAGGAAGCTGCGCGTGTCCTCCTCGTCATCGACGACGAGGATCGAATGGGCCTGCCAGTTGAATTCCGCGGCTCTCGCCGGTTCGAGCGCCGGCTCGGCGTGGTCGCGCTGCATCCTCCCTCCCGGTAGCAGGCGGCCGCCGAATGCGGCGGCCTCTACCCTTTTATGAGTAACGGATGATACTCGACGATGCGGGACAGGCGACGCGTCCGGACGATCCGCCGCCGGTCGGACACACGGAATCCGGGAGATCCGTTGTCATGGGGAGCCGCTGATCGAGCGCCGTGGCAAACCCGCTCAGGCGCGGACCATGCTACGCAGTCGCGCGATGCGCTCCTGGGTCGACGGGTGCGTCGAGAACAGGCCGCGCAGGCCGCCGCCGGACAACGGATTGACAATCATCATCTGCGCGGTTTCGGGGTGCGCCTCGGCGGCGTGCATCGGAATGCCTTTCGCGTAGGCTTCCATTTTCGCCAGCGCATCGGCAAGCGCGTCCGGGTCGCCCGAGATCGCCGCGCCGCCGCTGTCCGCGCCGAACTCGCGGGTGCGCGAGATCGCCATCTGGATCACCATCGCCGCCAGCGGCGCGAGGAGCATCACGAGGATCTGCAGCACCAGGTTGGGCCGGTCCTCGTCGCGGCCGCCGAAGAACATGCCGAACTGCGCGAGCATCGAGATCGCGCCGGCGACGGTCGCGGAGATCGTCGAAATCAGGATGTCGCGGTTTTTCACGTGTGCGAGCTCGTGCGCCATCACGCCGCGCAGTTCGCGCTCGGACAGCATGCGCATGATGCCGCTCGTCGCCGCGACGGCGGCGTTCTCCGGGTTGCGGCCGGTCGCGAACGCGTTCGGCTGCGCCTCGTCGATGATGTAGACCTTCGGCATCGGCAGCTGGGCGCGGAATGCGAGTTCGCGGACCATGTTGTACAGATAGGGCGAAGTGGCTTCGTCGACCTGGCGCGCCTTGTACATCCTGAGCACCATCTTGTCCGAGAACCAGTAGGCCCAGACGTTCATCGCGCCGCCGAACACCAGTGCCATCAGCATGCCCTGCCGACCGCCGATCATCGCACCGACGGCGCCGAACAGCGCGACGATGCCCGCCATGAGGATCGAGGTCTTGAGCCAGTTGCCGAACATGTTCCGTTTTCCTTCCTTGGACGTTGCAGGGGATTTGCCCCTTTAAGTGGGGGCGGTTGCCGCGGTATTCAATCAGCGCGCCGCAGCCTCGAAGCGCTCGCCTGCACTGACCGGGAATCCACGCAGAAATTCCCCTGCAGCCAGGCGCCGGCTGCCCGGTTTCTGCAATTGCGCGAGGCGCACCGCCTGCGTCCCGCACGCGACCACGATACCGTCGGCATCGGCCACGAGCACGGTGCCGGGTTCCCCGTGCCCGGCAACGGGCTCGGCAAACCAGATCTTGAGCGGCACCTGCCGCAGGCTCGCGACCGCACCCGGGAACGGATTGAACGCCCGTACGGCACGGGCGACCGACGACGCGTCGCACTGCCAGTCGATCACCGCTTCGGCTTTGCCGATCTTGCCGGCGTAGGTCGCCCCTTCGGCCGGTTGCGGCATCGCGACGAGCTCGCCCGACGGCAGGCGGCGCAGCGCTTCGACGATCATCTGCGCGCCCAGCGCGGCCAGGCGGTCGTGCAGCGCGCCGGTGGTGTCCGCCGGACCGATCGGCACGGCGTGCTTCATCAGCATCGGCCCGGTGTCGAGCCCTTCGTCCATCTGCATGATCGTGATGCCGGTCTCGGTGTCGCCGGCTTCGATCGCGCGGTGGATCGGCGCGGCCCCGCGCCAGCGCGGCAGCAGCGATGCGTGGATGTTGAGGCAGCCGAACCGCGGCAGGTCGAGCACCGCCCGCGGCAGGATCAGGCCGTACGCCGCCACCACCAGCACGTCGGGCGCGCATGCGGCAAGCGTCGCGCGTTGCTCCTCGCCACGCAGGCTGGAAGGCTGGTCCACGGCGATGCCGTGGGCGAGCGCCAGCTGCTTGACCGGACTCGGGCTGAGCTTCATGCCGCGTCCGGCCGGCCGGTCGGGCTGGGTCAGCACCAGCGGGACTTCGAAGCCTGCGGCAAGAATCGCTTCCAGCGCTGCCGCAGCGAACTCCGGCGTGCCGGCGAATGCGACTTTCAGGGGGGCGGCCGTCACGCGGTGATCCGCGCTTTCTTGGCCAGCCGCGCCTTGATCCGCCCGAGCTTGAGCGGCGAAAGGTATTCGACGAAGACCCGGCCATCGAGGTGGTCGATCTCGTGCTGGATGCACACTGCGAGCAGGCCTTCGGCCTCGAGTTCGAACGGCTCGCCGCGCTCATCGAGCGCCCGGACTTTCACCCGTTCGGCGCGCGTCACTTTCTCATACACGCCCGGCACCGACAGACAGCCTTCCTCGCACGTCTGCTCGCCGGATTTCTCCAGGATTTCAGGATTGATGAAAGCGCGCAGCGTCGACCTGTCCTCGCTGACGTCGATCACGACGACGCGCTTGTGCACATCGACCTGCGTCGCCGCGAGACCGACGCCGGGCGCCTCGTACATTGTTTCGGCCATGTCCCTGACGAGCTGGCGGATCGAATCGTCGACCACGGCGACTGGCGCGGCGTGCTTGTGCAGTCGCGGATCTGGATAACGGAGAATTGGGAGTAGAGCCATGGATGCTTGCCGGGTTAATTCATTACGTGCAGAATTTCAAGTGCTTTGGCATGCTCGTCCGCGCGCCGTGGCATTCGAAATCAAGACCGCGGATTGGACCTTCGACCGGCCGCTGGCGTTCCGGTAACGCAGGAATCCGGTCTGCTCCAATCGGAAACGAGCATGATCCGCATTATATTCCCTCTGCTGTTCGGCATTGCGACCCTTCTGAGCGTGCCTGCGCTCGCCGACCAGGCGACGCTCGCGCACGATGCCCCCGACAGCTACACCGTCGTCCGCGGCGACACGCTGTGGGATATTTCCGGCCGTTTCCTCAGGCAGCCGTGGCGCTGGCCCGAAGTGTGGCGCCTCAACCGCGACCAGATCCGCAACCCGCACCTGATCTATCCTGGGCAGATCGTCGTGCTCGACCGCAGCGGCCCCTACCTGTCGATCGGTCGGCGGATCGGCGGCCCGCTCTATGAAAAGCGTTTCCCGCAGATCCATTCGGAAGAGGTCGACAGCGCGATCCCGAGCATTCCGATGCAGATCATCGAGCCTTTCCTGACGCGGCCGCTCGTCGTCGACGACGCGAAACTTGCCGGCGCGGGCACCGTCGTCGCCACTGAAACCAGCCGCGTCTTCATGGGCACGGGCGACACGGTGTTCGCCAAGGGCGTGGAAGGCAGCGACGTCTGGCAGGTGTTCCGGCCCGCGCGGCCGCTCGTCGATCCGGTGACGAACGAGGTGCTCGGCCACGAGGCGATGTTCCTCGGTACCGCGCGCGTCACCGGGCACGGCAGGCCGGCGACGCTGAAGCTGGTCTCGAGCGTCGAGGAGATCGGCGTCGGCGACCGCCTCGTCGTCAGCGAGCGGCCCGAGGTTTTCTCCTTCGTGCCGCATGCGCCCGACGCGCAGGTCGAAGGACGGCTGATCGGCATCTACCGCGGCGTCGTCGAGACCGGGCGCCATAACGTCGTCACCCTCAATATCGGCAGCCGCGCCGGGCTCGAGCGCGGGCACGTCCTCGCGTTGCACCGCGAGCGTGGCAGCGTCGTGTACAAGGACGACGAAGGCGGCAAGGAAACATTCGATCTGCCGCAGCAGCGTTACGGCCTCGCGTTCGTGTTCCGCGTGTTCGACCGCGTCGCCTATGCGCTGGTGATGGATGCGGACGGCCCGGTGACGGTCGGCGACAGCGTGCGCAAACCCTGAGCGTGACGCCGAGCGACGACGAACTGGCCGGGTGGCTGCGACTGACGCTGTATCCCGGCGTCGGCACCGAACGCCAGCGCGCGCTGCTGGCGGCGTTCGGACTGCCCGAGCAGATCTTCGCCGCCAGCCGCAGCGCCGTCGCGTCCGTCGTCGGCGCCGAAGTCGCCGACCTGCTGCGCGCGCCGCCCGACAACGAGAAAATCGATGCCGCGCTGACATGGGCCGCCCAACCCGGCAACCGCATCGTCACGCTCGCCGATCCGGAGTACCCGCGCGCGCTGCTCGATATTGCCGATCCGCCCGTCCTGTTGTATGTCAAGGGCGATCCGGCGCGGCTCTGCGGCCCGTCGCTCGCGATCGTCGGCGCGCGCTCGGCGACCGCACCCGGCATCAGCAATGCCGCTGCGTTCGCGAAGAGCCTCGCCGAATCCGGCCTCACGATCGTCAGCGGCCTCGCGCTGGGCATCGACGCCGCAGCGCACCGCGGCGCGCTGGCTCATCCGGAAGGCATCACCGTCGCGGTGATCGGCACCGGCGCCGATCGCGTCTATCCGGCACGCAATCAGGCGCTCGCCCGGCAGATCGCCGAACGCGGCGTGATCATCAGCGAATACCCGCTCGGCACGCCGGCGCTGCCGTACAACTTCCCGCGCCGCAACCGCTTGATCGCCGGCCTCGCGCGCGGCGTGCTGGTCGTCGAAGCCGCAGTCGGCAGCGGCTCACTGATCACCGCGCGGCTCGCGACCGAGAGCGGACGCGAAGTGTTCGCGATCCCGGGCTCGATCCATTCCCCGCTCGCACGCGGCTGCCACCGCCTGATCCGCGACGGCGCAAAGCTCGTCGAGACGGCCGCGGACGTGCTCGACGAGCTCAGCTGGGGCCTTCCGTCGCATACCCATGCGGCCGAAGCGGACGCTCCGGGCCGCCCGGCCCGACCCGCAAGGACGCGCGAAACCCGGCCCGCAGATCCGCCGTTCGAGCCCCGAACGCCGCCTCCCGCAGCGTCCGCCGAGGAGATCCGGGTGCTCGACACGCTCGGCCACGAGGCGCTGGATATCGACACCCTCACGGCCCGTTCCGGCTTGACGCTCGATGCGCTGTACGCCATTCTGCTTGCGCTGGAGCTCGAAGGGCACGTGACCCGCTTGCCGGGAGGCCGGTTCCAGCGCCTTTGATTCCCTCGTGTGCCAAACATGTTCGACATCCTGGTCTACCTCTTCGAGAACTACCTCCACGCCGCCGCGTGCCCCGAATCCGAGCAGCTTGCGCGCAAGCTCTCCGCAGCAGGCTTCGAGGAGGACGAAATCACCGAAGCGCTCGACTGGCTTTCCGGTCTGCGCGCAATCGCCGTGTCGCCGCTCGCGAAAGTGCCGCAACCGGATTCGATCCGCCTCTACGCCGCGGAAGAACAGGCGAAGCTCGACACCAGTTGCCGCGGCTTTCTCGCGTTCCTCGAAAACGCCGGCGCGCTCGATCCGCAGACCCGCGAGCTGATCATCGAACGCACGATGGCGGTCGACGGTTTCCACGTGAACCTGCACCGTTTCAAGGTCATCGTGCTGATGGTCCTGTGGCAGCAGGAGCAACCGCTCGACAGCCTGATCCTCGACGAACTGCTGACCGACGAAGCGGAAGAACTCGCTCCGGTCCTGCAGTAAAGTCTCCGGCCTGCGCTTGCACGTGCCGCAGCGGCGTGCTTATCATGCGCCGCTCGATAACCCTCAACCGAAAACGCCCCGGCGCTTTTCGAAGGCAGCCCTACCGGCATGAGCAAGCAACTGATCATTGCGGAAAAACCCTCCGTCGCGCAGGACATCGCCCGCGCACTCGGCGGTTTCACGAAGGAAAAGGACTATTTCGAGTCCGACGAATACGTGCTTTCATCGGCCGTCGGCCACCTTCTCGAACTGGCCGTGCCCGAGGAATACGAAGTCAAGCGGGGCAAATGGACGTTCGCGCACCTGCCGGTGATCCCGCCGCGCTTCGCACTGAAACCGATCGAGAAGACCGATGACCGGCTGAAGCTGCTGACCCGCCTGATCAAGCGCAAGGACGTCACCGGGCTCATCAACGCGTGTGACGCGGGACGCGAAGGTGAGCTGATCTTCAGCTTCATCGTGCAGCACGCGAAGACCGACAAGCCCATATCGCGGCTGTGGCTGCAGTCGATGACCGCCGGCGCGATCCGCGACGGCTTTGCGCAGCTGCGTTCGGCACAGGAAGTCGAAGGCCTGCGCTCGGCGGCAGTGTGCCGCGCCGAGAGCGACTGGCTGATCGGCATCAACGGCACGCGCGCGATGACTGCGTTCAATTCGAAGACCGGCGGCTTTCACCTGACCACCGTCGGTCGCGTGCAGACGCCGACGCTGGCGATCGTCGTCGAACGCGAAGAGAAGATCCGCCGCTTCAAGCCGCGCGACTACTGGGAGCTCGAAGCGACGTTCGGCTGCAAGGCCGGCCGCTACGTCGGGCGCTGGTTCGACGAAAGTTTCCGCAAACCCGAAGGCGACGAGCACGCGACCGCGTTTCGGCTGTGGGACCGCGCCCGCGCCGACGCGATCAAGGCGAAGTGCGACGGCAAGCCGGGCATCGCCAGCGAGGAATCGAAGCCGTCGACGCAGCTGTCACCGCTGCTGTTCGACCTCACGAGCCTGCAGCGCGACGCCAACGGCCGTTTCGGCTTCTCGGCGCGCGTGACCCTGCAGATCGCGCAGGCGCTGTACGAAAAGCACAAGGCGCTGACCTATCCGCGAACCGATGCGCGCGCATTGCCGGAGGACTACGTCGGCACCGTCAAGGACGTGCTGCACGCGCTGCCCGACGACTACGCGCCGTTCGCCGGCGAAATCATGAAGCAGGGCTGGGTCAGGCCGAACAAGCGCATCTTCAACAACGCGAAGATCTCGGACCACTTCGCGATCATTCCGACCGGCACGGTGCCGAAAAGCCTGTCGGAAGCCGAACAGAAGATCTACGACCTCGTCACCCGGCGCTTCCTCGCGGTGTTCTACCCGGCTGCGGAATACCGCATCACGACCCGCATCACGCGCGTCGAGAACGAAGCGTTCAAGACCGAAGGCAAAGTGCTCGTGAACCCCGGCTGGCTCGCGGTGTACGGAAAGGAAGCGGCGAAGGCCGACGACGAAGGCGGCGCACAGCTCGTCGCCGTCGAGCAGAACGAACGCGTCGCGACCGAGGACATCCTCGTCAAGGCGCTCGTGACGAAGCCTCCCGCACGCTACAACGAAGCGACGCTGCTGTCGGCGATGGAAGGCGCCGGCAAGATGGTCGACGACGAGGAACTGCGTGCGGCGATGGGCGAGCGCGGACTCGGCACGCCGGCCACGCGCGCGCAGATCATCGAAGGGCTGATCGCCGAGCAGTACCTGCACCGCGAAGGCCGCGAGCTGATCCCGAGCGCGAAAGCGTTCTCGCTGATCACGCTGCTCAAAGGCCTCGACGTGTCGTCCCTGACGTCGCCCGAACTCACCGGCGAATGGGAGCACAAGCTCGCGCAGATGGAGCGCGGCCAGCTGTCGCGCCCCGAATTCATGCGCGAGATCGCCGAAATGGCGCGCGAGATGGTCGAGCGCGCGAAGCGCTACGAATCCGACACCGTGCCGGGCGATTTCGCGACGCTGTCCGCGCCGTGCCCGAAATGCGGCGGCGTCGTCCGGGAAAACTACAAGAAGTTCGCGTGTCAGGCGTGCGACTGGAGCGCGTGGAAAATCGTCGCCGGCCGCCAGTTCGAGATCCACGAGATCGAGACCCTGCTGCGCGAACGGCGCGTCGGACCGCTGACCGGCTTTCGCAGCAAGATGGGACGGCTGTTCAACGCCGAGATCCGCCTCAACGACGAGCAGCAGCCGGAGTTCGATTTCGGCCAGCCGAAGGACGACGGCGAAGGCGCCGAGCCGGTCGATTTTTCCGCGCAGGAGCCGCTCGGCCCGTGTCCGAAGTGCGGCGCGCGCGTGTTCGAGCACGGCATGGCGTATGTCTGCGAGAAATCCGTCGGGCCGGAAAAATCCTGCGATTTCCGTTCGGGCAAAGTCATCCTGCAGCAGCCGGTCGAGCGCGAACAGATGGTGAAGCTGCTCGCCGACGGGCGCACGGACCTGCTCAAGGGATTCGTGTCGACGCGCACGCGGCGCAAGTTCTCGGCTTTCCTCGTACGCGGCGGCGACGGCAAAGTCGGCTTCGAATTCGAAGCGAAGACGCCGAAAGCGGGCGCGAAAGGCAAGACGGCAGCCGCCGCGGACGACGAAAAACCCCCGGTCGCCGCCACGGCGACGGCGAAACCCGCGCGCGCGCCGGCGCGCAAGCGCAGCAGCGCCGCCTGACATCGATTCGGCAGGGCTGCGGTTTGTCGCGAAACGGCCTCGGTCGCATACCGTCGTAAGCCGTGCGGCGCGGCTGCGGCCAAGACCGGTTCAGCGACCGAGCTCGCCGAGCAGGCGCTCGGCTGCGGCGACCTGATCGCCGAGCAGCGCGAATCCGCGCAGCGCCCCGCGGCGGTCGCGGAACACTGCCCTGACGCCGCGCTGCGTCGCCGCCTCGTGCCATTCCCCGGCGAGCGGCGGCGGTTCGCAGACGGTCACCGGGCAACTTTCGATCTGCAGGCGTCGTAGCCGCGCCGGCCAGCGCATGCGCCGTTTTCTCCCGCACAGCACCTCGGCAAGCACTTGGGCGCCGGCTTCGATCTCTTCCGCAAGCCTGAACAGGCGGCCGTCGATCTCGGCGCATTCGCCCAGCGCAAAAATGTCCGGATCGACAGTGCCCAGTGCCGGATCGACGACGATTCCGCGCGCCACGGCGAGCCCCGCGTCGCGCGCAAGTTCCGTCCGCGGCACCACGCCGCGCGCCAGCACCAACAGGTCGGCCGGAAACCGCACGCCTGCGAGCGTCGTCAGCTCCAGCTCGTCCGGACCCTGGTCGATGCGCTGGATGCCGTCCTCGGTCATCACCTGCACTCCTGCGGCCTGCAGCGCCTGCGCGACGCGTGCCGCGCTGAGCGCCGGCAACGTTTCCGCGAGCAGCTGGTTCGCGGGTTCGAGGAGCGTCACGTGACAGCTCGAACGCGCGAGATTGTCGGCCAGTTCACAGCCGGCAAGGCCTCCGCCGAGCACGACGACGCGGTTTCGGCCGGCCAGTTCGCTGCGCAGATAGGCATAGTCGGCGAGACTTCCCAGCGTCAGCGCCTGCGACGCCGCCGTTCCCCGCAGCCCCGGCTCGCGCAGCGCCGCGGCGCCGGTCGCGAGCACGAGTTGTCCGTACCCGTGCCGGCCTTCGCGCATCACCAGTTCATGGCGCAGCCGGTCGATCCGCAGGATGTGGCGATGCGCGAGGATCGTCGCCCCGTAGCGGTGCGCCATTTGCTCGACGGTTGCGAGGACGAGGCCCCGGGGCCGTGTGCGCGCGCCGAGCGCGCGCGCCAGGTGGAATTTTTCGTAGGCTGCGCCGTCGTCCCGCGTGATCAGCACCAGCGGCCGGTCGCGATCGATCTGCCGCAGCGCACGCAGCAGCGCGTACCCGGCAGCTCCGGTGCCGACGATGACGAGCGGCGCATTCACCCCGCCGCTCCTGCACATCGGGCGCTCGGGCGCCCGCCTGGGCTTCGTTCGCCGGGCGTGACCGCCTTCAGCGTCACGCCGGCCGCCCGCCGCGTGGCCGGCAGTCCATCGCCCGGAAGTTCATGGTGCTTCCGCCGTTTCCACCGCCGCGAGCCGTCCGATCGGCCGGACTCCGGGCAGCGCGCTTTCGAGGATCGCGGTGCGCAACACGTCGATCGCGCCGCTGCGCGGATACGTCACGCGCCACGCCAGCGCAACGCGCCGGGAAGGCTCCGGCGCCGCGAACGGACGGACTGCGACGAGCGGATTGTGCGCCGGGAGCTCGTCGGCTGCCGAGCTCGGCAACACCGTCACGCCGAGGCCGGTCGCGACCATGTGGCGGATCGTCTCCAGCGAGCTGCCTTCGAGCGTGCGCTGCAACCCGCTGACGTTGCGGCAGTGCGGGCACACTTCGAGCACCTGGTCGCGGAAGCAGTTGCCGGCGCCGAGCAGCAGCAGCTGCTCTTCGGCGAGCATGTCGGGGTCGATCCGCTCCTGGCCGTGCCACGGATGCGCGGCCGGAATCAGGACGCGGAACGGCTCATCGTAGACCGGCTGGGCGACGATCCCGGGCTCGGCGAACGGCAGTGACAGGATCACGACGTCGAGTTCGCCGCGCTTGAGCGCCTCGGCGAGGCGGGCCGTATAGTTTTCCTGGATGATCAGCGGCATGCGCGGCGCGAGTCGATGCACGCGCGGGATCAGGCGCGGCAACAGGTAAGGCCCGATCGTGAAGATGACTCCGAGCCGCAACGGCTCCGCCAGCGGGTCTTTGCCGGCGGATGCGATCTCCGGGATCTGCGCCGCCTCCAGCAGCACTTTCTCGGCCTGCGAGACGATGCGCCGTCCGGTCGCGGTGATCTTCACTTCGGTCGCACTGCGCTCGAACAGTTGTACGCCGAGTTCCTCTTCGATTTTCTTGATCGCGACCGACAGCGTCGGCTGGCTGACATGGCACTTCTCGGCCGCGCGGCCGAAGTGGCGTTCACGGGCAAGCGCTACGAGGTATCGCAGGTCGGTCAGGGTCATCGCGTCGGTCCGCCGCGGAAAAAATATCGAAAGATATTACTCCGTACCCCGCCGGCGCAGACAAGCTCCGCCGGCCGCTTCCGGATCGCTCCCTGCGCAAACGAACCTCTTGGCCGGCGCGATGGAATCTGAAACCCGGCCGGGGACGCTGCCCGCACTGGATCGCACGCCGGTTGCGCCGGCTCCGCCCGCGATGACGCAGGGATCGCCGACGAATTCATGCCGGGAACAATTTGCCTGCCCTGCAAGTCCACCGACGCAGGCAATTTTCTTCAGGGATACAGGAAAAACATGAAAAACCATCCGTTCAGCCGCTCGCTCGTCGTCGCTCTCGCCGCCATTGTGCCGGCCGCAATCGGCCTGCTCCCGTCTCCGCCGGCATTCGCCGCGGCGGAATCCGTGGCGCCCCTGGTCGCGCCAAACTCCTTCGGCCTGCCCGATTTCGGTGACCTCGTCGAGCGCGTCGGCCCGGCGGTGGTCAATATCAGTGTCGTGCAGGAACGCGCCGCACCGGAAGGCGGGGCGCTCGAAGATCCGTTCTACGACTTCCTCCGGCGCTTCGGCGTGCCGGTGCCGGGCATGCCGGGGATGCCGGGCATGCCCGGCCAGGGCGGCCCGCAGATCAGTCGCGGCATCGGATCGGGTTTCATCGTCAGTGCCGACGGTTACGTGCTGACCAATGCGCACGTCGTCGGCGCGGGCGCGGGCGCCGGTGAGGGCGAAGTCCAGTCCGAAGTGACCGTGCGGCTCATCGACAAGCGCGAGTTCAAGGCGAAAGTGGTCGGCACCGATCCGCGCACCGACATCGCGCTGCTCAAGATCGACGCCACCGGCCTGCCGGTGGTGCGCACCGGCAACGCCGAGAAAGCGCGCGTCGGCGAATGGGTGGTCGCGGTCGGTTCGCCATTCGGCTTCGACAACACCGTGACGGCAGGCATCATCTCGGCGAAAGCGCGGCGCCTGCCGGACGAGAACTACGTGCCGTTCATCCAGACCGACGTCGCGATCAACCCCGGCAACTCAGGCGGCCCGCTGTTCAACCTCGCTGGCGAAGTCATCGGCATCAACTCGCAGATCTACTCGCGCTCGGGCGGCTTCATGGGCATCTCGTTCGCGATCCCGATCGATGTCGCGTTGAACGTCAAGGACCAGCTCATCCAGTATGGCCGCGTGCAGCGCGGCAAGCTCGGCGTCACGATCCAGGGCATGACGCGCGAGCTCGCGCAGTCGTTCGGACTTGCCGAACCGAAAGGCGCGCTGGTCTCAAACGTCGAAGCGGGCAGCGCCGCGGACAAGGCCGGCATCAAAGCCGGCGACGTCGTGCTCGGCGTCAACGGCACGAAGATCGATGACTCGGGCGACCTGCCGCGCATCATCGGCGACAAGCGCCCCGGCACCGAGGTGAAGCTTGAACTGTGGCGCGACGGCCGCACCCGCACGGTGACGGCGACGCTCGGCGAGATGCGCGGCGAAGCGATCGCGGGAGGCCGCGGCGAGCCGGGCAGTCCGCAGGGCGAAGACGCCGGCGGCAAGCTCGGCCTCGTCATTCGCCCGCTGACTGCGGAAGAAGCGGCGCAGCTGGACGTGCACGGCGGCATCGTCATCGAGCGCGCAACCGGTCCGGCGCAACGTGCCGGGCTGCAACGCGGCGACGTCATACTCTCGCTGAACAACCAGCCGGTGTCGGACGTCGCGTCGTTCCGCACGATGATCGAAAAAGCCGGCGACCGCTTCGCGCTGCTGATCCAGCGCGGCGGGGCACGCATCTTCGTGCCGATGCGCGTCAACTAGGCGGAACCGGGCGTCGTTCTGGCCGCGCCGGCGGAGAGGGCTCCGCCGGCGTACCCACGGACACCACGCTGCGTGCGGCGAGGAACTCTTTGAGGATCACTGCCGTGTGCGAAGCGAAACACTCGCACACGGCCTCGACCGGCCCCTGCGCGACGATTTCGCCGCCGCCGTCTCCGCCTTCCGGGCCGAGATCGATCAGCCAGTCCGCTTCGGCCATGACGTCCAGATCGTGCTCGATCGCCAGCACCGTATGGCCGGCGTCGGCGAGCCGCTGCAGCACGCGGATCAGCTTGTCGACGTCCGCCATGTGCAGCCCGACGGTCGGCTCGTCGAGAACATACAGCGTGTGCTTTTCCGCCGGCAGCGGCCGTCCGGCGGTCGCCGCACGCATTGGGGTGCTGTCGCCGGCGCGGCTGCGCACTTTCGCCAGTTCGGTGACCAGCTTGATGCGCTGCGCTTCGCCGCCGGACAGCGTCGGGCTCGACTGGCCGAGCGTCAGGTAGCCGAGGCCGACGTCCTGCAGCAGCGCGAGCGGGTGGGCGATCGACGGATGCGCGGCGAAGAACCCGACCGCTTCGTCGACCGGCATCGCGAGCACGTCGGCGACTGTCTTGTCGCGCCAGCGCACCGCAAGCGTCTCGGGATTGAAGCGCGCGCCGCCGCACGCGTCGCACGGCAGCTTGACGTCCGGCAGGAAGCTCATCTCGACCGTCGTCTGGCCCTGCCCTTCGCACACCGGGCAGCGCCCGGCGCCGGTGTTGAACGAGAAGCGCGACGCGCTCCAGCCGCGTGTCCTGGCTTCGAAAGTCTCGGCGAACAGCTTGCGGACTGCGTCCCAGAAGCCGACGTAGGTCGCCGGGCATGAGCGCGGCGTCTTGCCGATCGGCGTCTGGTCGACTTCGAGCACGCGGCCGATCGCCTGCCAGCCTTCGATCGCGCGGCAGCCGAGCAACTCGACATCGCTGCGCTGCGGCTGCGCCTGGCCGCGGCGCCGCGCGCGCGCTGCGTCCGGGTCGCCGAGCAGCTTGCCCAGGTTCGCGTGGATCACGTCGCGCGCGAGCGTCGATTTGCCTGAGCCGGACACGCCTGTGACGACCGTCAGGCGCGCGAGCGGGACGGCGGCCGACACGTCGCGCAGGTTGTGCAGGTTCGCCCCGACGACGCGGATTGCCGGATGCGCGTCGTCGAGCGGCCGGCGCGGACGCAGCGGATGCTGCAGCGGCGCGCGCAGGAAAGCGCCGGTCGCCGATTCGGGCGCAGCGATCAGGTCTGCGAGGCGACCTTCGGCGACGACGCGGCCGCCGCGCACGCCGGCGCCGGGACCGAGGTCGATGACATGGTCGGCGCGGCGGATCGTCTCCTCGTCGTGTTCGACGACGAGCAAGGTGTTGCCGCGGTCGCGGAGCCGCTCGAGCGTGTCGAGCAGCAGGCGGTTGTCGCGTGGATGCAGCCCGATCGTCGGCTCGTCGAGGATGTAGCACACGCCGCGCAGGTTCGAGCCGAGCTGCGCGGCGAGCCGGATGCGCTGCGCCTCGCCGCCCGACAGCGTCGGCGCGCCGCGGTCGAGCGCGAGGTACGCGAGCCCGACCTGCTGCAGGAAGTCGAGCCGGCCGCGAATCTCGGCGACGAGGTCGCGCGCGATGTCGATCTCGCGCCCGACGAGCCGCAGGCCGTCGAAGAACGCGGCGAGCGCCGCGACCGGCTGCGCCGACAGTTCGTGGATGCCGCGCTCGCGGAAACGTACCGCGCGCGCGACCGGGTTCAGCCGCGTGCCCTCGCACGCCGCGCAGACTGCGTCGGTCACCTGCTCGGTGTCGGCGAGATCGAGTTCGTTCGCATCCTCGACGCGGCCGACGACGTGCTGCCCCGTGCCGTAGCAGCTCGGGCACCAACCGTGTTTGGCGTTGTACGAGAACAGGCGCGGATCCGGTTCCGGAAAGCTGTCGCCGCAGCACGGGCAGGCGCGCAGCGTCGAGAACGTGGCCGGACTCGCGCCGAGTTTGCCGAGCTCGAGCACCTTGACGACGCCCTTGCCGTGTTCGAGCGCTTCGGCGAGCTGCATGCGCAGCGCCGCCTCGTGCTCCGGCGCGACGACGACCATGCCGACCGGCAGCTCGATCGTGTGCTCGACGTAGCGGTCGAGGCGCGGCCATTTGGCAGTCGGCACGTACTCGCCATCGACGCGCAGCTGCGTATATCCCTTGCCTTTCGCCCATTTCGCGATCGCCGTGTACAAGCCCTTGCGGTTCGTCACGAGCGGCGCAAGGAGCTCGATCGATGTGCCGCGGTAATCACGCTGGACCTGCGCGGCGATCGCATCGAAGCTCTGCGGCGACACCGGCACGTCGCACTGCGGGCAGTACTGCGTGCCGAGCTTGACGTACAGCAAGCGCAGGAACGGCTGGATCTCGGTCAGCGTGCCGACCGTGCTCTTCCTGCCGCCGCGGCTCACGCGCTGCTCGATCGCGACCGTCGGCGGAATGCCGAACAGCGCATCGACGTCCGGGCGCGCGGCCGGCTGGACGAACTGGCGCGCGTAGGCGTTCAGCGATTCGAGGTAGCGGCGCTGCCCTTCGCCGAACACGATGTCGAATGCGAGCGTCGATTTGCCCGAGCCGGACAGGCCGGTGATCACGGTGAAGCGGTCGCGCGGGATCGACAGGCTGACGTTCTTCAGGTTGTGCTCACGCGCGTGGCGGATCTCGATCGCCGGCGCGGCGGGGCGGTAACGCGCAGCGGGTTCGGCGGCCACGAGGCCATTCGCGGGGGGCGCGCCGGGCGCCTCCGCCGCGAATTCCGCGTCATACGCGCGCAACGCGCGGCCGGTATGCGACGCGGCGCAGGCGATAACGGCGTCCGGCGGCCCGGCGACGACGAGGGTGCCGCCGTCCTCGCCGCCTTCCGGGCCGAGATCGATGATCCAGTCGGCGGCGCGCAGCACGTCGAGGTTGTGTTCGATGACGACCAGCGCATGGCCCGCATCGAGAAGCTTTTCGAACGCCCGCAGCAGCGTCGCGACGTCGTCGAAATGCAGCCCGGTGGTCGGCTCGTCGAACAGGAACAGCAGCCGGCCGGGCGCTTGCGCGTTACTGCGCGCAGCTTTGCCGGCAGGTCGGCGGCCGGCGAGTTTCGCCGAATCGGCGAGATGGCCGGCAAGCTTCAGGCGCTGCGCTTCGCCTCCCGACAGCGTCGGCACCGGCTGGCCGAGCCGCAGGTAGTCGAGGCCGACATCGGCGAGCGGCGCGAGCGCAGCCTGGACCGCAGGCTGGTCGGCGAAGAACGCGAGCGCTTCCGACACCGTCAGCGCGAGCACGTCAGCGACCGACCGGCCGCGCCACGCGAGCTCGAGCACTTCCGGCCGGTAGCGCTTGCCGTCGCAGTCCGGGCAGCGCAGATAGACGTCGGACAGGAACTGCATCTCGACGTGTTCGAAGCCCGAGCCGTTGCAGGTCGGGCAACGGCCGGTGCCGGCGTTGAAGCTGAACGTGCCGGGCGTGTAGCCGCGGCTTGTCGCTTCGGGCAGTGCGGCGAACAGCGCGCGGATCGCGTCCCACGCGCCGACGTAGCTGACCGGATTCGAGCGCGCGCTCTTGCCGATCGCCGACTGGTCGACCATGACGACGCCGGCAAGCGTTTCGGCGCCTTCGAGGCGCGCGAACGCGCCGGTCGCGTCGCTGCCCTGGCCGAAACGCTTCGCCAGCGCCGGGTACAGCACGTCCTGGATCAGGCTCGACTTGCCCGAACCGGACACGCCGCTGACGCATACCAGGCGGCCAAGCGGAAAATCGACATCGATGCCGCGCAGGTTGTGCTCGCGCGCGCCGACGAGCCGCAGCAGCGGGTCGCCCGGCAAGACCGGGCGCAGCCGGCGGCCGGCATCGACGCGCTTGCGCCCGGCGAGATAGGCGCCGGTCAGCGACGCCGGGTCGGCCGTAATCGTGGCGGGCGGCGCGTAGCCGACGATCTCGCCGCCGCGCTCGCCGGGACCGGGTCCGATGTCGAGCAGGCGGTCGGCCGCGCGCATCAGCTGTGGGTCGTGTTCGACGACGACGAGCGTGTTGCCCGCGTCGCGCAGCCGTGTCATTACCGCGAGGATACGGTCGATGTCACGCGGATGCAGGCCGATCGACGGCTCGTCGAGGACGAACAGCGTATTGACGAGCGAAGTGCCGAGCGCAGTCGTCAGGTTGATGCGCTGCACTTCGCCGCCCGACAGCGTGCGCGACTGGCGGTCGAGCGTGAGATACGCCAGCCCGACGTTGGCGAGGTAGTCGAGGCGGCTCCTGATCTCGCCGAGCAGCAGTCCGGTCGCTTCGTCGAGGCCGGCCGGCAGTTCGATGCGGGCGATGAAATCGCGCACGCGGCTGACGGGAAGCGCCATCAGTTCGTGGATCGCAAGGCCGGGGCGGCGCGAATCCGCAGGGTTTCCGTCACCCAACCGCCACAGCAGCGCTTCCGGCTTCAGCCTTGCGCCGTGACAGGCCGGGCACTCCGTGTAGCTGCGGTAACGCGACAGCAGCACGCGGATGTGCATCTTGTAGGCTTTGCTCTCGAGCCAGTCGAAGAAGTGGCGCACGCCGTACCACTTGCGCGGCCAGGACGCGTCCCAGCTTTTCCACTCCGGATCGCCTTCGAGCACCCAGCGACGATGTTCCGGCGGCAGGTCGCGAAACGGGATGTCCATCGCCACGCCGTATTTCTTCGCCATCTTCGCCATGTCTTCCTGGCATTCGCGGTAGCTCGCGGTCTGCCAGGGTTTGACGGCGCCTTCGGCGAGCGTCTTCGATTCGTCCGGGATCACGAGGGCGAAATCGACGCCGATGACGCGGCCGAAACCGCGGCAGGTTTCGCACGCGCCGAGCGGCGAGTTGAACGAGAACAGGCCCGGCGTCGGCTCGGCGTAATGGATGTCGCAGTCGGCGCAGTGCAGGTCGCGGGAAAAGCGCCATACCGTTTCGCCGCCGTCATGCTGGGCGCACACCGCGAGGTGCCCGTGGCCGTGCTGCAACGCCGTCTCGATGGCTTCAATGACGCGGCTGCGCCCCGCGTTCGACAAGCGCAAGCGATCCTGCACGACGTGCAGCAGATCGCCTGCCGGCGCGGATTCGCGCAGGTGGATGCGCGTATAGCCCTGCCGGTTCAGCAGCGCAGTGATCTCGTCCTCGCTGAAATTCGCCGGAACCGGGACCGCGAACGTCAGCACGAGGCGCGGATCGTCCGCGGCGCAGCGCTCGACGAGCGCAGCAAAGATGCTGTCCGGATCGTCACGCCGCACCGGTGCGCCGCAGCCCCGGCAATACAGCCGCGCGGCGCGGGCATAGAGCAGCTTGAAGTGGTCGGCGAGCTCGGTCATCGTGCCGACCGTCGAGCGCGAGCTCTTCACCGGGTTGGTCTGATCGATCGCGATCGCCGGCGGCACGCCTTCGATGCGATCGACCTGCGGTTTGTCCATCCGGTCGAGAAACTGGCGCGCGTACGGCGAGAACGTCTCGACGTAGCGCCGCTGCCCTTCGGCATACAGCGTGTCGAACACCAGCGACGACTTGCCCGACCCCGACACGCCGGTGACCACCGTGATCTCGTTCAACGCGATGTCGAGCGAGAGGTTCTTCAGGTTATTCTGGCGTGCGCCGACGATGCGGATGTGGTCTGACATGGGGCGGAAGCGGACGATCCGGGATGGGGGTCAAGAAAATGGATTCTAGTCTCGCTCCGCGGTTTCCTCGGCGAAATCGGTGATGCGCCGGCACGCCTCTTGCGTTACGGCTTTGCGTCATTTTCGCCGGGTGAGCCCGGAATGCTCGTCCGTTCCGTATCGTGCGCACTGACTGGTAGGCTGTTCAAACACTTGAGACTTGCGATCCGCTGCCGACCGGCGCCGGAATCGCGGGCCGCCGAAGCGGGCGACATCATTCTGGTGCGCGGGATCACCAAAAAGATGCCTCCGTCCGACCAAAGGAGACCGAGATGTTGAGCCTGTTCGACTGCATGGATTTCATCGACCTCGACAGCGACACCATCGATGTCATCGCCCGGCACGATCGCCTCCCTGCAATGCTCGCCGCCCAACGCGGCAGCCAGTTGCTCGCCGACCCGAACGGCATCTGGCAGCTGCATCAGATGCACCGCGAATTGATCGAGCAGGCGGCTCGGCGCGGTCTGCTCGGACAGGAAAAAACGCTGCGCGGGATCTACGCCGCGTTCAGCCGCAAGTACCCGATGCCCCGCCAGATGTAATCACGAAGACCGCCACGGGACCCGCACGCAGCGGGTCCCGTGGCGGCGACATCGGCTTACTTGACGCGGTTCTTGTACTCGTCGGTGCGGGTATCGATTTCGATCTTGTCGCCGATCTCGACGAACGCCGGCACCGGCAATTCGAAGCCGCTGGCGATCTTCGCCGGTTTCATGACCTTGCCCGACGTGTCGCCCTTGACGGCGGGTTCGGTGTAGATCACTTCGCGGACCACCGAATTCGGCAGGTCGACCGAAATCGCCTTGCCGTTGTAGAACACCACTTCACACTGCAGGCCGTCTTCGAGGTACTTCAGCGCGTCGGTCATGTTCTCGGCTTCGACTTCGTACTGCTCGTAGTCCGCGTCCATGAACACGTACATCGGGTCGGCGAAGTACGAGTACGTGACTTCCTTCTTGTCGAGCTGGACGACTTCGAACTTGTCGTCGGCCTTGTACACCGACTCCGAAGGCGCCCCGGTCAGGAGGTTCTTGAGTTTCATCTTCACGACCGCGGAGTTGCGGCCGGACTTGTTGTATTCGGCCTTCTGCACCACGAGCGCGTCGGCGCCCACCATGATGACGTTGCCCGAGCGAAGTTCCTGTGCGGTTTTCATGCTGTTTCCTGTCGAACGGGGCGGCCCCGTAAATATTTAAAAACCGGTCATTTTACTGCGTTCCGCGAAAATTGCACCAGCGAGGAAGCCAGATCCGGCGCGCTCGCAAGCGCCTGCGCCCAGGACCGGTTATGGGCGCGGAGCGCAGGCAACGCGACCTCGAAAAGGCGCCACGCCGCGGCGACGTCGCCCCATCCGTTCCACGCGAGCCAGAACTGCCTGACCGCTGCCGCTGCGCTGCGTTCAATCGTCGCCGTGTAGCGGTCGAGAAAAGCTTCGAGCTTGATCCGGTGGGCGTCCTGTTCCTGCCGGTAAATGTGCCACGCGAACGGCTGGGCGGCCCACTGCGCGCGCACGAACGAGTCTTCGCCGCGGACGAAATTGACGTCGCACGCCCACAGCAGGCGGTCGTAGCGCTCCTGGTCGACGAAAGGCAGGACGGCCGCCGTCAACGCGCCGCGCCGGCGACACGCACCCGGTGCCACTCGCTCATCGCCGAAAAAACGCATCACGTCGCCGACGACGGGGCCTTCGGGCACGAGCAGCAGTACCGGTTCGTCGCCGTCCGCCCAGCGCGCGAGCAGCGCTGCGAGTGCGGGTTGTGCGTAGGCGAACAGCGAGATCAGGCGCGTTCCCGGTGGCGGCGTCGCGACCCCCAGCGAGCGCAGCAGCGCCTCCCGTGCCGCCGGCTGTGCCTGGAAACGGTCGCGCGCATCCAGCAGGCCCCGTTCGCGCAGCAACCCTGCGGTGCGCGGCGAAAAACCCGGAAAAAAGAAATGCTTCACCAGTGGCAGGCGGGGGTGCGGCGACGTCATGCGGTGGCAATCGTCGACCCAGCTTTCGGCCGACAGGTATTCGAGATTGACCCACGGCGGCGGCGATGGGCGCGCCGCCATCGCCGCCAGATAACTTTCCGGCAGCTCGCAGCCGAACGCCTCGATGACCGCGGCGGCCGGCTCGACGGACGGAAAGTCGCGACTCCAGCGACGAATTTCGACGCCGGCGGCAAGGAGTCGTCCGTCGACCGTCGAAATTTCCGGACACAGCCGCGAGAACGCTTCCAGGTCATCGATCCACAGGCGGACTGCGAGCCCGTGATCGCCCGCAAGCCCTTTGGCCAGGCGCCAGCAGACCCCGATATCCCCGAAGTTATCCACAACCCGGCAGAAGATGTCCCAGTCGAAAAGGCGTTCGTCAGCGCAAGCGTTCATTTTGGTGGACAAGCACAGGGAACAAGCGTGAATGCATTGTGGAAAAAGGGCTTCAACGGCGAATAGCCTGAATTCGACCACAATCCGCACACAGGTGAACAGCAGGTTTATCTACGGCTTTGTCCCGCGCCGAATCGCATGGGACTGCTGGAGAAAATCGACTTATCCACAGAAAAGCGGGCACTGTATACTTCTTTATCTTTAATTAATCTTAAAAAACAGAAGAACAAAAACACGAACCCGCGAAACGCGGCAAACGAAAACCCGCAGCCTCACCGAACCTGCGCAAAACCACTTCGAGCGGCGCTGGACGGCGCCCGGACTCTGCTGTACAAAGCGTCTTCAGCGAACGGGAAAATGATTTGGCTGGCAGGTCGCCGAACGTTTCCGGGTGCGGTTTTTCAGTCTGTTGTCGTATCGAAATCGGCCAACCGGGCGAGATCGCCGTCGTCCAGCCAGCGCCACTGGCCGGGGGCGAGGTCGTCGGGCAGCATCAGGCCGCCGATGCCGCTGCGGTGCAGCGACTCGACGCGATTGCCGGCAGCAGCGACCATGCGCTTGACCTGGTGGTACTTGCCTTCGGTGATCGTCAGCTTTAGACTCCGCTCCCCGGTCCGTTCGCAAGCCGCCGCTGCGACCGGTTCGGGATCGTCGTGAAGCTGCACGCCGGCGAGCAGCGCCTCGGTCATCGTCTCGTTGACGGGGTGACGCACGGCGACTTCGTAGATTTTCGGCACGCGTTTCCGGCCCGAGCTCCAGACGTGGATGAACTGGCCGTCATCGGACAACAGCAGCAGGCCGGTGGTGTCCTGGTCCAGCCGGCCGATCGGCTGGACGCCGCGGTTCACCAGCGGTTCCGGCAACAGCGCGAACACCGGCGCATGGAACTGCGGCTGGCGCGAGCACTCGTAACCGGAAGGTTTGTGCAGCATCAGGTAGGCCTTGTCGCGAAACCGCCAGGTCTCGCGATCGACCGTGAAGACCAGGTCTGCGGTCGGCAGGTCGGCAAAAGGATTGTCCTGGATCTGGCCGGAAATCGTCACGCGGCCGGCACGGATCAGGGCGCGACAAACCTTGCGGCTGCCGAAGCCCTGGGAGTGGAGAATTCGTTCGATATGCATCGGCGGATGCTAACCGAAGCGTTGGACTGTTGCCCCCCGCGGTACGGGAGTGGAGTGTGAACTTTGAACATGTGGTGGTGGTGAATGACCCCGCCGACCCCTTGCTCACCGAGCTCAATCGCGAAGAAGTGTGGTTCGGCCTGCTGTGCCGGGCTGAAGATGCGCGGCCGTTCCTGCCCGGGCTCGAAGCGTGCATGATCGTCGAGCGCAGCGAGAGCGAGCTCGTCCGGGAACTGCAGTTCGGCAGCGCGCTGATTCGCGACCGGGTCACGTTGATGCCGATGGAATCGATCCGCTTCGAGTCCGAGCGCACTGCAAGCCATCCCGGAGGCAGCCTGACGATCACGATCGAGGAACCGGCCGAAGGCGTCCTCGTGCTGCGTTTCCGCTACCTGACGACGTTGCCCGAAGAGGCGGGAAGTCCGGACCGGGCTTACGCCGAATACGTCAAGGCCGCTTATCATCAGTCGGATCTCGACACTGTTCGCGTGATCCGCATGATCGCCGAGTCGGGACGCATCCAGTAATCTCTCGTCATGCGCCGCATCGTCGCGAGTGCGCCGGAGCGGCCGTCCGATCATCGAAAATCCGGAAAAATCTTCATGTGGTTCAAGAACCTGCAGGTTTATCGCCTTCCCGCCGGCTGGGACATCAGCGCCGAGACGCTCGAGGACCAGCTGGCGCGCAAGCGGTTCGTGCCATGCGGCAGCCAGGATCAGGAAACCCGCGGCTGGGTGTCGCCGACCGGTGACGAATTCCTGCTGCACCGCGTCGGCGGCCAGTGGCTGATCGCGCTCGGCCTCGAGCAGAAGCTGCTGCCGTCGTCGGTAGTCAAGCAGGAGGCCGAAGAGCGCGCCGAGGACATCGCCGCACGCCAGGGCTACAAGCTCGGCCGCAAGCAGATGAAGGACCTGCGCGAACAGGTGATGCAGGAACTGCTGCCGCGGGCCTTCACGCGACGCCGCAAGGTCTTCGCGTGGATCGACCCTGTCGGCGGGTGGCTGGGCATCGATGCGCCGAGCCAGGCCCGCGCCGAGGACGTGCTGGAGGCATTGCGTCAGTCTCTCGATGCACTCCCGCTCGGTCTGCTGCGCACCGAGCGTTCGCCGACCGGCGCGATGGCCGACTGGCTCGCGGGTGGCGAAGCGCCGGCCGGGTTTACGATCGACCAGGATTGCGAGCTGCGCTCGGTCGGCGAGGACAAGGCTGCGGTGCGCTACGTGCGTCACCCGCTCGAAGGCGACGAGGTGCGCGGCCACCTCGCGGCCGGCAAGCTGCCGACGCGTCTCGCGCTGACGTTCGACGATCGCGTCAGCTTCGTGCTGAGCGAGAAGCTCGAGATCAAGCGCGTCGATTTCCTTGATGTCGTCAGGGAAAAGCTCGACGAGCAGGGGGCGGACGATGCGCGCGCGCTGTTCGACGGCGGTTTCGCGCTGATGACGGCAGAATTCGGCCGATTGCTGCCGGCGCTCATCGACGCCCTGGGCGGCGAGCTGAACGCCGGGGCGAGCGGCGTCGAGCTGCGGCCGGCGGCGTGACCGGCGACGGCACGGCTAGCGCGCGCGTTGGGCGAGCAGCTTTGCGAAATCCTCGGCCGGCAGCGGGCGGCTGAACAGGTAGCCCTGGTACGCGTCGCAGCCCTGCTCGGTGAGGAACGCGAGCTGCGCGTCGGTTTCGACCCCTTCGGCGAGCACCTTGATGTTGAGCTTGCGCGCCAGCGCGATGATGCCGGCGGTGATCTCCATGTCTTTGCGGTCGTCGGGAATGTGGCGGACGAAGCCCTGATCGATCTTCAGCATTTCGATCGGGAAGTTCTTCAGGTACGCGAGCGACGAGTACCCGGTGCCGAAGTCGTCGATCGCCAGCCCCAGCCCCATCGACTTGAGCAGGCCGAGGCGCTGCTCGGCCTGCGCTTCGTGCCCCATGATCATGCTCTCGGTGAGCTCGAGCTCGAGACATTCGGGCGGCAGCCCGGTGCGCTGGAGGATCGCCGCGATGCGGTCCGGCAGCTCGGCCTGCCACAGCTGGCGCGCCGACAGGTTCACGCCCACCCTGAGCGGCGCGAGGCCGGCGTCGCGCCACGTGCGCGCCTGCCGGCAGGCGGTCTCGAGCACCCACTCGCCCAGCGGCACGATCAGGCCGCTTTCCTCGGCGAAAGGAATGAAGCGGTTCGGCGACACCGCGCCTTCGTCCGTGGCCTGCCAGCGCACCAGGGCTTCGCACCCCGTCACGCGGCCGGTGGTGATGTCGATTTGTGGCTGGTAATGGACGACGAACGCCTGCTGTTCGAGCGCGACACGCAGGCGGCGCTCGAGGTCAACGTGCCGTTGCGCCGCCTGGCTCAAGGCTTCGGTGAAGAAGCGGAAAGTGTTGCGTCCCTGCGCCTTGGCCTGGTTCAGCGCGGCGTCGGCATGCTGGATCAGCTCGGCGGCGCTCGTGCCGTCCTGCGGATAGAGGCTGATGCCGACGCTCGCGCCGACATACACGACTTCGCCGCCGGGCAGCGAGAACGGTTCGCCCATCAGGTCGATCAGGTTCTGCGCGACGCTGGCCGATTCGTCGGGTTTCCTGAGGTTGTCGATGATGACGAGGAACTCGTCGCCGCCCCAGCGCGCCAGCGTGTCCTCCGGGCGCAGGCGCGTGCGCAGGCGCCACGAGATCGCGACCAGCAGCTCGTCTCCGGTGGCGTGGCCGAGGCTGTCGTTGATGTTCTTGAAGCGGTCCAGGTCGATGAACAGCACGCCGAGGCCGAGCTGCTGGCGGCTCGCCTGCTCGATCGCGTGTTCGAGGCGCGATTGCACCAGCAGGCGGTTCGGCAAGTTGGTCAGCGGGTCGTAATGCGCAAGGCGCTCGAGTTGGGCCTGGGACTGCTTCAACTGGCTGATGTCGGTCATCACGCCGACGTAGCGGACCGGCTTGTGGTCCTCGTCGTAGACGGTGCTGACGCTCAGCCACTGCGGATAAAGCTCGCCGTTCTTGCGGCGGTTCCAGATCTCGCCCTGCCAGTGGCCGGTGTGCGCGACGGAGTCCCACAGCTGGCGGTAGAACGCGTCGTCCTGCAGGCCGGATTTGAGCATGCTCGGAGTTTTCCCGAGCGCTTCCTCTTCGGAGAAACCGGTGATTTCGCACCACGCCCGATTGACGCTGACGATGCGCTGCGACAGGTCGGTGACCATGACGCCGTCACGCGTGCTCTCGATGACCGCTGCCGTCTGCCGCAATGCCGCTGCGGCGCGGAATTTCTGCACCGCGAGCGACGTCAGGCCCGAGAATTCGTCGATCAGTTCGATCATCGCCGGGTCGATCGGGCGCGGCCGGTAGAAATAGACTGCGACAGTGCCGAGCAGCTTGCCGCCGTCGTCGCGGAACGGGAATGACCAGCAGGCACGAAAATTCGCCTTGCGTGCGAGATCGCGATAAGCGTCCCAGTCCGGGTCGACGAACACGTCTTCAGTGAACACCGGCTCGCCGCGGGCCATTGCAGTGCCGCAGGTCCCCAGTCCTTCCGCCACTTCGAGGTTTTCGATGGCGTCGACGTAAAAGGCGGGAAGGTTCGGCGCGGCGGCATGGACGAGGCGGCTACCGGCTTCGTCGAGGAGCAGGATCGAGACGCGCATTTCCGGTGCGAGGCTTTCGAGCCGCCGCGCGACATCGTCGAGGATCACCGGCAGCGGATCGTCGCCGATGAGCCGGTTCAGCACGGCGCTACGCGCGGCCTGCAGCAGCTCGGTCTGCTTTTGCGCCGTGATCTCGGTCCAGGTGCCGACCACTTCGACCGCTGTCCCGCTGTCGTCACGCAGCACGCGCGCGTCGTCGCGGATCCACGTCACCTGCTCCTTGCCGCCGAGCAGGCGGTATTCGTGGCTGCGGTGCCCTTCGCGCAGCAGCACCGTCTGTGTCGCGATCCACGCCGCGCGCTCGTCCGGATGCACGTGCGCGAGCCACCAGCCCGGTGAAAGGGCATCTGCGGAGCTGACGCCGAGGATCGACACGATGTTGTCGCTGACCCAGCTCGTCTGCGGCTTGCCGTCGTCGCGGATCTGCAGCGTGTAGAGAACCGTCGGGCTCGCCGACAGCAGGTGCGTGAGATGGGCTGTGGTCGCCCGCAGTTCCGCCCGTTCGCGGATCAGTTCGGCGCGTTCGCGCACTTTTTCGAGTGTCGCCGGCAGCGCGTGCAGGTAGCCGGGGTATTTCGCGATGAAATCATCGACGCCCAGTTCCATCGTCCGCGCGACGAGGTCTTCGCCGCCGTGGGCGGAGACCAGCACGAGCGGCAGCGCGAGGCGGCGCTCGTGCCGCACGATGCGCGCGAGTTCCAGGCCGTCGAGGTCGCCGGGGGCGTGATCGAACAGCAGCACGTCGAAGTCGGATGCCGTGTCGAGAGCGGCCGGCAGGCGGGCCAGCACTTCGGCGGCGCTCGTGGCGATGGTCAGGTGGATGTGCGGCGCATAGTGCGCGAGGTGGCGGTGGGTTCGCAGCGCTTCGAGTTCGTCCTGTTCGCCATACAGCACGCGCAGCGGGCGAGTGCGCCGCCCGGCCGGGTCGCGAAATCGCGCCAGGGCGCCGCGCAGCGTGGCGGGCAATTGGTCGAGGTAGTCGGCGCGCTTGACCTGGTACGCATCCGCGCCGGCTTTCAGCGCTGCCATCGCTGCCTCGTGGTTGCCTGCGCCGGTCAGGACGACCACTGCGACCGGCAGATGATTCAGGCGCACGTGCGCAAGCAGGTCGAGGCCGGTGCCGTCGGGCAGATGCAGATCCGACAGCACGACGTCGAACGGCGGCGGCTGCGCTGTGAGGCGAGACAGTCCGCGCTGCAGCGTCGTGACCACTTCCAGCGCGATTTCGGGAGCCCGCTGCGCGAGCCTGCGCCGCGCCAGATCCGCATCCGTTTCGGAGTCCTCGATGTAGAGGACGCGCATCGTCTTCATCTCTGGCTGTGGTTCACCGTGCACCAGTACACCTCGATCTGCTCGGCGACTTCGATGAATTTGCCGAATTCGATCGGTTTGACGATGTAGGAATTCACGCCGGCAGCGTAGGCCGTCCTGACATCCTCGTCTTCGGTCGATGAAGTCAGCATCACCACTGGAATGCGCCGGAAGCGCTCGTGCGTCTTGAGCTTTCGCAGCACGTCGAGGCCGCTGACGCGCGGCAGCTTGTTGTCGAGCAGGATCACTGCGGGCGTCGGATGACCGCTTTCCCAGCGTGGCAGGAAGGCGAGCGCCTCTTCGCCGTCGCGTGCAACCTCGATCGCGAGCGGGCTGGTCCGGTCGCGGCGCGCGAAGGCGCGCAGTGCCAGATCGAGGTCGACGGTGTTGTCCTCGACGAGGAGGATCGGGCCGGAAGCGGCTTCAGTGGTCATAAGGGAAACTCCACGAGGAAGGTGGCGCCTTTGCCGGGCCCGCTTTCGGCCCGCACAGTCCCGCCCATGCGTTCGATCGCCTTGCGCACCAGCGCCAGGCCGACGCCGGTGCCGGGATAGTCGTCGGCGCGGTGCAGCCGCTGGAAGATGCCGAATATGCGATCGTGATATTTCATATCGAAACCGATGCCGTTGTCGCGAACCTCCAGCCGCACCGCGCCCGCTTCCTCGCGGCTGCTGATTGCGATGCGGGGAGGAGCCGCGTCGCGACTGAACTTCAATGCATTGCCGACGAGGTTGCGCAGCGCCAGCGCGAGGCCGTTGCGGTCGACCGAGAGTTCCGGCGTTCGCACATCGACGTCGATTTTTGCGCCGAGCGCGGAGATTTCGTGGGCGTAACTGTCGAGGACCTCGTCGACGAGCTGCTGCAGTGACACCGGTTCAGGTTGCGGCGCCGAGCGCTCGATGTGGGCATAGGCAAGCAGATCCTCGATCAGTTCGTGCATCTGCGCGACGCCGCGGCGGATGTTGGCCAGGAACTGCCGCCCCTCGTCGTCGAGCCGGTCGCGGTAGTCTTCGAGCAGGATCTGGCTGTAGCCGTCGATGCCGCGCAGCGGGGCCTTGAGATCGTGCGAGATGGCGTACGAAAACGATTCGAGTTCGCGGTTGGCTGCTTCCAGCTGTCCGGTGCGCTCGACGACGCGCGCTTCGAGCGTCGCATTGAGGCGCAACAGCGCCGCCTCGGTTTTCTTCAGCGAAGTGACGTCGAGCAGCACGCTGCGGACGTGCGTGACCCTGCCGCTCGCGTCGCGGCTCAGCCAGGTGCGGCCGTCCAGCCAGATCCACTGGCCGCTCACGTGACGCACGCGATGCTCCCCGCGGTAATCATCCGGCCCTCCGGCCAGATGGCTGACCAGGGCGGTCCGCAGGCGCGGGCGGTCTTCGGGGTGAATCAGGTCGCGGTAGCGGACTGCGCCCGACAGCAGTTCGTCCGGCGTGTAGCCCCATTGCCTGACGCTGTCGCTGACATACGTGACGGGCAGGCCGGCTGCGTTGCGCCACTCGATCGCGACGACCGGCGAATGGTCGATCAGCGCGGACAGCTGCTCGAGGTTTGCCTGGCGTATTCGCAGATCGTCGGCCATGCGGTCGAGCGCCCGGCCGATCTGCCCCAGCTCGTCGCGCCCGGCCAGGCCGCTGCGCGTGTCGAATCGCCCTTCCCCGATCGCCGCCACTGCCTGGGTCAGCCGGGCAGTGCGGCTGAACCACAGCACGTGCAGCAATATCGCGAGCGCCGCAGTGAAAAGCAGGATCAGCGCGGTTTCCCGCCAGAGCTCGTAGTGCCCAGCGGCGGCGCGGAGCGCGAGCGGAATGCCGAGATCGTTGCGCACGATCAGCGTCATGTCGGGACGGATCGCCACCCGACCCACCAGCGCGAAGTCGCCGTGCGGCTCGACGATCTCGATCCCTTTCCCCCGGCTCGACGCGATTGCCAGCAGGCCGGCGCGAACCGCCGGAGCTTCGGAGGCGATCGCATCGGTGAGAGGGCGGTGGAGCCGCGCGCGCAACATCGCGCCGACGACCTGGCCGTTGGCATCGACCAGCAATGCGTTCGTGAGCGCGGAGCGAAGGCCCATGCTGGCGACGATACGGCTGAGGTGAAAGCGGCTTGCCAGTCCGATCTGGATCTCGAGCCGGTTCTGTTCGAAGTTCAGGATCTCGGTGAGCCGTCGCCGCTGCTCGCTGGCGACCTGGTCGCGGAACTCCTGCACCTGGATCACGTAATTCAGCGCCGCGCCGATGAGCGCAAACCCAGCCAGCAGCAGCGGCGCGAGGATGCGGCCGGGCAGGACCGTCAGCGCTGGCCAGACCATGACCCGCTTTCCGTTCGTTTCACGGCCGCGCGCGCCGGCCTGTCATCGATCAGCGCTTGCCAGTCCGGTAGCCCGTCGATCATTTCGAGATCGACCAGCAGTTCTGCGAGCGCCGCGTGACGGGCGGCGAACCGAGCCGGCTGGCCGGCGAGGAGTTCCACGCTCTGCCGCAGCGGCACCAACGTCAGCCCGTCGAGCGCCGCGCGGTATTGCGCCGGGGTGAGGCTCGTGCTCGGCGCAAGGAAGTCGGCGAAGGCGTCGGGGGTCGTGTGCAGCGCCGTGACGCCTCGTTGCCACCCTGCCAGGAGGGCCACGACATCGTCGAGACGACGCTCGAGCACGTCGGCACGCACGACCAGCACATCGATGAGCTCTCCGGACATCGCGCTGCTGTCGAATATCACCTGGTAGCCGTCGCCCTGCAGGCGCGACTTCATCGGTTCGTAGGTGATCACCGCATCGACCCAGCCGTCGCGCAGCGCGTCTTCCTGCTGCGAAGCTTCGAGCCGCAGCAGCAGCACGTCGCCGGATCGAAGCGGGCTCCTCTCGATCATCCGCGCGAGCACCAGCCTGCCGGCTGCGCTGTCCTCGATGCCGATGCGCTTGCCCTTGAGCTGCGCGGGTTTGGTGATCGGTGCGCGCGCGACGACCGCGTCGGCGCCGTGCGAGATGCCGAGCACCGCGACGATGCGGATCGCCGCCCCCTTGTCCGCGAGCCGCAGTGCCTCGTCGAGCGTCAGCGCCGCGGCATCGAGCAGGCCGTTGTCGAGCGTACGCAACGCCTGGGAGTTCGATGCGAGTTCGACGACCTTGATGCGGTTGCGGTCGATATAACGGCGTTCATATGCAAAAACGAATGGATCGTTGCCAATCCATGGACTGACGCCGACGCTCAGCGGCAGCGGTGACGGCGCTTCACTGCACCCGGCAAGAAACATCATCGCGAGGCCGAAGGCCGCCGCGACAAAGGCGTTGTACATCACTGATCCTCACCTGAAACCGGTTCCGCGGGGCCGGTTCGGCGCCCCGCCTCATGTTTGCGGTAGGAGCGTGATTCTACAAGCGAAATTTCGAACCCGAGCATGCGAAGCTGCGTCGGCACACGTGTCGATCGTCGTGTCCGGGGCACGATCGGGAGGCGGGAAGCGCAGGCCGGGAGGCGCTCAGATTACTTCGTCATGCCTCAGGCGGGCGATGCGTTCGGCCGGCAAGCCCAGCAGCGAGGCGAGAATTTCGTCGGTATGTTCGCCGAGAAGGGGCGGCGGGAGACGGTATTCGACCGGGGTCGCCGACAGGCGCATCGGACTGGCGACCTGCGGCACGCGGCCGGCGAGCGGGTGCGGCAGGTCGATGCGCAGTCCGCGCGCGCGTACTTGCGGGTCGGCGAACACGTCGGCGAGCGTGTTGATCGGTCCGCACGGCACGCCGAGCGCTTCGAGCCGCGCGATCCAGTCGGTCGTCGTGCGCCGGATCGTCAGCTTGTTGAGCAGCGGGATCAGCACTGCGCGGTGGCCGACGCGAGCCTTGTTGGTGGCGAATCGGGCGTCGGTCGCGAGCGAGGGGTCACCGGCCGCTTCACAAAAGCGTGCGAACTGCGCGTCGTTGCCGATCGCGAGGATCATGTAGCCGTCGTCGGTCGGGAAGTCCTGGTACGGCACGATGTTGGGATGGGCGTTGCCGAGCCGGCCCGGTGACACGCCGGTGGTGAGGTAATTCATCGCCTGGTTCGCGAGGCACGCGATCTGCACGTCGAGCAGCGCGAGATCGATGTGCTGGCCTTCGCCGGTCCTGTCGCGCGCGGCGAGTGCCGCCTGCACCGCGTTGGCCGCGTACAGGCCCGTCAGGATGTCGGTCAGCGCGACGCCGACTTTCATCGGGCCGCCGCCCGGCTCGTCGCCGGGCCGTCCGGTCAGGCTCATCAGGCCGCCGAGGCCCTGGATCAGGAAGTCGTAGCCGGCGCGTGCCGCGTACGGTCCATCCTGGCCGAAACCGGTGATCGAGCAATACACGAGGCGCGGATTGACGGTTTTCAGCGACGCGTAGTCGAGGCCGTGGCGCGCGAGCCCGCCCTGCTTGAAATTCTCCAGCACGACGTCGCATTTGCCGGCGAGGTCGCGCAGCAGTTGCCGTCCGTCCGGCTTCGTCATGTCTACCGTGATCGAGCGCTTGTTGCGATTCGCGCAGAGGAAATACGCGGCAACGTCGGTGTCGTGGCCGTGGGTGTCCTTGAGGAACGGCGGACCCCAGTGGCGGGTGTCGTCGCCTTCGCCCGGACGCTCGACCTTGATGACGTCGGCGCCGAGGTCGGCGAGGATCTGGCCGGCCCACGGGCCGGCCAGAATCCTCGACAGGTCGAGCACCCGGATATGCGACAGGGCGCCCGACATGGGGTGGATCAGTTCGAGAACGCCGCGATGTCGGTGATCGCGCGGCCGAGGATCAGCGCATGCACGTCGTGCGTGCCTTCGTAGGTATTCACGACTTCGAGGTTCACGAGGTGACGCGCGACGCAGAACTCGTCGGAGATGCCATTGCCGCCGAGCATGTCGCGCGCGACGCGGGCGATGTCGAGCGACTTGCCGCACGAATTGCGCTTCATGATCGACGTGATCTCGACCGCGGCCGTGCCTTCGTCCTTCATGCGGCCCAGGCGCAGGCAACCCTGCAGGCCGAGCGTGATCTCGGTCAGCATGTCGGCGAGCTTCTTCTGGATCAGCTGGTTCGCGGCGAGCGGACGGCCGAACTGCTTGCGGTCGAGCGTGTACTGGCGGGCGGTCTCGTAGCACGCTTCGGCGGCGCCGAGCGCACCCCAGGCGATGCCGAAGCGCGCCGAGTTCAGGCACGTGAACGGGCCCTTGAGGCCGCGCACCGTCGGGAAGGCGTTCTCTTCCGGCACGAACACTTCGTCCATGACTATTTCGCCGGTGATCGACGCGCGCAGGCCGACTTTGCCGTGGATCGCCGGAGCAGACAGGCCTTTCCAGCCTTTTTCGAGGACGAAGCCGCGGATCTGGCCTTCGTCGTCCTTCGCCCAGACGACGAACACGTCGGCGATCGGGCTGTTCGTGATCCACATTTTCGAGCCGGACAGGCTGTAGCCGCCGTCGACTTTCTTCGCGCGGGTCACCATGCTGCCGGGATCGGAGCCGTGGTTCGGCTCGGTCAGGCCGAAGCAGCCGACCCATTCGCCGGTCGCGAGCTTCGGCAGGTACTTCTTCTTCTGCGCTTCGGTGCCGAATTCGTTGATCGGCACCATCACCAGCGACGACTGCACGCTCATCATCGAGCGATAGCCGGAATCGACGCGCTCGACTTCACGCGCAATCAGGCCGTAGCACACGTAGTTCATGCCGGAGCCGCCGTATTCCTCGGGGATCGTTGCGCCGAGCAGGCCCAGTTCGCCCATCTCGTTGAAGATCGCGCGGTCGGTCTTTTCATGGCGGAAAGCTTCCTGCACGCGCGGCAGCAGGCGTTCCTGGCTGTACGCCCGCGCGGTGTCGCGCACCAGGCGCTCGGTTTCGGTCAGCTGCTCGTCGAGGTGCAGGGGGTCTGCCCAGTTGAAGGTCACGCGGTTCGTTGCCATTTGGAAAGTCTCCTCAATGCTGCGGATATTCGAACATGCGCCGGCGCGATGCAAAAGTGCGCCACGCTTTGCCTGTGTCCGCACTGTAGCGAATCGAAGGCGCTCGGGACAACCGAAAATTCCGCCACACGTTGTGCAAAAAAATCACTTCGTAAATCGGCCGAAACGCGGACGCGGTTAAGATATCACGGTGAAACCACGCGCTTTCCGGCGTTCCAGCATTACCTCGCGTCCGCTCGTAAGCGTTTGGCTTGCACATCGTGCATTTTCAGGAGGTTCGCGAATGCGACGCAGGATACCCAGTACGACGGCGCTGCTGGCTTTCGAGCTCGCCGCGCGGCATGAAAGCTTCACCCGCGCGGCCGAGGAGCTGTCGCTGACGCAGAGCGCGATCTGCCGCCAGATCGCCGGGCTCGAGGAGTTTCTCGGCCTGCGCCTGTTTCGGCGCACGAAGCGCGGCGTGACGCTGACCGAAGCCGGGCTGTCGTACAGCCGGCAGATCACGGCGCGGCTCGATGCGGTCGAGCGCGACACGCTGTCGGTGATGGCGCACCACGGCCGCGGCGCGACGATCGAGCTCGCGGTCGTGCCGACGTTCGCGACGCGCTGGCTGTTGCCGCGCCTTGGCGACTTCCTCGCCGGCCATCCCGGCGTCACGGTGAATCTGACGAACCGCAGCCGTCCGTTCCTGTTCGCCGAAACCGAGCTCGACGCGGCGCTGTATTTCGGCGACGCCGGCTGGCCCGGCACCGAAGGACATTTCCTGATGCGCGAGAACCCGGTGCCGGTCTGCAGCCCGCGCCTGCTCGCCGGCAGAGCCGGCCTCGCGCCCGACGAGATCGCCGCGTTGCCGCTGTTGCAGCAGACGACGCGCCCGTACGCGTGGCGGCTGTGGTTCGAGTCGCTCGGCATGCGCGTCGCGCACGACCTGACCGGCGCGCGCCACGAACTTTTCACGATGCTCGCGCAGGCTGCGATGTACGACATGGGGGTCGCGCTGATCCCGCCGTTCCTGATCCAGGAAGAACTCGACAGCGGCCGCCTCGTGATCCCGTTCCGCCACGGCTACCTCAGCGACAAGGCGTACTACCTGATCATTCCCGAGCGCAAGGCCGAAACCACTGCGCTCGCGGCGTTCCGCGACTGGCTGCTGGAAGCGGCGGCCGAATACCGCGTCGAGGCGGGGCTGGAGTGAACTGCGCATGCGGCGGCCGAAGCGCCCCCGGCCGCCTGCGCCGCGGCGACTGCGAGGAAGCCTACTGCACGCCGCCCATGCACAGATACTTGATCTCGAGGTAATCCTCGATGCCGTATTTCGAACCTTCGCGGCCGAGTCCGGAGGATTTCATGCCGCCGAACGGCGCCACTTCAGTCGAGATGATGCCGGTGTTGATGCCGACGATGCCGTATTCGAGCGCGCCGGACACGCGCCACACGCGGTTCATTCCAACCGAATAGAAATAGGCGGCGAGGCCGAACTCGGTATCGTTCGCCATGCGGATCGCCTCGGCCTCGTCCTTGAAGCGGAACAGCGGCGCGACCGGGCCGAACGTCTCCTCGCGCGCGACTTTCATCTGCGGCGTGACGTCGGCGAGGATCGTCGGCTCGAAGAAAGTGCGGCCCAGTGCGTGGCGCCCTCCGCCGGTGACGACGCGAGCGCCTTTCGCCAGCGCGTCGGCGATGTGCTCCTCGACTTTCTCGACCGCCCGCATGTCGATCAGCGGTCCCTGCGTGACGCCTTCATCGACGCCGTTGCCTACTTTCAGCTTAGCGACCGCGGCGGTGAGCTTTTCGGCGAAGGCGTCATACACGCTGTCCTGCACCAGCAGCCGGTTCGCGCACACGCAAGTCTGGCCGGTGTTGCGGTATTTCGACGCCAGTGCGCCGTCGACGGCGGCGTCGAGGTCTGCGTCGTCGAAGACGATGAACGGCGCGTTGCCGCCGAGCTCGAGCGAGAGCTTCTTGATCGTCGGGGCGCATTGCGCGGCGAGCTTGATGCCGACTTCGGTCGATCCGGTGAAAGTGAGCTTGCGCACGATCGGGTTGGCGGTGAGCTCGCCGCCGATCTCGGTCGCGGAGCCGGTCAGCACGCTGAACACGCCCGCCGGCACGCCGGCGCGTTCGGCGAGGACGGCGAGCGCGAGCGCCGAATAGGGCGTCTGCGTGGCCGGCTTCAGGACCATCGTGCAGCCCGCGGCGAGCGCCGGACCCGCTTTGCGCGTGATCATCGCGAGCGGAAAATTCCACGGCGTGATCGCAGCGCACACGCCGACCGGCTCCTTCGTCACGACGATGCGCTTGTCGGGCTGGTGGCCGGGGATCACGTCGCCGTATATGCGCTTGGCCTCTTCGGCGAACCATTCGACGAACGAGGCGGCGTACAGGACTTCGCCGCGCGCCTCACCGAGCGGCTTGCCCTGTTCGGACGTCATCAGCAGCGCGAGATCTTCCTGGTGTTCGACGATCAGGTCGAACCACTTGCGCAGCACGCGCGCCCGGGCGCCAGCGGTCAGCGCGCGCCACGCCGGCCACGCGCGACTGGCGGCATCGATCGCGCGGCGCGTCTCCGCGGCGCCCATCTTCGGGATTGTGCCGAGCTGCTCACCGGTGGCCGGGTTGTGGATCGCGATCGTCGCGCCGCTGTCGGCATCGGCCCACGTGCCGCCGACGAGGCAGCGGCTGCGGAAGAGGTCGGGGTCATTTAACGCGAGAGTCATGGAAAGGCTCCTTGGTCGGGTTGGTGCCGCACGAATCCGGTGTCGAGACTGCCCGCGTGGTAGAGGTCGAACGTCCGTTTCACGCGCATCTTCAGCACGTCGAGCATCTCGAACCACTTGTGCGCATCCCTAGGCGGGGTCGCGCAGGTTGTCAAAATGCGCGCCAGGCAGCGTAGCATTTTCGTCCGGGCCCGGCTGCAGATGAAGAGATCTTCAGCTTGTTCCGCGCCCGAGACCCGACCATTCCAGGGATGCCGACGACTTTGCCGGGACGACGCTGAGCGCAATTTTTCGCGACCTGGTTAGATATCTTGTATAAGATGCATGACTTGACGCTGCCTATGTCGCAAGATGCAATATCGGTTTGACTTCGTAGCGGTTAGCCCCTAGTATTGCCGGAATTTTTGAAGCGGTCTGCGCACGCTGCGCATCGCCTCGGCGGATCCCATGTTCAAAATGGTTTTCCTGCAGCTTGGCGCGACGATCGCAGCTACGGCCATTGCGGCCGTTTTTTTCGGCCTGCGCGGCGGAATTTCCGCAGCCCTCGGAGGGCTTTCCTGCGTCTTGCCGAATGCGGTTTTCGCGCTCCGGCTGCACCTGGCCGCGAAGCGACAGGGCGGAGCGAATGTGATCGTTTTCTTTATCGGCGAGTTCCTCAAGATCGCGTCGATCGTGGGATTGTTGGTGCTGGTTGGGCAGTTTTATGAAGGCGTCCATTGGGGCGGCATCTTCATCGGCCTGATCCTGGCACTCAAGGCGAATTTATTTGCATTTTTGGTGAAGACCTGACCATGGCTACCGAAACACCGACCTCCGGCGAATACATCGTCCACCACCTGACCCATATGAACTCCACCGGCCACGCCCAGACGGCAGTGGTGGACTGGAGCGTATGGAACCTCGACACCCTGTTCTTCTCGATCGCGCTCGGCGTCATCACACTGTTCTTCCTGATTCGCGCCGCCCGCAAGGCGACTCCCGGCGTCCCCGGCCGCTTCCAGGCCGCCGTCGAGATCCTCGTCGAAATGGTTGCCGACCAGGCAAAGGGCATCATCCACAGCGCCGAATCGCGCAAGTTCGTCGCACCGGTCGCACTGACGGTGTTCCTGTGGATCTTCCTCATGAACTCGATGGACTTCCTGCCGGTCGATCTGCTGCCGCGCCTGTGGGCGATGATTTCCGGCAACGAGCATGCCTACCTGCGCGTCGTGCCGACCGCCGACCTGAACGGCACGCTCGGCCTGTCGATGGGCGTGCTGCTGATCTGCCTCTACTACAACGTCAAGATCAAGGGCCTCTCGGGCTGGGTGCATGAGCTCTTCACCGCCCCGTTCGGCAGCCACCCGCTGCTGTGGCCGGTCAACTTCCTGATGCAGATCATCGAGTTCGTCGCCAAGACCGTCTCCCACGGCATGCGGCTGTTCGGCAACATGTACGCCGGCGAGCTGATCTTCATGCTGATCGCGCTGCTCGGCGGCACCGCCACGGTGTTCGGTTTCCTCGGCCACATCGTCGCCGGCTCGATCTGGGCGGTCTTCCACATCCTGATCGTCGCGCTGCAGGCCTTCATCTTCATGATGCTGACGCTGGTCTATATCGGCCAGGCTCACGAGAGCCACTAACGGTTTATTTGCAGTACCTGGTTTTTCAACTTCATCAATCTTTTACTCAAGGAGTCGTCATGGAAAACGTTCTGGGTTTTGTTGCTCTGGCTGCTGGTCTGATCATCGGTCTGGGTGCCATCGGTGCTTGTATCGGTATCGGCATCATGGGCTCCAAGTACCTCGAAGCTTCCGCCCGTCAGCCCGAGCTGATGAACGCGCTGCAAACCAAGATGTTCCTGCTGGCTGGTCTGATCGACGCGGCGTTCCTGATCGGTGTCGGTATCGCAATGATGTTCGCCTTCGCCAACCCGTTCCAGCTCGTCTGATCGGTTCGCTTATTTCGCCTCTTTCGGCCTCTCCGACCACAACCGAGGGACAAGAACAGTGAATTTGAACGCAACCCTGATCGCTCAGCTCGTTGTGTTCTTCATTCTGGCGTGGGTCACGATGAAGTTCGTGTGGCCCCCCATCGTGAAGGCGCTCGACGAGCGCGCGAAGAAGATCGCAGACGGGCTGGCAGCTGCGGACAAGGCCAAGGCCGACCTCTCGCTCGCCGAGAAGAAGGTCGTCGATGAACTGCGCAAGGCTCGCGAATCCGCGGGCGATGTGCGTGCCTCCGCCGAAAAGCAGGCGGCGAAGTTCCTCGACGACGCCCGTGCCGAAGCTGCCCGCATCATCGCCCAGGCCCGCGAAGCCGCCGAAGCCGAAGCCGGCACGGCCGCTCAGCGTGCCAAGGAAGCGCTGCGCGACCAGGTCGCCCATCTGGCTGTCGCCGGCGCCGAGAAGATCCTGCGTCGCGAAATCAACGCCCAGGTGCATGCCGACCTGCTCGCCAACCTGAAAACGGAACTGCAATAAGCCATGGCCGAGAACGTCACCATCGCGCGCCCCTATGCGGATGCCGCCTTCGAGCTGGCCCGCGGGGCAGGTGCGCTGGGGCCTTGGTCGGAAGCACTCGATCGTCTCGCCGCCGCTGCCGCGGATGCGTCGATGAAAGCCTGCATCAGCAATCCCAAGCTGTCCGCCGACCAGCTGTATCAGCTGTTCATCGACGTTGCGGGGCAAGGCTTCACTCCCGAGCTGCAGAATTTCGTTCGTGTCCTCGTCGACAACGAGCGCCTGCAGATGCTTCCGGAGATCCGTGACCTGTTCGTTGAACTCAAGAACGAACACGAAGGCGTCCAGGAGGCGGAAATCGCCTCCGCGTTCCCGCTCGACGATGCCACGCTGGCGAACCTGAAAGCCGATCTTGAAACGCGTTTCAAGACCAGGCTGAACACCAAGGTCAGCCTCGACCCCGAACTCATCGGCGGGGTCCGCATCGCGATCGGCGACGAAGTGATCGACGCCTCGGTCCGCGGCAAGCTCGCGAACATGGCCGCTGCGCTAAAGAACTAGGAGCATATACATGCAACTCAACCCCTCTGAAATCAGTGATCTGATTAAGAGCCGGATCCAGAACCTGCAGCTCGCAGCCACGTCGCGCAACGAAGGCACTGTCGTGTCGGTTACCGACGGCATCACGCGCGTTCACGGTCTCGCCGACGTCATGCAGGGCGAAATGCTGGAGTTCCCCGGCAATACCTTCGGCCTCGCGCTGAACCTCGAGCGCGACTCGGTCGGTGCAGTGGTCCTGGGTGAATACGAACACATCACCGAAGGCGACCCGGTCAAGGCGACCGGCCGCATTCTCGAAGTGCCGGTCGGCCCCGAGCTGATCGGCCGCGTCGTAAACGCCTTGGGCCAGCCGATCGACGGCAAGGGCCCGATCAACGCCAAGCTGACCGACAAGATCGAAAAAGTCGCGCCGGGCGTGATCTGGCGCCAGTCGGTGTCGCAGCCGGTGCAGACCGGCCTGAAGTCGGTCGATGCGATGGTGCCGATCGGCCGTGGCCAGCGCGAGCTGATCATCGGCGATCGCCAGACCGGCAAGACGGCTGTCGCGGTCGATGCGATCATCAACCAGAAAGGCCAGGACATGTTCTGCGTCTACGTCGCGATCGGCCAGAAGGCCTCGACGATCGCGAACGTGGTGCGCAAGCTCGAAGAGCACGGCGCGATGGAATATACCATCGTCGTCGCTGCGACCGCTTCCGAATCGGCCGCGATGCAGTTCATCGCGCCGTACTCGGGCTGCACGATGGGCGAGTACTTCCGCGACCGCGGCCAGGACGCGCTGATCATTTATGACGATCTGACCAAGCAGGCGTGGGCCTACCGCCAGATCTCGCTGCTGTTGCGCCGCCCGCCGGGCCGCGAAGCCTATCCCGGCGACGTGTTCTATCTGCACTCGCGCCTGCTCGAGCGTGCGTCGCGCGTGTCCGCCGATCACGTCGAGAAGTTCACGAACGGCGAAGTCAAGGGCAAGACCGGTTCGCTGACCGCGCTGCCGATCATCGAGACGCAAGCCGGCGACGTGTCCGCGTTCGTGCCGACGAACGTGATCTCGATTACCGACGGCCAGATCTTCCTCGACACCGACCTCTTCAACGCCGGTATCCGTCCCGCGATCAACGCCGGTATCTCGGTGTCCCGCGTGGGTGGCGCCGCGCAGACCAAAGTCATCAAGAAGCTGTCCGGCGGCATTCGTACCGACCTCGCGCAGTATCGCGAACTCGCGGCGTTCGCGCAGTTCGCGTCCGACCTCGACGACGCCACGCGCAAGCAGCTCGAGCGCGGCCGCCGCGTCACAGAACTGATGAAGCAGCCGCAGTACGCGCCGCTGTCGGTCGCCGACATGGCGATCACGCTGTACGCGGTCAACAACGGCTATTTCGACGACGTCGAAGTGCCGCGCCTGCTGGCGTTCGAATCCGGGCTGCAGCAGTACGTCAAGGCCAAGAATCCGGCTCTCGTGACCAAGATCATGACTTCCAAGGAGCTCGACGCCGACGGCGAGAAGCAACTGGTCGCAGTGATCGACGAGTTCAAGAAGAGCTGGGCCTAAGGCCGCGGACGGAGACGGAATATGGCTAGCGGTAAGGAAATCCGTACCAAGATCAAGAGCGTGCAAAACACGCGCAAGATCACCAAGGCGATGGAAATGGTAGCGGCATCCAAGATGCGCAAGGCGCAGGACCGGATGCGTGCCGCCCGTCCCTATGCCGAGAAGATCCGCCGCCTCGCCGCGAACCTGTCCCAGGCCAATGTGACCGACTACAAGCACGCTTTCCTCGTCCAGAAGGACGAGGTGAAGCGCGTGGGTCTGATTCTGGTCACCACCGACAAGGGTCTTTGCGGCGGTCTCAACACCAACATCCAGCGTGTCGCGCTGAACGCGATGAAAGGGTGGGACGCTTCCGGCACAACCGAAATCCAGGCCTGCTGCATCGGCAACAAAGGCTTCGGTTTCATGCAGCGGATGGGGGCGAAAGTCGTGTCTCACGTCGTGCAGCTCGGCGACACGCCCCATCTCGAAAAGATGATCGGCCCGGTCAAGATCATGCTCGATGCGTTCCAGAACGGCGAGCTCGACGCGGTCTATGTGGCTTACACGCGTTTCATCAACACGATGAAGCAGGAACCGGTGCTCGAGCAGCTGCTGCCGCTGACCGGTGAGAAGCTCGGCACGCCGGAAGGTTCGTGGGACTACCTGTACGAGCCCGACCCGCAGGTCGTCATCGACGAGATGCTGGTGCGCTACGTCGAGGCGCTGGTCTATCAGGCGGTCGCCGAGAACATGGCTTCGGAGCAGAGCGCGCGCATGGTGGCGATGAAGGCCGCGTCCGACAACGCGAAGAATGTGATCGGGGAACTGCAGCTGGTCTACAACAAGACCCGCCAGGCAGCGATCACGAAAGAGCTGTCGGAGATCGTCAGCGGCGCCGCCGCGGTGTAACGCATAACTGATTTAAGGAAATGACGATGAGTCAAGGAACGATCGTTCAGTGCATCGGCGCCGTGGTGGATATCCAGTTCCCCCGCGAAGCGATGCCCAAGGTGTATGACGCGCTGAAGCTCGAGAATGCCGCCGGTTCGTTCGCCGAAGAGGGGCTGACCTTCGAAGTCCAGCAACAGCTCGGCGACGGCGTGGTGCGTACGATTGCAATGGGTTCGTCCGACGGCCTGCGCCGCGGCATGAAAGTCGCCAGCACCGGCAAGGGGATCTCGATCCCGGTCGGCCACGGCACGCTCGGCCGCATCATGGACGTGCTCGGCCGCCCGATCGACGAAGCTGGCCCGATCGAGGCCGACGAGCTGCGTCCGATCCATGCGAAAGCGCCGAAGTTCGACGAGCTGTCACCTTCAGTCGACCTGCTCGAAACCGGCATCAAGGTTATCGACCTCGTCTGCCCGTTCGCGAAAGGCGGCAAGGTCGGCCTGTTCGGCGGCGCCGGCGTCGGCAAGACCGTGAACATGATGGAGCTGATCAACAACATCGCCAAGCAGCACTCGGGCCTGTCGGTGTTCGCAGGCGTGGGCGAGCGGACCCGTGAAGGGAACGACTTCTACCACGAGATGAAGGACTCCAACGTTCTCGACAAGGTCGCGATGGTGTTCGGTCAGATGAACGAACCGCCGGGCAACCGCCTGCGCGTCGCGCTGACGGGCCTGACGATGGCCGAGCGCTTCCGCGACGAAGGCCGCGACATCCTGTTCTTCGTGGACAACATCTACCGCTACACGCTGGCCGGTACCGAAGTGTCCGCGCTGCTCGGCCGGATGCCGTCCGCGGTGGGTTACCAGCCGACGCTGGCGGAAGAAATGGGTCGCCTGCAGGAGCGCATCACTTCGACGAAAGTCGGCTCGATCACGTCGATCCAAGCTGTATACGTTCCTGCGGACGACTTGACCGACCCGTCGCCGGCGACGACCTTCCTGCACCTCGACTCGACCGTCGTGCTGTCGCGTGACATCGCTGCGCTGGGTATCTACCCCGCCGTCGATCCGCTCGACTCGACGAGCCGCCAGCTCGATCCGCTGGTGGTCGGCGAAGAGCACTACAACGTCGCTCGCCAGGTGCAGGTGACGCTGCAACGCTACAAGGAACTGCGCGACATCATCGCGATTCTGGGCATGGACGAACTGTCGCCGGAAGACAAGCTCGCGGTGTCCCGCGCGCGGAAGATCCAGCGCTTCCTGTCGCAGCCGTTCCACGTCGCGGAAGTGTTCACCGGTTCGCCGGGCAAGTACGTGCCGCTCAAGGACACGATCAACGGCTTCAAGATGATCGTGAACGGCGAGTGCGACCACCTGCCCGAACAGGCGTTCTACATGGTCGGCGGTATCGAAGAGGCCATGGAAAAGGCCAAGAAGCTTCAGTAATCGGGCCCGCCGCGCGGCAGACGACCGCCGCGCGGCCTTGAAAAGGACATCACTATGGCTATGACGGTTCATGTAGACATCGTCAGCGCGGAAGAGCAGATCTTTTCCGGCCTGGCTGAATTCGTCGCGCTTCCGGGCGAAGCGGGTGAGCTTGGGATACTGCCCGGCCACATGCCGCTGATGACCCGGATCAAGCCGGGTGCAGTACGGGTGAAGCGTCCCGACCAGGCAGAGGAAGAACTCGTTTTCGTCGCCGGCGGCATTCTCGAAGTGCAGCCGGGACTGGTCACGGTGCTTGCGGACACGGCGATCCGGGGCAAGGATCTGGACGAGGCGAAAGCTCTCGAAGCCAAGCGCATCGCGGAAGAGGCGCTGAAAAACCAATCGACTGAAATCGATTACGCCAAGGCACAGGCGGAACTCGCCGAAGCGATCGCACAGATCGCAGCGATCCAGAAGCTGCGCAAACGCGGCCACTGAGCCGGACGGCGAGCGAAAGAAAAAGGGCAGCTCCGTCAGGACTGCCCTTTTTGTTTGCGTGCTTTCCTGCCTGCGGCGAAATTAGCGCTCGCTCGGTGGGACAGTCAGGGCGGAGGCACGCTGGTCACGGCGCGACGGGGACTGTCGGGAGGTGGAGAGCCGCTCGACGCGCTTGTCGAGGCGCGCGAGGTCGTCACGCAGGTTGCCCAGTTCCCCCCCATGCCCGTCGAGCGCTGCGCGCGTGACGAGGAGCGGCTGCTCTTCGGTGAGGTATTCCGCGAAGTTTCCGCCCAACGCCTGGCACGCCCTCAAACCTCCGTCCCTGAGGGCCTGCGCGCCGAGCACGACGCGACGGGCGAGGATGTCGCCAAGCACGCGCGACAGGTCTTCCTCGGCGTCCCAGCGCAAGTTGCGGAACACGAAGCCGAGCGCGTCGGCGAACTCGGCATTGCCGTCGATGCGCACTTCGCTCATTGCCTTGCCCGGATCTCCGGCGAGGAGGCCGGGCAGCGCGCCGAGTGGAAGCGAAAGCGTGATCGAAGGAGCCGTCCCTGCGTCCGCGGCCGTGAGGAAACCGTCCGGCAGGACCGTGAACATGATATCGAAAGGGTCGGCATGCAGCAGCGCGTGCCGACCCGCATAGGGCGAAAGCCGTTCCCGGGCCCAAGGCGCCGGGCCGAGCAGGTGGTTGATGGCGGTGAGAAAACCGCGGCGTGCGACGGACATCGTTTTCTGCCGGACCCCGGCGATCCGGGGTCCGCGGTAGAAGAGGGTTCAGGAAAGCTGCTGGATGCCCGCAACGACCCACCCGACGTTTCCGGTGCTGGGTTTGGTCAGATGCCACACTTCGTCGAACGCCGCCGGCGCTGCGCCTTCTTCTTCGCGCAGCAGGCCGGAGAAGCGGATGCTGACGACGTAGCGCTGCGCCTCTTCGACGACTTCGAGGACTTCGCCGTTCAGCTCCACGACATCGGTGCGCTGTGTTCCCGGGCCGCGCTCGGTCAGCTGCATGCGAATTTCAGCAAACATCTCGGGTGACGTGAATTCGCGGATGTCTTCGAGATTGCCGGCATCGTTGGCGGCCTGCAGGCGGATGAACTGGACTTTGGCCTGCCGCACGAACGCTTCGGCATCGAAGTTCGTCGGGATTTTGCCCGCCGGGGCCGGCGCCGCCGCGCTGCTGGCAGCGGGGAAGCTGGTCGGCGCAGAAGCAGGGAAATTTCCGCCGGCAGGAGCGCCGGCGTACTGCATCGCGCCCCCCGAGCGCGCTGCTGCATTGCGACGCGACAGCATGCGGAACAGCATCAGCGCGGCAAAGACCAGCAGCGCGATCATCAGCAACGAGCCCATTTCGGCGCCGAACCCCAGATGCGAGAAGAGCGCGGCCAAGCCGAGGCCGGCGGCCAGCCCGGCGAGCGGACCCATCCACGAGCGCTTCTGCGGCACGGCATTCGCGCCCTGCGGCGTCTGCTGCGGAGCGGCTGACGGCTGGCGCGGCGTGGGCGGGGTCATCTGGCGCTGCATGCCGAAGCTGCCACCACCGCCCAGACGCTTGGCGTCGGCGTCGGGGATGCCGAAGCCGAGGGTGAAAATGACCGCGATGAGGCCGAGAAGCAGGTTTTTCATGTGTGACGGGTCTCCGTTCATTGTGAAGCCGGCCGGCCGCCCCCGCAGGAAAGGAAGCGGGCGCACGCTGCGGAATCAGAGCTTGTAGCCGCGGTGCAGGGCGACGACGCCCCCGGTCAGGTTGAAGTAATCGACTCGCTTCAGGCCGACTCGTTCCATCAGCTCCTTCAGCTCGTTCTGGGAAGGGTGCATCCGGATCGATTCGGCCAGATAGCGGTAGCTGTCCGCGTCGTGGGCGACTTTGTCGCCCATCCATGGCAGGATCTTGAACGAATAGAGATCGTAGGCGGGCGCGAGCGGCGCCCAGACTTTCGAGAATTCGAGCACGAGCAGACGGCCGCCCGGACGCAGCACGCGCCGCATCTCGGCGAGCGCGACGTCTTTGTGGGTCATGTTGCGCAGGCCGAACGCGACTGTCACGCAGTCGAACCAGTTGTCGGGAAACGGCAGCTTCTCGGCGTCGCATTGCGCGACCGGCAGCGCGAAGCCGCGGTCGAGCACCCGGTCGCGCCCGCGCGACAGCATCGCGTGATTGATGTCGGTGAGCCACACCTGGCCGTCGCGGCCGACCCGCTTCGCGAACGCGAGCGACAGGTCCGCGGTGCCGCCGGCGACGTCGAGCACGCGGTCACCGCGACCGACTCCCGATATCTGGATCGTGAACGCCTTCCACAGCCGATGCAGGCCGAAGGACATGAGATCGTTCATGACGTCGTAGCGGCGAGCGACCGAGGAAAACACCTCGGCGACTTTTTTGTGCTTTTCGCCTTCCGCTACCGTCTCGAAGCCGAAGTGGGTCGTCTTTTCGTTCATGCTCAGTGCTTGTGACCGCCGCAGCCGGATTTTGGCGGAGGGGGGGGATTTTCAGCGGGATCGCGGCTGCGGCCTTCCTGCGCGAGCCGGTCGAGATACTGCTGCCATAGCGCGTCGTGCTGCGTCGCGAGCCGGTGCAGGTAGTCCCACGAATACAGCCCGCTGTCGTGTCCGTCCGAAAACACCGGTTTCACGGCGTAGTTGCCGACCGGTTCGAGATCGACGATGTCGACGTCGCGTTTGCCGACCTGAAGCACTTCCTGGCCGGCTCCGTGTCCGCGCACCTCGGCCGAAGGGGAATACACCCTCAGATACTCGAACGGCAGCGAAAACTCGCTGCCATCGTCGAACGCGATTTCGAGCACGCGGGATTTGCGGTGCAGCGTGAGGGCAGTGGGGATCGGTGTCTTGTCGTCGAGTCCGGCCATGGTGACTGGTGAGTCCGGCGATGTCGGGAATCCAATCATACCCGAATCGGCGCAGCCCGGCCGCGCCCGGCGGGCAGCGCTCCGATTGCGCCGGGACGGTTTGTCACAAAAAATTCAAATGCCCGCAATACACTGCGTCGACCAACATGGAGTGATGCGATGCCCGCGAACATTCTGCTAGTGGAAGACGAACTGGCCATTCAGGAGCTCATCGCCGCCAGCCTGAGCCGGGCCGGCCACCGCGTCGTACGCGCATCCGACGCCGAGGAGGCAGCGCAGCGTCTGCGCGACGCACTACCCGACCTGGTGCTGCTCGACTGGATGCTGCCGGGCATGACCGGCATCGAGTTCGCGCGCCGGCTCAGGGGCGACGAACGGACCCGCGAGATTCCGATCATCATGCTGACGGCGCGCGGCGAAGAGCAGGACAAGGTTGCCGGCCTCGAGAGCGGCGCCGACGACTACATCACCAAGCCGTTCAGCCCGCGCGAACTCGCGGCCCGGATCACCGCTGTGCTGCGCCGGCGCGCCCCGCAAACCACCGAAGACGCAGTCGAGGCCGGCGACCTGCGGCTCGACCCCGTGACGCACAGGGTCGGCTGCGGGGACAGGCCGGTTGCGCTCGGCCCGACTGAATTCCGCCTGCTGCATTTCTTCATGACTCATCCCGAACGCGTGCATTCGCGCGCCCAGTTGCTCGACAAGGTCTGGGGCGATCATGTCTTCGTCGAGGACCGCACCGTGGACGTGCATGTGCGGCGCTTGCGTGCGGCGCTCGAGCCGAGCGGGCACGATCAGCTGATCCAGACGGTGCGCGGCAGTGGCTACCGTTTCTCGCTCCGGATCGAGCGCGGCAGCGTGCAATAATCCGGCCCTGACTGCCTGCCGGAGCCCGCCATCCCCCCTTCTGCCCGTTACGTCCGCAGCGTTGCGGCCGGCACGCTTGCGCTCATCGTCGCCGCGGCGCTGGCCGTCGGGCTCGCCGCAGGTCCGCTCGCCGGGCTGCTGACGATGAGCGGCAGCGTGCTGCTGCTGTATGTGCACCACGTGCGCAATCTCTGCCGCCTCGCCGTATGGGCGCAGGAACCGGTCGGCACGCCGCCGCCGCACGGCGCGGGAACCTGGCACTACGCGTTCGCCGGGCTGGCACGGCGCGCACGGGTCGGCGACGAGGCGCGCGAGCAGCTATCGGTCGCGCTGGAACGTTTTCGCGAAGCGAGCGAAGCGATGCCCGATGGCGTGATGTACCTTTCCGCCAGCGACCAGATCGAGTGGATCAACACCACGGCGGGGCAGCATTTCGGCCTCGACGCCTCGCGGGACCAGGGAGCGCCGGTCACGACTCTCGTGCGCGAACCCGAGTTCGTGCGCCTGCTCGGGAGGCGGGATGGCACTGAGCCGGCGATCCTGCGCTCGGGTCGCCGCCCGGGTCTGACGCTGCTGGTGCAGGCCGTGCCATTCGGCGACGGGCAGAAAATGATCGTGTCGCGCGATATCAGCCAGCTCGAAAAACTCGAAACCATGCGCCGCGATTTCATCGCGAATGTCTCGCACGAATTGCGCACGCCGCTGACGGTCGTCATCGGTTTCCTCGAAACACTGATCGACGCGCACGAGGACCTGGAGCCCGCCGAAGCGATGCGCTATCTTCGGCTCGCGTTCGACCAGTCGTGGCGGATGCAGTCCCTGATCGAAGACCTGCTGACGCTGTCCGCGCTCGAAACGGGCGCTCCGGCAGCGGTCGAAGAGAAGATCGCAGTCGGCCCGTTGCTCGCCGACATCGCCCGCGACACCGAATTGCTGTCGGGCGGACGCCACGAAGTCAGCCTTGTCGTCGCGGAAGGAAGCGAAAACGCATTGCTTCTCGGCAGCGGAAAGGAACTGCGTTCGGCGTTTGCGAACCTCGCGAGCAATGCGGTGCGCTACACGCCGGGCGGCGGGCGGATCCGCTTGGTGTGGCGACGGGCCGGCAGCGGAGCCGAATTCGCGGTCGAAGACACCGGGATCGGTATCGAAGCCCGACATCTTCCGCGGCTGACGGAACGCTTCTACCGCATCGACCGCGGACGCTCGCGCGAAACCGGCGGCACCGGGCTCGGCCTCGCGATCGTCAAGCACATCCTGTCGCGCCATGATGCGCAGCTGCATATCGAAAGCGAGTATGGCAAGGGCAGCCGCTTCAGTGCCCGGTTTCCTGCGGCGCGTCTCGCGCGGGATCGGTCAGCGCTTCGAAACTGACCTGATCGAAATTCGTGCCGCGCGCCAGCAGCCCGGTCAGCCTCACCTGCGCCGCCTCGTCATCATGGACTTCGATGACGCGCCGGGCCTGGAACCACCCGCCGGGCAGCACCAGCGACGCCGGGGCTTTCAGCGCTGGCGTCGCCGGCAGCAGGAAGACCTGCTGGTAGGCGACATGCGTGCCGATGTTCAAGCCGAACAGGCGGGCGGCGACGACTTTCGGCAGGCCCGCCAGAACGTGGATACCGGCTTCCATCACGCCGTCCTCCCGGTACATCAGCCAGGTCACCTGGCCGAGCAGGAAACGTTCGCCGTCGGGCGGGCGGATGCCGACGAGCTGGTGATGCTCGAGACGCTCAGTGTGCGGGTGTTGCTGCAGGCGAAAGCCGTTCACCGAATGGTCGACGATGTCCCAGTGTCCGCAGACGAAGCCGAGTGTCGCGGCGAGGCGTTGCCGCAGCTGTTCCGGCCGCCCCGGAACTGCCTCCGGCCCCCGCTCGCCGAACGTCAGCAGCGAAATGTCACGTGCCAAGTTGCCGGCCATCACGCCCCCGGTGGGTTGCTCGAAAGTCCTGCCGCCGATGTGAAAGCCGATCGTCAGCCAGTCGCCGCACAGCTCCGCGCTTCCCTTGCCGCTCCGCCGCGGAAACCGTCGCGCGGCCGATGCCAGCCCCCACGGGCGATAAAGGGACAACAGCAGCGCCGCGCAGGCATCGGTCGGACAGTCCGCGCCGAGGCCGAGCGAAGCCGGGGCGACACCCTGCCTGAACTGCGTCAGCACCGCCCGGATCTGCCCGGCGAGCCGGCTGGCGTCGAAGCGGCGCACGCCAGCGCCCGGCGGCCCGATTAACCACAGCGGGCGCGGTCCGTGGTCGCCGGCAAGATCGATGCCGAATGCAGCCGCTTCCGTCCGCCCGGTGTCGGGCTCCGCGTCGAGGCTGCAATAGGGGGCGAAGCGCTGCGCCCAGCGGTATACCCATCTGAACTCCCGCTCGCCGCGGCCGAACGGATTTGCGAGATCGACGAGCAGCGCCGAGACGTAAGCTTCCAGCGCACTTTGCGCTTTCCATACTTCGTTGAGCGAATCCGGCACGCGAACGCCGGCGACGCCGCGCGCTTCCGCCACCGAATAGCTGTCGTGCAGCTCGGCCCAGGTGCCATGCGGCGGTGCCCGGTGAGCACGGAAGTACTCCAACAGCGCCCTGCCGGTGTAATCGACGCGCCGCTGCGCGAGCAGCGCGCGCTGGTCGTCGAGAGTGCCGGAGGCTGCGTCCTGGCGGCTTATCTGCGCGTATGAACGCGCCATCCCGCGCCACAGCGAAACCACCCGCGCGAGCGTCTCGTTTTCGCTGCTGTCGGGAGGGAGCGGGTGAGCGGCATAGCGCTTCGCCATTTCGGCCTGCACGAAGTCGACCTGCGCCCGCGCGGCTTCGAGGACTTCGAGGTGCTGGTTCGGCGCCGGCAACGCGCGCAGCAGCGCGGCGACGATGTCCGCGAGCGTGCGCTGCGTCGCATCGATGTCGAGCATGCGCAGGCGCTTGAGCAGATCGAGGCATTCGGCCGGATTGCCGCAGTCGATCGGGGATTCGTGCGCCATGCGATCCTTGGGTTGCCGATGCTCGACGTGGCGGCTTGGATGGCGCGGATTCAGCCTGCGGTGAGTTCGGTCAGGGCAGTGACGATCGCGCCGGCGAGCGCCTGGACCGCAGGTGTTTCGTGCCGCGCGCCTTCGCGCTGCGGAATGCCCCAGATCGGCTGCGGGAAATGCCTGTCGTTGCGAAAGCGCGGAACGACGTGCCAGTGAAGGTGCGGCACGACATTGCCGAGGCTCGCGAGGTTGATCTTGTCCGGCTGCATCAGCTGGCGCAGCGCGGTTTCGGTCGCGAGCACGACATTCATCAGGTGGCGCTGCGCCGGCGCAGTGAGGTCGCTCATTTCGGCGACGTGTTCATGCCACACGACGCGGCAGAAACCGGGGTAGTCGTGATCCCTGACCAGAATGACGCGACAGCTGCCGTCGCGCCAGATCGGGGTTTCCATTTCGGCAAGACACAAGGTGCAGTCCATCGTCGGCGGCTCCGCAGTCATCGGAATCTGGCAAACGCCAACTCTAGCCTTTCACCATTCCGCGATGAAGCAAAATTTACCTGCTTCCGGTGGCGCGGGACGGTTGCGAGGCGATCGTGGGGGTGTCACCGAGCGGCACGGGGGCGCCGTGCCGGAAAGCCACCAGCGAGCCGGGAGTCATCTGCTGCCAGGTTTCATTGTCGGTCAGCGGCACGGTCGCGATGACCGCGACGCGGTCGTTCGGCGTGGTGTGGCGGCTGAAGTCGACAGTCATGTCCTGATCCGCGAGGTGGGCGACCGTGAATGGCGCTTCGCGCACGATGAACGCGAGCCGTGACGAGCAATGGGCGAACAGGTGTTCTCCGTCCGACAGCAGGTAGTTGAACTCGCCATGCTGTCCGATTTCGATCGTCAGTTCGCGCAGCGTCTCGTGCAGCGCGACGGCGCTCGGCGGGCCGTCCGGAAAGCGCTGCGCCAAGCACTGCAGGATGTGGCAGAACGCGGCTTCGGAGTCGGTGCTGCCGACCGGCAGGAAGCGCCCGGTGAGCGCCGGCGCGTAGTCGAGCAGGTTGCCGTTGTGCGCGAAAATCCAGTAGCGCCCCCACAGTTCGCGCTGGAACGGATGTGTGTTGTCGAGGCGCACCTGGCCTTGGGTGGCCTTGCGGATATGGGCGATGACGTTGAGCGAGCGGATCGGGTAATTGCGAACGAGTTCGGCGACCGGGGAATTCGCGCTCGGCTGCGGGTCGAGGAAAACGCGCACGCCGCGCCCTTCGAAAAACGCGATGCCCCACCCGTCACGATGGTGATCGGTGACGCCGCCGCGCGCCTGGAAGCCCGCGAACGAGAAACAGATGTCCGTGGGCACGTTGCAGTTCATGCCGAGGAGCTGACACATCGCCGGTCCTTTCAGGTCGCTGATCGCTATTTGCCATTATAGCGAGCGGCGCGCAGGGTCATTCCGGCGACGCCCGCCCCTGCCTTGGGCGGCATGCCGATCGATCAGGCGTCGAGCTTGCGCTTGAGCATCTCGTTGACCTGCGCCGGATTCGCCTTGCCCCGGCTCGCTTTCATGACCTGGCCGACGAGCGCGTTGAACGCCTTCTCCTTGCCGGCGCGGAATTCGTCGACGGATTTCCGGTTCGCGGCGAGCACTTCGTCGATGAGCGGTTCGAGCGCGCTGCTGTCGTTCACCTGCCGCAGGCCCTGCGCTTCGATGATGCGATCGGCGGCATCGGCGCCGGAGCCGCCTTCGCCGTTCCACAGCGCGGCGAACACTTTGCGCGCGATGTTGTTCGAAATCGTGCCGTCGGCGATGCGCTGCACGAGCCCCGCGAGCTGCGCGGGTGTGACGGGCGAGTCGCCGATGTCGCGTTCGGCGCGGTTGAGCTGCGCGGCGAGTTCGCCCATGACCCAGTTCGCCCCCAGCTTCGGCACCTGACTCCCCGGTTTCGTGTCGGCAGTGGCGAGCATCGCCTGGTAGTACGCGGCGATTTCCTTCGCCGCAGTGAGGCTCGCCGCGTCGTAGGCGGACAGGCCGTAGTCGTTGATGAACCGTGCCTTCATCGCGCCCGGCAACTCCGGCATCTCGCTGCGCACGCGTGCGATCCATTCGGACGGGATCACCAGCGGCAGCAGATCGGGGTCGGGGAAGTAGCGGTAATCGTGCGCGTCTTCCTTCGAGCGCATCATGCGCGTCTCGCCCGTGTCGGGGTCGAACAGCACGGTCGCCTGCTGGATCCTGCCGCCGTCCTCGATCGTGCCGATCTGCCACTGCACTTCGAAGTCGATCGCCTGCTGCAGGAAGCGGAACGAGTTCAGGTTCTTGATTTCGCGGCGCGTGCCGAGCGGCCCGCCGGGGCGGCGCACCGAGACGTTCGCGTCGCAGCGGAACGAGCCTTCCTGCATGTTGCCGTCGCAGATGTCGATCCAGCGCACCAGCGCGTGCAGTGCGCGCGCGTACGCGACGGCCTCGGCCGACGAGCGCATGTCGGGTTCGGAGACGATTTCGAGCAGCGGCGTGCCGGCGCGGTTCAGGTCGATGCCGCTCATGCCGTGGAAGTCTTCGTGCAGCGACTTGCCGGCATCTTCCTCGAGGTGCGCGCGCGTGAGCTGCACGGTCTTCTCGTAGGCTTTGTCACCGTCGCCGACGCGGATCGTGATCGCGCCGCCCTGCACGACCGGCAGCTCGAACTGGCTGATCTGGTAGCCTTTCGGCAGATCCGGGTAGAAGTAGTTCTTGCGCGCGAAAACGCTTTTTGGTGCGACCGTCGCGCCGATCGCAACGCCGAAGCGGATCGCCCGCTCGACCGCACCGCCGTTCAGGACCGGCAGCACGCCCGGCAGTGCGATGTCGACGGCGCTCGCCTGCACGTTCGGCTCGGCGCCGAACGCGGTCGAGGCGGCGGAAAAAATCTTCGACGCGGTGTTCAGCTGCGCATGGACTTCCAGTCCGATGACCACTTCCCAGTCGTTTCTGCTCATGGTGTCAAACTCTCGTTCAGGCGGCGATCGCCGGCCGGCGCAGGTGCCAGTCGCTCGCCTGCTGGAAGCGGTGCGCGGCGTTCAGCAGGCGCGCCTCGGAAAAGTAGTCGCCGACGAGCTGCAGGCCGACCGGCAGCTCGCCCGCGCCGAAGCCGCACGGGTGCGACAGGCCCGGCAGGCCGGCGAGGTTCACCGCGATCGTGTAGATGTCCGACAGGTACATCTGCACCGGATCGTCGGACTTCTCCCCGATCGTCCACGCGGTCGTCGGGCTCGTCGGGCCGGCGATGACATCGCAGCCGGCGAGCGCAGCCTGGAAATCCTGCGCGATCAGGCGGCGCAGCTTCTGCGCCTGCAGGTAGTACGCGTCGTAGTAGCCGTGGGACAGCACGTAAGTGCCGACGAGGATGCGGCGCTTGACTTCGGCGCCGAAGCCTTCGGCGCGGCTCTTCGAATACATCTCGGCAAGGTCGCGGTATTCGGCGGCGCGGTGGCCGTAGCGCACGCCGTCGAAGCGCGACAGGTTGCTCGACGCTTCGGCCGGCGCGATCACGTAATAAGCAGGGATCGCGAGCTGCGCGTTCGGCAGGCTCACGTCCACCGTCGTCGCGCCGAGCGCGCGGTAGCCGTCGAGCGCCGCCTCGACCGCGGCGCGCACGTCGTCGGCCATGCCCGCGCCGAAAAACTCCTTCGGCAGGCCGATGCGCAGGCCCGCGAGCGGGCGGGCAGCGGCCGGCGCGGCGAGTTCGCGCGAATAGTCTTCGGCCGGCCGTTCGAGGCTCGTCGAGTCGCGCGGATCGAAACCCGCCATTGCGGTCAGGAGCTGCGCGCAGTCGGCCGCGGACGCGCCGAAGGCGCCGCCCTGGTCGAGCGAACTCGCGTACGCGATCATGCCGTAGCGGCTGACGACGCCGTAGGTCGGCTTGATGCCGGTGACCCCGGTCAGCGCCGCCGGCTGGCGCACCGAGCCGCCGGTGTCGGTGCCGGTAGCGATCGGCACGAGGCGCGCAGCGACTGCGGCCGCCGAACCGCCAGACGAGCCGCCGGGAATGCGGGTCGTGTCCCAGGGGTTCTTCGCCGGGCCGAAGTGGGAGTTCTCGTTCGACGAGCCCATCGCGAACTCGTCCATGTTGGTTTTGCCGAGGCTCACCGCGCCGGCGGTTTTGAGCAGGCTGACGACGTGCGCGTCGTACGGGCTGACGAAGTTCGCGAGCATCTTCGAGCCGCAGGTGGTCAGCACGCCTTCCGTGCAGAATACGTCCTTGTGCGCGAGCGGGATGCCGGTGAGCGGCCCGGCATCTCCCGCGGCGATGCGCGCATCGGCGGCGCGGGCAGCTTCGAGCGCGCCGTCGCGGTCGACGGTGATGAAGGCGTTGAGGCTCGCATCGAGCCGCTCGATGCGGTCGAGGAAGAGCGTCGCGAGTTCGACGCTCGAGATTTTTCGGGCGTCGAGCGCGGCGCGCAGTTCGGTGAGGCTGGCGTTGATCATATGTCGTGGGAGCGCCGCGCAGCCGGGACGAAAATGATTCGTGCGATCCCTGCCGCTGCCCGGCGCCCGCTGTTCCTTACTCGATAACCTTGGGAACGAGATACAGTCCGGCTTCGGTCTGCGGCGCGATGCGCTGGAACGCTTCGCGGCGATCGGACTCGGTGGCGACGTCGGGGCGCAGGCGCTGCGCGACGTCCTGCGGGTGGCTCATCGGCTCGACGCCGGTGGTGTCGACCGCCTGCATCTGCTCGATCAGGCCGAAAATGCCATTCAGCTTGCCGCGGGTCGCTTCGGCGTCGGCGTCGGAGAGTTCGATGCGGGCGAGCGTGGCGATGCGCCGGACCTGTTCAGTGGAGAGCGACATGAGGTAATAAAACCTGCTTAAGTCACAAAGATTTGTAGGTTATCATATTCGTTTGCCGCCTGTTCTGGCCGGTACATCTGCCCGTCTTCATTGGTCTCGGAATTGTCCATGTTTGGTTTCCTGCGCTCTTATTTTTCCAACGATCTGGCGATCGACCTCGGCACTGCGAACACGCTGATCTACGTGCGGGGCAAAGGCATCGTGCTCGACGAACCGTCGGTGGTCGCGATCCGTACCGAAGGCGGCCCGAACGCGAAACGCACGATCCAGGCTGTCGGACACGCGGCCAAACAGATGCTCGGCAAGACTCCCGGCAACATCACCGCGATCCGGCCGATGAAAGATGGCGTGATCGCGGACTTCGTCGTGACCGAACAGATGATCAAGCAGTTCATCAAGAAGGTGCATGACTCGCGGATGTTCTCGCCTTCCCCGCGCATCATCGTCTGCGTTCCCTGCGGCTCGACGCAGGTCGAGCGGCGCGCGATCCGCGACGCCGCGCTCGCTGCCGGCGCGAGCCAGGTGTACCTCATCGAGGAGCCGATGGCCGCGGCGATCGGCGCGGGACTGCCGGTGTCGGACGCGACCGGTTCGATGGTCGTCGACATCGGCGGTGGCACGACCGAAGTCGGCGTGATCTCGCTGGGTGGCATGGTCTATGCGGGGTCGGTGCGGGTCGGCGGCGACAAGTTCGACGACTCGATCGTCAATTACATCCGCCGCAACTACGGCATGCTGATCGGCGACACGACTGCGGAGAACATCAAGAAGGGAATCGGCTCCGCTTTTCCGGGCTCGGAAGTGCGCGAGATGGAAGTCAAAGGCCGCAACCTCGCCGAAGGCATTCCGCGCAGCTTCACGATTTCCAGCAACGAGATCCTCGAAGCGCTGACCGAGCCGCTGAACCAGATCGTCTCCGCGGTGAAGATCGCGCTCGAACAGACGCCGCCTGAACTCGGTGCCGACATCGCCGACCGCGGCATGGTGCTGACCGGTGGCGGCGCGCTGCTGCGCGACCTCGACCGGCTGCTGATGGAAGAAACCGGTCTGCCGGTGATCGTCGCCGACGAGCCCTTGACATGCGTCGCGCGCGGCTGCGGCATGGCGCTCGAGAAAATGGACAAGCTTGGTTCCATCTTCGCTTCGGAATAAGACGAACCCCGGGCCGCGGCGCCTGCCGCTCGCTGCTCGCCCCGCCTAGTCGCCGCGATGTCGCTGGCCGGCCATCAGTCTCCGCCCGTTTTCAAGCAAGGCCCGACGCCGCTCGTGCGGCTGCTCGTGCTCGTCTCGGTGTGCCTGGCGATGCTGGTGGCGGACCTGCGGTTCCGCTACCTCGAAGTGGTGCGCCAGGGGCTGTCGGTCGCGACCTGGCCGCTGCAGATGGCGGCAGCCGCGCCGGTCGATTTCGTCCGTGACGCGGCAGTCTATTTCGCGACGCTCGTCGAAGTGCAGCAGGACAACGCCGAGCTGCGGCGCAGCCAGCTCGATGCGGCACAACGGCTGCTGCGCTTCGAGCAGCTCGAACGCGACAACGCGCAGTTGCGGGAACTGCTGCAGATGGCTCCGGCACCGGGCGTGCGCAGCGTCGCGGCCGAAGTCCTTTACGACGCCCCCGATCCGTTCTCGCGCAAGGTGATCCTCGACCGCGGCAGCCAGCACGGCGTCGCGGCCGGGATGGCGGTCGTCAACGCGCAGGGCATGATCGGGCAGGTCACGCGCGCGTATCCGGTGCAGGCCGAAGTCACGCTGCTGACCGACAAGGACCAGGCGGTGCCGGTGCAGGTCGCGCGCAACGGCCTGCGCGGCGTGCTGTTCGGCGCGGGACTGGGGCGCATGGAGCTGCGCTTCACGTTGTCCGGAGTCGATGTGCTCCCTGGCGACCGGCTGGAAACGTCGGGGCTCGACGGCATCTTCCTCGCCGGGCTGCCGGTGGCCGAAGTCGTCAGCGTCGATCGCGAATCGCAGACTTTTGCCGTCGTCCTGTGCGATCCGGTCGCTGCCGTCGAGCGCACGACGCAGGTGCTGGTGCTCGGACGTGCCGAAGCCCCGCCGCCCCGGCCGCAGCCGCAGCCGCAGTCCCCGGCGCTGCGCCGCCCCGAGCGGAAAGGATAATCGTGCAGCCGACCCATCGATCGAGCCGCATCCTGCAGCCGGCGAAGAACTGGTTCGTGTTCCTGAGCCTGTTCGTCGCGCTCGGGCTGGCGTACATCCCGACCGGCCGCCTGCCCGGCGTGCCGGACTGGGTACCGTTGGTACTGGCTTTCTGGTGCATCCGCGAGCCGCTGCGCGTCGGCATGGGGACGGCTTTCGTGTTCGGCGTGCTGGTCGATATCGGGCAGGGCGCGGCGATGGGGCAGCACGCGCTCGCCTATGTCGTGCTCGCCTACCTCGCGACGTCCATCGCGCGCCGCGTGCTGTGGTTTCCGCCGTTGCAGCAGGCGCTGCACATCCTGCCGATGTTTTTCCTGACGCAGCTCATCATGGTGCTGGTGCGGCTCGTGGCCGGCGCCGAATTTCCCGGCTGGGAGTATTTCCTGTCGAGCTTCACGAGCGCCGCATTGTGGATTCCGCTGCACTTCCTGCTGTTGCTGCCGCAGTATCGGCCAGTGGACCGGGACGATAACCGGCCGATCTGACGATGACCGAATTCCGCACTCCCGAGGAGGAACTGGGGCGCTTTCGCCGCCGGGTGCTGGTTGCGGGCATCGTCGCGCTGGTGTGCTTCGGCCTGCTCGCGGCGCGCTTCTATTACCTCCAGGTGGTCCGCCACGACTACTTTCTCACGCGCGCCGAGGACAACCGCATCGGCCTCGTGCCGATCGTGCCGACGCGCGGTGCGATCCTCGACCGCAACGGCGTGACGCTGGCGCGCAACTTCGCCGCCTACACGCTCGAGATCACGCCGTCGCAGGTCGCCGATCTCGACGAGACGATCGATGCCTTGAGCGAGATCGTGACGATCGATGCGCGCGACCGGCGGCGCTTTCGCAAGCTGCTCGAGGAGAGCCGCAACTTCGAGAGCGTGCCGATCCGCACGCGCCTCGACGACGCCGAAGTCGCGCGCTTCGTCGCCCGGCGCTACCGCTTTCCCGGCGTCGAAGTCCAGGCGCGCCTGTTCCGCGACTACCCTCAGGGCGAAGTCGCTTCGCACGTCATCGGCTACATCGGGCGGATCAACCTGCGCGACCAGGAACGCATCGAGGAGCGCGGCGACACCGCGAACTATCGCGGCTCGGACCACATCGGCAAGAGCGGGCTGGAGCTCAGCTACGAGACAGAACTCCATGGCGTGACCGGCGTCGAGCAGGTCGAGGTGAACGCCGGCGGGCGCGCGGTGCGGGTGATATCGCGCACGCCCGCGACGACGGGCAGCGATCTCGAGCTGACGCTCGACATCGAGCTGCAGAAAGTCGCCGAGGCCGCGTTCGGCGACCGGCGCGGCGCGCTCGTCGCGATCGACCCGCGCACTGGCGGCGTGCTGGCGCTCGCGTCGAAACCGGCATTCGACCCGAACCTGTTCGTCGACGGCATCTCCACCGCCGACTGGAATGAACTCAACGATTCGCCGGACCATCCGCTGCTCAACCGCGCGATCTTCAGCGCCTATCCGCCCGGATCGACGTTCAAGCCGTTCATGGCGCTCGCGGCGCTGACGACCGGCAAGCGCACCGCGAACCAGGCGATCGCCGATCCAGGTTACTTCAGCTTCGCCGGACGCCGCTTCATGGACGACAAGGTCGGCGGCCACGGCACGGTCGACCTGCACAAGTCGATCGTCGTGTCGTGCAACACCTATTATTACCAGCTCGCGAACGATCTCGGCATCGAAGAGATCGCCGGGTTCATGGCACCGCTCGGCTTCGGTTCGCGCACCGGCATCGACATTCCCGGCGAAGCCGAAGGCGTGCTGCCGTCGCCGGCGTGGAAGCGCGGCCGCTTCAAGAAGCCCGAGCAGCAACGCTGGTACGGCGGCGAGACGATCTCGGTCGGCATCGGCCAGGGGTACAACGCCTACACTCCGGTGCAGCTCGCGAACGCGCTGGCCACGATCGTCAACGGCGGAAAGGTGTTCCGGCCGCATGTCGTGCGCCACGTGATCGACACGGCGAGCGGCGAGCGGCGAGCGATCCAGCCCGAGCCGCTCCGCCAGCTCGCGATCAAGCCGGCGCATCTGGCCGCGGTGCGCGAGGCGATGGTCGACGTCAATAAGTCCGGGACCGGTGCGCGCGCCTTCGCCGGCGCCCCGTACAGTGCCGGCGGCAAGACCGGCACCGCGCAGGTGTATTCGCTCAAAGGGTCGAAATACGTCGCCGGCCGGGTCCGCGAGCGGCTGCGCGACCACTCGTGGTTCATCGCGTACGCGCCGGCGGAGAATCCGACGATCGCGCTCGCGGTGCTGGTCGAGAACGGCGGCTTCGGCGCCCAGTCGGCAGCGCCGATCGCGCGCCAGGTCATCGACTACCATCTGCTCGGCGCGCGTCTCGACGCACCCGCGCGCGAAGACGCCGAGGCGGCGGAAGCCGAGGACGACACCCACGCCGGACACGACGCGGAGCCGACTCCGTGACCGAACCGCGCTTCAGCCCGCTCCGTCTGCTCGTCGCCGCGATCCGGCCGATCGACCCGATCCTGTTCGGCCTGCTCGCAGTGCTGCTCGGCTACGCGTTCGTGCTGATGCACAGCGCCTCGCCGGAGCGCATCGCGTCGCTGCTGGTCAATGCCGGCGTCGCCCTCGCGGCGATGTGGCTCGCTGCCCGCGTGCCGCCGCAGCGGCTGCTGTCGCTGGCGCTGCCGCTGTACGCCGCGGGCGTGCTGTTGCTGATCGCGGTCGACCTGTTCGGCGAGACGTCCAAAGGCGCGACGCGCTGGCTCGACATCGGCATCACCCGCATCCAGCCGTCCGAGATCATGAAGATCGCGATGCCGTTGATGCTGGCGTGGTATTTCCAGCAGCGCGAGGGGCACATCCGGCTGCGCGAGTTCCTCGTCGCCGGCGCGCTGCTCGCAGTGCCGGTCGCGCTGATCCTGGTCCAGCCGGACCTCGGCACGAGCCTGCTCGTCGCCGCTGCCGGCTTCTACGTGATCTTCTTCGCCGGCCTGTCGTGGAAGCTGATCGTGCCGGTCGCGCTGGTCGGCATCGTCGGCATCGGCGCGATCGTCGGCTTTGGCGACCAGCTGTGCCAGCCCGGCGTGGACTGGCAAGTGCTGCGCGAGTACCAGAAGCATCGCATCTGCACGCTGCTCGATCCGACCCAGGATCCGCTCGGCCGGGGTTTTCACATCATCCAGTCGACGATCGCGATCGGCTCCGGCGGCGTCCTCGGCAAAGGCTGGACCGAAGGGACGCAGACCCATCTCGCGTTCCTCCCCGAGCGCCACACCGATTTCATCTTCTCGGTGCTCGCCGAGGAGTTCGGCCTGCTCGGCGCGCTGCTGCTGCTGGCGAGCTATCTGCTGCTGCTGCTGCGCGGCTTCGTCATCGCGGCGCAGGCGCCTTCGCTGGCGACGCGCCTGCTGGCCGGTTCGATCACGATGATCTTCTTCACTTACGCTTTCGTGAACATGGGCATGGTCAGCGGCATCCTGCCGGTCGTGGGGGTGCCGTTGCCGTTCATCAGTTACGGCGGCACCGCACTGGTGACCTTGTGCCTCGGGGTCGGTATCCTCATGAGCATCCAGCGCAGCCGTGTGCTCGCAAAAGCTTGAAAGAAGAAGAGGAACTCGAGTGCGTTCGAACGATTGCGATCCGATGACTGCGGCCGGCGTGCGGTCCCTGGTGCTGGCGCTGGCCCTTGCCGGGGCGTTTGCGGCAGGGCTGTCCGGCTGCGGCTCGACCCCGTCGCGAGACACGACGATGCAGGCGCCTGCGGGCGCCGGCTCGGCAGCGCGGCGCGGCGGGTACTACAAGGACGACGGCCCCGGCAGCGACATCCCGGCGAACCTCGATGCCATTGCGGATGCCGAACCGCGCCTCGAGCCGCTGCATCGTTTCGCCAACCGGCCGTACAGCGTTTTCGGCCAGGAGTACGTTCCGGCGACCGAGCTGAGCGCGTTCCGCCAGCGCGGGCGCGCGAGCTGGTACGGGCGGCGCTTCCACGGCAAGCCGACGTCCAGCGGCGAGCCCTACGACATGTACGCGATGACTGCGGCACATCCGACGCTGCCGATCCCGAGCTATGCGCGCGTGACGAACCCGGCCAACGGTCGGACGATCGTGGTCCGCATCAACGATCGGGGCCCGTTCCACAAGGACCGCATCATCGACCTCTCGTATGCCGGCGCGCATCGGCTCGGCTACGTGAATGCCGGCAGCGCCCCGGTCGAGGTCGAAACGATCCTGCCGCACGAGATCGCGCTGAGCACGCCGGCGCAGCCGGCGCAGCCGGCGCAGGGATTGAGCGTGGGGCGCGGCGTGTTCCTTCAGCTCGGCACGTTTTCTTCGGCAGCGAAGGCCGAAGGGTTGCGCGCGCGGGTTCGCGACGAATTCGAAACGCTCGCCGACCGCCTCGAACTCCAGGAAGACGGCAGCCGCTATCGCGTGCAGCTCGGGCCGTTCGCGTCCGCCGACGAAGCCCGCGACGAAGCCGGACGCCTTGCGGCAGCGCTGGATATCCGCCCCTTCGTTGTTACACGCTGAAACATGATCACCCGGGCGGCATCGGATCCGCGCCGGCTTTGCCCGTTCGACCCACTATAATCGCAGGCTCCGCTGTTCCTTCCCTTCCTCACCTTCCGGTTCTCCCTCAGGTCCTCATGCGTTTATTCATTGTCCTGCTTCTTGCGTTGCTCGCCTTTCCCGCTTCAGCCCAGAATGTCCCCGCGCCGACGCTGGCTGCCAAATCCTGGCTGCTGATGGATCACGCCACCGGGCAGGTGCTCGCGGCGCAGGAACCGGACGCGCGTATCGAACCGGCTTCGCTGACGAAGCTGATGACGGCTTACCTGACGTTCGCGGCGCTGAAGAACGGCACGATCACGCTCGATCAGACGGTGCCGGTGTCGAACAAAGCCTGGCGCAGCGAAGGCTCGCGGATGTTCATCGAACCGAACCGGCCCGTTACCGTCGGCGAACTCACTTCGGGGATGATCATCCAGTCCGGCAACGACGCGTGCGTCGCGCTGGCCGAGCTCCTCGCCGGTTCCGAGGAAGCGTTCGCGCACATGATGAACGCCGAAGCCCAGCGCCTCGGCATGAAAAACACCCACTTCACGAACTCGACCGGCTTGCCCGACCCGCAGCTCTACACCACCGCGCGCGACCTGGGGCTGCTCGCCGCGGCGATCGTGCGCGACTTCCCCGAGTATTACCGCTATTACTCCCAGAAAGAGTACACGTACAACAAGATCACCCAGCCGAACCGCAATCGCCTGCTGTGGCTGGACACGACCGTCGACGGCCTGAAGACCGGCCACACCAGCAGCGCCGGCTACTGCCTGATTTCGTCGGCACAGCGCGGTCCGCGCCGCCTGATCTCGGTCATGCTCGGCACCGATTCGGACACGATCCGCGCGCAAGAGTCGCTGAAACTGCTGAACTACGGCTTCCAGTTCCACGACACCGTCAAACTCTATTCGGCCGACCAGGAACTGTCGCGCTTCCAGGTGTGGAAAGGCCAGGCCGACGACGTTGCGGTCGGCTTCCTCGGCGACTTCGTGATGTCGCTGCCGAAAGGGCAGTCGGAGAAAATCGAGGCTTCGCTGGTCAGCCAGCAGCCGGTCATTGCGCCGATCCAGAAAGGCCAGCCGATCGGCACGCTGCACCTGACTCTCGACGGCAAGCCGCTCGGCGAACACGCGGTCGTCGCGCTGCAGGACGTGCCGGTGGCCGGCTTCTTCGGCCGCCTGTGGGATACGCTGCTGTTGTGGATCAAGAGCCTGTAACAGAGCCTGTAACGCCGATGCGGAGACGCCCATGAGCATCTGCTTTCTGAACGGCACGTTCCAGCCGCTCGCCGACGCGCGGATTTCGCCGCTCGACCGTGGTTTCCTGTTCGGCGACGGCGGCTACGAAGTGATCCCGGTGTATTCGCGCCGGCCGTTCCGCCTCGCGCAGCATCTCGAGCGGCTCGCCCATACGCTCGACGCGATCCGCCTGCCGAATCCGCACGCGCCGTCCGAATGGTCCGGAATCATCAACGAGATCATTGCGCGCAACCCGTGGGCGGACCAGTCAGTCTACCTGCAGGTGTCGCGCGGCTGCGGCGACGGGCGCAACCATGCGTTTCCGGTGCCGATTCGGCCGACCGTGTTCCTGATGAGCGACGAGCTCGTCACGCCGCCGGCCGAGCAGCTTGCGCGTGGCGTCGCCGCAGTCAGCGCGGCCGATTTCCGCTGGCTGCGCTGCGACCTCAAGAGCACCGCGCTGCTCGCGAACTGCCTGCTGCGCCAGGGCGCGATCGACAGCGGCTGTGTCGAGACGGTGCTCTTCCGCGACGGTTTCCTCACCGAAGGGGCGGCGTCGAACATCGTCATCGTCAGGGACGGCACGATGCTCGCACCGCCGAAAAGCCATCTGATGCTGCCCGGCATCACGTACGACGTCGTGCTCGAGCTCGCGGCGCAACACGGCCTGCCGTATCAGGTGCGCGAGATCCTCGAAGACGAGGTGCGGACTGCCGACGAAGTGTGGATGACGTCGTCGACGAAGGAAGTGCTCGCGATCACGACGCTCGACGGCCTGGCTGTGGGGAACGGAACTCCCGGCCCCGTCGCGCGCCGAATGTACAACTGGTACCAGGACTTCAAGAACACGGTGATGCGCAGTGGCTGACGAAACGCGACCGACTCTCCTCGAATTCCCGTGCGACTTCCCGATCAAGATCATGGGCGCGCGGGTCGATGAATTCGCCCAGGCCGTGGTCGAAGTGGTGCTGCGCCACGCCCCGGATTTCGATGCCCGGCTGGTCGAGATGCGTCCGTCGCGCAAAGGCAACTACCTCGCGCTGACCTGCACGATCCGCGCGGTGTCGCAGTCGCAGCTCGACGCGCTGTATCGCGAACTGACCGCGCATCCCCTCGTGAAGGTGGTGCTGTAGATGATCGCCGGCGGCGAGCTGGCTGCCCTTCCGCCGCAGGCACCGCAGCCTGCCGGCACGCCGGCGCTGGTCGTCCGCCGCCTCGGCTGCGTCGATTACGAACCCACCTGGCACGCGATGCGCGCCTTTACCGACGCCCGCAGCGCCGACACGCCGGACGAGATCTGGCTGCTCGAACATCCGCCGGTCTACACGCTCGGCCAGGCGGGCCAGCCGGAACACCTGCTGCGCGACGTCGGCATCCCGCTCGTGAAAATCGACCGCGGCGGGCAGATCACTTATCACGGCCCGGGCCAGCTCGTCGCGTATCTGCTGATCGACCTGCACCGTCGCGGCCTCAAGGTGCGCGAGCTGGTGACGCTGATGGAACAGGCGGTCATCGACTGCCTCGCCGGCTACGGCGTTGGCGCCGAACGCAAAGCCGGCGCGCCGGGCGTCTATGTCGACGGCGCGAAGATCGGCGCGCTCGGGCTGCGCGTGCGCAACGGGCGCAGCTATCACGGCCTGGCGCTGAACGTCGACGTCGACCTGGCGCCGTTTTCCTCGATCAACCCCTGCGGTTACGAAGGCCTCCGCACAGTGCGGATGAAGGACTTCGGCATCGCCGACGATGTAGCGAGTGTTGGCGAGCACCTGCTCACCGCCCTGCAGCGCCTGCTGCCACCGGTGTACCCCGCCGGCCGGCCGCCGGCCTGAACCCTGAACGGCTTACCCGCCCCGACCCATCACGACACGAGAGACCCGCATGGACAGCACGGCACGCAAGCAACGCGGCGCAGACAAGACCGCGCGCATCCCGATCAAGATCGTCCCCGCCGAACGCCTGAAGAAGCCCGAGTGGATCCGCATCCGGCTCGGCGCCGGCCACGAAGCCGAGCGCTTCAACGAAATCAAGGCGAGCCTGCGCGAGCACAAGCTGCACACCGTATGCGAGGAAGCGTCGTGCCCGAACATCCACGAATGCTTCGGCAAAGGTACCGCGACGTTCATGATCATGGGCGACATCTGCACGCGTCGCTGCCCGTTCTGCGATGTCGGCCACGGCCGGCCCGAGCCGCTGAACGCGAACGAACCGCAGGAGCTCGCGGCGACGATCGGCGCGATGCGGCTCAACTACGTCGTCATCACCAGCGTCGACCGCGACGACCTGCGTGACGGCGGCGCGCAGCACTTCGTCGACTGCATTCGCGAGACGCGCGCGGCGTCACCGAAGACGCGCATCGAAGTGCTCGTGCCGGACTTCCGCGGCCGGCTCGACGTCGCGCTCGAAATCTTCGACCAGGCGCCGCCGGACGTCATGAACCACAACCTCGAGACAGTGCCGCGGCTCTACAAACAGGCGCGCCCGGGCGCGGACTACGCGTATTCGCTTCGGCTGCTGAAGGAATTCAAGGCGCGCCATCCCGACGTGCCGACGAAGTCCGGCCTGATGGTCGGCCTCGGCGAGACCGACGACGAGATCCTCGACGTGCTGCGCGACCTGCGCGCGCACGACGTCGAGATGCTGACGATCGGCCAGTATCTGCAACCGTCGACCGGACACCTGCCGGTGCTGCGCTATGTGCATCCGGACACGTTCAAGATGTTCGAGACCGAGGCGCTCGCGATGGGCTTCAAGAACGCGGCCTGCGGCCCGATGGTGCGCTCGAGCTACTGGGCCGACCAGCAGGCGTACGGCGCGGGCGTCGTCTGAGCTGCCGGGCGGGGCGCTAGCGCCACGCGGTCGCCCTCATGCGGCCCGCCGTTCGCGCCGTGTCGTTCCAGCATGAGACCGGACGGTGGGCGCGCTCAGCGGAACAACCGCTCGGTCCGTTCGTGCCGCTCCTGCTCCTCGAGGCTCAGCGTCGCGGTCGGCCGCGCGAGCAGGCGGCCGACGCCGATCGGTTCGCCGGTCGCTTCGCAATAACCGTAAGTGCCGTCCTCAATACGTCGCAGCGCAGCTTCGACCTTGTGCAGCAGCTTCAATTCGCGGTCACGGATGCGTTGCTCCAGCACCTGCTCTTCTTCCTGCGTCGCGCGGTCAGCCTCGTCGGGAGTGGCGATCGTTTCGCGCAGATGGGTGCGGGTTTCCTCGCTGTTCTCGCGCAGTTCCGCCTGCAGCGCGAGCAGCCGCTCGCGGAAGAACTCGAGCTGCGCATCGTTCATGTAGTCGTCGGCCGACATACGGAGCAGTTCGGCCTCCGACAGGGGGCGTTTTCGGGGTGATGAATTATTCATAATGAGCTCTCCGTGTTACTTCCATACCGGCCGGCAGGATTCGCAGGACGGCACTGCAAGGTTGCAAAATCGCTTCGATTCCCGGCATCGCGATTGCCAGAGCGGCGAATATTCCGATCAAACGGGAATCCCGTCGTTGGAGATCATCACGCGGTCCATTCTGAAAGCTTTCGCCTCCCTTGTCATCTCCGGGGCCAGGGCCAGAGTCGGGGGCGCCGGGCTGATCGGCTAGAATGCCGGCATGCCGCCTGCCGGCGGCATCCTTTTCCCGCAGTCCTTCCGGCTCGACGCCCATGTCCGCTCATCTGAACGCTCCGCAGCGCGACGCGATCCATTACCTCGACGGGCCGAGCCTCGTGCTCGCCGGCGCCGGCAGCGGCAAGACGCGCGTCATCACGCACAAGATCGCGCACCTGATCAACGCGTGCGGGCTGAATCCCGTGAACATCGCTGCGATCACGTTCACCAACAAGGCGGCGAAGGAGATGCAGGAGCGCGTCGCCGGGCTGATGGGCGGGCGCGTGCCGGGCGGCCTGACGGTGTGCACTTTCCACGCGCTCGGCGTGAAGATCGTGCGCCAGGAAGCGAAGCACTGCGGACTCAAGCCGCAGTTCTCGATCCTCGACGCCTCCGACACGGTGCAGATCGTCGCCGACATCACGCGCGACGCCGACAAGGCGCGCTCGAAAGCGATGCAGTGGCAGATCTCGGGCTGGAAGAACGCGATGGTGACGCCGGAGCAGGCGGCGCAGCTCGCCGACAACGAGCTCGCGTCGGCCGCGGCGCTGCTGTACGCCGAATACGAGCGCACGCTGCGCGCGTACCAGGCGGTCGATTTCGACGACCTGATCAGCCTGCCGGTGCGCCTCTTCGACGAACACCCGGAGGTGCGCGAGCGCTGGCAGAACAAGTTGCGCTATCTCCTCGTCGACGAATACCAGGACACGAACCGGGCGCAATACACGCTGTTGCGCCACCTCGCCGGCGCGCGCGGCGCCTTCACCGCGGTCGGCGACGACGACCAGGCGATCTACGCGTGGCGCGGCGCCGACGTCGAAAACCTGAAGCTCTTGCAGCAGGACTACCCGAAGCTCAAGGTCATCAAGCTCGAACAGAACTACCGCTCGTCGAAACGCATCCTCACCGCCGCGAACACGCTGATCGCGAACAACGAGAAGCTGTTCGAAAAGCGGCTGTGGTCCGAGCACGGCGCCGGCGAACAGGTCACGGTGACCGCGTGCCGCGACGCCGAGCACGAGGCCGAATGGGTCGCGTCGAAAATCAGCGCGCACAAGTTCGAGCACCGCACGAAGTTTTCCGACTACGCGGTGCTGTACCGCGGCAACCACCAGGCGCGGCTGATCGAGCAGCAGCTCCGGAACCAGAAGATCCCGTACGTGATCTCCGGCGGCCAGTCGTTCTTCGACAAGGCCGAGATCCGCGACCTGATCGCGTACCTGCGCCTGCTGATGAACGAGGACGACGACCTCGCGTTCATTCGCGCGATCACGACGCCGCGCCGCGGCATCGGCGCCGGCACGCTCGAAGCGCTCGGCAGCTATGCCGGACGGCGCCACGTCAGCCTCTTCGCCGCGACGTTCGAGGAAGGCGCGGCGCAGGCGCTGTCCGCGCGCCAGCTCGAACAGGTGCAGGAGTTCGGCAATTTCATCAACCGCCTGCAGTACCGCGCGACGCGCGAGCCGGCGTCGCGTCTGCTCGAGGACCTGCTCGCGGCGATCCGCTACGAGGCCTGGCTGTTCGAGCATCTCGACCCGCGCGAGGCGGAGTCGAAATGGAGCAACGTGCGCGACTTCGTCGGCTGGCTCGGCAGGAAAGGCGACGAGGACGGCAAGAACCTCATCGAGCTGACGCAGACGATCGCGCTGATCTCGATGCTCGACAAGAACGACAGCGAGTTCGACGGCGTGCAGCTCGCGACGCTGCACGCGTCGAAAGGGCTGGAGTTCAAGCACGTGCTCCTCGTCGGCGTCGAGGAAGGGCTCTTGCCGCACCAGTCATCCATCGACGAGGACAAGATCGAGGAAGAGCGCCGTCTGATGTACGTCGGCATCACGCGCGCGCAGCGGAGCCTCAACATCACCTGGTGCGAGCGGCGCAAGGCCGGCAAGGAAGCGCGCACCTGCGAGCCGTCGCGCTTCATCGAGGAGATGGGCGGCGACGTGAAAGTCAATGACCGCAAGTCGAACGCGCCGGTGTCGAAGGAAGAAGGCCGCGCGCGCATCGCGAACCTGATGGCGATGCTCGAAGGGCGCTGAGGCCGCAAGCTTCGCCGCACCGCGGCAGCACCTCGCGTTCGCCCGTGCAATAGGTAAATTCATCTAGGCGCCTCGCCGATACATCCGATTTTCGCGGCATCGCCTGCGGCCTAAAGTGGCAGCGACTCCCCATTTACCAGGAGCGTTGTCATGAGACACCCCGAGCCACCCGCAATGTCGGAATCCCGGCGGGCTTTCCTCCGCGGCATCCCGGTCCTGACTGCCGCAGCAGCCGTCGCCCCGGCCCCAGCGCTCGCCGCCGACGGCAGGCACCACTGGGCGATGCTCGTCGATACGCGAAAATGCATCGGCTGCCAAGCCTGCACCGTATCGTGCATCCAGGAAAACGCAGTGCCCGAAGGCAGCTTCCGCACCGTCGTGTCGACGTACAGCGTCAAGCTGACCGACGCCGACCAGCCGGCCGGCACGTACATGCTGCCGCGCTTGTGCAACCACTGCGACGCGCCGCCGTGCGTGCCGGTGTGCCCGGTCGGCGCGACGTTCAAGCGCGAGGACGGCATCGTTGTCGTCGACGGGGATCGCTGCGTTGGCTGCGCGTACTGCGTGCAGGCCTGCCCCTACGATGCGCGCTTCATCAACCACGAGACGAACAAGGCCGACAAATGCACATTCTGCGCGCATCGCGTCGACGCCGGTCTGCTGCCCGCATGCGTCGAGACGTGCGTCGGCGGCGCGCGCATCTTCGGCGACCTCAACGACCCGGACGGGGAGCTGCGGCGGAGGCTCGACGCGGCGAAAGCCGAAGTGAAAGTGCTCAAGCCCGAGCAGGGGACCGAGCCGCGCGTGTTCTACATCGGGCTCGACGAGCGCTTCCAGGGCAAGGTCGAAGGACAGGGCACGCTGTGGCAGCCGCGCAAGCGCCACGGCTGACGGCAACAGGAGACCGATCATGAATGCCGATATCGTCGAAACCGTCAACGTCGCGCGCGAAATCGCGTGGCTGCCATGGGCGGTGCAGTACTTCTTTCTCATTGGCCTGTCGTACGGCGCGTTCCTCGTGTCGCTGCCGGGCCTGGTGTTCCGGCGCAACGGCTGGGAAGGCATCTCGCGCCTGGCGCTGCTCGCGGCACTCGTGTGCGGCCTGACGGCGCCGGTCGCGCTGCTGGCCGACCTGCACCAGCCGGCACGCTTCTGGCATTTTTATGCCTACTTCACGCCGACGTCGTGGATGTCGTGGGGCGCATTCTTCATCCCCGTCTATCTGACCGGGCTGATCCTGTACGCGTGGCTCGCGTACCGTCCGCTGCTCGCGCGCCACGCCGACGAAGGCGGCAGGCTCGCCGGCCTCGCGCGCCGCATCGCCTACGGCGGTCACGAAAGCCGCAACGCGCTCGTCGCCGCGGCGCTGCTCGCGTTCGTCGGCGCCGCGCTCGTTGCGCTCTACACCGGCGTCGAGGTGATGCTCGTGCGGGCGCGCCCGCTGTGGCACACGCCGCTGTTGCCGGTGCAGTTCTTCGTCACGGCACTCGCGGGCGGGCTCGGGCTGACGCTGCTGTTCAACCGCGCGCTGCCGGGCGGTGGCGAGCCGGGAGCGACGTGCCGCATGGCGACGGCGCTCGCCGCGACGCAGTTCGTCGCGCTCCTCGTCGGCGGCGTCTGGCTCGCGCTCGGGCTGAGCGGCCTGTCGCCGACCCATGCGCAGGCGCTCGCCGAAGTCGCGCCGTCGGCGAACTGGCAGGTCAGCGCCGTCTGGGCGATCTCCGCCACCGTCGTCACGCTGCTGCTGGCGTGGAAGCGCCCGGCGTCGGGTCTGCTGATCGGCCTGCTCGCGCTGCACTCGGCGTGGATGATGCGCTGGACGATCTTCATCGGCGGGCAGGAAGTGCCGAAGACCGGCGCCGGCTACTACAGCTACCAGCTTCCGCTCGGTCCCGAAGGCCTGATGGGCATCGTCGGTACCGTCGGGTTGTGGATCTTTCTCTTCGTCGTGCTGACCACGCTGCTGCCGCTCGACCGGCTCGGCAAGGCCGGCGTCTGATTCGAATCACGGGACACTCATCATGAAAATCGAACGTCGCGAACTGATCGCCGCCGGCGGCCTCGCCGTCTTCGCCGCGGGATTCTCCCAGACGCTGGGCCGCATGATGTCCGGCCTCGTCGGGGACGAACCGCAGGCGCACAACTTCCACGGCCGTTCGGCCGAGCCGGAATTCACGGTCGATGCCGAAACCGGCGAACTGCATCCGAACCCGAACCAGCAGGTCAGCTACACCGGCTGCCTCGGGTGCACGACGCAGTGCGGGATTCGGGTTCGAATCGACAAGACGACCGGCAACGTCATCCGTGTCGCCGGCAACCCGTACAGCCCGCTGTCGACGGAGCCGCACCTGCCGATGAAGGCGTCGGTGAAGGAAAGCTTCGTCGCGCTGTCGCGCTTCCAGGACCAGGGCCTCGCGGGCCGCTCGACTGCGTGTGGTCGCGGCAACGCGGCGATGGACCAGATGAACTCGCCGTTCCGCGTGCTCACGCCGTTGAAGCGCGTCGGCCCGCGCAACTCCGGGCAGTGGCAGCCGATCCCGTTCGAGCAGCTCGTGCGCGAGCTCGTCGAAGGGGGCGATCTGTTCGGCGAAGGGCATGTCGACGGGCTACGGGCGCTGCGCGACCTGAACGGGCCGATCGATGCGGAAGCGCCGCAGCTCGGCGCGAAAGTCAATCAGGTCGCGGTGTGGACGAGCGTCAATGACGGCCGCGAAGCATTCGCGCGCCGCTTCTGGAACCAGTCGTACGGCACGCTGAACTTCATCGGTCACGGCTCGTACTGCGGCGGTGCGTATCGCTCGGGCTCGGGCGCGCTGTTCGGCGACCTGAAGAAGATGCCGCACGCGAAACCGGACCTCGCGAACGCCGAGTTCGTGCTCTTCATCGGCACTGCCCCCGGCAACGCCGGCAACCCGTTCAAGCGCACCGGGACGCTGCTTGCGAAAGGCCGCACGGAAGGTCGGCTCGAATACGTCGTCGTCGATCCGGTGCTGACGAACGCGGACAACCGCGCCGCAGGCGAACGCGGGCGCTGGGTGCCGATCCGCCCGGGTACGGACGGAGCATTGGTCATGGGCATGATGCGCTGGATGTTCGAGAACGACCGGGTGAACACCGCGTATCTCGCGCTGCCGAACCTCGCGGCTGCGGAAGCGGCGGGCGAGCCGTCCTTCACGAACGCGTCCTGGCTCGTGATCACCGAACCGGGTCATCCGCGCGAAGGCCGCTTCCTGCGCGGCTCGGACATCGGCATGGCGGTCGCCGAAGCGGACAGATACCAGGACGTCGATCCGTACCTCGTCCTCGGTGCCGCCGGCAAGCCTGCACCGGTCGCAGCGGCCACCGCTGCGGCGCCGCTCGAAGCCGCCGGCCCCCTGCCGAACGGGGACAGGGCGCTCGCAGTGAAGACGTCGTACGAGCTGCTGCGCGAGTCGGCGCTGAAAGTGACGCTCGCCGAGTACGCGGAGATCTGCGGCGTGCCCGAAGCGGTCATCATCGGCCTCGCCGAGGAGTTCACCAGCCACGGCCGCAAGGCGAGCGCGATTGCGCACGGCGGCATGATGGCCGGCAACGGTTTCTACAACGCGTACTCGGTCGTCACGCTGAATGCGCTGATCGGCAATCTGAACTGGAAAGGCGGCTTCGTCGTCAATGGCGGTGGCTTCAAGGACGCCGGCGCCGGTCCGCGCTACGACCTCGAATCCTTCCCCGGGGCGATCAAGCCGAAGGGCACTCCGCTCGGCCGCAACGTGCCGTACGAGAAATCCGCCGAGTTTGCCCGCCGCAAGGCCGCCGGCAAGCCTTACCCGGCGCGCGACGCGTGGTTCCCGAACGCGCCCGGCCTCGGCACCGAATGGTTCCCGGCGATGCTGCGCGGCTACCCGTACGGAGTGAAAGCACTCGTGCTGTGGAGCGCAAACCCCCTCTACGGCATCCCGGGGGCGCGAGCGCTCGTCGAGAAGGAACTTGCCGATCCGAAGAAGCTGCCGCTGATCGTCTCCGTCGACCCGTTGATCAACGAGAGCAACGCGTTCGCCGACTACATCGTTCCGGACTCGCTGATGTACGAGAGCTGGGGCTGGACCGCGCCGTGGAACGGCGTGCCGACGAAAGCCACGACGGCGCGCTGGCCGGTGGTCGAGCCGAAGGCCGCAAAAACAGCCGACGGCCAGGCGATCGGCATGGAGACGTTGTTCATCGCGCTGGCGAAGGCGATGGGCCTGCCGGGCTTCGGCCCGGAAGGGCTCGCCGACGCCGACGGCAAGCGCGTTGCGCTCGAGCGGCCCGAGGACTGGTATCTGCGCGGCGGCGCGAACATAGCGTTCGCCGGCAAGGCGCCGGTCGGCGACGCGACCGACGAGGACCTCGCACTGTCCGGCGTCGAGCGCCTGCGACCGCTGCTCGAAGCGACGCTGAAAGCTGACGAATGGCGCAAGGTCGCATTTCTCTACACGCGGGGCGGCCGTTACCAGCCGGCGAAAGAGGCGCAGGACGAAACGAACGGGGAATGGCAGACGAGCCGCTTCAAAGGCGCGCTCTGGCTATGGAACGACAGCGTCGGCGGTGCGAAGAACAGCCTCACGGGCCGCCGTTTCACCGGCTGCGCGACTTGGCAGCCGCCCGCGTTCGCCGACGGCACGCCGGTGCGAGACGTGCACAGCGATGCCGACTGGCCGCTGCTCGCCGTCAGCTACAAGTCCGCGCTGCAGAACTCCTACAGCATCGCGACGCGGATCACCGGCCTGCACCCGGACAATCCGGTCATCGTGCATCCCGCGGACGCCGCGCGGCTCGGGCTCGTGACCGGCGACCTCGCCCGCATCGCGACCCCCGCCGGCCACGCCACCTGCCGCGTCATCGTCCATGAAGGCGTGATGCGCGGCGTGGTGGCAGTCGAGCACGGCTACGGCCACCGGGAGCTCGGCGCCCGCGCGCACAAATTCGGCAGCGAGCGCCAGCCCGATCGGCCGGAGTTGCGCGCGGGCATCAACCTTAACGACCTCGGCCTCGTCGATCCGACGCGCGGCAACCAGGCGATCTGGGTCGACGCGGTTGCCGGCACCGCGGTGCGCAACGGCCTGCCGGCGAAGCTCGAGCGGATTTGACCCGGGGATAGAAAAACCGAATGTAAAAATAATGACGATCGGGACGGCTGGCGGCCTATATTGAATTGGAGCGGATCGCCGCAAGCGCATCGGCGCGACATCGCCGGACCTGCGCGGCACGGCACCGCACAAGTGGTTCCAAGCAACTTGACGACGGAGGCTTCAATGAAACTCAAGACGTTATTGACCGCGCTGGCCGCAGTGTGGATTTCCGGCAGCGCGCTCGCTCAACCGGCTGGCGGCATGCCGCCGGTCGACGACACCACTCCGGTCTACGGCTCCCAGATCATGACGCCGCAAGAGCGGGCCGAGCATCGTGACCGCATGCGCGCGGCACGCACCCTCGAGGAGCGCGAGCAGATCCGCGCCGAGCATCACGAGCGGATGGTGGAGCGTGCGAAGGAGCGCGGTGTGACGCTCCCCGACGAACCGCCGATGCGTGGCCGCGGGATGATGGGGCCGGGAAACCAGATGGATCCGGGTGAACGCCAGCGCCTCGGCCCCGCGGACCGTATGGGGCCGCGCGGCGCGAGCCCTGGCGGCGGGATGGGCCCGGGCGGGGGGATGGGGCAGGGCGGGGGGATGGGGCAGGGCGGCGGCTCCGCCCGCTAGGCTGCGAGGGCCTGCCGGGGCGTTCCCTCGTTCAGTCGAGCGCAGTCGGGTTCGCGCGCAGCATCAGGCGCGCGAGTTCGGCGGCGCTGCCCACTTCGGTCTTTTCCATGACGTGCTGGCGGTGCACATGCACCGTCTTTTCACTGATGTCGAGTTCGCGCGCGACCAGCTTGTTCGGCAGGCCCTGCGCGACGAGCCGTGCGACTTCGCGTTCGCGCGGTGACAGGCGCGCGAGCGACGCCAAAGCGGCATCCCGAAGCGCGGTCCGCGAGCGGTCCTCGGCGCAGCGGCGCACTGCGGTTGCGACGGCGTCCAGCAGGGCTTGGTCGCGGAAGGGTTTCTGCAGGAAGTCGCTCGCGCCGTGCTTCATCGCCTCGACGGCGAGTTCGACGTCGCCATGTCCGGTGATGAACACGATCGGCGCTTGCCAGCCGCGCCTGCGCAACGCCGCCTGCAGTTCGAGCCCGCTCATCGTCGGCATGCGGATGTCGAGCACGAGGCAGCCGAGGTCCGCGGGCGGACGCTCGTGTGCGGCGAGAAACTCCTCGGCCGACGCATAGGCGCACACGCTCCAGCCGACTGATTCGAGAAGGAAGACGAGAGAGCGGCGGAACGCAGCGTCATCGTCCACGACGTGGATCATGCAGTCATCGGTCTGGGACATTGGCGAAACGGGACTCCGAAGGATGGACCGCGGAAGACGAAGCGGCCGTCGAAAGCGGCAGGCTCAGGATGAACTCGGCGCCACCGCGGCCGTCGGCGGTCGGCTCGGCGGTAAGGCGGCCGCGGTGCGCTTCGGCGATCGTGCGGCAGATCGAAAGACCGAGCCCGAGACCATCCGGTTTCGTGCTGAAGAACGGCTCGAACAGCCGTTCGCGAGTTGCCGCGTCAAGGCCGGTGCCGAAATCCCGCACGACGATGCGCACGTTGTCGTCGCTCCGGCTGATAGTCACGATGAGACGCTGTTGCTCGGGACCGAATCCGCGGGTGGCGTCGTAGCCGTTCTTCAGCAGATTCAGAAGGACTTGCTGGATCTGCAGCGAGTCGACCTCGACGCTCGTCGACGGCGGCAGCTCGTCCGTCACCTCGACCGCCGGCGCGTTCCCGAGCATGCCGCGGAACAGCGCCACCGCTTCGCCTACCATTTCGCGCGGCGCGACGACCTCGCGCACGGCGGCCCGCTTCTTTGCGAAATCACGGATACGCCCGAGGATCGCCGCCGCGCGCTCCGCCTGCCCGGAAATCTCGGAAGAGGCTTCGCGCACCGCTTCGCCGGTCAGGCGGCCGTTGTCGATGCGGCGGCGCAGGCTTTCGGCATAGTTCCCGATCGCCGCGAGCGGCTGGTTGAGTTCATGCGCGAGCGTGCCGGACAGTTCGCCGAGCACCGACAGCCGCGCCAGGTGGTCGGCCTGCTCCTGGCCGGCGCGCATCCGCGCCTCCAGCGCCTCGCGCACGGCGAGCGCCGCGTGAAGTTCGGCGGTGCGGAGGTGGACGAGATGCTCGACACGCACCGTGTACAGAATCCACGCCGAAAGCAGCACGGCAAGGAACGCGACCCACGGCCAATAGCGCTCGGCCAGCATCATCAGGGTCGGCTCGCGCAGATTCGCGTACGGGCCGATCTGCAGTTCGCGAAACATTTCGTGCACCGACTGGTAATCGGCCGGCACCGACCACGCCATGCCGTTCCCGTCCGGCGCCATCGCGAGCAGCGCGATCGCGACCGCCTTGGCCAGTGTCGGCGAGGTATGGCGAAGCGTCGCCAGAGGCCAGTCGGGGTAAAGCCGGGTCGAGGTCGCGCAAGGGAAGCCGGGTTCGTCGCGCTTGCCGACGACCCTGAACGCGGTTGCCCACTCCGGCCGGCTTTCCAGGAGGCAGGCGCGCACGATCCCTGCATCGGCGTCACCGTTCGCGACCGCCTCGAGGACCCGGCTCATCGGGAAACCGACGGTCTTCAGTTCGGCGAAATCGCGCTCCGGGTCGATACCGAGCGACGCCAACTCGCGACGCACTGTCTGGTAGCCGCCAAAGCCTTCGCGCGCGACGATTGCGACCCGTCGTCCGCGCAGATCGTCGAACGCGCGGACCTCCTGGCGATCTGCCCGCGTGATGACGGCCGATCCGATGGAACGTTCCGGAGCGCGCCCGGGGCTCGCGTCGAGCGTCAGTATCCGGCTGGCGCCGGACCTGGCTTCGAGTTCGATATAGTGGCCCGGATTCGTGATGACGAAATCGACCGTGCCGGCTGCAACGGCATCGTCGAGCCCCTGATGATCGAGCAGGGCGAGCCTGACCTTGCGTCCCGGCAGCGCAGTCTGGAGATGCTGCACAACCGGTGACCATTCGACGACCGTGGTGTCCGCGCCGAGGAACGCGAGGACGCCGATGCGGATTTCGCCGGCCGGAACCCCTGCCGACGGTGCCGCGCGACCGGGAGCCCCGAGCAGGAGCAGATGCAGGACGGCGACGACGGCCAGCACGCGGCACAGGAACCGCGCGACCGGAAAGGTGCGGATCGGAAATGAACGTCCGGCCGGGGCAGGAAGCTCGGCAAGGGCGACCATCGACCACCCTTCCTGTTGGAATGACCGGCTTATTGACCGACCGGCGGTTCGGTAAAATTCCCGCCCGCGGTGTTTGCGAGATGGGCAACTGCGCGCTGCACTTCGATATCCGTCAGATCCGCCCCCCCGCCGCGCGGCGGCATCCCGCGAATGCCGTTGATCGCATTTTGCGTCAGCGTGTCGAACCCTTGCGCGATCCGCGGAGCCCATGCGGCGGCATCACCCGTTTTCGGCGCGCCGAGCACGCCCGTGCCATGGCAGCTCACACAGACGCTCTGGTAAATTTCCTCGCCGCTGCGGCTGCCCGGAGCCGCTTTCGCGACCTTCAGATCGAGGCGCGCGACCGGCTGGATCAGCGTCGCGGTCGTTTCCGCATCGGGCGCAGCCTGTTTGCCGCAGCCGGCAAGCTGGACGACGGCGAATGCCGCGACAGCGGAAAGCATCAGGCGCCCGGGGCGCCTCATGAACTGAACTCGGGGTCTCGACATGCTTGCTCCTGTCTGGGGTTGGGGACGAGCCAGGTGCGAAGTATATCCGGGCTCCATCGGCCGGGCGGCGGATGCCGGATGATTTCGACCGCCCGAAACACCACGTCGCATGGGTGCGCTCCGGTTGTAACAGTCATGCAAACGTAACAACCTTCAACCCCGTCTGGTCTATGCTGAATGCGTTCGACGTGACTTTTCCATAGGGAGGCAAGAATGGGACTTTTTTCGTTCATCAAGGATGCCGGCGAGAAACTCTTCGGCGGCGGCGAGGCCAAGGCGGCCACTCCGGCAAATGCGGCCGCTCCTGCGGCAACGGCAGATACGAGCGCCGCAAATGCCAAGGCGGCCGACGCGATCAAGCAGTACATCGTGTCAATGAACCTCGGTTCCTCCGACCTCGACGTGAAATTCGATGCCGCGACCTCAGTCGTCACCGTGTCCGGCACGGCGCCCGATCAGGCAATTAAGGAAAAGATCCTGCTTGCCGCCGGCAACGTCCAGGGAGTCGGCGAAGTCGACGACCAACTGTCGGTCGTTCAGGCCGCGCCCGAAGCCCGTTTTCACACCGTCGCGCGCGGCGATACCCTGTCGGCGATCTCAAAGACCTATTACGGCAACCCGAACAACTACAACGCGATCTTCGAGGCCAACAAGCCGATGCTGACCCACCCGGACAAGATCTACCCCGGCCAAGTGCTGCGCATCCCGCCGGCCCCTTGATTCCTGCAGGACGGCACTCCGCAAAGACCCGCTGGTTGCAGCGGTTCTCGGCGGACGCCTAGTCTCCGGTCGAAGCTTCGAACCGTCGCGCGGCGGTTCCGGAGTTATTCCAGGCCAACATGGACTTCGCTGGGAAACCGGTATAAGCTAGCGCGCTTGATGCGAGTCCAGCGCTCGCCATTGCGCCCGTAGCTCAGCTGGATAGAGTACTGCCCTCCGAAGGCAGGGGTCGGACGTTCGAATCGTCTCGGGCGCGCCATAGAATAATGGGTTAGGTCATTCAGACCTAGCCCATTTTTGTTCTTGGCCCATTTTTGGCTCACGCCGGATTCAGCCCGCAAAATTTATAGGGCCGGGCCCACCTTGGAAACCGACCCGTGCTTCCCGGGCCCGCGCTCCAACTCCTGACAATCTTCTTGATTTTGCGGTAAGCGGGTCGCGCACGCCCGGGGGGCTTCATTCGCCATCGCTGTGGTGCCCAGCCTCGACCCCGGCTTCCCGTCGCTCACCGGTTTTGCCGGACGACGAATCACGCACCGTCGAGCCATTTCACGCATTCCGCCATCAGCGAGCGGGCCAGATCAGATTCGTACTTGGGGTCGAGTGCCTCCATCATCTCGTGCACCGTCTGAAGCCCCGCTTCGCGCGACAGCGAGCTCGCAATCTGGCGGGCGAACTCGTCACTGAGCTCCGACAGGAGGCGACGATCGGCTAGCGGCAGACTGCGCCCGCTGCGATTGAGCCACTCCGCGACGAGACTCGCGCCCTGCGCCGCGGTAGGCCATTGTCCATGCTCATAGAAAACCGACAGGCGTTCGGCCGTCAAGGCGAAGAGCAACGCGGCGCGAGTACCGCGGCTGTCGGCAGGTGGAGGGGTAGGGGGCTGCGGGGGCATTGATTTACTTTTTGCGGAAAGTCGTCGCGTAGCATGGACAGTTGCTCACGCTCCGGTCAATAGTCTTGGGGATGTTCGCCGTCGCGCCGCCCGCGTTCGTGCAGCGCATCATACGTGCCAAGGCCAGCATCCGCGACGTGCGCGTCCCCTGCGAAGTGCCGCTGCAGGCGGAGCTGCCGGCCCGCCTTGACAGGGTGCTGCGCGTGATCTATTCGGTTTCCAATGAGAGCTGCTTGGCTTCGGCGGGCGATTCGTTGACGCGCACCGAGCTGTCGGGCGAGGCGATCCGGCTTGGCCGGCTGCTCGCCCAGCTGCTCCCGGAGCCGGAGTCGATCGGGCTGCTGGCGCTGATGCTGCTGCAGGTGTCGCGATGACTGGGCGGAGATTGTCGGTCTTTACGATGTGTTGCTGCGGCTCGACCCGTCGCCGGTAGTCGAGCTCAATCGCGCGCGGCGGTGGCGATGCATGACGGGGCAGCAGCCGGGCTGGCAGCGGTGGATGCGATCCTCGCGCGCGGCGAGCTTGCCGACTCTCGGCGGCTACTACGTCGTCGAGGCCCGGGACCTGAACGAGGCGATCCAGATGGGCATCCCGCATTCCGGGGGCGAAGTTCGGCTCCGTCGAAGTGCGACCGGTCGCTGAGGATTTGCAGACGCTGCAGACGCTGCAGGCGCTAGGTTTCGTCGCGGCGGAATCCGCCGATTGAACCCGCGAACCGCGTGTTGCAACCCGCAGCGCAGCTGTGGCGGGCTGTCCAGCACACACGGTTCCGGTACGAAAGGAGAGACCATGCCCAAGAACACGATCTGCCTCTGGTTCGACAAGGACGCCGAGGATGCCGCCCGCTTCTACGCCGCGACCTTCCCCGACAGCCGAGTGACTGCCGTCCATCGAGCGCCCGCTGATTACCCATCGGGCAAAGCCGGCGACGTACTGACGGTGGTGTTCACGGTTGCGGGCATCCCTTGCCTCGGCCTCAACGGTGGCCCGGCGTTTCCGCAGACCGAGGCTTTTTCGTTCCAGATCGCTACCGACGACCAGGAAGAGACCGACCGCTACTGGAACGCCATCGTCGGCAACGGCGGGGCAGAGAGCGCCTGCGGCTGGTGCAAGGACCGGTGGGGCGTTTCGTGGCAGATCACCCCGCGTGTACTGACCGAGGCGCTGGCTACGGGGGGTGAGGAGGCCAGGCGTGCCTTCGAAGCCATGATGACGATGCGCAAGATCGACGTCGCTGCAATCGAGGCGGCCCGACGCGGCTGAGCATCGCGCTGGCGCCCGGCTTTGCATGTGTTGCTGCAGTTCATTGAAAATCCCGGCTGCGCGCCTCGAGAGCACCGAGCAGGGCCGAGTGATCGACCAGGCGTTGGGCGAGCAGGTGGACGACTTGGCCCTTGCTGCGGATCTGTCCGAACACGCCGAGCAGGCGCGCGCCGAGTACTTCGCGCCGCTGCCGTTCGACGAGCTCCGCCTGCACGATGACGTTCGCGAGACCCGTTTCGTCCTCGACGGTGAGAAACAGCGTGCCCTTGGCCGTGCCGGGGCGCTGGCGGCACGTCACGAGGCCGGCGATGCGCGCGAGCTTGCGGTCCGGGTAGTCGCGGATTTCGGCCGCGGTCACGAAGCGCAGGGTCGTGAGCTTTGCCCGCAGCAGCGCCAGCGGATGGCGACCGAGCGTGAAACCGAGCCGCGCGTAATCAGCAACCAGTTCCTGGGCCTCGGACGGCGCGGCGAGCTCAGCGCGCGGCTCGGCGATGCGGGCGCCGCGCAGCACGCCTTCGGGTGCGTGGCCGGCCGCGGCCTGCCACAGCGCCTGGCGCCGATGGCCGGCGAGGGGCTCGAGTGCGCCGGCCTCGGCGAGCCGCTTGAGCGCGGCCGCGTCGAGGCGCGCGCGCAGCGCAAGCTCGTCGACATTCGGAAAGGGGCGTTCGGTGCGCGCAGCGACAATCCGCATCGCGGCCTCGCGGCCGAACCCCTTGACCAGCTGCAGCCCCAGCCGCACCGCGGGAGCGGCGCCGGGCGACGCGTCCGGCAGCGCCTCGAGCGTGCAGTCCCAGTCGCTCGCGGTCACTTCCGCGCCGAGCACGACGACTCCGTGGCGCCGCGCGTCCTGGATCAGCTGCGACGGCGCGTAAAAACCCATCGGCTGGCTGTTCAGCAGCCCGCACAGGAACGCGGCCGGCTCGCAGCACTTCAGCCACGCGGAGCAATACACGAGCAGCGCGAAGCTCGCCGCATGCGACTCGGGAAAGCCGTAGCTGCCGAAGCCTTCGATCTGGTCGCACAGCCGCTCGGCAAACTCGGCACGGTAGCCGCGCGCGGCCATGCCCGCGAGGAGTTTCGCACGGTAGCGCTCGAGCTCGCCGTGGCGCCGGAACGCGCCCATCGCGCGGCGCAGCTGGTCGGCCTCGCCCGGCGTGAAGCCCGCCGCGACGACCGCGAGCTGCATGACCTGCTCCTGGAAGATCGGCACCCCGAGCGTGCGTTCGAGCACCCGGCGCACGTCGTCGGGCCGGGGTACGCAAGTACCGTCCGCGTCGGCGTCCGGACAGTGCGGTTGCGGATACGAAACCGGCTCGTCGCGTTCGATGCGGGCGCGTGCCTGAAGGTACGGGTGGACCATGCCGCCCTGGATCGGGCCGGGGCGCACGATCGCGACCTGCACGACGAGATCGTAGAAGCGCGCCGGCTTCAGGCGCGGCAGCATCGTCATCTGCGCGCGCGATTCGATCTGGAACACGCCGATCGAATCGGCCTCCGACAGCATCCGATAGACTTCGGGCGCCTCGCGCGGAATGTCGGCAAGCGTGAACGGACGGCCGCGCCACGTCGAGACCAGCGCAAGGCTGCGCCGCAGTGCCGACAGCATCCCGAGCGCGAGCACATCGATCTTCAGCAGCCCCAACGCGTCGAGGTCGTCCTTGTCCCACTGGATCACGGTGCGCTCAGGCATCGCGGCGTTTTCGACCGGCACGAGCTCGTCGAGCCGGCCGCGGGCGATGACGAAACCTCCGACATGCTGCGACAGATGGCGCGGAAAGCCGACGAGTGCTTCGGTCAGCGTCGCCAGACGCTGCACGCCGGGGCTCGCCGGATCGAAGCCGGCTTCCCGCAGCCGCTCGGGCCGGATGCGGCCGGCATCGAACCAGAAGCGGTCGCGCGCAAGCCGTTCGAGCTGGCCGGGCGGGAGCCCGAGCGCGCGCCCGACGTCGCGCAGCGCGCTGCGTGCGCGGTAGCGGATCACGGTCGCGGCGAGCGCGGCGCGTTCGCGCCCGTACTTCCGATAGACGTACTGGATGACTTCCTCGCGTCGCTCGTGCTCGAAATCGACGTCGATGTCGGGCGGCTCGTCGCGCTCCTTCGAGATGAAGCGCTCGACGAGCATGATGCCGAGTTCGGGATCGACTTCGGTGATGCCGAGCGCCCAACAGATGACCGAGTTTGCCGCCGAGCCGCGCCCTTGGCACAGGATGCCGCGGCCGCGCGCGAAGCGCACGAGATCCTCGACGGTCAGAAAGTACGCCTCGAAGCCGAGCTCGGCGATCAGCGCAAGCTCGTGCTCCACCTGCGCGCGCACTTTCGGTGGCGCGAGGTCGTCCTGCGGGCGGCCGTGGCGCCAGCGCAGCCCGTCCTCGACGAGGCGTCGCAGCCAGCTTGCAGGCGTCTCGCCGTCGGGCACGAGCTCGGCCGGATATTCGTAGCGCAGTTCGTCGAGCCGAAAATGGCAGCGCGCAACGATCCGCAGCGTCTCGGCGAGAAGTTCGGCCGGGTAGCGGCGCGCGAGCACGGCGCGCTCGTGCAGCGCGCGCTCGGCGTTCGGCGCAAGCGCCCGGCCCGCTTCGGCGATCGTGACCCGCAGCCGCAGCGCCGCCAGCACGTCGGCGAGCGCCCGACGAGACGGGTCGTGCATCAGCGCTCCGGTCGCCGCGACCGGGGGCAGGCCGGCGGCCGACGCGATTGCCAGCAACGCCTCGAGCCGGCGCCCATCGTCCGGCCCACAGGCGAGCTCGACCGCGAGCCACGCGGCGTCCGGAAATCGTTCGCCGACCCAGCGCGCGTCGGCAACGAGTGCCGCGGCATCGAGGATCCTGTCGTCGGGTGGCACGACCAGCGCGAGACAGCCGGGGATGCCGCGATCGAGATCGGCGCAGGTAAGCTGGTAACGGCCTTTTGTCGCCGCGCGCCGGCCGATCGTAATCAATCGCGCGAGCCTCCCGTATGCGGCGCGGTCGGTCGCGAGCAGCACGACACGTAGCCCGTCGACAAGCCGCAGCTCGCTGCCGATCAGGAGCTTCAGCGGCCGCGCCAGGCGCCGCAACTGTTGATGCGCGCGCACGACTCCCGCGAGCGAGCATTCGTCGGTGATCGCGAGCGCCGTGTAGCCGGCCTCGGCCGCGCGCGCGACGAGCTCTTCGGGGTGCGAGGCGCCGCGCTGGAAGCTGAAGTTCGTCAGGCAGTGCAGCTCGGCATAGGCGGGTGCCGGGGAGGGCGAGGGCGAGGGCGGGGCACTATCCATGAGGCGCCTCCATTTAGCGCTCCCGGCGCGTGCGGGCGTCAGCCGAAAAAACCGTGCACATACCAGCCGCCCGGCGAATCGAGGCGTTCGAACACCCACCACAGGGCGCCCTCGGGCGTGCGCGCGACGTAATAGTCGCGGCGCACGTCGTCGCCGTCCCACCAGCCGGACTCGATGCGTTCCGGGCCGCTCAGCAGCGTCAAGGCGCGCGCGGCGCCGAGCGCACGCGGCTGCATCAGCCACAGCGGGCGCGGAGCGAGGATTGCAGGGTGCGGGGCGGGGCGGGCGCCGGGGGCGGCCGGGCGCCAGGCGCGCTCGGGACGATGATCGGCGACCGGCAGCACCGTGCGCACCGCATCCCTGCCGAGGCGTGCGTGCAGCCGATCGAGCAGGCGCAGCGCGGCCTCGCGTGCATCGTCTTTGCCGCCGAACAGATCCGGCGTGCCTGCCGGCAGCGCGACCGGCGTGTCGGCTGTCAGGCGCAGCGCCTCGACCGGCGCTGGCAGCACGAGCGCGGCCAGATGCTCGGAAGCAAGCTGCACGAAGCGCGCCGCATCGCGTTGCGGACGGCCGGTGACGATTTCGACGACGGTTGCGGGGGCGCAGTCGTGTTCGAGATGCAGCCGGCAGCAATCGAGCCCGGCCTGGCGCGCGGCCAGCCATGCGGCGAGGTTCGAGAAAAGCCGCCCGGCGGCAAAGCGCAACGGTTCGGTGTGCGCGACGCTCGCCGGCAGCACGAGGCGCGAGGCGAAGCGCTCGGCAGGGACGAAGCGCGGGCGCGGATCTGGCTCGCGGCCGCGGGCGCGCGCAACGGTGTCGGTGACGACGCTTGCGTCGCGGCGTGCGAGCCCGTCGCGCGGCAGCCGAGCAAGTTCGCCGATGCGGCGCACACCCACACCGCGCAGCAGCTCGAGCGTGGCAGGCGGCACGGGCGCCCCATCGGCGAGCAGTTCAATCGGCAGCGCGTCGAGCGCGCCCGCCCAGCCGTTCGACGGGCGCACGAGCGTCCCCGGGCGCACTCGTGCGAGCCAGCGTGCAGCCAGCGGTGTCGGCGCGGCAGCAAGGGTCGTGGTCAGGCCGAGCGGCAGCGCGGCGTCCGCAATGCGCTGCGCGAGCCCGTCGATGCCGCCGAACAGGCGCAGGCTCGCGCTCGCTTCGAGCAGCACCGCATCGGGCGGATCGAGGCTCACGCACGACGTGAACCGTCCGGCCCATGTCGCAAGCTCGGCAAGCGTCGCCGCTTCGAGCGCCGGATCGCGCTCACGCAAGACCAGTTCGGGCACCACCGCCAGCGCGCCGGCAACCCCTTGGCGTAGTTCGACGCCGCGCACCCGGGCGGCCGTCGTCGCGGCAACGATCGTGGCGCGCGGCTGCGGCTCGATGACCGCCAGGAGGCCCGCGTCATCGACGCCGCGCGTGAAGACCTGCAGCGGCAGATCGGGCAGGATCAGCGCAAACCAGAGCATCGTCGGTCGGCTCGGCCAGGGAAAGCGGCGGGACGCTCGGGAAGGGTGAGCCGAAGCGGCCACGCGAGCGGCGGGCCGCGCCGTTTGACGATCTCGAGCGCCAAGGCGTCGGGCGCGGGCTGCAATCGCAGCCGCAGGATCGCCGGCGACGCCTGCCGCGCGGCGCTGCCCGGGCGAAACACGAACAGCGACGTCGCCGCCGCTTCGGCGGCAAGCTGCAGGCGCCGCAGCGCGGCGCTCTGGGCGTTCGGCAGCCACGCGACCACGACCGAGCAGCCGCCCGACGCGACCGCCTGGCGGATCGTCCATAAGGTCGTGGCCGGATCGGACGGCGTGAGCAGCAACAATCGGTCGAGCCGCACGCCGGCCGCGGCGAGCGCCGGGGCGTACGGCAGATGCGGCGGCGCAATCCACGCGATCCAGCGCTCGGGAGCGGCTGCGCGCAGCGCCGGCAGCAGCAGCGCGAGCTCTCCGATGCCGAACGCGTCAATGAGGAGCTCGATCAGCGCGCCCCGCGGCCAGCCGCCGCCCGGCAGCTGCGCGTCGAGCGCGGGAAAGCCCGTCGGCACCCCCGCTTCGGCCGGCCGGGCAAGCCGGTCGGCCGGCCAGACGAGACCGGGGGGCAACCCGGCGAGCGTCGCGAGAGGGGAGGTCGACATCGCTTCGCGTGTTGGGCCGGGATGCAGGGAGTGGTCACCGCGAGCCGTTGCGCACGAGGCCGACGGCGATGCCTTCGATGTCGAGCGCTTGATGGCGAGTGTCGACGACGATCGGTTCGAAGTCCGGATTGGCCGGCAACAGGCGCACGATCGGCCCTTCGCGGGTGAAGGTCTTCACGGTGACCTCGTCCTCGAGGCGGGCGACGACGACCTGGCCGGCGCGCACTTGCGGTGTGCGATGCACCGCGAGCAGGTCGCTGTCGATGATTCCGGCGTCGCGCATGCTCATGCCGCGCACGCGCAGCAGGTAGTCGGCGCGCGGCGAGAACAGCGCCGAGTCGATCTGGTAGCGGGCTTCGATGTGCTCGACCGCGAGCATCGGACGGCCGGCCGCGACGTGCCCGACCAGCGGCAGCCCCAGCGCCTCGACGAGCCGGATGCCCCGCGCGCGACCTTCCTCGAGGACGATCGCGCCTTTCGCGGCAAGCGTGCGCAGATGGGTTTCGGCCGCGTTCGGCGAGCGAAAGCCGAACGCAGTGCAGATTTCGGCGCGGGTCGGCGGTCGTCCTTCGGACTCCACGGTGTGGCGAATGAAGTCGAGAATCTCGGCCTGGCGAGCGGTGAGGGGGTCAGCGCGAGAAATCATGGCGTCTGCGGGATGACGGGAGGTTGGAGTGAGGGATCCGGCGGGCGTTAGCCGATCAAGGTTGCTGTATATTTATACACATAATAGCTTGTGTTTCTGGCGAGAGCTACCTCCAGACACAAATGCGTTATTCACCCAGCAAACGCAGGAGTTGGCGCGGCCTTCCATTCAACTGGCGTAAGACGTGTCCGTCGCCTGGGTGTGGGATATCGACGCGTGGCACCGGAGGATGCGGGTCTTTCCCGGCTAAAATGACCCAATCAACCGGGACTCGACCATGGCCCACGTATCCATCTTCATCGGCGGCATCCGGCCGCTGCCCGAGTCGGGGCGTCCGACCGGCATGTACAAATCGCAGGTGAGCAGCGCCGAAGTGGCGCGTGAGGGATTTATCGGCGACCAGCAAGCCGACCGCAGGGTTCACGGCGGCCCCGACAAGGCGGTGCATTTCTATCCCGCTCGCCATTATGAACAGCTGGCTGCCCGTTTCCCGGAAGCCAGGGAGAGCCTGCGTCCGGGGGGGCTGGGCGAAAATCTCTCCTCTCTCGAACTGGACGAGCGCGACATTCGCATCGGAGACATCTGGAGCCTGGGAACGGCTCGGCTTCAGGTGAGCCAGCCGCGTACTCCATGCTGGAAAATCGACGAACGGTTCAGCTGCGAAGGGATGGCGGCTTTCATTGCCGAACGCCTCCTGACGGGATGGTACTGGCGGGTGCTCGAACCGGGCCGAGTGTCACCCGGCGACACGCTCGACTTGTCGACGCCGGCCCTCGACGCCCCGACGCTGAGTGAGGCGATGCTGCTGTGGCAGGAACACCGCCCCTTCCTTCCGGATCTTGAACGGCTCGCGCAGACGCCCGGCCTCGCCGTAGGCTGGCGCGACAAGATCAACCAGCGGCTGGCGTGGCTGAGGCGCGCGGGAGCGGGGTAGTTGCATGGGCGGGACGCCGCCCGGCTTGTTTCACTTTGATCACGTTTCGCAGTCTCCATCCGGGCTTGAGCGGGTGGACCGATCCGCGAGGCGCATGGCCAGGACTGGCTGCTCGTGTGGGCGTGCTTCGGAACTTAGAAAGGTGCCAGTCGATCATAAGCTTACCTCGATCCTCGGCTGCAGCCGAGTCGGCCGGACTTGGCGCGCTCGGTGCGGAGCAGGGATCGGTACGACCCTCGTCCGGATGGACATGCGGGCGAGACACCAGTCAGACGGACGCCACCCCAGGCAGGAGGATGATATGAGCTCGATCTATCGCAAGTCTTTGCTGGCCGGCGCACTTGCGGCGCTCGTTGCGGTTCCTATGGGGGCTGCTGCGGGCTCGTACACTGAAGGCCAGACCAAGCACCAGATGCGCTCACCGATGGGAGCTTCAGGACAGGTGCAGTCGATGACCCCGAGCCAATTGCGGGGAACCGAGGTCGTGGATGCGAGCGGTGAACAAATCGGTTCGGTGAAAACGGTCGTCCGTAGTCGCCACGACGAAAACATCCATGCGGTGATTTCCGCAGGCGGTTTTCTCGGTGTCGGCGACAAGGAAATCACCGTGCCGCTCAACCGCATGCGCTACGAGGACGGCAAGCTGCGTCTGAGCGCAAGCCTGGATGAATTGAGGGCAGGGCCCGAGTACCGTCCGGAGCAGTACGTCGAACTGCGGCCGATGGATCAGCCGATCAGCGAATTCTCGGCGCTCGAGCCGATGCCGGACAAGTCTGCGCCTTATCGTGACCAAGGCACTTCGTGGGACAGCGAGCACAAGGCGAACCCGAACGCGCCATATCCGGAGGGCTGGAGGGTCACCCCGTAGTCATTCGGGAATGAGGGCCGGGTGAGGTTCGCCCGAAATACGGCAAAAGCCGGCACACTACTGGTGCCGGCTTTTTTTCGATCGTTGTCCAATACTGCCGGCTCGAGGGAGCAACCGGCGAAGCCCTTACCGTCAGTCTTGCGTGCCGTCGCGGCGCTCTTCCCGAACTTCGCGCACGACCTCGCCCTCGATCACGATTCCTTGGCCTGGTTTCGGACCCCCCCTCCCTTGAGCGGATGCTCTGGCACGCGCCTGGGTGGCGCGCATGGCCTTGCGCAAGTCCCGTGTTTTCCACCAGACATAGCCCCAGATCAGTATTCCCGCTGCCACCACCACTGCGAAGAAGATCACCGAGAAGGTCAGTGCAAGGCCGAAGAGGACCGCGGCAGCTGCGATTGCGCCGAGCTTTTGCAGCAGGCCGACAGGTTTCGACGGGTTGTGGTTGAGGTTTTTCAGAAGGGTTTCGAATCTCGGATCGCGTTGCATGCATCTTCCTGGTTGTGGCTCGATGTGTGAAGTGGACCGCCTGTGGCGAAAAGATTCCCGGCAGCAAGGTTTGCATCGAGGGTGATCGTCAACTTGCGCTACCACCCGGTGGAGACAAACAAGGTCAGCCCATGCAGCAGCAAACCGATTCCGCCTCCCACGATAGTGCCATTGAGCCGGATGAACTGAAGATCGCGACCGACGCTCAGTTCGAGTTCACGGACCAGGTCCTCGTCCTTCCAGCTTCTTATTGTCGAGGCGATGTGGCGGGACAGCGCGTCCCGGAGATCGTCCGCGAGTGCGACCACGGCAGATTCGAGATGGCCGTCGAGAGAGTCGCGCAGGGCGCGGTTTTCGGCGAGAGTCGTGCCGAAGGCGCTTGCGGCGGCGCTGATTCGTTGCCGGAGCCGTGAGTCCGGTTCATGAAGGTCCTCGCGCAGCCAGGCTTTCAGCTCGTCCCACAGGCCGTCCAGGTAGCGCGCCAGAACCGGATGCGTCAATACTTCCAGCTTCGCGGCGTTGACCCGCGCCTTGAAGTCGGCGTCGTTCTTCATGCGGGTGATGAACTCGGCTACCGTTTCGTCGAAGGCCTGTCGACGCGGGTGCTGCGGATCGTCCCCGATATCGTGCAGCCAGCCGTTGATGCCCCTCACGATACCGGCGGCGATCCTGCGGGAGAATTCTTCAGTGTTGGTGACGAGGCCGACCGTCTTCAGGGCCTTCGGGTACTCCTTGCCGGCGATCTCGATGATCATCGCCGCGAAGGCGATCTGCACCTGCGGATCGTCCAGCCAGCGTGCCAATCGTTTGAGCGTAGCGTCGAGCAATTCCTGATGCCGCGCGTCGACCGTCAGGGTGTCGAGGATCTGTCCCGCCACCTCTGATACGTCGATCGCCCGGAGTCGTTCCCCGATCCTTGCAGCCAGCAGACTGCGCACGCGCTCGTCGTCGATGAAGTCCAGCCACCCGGCCAGCACGCCGGCCAGCTTCCCGGCGACGATTTCAGTGTTGTCCCGCTGCCGCAGCCAGCCGGCCAGCCGCTCGGCCGGACCGAACGCGCGGAGCTTGTGGACGAGGGTGTCGGTCGCGAGGAACTTGTCGCGAACGAAGGCCGCAAGGTTTTCGCCGAGCCGCTCCTTGTTTGCCGGAATGATCGCCGTGTGGGGAATCGGCAGCCCGAGGGGATGTCGGAAGAGTGCAACGACAGCGAACCAGTCGGCCAGGGCGCCGATCATCGCAGCTTCGGCAAACGCTGCGACCCAGGCCCAGATTCCGGCCCCTTGTTGCAGGCGGGCGACGACGAACAGCGCCGTGACCGCGACCAGCAGCGCGGCGGCCAGCCGTTTCATCTTCGCCAATTGACGCGCCTTCGTATCCCCCAGTGCGGATGACATATGATGGACTCCGTAGGAGGTGCTCATGAAAACGCCGGGCTTGCGGCGTTGCACGAAGGGTAGCCTGCAATGCGTATTGCGGTAAAACGGTGACGTATACGGGGCGCGACGGCGCCTCCTGACGGGCGCAGCGCTTGCTGGCACGGCATCGAAGTCCGCGGCGAAAGCCGGACTTCGTGACGAAAAAGAACGAGGGAAAGGAAATTGCAATGGGTCCAGGATGCAATAGTCGCGCGAAGCGCCGGATCTTCGCGTTCCTGGGGGCCGCCGCTGTTGCGATACTGCTGTCGTTGCCCGCCCAGGGTGAGCAACCGGCGCGTGGCGAGAAGGTTTCTGCACTCGAAACGAGGACCGGCCTCGCTTCGTACTATGCCCGCAGCCTGCATGGACGCGAAACCGCAAGCGGTGAGACTTTCGATCGGACCGAGATGGTCGCAGCTCATCCCAGCTATCCCCTCGGGACGCACGTGCGGGTGACGAACCGGAAAAACGGGCGTGCGGTTGTGGTTCGCATCAATGACCGAGGGCCGACGAAACCGAGCCGGAAGGAGGGCGTGATCATCGATCTCTCCCCGGCGGCAGCGGCCAGGCTCGGCATGATCAAGGACGGCAGGTCGCGCGTGAAGGTGGAGGTGCTGGAATGGGGTGACGACGACCGGCAGTGATCCAGGTGACGGGGCGTGGGAGACGGGGCCCTTCCACAGCGGAACAAATAAATATCGGAAGATGTCTCAAAGAGGGTTGACGGGTGCGATTACGCCCGTATAATTCGCTCCCTCGCTGCAGCGATGTGGCGGTTCTTTAAAAAGTTGAACAACCGATAAGTGTGGGTACTGGGTTGCTGCGGTGGCCGGATTGTCTTCGGGCAGATCCGGCATTGCAAAGATCGAGTGCTCGCAGAAGTCAGTAAAGATTCTTTGAGTGCTTTGTTGGATTGAACTTAAGAGTTTGATCCTGGCTCAGATTGAACGCTGGCGGCATGCTTTACACATGCAAGTCGAACGGCAGCGGGGGCTTCGGCCTGCCGGCGAGTGGCGAACGGGTGAGTAATGCATCGGAACGTACCCAGTCGTGGGGGATAACTACGCGAAAGCGTGGCTAATACCGCATACGCCCTGAGGGGGAAAGCGGGGGACCTTCGGGCCTCGCGCGATTGGAGCGGCTGATGTCGGATTAGCTGGTTGGTGGGGTAAAGGCCTACCAAGGCGACGATCCGTAGCTGGTCTGAGAGGATGATCAGCCACACTGGGACTGAGACACGGCCCAGACTCCTACGGGAGGCAGCAGTGGGGAATTTTGGACAATGGGCGCAAGCCTGATCCAGCCATGCCGCGTGAGTGAAGAAGGCCTTCGGGTTGTAAAGCTCTTTCAGACGGAAAGAAATCGGGCGGGTGAATAGCCTGCCTGGATGACGGTACTGTCAGAAGAAGCACCGGCTAACTACGTGCCAGCAGCCGCGGTAATACGTAGGGTGCGAGCGTTAATCGGAATTACTGGGCGTAAAGCGTGCGCAGGCGGTTGTGTAAGACAGGTGTGAAATCCCCGGGCTTAACCTGGGAACTGCGCTTGTGACTGCACGGCTGGAGTACGGCAGAGGGGGGTGGAATTCCACGTGTAGCAGTGAAATGCGTAGAGATGTGGAGGAACACCGATGGCGAAGGCAGCCCCCTGGGCCGATACTGACGCTCATGCACGAAAGCGTGGGGAGCAAACAGGATTAGATACCCTGGTAGTCCACGCCCTAAACGATGTCGACTAGTTGTTCGGTGCGGTAACGCGCTGAGTAACGCAGCTAACGCGTGAAGTCGACCGCCTGGGGAGTACGGCCGCAAGGTTAAAACTCAAAGGAATTGACGGGGACCCGCACAAGCGGTGGATGATGTGGATTAATTCGATGCAACGCGAAAAACCTTACCTACCCTTGACATGCCTGGAATCCTGCAGAGATGCGGGAGTGCCTTCGGGAGCCAGGACACAGGTGCTGCATGGCTGTCGTCAGCTCGTGTCGTGAGATGTTGGGTTAAGTCCCGCAACGAGCGCAACCCTTGTCGCTAATTGCCATCATTAGGTTGGGCACTTTAGCGAGACTGCCGGTGACAAACCGGAGGAAGGTGGGGATGACGTCAAGTCCTCATGGCCCTTATGGGTAGGGCTTCACACGTCATACAATGGTCGGTACAGAGGGTTGCCAAGCCGCGAGGTGGAGCCAATCCCACAAAGCCGATCGTAGTCCGGATCGTAGTCTGCAACTCGACTACGTGAAGTCGGAATCGCTAGTAATCGCAGATCAGCATGCTGCGGTGAATACGTTCCCGGGTCTTGTACACACCGCCCGTCACACCATGGGAGTGGGTTTCACCAGAAGTAGGTAGCTTAACCTTTCGGGGAGGGCGCTTACCACGGTGAGATTCATGACTGGGGTGAAGTCGTAACAAGGTAGCCGTATCGGAAGGTGCGGCTGGATCACCTCCTTTCAAGAGAAGAGGCCGCGGCGACGCAGTATCCACAACTTATCGGTTGTTCAGGCAACGAGAGCCTCGAAGGCATGAGGGTCTGTAGCTCAGCTGGTTAGAGCACCGTCTTGATAAGGCGGGGGTCGTTGGTTCGAACCCAACCAGACCCACCAAGCGATCAAGCGGGGGATTAGCTCAGCTGGGAGAGCACCTGCTTTGCAAGCAGGGGGTCGACGGTTCGATCCCGTCATCCTCCACCAGTGTTCGGGGTGGGTAGAGGCGTCGGAAAAGGGCTAAGCCGTGCGGATCGTCGGGTCCGCAGGGCTTAGGCCTTGGCAGGTTTTTGAGGCTGCGTTCTTTAACAAAGTGGAAGAAGTAAAGTGTGCGACAGTGGGCCGCGAGGCGCGCTGTTGCATGGGTTGGTGTGATTGCATTTTTGCGGTCATTGGCGCTTTGAACCAGCGGCCGGTGACTGCGCACAAGCGTGAGTTCGTCTATGGCGGTGGTGCCCTGGCAACAGGGTCCATGGTTATAGGATCAAGCGACTAAGTGCATGTGGTGGATGCCTTGGCGATCACAGGCGATGAAGGACGTGCAAGCCTGCGAAAAGCGGGGGGGAGCTGGCAATGGAGCTTTGATCCCCCGATGTCCGAATGGGGAAACCCACTCCTTTTGGAGTATCCCGCGCTGAATACATAGGCGTGTGGAGGCGAACGCGGCGAACTGAAACATCTAAGTAGCCGCAGGAACAGAAATCAACCGAGATTCCCCAAGTAGTGGCGAGCGAACGGGGAGCAGCCTGCACGACTAAACCAATTACTTAGCAAAACGGTCTGGAAAGTCCGACGATACAGGGTGATAGTCCCGTATGCGAAAAGTAGCTGGCGGGTCTGAGCGTGCGACAAGTAGGGCGGGACACGAGAAATCCTGTCTGAAGATGGGGGGACCATCCTCCAAGGCTAAATACTCGTGATCGACCGATAGTGAACCAGTACCGTGAGGGAAAGGCGAAAAGAACCCCGGGAGGGGAGTGAAATAGATCCTGAAACCGCATGCATACAAACAGTGGGAGCCTCCTTCGTGGGGTGACTGCGTACCTTTTGTATAATGGGTCAGCGACTTACGTTCAGTAGCGAGCTTAACCGAATAGGGGAGGCGTAGGGAAACCGAGTCTGACAAGGGCGGCTGAGTTGCTGGGCGTAGACCCGAAACCGGATGATCTATCCATGGCCAGGATGAAGGTGCGGTAACACGCACTGGAGGTCCGAACCCACTAATGTTGAAAAATTAGGGGATGAGCTGTGGATAGGGGTGAAAGGCTAAACAAATCCGGAAATAGCTGGTTCTCCCCGAAAACTATTTAGGTAGTGCGTCGTACGGACACTTGCGGGGGTAGAGCACTGTAATCGTTGGGGGGGTCACTGCGATCTACCCCGCGATAGCAAACTCCGAATACCGCAAAGTGATATACGGCAGACAGTCCTGGGGTGCTAACGTCCTGGGACAAGAGGGAAACAACCCAGACCGCCAGCTAAGGTCCCAAATACATGGCTAAGTGGGAAACGAAGTGGGAAGGCCCAGACAGCTAGGAGGTTGGCTTAGAAGCAGCCATCCTTTAAAGAAAGCGTAATAGCTCACTAGTCGAGTCGTCCTGCGCGGAAGATGTAACGGGGCTCAAGCCATGAACCGAAGCTGCGGATCTCGCAAGAGATGGTAGGGGAGCGTTCCGTAAGCCTGCGAAGGTGTCTCGAGAGGGATGCTGGAGGTATCGGAAGTGCGAATGCTGACATGAGTAGCGATAAAGGGTGTGAAAAGCACCCTCGCCGAAAGCCCAAGGTTTCCTGCGCAACGTTCATCGACGCAGGGTGAGTCGGCCCCTAAGGCGAGGCAGAAATGCGTAGTCGATGGGAAACGGGTCAATATTCCCGTACCGGTCCTAGATGCGATGGGGGGACGGAGAAGGTTAGGCCAGCCGGGTGTTGGATGTCCCGGTTTAAGCGTGTAGGCGTGCCCCGTAGGCAAATCCGCGGGGCTGAGCTGAGGCGTGATGACGAGGGCTCTTTGAGCCCGAAGTGGTTGATACCATGCTTCCAGGAAAAGCCTCTAAGCTTCAGTCTAGGATCGACCGTACCGCAAACCGACACAGGTGGGCAGGTAGAAAATACCCAGGCGCTTGAGAGAACTCAGGAGAAGGAACTCGGCAAATTGATACCGTAACTTCGGGAGAAGGTATGCCCCGTTAGCTTGTAGGAGTACATCCGAAGGGCGAAGGGGCCGCAGAGAATCGGTGGCTGCGACTGTTTATTAAAAACACAGCACTGTGCAAACACGAAAGTGGACGTATACGGTGTGACGCCTGCCCGGTGCCGGAAGGTTAAGTGATGGGGTGCAAGCTCTTGATCGAAGCCCCGGTAAACGGCGGCCGTAACTATAACGGTCCTAAGGTAGCGAAATTCCTTGTCGGGTAAGTTCCGACCTGCACGAATGGCGTAACGATGGCCACACTGTCTCCTCCTGAGACTCAGCGAAGTTGAAATGTTTGTGAAGATGCAATCTCCCCGCGGCAAGACGGAAAGACCCCATGAACCTTTACTGTAGCTTTGCATTGGACTTTGACGGGACTTGTGTAGGATAGGTGGGAGGCTGTGAAACGGGAACGCCAGTTTCCGTGGAGCCAACCTTGAAATACCACCCTGGTGTCGTTGAGGTTCTAACCTTGGCCCGTGAATCCGGGTCGGGGACCGTGCATGGCAGGCAGTTTGACTGGGGCGGTCTCCTCCCAAAAGGTAACGGAGGAGTACGAAGGTCGCCTAGACACGGTCGGACATCGTGTTGATAGTGCAATGGCAAAAGGCGGCTTGACTGCGAGACCGACAAGTCGAGCAGGTGCGAAAGCAGGTCATAGTGATCCGGTGGTTCTGCATGGAAGGGCCATCGCTCAACGGATAAAAGGTACTCTGGGGATAACAGGCTGATTCCGCCCAAGAGTTCACATCGACGGCGGAGTTTGGCACCTCGATGTCGGCTCATCACATCCTGGGGCTGTAGCCGGTCCCAAGGGTATGGCTGTTCGCCATTTAAAGTGGTACGTGAGCTGGGTTTAAAACGTCGTGAGACAGTTTGGTCCCTATCTGCCGTGGGCGCTGGAAGTTTGAGAGGACCTGCTCCTAGTACGAGAGGACCGGAGTGGACGCACCCCTGGTGTACCGGTTGTGACGCCAGTCGCATCGCCGGGTAGCTAAGTGCGGAAGAGATAACCGCTGAAAGCATCTAAGCGGGAAACTCGCCTCAAGATGAGACTTCCCCGGGGCCTCGAGCCCCCTGAAGGGTCGTCGAAGACCACGACGTTGATAGGTCGGGTGTGGAAGCGCAGCAATGCGTTGAGCTAACCGATACTAATTGCCCGTGAGGCTTGATCCTATAACCCTGGATCGAACACCGCGACAACTCACCGAAAAACGCATCACACCAACAACACCCCACACACTTTGCTTCTCCGCTTTGTTACCCTTTACAGTCTGACGACCATAGCGTCCTGGCACCACCCCTTCCCATCCCGAACAGGACCGTGAAACAGGACCGCGCCGATGATAGTGCCTAAACGGGTGCGAAAGTAGGTCATCGTCAGACTACCCTTTGCTCTGCACAAAAGCCGCTTCCCCTCCCCGGGAAAGCGGCTTTTTGCTGTCCAAACGCCGCAACCGGACACGCCCGCGACTTCCGCGCAAGCGCTACGTCGCCGGGGCGGAAAGAAGACGCAGGCCCTCGGGCCGTGCTCCGACCGTGCTCCACCCCCTGTCTCGACAGCCTCCGGTTTCAGAACCCCTTCGTCACGACCACCCGGCTCTGCCCGCCGGGGATGCGTTTGACGTGGATGCGCGTGCCGATGCGTTCAGTCATTTCCTGCACGTGCGATATCACGCCGACCATGCGTCCCATGGACTGCAAGCTGTCGAGTGCATCGATTGCGACCCGCAGCGTGTCCGAATCCAGGCTGCCGAAACCTTCGTCGATGAACAGCGACTCGACCTGCACGCGGTGCGATGAGAGGGACGCGAGGCCTAGCGCGAGTGCGAGGGAAACCAGGAATGATTCGCCGCCCGAAAGCGAATGGACGGAGCGTTGCTCGTTGCCCATGTCCTGATCGACCACCATTAGCCCCAAGCTGTTCGGTACGCGTTCAAGCCGGTAGCGTCGCGCGAGATCCTTGAGGTGTGCGTTGGCGTAGGCGAGCAGGATGTCCAGCGTGAGCTGCTGCGCATAATTGCGGAACTTCTTGCCATCGGCGGCGCCGATGAGTTCGTTCATCTGCCACCAAATGCGGGCCGCCCGAGACTGGGCCTCGATCGCCTCGACGAGCTTCGCGGAATGCTCACGAACTTCGGCGTCGCGCCGCAGTGCGAGTTCGAGCTCGACGAGTTTGTCGCGCAGGGCTCCGATGCCAATGACGGTCGCAGCGTGTGCGGCTTGTAGTGCGTCCGGCGTGTCGGCGACCGGTGACGGCGCAGGCGCCCGGCCACGCTCATGCGCTTCGCGCAAGTGGCGCATCCTGTCGAGGCCGCCGTTCGCGCTCGCGACCGTTGCCTCGAGTTGCTGCAAGGCTTCGCGCTCGGTGGTGATCCATGTTGCGTCCAATAGCAGGAGGAAGCGCAGGGCGGGCAGGTCGAGATCGGCGATCTCCACCTGCCGGTTCTGCTCCCGGTTGAACGCCACGAGCCAGTCGTCGAGTGTTTCGACGGCGCAGCGGGCGGATTCGGCGATCGCTGCCGCTTGCCGGCCCAGCTCGGCGTGGGTCGACTGGCGGCTGGCGAGTTGCTGTCCGGCCTCCTTTGCCGCCTGTTCGCATGCGTCCCGGCGCTGGCGTGCAGCAGCCAGGGCGTCATCCAGCGCAGCTTCGATTTCGGCAACGGTCAGGGTGTCGGCAGGTAGCGGAGTCGGCGGGTCGGATTGAGCCGCGAGGGACCTGCCGGCGAAAATCGCGCGCCGGGCAGCCTCTTTCGTGTCGAGCGTGCGGCGAAGCTCCTTGGCTGCCGCGTCTGCCTGCCGTTGCCGCAGATTTGCCTGTTCGACAAAGCGTGCAATCCCGGCCGCTTCGGTGTCGAGCTTGGCGATCTCCCCTCGCAGCGTCGTCGCGGCATCCGTTTGTGTGCACCATTCGGTGACGAACGCACGACAGCCGGCGTGGTACGCAGCGGGATCCGCTTCCCAAGCCGCACGCCACGTGTGCTCGTCGCCTGCCGGAAGATTTGCGGCGTCCAGCTGGGCTAGCAGATCTGTGAGGCGGGTTTCGGACTGTGCCTGTATTTCGGCGGCGGACTGGAGGGCGGCGGCTGTCCGGTCGGCAGCCGACTGCAGCCGCATGACGGCCGTGCGGACGTCATGCTCGGCACTGCGGCTGCCGTCGAGAGCCTGCTGCGCCACCTGCCGTTTTTCCTGCGCGCGGCGGTATGCCGCTTCGTCAGTGGCGAGGCTCTGCGCAGTGCGGCAAAGTTCCGTGTTGCACGCTGCCAGCCACGCCGATATCGCCGCACCGTCGTCAGCCGGCCTTGGCGAGAAAAACTCGCCGAGGTCACGCAGGGCATCACGCCACGCGTCATGCAGCACCGCCAGCTGCTGATCGAGCGCCGCGACTCGGGGCGCGATTTCCGCCTGCTGCCTGTCGCGCCCCGCGGTGTCCTTGGCGAGTGCCTGCTCCTCGATTGTCAGCGCGTGCAGCATGCTTTGACAGCGTTCACGTTCCCCAGCTAGCCGGGTGAGCGCGTCATCGAAAGCCGGATGCTGGGCGACATAGGGGTGATCTGCGCTGCCGCACACGGGGCAAGGCGCGTCCGGCCGAAGTTGCGTGCGCAACGCTTCGACGCTCGCCTGCGTTGCCTCGAACACGACTTTCCAGCCCAGGTCGGCCTGCGCAAAAGAAGCTTCTGCGGCCGGCCGTAGCGCGCGGAGTTCCGCGCCGTGCATCTGGTTGGCTGCCACGGCTTGGCGCTGCGCCTCGCATTGACTGGCCAGATCGTTTCGCTGCGCTTGGAGAGCGCACAAATCCCGCCAGGTGCGCTCGGCGGACTGGATGGTCTGCTGCTTTGTCTCCAGCCCGGATCGGCGCGCCGCGAGCGTCGTGACGTCGAAGCATTTGAGCGCGTTCGTCGCTGTTGCCACTTCGGTTTCCTGCCGCGCCAGTTCCTTCGCGGTGGCGGACTGCGTGATCACGGCAGCCTTCAGCGCGTCGGCCTCGCTGTGGGCCTGCTGTGTCAGCTGCTGCAGCTTTGCGCGTGCGGCGAGTCGAGCGCGGCGTTCGATTGCCGCGTGCTCGAGCAGCGAATCCCACTTGATCCAGCCCTCTGCCAGCGGTGCGAGCTGCCCGGAGGCAGCGAGCCATGCCTGCGCGGCTTCGAGCCGGGCGAGCCGGGCGCTGTGCGCTGCGGCGTTGCTATCGGCATCGTTGCGCGCTTTGGCGAGCGCCGCCGCGGCTTCTTCGTGTGCGCGTGCAGCTTTCGTATGTTCCGGACGCAGCGCGGCGATTTCGGTGTCCAGTTGCCGCGCACGAGCGATCAGCGGGTGGAAGTGCTGCTGCACCGATTCGGCTGCGGCGAGGGCAGTATCCGCGGCAATCCGGCCGGCGTTCGCTGCCGCGAAGAGGCTGGCAGCGGCTTCGACTGCCGCTGCGGCCTGTGCCATGCGGGCGGTGGCGCTGTCTTGTTCGCGCGCCAGCCGCTCGGTTTCGGCGACCATTGCGCGGGCCGGCTGAACCGCTTCGACGCGCGCGAGATGTCCGCGCCGCGGGTTGGCGGTTTCGCGCTGCGTGAGTGCCCTGTCGAGCATCGCGCGAGCTTCGGCTTCACGCTCCCGCGCCAGATCGAGGTCGCGGTGCCACTGGAGCTGCGTCTGCAGCTGCTTTTCCAGCACTTCCTGCTCGGCGAGCGCAGCTTTCGTACTGGCCCGCGCCTCGTCGAGGTGCGTACGTTCTTCCGCGGCAAGCGGCTGCTGGTGCTCGAGTTGCGCCTTCAAGGCTTCGAGCTTCTGTTGCTCCCGCTTGTTGCGCTCGTAGGCGCGCCGCGACAGCACTTCGAAGCGGTCGGTGGCGGTGAGCGTCTGCAGCAGCGTCGCCCGCTCGTCTTCGCCGGCCTTGAGAAAAGTGAAGAACTCGTTCTGCGCGAGAAGCACGGCGCGAGTGAATTGCTCGAACGAAAGCCCGATGCGCGCAGCGATGGCCGGCAGCACCTCGGACTTCAAGCGCCCGCCAACCGGCTGCAGATCCTCGATGCGACACAGCGACATCTCGGACTGCTGCAGCTTGCCGCTCGCCTTGCTGCGTGCCCGGCGCACGCTCCAGCGGGCACGGTAGCCGACGCCGTCATTGCCGCGGAAATCGACTTCCGCCTGCGCTTCGGCGCAGCCACGGCGCAGGATATTGCGCCGGTCGTTCGGCAAGGTCGTTTCCGTTCCGACGTCGGGCAGCTCGATGCCCCGTCCGCCGGCGTTGCGCAGACGCGGCGTGTCGTCGAAAAGCGCGAGGCACAACGCGTCGAGCAGCGTGCTTTTGCCTGCGCCGGTGGGACCGCTGATCGCGAAAAGCCCGGTTGAGGCGAGCGGCTCGGCCTGGAAGTCGATTTCGAACGCGCCGGCCAGCGAGGCGAGGTTGTTGCCGCGGATCGCGAGGATTTTCATGCGGACGCCCCCTCGGCGGGCTCGATCGCGAGTTCGGCGAAAGCCGCTGCGAGCGCGCCGAGCAGAGCTTCGTGTTCCCCGGGATCGCCGCTGAGGCGCTGTTCGCACAAGCGCGCGAACACCGTTTCCGGCGCGAGCCGTTCGAGGTCGCCGAGCGACATTGCGGAACTGGCGGGCGCATCGCCCCGCGGCGAACTGGCCGGGTCGATGCGCGCGAGCCGCACCGGCTTGCCGGCAAGCGCCGCCTCGATTCGAACGCGCAGCCCCGGCTCGGGAGCGTCGAGCCGCACGCGCACTTCGAGGTAGGGATGGGCGTGGGCGGGACCGTCGGCTGCGACGCCCGGATCGAGCGCTTCGAGCAAGGGCAGGACTTCGTCGATCGACGCATGGGTCTTCGGCACGCGGATCAGCTCGACGCTGCGCGGCACGCGTACCGGGCGAATTTCGGCGACTGCTTCGCCGTCGAGCTCTACGCACATGACCTGGTGCGGATAGTCGAGTTCGGCGAACGACATCGGCAACGGGCTGCCGCTGTAACGAATGTGGTCGCGGCCGCCGACCGCTTGCGCCAAGTGCAGGTGCCCGAGTGCGACATAGGCGATCGCCGCGTCGAAAATGCCGGCGGGGAGCGCCTCGGCGCCGCCGACGACGATGCGTCGTTCCGAGAGTTCCGAGAGCTTGCCGTGGGCCATATGGCAATGTCCCATTGCGACGATCGCCTGCCCCGGCTGGCGGCGTGATTGCGCCACCGCAAGCGCCCGGCGATAAAGCTCGGCGACGCCCGCGAGATACGCGTCGTGCTCGCCTTCGCCTTCGTGGTCGACGCGGGGCACGTCGCCCGGGCGCAGGAACGGGATCGCGAGGCACCACGCGGCGACAGTCCCTTCGCGATTCTTCAGCGGCACCACCAGGCGCTCGACGTCGATCGACTGATCGGGACGGCGATGGACGTGGCCGACGACGGCCGCGTCGAACAGCTCCAGGAACGGTGAAGTCGCTTCGAGCCGCCCCGGCGAGTCGTGATTGCCGGCGATGATGACGATCGACAGATGGGGCATGCGCTCGCGAGCGGCGGTGAGGAAACGGTACAGCTGGTGCTGTGCGCCGGCCGACGGATTCGCGTTGTCGAAGACGTCGCCGGCGATCAGCAGGACATCCGGCCGCTCGGTGGCGATCAGGGCCAGCAGCCAGTCGAGGAATTGCTGATGCTCGTACGTGCGGTCGAAGTCGTGCAGGGATTGGCCGAGATGCCAGTCGGAAGTGTGCAGGAGCCGCATCGGGAGCTTGATTCCTTTGTCCGGGGTGCGCCGTATTGTGCCCCAGTCCGGGTTGCGGTATCGATACGATGTCACCGGAAGTGCCTCCCGCAGCGGCCGCGACGACGAGTCGACACACGGCATCCAGGCGTGACGGGCGGGAAGTTCGGCCGACTGCGACAACGAGCGGTCCACCGCGCCGTACGGTACGATGCGAGTCGTTCCTCCGCACGGGCTCCTGCCAGATCCGCAGGGTTCGATAGCGGCACAACAAGGTCCGGCGGAGGCGGGATGAACAATCCGCTTTCGTCCGCCGACAAACAGGGAAAACGATGAGGAAAGCCCAGGGAATCGGGAGCATCCGAGGCTTGGCATTGGCCGTATGCGCGCTGCTCGCAGGCTGCGCTGCGGTCCCCGAGCCGGTCGTCGAGGTCCAGGCGCCGGCCCCGGTCGAGGTGCGGTTGCCGAAAACCGTTCGCGCACCGGCCGCGCCACCTGCCCCGCCGCGTGTGCCCGTCAAGCGCCCCACGGTACCTGCGGCATCGGAGCCGCCCGAGGTGATTTTCCCGCCGGCGCCGGTGGGCCCGATCGCCGCGCCGCGCTACCCGGGCCGCCAGCAGGGCGTCGCACGGGTGCTGGAGCTGCTGCCTCCGAGCGTGACGCGGGACAGGGACGGCTGGGCTGCGGACATCTTCGCGGCTTTTGTCGCGTTGCGCCTCGCGCCGACCGCCGAAAATTTCTGTGCCGCGATTGCCGTCATCGAACAGGAGTCGGGCTTTGTCGCCGATCCGGTGGTGCCGGGGCTGTCGCGCATTGCGTGGCGCGAAATCGAGGCGCGTCGCCAGCGTTTCCGTATCCCGAAGCTCGCGCTCGATGCCGCACTGGCGAAACCGTCCCCGAACGGCCAGACGTACAAGCGCCGGCTCGATACGCTCCGCACCGAGCGGGAGATGAGCCTGCTCTACGACGACATGATTGCCGAGCTGCCCGGCGGCCGGTTGCTGTTGAGCGGCTACAATCCCGTGCACACCGGCGGGCCGATGCAGGTCAGCATCGCGTTCGCCGAAGCGCATGCACGGACCGCAGGGGAATACGGCGGCGGAGTCGGCAAGGGGCTGCGCAACACGGTATTCACGCGTCCGGGCGGGCTCTATTTCGGCATCGCGCACCTGCTCGACTACCCGGCGCCGTATCACGACCCGCTGTTTCGCTTCGCCGATTTCAACGCGGGGCATTACAGCAGCCGCAATGCGGCATTCCAGCAGGCGGTGGCGCGACTGGCCGGCGTCAAGCTGGTCCTCGACGGGGATCTGCTGCGTTACAAAAACGGGGAACCGAGCGGCCAGGCCAGCGCGACGCAGAAGGCGGTGACCGCGTTGTCCGGGCGGCTGAAGCTCGATCCCGCGGAGATCCTTGCGGCGTTGCGGCAGGAAAAGCGCGAGTCATTCGCGCGGACCCAGCTTTACCTGCGCGTCTTCGCGATGGCCGACCAGGCGGCCGGAGCCCGCGTGCCGCGCGAAGCGATGCCGCGCATCGAACTCAAGAGCCCGAAGATCCAGCGCAAGCTGACGACTGCGTGGTTTGCCGAGCGGGTGCACATGCGCTATCGCGCCTGCATGAAGCGCGCGCCGGTCGCCTGACGCCGACGGGGGTTCCGAAAGGTGCTCGTCGTGCCGGGCAGAAGGAGATCCAGCAATGCGAACACATTCCTGGCAGCGGGCCGGTCGCCCGAAGCGGCTCGTCGTGGCCGGCACGATCGCCGGAATCGTTGCCGGAATCGTCGCGACGGTTGCGCAACTCGCGTTGTGGTGGATCTTCTCCGACGCGCTGCCCGCAATCCTCTTTCGCGATGCCCGGCTCGCGGCGGCCATCGTCATGGGGCCCGGCGTGCTGCCGCCGCCGGCGACATTCGATGTCGTCGTGATGCTCGTTGCGACAGTCGTACATTTCGCCCTGTCGATCATGTACGGCGTGGTGCTCGCGCCGCTGGTCGCCACGCTCGATGCCCGGCGGGTGTTGCCGGCGGGCAGCGTGTTCGGCCTCGCGCTGTTCGTGCTGAACATGTACGGCTTCACGCTCGTGTTCCCCTGGTTCGATGCCGCGAGAGACTGGATCACCGCCGCCGCCCACGTCGTGTTCGGCGCCACGGCGGCCGCTGTCTGCCGGCACCTGTCGACGCGATAGTGCGGCAGATGTCCTGCCATCCGCGTGCCGCGTTTGCGCCGCCCCGAATCGGGGAATAGACTGCTGTCATTGTTCCACCCCCTCTCCGGAGCATTGCCATGACCACCATGAAAGCAGCCGTCTTCAAAGCACCCGGTCGCATCGAGCTCGTCGATAAGCCGCTTCCGCAGGTCGGTCCGAACGACGCCCTGGTCCGCATCACGACGACGACGATCTGCGGCACCGACGTTCATATCCTGAAAGGCGAATATCCGGTCGCGACCGGCCTGACGATCGGCCACGAGCCGGTCGGCGTCATCGAGCAGCTCGGCAGCAACGTGCAGGGCTACGTCGAAGGGCAGCGCGTGATCGCGGGCGCGATCTGCCCGAGCTTCACGTCTTACGGCTGCCAGGACGGCGTGCCGTCGCAGGATGGCGGACATGTCGGTCACGGCTACAAACCGATGGGCGGCTGGCGTTTCGGCAACACGATCGACGGCACCCAGGCCGACTACGTGCTGGTGCCGGACGCCATCGCGAACCTCGCCCCGGTTCCGGACGGCCTCACCGACGAGCAGGTGCTGATGTGTCCGGACATCATGTCGACGGGCTTTGCCGGTGCCGAAGCCGCGAACATTCGCATCGGCGACATCGTCGCGGTGTTCGCACAGGGACCGATCGGCCTGTGCGCGACCGCCGGCGCGAAGCTGCGCGGTGCGAGCCTGATCATCGCCGTCGACGGCGTCGACGAACGTCTGCGAATCTCGCGCAACATGGGCGCCGACGTGACGCTGAACTTCCGCGAAGTCGATGTCGTCAGCGAAATCCTCAGGATCACCGGCGGGCGTGGCGTGGATGCGGCGGTCGAGGCGCTCGGCCTGCAATCGACGTTCGAATCGGCGCTGCGCGTGCTCAAGCCGGGCGGCACGCTGTCGAGCCTGGGCGTGTATTCGAGCGACCTGACGATCCCGCTCGGCGCTTTCCATGCCGGCCTTGGCGACAACAAGATCGTCACGTCGCTGTGCCCGGGTGGCAAGGAGCGCATGCGCCGGCTGATGAACGTCGTCGCGTCCGGACGCGACGATTTCGGCGCTCTTGTGACGCACACCTACAAGCTCGACGACATCGTCGCCGCCTACGACCTGTTCGCGAACCAGCGCGACGGGGTGCTGAAGATCGCGATCAAGCCGTGATGCGAGCGGCAGCGGCCGATGCGCCGCTGCCGCCTCAGTGTCCGGCGAGCAGGTGGCCGAGCCGCTGGGCTTTGGTGCGCAGGTAGTTCGCGTTGTGCGGGTTCGGCTCGATGATGTGCGGCACGCGCTCGGCGACCGTGATGCCGTACTGCTCGAGTGCGGCGACCTTGCGTGGATTGTTCGTCATCAGCCGCAACGAGGCGATGCCGAGCTCGCCCAGCATCGAGGCGGCGACGGCGTAATCGCGCGTGTCGGCGTCGAAGCCGAGGAGGTGATTGGCTTCGACGGTGTCCGCCCCTTCGTCCTGCAGCGCATAGGCGCGGACCTTGTTCAGCAGGCCGATGCCGCGGCCTTCCTGTCGCAGGTACAGCAGGACGCCGCGCCCTTCGGCAGCGATCGCCGCGAGCGCCGCTTCGAGTTGCGGGCCGCAGTCGCAGCGCCGGCTGAACAGGGCGTCGCCGGTGAGGCACTCGGAGTGAACGCGGGTCAGCACGGGTTTGCCATCGGCGACTGCTCCAAGCGTCAGCGCGACATGCTCGCGCCCGGTCGCCGGCTCTTCGAAGCCGTGCATCCGGAAAATTGCCCAGGGGGTCGGCAACCGGCATGAAGCGACCAGGCGGGTGTTCCGCTGGTCGGTTTCATCGGTGCTCGCAACCGGCCCGGCGTTTCGGGTATCCGCGGTGTGCATCGTGATCTCTCTTCCATTACGGGTGGCGGCCGGAGTCATCGGAGGACCTGGGTGGAGGTTTTCCCAACGTCCGTGCGAGGCCCGTCGTACCGCTTTCAACGAGAAGGTGACGTGTGCGCGCAGATCGGTCAACTGCAAAATGCGTGCTTTCGTCGCGCGCCGCGCTCGATCGGTCGCAGAAAAGCGGCTGTGTCCGACGCTGTGTCCTAATATTGGGAGACGCGACGGCAAACGATCGCCGAGTTGCTGACGGAGGGATGATGCATACGCCTACACCGCCGGTGCCGGGTCCCCAACCGGATCCGGCACCGGAGCCCGACCCCGTGCCCGACCCGAGCAAAGACCCGGATCCGGAGACGGACGACGATACCGCGCAAGTGACCCGCGGACACCTGAAGAAAGGGGTGATCCTGAGCGCTTCACTCGCATAGGGGGGAATATGCCGGCGAAAGGGTGGGTCTGGTTGAGCTTGCTGCTGACGGCCACACTGTCCGCCGGGTCCTCCGCCCCGCCGAAGGCGCAACGTCCGATCGTGGTCGGCCTGCCGGCCGGCTTCGATGCGAAGGCGCCCGCCGCACCCTACGACGGACCACATCCGTCGCGGTTGCAGCGTCCTGCCGAGACGTTCCGGTTTCCGATAAGGCTCGGCCAGGTAGGGCCGAGCGAAGCCCTGTTTGCCGGTCCCACACAGTATCCGTTCGTTTGCGATACCGAAGCTTCCGGCCTGGGTCAACCGCTGGTGGACAATCATGCCGGAGTCGGCACGCCGGTCGTCTCGAAGGCCGCGACGGTCTTTGCGAACCCCGCACCGATCGGCTACAGCCAGGACTGTCTGGCGCGCACGCGGGCCTGGTATTACTACAAGCCGCGGGGCAAGGAAAAATTCGAGCGGTGGTCGGAAGCGGTGCGGGACGTCGACAGCGTCAGCATCAACGGTACCCCGGTGCCGTTCATCGTGCGCGTCGAAATGGGCACGATCAACCGTTTCGTCTACGTCATTGCGGCGCTGAAAGGGCCTCATGAAACTCTCGCTGCCCCGAGTGCCGCGCACTGGAACGGCCGCCTGATCTACCAGTTTTCCGGCGGCGTCGGGATCGGGCACCGGCAAGGCAGGGTGAAGCCTTCGAGAGTCCTCGAGGGGCGGCGCGAGCAACTGGCGCAGGGCTATGCGGTCGTCGCGTCGACCGGCACGACGACTTCCACTCATTACAACATCTGGCTGGCCGAAGATACCGCGTTGCGCGTAAAGCGCCAGTTCGTCGCGCTATATGGCGAACCGGAGTATACGATCGGCGTGGGCGGGTCCGGTGGCGCGATCCAGCAGTATCTGCTGGCGCAGAACCGTCCCGGCCTGATCGATGCTGCGATTGCGCAGTATTCGTATCCCGACATGGTCACCCAGACCATCTGGGCGTTCGATTGCGAACTGCTGGAGTATTACTTCGACAGGACCGACCGCCGCAATCCGCTGTGGCACCACGCCGAACACCGGCAATGGGTCGAAGGTCTCAACGCCCGCAACGATTACCAGGGCGAGGGCAAGGCGAGAGCCATCGCGACGACGACCCGGCTCGCCCTGCTGGCCGGTGAGCGCCGGGTGGCGGACGCCGAGGGTCAGACTGAATGCGTGGTCGGCTGGCGCGGGCTGACGCCACTGGTGCTGAACCCGCGCTTTGCGTTCATCGAGGACCGACTTGCCAGACGGGTGTTCAGGCGTGTGCAGTGGAGCTATTTCGAGGATCTGAAGGATTTCTACGGCACCGATGCGCAGGGCTATGCGCGCATCCCGTGGGACAACGTGGGAGTCCAATACGGCCTGCGGGCGCTCCAGCGTGGGCAGATCGACGTCGAGCAGTTCCTGCGCCTCAATGCCCGTGTCGGCACCTGGAAGCCCGTCGCCGAGATGAAGCGCGAGCGTTTCTGGATCCTGCGCGGAGCCAGCAGCGATCTGGATGATTTCTCGCCGTGGAGCGCGCACAACATGAATCGCGGCAAGACCCGCGACGCGCCGGCGCCGCGCTTCGAGGGCGATCGCCTGGCGATGGCGGCAGCGTATCGATCGGGCCAGGTCTTTCTCGGGCGCCTCGACATTCCGGTCATCGACGTGCGCCACTATCTGGAACCGGTGCTGGACATGCACCATGCTTCGGCGTCCTTTTCGGTGCGCGTGCGGCTCCTTGCGGCACAGGGGGAGGCGGGAAACCAGGCGATCTGGGTCAGCGACAGGAAGCACGATCCGACTCCCGAGGCCTTCGCGGCGATCGAGCGATGGCTCGCGGCCAGACGCGCGCGTCCCGAACAATCCTGGTCCGCGCTGCGTCCGGCGGCCGCGAGCGATCGTTGTATCGATGCGCAGGGCAGGACGATGTTCAGCGGCGATCGGGTATGGGACGGTGAATGGAACCAGCGTCCGCCCGGCCCGTGCATGCAGGCCTATCCGATCTACGACAATCCGCGCACCGTCGCGGGCGACAAGATACGTGGCGATCATTTCAAGTGCGCGCTGCAGACGGTTGGCGAAGCGCTCGATGCCGGGCTCTACGAACCGATCGACATGCGTCCCTACCGGGCGCGACTGGAGCGGATCTTTCCGCAGGGCGTCTGTGACTACCGACAGGCCGATCAAGGCCGCCCGGCCGATCTGCCGGAGGCGGACGGCACCGGCTGAAAGCCTGCCGCCTGTCCGTGCAAGAGACTGCGGCACACCGTGCCACCCCGCGCGGGCCGCAGCCTTGCTCTCAAGAAAGCGCCGGGCAGCCCCAGGTTTTCTTGCCCTCCTCGGGGGGCGGAAACGGCTAAGCCGTTTCCTGGGGACGCTCAGAACGGCGTGACGAGCTTGAACCACGCCTTGTCGCCGCGGAAGCGGTTCTCGGCTTCGGTTTCGTGTTGCCACTGCGCGACCAGCAGCGTGCCGCCTTTCGTCGTGTAGCTGACGCTCGGGCCGATCGCGAACACTTCGCCGCGGCGCCCGGCGGACCATGGGCCGATCGCGGCCGGGATCTTGCGGCCGTCGAGCTCGTCGTCGGTCGTCTGCTTCACGTAGTAGCCCGACAGGCCCGCCCCCCAGGGCCCGAAGCGCTTGCCGACGAGGTAGTCGATGTGGAGTTCGTCGCCGGACTCGTAGTCCATCTCCGGCGCTCCCGGTGCGGGGCGGAAGTCGTTGTTCTTCGCCTTGATGTTGTACATGAACTTGCCCGATACCTCCCAGCCGCTTTCCGACAGCCATGTCACGGCGAACACCGGCTCGACACTCCAGTAGTGCGCGCCGATGCTCTTTCGCGGTTTGCCCGACTTGTACTTGCCGGTCGGCGCGTAGAAGTCGAGCACGGCGACCCAGCGCCAGTTGCCGGAATGCCATGAGATGGCGAGCGGCGAAAATACCAGGTCACCCAGTCCGGTGACCGTCTTGCTGCCGGCGCCGAGCTCCAGTTCCTGGTGCACGACCGGCAGGATCGCGTGCACCGCCCAGTTGCCGCCGAGGATCTGCTGGTTCGTGACCTTGACCCAGCGCAGCGCGTCGAACCATGCGGTGACGGAGGCGCCGGGCACTTTGTCGCCGTCGCCGTCGCGCAGGTCGCCGTCGTAATAGCCGAAGTAGTTCAGAAAATAATCGCCCGGCGGCGGCAGCGCGCCAGCGAGCCAGTTCTCGCTGCCGTGGGGGTATTGATCGCCGCCTTCCTTTGCGCCCGCACTTGTCGCAACGAGTGCCGACAGGGCGATCGCAAGGCCGATTTTGTTCATCCTCATGTGTCTCCTCCTTGATGTCTTATTGCTCTGCTCACTGCAATGCCCCGGCCGGAACGAGACGGCGCAATGGCCCGTCTCGTCCCGGCCGGAACGGTCGAACATCTTCGACCGTCGGCAGCCCTGCGCGGACCCACGGCTGCGAATGTGGTGCTCACGCTATCTATCTTGCGGTCATCGTCCGGAGGCCCGGCTGGCGGCCCCATTTCCACGGTGCCGTGACGTCCTCGATGACGTCGAAAAACCAGCGGTCGAGCGGCGGCGCGTCGACGGGCGGGCGCTGCACCGGCAGCTGGCCGGGAGCGATCAGGCAGATCTCGCCGGCGTCGTCGCCGGCAACCGGTTCGCCGGCGATCGAGTGCGCGCGGTAGGCGAGGATCACGGCGCGAACGCCGGTCTGCGAATATGCGCCGACGAAGCCGTCGACGACGACCTCGAGCCCGCTTTCCTCGCGCGCCTCGCGCACTACCGCCTCCTCGAGCGACTCGCCGAGCTCGACGTAGCCGCCCGGAGGCGCCCAGTAGCCGGCCAGCGGTTCGAGCTTGCGGCGGATCAGCACCAGCCGGCCCGCATGTTCGATGATCCCCAGCACGACCGGCGCCGGCTTGTGGAACGCGGTATGGCCGCACGCCGGACAGGTCTCGCGGTCCCGGCCGTGGATCGGCGCGACGGTCAGCGGGGTGCGGCAGTGCGGGCAGAATTGCAGTGACATGTCGGTCTCCTGTGGGGGGTCACGCCGGAACGTCGGGGAGGAGCGGATGGGGCGCGGCGCCGACGCAGGGAGACATCGGCAGTCCGCCCCGCCAGCCGGTCACGACATGCAGCTGCACCGCGTCGCCGTCGGCCAGGCCGAGCGTGTGGCGCACCGGCAGCGGCGCGATGACCTCTAGTTTGTCCGGCGGGTAATCGTCCATGTCCGGCAGCACCAGCGCGCCCGAAAGGCGCCCGGCAAGGCGCACCGGGAAGCACTTTGCCGCGCACAACCCGTGCCGCGGCGTGATCGCGATGCCGCGCGTGGCGAGCAGCCGCAGGCGCAGCGCCTCCCAGCGCGCGCCGTCCATGCGCAGGTTGAACGTGCCGGGGCAGGGGGCGAAGCCGAGCCTGGTGCGGAATTCCTCGACGACCCAGTCGATCGTGGTAAATCGCGTGCCTTCGCCGAGGCCCGAGCAGACGACGCCTTGGAGTTTGACGGTTGTGCCGGTTTCACGCATCGCTCGCCCTTGTGCTCGATAAAAAACGTTGCCGATTCGTGGTCTTGCAGGCGGAAAACGAAGTTTCGGCGTAGCCGAAAGCGAAGCGCCTTCCACCGGATTGCAGTTGCCGCGAGCCCAAACGCCGCGAATGCCGCCTTCGGCTCATCCGCCCTGCGGCGGTTGCGGTCGGTCGAGCCCATCGCCTCAGTCCGAACGTGCTTTCGCGTGCTCGCGTTCCTCGTTGCCGGTCCAGCGCCCGAACAGGTCGACGTCGAGGTCGAACTGGTCGAGCACTTTCGTCACCGATTGGTTGATGATGTCGTCGAGCGTCTTCGGCCGGTGGTAGAACGCCGGCAGCGGCGGCACCAGCACCGCGCCGGTCTCGGTGACCTGCGTCATCAGCCGCAGGTGTCCGAGATGCAGCGGAGTTTCGCGGATCATCAGCACGAGCTTGCGGCGCTCCTTGAGCGTCACGTCGGCGGCGCGGATCAGCAGGTTCGTGTTGAACGAGTTCGCCACTGCCGACAGCGTCTTGATCGAGCACGGCGCGATGATCATGCCGGCGTGGCGGAACGAGCCGCTCGCGATCGACGCGCCGACGTCGTTGATGTCATGCACGCAGGAGGCGAGGCGCTTGACGTCGTTGATCGAATAATCGGTCTCGTAGACGATCGTGCGCTTGGCCGAATCCGACATCACGAGGTCGGTGTCGACGCCGATTTTCTTCAGCACCTCGAGGATGCGGATGCCGTAGATCGCGCCGCTGGCACCGGAAATTCCGACGACTATTCTCATTTTCAGATCTCCCTCAGGAAAGCAGTGCGGCGATGAGTGCGCGCGCTTTTGCCGCGGCGGCGGCGGGCAGGGTGATGCGGTCGGACTCGGCGCCGCTCGTGCGCGTCGCGATGAAGCCGACTTTCGAAGCGGCGTTGCCGGATGCCGACGGGTCGATGACATAGGCTTCGCAGCCGTGGATCACGACAGTGTCGCGCGCGGGCTGGTAACGTGTCGCCAGCGCCCACGCGACTTCGCGCGGGTCGCGGATATCGACGTCGTCGTCGACGATGGTGACCATCTTCAGGCGGCGGTCGAGATTCAGCGCCAGCATCACGAGCCTTCTCACGTCGGCTGGCGTGCAGTCGTGAACGGCGATGACGGCGGAAAAGCCGCTCGTGCCAGCGGCCAGTTCCAGATCGGCGACGCCGCCGATCAGCACCTGCAACTGGCCGAGCAGCTCGGCACCGGCCGCGAGCGACAGCAGCGCGTCGACTTCGGCCGACCATGGACAAAGGCCCGGGTAGATGAAGTTGTCGCGGTGCGTGACCGCGCTCACTTCGATGACAGGGCTTACGTTCGAGAAGTAATGCCCGGTGTTCTCGCCGAACGGCCCTTCGAGTTCGCGCACGCCCGGCAGCATCCGCCCTTCGATGACGATCTCGGCGTGCGCCGGCACTTCGACGTCGACCGTCTCGGCGCGCACCAGTTCGACCGGTTCGCCGCGCAACGCGCCGGCGATCGCCATCTTGTCCGGCACCAGCGGACCGACCTTGACGACCGACGCGAGCAGCGTCGCCGGTTCGAGGCCGAGCGCGACCGCGACGTCGAGCGGCCGGCCGGCGGCTTCGGCGCGCGCGAGGAACTGCGGCAGCGGCGGATTCGCGAGCAGGATGCCGAGCCGCCTGCCGCCCTTGACCATCATGCGGTGGATGCCCATGCCGCGCCGGCCGGTCTCGGGGTCGGTGCACAGCACGACGCCGGTGGTGATGAACGGCGCCGCGTCCTTCTCATGGTGGGTCAGGATCGGCAACAGCGACAGCAGGTCGTCGGGTGCGCGGTGCACGACCTCCTTGACCGGCACCGCGCCCGTGGCCACGACCGGCGGCACGCCGTGTTCCTTGCGCTGCAGCCAGGTTTGCGCGAGCCGCTCTTCAGTCGTGCCGAGTGCGCGGGCGAGGCGCGGGCGGCTGGCGATCAGGTTGCCGGCGACGCGCGTGCCGGGATAGCCGCGGAGGTTGTCGAACAGCACCGCCGGCGCGCCCGCGGGCAGGCCACGCAACACTGCCGCGATCTCGAAGCGCGGATCGAACTCGTCGCGGACGTGGCGCAGATCGTCGCCGAGGTCGGCGAGAAATGCGCGCAAATCGGAATAAGCCATCGTTCCCCCAATTCTTGAAACCGTGTCGAGCCGCGGCGCCGGCCGCGGGCGCACGTCCTGAACGTGCTGCCGCCGCCCGGGACCCACGGGCCGCAACCCGTGCGGGCCCGGGCACGCGTTGCTACAGATACTTCGCCGGCATGCGCTGGACCTGCTCGATGATGCGGATCGAGAACTGCTGGCTGCACAGCTGGCCGCGGCCGAAACGCACTTGCAGGCGGTCGGGGAACTTGTCGAGCGCATTCGACAGTTCAGCCTTGACGCGCTGATAAGTGTATTTCTTCAGCCCCGGATTAAGGGTGCGCACGCTCAGTTCGAGCTCCGTGCCTTCCGGCAGCTCAGCCAGATCCATGACGAAAACTTCCCACTGGTTCATCGCGTCGTCTCCTTATTTGACCGGCTTGAAGCCGTAGTCGGTCCAGCTGTTCGTGACTTTGTCCTGGATGTCCTGCGGATAGACTTTCTTGAAGCTGACGACCGACGGCACGTCGTTCGTCTTGTCCCAGTCGACCGGCCACAGGCAGTCGAACAGCACTTGCGAGCCGATCGAGTACTTGCGGTCGTGCGGCGTTGCGTGCGGATACAGCGCTGTGCCGGTGGTGTTCTTGAACACGTGGATGCCGCGCTCCGGGTTGCAGCGCGTGCAGAACGCGTGATAGACCTCGTCCCAGTTGAAGATGTCGGTCTGGTCGTCGACGACCATCACCATGTGGAACCACGGGCCGAGCTTCGAGCCGAACGCGAGCTGCGCGATCTGCATCGCGATGCCGGCGTACGTCGGCTTCACGCCGACGATCATCATGTGGTGCGTCGAGCGCGGATGCATATACACGCCGGTCACCGGGATGCCCTGGCTCTTGAGCAGCTTCTCCAGTTCCAGCCCGAGCGAGAACGAACGCAGCAGCTGCCCTTCGTCCTGCGGCACGCCCATGTTCGAGATCGTCATCGTCGCGTTGTTGCGATAGGTGATCGCATCGACGCGGAACGTCACGCGAAAGTCGCGCGGGCTGGTGCGGTAGCCGGTGTATTCGCCGAACGGGCCTTCCTCGACCTTGTAGTCGGGCAGGATCATCCCTTCGATGATGATTTCGGCATCCGCCGGCACTTCGAGGTCGTTCGTCTCGCACTTCACCAGCCGCACCGCTTCGCCGGACAGCATGCCGCACAATTCCGGCTCGGGGATCGGCGAGGGCGCGCACGCGGCCATCGCGGCCAGCGGCGACAGGCCGATCGCGGTCGCGAACGGGCAGCCTTCGCCGCGCGGCAGGTAGTAATCGGTCAGCGCCTTGCCCAGATCCGAGAACGGGAACACCGCTCCGCTCATCGTGCGGCCGTCCCACATCATCTGCCGGTACATGCCCCAGTTCACGTCGCCGCGCACCGGGTGCCTCGTGATCACCGCGTGCCACGTGCCGACGTAGCGCCCGCCGTCGCCGTCATGCACCAGCGGCACCGGCAGCTTCGTCAGGTCGACGTCGTCGCCGAGCAGGATGTTTTCCTTGCACGGCGCGTCGCGGCGGTCGATCACGACCGGTTCGATCGGCTCGCTGTTGGTGCGCTTCAAGTACTCGGCGCCGATCTGCGGCAAGGTCGAAGCCGGGTCCATGCCGAGCGAGATCGCCATGCGGCGGTACGTCGACAGCGGCGCGCCGAAGTAGCTGAAGCCGGGATAGTCCTTGATGTTCTCCATGAACGGTGCGGCTTCGCCGAGCTCGCAGACGCGCCGCACGATCGCGCCGGCCTCGTTGTCCCAGTCCACTTCCTGCCTGATGCGCACCGCGTCACCGGATCTTACGCAGGCCTCGATGAATTCGCGGTTGTTCTTCGGTGCCGAAATCTTTGCCACGTCGATCTCCTTGCTGTGGATGGAAGCGATTCGAAAAGGTGGTGGATCGTTCAGTGGATTTTCGCGAGGACAGCGTCCCACTTGCCCTGCGCTTTCAGGATCAGCTCGGCGACTTCACGCACTGCGCCGTGGCCGCCGCGCGCGGTCGTGACGTAGGTCGCGGCTTCCTTGACGTCCGCGACCGCGTCGCCGACCGCGACCGCGAGCCCGACGCGCTTCATCATCGACAGATCGACGAGGTCGTCCCCGACGTAGCAGACTTCGGCGTCGGAGATGTTCATCTCCTCGAGCATCTGCGCGTACGGCTCGGTCTTCTTCTTGATCCCCTCGTGGAAGCGCTTGATCTTCAGCTCCTCGGCGCGGTGGCGCACCGCCCCGGATTTCTTCGACGTGATGATCGCCACGTCGATGCCGCACAGCTGCAGCACGATCACGCCCATCCCGTCCTTGATGTCGAAGTTGCGCGATTCGATGCCTTCGTCATTAATGACGATGCGCCCGTCGGTCATCACGCCGTCGACGTCGAGGATCACCAGCTTGATGTTCTTGGCCTGTTCCATGTTTCCATATCCTCGGTGAGGCCGCCTCGCCGGACGGCCGTTGCGTGTCGGTGGTAGGTGTCGCTCAGTCGATGCCGTACTCGTGCCAGCGGGCGCGGATCTTCGCGAGCATTTCCTCGTCCATGCGCGCCTCGACCGGCTTCTGCTTCCACTCGTACGGGATGCACGCGTCCATCAGGATGCGCGACGTCGTGAGCTTGTCGCCGTCCGGGTCGAGCGCCGGGTCGAGCGGCGTCGAGCGGCCGCGCTTGATGAGTTCGGTGCCGCGCATCGGGTCGTAACGGCACGACAGCGCCCAGAACACGCGCTGCAGGTCGTCGGCGGCGATGTCCTCGTCGACGGTGATGATGCCCTTCATGCCGTAGCTGCCGGTGTTGCTGCCCATGACCGCGTCGGCGACCTGGCGCGAGTGGCCGGGGTACGCCTGCTTGAGCGACACGACGGACCAGAAGCGCCCGGTCGATTCCGGCAGCACGCACACCGACTGGACGCCGGGGATGCGCATCTGCTCGAGCTCGGTCCACAGGGTCGCGGTCCGCGTGAAGGCGAGCAGCATATGCACGTCGGTCACCGGACGGCCCTGGCCGGTTGCCCACAGGATCGGGTTGTTGCGGTGCAGGATCTGCTGCACTTCGAGCACCGGCTTCGGAATCGGCTTGTGCAGCTCGTCGGTGTAGTAGCCGGTGTATTCGGCAAACGGGCCTTCGGGCAGGAAGGCGTTCGGGTCGATCTCGCCTTCGAGGACGATCTCGGCGCCCGCCGGCACGGGCAGGCCGGTCAGCGGTGCCATCAGGAACTCGGCCTGCTGGCCGCGCACCGTGCCGGTGATGTCGAAGTCGCTCGCGCCCTTGTGCATCAGAGTGCCGGCCATGAAGATCAGCGGATCGCAGCCGATGATCGCCGCCGCGGGCATCTTCTTGCCCAGCTTCGCGTATTTCTTCATGATCCGCTCGCCGCGCTTGCCCGGCAGGATCTGCACGCCGCAGCGCTTGTCGTCGAGCATCTGCATGCGGTAGGTGCCGAGGTTCACCTCGCCGGTCTCCGGATCGCGCAGCACCACCGACACCATCGTGCCGATGTAGCGCCCGCCGTCGAGCGGGAAGAACTTCGGCACCGGGAACATGTTGAGATCGACCTTGCCGCCGCTGAGCACGTTTTCCAGCACCGGGCCGTCCTTCACTTCCTTCGCCTTGATCAAGCCTTCGGATGTGATCGTCTTCTTCATCCACTGCTGCGCCGACTCGCACAGGGTCAGGTGGTGCGGCAGGCCGAGCATGATCGCGAGCCGCTTCGTCGTCGCGAATGCGCCGGTGAACACCGGGGTGTCGTAGCCCTTGATGCTCTCGAACAGCAGCGCCGGGCCTTTCTTCTCCTCGGTCAGCTTGGAGACGTGCGAGATCTCCAGATTCCAGTCGACTTCGGTCGTGACGCGCTTGAGTTCGTGGGCTTCGGCGCACTGGTTGATGAAATATCTCAGGTCCATTCGATAACTCCTTGATAGGTGACGGTGCAGGTCAGCGGGAGGGGTTCAATGAGGGTTCAATGCATTGCCTGGACGGATTCGATGACTTCGAATCCTGCGTTTCCTAGGGCGCGGATCACGGTGTCGGTGTCGGCGGCGTGAAAGCGGACGATCACTTTCTTGGCGTGCGACGCGGAGGACGCGTTCAGGTGGCCAATGCTGATCGGATAGATCGCGAGCAGTTCGGCGTTCGCCGCTTCGATGATGTCGGCGATGTGCCCCATCGTTCCCGGCTTGAGTTCCATCGGCGCGAGCGTCACGCCGCTGCGCTTTTCCCAGGCGCCGAGGAAATGCGCTGCCAGCGAATACATCTCGATCGCCGAAATCATCCCCACGACATGGTCGCCGTCCATCACCGGCAACTGGCCGACGCCGTGCTCCTGCCCGATCTGCAGGCAGTGCTCCATCGTGTCGTCGGCGTCGATCGTCGCCGGATTGCGGACCATGATGTCCTTGACCTTGACGTGATTCGAGAAATAGCTGAGCTCGTCGGTGTCCTGGGTGCGCAGCGCGGCGTGCGCAGCCCGCAGGCAGCCGGCGCGCGTGATGAGGCCGCGCAGGCGACCGTCATCGACGACCGGCAGCGCGTGGACATTGGCTTCCGACAGGATCCGCTTCGCTTCGGAAAGCAGCGTGTCGCCGGTCAGCACGGTCGGATTCGGCTGCATCCAGTTGCGTACGATCATTTTGGTCGTCCTCCTAGCTGAGTCGTTTTCCGGCCAGCAGGCTCGACACGATGTAATCCATCGCCGACGTGCTGCTTGCCGCACCGGTGGTTTTCTGCCGATTGCTCCAGATCGTTTCGGGGCGCGCCTGCAGGATGAAAATGTTCCCGCCCGCCGGCAGGTGCTTGTCGATCGCCCATTCGATGTCCATCGGGCGGCCATAGTGCTTTTCGATTTTCTTGGCCATCCACGCGAGTTCGCCGATCTCGTCGTCGGTGATCGACTGGATGGTCTGGCGCTCGGCAGGGACCGGGAGCGCAATCGACTTCTGGGTTTTCAGATCGACGGTGTGGCAGATCTCCTTCGTCGAGATCGTCCGCTCGATGATGTCGAGCGTGATCTTGTTGACGACGAAGTTGTCCGGTGTGACTTCGCCCGACACGACGGATTCGCCGAAGCCGAAGTTCGAGTCGATGACGATCACCGAACGGTCGCCGGTCGCCGGATGCACGGTGAACATCACGCCCGCGGTGTAGGCGTTCGCCATCTTCTGGATGCCGACGCTGATCGCGACCTGTTCGTGCGGGAATCCCATCTTCATGCGATAGGCGATCGCCCGGCCGGTGTAGAGGCTGGAGATGCACCGGCGCACGTGGTGGATCACGTCATCGACGCCGCGGATCCACAGGTAGGTGTCCTGCTGGCCGGCGAAGCTCGCGCCCGGCAGATCCTCGGCGGTCGCGGAGGAGCGCACCGCGACCGGCACTGCCGGCAGGTAGCAGCGTACCGACAGCTTGCGGTAGGCCTCGGCGATCAGGTCCTCGAGCTCGATCGGCAGCGGGCGCGATTCGATCATCTCGCGGATCGCGTGCGACGCCTCCTCGAGCTTGTCCATGTCCTCGTGGTCGAGCCCGTCGAGGAGTCCCGCGACTTCGGCCTGGATGCCGGCCTCGCGCATGAATTGGGCATAGCCCCGGGTGGTCAGCGCGAAGCCTGGCGGCACCCGCACGCTCGCATTGATCAGTTCGCCGAGCGACGCGCACTTGCCGCCGACCAGCGGCACCGAGTCCTTGCCGCATTCCTCGAAAGAGCACACTTTCGGCGCGACGCTGTCGAGGGCGGTCCAGGGCAGGGCCGCTTCAGAAATAACGCTTCCCATCGGAGTCACCTCTTCAGTCCGTGATGATCGAGATCACGCCGGACGAGCCATCCACGCGCAATGTCATGCCGGTGCGGATCACGCGCGTCGACACTCCCGTGCCGACAACCGCCGGCATGCCGTATTCGCGACACACGATCGCGGCATGGCTCATGACGCCGCCGACATCGGTGACGCAGGCCTTGATCTTGGCGAAGGCCGGAGCCCACGACGGCGACGTCGTCGGCGCGACGAGAATCTCGCCTTCCTGCAGGTCGCGGATGTCCTCGGCGCTGCGGCACACGCGGGCCCGGCCTTCGACCGTGCCGGGGCTCGCGGCGAAGCCTTTCAGCTCGGTGATGCTGTCGGGGTCGCCGATGTCCTGCACGGCGGCCCAGTCGGACAGGGAGTTGTTCGTGACTCCCCACAGCACGATCGTGAAGGGTTCCTGGATGACTTCCGGCGCAACGCCGATCGCCGGCGGCGGGTTCCATTCGCGGAACTTCTGCATCACGCCCTTGCGCCATTCGATTTCGGCCGGCCAGGTCGCGGTGCCGCGCGGCGTGACACCGGTCGCCCACGCGGTGACGACATCCCACAGCGCCTGCTTGATCTCGTCGCGGCGCAGAAGCCAGATGTCCTCAATGTCGGCGATCATGCGGTGTTCCTTCATGATCGCGGCGACTTCGCGCATCTTGTTCCAGAACACCGAGTGGAACCAGTGCTCGACATAGAAGAGATGGTTCTCGACGTACGGGAACACCGTCTTCGCGCAGCTGAGCAGTTCGTCGAACTGCTTGCGATCTTCGTCGCTGTCGATCAGCTCGCGGTATTCCGCAGTGATCCGTTCGCGCTCGGCACGCACCGCTTCCATCGGCCGGTCGATCGAGACCCCTGCGCGCAGCTTGCCGATGTAGGTCTGGATGCCGTCGAGCGGGATGTCGAGGTTGTCGTTCCAGCTGCGGTCGGTGTGGAACCAGCCGGTGCCCGACGAGATGTTGAACCACGGGTAGCGCGCCTTCTCGAACGCCGCGAGCCACTCGATGCCGTGACGGTGCCCGGCGAGCGCAGCCTTGACGTCGGCCCACTCGCGGTGGCCGGCGACGATGTCGTCGACTTCGAGCTTCACCGCTTTCTTCGCCAGTTCCTTCAGCTCGTCGTCAGGCCGGTACATGATCACGTCGATGCCGGAGATCATCTGCGTGACGCGCTGCATCGGGATGCTCGGGAACAGCTTCTGCGTGAAGTCCATGAAGAACACATAGGCCGCGTAGCCGAGGTTCAGGAACTCGAAGTGGTACTGCCAGCACTTGATGCCGAGGTTGATCAGGTCGTCGTAGTTTTTCAGCAGGTGATAGCCCTTCGACTCGCCGACGCCGTCGGTGACGACGCTGAGCGCCTCGACGTCGGGCAGGGGCGGGATCTCGAGCGCTTCGAGTTCGGCGATCGCCGCCTCCATCTTCACTTTCCATTTCGCTTCGAGCGCGTCCCAGTTCTTGTAGTAGAAGCCCGCACGCTCCATGAAATTCGGCACTCGCGCGCCGATCTCGGCAGGGTCCTTGACGGGTACCGGCGAGATATAGACATAGCCGTTGATGATGCGGTGATCGACGCCGCGCACCGGCGGCACCTGGAAGATGCGGTTGTTGAACTGCGACAGCGCGAGGTACCAGGCTTCGTCCCAGATCGTGTCGAACGGGTACAGCGGCTCCGGGTAATGCAGTCCGTCGTAGAACCAGAAAGTGTCCTTCTCGTACTGGTTGCGCTGCGGGTCGTCGGTGACGAACTGGTACTGGTACGGATACATCCGCTCCCAGCCTTCGGTCCCCGGAATCGTCTTGGCCTTGATGTCGTGCGGAACAGGAAACTTCATCTGATGCCCCCTCCTTTGTAATTCCGGTGTCGATCGAAGCAACCGGATTTGTTGGACGACGCCTGCCGGACTCCCTTCGCAAGGGGTGTGCCATTGCGGCTGCGCCGGGCCGGCAGATGGGCTTTCCGCGGGCGCTTCGGCGAGGCTGCGACGCGCGGACAGCGTGCGATCCAGGCGTTTTCGGGGGGGCGACGCAAAACGGCGGGAAGGATGCGGAAGGTGGGCCACGACGGGGCAGCGCGGCGAGCGCGGCTTTACCAATTGATCAGATTTCGTCTCCTCGGCCGCACGGCTTGACCATTTGGTGAACCGGCGTTCAGCGGAGTCTCCAGTTCGTTCGGATAGTTGTCGCTCGAACTGTTTGATGCAGGTCAATACGGGAGGCCGCGGCGACGCGTAGAACAAGCGATCCAGGAGGAGGGCGAGGCATGACCAAGCTCCAAGACGTGAGCCGCGCAGACGGCGCCGACCTCAGGTCACGCGTGCATTTCTGTTCCGACACCGGACAGATATGGCTTCACGAACACCGCATGCTGCTCGTGCATGCGGAAGCGCAGGCGTCCTTGCGCAAGGAATTGATCGATACGCTGGGCATCACTCGCGCGCGCGGGCTGCTGCTGCGCATGGGCTACGCTTCGGGCATGCGCGACGCCGAACTCGTGCGCACCCGCGCGCAGGACATGACCGACATGGAAATCTTCATGACCGGACCGCGGCTGCACGCGCTCGAAGGCAACGTCGGCGTCGCGCCGATCCGCGTCGAGTTCGACCGTGCGTCCGGTCGCTTCTACGGCGAGTTCCGCTGGATCAACTCGTGGGAAGGCCAGTCGCACCGGCGGCACTTCGGCATCCACGACGAGCCGGTGTGCTGGACGCAGATCGGTTACGCCTGCGGCTACACTTCCGCGTTCATGGGGCGCTCGATCCTGTACAAGGAAGTCGAATGCGTCGGCATGGGCGACGAGGGCTGCCGCATCGTCGGCAAGCCGGTCGAGGAATGGGAGGATGCCGACGAGCACATGCGCTTCTTCACGCCGGAATCGATCGCCGACCAGTTGATCGACCTGCAGACCCAAGTCGTGCAGCTGCGCTCGACGATCGGCGAGAAGAACCAGATTCCCGGCGACATGATCGGCACATCGCCGGGTTTTCGCGCCGCGCTCGAGTTGCTCAGCCAGGCGGCGGCGAGCCCCATCTCGGTGCTGCTGCTCGGCGAGACGGGAGTCGGCAAGGAGCTGTTCGCCCGTGCGCTGCACGAGATGAGCACGCGCCGCGACCGTCCGCTGGTGGCGATCAACTGTGCGGCGATCCCGCACGACCTGGTCGAATCCGAGCTTTTCGGCGTCGAGAAAGGCGCCTACACCGGCGCGCTGGTGTCGCGCCCGGGGCGTTTCGAGCGCGCCGACGGCGGCACGCTGTTCCTCGACGAGATCGGCGAGCTGCCGCTGACTGCACAGAGCAAGCTGCTGCGCGTGTTGCAGGAAGGCGAGGTCGAGCGCCTCGGCGACGACCGGATCCGCAAGATCAACGTGCGCCTCGTCGCGGCGACCAACGCCGGCCTGCCGCAGCTCGTCAAGGAAGGGCGTTTCCGCGCCGACCTTTACTATCGCCTCAACGCCTACCCGATCAATATTCCGCCGCTGCGCGAGCGCCGCGAGGACATCTCCGTCCTTGCCAAGCATTTCCTCGAAAAGCACGCCGCGATCAACGGCAAGAAGCTGCTCGGTTTCACCGACAAGGCCAAGCGCGCGCTGACCACTTACGCGTGGCCCGGCAACATCCGCGAGCTGCAGAACACCGTCGAACGCGGCGTCATCCTCGCGCCGCACGGCACGCGCATCGAAGTCGAGCACCTGTTCCTGTCCTGGGGCGACGAGGCACGCGAGTTCGGGCTCGACCCCGACGGCAAGCTCGACGCCGGGGAAGGCGACGCCGGCAAGTCGATCTGTGACGCGGTGTGCGACGGCACGATGACGCTCGACCACGTCGAGGCGATGCTGATCGAAGCTGCGACGGACAAGGCGCGCGGCAACCTGTCGTCCGCGGCGCGCATGCTCGGCCTGAGCCGCCCGCAGCTCGCGTACCGGCTCAAGCGGCTGCACGAAAGCGGCCACGCGCGGGCGACGCCGCAGCCTCTGCGCGAGCCGGGGAGCGTCGAATCTTGAGCGCGGCAGCGGCGCGCGAGGCGGCGCTCGCGTACCTGCAGACGCACCACGTGATGACGCTCGCGACGCACGGCAGCGACGGTCCGTGGGCCGCGGCGGTGTTCTACGTCAGCGACGGCTTCACGCTGTATTTCCTGTCGGCGCCGGCAAGCCGCCACGCCGCCGCACTCGCCGCGCACGCGCGGGTCGCGATCACGGTGCAGGAAGACTACGCGGACTGGCCGCAGATCAAGGGCGTCCAGGCCGAAGGGTTCGCCTGCGAAGTGTCGGGCGACGAGGAAAAGCGCGCGCGCCGGCTGTATGGCGACAAGTACCCGGTCGTCGGCAAGCTCGCGCTGGCCCCGGCCGCGATCGTCAAGGCGCTGACAAAAGTGCGCTGGTACCGCTTCGTGCCCGAGCGGTTGTACTTCATCGACAACTCCGCCGGCTTCGGCCACCGCGACGAGATCGACTGCGCCGGCTGAGCCCGGTCCGCGCGCTCCGCCTGCCACCGGCGAAGCGACCGCTTGCCCACCTTTCCTCCGCGAGTCCGCTCGAGCAGCACAGCCGCCCCGATAGCGGTGGCGCGGGCGCGCTTCGGCAATTCTGCCATTCCCGGGAAAACGTTTGATTCGGCGATATTTCGCTTCTCTTGACCTGCGTCAATACTGATGGACGTCAAACTGTTTGTAATCAACAAAACCCCGCCCGCGGTCGACGGCGTCGCCCCGCAATCAGGGCAGGCAACCCGGGCCCATCGAGGAGGAAAATCATGTCAGAAGCCGGATACACGTCCGAGGCCGAAGTCGATAGCAGGGCAGCCTGCGGCAGCACCCAAGCCGCCGGCGCGTCGAGCGTCCGCGCACGGGCCGTCGAGGCGCTCGACAGCGTTGTGATCCGTTTCGTCGGCGACTCCGGCGACGGCATGCAGCTCACCGGTTCGGAATTCTCGAAAGCCGTCGCGAAGGCGGGTCACGGCTTTGCGACCCACCCCGACTACCCGTCCGAAATCCGTGCGCCGACCGGCACGCTGTTCGGCGTGTCCGGCTACCAGATCCAGTACGGGTCGCGGCAGGTGTTCACCTCCGGCGACGCGCCCGATGCGCTCGTCGCGATGAACCCCGCGGCGCTGAAGACCAACCTTGCGGATGTCAAGCACGGCGGCATCATCATTGCGAACACCGGCGCGTTCGCCGACACGAACCTCGCGAAAGCCGGCTACACGAGCAATCCGCTCGAGGACGGCAGCCTCGACGGCTACCGGCTCTTCAGGATCGACATCTCGGCGCTGACTGCGGCGGCGCTGCGCGATTCCGGCCTGTCGAAGAAGGAAGTCGGCCGCTGCAAGAACTACTTCGCGCTCGGCCTGATGCTGTGCCTGTACGGCCGGCCGATCGAGGATGAAATCGCCGACATTTACGAGAAGTTTGCGAAGAAGCCCGAATTCGCCGACGCCAACGTCAATGCGCTGCGCGCCGGCTTCGCGTATGCCGACGCCGCCGAGATCTTCGCCGCGACCTACCAGGTGCGCGAAGCGGCGGCGAAACCCGGCATCTATCGCAGCATCACCGGCAACCATGCCGCGGCGCTCGGCTTCGTCGCCGCGTCCGAGTCGTCGGGTGTCGGGCTTTTCCTCGGCTCGTACCCGATCACGCCGGCGACCGACATCCTGCACGAACTGTCCGCGCTGAAGCATTTCAACGTCACGACTTATCAGGCCGAGGACGAGATCGCCGGCATCTGCTCGACGATCGGCGCGGCCTACGGCGGCGCGCTCGGCCTGACGACGACTTCCGGCCCCGGCATGGCGCTCAAGACCGAGGCGATGGGCCTCGCAGTGATGCTGGAGCTGCCGCTGGTGATCGTGAACGTGCAGCGCGGCGGCCCGTCGACCGGCCTGCCGACGAAGATCGAGCAGTCCGACCTGCTGCAGGCGATCTACGGGCGCAACGGCGAATGCCCGATCCCGGTGATCGCCGCGCGCTCGCCCGCCGACTGCTTCGACTGCGCGATCGAGGCGTTCCGCATCGCCGTCAAGTACATGACGCCGGTGATCCTGCTTACGGACGGCGGCATCGCGAACGCCGCCGAGCCGTGGCGGATTCCGGACGTCGCCAGCCTACCGAAAGTCGAGGTGAGCTATCGCACCGATCCGGAAGGCTTCCAGCCGTACGCGCGCGACGAGAACCTCGCGCGCGCCTGGGTGCGCCCCGGCACGCCGGGCATGGAGCACCGCGTCGGCGGCCTGGAAAAGGACTTCCTCACCGGCAACATCTCGCACGATCCGCTGAACCACCAGCGCATGGTCGACGTGCGCGCCGCGAAAGTCGCCGGCACCGCGCAGGACATCCCGCCGACGACGGTCGAGGGGCCGGCCTCCGGGGACCTGCTCGTCATCGGCTGGGGCAGCACCTACGGCACGATCGCGCAGGCGCGCGAGAAGGCGGAGGCCGACGGCCGCTCGGTCGCGCATGTCCATCTGCGCCACCTGAACCCGCTGCCGCCGGACCTCGGCGACCTGCTCGCGCGCTACAAGACCGTGCTGGTGCCGGAACTCAACATGGGGCAACTCTCGAAGCTGCTGCGCGAACGCTACTTGTGCGACGTCGTGCCGCTGAACAAGGTGCAGGGCAAGCCCTTCAAGGTCAGCGAAATCCATGACCGCATCCTCGAACTGAGCTGACGCACGCGCCGCATCGCGTCCACGAGCCCCATCGTTACAGGAAGATCATCATGAACGACATGTCCGCACCCGTCGCACTGACGAAAAAAGACTTCGAATCGAACCAGGATGTGCGCTGGTGTCCCGGTTGCGGCGACTACGCCGTCCTCGCGCAGATCCAGAAGCTCTTGCCGACGCTCGGCATCCCGCGCGAGAACTTCGCTTTCATCTCGGGCATCGGCTGCTCGAGCCGCTTCCCGTACTACATGGACACGTACGGGATGCACAGCATCCACGGGCGCGCGCCGGCAATCGCGAGCGGGCTGAAGCTCGCCCGGCCCGAGCTGTCGGTGTGGGTCGTCACCGGCGACGGCGATGCGCTCGCGATCGGCGGCAACCACTTCATCCATGCGATGCGCCGCAACGTCGACCTGAAGATCATCCTGCTCAACAACCGCATCTACGGCCTGACGAAAGGCCAGTATTCGCCGACTTCCGAAATGGGCAAGAAGACCAAGAGCACGCCGCTCGGCAGCATCGACCGCCCGTTCTCCCCGGTCGCGCTCGCGCTCGGCGCCGGAGCGACTTTCGTCGCCCGCTCGGTCGACACCGACCTGCCGCATCTCGCGTCGGTGCTCGCGCGCGCGGCAGCGCACAGGGGCACCGCGTTCGTCGAAATCCTGCAGAACTGCATCGTGTTCAACGACGGCGCGTATTCGACACTGACCGACAAGGCGACCCGCGACGACGCGCGCGTGATCCTCGAGGACGGCAAGCCGCTGGTGTTCGGCAAGGCGCGCGACCGCGGCATCCGCTTGCGCGGCATGGAGCCGGAAGTCGTGACGCTCGGCGAAGGCGGTGTCGCCGAGAGCGAGCTCGTCGTGCATGACGAGAAAGCGGCGCACAGCGGCCTCGCGTTCTTCCTGTCGCAGTTCGACACGCCCGACCTGCCGGTCCCGCTGGGGGTATTCCGTTCAGTGCGCACGCCCAGCTACGACGAGCTCAACGCGCAGCTGCACGCTGACGCGCGGGCGAAAAAAGGCGACGGCCGCCTCGCCGATCTGCTGCAAGGCGGCGAGACCTGGACGATCGCGTAAGCGCGCTGCGGCGCAGCCGAAAACGCGGAAGGAGGCGCAAGCCTCCTTTCTTTTTTTGCCGACCACAGACGAAAAACGGGCGCCCCGCGACGGGGCGCCCGTCCAGTGGCCGGGGAAGAGGAGGGAACCCCGGCCGTGAAGCTCAGTGGTGGTACGCCGTCTCGCCGTGGGCGCTGACGTCGAGCCCCTGGCGTTCCTCCTCTTCGGGCACCCGCAGCCCGACGAGGATGTCGGCGACCTTGTAGGCGATCACCGCGACGACCGCCGACCACGCGATCGTGATCAATACACTATAGGTCTGGATCCAGACTTGGCCAGCGATCGAGAAGTCCTCGGCGCCGGTGCCGCCGAGCGACGGGGCGGTGAACACCCCGGTCAGGATCGCGCCGAGGATGCCGCCGACGCCATGCACGCCGAACACGTCGAGCGCGTCGTCCGCGCCGAGCATGCGCTTCAAGCCATTGACGCCCCACAGGCAGACGAAGCCGGCGAGCAGGCCGATGACGATCGCGCCCATCGGCCCGACCGAGCCGCACGCCGGCGTGATCGCGACGAGACCGGCAACGGCACCCGACGCTGCGCCGAGCATCGACGGCCGGCCCTTGAACAGCGCCTCGCCGAGCGACCATGCGAGCACTGCGGCGGCGGTCGCGACGAGCGTGTTGATGAATGCCAGCGCGGCACCTGACGTCGCTTCGAGGTTCGAGCCGGCGTTGAAGCCGAACCAGCCCACCCACAGCATCGACGCGCCGACCATCGTCAGCGTCAGTGAATGCGGCGTCAGCGCTTCGCGGCCGAAGCCGATCCGTTTGCCGACCATGTACGCGCCGACGAGACCCGCCACCCCGGCGTTGATGTGCACCACCGTACCGCCGGCGAAGTCGAGCGCGCCGTCATCGAGCAGCATGCCGCCGGGGCCCCACACCATGTGGCAGATCGGCAGGTAGCACAGCGTGAACCAGATCACCGAGAAGATCAGCACCGCGGAGAACTTCATCCGCTCGGCGAACGCACCGACGACCAGCGCTCCGGTGATGCCCGCGAACGTGGCCTGGAACGCGACGAACGCGAATTCGGGCAGCTTGACGTTGTCGGTGAAAGTGTCGGCGAGCGTGTCGATCGTCACGCCGGACAGGAACAGCTTGTCGAGCGAGCCGATGAACGGCGCTCCTTCAGTGAACGCGAGCGAATAGCCATAGAACACCCACAGCACCGCGATCAGCGAGAACACGACCATCACCTGCATCAGCACCGACAGCATGTTCTTCGAGCGCACCAGGCCGCCGTAGAACAGCGCGAGGCCCGGCAGCGCCATGAACAGCACGAGCAGGGTCGACGTCATGATCCACGCGACGTCGCCTTTCTCGACGATCGGCGCTGCGGCGGCGGCCTCGACGGCAGGTGCGACGGCTGTTGCAGCTTCCTGGGCGAGCGCGCTGCCGCCAGCGAGCCCGAGCGCAAGTGCGGCGGGCAGCAATGCGTAGAGTTTCTTCATGTTTTTTTCTCCGTTACAGCGCGTCGGGACCGGTTTCGCCGGTGCGGATGCGGATGGCCTGTTCGAGATCGAAAACGAAGATCTTGCCGTCCCCGATCTTGCCGGTCGCGGCCGATTTTTCGATCGCCTCGATCGCCTGATCGAGCAGATCGGGGCGGATCGCGGCCTCGATCTTCACTTTAGGCAGAAAATCGACGACGTACTCCGCGCCGCGATACAGCTCGGTGTGGCCTTTCTGGCGGCCGAAACCCTTGACTTCGGTGACGGTGATACCCTGCACGCCGATCGCCGAGAGCGCTTCACGCACTTCGTCGAGCTTGAACGGCTTGATGATGGCAGTGACGAATTTCATGGTCTTTCCTTTCAGTCGGGCGGGACGTGCCCGCGGCAGCGGTGGGGGTTCAGAAGGTCCGGCTCAATGAGAGGATCAGGCGCTCCTCGGCGAGGTCGACGTCGTCGAGGTCGGTATCGACGTAGTGCAGGCCGAGCGTGAAGTCGCCGACGGCCTTCGTCGCGCCGATCTTCCAGTCGGTGTACGAATCGGCCGGGCCTGTGACGACCTGGCGGCCGACGTGCGCGCTCAGCGCGAGGCCGGGCATCACTTCGTGGCTCGCCGTCAGGTCGAGGTACTTGCTGTGGTCCGAGCCGGGCGTGCCGAAGAGATCGGTGAAGGCATGGGAATACTTGAACGTCAGGAATTCCCAGCTCAGCCCGACGTAGCCTTCGAGAGTGTCCGGCTTCGACAGCCCGGTGTCGCGCCGCCACGAGCGGTCGAAGTCGCCCGGGTAGTAGTACTGCAGCAGGCCGACATCGAGGCCGAGCGCGCCGAACACGGTCCGGTAGCCGCCGTACACATCCAGTTCGAGGCTGTTGCCGGACGACGAAGTCGTTTCGGCGTCGCGCAGCCACGAGACGTTCGTGCCCCAGACGCCGGCATAGAAGCCGCTGTCGTGGGCGTAGTCGACCCCGCCTTGCAGCGCCGGGCGTTCATCGGTCTGGCTGATGCCGCGGTACGCATAGTCGGTGACCAGGCTGACGTTCGCAGTGAAGGGACCGTCGGCGGCGAGGACGGAACCCGCGCCAAGGACCGGCATGATGGTGAAGAGGGCGGCGGCGATTGTGCTCTTGCGCATTGCATGCTCCTTCAGGAGGGGAATTATCTGGCAGTGCACCACAAGCACGATCAATGCCATGTCGTGGATGTGTCCTGCAACAATATGATTATCAAATGAATTCTCCAGATCCATGGTCTGCGTGAAGGGGGTTTTGGTGCAAGCTGCAACGCCTCTGCTTTTCGTGATGCACCGGAACGGTGCGGCTGACGCACGATGGTGCATCGCGGCTCCTTTGCTGCCTACGGGCTGAAATCGACCGTGATAAACTGGCTGTCCCCATCACAACCGCCGCACAGGTGCCGCCATGCCCGGTCCCCGCATCCTCGATGAACTCGGCGCCAAGCTTTCCGAAATTGCCGCGAGCAATCCGGCGCGCGATTTCGAGAAAAACGCCAAAGCCCTGCTCGGCAGCGCCTTCAGCAAGCTCGATCTGGTCACTCGCGAGGAATTCGACGTGCAGCGTGAAATGCTCGCCCATACGCGGCAGAAACTCGCCGAACTCGAAGACCGTGTTGCCGCGCTGGAATCCGAGCTGACGCGCGTACGCACTGAAAACGACGCCGACTGAAGCCGCAACGCGCTCCCGTCGCAGCCACATCATCCGGCGCAACGCGGTTGCGCCGAATCCATCTAGGCGTTTGTCATCGACGCCGTCTCCGGTAGACTGCTCCCAGTCCATCCCGGAGACTTCGATGTCGCTGGCTCTCATACGTACCCGCGCGCTGGTCGGCCTCGCCGCACCGGAAGTGACGGTCGAAGTCCACCTCGCCAACGGCCTGCCTGCTTTCAACCTCGTCGGGCTCGCCGACACCGAGGTGCGCGAGGCGCGCGATCGCGTGCGGGCCGCGATCGTCACGTCGCAGTTCGAGTTCCCGCAGCGTCGCATCACCGTCAACCTCGCCCCCGCCGACCTGCCGAAAGAGGGCGGGCGCTTCGACCTGCCGATCGCGCTGGGCATCCTCGCGGCATCCGGCCAGATCGATGCGGGCGCGCTTTCGCGACACGAGTTCGTCGGCGAACTGTCGCTGAATGGCGCACTGCGCCCGGTGCGTGGCGCGCTCGCGGTGGCGCTCGAAACCGCTCGTGAAGGCCGCACGCTGGTGCTGCCGGTCGCCAACGCGGACGAGGCGGCGCTTGCGGAGGATGCGAGCGTGCTGGCCGCGGCGAGCCTGCTCGCGGTGTGCGGGCACCTGAACGGGCGTGCCGTGCTTCCGCCTCACCTGCCTCCGCTGCGTAGCCGGAGCGGGCCGCCCGAGGCCGATCTCGCCGAAGTCAAGGGACAGCTTCAGGCGCGCCGCGCGCTCGAAGTCGCCGCGGCCGGACAGCATTCGCTGTTGCTGTTCGGGCCCCCGGGAACCGGCAAGTCGATGCTCGCACGGCGCCTGCCCGGGCTGCTGCCGCCGATGGAGCAGGCCGAAGCGATCGAGAGCGCGGCGATCCAGTCGATCGAAGGCTCGTTCGACGTGCGGCACTGGGGACGCCGCCCGTATCGCGCGCCGCACCACTCGGCCTCCGCGCCGGCGCTCGTCGGCGGCGGCGCCGATCCGCGGCCGGGCGAGATCAGCCTCGCGCACCACGGCGTGCTGTTTCTCGACGAACTGCCCGAATTCGACCGGCGCGTGCTCGAGGCACTGCGCGAGCCGCTCGAAACGGGTCTCGTCACCGTGTCGCGCGCCCGGCGCCGCGCGGAATTCCCCGCCCGCTTCCAGCTCGTCGCGGCGATGAACCCCTGTCCGTGCGGCCATGCCGGCAGCGCCCGCTGCCGCTGCTCGCCGGACCAGATCGCGCGCTACCGCGGCAAGCTGTCGGGCCCGCTGCTCGATCGCATCGATGTCATCATCGAAGTGCCGCTGCTCGACCAGGCCGAGATGCTCGCGCAACCCGCTGGCGAATCGAGCGAAGCGGTGCGCTCACGCGTCGAGCGTGCGTGGGCGTGCCAACGCGAGCGCCAGAATGAGCCGAACAGCCGCTTAGCGGCGGGCCGCGTGGACGCGTTGTGCGCGCCCGACGCCGAAGGCCGCAAGCTCCTGGCCCACGCGATCGAGCGGTTGAACCTGTCGGCGCGGGGTTATCATCGCATCCTGAAAGTCGCCCGCACGATCGCCGATCTGGCCGATGCCGACGCCATCGGTCCGGCGCATCTGGCCGAGGCGATCCAGTATCGACGCGGGCTGGACACGCGATAGCGCGTGTCCGGTCGCGTTGCACTGCCGGGCCGGTGCCGGGCGGCGTGTGCATCGCGGGCGAAGGCTGCGCTCGGGTCGAAGCCGCGGCCCGCTCCGGCGACGCGAAGAAAAACAGAAAAAAACAGAAGATTCCCGGAGAGATTCCGATGCCTGCTTCCTCGCCCTGGCTCGCGGCGATTCTCGCCGCGCTCGCCGCGATCGGGCCATTTTCGATCGACACTTACCTGCCGGCCTTTCCCGCGATCGCCGCGTCGCTCGGCGCGACGCCGATCGAAGTGCAGCAGACGCTGACGGCCTACATGGCGACTTTCGCGTTCATGGTGCTGTGGCACGGCGCGCTGGCCGACCATTTCGGCCGGCGGCGCGTGATCCTCGGGTCGATGGCGCTGTTCGTGCTGGCGTCGCTCGTGTGCGCGCTGGCGCCGTCGATCGAATGGCTGTGGACCGGGCGCGTGCTGCAAGGGCTGTGCGGCGGTGCGGGGATGGTGGTCGGGCGCGCCGTGATCCGCGACCTCTACGACGGCGCGCAGGCGCAGCGGCTGATGGCGCGCGTCACGATGATCTTCGCCATCGCGCCGGCGATCGCGCCGATCATCGGCGGGCTGCTGCTGGCGATCGCCGGCTGGCGCGCGGTGTTCGTGTTCCTCGCCCTCTTCGCCGGCGGGCTGACTTACCTGACCTGGCGCTACCTGCCCGAGACGCTGCCCGCCGCGGCGCGCCATCCGCTGCACCCGGTCAGCCTCGGCCGTGCCTACACGAAAGTGCTCGGCAGCGGGGCGTTCCTGCTCGTCGCCGGGGCGGTCGCGTTCAACTTCAACGGGTTCTTCCTCTACGTGCTGTCCGCACCGGCCTTCCTGATCGGCCATCTCGGTCTCGGGCCGCAACAGTTCGGCTGGATGTTCGTGCCGACCGTGCTCGGCATGGTGTGCGGTTCGGCGCTGTCCGGGCGCATGGCCGGACGTTGGCAGCACGGGCGCACGATCACGACCGGTTTCGCGATCATGGGCGGGGCGGCAGTGCTCAACGTGCTGATCGGCGCGCTGGTGACGCCCGGCCTGCCGTGGTCGGTGCTGCCGGTCGCGATCTACACGATCGGCATGGCGCTGGTGATGCCCAGCCTGACGCTGATCGCGCTCGACCGCTTTCCCGCGCGGCGTGGCCTCGCGTCGAGCTGCCAGAGCTTCCTGCAGGTCAGCGTCAATGCGGTCACTGCGGGAGTGTTGGCGCCGCTGCTGTGGAGCTCGCCGCTGACGCTCGCTGCCGGCATGGCGGGCTTCATGTCGCTCGGCCTGTTGTGCTTCCTGTCCTGGCAGCGCCGCGTGGAAGCCTGACCCGACCCTCTCGTCCGTCGCGTTCAACGGTGTTCGTTTCCATCAGGTCGATCTTGAGGCCGAGCTCGCGGCAGCGGGCGAGTTCGGCGGGGATGTCGGGCTCGTCCTTGAAGCCGTACTTCACCCGCAGGCGCCAGAAGCCGAAATCGAGCTGCTCGAGCTGCAGGCGCTCGGCCGGTGTTACGTAGGGCACGCCCAGGTTTCTGCGTTGTTCGAATTTGGAGACCCTGTACGTTGCCGGCAGCCACTTTCGCTGCCTATTCTCAACGCGGAACAGAGCTTGACGCTTGAGACAGAAACTGGAATGGTGTGCTCGACCCCTTCCAAAGCCGGCCGGGTCGCTTTGATCAGTGTCTGGCGCGGAGGGCTCCGGATACAAGGAGAGAGATGTCATGAAGAGCAAGCCGGCCTATCAAAACCTTGAATTGCAGCCGATTGCCGGGCAGTGGCGAGCGGGAAGCGCCGAACGCAATCTCGATGTCACCGACCCTTTCACCGGCAAAACCCTGCTGAGCCTGCCGATGGCCAGTTGTGAGGATCTGGACCAGGCTTATCATGCGGCGCAAAAGGCGCAATCCGAATGGGCAACAATGGGGCCCACGGTGCGTGGTGACGTAATGCGTCGGGCCGTCGAAATTTTCGATGAGCGCAAGGAAGAAATCCTCCACTGGCTGATTCGTGAGTCCGGCAGTACCCACATCAAGGCCGAAATCGAGTGGGCTTCCGCCCGCGCCATCACGCTGGAGTCCGCGAGCCTGCCGAGCCGGGTTCATGGCCGCATTTTGCCTTCGGATGTGCCGGGCAAGGAAAGCCGTGTCTACCGCGCGCCGCTGGGTGTGGTAGGAGTGATCAGTCCCTGGAACTTTCCGCTGCACTTGAGTGCCCGTTCAGTCTCCCCGGCGCTGGCGCTGGGCAACGCCGTGGTCATCAAACCGGCGAGTGATACGCCGATCACCGGCGGCCTGCTGCTGGCGCGCATCTTCGAGGAAGCCGGGCTGCCGGCAGGCGTGTTGAGTGTGCTGGTTGGGGCCGGCTCGGACATCGGCGATGCCTTCGTCGAGCACCCGGTGCCGTCCTTCATCTCCTTTACCGGCTCCACGCCCGTCGGCCGAAACATCGGCCGTCTTGCGAGCGGCGGCACGCACCTCAAGCACGTGGCGCTGGAACTGGGCGGCAACAGTCCGTTTGTGGTGCTGGCCGATGCGGATGTGGATGCGGCGGTGAACGCTGCGGTGGTCGGCAAGTTCCTGCACCAGGGGCAAATCTGCATGGCCATCAACCGCATCATCGTTGAAGCCCCTCTGCTGGAAGGGTTCACACGGCGCTTTGTCGAGCGGGTCAAGGCATTGCCGTATGGCGATCCGAGCAAGCCGGAAACCATTGTGGGCCCGGTGATCAACGCCAAACAGCTGGCAGGCCTCACGGCCAAAATCAGCAAGGCGCAACAGGAAGGTGCAGTGGTCCTCGTGGGCGGCGACCCGCAAGGCAACGTCATGCCGCCGCATGTATTCGGCAACGTGACCGCCGATATGGAAATCGCCCGCGAGGAGATCTTCGGCCCGCTGGTCGGCATCCAGAGCGCCCGCGACGCGGAGCATGCACTGACCTTGGCCAATAGCAGCGAGTACGGGCTGTCCAGCGCCGTGTTCACTGGGGATACCTCCCGTGGCGTGCAGTTCGCGCAGCGGATCCGTGCCGGCATGACTCATATCAACGATATGCCGGTCAACGACGAGCCAAACGCACCCTTCGGCGGCGAGAAGAATTCTGGCTTGGGGCGGTTCAACGGTGACTGGGCAATCGAGGAGTTCACGACGGATCACTGGGTCACGGTGCAGCACGCGCCGCGTCGCTATCCGTTCTGATGCATCGGTCTGATGCTCGGCCGTCCACTTGCTATTGGAGAATCAAAAATGTCTGATTCCTTGAGCGGCAAGGCTGCGAAACGAGCGCTAGTGGCGAGTGTCCTGCCCTTTGCGCTGCTGGCCGCATCGACCCAAGCGCAGGATGACAGCCAATGGGGCAGTGGCAAGAACCTGTATGACAAAGTCTGCGGCCACTGCCACGACCCTAAAGTCGGAGTGGGTCCGGTGATCGCCGGCCGCGACCTGCCCGAAAGCTATATTCGGTACATCGTACGCAATGGCTTCAACGCCATGCCAGCGTTCCCTGCCTCCTACATCGATGACCAATCCCTTGCTCAGGTGACTGAATACCTGTCGACCCTGCCGGCTCCGGCAGCTCGGCCTTGAGGAGCCTGTCATGAGTGTGAACCGTCGTTTCGTGCTCAAGAGCATGGCCCTGAGCAGTATCGCCGGTGTGACGATGGGCAGCGCAGTACGCGCGTTTGCCGCCGCCACTGCCGGCTCGAGCGCTACCGCAGCCGCCCGGCCGGTCGTGGCGCTGGCAAACGAGGGGGCGGCCGAGTCGATTTTCCTGTATGGCGCCCTGGCGGCCAGTGACACACGGCTGCAGGTGCAGCGGGTCGGTCGCGATCCGGGCTTCATGCTGGATTTTGAGCGCCAGCTGCGGAGTCGTCAGCCGATGCGGCTCATCGGCCTGCTGGATGATGCCTCGGCAGCTCTGGTAGTGGATATGGCTCGTAGTGGCGGCGCACGCGTGCAGTGGCTTGGGCAGCACATCGCTGAAGCCGGGTTCAGCCGCCATCATTTGCTCAATACCGATAGCGCTGAAGGTTGTTCGCAGCAGTTCAGCCGTCAGCTGCAGGCCTGTGGAGCGGGTTTCAGCCTGAATGAGGAGCGTCAGAATGGACCGATCGTGCCGCGCCGAATGAGCGGACCGTCACGCGGCACCGGTCAGTCGGCCCAGTGGGCGAGCAGTATCGGTTATTTGCTGGCTTCGCTGGGCACGCGCACGACGCTGGCCGCCCCACTGGCACCCACTGCGAGCGCGCCAATCACCGGCAGCTTCGTTTCTTTTTCGATCGAGGCCTGAAGGAGTCTGATCAATGCCTGAACAGAATAACGCTGTATTGCCCAGAGGGGTGGTCCAGGAAGAATTCAACAAGGCAATCGAGAAGTTCCGCGTTTTGCTGGGTGAAGAGAGCGTGCTGGTCCAAGCCGATCAGCTGCTGCCCTACAATAAAATCATGATGTCCGTCGAGAATGCCGCTCATGCGCCTTCGGCAGCGCTGACGGCGACCACGGTCGAGCAGGTGCAGGGTGTGGTGCGCATCTGCAACGAGCACAGAATTCCGATCTGGACCATCTCCACCGGCCGAAACTTCGGTTACGGCTCAGCCGCGCCGAGCCAGCGTGGGCAGGTCATCCTTGACCTGAAGAAGATGAACAAGATCATCAAGATCGACACGGACATGTGCTATGCCCTGGTCGAGCCAGGCGTGACCTATGGGCAGCTCTACGATTACATCGAGGAGAACAATCTGCCGGTGATGCTGTCCTTCTCGGCGCCCTCGGCCATTGCCGGACCGGTCGGCAACACCATGGACCGCGGCGTGGGTTACACCCCGTACGGCGAGCACTTCATGATGCAGTGCGGCATGGAAGTGGTGCTGGCCAACGGTGACGTCTACCGCACTGGTATGGGCGGGGTGAAGGGCAGCAACACCTGGCAGATCTTCAAATGGGGCTATGGCCCGACGCTGGATGGCATGTTCACCCAGGCCAACTACGGCATCACCACCAAGATGGGCTTCTGGCTGATGCCCAAGCCACCGGTGTTCAAACCGTTCGAGGTCATTTTCGAGAACGAGGAGGATATCGTCGAGATCGTTGATCTGCTTCGTCCGCTGCGCATGTCCGGCACCATCCCCAACTCGGTAGTGATCGCTAGCACCCTGTGGGAAGCCGGCAGCGCGCACCTGCGCCGCTCCGACTACATCACCGAACCAGGCCACACGCCGGACAGCGTGATCAAGCAGATGCAGCAGGATACCGGCATGGGCGCGTGGAACCTCTACGCCGCGCTGTACGGCACCCGGGAGCAGGTCGATGTGAACTGGAAGATCGTCACCGACGCGTTCACGAAGCTCGGCAAGGGCCGCATCGTCACCCAGGAAGAGGCCGGTGCCAAGCAGCCGTTCAAATACCGCGCCGAGCTGATGTCCGGCGTGCCCAACCTGCAGGAATTCGGCCTGTACAACTGGCGCGGGGGCGGCGGCTCGATGTGGTTCGCGCCGGTAAGCGAAGCGCGCGGCAGCGAGTGCGAGAAGCAGGCACGGATGGCCAAGCGCATCCTGCACAAGCATGGTCTGGATTACGTGGCCGAGTTCATCGTCGCGCCACGCGACATGCACCACGTCATCGACGTCCTCTTCGATCGCACCAGTGCGGAGGAAACCAGGCGGGCCGATGTCTGCTTCAACGAACTGCTGGATGAGTTCGAGAAGGAAGGTTATGCGGTTTACCGGGTTAACACCCGTTTTCAGGAGCGTGTCGCGCAGAGCTACGGCCCGGTCAAGCGGGACGTGGATCACGCCATCAAACGCGCACTGGACCCGAACAACATTCTGGCTCCGGGCCGCTCGGGCATCGATTTGGACACCTATAAAAAGGCCTGACCTCCGCAGGACGATGCCAGGGTCACGGGCCCTGGACGAGCCCGACGGCCGTATCAGGCGAGCCTGAGGACCGGCTTGACCGCGATGCCGTTGGCCGAATCCTCGAAGGCCTGGTTGATCTGATCGAAGCGGTAGAACTTGACCAGCTTGTCGAAAGGGAATTTCCCGGCCTTGAAGAACTCAACCAGCTTCGGAATGAATACCCGCGGCACCGAATCCCCTTCGATCACCCCGATCATGCTCTTGCCTTCAGCCATCAGATCGTTGTGCACGTCGATGTTCATCTCCGGCGTCACCCCGACGATGGCCGCCTGCCCCAGCGGTCGCAGCGCGTGCAGGCATTGGCGCACCACCGGTGGCACGCCCGTACTTTCCACCGCATAGTGCGTGCCGCCCATGGAGGCTTCCTTGATCTCCTTGACCACATCCACTTCCTTGCCATTCAGGACATGGGTCGCACCCAGTTCGCCGGCCAGTTGCAAACGGCTTTCATGCACATCGATGGCGAAGATCTGCTGGCAGCCGGCGATCTTCGCCGCCATGATTGCGCTCAGGCCGACCGCGCCGCAGCCGTAGACCGCAATGGAGGTGCCGAACGCCGGCTTCAGGCGGTTGAGAACGGTCCCGGCGCCGGTCTGGATACCGCAGCCGAGCGGCCCGAGCAGCGCCAGATCCACGTCCTTGTCGACCTTCACGACGTTGCGCTCATGGGCCACCACATGGGTGCCGAAGGAGGACTGGCCAAAGAAGGTGGAGAGCTCCGTATCGCCTTGATGCAGGCGGCAGGTGCCGTCTTCCATCCGGCCACCGAAGTTGAGCTCGTTGAACCGCGAGCACACGGTCGGGTGGCCGGTCAAGCAGTTTTCGCACTGGCCACAATGGGCGAAGGACATCACCACATGGTCGCCCACCTCCAGGCTGGTGACGTTCTCACCGATCTGCTCGACGATACCCGAACCCTCGTGCCCCAGCACGATGGGGTAGGGCGAAATACCCAGGTCGCGCGCCACTGCATCGGTATGGCACACGCCGGTTGCAACGACCCTGACTAGCACTTCATTCAACTTGGGCGGCGCAAGGGTGACTTTCTCGATAGTGAAGTCTTCGCCCTGAGCAGGGGTTACTGCGGCTTGAATCTTCATATCGGCTAACTCCGGTTGGATGGTTCAGGCATTCCATGCTGACCAGATTATAGGCGGCGAAATTGGGTAACGTATGAGCGCGAATCGTTTCCAGGCCGCGCGCCATCAATCTGCGAAGGGGGCCGATGTCCTTCAGGATCGGTGTAAAGAAAGGAGATGATCTGCTCCGCGAAGCATCCCGAGCGCCGTGAAGGTCCGTACTCCAGCCCTACGCGATTTCGTCCGACTCGCCGAGATAGGCTGTCCGCACTTTCGGGTCCGTCAGCAGCTCCGCGCCGCTGCCCGACAGCGTGATGCGACCTGATTCCATGACATACGCACGCTGCGAGAATTCCAGCGCGAGGTTCGCGTTCTGCTCGACGAGCAGGATCGTCACGCCTTCCTTGCCGACCGAGCGGAGGACTTCGAAGATCTTCTCGACGACCAGCGGCGCGAGCCCCATCGACGGCTCGTCGAGCAGCAGCAATTTGGGGCGCGACAGCAGCGCGCGGCCGATCGCGAGCATCTGCTGTTCGCCGCCGGACAGCGTGCCGGCAACCTGGGCAAGGCGCTCCTTGATGCGCGGCAGCATCGCATAGACGCGCTCGAGGTCGGCTTCGATGCCGGCGGCGTCGCGGCGCGAATACGCGCCCATGCGCAGGTTTTCCTCGACCGTGAGCCGCGTAAAGATGCCGCGCCCTTCGGGCACCAGCGCGATGCCGCGGCGCAGCCGCTTGTGCGCCGGCACCTGCCCGATCCGGTCGCCGTCGTAGAGGATTTCACCCCGGGCGAGCGGCAGGATGCCGGCGATCGCGTTCAGCGTCGTCGTCTTTCCCGCGCCGTTCGCGCCGATCAGGCTGACGCGCTCGCCACGGTGGAGCTCGAGGTCGATACCCTTCACGGCCTGGATGCCGCCGTACGCGATCTGCACGCCGTCGAGTCGCAGCAGCGGCGAGGGCGGGTTAGGCGGGTCAGTGTTCATGCCGGCAGCCCCCGCCGAGGTAGGCGTTGATGACAGCCTCGTTGGTCTGCACGACGGCGGGGATGCCTTCGGCGATCTTGCAGCCGAAATCGAGCACCGCGACGCGGTCGCACAGCCCCATCACGAGCTTCACGTCGTGCTCGATCAGCAGCACCGTGATGCCGTCGCGGCGGATCTGCTCGATCAGGAGCTTCAGCTGCGCGGTCTCGGTCGCGTTCATGCCGGCCGCAGGCTCGTCGAGCGCCAGGAGCTGCGGCTCGGTCGCGAGCGCGCGGGCGATCTCGAGGCGGCGCTGGTCGCCGTACGACAGGTTCTTCGCTGTCGCGGTGGCGAAGCGCTCGATGCCGACGTACTTGAGCAGCTCGTACGCGCGTTCGGTCGTCAGGCGCTCCTCTTCGCGCGTGCGCTTGTTCTGAGTGAGGATTCCCCAGATCGTCGCTTTCGTGCGGATGTGGTGCCCGGCCATGACGTTCTCGAGCGCGGTGAGATCGCGGAACAGGCGGATGTTCTGGAAGGTGCGCGCGATGCCCTGCGCGACGACGAGATGGGGCTTGGCCGAAGGCAATGCGGTGCCGTTGAACACGAATTCGCCACCGTCGGGAGCGTAGGCGCCCGTCAGCACGTTGAAGAGCGTCGTCTTGCCTGCACCGTTCGGGCCGATCAGGCCGTAGATCTCTCCCTTGCCGATCGTCAGCGACACGTCCGACAGTGCTTTCAGGCCGCCGAAGCGCTTGTCGATACCGCGGGCTTCGAGCAGCGTGATCATCGCGACACCCCGTGGCGTTTCAGGTGTTCGACGTGGGAGTAGCGCGCGTTCGCCGGGATCAGGCCGGCGGGCTTGAGCAGCATCATCAGGATCATCGCCAGCGACAAGAGCAGCATGCGCAGCACTTCGGGGTCGAGCAGCACGGTGCCGAACAGCGTCTGCTGCACCGGCACCGCGAGGTGGCGCAGGATCTCGGGCAGCGCCGACAGGATCAAGGCGCCTGCGATCGCGCCGGCGACGTTGCCCATGCCGCCGAACACCACCATCGTCAGCACCGCGATCGATTCCATCAGCGAGAAGGATTCCGGCGACACGAAGCCCTGGAATGCGCCGAACAGCTCGCCGGCGACGCCGCCGAAGGTCGCGCCGAGCGAGAACGCAAGCAGCTTCAGGTTGCGCGTGTTGATGCCGATCGCCTTGGCGGCGAGCTCATCGTCGCGCATCGCCGCCCACGCGCGCCCGACGCGTGACACCTGCAAGCGCTGGATGAACACGATCGAGCCCGCGACGCAGGCGAGGAAGAAGTAGTAGTACAGGAACAGCGAGTTGATCGACAGGTTCTCGGTGATCTCGAGGTTGCGCGACAGGTCCCAACCGAACAGCACGAGCGGGTCGAGCGCGTTGATGCCCTGCGGCCCGTTCGTGATGTTGACCGGATAATTCAGGTTGTTCAGGAAAATGCGCACGATCTCGCCGAAGCCGAGCGTGACGATCGCGAGGTAGTCGCCGCGCAATCGCAGCACCGGGAAGCCGAGCATGATCCCGGCCAGCGCGGCAAAGCCGGCTGCGACCGGCAGCACGATCCAGAACGGCAGGTGCACGCCGAAATGCGGCGACGCGAGGAAAGCGGCAGTGTAGGCGCCGACCGCGTAGAACGCGATGTAGCCGAGGTCGAGGAGGCCGGCGAAGCCGACGACGAGGTTCAGGCCGAGCGCGAGCATCACGTACAGCAGCGCGAAGTCGAGCACGCGCACCCAGGTGCGGCCGAACAGCACCGCGACGAGCGGCGCGGCGATCGCGACGATGACGATCAGCCAGCGCGCCGCCTGCGGGTTGCGGCTGCCGAGCCAGGGGACGGCCGAAGCAAGCTCGTTCATCGGGTTCCCCGTTCAGGCGCGGTCGGACACGCGTTCACCGAGCAGGCCGGTGGGCCGGAAGATGAGCACGAGGCCGAGGATGATGAACGCGAAGATGTCCTGGTAGGACGAATTCAGCAGGCCGAACGTCATGTGCTCGATGTAGCCGGCGCCGAAGGATTCGACGAGGCCGAGCACGATGCCGCCGAGCATCGCGCCGCCGAGGTTGCCGATGCCGCCGAGCACCGCGGCGGTGAAGGCCTTCAGCCCCGGCATGAAACCCATGCCGTAGTGCGCGATGCCGTAGTTGCTCGCGTACATCACGCCCGCGACTGCGGCGAGTGCCGCGCCGATGACGAAAGTCAGCGCGATGATGAGGTTCGTGTCCACGCCCATCAGCGCCGCGACGCGGTGGTTCTCGGCCGTCGCGCGCATCGCCCGGCCAAGCCGGGTCTTCGTCACGAGCACGATCAGCGCGGCCATGATGAGCGCCGAGCCGACGACGATCGTCACCTGGATCGGTGTGACGAACACGCCCGCGACCGGCTGCAGCGGCACGGTCGAGACGAGCTGCGGGAAAGTGTGGTAATTGCGTCCCCACAGCATCATCGCGATCGTCTGCAGCAGGAACGACATGCCGATCGCGGTGATCAACGGCGCCAGCCGCGGGGCGTTCCTCAGCCGCCGGTACGCGAGGCGCTCCATCGTGTAGCCGAGGAGCATGCATACGGGAATCGCGACGGCGAGCGACAGCGTCAGCATCGCGAGCGGCGACATCCCGGGCGCTGCGCCCATCAGGAACAGCATCGTCTGCAGCGCGGTCATCGCGCCGACCATGACGAGGTCGCCGTGGGCGAAGTTGATCAGGCCGAGGATGCCGTAGACCATCGTGTAGCCGAGCGCGACGAGCGCATAGACGCTGCCGACGACCAGGCCGTTGACGAGCTGCTGCAGGAAGATTTCCATCGTTACCCTTGTGATGCCGGGGCGACTGCGGAGCGCGATCACCTCTGTCGCGCCCCGGTTCCGGCCGTGCGCCGTCACCTCTCGGCGAGTCTCACATCGGCGACCACGCGCCGTTCCTGTACTGGTACATCGTCACCGCGCCTTCCTTGATGTCGCCCTTGTCGTCGAACGCGACCGTGCCGATGACGCCCTGGAAGTTCGATTTCTTCAGCGCCGGCAGGTACTTCGACGGCTCGGCCGAATCGGCCGCCTGCATCGCCCGGATGATCGCCGTCGCGGCGTCGTAGGCGTACGGTGAATAGATCTGCACGTCGGTGTTGAAGCGTGCCTTGTAGCGGGTGCGGAACTCCGGCCCGCCCGGCATCTTGTCGATCGCCAGGCCGGGCATCGAGCAGTAGGTGGTGGCGTTGATCGCGTCGCCGGCGAGCTTGATCATCTCCGGGCTGCAGCCGCCGTCGCCGGTGACGAACTTCGCTTCGATGCCGAGTTGCTTCAACTGGCGCAGCATCGGGCCGGCCTGCGCGTCCATGCCGCCGAAGAAGATCGCGTCCGGCTTGACGCCGCGGATCTTGGTCAGGATCGCGTTGAAGTCGGTCGCCTTGTCGGTGGTGAATTCGCGCGCGACGACTTTGCCGCCGGCGGCCTTGACCGCTTTTTCGGTCTCGTCGGCGAGGCCCTGGCCGTACGCGGTGCGGTCGTCGATGATCGCGATGGTCTTCGCGCCGAGCGAGCCGACGATGAACTTGCCGAGCATGCCTCCTTGCTGCACGTCGTTGGCGATCGTGCGGAACACGCCCGGGTAGCCTTGGCGGGTCAGCGTCGGGTTCGTCGCGGACGGCGATACCATCGGCACGCCGGCCTGGTTGTAGATGCGCGACGCCGGAATCGTCGTGCCCGAATTCAGGTGGCCGACGACGCCCTTGACGTCGGCATCGACGAGGCGCTGCGCGACGGTCGTGCCGGTGCGCGGGTCGGCCTGGTCGTCCTCGCCGAGCAGTTCGAACCTGACTTTCTTGCCGTCGATCGTCACGCCTTTCGCGTTCGCGTCCTCGATCGCGAGCCTCGCGCCGTTCTCGTTGTCCTTGCCGAGGTGGGAGATCGTGCCGGTCAGCGGGGCGACGCTGCCGAGCCTGACGACGGTTTCCTGCGCATGGGCCAGCGACAGGCCGAGCCCCAGGACTGCGAGTGCAACAACGCTTCTCTTCATGCTTGCCCCTCCAGTGAAAATCGGGAAACCGGGCCGATGCGCCGCGTGTCACGTCGCCCTCGCCCGCGCCCTCGGCAGCTGCGCGTCGGACACTCCGGAAAGCGCCACTATACTGCCCGGTAATGACGCCATGGTGAGCCGGTTGCGTCCCGCGCGGCGGAATTTCGCCCCGCTGAACGGCAGCCGCGGGGCGTCAAGGTCGCGCGCTCAGTTCAGCGCTTCCCACTTGCCGTCGCTGAAGCGGTACATCGTGACCCCGCCGTCGCGGATGTCGCCGTTCCGGTCGAACGCAATGGTGCCGGTGATGCCCTGCATGTCGAGCTTCTGCAGCGCCGGCAGGTATTTCTGCGGCTCGGCCGAGCCAGCCGTCTTCATCGCCTCGATCAGCGCCATCGTCGCGTCGTAGCTGTAAGGGGCATACAGCTGCACGTCGGTCTTGAAGCGCTCCTTGAAACGCTCGTTGAACTGCGCGCCGCCGGGCATTTTCGCCATCGGGATGCCGGCCTGCGTGCAGTACGTGTCGGCGCTCATCGCCTCGCCGGCGAGCTTGATCATTTCGCTGGTGCACACGCCGTCGCCGCCGAGGAAGCGCGCGCCGATGCCGAGCTGCCTCATCTGGCGCAGCATCGGCGCGGCCTGCGCGTCCATGCCGCCGAAGAACAGCGCGTCCGGCTGCCTGCCCTTGATTTTCGTCAGGATCGCGGTGAAGTCGGTCGCCTTGTCGGTCGTGAATTCGCGCCCGACGACCTGCACGCCATGCTGCTTCAGGCTGTCGGCGAACGCGTCGGCGAGCCCCTGCCCGTACGCGGTACGGTCGTCGATGATCGCGACCTTGCCGACCTGCAGGCTCTGCGCCGCATGCCTGGCCATTGCCGCGCCCTGCTGCAGGTCGTTCGCGATGACGCGGAACGTGACTTCGTATCCCTGCAGCGTGAGCTTCGGGTTCGTCGATGACGGCGTGATCATCGGTATGCCGGCCTGTTCGTAGATGCGCGACGCGGGAATCGATGCTCCCGACGTGACGTGGCCGACGACGCCCTTGACGCCGGTGTCGGCGAGGCGCTGCGCGACCGTCGTCGCGACGCGCGGATCGGCCTGGTCGTCCTCGCCGACGAGCTCGAACTGCACTTTCCGGCCGCCGATCGTGATGCCTTTCGCATTGGCGTCGTCGATCGCGAGGCGCGCGCCGTTTTCGCCGTCCTTGCCGATGTGGGAAATGGGACCGGTCAGCGGCCCGGCGTGACCGATCTTCACTGACGTCTGGGCAAGGGCCGAACAACCGAAGCCGACCAGTGCGAGTGCGAGCAATGTCCTTTTCATGAGGCTCCTCCCGGATGGGTGCAGGTCACCAGCGGCCGCGACTTGATTTGCACGCCGGCATGATGCGATTCTAGCCCACGGCACGATAGCCATCGGAGCCGTCCGGCATCGGGGAGAAACCAGTCCATGAAGCGCTTTTTACTGCTCCTGTGCAGCGTGCTCGCGGCGATCGGCCTGCCCGCGTGCGATTATTTCAACTTGCAGGAACTCAAGCCCGGCGTGTCCACGGCGATGGATGTGCGCGACCGCTTCGGCCCTCCCGGCATGGAGTGGCAGAACGACGACGGCTCGGTGACGTGGGAATACTCGCGCCAGCCCGAGGGCACGAAGTGCTACATGATCACGATCGGCCCCGACAACGTGCTGCGCAGCGTCGACCAGGTGTTGAACGAAACGGGCTTCGCGCGCATCCAACGTGGCATGACCGGCAACGAAGTGCGCCGCGTGCTGGGCAAGCCGGCGTCGCGCCAGTACTTCGAGCTGAGCAAGGAGACCGTGTGGAACTGGCGCATCGAGCCGCCACCGCCTTCGAGCGATACGACATTCTTCACGGTGCATTTCAACAGCGACGGGCGCGTCGCGAAGACGAGCCGGAACACCGAATATCGAGGAGGCTGAATGGCATCCCGCATCCTCGCGCTGCTCGCGCTGCTGATCCTCTCCGGCTGCGCGGCCTTCGCCCCACCGCGCCCACTGACGACCGAAGCCGAGGCGTTCGCCGTGCACGGCGAACCGACGCGGCGCTGGGACAACGGCGACGGCACGACGACGCTGGAATACTCGACGCAGCCGTATGGCCATCGCGCGCTGATGGTGACCGTCGACGCGAGCGGCGTCGTGATCGACCAGTACGACGCGCTCTCCGACGAGAATCTCGCCCGGGTCAAGCCGGGCATGACGCAGGACGAAGTGTCGCGCCTGCTCGGCACGCACCGCTCGGTGCAGGTGTTCAAGCTCAGCGGCGAAGAGGTGTGGGACTGGAATGTCTACAACGACGGTCCCGGCGTCGCGACGCTGTTCAACGTGCATTTCATCGACGGCAAGGTCGTGCGCACGAGCCGCACTTACGTTTATCCCCGCGACGGCATAGTGTCCGGCCCTTGGTACCCGTATTCCTATCGCTACCCGTACGGCTATCCGTTTTCGTACCGGTCGCCCTACTGGGGCTTCGGCTGGCACGGCTACCCGTGGCATCCGTGGTGAGGCAGCGGACCGTGGCCGCGGGCGGACCGGGCAGCCGGACCACCGGCTGATGCTTTTTGCACCGCGCCGGCGGTCCGTCGCCACCCCGCCTCCTACGGTTCGAGCACTGGTGGCGTGTCGGCCAGGGGACTATTCACGTGGACGCTGATCGTATCGCTGAGTCCGGGTCCGTACGACTGGTGGAGGCCGTCGGCGAACTGGAGCGTCAGCGTGTGCTTTCCGGGTGGGAGCTTGAGCGTGGTTTCCGTCTGGCCCTTGCCGAAATGCAGGTGCGTGGCATCGGTCGGCACTGGTTTGCCGGCTTCGACCGGCTTGCCATCGACGATGAGGTGATGATGCCCGGTGCCTTCGGCGGGCTGGCCCGCAGGCTGCACGCGCATGCCCTCGACGCCCATCTTCACCGTGAATTCCTCGGGCACCGCTGCACCGTCGGCGGGCGCGATGAAATAAGCGCGATCGGCCGCCGCCGCAAGCGGCGACAGCGTTGTGGCAGCGGCAAGAATGGCAAGGGAAAGAATTCTTTTCATGGCGGTTCTCCGGCGGTTCGTCTGCAGGGGATTTCATCCTAGTTGCTCCACGGAGCGTTTGCTGGGCACCAGCGCATCGCGTCCGCGGCAGACGATCACGCCTTGGCATTGGCCGGCAAATTCCCTAAGATTCATCCCTTGCTGAGGAGCGCTGCGACCCGCGACGGGCTGTGACTGCCGGGGCCAGGCTCAGCAACCGAACAACGGCGCTCGCAAACCATCCACCGGGGTTTGCCGCGCCGTTTGCTTTTGCGCGCTTGTTGCGGCCTCTGCCCGGTGCCTGAACCGCACGAGCGAGGTACTCCCCATGCAAGCCGACCGCACCGAAGAACTCCGCACTCTCCTCGCCCAGCGCATCCTGATCCTCGACGGCGCGATGGGCACGATGATCCAGCAGCACAAGCTCGGCGAGCCGGATTACCGCGGCGAAAGGTTCCGAGATCACCCGAAGGACCTGAAAGGCAACAACGACCTGCTGGTGCTGACCCGGCCCGACGTTGTCGCGGGCATCCACCGCGCCTATCTCGACGCCGGCGCGGACATCATCGAGACGAACACTTTCAACGGCACGCGCGTGTCACAGGCCGAATACGGCCTGGCCGACTGCGCGTACGAGATCAACGTCGCAGGCAGCCGCCTCGTGCGCGAACTGTGCGACGAATACACGGCGAAGAATCCGGACAAGCCGCGCTTTTGCGCCGGCGTGCTCGGACCGACATCGCGAACGCTGTCGATTTCGCCCGACGTCAATGATCCGGGCTTTCGCAACGTCACGTTCGACGCGCTCGTCGACGACTATTTCGACTCGGCGCGCGGACTGCTCGAAGGCGGTGCGGACCTGCTGCTGATCGAGACGATCTTCGATACGCTGAACGCGAAGGCGGCGGTATTCGCGGTCGAGAAGCTGTTCGCCGAACTGGGGCGCCGCGTGCCGGTGATGATCTCCGGCACGATCACCGACGCGTCCGGTCGCACGCTGTCGGGCCAGACTGCGGAAGCGTTCTGGAATTCGCTCGCGCACGCGCAGCCGATCTCGTTCGGCCTGAACTGCGCGCTCGGCGCAAAGGAGCTGCGCCAGTACGTCGAGGAGTTGTCGACCGTTTGCGACACCCACGTCTCGGCGCACCCGAATGCCGGTCTGCCGAATCCGCTGTCGCCGACCGGCTACGACGAGACGCCCGAAGCGCTCGCGACGGCGATCCGCGAGTGGGCCGAAGCCGGCCTCGTCAACATCGTCGGCGGGTGCTGTGGCACGACGCCCGAGCATATCGCGGCGATCGCGCAGGTCGTCGCCAACCTCGCGCCACGCCAAGGGCCGGACATCGAGAAGAAGCTGCGCCTGTCGGGCCTCGAACCGTTCAACGTCGGCGCCGACAGCCTGTTCGTGAACGTCGGCGAGCGCACCAACGTCACCGGCTCGAAAGCGTTCGCGCGGATGATCCTCGAAGGCCGCTTCGACGACGCGCTCGCAGTGGCGCGCCAGCAGGTCGAAAACGGCGCCCAGGTCATCGACATCAACATGGACGAGGCGATGCTCGATTCGCAGGCGGCGATGGAGCGGTTCTGCAAGCTCATCGCGTCCGAGCCGGACATCTCGCGCGTGCCGATCATGCTCGACTCGTCGAAGTGGAGCGTCATCGAGGCGGGTCTGAAGTGCATCCAGGGCAAGGGCGTCGTCAACTCGATCTCGATGAAGGAAGGCGAAGCCGAGTTCCTGCGCCAGGCGCGGCTGTGCCGGCAGTACGGCGCAGCGGTGATCGTGATGGCCTTCGACGAGAAGGGCCAGGCCGACACTTACGAACGCAAGACGGGCATCTGCACCCGGGCCTACGAACTTCTGACGGGCATGGGCTTCCCGCCGGAGGACATCATCTTCGACCCGAACATCTTCGCGATCGCGACCGGCATCGAGGAGCACGACAACTACGCGGTCGATTTCATCAATGCGGTTGCGTGGATCAAGGCGAACCTGCCTTTTGCCAAGACGTCGGGCGGCGTGTCGAACGTATCTTTCAGCTTCCGCGGCAACGACGCGGTGAGGGAGGCCATCCACACGGTGTTCCTGTTCCACGCGATCCGGGCCGGCCTGTCGATGGGCATCGTCAATGCCGGGCAGTTGGGCGTCTATGACGACCTCGACCCGGTGCTGCGCGACAAGGTCGAGGACGTGGTGCTCAATCGCAAGCCGGGTGCCGGCGAAGCGCTCGTCGAGCTTGCGCAGAGCGTCAAGGAAGGCCGCGCGAAGAACGCCGGGCCGGATCTCTCGTGGCGCGCGCTGTCGGTCGAGGAGCGGCTGTCGCACGCGTTGGTGAAAGGCATCACCGACTTCGTCGTCGCCGACACCGAGGAAGTGCGCGCGAAGCTCGAGGCTGCGGGAAAGCCGCCGTTGTCGGTCATCGAAGGGCCACTGATGGCCGGCATGAACGTCGTCGGCGACCTTTTCGGCGCCGGCAAGATGTTCCTGCCGCAGGTCGTCAAGTCCGCGCGCGTGATGAAGCAGGCGGTCGCGCACTTGATCCCGTACATCGAGGCCGAGAAGCTGCGCACCGGCGCGACGTCGAAAGGCCGCATCGTCGTCGCGACGGTGAAAGGTGACGTGCACGACATCGGCAAGAACATCGTCGGCGTCGTGCTTGGCTGCAACGGCTACGAGGTCATCGACCTCGGCGTGATGGTGCCGGCCGAGAAGATCCTCAACGCCGCGCGCGAACACGGCGCGCAGGCGGTCGGCGTCTCCGGCCTGATCACTCCGTCGCTCGAGGAAATGGGCCATGTCGCCGCCGAAATGCAACGTCAGGGCTTCGCCGACGGCAAGCCGATGCCGTTATTGATTGGCGGCGCGACGACGAGCCGCGCGCACACCGCGATCAAGATCGCGCCGCACTACACCGGCCCGGTCGTCTACGTACCCGACGCGTCGCGCGCGGTCGGCGTCGTCACCGCGCTGCTCTCCGAAGGCGGCGCCGACGAATTCAAGGCCCAGGTCGTCGCCGATTACGACAAGATCCGTGCGCAGCACGCGAACAAGAAAGGCGTGCAGCTCGTGAGCCTGGAAGCGGCGCGCGCGAACGCGTTCCGCACTGATTGGGCGCCGGTCGCGCCGGTCGCAGGCGAGGAGATCGGGGAAAACGGGGGGCGGACCGCAGCCGCGGCGAAAGGCTACGTGCCGCCGAAGCCCACTGTCTTTGGTGTTCACGCCGTCGACGTGCCGCTCGCGTCGCTCGTCGATTACATCGACTGGGGGCCGTTCTTCCAGACCTGGGACCTGTCGGGGAGCTTCCCGAAAATCCTCGACGACGAGATCGTCGGCGAGGCCGCGCGCAATGTCTTCGCGGACGGGCGCGCGATGCTCGAAGACATCGTTGCAGAGAGCTGGCTGCGCGCTCGGGCGGTGTTCGGCCTGTTCCCGGCCAACAGCGACGGCGACGACATCGCGTTCTACGGCGACGAGACGCGCTCGGCCGCGCTGATGGTGTGGCACGGCCTGCGCCAGCAGCACGAGCGGCCGGCCGACAAGCCGCATTACTGCCTTGCCGACTTCGTCGCGCCGAAGGACTCGGGCGTCGCGGACTACGCCGGCGCGTTCGCCGTCACTGCCGGCCTCGGCATCGAGCAGAAACTCGCCGAATTCCACGAAGCGCACGACGACTACCGCGCGATCATGCTCAAAAGCCTCGCCGACCGCCTCGCCGAAGCCTGCGCCGAATGGCTGCACGAGCGCGTGCGCAAGGAACACTGGGGCTTCGCCGCCGACGAAGCCCTCGGCGGCGAAGCGCTGATCCGCGAGCAGTACCGCGGCATCCGACCTGCGCCCGGCTACCCCGCCTGCCCCGACCACACCGCGAAGCGCGGCCTGTTCGAACTCCTCGACGTCCCCCGCAACACCGGCATGACGCTCACCGAGTCGTGCGCGATGAGCCCGGCTGCGTCGGTCAGTGGCTTCTACTTCTCCCACCCGCAGGCGCGCTACTTCGCGATCTCGAAGATCGGCCGCGACCAGCTCGAGGACTGGGCGGAGCGCACCGGGATGGCTGTGGACGAGGCCGCGCGGTGGCTCGCGCCGTTGCTGTGAGGATCGCCGGCAGGCCGGGCGACAGCGGGCTCGCGCGCTGAACGAGCGCGTGGGTCGCCCACGCTGCTCGCTTCGACCGAAGCGCGAAGCGGTCCGTGGTCGGCGAGCCACTTCGCGCGCTTCAGCGCATGTCGAATGCTTCCTGATGGAAGCGCAAGTGGCCGAGCCAGGCCCGCGCGAGGCCGTTGCGAAGCTGCTCGGCAAACGCCCGCGGGCCGCAGAACCACACTTCGGCGCGCTGCCGGCAGTCGTGCAAGGTCGCCAGCCTCTCCGCCGTCAGGACGCCATGCCGAGCGGTATCGTGAACATGCAGCGTGACTGACGGCAGGTCTCGGCACAGCGTTTCCAGTCGCCCGACGAAAGGATCGTCCGAGCCGGCGCGAGTGCAGTAGTGCAGGTCGGCGACCGGCGCTGCGGCGGGATTTGCCCGAAGCGCGTCCAGCCAGGCGAGGAAGGGCGTGATGCCGATTCCCCCGGCGACCCAGATCTGCCTCGCCTTGCGGTCCTGACGCGCCAGCTCGAAGCGCCCATACGGACCTTCGACGGTGACGGCCTGCCCGACCGCGATGCGGCGCGAGAGCTCACGCGTGTAGTCGCCCAGCGCCTTGATCTGGAACCCCACGCTATGGTCGCCCTGGTCGGCGCTGGCGATCGTGAAGGGATGCGCGCCCTCGATGCGATTGAAAGTCACGAATGCGAACTGCCCCGCGTGGTGGCCGCGCCAATTCCCGTCGAGGCGACAAACGACTTCGGTCACATCCGGGGCGGGCGATGCCACCGCGGTCACGACGCCATGCGCTTGCCGACCGCGACCGATGCGGCCAGCCAGGGACCAGACGGCGGCAAGCGTGCCGGCCGACAACGCCCCTGCAAGCAGCAATCCGGCGGGCTCGCTCCAGTAAGCCGTCGGCGCCAGCACGGCGGCATGGAAGGCGAGCATCAGGTACAGCACCGGCATCGCGCGGTGAATGTGTCGCCAGAATTTGTATGGAAAGCGCTTCCACAGCGCCAGGACGATCATCGCGAGGACGAGGTAGATCGCGAACTCGCCGAGCTCCTCCCCGGTATCCCGGAGCGTATCGAGCACGCCCGAGACGTTCTCGTCGGATGTGCGGCCGGCTTCACCGTACCGCTCCTCGATCAGGTCGTCGGACATCTCCAGCAGCCAATGCAACGAGGCGAAGCCGGCGGCCAGAATGCCCGCCCACTTGTGCAGTCGGTAAGCGCGGTCCATGCCCCCGAGCAGGCGCTCGACTCCGGGCGGTCGCGTCGCCATCACCATCGCCAGCGACATCATTGCAATCGCGAGCAGACCGCTCAGGTAGAGCCCCTGTTCGTAGACGACCCAGGGCATTGATCCCGAGCCCGCCCCGTTCACGGCAAGGTCCCAGCCCCAGACGCCGGCAACAATGGCGATTAATGCAGTCAGTGTAGGAATCATGCGCGTTCTCCGGCGGGTGGGGGATGGCTGGCGACCCGAGCGCTCAGCTCAGGTGATGGATGGAGCTCAGACCGTACATGGCCTTGGCTCAAGACTTCTTCGTCTTCGTCTTCGTCTTCGACTCGACGACACTGCCGTCGACCGGGTTGTGGTAGATCTCGACCTTGTTGCCGTCCTTGTCCGTGCCGTATAGCTCGTAGCAATTCCCCTTGGTGACTTGGAAGCGCTCGAGCGTGTAGCCGGCGTCGACGAGCTTCCGGAGCATGGTCGTTTGCGGCATCCAGCTGCTTTCTGGGGTTTCGGTGCAGGTCGGGCCGGCGAAAGCGGCGGTGCCCATCAGCACGCTGGAAGCGGCGACGATGAGATGATGAAGTTTCATGGCTGTTCTCCTTTCATGCCGGGATGGCATGGAACGCATTCTGTGGAAACAGACATGAATCAATGCTGAACGGCGCGCGACGTGAAAATCGGCGGGGAACGAAATCTGTACTGGAGAAGAAATCCCGGCGCACGTAAGGCCGGACTGCCGTGCCATCCTATTTGCGCGCTGAATTTCCAACGATGCAGACCGCTCCTCCTCGTACACGCGTCATGCACGCGCGACTGACGACTGATGATGGAGCCGCCGCGGGCGCAATTCATCCCCTGTTCAGCAAAGGCGGCGTAGCGTGGGGAACCGATTCCACCCAGCCAGGAGACGCCATGACCTCGAGTGTTGTTGCCATCGCTGCCGCGGCCGCGATCGCACTGATCGTGGCACCTGTAGCGCCCGCCGCCTTGCGGGAGGGCTCGAGCTACGACGGGGCGGTGCAGCCTGAAGGCACGAGCCAACGTTGGCGTACGGACGCCGCGGTGCGCCAGGCAATGGACGGTCTCCATGCGGCCATCGATGCAAACGTCACCCAAGGAGCGGATGGCGGGATCGCGGAAGAGCGTCTTGCGGACCTTGGCGGGACCTTGGCCGCGCGAACCACTCAATTGATCGCCTGTTGCACGACCCCGGACGTGTCCGGTCGTCACCTCCACATGATCCTTGTCGAGATCGCCGACGGCGCGGAGTTGATGAGGAAAGGGCGACCCGTCGCAGCGCAACGGCTTGGACTGCTGCGGGTCGTCCAGGCGCTGAATCTCTACGGAGATCTATTCGACCATCCCGGCTGGCAAAGACTCGATGAACCACGCGAAGTCTCCCCGAGGTAGGGACAGAGAGGCGGCGCCATCATGGGTGTGAGATCGACGAGACGGTCGCGGACTGGCCGAACTCATGGACGGCAAGCTCCTGCTCGTGACCAATGCGCAGGATCTCGCCCCCGACGAGGGCGTCGCGCGAAAGGGCGACGGCGAGCCCGGCGTGAAGACGATCTGGCTCAGTTTGCAGCGTGTCATGGATGTGGCGACCACCATACAGGTGCTACGAAACCCGGAGGCGATGGGTTGTGTATGATCTAAACCTGCAATTCGCGCTGCCCGTCGACAATGGAGATCTCCTGAAATCCTTCGCCATCACGCAGCACGAACAAAACATTCATATTTCTTTCCTGTGCGAGTTGAGCCCCCGCATCTTCGCCGAGCACCAGCAGTGCGGTGGCCCACGCATCGGCGAGCATGCAGGTTGTCGCCACTACAGTGACTGCCGCGACCCGGGTACGCGAAGGGCTCCCAAGCGAAGGGTTCATGGTGTGGGCATAGTACGTGTCTGCAATCTGGACCCAGTGACGGTAATCCCCTGAGGTTGCGATGGCGGCATCGGTGAATTCCATCACCCCCATCGCTTCACGTACACCTCGAACAGGCTTTTCCACAGCGATTGCCCACGCTCGCCCATCGGGCTTCAGGCCGCGCGCCCGCATTTCGCCATCAATACCGACGAGATAACTCGTGATCCCGAAGCTGTCGAGACAGCGGGCCATCTCGTCCACGCCGAAGCCTTTGGCAATTCCCGAAAGATCCAGCGTGATGGCCGCTCGCTTGCGCACCCGGTTATTCGCGTCATCGATGTCCACCACGTTGCATGCGGGTTGATACGCTTGTTTCTTCAGCATGCTGATCTGGTGTGCATCCGGTTGGGGCGTGCCGGGACCGAAACCCCAGGCGTTGACCAGTGCCCCGACACCGATATCAAACGCGCCATGAGACTGCCGGCTCACGCCCAGGGAAGTCGCGAGCACGGCAACGAGTTCTTCAGGTACCTCAACCCATTGCTGCAGCGGGCTCGCGTTAAGGCGGCTCAGGTCGGAGTCGGGTTTCCAGGTGGACATCTGTTGGTCCACCTTGTTGACTGCCGCAAACAAACGTGCGGCAAGGGCTGATTCGTCGCGTCCCGCTTCGGCAAAAAAAACAGCGCTATATCGCGTGCCCATGGTCGCTCCGCTAAAATTATAGCGTTGCAAGCCAATGGAACAGGGATCCTGTCTTTCAGAAGACATCTTCACGGAAGCGTCCCTGCATTTTCAGCGTGCTCACATCCAGATTAAGGGGTGCCAGAATTTCGTCCAGCACCTTGATGATGCTGTTCGCCATCGCACGACTTCCACAGACGAGCACCTGTGCTCCGCTTTCGATCAGTTGGCGCATTTGCGTGGCGTCATCAACAATCCGTTCCTGGACATAAGCCCCGTCCTGAACTCGCGAAAAAGCGGCATGCAGCTGGGTCAGCCGGCCATCCGCCAAATACTGATTAAGTTCGGGCTCATAGAGAAAATCGGAGGCCGGGTCGCGCCCGCCCCAATAGAGATACATCGGGTGTTTGCCTTCGTTGTGGCGGATGAACCCGGCCAATGGCCCGATTCCGGTACCCGCACCGATAAGAATCACCGGAGCTTTACCGGACGCGGGACGAAAGTCCGGATGAAGCTGAATAAAACCATCGATGCGGTCGCCCACTTTTAAACCGTGAAGAAATCGGGAACATAAGCCTTCGGGATGTCTGCGCACGCAGATTTCCAGAACGCCGTCACTCGACCCAGTGGCAAGCGAATAGAACCGTGGTATGGGACTGCCAGGAGGCAAAATGCCGACCAGATCGCCCGCTTCGAAATACGGCAAGCGGTTACCTCCGAACAAGCCGATCAGTCGGCCCATGGTGTCGCTTCGGGCGACTGCAGTGAAGCGCAGTATGCTGGTTGGCGCATCGACCTGTTCGCCGTAGTCGATTCGCTCAACCAGCTGAAAGGAATCCGTCCGCGGGCGCTTCGGCGTATGCAGTAAGGTCAGTTCCCGACCGATCAACCGGCCGAGCTTATTACCCCAGCGAGCGAATGCCTGAGTCGATTGCCGATCGATCGTCTCGAGCGCAAGTAACGGTCGCCAGCCGCGGGCGACCAGCGCAGCTTCGGTATCCTTGGCAAACTTGCAGAACTGGGGAAACTGTCGGTCACCGAAACCCAGCACGACGAAGCCCAGTTTCGGATTGACCTTCGCCTTCGCCAGCCGCGTGAGAAACTGATTCGCTGAACTCGGGGCGTCACCGTCACCATAAGTCGACGTAAGGATGAAAAGCCGTTCGGCAGAGCGATACTCCGACGCCAGTTGATTCATCGGCGCCGTATGTACACGGAGACCGGCCTGCCTCAAGGCCTCGTGCAGCACATTTGCAAAGCCCCAGGTGCTGTTGTTTTCGCTGCCGACCAGAACGATTGTGTCGGCCGACTGCGCTCCACTATTGTGGGCAATTCGCGGCTTCGACTGCCGCCGCTGCCACCAAGTCAACGCACCGGTCGCGCTCATCAGCGGCACACTCAGCGCGCATAGTCCCAGGAGCAAACCGAGCCACCAAAGACCTTCACCCGTATGCAGTTGGTAGATCAGCTCATAGGTGCGGCGAACGTTGTCATGGGCGCGGTAGGATAAGAGCGCCCCGCTCGCCTGGTCGACATAAGCTTCGCCCTGCGCGGTCTGCAAGGAATAAACATCCGAAGGATCGTTCGGATTGGGGTATACGAGCTCGCGCAAATCATTCAGATCGGTCGCCAACAGGGCCGGTAGCGCGGTGATCGGTGCCGCAGGCCCGCCCACCTTCTCCTGCGGAAAATCCGCTTCGCTCTGCATGCCGTCCGATATGAAGCCGAACGTCACGGCCGACATATAGATACCGGTCAGAGCAGACAAGAGTAGCCCGAGCACCGCGATGCGTCCGACTTGCGCGTGCCATCGCTGAGTCAAGCCGCCGTGCAACGGACGTCCGATATGCCGCCATCCCCCCACCCGCCTCGCGAGTAGCACCGCGCCTGAAATGCATAACACGAGCATCGTCAAGGCAGTAATGCCGACGACCGCCCGGCCTGGCGTGTCCGCAAGCAAAGAGCGGTGAAGGTCTTTGACCCAGCGCGAGAATGTCGAGGGTGCATACGGCGCGATTCCCCGCCCGCTTAGCGGATCGACTCGATCGACTCCCGGCTGACCATTCTGTGTGTAATACACGATGATCGAGCCGGAGGATTTGCGTTCGATTTGTTCGACCGTGGCATAATGCTGCGCTACCCGACCTGCAAGCGTTGCCACGCTGATACGGCCGTCGGCAGGCACGGTTGCACCGAGTCGTTCCAGCGCCGGATCAAGTGACAGGACTGTGCCGCTGAGGGCCAGCACCACCAGCAACAAAGTCGCGATCAGGCCAGAGAGTGAATGAAGCTGACGTAACACGGGCGAGTGTTTCCTCTCTGGGTGAAACGGTCACATGTCGTATTGAAATGATTCGATATAACCCCGCCCCGCCGAAGGCTTCCCCGCACCCGCCGTAGTCAGCGGCACGCGCACCTCAGCCGGGTTATCGCGCTGGTCTTCGACCGCGCTGTCTACGCGTATCTCGTAGCCTGCGTCGATCAGCGCATCAGCAAGTTCAACGGTCACTTTCAGCGTTTTGCCGCTTCCGACGCTGGCACCGGTCACGCCGTCCAACTCTGCTGTTTTCAAGCCGCTTCCACGCGCCCAGTCACGCAGATTCTTGTAGTACTTCGCCTTCTTGCCCGCGACCCAAAGCGTCTTCTTATACTGGCCCTTCGCGTCGGTGACATAAACCGCCAGAAAAGCTGCCTCGCCGCCATAACTTTTCAGCTGGGTCGTCAGGGTCACTGGGCGCGCCTCGGCGAGGCCAGGTAATGCGATGCAACTCGTCGCGAGACAGAGTGATGCAGCGATCTTTTTCATGTGAATCTCCGGTTTTGTGCCAACCACTGCCCATTGGCTCTACGACTCAGTACGGCAGCGCCGAGATGAAGTACAAGGCGTACGGACGTTTCAACCGGCCTGCGCGCGAACGAAAGACCGCCTTCGCCAACGCAGGATGGTCATTTCGTTTTCGGGTCTTGATCAAGATAGTCGGACGCCTCACCACCGTCGGCGAACTGGATTTCAAGTTGGCGGATACGTAGCGAGGCAGGCGAGTACTTGCCTCTGAACTTGTTTCCGCGGCGGTCGAGACCTCTGACCTCGTAACATCCGTCGTCGACTTTGATGCGCTGCACCGTCCAGCCCCGCTGCTCGAGTTGTTGCCGCAATGCTTCACGCGGCTTCCACTCGCTCACCGGGTCAGTGCAATCGTTATCAGCTAATACAGTGCCGCTTACAAGTATGCTGACTAGCACGACGCCCGTGAGCATTGAAGGTTTCACGACGTTTCTCCTCTCCCCGGATGCGAGGCACACTACACGCGATCGATCAGCAAAGCTGAAACCGAGATCACGAGACGGGAGCATTCATGGCGGTCTCCTCGGTTCGGACTCATGCGGTATAGCATAAAACGGATTGTGAGGAAGTCGATCTGAACAGAAGCTGAACGAAAAAGAAGCCCCGTCGAAGGCACGAAGGTAGTACCACCCTAGCAGCCTGCCGGACTTGAACCCCACGAGTGAGACCGTGGGGTTGATTTCACAATGTGAGAGACGATGGGCGTTTCAGGCTCCAATCAGCTGTTTTCTGCGCCAAATCGCAATGCGCGTGTCCTTTTTTCTCGCTGGGGACGCAATACGGCCATGCGCTTGAAGTTCTACGTGAGGCCCACCAGGGTCCATTCGTTGCGCACGTTGTTCAAGCCCCGCAGCCGGCCTGAGGTTGAGCGCCGTTGCCCTTGCCCGTCCGCAGTGCACCGACAAGCCGAAATCGGACTGGATGCCCGAGGAGGCGATGAAACAGAAGATCGCCGAACAGGGCTATACCGTCGACAAGTTCAAGACGACGGACGGCAACTGCTACGAAATCTACGGCAAGGACAAGGACGGGCAATCGGGCGGAAGGCAGCCATCACACGCGCATCGAACTGGCTCCCGGTATCCGCCGCCAGGATCGACATCGTGGTCTCGAAGCCCATCGGCTCTTTGTAGGGGCGTCTCGAGCTGAGCGCATCGAAGACGTCCGCCACGGCAAATATGCGGGCGGCAAGCGGGATTTCGCCGCCCGCCGGTTTGCGCGGGTAACCCGAGCCGTCCCACTTTTCGTGATTGCGGTGCCGCACAACAGCGAGGCGAACCCGACCATCAGGGCGGCGCTGGACGCATTCGCGCGCATCTGCTCGCGCTGCCACGTGGGGACGATGCGAACACCTTCGAAGTATCCCGTGATCCGATCCGCGTCGGCGGCTCCTCGCAGCGGTTCGCTTGTTGAACGAGTTCATGTGCTGCTCCCAACGAGTGACTACAGGGCGCCTCGAAAAACCTCGCCTCTCCCGCTCTTGGTAAAATTACATCCTCCTGAATCTCGCCACAGCCGACATCGATGAAACCGCGCAGCGCCATCAAGACCGACCTGTTTGCCTTTGATGCCCACCGACAGAAGATCGACGCGCTGGGCGACCCGCTGGCCGAGATCGAGTCGCACATCGACTTTGCGGCGTTGGCGGCCGAGGTTGATCGGGTGGCGCCCCGTCCGGTGAGTGCGCAAGGCGGGCGCCCGCCGTACCCGACCGAGACGATGGTGCGCATCCTGGTGGTGAAGCGCCTGTACAACCTCTCGGACGAGCAGATGGAATACCAGTTGCTCGACCGCATGAGCTACAAGCGCTTCTGCGGCCTGGCGAACGCGACGAACGTCCCGGACCGCACCACGGTGTGGACCTTCGAGAACCGGATCGGTGAGGCGGGGGCGAAGGCCTTGTTCGACGGGGTCTCGGCGCAGCTGCTCCAGAAGGGCTTCATCGCGCGCGGCGGTCAGATCATCGACGCCACCTTGGTGCCGGCGCCCAAGCAGCACAACAGGCGCGGCGAGAAGGAACTGATCGAGCAAGGCGCAATGCCCGCCTCGTGGCGCCCGGCGAAGCGGCGCCAGAAGGATCTCGATGCGACCTGGACGAAGAAGCACGGCAAGAGCCACTTCGGCTACAAGCTCTCGATCAACGCAGACAAGAAATACAAGATCATCCGCAGACTCGAGACCGACACGGCCAGCACGCACGACAGCCAGCACTTCGACAACGTCTTCGACACGCGCAACACGAGCCGCGATGTTTATGCCGACCGGGGCTACCCGTCCGAGCAGCGTGAAGCCTGGCTGAAGGAGAACGGGTTTCGGAATCGGATCCAGCGCAAGGGCAAGCGCAACAAGCCGCTGTCCGAGTGCCAGCAACGGCGCAACAAACGCATCGCCAAGACGCGCGCGCGGGTCGAGCACGTATTCGGGGCCATCGAGCAGATGGGTGGCAAGCTGCTGCGTACCATCGGTCAGGAGCGGGCGAACTTTGCGATGACGATGATGGCGGCCTGCTACAACTTGAAGCGGCTGGTCTATTTCAGGAAGGCCGGAATCGAGGCCTTCTGACGCCCGAAATGGGTCGAATCGCCGCTGCCTCAGGCGATTCGAAGCGAAAACGGGGCGACACCGCCGGGAAAAAGCGGTGATTCATCAGAGAAATTGGACCGGATTCGCTCGCGGTCATAGATGCGCGGCAGGATTCATTGAAGACCTCGGGTTATTCGAGGTGCCCTACACGTAGCCCGACCGGAGACGGTACTGGCCAAAAGATCCCGGTTTTTCGAGCGCTGCGTGTCGTCTTGAATTCTTGCCGACTTCCCCACGTGCGGCTTATTGGATCGCGGCTCGCCGCAGCGCGCGACGACGCATGAAGGCTGCGCACGCAGCGGTGCTCACCGTTCATTTGGCGTTCAGCGTGAGCAGCGTAACGTTCAAACCTGATTCCACGGTAACTGGAGAACGTCATGAACTCGAAGGTCCCGTAAAGGCAAGAACGGGGAGTCGGTTTGCGGTCGCCGGCTCCCCCGTTTCATCCCAGGCCGCTTCGAGGCTGACCCGAATTGCGGGACGGCCTTCAGTGACAACAGAAAGGAGACAGGAAATGAACGCGAAATCTGCAAGAAAACTGGCCATCGCCTGCGCGCTCGCGCTGACCGGGATTGCCGGTGTAACCACCGGAGCAGTCGCTGCAAACGATCAAGTACCGCCGACGCAAGCCGAGGTCAAATGGCAAACTGACACCGCGCTCGAGCAAGGCATGCTGAATATCCGGGCAGTCGTGGAACAGAGTCTCCCGCAGATTCGGGCAAACCAATTCGGCGACGAACACTACAATGCCCTGGGCCAGACGATCGAAACGCAGGTCGCATACATTGTGAAAAACTGCAAACTCGAGCCTTCGGCAGATGCCGTATTGCACGACCTTCTGGAGGAATTATCGAGCGGCATCGACCGGGTCACCGCGAGGACGGCCGAGAACCAGCGCACCCATGGCGTCAGTTACATCATCGCTGCCCTCGATAAATACGGTCGCCAATTCGGTCACGCCGGCTGGACGCCGATCAAGGTCGTGCCTTGAGGGCTGCCGTCGGTGCCGGGCAGGGCGGGCCTCACCGTCAAGGCAACGATCATGGGGAATTGCCCTGCGCATCTATCAACCGCCGGATTTTGCAAACGATTACATCTGAGCTATCCCCTAAGAAATTTAAGGCTTTTCTCGGCCATGACTTCTGTATGGAGACGCATTCGTAGCAAACCCACCCGAGATATGCTTAATTCAGGTATGCAGAGCAAATTTTCGCCCCCCGCTAAAATCGTTGCCCGTGTGAATCGCTCGTCACTAATGCAACTGCTGGACATTCTCTGCGTCTTCGGGAGATCAACTATGAAGCAGGCCATTCAATCGCTCTTATTCGTCGGGATGATCGGTGTAACGGCATCCGCGGAGGCTCAGCAATGGGAGCCTCTGCCCGCACAACCACCAATTCCAGCCGACAACCCGCAAACCGAACAAAAGGTTGAACTCGGCAAGGTTCTGTTTTTCGATCCGCGCCTGTCCGAGCACGGCACGCTTTCGTGCAACTCCTGCCACAACGTGATGGGGAGCGGGGATGACAATCGGCCGAACTCGATCGGCATGCACGATGCCCGCGGCGGACGCAGCGCGCCCACTGTCTGGAATGCAGCGTTCCAATCGGCGCAGTTTTGGGATGGTCGCGCGGACTCGCTGGAAGCGCAGGCCAAGGGACCCATCACCAATCCCATCGAAATGGGTATGGGCAGCGCCGAGGTCGTGATGGAGCGCTTGAAAAGCATTCCGGGGTATCTTCCATTGTTCAAAGCAGCCTTTCCTGGCTCGCCGGACCCCATCAATATGGATAACCTGGCGAAGGCGATCGCGTCATACGAGCGCACTTTGATCACTCCGGACACGCCTTATGATCGTTACGTCAAGGGCGATAAATCGGCATTTACCGAACAACAGGCCCGCGGCATGCAAACGTTCGCAGAGCTGGGCTGCACCGCCTGTCATTCCGGCCCGAACTTCAGCGGCCCGTCGTTGCAAGCCGGTCAGGGTTTTTTCATGAAATTTCCGACCTTTGCCGGCAGCAAGTATGACGATCAGTATGACTTGTTATTGGATACCGGACGCCACGCAGTCACCAAGCAGGAGTCGGACAGACATCTGTGGCGCGTGCCTACATTGCGCAATATTGCGCTGACGGCACCCTATCTCCACAACGGCAAGGTGGAGACGCTCGAGGAAGCAGTGGTGGTGATGGCGAAGACACAGCTGAACAAGGACGTAACCCCCGCGCAAGTCAAGGATGTAGTCGCCTTCCTGACAAGTCTTGGCGGGAGTTTTCCCGCGCAGACCATGCCGCGTCTTCCGCTAACGGTGGGAGTCAGCATCGTGCCCGCTGTGGACCCGCACCTCAAGACCACGCCCCTGAGCCACTGATACGTGACGGGCGTGACGGTCGGGTCTTGGTGTGAACCGACGTCTGGCTGAAACACGAACGGACTCGGCACACTCAAGGCGTGGATGGGCGCAACCCACTTCCTGACCAAGGGCCTCGGTCGGGAGCAGTCGGGGAGGCATAGCGGTTCGAGTGTCACGTTCGGCCGAGTTTTACGCGTAGGTCGGCCGCCAGGTTTCCGGCCGAAGCGGCCTCTCAAATGCTCCCTCTGCAGAAGCGACGACCGGCAGCAGTGGGCCGGTAGAACGTACCGGCCTTGGCTCAAGACTTCTTCGTCTTCGTCTTCGTCTTCGTCTTCGACTCGACGACACTGCCGTCGACCGGGTTGTGGTAGATCTCGACCTTGTTGCCGTCCTTGTCCATGCCATATAGCTCGTAGCAATTCCCCTTGGTGACTTGGAAGCGCTCGAGCGTGTAGCCGGCGTCGACGAGCTTCCGGAGCATGGTCGTTTGCGGCATCCAGCTGCTTTCCGGGGTTTCGGTGCAGGCCGGGCCGGCGAAAGCGGCGGTGCCCATCAGCACGCTGGAAGCGGCGACGATGAGATGATGAAGTTTCATGGCTGTTCTCCTTTCATGCCGGGATGGCATGGAACGCATTCTGTGGAAACGGAGATGAATAAAAGCTGAACGAGCAACGCAATCGCGGCGTGATGACAGGGGGCTCACAATTCACGGGCAAGTGCGACCCTGCTGTCCAGGATGGACACTGACATATCCGGATACCACGACACGGCTCGTTTCACCGCGCTCGTTAAGCAGCGGTTCAGGTTCGGTGCGACAGAATGCGTCCTGTGCCGATTGGGCATGCAAACCAACTTGGAGAATCCAAATGAGAAGCCTTAATGCCTTGCTTGCCGTCGCCGGCCTGACGCTGAGCGCCGTTGCCTTCGCCGGGCCGCAGTGCACCGACATGCCGAAATCGGACTGGATGTCCGAGGAAGCGATGAAACAGAAGATCGCCGAACAAGGCTATACCGTCGATAAGTTCAAGACGACGGACGGCAACTGCTACGAAATCTACGGCAAGGACCAGGACGGCAAGAAGGTCGAGATCTACTTCAGTCCGATCGACGGCAGCGTGGTCAAAGAGAAGCGCGGCTGAGCGCGATACCAGAGGAGGCCGCGATGTCCATGGGAAAGGTCAGAGTCTGGGATCGCCCGGTGCGCATTTTTCACTGGGGATTGGTCGCTTCGTTGACTGCCGCCTATCTCACGTCCGAGGACGCCGAGTCTCCTCACCAGTGGGCGGGATACCTCGCGCTCGCATTGGTCGCATTCCGCGTCGTGTGGGGGTTCGTCGGCAGTCCGCACGCGCGCTTCGCCGACTTCGTGCCACGGCCGGCGACCCTGGTCGACTATGTCGGTCAGCTTGCGCGCGGGCGCGAGCCGCGTCATCTGGGCCACAATCCGGCAGCTGCGGTGATGATCGTGTTTCTGATGGCGATGGTGGCAACGATCGGCACCACCGGCTGGCTGATGACGACCGACTGGGGGTGGGGAAGTGAAATTCTCGAGGAGGTGCACGTCACCGCAGTCGATCTGACGCTCGGCGCGATTGCGCTCCACGTCGCCGCGGCGATCTTCGAAAGTGTTCGCCACCGGGAAAACCTCATCCTGTCGATGCTGACGGGCTACAAGCGCCGATAGCGCGGACCCTGCGGGCGGGCCGGGAGTGCCAAGCGAAAGAACGCGGTCGCAGTTCTGGCGGACTGTGGGTTTTTCTTGCTTCCGGCATTAAATGCCGAAATGAAACCGAACCCGCTCTTCCAGCAATCGCCGGACATCCTCCTCGTTACACTGGCCTAGGCGGTTGAACACTTCGCGGGCAATCGGGCGGAAGGCAGCCATCACACGCGGGTCGAAATGGCTCCCGGTGTCCGCCTCCAGGATCGACATCGTTGTCTCGAGGCCCATCGGCTCTTTGTAGGGTCGTTTCGAGCTGAGTGCATCGAAGACGTCCGCCACGGCAAATATGCGCGCGGCAAGCGGGATTCCGTCGCCCGACAGTTTGCGCGGGTAACCCGAGCCGTCCCACTTTTCGTGATGGGCCGCGACCACCGCATTCGCGTCCTCGAGCCACCCGATGCCGGACACAATTTCCTCGCCATGCGCGACGTGCGTATGCATGATTTTGCTCTCTTCGGCGTCGAGCTTGCCCGGTTTGAGCAGAATCGCATCGGGAATGCTGATCTTGCCGACGTCGTGCAGAAAACTGCCAACGATCAACGACTGCATCGTCCTGCCGCGCAGGCCGAGGCGTTCGCCGATGCGCGCAGCAAGCCACGCAACGCGAAAATTGTGGGCGCCGGTATCGGAATCCCGCATCGCGACGGCACGCCCGAGCGCTTCCATCATCGACAGGTGCGAATCAAGGATTTCGCGGGCCTTGCGCTCATTGTCGGCCGACAGACGTACGACAACGGGATAGATTGCGGTGCCGCACAACAGCGAGGCGAATCCGACCATCAGGGCAGCGCTGAGCGCATTCGCACGCATCTGCTCGCGCTGCCACGTCGGGATGACGCGAACACCTTCGAAGTATCCCGTGATCCGATCCGCGTCGACGGTTCCTTGCAGCGGGACAAAAACTCGCAACACCCAACGCCTGTCTTCAAGTCTGAAGCTCTCATGAAAACCGGCACGGTAAGCGGGACGTACGTGCGAGGGCAGCTGTTCTTCAACCGCTTCGCCCTCCTCGGTCATTGCCTGGGCGAGCTTTACTCCTTGCCGGTCATAGATTTCGGCGATGTCGAACAGTCCCCCGGCAAGAGCACTCGCGGCCTTGCGGGCGTTGTCGCCAGCCTCCGGGCCGGTCAGCGTAATAGCGCCGAAATGATGCAGAAGGCGGCGTGACTCGTCGATTGCCAGCCATACCGTTCCGTCCTCGGCACCTTTATACGCGACGAACCACGCGACCGGACTGACCAGCGCAGCAAGCAGCGCGCTGACGACCGCAATCCGTACCGCGGTTCGCTTGTTGAACGAGTTCATGTGCTGCTCCCAACGAGTGACTACACGTAGCCCGACCGGAGACGGTACTGGCCAAAAGATCCCGGTTTTTCGAGCGCTGCGTGTCGTCCTGAATTCTTGCCGACTTCCCCACGTGCGGCTTATTGGATCGCGGCTCGCCGCAGCGCGCGACGACGCATGAAGGCTGCGCACGCAGCGGTGCTCACCGTTCATTTTGCATTCAGCTCGACCCGCGTAACGTTCAAACCTGATTCCACGGTAACTGGAGAACGTCATGAACTCGAAGGTCCGTAAAGGCAAGAACGAGGAGTCGGTTTGCGGTCGCCGGCTCCCCCGTTTCATCCCAGGCCGCTTCGAGGCTGGCCCGAATTGCGGGACGGCCTTGGCAGTGAAAACCGAAAGGAGACAGGAAATGAACGCGAAATCTGCAAGAAAACTGGCCATCGCCTGCGCGCTCGCGCTGACCGGGATTGCCGGTGTAACCACCGGAGCAGTCGCTGCAAACGACCAAGTACCGCCGACGCAAGCCGAGGTCAAATGGCAAACTGACACGGCGCTCGAGCAAGGCATGCTGAATATCCGTAAGCGGTAACTGACGAGCGTTCTTGACTACTTCGAGATCCCGAAGAGATCGGATCGCAGCGGGTTGGCAGCGAAGTGCTGCTTCCACAGACGGGGGGTGAGTTGCGCGACGTCGGCAGCGGGGTGTTGGCCGACACGCTGCAGCACATCGACCAAATATTCGTACGGATCGATGTCGTGCAGCCGGCAGGTGGCGATCAGGCTCTGCGCGATGCCGACGTATTTGGCGCCGACCTCGGTCCAGCAAAAGAGCCAGTTGCGACGTCCCATGGGCACCACGCGCAACGCCCGCTCGAGATGGTTTGTGTCGATCGACACTTCGGGGTCGCGCAGGTACACCTCGAGGGCGGCACGGCGCTCCCGCACATAAGCCATGGCGGTGGTGAGCGGCGAACTGGGCAGCAAGCCGTGGGTGTCGAACTGGGCATCGACCCAGGCGAAGAACTCGTGGACCACGGGCTGTGCATGCTCGATCCGGTACGCCCGGCTCGCCTCGCCGACGAGCGTGGCCTCGCGGATGCGTTTCTCGACTGCATAGAGCTTGCCGATCATCTCCAGCGCCCGGCCCGCACGCTCGGGCTCGACCGACTGGGCGTCGAAGAACTTCCTCCTCGAATGCGCCCAGCATTGAGCGTGCGTGAGTCCGCACTTCTCGGCATAGCGTTCGTAGACTCCATAGCCATCGGTGAGGAGCACCGCCCCCTCGGGGGGCGGGTCAGTGCCCAGGATCTGCTCGATGTGCTGCGCCTTGCGGCTCTCGTGATAGACGAAACAGATCTCGTCACGTTCGCCATAGACCGGCCAGAAATAGCCGCCTTTCATCTTGCCGGGGCCAGCACGGCCGGCCTTGATCGGGGTCTCGTCCATCGCCTTGACCCGCGACAGCCGAATCGAGCCGAGCTGTGCGGTGAAGACGGGTTCGAGCAGCGCGAGCGCGCTATGGGTGAGCTGCGTGAGCCACGGGCGCGACACCCTGATGCCATTGTCCCCCAGTCGCTGGTGCTGGCGGTAGAGCGGCTGGTGATAGCAGAACTTGTCCGTGATGAGCCCGACGACAAAGCTCACATCAGCGCGGCTACCCTCGATGACACCCCTGGGCGCCGCGGGGCAGGAGATGAGCTGCGTGTTGCGAAGCTTGATCACCGGGCGCACGTATTTGAGGATGACGTAGCTGCCCGGGCGCTGCGCGAGCCGGAAACTCGTCTTCTCACCGATCACCTCGAACTGACCGGGAGCGAGCCCCTCGGCCTCGGGGTTGGGCACCTCGATCGTCTCGACCGGCACCCGGGCCTCGTCGAAGAACAGCGCCGACTCGTCGCCCTTGGCGCAGTCGCTGGTCCGGGCCCGTCGGGTATGGGCGGCAATGTCCTGGGCGGGGGGCGGCGGCGAGGATCCGGGCACCGGCAACTCGCCCAGACTCATCTGATGTGGGTTGGCGTCCACGATGCGCTTCTCGCTCTTCTGGCCGAAGAGCTGCCGACGGAACCAGTCGAGCTGGTGGCGCATCGCCTCGAATTCGCCTTTGATGACCTCGAACTGGCGCTGCTGCGCCAAGTGCGCGCCCGCCAGTTCGACGACCTGATCGGCCGTCCACTGGGCGGCTTCTTCACGGGTCGGCAGCTGCGTCAAAGGCGTCTGAGGCATGGCGTCATTTTACCAAAAACGCCAGCATTCATACGGGTTTGCGGTTACTTTCTGGAAGCGCAAAGCGCTTTTTGAAGCGTGCCGGCTCGATGCCCTCGAGCAGCAGTTTCAGCCCCGTCCAGTCCATCTCGCGGGTGGCCACCCGCGACCAATCCGACACGAAACGGCCCGACTCGAGCCGCTTGGCCCAGATGCAAAAGCCGCTGCGATCCCAGTACAGGACCTTCATCTGGGTCGCGCGGCGGCTGATGAACACGAACAGATGCCCCGACAACGGATCCTGTCCCACGCCGTGGCGGGCGAGCGCATACAAACCGTCGAAGGATTTGCGCATATCGACCGGGCGCCCGTACAGATGCACCCGCACCGCGCCTTCGGGAAAGAACATCAGCCGCGCACCAGATGCAGCACGACGCCGTCACCCAGATCAAGCTTCAACTCCCAGCGCGAAGTACCGCCCGACCCCAGCACTCCCAGATCAACGAAGGCCTCTTTCCGAGTCGCCCCGCCAGCGACTGCCTTACCGCACACCGGACCGACCGTCGCTCGCCAGCGCTGAAAGCTCGAGACGCTGATCGACTCGCGCGCGCAGAATGCCGTGACGCTCAGCCCACTCGAACCGTGTCGGGCGAAAACCTCCTGCCACTCCTCTCGGCTGCGCCGGCGCCAATTGCGCTTGAGCACTCCTGCCATGAACGATCCCTCCATTGCTGAGCCTGGAGGCAATTGTCCACGTCGATCACGGGCCCAGGAATAACGCCGGTCAGTTACCGCTTACGAATATCCGGGCAGTCGTGGAACAGAGTCTCCCGCAGATTCGGGCAAACCAATTCGGCGACGAACACTACAATGCCCTGGGCCAGACGATCGAAACGCAGGTCGCATACATTGTGAAAAACTGCAAACTCGAGCCTTCGGCAGATGCCGTATTGCACGACCTTCTGGAGGAATTATCGAGCGGCATCGACCGGGTCACCGCGAGGACGGCCGAGAACCAGCGCACCCATGGCGTCAGTTACATCATCGCTGCCCTCGATAAATACGGTCGCCAATTCGGTCACGCCGGCTGGACGCCGATCAAGGTCGTGCCTTGAGGGCTGCCGTCGGTGCCGGGCGGGAGGGGCGTCACCGGTAAGGCAACAATCGTGGGTAACTGCCTTATTAACCCGGTGATCAAATACAACCGTTCGCCCTGAGTGGGATATTCGCCCGATGGTCGAAAGGCGTTGGCAAGAAACAGGGCGGTGGTAGTGTTCGGGGAGTTGCTTGTGGACAAAGACCGACTGAGCACTGGTGCCCTGGAGCCCGTCCTCTGAGTATGGTTGAGGCATCGTCGGCGAGTATGGTGAGTCCCCTGGCGCGTTGGTGCTGGCCACCGGCGGGTCTGTCCGACATCCCGATTGAGAGATTGAGCGTATCGACATGCCCACGTCCGCGAGCGACCTTGACTCAAGGAGAGAACATGGCGCAACGAGTTGGTCCGACCCGACGCGGAGTTGACGGCACACCGGTCGAGCCGTTGAGCATCAAGCATCCCAACGCTGCCGGCATCGACATCGGCGGGGCAAGCCACTATGTGGCGGTGCCGCCTGATCGGGTAGGCAAAGGCGAGCCCGCGGTGCGCGAATTCGGACCGCACACCGAAGACCTGGTCGCGGTTGCCAATTGGCTTTGCGCGTGCCGCATCGATACCGTCGCGCTCGAATCGACGGGGGTGTATTGGATAGCGCTGTACGAGCTTCTGCAAGCGCGTGGCTTTGAGGTGTGGCTGGTCGATGCCAAAAGCGTACGCCACGTCAAGGCGCGCAAATCCGACGTGCTTGATTGCCAGTGGTTGCAACAACTGCACAGCTTCGGACTGCTGAGTCAGGCGCATCGGCCGGATGAGCAGGTTTGCGCGCTGCGCGAGATGTCGCGGCTGCGCGACATCACCATCGATGAGCGCGCCCGGCATACCCAGCGCATGCAAAAGGCGCTCACCCAGATGAATGTGCAACTCACCAACGTGATTACCGACATCACCGGCGAGACGGGCATGAACATCATCCGCGCCATCGTTGCCGGCGAGCGCGACCGCATGGCCCTCGCGCAGTTGAGGAACTACCGGGTACATGCCAGCACCGAGCAGATTGCCAAGGCGCTCGAAGGGCGTTGGAGCCGCGAGCATCTGTTCAGTCTTGCCCACGAGCTCAAGGCCTATGACTTTGCCAGCGAGCAGATTGCGCGGCTGGACGCCGAGATCGAGGGGCGGCTTGAGGCGATGCGCGTCTTCGACAAGAGGCCGGAGGCGAACGCGAACAAGGGACGTCGCAAGAACACGCTGGCCTTCGACGGACGGCGGGCACTGATGAACTGGTGCGGCGTGGATTTGACCGAAGTGCCCGGCATCGACGTGGGCACCGCCCTGAAGATCCTCTCGGAGTTGGGGAGCTCGCTCACCCGCTTCGCCACGGCAAAGCATTTCTGCTCGTGGCTGGGACTGTGCCCCGGCACGCGGATTTCTGGCAACAAGAAGCTCTCCGGCGCCAGCAAACGAATCCCCAACCGTGTCGCGCGGGCGTTGAAACTCGCCGCGCTGGGCTTGTCGCGCTCGCGCTGCGCCATGGGGGCCTATTACCGAAAGCTTGCCCTGCGCATGGGCTCGCCCAAGGCCATTACCGCCGTGGCGCATAAGCTCGCGCGTATTGTCCATGCGATGCTCAGCGGGCAGGCCAGCTACGTCAAGGAGGATCAGGCCAGGCACGAAGCGCGCTACCGCGAACGCGCCATCAAAGCACTGCAGAAGCGCGCCCAGGAGCTCGGCCTGACCCTCTCGCCGCAGGCTGTTCCCGCTCAACCATAATGCCGATCGTTCCTCGCTGCACATTTTTAACCCATTGAATCAAGATGCGAAAATTACTGTTTCTTGAGAGCTTGTCGAAGGGCACTGCCAGGGCTTCGACAAGCTCAGCCCGAACGGTATCTGGTTGCCGGGTCACCAAGTTGTGTGGCCGGGGAGCTCGATACACGCCATCAGACCGAGCGCCGCGCATGCGCTCGTCGTTGATCGTGGCGATGTCGTTTCCCCTACTCGAACAGCGCGCCGACGCTCTCGCCGCTGTGGATGCGCTCGATCGCCGCGGCGAACAGCGGCGCGACGGTGAGCTGCGTGATCTTGTCGAGCCGCTTGTGCGGCGGCATGTGGACGGTGTCGGTGACGACGATCGATTCGATCGAGGCGTCGCGCAGCCGGTGGATCGCCGGCCCGCACAGCACCCCATGGGCTGCGCCGGCATGGATCGAGCGCGCTCCGGCCGCGCGCAGCGTGTCGATCGTCGCGAGGAGCGTGCCGCCCGTCGAGATCTCGTCCTCGAAGATCACCGCGTCGCGCCCGGCGACTTCGCCGACGACTCGCCCCTGCTTGACGTCGGTGTCACTGACGCGGCGCTTGTCGATGATCGCCATCGGGATGCCGAGCCGCTCCGAGAACCGCCCGACGCGCTTCGCCCCGCCCGCGTCGGTCGCGACTGCGACCATCCGCGACAGGTCGTGGTTCTGCCGGAAGTGCTCGGCGATCGTCGGGACCGCAGTAAGGTGGTCGACGGGCACGCTGAAGAAACCGTGCACCTGGTCGGCGTGGAGATCCATGGTCAGCACGCGGTTCGCGCCAGCGGTCGCGAGCATGTCGGCGATCAGGCGCCCGGTGATCGAGATGCGCGGCGCATCCTTCTTGTCCGAGCGCGCGTATGAGTAGTACGGGATCACCGCGGTGACGCGACCGGCGGAGGCACTGCGCAGCGCGTCGATCGTGATCAGCAATTCCATGATGTGCTCGCTGACCGGTTCGGTGAATGGCTGCACGACGAAGACGTCGCGCTCGCGCACGTTGTCCTGCACCTGCACGCGCAGGTTGTCGTTCGAAAAGCGGGAAATCTCGAGCGGACTTTGCTGGAGCCCGAGCCGCTTGCAGATCTCGTCGGCCAGCGTGCGGTTCGCGTTGCAGGAAAAGATGCGGAGGGCGTCGTTCATCGCGTTTCTCGCTGGAGGCTGACGCGCGGATTGTAGGCTTTTCGGCTGCCGTCGCAAAAATTGTGCAACAAACCTGCGAGCGGCCGTCAGCGGTACAGCACAAACGCTTCGCGCTCCTGTCGCCACGCGGCTTCGTCCGGCTGCGCTAGCGCTTCGAGGTCCGCCGGGGTCGCGCCCGGATCGTCGACCCAGTCGCGCAGCAGTTCGCTGCCGTTGATCAGGTCGATCGCGAGGCGGTCGTGCTCGTACTCGTACGCGAAGTCGCGCCACAGCGGGTAGTCGGGCTGTAGCCTTCGCAACGCCTTACCGAATTGCAAGACCTGACCCCAGCTTCCCACAGCTTCCCATGCATCAGTTACGACGATCGAGTGCGGTGGCACTGGGGTGGCGACGACTTAGAACCAAAGCCATAGTAAATCTAAAGAACGCCATCAATTTTCTTCATAAACTCCACGGCGCGATTTGTCATTGAAAATTCCAAGTCGCTATATTCGCTATTTGGTCTTTTGAACATCTTACTACCAATCGGCTTGCATTTTTCTGTAGGGCACCTCGAATAACCCGAGGTCTTCAATGAATCCTGCCGCGCATCTATGACCGCGAGCGAATCCGGTCCAATTTCTCTGATGAATCACCGCTTTTTCCCGGCGGTGTCGCCCCGTTTTCGCTTCGAATCGCCTGAGGCAGCGGCGATTCGACCCATTTCGGGCGTCAGAAGGCCTCGATTCCGGCCTTCCTGAAATAGACCAGCCGCTTCAAGTTGTAGCAGGCCGCCATCATCGTCATCGCAAAGTTCGCCCGCTCCTGACCGATGGTACGCAGCAGCTTGCCACCCATCTGCTCGATGGCCCCGAATACGTGCTCGACCCGCGCGCGCGTCTTGGCGATGCGTTTGTTGCGCCGTTGCTGGCACTCGGACAGCGGCTTGTTGCGCTTGCCCTTGCGCTGGATCCGATTCCGAAACCCGTTCTCCTTCAGCCAGGCTTCACGCTGCTCGGACGGGTAGCCCCGGTCGGCATAAACATCGCGGCTCGTGTTGCGCGTGTCGAAGACGTTGTCGAAGTGCTGGCTGTCGTGCGTGCTGGCCGTGTCGGTCTCGAGTCTGCGGATGATCTTGTATTTCTTGTCTGCGTTGATCGAGAGCTTGTAGCCGAAGTGGCTCTTGCCGTGCTTCTTCGTCCAGGTCGCATCGAGATCCTTCTGGCGCCGCTTCGCCGGGCGCCACGAGGCGGGCATTGCGCCTTGCTCGATCAGTTCCTTCTCGCCGCGCCTGTTGTGCTGCTTGGGCGCCGGCACCAAGGTGGCGTCGATGATCTGACCGCCGCGCGCGATGAAGCCCTTCTGGAGCAGCTGCGCCGAGACCCCGTCGAACAAGGCCTTCGCCCCCGCCTCACCGATCCGGTTCTCGAAGGTCCACACCGTGGTGCGGTCCGGGACGTTCGTCGCGTTCGCCAGGCCGCAGAAGCGCTTGTAGCTCATGCGGTCGAGCAACTGGTATTCCATCTGCTCGTCCGAGAGGTTGTACAGGCGCTTCACCACCAGGATGCGCACCATCGTCTCGGTCGGGTACGGCGGGCGCCCGCCTTGCGCACTCACCGGACGGGGCGCCACCCGATCAACCTCGGCCGCCAACGCCGCAAAGTCGATGTGCGACTCGATCTCGGCCAGCGGGTCGCCCAGCGCGTCGATCTTCTGTCGGTGGGCATCAAAGGCAAACAGGTCGGTCTTGATGGCGCTGCGCGGTTTCATCGATGTCGGCTGTGGCGAGATTCAGGAGGATGTAATTTTACCAAGAGCGGGAGAGGCGAGGTTTTTCGAGGCGCCCTGTAATGTATCTAGCCATATCTTCTTCCCCATCATCAAAGGCTGAATTTGCAACAACCATCATAGTAAACAGGGAGGCTACATCAACATTGCATTTCACTACTTCTCTTTTTGAGAGATTTTGCAAAGCCTCCTTAGCCCATGTCGTTATACACAACTCAGGCCGCCTCATCGCGTAGCGCCTGTATGGTGGCGGCGGCATCCATGACGCGCTGCAAGCCCAGCCAGATGGTCTTCACACCCGGCTCGCCGTCGCCCTTGCGCGCCAGGAAGCCGCCGAGGGTGGCGATCAGGCGCAGCACTTCGTTGATGGTGGGCGGGGTGGCGGGCGGTTTCTTCTTCGTGAGCAGATACGCGCCGCGGATCTCGTCGGGGTCGAAGAAGAGCGTGGCATCCAGCTCGGGGCAGGTTCGGCCGGTGCGCATCAGATGCGCGATGCGCCAGGCGACGACCATGAACAACGCCAGCGCGCGCTCCAGGCGCTCGATGGCGGACAGTTGCAGCGCTTCGATCCGACAGCCGTTCTTGAGCACGTGAAAGAAAGTCTCGATCTCCCAGCGCGCCCGATACCAGTCGATCAGCTCGACCACGTCGGCAGCCGTCGCAGCTTCCCGGTTGGTGAGCAGGCGCCACTCCACGGGCTTGGTGCCGGCCGGCGCGCCGATCTCGCGCGCCACGATGCAGGTGGCCGATACCGTGCCCGCCTTGCCCGCAGGCAGGCTGACCCGTCGGGCCCACAGTTGCTGGCGCACCTCGCGCGCCTTCTGGCCGTGGCGCGAGCCCATCGTGAACACGATCTCGCCCAGCGGCTCGCCTGCGCAGGTGTGCGACCACAGCTTCGCGCCCTCTGGCAAGCAACGGTTGTGCTTGGCCCGCACCAGCCAGTCGGCCGGCGTGCCCAGCGTCTGGGCGCGCAGCATCATTTCCATCAGATCCGCTTCGCGGTCGGCTACATACACCAGGCGGGTGGTCGCCATCCCCGTGGCCAACTCCGCGACCCGCTCGTAGCCTTCGGGCCAGCGCGCGCTCTCCTTGATGCTGGTGCGCTCGCCTGGTTCATCGACATCCTCGCGCGCCCACATCCACGCATCGAGCACGCCCAGCGGTTCGCGCTCGGGCGTCACCGCATAGGTCGGGTGCAGGTACATGCCGCGGCGCGCCTCGTAGTTCAGCCGCCCCAGACCCGCGATGCCCTGCCCGTTGAAGTCCAGCTCGGTCGTGTCCTGCAGGCACAACACCACCGGATGGGCACGCATGCGGCTGCGGGTGCGCTCCCAATGCGGCGCCAGGATCGCCTGCCAGTCGACCTCGTCGTTGCCCAGGAAGCGGTACGCGGCAACCGTCTCGCCCCAGCCCCGGCACGCCATCGGAATGCCCGCCGTCGGCTTCGCCGACAACCGCTCCATCAGCACCTTCGCCCGCTTGTTCAGTCTCTCGTCGCCCAGCGCCATCCCCGCAAACTCCTCCACCACCCAGCTCTTCGTCGCCAACAGGTCACCCAAATTGCAAAAGTAGACGCGTTTTTATATGGGTTTACAAGCACTTCGTGTAAGTCATTGAAGGTCAACGATTATTCAGATCGGCGTGCCGGCGGTACGGAGTTGTGTATAACGAGATGTCCTTAGCCATTGCGCTTGCACCATAAACATTAGTGGCATCGGTTCCTAGGGTTGTTAAAATCTCCAATGAAATCAACATAAATTTATTCTCAAGCTCCTTGGGGTCTATATCATCTGAAGCAAATGAATCTTCCAGTTCTTCCTCAAATAAACCAGACCAAGCCTCCTTCATCTCTAAAGCATCCTGGGAGGCACGTTTTCTTTCCTTGACACCAATTCTTTCATTCTTTGAGTTTAAGTTGTGCCACTTGTAAGCGAGATGAACAATCGATTCAGCCTCTTTGTCAATCTTTTGCCCGTTTCTATTTGTCAAAATATACACAAGCTTCATGGCGGTGATAGGTACATTTAGAGCCTCACGAATAACGCCGGATTCAGCGGCTAAGACTCCAAATTTCAATGCTTTATATAATGATAACTTTTTACCATCATGACTATCTGTTTTGCCGGCTGCCATTATGAACCACTGGGAAACGAACTCTTGACTAGGCACATTCCCACAAATGGCAAGATTTTCTAGAGCCGCCATATATTCGCGCGCATTTTCTTTTTTTGACCATAACTGAAAAATATCAGGCTGGCACAAATCCTCCGTAGTCGCGGAATTTTGCAGAATACTCTCCTTGAATTTCAAGGGGGTAGATGTGTCAATTTTTTTTCTCTTAAATATCGAAAACAAAATAGCCCTCGCAATGCATTGGAAAGAAAACTAGGAGGTTCTGAAATGTTACGGATCGCCATTTAAAGAATAGCGTTCATCCACCGCTGGCAGAGGACGGGGTCAAACTCGGGGCCCCGGAATCGGCTTCGCGAGCAGCGCATTCTGCCCGCCGCTGGCGAAGTCCGCCAGCTACCGGAAGACGCTGCGCACGTTTACGCCAAAGGCGGCGGCCACGCTTTGCACCGTCTGCCCCTCGCGGACCGCCTTGATGGCCTATTGGCGCATCACCTGAAGCGAGTGGTGGTCGATTGCCCGGCCGTCCGAGTTCCGTTTGCATTTCATGCACGGATTATCTCATGCCGTGACAATACTTACGAGAAGGTTGGTAATAGCCATCATTTAGCTCATTCCATGGCGAATGTTTGTAATGTTCGGAAAACCCCGAATAGGCACAGCTTCGATGTTGATAAAGCATTTTGCAACGGGCGAAATAATCTCGAGAAGCGTCTTGTCGAGGTCGCTGAGACTCTCTTTTACGCGAAGTAGCTGCCAGCGATTCATTACGAATGCCGCAAAATCGGCTAGCTGAATTGGGTGAACCAAGTGCGAACTGGCGAACAGAATTACCCCGGCGCAGAAGGTCGGCGCCAGACCTGGAATTACGATTGATTTTCCACTGGCAAGTCGCCCTTCGTCCACCACGACACAGGCCGTCGCGGACTCACCGTCAATCGCTTTGAGATGCATGCGAACCCGCAGCAGTGCAAAGATCAATGCAAGGTCTTCGTGATTGGAAAATTTCAATGGGCCGAAAGTCTCTGGCCAAACGGCACGACCCAGTATGTCAGAAGCGTTGTCGGGGTCGAAGGTCTGCACAAGCACTTGAAATCGGTACGTCGCAAATATATAGGACATGAACCGAAATATACCCAGGCGCTGCTGTAAGTTTAGCTTTTGGAACTCTCCTTTTCCTGCCCATATCTCCGTGAAGTGAAACTCGGGTTCGTTGAGCCCAAGCTGTTCAAGAAAGGACAATGCATTCGGCAGTTGATCCATTACCTCGGACGTTAGGTGAGGTGGAACGATTACCGCAACCCAAGACTTGCGCTGCTCATTCAGTCCGGGAGTCTTCAAGCCTGGCGATCCCGTGTCGTCAATGAAGACGCCATAGTGGCGGCCAGATCTGAGTTCGGCTGCAAAATTGACAGTTGGATGTTGTGGCGAATTCATTACGGCTAACGAATAGCGCTGATCCGCAGCTGAAGGCATGTGGGATGAGTGCAGGCGATCATGGCAACATTTGAGTAGGCAGAATGGGCTGGCGGGTCGATAGACGGAATCGGTCTATTGCACTGGCCGAACGTCATGCGATCCTGTGCTTTAAGGCATGGAAATGTCATCGAAGACGACGCTAGCCGACGTTCCTGTGCGGTGTCAAACGAGCAGGTCAATATTTCCCTTATGTCGCGCAACTCGTTCATGGCCAATGAGCAATCCGTCACGCTGGCGCGTACGAGCCGCGTGTGTTGGCGCGAGTCACCTGGGAGCGCTGTGGGGCGAGGTCAATCGTGTCACAGGCAGTTGGGCCGGCCGCCGCGGGCCGGTAGTTGCGGGCAGGTGCGCGGTCGGTGATTCAGTAGAGCAGGTATGAGGCGCGCTCCGCACCCCACACCGCCTCGTCGGCCGCCGCCAGCGCATTGAGGTCGCCCGGCGCCGCAGCCGGGTCATCCACCCACTCCCGCAGCAGCGCACTCCCGTTAATGAGGTCGATCGCGAGGCGATCGTGCTCGTATTCGTATGCGAAGTCGCGCCACAGCGGGTAATCCGGCTGCAGCAGACGCAGCGCCTTGAATGCGAGCGCCTGCACGCGCCACGGGCGGAACGCGCCGTGGTCGTAATGTGCGGCGTCCTCGACGTGGATCTGCAGGCCGTTGCACAGCAGGCCGGCGTGCTTGTGGAAGGTCGGCTCGAACCAGCATTCACGCAGCACGCAGCCGGCGAGCCAGTCGGGCGCGAGCGCGCGCATCGCGGCGAGCAGCGCGCGGGCGTCGATGTCCGGCGCGCCGAAGAGTTCGAGCGGGCGCGTCGTGCCGCGGCCTTCCGACAGCGTCGTGCCTTCGAGCATCACCGTGCCGGCGTACGCGCGCGCCATCGACAGGTTCGGCGCGTTCGGGCTCGGGTTGATCCAGCTGCGCTCGCCCGCCGGCCAGCCGTAGCCGGGCGCTGCGTCCGGCTCCCAGCCTTGCATCGGGATCACTTGGCAATCGACGTCGAGTCGCAGCGTCGCGATGAACCAGCGCGCGAGCTCGCCCATCGTCAGGCCGTGGCGCATCGGCAGCGGCCCGGCACCGACGAAGCTTTCCCAGCCCGCTCGCAGCAGCAGGCCTTCGACCGGCCGGCCGGCAGGATTCGGGCGATCGAGCACCCACACCGTCTTGCCGTGCTCGGCCGCGGCTTCGAGCACGTAGCGCAGCGTCGTGATGAACGTGTAGATGCGGCAGCCGAGGTCCTGCAGGTCGACGAGCAGCACGTCGAAGCTGTCCATCATCGCGTCGGTCGGTCGGCGTACCTCGCCGTACAGGCTGAACACCGGGATGTGATGCAGCGGGTCGATGAAATCAGGCGACTCGACCATGTTGTCCTGCTTGTCGCCGCGCAGCCCGTGCTGCGGCCCGAAGGCGGCGGTCAGCTGCAGGTCCGGCAACGCGGCGAGCGCGTCGAGCGAATGGACGAGGCTGCGGGTCACGGAAGCGGGATGCGCGAGCAGCGCGACACGGCGTCCGGCGAGCGGGCGGCGCAGCGCCGCGGTGTCGAGCAGGCGGTCGAGGCCGAACTGAATCGAGGAGGTCATGAGGTCCTTTGCCGAAGCCGCGGAATCTTTGCGACGTATCCGGTCGTGAGCGCGAAGCCGTCGCGGAGGTGAAAGTCGGGGGCCGGGCCGGGGTGGCGCAGGGCCCAGTACGAGCGCTTGCCGTCGATGTCTTCGATGACCGCCGTCAGCCCGAGTTGCAGGTCGTCGAGGCTGCCCGCAGGCAGCGCGGCGGCGTGAAGGCGGACGTCGACATCGAGGCGTCTGCCGGCGGCGTGCGTGACGATGCGCGGCGCGACTGCCGCCAGTGCGGGCGCAGCTTCGTCGTCGTGCTCGCGGTAGGCGCGAAACGCATACGCTGCCCATTCGCCGGACGGCGAAAAATTGAATTCACGGTAAGCGCCGGTGCCGGGCGCAGCAACGAAAAATTCGAAGCACGTGTGCGCCCACAGTCCGTCTGCACGGCTGGCCGGACGCGGCGACGGAATGCGCAGTCGCGCCAAGTCACCGTGCAGCCGGTAGCGCAGGCCGAGCGTGCCGCCGGGGGCGACGTCGACCCGCACTTCGAGCGCTTCGACCGCCGGGCACGGCGTCCGCGGATGAGGGAGCAGCGCAATGGAATCGCTGGCGCCGATCATCGCGGGAGTCAGTCGAGCGCCAGCGCGACCGAGAGATAGACCTGACGCGTCGCCGGATTGATCATGTGCCTGCCCTGCAGCATCTGTTCGCTGCCGTTCGCGATCTCCTGGTGGCGCCGCCCGAGATTGAGCGCGCTCAGCGCGAATCGCAGCGGTTTTCCGCCGAATCGCGTCTCGTAGCTGAGGTTCGCATCCACTGTGGTATAGGACCGCGCGAGGTAGCGAAAGCGCGGCACGTAGCCTTCGCTGCCGGCGAGCGGGCCCATGCGCAGTACGCTGATCATGCTTTTCCAGCCCGCGCCGTAATCCTGCAGCCAGCTCAGGCTGACGGTGTAGGGTGCCGTACGGGCTTCGAGGCCGCGGTTCCCCGCGTCGCGGTCGATGAGGCTGTGCGCGAGACGCAGTTCGGTTCCGCTGCGCGGGCGTGCGACGAGCTGGTATTCGATGCCGCGCAGCGTGACCGGCCGGTTGAGGTTCTCGTAGCGTGTCGAGCCGAGAAAGCCGGCGAGGACCGGCGCCGGCCGCAGGTCGGGCTGTGGCACGCGCACGACGAAGTCGTGGATGCGCTCGTTGAAGAGACGCACGTCGAGGGTCGTGTTCCACGCCGCAAAGCGGCCGAAGTAACCGAATTCGACGGTATCGATGCGCGCCTGCCGCAGATCCCGATGCGGCAGGAACGGGCGGGCCAGGAGTTCTCCGCTGGCCGGGTCGATGGCGCGGATGTCGCCATCGCGTTCGAAGAGATTGTGCTGGCGCCAGGCGCGCGAATAGCCGCCGCGCAGCGTGTCGGTGTCGGTCGCCTGCCAGTTGGCGAACGCGCGCGGGCTGAAATGCGCGGGCGCAGTCGAATATTTCTCGTGGGCGCCGCCAAGGTTCAGCGTCAGGCGCGCCAGCGGGCGCCATTCCGCGTTGCCGAACAGGCGGTACAGGCGCTGCGCAGCGGGGTTGCCGGTGGAGAACAGGAACGGCGCGTCGACCTCGTCGCGCCGCGCCCCGATGCCCCACACCGCTTGCATGGTCGGTGCCGGCCTGCTGCGATGTTGCAATTCGAGGTGGTTGCGCACGCTGTGCCGGTTGCGGTCGAGCGGCACGAACGGGTAACCCGGCGCGCTCGCGATCCATTCGTCCCGCACCCGTTCGGGCGCCTCGAAAAACCTCGCCTCTCCCGCTCTTGGTAAAATTACATCCTCCTGAATCTCGCCACAGCCGACATCGATGAAACCGCGCAGCGCCATCAAGACCGACCTGTTTGCCTTTGATGCCCACCGACAGAAGATCGACGCGCTGGGCGACCCGCTGGCCGAGATCGAGTCGCACATCGACTTTGCGGCGTTGGCGGCCGAGGTTGATCGGGTGGCGCCCCGTCCGGTGAGTGCGCAAGGCGGGCGCCCGCCGTACCCGACCGAGACGATGGTGCGCATCCTGGTGGTGAAGCGCCTGTACAACCTCTCGGACGAGCAGATGGAATACCAGTTGCTCGACCGCATGAGCTACAAGCGCTTCTGCGGCCTGGCGAACGCGACGAACGTCCCGGACCGCACCACGGTGTGGACCTTCGAGAACCGGATCGGTGAGGCGGGGGCGAAGGCCTTGTTCGACGGGGTCTCGGCGCAGCTGCTCCAGAAGGGCTTCATCGCGCGCGGCGGTCAGATCATCGACGCCACCTTGGTGCCGGCGCCCAAGCAGCACAACAGGCGCGGCGAGAAGGAACTGATCGAGCAAGGCGCAATGCCCGCCTCGTGGCGCCCGGCGAAGCGGCGCCAGAAGGATCTCGATGCGACCTGGACGAAGAAGCACGGCAAGAGCCACTTCGGCTACAAGCTCTCGATCAACGCAGACAAGAAATACAAGATCATCCGCAGACTCGAGACCGACACGGCCAGCACGCACGACAGCCAGCACTTCGACAACGTCTTCGACACGCGCAACACGAGCCGCGATGTTTATGCCGACCGGGGCTACCCGTCCGAGCAGCGTGAAGCCTGGCTGAAGGAGAACGGGTTTCGGAATCGGATCCAGCGCAAGGGCAAGCGCAACAAGCCGCTGTCCGAGTGCCAGCAACGGCGCAACAAACGCATCGCCAAGACGCGCGCGCGGGTCGAGCACGTATTCGGGGCCATCGAGCAGATGGGTGGCAAGCTGCTGCGTACCATCGGTCAGGAGCGGGCGAACTTTGCGATGACGATGATGGCGGCCTGCTACAACTTGAAGCGGCTGGTCTATTTCAGGAAGGCCGGAATCGAGGCCTTCTGACGCCCGAAATGGGTCGAATCGCCGCTGCCTCAGGCGATTCGAAGCGAAAACGGGGCGACACCGCCGGGAAAAAGCGGTGATTCATCAGAGAAATTGGACCGGATTCGCTCGCGGTCATAGATGCGCGGCAGGATTCATTGAAGACCTCGGGTTATTCGAGGTGCCCGTTCGTGAGTGTGGTAATAATTCAGCATCCATTCCTCGCCGTCGCCCACGGCGTGGCGTCCTTTCAGGTGCAGCGTCGTGGTGTGACTGCGCGTGTCGCGTGGTCCATTGTTGCCGAACACCGACTCGGTGTAGCCCTCGCCGCGCCGTCCGGCACTCGCGCCGGCGCGCAGGGTCACGCTGTCCTGTGACGACAGTTGCCAGTCGCCGCGTAGCGTCGCGATATCCATGTGGTGCGCGTCGTGCACTCCATCAAAGCCGTCGTCGCGCCGTGAAGCGGCGTTGACCCGCAGCGAAACCGGCGAGCCTCCGCTGTTCGTCCAGCTCGCTTCGGCATCGCGCACGCCGCCGCTGCCGACCCGCAGTGCGCCGCCGGTGCCTGCGCCTTCGGCGCTGTGGCGCGTGATGATGTTGATGACACCGAGAAACGCGTTGGCGCCGAAGCTCGCCGCGTTGGTGCCGCGCACGATCTCGATGCGGTCGATTTCGTCGAGGGTCAGCGGCAGCGCGCTCCAGTCGACACCGCCGAACGCGCTCGGCGTGATCACCGAGCGTCCGTCGATCAGCACCTGCATTTCGGTCGGGAAATCGTTCGACAGGCCGTGGTACGTGACCCACTGGGCGTGGCCGCGCTCTTGACCGATCTGCATCCCGGGCACGAGCCGGAACACCCTGGCGAGATCGCGGTAACCGGTGGCGGTGAGCAGTTCGTGGTCGATCACCGTGACGGCGCCGGGCGCCTCGTGCAGCGGCTGGGGCAGCCGCGAGGCGCTGAGCACGTGAGGCAGTTCTTCGAGATACGGCACTTCGCCGGCACCTGCGCACGTCGCGATTGTGCAACTTGCGAACGGCACCCACAGGCATCGGGCAGTACGGGAAATCGTCATCGTGGTCGGGCGGAGGGCTGCGCAGCCGGCGGCAGCACGGCGCGAAGGATACCGCTTCTCCTACGTCGAGGGTATGGCCAGCCGCCTCCGCGTCATGCAGGCGCGAGTGGCCCGACGTGACAAAGACAATGTAAATGTTGATTTCAGAGGCCGGATTCCGCGCGCTGCCCGGAGGCGCATCCAGGGTGCGGTATGCCGCCAGTCCAGGCGTCATTCCGGGAATTCCTTGTAACAGGATGGACTGGAAAACGGGAACGGTGTGTTTCCGGATTCCGTCCGAAAATCGAGTGGCGCGGAGTATTCGGCCGACCCTCGCCGCGCGGAAACCTGTTTATGCAGTCAGGAGGTCATCATGAACATCCGGACCGGTGTTTCGGCAATAGTGCTGGCGATCGCTGCCAGCGGTTGTGCAACGTGGGACGACATGTCGTCGCGCGAAAGGAGTGCCGTGATCGGGGCGGGCGTCGGCGGCACGGCCGGCGCTGTCGTGAGTGACGGCGGAGTGCTCGGCACGGTCGGAGGCGCGGCGATCGGCGGCGTGATCGGCGACCAGATCGGCAAGCGGCGCCATCCTTGAGGTGTTTACAGCTTGCGGGAAGGTGGTTCCTCCGCCGAACCGCGGGTGTCCGGCGACAGGCACTCACGGTTCGATATTTTCGACGATGGCGTGTTGTATAGTCGGGCGCCATTGCTTCCGCATGACACACCATGATCGAACTCCTCACCGACCCGCAGCTGATATTCGCTTTCCTCACCCTCACTGTTCTCGAGCTGGTGCTCGGGATCGACAACATCATCTTCATCTCGATCCTCGTCGACAAGCTCCCGCCCGAGCGACGTGCTTTTGCCCGGCGGCTCGGCCTGTTCCTCGCGATGTTCATGCGCCTCGCGCTGCTGTCGCTCCTCGCCTGGCTCGCCAGCCTGAACAGGGCGCTGTTCGAGGTGTTCGGGCACGGATTCTCGGCGCGCGACCTGATCCTGTTGCTCGGCGGCCTGTTCCTCGTGTGGAAGAGCACCGGCGAGATCCACCAGTTGATGGAAGGGGAGGAAGGCGAAGCGTCGAGCGCCGTCAAGGCGACGTTCGCGGCAGTGATCACGCAGATCATCGTCATCGACTTGGTGTTCTCGCTCGACTCGATCATCACCGCGATCGGCATGGTGGACAACCTCGCCGTGATGATCGCGGCGGTCGTCGCCTCGGTCGGGCTGATGATGGTCGCCTCCGGGCCGATCGGCGACTTCGTCTCGGCGCACCCGACGGTGAAGATGCTGGCGCTGTCGTTCCTGATGGTCATCGGCGTCGTGCTGCTCGCCGAAGGCTTCGGCCATCACGTGCCGAAAGGCTACATTTATTCGGCGATGGCGTTCTCGGTCGTCGTCGAGATGCTCAACATCCGCATGCGCAAGCGTGCCGCTCACCCGGTGGACCTGCGCGAACCGTATGTTGCCGAGAAGGTGGCCGCCAAACGCGCCTGAAGAGACGGGTCGCGCGCCGGGGAAGCTCTCCCCGGCGCGGTTCGGGCTGCCGCTACCGGCTTTTGTCTGTCCCGCCCCCTTCGCGCTCCTCGCGGGCGACTGCCGACAGCTCGCGCAGATACCACGCCGCGTACGCGAATCCGGCGGCCGAGACCAGCGCCGTGAACAGCAGCGTGCGGTCGAATGGCAGTCCCGCCGCGAGATTGGCGACGACGACATAGCCGAGGTAGCACGCGGCGACGAGGCCGGCGAGGATGCGGGTGAGGGCGAAGATCTTGCGCTGGCGCAGCGTCGGAGTGGCTCGGGACATGACGATATCGTCGAATTGCGGGAGGGCTGCATCATCGCAGATTTCCGTCTGATCGCGCCAATCTGCTGCGATCCGGTAATTACTTGATAGAATTGGGCTTGTCCCGCCCGGCCGCTCGGCTCGGCGGCTTTGTTTTTTGCGAACCGATCATGGCCGATATTCCCGCCGCCACGCCTTCAGCAACCCCGTTCCCCCCTGAATTGCTGCGCGACGTCGAGCGCCGCCGCACTTTCGGCATCATCTCCCACCCCGACGCCGGCAAGACGACGCTGACCGAGAAGCTCTTGCTGTTCGGCGGCGCGATCCAGCTCGCCGGCACCGTCAAGGCGAGGAAGAGCGCGCGCCATGCGACTTCCGACTGGATGGAAGTGGAAAAGCAGCGCGGCATCTCGGTGAGCAGCTCGGTGATGCAGTTCGAGTACGCGGGGCACACCATCAACCTGCTCGACACGCCGGGCCACCAGGACTTCTCCGAGGACACTTACCGCGTGCTGACCGCGGTCGACGCCGCGGTGATGGTCATCGACGCGGCGAAAGGCGTCGAAACGCAGACGATCAAGCTGCTCGAAGTGTGCCGACTGCGCAACACGCCGATCATCACCTTCATCAACAAGATGGACCGTGAAGTGCGCGAATCCTTCGATCTGCTGCAGGAGATCGAGGAGGTGCTGAAAATCGACTGCGCGCCGATCACTTGGCCGATCGGCATGGGCAAGACGTTCCGCGGCGTCTATCACCTGCTCGAAGACCGCGTGCTGCGCTTCACACCGGGCGAGGAAAAGCGCAGCGAGGCCGAAGTCATCAAGGGCATCGCGAACGCGCAGCTCGACGAGCTGTTCCCGCTCGAAGTCGGCAAGCTGCGCGAGGAAGTCGACCTTATCCAGGGCGCGTCGAACCCGTTCTCGCTCGGCGACTTCCTCGCCGGCAAGCAGACGCCGGTGTTCTTCGGCTCCGGCATCAACAACTTCGGCGTGCAGGAGATCCTGCAGGCACTGCTCGACTGGGCGCCGCCGCCGCAGCCGCGAGTGGCAGGTGTCACTGTGGCGGACACCCGCCTCGTGATGCCGGCCGAAGCGCCGTTTTCGGGCTTCGTGTTCAAGATCCAGGCCAACATGGACCCGAAGCACCGCGACCGCATCGCGTTCTTCCGCATCTGCTCGGGCCGCTACAGCTCGGGCATGAAAGTGAAGCACGTGCGCATGGGGCGCGAGATGAAGCTCGCGAACGCGCTGACTTTCATGGCCAACGAGCGCGTGCTGATGGAAGACGGCGTCGCCGGCGACATCATCGGCATCCACAACCACGGCCAGTTGCACATCGGCGATACGCTGACCGAAGGCGAAAACCTCGGCTACAAGGGCATCCCGTATTTCTCGCCGGAACTCTTCAGCGCCGCGCGCCTGCGCGACCCGCTCAAGTCCAAGCAATTGCAGAAAGGCCTGCAGGAGCTCGGCGAGGAAGGCGCGATCCAGGTGTTCGAGCAGGAAGGCGGCAACATGCTGCTCGGCGCAGTCGGCCAGCTGCAGTTCGAAGTCGTCGCGCAGCGCCTGAAGGACGAGTACAAAGTCGACGCGATCTTCGAATCCGCCGACATTTACACCGCGCGGTGGCTGGTCTTCCCGGACGAGGTCACGCGCCGCAACTTCGAGCGCGAACAGGGGATCCGCGTCGGCAAGGATGTCGACGGCAACCCGGTGTATCTCGCGACGAGCCGCTACAACCTCGAAGTGACGATGGAAAAGTGGCCGAAAGTCGGCTTCCACGCGACGCGGGAACACGGCGAGAAGCTGAGCTGAAATCCGCGGCACGCCGCACGCGCGCTGCATCGCGACTTCTGTCAGCGCCCCGCGCCGAGGCACGCGGCGAGACCGGTCGCGATCTCGCCGGCCATCAGCGCCTGGCGCTGCGGATCGCGCAGCAGCAGCTCCTCGTCGCGGTGCTTGATGACCCCGGCTTCGAACAGCACCGCCGGCTGCCGCGCGCGATACAGTACGACCAGGTTGTCGTAGAAATGCACCGCATGTTGCCGGTCCGCATATTCCCGCCGGCGCCCGTTCTTCTCCGTCGGCACGAAACCCGCCCGCTGCAGCCGCGCCCCGATCGTCACCGCGCACAGCACGCTGCGTTCGAGATCCGGATTGCGGCGCGACACGAACAGCGAATGCCCCGCCCAGCGGTCGCTGTAGCGCTGCGTCTCGCCCTGCCATTCCCAGTATTCGAGTTCGGACTCGCCGACCGAATCGTGGTGGATCGACAGGAAGAAATCGGCGGTCGGCACCTGCGCCGGGCGCGCTGCGAGCGATTCGATCGTGCCCTCGGCGTTGACCAGTTCCGTTCTCACGTCCAGTCGTTCGAGCGCCGCGCTCACCTGCAGCGCAAGGTCGCGGTTGAACTCGAACTCCGCGCGCCCCCGCGCGCTCGTAGCGCCGGGTGCTGCGAGCGTGTGGCCGATGTCGACGGCGACAAACGGCGCCTTACCCGTGCCGGCATGCGCCGACAGGGTGATCGCCAGCGCAGCGGCGCCCATCAGGCCCGTCATGCTCGCGACCGGGAGCGCCTCACGCCGGTACGCGGTCATGAGGCCAAGCGAGCAGCCGGCGCGTATGAGCGGGGCGGTGACCCGGCGCAGGGGGATTGTTCTCCAAGTGAGAGAACGAACTTTGGATTGCTTTTCTCACGTGTCCCCCAGGGAAATTCCTTTGCTGTCCGGCAGCCTATCGAGGATAGCTGCACGCGGAGATCTGCCGATATCCGAGCGGCGGTTAATCTCAGGGGCGTGAGGAACACTTCCTGAGTGAAGACGATTCATCATCGCCCCGGATTACCCCATTCGAGGGCGAGTGACGTCAGGCTTTCCCGGCTTGGCAGGCCGTCGCAGCGCGGTCGATCATCTCCTCGACGGCGCCCCCTGCAAACCTCGCCGCCTGTCCGAGCGTGAGCTTGCCGTCGTCGAAGAGCCTGATCGCCAGCGATGTCCGTACCCCGCTTTCCAGCAACGCCTCATCGAAGGGTACCGCGACGAAAGCTGGCTTGCCGCGCTTGGTCACGACAGACATCTTGCCTTCCTCTGCAACGCGGACCACTTGCGCAGTGCGCTCGCGAAGATCTCGGGCGGTAAAGGCCTTCATGGACCCTCCTGGTGGACTTGCCATCAAATGATAGTTTCAATCCACACCCCCCGTCACCGAGGGGCGATGCGGCTGCGCCTCGTCGGCGAGCAGGGTCCGGAACTGGTTTCAATCCACGCCCCCCGTCACCGAGGGGCGATGCACCAAGATCAAGACGATCGGCAAGCTGCTGGACGAGTTTCAATCCACGCCCCCCGTCACCGAGGGGCGATGCCGTCGCAAAAGAGGACGACAACGGGCTGTACGTCGTTTCAATCCACGCCCCCCGTCACCGAGGGGCGATGCCAAGCGCGAGTTTTACCGGAGGTACGGCAGCGAAGCGGTTTCAATCCACGCCCCCCGTCACCGAGGGGCGATGCGGTTCGGGTGGTTAGGCATCTCAGCGGTTGGCCGAAGTTTCAATCCACGCCCCCCGTCACCGAGGGGCGATGCCGATCAGTTCGGCGGGGGGTTCATCCGCGAACTAGAGCGTTTCAATCCACGCCCCCCGTCACCGAGGGGCGATGCTTCCTGAGCTTCCCTCCCACACGCTTACGCACGTAGTTTCAATCCACGCCCCCCGTCACCGAGGGGCGATGCTGTTGACGCAGTCCCACTGCACGCCATGCAGCACGTTTCAATCCACGCCCCCCGTCACCGAGGGGCGATGCATGTTCCCCGAGGGGCAGGTGGTCAAGTTCGACCTCGTTTCAATCCACGCCCCCCGTCACCGAGGGGCGATGCCTCACGGATGTCGCGGTAGTCGAACACCGGCAGGGGGTTTCAATCCACGCCCCCCGTCACCGAGGGGCGATGCTCAATGCCGGCTGGGACAACCGCGGCGAACAGCTTGTTTCAATCCACGCCCCCCGTCACCGAGGGGCGATGCGCTGGAACGCCTACCAGCAGATCAAGGACAACCTGTTTCAATCCACGCCCCCCGTCACCGAGGGGCGATGCATCGTTCGAGTTCGTTCTGCGGCGTAGTCATATTGTTTCAATCCACGCCCCCCGTCACCGAGGGGCGATGCCAAGCTGGCGCCCGCCTCTTTGCGCCTCAAGTCGCAAATGTTTCAATCCACGCCCCCCGTCACCGAGGGGCGATGCCTGAGTGATGGCTGACAAAGACAAGAACGAATACCTTGTTTCAATCCACGCCCCCCGTCACCGAGGGGCGATGCCATGCACACGGTATTCACGGCATCCTCCCTGTCTCGTTTCAATCCACGCCCCCCGTCACCGAGGGGCGATGCGCGGCAGGCCGGGCGGTGCGCATCGTCGAGCGGGTTTCAATCCACGCCCCCCGTCACCGAGGGGCGATGCGTCCTGAACCCGGCTGACTGGGCGACGATGGAAACGGTTTCAATCCACGCCCCCCGTCACCGAGGGGCGATGCCGGCGGCAGCAGTAAAAAGTCGAGCACGAATACGACGTTTCAATCCACGCCCCCCGTCACCGAGGGGCGATGCGGCTGCCTCGCCGCGGTGAAGCAGGCGATCAGGGAGTTTCAATCCACGCCCCCCGTCACCGAGGGGCGATGCCCGGACTGCGACGGAAAGGGGCGGACTGAGAAGATGTTTCAATCCACGCCCCCCGTCACCGAGGGGCGATGCCGCGGATCAGCTTGATGTAGGCGTCGGTCCATCCCGTTTCAATCCACGCCCCCCGTCACCGAGGGGCGATGCGCGCCCGGCGAGCTTCGCCGACGCGGCGAACTTCGTTTCAATCCACGCCCCCCGTCACCGAGGGGCGATGCCACGGTCACCAATGCCGGCGTTGCCGGGTAACCACTGTTTCAATCCACGCCCCCCGTCACCGAGGGGCGATGCCGCGAGGCTAAGGCGTATCTCGGCGTGCAGGACGTGTTTCAATCCACGCCCCCCGTCACCGAGGGGCGATGCCTTGGCGCTTACGCCGTGATCGTGATTGCCGTCATGTTTCAATCCACGCCCCCCGTCACCGAGGGGCGATGCGTGGGATCGGGCGCTCGACGACCTGCAACTGATGGTTTCAATCCACGCCCCCCGTCACCGAGGGGCGATGCGCGTCGGTCCATCCGGCGTCGGCGAGCACGAGCTTGTTTCAATCCACGCCCCCCGTCACCGAGGGGCGATGCCACGTGAGTTGTGCGTCGAGTTCGCTTGGCAGGTTGTTTCAATCCACGCCCCCCGTCACCGAGGGGCGATGCCCGGCAGATCGCCGAGCACCGCGCCAAGCTCGAAGTTTCAATCCACGCCCCCCGTCACCGAGGGGCGATGCATTAGTTGCACCGACGCGAGCGCCGAGTCGACGTAGTTTCAATCCACGCCCCCCGTCACCGAGGGGCGATGCACGGCGACCCGCTGCGGCCGGACCTCGATTACCTGTTTCAATCCACGCCCCCCGTCACCGAGGGGCGATGCTTCGAGCAGTCCGGACGACACGCACGACCAGACCGGTTTCAATCCACGCCCCCCGTCACCGAGGGGCGATGCATGCGAGCGCCAGCGCCTTCACGGCCGAAGACGCCGTTTCAATCCACGCCCCCCGTCACCGAGGGGCGATGCTCGACTGCCGAGCACCAGGCGCTGAAGACCGCCCACGACAAGCTGTTTCAATCCACGCCCCCCGTCACCGAGGGGCGATGCCCCGAGATCCTCGCCGCGGACCTGATCGTCAGCCAGTTTCAATCCACGCCCCCCGTCACCGAGGGGCGATGCGGCTGCCCCGTGAGCGTGAAAACCTCGATCCATGCCGTTTCAATCCACGCCCCCCGTCACCGAGGGGCGATGCCTCGCCAGGGCGCGACCGGCCGCCGTGCTCATGTCGTTTCAATCCACGCCCCCCGTCACCGAGGGGCGATGCCTTCGCCGGTGCCTACCAGCGCGACGACACAGGCGTTTCAATCCACGCCCCCCGTCACCGAGGGGCGATGCCATGGCGAGGCGCGCCGCAGCGGGGTCGATGTCGGGGTTTCAATCCACGCCCCCCGTCACCGAGGGGCGATGCGGGTGAGCGCGTCGGCGATGAAAATCGACTCGGGGTTTCAATCCACGCCCCCCGTCACCGAGGGGCGATGCCGCACCTGTTCGTTCCAACCCCTCATGACCCACCTGTTTCAATCCACGCCCCCCGTCACCGAGGGGCGATGCCGTTCGACTTGATGACCGACGCCGCTTATCACGGCGTTTCAATCCACGCCCCCCGTCACCGAGGGGCGATGCCGTCACCACGGTCACGCTCGACCCGGTGCTGCGCGTTTCAATCCACGCCCCCCGTCACCGAGGGGCGATGCGCCCCACACTTGCCCGGCGAGCGCGACGGCCGTATCGTTTCAATCCACGCCCCCCGTCACCGAGGGGCGATGCCGGCGCTGCGCGATGCGTGCTGCGAACTCGCGCTGTTTCAATCCACGCCCCCCGTCACCGAGGGGCGATGCGCCGCAATCCGCAACGGTGCGGAGAACGTCACCGAGTTTCAATCCACGCCCCCCGTCACCGAGGGGCGATGCCGCTCGGCGCTCACGCCTCACCCTCGATCGGCGCGTTTCAATCCACGCCCCCCGTCACCGAGGGGCGATGCGATGGCCCGACGCGTCGGGTGCGGCACGCTGTCGATGTTTCAATCCACGCCCCCCGTCACCGAGGGGCGATGCACGATCGTCGGCCACGACAACCACGGCAACTACACGTTTCAATCCACGCCCCCCGTCACCGAGGGGCGATGCGAAGCCTTTTTGCGGGTCGTGGTTGTACTTGCGCGCGTTTCAATCCACGCCCCCCGTCACCGAGGGGCGATGCGCGGCGTGGTCGTGGGCGGGAGGGTTCGGTCAGGCGTTTCAATCCACGCCCCCCGTCACCGAGGGGCGATGCTTCAGCTTCTCGGCCTGCTCATAGAGATAGGTGTCGTTTCAATCCACGCCCCCCGTCACCGAGGGGCGATGCGCTGGCGACGGGTCGGTGGGAAGGGGGATCACATGTTTCAATCCACGCCCCCCGTCACCGAGGGGCGATGCGTGGCTGGGGCGGATTTTTTGCGGCTGTTGAGAGCGTTTCAATCCACGCCCCCCGTCACCGAGGGGCGATGCACAGTGATCGCCTGCACGTCGACGAAGGTTTTGTTGTTTCAATCCACGCCCCCCGTCACCGAGGGGCGATGCGATCCAGGAGGCAGTTGAGGTCTGGATAGAGGGCGTTTCAATCCACGCCCCCCGTCACCGAGGGGCGATGCCGGAATTGGAGCGATCAGCACCGTAGCGCCCGACAGTTTCAATCCACGCCCCCCGTCACCGAGGGGCGATGCTGGACCAAGATTGGCGGGGGCGATTCGGTTCGGCGGTTTCAATCCACGCCCCCCGTCACCGAGGGGCGATGCGGTCATCAAGGCGGTGGTGCACCGGCAGATCGAGGTTTCAATCCACGCCCCCCGTCACCGAGGGGCGATGCCAGGCGACGATTGATGCCGCAGACGCAGCCCAACAGGTTTCAATCCACGCCCCCCGTCACCGAGGGGCGATGCGCGCACCGATTCCGCGGTCGTCTTGCTGATCGACGCGTTTCAATCCACGCCCCCCGTCACCGAGGGGCGATGCCGATTCTCGGCTGCCTCAAGTTGCGCGGGGCTAAGGTTTCAATCCACGCCCCCCGTCACCGAGGGGCGATGCCCCGGACGTACTGGCTCAGCGGCGCACGGTCGACGTTTCAATCCACGCCCCCCGTCACCGAGGGGCGATGCGGGCATGAGCGACGCCGAGTGGGATTACCTGTACCGTTTCAATCCACGCCCCCCGTCACCGAGGGGCGATGCGGCTCGTCCATGTCCATGCACAGGACGATGTCGGAGTTTCAATCCACGCCCCCCGTCACCGAGGGGCGATGCGGTGAGGTCCAGGATGTGCCGCACGTTGCGCGGTGCGTTTCAATCCACGCCCCCCGTCACCGAGGGGCGATGCTCTCGTCCGTGGTGTCGAGCCGGTACAGCAAGAGGTTTCAATCCACGCCCCCCGTCACCGAGGGGCGATGCCGCATCAAAACGGCGCTGCTGTCGCGGCTGTCGGAAATCGTTTCAATCCACGCCCCCCGTCACCGAGGGGCGATGCTCGATAAGTACGACAAGGCGACGAAGCAGCGCAAGTTTCAATCCACGCCCCCCGTCACCGAGGGGCGATGCGCATCTTTGTTACCACTAAGAGCGAGGACAGAAAGTTTCAATCCACGCCCCCCGTCACCGAGGGGCGATGCGGCTCTGCATGTGCGAGGACTGCGCTCCGTCGTTCGAGTTTCAATCCACGCCCCCCGTCACCGAGGGGCGATGCGGCGCCGAATGGTCGCCTACACCGCCGACTGGATCGTTTCAATCCACGCCCCCCGTCACCGAGGGGCGATGCGATGCTGCCCAGTGAAGAGACAAGCGCGACCGAGGTTTCAATCCACGCCCCCCGTCACCGAGGGGCGATGCTGAGGTTCAGACTGCTGACCGAGTCCTGTGCGTGGTTTCAATCCACGCCCCCCGTCACCGAGGGGCGATGCTCCCGTCGAACCTTGATGGCCTGATCCTAGCAGCGTGTCGGACTATCCCCTGTAAAATGACGCGTCGCCCCTGGAACCCGAGAGCATGAGCCGCTTCCGCCCGATCGATCGCCAAACGGACTACCTGCTACCACCGTCGGTGCAGGACTGGCTGCCCGAATCGCACTTGGCGCGCTACGTGGTCGATGTGGTGGAAGGGCTGGACCTGTCGGCATTGGAGCGCGCCTACGCGGGTCGCGGTAGCGATGCCTACCACCCGGCGCTGCTGCTGTCGCTGCTGATCTACGGCTACGCGACGGGAACCCATTCGAGCCGCAAGATCGAGCGGGCCACGTACGACTCGCTGGCCTTCCGCTTCATCGCGTGCGACCAGCATCCGGACCACGACACGCTGGCGACGTTCCGCCGCCGTTTCGGCGATCAGTTCGCCGATGCCTTCGTGCAGGTGCTGCAAGTCGCCCGCGAGAACCAGCTCTCGCGCTTTGGCACCGTGAGCCTGGACGGTACCAAGATCCACGCCAACGCCAGCCGACACAGCGCGCTCTCGTATGGGCACGCCGAGAAGATCGAGGCCCAGCTCAAGGCCGAAGTGCAGGAGATGCTCGCGCTGGCCGAAGCGGCCGATCGGAGCTGCGTGCCCGAGGGCGTGGATCTGCCCGCGGAGATCCAGCGCCGAGAAGACCGGCTGGCCGCCATCGCGGCCGCCAAGGCCAAGATCGAAGCGCGCGCCAAGGAGCGCTTCGAGCGCGAACAGGCCGAGTTTGATGCCAAGCTGGCCAAGCGTCAGGCCAAGGCGGCGGCCACCGGCAAGAAGCCCGGCGGCAAGCCGCCGACCCCGCCTGCCCCCGGTCCGCGCGCGGACGACCAGCTCAATCTGACCGACGAAGACTCGCGCATCATGAAAGTGACCGGCGGCGGCTTCGAGCAGTGCTACAACGCGCAGGCGCTGGTCGATACGGAGTCGATGCTGGTGATGGTGCCCCACCTCACCCAGGCGGGCAACGACAAGGAGCAGGTCGAGCCGATGCTGGCCCGCATCGCGGCCCTGCCCGAAGGGCTCAATCAGCCCGACCAACTGCTGGCCGACACCGGTTTCTTCAGCGAGCGCAACGTCGAGCGCTGCCAGGCCGCCGGGATCGAACCGCTGATCGCGGTCGGGCGCGACGAGCACCATCCGGATTGGCGCCGCCGCTTCGAAGAGCCCGCCCCGCTCGAGCAGCCCGCCAGCCCCGTCGAACAGATGAAGCACGCCCTCAAGACCCGGGCCGGCCGCGCCGCCTACGCGCTCCGGAAACAGACCGTGGAACCGGTGTTCGGCATCATCAAGTCGGTGATGGGATTTCGCCAGTTCCTGCTGCGCGGGCTCGACAACGTGCGCGCCGAGTGGACCCTGGTGTGCTTGGCGTGGAACTTGAAGCGCATGGCCGTATTGCGTCCGCAGTGAGAAAAAAGGACAGGGGCATTGCGATTTCGGACAGGAAACCGCTGATTGGAACCTGAAATGCCGACCGTTTCTCACATTGTGAAATCAAGCCCCCGGATACAGCGCCGGCGGTGCTCAAGTCCGACACGCTGCTAGACCTGTTTCAATCCACGCCCCCCGTCACCGAGGGGCGATGCGGATATGACCTTCGGCTCGATGGTCGGATTCATGGTGTTTCAATCCACGCCCCCCGTCACCGAGGGGCGATGCATGATGTTGTCCTTGTTCATGGTCGGCGACTTATTGTTTCAATCCACGCCCCCCGTCACCGAGGGGCGATGCCCTCCTGGTGCGGGAGCAGGTCAGTTGTCGTCGCGTTTCAATCCACGCCCCCCGTCACCGAGGGGCGATGCGAGGAGAGATCGCCGGCTGCATCCCCATCAACGAGTTTCAATCCACGCCCCCCGTCACCGAGGGGCGATGCTCCCCACGATCTTGCCCATGCACTCGTTCTGGCTGTTTCAATCCACGCCCCCCGTCACCGAGGGGCGATGCCCGCCCCCACTGCCGCACCGCCTCGACGAATTCGCCGTTTCAATCCACGCCCCCCGTCACCGAGGGGCGATGCGGCGTCATCGCCTTGCTCGGTAGCGAACAAAAGCGTTTCAATCCACGCCCCCCGTCACCGAGGGGCGATGCGAACCCGGTCACGGGGACGATCCGCTGGTCATCGTCGTTTCAATCCACGCCCCCCGTCACCGAGGGGCGATGCGATCGAGTGCGTGTTCCGCTACCGCACGCGGACTGTTTCAATCCACGCCCCCCGTCACCGAGGGGCGATGCGGCGAACGTTTCCGCCTGCAGGGTCATATCGGAGGTTTCAATCCACGCCCCCCGTCACCGAGGGGCGATGCACTCTCCGGCACGGCGATCGATTGGGCCGCCAACGCGTTTCAATCCACGCCCCCCGTCACCGAGGGGCGATGCCGCACGATCAATGGCGTGAGCTTCAACGGCACGGCGTTTCAATCCACGCCCCCCGTCACCGAGGGGCGATGCTAGGTCGGGTTGCCGGCGTGACCGATGCGGAACCAGTTTCAATCCACGCCCCCCGTCACCGAGGGGCGATGCCCGACTACGCCGGAGCGTGGCAAGCGCTCGGAACGTTTCAATCCACGCCCCCCGTCACCGAGGGGCGATGCGTCGATTTCTGCCACCTCAACGGGCTCACCGGTGTTTCAATCCACGCCCCCCGTCACCGAGGGGCGATGCGCAGCGTGATCAGCCGACACGCTGGGTCGTCAATGTTTCAATCCACGCCCCCCGTCACCGAGGGGCGATGCGGTCGACGAGTTCGGTGTCAGCCATCTCCTGGCTGTTTCAATCCACGCCCCCCGTCACCGAGGGGCGATGCATAGCAGTCTCTATGCCGACGTACTGGTCAATCTGTTTCAATCCACGCCCCCCGTCACCGAGGGGCGATGCCAGCGATGCCGCACTTCAGCATGCTGTCGAGCACGTTTCAATCCACGCCCCCCGTCACCGAGGGGCGATGCAAAGGCCGGCACCTCAACCACCGCGCCCCAGGCAGTTTCAATCCACGCCCCCCGTCACCGAGGGGCGATGCCGCCAGCCCGTCGTCGAATACATCGAGGTCGAATGAGTTTCAATCCACGCCCCCCGTCACCGAGGGGCGATGCCAGAGCGCGACGGATGCGACTTCGGGCCGATTACTGTTTCAATCCACGCCCCCCGTCACCGAGGGGCGATGCGTTGAGTTGGGCGCGAGCATTAGGGATTTGTGATGTTTCAATCCACGCCCCCCGTCACCGAGGGGCGATGCGTTTTGTGGATGCGCAGCATTGCTTGCTGCCCATGTTTCAATCCACGCCCCCCGTCACCGAGGGGCGATGCTGGTTTCCCGCCTTCACGTCTGCCAGGAATTTAGAGTTTCAATCCACGCCCCCCGTCACCGAGGGGCGATGCTCAGCACGCCGATCGGCATGTCCTCCGTCGGATAGTTTCAATCCACGCCCCCCGTCACCGAGGGGCGATGCGGACTGCAAGGCGATGCTGCTGCGCGCCGGCATCGTTTCAATCCACGCCCCCCGTCACCGAGGGGCGATGCCAGGAACTGGCGCCGTGAGGCCGCACTTCTGGATTGTCACTGCCGGATGTAAGTTGATACGGGCTGCCGATTGAAAGTTGATACACCGAGTTGAGAAGATCGGGCCATTTGGAGCCCGGGTGATCACAGACGAGGTGTATGTGGAAATCGAACTGTTGAGGCGTCACGGGTTGAGCCTTCGGCGGATCGCCGCCGAGGTGGGGTGTGCGGTGAACACGGTGCGTGCGCACCTGGCGTCGCCGGGGCTGCCGCGCTACGCGCGCAAGGTCCAGCGGGTGACGAAGCTGGCGCCCTTCGAGGCGTACTTGCGCGAACGCCAGGCGGCGGCGCATCCGCACTGGATTCCGGCCTCGGTCCTGATGCGTGAGATCGTGGCGCAGGGCTATCAGGGTGGCGCCAGCCAGCTGCGCGCGTTCATGCACATGCTCAAGCCGGCGCAGCCATCGGAGCCGGTGGTGCGCTTCGAGACGGCGCCGGGCCACCAGATGCAGGTCGACTGGGTGGAGTTTCGCAAGGGCGCGCAGCCGCTGTACGCGTTCTGCGCCACGCTCGGCTACAGCCGCATGAGCTACGTCGAGTTTGTCACCGACATGAAGGTGACGACGCTGATCGGCTGCCACGAGCGCAGCTTCGCGGCGTTCGGGGGCGTGGTGCGCCAGGTGCTGTACGACAACATGAAGACCGTGGTGCTCGAGCGCGATGTCGACGGCGAAGGCGCGCACCGCTACCACGCCGGCTTTCTGGACTACGCCCGTCACGCCGGGTTCGTGATCAAGCTGTGCCGCCCCTATCGGGCACGGACCAAGGGCAAGGTGGAGCGCTTCAACGGCTATCTGCGGCGCTCGTTCTACGTGCCGCTGGTGGCGCAGTTCAAGCAGGCCGGTCTGGTGCTCGACGCCGCCACGGCCACGGTGCAGGTGCGCCGCTGGCTCGACGAAGTCGCCAACGTGCGCGTGCATGGCACCACCGGCGAGCAACCGGTAGCGCGGCTGGCGGCCGAACGGGCTGCGCTGCAGGCGCTGGCACCGCCGTGGCGGGGCGACATCGAGGGCGCCCGGCCGCAGGCTGAGGCGGCACACGACGAGGGCCCCGTGCGCCCGCCCGCCGTGCGTGCGCACCTCGAAACGGCGCAACCCGCCCAGCATCCGCTGGCCGTCTACGACGCGTTGCTGCAGACGCTGCAACAGGCGCAGGAGATCGGCGCATGAACCTGCAATACGAACGGATCCAGGCGCTGTGCCAGACGCTGAGCCTGCCGCTCACCGCCCAAGGCTATGCCGCAGCGGCCCAGCAGGCGGCCACCGATCAACTGGCCTACAGCGACTTCCTCGAACAGTTGCTGCGGGCCGAGGCGGCCGGTCGTCAGAGCCGCAAGCAAAGCATGCTCACGCGCCTGGCGGGCTTCCCCGCGATCAAGACGCTGGAGGATTTCGACTATGGCTTTGCCAGCGGGCTCAAGCGCAGCCAGATCGAGGAGTTGGCCAGCCTCGCCTTCGTCGAGCGTGCCGAGAACGTTGTGCTGGTGGGCCCCAGCGGGGTGGGCAAGACCCATCTGGCCATCGCGCTGGGCTACCGCGCCACGCAGGCCGGCATCAAGACGCGCTTCACCACCGCCGCCGACCTGCTGCTGACGCTGGTCCTGGCGCATGAGCGCAACCAGCTCAAGAACGTGATGCAGCGGGCGATCAACGCCTACCGGCTGTTGATCGTCGACGAGATCGGCTACCTGCCGATGACGCGCGAGCAGGCCAACCTGTTCTTCCAGGTGATCGCGGCGCGCTACGAGCGGGGCAGCCTGATCGTGACCAGCAATCTGTCGTTCGGGCAGTGGGACAGCACCTTCGCCCAGGATGCGACGCTCACGGCGGCGCTACTGGATCGGCTGCTGCATCACGCGCACATCGTGCCGATCAGCGGCGAGAGCTACCGGCTGAAACACCAGCGCAAGGCCGGGATGGTGCAAGCGCTGGCGGTCGCCGGCTGAGGGCCGCGCGACGGAGCGCCCCTGCGGTCGGGCCTTCGGCCCTCCCTTCGGGGCGCTCCGTCGCACATGTCAATGGGATAGAGGTGTATCAGTTTTAAATCGGCAACCGCCGGGAAAGCGTGTCAGTTTTAAATCGGCATTGACATGGATGGTTTCAATCCACGCCCCCCGTCACCGAGGGGCGATGCCAGCGAGGGCGGGCTGGTGGTGTTTGCGGAAACCGAGGTTTCAATCCACGCCCCCCGTCACCGAGGGGCGATGCCGCATCTCGTGCCCGCAGAGCGTGCAGCGGAGCAGTTTCAATCCACGCCCCCCGTCACCGAGGGGCGATGCGTCGGCGACTGCCTGGCCATCACCATGCAGGCGATGTTTCAATCCACGCCCCCCGTCACCGAGGGGCGATGCAACGCGACCTTGAACAGCGCGAAGCCCTTGCGATGGTTTCAATCCACGCCCCCCGTCACCGAGGGGCGATGCAACGACTTGTTCGCGGCGATCCGCTGCGTCTCGATGTTTCAATCCACGCCCCCCGTCACCGAGGGGCGATGCCAACCACTGGCACCGACGGAGGGCCGCACAAGATGTTTCAATCCACGCCCCCCGTCACCGAGGGGCGATGCGCAATCCGATCGTCGATCGGGCCACGGGAGAGGTGTTTCAATCCACGCCCCCCGTCACCGAGGGGCGATGCCTCGGCGCGGCCGGCGGCTACTACAAGCACCTGATGTTTCAATCCACGCCCCCCGTCACCGAGGGGCGATGCTCTTGCAGATGTGCACGGTCGAGGTCGAACGTGTCGTTTCAATCCACGCCCCCCGTCACCGAGGGGCGATGCGATTGAGTCGGCGGGGTGGATAAGCCACACTAACTAGTTTCAATCCACGCCCCCCGTCACCGAGGGGCGATGCGGATGGGATCGATATTGGTGCAGGGTGGCCTGCGTGTTTCAATCCACGCCCCCCGTCACCGAGGGGCGATGCTTCGGCGTGGCATGGCAACTAAAGCGCGTACTGGGTTTCAATCCACGCCCCCCGTCACCGAGGGGCGATGCGCGGCGTTGTTGCCGATCGTCTTCGTTACGTTCTGGTTTCAATCCACGCCCCCCGTCACCGAGGGGCGATGCTCTTCGCACGTAATGTATTGATCCGCCGACGAATTAAGAACGTGTTACGAGAACCTCTGTGCGAAGAAGTTCGTCGGGGTGATTTCATTTGGACAATCCGGAGTAATAACGAGTAAAAGCAAAGGCCTCCGCTCTGCGCGAACCTATAGGGAATGTCCCGGTTGCTTGAGGTTCGCGCAAGCGAATCCTACAACACCAACGGTCCTTCGAAGTCGGTGGTGCGGAAAATGCCGTGTTCCCGAACTTCCGTGCCGCGACTATCGGGCAATCGGTAAAGGCGCAGGTTATCTTGGGTGAGGTCGATTTCGTCGAGCAGTCGGCGCTCCAGTTCTTCGAATTGCACCACACTGATCTGGAACTCGAAGACCGATTTCTGAACGCGCTGCCCGACACCTTCACAGATCCTGGCGATACGCCGCAGTCGCCGGCGGCCGGCGCGGGTTTCAGTGTTGACATCGTAGCAAACGATAACGAGCATCGGTTCATCTCACGAGGAAGGGCAGATACGTATCCATCTCTCCGCGAACTGTCCGGGCCATTAGACGAGCCTGAACGAGTGGGACGACGCCGAGCGGAATGGCTTGGGCGAGCAGTGGGTGAGTGAGTTCTTCCTGTTTGCGCTCCTGCCACGCCACCACCACCGCTTTGCGCGCATCGCCTTCGAGCAGGACGGCTCCGCCTGCGCGCTCAACGAAGTCGTCACCCGCAATCTGGCCACGATTGATGAGGGTGAGCGCGAGGCGGTCGGCGAACGGGCGGAACTCTTCCATTAGATCCAGGGCCAGGGCCGCGCGGCCGGGACGCAGTACGTGCAGAAAGCCGACTTGGGGGTCGAGTCCCGCCGCTTCCACTGCCGAACGGCAGTCATTCATCAGCATTGAGTAGAGAAAGGACAGCAGCGCGTTCATGCGATCGCGTGGCGGGCGGCGACTGCGCCCATCCATCTGAAAGACCGGGCGGGCGTCCTCTCGGACAAGTAGGTTGAGAGCGGCGAAATACTGGCGTGCGGCTTCGCCCTCGACGCCGCGCAAAATGTCTGCGTCACCGGAGCCTGGGACGCTGCGCAGTGCGGCCGCGAGGTCTTCCGCTGCGCGGGTGATGCGCGCGGATTCCTCCTCATTGCGCGCGTCGCGTGCGCCCCGCAACAACATCTGACGCGCGTTGCGAATCTTCCCGGCGATGCAGCTGCGGGCAAACTGCAGCGCGAAGTCGGTGTCGGCTGACTGGATGTGCTGGGCGCGGCGCAGTAGCACGTTGCCCGATACCGGACCTTCCAGCCGTGCTTTGAAGCGACCATTTCCATCCAGCAGCACGAGCCCGATGCCGTCGCCGGCGAGCCGATGCATCAGCGGCGTGGACAGCATCACGTTGCCCATGCAGACCACGCCGCCAAGATGATGCAGCGGCACACGCAGCCGGGTTTCCCGTTCCACCTCGACGCGCAGGGTGTCGTTGTCGAGATGGAGATAGCTCTCCGGGGTGGTGACGTAGAGCGTGTTGAGCAGTTGCATGGTCAGGCATCCAGATCGAAAAGATGGCGCGCGAAGTCGGCCTGGGTATCGCGCGCGGCCAGCGCGCCGGGCTGGCACAGTTCGCGCAGCGAACAGCCCGGGCAACGTTCGTTATTCACCGGCGGCGGGGTGCGTCCGGCGGCGAGCATGTTGCGGATCGCGGCCGCAGTGGCTTCGACTTCCGCGCGCAATTCCGGCGTGATCGGCACCACGCGCCGGCGTTTCGAACTCGCATAGAACAGCGCCCCCTCGGGCACCGGCCGACCGGTCATTTCCTCCAGGCACAGGGCCTGCCCGGCGAGTTGGAGATCGTCGCAGGCGGCGATCTCTGCTTTCTTGTTGCGCGCGCCGTGCTTGTACTCGACCGGGTAAGGCGTGCCGTCGGCAAGGAACTCCACGACGTCCGCCTTGCCAATCAAACCAAGGCGGTCACTGAACACCGGCAGTGCCCGCTCCACCCGTAGCCCTGCGCGCACCTCTACGCCGGGCTGATCGACCTGCGCATGAACTGCCTGACCGCGCAGCGTATGAATGTTTTCCTCGAAGGCCTGTTCGAGATGGATCAACGCGCATTGGCGCGGACAATAGCGCCAGTGCTGCAGCGCGGAGAGAGGAATGGGGTCGGGGGTGTCCATGACGAAGGTGCTTTCAGGCGTTAAACTGGAATCAACATTTCGACGAGGTCAAACATGTCCTTTACCCTGGAGTCCGTCACGGCAGAAGCCCTGAAGCTGACACCCGACGAGCGGGCGGAACTGATCGAAACACTGCTTGCCAGCGTCGAGCCGACCATGCCGCTGCACCCCGAATGGGAGGCTGAAATCGAGCGCCGCGTCGCCGACATGGATGCGGGGCGCACAACGCCGATTCCGGGCGAAGAGGTGTTCGCCAAGGTTCGCGCATTGATCGCCGCGCACGACCAAAAGGCGTGAGATACGTTTTCACGCCTGCGGCACAGCAGGAACTGATCGATGCTGTCAGGTGGTACTTGGGCGAGGCTGGAACTGTCACCGCCGAGCGCTTCGAATCGGCGGTATACAGTGCCGTACGATTCCTCGCCCGCATGCCTCGTTTGGGAACCTCGGCCTATCGACGGTTCCGGCTCTGGAGCGTGAAGGATTTTCCTTACACGCTCGTGTATCGGATCGAGGCGGAAGGGATCAGCGTGATCGCGCTTGCGCATCAGAGCCGGGCGCCGGGGTATTGGCGGAAGCGTTGAGGAAGGAAACCCGGAACTCTGCACGATTGGATCGTGCCGAGCGGCCCATATCCGGCGTTCCATATTCAGAACCCGTCGATCTCCTCAGCCTCCAATCCGTCCAGCCGTGAGAGGTTAATGGTGCCATCCGGGCTCACCTTCAGCAATCTGTGGACTTTGGCCGACGAATACTGTCCCGCCTTGCAGTTGTGCTTCCACCAGACCACTTTCAGCACCTCCATGCTGCCGTCCGGGCGCGCCGATGAGGCATCGTTTTCAAAGAGCTTGGGTAGGATCGTTTTGATTGTCTCGGCATCCGCATCGCTGAATCCGGTGCGCTCGGCAAGTTGGGGATTGATGCTGCCAAAGCATTCGTAGATGCCGCTGTCGACGCGATGCTTCATGCCCATGGTGTCAGAACCGCGCTTGCTCCCGTCACCTTCGCCGCTCACGCTCTTGGTGATCTGCGTGCTGGTTATGCTGACAGGCTCCTTGCTGAAGGCGGACTGGATTGTCAGCGGGCCGCGAATCGGGATCGAGACACCGTTGGCATCGTCGCCTTTCCCGAAGGCGAACACCTGACCAAACGCACGGACATCGAACCATTTCTCGCAGGCCTTTTTCGCAGTTTCTTCCCTCTTCGCTCCTTTCTTGAATGCTTCTTTGCCAAGGCCGTTCTTTTCGGATTCGGCCCGCGTCCGGAGGCTGGGTTCGCCGTCTATCTTGCGGTCGTCGGATTGCACGAAAATCGCATGCCCGGTTTCCTGCAGACGATCCCGAAGCTTGCGCTTCAAGCACACGTCGGTTATTTCCCCCAGACCGCCGTAATCGGTGCGTGGCCGGTTTCCATTGAGCGGGTCGCCGTTCGGGTTCGCGTGCTTGACGCGGATTACGACAGCGAAGTCGATCTTGTTTTGCAGTGAGGTCATGGTCGGTTCCTTTTGCTTCAGTCGTTGGTATCGCTATTGTTGTCGGCAGGCTCGACGCTGTTTGGGCGCAGCGCCTGGCGCTGGCAGTGATAGCCGAGCAGGAATTCGCCGGAGAGCTGGCTGTCTTGGGTAAAGCTGTGACTTGGGAATGAGGCCGTCACGTCATCAAGGAGTTTGTCCATTTCGAACAGAAAACCGGTGCGTTGGGCTCGTAGACGTGTTTTGTACGGGGCCAACGACAACTCGATCGTCTTCCATGTTGAATATGGACGATCCGCAAAACGCTGCATCAGCCGCGCGGCTGTCGTGTCTCGCTTCTCGCCGGCGACATGCAATGCCCGTCCTTCGATGTGCTCTGCGATGGCCAACAAGCGACCGTAGAGATAGTCGCGACTTGTTCGGTCCTGTTCCAAGGCCATTTGGTAGCTCCCTTCAGTGTGATATCCCTTGAAAAGTGCGCAGGCAATGCCGAGGCACTTTTCCCATTCCCAGTTTTCGAGGCCGACGCGATTGCTTGCTCTTCGCACCGTGGATTCGACGAGATCCCGCGGAATCGGCTGCGAATCGACGATGCAGGGCAGCACGCGTTCGACGGTTGCCTTGCGAAGCTTGTCGTCGAGGCGTCGGCCATAGGCGGCTTCCGCAATGTCACGCGGTGCGGGTGCGCCGACAAACCGGCTTTCCTTGCCGAAGTTCTGCGACCAAGCGCAGTTCGTATGCCAGTATTCGATGCGCTCGATAAACTCGGAGCCTTTCAGCTCTCTATAGAATGTGATGGCCATACGCCCGGGGGTTGCAGAGTCCAGACCCATCACAACTACGTCGCTGGTTGGATCAAGCTTTGCCCGGTATCCGGCAATGGCTCTCTTGAGGCGCAGCGCAAACGCTTGCGCAGTGTCGGCTGGTGGCGGCTCGGAGTCCAAGAGATCCAGTCTTCCGAAGAGTTCAAGTGTGTTGGCAAACGGATCGGGAACCAGGGTACCGTTGATCGCCCAGCTAACGACCGCCTGGTCGCCGTTCCGGTATCCCTGCCGGGCAATGAGCCATCGTAATGCGTTGTGAGCCTTTTGACTTGTCTCAAATCCAACGCTGCAAGCCTGCTTTCCATACTCATTTTTGCCGTCTGTAAATCTGCCTCTGAACGTGTAGCCCTCCGCGTCGTTAACAGAAATCAACTTTGCTCCATCGCCGGGGTGACGAAGAAACCGAGAATGATTGCGCCCAATTCGTGCGGTCGCTCCCGTAACGATGCATATATTATTTTCGTGGTTTTGGGCGCGATCAAATGAGATCCATGCATCGATAAGGTCATCATCCTCCCAAGTTCCTGAGCAAAACTCGCCAGGAGTCTCGACTCTCCAGCGTAAGAAAACCTTTTCGTCTTTAACTTTAGTCTTCTTGCCATGCGCATCTTCGATTGCTACCGGAAAAATCTTATGAGCATTTAGATCTGACCATAATAGACCCTTGCGCAAGTAGGCATAGATTGCCCGCGCTTTTGGATGCGAGAACTCAGAGGAGCACCATTGCTCCAGTTGTTTTTCATAGTCGGAGTATCTATTAGCTTCCAGCCCTGGATAATCGGCAGCGCAATACCCGATTTCCTCGCAGAGGGGGTGAGCTGCGACGCCCGCGGTTCTGCCTGCAGATGCTTCGGTTGCTGGAATAAGGGTTGGCGACTGTAATCGATCAAGTTTCTGTGCCCGCCTAAAGTTTCCTTCAGCATCAATCGCAACTTCAACATGAGCTCTTTTTACAAGATGTGCTATCGGCCATGGCTGTGGCCCAGTGAGTTCTGGTGCATTTGCACATCGTTCATATGTCTCATACAGCTTCTGAATCCAACTCATGCGAGCCCCTCCAGTTCTGCCGCCGCCTCGTCGGCCGATTGCAGGTTCTGGCCGAATCCGAAGGGCTTCACACTCATGGAACGGACAAACTTCCGCACCGGGCAATCTTCCGGGCGATCGAACCGGATGAATCCGTTTCTCATCACAGGTCGCCAAAAGCGCGCATGTAGCTTTTGGTCTCCTGTTTCGTCCGGGTAGTCGAAGCCGTGGAACATCAATCCGAATGCCAGTTCGCTCCCTTCGTCATGTGCGCCAGCGCCTCCGCCGAACTCGCAAGGCTCGATGTATCCTTGGCAGTCACGGGTACCGAGGAATATGTCCTGGCGGCCGCCGCGTTCCAGCATGCGTCGTGCAATGGCGTAATGCTTGCCGTCGATTCGGTCCGCCTGAAGTTCAGGCCGATGCTCGTTCCACTCGAAATGCGCCCGTACCTGATACTCCACGTCGGCCAGAAACGTGTAGATCGCCAGTGAATTGCCGCCGCCGAATTCAAGCGGTTTCGTGCCCTTGGTCTGGGTGCGAACGCGTTTCATCACTCGCACCTCGTCGATAACCCAGATCAGCGTCGGCTTCCAGTAAATCGATTTGGCGATACCCTTCAACGCCTCATAGGTCGGAACGTGGTAAGAACATTTTTCCCCGCCAACCTTGGTCAGCGGATCGGTGAAAAGGGCGTGGCGGCCCCAGACCTTGAACTCGATGCTGTTTCGCGTGGATCTAGTCATAAAGCACCTCCATTCTTGAAACCGGTTCGGTGGCAAGGCCGAATTCGTTGCTGTAGTAGCGCTCGTCCAGGCACAGAATGCGGGTGCCCGGCTTGACCTCGCGCACCGCGCTGGCCTCGGACAATTGCCGCAAAACATGAGGAAAAACATTGACGGTGTACTGCTGCGCGGTGCGAAGCAGATCGATTTCCAATTGAACATCGAAAGCCGCGTGCAGATCGGCGATCAGTGTGCGTCCGCCCGCCCCGTATGGAACGATCACCCCTTGTGTAGGTGCATCGATGGCCTTGAACGCTCTTGCGGCTGTCATGAAGGATTGTTGGAGCAGAAGATCGGGTACGCCACCGGTTTTGCGATGATGCTCGGACAGGGCCTGAGAGTTGGATGAGAGCAGGTTCAACAGGGTATCGTCGTAACCGAGGTCCTTGGCAGCGACCGGGTAATCCATCTCCTTCTGCCGGTCAAAGAAGTAGTACTGGTAGTAGTCGGTCAACGCTTCCGGGCCGATCAGATTGTCGTGATAGCGGTCGGGGTGTGTGGCGTAGTCGTCGAGGACGCGCTCGGCCTTGTCCCGGCCTGTCGAAATATCCGGCAGTTTCTCAAGGTGTTCGTCCTGAGGATTGACGATATGCACGACACCGGGCTCGGGGCGGCCATTGCGGTTGCATCGCCCAGCCGCCTGCGCAATGGAATCAAGCCCTGCCGTGAAGCGGATCACCACGCCGAAATCGACGTCTACGCCTGCTTCAATCAGTTGCGTGCTTACACAGAGCACTGGGAGTCCGGCGCCGAGCCGCTGCCGGACCCTGCCGAGTTCCTGTTTGCGGTGGGCCGGGCACATGTCGGTGCTCAGATGCAGCGTTTCTTCATCGTCTAGTTGCTCTCGGCATGATTGGTAGACCTGCTTTGCCGCATCCTTGGTATTGACGATCACTAGGCAGCTCGCTGCGCGCCGCATTTCCTCCAACGCAAGTTGAGCGATTTCGGAGTAGGTCCAACCACCCGGTTTTCGGCGATCGCGCAATTCGACGCGCTTCAGATCGTCAAACAGCTTCCGCACGTCAGGCATGATCTCGTGCTGCCGATGCAGCCGAATCGCGCCCTTGTCCGCGGAAACCTGGTGCAGGAGCGGCTGTGTCGCAGTGCACAGCACTACCGTGCTATTGCATTGCTCGGCAAGGAAGTTGATCGCGTTGTTAAAAAGGTGGATGCACTTGATCGGCAGGGTCTGGATCTCATCAAAGATCAGCACCGCATTCGCCAGTTGGTGCATTCGTCGCGCACCACGGGTGCCCGCACCGAATAACGCCTCGAGGAACTGAACCATGGTCGTGTATACGACCGGGGCGTCCCAGTTCTCACAAAGGATTTTTTCACGCCAGGTTTGTTGTTCCGGGGTAATGCTGGCGTGATGTTCCAGGACGACCTTGCCGTGATCCGCCGGCTCATCCACCGGTTCGAGGATGGAACGGACGACTTGCGCGTTCTGGTCGATGATCGATGTGAACGGGATGACGTAGATGATTCGATCCAAACGACGCTGCTTGGCATGGTGCAGCGCAAAACGGAGGCTTGCCAGCGTCTTGCCGCCACCGGTCGGTACTGTGAGGGTGTAAGTGCCGCGCTCGCGTGAGGCTGCATCCAGGCAATGCTGGGAAATCTCGCGGCGAAGTGCGTCGATCGGACGATCGGACCGTATGACTTGCAGATGCCGCTCCAGCCGATCAATCAGCACAGACCAAGCAACATACTCGCCGTTCGAACGATATTCCCTGACGCGCTTGTGTTCAAAGTCGGCCGTATCTACGCGATCGGCATCGATTAGACAGCTGAAAAGGAAGCGGGTCGCCAGCCCGATTTGTTGTTGAGCCACGCGTTTTTGCGGACTGGCGCGAAGGATTTGCTCGACCACCGCGCGGACACAGGCCGAAAGCTCAGCGTTATCCAGCAATTCTTTGCAGCGGGCGAGGATTTCCGCATCTGCGGAGTGCCTCGCTTCGTCGAGATGCGTTCTTTCCTGCAACTTGCGCATGCGCTTATCGAACGTATCCTCGCCGAATGTTCCGGCGTCGGCGCTGATGCAGTCGATCAGGCCGGAGTGGTGTGAGGCGATGCATATTGCCAATATCTGTGCGCAGAAACGCTCGAGACGGCCTTTCTGACAAAGAGCCTGCCAAACGTACTGCGCGCCCGCGCTGGAGTGATCGACCTTGCCTTTAAGCACGCCGGCGTCGACGTATTCATCATCATCGGTATCGATGAGTCCCAACGCCGATCCGATGTACGCTTGAAATTCCTCGCTGTATTTGCCGAGGTCGTGCAGTAGACCAATCACCTCGCCGGCAGACTCCAGCCCGAGTTTCGCAGCGTATGCGCGGGCAAGCCCTCCAACATTCGAAAGGTGGCCAGATAGCGCTTGTGGTGTGCTATCGGAGGCGCGCCAGTGCGCGATCGGCATGTCAATAGCACGTTTAGTCATAGTCACTTCGCAGGCCACAAAAGCTCGTCACGCTCATGCCCCCGCCGGCGCCCACCCGGCCTTGAAGCTGTGTGTGCCGAGTGGATCAGGGGCATAGCTCCAGTACGTTCAGAGGATCGATATATCCATTTCCGCTCCTCTCGAGCTCATAGTTTGACCCATTCTTCATTCTTTAATGGAATATTTTTGCCGTTTTCGTGGCATCTGCCGCAACCGCCCGCCACAACTCCGTCGGCCCCGATACCTCGCAAGGCGTCCCATGCTTGAGTACGTCCATCATCAATTTCCGGTGATCCTCTTCGGCACTTTCAGCACGTGGCTCCGAGGAGGCCGCCGGGGTCGAGGGTGGCGAGAAAATGCTGCATTGCCAGCACCCCATGGATGCGGACGATGCGATCAGTCTGACTCACGGCAGCATCGCGGATGGGGTTGCGCGATCTCAGCGATCCCCGTGGCATGCGACGGTGACCTATGTCACTCCAATCCGAATATCCCGCAGCTCAGCCTTCCATCTTCCCCAGCCGCCCCGAGATCGATTCCGCGCAGCTGCGCAGTTTCTCGGCCAGCGGGCTGGACCAGTCTGCATCGAAGTTGTCCGCGGCGCCCATTGCGGTGATCGTCAGGGCGACGTGGCCGTTGTGGTCGAAGACCGGGGCGCAGAAGGCGTTGATGCCGGGGATCGGCTGGCCGACGGCGCGGGCGAGGCGCTGGCGGCGGATTTCTTCGAGCTCGTTATCGAACTGGCTTCTCGACAGGCGCAGCGACGGGTCGGCGGCGCAGGCGAGGTGGGCGAGCTCTTCAGCGATCAGCGTTTCGGTCAGGCGCGCCGGCAGGAAGGCGGCGAAGACGCGGCCGGTCGCGGAAGTGACGAGGTTCATCACCGTGCCGACGCGCATGTTGACGTGCACCTGGCGGCTGCATTCCTCGATGCTGACGACCGTCGCGCCCTGGTTGCCCCAGACGGCAATCGCGACGTTCTGGCCGATCTCGTCCGAGAGCTTCGCGGCTTCCGGCGTCGCCACGCGCAGCGGGTTGAGTCCGTGCAGCGCGGACAGGCCCAGCTGCAGCGAGAACGTGCCGAGCCCATAACGCCCGGTCAGCGGGTCCTGTTCGATCAGGCCGAGCTTGCCGAAGCTCACCAGGTAGGGGTGGGCCTTGGCCGGCGGCATGCCGGCATCGCGGGCGAGGTCCTTGAGGATCATCGGCGTACCGTGGCGCACGAGCGCCTGCAGCAGCGCACCGCCGACTTCAATTGACTGGATGCCGCGGCGGTCGCCGTTGCGTTCCGCGGGGCGGGTGGCGATCGGGTCGGTGATTTGCTCGTCTTTCACGATGGTCTCCTGTGCGGCGCGAATCTTAGCAGCGGGGGCGACAAAAACATGCTCTGCGGTAGGGATAAATTTAACAATAGCGAATCGATTGACTAATAACAAATCGTCGTCTACGCTTTGTCCATCCCGCCGCACTTCAAGGAGTCCGTTCATGAACACCAAGGTTTTCGCTTCGCAAGCCGACCTCGAAGAGAAGCAGATCAGCTTCGAGCAGCTCTCCGAGCACGCCTGGGCCTACACCGCCGAAGGCGATCCGAACACCGGCATCATCGTCGGCGACGACGGCGTGATGATCATCGATGCCACCGCGACGCCGGTGATGGCGCAGGGCGTCATCGGCAAGGTGCGCGAGATCACCGACAAGCCGATCAAGTACGTCGTGTTGACGCATTACCACGCCGTGCGCGTGCTCGGCGCGTCCGGCTACAAGAGCGAAGGGCTGGAGCAGATCATCGCCAGCCGCGACACCTATGACCTGATCGTCGAGCGCGGCCAGCAGGACATGGATTCCGAGATCGGCCGCTTCCCGCGGCTCTTCAACGCAGTCGAGAGCGTGCCCGGGCTGACCTGGCCGACGATCACGTTCACCGGCGAGATGAGCCTGTGGCTGGGCAGCCTCGAAGTGAATATCCGGCAGATCGGCCGCGGCCACACGAAAGGCGACACGGTGGTGTGGCTGCCGCAGGACAAAGTGCTGTTCTCCGGCGATCTGGTCGAGTTCGACGCCGCGTGCTACACCGGCGACGCGTATCTCGCCGACTGGCCGGCGACGCTCGACCGGCTTGCCGCGTTCGGCGCCGAAAAGCTCGTGCCCGGCCGCGGTCCGGCGCTGAAGAGCCCGGAGCAGGTCGCGCAGGGCATCGCCTATACGAAAGCTTTCGTGACCGCGCTGTACCGCAGCGCGCAGGAAGCGGTCGCGCTGGGCTACGACCTGAAGGCGACGATGGAGCTGACGCGTCGCAACATGGACCCGCAGTTCGGGCAGGTCTTCATCTACGAGCACTGCCTGCCGTTCGACGTCACCCGCGCGCACGACGAAGCGTCGGGCATCCGCGATCCGCGCGTCTGGACCGCCGAGCGCGACCAGCAGATGTGGCACGCGCTGCAGCAATAGTCCGTACCCCCGACCCCGACAGATGACAGGCCGCTGGCCGCCCGCAGAAGGCGGCGCCGGTCGATGAACAGCAGAGAGAGGAGGAGCACCCGTGCTGAGCACGTACAACTATCCGAAGTTCGAATACCGCAGGCCGCCGGAGCTTGCCGGGCAGCGCGGCGGGCGTTATCCGGTCGTCGTCGTCGGCGCAGGGCCGGTGGGTCTCGCCGCGGCGATCGACCTGGCGCTCCAGGGAGCGCCGGTCGTGCTGCTCGACAATGACGACACGGTGAGCATCGGCTCGCGCGGCGTGTGCTACGCGAAGCGCGCGCTCGAGATCATGGACCGGCTCGGCTGCGCGGAGGAGATGGTGCAGAAAGGCGTGTCGTGGAACGTCGGGCGCACCTTTTTCCGCGAGGAGGAAGTATTCAACTTCAACCTGTGCCCGCAGCCCGACCACCACCGCCCGGGCATGATCAACCTGCAGCAGTACTACCTCGAGGAATACCTCGTGCGTCGCGCGCAGAGCCTGCCGAACATCGACCTGCGCTGGAAGAGCAAGGTCATCGGCGTGGCCGATGACGGCGAGCGCGTCGCGTTGCGTGTCGAGACGCCCGACGGCGCGTATTCGCTCGACGCCGACTGGCTGGTCGTCGCCGACGGCGCGCGCAGCCCGATCCGCCACATGATGGGGCTGGAAGTCGAAGGCAAGATCTTCATGGACCGCTTCCTGATCGCCGACGTCGTCATGAAGGCGGATTACCCGGCGGAACGCTGGTTCTGGTTCGATCCGCCGTTCCACCCGAACCAGTCGGTGCTGCTGCACCGCCAGGCCGACAACGTGTGGCGCATCGACTTCCAGCTCGGCTGGCACGCCGATCCCGAAGAGGAGAAGAAGCCCGAGAACGTGATCCCGCGCATCAAGGCGATGCTCGCAGCGAAGGGTAATGAGGAGCGCGAGTTCGAGCTCGAATGGGTCAGCGTGTATACGTTCCAGTGCCGCCGCATGCACGAGTTCCGCCACGGTCGGCTGCTATTCACCGGGGACGCCGCGCACCAGGTGTCGCCGTTCGGCGCGCGCGGGGCGAACTCGGGCATCCAGGACATCGACAACCTGGTGTGGAAGCTGAAGCTGGTGCTCGACGGCAAGGCGCCGCAGACGCTGCTCGACACGTATTCGGAAGAGCGCGTGGCCGCTGCCGACGAGAACCTGATGAATTCGACGCGCTCGACCGATTTCATCACGCCGAAGAGCGCGGTCAGCAAGACGTTCCGCAACGCCGTGCTGGGGTTGGCGAAGGACTATCCGTTCGCCCGCGCGCTGGTCAATTCCGGCCGCCTGTCGGTGCCCAGTTTCCTCACCGAGTCGCGCCTCAACACGCCCGATGCCGATGCCTTCGCCGGCGTCATGGTGCCGGGCGCGCCGCTCGACGACGCGCCGTGCGAGACGCCGGGGGGCGAGCAGTGGCTGCTGCAGGCCACCGGCAACCGCTTCCAGCTGCTCTACTACATGTCGGACGCAGCCGACATCGCCCCGGCCGAGGCGGCGGCCCTGGCCGCCCTGGGCGACGCGCCGGTGCCGGTCGAAGCTCTGGTCGTCGCCGAGCGCGGCGCCGCCCCGGGCGGCTTGAAGACGCTGATCGACAGCCGCGGGCGCATCCGCGAGCGCTACGATCTGCATCCGGCGACGACGTACCTCGTGCGGCCCGACCAGCATGTCGCGGCACGCTGGCGCACATTCGATGCCGGCCTCGTCCGTGCCGCGCTTGCCCGTGCGACCTGCAACGCCTGAAGGAACGAAACATGAGCCTCAACACCGATTCGAACTTCTTCACTCCCGGCAAGCGCTATTTCCGCACGTTCAGCCCCGGCGACGACTTCTACGAGGCGCTGATCGAGATGCACCGCGACCTCACCGCCGAGCAGAGCGCGATGGTCAATGCGCGTCTGATCCTGCTGCTCGCGAACCATATCGGCGACATCTCGGTGCTGCGCGAAGCGATGAAAATCGCTCGCGACGGCGCGTGACGCGCGCAACGGGAGTGAGTCGGCATCAAATGCATCCCGTTCGCCCGGAGCATCGAATGCATCCCGTTCGCCCGGAGCATCAAACGCATCCCGTTCGCCCTGAGCTTGTCGAAGGGTGGTGGTGGGGCTTCGACAGGCTCAGCCCGAACGGTTTTTGATTGCTGCCGACCCCGAAGGGTATTTGACTGCCGGCTATTCACTGGAGACGAACAATGCTGATCAAGAAAATCCACCACGTCGCGTACCGCTGCCGCGATGCGAAGGAAACCGTCGAGTGGTACGAAAAGCACCTCGGCATGAAGCTCGTGCTTGCGATCGCCGAGGACGAAGTGCCGTCGACGAAAGCGCCGGACCCGTACATGCACATCTTCCTCGACGCCGGCCAGGGCAACGTGCTGGCGTTCTTCGAGCTGCCGACCAAGCCGCCGATGGACCGCGACCGCAACACGCCGGACTGGGTGCAGCACCTGGCGATGGAAGTCGGCTCGGTCGAAGAGTTGCTTGCGGCGAAGGCGCGCCTCGAAGCTGCGGGCATCGAAGTCCTCGGCCCGACCGATCACACGATCTTCAAGTCGATCTACTTCTTCGACCCGAGCGGCCACCGGCTCGAACTCGCGGCGAACACCGCCACGCCGGAAATGCTGCAGAAGCTCGATGCGGTCAAGGGAGACATGATCGAGGAATGGTCGCGGACGAAACGGGCGCCGCAGCACGCGCGCTGGATGCACGACGGCAGCATGACCCAGGAAGGGGACGCACGATGAAGCTCGCAACGCTCAAGCGCGGTGGACGCGACGGCACGCTGGTCGTCGTCAGCCGCGACCTCACCCGCTGCCAGCCGGTCGGCGCCATCGCGAAGACGCTGCAGGCGGCGCTCGACGACTGGGACGCCGTCGTCGACGACCTCGAGCTGGTCTACGACCTGCTCAACCACGGGCGGGCCGGAAAATTCGGTCGGCATGTGCTCCCGTTCGACCCGGCGCAGTGCCATTCGCCGCTGCCGCGCGCGTACCAGTGGGCGGACGGCTCGGCGTACATCAACCACGTCGAACTCGTGCGTCGCGCTCGCGGCGCCGAGCTGCCCGAGTCGTTCCAGACCGATCCGCTGATGTACCAGGGCGGCTCGGACAGCTTCATCGGTCCGCGCGACGACATCGTCGCAGCGAGCGAAGACTGGGGCATCGACTTCGAGGCCGAAGTCGCGGTCGTCACCGGCGACGTGCCCCTCGGCGCCTCGGCCGACGAATGCGCGCTGAAGATCCGCCTGCTGATGCTCGTCAATGACGTCTCATTGCGCAACCTGATTCCGGCCGAGCTCGCGAAAGGCTTCGGTTTCTTTCAGTCGAAGCCGGCCTCGGCGTTCTCGCCGGTCGCGGTCACGCCGGACGAGCTCGACATGGCGTGGCACGACGGGCGCGTGCATCTGCCGCTGCGCGTGACGCACAACGGGCAGTTGTTCGGCTGCCCGAACGCCGGTGTCGACATGACGTTCAGCTTCGCGCAGCTGATTGCCCACGTCGCGAAGACGCGCGAACTCGAAGCCGGCTCGATCATCGGTTCGGGCACCGTGTCGAACAGGCAGGGCGGGCTGCACGGGTCGAGCATCGAAAATGGCGGCGTCGGCTACTGCTGTCTCGCCGAAGTGCGCACTTACGAAACGATCGAAGCCGGCGCGCCGAAGACGCCGTTCATGCGTTTCGGCGATCGCATCCGCATCGAGATGCTGACTGCGCGCGGCGAGGACGTGTTCGGCGCGATCGAGCAGACGGTCGTGCCGCTCGCGCGCTGACGCTCACACGCCCCAGACGACCGGGACGCCGTCCTTCAGCGACGATTGCAGCATGTCGAGCAGCGGCCACGCGCGCTGGGCGAGGCCGACCGGCGCGCCCATGCCGGTCTTGCCCGCGGCGGCGGCGGCCTCCTGTTGTTCCTCGGTCTCCTCGTCATGCGCGGCCTGCCGCGCCTTGTCCTCGTCGATCGCGGCGCGCAGCCGCTCGATCGCGTTGGGGAGTTGTTCGACGGTGACGATGCCTTTGACGTCTTCCGGGTCCTTGCCGAGGATCGCGATCAGCTTCTTCGCGACGTCGGCGAACATGATGACGGGAGCGGCGGCGTCCGATTTGAATGTGTACAGCATCGCGGATCTCCTCAAAGTCCTTTCACTGCGTATATCCCCGGCGCGTTGCGCCAGTAGCCCTTGTAGTCCATGCCGCAGCCGAACAGGAAGCGGTCGGCGACGTCGATCCCGGTAAAATCCGCCCGCATCCCCGGGTAAGCCTTGCGGTCGTGCACCTTGTGCGCAAGCACCGCGGCGCGCACTTCCTTCGCCCCCTCGGCGCGCAGGTAATCGAGGATCGCGTGCAGCGTGTGGCCTTCGTCGAGGATGTCGTCGAGCACCAGCACAGTACGCCCGCGCAGGTCGGAAGTCGGGCGCACGCGCCAGTCGAGCTGCGTGCCCTTCAGCGCATGGCCGTAGCGCGTCGCGTGCAGGTAGCCGACTTCGAGCGGGAAAGGCAACCGCGGCAGGATGCGCCCGGCGAGGATCAGTCCGCCGTTCATCACCGTGTAGACCATCGGATTGCTGCCGGCCATCTGCGCGGTGATTTCCGCCGCCATGCGCGCGAGCGCAGCATCGACCGCGGTCGCGTCCGCGAGGCAATCGGCCTCCTCACGGGCGCGGAGGATTTCGTCCATATCGACCGACATTGCAGCAGCCTCCTGGATCATTGCGAAAACGAAAACGTCGGATCGGCCATCCTAACGGGCGATGGCTGCGGCTTACCGGTTCAGCCCGGGACGGCGGGCGGCTTGTGCACGATGACCCGGTTCGATACGTGAGGCTGCAGCCGGCACTGGAAGTTTCGCGGGCGGGGCCGAAATCGCTACAGGCGAGCGGCGCGCCATCGTTCGAGCGCCCCGAGCGCAGGTGCGAACCGCTGGCCGAGCTTCCTGAAAACGATCCAGCCGAGCCACGCCCGGCGCGCGACGCGCAATGTCGCGCGCGGCCTGACGAGCGCCACGATCAGCGCCACCGAAGACAGCAGCGGGACGTGCTCGCGCGCCCAGCGCACCTGGTCGCGCGCCCGGTCGACGAGGTCGAGCGCGGACTCGATGCCGCGCAGGTGCCCGAGCATTTCCGTGCGCTGCTGGTCCGCCCGGATCTGCAGCCGCTGCTTCTTCAGCGCCAGTTCGACGAGTCTGGGGTTCATTCCTTGTGCCGCACTGCTTCGCGATCGCGCGCGAGTTCCGCGAGGCTGGCCCCGAACAGCCGGGTGCCGCGCCGCAGATCGGCGGCGGCGTTGGAAGCGGTGAACAATCCCGCGCCGAACAGGGCCGCGGTGCCGAGCCCGAGGGCGAGGAGGCGATGCTCTTCCCAGAACAGGACGGTGAGAAAAATCGCCAGGAACACGATGCCGAATCCGACCAGCACCGCGGTGAGCACGATGTTCAGCAGCAGGCCGGCGAGGCGCAGCTTTTCTTCCTGCACCTCGACGACGAGCAGTTCGAGCCGCGACTGGACGATTCCCAGTCCCGAATGCAGGAGGCCGCGCAGGCTGGCGGCCAGACGCGGCCTCGAATCCTCCGGCATCGGGTATCAGCGACGCCCGGCCAGCAGGCCGAGCAGGAATGCGAGACCGGCGGCAGCGCCGACTGATTGCCAGGGATTCTTGTGAACGTAGTCGTCGGTCGCAAAGGCGACTTTCTTCGTCTGTTCGCGCACCGCGAATTCGGCATCCGCGATCCGGTCCTTGGCCGTGACGAGGCGGTCACTCAGCCGAGTGCGCACATCGGTGAGCTTCTCGCCTGCCTGCCCAGTGGTCAGTTTCAGCAGTTCCTCGGCATCCGCGATCACCACCTTGAAGTCTGCGACGAGCTTGTCGCGGGACACTGTATCGGTTGTATTCAGCATGTTGTGATCCCCTTCTCAGGTCATGACATCCGCGCGGGCGCGCGAGCTGAGTACACGCTAGCGCCATTCCCAAATGAAGGCAAATCGCGAGTGAAACGATGCATTCCGGGACCTCTACGATCCCTTCTGCGAGCACCTGATCGTGCGCGACGAGGATGCCCGCCGCATCGTCGGCACCTACCGTATCCTGTCGCCGTCGGCAGCGCGCCACGTCGGCGGTTACTATTCCGAGAACGAGTTCGACAGACGCTCGTGCATCGATGCCGTAGCGCCGGCGCTCATCAAGGGGTATCTGCGCGCCGGACCAGCCTGGGACCCCGATTTCAACACCGCCGACCTGCCGATCCCGCTGCTGATGAACCGCATCGATGGCAGATACGCCCGACACTTCCTGGGACGCACAGACTGAACGCTTCCACCTTTCCCGTCCCGACGAGCCGCCTCGTCCGCGCGTGGCGACTCGTCCGCGTCGGGCTTCATGTCGCCGGCGGTGCGGCGGTCGTCCTGGCGGTGTTTCCGCTGGTCGGTGGCTCGACCCGGCTCGCGCTTCGGCAGCGCTGGTCGCGCCGGATGCTGGCTGTCCTCGGCATCGAGTTGCGCGCCCACGGTGCCGCGATCGAGCCGGGATGCCTGCTCGTCGCGAACCACATCTCCTGGCTCGATATCTTCGTGATCAACGCGCTCGCGCCGTCGGCCTTCGTCTCGAAGGCCGAGGTGCGCGGCTGGCCGCTCTTCGGCTGGCTCGCGGCGAAGAACGAGACGGTGTTCCTGCGCCGGGGCAGCCGCGGCCACGCGAAGATCATCAACGCCGAGATCGGCGCGCTGCTCGACGCCGGGCGCAATGTCGCGATCTTCCCCGAAGGCACGACGACCGACGGTAGCCAGGTCCTGCATTTTCACGCTGCATTGCTGCAACCGGCGATTGCATGCGGCCACGCGGTACAGCCGGTCGCGATCTCTTACCGCCGGCCGGACGGCACGTTCAGCCGCGCGCCGGCCTACGACGGCGATGTGACGCTCGGCCAGTGCCTCGCCGCAATGCTCGCCGAGCCGCGGATCGTCGCCTGCACACTCGCTGCCGAGCCGTTGCCGTCCGGTCCCGGCATGGACCGTCGCAGCCTCGCGCAGGCTGCGCGCGCTGCCGTTGTCATCGGTATCGGGGCGGAATTCGCTCCGATCGAACACTCGCCCCGCGTCGAGGAGCGAAGCCCTGACCGGGTTTCCGGCGGAAGTCCCGCTCAACCCTGAGGCGCGCCGAAACAGAGACGATGGTCTGACTTTTCGATGGGCATCGTGCAGCCGGGGTGTCCGGTCGAGGCCGGCCACCGTGACGTCCCGCGTCGACCCGAGACTTTCGCCCGCGCCGCCTCTATCAGCGCGCCAGCATAATGTCGCTCGCACACACCCGCCCGCTGCGGCGCTCTTTTGGTCCACCGTCCGCGAGAAGGAAAAAGAACATGTCGAAACGCAAGGCCCTGCTGCTCGCCGTCGGCCTGCCCTTGTCCGTCGCCGCGCTGGCCGGCGCGGCCGAGGCGTCGGCTTCCGCGCTGTGCGTCAAGGGCCGGGCGGTCAGCGTGCTGTACGGCGGCGACTGGTATCCCGCCAAGGTACTCGACGGCCCCGACCGCATGAGCACCTGCCTCGTCTCCTATGACGGCTACGGCTCCAACTGGGACGAATGGGTCAGTGCGAAACGCATGCGGCCCGCGGCGGCCAGACAGGCGCAGACCGTTTCGACCGACCCCGCGACAGCGCCGGCAAGCGCCGGGTCGGACGCCGTTCCCGCCGGAAAGTACGGCTGCTACACCTTCGACAACGGCCAGCTCAACTACGCCTATACCGACGTCGTCATTCAGGCGGGCGGCCGCTACGCGGTGGGCGACAAGGGCGGGCGCTATACCCTGTCCGACGGCGGCGCGATGCGCTTCACCGGCACCATGGCAAACGCCACCGGCAAGTTTACGGTGAAGAACGGCGGCAAGCCGCAGATCGATCTCGTGTTCAACGGCGACGCGCGGGCGTCGATGAGCTGCCCGAAGGCGCGCTGAGCGAAGGTCCGACATGCAGCACTTCGCCTCGCGGCGCTTCCTGTTGCCCCTCGACATCGCGACTGCCCTGCCCGTGCCGGCTGGCGCAGGCGCCGAACCCGCTGGGCGTCGAGTGGGCCGGCATCACCGGACGCCTCGAGCTGGTCATGCTTGCGGCCGATGCGTTCGCCGCATCGGATAAATCGTGGTTCGAATCCGGCCAGACAGGCTACCTTCCAGGCGCTTTTTTTACCCGCCCATGAAGCGGGTCGTGCATCGCTAACTGTCGTACCCTACCGGGTGGGAACCGGGGCTTGGGCAGGGCGGTACAGAACCAGTCGATAGGTTCCCAGGCAAATCACCCAATCGAACAATAGTGTCCAGATGTTATGGGATAGGAAGTGAGCGCCCTGCATCATGCGCCCCACCGAAAATACTGTTCCCAGGCTCAAGGCCAGAGCAAGCGCATATCTGGCCGCACGCGGCCGACGGTCACGCAGGAAAAAGAACACGGCGATCAGCGAGAAGCCTGCGGAAGCGTGGCCACCCGGCCAGCAGCGTCCGGGTTTAAGGGTTGGGGTTCTCTCGCTCAACAAGGGAGTGTAGGTTTCCGAGCCGCCAAAATCTCTCAGACTCCAGGGGCAGTGAACTGCCGTCAGTGTCTTCAAGGGCGTAACGATGCTGGTGGAAACGACCAAGGCCAGCACCAGATAGCCGAGCGAGCGGCGCCGGACTTTAAACCTTGTCGGCAACAAGCTCAGCAGGAATCCCGCGATAGCCAGTATCCCGACGGTGATGACCGCTTGCTTTGCGCGGTCGTGAAGCACGTCCTCAAGAAACCAGCTGTGTTTGCCGATGAACCCAGTCTGTGAAGTGTAGAACAGTTTAGAGATCGCAAAATCGATACCGGTCGGGTCGCTTGCCAACAGGAGCAGCATTAACGCGAGCGGAATACCCAGGCCGAGGTAAAAGTTGAACGGCCTGGATATGTCCGAATTGGCAACGGAAGGCATAGCGATATTTTTGGCGACACCCGGACTATGGGCGCCAGTATGGTGGTAGATATTGTCAGCGCTGGCTGAGCTGGGTCGGGTTCTGTCGGCCAGGCTGCCAGCTCAGCAGCCCTTGCGAGTAGTCGTAGCTTGCTCCCTGGTAATAGGCGACATCACGTCGAACCAGCGGATCTTCGAGCCCGGCATTCGACTCATGGGTCATTTGAAGCGCGTCGTCGTGACGGCGCACCGCGCGACGAGGGCTCAGAATCGCCAGATCCTTTCCATCGAACAGCCCCAGGTTTTGGTAGTTGCCGATCAACGCGCGGCCTGGCGCAGCGTCGTCCCGCAGCACGTTGCGTCCGAAGAAGGTTGAGACGTAATCCATGTTGAGGAGGCCAAGCAGGGTCGGTGCGAGATCGATTTGACTGGCCAAACCCGAGAACTCACGGGGCTCGACGAACTTCGGTGCGTAGATGAGTAGCGGGATGTGGTAATTGGCCACGGGCAGGTCTTCCGTTCCGGCGCTTCCGGCTGTGTGGTCAGCGACGAAGATGAAAACGGTCTGATCGAACCAGGGTTTCCCGCGTGCCTGGTCGAGGAACCGGCCAATGGCGTAGTCGGTATATTTCACCGCCCCTGCGCGACCGTCTCCCGAGGGAATGTCTATACGCCCTTCCGGATAGGTGTACGGCCGATGGTTGGACGTCGTCATCAGTTGCAGGAAAAATGGCTTTCCGGCGGAATGATCCGAATCCGCCTCTTTGATCGCTTGGGTATACAAGTCTTCATCGGACATGCCCCAGGCGTTCTTGAAATGGATATCCGCTTCGGCGACGCTGCTCTGATCGACGATGCGATAGCCATTGCCGCCGAAGAAGGCATTCATGTTGTCGAAATAACCGCGCCCACCGTATAAGAAGACACTGTCGTAGCCCTGCGCATTGAATTGTTGTCCCAGGCTGGCAAAACCACTTTCCCGGCCAATTCGCTTGACGATAGAACGTCCGGGAGTTGGCGGGATCGCGAGCGTGATGGCTTCGAGCCCGCGATCGGTACGCGTACCGGTGGCGTAAAAATTATTGAAGAACAGGCTTTGCTTGCGCAATTTGTCCAGGTTCGGCGTCAGGTTGCGTGTGTCACCAAAGCTGCCCATGTATTTGGCACTCAAGCTTTCGATGGTCACCAGCACGACGTTCAGCGCCACAGGTATGCCTGGGTTGTCGATAGCCCGGCGTATATCCAGGGGATCGGTGCCGATGAAGCGGCCGTTGGGTTCGCTCACCTCCTGGCGAAGCTGGTCGGCCACCTCGGGCAGGGGCAGCGTCGCATAAAACCCGGGATATTCCAGTTCGTTGTTGCGGAACGCCGCGAAGAACTGGTAGGGGCCATTGGCAGCCAGCTCCCGTTGATAGGCATTGCCGCCGATACCGCGGGGAAATTCCTGGCTGACCCCCAGCCCGATCATCACTGCAATGATCGACAACCCGCTCAGCTTCTGCCAGGTGTGACGCCATGGCAGCAGGGGCGCGCGCACGGCGGCGTCGATAATATTTCGCAGCAACGCCGCACCCGCGACCGCCATCAGTGCCAGCAACGCCAGCAGCGGATAAACGGGATAGGACTCGAGAATGTTGTTGACCACTTCATCCGAATAAACCAGGTAGTCCACCGCGATGAAATTGAAACGTACGCCGAACTCATCCCAGAATAGCCATTCAGCCACGGCAGTGAACAACATGGCGAACAGGCTGATGGCCACCAATACATGCAGGAACTGAAGGTGCCAATGCGTCTGCCAGATACGCCGCGGGCACAGCAACAGATAAAGCGACAACGGCAACGCCGCGAAAGTCAGAAAGGCGAGATCATAGATGATGCCTATGCCATAGACGGCGAACAGTTGGCTAACGCTGACGCCGGCATCATTGAAATGGCCGACGAGGAGCACGCTGCGGGTCAGCAAGAACAACGCCAGCCAAATAGTGAGAATTAGCGAGAGGTAGCGGAGCTGAGCAGATCGGGGCCAGAGCATTGTATGATTTGTTGTGGATGAACGGGCCGCAGTCTGCCGACGAACGCGTGAGCTGTTCGTAAAAGCGCTGTGAAAAAAACATCATTCCTCCTGTCGTGAGCCCGCCTATGCGCATTCTCGTTATCGAAGACAATCGTGACATTCTCGTCAACGTGCTCGACTATCTGCAGCTCAAGGGCTACATCGTCGACTGTGCCCAGGACGGGTTGAGCGGTTTGCACCTGGCGGTGACCGAGCAGTACGACTTGATCGTCCTGGACATCATGCTGCCGGGTGTCGACGGCTATCAGGTGTGCAAGCGTCTTCGCGAGGATGCGGGGCGTGACACGCCCATCATCATGCTCACGGCGAGGGATGCCCTGGATGATCGTTTGCGGGGCCTGAATGCCGGGGCTGACGACTACTTGATCAAACCCTTCGCTCTGTCGGAACTGGTTGCACGCATCGAGGCAATCCTTCGGCGAAGCCAGGGGAGCCGCACGCGACTTCTACAGGTCGGTGATCTTTCCCTTGACGTGGATACGCTGCAGGCCACCCGTGGCGGGCGGGCGCTCAAGCTCAACCCGATCGGCTTGAAGCTGCTCGAAATCCTCATGCGAAGAAGCCCGGCTGTGGTTCGTCGAGATACGCTCGAGGAAGCCCTATGGGGGGAGAACCTGCCGGAAAGCGACAGTCTGCGCAGCCATATCCATCAGCTGCGCCAAGTCCTCGACAAACCTTTCGCAAAGCCGCTGCTGCATACCATTCACAGCGTTGGTTATCGCCTGTCGGAGAGATCCGATGCTGTCTAAACAACCCTTTGCACGCCGTATCGTCATTGCTTTCACGCTAATGACCCTGGTTGTAAGCGGAATATTTTCGCTAGGTATCGTTGGCATCGTCCATTCCATCGAGCGGCATCTTGTTTCCGAGGAGCTCAATCGCGAAATGAACCTCGTGCTTCACGATGTCGGACAGGGGCTGCCTCCCCGACTCGATTCCAGCACGCGTTTTTTTGCCACGACTTTTTCCGAATCCCGAATTCCGGAGCTGTTCTCGGAAACCCCGCCAGGTTTCGCCGAGGTGGTGGACGGCGAAGACGCCTTTTATGTCTACACGCGCGAGATCAGGGACCAGCGTTATCTGCTTGTGCAGGAGCAACACGAGTTCGAAGCGCGGGAGCAGGCCTTGTTCGATGTAGTGCTGGCCGGTTTTCTGCTTAGCGTCGCGGGAGCTTGGCTGCTCGGCCGATTGATGGCGCGCAAGGTCATGGCGCCAGTGACAAGGCTGGCTCAGCAAGTCCAGCATCGGGACCAGCTTCATCCGGCCGCACCTCCTTTGGCGGCGGAATACTCCGACGACGAGATTGGGCATCTTGCCTCCGCGTTCGACAGCGCGCTCGGGGAATTGCGACTTTCGTTGGAGCGCGAGCGCCTATTCACCAGTGATGTCAGCCATGAACTGCGCACTCCCTTGATGATCGTCGCGACCTCCTGCGAGCTCCTGGAAGCCGTATCCCTGCCTCCCCGCGAAAGGGATCTGGTAGCACGCATCGGCCGCGCGGCCGAGGAGATGGGTGATCTGGTCCAGACTTTCCTGACGCTGGTGCGAATGAGGCCTGAAGAAGTTTCTCTGGGCGGAGAGGCTTCATTGGCGAGCGTTGCTGCAGAGCAAGGCGAGCGCTGGGGGACACCGATGCGCGACAAGGGTCTCCAGTTCGAGTTTCTTGAGGAGGGTAACGACGGGGCGTGTTACAACCGCACCTTTCTGCGCACCGTAATGTCCAATTTGCTGCGTAATGCGCTGCATTACACAGATTCTGGCACGGTGCGTCTGGTTCTGCAGAAAGGCGGGTTCCGCGTCGAGGATACCGGCCTGGGAATTCCACTGGATCAACAGGATCGTATTTTCGAGCCGTTCGTGCGCGGCGAACGTGCGCGGGGCGAAGGTTTGGGCTTAGGACTCTCGCTGGTCAGACGAGTTTGCGCACATCAAGGATGGACGATCAGCATAAGTGACCTCTTGCCCCGAGGGAGTTGTTTCCTCGTCGTGCTGGATCATGCGCCCTGAAAATTTTCACAGGACAGGCCCGGCTTCGCTCAGGACAGGCTTGTCGAAGGGCCATCACAGGGCTTTCGACAGGCTCAGCCCGAACGGTATTTCGTTGCCGCGTTAATAGCCTGCATGGCCGTATCGTCCAGACACTACGACGAATCAGGCCCACCTGAACCTCTTTTGTGAATATGGCGAATGAGCCAACCGCGTCGACGATGGCTGGTGGTGTGAGGCAATCTCCTTCCTGCTCGGTGAACCCCGTTGACCGGGCTTGGAATATCGGCAGATCTGCGCGTATGCCGTTTCCGGCGGTAACGTGGAAGTCCCCGCGAGCCGTCAGAAGCTGAAATCGTAATCGACAGCCAGGGGCGCGTGGTCGCTGAAGCGCTCCGCTTTGTAGACCGCGGCCGACTTCGCAGTCGCGGCGATGCCCGGCGTCGCGATCTGGTAGTCGAGGCGCCAGCCGACGTTCTTCGCCCACGCCTGGCCACGGTTCGACCACCACGTGTAGCCTTCGCCGCCGGCGTCGGGGTACAGCCGGCGATAGACGTCGACCCACGCTTGCTCCTCGAGCACGCGGCTGAACCAGGCGCGCTCTTCGGGGAGGAAGCCGGAATTCTTCTGATTCGATTTCCAGTTCTTCAAGTCGATTTCCCGATGCGCGATGTTCCAGTCGCCGCAGACGATGATCTCGCGACCGCAGTTGCGCAGCGTCGCGAGATGCGGCAGGAAGCGCTCCATGAAGCCGAACTTGACCTGCTGCCGCTCCTCCGAGCTGGAACCCGACGGCAGGTACAGCGACACGACCGACAACGGGCCGAAATCGAGCTGCAGGAAACGGCCTTCGGCGTCGATATCGGCAATGCCGAGCCCTTCGACGATGCGGTCGGGCGGTCGCCGCGCGTAGAGCCCGACGCCGCTGTAACCTTTCTTTTCGGCGTGGTGGAAGTGGCCGATGTAGCCATTGGGGGTGCGCACCGCGCCGGTGAGATCGCCGGCCTGCGCCTTGAGCTCCTGCACGCAGACGGCATCGGCGTTTTGCGTGGCGAGCCAGTCGAGAAAGCCTTTGCCGACTGCCGAGCGGACGCCGTTGAGGTTGAGGGTGATGACGCGTAACATTCTGCAGAATAAGCCCAAACGGAAGCAAAACGTGGATTTTAGCCGGGATTTCATTGCATTGGCCTGCGCCAAAGGGGTGCTGCGCTTCGGTTCGTTCGTGACCAAGGCCGGGCGCAATTCGCCGTATTTCTTCAACGCCGGCCTGTTCGACGACGGCGCGTCGTTCCGCGAGCTGTGCGGTTTCTATGCGCGCGCGATCCGGGCTGCCGGGCTGCCGTGCGACATGCTCTTCGGCCCGGCATACAAGGGCATTCCGCTCGTCGCCGGAGTCGCGATCCGGTTGGCCGAAGACGGCGTTAACCTGCCTTTCGCGTTCAACCGCAAGGAAGCGAAAGACCACGGCGAAGGCGGCACGCTGGTCGGCGCGCCGCTCGCGGGCCGCGTGCTGATTCTCGACGACGTGATCTCCGCCGGCACGTCGGTGCGCGAGTCGGTCGAACTGATCCGCGCCGGTGGCGCCGTCCCGGCCGGCGTCGTGATCGCGCTAGACCGCATGGAGCGCGGCAAGGGCGTCGAGTCGGCGGTCGAGGAAGTGCGCGCAAGCTTCGGTATTCCGGTGATCGCCGTGGCGACGCTCGACGACCTCATCGGCTACCTCGGCGACAGCCCGGAACTCGTCGCGAATCTCGACGCGGTGCAGGCCTATCGCGACACGTATGGCATTTGTTCGCCGCGCTGAGCTGCTGTGCGCAGTGCTTTTGGCGCTGCCGCCCGCAGTCGCGGCGCAGAGCGAACGCACGATCTACTGCTGCGAGGACGCGAACGGCAGGCCGGTGTGCGGAGACGTGCTGCCGACCGTCTGCTACGGCCGCGCCTATCGTGAAATCAGTCCGCAGGGCACGGTGCGCCGACACGTCGCGGCGCCCCTGACGAGCCGCGAGATCGCGCAGCGCGACGCCGAGAGGCAGCGCCGCAAGGACGAAGAAGCACGCCTGCTCAAGCAGCGGCGGCTCGACCAGGCGCTGCTCGAGACCTACACCAGCCTCGAAGATATCGACAACCGCCAGGACCGCGCGATTGCGGACATTCGCCGCGAGATCGAAGCCGCGCGTGCTCGCGAAACCGAGCTGCTGGGCGAGCGCAGGCGCCTTGCCGAAGAGGCTGCGCCTTACCGTGACAAGGATCTGCCGCGCAATATCGCGGTCGCACAGCAGAGCGTCGACGGCGAGCTCGCAGCCCAAAAAAGCATCATCGATGCGAAGATTCGCGAAACCGAGGCCGTGCAGGGGCGTTTTGCCGCCGATCGGCGTCGCTACGCTGAGCTGATCGCGGCCGGAGAAGGGCGCCCCTGAACGTTCTCCGCGGCGGGTCGCACGACGCTCGGTTCGCTGCGCGCCGGCCTTCCGGCGTGGGCCATGTCATGTGACGGTTTTGAGGAAAACTCATGAGCCAGCCCGTTGAAAAGTTGGTGCGCGCGGCCTGCCCGCACGATTGCCCCGATACCTGCGCAATGGAAGTGACGGTCGCCGACGGCCGGGCGGTGAAGATCCGCGGCGCCGACGACCTGCCGTTCACGAATGGCGCGCTATGCCCGAAAGTCGCCCGCTACCTCGAGCGGGTGTATTCGGACCAGCGCCTGCTGCACCCGATGAAGCGCGTCGGGCGCAAAGGCGAAGGCCGCTTCGAGCGCATCGGCTGGGACGAGGCGCTCGACACGATCGCAGCAAAGTTCGGCGCGATCGCCGCCGACGATGCGCGCGGCATCCTGCCATACAGCTATGGCGGCACGCTCGGCTTCGTGCAAGGCGGCAGCATGGATTTCCGCCTTTTCCATCGCCTCGGTGCGTCGCTGCTCGATCGCACGATTTGCTCGTCGGCGGGCGTCGCCGGCTGGAAGGCGACGATCGGAGCGATGGTCGGCACGGACCCGGAAGCGCTCGTCGACGCGAAGCTGATCCTGATCTGGGGCGCGAACCCGGTGGTGTCGAACCTGCACGGCTGGCGCTACCTCCAGGAGGCGAAGCGGCGCGGCGCGAAGCTCGTCTGCATCGACCCGCGGCGCACGCAGACCGCGGAAAAGTGCGCCGAGCATCTCGCGCCGTGGCCCGGCACTGACGGCGCGCTCGCGCTGGCGATGATGCAGGTTCTGATCGAGGACGACCTGATCGACCGCGACTACATCGCGGCGCACACCCTCGGCTTCGACGGGCTCGCCGAACGCGTGAAGCCCTGCACGCCCGAATGGGCTGCGCCGCTGACCGGCCTTTCGGCCGATGCGATCCGCTGCCTCGCGCGCGAGTACGGCAGTGTCAAGCCGGCGGCGATCCGTCTCAATTACGGGCTCAACCGCTGTGGCGGCGGCGGCATGGCGATCCGCAACATCGCGTGTCTGCCAGCGCTGACCGGCGCGTGGCGCCATCCTGCCGGCGGCGCGGTGCTGTCGACGTCCGGCAATTTCCCGGTCGACCAGCACGCGCTCGAGAGGCCGGACCTGTACCCGCACACGCCGGGCCGTCCGCCACGCACGATCAACATGACGACGATCGGCGACGCACTGCTCACCGCGGACGACCCGCCGATCCGCGCGATCTACGTCTATAACTCGAACCCGCTCGCGGTCGCGCCCGACAACCGCACCGTGCGCGAGGGGTTCGCGCGCGAGGACCTGTTCTGCGTCGTGCACGAACTTTTCCAGACCGACACCGCGGACTACGCCGACATCCTGCTGCCGGCGACGAGCCAGCTCGAGCACCGCGACCTGCACAAGTCGTACGGCCACCTGTACGCGGTCGACAACCAGCCGGCGATCGCGCCGCTTGGCGAGGCGAAACCGAACAGCGAAGTGTTCCGCCTGCTCGCCGCGCGGCTCGGCTTCACCGACCCGGCGCTCGCCGAGTCCGACGACGAGATTGTCGCGGCGGCGTTCACGCGCCGCGACAACCGTGTATATGGGTTCGAGCGCAGCCTCGCCGGGCAGGGCTGGGCGCGCCTGAACCTGCCGCGGCCGTTCGCACCGTTCGCGAAAGGCGATTTCCTCACGCCGTCGGGCAAATGCGAATTTTTCTCCGCCAGCCTTGCCCGCCAAGGGCACGATCCGCTGCCGGCGTGGGTGCCGCCGCACGAGTCGCCGGTCAGCAACCCCGCGCTCGCAGCGCGCTATCCGCTGGCGCTGATTTCGCCGCCGGCGCGTAACTTCCTCAACACCAGCTTCGCGAACCTGCCGCGCTTCATTGGCGAGGAACGCGGTCCGTCGCTCGAGATCCACCCCGCTGACGCGGCAGCGCGCGGCATCGTCGAAGGCGACCGGCTGCGCATCTTCAACGACCGTGGCGCCTTCCACGCGCGCGCGGTGCCGACCGATCGCGTGCGACCCGGCCTCGTCGTCGCACCGTCAGTGTGGTGGCGCAAGCTGTCCGGCGATGGCGAAAACGTGAACGCGGTGACATCAAAGGCGCTGACCGACATGGGCGGCGGCCCGACGTTCTATGACTGTCTCGTCGAGGTCGCGAAGGAGACGCACGATGACTGAAACGCAGGTTCTCGATGCCGTCGCGCGGTTGATCGCCGGTGCCCCTCGCATCCTGTTCATCACCGGCGCCGGCATCTCGGCCGATTCGGGCCTGCCGACCTACCGCGGCATCGGCGGGCTCTACCACGAGCGCCTGACCGACGACGGGCTGACGATCGAAGAGGCGCTGTCGGGCGAGATGATGGAGGCGCACCCCGAGGTCGCGTGGAAATACATCGCCGAGATCGAAGCCAACTGCCGCGGCGCCGCGCCGAACATCGCGCACCGCATCATCGCCGCGCTGGAGCACGAACGCCCCGGCGTATGGGTGCTGACGCAGAACGTCGACGGCCTGCACCGCGCGGCCGGATCGCGCAACCTCATCGAGATCCACGGCAGCGTGCATCGCCTGCGCTGCACGGAATGCAAGCACGCGCGCTCGGTGCCCGACTATTCCGGGCTGCGGATTCCGCCCGGCTGCCCGGTGTGCGGCGGGGTGTTGCGGCCGGACATCGTGCTGTTCGGCGAAATGCTGCCGGAAACTGGCCTGCGCCGGCTGGAGGCGCTGCTCGACGACGGCGTCGACCTCGTCGTGTCGATCGGCACCACCAGCGTCTTCCCGTACATCTCGGGGCCGATCTGGTGGGCCGATCAGGCCGGCGTGCCGAGCGTCGAGATCAACCCCGGCGAAACCGGAGTCAGCGGGATCGTCACGCACCGCCTGCGCCTGCGCGCGGCCGAGGCGATGCCGAAACTGTGGCGGCGGCTGCATCCGGAGCGGCCGCTGGAGGATTGATCGCCACCTGCTTCCGTGATGGGCAGGTCTGTGCAACAATTTGTACATGTGCAATTCTATGAACAGGTACAACAATGCGAGCCATTACCTATACCGATGCGCGCAACAACCTCGCGTCCGAGCTTGACCGGGTGGTTAACGACTGCGACGTGACGATCATCACCCGCCAGAAGGCCGAGGCGACCGTACTGATGTCGATGCGCGAATACGAGTCGTTGATCGAAACCGCTCATCTACTACGCAATCCGAAGAACGCGATGCGGCTGATGAAGGCCGTCGATGACATCGAGAACCGGCGCAATCTGATCGAGCGGGACCTGATCGAGGAATGAGGATTATCTTCCATCCCCAGGCCTGGGACGATTACCTCTACTGGCAGCAGACCGACAAGCAGATCCTCAAGCGGGTCAATGCGCTGATCCGCGATATCCAACGCGATCCGTTCGACGGCATCGGCAAGCCCGAACCGTTGAAATTCAACCTCACCGCCTACTGGTCGCGGCGCATCGACGACGAGCACCGCATCGTCTACAAAGTGCTGGACGACGAAGTCATCATTGCGCAGGCGCGCGGGCACTACGAATAAGGCGCCCGTGATTGCAGCCGCCGGCCCAGCGCCTTCCACCGCACACCCCATTTCGGCACAATCCGCCGATGCCCGACTACCGCCGCAACCGGGTTCCCGGCGGAACCTACTTCTTCACCGTCAACCTGCTCGAACGCAGCCGCAGCACGCTGGTCACGCATGTCGATGCGCTACGCGAGGCGGTACGGAAAGTTCGTGCCCACCGTCCCTTCCACATCGACGCCTGGGTCGTCTTGCCCGACCACATGCACGCCGTGTGGACCCTGCCGCCCGATGACAGCGACTACCCGGCGCGCTGGAAGGCCATCAAGATCGCCTTCGCCAAGACGCTACCGAAGACCGAAGAGCTGTCCGCGGTGCGGGCCGCCAGGGGCGAACGGGGCATCTGGCAACGGCGCTTCTGGTAACACACCATCCGCGACGAACGGGACTATGCCGCGCACGTGGATTACGTGCACATCAATCCGGTCAAGCATGGGTTGGTCAGCAGCGTGCGGAATTGGCCCCATTCATCGTTTCACCACTGCGTGGCACGGGGTGTGTATGCCCCCGATTGGGCCGGGGATGGCATGGTCGACATGGCCGCCGGGGAACGGCGTGCGTGAAGGGACGGCATCATGGGGACAAGGCGCGCTCCGCCCCGAATGTAGGGCGGATGAGCCGCGCAGCGGCGTTATCCGCCGCATGGGGCAAGGGGATTGGCATGGGTTGGGGCAGAAGTACCATACGGCGGAAGGCGCCTGCGGCTTTTCCGTTCTACGCACGCTGCAAATACACACATAACCTATGTGTTCCTTCTTATCGCATTTGCATAATCTCAAGGCGTTGGCAAGTACGCCGGACAGTTACCAATTACACTGTGCGCGGCCGAGCAACGGGTGCGTCCAGGGCTCCCGCAGCTACGCGCTCATCATTACTCGTCGTCATCCTCATCCTCTTCAGGCACTTGGAAGCCGAGCAGTGCGGCCCGAAACTCATCGGATGTTGCTGCCAGCAGCCGCTTGGTCTTGATGCTCGTCTTGATGGACTTATCGAGCCGGATGAGATTGAGCACCATGTGGCGCACCAGCGCCAGGTTATGGGCAATGTGGCCGATGCGGCCCCTTGCGTAGTCGTCACCGAACTGAACATCCAGACACCAGTGCAGCCGATTCTCGACTTCCCAATGACTTCTGATCGCCAGTGCGATTCGCTCGGCATCGCCCGGCAGACTGCTGATGTAGTACGCGCGCTCGGTACTGGTGCGCTCGCCCACCGTTCGCACGCGCTCGACGACGGCAAAGCTGGCCACGTCCTTCCAGGCAGCAGCCTTGTAGAGCCGATCGGTCGCGTCATACGCCGTACAGCGTCGCACTTCGATCCGTCCGTGGCCCGTGCTCGTGCTCTCGTGCGTCGAGCTCGGCGTCAGCGGGCTGCGCGGATCGATGTCCGCGAAGATGATCGAGTCAAGCAGCTTCGGATGGTTGTCCTTCACGCACAGCACGTAGTGTGCACCCCGCTCACGGATGGCGCGCGCGATCTTGGTCTGCGTGCCCATCGCATCGATGGTGACGATGCAGCCGTCGATGTCGAGCACCTTGAGCAGTTCGGGGTGCGGATTCCGACCCAACGTGACCGCTGACTCCGAAATAGTGTGACCGGTGAATCCGCGGTCGTGACCGCGGATTCCGATTTGATCGTGACCGATTTCGGCGAGTTGTCGGAATGGGCGGTCACGATGTCGGAATCAATGGTCACGATCAAATCGGAACGGGTTTGTGAGGCCAAGCGTGGCAACGTCGTTTGTCAGGCCGGCTACCCTCGCGCGCTTTGCGCGGAGACCGAGGATGCCGGCGGAGCGGATTGCCATGCACAAGATCAGGGAGTTGTTACGGCTCAAATACGACTGCGCGCTGTCGCATGAGCGCATTGCCCGCGCGCTGTCGATTTCCAAAGGCGTGGTCGCCAAGTATGTGAAGGCGGCCGAGGAGTGCGGCCGGCCGTGGGCCGAGTTGTCGGCGGCCGACGAGGCAGAGTTGCGCCGGGTGCTGGGGGTCGCCCGGCGTGGACGTGGCGCGAGCGTCGCGAATGTGCCGCCGGATCTGGCGGCGGTGCATCAGGGGCTCAAGCGAAAGAACGTTACGCTGGCGCTGCTGTGGGAAGAGTACGTGCAGACGGCCGACGGGCCGAGCTATCAGTACTCGCGCTTTTGCGACCTGTACCGCGCGTTCGCCCGCACGCTCAAGCGCTCGATGCGCCAGGTTCACCGCGCCGGCGAGAAGCTCTTCATCGACTACGCCGGCGACACGGTGCCGATTGTTGACGCCGACACGGGCGAGATTTCCCGCGCGCAGATCTTCGTCGCGGTCCTCGGGGCCTCGAGCTACACCTTCGCCTGTGCCACGGCGACGCAGTCGCAGGCGGATTGGCTGGGGTCGTTGGCGAAGGCGCTGACCTTCATCGGTGGCGTGCCCGAGCTCGTCGTGCCCGACAATACGCGCTCGCTCGTTGGCCAAGCCGACCGCTACGAGCCGCAACTGCAGCGCACCACCGCCGAGTTCGCCGCGCACTACGGCGTGGCGATCCTGCCCGCGCGCCCTTACAAGCCGCAGGACAAGGCCAAGGTCGAAGTCGGCGTGCAGATCGTGCAGCGCTGGATTCTGGCGCGGCTGCGTCACCGGCGCTTTTTCTCGCTGGGGGAGTTGAACGAGGCGATCGCCGCGTTACTCGAGCCGCTGAACACGCGTGCCTTCCGGCGCCTGCCAGGCTCGCGCCACGAAGCGTTCGAGACGCTCGATCGGCCGGCGCTGCGCCCGTTGCCCGCCACCGCGTTCCAGTTCGCCCAATGGAAACGGGCCAAGCCCAACATCGACTACCACGTCGAGTTCGACGGGCATTACTACAGCGTGCCGTATGCGCTCGCCGGCCAACCGGTGGAGTTACGCATCACCGCGAGCAGCATCGAATGCTTTGCCGCAGGCCGTCGCGTTGCGGTGCATGCGAGAAGCCACCGGCACGGGGCTTTCACCACGCTCACCGAGCACATGCCCGCATCGCATCAGGCGCACCGTCAGTGGTCCCCGGGCAAACTCATCGCCTGGGGCGCCACGGTCGGGCCTCACACCGAGCAGGTGGTCAGCCACCAACTCGAACGCATGCCGCACCCCGAGCAGGGCTACCGGGCGTGCCTCGGGCTGATGCGCCTCGGTCGTCAATACGGCAACGAACGCCTCGAAGCCGCGGCGACCCGCGCCGTCACCCTCGGGGCGATGCGTTACCGCAACGTCGCCTCGATCCTCAAGAGCGGGCTCGACCGCGCGCCGCTCCCCGCATCCACTGCGCAGCAAAGCGAGCTCGCGCTACCGGCCGCTCACGAGAACCTGCGCGGTGCGCGCTACTACCACTGATTCCACCCACCGGAGAACATCGATGCTGATGCAACACAGCCTGCAACAACTGCGCACCCTGCGCCTGGAAGGCATGGCCCGCGCCTTCGAGGAGCAGCTCACCCAGCCCGCCATCACCGCGCTCAGCTTCGAGGAGCGTTTCGCCCAGCTCATCGATCGCGAGATCCTGCTGCGCGACGGCAAACGCATCGATCGGCTGCTCAAGGCCGCCCGCATCAAAGCCGCTGCCGCCTGCCTGGAGGACGTCGACTACCGCGCCGGGCGCGGCCTCGAGCGCAGTCAGATCGCCGCGCTCGGAACCGGCCAGTGGATTCGCCACCACCAGAACTGCCTCATCACGGGCCCCACCGGCAGCGGCAAGACGTGGCTCGCCTGCGCGCTCGCCAACGCGGCGTGCCGGCAGGGCCTCGCGGCCTACTACGTGCGTCTGCCGCGGCTCTTCGAAGAGCTGCGCATCGCGCATGCCGATGGCAGCTTCAGCCGACGCCTGATGCAGCTCGCGCGCATGGATCTCATCGTCATCGACGATTGGGGCCTGGCCGCGCCGTCGGCGCAGGAGCGAAGCGACCTGCTGGAGCTGCTCGACGACCGCGTCGGCACGCGTTCGACCGTGATCACCAGCCAGCTGCCGATCGAGCACTGGCACACCTACCTGGGCGACCCGACCTTCGCCGATGCGATCCTCGATCGCGTCGTGCACGCCGCGCACAAGCTCGCCCTCAAGGGCGAGTCGATGAGAAGAAAGGAAAAGGCATGAGGCCGTGCGCGCGAGACGCCTTACCCACAGGCGCCCGCCCGCCAGCGTATGAGGCGCGCTGGCGGCCGCCTGTGGATAAGCCTGCGCCGTGCCCCGAATTGACCGTGATCGTGACCGACACGGTTAGAATCTGAACACCACGCTTCGCGCGCAGACCCCCCGGTCACGTTCGTCGGTGCAGGCGGTCACGTTCGTCGGAATGCGCATTCGGGGATCGCCGTGATCTTGTTGGACTTCTCCGCCGTCGCCGTCTGGCCCAGCACCACGCCCACCTTGGCCGCAAACGCACTGACCAGATGCAGTGGCGCAGCGGCCGCCTTGCTCGTGGTGCGTCGGCTCGACTTGCCATCGATGGCGATGACCTGGTCTTTGCCCACTGCCGGGATAATGCCTCCCACCCAAATGCGAAAGGCCTGCTCGAACTGCTTCGGATCGAGCAGCGCGAACACGCGCTCGAAGGTGTCGGGCGAGGCCACGCCGTAGTCGAGCTGCAGAAAGCCCCGCAGCCACGGCAGTTTGGCGCACCCCCACTGCGAGATCTCCTCGAAGTCGTCGGCGCCGCTGAGCACCGCACACACCGCCACCGTGAGCAGTTCGCTCAAGCGGTGCCGCGTCTGTTGCGCGTTGCGCCAGTCCTCGAGCCCCTCGAAAACCTCCACCATGTCGGCCAGCTTCCCTATGTCCATCGGTCACCCAAAAAGACAGGAAGCTACACAAAACAACGGCTTGTGAACAGGGGCGCGGCAAGTGCTTGATCGTGAACGTCATTCTTTGGTGGTCAACGACAAATGCGTAGCTGCGGCAGCCCTGCGGGTGCGTCGAAGCTGTTTTTCACGACTTTTGGATGGAGTAGAAAGACCCATGGGATTCCTTGAGTCGCTTTTCAGTGGTGTTCGCGCTTTTGTCCGAGAAATCGTTATCGCCGCCGCGGAGGCCCTCTGGGTCAAGATAGTTGTCGCCTCGATAGAATCCGAAACCCGAGGGCGATAACGGAAGAACGAAGTGGCCAGATACGGACAAGCATTCAAGGACAAGGCGGTAGCACGGTTGTTGCCACCGGAGAGCGCATCGGTGGAGACGGTTTCCCGCGAACTGAGCATTTCAACGGCCACGCTGGAGCGGTGGCGCGCGGATGCGCTGTCCAGGCCCGCTCGCGAGCGGGCCTGGACAGCGCCGGCCCGATTCGAGGCAGTGCTGGTCACCGCAGCGATGGACGAGGCGAGCAAGAGCGCCTGGTGCCGGGAGAACGGCGTGTATCCGCAGAGCTCGAGCAATGGCGCACGGCGGCCACACAGGCGCTGGCCGACCCCGAAGACGCGGCGCGCACCAGCCACCGGGAACAGAAGGCCGACCGGCGTCGCATCAAGGACCTCGAGCGCGACCTGCGCCGCAAGGAGAAGGCCTTGGCCGAAGCCGCCGCGCTGCTGGTGCTGTCAAAAAAGCTCGAGGTGATCTTTCCAACGGACAAGGACGAGGACGCATGATCGGCCTGGAAGATCGCCAAACGATGGTCCGCCACATCGAGACTGCTCACGCAGCCGGTGCGCGCTTGCGCCCGGCGTGTGAGCTCGCTGGCATCACCGTGCGTACCCTGCAACGCTGGAAGGCCGAGGACGGCCTGCAGGTCGGAGACCGCCGGCCTCTGGCCGAGCGCCCGACGCCCGCGCATGCGCTCACCGACGAGGAGCGCGCCCGCGTCCTGGCGGTGGCCAACGAGCCGCGTTTCGCCGATCAGCCGCCGGCGCGCATCGTGCCGGCGCTGGCCGACGAAGGCGTCTATATCGCCAGCGAATCGAGCTTCCAGCGCGTGCTGCGCGCCCACGGGCAAACTCGTCACCGGGGTCGCGCCCGGGCGCCCCAGCGCTCGCGCACGCCGACCACGCATGTGGCCACCGCGCCCGGCCAGGTCTGGTGCTGGGACATGACCTATCTGCCCACGCAGGTGCAGGGGCGCTGGTTCTATCTCTACCTGATCCAGGACCTCTACAGCCGCAAGATCGTCGGCTGGGAGATCCACGACGCCGATGACGCTGACCATGCGGTGAGCCTGCTCAAGCGCACCGCGCTCTCCGAAGGCGTCCACGCGATGATCGACAAACCCGTGCTTCACGGCGACAACGGCAGCACGCTCAAAGCCACCACGGTGCTCGCGATGCTGCACTGGCTGGGCGTCAAACCGTCGTACTCGCGCCCGCGCGTCTCCGACGACAACGCCTACGTGGAGTCGCTCTTCAAGACGGCGAAGTACCGCCCCGAATTCCCGGCGCGCGGCTTCGCCACCCTGGAAGACGCCCGCCTCTGGGGACACGACTTCGTGCGCTGGTACAACTTCGAGCACCGCCACAGCGGCATCCGCTACGTCACGCCGGCGCAGCGACACGCGCTGGAGGATCGGGCGATCCTGGCTGCACGCCATCAGACGTATCTCCAGGCCCGCGAGCGCCACCCCGCACGCTGGTCCCGTGGGACACGCGACTGGACCCCGATCGGCGCGGTCACGCTCAATCCGGAGCGCGACGCGGTCGTACGCGACCACTTGCATGCTGAAGACATAGGGCGGTTGGTTGCATGAATCAGGCGACAACTATCTTGACTTGTTCCGGAGGTGGTCAGGGTTGTACTCGGCGAGATTGACCGATCACAGTTTGGCCGTGCAACGACGCGTTTGATTGAGGGTGCTTCAAATAAATATTTTGGGGCTGCCGCTGATCTAGCAGGAGAAGAGCGGGAACTCGCGGAAAAATATGTTCGCGATGGAAAACGATCATCGAGGGATGCGGATCGGCTTCAAGAAATTCAGGCCGAACGCGACAAGTTGAAAGCGGAGTTGAATGCACTCAAAGTGCAACAGGCTGCAAAGGAGTTTCGTGAGAGCGCGGACTCAGTAATCTCTGCAACGCTCACTGACGATGAAACAAGCGCCTCCGTTGGCGTTATTTCATCTAAGGAATGCCCAGAATGCAAAGGGGTCATGCGTGTCCGTCAAGGAGGTTTGCGAGATAACGGGAGACGAACTTTTTACTGGCAATGTACTGATCGTCCGGGAGTTTGCCCGACTGTGAAGTTGGATCCTGAACGAGACAAGGCAACAGTCATCAGGCGCGAGGATCCGAATCTTGACCTTCCCACACAGGAACGAAGAGCCATTTGGGAACAAAAAGAAGTTTTGGTCGAAACTGCAACGCGACTGAGGAAGGGGCTGGGTGAGGATGACAAAGAAGTTATCTGCCCGCATCACCTAATGCCGTTAAAGTTGCTGCCTCGCCAAAATGCAGATGGTCGATTACTTTTGACCTACGAGTACGTTTGCCTTGGAGTGGATCCGGAAGGAAGAGCATGCAATTACAAGGTGCCGCTGGAAACCTTCCCCCAAGTATCCGAGGCGCTTCGTCGACGTGAAGGGCAAGGAATCATTCGAGAATGAATGAATCACGAGCAACAGGTCTTGCATGCAAGTTTCTGGCCATCGAGCTATCCGACAGGGTTTTCCGCGTAGATTTTTGCTCTGCAAGGCGACCGCTTCACTTGGCGATCCCCAGAAACACGGCCAGGCAACGCTCGACCTCCACCATCGCATCTGCATCAATGCGGCCGAAGGCTTGCCCTATCTTGGCGCGTTTCACGGTCATGGCCTTGTCCGCCATCACCTGCGAAGGCTTCTGCAGGCCGTTCTCCGGGCTGGGTTGGACAGTGATGCGAAACAGCGGCGCAGCGACCAGCGTGCTTGTTACCGGCAGCACCGTGACGGTGGCGTGCTCGCTGAACGAGTCGGCTTGAATCACCAGGGCGGGTCTTGGCTTGCCAAAGTCGCCTTGCATGACGATGGTCACGAAGTCGCCCCGCATCACTCCGTCCAGCCGTCAACGTCTGCCAGGGCTTCATCCATGAAGTGCTGCATGTCCGTGTCGGCCATGTCCGCTTCGGCAGCAAGGCGGCTCTGGCGGCGACATTCCTCTGCAAAGTCTGGCCGTCGCGTATCCGGCACCCAGATTTGCACCGGGCGAAGCCCGGCCCTGCGCCGCGCGTCACGGTGCTTTTGAACCCGTGCATTTACAGGCGTGTTTGCCATGTGAAGCATCCTTTGTCTGTTACATACGACAATATAGTCGCTGCCATCGTTACATGCAACATGCCTCGGGTAAATGGCGCCGAGACAGGCATGTGGCGGAAGGCGCCTGAAGCCTTTCCGCTCTACGCTCGCTCAAGGGAAGTCAGTCATGGGCTTGGTAATGCCACTTGCCAAATGCATTCAAATTGATACTGTGCATGCGTTGAATGCAAAGCGAGGTAGTGAAGATGGCCATGTTGACCGTCCGCAATCTTCCGGAGGAGGTGCACCGGGCCCTGCGCGTTCGTGCCGCCCAGCATGGCCGCAGCATGGAGGCCGAGGTGCGTGAGATTCTGGAGTCCGTCGTCAGCCCGCAAGGCCGCGTGAAGCTGGGCTCGCTGCTGGCCGACTTGGGCCGCCAGGCCAGGCTGAGCGATGAGGAGTTTGCCGTTTTCGAGCAGGTGCGTGACAAGACTCCTTCTCGCCCGGTGAGCTTCGAATGATCCTGCTGGACACCAATGTGGTGTCGGAGCCGCTTCGCCACGCGCCCGAAGTCCGCGTGATCGAGTGGATCGATGTCCAGCCGCTGGAAACGCTTTTTTTGTCCACCATCACCGTCGCGGAATTGCGCGCCGGGGTGGCGCTGCTGCCTGCTGGCAAGCGGCGCTCGGGCTTGCAGGAAAACCTGGAAAAGCGCGTGCTGCCGCTGTTCGCCGGCCGCGTGCTGCCCTTTGACCTGGCGTGTACGCGAGCCTATGCGGAGCTGATGGCCAAGGCACGAGCAGCCGGGCTCGCCATTGCCACCGCTGACGGCTATATCGCCGCAATCGCTGCCGCCAACGGTTTCACGGTCGCCACGCGGTACACCAGTCCCTTCGAGGCCGCCGGCGCAGCGGTCATCAACCCTTGGCAGGCATGAGAGTTTATGTCCCTCGGGGGCCGGCGTGGCTGCTACATTGGAAAGCGGGGGCTTTCGATACTCACAAGGAGGAAGACATGAAGACCCTGATCCGCCACGCCCTTTCCGCCAGTCTTTTCACCAGCCTCGGCCTGGCTGCCGCCGCCTTCGCGCAGGACGCGACGGTGACGATCAGTTCGCCGGCCGACGGCGCCAAGCTCGCCGCGACGGCGCCGATCGAGATCGTCTTTGACGTGGCGCCGGGGCCGCGCGGCGACCACACCCACCTCTATGTGGACGGCAACGAGGCGGCGGTGCTGCGTCAGCTGAAGGGCAGCCACAAGCTGGAGCCGCTCGCCAGCGGCACGCACGAGCTGTGCATCAAGGTGGTGAACAAGAACCACACGCCGATCGGTGTCGACAAGTGCGTCAAGGTCGACGTGCAGTGAGCCGCCGGGGTGGCGGTCGATCTGCAGAACCTCGCCTATGCGTTGGTGCAGCTGGTGCATAACTTCGGGGCGGTCGCCGTCACCGGCAGCGCGGCGGCAGCATGGTGGGCAGACGGGCCGCCGCCTGCGTTGCGCGGCCTTGCCTGGCTCGCGCTCGCCGGCTGGGCGCTGCAGGCGGCGAGCGGCGCCGGCTTCGGCGTCGTGAGTTATGCCTGGTACGGTCGCTTTCCGGAGCTGCACGGCATCGCGGTCGCGGCACTCGTCGTGAAGATGGTCTGCGCGGTGAGCGGCTTCCTGCTTGCCGCCGCCTATCTGCGCTTCGCCCACGGCTGGCAGGAGCGCCGTCGCCGGGGCGCATGGCGGGCGCTGTTCGCCCTCGCCGCCACCGCGCTGTCGGCGGCGGCCTTTCTGCGCTGGTTCGCCTGAGTGCGGCGCCCGCAGCTGGAGCGATCAGCGCTCGCGCCGCCTGCCGTCGCGCTCGCTATCGTGCTCGTTGTGGACCTAGCGGAAACACGGGGTCAGGTCGACGAGGGGGGCCGGCGGAGCAGGCATGCCGTGGAAGGCGCTGCGCTTTTCCGTCTACGATCCTACGGCACAAGCTCCGGCAGATAGACTTTTGCGACGAGGGCGGCAGCGGCCACCAGAATCGCGGCGGTGCAGGCGAGCGTGATGCCGACCATCGCCTTGAGCCGCTGCAGGTCGGACTTCGCGTCGGGGGCGTCGGCCTTCAGTCGCCGCAGGTCGGCCGTGACGTCCACCATGTCCGACTTTATCTCGCCCAAGTCAGACCTTACGCTCCTCGCAACGGCTGCGAGGTCGGCCTTGACGGCGCTCCCGTCAGCCTTGGAGGCAGTCACGCCAGCGTTCAGCTGGGCGAGGTCTTCCGCAATTCCCGAGACACGCATCCTCATCGCCTCGATGTCCGCCTTCACTTGCGACAGATCACCGGTAAGCACGGCGAAAGCGCCCTTGAAGCTTCCGAGGTCCGCCGCGAGGCGGGCGCCGCTGTCGGCGATGCCCGTTGCCTGCCGGGCCAGTTCGTCGAGCGACACCTCCCCGGTCCGCAGCTTCCCCGCCACCGCAGCGAGGTCGTCCCGCAGCGAGCCGAGGCCGCTTTTGACCTCGTCTGCGTCCTCCTTGAGCGCCTCGACGAGCGCCCGGAGACGCGGAAGGTCGGCGCGGAAATCGCCTGCTTGCGCCCGGAAATCATCGGCGCCGAGCCGCAGCCGCTCGGTGCCGGTTCTTACCTCGGACAGGGTCTGCGAGAGTGACTCGAGGCGCGTGCGCAGATCGCCGACGCCGGTTTCGCTGAGCGCGTCAGCGAGCGCCTCGGCCTGGGCGCGCGCCTGCGTCTCGGTGAGCCCGGCAGCCGTGAGGCTGCGAACGAATTTCAGGGTGTCGAAGTAGACGCCGCTCACGCTTGTCTCCTTTCTTGCGCGGACAATACACCATTTCCCCTTTCCGAGGGCTCGTCAGGGACGCGGCGTCGGCGACGCCTCATGGGTCGGCGAGAGCGGGTGCGGGCATGGCCCTCGACGGTGGGCAGCGCAGCAGCGAACAGCACCTGGCGAGGATGCAAACATTCTAGAGCGCGATGGGGAGCGACGATCCGGCGCAATGACAGCCTCCGGCCGCTTCCCGGGAAGTCGAAGGGGCGCCGAGGGGAGCTGAAGAACGGCATCCTGCGCCGCTGGCCGCGTCGCGGGCTATGGCGCGAACACGGTGCGGCGCAGGTTCTGGGCGCGTTACTTGCCGTATTGTGCCTTGGCCCTTTCCTGGCAAGCATCCTTGGCGTCGCCCGCCAAGGCATCGCATTTTTCCCTGGCGACCTTGTACTCGGCGTCCCGCTTGTCTTCGGCAGCGTCCTTGCGGGCTTCCGACGACTGCTCCCCGGCTTCGCCCCTCGCCTCGCCCGACTCCATTTGGGCTTTCGCGTCGGCCTTTGCCGCAGTCTCAGCGGCCTTTGCCTCTTTCATGCATACATCCTTGGCGTTGCCCGACATGTCGTCGCACCGTTCCTTCGCGACTTCGTAGTCTGCCTCCGCCCGCGCGACCCGCGCGTCGTGGCGATTTTCCCGGGTCGGCTTGTAGGCGGCCTCGAGTTCGGCCTTGTCGACCTTTTCCTTGCCCTTGGCATCGGCGCGGCAGATGTCCTTCTTGTTGCCCGATAGTGCGTCGCAGGCTTCCTTGGCGGCCTCGTAGTCGTTCTCGATCCTGTCCTTGGCGGCGTCGTAGTCGGTTTTCGACATGTTCTGGGCCATTCCGGCGGTACTGAACGCCAAGCCGAGTGCGATCGCAATCGCGTCAATCGTGCGTGTTCTCATTTCGTTTCTCCATATGCTGACGGGAAGAGGCGCGGGGGAATGTGCCGACGGCATTCTTCCCCGGACCCCGGTGGCGTTTCCCAGCAACATATGTTCCCGCCTCCGCGAGACGTCGTCGGCCCGCGACGCCCGCAAGCGGTGGCTACAGCAGCACCCGCTCGATGCCGCCGTTGTTTGCGCGCTGCACGTAGTCCGGCATCCAGTCCTCGCCGAGCAGGTGCTTGGCCATCTCGACGACGATGTAGTCGGCTTCGACGCCGCCGCCGTCGTTGGCGTAGCGGGACAGGCCCTGCAGGCACGACGGGCACGATGTCAGGATCTTCACCGGATCGGCCTCGCCGTCGCGCAGCGCCGCCGCGCCTTTCTCGATCTCTTCCTGCTTGCGGAAGCGCACCTGCGTCGAGATGTCCGGTCGCGCGACCGCGAGCGTGCCCGACTCGCCGCAGCAGCGGTCGTTGAGGTCGACGCGCGTGCCCATCAGCTGATTCGCGACCTTGATCCCCGAATGCACTTTCATCGGCGTGTGGCACGGCTCGTGGTACATGTATTTCGTGCCGGCCACGCCTTCGAGCGCGACGCCTTTTTCCATCAGGTACTCGTGGATGTCGAGCAGCCGGCAGCCGGGGAAGATCTGCTCGAACTGGTATTTCTGCAGCTGGTCCATGCACGTGCCGCAGGACACGATCACGGTCTTGATGTCGAGGTAGTTCAGCGTGTTGGCGACGCGGTGGAACAGCACGCGGTTGTCGGTCGTGATCTGCTGGCCCTTGTCCTCCTCGCCGGCGGCGGTCTGCGGGTAGCCGCAGCACAGATAGCCGGGCGGCAGCACGGTGGTCGCGCCGACCTGGTACAGCATCGCCTGCGTCGCGAGGCCGACCTGGCTGAACAGGCGCTCGGAGCCGCAGCCGGGGAAATAGAACACCGCTTCCGAGTCGTCGCGCTTCAGGTGCGGATCGCGGATCACCGGGATGACATTGGCGTCCTCGATGTCGAGCAGCGCGCGGCTGGTGCGCTTGGGCAGCTTGCCGGGCATCGGCTTGTTGATGAAGTGGATCACCTGCGCGCGCAGCGGCGCCTTGCCGAGGGTCGCCGGAGGGTGCTTCACCTGTTGCTGCACGAGGCCGAGCGACTTGCCGACCCGGTGCGCGAGCCGCTGCGCCTTGTAGCCCCATTCGATCATGCCGGTGCGGATCAGCTTGATCGTCGCCGGGTCCTTCGCGGTCAGGAAGGCCATCGCGGCGGCCTTGCCCGGGTTGAAGGACTTCTTGCCCTGCTTCCTCAGGAGGTTGCGCATCTTGATCGACACATCGCCGAAGTCGATGTCGACGGGGCAGGGTTTCTCGCATTTGTGGCAAACGGTGCAATGGTCGGCGACGTCCTCGAACTCGGCCCAGTGCGCGAGCGACACGCCGCGCCGCGTCTGCTCCTCGTACAGCATCGCCTCGATGAGCAGCGACGTGCTGAGGATCTTGTTCCTCGGGCTGTACAGGAGGTTCGCGCGCGGCACGTGGGTCGAGCACACGGGCTTGCACTTGCCGCAGCGCAGGCAGTCCTTGATGTCGTGCGCGATGTCGCCGATCTCGGTCTGCTCCATGATCAGCGACTCGTGGCCCATCAGGTTGAAGCTCGGCGTGTAGGCGTTGTCGAGGTTGCCGGTCATCGTGCCCAGCCCGCGCATCAGCTTGCCGCGGTTGAAGTGCCCTTGCGGGTCGACGCGGCGCTTGTACTCCCAGAAGTTCGCCATCTCGGCGTCGGTGAGGTAGTCGAGCTTCGTGATGCCGATGCCGTGCTCGCCGGAGATCACGCCGTCGAGCGAGCGGGCGAGCGCCATGATGCGATCGACGGCGCGGTTCGCGGTGGCGAGCATCTCGTAGTGGTCGGAGTTGACGGGGATGTTCGTATGCACGTTGCCGTCGCCGGCGTGCATGTGCAGCGCGACGAACACGCGTCCGCGCAGCACTTCCTTGTGCACTTCCTCGATGCGTGCGACGACCGGGCGGAACACTGCGCCGTCGAAGATCTTGTCGAGGCGCGGCTTCAACTCGGTCTTCCACGACGTGCGAACCGAATAGTCCTGCAGGCGGTGGAAGAGCTTCGGGTTGGCGGCGCGGTTGGTGAGCTCGCCGGGGTGGATGCCGAATTCGTCGAACTGCGCTTCGGCCTGCGCCAGCGGCAAGTCGAGGTTGTCGAGCAGCCACTGCCAACGGCGCCGCACGCTCGCGATGTAGTCGACTGCGGCCTGGCGACGGTCGCCGATCAGCTCGTCGCTCGGCAGGTTCGCGTCGCCCTGGTCGAGCGGCAGCTCGCCCTGCAGGAACTCGCTCAGCGCGTCGCACAGCGCGAGCTTGTTGCGCGTGGACAGCTCGATGTTGATGCGCTCGATGCCGTCGCAGTAGTCGCCCATGCGCGGCAGCGGGATGACGACGTCTTCGTTGACCTTGAACGCGTTGGTGTGGCGCGAGATCGCCGCGGTGCGCGAGCGGTCGAGCCAGAAGCGCTTCCTCTGCTCCGGGCTCACCGCGATGAAGCCTTCGGCGCCGCGCACGTTGCACAGGCGCACGACTTCCGACGCGGCCGTCATGACCGCCGCTTCGTCGTGGCCGACGATGTCGCCGATCAGCACCATTTTCGGCCGGCCGTGGCGCTTCGCCTTCGTCGTGTAGCCGACTGCGTTCACGTAGCGCTCGTCGAGGTGCTCGAGGCCGGCCAGCTGCACGCCGAGGCGCTCGCCTTCAAAGCCGGGCTTGAACCAGTCGGTGATCTCGACGATCGCCGGCACCGCTTCGCGCACCTGGCCGAAGAATTCCAGGCACACCGTGCGCGTCACCGGCGGCATCTTGTGCAGCACCCAGCGCGCGGCGACGATCAGCCCGTCGGTGCCTTCCTTCTGCACCCCCGGCACGCCGCCGAGGAACTTGTCGGTGACGTCCTTGCCGAGGCCGGTCTTGCGGCAGGACGCCCCCGGCAGGCTCAGCGTCTCCTCGGCGAGCAGCCGGTAGTGCTTCGGCTCGAAGCGCCGCAGCCGGAAATGCACGACTTCCTGCTCGTGGATCTTGCCGAAGTTGTGGTCGAGGCGCTCGACTTCGAGCCAGTCGCCGTCCGGCGTGACCATTCTCCACCACGCCAGGTTGTCGAGCGCAGTGCCCCACAGCACGGCTTTCTTGCCGCCGGCGTTCATCGCGATGTTGCCGCCGATGCACGACGCGCTCGCCGAAGTCGGGTCGACGGCGAAGACCCGGCCGGCGGCCGCCGCCGCTTCGGCGACGCGCTCGGTGACGACGCCGGCGCCGGTGCGGATCGTCGCGTAGCGCGTGCCTTCGCTGCCATCGGCGCCCGGCAGGGCGAGCTCCTCGACCGGGCCGATCGCGATCAGCTTTTCGGTGTTGATGACCGCCGAGCGCGCATCGAGCGGCACTGCGCCGCCGGTGTAGCCGGTGCCGCCGCCGCGCGGGATGATCGTCAGGCCGAGCTCGATGCAGCACTTCACGAGCGGCGCCATCTCTTCTTCGGTGTCGGGGTAGAGGACGACAAACGGGTATTCGACGCGCCAGTCGGTGGCGTCGGTGACGTGCGACACGCGGGCGTGGCCGTCGAAGCAGATGTTGTCGCGCGCGGTGTGGCGCGTCAGCGTCTTCAGCGTCTTCTTGCGCAGCCCTTCGGTATCGCTGAAGAACTGCGCGAAGCGATCGACGGCGTCGTGCGCCGACCCGATGAGGCGCGCGACCTTGTCGCTGCGTTCCGGGTCCTGCGCCGCGCTTTCCTCGCGGCGCTTCTCGACTTCGCGCAGCCGGTGGCGCAGCGCCTCGATCAGCGCGCGGCGCCGCTCCGGGTTCCCCAGCAGGTCGTCCTGGAGGTAGGGATTGCGCTGCACGACCCAGATGTCGCCGAGCACTTCGTAGAGCATCCGTGCCGAGCGTCCGGTGACGCGCTCCTCGCGCAGCGCATTGAGCGCGTGCCAGGCGTCGGCGCCGAGCAGGCGGATGACGATCTCGCGGTCGGAGAACGACGTGTAGTTATAGGGAATCTCGCGCAGGCGTTGAGTCATCAGATGTTCCGATACCAGGACGGCGGGGAAGCCGTAAATTGTAACTTACCGCGGTGCAATACGAACGCCGGTCAAGTCCATGCGTTGCGTAGGGGATTGATTTTCAAGCGGCTTGTATCGTGGCGTCATCGGTCCGGGGTGTCTGGCACAGTTCGGGCGACAGCCCCTCGGGAGACCGGCGTCGCGCACGAGGCGGGTTCACAGGACGGCGAATGCGACCAGCGCGTAGCGTAGCAGCTTGCCCGCTGCCATCCACAGCAGGCACGGCAGCCACGCGAGGCGCAGCCAGCCGGCCGCAGCGCACAAGGCATCGCCGATCACCGGCACCCACGACAGCAGCAGGATCGGCGCGCCGTGATGGCGCACCCAGGCGAGCCGGCCCGTGTCCGCTTTTCCGGGCAGCAGCCGGGCGAGCGCCCACGTGCTCATGCCGCCGAGCGTGTTGCCGAGCGTCGCGAGCGTCAGCGCAGCGACGAGCTGCTCGGGCCGCAGCGCGAGCACGCCGGCGAGCACGAGCTCGGAGCCGCCCGGCAGCAGTGTCGCGGAAAGAAAGCTCGACGCGAGCAGCGCCGCGAGGCCGGCTTCGGGGCCGGGGTCGAGCAGCGAAAGGAAGCTCATCGGCGGTTGCGGGCGCGGGCCGCCTAGACGATCTCGAAAAAAGCCAGGTCGCGCTCGATGTCGTTCGCCGAGAAACCGCAGCCGATGCGGCCCGGGCCGACCAGCGCCAGTTCACCGGCCTTGATGCACCGCTCGGCGCCGCCATTTTCGGCGACGTACGTGCCGTTGGTGCTGCGATCGATCAGGACGAAACCTTCGCGCCGGCGCTCGATGCGCGCGTGCTGGCGCGAGGTGCGTCGGTCAATAATGACGATGTCGTTGCCGATCTCGCGCCCCAGCAGCACCACCGGGCGGTTCTCCTCGACGAACAGCACGTCCTGCTGGTGGTGGATCCTCAGCCGTTGCGAGATTCGCTCCGCAGCCGGGATCGAGGTGATCGTGCCGGAATACCGCACGATCTCGAACACCGGCCAGCCCAGGCCGTCGAGCGCCGGGTCCTGCAGCGGCGTGTTGCAGGCGAGGTGGCGCACGCCGGGCGACAGCTGCATCACGACCGCATTGCTGGCGAGGATGTGGCCGGGTTTGGCGGTATCGGCGAGGCGCATCGCGAGCGCCTCGTCCGCGCCGACTGGCTGGCCGGGAGCGGCCGCGCCGTAGTGCACCCCGACCCGGGTCGTCATGCGCAGGCCGCGCAGCGGCGGCAGGCTCTCGACGCGCTCGAGCATTTCACAGGCGGCGAGGATCGCGGCGTCGCAGCGTTCGAACGCCGCGCACGCGCGGGCCGCGTCGCGGCGCAGCCGGGTCCCGCCGTTCGCCTCGGTCGCCCGCTCGATGCGGTGCATGCAGCGCTCGACCGCATGGTCGACTTCGTGCGCGCCGAGCGCCTCGGCAAAGCGCTGTCTCCCGGGTACTTCGGCAACGAGGACGCAGACGTTCTTCGGCTGGATCATGTGCGGGGGCAGTGACAGCGGCAGCCGGGCCCCGGTGCCGGGGCAGCGCGTGTCGCGGGGATGGGAGTCGGAGTGTCCGCGGGCGGGTCGGCGGCTACTTCCCGTCCGTGCGGTGATCGGTGAGTTGCATTACGGTGGGCATGACTGCGGCGGACGCGGGCGGCAGCTCGGCGCGGTCGAACGCGATGTCGCCCTCGGCGACGAGCGTGTCGCGCGTCAGGTTGCGGAAGTCGAACAGCGATGCGTCGGCGAGATGCGATGGCACGACCTGGCCGAGCGCGGTCGCGATCGACTCGATGCGTCCCGGATGCTCGCGCGCCCAGCCCTGCAGCATCGTCTTGATCTGCTTCCTCTGCGCGTTTTCCTGCGAACCGCACAGGTTGCACGGAATGATCGGGAACTCCATCGTGCGCGCGAACTTCGCGATGTCGGCTTCGGTGCAGTATGCGAGCGGGCGGATCACGACGTGCTCGCCATTGTCGCTGACGAGCTTCGGCGGCATCGCCTTGATCTTGCCGCCGAAGAAGAGGTTCAGGAACAGCGTCTCGAGCATGTCGTCGCGGTGATGGCCCAGCGCGATGCGCGTCGCGCCGAGCTCGCGTGCGACGCGGTAGATGATGCCGCGCCGCAGCCGCGAGCACAGCGAACAGGTCGTCTTGCCTTCAGGGATCTTGTCCTTGACGATCGAGTAGGTGTCCTCGGTGACGATGCGGTATTCGACGCCGATCGACTCGAAATACGCCGGCAGCACTTCGGCGGGGAAACCCGGCTGCTTCTGGTCGAGGTTCATCGCGATAATGCGGAAGTCCACCGGGGCGCGCTCGCGCAGCGCGAGCAGGCAGGACAGGAGCGTGTACGAGTCCTTGCCGCCGGACACGCAGACCATCACGGTGTCGCCGTCGCCGATCATGTTGAAGTCGGCGATCGCCTTGCCGACGCCGCGTTCGAGCTTTTTCTTCAGCCGCAGGAAAGTGTTCGAAAAACGGCTGTCGGCCGCTTCGGCGGGAGCTGGAGTCGGCGTGGCGACAGCGGAAAGGGGAGTCACGGTTGAGCGTCCTGCGGGGAAACGAACGGAATTATACCTTTGTGCAGTGCGCAAACAGTGCCGCCGCGCTCAGAGGTGCGCACTTCGCCCGCCGTCGACGGCGATGATCTGCCCGGTGACATAAGGGGCGTCGAACAGCAGGAAGCGGACCGTGCGGGCGATGTCGGCAGGGGTTCCGATCCGCCCGAGCAGCGTGTGGCGGACGATCTGGTCGCGCTGTTCGGGCGGAAACTGGCCGTCTTCCGGCCACTCGATGGCGCCGGGCGACACGCCGTTCACTCTCACGTCGGGCGCGAGCTCCAGCGCCAGCGCCCGGGTCAGGCCGAGCAGTCCCGCTTTCGCAGCGCAATACAGCGGGTAGTTGCGCAACGGGCGCTCGGCGTGGATATCGACGATGTTGACGATTGCGCCGCGCTGGCGCCGCAACGTCGGTGCCGCGGCCTGCGCGAGGAACAGCGGGCCTTTCAGATTCGAGCCGATCAGCTCGGTCCATGCCGCTGTGTCGATGCTGCCGATCGGGGTCGGGAAGAAGCTCGACGCGTTGTTCACGACGGCGTCGAGCCGGTCGTGCGTCGCGAGCAGCGCGTCGATCAAGGCCGCGGGAGCGCCGTCGTCCTTGAGGTCGCCGCAGACCAGCGATGTGGAGCCGGGACGCAGGTGGTCGAGCTCGTCGGCCAGCGCACGTGCCTCGGCTGCCGAGTTGCGGTAATGCAGCACGACATGCGCGCCGGTGGCGTGCAACGTGCGCGCGATTTCCGCGCCCACCCGCCGGGCGGCGCCGGTAACCAGGATGACTGGCGAGGCTGCGGTGCTCATCGTGCCGGATTCCTCGGTTCTGGCCACCCGCGCGTGGCCGCTGGAGACAGACGCTAGAATACGCGTTTTCCCGAGTGTCGCCGCCCATGTCCCTGCCTCGACCTTCCGCCGACGCGATCGAACAAAGCGCCCGCCTGGTGCGCTCGATCACCGCATCCATCGCCGCGGCCGGCGGCTGGATTCCCTTCTCGCGCTACATGGAGCTGGCGCTGTATTCGCCGGGGCTCGGCTATTACAGCGGCGGGGCGAGGAAATTCGGCCCGGGCGGAGACTTCATCACGGCCCCGGAGCTGACGCCGCTGTTCGGCCAGGCGCTCGCGGCGCAGGTGGAGCAGGTGATGCGCGCCTCCGCCGCGCACGTGATCGAAGCGGGAGCCGGCACGGGACTGCTCGCCGCCGATCTGCTGCTCGAACTCGAGCGGCGGGAATGTCTGCCCGAGACCTACGGCATCCTCGAACTGTCGGGCGAACTGCGCGAGCGCCAGTTCGACTTGCTGGCCGAGAAAGCGCCGCGTCTGGCGAGTCGCGTGCGCTGGCTCGACGCGCTGCCGGAGCGTTTCTCCGGCGCGCTGGTCGCGAACGAAGTCCTCGACGTGATGCCGGTGCACCTCGTCGTGTCGCGGCCCGAAGGGCTGTTCGAGCGCGGCGTCGCCGTCGATCCGGCCGGCACGCTGCGCTGGGCGGACTCGCCGGCGAGCGGAGCGGTGGCCGACGCGGCCCGCGCGCTAGACCTGCCGTTGCCCGAAAGCGGCGAATACGTTACCGAGCTGAACCTCGCCGCACGGGCGTGGGTCGGGGAATGGGCACAGCGGCTCGACTGCGGCGTGCTGCTGCTCGTCGATTACGGTTATCCGCGCGCCGAGTATTACCTGCCGTCGCGCTCGAACGGCACGCTGCTGTGCTATTACCGGCACCATGCGCACGCCGACCCTTTCCTGTGGCCGGGGCTGAACGACATCACCGCGTTCGTCGATTTCACGTCGGTGGCCGAGGCTGCGTTCGACGCCGGGCTCGATGTGCTCGGCTACACCAACCAGGCCGCGTTCCTGTTCAACTGCGGGCTGCTCGAATGCCTCGCACGGCGCGGGCCGGAAACGTCGGCGGACTACATCCGCGCGGCGCGCGCCGCCCAGCGGCTGACGACGCCGCAGGAGATGGGGGAGCTTTTCAAGGTGCTTGCGCTGGGCAAAGGCATTCCCGAACCCCTGCTCGGGTTCCAGCGCGGCGACAGGGTCCACGCGCTGTAGCCCGCAGCGCGCCGTCCGAGCGTGCGGCGAAGGCATCGGCCTGACGAACTGAACGAGTCAGCAGGCTCGGGAGCGCTGTTCCGGCTACGTCGCGCTTCCCGGGTCCGCCTCACGCGCGGCCTCCGCGGCCTCTATTCCTGGTAGCGGTAAACCGCCCGCAGGAAGTCGTCGACGTCGATCGGCGGCAGAGGCGCAGTTGCGGCCACCTCGACGCGTTCGGCGCGCTGCAACGGTAGCGCGGGTTCGGGTTGCGGCAACCAGCTGGCATTGAGCACTTCGTCGCCGTATTCATCGGGATTCCCGATCACATTGCCTGTGTGCATTTCCATGATGATCACCATGATGGCCTCCGCGACGTACCCCGTTGTCCCGCTTCCCGGTTTTGGTCCAACGGACCGGGAAATGCCGGAGGCACCGGGGTACCGCGATTGTCTGCAGCCGCCTGCTCCGGGTTCGAGCTCCAGAGGTGGCACGGCTGGCGGGGTTCCGGAATGGCCCCGCGTTCTCATCTTGGCGCCGAATGATTACAGTTTCCAGCACTAAACTTCGACAAGTTGTACCGTGAGCCAGTCAAGGAGCATTTCCGCAACACTTTGCCAGTCGCGCTCGAGCATGACTCCATGCCCCATGCCGGGGATGATCGTCGCCTCCAGTCCGTAGAGCGCCGCGGTCATCGCGACCTGCGCCGGCGGGATGAGGTGATCGTGTTCCGTGCCGACGATCAGCATCGGCGGACGATGCATGCGTGCAGGTTGCGGCAGGTTGAAGAGCGTCATGTCCCACACCGCGCGGTGGGATTCAGGCTGGCACAGATGGTAGTAGCGCATCAGCGCGTCGTCATCGACCGGCTGGTGGAACAGGGCTTCGCGCAGGCTTTCCGGGTCGGGCTGGCTGCCGGCGAGCATCTGGTTCAGGTTCCCCAGGAGATGCGGCTTGTTGAGCATCAGGCCCAGCGCCGAGCCCATCAGCCCTTGCGGCGGGACCGAGCACAGTAGCGCGACGGCGGGGACGTCGGCGTGCTCGAGGTACTTCTGTATCACCATTCCGCCCATCGAGTGGCCGATCAGCGCCGGCGTCCGCGGCAACGCGGCGACGACTTCGCTGACGTCGCGTACGTAGTCGTCGATCGAGAACGAATCGAGCCCTCCGCGCCTGCGGCTTGCGCCGTGGCCGGACAGCGACAGCGCATAACAGTCGAAGCCGGCAGCGGCGAAATACGGCAAAAAATATTCGTCCCAGCACCACGCGCCGGTGTAGGCGCCGTGGATGAACAGCAGCGGGACCGGCGAAACCGCCTTGCCCGCCGGGGCGCGCGCGATCACCTCGAGTTCGCCGAAATGCCGTGCGCTCATTGCGGCACCGCCATGCCGCGCTGCACTGCCGGCCGCGCCGCGATCGCATCGAACCATCGCCGCACCTCGGGGAAGCGGTCGAGGTCGATTCCCTGCCAGTCGTGGCTCGCGATCCACGGAAACGTCGCGATGTCGGCGACCGAATAGTCCGCGCCTGCGAGCCAGTCGCGGCCGGCGAGACGGGTATTTAGGACGCCGTAGAGGCGCTCGGCTTCCTTCGAGTAGCGTTCGACCGCGTACGGGATCACTTCCGGCGCGTAACGCAGGAAGTGGTGCGCCTGCCCGAGCATCGGGCCGACGCTGCCCATCTGGAACATCAGCCACTGGATCGCCTCGCAGCGGCCCCGCGCTCCGGGCGGCAACAGGCGTCCGGTCTTTTCCGCGAGGTACAGCAGGATCGCGCCGGATTCGATGACGGTGATCGGCTGGCCGTCCGGCCCTTCGTCATCGACGATCACCGGGATGCGATTGTTCGGGTTCAGCGCGAGGAACTCGGGCGTGAATTGATCGCCGCGTGAAATGTCGATCGGGCGCGTTTCGTAGCGCAGCCCGAGTTCCTCGAGGGCGATGGAGATCTTGCGGCCGTTGGGCGTGGTCCAGGTGTAAAGCGTGATCATCGGACAGGCTCCGTCGATGGCGGCGCGAAGGCCGCGTTGCGAGACGCACCCCTCGCGGGGTCTAATGCGAATTTGGGGCGGAGATGGGAATGCTCAAGTGGCTGGTCGTGGTGGCGGTGATCGTCCTCCTGACCGGCCTGCTCAGGCCGGACGTCATGCGCCGCCTGCGCTTCGGCCATCTGCCGGGCGATTTTCATTTCCGCCTGTGGGGCCGTGCCATTCATCTGCCATTCACCAGCACGATACTGCTGTGTGTTCTCGGGTGGGCGCTGCTGCGGGCATTGTGAATCGCTCCCTGCGAACGGGCGGCGAGCGGAGTCAGTCTTTCTCTTCCGCATGCCGAGCCTTGACGGCCGCAACCCGGGCCTCGTGCACGCGTTGCGGAATGCTTGCCTTGTCGGTGCAGCTGCGCGCAATCGCTCCCGCGTCGACCGAACGGACCGCGGCGAGCGCGGCCTGCCAGATCGCGGCCTGTACATAAGGGCGCTCGGCCATGCCGGGCCGCCCATGGAAATCACACGCCGCGGCTTCGAGCAACAGGCCGAAACGCTCCGGGCGGCGCAGCGCGTCAGTGCGCTCGAGCAGCTTCACGATCGTCACCGGACGCAATGCCCGTGCCTGATGCAGGATGCCGTGCTCGCGCGCCAGCAGCACGGCGAGGTCGCGGCACTCGAGCGGCGCCTTCAGGCGCTCCGACACGGCCCGCGCGCGATCGGCGCTCTTCGCCTCGTGGCCGTAGTGATGCGGCAATACGTGCACGGGCGTGTCGGCTTTGCCCAGGTCGTGCAGCAGGCAGGCCCAGCGGACGGCGAGCGGCTGCGCGGTGGCCGCGGCGTGGTCGACGACCGCCATCACGTGGATGCCGGTGTCGACTTCCGGGTGGTGCTGCGGCGGTTGCGGCACCCCGAACAGGCGATCGACTTCGGGCAGGATGCGCGCGAGCGCGCAGCATTCGCGCAGCACGGCAAACATCCGCGACGGGCGGGTTTCCATCAGGCCGCGGGCGAGCTCCTGCCACACGCGCTCCGCGACCAGATGGTCGACCTCGCCGTCATCGACCATCGTGCGCATCAGCGCAAGCGTTTCGCCTGCGACGGAAAACCCCTCGAAGCGCGCGGCAAAGCGTGCGACGCGCAGCACGCGCACCGGATCTTCGGCGAACGCTTCGCTGACATGGCGGAACACGCGGTTTTCGAGGTCCCGGCGACCGCCGTACGGGTCGATCAGCGTGCCGTCCTCGTCCTGCGCCATTGCGTTGATCGTCAGGTCGCGGCGGCGCAGGTCCTCTTCGAGCGTGACGTCCGGGGAGGCGTGCACGGTGAAACCGGTATAGCCGCGGCCGCTCTTGCGCTCGGTACGCGCGAGGGCGTATTCCTCGCCGGTGCGAGGATGGAGGAACACCGGGAAATCCTTGCCGACGGCGCGAAAGCCGCGCGCCAGCATCTCGTCGGGGGTCGCGCCGACGACCACCCAGTCATGATCCTGCACCGGCAGGCCGAGCAGGCGGTCGCGCACTGCGCCGCCGACGACATAAACGCGCATCAGCCGTAAAGATCTTCGGACGGGATCGATTCGCTTTCGGCATTCGCTGCCGCTGCCCACTCCTGCATCAGCGGGTGCGCGAGCATCGCGTCGAGGTACTCGCCCGCGGCTGCGGCGGGTCGCACGCCGTAGGTCTTGAAGCGGAAGCAGATTGGCGCGTACATCGCATCGGCTGCCGAGAACGCGCCGAACAGATATGGCCCGGCAGGATTCGCCTGCGTGCCGAAACGCTCGCGGCAATCGTTCCAGATCGCCTCGATGCGTGCGATGTTCGCATCGACCGCCGCGTTGTGTCCCTGGCCGGCGTAGTCCTTGCGGATGTTCATCGTCATGTGCTGGCGCAGGTCGGTGAAGCCGGAATGCATCTCGGCGCTGACCGAGCGGGCGATCGCGCGCGCCGCGGTGTTAGCCGGCCACAGCCCTGGTGCCTTCTCGGCGAGGTATTCGCAGATCGCGAGCGAGTCCCAGATCGCCAGGCCGTGATCGATCAGGCACGGCACTTTCCCGGACGGCGAATGCGACAGGATGCGTTCGCGGCTGCCGGGGATGAACAGCGCGATGCGGATCTCCTCGAACTGCTGGCCGCTGGCCTTCGCCGCGAGCCACGCACGCAACGACCAGGACGAGTAGTTCTTGTTGCCGATGATCAGTTTCATGCGCGAAGTCTCCGTCAGGTGGAAAATCGTCCGGCCGTTCAGCCGTGGAGTCGGCCGGAGTGGCTACGCATCGAATAGTAGCGGGCGCGTTGCGACCTGTCGCCGATATATGACGGCGCGACGGCCTCCAGCGGCGTCGGTGTCATGCCGAACGGCAGCGGCGCGCCGCTCGCGACGTTGTCGACGCGCATCGAGCGCAGGTTGTCGCGGCTCATTATCGGGTTCGGCAGCCATTCCATCAGCGCCGCCTGCATCATCGCGAGCCCGTTCGGCAGGGGGAGGATCGGGCGTGGTGCACTGGCCAGCTCGCTGATGTATTCGACCAGCTCGCGCAGCGTATAGACGCGCGGCCCGGCGAGTTCGAACGTCTCGCCGATGGCGGCCGGATCGCGCAGGCAGCGGCAGATGACCGCAGCCACGTCTTCGACGTGCACGGGCTGGAATCGCGCGCGCGCGCCGGCCAGCGGCAGGAGCGGAAAACGTGTTGCCAGCCTGGCGAAGAGGTTCGTGAAGTGGTCGCCGCGGCCGAACATCACCGCGGGACGCAGCACCGTCCAGGCCGGGGCGTCGCCGCTGGCGCGTATCGCCGCTTCGCCGGCGGCTTTCGAGCGCAGGTATTCGGACGGACCGTCGGGCGAGGCGCCGAGCGCGCTCACATGCACGAGATGGGGAACGCGCGCGGCGTGGCACGCAGCGACGATCTTTTGCGGCAATTCGACATGCGCGCGCGCGAAATCCCGGCCATACGGGGAGCCCGACCGGGAGTGCAGGATCCCGACGAGGTTGATGACCGCATCGACGCCGCTGACGAGGTGCGCGAGCGTCGCCGGATCATGCACGTCCGCCTCGACGACATCGACGGTCGGCAGCAGCAGCAGATGCCGCGCACGGCTCGCACGGCGAGTCGGAACGACGACCTCGACAGCGGCTCCGGCAAGTTGGTTGGCCACTGCGCTGCCGAGGAAGCCGGAGCCGCCGATGAGCGCGACGCGTTCGATTTTCATGTTGAGGCTCCCGTGCAGGCAACGTTGCGATGGTCACTGGTCCTCGGCGGGTCGGGGAGCGATCGTGCCGAGCCGCTGCTTCAGCGACTGGGGCCGGCCTTCGAGCATCGCCGCATAGATGACCGCGTTGGACATCACCTTCTTGACATAGTCGCGCGTCTCGTCGAAAGGAATCGTTTCGGCATAGATCGCGCCTTCGAGCGAGCGCTGGTCGCGCCAGCGTCGCGCCCGGCTCGGCCCTGCATTGTAGCCGGCCGATGCGAGCACCGGATGATTGTCGAGTCCGTCGAGGATCAGCCGCATGTAGCTCGTGCCCAGCAGCACGTTGGTGTTGGGGTCGGTGAGCATGCCTACGTGGTAGTCCGGCAGACCGATCTTGCCGGCGACCCATTTGCCGGTCGCAGGCATCACCTGCATCAGCCCCTGCGCGCCGGAACTCGAACGCGCCGGTGCGATGAAGCGGCTTTCCTGGCGCATCAGCCCGTATACCCAGCTGATGTCGAGCCCGCGCTCGCGTACCTGCGGCTCGATCAGTGGACGATACGGCGTGATGTAGCGCAGGTCGAAGTTGGCGTGCGCATCGGTGCGCTCGGCGGTGTTGATGGCGCGGTCGAAGATCTCGTGCCTGAGCGCGAGGCGTGCGGCCGCGATGAGGAAACCTTCATCCTGGCCGCGCAGGGCCCAGTTCCACTCGCGCGCCGCGTCGGTGCGCAGGTCGAGCCGGTACAGCGCGAGTGCCCGCTGCAGGCCGGGATTGGCTGCGGCTCGCGCGGTGTCGCCCGCCGTCACCGCGCCGTTGCCGGTCGGTGCGGAAAAAAGCTCGCCGTCTTCTTCGGCCGCTAGCAGGCCGTAAAAATGCGGTTCGCCAGCAATGCGCCGGTAAAGCGCCGCAGCTTCGTCCGCGCGGCCGAGGGCAGCGCGTGCGCGGCCCAGCCAGTAGATCCACTCCGCGTTGGCCTGCTCGGCCGCCGGCAGCGCCTCGATCGAGGACTCCACCATGCGCCAGTCCTCTACCCGCAGCGCCGCGCGCACTCGCCACGCGCGCTGCTCGCTGCTCATCGCCACGTCGCCGGCCGCGCGGTACCACTCGGAGGCCTGCGGCAGGCGCGCGAGCGCGCCGTAATGGCCGAGAACCGCGTGGGCGTAGGCCCGTTCGTCGTGATCGAGCCGATCGCTGATGCGCTGAAAACGGACCTGCGCGGCGCGCGGGTCGTCCTTGCGCGCGAGGCTGACCAGCGCCGTCAAGGCGAGCTCGCGGCCGGGCCGGGTCGCGGCGAAGTTCGCGGGCAGGCGGTCGAGGTACGCTTCGGGGGACTTCACTGCGTGGTCGAAACTGGCGAGCTTCGGCATTTCGCCGGCCGCGAGCCAGGCGAGCGTGCTGCGCGCCGCGGTGAAGCTGCGGCTCTCGATCTGCCGGCGGAATCGCCACCACAGCTCGTCCGCGCCGACAGCGCCGCCGGTCGCGAGTGCGCGCAGGACCGGCTCGCAGGCGACGTGGCTGTCGCTCAGTTCCATCCACTGGGCGCGCGTCTCGGCCAGCACTTTGGTGTCGCCGAGGTTGAGCCGGGCGGTGCGGTAATGGCAGCGCAGCTCGGCGTCCGGTTCGCGCAGGTCGACGTACAGGCGCAGGAATCCCGGCCAGTCCTCGTCGCGCACCGTGCGGCGCAGCCAGTCGGCGCGCAGGCGTTCCGCCAGCAGGCTGTCGGGATCCTGCAGCAGGAACTCGGTCAACTCGATGATCGGCGCCGGATCGGGGCGCGCAAGCTTGTTCGACAGCAGCCAGTACCTGACGTACGGATCGAGCGGATGTGAAGTGCGTTGCGTATCGAGCTGCTCGAGCGCGTCCCGGTCGCCGGTGCGCAGCGCCTCCCGCGCCGCCAGGATCCGTTCATCCCCGGGATCGCCGAGCACTCCCGCGCTCAGAACCATCAACCCCAGGGCCACGCCCGCCCACAATCCCTTGATCATCCCTTACCATCCTGTTTTTGATTCGACTCACCTTAGCACAGTGACGACCCCCGTTTCCCCTGCCGATGACGACGTGGACCGCATCCGGCGGGCACTGCGCGAGCGCGCGTGCGCCGAGCGCCTGGCGCTGCCGGACGAGCGCCGCGCGATGCTCACGGAGCAGCTCGAAGCGCATCTTGAGGGGGTGGTCACGCGACTTGCCCCGCGCGTGCTGGCGTTCTGCTGGCCGTATCGGGCCGAGCCCGACCTGCGTGCATGGATGTGCCGCTGGCTCGCCGGCGGACCCTCGCGCATCGCGGCGCTGCCGGTGGTACAGGCAAAGGCAACGCCGATGGTGTTCCGCAGGTGGATGCCGGGCATGGAAATGATCTTCGATCGTCACGGCATCCCGCATCCGCCCGCCGGCGCGGCGATCGTGCCCGACGCGGTGCTGGTGCCGTGCAACGCGTTCGACGCCGCCGGCTACCGGCTCGGCTACGGTGGCGGCTATTTCGATCGCACGCTGGCGCTGATCGACACGGTCGCGGTCGGTGTCGGCTTCGAGCTGGGGCGGGCCGAAACGGTGTATCCGCAGCGCCACGACCGCCCGATGCAGTGGATCGTGACCGAAACAGGGGCTTTCCCGGTCCGGCCGCACGCTGCCTGAAGCGGGGGTTCAGCCGAGGAACATGCGGTATGCCGGGTTCCCGGACTCATCGGCGGATTCATAGCCGAGCCGGTCGAGAAACGCGCTGAATGCCGTCTTGTCGCCGGGAGGCACCTGCATGCCGACCAGCACGCGACCCGAATCCGAGCCGTGGTTGCGGTAGTGGAACAGGCTGATGTTCCAGTCCGAGTGCAGATTCGTGAGGAAATTCATCAGGGCACCGGGGCGCTCGGGGAATTCGAAGCGGTACACCAGCTCGTTGTCGATGTGCGGCGCGTGTCCGCCGACCATGTAGCGGACGTGGCTCTTCGCCATTTCGTCGTCGGTGAGGTCGACTGCCGGCAGTTCGTGGCGCCCGAGCATCTCGATGAGGCGGGACGCCTCGGCGCGGTTGTGCACCGACACGCCGACGAAGATGTGCGCCTGTTCGGCGTCGGCGTAGCGATAGTTGAACTCGGTGATGTGGCGATCGCCGACGAGGCTGCAGAATTTGCGGAACGAGCCGGGGCGTTCCGGGATCGTCACGGCGAACACCGCCTCGCGTTGCTCGCCCACTTCGGCGCGTTCGGCAACGAAACGCAGGCGATCGAAATTCATGTTCGCGCCGGACGCCACCGCTACCAGGCACTTGCCATGCAGATTGTGGCGCTTCGCGTATTCCTTCGCCCCGGCGATCGCCAGCGCGCCGGAAGGCTCGAGGATCGAGCGCGTGTCCTCGAAGACGTCTTTCAGGGCGGCGCAGATCGCGTCGTTGTCGACGAGGACCATCTCGTCGACATACTCCCGGCACAGCCGGAAAGTCTCTTCGCCGATCTGCTTGACCGCGGTGCCGTCGGCGAACAGGCCGACCTGGTCGAGAACGACCCGTTCGCCCGCTGCGAGCGAGCGCGTCATCGCGTCGGCGTCCACCGTCTCGACGCCGACGATCCTGATTTCGGGCCGCAGCCGCTTCACGTAGGCGGCAACGCCGGCGATCAGTCCGCCGCCGCCAACGGCGCAGAAAATCGCGTGGATCGGATCGGGGTGCGCGCGCAGGATCTCCATGCCGATCGTGCCCTGTCCGGCGATGACGTCCGGGTCGTCATAAGGATGGACGAAAGTGAGCTTGTCCACCTTTTCCAGTTCCAGCGAGTGGGCGTAGGCGTCCGAGTAGGAGTCACCGGCGAGCACCACCTCGCCGCCCCGCGCCCTGACCGCGTCGACCTTGATCTGCGGCGTCGAAGTCGGCATCACGATCACCGCGCGCACCCCGAGCTTCTGCGCCGACAGCGCGACGCCTTGTGCATGATTGCCGGCCGAGGCGCAGATCACCCCCCGCTTGAGCGCCTGCGGCGGCAGGTGCGCCATCTTGTTGTAGGCCCCGCGCAGCTTGAAGCTGAATACCGGCTGCATGTCCTCGCGCTTGAGGTAGATGCGGTTGTGGATGCGTGCGGACAGGTTCGGGGCGAGGTCGAGCGGAGTTTCTTCCGCGACGTCATAGACGCGGGCGTTGAGGGTTTTTTCCAGATAATCCGGGATTGCGGCAGTCATCGGCGGTCCCTGAGCGGGAGAACAAAGGGAACGAGCGTAGCAGCCGGCGTGGCACGGCGGCAAGCGTGGGGTCAGTCCGGGCCCGGCTCGCCTTCGAGCATGCGTTGCTGCCGGTCGATGAATTCCTGCGTCGAGTCGATGCCGCGCAGCTGCAGGATCGTCGAGCGCACGGCCGCCTCGAGCAGCACCGCGATGTTGCGGCCGGCCGCGACCGGCAGGATCGCGCGGAGGACCGGCACGCCCAGCACCTCCTGGGTTTCGCGGTGCATCGGCAGCCGCGAAGGATCGGTCTGGCCGGGCAGACGCCGCTCGAGATGGACCACGAGACGCAGGCGCATCTTCCGGCGGCATGCGGTCTCGCCGAAGATGGTGCGGATATTGAGGATGCCCAGACCGCGCACTTCGATGAAATCCTTGAGCATTGCGGGGCAGCGGCCTTCGAGCACGGTCGGCGCGATGCGCGAGAATTCGACGATGTCGTCAGCCACCAGGCCATGGCCGCGCGAGATCAGCTCCAGCGCGAGTTCGGACTTTCCCGCGCCCGAATTGCCGGTGATGAACACGCCCAGTCCAAGCACGTCCATGAACACACCGTGCAGCGAGATTTTCTCGGAGAGCTCGCGCGACAGGTACAGACGGAGCTGATCGATGACGCTGGCGGCAGGATGAGGCGTGGTAAAGAGCGCTATATCGGCGTTCTCGCAGATCGTGCACAGGATCGGAGGGGGCTGACACCTGTCGGCGACGATGATCGCCGGGGGCCGGGCGTTGATGATCTCGGTGAGGTGATGGCCGATTTTCTCGCGGGACTGACGCTGTGCCCAGGACAGCTCGGCGGCCCCGAGGATCTGCAACCGGGCGGGGTGGATCAGGTTCAGGTGGCCGATCAGGTCTGCCGGCCAGATGCGGTCTTCAGTGACCGAAATCGTGCGGTCGAGCTGTCCGCTGACGTGCGTCAGCGCCAGCCTTTCGCGCTGGGCTTCATACAGCAGCGCGACGTTCGTCTGTCGCATGGGGTCCCCAGGAGGCGAACAGGGAGTGGATCGTGGCGGCATCGGGCGCATCGAGCAGGCGCTCGCGGAAGTCGCGGTCGCTGAACATCTGCGCGAGTTCGGAGAGCAACTGCAGGTGGCGCTCGTTCGCCTGCTCCGGCACCAGCAGCACGAACAGCATATTGACCGGTCGCCCGTCCGGCGCGTCGAACTGCACGGGCGTCGCGAGACGCAGAAATGCGCCCGCCGCGTCCTTCAGGCCCTTGATGCGGCCGTGGGGAATCGCGATCCCCTGACCGAGCCCGGTCGAACCGAGGCGTTCGCGTGAAAACAGGCTGTCGAACACCACGCTGTGGGCGATGCCGTGGTTGTTCTCGAACAGCAGGCCAGCCTGTTCAAAGACGCGCTTCTTGCTGCTCGCGTCGAGGTCGATGACCACGTTTGAAGGTGGCAGGAGTTCGGCAATGAGGCTCATGCTGCTCATGACGCGCGCGACGCCGGAAGAGGTGCCGCGCGCGAGAAAAGTCGTAGGGCGTGTCGCAGGCGTGGGACGGATGCCCACGCATTATAGACACCCCCCGGAGCGGGAAGAGAGAGGGACTCGATCAGAGTTCCGTGCTTTGGTGCTTCAGCGCGTCGTGGTTGTGGTCGAACGCTTTCTGCTTGTATTTCATGACTTGGCGGTCGAGCTTGTCGACCATCGCGTCGATCGCCGCATACAGGTCGACGTCGTCGCTCTCGACATAGATGTCCTTGCCGCGCACGTGCAGGGTCACTTCGGCTTTCTGCCGGAGCTTTTCCACCGAAAGAATCACGCCGACGCTCGTCACGTTGTCGAAGTGGCGGATCACGCGGTCGAGCTTGTTCGTGACATATTCGCGAATCGCGGGGCTGACTTCGACATGATGTCCGGTGATGTTGAGATTCATGATCATTCCTCTTTTCAAATCGTCTTGCGCAGGCTGACCGGCGGGATATTGAGTGATTCGCGGTATTTTGCAATGGTGCGCCGCGCCACCACGATACCCTGCTGGCCCAACAATTCGGCAATCTTTGCGTCGGACAGAGGTTTTTTTCCGTCTTCGGCTTCGACCAACTGGCGGATCAGCGCGCGAATCGCCGTTGAGGATGCCGCTCCACCCGTATCGGTGGCGACGTGACTGCCGAAAAAATACTTCAGTTCGAACACGCCTCGCGGGGTGGCCATGAATTTCTGTGTCGTGACCCGCGAAACGGTGGATTCGTGCAGTTCCAGTTGGTCCGCGATTTCCCTCAGCGTCAGCGGGCGCATCGCCACCTCGCCATAATCGAAGAACTGCCGCTGCTGGTCAACGATCGCCTGGGAGACGCGCAGGATCGTGTCGAAACGCTGCTGCACGTTCTTGATCAGCCAGCGCGCTTCCTGCAACTGACTCGTCAAGGCGCCGCCGGAGCCGCGATTCTGCTGCAGGATGCTGGCGTACAGCGAGTTGATGCGCAGTTTCGGCATCGCTTCGGGATTCAGCGTGACGACCCAGCGCCCGCGCTGCTTGCGCACGACGACGTCGGGCATGATGTAGCGCGTTTCCTGCACTGAATGCTGGGAGCCCGGGTGCGGGTCGAGGCTGCAGATCAGCAGGTGCGCGCAGCGCAGCGCATCGTCGTCGCAACCGAGCAGGCGCTTGAGGCGGACGAAGTTGCGTTCGGCAAGAAGCTCGAGGTGATGGTCGACGATCTTCAGCGCGAGCTCGCGCGCTGGAGTCGGGCGCATCGCGCGCAGCTGCAGGCTGAGGCATTCCTGCGGCGTGCGCGCCGCGACGCCTGCGGGGTCGAGGTTCTGCACATGGTGTAGTGCGATCGACAGGTCGTCGAGGTCGTATTCGAGTTCCGGCGGCAACAGCGGCAGCAGCTCTTCGAGCGACTGGTTCAGATAGCCGTCGTCGTCGAGCGCCTCGATGATGAAGCGCACCAGCGCGCGGTCGCGATCGGACAGCGGCGACAGGCTGACCTGCTGGTCGAGGTGATCGCGCAGGCTGGTTTCCGCCGCCTGGAACTCCTGGTAGTCGCTGTCGTCCTCGTCGTCGCGGTTCGACGAGCCGCTTCCCGCGCTCGACCACTCACCGGCTTCGTCGAGGTTCGCCGGTCCCGCGTCGGGGTGCTGTTCGCTCGCCGCGGGAGGATTTTCGTTTTCGCCGCCTGTAGCTGCGGCCGTGGCGGGCGGGGGGACAAAATCGCTGCCGTCGCCGTCCTCGCGTTCGAGCATCGGGTTCTCGAGCAGGAAGCGTTCGAGCTCCTGGTTCAGTTCGAGCGTCGATAACTGCAACAGCTTGATCGACTGCTGCAGTTGCGGTGTCAGCGTGAGGTGCTGGGAGAGTTTGAGCTGGAGGGTCGGCTTCATCGGGAGGTGCTCGATCTGGCTCAGAGGCGGAAATGCTCGCCGAGATAGACCTGACGGACTCTCTCGTTGGCGACGATTTCGCCCGGCCGTCCGCTGGCGAGCACGCGGCCTTCGCTGATGATGTAGGCGCGGTCGCAGATACCGAGCGTCTCGCGCACGTTGTGGTCGGTGATCAGCACCCCGATGCCGCGGTCCTTGAGGAAACGGATGATCTTCTGGATGTCGAGCACCGCGATCGGGTCGACGCCGGCGAACGGCTCGTCGAGCAGGATCAGGCGCGGGTCGGTCGCGAGGGCGCGGGCGATTTCGCAGCGCCGCCGCTCGCCGCCCGACAGCGAGATCGCGGTGTTGTCGCGCAGATGCGCGATGCCGAGCTCCTCGAGCAGTTGTTCGAGTCGCGTGGTGATCTCTTCTTCAGTGAGCGTCTGCAGTTCGAGCACTGCGCGGATGTTCTCGGCGACCGTGAGCTTGCGAAAGACGCTCATCTCCTGCGGCAGATAAGACAGCCCGAGGCGTGCGCGAGCGTGGATCGGCAGGTGCGTGAGAAGCGCCTCGTCGAGCGTGATGTCGCCGCCGTCGGCCCGCACGAGCCCGACGATCATGTAGAAACAGGTCGTTTTGCCGGCGCCGTTCGGCCCGAGCAGTCCGACGACTTCGCCGCTGCCGACTTCGAAGCCGACGTCGTGGACGACCGTGCGCGCCTTGTAGCGCTTCTGCAGCCCGGCAACCTTAAGCAGACTCATCGGGCGTCTCGTTCAGTACCTTGCGGATCACGTCGCCGCCGAAGCCGCGGCTTTGCAGGAAGCGCGCCTGCTTCGCCCATTCCCGGGCATCGGCCGGGGCAGCGCCGAACTTGCCCGTCCATACCTGGCGGGCGCGACCGAGTTCGTCACCGCCGCCTTCGCTCACCAGCGCCGCATCGACGGTCTCGCGCGCCACTCCGCGCTGCGCCAGGTCGTGGCGCAGGCGGGCAGTGCCGAAGCGGGCGGCCTTGCCGCGCACCCAGGCTTCGGCGAAGCGCCGGTCGGAGAGCAGTTCCAGTTCGTGCATGCGGTTCAGGACGTCGTCGATTTCCTCGGCCGTGCCGTAGGGCGCCAGCTTGCGGGCGAGTTCGGCGCGGGAATGGTCGCGTCGCGCGAGATGGCGTATCGCCCGTTCCCGCAAGCTGATTTCAGCCATCGTGCGCCGCTCAGGGCTCGACCGGAGCCACCCCGGCGGGTGCAGCCTCGACAGCCATCGCGTTCAGGCCGACCTGCGCGCGGACCTTGTTTTCGATCTCGCGCGCGAGAGCCGGGTTCGCGCGCAGGAATTCGCGTGAATTGTCCTTGCCCTGGCCGATCTTCTCGCCCTTGTACGCATACCATGCGCCGGACTTGTCGACGATCTTGTGCTGCACGCCGAGGTCGATGATCTCGCCTTCGCGCGAGATGCCTTCGCCGTAGAGGATGTCGAAATGCGCTTCCTTGAACGGCGGCGCGACCTTGTTCTTGACGACCTTGCAGCGCGTCTCGGAGCCGACCACTTCGTCGCCTTTCTTGATCGCGCCAGTGCGGCGGATGTCGAGCCGTACCGAGGCGTAGAACTTCAGCGCGTTGCCGCCGGTCGTGGTCTCCGGGCTACCGAACATCACGCCGATCTTCATGCGGATCTGGTTGATGAAGATCACCAGGGTGTTGGTGCGCTTGATGTTCGCGGTGAGCTTCCTGAGCGCCTGGCTCATCAGGCGGGCCTGCAGGCCGGGCAGCTGGTCGCCCATCTCGCCTTCGATCTCGGCTTTCGGAGTCAGCGCCGCGACCGAGTCGATGACGACGATCTCGACGCCTCCCGAACGCACCAGCATGTCGGCGATCTCGAGCGCCTGCTCACCGGTGTCCGGCTGCGAGATCAGGAGGTCCTGGATGTTCACGCCGAGCTTCTCGGCGTAGCCGACGTCGAGCGCATGCTCGGCATCGATGAATGCGGCGGTGCCGCCGAGCTTCTGCATTTCGGCGATGACCTGCAGCGTCAACGTCGTCTTGCCGGAGGATTCCGGGCCGTAGATTTCGACGACCCGGCCGCGCGGCAAACCGCCCAGACCGAGCGCGATGTCGAGACCGAGCGAGCCGGTCGACACCGTCTGGATGTCACGTTCGATGGTGCCGTCGCCCATCCGCATGATCGAGCCTTTGCCGAACTGCTTCTCGATCTGCGAGAGCGCGGCGGCGAGGGCCTTGGCCTTGTTGTCGTCCATGTCGTGTCCTTTCAAACTTTGCGAATTATGGCACAGAGATTGCTGGGACGCAGGGTGCTGCCTCAGCGGCCTGCCGGGAAATCATATGTCATTATCCCGCGCAACGCCCGGATCACCGCCTGGCGCCGCACCGCTTCCCGGTCCCCGGGAAAATGCCGCGTTTCGCTGCCGATTGCTGCGCCGCGTCGACCCCACGCGAAACACACCATGCCGACCGGCTTGGCCGAGGTGCCGCCGCCCGGGCCGGCGACGCCGGACACCGCCAGCGCAATGTCGGCCCGGCTGCGGGCGAGCGTGCCGGCGACCATCTCGCGCACCGTTTCCTCGCTGACCGCGCCGAAGTCCGCCAGCGTTGCCGCTGTCACCCCGAGAAGTTCCTGCTTGGCTTCGTTGGAGTAGGTCACGAACCCGCAGTCGAACCACCCCGAGCTGCCAGCTGTCGCCGTGACCACTTCGGCGATCCAGCCGCCGGTGCACGATTCGGCGCTCGCAAGCCGCATGCCCCGTGCACCGAGCCACGCCCCGGCTTCCGCCGACAGAGCAGCCAGTTCCCTGTCCATCATCTCATCCAGAAAAACGCACCAGCAAAGCCAGCGCGAGAATGGCGTAGCCGGCCGCGATCACGTCGTCGAGCATCACGCCCAGGCCACCCTTGATGCGACTGTCCGCCCACCGGATTGGTTGCGGCTTGACGATATCGAAAAAGCGGAACAGCACGAAAGCGACGCTCTGCCACAGCAGGCCCGCCGGAGTGAAGAATAGTACCAGCCAGAAAGCGACGATCTCGTCCCAGACGATCGCCCCGTGGTCGGGCACGCCGAGGGCCCGGCCGGTGCGCTCGGCGGCGATCACGCCGGCGACGAAGAAACTCGCCAGCAGCGCGAGGAACACGAAATCCGAGATCGGTGTCCGCAGCAGCGGGTACAGCAGCCAGGCGGCGAGCGTGCCGGCCGTGCCGGGAGCGTGCGGCGCGAGCCCCGTGCCGAAGCCGAGCGAGATGAAATGGGCCGGATGGCTCAGGAGCAGGCGGCACGTCGGGGGCAGCATCGTCGGCCCTTGTCGCACAGGGGTAGGTGGCAGCATCGGGAGCGCCAATGGAAATCAGATGAAATGATCGTAGCTGCGGCACTCGGGCGGGCGTTCGCTACCGTCCGGGTGGCGCAGCAGCAGGGAGCCGGCGTGGTCGGTGATCGTGCCGATGCGCGTGAACGGCAGATCCAGCCGCCGGGCGAGCGCGCCGAAGTGCTCGCGTTGCGCAGCGGCGGCGGTGAATAGCAGCTCGTAGTCGTCGCCGCCGCCGAGCACGCAGCGCAGGGCGAATTCGACGTCGGCGCCGGCCGCGAGCAACGCGCCGAGCGGCAGCGCGGCGAGGTCGAGGACCGCGCCGGTGCCGGAAGCCTCGAGGATGTGCGTGAGATCGCCGACCAGTCCGTCGGAGACGTCCAGCATCGCATGGGCGACACCGCGCAGCGCGAGGCCTGCAGCGACGCGCGGCTGCGGGCGATGCAGCGCGTCGATGCACGGCGTGACCGCAGCGGCATCGAGTGCCGTCTCGCCGCGCAGGAACGCGAGGCCGAGCGCCCCGCGGCCGGGTTCGCCGGTGATCCAGATATCGTCGCCCGGACGGGCGCCGGCGCGCGTGACCGCCGAGCCTGCCGGCACTTCACCGGTGATCGTCACGCACAGGTTCAGCGGGCCGCGCGTCGTGTCGCCGCCGGCGAGGTCGACGCCGAACTGCGCGGCGCACGCGAAGAGGCCGCGCGCGAACGCCTCGATCCACGCTTCGTCGGCCGCCGGCAGGGCGAGCGCGAGCAGCGCCCAGCGCGGTTCGGCTCCCATCGCCGCAAGATCGGAGATGTTGACCGCCAGCGCTTTCCAGCCGAGCGCCTCGGGCTCCGCGTCGGCGAAGAAATGCGTGCCGGCGACGAGCATGTCGGTCGAGGTTGCGAGCTGCATGCCCGGCCGCGGCGTGAACAGCGCCGCGTCATCGCCGACGGCGAGCTCGGTGTGACGGGCGGGGCGGGTGAAGTGGCGGCGGATCAGGTCGAATTCGGAAGGCATCGCGGCACGGCGCAGGCGGAATGGAGCGGCTCATCGGGTCGAAAAGCTTAACCCGGCCGCCCCTGACTGCCCGAACTATTTTCCGCGGCTGCGGGATTTCTCCGCAGGGTTCCCGCTCACTCGCACAGGCCGAGAATCTTTTCCTGCTGCGTGCACTGCTTCTGCTCGACTGCCGGCGACGTCGCCGTCAGCTCCGGGCAGGCGCGCAAGTGTTGCTCCATCGGCGGAAAGTAGGACCAGCCCTTGCCCAGCGCCGGCAGCGAAAGCTCGACTTCATTCCACTTCGGATGGCCTTCGGCACGCAAGCGCGGGAAATTGCGGCACAGCGATCCGGCGAACCTTGTCAGGTAGCGGATCGTCTCGGGACGGGTGTAATTGTAGGTCACGAGGAACGCCTTGACGGCGATGCCGGAGACGTCCTCGGTCAGCACGTTGGGATAGTTCGCGGCGCGCACGGTCGCCGGAAAATACGTGCGCAGCGCGGCTCGGGTCGTGCTGTGGTTCGGATCGAGCTTGAGCAGCTTGATGAACTGCCGCGCCTCGGGTTTCATGTCGGTCAGGAGCTTGGCCGGCTGCCCGGCGACGACGACGACGACGTCGAGCGTCTTTTCGGTCAGCAGCTTGACGAGCGCGTCCTCGTTCGAAAGGTAGCTGGTGTTTCCCTCGGCGATCGGTTTGCCGAACATCAGCCGGTACAGCGTCGTCGCCGACAGCGCAGTGCCGCTGCCCACCGGGCCGACGTTGATTTTCGCGTCCTTGATTTCGTGGATGAATTCAGCCGGAGTGTCGGCGCGCGTGATGAAGTAGATCTCCTCGTTGTACAGCGGCATGATCACGCGCAGCGGGTGCAGCATGCGGGCCGCAGCGACGTTGCCTTCCTGCGCCTGGTCGAGGAACGCCTGATAGACGTCCGACTGCACCATCGCGAACTTCACGCCGGGCTCGTAGCGCAGGCGCCGCACGTTTTCGGCCGAGCCGGCCGACGGCAGCACCTCGAGCGCGATGTTCGCTTCCGGGGCGACGAGTTTCGCGATGTCGCGGCCGATCTGGATGTAGGTGCCGCGTTCCGACGCAGTCACGATCTTGAATTCCGCCGCCGCCGATGCTGCCGGAACCTGCAGGGCGAGGAGGATTCCTGCAACGATGCCGATCGCCGATATCCGCATTTTGTTTCCCCTTTTAGCGTGAATGCTCAGTTGCACTCAGTTGCACTCAGTTGCATAGTCCGAGTGCGGCGACTGCAGGAGTGCAGGAGTACGGCGACACCCGGGCGTCATCGGCTGGTGCCGAAGGTTCTGTCGCGGCCGGCTGTGCCGCAAGCGCTTCCTCGTTCGCCGATGATTTCGCCGGCACCGGCGGAGGCGCGACCGACACCGCCTCGATGTCGTCGGCCGGCGCGGAAGAGGGCGGGACGACCCTGAGCGTGGCGTCGACCGCTGCGGTGGAAGGCGATGCGTCCTGCGCCACGCTCGCCGGCTCGCCGCCGGTCGAGTAGAGGCGGTAAAGGATCGCGGCGCCGATGACGAAAAACACTACCGCCAGCGCTCTCGTCCAGGAGCTGGAGAGCCGGCTGCCGGAAATGCCCGGCTTCGCGCTGCTCGACGCTTCCGGCCGGGCGGAGTCGTGAGGGAAACCCGGGTTCATCGTCGTATCGGCGGCTTCGTCGCCGGTCGCTCCGGGCGGCACGCTCGCCTCGTCGCCGGTCGCGAATGAAGCGCCGCACTTGTAGCAGGCTGTCGCCGAAGCGTGATCGATGGCACCGCAATGCGTGCACAACTGCAGGTTCAACAGGGAACCGCAGGCATTGCAGAATTTCGCGGCCGCCGGGTTCTCGTGACTACAGAATGAGCATTGGAGCGTGTCCATAGGGCTCAGAGTATGGAAGAGACTCGGTTACATTCAAGAGCCCATTACATTCGGATACTCAATCCCGCTTTGCCGGGAACGGCGCGTTTCAGACGAAGACGGGCTCGGGTTCGAGATCCACGCCGAAGCGTCGCGAAACGTCGTCCCGGATCGCCTGCGCGATGCGCCGGACGTCGGTGCCGGTCGCCCCGCCACGGTTGACGAGCACCAGCGCCTGCCTTTCATACACGCCGACCGGGCCGAGATCGCGTCCTTTCCAGCCGCAGCGGTCGATCAGCCAGCCGGCGGCGAGCTTCACGCTGCCGTCGGGCTGCAGGTAGTGCGGCAAGTCGGGGTGGCCGGCGACGAGGCGGCCGAGCGTGGCCGCATCGATGACGGGGTTCTTGAAGAAGCTGCCGACATTGCCGATCGCTGCCGGGTCAGGCAGCTTGCGCCGGCGGATCGCGATCACGGCGTCGGAAACGTCGATCGGACCCGGGGCGACGCTGCCGCGCGCGGCGAGCTCTTCCGCGACGTCCGCGTAGCGGATGACCGGCAGCCAGCGCTTGGGCAGGCGGAAAGTGACCGACGTGACGAGCGTGCGGCCCGCCAGCTCATGCTTGAAAATGCTGTCGCGATAGCCGAAGCGGCAGTCGGCGGCCTCCAGCCGGAAGCTCGCGCCGGTTTCCAGTGACACGACTGCGAGCGATGCGAAACGCTCGGCGACTTCGAGCCCGTACGCGCCGATGTTCTGGATCGGGGCCGCGCCGACGGTGCCGGGAATCAGCGACAGGTTTTCGAGCCCCGGCCAGCCTTGCGCGAGCGTCCAGCGCACGAAATCGTGCCAGTTCTCTCCGGCGCCGGCCTCGACGTACCACGCGTCGTCGTCATCGCCGACGAGCCGGCGTCCGCCGATCGCGACTTTCAGCACGAGCCCGTGGAAATCGCCGGTCAATACCAGGTTGCTGCCGCCTCCGAGCACGAGACGGGGCGCCCCGGCCCAGTCGGGTTGCGCGAGCAGCGCGGCGAGTTGCGCCGGATGCTCGACGATCGCGAGGCGGTCGGCTCGCGCCGGAAGTCCGAAAGTGTTGAGAGCCTGCAGGTCGGCGTGCGGTTCGAGCGCCGGCAGCGGCGCGGCGCCGCTGTTACCGGGCACCGGAAAGCGATCCGCAGCGCTGCGGTTCGATCGGGAACGCGCGGTCGTAGCCGAGGTTGAACGCGAAGGCGTACAGCACGTAGGCCGTCGCGAGCCCGAGGTCCGCGAGCAGCGCTTCGAACCAGCTCATGCCGGTCCAGGCCGTGATGATCGGCAGGCTCATCAGCAGCAGTCCGCTTTCGAAGCCGATCGCGTGCGCGATGCGCAGCGGGAGCGGTCGGCGATCGGCCGGCCGGCCGGCGAGCTTCGCCTCGATGCGGTCGAAACAGGTGTTGTACGCGGCATTCCATGCCGCCGCGAGCAGCGCGATCAGCGCCAGCAGGCCGACCGAATCGGACAGCGGCACGCCGCTCGCCCAGGCGAAAGGCGGAGTCACCAGCGCCAGCCCGCCCAGCTCGAACAGCGCGACCTGGCGGATCCGGTCGCGGACGGAACGCAGCGGGGGGCGAAGTTCGGAGGGGTGGGAGGACATGGGTGACGACTTTCGTGGAGCCGGCAAAGATAGAGCCTAGCTGCAGCCAGCGCAACCGGACCGGTCCGTCAATTGCCGGGCCTGCCCTCGTCGCCCGGGCGTCGCCGCTCACCGCGCGACGCATCGCCTTCATTTCCCGTTGCCCGTCGCTCGATCTGCCTGCGCTGCTCGCTCTGCTGCCGCTCCTGCATCTCGCGCTGCCGTTCCAGTTGCCGCTGCTGCCGTTGCAACTGGTCCTGTTGCTGACTCTGTTGGTGCCGCAGCTGGCGTTCGCGTTCCTGTGACTGGCGCTGCCGCAGTTCCTCCTGTCGCTCCATGGCCTGGCGACGCTGCTGTCCCAGTTCCTGTTGCTGCTGGATCCGCTGTTGCTCCAGGTCCCGTTGCTGCCGTTGCATCCGCTCCTGTTGCTGCCGCTGGAGCTGTTCCTGCTGCTGGCGCTCGCGCTGCTGCGACTGGCGCTGCCGCAGTTCCTCCTGCCGCTCCATCGTTTGGCGACGCTGCTGGTCCTGCTGCTCCAGCGCGCGCGGGCGCTGCGCCTGTTCGCGCGCGCGTTCCTGTTGCTGCCGGTGCTGGTCCCGTTGCTGTTGTATCCGCTGCTGGTCCTGTTCCTGCGGACGCTGTTGCAGTTCCCGCACGTTCTGCTGCGGGGCGTGCTGAGGCATTGCCGGGACTGGGGCGCGTGGCTGTGCTTCCTGGGCGGAAGGGAGTCGACGTTCACGCTCGACTCGCTGTTCGTCGCCCGTTCCGGGTCGCCTCGGCTCCCTGCTGTCGATGCGACGCGCAGGAGGTGTTTCGCGGGCGCGTCCGTCTTCGGGCATGGCGCGCAGGCGCCGTTCTTCCGGCCATGTGCGCTCCCGCTGCCGGCGCTCTTCGACCGCTTCGCGCAGGCGGGCGGCGCGCCGTGCCTGCTCGTCGCGTAGCCGCTCCTCGTCCCGCGGCCGCGTTGCGCGTTCGACGCGATCATGTTCGACGACGAGACGAGGGTCGAGTGGCGGGACATGGGTGGCCGGGCGCGGTGGACGTCCTTTGCGTTCGTCGTCGCGCAACGCGTGACGGAAGACCGGGCGGGAATGCCTGACGACTTCGCCGGGCACGACCGTCACCGCTTCGCGCCGGTCGCGATGCGCATAGCGGGCGTGTCGCGGTTCTCGTGCCGTCCGGTCGATATGGACGACGTTGGTGACATGAGTGATGTTGATCCGGCGCACGTAGGTCGTGCTGTGGCGGTAGCTGGGAACATAGACTTCGCGCGGGCCGAGGGGGAACCAGCCGATGTGCGGCAGCGAGCCGGACGAGAGACTGATGCTCACGCCCGGCAGGCCCATCCAGACGACGAGCGCAGGCGCGTACACCGGCCGCGCAACGTAGGTGCCCGGCACCCAGCCCCATGTTCCGCCGACCATCACCCAGCGGCCGTAATGGAACGGGGCGAAGCCCCACGGCGCGTCGTCGACCCACGTCCAGCCCCACGGCTGGACCAGCACCCAGCGCCCCGAACGATAGGGAGCCCAGCCGGACGGCACGCTGCGCGGGTACCACACCGGCCCGTAGTCGTCGACCGTTCGCCAGTCGCCGTATTCACGCAGAGCCTCGGCGCCGGTCATCTCGGGCGACACGTGGCGCGGCTCGCCGAGCCGGTCGTCATGCTCGTCGCGGGCCAGCGTCCAGTCGGAGAAATCGTCCCGCTCGGGGTCGCTCCAGCGCACTTCGGTGTGGTCGGAAAACAGGACGTGCGCGCGTCGCCCTTCGGTCACGACGACGTCGCTGTCCTCCGAGCGGAAATCGAGCTCGCCACCGCGGTAGTTCGTCAGGACAGTCGTGGCGTTCTGGTAATCGACGCGGTATTGACCCGGCTTGTCGGCGACGACGAGGCCGTCGCGGGTCTCGACCTCGATCGCAGCTGCCGCGTCGCGGCTTCGGATCCGGATCGCGACGCTGCCGCGTTCGAGTTCGATGCGTATACGTTCGTCATCGAGCTGGCGGATGTCGATGGACGTCGAGCCGTCGAGCCGCAGCACGCTCGATCCGATCCGGACTTCGGCGCGGCTCCCCGCTTCAGTGCCGAGGGCATCGCCCGAAGTCAGCGGCCAGTTCAGGCTGGCGCTTTCCCACTGTCGGCTGTCGGCCGGACGCAGCGACACCTCCCCGTCGAGCAGCGCCAGGCGTCCGACGCGGGCGGGCGGGTCGGCCAACGCGGGACCCGCCAGAAGCACGACCAGCGGCAGTGCGAACAGGAAGCGAAGAGCGCGGAACATCTTGTCGAGTCTCCCGGGAAATCCCTGCGAAAGGGGAAAGGGCGGTGAGTCGCGTGCCGGCCGAGGTTGCCAGGTTCATTCTCGGCAGACGTGACGTTTCGGCCGCCGTCGTACCGGATTCAACGTATGGACGGGTCGGGCGATGACGAGGCGCACAATTGTTTGCAATTGGGTCAGAGATTGAGCCAGAGGATTGCGAGCGTGGCGTGATGCGAAGGCATAAACCACTGTTACGGTTTGTCGACGATATTTACACTTTGCCCGCCGGCGTTCGGCTGCTGACCCGTAAAGTTTTGTAAAAAAAAGAAAAGCTGGCACGGGCGCGAAAAGTGCTTTGAGAACCCGGCAGGGGAGTCTGCGTATATTTCATCCGAAAAAATGCAGGGAAAATAACAATGACAATGCGAACACACATCGGGCTTGCCGGAATCGCCGTGGCGGCGATCGTGCCTTCCGTGGCCAATGCGCTGATGCTGACCGATCTGGAAAGCCTCGGCAGCTACGCCGGTCTGGCCACCGTCACGATCAGCCGGCAGGGGCCCACCGCGCAGGCGACGCAGTCGGGCACGGCCAGCGCGAGCGGGAATACGACGTTTGCGATGGGCTGGACGGACGGCGGCGCTACTCACGCCTATCCGCTCGCGGTGGTCTCCGGGGTGCCATTCTTTGCAGTCGATTTCGGGACGATGCTTGCGGGGAGTGCGCCGTCGAGCCTCGGAGTGCACGTCTTCAACCTCGGGCTCGCTCCGGCCGAGGTGGATCCCGGCGACCTGGACTTCACCGGGCCGTCGATCGGCGACATCGCGAGCGCCCTCGTACTCGCGCAGGAGGCTGAAGATCGCACGAGTTGGGTGGAGAGCGTGACCCAGGGAATCTTCCAGGCAACTTATCACCTGTTCCTGTTCGAGGCGGACGCTTTGCCGGAGGAACTCACGCAAGTGGAGCAGAACGCGGTACCGGAGCCGGGCGTGCTGGCCCTGCTCGGCATCGGGCTCGCCGGCCTCGCGGCGCGTGGCCGCAGAAGAAGGTCCTGAGCGGGTCACACCGCCTGAAGCACTTTCACGCGTCGCAACCCCCGGACCCTCTCCGGGGGTTGCGACGCGTCCGATTCACGGCGCCGGCAATGTTGCCGGCTCGCCGCTTTGAGCCGTCTGCGCGGGGCGCGCCGCCTGGTGCAGGGACGGCAGCAGGATCGGCGCCATCGATTTCAGGATCTGCACCGGCAGCCCCGACGTGAAGCGGTACGCGGCGGCGTCCGGACCCATGACATAGGCGGTCAGCGTGCCGAAATGCCGCGGGCCGAGATGGAACACGAACGTCGCGGTGCGGTTGAGCGCGATCCCGCCGCGCCCGCGCGACGTGACGATGCGGTTGTCGCCGGTGCCGGTCTTGCCACCGACTGCGAGCGGCGAACCGTCCGGCAGCGCGAACGCGCCTGCGAGGCGTCGCGCCGTGCCGCCTTCGACGACTTCCGACAGCGCGCTTCGGAGTGCCGCTGCGACTTCCGGCGCCATCACGCGTTCGCCTTCGCTGCGAGGCAGCGCGAGGATCGTTTCATACGGGGTTCCGGCGGCAAAGTGGAGCCGCTCGACGCGTGCGGTATGGTGACGCACCCCGTCATTGACGATGATTCCCATCAGCTCGGCGAGCGCGGCCGGGCGGTCGCCGGCGCTGCCCAGGGCGGTCGCCAAGGACGGCACGAGGTGATTGAACGGGTAGCCGAGGAGCGCCCAGCGACGGTGGATCTCGAGGAAGGCCTCGACTTCGAGGATCGTGTAGATGCGCTGGTCCTGCGCGCTTTTCGCCCGGGTGCGAAACAGCCAGCGGTACACGGCCTGGCGTTCTTCGCTGCTCGCTTCGACAGCGTCGCCGTAGCTCGCTTCGGGATGCGCCATCCGGTAGCTGGCGAGCCACAACTCGAGCGGGTGCACGCGGGCGATGTAGCCCTGGTCGGGCAGGTCGAAAGTGCCCGGGGCATAACGCCGGTAAAGGTTCGCGAGGTGTGCGTCGCCGAGTTCGGAACTGGGCAGGCGGCCGCGCATGAACGTGGCAAAGCGCTCGGCATCCGCGTCGGGGTTCAGATAGCGGAATACCGCGGCGAGACGGTCGGCGGTGGGGCGCAGCCCGTCGAGCAGCGTGGCCTGAATCTCGTTCGCGTTCTGGCCCTGGTATTTGCGCCAGAAGCGGCGCAGGAATACCTGGCCCTCGCGGTCGGCGAAACGCGACAGATACTGGCTGCGGCGCGGGTCGCTGTCGTCTTCGAGCAGCTTGGCAGTGCTGCCGGGCACCTGGTACATGGTGTGGCGAACGATATCGCGCATCAGGCGCACGAAAGGCAGGTTGATCGATGCCTGCAGCGCTTCGCGCAACGTCACCGTGCGGCCGTTGTCTTCGGGGCGGAAGTTGTTGAAAGTGTGCAGCCCGCCGCCGGTGAAAAACGATTCGCCGGGGCTGGCCGAATAGCGGCGTTCGAGAGCGGCCTGCAGCATCGTCGGCAGGTCGCGGTTCCCGGCCTCGATCAGATAGTCGAGCGCCCAGCGCGTGAGCCTGTCATGCCGGTCGACGGTGGCCTCGCGCAACACCTGCACCGGCTGGTCGGCGTAGCGCTGGTGCAGTTCGGCAACCAGTTCGAGATAGGTCGCGAGCACGCGCAGCTTGGCTGTCGAGCCCAGTTCGAGCTTGCTGCCCTCGTTGATGTCGAGCGGCTGGTCGGTGGTGTCCGTCTGCACTCGCACGCGGTTGCCGTCGGCGGTGCGCTCGAACAGCGTGAAGCTGTAGTTCACTGTCGGCACCTGGCCGGGCGTGAGCAGGCGCTCGCCGATCAGGCCGGTCTGGCGCGCGAAGTCGACGTCGCGCAGCCGCTCGAGGTAGTCGCTGACTTCCTGCTGGAGCTTCTGGTCGAGGGTTGCGGAAGCCTTGAGGTCGATCCGGTCGAGGTCGTAGAGCGAGACATCGAGCATCCCGGCAAGACGCGTACGGATCAGCGTCGCGCCCTTGTCCGCTTCGACCGGCGCGCGCGCCCGGGCGCGGTACGGATCACGGAATGCGAGACGCGCGGCAAGCGCAGCGTCGCGCAGCCCGGGGCCGATGACGCGCGCCTCGGCGAGGATGCGCAGGTGGGCGTCGGTGAGTCGCGCGAGGTCGTCGCGGCCGAGTCCGAGGTAGTGTGACGGGCGGCGGTGGGCGATCATCAGCGCGAGCACCTGGCGCAGCGCGAGCCCTTGTTCATCGAGGAGCGCACCTTCGGCCTCGGCCGCGGCGAGTAACCGGTTGGTGTGCGCGAAATCGGCGCCGAACCAGACCCACAGCCCGTCACCGAGTCCATGGACTTCGCCGTACAGCGGCGCGGCGGACAGCGGCACGGTGTTCAGGTAGTGAAGCACGAGCTCGCGTCGCACCGGGAGGGTTTCGCGCCCTTCACGGTAAGCACGCACCGTCGCCGATATCATCTGGCGCAGCTTTTCCTGCGGGGAATGCGTGATGCCGTCGGGCGAGTGACGGTATTTCTCGATCTGCGTCGCAAGCGTGCTGCCGCCCGGAGTGTTCAGGTCGTCATCGACGACTTTCATCAGCTGTGCCAGGGCGGCCTGGCCAAAGCGCATCCAGTCTATGGCCGGGTTCAGGTAGGGACGTGCCGGGTCGAGCAGGTTGCGGTTCTCGATGAAAAGCAGGCTTTGCACGACGCGCGGCGGGATCTGCTCGAACGCGGGATAGCTGCGCACCGGGTATGAGGAGCGGTAGACGGATTCGCCGTAGGCGCCTTCGATCTCGAGGCCGGCGCGGGTCTTCTCGCGATACGGCGGGAAATGGCCACGCTCGACGAAATCCACGAGCTGCGGCGAGAACTGCGCCTGGCTCACGATCGTCATGCCGCGCGCCTGCAGCCGCTCGATGAAGCGGGGCAGTTTCGCGTAGCCAAGGCGAAGGTCGAACGGGCCGTGCGCCGGAAAGCGGACTGAGTCGCTCGGCCCGGCTTCGACGTGGTACCGGAGGTTCTCGACGTAGCGCGAGACTTCGCGCGCCTGGAACCAGGAGCTGCGCATTTCGAAGACCAGGAATGCGGCTGACGCGATCAGCGCCAGGAAGAGGAGGACGAGAAACAGGCGCGTGATGATTTTCAGCCACGGGCGCCCGGGCATTTTCTTCGAAATCGTTTCGGACACGTTTCCGCCCGATTGTTGTAATGCATGCATTATCGGGCAGTTCTACGGCAGCCCGCACCGCAGTGGGTCGAAACAACACTCGGGTGCCAAAAGCCGTGATCGGGCGCCCGCGCGGCCGGCCGATCGCCGCACTGCATCCTACATGCGGATCCCCGAGCGCCGGATCAGCGCCGCCAGCTCGCCGACGATGCCGCGGCGGAACGCGAGCACGCAGATCACGAAGATCACACCGGTCAGCACGCTGACCCACTGGCCGAGCTCGGCGCCGTAGTTCTGCAGGCTGACGACAACCGTCGCCCCGACGACCGGGCCGAACACGGTGCCCATGCCGCCGAGCAGGGTCATCAGCACGATCTCGCCCGACATGTGCCAATGCACATCGGTCAGCGAGGCGAGCTGGAACACCAGCGTCTTGGTCGCGCCGGCCAGGCCGGAGAGTGCCGCGGACAGCACGAAGGCGAGCAGCTTGTAGCGGTCGACGTCGTAGCCGAGCGAGATCGCGCGCGGCTCGTTCTCGCGGATCGCCTTCAGCACCTGGCCGAACGGCGAGTGGATCGCGCGGTCGATGAGCCAGAACCCGCCGAGGAACACCGCCAGCACGAAGTAATACATGTTCATCGTCTGCGACAGATCGACGAGCCCGAACAGGTACCCGCGCGGCACGCCCTGCAGGCCGTCCTCGCCCCCGGTGAAGGGAAACTGCAGCGCGAGGAAATACATCAGCTGCGCGAGCGCGAGCGTCACCATCGCGAAATAGATGCCGGAGCGGCGGATCGCCAGGCTGCCGAAGACGAAGCCGAGCGCCGCGGCCGTGGCAGTCCCGGCGAGCAGGCCCAGTTCCGGCGACAGGCCCAGCTCCTTGATCGCGTAGCCGCAGGTGTAGCCCGCCCAGCCGAGGAAGGCGGCGTGGCCGAACGACAGCAGGCCGGTGTAGCCGAGCAGCAGGTTGAATGCGCAGGCGAACAGCGAGAAGCACAGGATCTTCATCACCAGCACCGGGTAGACGAGGAACGGCGCGACGAGCCCGAGAACGAGCAGGATGATCCAGCCGATGTGTTTGCCTTTCATTGCGCCGATCCTGGTCTGGATGATGGAGTGACGGGGGACGACAACGGGCCGCGCGGCCTAATGCTCGCGTCCGAACAGGCCGGCTGGCCGCAGCAGCAGCACGATTCCCATGATCACGAAGATCACCACCGCGGAGGCTTCCGGATAGAACACGCGCGTCAGTCCTTCGATGAGGCCGAGGCCGAGGCCGGTGACGATCGAGCCCATGATCGAGCCCATGCCGCCGATGACGACGACGGCGAACACGACGATGATGAGGTTCGAGCCCATCACCGGGTTCACCTGGAACACTGGCGCTGCGAGCACGCCGGCAAACGCGGCGAGCGCGACGCCGAAGCCGTAGGTCAGCGTGATCATCAGCGGCACGTTGATGCCGAAGGCCTGCAGCAGCTGGGGGTTCTCGGTGCCGGCACGCAGGTACGAGCCGAGCTTCGTGCGCTCGATGATGTACCAGCTGCCGAAGCACACGACGAGCGACACCGCGATGACCCACGCGCGGTATTTCGGCAGGAACATGAAGCCGAGGTTGAAGCCGCCCGAAAGCAGTTCGGGCACCGGGTAGCTTTCGCCCGAAATGCCGAAGCGATAGCGGAAGAGGCCTTCGATGATCAGCGCGAGGCCGAAAGTCAGCAGCAGCCCATACAGGTGATCGAGCCGGTACAGGTGCTTGAGCATCGTGCGCTCGATGATCATGCCGAAAATGCCGACGACCACCGGCACCGCGACCAGCGCGACCCAGTAGTTGATGCCGAGATAGGTCAGCCCGATCCACGCGACGAACGCGCCCATCATGTACAGCGCGCCGTGCGAGAAGTTGATGATGTTGAGCAGACCGAAAATGATCGCCAGCCCGAGGCTCAGGATCGCGTAGAACGAGCCGTTGATGAACCCGATCAGCAGCTGCCCCATCAGGGCCTGGATCGGAATGCCGAAAATGTCCATAGCGGGCGGCCTGGTTGCGGCCCCGGTCATCGGGCCTGGCGAGGCGCGTGTGCGCGCCGCAGGCTGGACGCCGGAAGCCGGGTCGGAAGACTATTTCTTCATCAGCGGGCAGGCGCTTTCGGCGGGCGGGATGAACGCCTCCGCGCCCGGAATGACCTGACGAATGTGGTAGTAGTCCCACGGATACTTCGACTCCGACGGTTTTTTCACCTGCGCCAGGTACATGTCATGGACCATGCGACCGTCGGCCCGGAGCTGGCCGTTTTTCGCGAAGAAGTCATTGACGGGGGTCGCGCGCATCTTCGCCATCACCGCTTTCGCCTCGTCGGTGCCTGCGCTCTTGACCGCCTTCAGGTAGTGATAGACGGCTGAATAGTCGCCCGCCTGCACCATCGTCGGCATGCGCTTCATCTTGTCGAAATAGCGCTTCGACCAGGCGCGCGTCTCGTCGTCACGGTCCCAGTAGAAGCCGGTCGTCAGGTACATCCCGCCGGTCGCGTCGAGCCCGAGGCTATGCACGTCCGATATGAACATCAGCAGTCCGGCGAGCGACTGCTTCGGCGTGATGCCGAACTCGCGCGCCTGCTTGATCGAATTGATCGTGTCGTTGCCGGCGTTGGCCAGGCCGATGACCTGCGCGCCGGAGGCCTGCGCGCTGAGCAGGAAGGACGAGAAATCGCTGCCGGGGAAGGGGTGACGCACGCTGCCGAGCACCTTGCCGCCGCTTTTCTTCACGACGTCGGCGGTGTTCTTCTCGAGGGAGTGGCCGAACGCGTAGTCGGCGGTGATGAAGTACCAGCTCTTGCCGCCCTGCTGCACGACTGCCTTCGCAGTGCCGACCGGCAGCGAATAGGTGTCGTACGCCCAGTGCACGGTCGTGTCGTTGCACTGCTCGTTGGTGATCGGCGTCGAGCCCGCGCCGGTCACGAGCGAAATGCGGTTCTTTTCGTTCGCGACCTTCATCACGGCGAGCGCGGTCGAAGTCGTGACGAGGTCGACGATCGCATCGACCTGCGCGGTGTCGATCCACTCGCGCGCCTTGTTCGCCGAGATGTCCGCCTTGTTCTGGTGGTCGGCGGAAATCATCTCGATCTTGAAGTCCGGTTTCTCGTTCGCGATGAAGTCCTCGATCGCCATCCTCGTCGCCTCGACTGCGCCCGGGCCGGCCAGGTCGGAATACGTGCCGGACATGTCGGTCAGCACGCCGAGCTTGACGACGCCGTCGCTGATCGTCGCCGACTGCGCGAGCACCGGTTGCGCGGCCAGCGCTGCCGCTGCGATCGCTGGTGCCAGAGTCCTGAGTTTCATTTTTCTCCTCCTTGTTGGTCCACCGTGCTCATACGCCCAGCAGTTTTTGCAGCCGCTGCATCTTCGAATCGAGTTCATCCTTCGTCACCGTCTCGACGATGCGGCCGTGCTCGATGACGTAATGCCGGTCGGCGAGCGGCGCGGCGAAGCGGAAGTTCTGCTCGACCATGATGATCGTGAATCCTTTCGCCTTGAGGCTCGTGATGACGCGGCCGAGCGTCTGCACGATCACCGGCGCGAGGCCTTCGGTGATCTCGTCGAGCAGCAGCAACTGCGCGCCGGTGCGCAGGATGCGCGCCATCGCCAGCATCTGCTGTTCGCCGCCGGAGAGCCGGCTGCCCGGGCTGTGCCGGCGCTCGCGCAGGTTCGGGAACATCTCGTATATCTCGTCGAGCGACATGCCGCGGCTGTTCACCGCGGGCGGCAGCAGCAGGTTCTCCTCGGCGGACAGGCTCGCGTAGATGCCGCGCTCCTCGGGGCAATAGCCGACGCCGAGGTGGGCGATGCGGTGGGTCGGCAGGTCGATGACCTGGCGGCCGTTGATCATGATCGAGCCGGTGCGCCGGCCGGTGAGCCCGAGGATGGCTTTCAGCGTCGTCGTGCGCCCGGCGCCGTTGCGCCCGAGCAGCGTCACGAGTTCGCCGCGGTTCACGCTGAAATCGATGCCGTGCAGGATGTGCGATTCGCCGTAGAACGCATGCAGGTCGCGGATCCGCAGTATTTCGACGGGGGGGTTGGTGCGGGGCCTGGCCTCAGGCATGTTCGGTACCCATGTAGGCTTCGAGCACGCGCGGGTCCCGCGACACCTGCTCGTACGGCCCTTCGGCGAGCACCGAGCCCCGTTGCAGCACCGTGATCGTGTCGCAGATGTGCGAGACGACGCTGAGGTTGTGTTCGACCATCAGCACCGTGCGGTTTGCCGACACACGCTTGATGGCGTTTGCGACGCGGCCGACATCCTCGTGGCCCATGCCCTGCGTCGGTTCGTCGAGCAGCATCATCTCGGGTTCGAGCGCGAGCGTGGTCGCGATTTCCAGCGCACGCTTGCGCCCGTAAGGCAGCTCGACAGTGGTCGCGTCGGCGAACGACTGCAGGTCGACCGTTTCGAGCAGTTCCATTGCGCGCCCGTTCAGGACGTCGAGACTTTTCTCCGAGCGCCAGAAATGGAAAGTCGTGCCGAGCTTGCGCTGCAGTGCGACGCGCACGTTGTCGCGGACGCTCAGGTGCGGGAACACTGCCGAGATCTGGAACGACCGCACGATCCCGCGCCGTGCGATCTGCGCCGATTTCTCGTGCGTGATGTCCTGCCCGTTGTAGTGGATCGTGCCGCGCGTCGGCGTGAGGAATTTCGTCAGGAGGTTGAAGACAGTCGTCTTGCCTGCTCCGTTCGGCCCGATCAGCGCGTGGATCGAGCCGCGTCGCACCTTGAGATTGACCTTGTCGACAGCGACGAAACCCTTGAACTCCTTCGTCAGGTCTCGTGTTTCGAGAATGAAGTCCGTGCTCATCGCGTCTGACAGATCCTGCCTCACTCGTGGGAAGCTGAACTGTGCCGGCGAGCCCGCGCCGACGCCAAACCGCCTCATCGCAGGCAGGGCGCAAAGTCCTGCCGGCGATGAATCCTGATGCTCAACGTATATGGGAATTCAATTTCAGGGCGGGACTAAGCTAACACCCGGGTAGGGGGGCGTCAACGTGACGAGGATAGGGGTGAACCCGCATCGTCGCGCGGAAAAACTCCATGCCAGCAAAATGCGCCGGACAGCTGTCCCGGCCCGGCCCGCGGAAAGGATTCCCGGCCCGGTTTCTCCGCCAGCTGCGGTCAGTCGATCGCCAGGGCTGATTTGGCCTGCTCGCGCAGCACGAATTTCTGGATCTTGCCGGTCGAGGTCTTCGGCAGCACGCAGAACTCGATATGCTTGGGCACCTTGTAGCGGGCGAGGTGCTCGCGGCAGTGGGCGATGATGTCGTCGACGGTGACCGCTGTGCCGTCCTTGACCTCGATGTACGCCGCCGGCACTTCGCCCCACTTCTCGTCGGGCTTCGCGACGACCGCGGCCGTCATCACTGCCGGGTGGCGGTACAGCGCTTCCTCGACTTCGAGGGACGAGATGTTCTCGCCGCCCGAGATGATGACGTCCTTGGAGCGGTCCTTGATCTTGACGTAGCCGTCCGGGTGCATCACCGCGAGGTCGCCGGTGTGGAACCAGCCTCCGGCGAAAGCTTCGTCGCTCGCCTTCTCGTTCTTCAGGTAGCCTTTCATGACGAGGTTGCCGCGGAACATGATCTCGCCCATCGTCTCGCCGTCGGCCGGCACCGGCACCATCGTTTCCGGGTCGAGCACCGCGATCGCTTCCTGCATGTGGTAACGCACGCCCTGGCGGCCGTTGCGCTCGGCGCGGCGGTCGATCGGCAACTCGTCCCACGACGGATGCTTCGCGCATACCGAGGCCGGGCCATAGGTCTCGGTCAGCCCATAGACGTGAGTGATGTCGAAGCCGATGCGCTCCATGCCTTCGATGATCGCGGCCGGTGGCGCAGCGCCGGCGATCAGCGCCGAGACCTTGTGCGTGATGCCGTCGCGCATGCCTTCGGGCGCGTTGATCAGCATGCCATGCACGATCGGTGCGCCGCAGAAATGGCTCACCTTGTGCGTGCGGATCAGCTCGTAGATCAGCGCGACATCGATCTTGCGCAGGCACACGTTGATGCCGGCGTTGGCGGCCATCGTCCACGGGAAGCACCAGCCGTTGCAGTGGAACATCGGCAGCGTCCACAGATACACCGCGTGCTGCGGCATGCCCCAGCTGATGATGTTCGATGCCGCGTTGAGGTACGCGCCGCGGTGGTGATAGACGACGCCCTTCGGGTTGCCGGTGGTGCCGGACGTGTAGTTCAGCGCGATCGCATCCCATTCGTCGGGCGGCAGGCTCCACGCGAACTCGGGGTCACCGGCGGCGAGGAATTCTTCGTACTCGATCGCGCCGAGCCGGTCGCTGCCCGGGTATTCGTCGTCGAGGGCATCGATGACGAGCGGCTTCGGCCCGTCGAGCCGCTCCAGCGCCGGTCCGACGAGCGACGCGAACTCGGGGTCGGTGATCAGCACTTTCGCTTCGCCGTGCGCGAGCATGAAGGCGATGGCTTCCGGGTCGAGGCGGGTGTTCAGGGTGTTGAGCACCGCGCCGATCATCGGCACGCCGAAGTGCGCTTCGAACATCGCCGGGACGTTCGGCAGCATCACCGCGACCGTATCGCCGCAGCCGACGCCGTGCTGCACCAGCGCGCTCGCGAGACGGCGGCAGCGCGCATAGGTTTCCTGCCAGGTGAAGCGACAGGCGCCGTGGATCACCGCGGTGCGCTGCGGGTACACCTGGGCCGTGCGTTCGATGAAGCTCAGCGGCGACAGCGGGACGTAGTTCGCGGTGTTCTTTGCCAGACCTTGGGCATACGGGCTATTCGACAATTCTTCCTCCTGGGCGATTGTTCCGACGGGCCCACGCGAGCGGCGAACGTGAGCGTGCACAATCAAGGATCGCAACAAACCTTGTCGCAAATTGCGCCCAAATGTACTCAATCTTGTCGTCGCTCCGGCGGCGCCGGGACGGGCGCTAGAATCGGGCGGAACTGGTATGAAGCGCCGCGCAGCACTCGCGGCGCGCGACGGGAAAAAGTATGGACATGGACGACAGGCCTTCGGCGCAGCCCGGGGACCGGACCGCCGAGAACCGGCGCCTGCGCGACATCATGGATGCAATTCCGGCGCATATCGCCTATTTCGACGACAGCTGGACGTATCGCTACGCGAACAAGGCATATGCGGCATGGTTCGGACGGGAAAGCGGCCAGGTCGTCGGGCGCCGGATCGTGGACGTCGTGCCCGCGGAGGTTTTCGACGCCGTGCGCGAGCCGCTCGGCCGCGCGCTGGAAGGCGAGCGGGTCATTTACGAATACACGATGAGCGACGCGGCAGGGCGCACGTTATACGCGCGCAGCACGCTGGTGCCCGACATCGGCGCCGCCGGCGAAGTGCTCGGCTGCTACGTGCACGCAGTCGACGTCACCGAGCAGCGCCGAACGCAGCATGTGCTTGCGCAAGCGCAGAAAATGGAGGCGATCGGCCAGCTGAGCGGCGGACTCGCGCACGACTTCAACAACATGCTGACCGTCGTCATGGGCAATCTCGCGGGCCTGCGCGAAGCGCGCCCGGACGACGGGGCGCTCCAGGAATTCGTCGCCCCGGCGATGCAGGCCGCGCAGGGCGGCGCGCAGTTGATCGAGCGGCTGCTGACGTTCTCGCGCCAGCAGCCGCTCGCGCCGCGCCCGGTCGAAGTCAACGAGCTGATTCTGGGCATGGCGAAGCTGATCCGGCGCTCGCTGCCCGAAACCATCGCGCTGCACACGGCGAGCCGCAATGCCGAACTGGTCGCGATGACCGACGCGCACCAGCTCGAGAGCGCGCTGCTCAACCTTGCCCTCAACGCACGCGACGCGATGCCCGAAGGCGGGGAGCTGCGCATCGAGTCCGCAGTCGAGACGCTCGATGCAGCCGCTGCCGCGGAGTTGGATATTCCGCCGGGCGACTACGTGCAGGTGACGGTCCGCGATACCGGTACCGGGATGGATGCGACCACCGTCGCGCACGTGTTCGAACCTTTCTTCACGACGAAACGCTTCGGCATGGGCAGCGGGCTGGGCCTGCCGATGGTATATGGCTTCGCGCGTCAGTCGGGCGGAGCGGTACGCATCCGCAGCCGTCAGGCCTGCGGCACCGCAGTCGCGCTGTTGCTGCCGCGCACCGTCGCGAGTCCTGCCGCAGCCGGGGAAGCGGGCACTGCGGCGCCCGCGACGCCTCTTTCGGGGCAGCTGGTGCTGCTCGTCGAGGACGACCCGGAGGTGCGTACCGTCGTGCGCAAGCAGCTCGCCGCGCTCGGCTGTTCGGTGCTGGAAGCTGAAAACGGCCAGGAAGCAGCCGACATCGTCGAGAACGTGGCGGCGATCTCGCTCGTGCTGTCGGACGTCGTGATGCCCGGCGGGCTCGACGGGTGCGGGCTGACGCGCTTCATTCGCCGCTTTCGGCCCGGCCTGCCGGTGATCCTGATGAGCGGCTACGTCGACAGGGCCGATGCGGTCACCAGGGATCTCGGCGTCCCGCTGCTCGCGAAGCCTTTCAGCAAGGAGAGACTGTCGGCTATGCTGGACGCAATCTGTCGCTGACCGAATTGCGGAGTCCGTGCCGTGCCGAACAAGCCGAAGGAAACGATCCATGTCGTCGAGGACGACCCTGCGGTCGCCCGGCTGATGGCCCAGACGCTCGAGAAATTCGGCTTCGAGGCGCAATTTTTCGCGACCGGCGCGGATTTCCTGCGGCGGCTCGATTCCGACCCTCCGCGGCTGTGCGTTCTCGATCTCGGCCTGCCCGACATGGACGGCCTCGACATCCTTAGTCATGTCCGCGCCCGCCACGGCTTCGGCCTGCTGATCGTCACCGGCCGCGGCGACATCCATGACCGCGTGACGGGGCTGGAACTGGGGGCCGACGACTACATGGTCAAGCCGTTCGAGCCGCGCGAATTCATCGCCCGGGTGCGCAGCATCCTGCGGCGCTATCGCGAACCGGCTGCCGGCAGTGCGGCGGCGAATGGCGTGCGCATCGCGGAATTCGCCGGCTGGCGCTTCGAGCCCGGCAACAACGCCCTCACTTCTCCCGGCGGCGAAACCGAGACGCTGAGCATGGCCGAAGCCCAACTGCTGGGGGCGTTGCTCCAGCGTCCCAACCAGATCCTCACCCGCGAGCAGCTCCTCGGCGGGCGCGACGTCGCGGCGCTCGACCGCAGCATCGACCTGCGCATCTCGCGGCTGCGCAAGCGACTCGAAGAAAACCCGCTTCACCCCAGGCTGATCAAGACCGTGTACGGCGCAGGCTACCTGTTTTCGTCGAGCGTGGACTGGCTGTAAAGACCGCCGCGGGTCTCCCGGCCCGGGTCGCGTTTCCCGCCCGTGGCAGCGGTGTAACGACATGTACGCGCCGGAACCTGGCTCTTTGCGTTCCGTCGAATTCGGACTGATCCCAGCAAGGAGCTCGCGATGGACACCGAACCGGCTCGACCCGAGACTCATCCCGGCGACCAGGCCCCTCCCGGAACTCCCGGAACCGGTGAGAACACTTGTCGCGCCTGCAAGGGAACCGGAGTCGTGGACGGCAAACCCTGCGCCGAGTGTGGCGGCACCGGTGTAGTCATTGAAGGAATCGGGGGAGCATAGACAGGAGGAAGCAGAAATGGCCGAACCTCACACGCGGAAGTCGGACACCGCCGACAATCCCCAGTCCTCCGCAGCGAACCCGCCGAAGCCCGGCACGCAGGGTGACGATGCCCGGAGCGACAAGGAAAAGCAGCGCGAGAATCAGCAGCGCATGGGCGTGACGCCCGAGCACAAGACCGAAGACATGGAGAAGAAGCACCGCGGCACGTTCCCGTGAGCGAAGACGGGGGATAGCGGGCGCCGCACGCATCCGGCATATATGGCAGCGCGCGCGAAGGCGTTGCGCAGTGAGACGGTTGCTGATAGCGATCCTCGTCGGCCCGGCGCTCTGCTTCGCTGCGGCGGACGCCCGCGAGACGGCGTCTGAGATCGTGTCGCACACGAACGTTTTTCGCCAGGAGCAGGGGCTCGCACCGGTCGAGCGTGACGCCGCGCTCGAGCGGGCCGCGCGCGACTTCGTCCGCTTCATGGCGAAGACCGGGCGCTACGGCCACACTGCTGACGGACGTCGGCCCTCGCAGCGAGCGCTGGCCGAAGGCTACGAGTACTGCATCGTCGCCGAGAACATCGGCTACCAGTACCGCTCCGACGGTTTCGGTTCGTCCGCGGAGCTTGCCGAGGCTTTCGTCGAAGGCTGGAAAAATTCGCCCGAGCACCGCAGGAACACGCTCGAGCCGGCGGTCACGCAGACCGGCGTCGGCCTCGCGCAGGGCGCAGACGGGCGCTTTTTTGGCGTGCAGATGTTCGGCCGGCCAAAAAGCGCGTCGATCCGCTTCGAGGTGCAGAACCGCAGCGGGGAACGCGTCGCTTACCGGACCGGCGAGCGCGATTTTTCGCTCCAGCCGCGCGAACTGCGAACGCACCGTGCATGCCGCCCGAGCCGACTCTCGATTGCGCGGCCGGCGGGCGACTCGCCGTTCACCACAGATATCGAGGACGGCAGGCGCTACACCGTGCGTGACGACGGGGTCGCCACGCAACCGGTTTCCGGGAACTGAGCCCGAACGGTGTTTGCTTGACCGGGTTGATAGCCCGCGAGCCGGCGGTGCCATGCGCCGACCGAAGCAATGCCGAAGTCGGTCAGCCGATCCCGGAAAAGTTTTGCCCGAATAATTGCCTTGGCAGTCATTGTCAGCGCATTCATATTGTTGCCTAAGCAATCACTTTTCAGGCGATCGATTCATGGGCGACAGCGCAAACCCCCGTTTCTACGACGGCAACAATTACCAGGTCAACGACAGCATCGGCTTCCTGATGCGCCAGATCGTCAGCATCTTCTCGACGGTGATCGACGACCGCATGGCCGCCCACGGACTCACCGACGCCCAGTGGAAGCCGCTGATCATGATCCAGCAGGGCCAGTGCCGGACGGCAGCCGAGCTGTCGCGCCTGGCCTGTTTCGATGCCGGCGCCATGACCCGGCTGATCGACCGGGTGGAGGCCAAGGGGCTGGTGCGCCGTGTCCGCTCGCAGGAGGACAGGCGGGTGGTCAACCTGGAATTGACGGACGAGGGCGAGCGCGCCACCGAGGTGGTCCCCCACGTCCTCGCCGACGTCCTCAACACCGCGCTGGACGGCTTCAGCGAGAACGAGGCGCGGCAGCTCAAGGCGCTCCTCCGGCGCATGCTCGACAACACCCGCAAACTGCGCGAAAGCGACGCGGCGCAGGCCTGACCTCACACCGCCAAGGAGCCCTCGATGGCCCTCCGCAAGCCCTTGCGTACCCGACTTGCCGTCCTCGCGGCCGCTGTGGCGCTGACCGGCTGCGCCAGCTTCGCCGGCATCGAGCCCGCTTCCAGGCCGCTGGCGCCCGCCGCTCTGGGGACGGCCTCCGACCCCGTCGACTGGCCGGCCGCCGCATGGTGGCAGGGCTTCGCCGACCCGGTCCTGGACGGCCTGATCGCGCAGGCCCTGGCCGGCAACCCCAGCCTCGCGCTCGCCGAATCCCGCCTGGCCAAGGCCCGGGCGCTGGCCGGGGTGGCCGAAAGCGCCCTGGGGCCGCAGCTGAACGCGGACATCGACAGCACGCGGCGCCGCTTCAGCGAACACGCCGACGTTCCGCCGCCGCTCGCCGGCAGCATGCAGACCATCAGCCACGCGCGCCTGAACGGCAGCTGGGAGCTGGACTTCTTCGGCCGCAACCGCGCCGCCCTCGATGCCGCCCTGGGCAGCGCCCGCGCCGCCGAAGCCGACGCCCAGGCGGCGCGGGTGCTGCTCGCGAGCGATGTCGCGCGCGCCTACTTCCGCCTCGCCGCGCTGCTCGAACAGCGCGGGGTCGCGCGGGCGACCCTGACCCAGCGCCGCGCCATCCTGCAACTGGTGGACAGCCGCGTGCAGGCGGGGCTCGATTCCAATGTCGAGGTGCGCCAGGCGGAAGGCGCGCTGCCCGAGATCCGCCGCGACCTGGAAGCCCTCGACGAGCAGATCGGCCTCGCCCGCCACGCCCTGGCGGCCCTCGCCGGCCAGGGGCCGGAGGCGGCCGCCGAGCTTGCCCCGACCCTCGCGACGGTGCGTCCGCAGGCGCTGCCCGCGACCTTGCCGGCCGACCTGGTCGGCCGCCGTGCCGATCTCGCCGCCGCGCGCTGGCGCGTGGAAGCGGCGACGCGCGGCATCGACGCTGCCAAGGCCGCCTTCTATCCCAACATCAACCTGGTCGCCCTCGCCGGCTTTTCCAGCATCGGCCTCGGCAACTGGCTCAAGAGCGGCAGCCGCGAACTGGGGCTGGGCGCCGCCGTCCACCTGCCCATCTTCGACGCCGGGCGGCTGCGCGCCGGCCTGCGCGGCACCACGGCGGACGCCGATGCAGCCGTGGACAGCTACAACGCCACCCTGCTCCAGGCGGTGCGCGAAGTCGCCGACCAGATCACCTCGCAGCAAGCCGTCGAACGCCAGGCGCGGGAGCAGCAGGCCGCTCTGGCGGCGGCGGAAAGCGCGCTCGACCTCGCGCTGCAGCGCTACCGCGCCGGGATCGGCGGCTATCTGACCGTCCTCAGCGCCGAAACCAACGTCCTGACCCAGCGGCGGACCGCCATCGACCTCAAGGCCCGCGGCATCGACACCCGCCTGCAACTGATCCGCGCCCTCGGCGGCGGCTACACGGCCGATTCGACGCCGGCCGCCGCCTGATCTGCACAAGAGAGGAAACTCCATGGACAAGCAAGACCACACCCCGGCCCCCGCACAAACGTCGAATCCGGCCCGCAAGCGCGCGCTTCTCGGCCTCACGGCCCTGTTCTCCGTGATCGGCCTGGCCTACGGCGGCTACTGGTACGGGGTGGAGCGCTTCCGCGTTGAAACCGACAACGCCTACGTCCAGGGCAACGTCGTCCAGATCACGCCGCAGGTCGCCGGCACGGTGCTGGCCATCAACGCCGACGACACCGACTACGTCGAGGCCGGCCAGTCGCTGGTCCGCCTCGACCCCGCCGACGCGCAGGTCGCCCTCGATCAGGCCGAGGCGCAGCTCGCCCAGACGGTGCGCGAAGTGCGCACGACCTACGCCAACAACAGCACGCTGACGGCCAACATCGCGATGCGCCAGGCCGAGCTCGCCCGCGTTCAGGCCGACGTCGCCCGCGCCGAGGACGATGTCGCCCGCCGCCGGCCGTTGGTGGCCACCGGCGCCGTCGGCAAGGAGGAGCTGCAGCACGCCGTCACCGCGCTGGCCAACGCCCGGGCCGCCGGTGCCGCCGCCACCGCGGCGCTGGCCGCGGCCCGGGAGCAGCTCACCAGCAACCAGTCGCTGACCGAAGGCACCACCGTCGAGAACCACCCCAACGTCCAGAAGGCCGCCGCCCGCGTGCGCGAAGCCTACCTCGCGCTCAAGCGCAGCGACCTCCCGGCGCCGGTGACCGGCTATGTCGCCAAGCGCAGCGCCCAGGTCGGCCAGCGGGTGCAGGCCGGGGCGCCGCTGATGGCCATCATTCCCCTCGAGCAGGTGTGGGTCGACGCCAATTTCAAGGAGTCCCAGCTCCAGGACATGCGCATCGGCCAGCCGGTGCGCCTGGCGGCCGACATGTACGGCAAGAAAGTGGAATACCACGGCACGGTCGCCGGCCTCGGCGCCGGCACCGGCGCCGTCTTCTCGCTGCTGCCGGCGCAGAACGCCACCGGCAACTGGATCAAGGTGGTGCAGCGGGTGCCGGTGCGGGTCGCCCTCGACGCCCGGGAACTGACTGAACACCCCCTGCGCGTCGGCCTGTCGATGACGGCCACGGTCGATGTCCACGACCAGAGCGGCAAGGCGCTCGCCGATGCGCCGCGCCACCGTCCGGTGGCCCAGACGCCCGTGTACGGCGGCCTGGAAGCGGACGCGGACGCCGCCGTGTCGGCCATCGTCGCCACCCACCTCGGCCGGAAGGCGGCCCCCGTCGCCCGGCCCGCCGCACAGGCGCCGGCATCGGATGCCGCCGTGGCGAAGAAGCCGCTGCACGTGGCCGCGGCCCGCTAGGCGACGGGAGCCGCGCCATGGCCTCCGCCCCCCCTTCACCGGCAGCCTTGCCGCCGCTCGCCGGACGGCCCCTCGTCCTCGGCACGGTGGCCCTGTCGCTGGCCACCTTCATGAACGTCCTCGACTCGTCCATCGCCAACGTGTCGATCCCCGCGATCGCCGGCGATTTCGGGGTCAGTCCCAACCAGGGGACGTGGGTCATCACCAGCTTCGCCGTGGCCAACGCCATTGCCGTGCCGCTCACCGGCTGGCTGACCCAGCGCTTCGGCACCGTGCGGCTGTTCGTCACGAGCGTGCTGCTCTTCGTCCTCACCTCGTGGCTGTGCGGCGCCGCGCCCAATCTCGAATCGCTGATCGCCTTGCGGGTGCTGCAGGGCCTCGTCGCCGGGCCGATGATTCCGCTGTCGCAGACGCTGCTGCTGCAGAGCTACCCGACGGCCAAGGCCGGCATGGCGCTGGCGATGTGGTCGATGACCACGCTGGTGGCGCCGGTGATGGGGCCGCTGCTGGGCGGCTGGATCACCGACAACATGAGCTGGCCGTGGATCTTCTACATCAACGTGCCGATCGGCGTGGCCGCGGCGGCGGTGACCTGGGGCATCTACCGCGAGCGCAACTCGCCGACCCGCAAGCTGCCCATCGACCGCATCGGCCTCGCCCTGCTGGTGCTGTGGGTCGGTGCGCTGCAGGTCATGCTCGACAAGGGCAAGGAGCTCGACTGGTTCGCCTCCGGGCAGATCGTCGCACTTGCAGTGGCGGCGGCGGTCGGGTTCGCCTTCTTCCTCGCGTGGGAATTGACCGAGAAGCACCCCATCGTGGACCTCTCGCTGTTCCGCCGCCGCAATTTCTGGACCGGCACCTTGGCGATGTCGCTCGGCTACGGCGCCTTTTTCGGCAACGTCGTGCTGCTGCCGCTGTGGCTGCAGCAGTACCTCGGCTACACCGCCACGCTGGCGGGCTTCGTGCTGGCGCCCGTCGGCCTGCTCGCGATCCTGCTTTTGCCGGTCGTCGGCAAGCAGGTGGGCCACCGGGACCCGCGCCAGCTCGCCACCCTCGCTTACCTGGTGTTCGCGCTGGTGCTGTGGATGCGCTCCGAATTCAACACCCAGGCCGACATGGCGACGCTCATGCTACCCACCCTCATCCAGGGCGCGGCCATGGCGTTCTTCTTCATCCCGCTGGTGTCCCTGACGCTCTCCGATCTCTCGCCGGACCGCGTACCGGCCGCCTCGGGCCTGTCCAATTTCGCCCGCATCACCGCCGGCGCCTTCGGCACCTCGATCGCCACCACGCTGTGGGAGGACCGCGCCGCGCTGCATCACGCCCAGCTCACCGAAGCCGTCACCGCCGGCAGCAACGCCACGGCCCAGGCGCTGGACGGCCTCGCGGCGAGCGGCTTCAGCACGCAGCAGGCGCTCGCGCAGGTGAATCGCCTCGTGGACCAGCAAGCGTTCATGCTCGGCGCCGACGACGTCTTCCGTGCCTCGGCGATACTCTTCCTGCTGCTCATCGGAGTGGTCTGGCTGGCACGGCCCGCCCGGAGTGGAGCGGCCGCCGGATGAGCGGTTCGTCGAGGCGTGCGCGGTGCTGAACCGGATCGTGCGCCTCGCGTAAGGTCGCGAGCGCGCAGTCTTGGTGAAGGGCCGCAGTGTGCTAAGGTGTTACCTGGTATCACACCTGAGAACGCGCCATGCCGACCACCGCTGCCAAGACGGTATCCGTAAAGCTCGACGACGAGATGCGGGACCGCATCAAGCATCTTGCCGAGACTCGTCATCGCACCACGCATTGGGTGATGCGGGAGGCGATCCAGCAGTACGTCGAGCGCGAGGAAAAGCGCGAGGCATTCCGGCAGGCGACCCTGGCAGCCTGGGAGGAATATCAGGAAACAGGCGTATCCGTAGCCGCGGACGAGGTCACCGCTTGGCTCGAAACCTGGGGTGAAAGCAACGAGCAAGCCGCGCCCAAATGCCGCAAGTGAGATTCGCGCCTGCGGCGCTGCGCGACCTGGAGCGGCTGCGCGACTTCCTGCGTCCGAAGAATCCCGCGGCCGCAAAGCGGGCTGCTGCGGCAATCATCAAGGCAGTTCAGGTTCTCGGACAACAACCGCACATCGGCCGCCCGGTGGCCGATCTGCCCGAGGAATTCCGGGAGTGGCCGATCGAATTCGGCGACAGCGGGTATGTGGCGAGGTATCGCTACGACGCGAACGAAGACGTGATCATCTTGGGGATTCGTCACCAGAAAGAGGCGGGTGAGTAGTGGATTTGTCGCGCCGTTTTCTCAAAGTGCGTCCGACGTTACACGTGTCGCGGCAATTCTTGTAACGGCCGGAACGGCCGTCTATACCACGCACAAGATCTGAGGGCGACAGCGGCCAGCGAACAACTGGCCGAACATCAATTCCAGCAATCCAACCGGTGGTAACAGGCCGGCCACCGGTTGGCAGCCTCAATGAAGGCACGGGGTTTGGCTTCGTACAGAAGCCGCGATTGCGTCGCGGACTTCCCGGATCTCGGGATCAGCAGCAGTATCGGCGGATCAACGGGCTCGCACCGTCACGCCGGACGAAACCGGCGGAGGCGTTCTCAGGACGCCGTTACCTGGATTGGCATTGATGTTGAGTTGCGTGGAATGATGCGTGAGTAGGGAACTGCTTTCCACTGCCGGTACCGTGCGGTCTTCGCCTGAAAGCGGGCTGCCCGGGGGTGTCAGGATTTCTGTGTGTGAGGCGTGAAGAGACTGTTCCAACGGGGCCGCCTGCAGGCGGCCCCGTTGGAACAGTCGGTAGTCATTTTAACGTGAAAGAACCTACTTCCAGGGCGGCCGACGCCCTGACCCCCGAAGATCATATTTTTGAGAAACGGGTGAATCAGGCTTCGGCGGGAATGAAACCGAAGCGAGTCAGAGCCTTGATCCAGCGAGGAGCGTTGCGTTGAACGGAGAGGGCTTCATAGTCGGTGGCGGAATCCCGATAAGGTTCGCGCCGTTTGAGCATGAAGAAGATGGTGCGCAAGATTTTGTGACCCAAAGCCACGACGGAACGTTTGTGGCCGCGTCGCACGATGAGGGACTGGAACTTCGACTGCAAGACCGACTTGGTACGGCTGGCGGCATGACGAACTCGCAGAGGAGGCGCCGGACATAGAGGTTGCCCTTGCGGAGGCGTCCGGATTTGCGTTTGCCCGCCGACTCGTTGTTGCCCGGGCAGATGCCGACCCAGGAGGCCAGGCGATCGGCGCTGCCGAAGGCCTCCATGTCGGTGCCGATTTCCACCAGCAGCATGGCCGCGCCGATCAGATCGACGCCGGGCAGGGTTTGCAGCAAGGCCAGCGCGTTTCGCTCGTCCTTGAGCCCCTCGAGAAGTCGCGCATCGAAGCGCGCAATGCGCGCTTCGATCTCCTCGACATGGTGCATCAGTTCGTCGAGCACGAAGCGATGGCTGTCGGTCAGTTCCCCCTGCAAGGCATCGAAGATTTCCTCGCGACTGGCCTTGAGTCGCCGACTGGCGAACTGGAGCACCTCGTTCGGCGAGTGCCCTTCGATGATGGCCTTGACCATGGCGCGTGCCGACTGACCATGCAGATCGCTCACCACCACGCCCAGGCGGATGCCGCCGTCGGTCAGCACCTTGTGCAGGCGGTTCTTCTCGGCGGCCAGTTGGCCCACCAGCTTCTGCCGCTGCCGCGAGATCAGGCGCAACTCGCGCAGTCTTGCCGGCGGCACGAACGAGCCGCGCAGCAATCCGGCACGCGAGAGCGTGGCCAGCCATTGGGCATCGCCGACGTCCGTCTTGCGCCCCGGGACATTCTTGACGTGACGGGCATTGACCACCTGCCCGCGAATGCCCACGGCTTCCAGGGCGGCATACGGACTCTTCCAGTAAATGCCCGTGCTCTCCATCACCACTTCGTCCGGCGAGAGGGCCGCCACCCAGTCGGCCAGTGCGCGCCGATCGCGTTTGAACGCACCGAATTGCCGCTGTTCGATACGCGTCGTGCCGTCGGCCTCTTCGAGGATCGCGCAGGCCGTAATTTGCGCCTGATGCACATCCAGTCCGATGACTCGTTTGTGTAGCGCTACCAGTTCCATGCCATCTCCCGTCGAATTACACTCAACAGTGGAAGGGGGCGGGTGCCAGAACTGAAAGTGCCTGAAGGCGACAAGTCGCCGACGGCCTGTTTAACGTGCGCTCTCTATGGAAGCAATCCGGGGTACGAGTCAGTTCGGCGGGTCACGTTAGCTTGCGGGGTCGAGCCGCCAAAAAATTGCGCGATCTCTTCCCGCCTCCTTCCACCCCGAATTCTCTTTCATCATCAGGGGTGGCGGCCATCGCAATCACCGTTAGCCGGAAGCATGCTTACCAGAACAGGCTTTCCAGTTCGTCCGTTTCCCCCAATGGCCGGCGGTGGGCGAGCGCGGCGAGGTCTTCCGCGCCCATGTGTCAGCGGATGGCGACGAAGATGGCGGCGGGCGGCAGGATGGGGATGCCGTGCCACGGGTGCAGACTGGTCAGGTGCGGGTCGCTGGCAACGATGAGTTCGGCTTCGGCGGCTTCGGCGAGGGCGAGAAATTTGTTGTCCTCAGGATCGATGCATTCGCTGACCGTATGCCTGATTTCCACCCGGATCGATCGCTCGTGAAGCCGGCCAGGAAGGCGCGGCGATCGTCGGGCGTGGCGTAGCGGTCGAATTTCGGCCGTGACAGAACCGTTTCCAGCTCGGCGAGGGTGGCTTCCGAGACGCAGACGTCGAAGTGCAGGAGCGCCTTTTCGAGCGTCAGTGCCGGGGTGGAGTCGGGCCGGATGGCGGCGCTGACCAGGACCCCAGTGTCGATGACGACGGGCCTAGCGAAGCTCATGCACGAGGCGGTTTACGTCGTCGTCGCTCAATTCCCCGGCCGTGTTGCCGGCACGTTGCGCAACTTGCTGGCGGTACTGCGCATACCAGCGCGCGGCGTCTTCCCGGCGCTTGCGCAGATCGAGCACTTCCTGCATGTCGTGCTCGGAGACGACGTAGGCGACCACGCGGCCGCGACGGGTGACCTGGACGGGTTCGCGCTGGGAGCGGTCGATCAACTCGCCGAACCGGTTCTGTGCCTCGACTGAGGTGTAGGTGATCATGGAGGACTCCATGAACTGGCTATGTCAGGTGAAACGAGCGTATCACGAAGCCGTCCGTGCCAGCACCCCGATGGTCGGCGCCCAGTCGTCGCCGGGCTTCTTCTTGCGCGTGACCAAGGGGAAATCGTGGCCTGTCCCCAATTCCCCTCCTACAACTTCGTCAGCCCGCAGTGAGCGCAACAGCGATGTCTGGGAACGCACGTAGTACTTTGCCGTCCATGGTCACAAGTTTTGTGTGCAGTCTCATCGCCAGCGCCACGAACTCGCAGTCGTATGCGGAGCATTCACTGCTGCGCACCAATTCCAGGACGCTGCGCGAGTCCACTTCGTACTCGGTCCCGCTGAGCAAGCCCTCGGCCTCGCTCTGGATATCGATCGCTTGATCGAAGCTGAGTGTTCCTCGCCTCAGATAGCCGGCCAGAATGTTTCGAAACTCGCTCCGCCAAAGGATTGGCGCAGCCCAATCCGGACTGCTTTCCAGCAACGCTTCTGCCTCTGACGTGTACTCCCCGGGAAGGTACAAGTACGCCAGAACGTTCGAGTCGACAACGATCATGGACGTCCTTGCCTCTTCAGGGCATCGATGTCGCGCGCTCGAAACGTCGCAGTGATCCCCGCCCGCAACTCGCGTGCTCGGGCAAGCCGCTCACTGGGAGCTATCCTGGTCGGCGTGAGCACCGTTTCAAGGCACACGATCGCCTCACTGTTGAGGCTGCGGCGATGCGCCTCGGCCGCCGCCTTCAGCCGCTCATATACTTGGTCCGGAATGTTCTTCAACGTCAGCGTCGTAGGCATGGCAGTCTCCAACCAGAATGGCACCGTAACGGTTACCGCAGTATATCGGGGCACCACGTGCAGGCCAATCTCGGGAACCGGGTCTTGCAACGCAACATCACCCTTCCCGGATTGTTAAACGCATCGGCAAAGCCCAGTCCCTTCCACTGCGCAGTCAGCAGCCAGCGAGCGTAGGACGGAAAAGCGCAGCGCCTTCCGCCGAATCCCGGCCGGGCACATACGGCGGATAACGCCTTCGGCTCATCCGCCCTACGCAATTCGAGGTGCCGGCACCAATCGACCCCCCCAGCAGAGCTATTCGCAGACTCTGAGCGTCACCCCGAGCGCGTTGCCAACGTCCCCGGCGTCTGCCCGCACCCCCGCTTTGCGCATACAGTAGCGATTCGAACGCCCCGTTCCAGGCGGATTGCGGAGGAATCGCCATGTCGTCCATCCCGGTGCCGCTCACATTGCCCGATCTCGTCGCCGCGCGCGAACGCATCCGCGATGCGGTCGTCCGTACCGGCCAGTGGCAGAATGACGCGCTGTCCGACGAACTCGGCGTGCCGCTGCAACTGAAGCTCGAAAACATGCAGCGCACCGGCTCGTTCAAGCTGCGCGGCGCGACGCACAAGATCGGCCGCCTGCTGGAAGCCGGTGCTCGGCCCGCCGGCGTCGTCGCGGCGTCGGCCGGCAACCACGCGCAGGGCGTTGCGCGCGCGGCTGCGCGGGTCGGCCTCGGGGCGGTCGTCGTGATGCCGGCGAACGCGCCGCTGACGAAGATCCAGGCGTGTCGCAAGCTCGGTGCCGACGTGCGCCTCGTCGGCGACACGCTCGAAGCCGCCAGCGACGAAGCGCGCCGGCTGGCCGACGGCGAAGGGCTCGCGCTGATCCATCCCTACGACGACTGGGACGTGATCGCCGGCCAGGCGAGCTGCGGCCTGGAGATGCTCGAAGACGCGCCGGACATGACCGTCGCGATCGTGCCGCTCGGCGGCGGCGGGCTGCTCTCCGGCGTCGCGCTGGCGCTGAAGCTGCAGAATCCGGCGATCCGCGTCATCGGCGTGCAGACCGACGCGGTCGCGCCGTGGCGGCATTTCTTGCGCGACGGCACCCTCGAGGCGGTGCGGCCGGACGCCCACACGATCGCCGACGGCATCAAGGTGAAACGGCCGGGAATGCTGACGCGGCAGGTGATCGCGCGCCACGTCGACGACATCGTCACCGTCGACGACAACGCGATCGCCGAGGCGATCGTCACGCTGCTCGAACGCACGCGCACGATCGGCGAAGGTGCGGGCGTGGTCGGGCTCGCGGCGCTGCTGCAGCGCAAGGTCCGCCTCGGGCCCGACGACCGCGCGGTGGTCGTGATTTCGGGCGGCAACGTCGATATGACGCTCGTCGGGCGTTCGATCGACTACGGCCTCGCGTCGAGCGGGCGGCTGATGAGCGTCGCGGTGATGATTTCCGATGCGCCGGGCCAGTTGCTCGCGCTGCTGGCGACAGTCGCCGAACTCGGCATGAACGTGCGCCATGTCGAGCACCGCCGCGGCGAACTGCACGTCGCGGTCGGCATGACCGAAGTGATCCTGCAGATCGAGACGCGCGATGCCGAGCACCAGCACGCGCTGCTGACGCACTTTGCCGCCCAGGGCCTTGCCGTGCGCAACCTGCTCGCGGGATGATCCGCATTCCCCGGCCAGGCCATCCGCGCCGCTGCTAGAATCGCGGCTTTCCCTTTGCCGCTACAGGATATTGCCGTGCAGATCGTCTGTCTCGACCTCGAAGGTGTGCTGGTCCCCGAAATCTGGATCGAATTCGCCGAGCGTACCGGCATCCCCGAGCTGCGTCGCACGACCCGCGACGAGCCGGACTACGACACGCTGATGAAGTACCGGCTGAACATTCTCGCCGAGCGCAAGCTCGGCCTGCCGGACATCCAGGAAGTCATCTCCAGCATGGGGCCGATGGCCGGCGCGCGCGAATTCCTCGACGCGCTGCGCGAGCGCTACCAGGTCGTGATCCTGTCCGACACCTTCCAGGAGTTCGCCAAGCCGCTGATGAAGCAGCTCGGCTGGCCGACGCTGCTGTGTCACCGCCTCGAAGCCGATGCGAACGGCGTGCTCGTGAACTACCACCTGCGCATGCCGGACCAGAAGCGCGAGGCGGTCAAGCGCTTCAAGGAGCTGAACCTGACGGTGGTCGCGGCCGGCGACTCGTACAACGACACCGCGATGCTGGGTGAAGCGCATGGCGGCATCCTGTTCCATCCGCCGGAGAGCGTTATCCGCGAATTCCCGCAGTTTCCGGTGACGTGCAGCTACGCCGAGCTGCGCCGCGAGATCGACAAGGCTTTCGCCCGCGTCGCCTGACCGGGGCCTCGTCATGCACCGCGATCGCCATTTCACGCTGTCCGCGTCCTGCCCCGACCGCGTCGGCATCGTCGCGCGGGTGTCGAGCTTCATCGCCGAGCATCGCGGCTGGATCCTCGAGACTTCGCTGCACGCCGAGCCTCCTGCCGAGGGCGAGGCGCTCGGGCGCTACTTCATGCGTATCGAGATCAGGACTTCGTCGCTGCCGTTTCACCTCGCCGAGTTCCGCGAGCGTTTCCGCCCGCTCGCGGACGAGCTCGAGATGGAATGGACGATCACCGATTCGGCAGTCAAGAAGCGTGTCGTCGTGCTGGTGTCGAAGCAGGAGCACTGCCTCTACGACCTGCTCGCGCGCTGGCAGTCGAAAGAGCTGGACATCGAGATCCCGTGCGTGATCTCGAACCACGACACGTTCCGCGGCCTCGTCGAGTGGCACGGCATCCCGTTCCACCACGTGCCGGTGAACGCCGACAACAAGGCGCAGGCCTACGCCGAAGTGGCGCGCATCTTCGAGGAAGTGCGCGGCGAGACGATGGTGCTCGCGCGCTACATGCAGGTGCTGTCGCCGCAGCTGTGCGCGGCCTACGCCGGGCGCATCATCAACATCCACCACAGCTTCCTGCCGAGCTTCGTCGGCGCGAAACCGTATCACCAGGCGTGGGCGAAAGGCGTCAAGCTGATCGGCGCGACCTGCCACTACGTGACCGCGGACCTCGACCAGGGGCCGATCATCGACCAGGACGTGATCCGCATCGACCATTCCGATTCGGTCGAGGACATGGTCCGCTACGGCAAGGACATCGAAAAGATGGTCCTTGCGCGCGGCCTGCGCTACCACCTCGAAGGCCGCGTGCTGGTGCATCGCAACAAGACGATCGTGTTCCGCTGACTGTTGACCACTGAACGTCGGCGGGCCGCCGTGAAGCTCGCACGGCGCGTCGCGGTGGCGTAGCATTGCGGCCCTTTTCCGACCGGCTGCATCCGCTTATGGACAAGACTTCCGCATGCGCCTGCGGCGTCGATTTCGGCACTTCCAACTCCACTGTTGGCTGGCTGCGGCCCGGTGTCCCGGCGCTGCTCGAACTCGAGGACGGCAAGCCGACGCTGCCGTCCGCGGTGTTCTTCAACGCCGACGAGGAGACGACGTGCTACGGCCGCGCCGCGCTCGCCGAATACCTCGAAGGCTACGAAGGCCGCCTGATGCGCTCGCTGAAGAGCCTCCTGGGCAGCAGCCTGATGGACGGCCAGACCGAAGTGCACGGGCGCGCGTTGCCGTTCCGCGACCTGCTCGCGAGCTTCATCGGTGAATTGAAGGCGCGCGCCGAAGCGGCAGCGGGACGAAGCTTCACGCAGGCCGTGTTCGGCCGGCCGGTGCATTTCGTCGACGATGACGAGCGCGCCGACCGCAAGGCGCAGGACACGCTCGAGGCGATCGCACGGCAGGCGGGTTTTCGCGACGTCAGCTTCCAGTTCGAGCCGATCGGCGCGGCGCTGCACTACGAGACCGGCCTCGAGCGCGAGGAGCTGGTGCTGATCGCCGACATCGGCGGGGGCACCGCGGACTTCTCGCTCGTGCGCCTGTCACCAGGGCGCGCCGGCCGCGACGATCGCCGCGAGGACCTGCTCGGCAACGCGGGGGTGCACGTCGGCGGCACCGATTTCGACCGCGCGCTGAGCCTGGAATGCGTGATGCCGCTGCTCGGCTATCGCGGCCGGATGAAGAACGGCGCGGAAGTGCCGTCGAGCCTGTTCTTCCAGCTCGCGACGTGGCATACGATCAATTTCGCCTACACGCGGCAGGCGTGGGCCGACCTGCAGCACATCTACCGCGATGCGAGCGCGCGCACGGAACTCGATCGCCTGTCGCGACTCGTCAGCCGGCGCGAAGGGCACTGGCTCGCGCTGCAGGTCGAGCAGGCGAAGATCGAGCTGTCGCAGGCGTCGGCCACGGCGCTGCAGCTCGACCGGCTCGAAGCCGGGCTCGTGCACGAGATCGGCCGCGAAGCTTTCGCCCGCGCGACGACGGCGCTCGTCGAGCGTGTCGCGGCCGCCGTGGCGGGTCTGCTGAACGATGCGGGGGTCGCGCGTGACCGGGTGGACACGATCTATTTCACGGGCGGCGCGAGCGGCGTCGCGCAGCTGCGCGCGCGCATCGCGGCTGAGCTGCCTGCCGCGCGCAGCGTCGAAGGGGACCTTTACGGCAGCATCGGCAGCGGGCTCGCGGTCGAGGCCGCACGCCGCTACGGGTGAGCGGCGGGGGTCCGGACCCGCAAAAGCAAAAAGCCCGGCAATGCCGGGCTTTGACTCGTTGCGCAGGCCGTGCGGTTTAGCGGACGGCTGCGCGCGAGATCGAATCGAGAATCAGAGCGGGCGGATGTTGCCTGCCTGCTTGCCCTTCGGGCCCGACGTCTCGTCGTACTGAACTTTCTGACCTTCGGTCAGGCTCTTGAAGCCCGAGCCCTGGATCGCGGAGAAGTGTGCGAACAGATCTTCGCCGCCGTTGTCCGGGGTGATGAAACCGAAGCCCTTGGAGTCATTGAACCACTTAACAGTACCAGTTGCCATTTCGAAAAATCCCAAATCAAAGTTAATGAAGGGCGTTTGCCCGGAAGTGCGGCAATCGAGATCGGGGAAAGACGAACTGAGTACCCAAAGGCCGTCGAGCACGAAAAACCACGCGATTGCAGATGCGCACGCGCAGTCTGGTGAAAAACGGACGCGCGGTCAAGGGGTGAAATGGATTGTCACGCTCATCCCGGGGTTTTATAGGGGATTGCCAGTATGTTCAGTGGCAATGTCATACTGTTCAGGCGGTAATTCTGCGGCGCATGAAGCTTTTCTCGGCGGCCGCCTGCGCCCCCGAAAGTTGCCGCGCCGAACGTCGCCGGTGGCAGAATCCGCCCACTCCGGATTCACGATGGTGCAGGGCGGCATGAGTTCCCAATTCAGACTGATGAGCGAACGGCGCTTCCTGCCGTTTTTCATCACGCAGTTTCTCGGCGCGTACAATGACAACCTGTACAAGAACGCCCTGGTCGTGCTGATGACGTTCGAAGCTGCGCGTTTCACGACGATTGCGCCGGGCGTGCTGGTGAACCTCGCTGCCGGGATTTTCATCCTGCCGTTCTTCCTGTTCTCGGCAACAGCGGGCCAATGCGCCGACAAGTTCGAGAAAAGCCGGCTCATCCGCTGGACGAAGCTGCTCGAAATCCTCGTCATGGCGCTCGCGGCGCTGGCGTTTGCGCTCGAATCGCTGCCGCTGATGCTCGGCGCGCTGTTCCTGATGGGCGCGCAGTCGGCACTGTTCGGGCCGGTGAAATACGCGATCCTGCCGGTGCATCTGCGCGAGGACGAACTGGTCGGCGGAAACGCGCTCGTCGAGGCGGGCACGTTCGTCGCGATCCTCGTCGGGACGATCGCCGGCGGAGTGACGATCAGCCTCCCCGGCGGCGCGCTGTGGGTGTCGGTCGCGGCGCTGTCGGTCGCAGTGCTCGGCTACGCGGCGAGCCGGGCGATTCCGACTGCGCCGGCGGCCGATCCCGGGCTGCGCATCAACTGGAACCCGCTGACCGAGACTTGGCGCAACCTCCGTTTCACCCGCGAAGACCGTACCGTGTTCCCCGCAGTGCTCGCGATCTCGTGGTTCTGGTTCTACGGCGCGCTGCTGCTGTCGCAGTTCCCCGGCTATGCGAAGGACGTCCTGGGCGGCGACGAACACGCGGTGACGCTGCTGCTCGCGGTGTTCTCGGTCGGCATCGGCATCGGTTCGCTGATGTGCGAGCGGCTCTCCGGCAAGCACCTCGAACCCGGCCTCGTGCCGCTCGGCTCGATCGGCCTGAGCCTGTTCGCGTTCGACCTGTGGTGGGCAAGCCCGATGTTTGCGGCGGGCAGTGCGCCGCTGCCGTTGACCATGGTGCTCGCCGGGGCTTCGACGTGGCGCGTGCTGTTCGATCTGCTGATGATCGCAGTGTTCGGCGGTTTTTTCATCGTGCCGCTCTACACGCTCGTCCAGGCCCGTTCCGCGGCCGCTCACCGCTCGCGCGTCATCGCCGGCCTCAATATCCTCAATGCGCTGTTCATGGTCGTCGCCGCCGGCATGGGCGCGGGGCTGCTCGCGGCCGGCCTGTCGGTGCCGCAGCTGATTCTCGTCGGCGCGCTGCTCAACGCGGCGGCGGGACTTTTTCTCTGCGTCCGGGCGCCGGAGTTCCCGCGGCGCTTCGCCGCCTGGCTGCGCGGCGCGACCGCCGATCGTCCCGGCGATGCCCGTTGACGGCCCTGCGGCTCAGTCCCGCAGCAGGAAGTTCTCGAGCGCCGCAGCGACCTGCTCCGGCTGGTCGTGCTGGAGATTGTGACCGGCGCCGGCCACGGTGGCGACGCGCAGGTCGGTGAAACACGCGAGCCGCTGCCGGTAGTCGTCCGAATCCGCGGGGAACCGGTCGACGACGTAGCCCTCCTCCGAGACCAGCAGCAGCACCGGCGCCGTGATCGCGCGCCAGCAGGCCAGCGTGTCGTCGAGGCGGTACGGCGCAGGCGCGGCGGTCTTGTGCCAGGGGTCGCAAGCCATTTCGACCTGTCCGTCAGGCAGGACGCGGCTGACGTTGCGCGCGAGGAATGCGGCACGATCTTCCGTCAGCCGCGGGTTGGCCTGCTGCAGGCGCCGCGCCAGCGCGTCGTGATCCGCATAGCGCCGCAACTGCGGGTCGGCCAGCACGGCGTCGAGCCACTGGTCGAGGCGCTTCGGCGCGTCGTCGGCGCTGCCGTCCTTGAGGCCGAGAACGTCGAGTATCGCCACCTGCGACACGCGTTGGGGCCGCGCCCCCGAATACACGCCGGCGATGTTGCCGCCCATGCTGTGGCCGACAAGGCGCGCCGGGCGGTGCGGCGAATAATGGGCGAGCAGGGCGTCGAGGTCGGCGTAGTAATCGGGAAACCAGTACGGCCTGCGCAGCCACTCGCTCGCGCCGTAACCCCGCCAGTCGGGCGCGATGACGTGCCAGTCCTGCGCGAGTGCGCCGACGACAAACTGGAACGTCGCCGAGTTGTCCATCCAGCCATGCAGGAAGAACACCGGTGGCGCGTCCGCAGCGCCCCAGTGCCGGACGTTGTAGCGCAGTCCGCGGACATCGAGCTGCTCGCATCGGGATTCGGGATTCGGTTTCATGACGGCAATGGTAGCAGCGCGCGGGCCGGGACTGGGGCAGCCCGGCGCGCTGCAGCGAGCGCCATCAGGCGAGAGCGACTTCCCGTGCCGTCAGCGAATAGCGGAAAGTCGCCGGGTCGAGGCCGTCGAAGCGCGTTTCGCCGCTTTCGCCCTGCGGATACATCAGGTACGGCGCCTGCGGTCCGCTGCTGCCCGGCAGGCGCACGTCGTGGGCGAAGTTGTAGCCGAGCCAGTTCATTTCCCACGCGCCGAACAGCACCCGGCGGGCGGCGGCGACTTTCGGGTCGTCGAGCGCGAGGCCGCCCGGCGGTTCCTCGAGCACGACCTTGCGCACGTCCGCCGGATCGACCGGCACCCAGCCGAACTGCTCGAGCCAGACTTCGGCACGACAATGCTGGGCTTTCGAGACGTCGCCGCTCTTGCCGAGGCTTTTGTAGCCGAAACGCGAGTCGGCGACGCGCACGCCATACACGTCGCGTGCCGGCAGGCCTGCGGCGCGCGCGAGCCCGACATACAGGGCGTTCAGATCCGCGCACTTGCCGGAAAGATCGCGGTTTTCGAGCATCGTGCGGATGTCGCCGAGGCCGCAGCCGCGGGTCTTTGGGTTGCGGAACGTGTTGTCGACGATCCACTCGTAGATTGCCCGCGCGCGCGCCTCGTCGCTGGTCGCGCCGCGCACGATCGACTCTGCGGTGTCGCGCACAATGCCGTCGGTCGGAATCAGCGCAGTGGGGCGGGTGTATAACGCCCGTTCGGCCGCCGGCAACTCGCGTGCGGGCCCCGGGTGGGTGAAGTCGACCGCCCGGTCGCAGGTCGCGAAGCGGCTGACGACTTCGAGCAGCGGGCTCGCGGCGCCCGGCGCCCATTCGGCCTGCAGCATCGCGGCGCCGTAATCCGTTTCGGTGACGACGCGCATCGTGTCGGCATTGCCCTGCCACAGGTTGCCCATCAGGCGCATCCATTCGGGATCGTCGATCGACGGCAACGGCACCCAGACGCGCGTCGGGTCGCCGCTCGCGGCGGGCTCGATGCGGCTCGTCAATTCGAAAACGCGCCAGCCGTTGGCGGGGTGGGGCGCGAAAGGCTGCGCTGTCGCGGACTCGGCGGCGCGGCTCCAGGCCGGGAGCGCGAAGCTGGCGGCGAGGGCGGAGGTTCTGAGGAAATTCCTGCGGTCCATGACAATCGTCCTGATCAGTGTGGTGTGGGGTCGTTCGGGGGCGCCACGAGCGTCATGACGCGCTCGCGCACGGCGGGGTCGTTCCAGTCGAGTTCGCCGCGTATGCGGTGGCGGGGCCGGTGGGAGGCGTCGAGGAGAAACGTCGTCGGGAGGAAGCGAACTGCCCAGGCGCGGGCGATCACTTGCTCGGGGTCGGCGACGACGAGCGGGTCGATGCGATGCGCGGCGAAGAAGCGGCGGACGTCACCGTCGCGGTCGGCGACTGCGACGGTGAGCAGCGCGAGGTCCGTTTCGATAGCGTCGAGATCTGCCAGAGCGGGCATTTCGGCGCGGCAGGGTTCGCACCAGGTCGCCCAGAAATTGACGAGTACCGCCCGATTTCGCAGCGGTTCCAGCGCCGCCCGCAAAGCCGCGGGCACTGCATTTGGCGCGTCCACCGCTTCGAAGCGGTCAGGCGCACCTGCGCCGCGGGTTGCGGCGACGAGCGTTTTCGGCGCGGCAGCCAGTGCGGCGACGCCCGCGAGCGACGCGAGCGTGCGCCTGCGCAAGGCGCGACGGATGTCGGACATTGTCGTCTCCCGATTCCTTTCAGCCGCTCCGGCGCGGAAGCCGCCGGAGCTTAAATCGGGCGTGCGCGTTCGCGACGCCCGTCGAAGATGGCGGTACACAGACCGCCGGCACCACGGACGCCGAAGCGTCCGCTGGCATTTTCCGGCCGATGCGCGACAACGCCCGGCCGGGCCGCGCATTATCGCTGCTGCGGCCGGATTTCAGAACCGCTCAGTGGCAGAACTTTCGAGGACGCCCGGCGGCGAGGGGAGCGTCGTCGTCAGCGACGCAGCGGAATCGGCGTCGCCCGATCGACTGCCACGGCGGTGACGCTGTTCTTCGGGCTGCCTTCGATGAGCTTGTCGGAATAGGTGAGATAAACCAGGACGTTGCGGCGCACATCGACCATGCGCACGACCTGCAGCCGCTTGAACAGCACCGACAGGCGCTCGGAGAATACTTCCTCCTGCTGGGGCAGCGGTCCGCGTGTGCGGATCGGCCCGACCTGCCGGCACGCGATCGACGCTTCCGCGAGGTCTTCGGCAAGACCCACTGCGCCCGACAGCCCGCCGGTCTTCGCGCGCGACACATAGCACGTCACGCCCTCGACGCGCGGGTCGTCGTACGCTTCGACGACGACCTTATGGTTCGGGCCGATCAGCTTCCACACCGTCGATACTTCGCCGACCGATTCCGCATGCAGCGGCAGCGGCACGGCCGCGAGCAGGACAAGGATGCCGGCGAGGCGGCGGGCGCGCAGGGCGGGGCGGGAACGGGAAGATCTCATCGGCTGCAGTCCTGTTCGGGAAAAGTAGGTTTTCGGGTCATTCGTCGATCGACGTGCGACGCGTCCGTTGCCGCTTGCGTTCGCCCTGCGTCCGCTTCGCTTCGAGCCGCCGGATCTTCGCTGCCCTGGTCGGACGCGTCGCGACCCGCGCGAGCGGTTTTTCATGGGCGCGGGCGATCAACTCCGCGAGCCGGGCGCGCGCGTCGGCGCGGTTGCGATCCTGCGTGCGGAAGCGCTGGGCGCAGATCACGATCACGCCTTCGGACGTCGCGCGGCGCCCTGCCAGTTTCAGCAGGCGGGCGCGGACATCGTCGGGCAGCGACGGCGAATGCGCGGCGTCGAAGCGCAGTTCCACTGCCGTCGAAACCTTGTTGACGTTCTGTCCGCCGGGGCCGGACGCGCGGATGAAGCGTTCTTCGAGTTCCTCTTCGGGCAGCGCCGGCAGGAGCGTGACATCGACCATGGGCGACAGTATAGACTGCGGGACCGGGCGCCCTGGGACGGCGCCCGGTCGTGCCGGTCCCCGCCCCCAGCCTCGCCCGGTTCGCCTTACGAGACGTGCAGCGACTGCAGGATCGCGGCGCCCAGCGTCGTCTGCGACTGCGCGCCCGACACCGCGAGTTTGCGGTTGAAGATGAAGAACGGAACGGCGGTGATGCCCTGCTTCTGGATCTGCTCCGCCATCCGCCTGACCGCTGCCGCATCGTCGTCGCTTTCGAGATAGGCGAAGACGGTTTCGCGATCGTCACCGGCTGCCGCAGCGATATCGGCGAGCGTGGCGTTGTCGCCGAGGTCGCGGCCGTCCTGGAAATGGGCGGCGAACAACGCGTGGCCGAGCGCGTTGACATGTTCCTGAGTGTGGCCGAGCGATTGCGCCCGGTAAGTGAGGCGATGCGCGTTCAGCGTGTTCGGACGGGTCGCGATGCGATCGAAGGCGAAAGTCACGCCATCGGGCGCGCCGGCTGCGACGATCCGGGCCAGGACTTCGTCGGCCTTGCGCCGCCCGCCGAACTTCGCGTCGAGGAACGGCCGATAAGGCACTCCGGCCACCGGGGTGTCCGGGTCGAGGAAAAACGGCAGCCGGTTCACGCGTATTTCTTCGAGATCGGCCACGCTGTGGCGGACTTCGTCAATGGCCTGGCGCAGACACTCGTTGCCGATGAAGCACCACGGGCAGACGAAGTCGGAAACGAAATCGATATCGAGAATCATGGAGGTTTTCTGTCGATTGGACCGTGCGCGACGGCCGGGGAACTCAGCGCGTTTCGGGGATGTCCGGAAGCCAGCGCTCTTCCCAGCTTGCCACATCCGGCAAGTGGCGGGACAGGGTGTTCTGCAGGCGGCTTTCGGCGATTTCGAGCAGGGCGAGGATTTCCGCGTCGGGCGCTTCGGGCAGCACCGGCACCAGGCGCACGATCAGCGCGCCGGCGCGCTGTTTGCCGCGTCCGGGAAAGCCGGCTCCCTTGACTCTCAGTTCGCGCGTCGTCGCCCGTCCGGATTCTAGCTTCAGGTGGCGAACGCCGTCCGGCAGCGGAATCGGCAATTCGCCTCCCAGCAACATCCTGAACGCGCTGACCGGTCGGCTCAGTATCAGGTCGCGACCGTCGAGCCGGTACAGCGCGTGCGGCGCCAGGACGACTCGCAGGATCAGGTCTCCCGGCTCGCCGCCGCTGCGATCGCAGTCTTCGTCGGCCCCGGCGACGCGCAGTTCGTCGCCGTCGAGCACCCCGGCCGGAATCCGGACATGGAGCTTGCGCGCTGCGCGCGCCTGTCCGCTGCCGTGACAGGCCCCGCAGGCCTGCCTGCTCAGATAGCCGCGGCCCGCGCAATCGGCGCACGCGGTAAGACTCCGGCCGTCGCGGACCCGCCCCGAGCCGTGGCAGGTGGCGCACAGCCGGGTGTGACGCAGCACTTCCTCGCCGCTGCCGCCGCAGGCGCCGCACGGGATTTCATCGGCGATCGTGAACGCTTTTTCGCCGCCGGCGAACGCTTCCTCCATGGTCAGCACAAGATCCTCGCGACGGTCGGCTCCGCGCGGCGGGGCCTCGGGAGGCGGCTCGGGCCGCGCATCGGCAGCCTGCGCATCGTGGGGTGCCGCCGCCGGCGCCGGGCAGCGCGAATATTCGGCGAGAAGATCCTCGTAAGCCGCGCGCAGGCGCTTGAAATGCTCGATCGCGGCCGGATCGGCGTTGCGGTCGGGGTGCCAGCGCATCGCGAGACGGCGAAAAGCGTGCTTGATCTCGCGTTCCCCGGCGCCCGGGGACAGGCCGAGCAGGCTATGGGGGTCGGTGGGCGACATTACACGCGAAAAAAGAGTTCATTGTCAGGATTCCGGCCCAGCAAAGTGGGACAGAGTAACGCCTGACTCGCGCTCCGTCGAATCCCGCTGCGGGCGAGGGATCGACGTCTTTGCCCGGACGCCGTCCGCCTGTGATGCGGGGACTCTTGGTGATCGGCGCCACGGGCTGGCACAATCGGCTGCGCGGATACTTTCATCCCGGTAAGCGAATCCTGCCAGAAACGACGGAGAGTGCGCCGCCTGCGGGTCGGCACGAACGAAGACATGCCCGGAACCCTGATCATCATCACTGCCCCGTCGGGTGCAGGCAAAACGACTCTCGTCAGCGGTCTGCTCGAACGCGATCCGCAGGTGAACCTGTCGGTGTCCTACACGACGCGCGAGCCGCGCCCCGGCGAGCGCGACGGACGTGAATACCACTTCGTCGATGTCGCGACGTTTCGCGCGCTGCGCGATCGCGGCGAGTTCCTCGAATGGGCCGAAGTGCATGGAAACTACTACGCCACTTCGAAGGTCTGGTTGAAGCAGCAGATCGCGACGGGGCGCGATATCCTGCTCGAAATCGACTGGCAGGGTGCGCAGCAGGTGCGCAAGAGCTTTCCCGACGCCGTCGGCGTGTTCATCCTGCCACCGTCGCTCGAGGAACTGGAAGCCCGCCTGCGCGGACGCGGCACCGACAGCGACGACGTGATCATGCGGCGGCTGCTCGGGGCACGCGGCGAGATGCGTCATGTCGGCGAATTCGACTACGTTATACTCAATAACGACTTGCAATGTGCGCTCGACGACCTCGTGGCGGTAGTGCGTGCTTCGCGCCTGCGTTATGCAAACCAGCACGAGCGCCATCTGCAGTATTTCGATTTTCTTGAACAGGACTGAACCATGGCTCGCATCACGATCGAAGATTGTCTGAAAAGGATCCCCAACCGCTTCCAGCTCACGCTGGCCGCGACCTACCGCGCGCGCCAGATCACGATCGGCTCCACGCCTCAGGTCGAGCTCGAAAAGAGCGACAAGGACAAGCCGACCGTGATCGCGCTGCGCGAAATCGCGGCCGGAAAAGTCGGCCTGGAAGTCCTCAACCGCGGGCAGGCCTGACTCTCGAGCGGGGAGGGAACAGCCGATGGACGCTGCAGCGATTCCCGCCCCGGGCCCTTTCGGTTCGCCGTCCGGTCTCCCCGTGTCTTCGGATTTCGCCGCACTCAGGCAGAAGCTCGAGACCTATCTGCGTCCCGAGGATGTGGAGAAGGTCGAAGCTGCCTACCATTTCTCCGCGAGCGCCCACGAAGGTCAGCTGCGCATCAGCGGCGACCCGTACATTTCGCATCCGGTCGCCGTCGCCGACATCGTCTCCGACTGGCACCTCGACGCCCAGGCGCTGATCGCCGCCCTCCTTCACGACGTGATGGAGGACACGCACATCTCGAAGCAGGAGATCGTCGACCGCTTCGGCCGCACCGCCGCCGAGCTCGTCGACGGCCTGTCGAAGCTCGACAAGATCGAGTTCCGCTCGCACGAGGAAGCGCAGGCGGAGAACTTTCGCAAGATGCTGCTGGCGATGGCGAGCGACCTGCGGGTGATCCTCATCAAGCTCGCCGACCGCCTGCACAACATGCGCACGCTGCAGTGCATACGGTCCGCGAAGCGACGCCGCATCGCAAGCGAGACACTGGAGATCTACGCCCCGATCGCAAACCGGCTGGGCCTCAACAATCTCTACCGCGAGCTGCAGGAACTCGCCTTCGAGCACAAGTACCCGTTGCGCTACCGCGTGCTGTCGCGCGCCATCAAGGCGGCGCGCGGCAATCGCCGCGAGGTCGTCGGCAAGGTGCTGCAGGGCATCGAGGAGCGCCTGCCGCAATGGGGCATCACGGCCGAAGTGCAGGGCCGCGAAAAGCACCTGTTCGGGATCTACCGCAAGATGGCCGAGAAGCGGTTGTCGTTTTCGCAGGTGCTCGACATCTACGGCTTTCGCGTCATCGTGCGCGACGTGCCGAGCTGTTACCTCGCGATCGGCGCGCTGCATTCGATGTACAAGCCGGTACCGGGCAAGTTCAAGGACTACCTCTCGATCCCGAAGGCCAACGGCTACCAGTCGCTGCACACGACGCTGATCGGGCCGTTCGGCACGCCGGTCGAAGTGCAGGTCCGCACTGCCGAGATGCATCACATCGCCGAAACCGGCGTCGCCTCGCACTGGCTGTACAAGGAAGACGAGAAGACGCTCACCGAGCTGCAGCAGAAGACGCACTCGTGGCTGCAGTCGCTGCTCGAACTGCAGTCGGCGTCGGGCGGCGCGACCGAGTTCCTCGAGCACGTCAAGATCGACCTGTTCCCCGGCGAGGTGTACGTGTTTACGCCGCAAGGCAGGATCCTGTCGCTGCCGAAAGGCTCGACGCCGGTCGATTTCGCCTACGCGGTGCACACCGACATCGGCAACCGCTGCGTCGCCTGCCGCGTCAACGGCGACCTGATGCCGCTGCGCACCGAACTGCACAACGGCGACCAGATCGAGATCATCACCGCCGCGCATGCGAATCCCAATCCCGCCTGGCTCGCGTACGTGCGTACCGGCAAGGCGCGCGCGCAGATCCGCCATTTCCTCAAGGGCGCGCAACAGGAAGAATCCGTCGTGCTCGGTGAGCGGCTGCTGAACCAGGCGCTGCGTCCGCACGGGCTGACGCTGGGACAGATCAGTACTTTCGCGTGGGAGCGCTTCCTGCGCGATCGCAGCATGCGCAGCAAGAAGGAAGTGTTTGCCGACATCGGCCTCGGCCGGCGCCTGCCGGTGATCGTCGCGCGCCGCGTCGCGCAGGCGCAGGACCTCGAATCGGGCCGGCCGAACGTCATCAAGCCCAAGCCCGCCGGCGCGATCCTGATCCGCGGCAGCGAAGGCATCGCGGTGCAGCTCGCGCGCTGCTGCCAGCCGATCCCGGGGGACCCGATCATCGGCATGATCCGCAAGGGCCAGGGCCTCGAAGTCCATCTGCACGACTGCGCAGTGGTGGCGAAGCTGCGCGGCGACCGCGGACGCTGGGTCGACGTCGAGTGGGAGACGGGCGAAGACCGCGTGTTCGACGTCACGATCCGCGTGTTGACGCGCAACACCCGCGGAGTCCTCGCGAAGGTCGCGAGCGCCATCTCGGAAGAGGACTGCAACATCCAGAACGTCAGCATGGACAACGAGCAGGGCATCTACACCGCGATCAACCTAGTGCTGCAGGTCCGCGACCGGATGCATCTGGCGAAGGTCATGCGCGGCGTGCGCCGGGTTCAGGAAGTCGTGCGGATCGGGCGGCTCAAGGGCGACGTGCGCAGCTGAGCGCGCGAGGAGGCAGTGCGGTGCAGCCGGCGCGATACACCGATCGCGATTGGCGCATTCGCGACGCTCGCCTACAATTGCCGATCTTTCCGGGAGCAAGGCATGGCGATCTACGAATCCGAACACACCAAATTCATGCGCGAGTGGCTGGCGAAGCATCCGCAGGAAATCGATGAGCAGCGCAAGGGCCGCGCCCTGTGGTGGGACAAGCCGCAGGACGTCGTCTCACAAGCGCGCCTCGATCAGTCGAAAGTGCCGGTCAAGGCTTATTACTACGATATCAACCACTGACGCGTACCGCACCACGCGACTTCCTGATCGTCGAGCGGGCCGGATGCACGAACGCGTCCGACCGATGCCGCCATGTCGCTTCCTGATTCGCTGGTCCTGATCGACGTCGAGACGACGGGGGCGAATCCCGTGTCCGACCGCGTCACGGAGATCGCCGTGCTGCGCATCGAGCGCGGTGAGATCGTCGGGCGCTGGGAAAGCCTCGTCAACCCGGAACGCCCGATCCCGGCGCTGATCCAGCGTCTGGTCGGCATCACCGACGAGATGGTCGCCGGGGCACCGACGTTCGCCGAACTCGCCGACAGCGTGCGCGGGCATCTCGACGGGGCGGTGTTCGTCGCCCACAACGCGCGCTTCGATTACGGTTTCATCCGCAACGAGTTCTCCCGCCTCGGCCAGCAGTTCGAGGCGTCGGTGCTGTGCACCGTCAAGCTTTCCCGCGCGCTGTACCCGGAACACCATCGTCACGGACTGGACGCGCTGATCGAGCGGCACGGTTTCACCTGCGGCGCGCGCCACCGGGCAATGGGCGATACCGACGTGCTGTGGCAGTTTGCGCGCCTGGTCTCCGGCTCCTTTTCCGCCGACGTGCTCGCGCTCGCATGCGCGCGGGCGATGAAGCTGCCGGCCCGGCCGCCCGGACTGCCCGAAGGGGCGCTCGAGGGCGTGCCGGATGCACCGGGCGTGTATTCGTTTTTCGGTGAAAACGACCGGCTGCTGTACATCGGGCGCAGCGCGAGCCTGCGGGCGCGCGTCATGGAGCATTTTTCGCCGGGCCGCGCGGACAGCGAGGCGGGACTCGCGCGCCAGGTGCGCCGCGTGGAATGGGAGGAGACTGCCGGCGAGTTTGCCGCGTCGCTGCGCGAAGCCGACCTGCTCAGGGCGCGCCGGCCGCTTCATGCCCGGCCGGCGGTAGGCGGCGAGGACGTGTTCGGCCTGCGTCTCGTGCCGCAGCGCAAGCGCGCGCCGATCTTCGAGCGCGTGCCGCTGCATGCGACCGATCCGGCAGCCTGGGAAGCGGTTCACGGCACTTTTCGCACCCGCAAGGAGGCCGACAGCCTGTTGCGGGAACTCGCCCAGCTCTACCAGCTGTGCCCGCGCCGGCTCGGTCTCGAAGGCGGCAGCGGCGCCTGCGGCGCGCACGAGGCGAGGCGCTGCGCCGGCGTGTGCACCGGCAAGGAAAGCATCGCCGCGCACGATGCGCGCCTCGCGGGAGCGCTCGGGTCGGTGACGCTGCGGGAATGGCCATGGGTGGGCGCAGTCGTGATCGAGGAGCGCTGTGCGCATTCGGGATGCGAAGCGTTCCATCTCGTCGATCACTGGTGTCATCTGGGCAGCGCGGACAGCGCCGAGGCGCTCGTGGCGCTGCTCCACAACCCGCCCGCACGGCGCTTCGACCTCGACACTTACCGCCTGCTGGTGCGCTGGTTCGCTGCAGAGGCGAACCTGGCCGCCGTGCGACCGGTCGAAGATCCCGGCTGAATCAATGCCTGGCGCTGCATGCCGGGCAGCCCCGAGGTCAGGCGGCGATCGATTGCAGGCTGCGCAAGTCGGTGAGCGTGATCGAACGCCGGCCGCGCGGCACGATGATGCCGTCGCGGGTGAGACGGTTGAGGACGCGCGAGAAAGTCTCCGGGGTCAGGTTGAGTTGCGAGGCGATCGTCTGCTTGTCGCACGACAGGCGCACTTCGGCATGCGGTGCGCTGCAGTCGGCATGCTGCACGAGGTAATGCGCGACGCGCTGGGTCGAGCTGCGCTGGATGCATTGCTCCATCCCTTCGACGAGCTCGCCCATCCGTTGCGACAGCCGCGCCATCAGCGCCTGCGTCAGTGACGGGTGCGCGGCCATCGCCGTCTGCAGTGCGGGACGCTGCAGATGCAGCACCACGCTGTCGCGCGTCGCCTGGGCGGCGAGCGTCTGCGGCGTGTCGGACAGGATGTTCTCCTCGCAGAACGACTCGCCCCGTCCGGCGAGGCGCACGATCTTCTCGGCGCCCGCGCTGGAGATCAGGAATAATTTGACTTCGCCTTCGACGACCGCGTACATGCCGGCCGGACGCGCGCCGCGGTGCATCAGCATTTCGCCGCGCGACGCACGGCAGACCCGCACTCCTCGCGAGAGGCGCTGCAGCGTTGCCGGATCGAGGCTGCTGAAAGGTTCAAGACAGGAAAGTGACTGGAACGCCGGGGGATGGATAGCGGTCGCCATATTGTCGTGCTCCTTCGGATGCTCGTGTTCAGGGATGCAGGACGCAGTCTAGACGTTCCACGTTACGATCGACCCATCCGGGGTCGGCCAGGCAAACAGGGGATACCTCCTTGGAGGTATAGGGAAATAAATGCAAATCATTGATGTAAATGGTTTACATAGGGTCATGGTAGGGATGGTCGGCAGCTCCGGGGAAAAAGGGGTATGGGGGTGAACAGTGCCGGCAATGCGGATGTCCTTGTCGGCGTCAGGGTCATGGGGCGTGTACGCGCCTCGCTCGCAGGTCGCGCGACGCAGCTGCTGCTGGTGCTGGCGTTCGTCGCCGTGGCGTTCATCAGCCTGGTCGGAATCGGCGCCTCGGTGGCCATCGTCGAAACTGTCCAGGACAGCGGCAGCGCGGTCAACGCGGCGGGTGGCCTGCGCCGTCTCGCTCATCGCGCAGCCAGCGTCGCGCTCGCAGCAGCCCTCGATGGCCGCACCGGACATGCCGACGTCGCAGCGGCGATCGGCGCGTTCGAGGCCGAGCTGGGCCATGCGACGCTGGAGAAGGTGCTCGAGCGCGAACCGGACAGCGTCGTCGCCTCGATCTACCGCGGCATCCATAGAGACTGGTATGTGAACCTCAAGCCGCGCCTGCTCGGAGCGCCGGAGCGCGCGAGCGAAAGCCCCGATGTGTTGTTCTACGAGAACCTGCTCGCCGATGTCGACGCCTTCACGGCGCAGATCGATGCGCTGGTGGCGGTGCTCGAGCGGGAAACCGAGACCGGCCTCGAGCAGCTCCGCATCACGCTGGCGGTTGCGCTGGGAATGGTGATGATCGTCATGATCGCGGCGCTTTGCGTCATCCGCCGGCGCGTGTTCAGGCCGCTGACCGAGCTGCACGCCTGTGCCGCACGCATCGCCGGCGGAGATTTCCGGGCCCACAGCCGCTACACCGGGCGCGACGAACTCGGCCGCGTGGGTTCGGCGTTCAACGCGATGGCCGACGAGCTGTCGACCGTCTATCGCGATCTCGAGCAGCGGGTCGAACAGAAGACCGCGGATCTGACGCGCAGCAACCGCGCGCTGGAGCTGCTGTATCACGTCATCGCGCGGCTCTATCACGCCCCGGCCTCCCCCGAGACGTATGTCGAGACACTCAAGGATCTCGAGCAGGTGCTCGGGCTCAAAGGCAGTTTCGTCTGCGTGCAGCCCAAGCACGGGGGCGTCGCGACAGTCCTGTCGACGACGATGGGCGACTGTCCGTCCCGCTCAGGCAGCGAGGAGGAGTGCACCCATTGCCCCGGGCGGGCGATGCCGTGGAGCTATCGCCGCGAAGATGGCTTCGATGTGTTCCTGGTGCCGCTGCGCGATGCCGATCACCTCTACGGCATGATGCGACTCGCGCTGCTACCGGGCGAGCGGCTGCGCGCGTGGCAGCACACGCTGGTCGAAGCAGTATCCCGCCACATGGGGATCGCGCTGGGCATTTCGCACCAGAGCGAGCGCGAGCGGCTCCTCGCGCTGCAGGAGGAGCGTTCGATCATCGCGCGCGAACTGCACGACTCGCTGGCGCAGTCGCTGTCGTACATGAAGATCCAGGCGAGCCTGCTGTCGTCGGCGCTGCAGCGGCCCGAGCGTCGCGACGACGCGTCCGACATCCTGGCCGACATGAAAGGCGGCATCAACGCCGCGTACCGGCAGCTGCGCGAGCTGCTGTCGACGTTCCGCCTGCAGATGGAAGGGGATTTTGCCCGTCTGCTCGGCAGCACCGTCGAGGAGTACGCCGGCCGCAGCGGCATGCCGATCGACCTGGAGATCCGCCTCGGCGGGCGTCATCTGAACCCGAACCAGGAAATCCACGTGCTGCACATCATCCGCGAGGCGTTGTCGAACGCGACACGCCATGCCCGTGCGAGCTCGATCCGCGTCGGGCTGTTCGGCCATCCGGACGGCGTCCGGGTGATCATCGAGGACGACGGCAAAGGCATCCGAGCGGCCGCTGCCACCGAACCCCACCATTACGGCCTGGCGATCATGGGCGAGCGGGCGCGCGGACTCGGCGGAGTGCTCGAGATCGTGCCCCGTCCCGACGGCGGCACGCGCGTAGCCGTGCGCTTCGATCCGGTCGCCCGGCACGAGGCTTCGTCACCCGCACCCACTCCCGAGGCGCAATGAACGACAGGAACGACACTCCCCAGTCGGTCGTCATCATCGACGACCACCCGCTATTCCGCAAAGGACTGATCCAGCTGCTGCGCACCGTGCCCGGCTTTCGCCTGGTCGCCGAAGCGGCTGACGGCAAGGAGGGCATCGCGCACATCCTGCATCTGCGCCCCGACCTGCTGTTGCTCGACCTGAACATGAAGGACATGTCCGGGCTCGAGGTGCTGAAATTCGTGCGCCAGGCCGACCTGGACACGCGCGTCGTGATGGTCACCGTCTCGGATGCCGCCGAGGACCTCGTCGCGGCGCTGCGCGCGGGCGCGGACGGTTATCTGCTCAAGGACATGGAGCCGGAGCAGATGGTCGAGGCGCTGCAGGCGGCGGCAGCGGGACGCATCGTCGTGTCCGACGCACTGACCCACCTGATGGCAGCGGCGCTGCGCCAGGAAAAGCGTCCCGACAGCGTGACCGATGCGGGCCTCACCGAGCAGGAGCAGCGCATCCTCGAGCGCATCGCGGCCGGCCTGTCGAACAAGCTGATCGCCCGCGAGCTGGGCATCGCCGAAGGCACCGTCAAGGTGCACGTCAAGCACGTGCTGCGCAAGCTCAACTTCCGTTCGCGCGTCGAGGCGGCCGTATGGGCGGTTGCCAACCAACGCGGCGAGCGCTGAGCGTCGATCGATCGCCGCATCCCGGCCGCACCTCGTGCAGCAATCTCCGGCCGACCCCCTCATTTTTCCAAGCCGTAGTCTATGTTGAAGTCAGATTGACGGCTGAGGACGCGACTCATTCAGAAGGATTCTTTTCGCCTACCGCAAGCAGGTGCTTGTCAGGTAGCGTTTTTCGCGGAGGAGCCTGACCATGTTGAAGCGCAAGCTACTCATCACTACCCTGATCGGCGCTGGCCTGATCGGTACGATGGCGTTCGACGAATACCAGGCTTGGCGTACAGCCGATGCTTCCGCGCTGCTGACGACGATCGGCGTGCCGTTTTGTGCGCCACAACGCAGCGGACCACAATACAAAACCTTCTTCCGGCTTGCCATGGCGCAAGCGGAAGGGGGCCGTGAGCCGGCGCGAACTGAAGTCGGTCCGTTCAGCAGAGCGATTCCGGAGGCGGAGTCGATCGCCGGCGCCGACGCCAACCCGCTGCTCATGAACAACCTGGGTACGCTGCACTACCCGATCACGACTTCCATACCCGCTGCGCAGCAGTTCTTCGACCAGGGCCTGCGTCTTGCCTACGCCTTCAACCACGGCGAGGCGCTGCGCGCATTTCGCAAGGCGCGCACGCTCGATCCTGAGTGCGCGATGTGTTACTGGGGCGAAGCGCTCGTGCTGGGGCCCAACATCAACGCTCCGATGGACCCTGCTGCTGCCGCGCCTGCCTTCGAGGCAGTGAACAAGGCGCAAGGGCTCTCAGCCAGGGCGAGCGCGAAAGAGCGCGCCTTGATCGAAGCGCTGACGGCGCGTTACGCGCGGGAGCCGCAGGCAGACCGCACGGCGCTCGATGCCGCCTATGCCGCCGCGATGCAGCGGGTCGCGGAGCGCTATCCCGACGACGACCAGATCACGCTGACTTACGCCGAATCGCTGATGGATCGGCAGCCTTGGGACTACTGGGAAGCGGGCGGCTTCCGACCCAAGGGGCGCACGGCCGAGATCGTCGGCCTGCTGGAGAAAGTGCTGCGCAGGACGCCGGATCATCCCGGCGCGATTCATTACTACATCCATGTCACCGAGAGCTCCAACAATCCTGCTCGCGCCGTGCCCTACGCGCAACGTCTGGGCCGGCTGATGCCGGGCGCCGGGCATGTCGTGCATATGCCGTTCCACACTTTCTTCCGTGTCGGCATGTACAAGGAGGCGATCGAGGCGAATCGGCAGGCGGTGCGTGCGGACGAAATCTACATCGCCCGTTCGGCGCCGGTCGGCATCTATCCGCAGGCCTACTATCCGCACAACGTTCACTCGCTGATGGTGTCCGCACAGATGGCCGGCGATGGCGCCACCGCCATCGAGTCCGCCGCCAAGCTGGTCCGGATCGTCTCCGATGCGGCGGCCAAGAACATCTCGTGGGTGCAGCCGATCATGGCCGCACCCTATTTTGCCCACGCGCAGTTCAGTGACGCGAAGACGATTCTCGGCCTGCCCGATCCGGGTGCGGACTTCCCGTATGTGCAGGCGATGTGGCACTACGCACGTGGTGTGGGGCTGGCCGGCGCCGGGGATGCGAGCGCGGCGCAGGCCGAAGTCGATGCGATCGTCCGCCTCGGGCAGCAAAACGGCTTTGCCGATCTGGTCGCCGGCGGCGTGCCGGCGAAGGACGTGCTGCGCCTCGCCGAACAGGTGCTGCGTGCGCGCATCGCCCAGGCGAACCGGGACCCGGTGCGCGCCGTCCGCCATTTCGAAGCGGCGGTCGCGCTCGAAGATGGGCTGGCCTACACCGAGCCGCCCTATTGGTACTATCCGACGCGCCAGTCCCTCGGGGCGGCACTGCTGCTCGCCGGGGACCTGGACAATGCGGAGAACGTGCTGCGTTCGAGCCTGGCACGCGCACCCAACAACGGCTGGGCGCTGTTCGGCTTGATGCGGCTTTACGAGCAGCGCGGCGATGCGCCGGGTGCCCGGGTTGTCAGAGGCATGCTGGACAAGGCGTGGATCGGCGACCCCCGTACCCTGGAACTTTCACGCCTGTGAGAGGCCGCGGTCGCGTGCTGTCGTGGTGGGGTGGGTCAGATGCCGGCCGCGACGAAACCGCAGTGAGCGAGTTCCGGTGATCCTGAAGCGCGGTTTCGCTTCCCGGGGCGAAACCGCGCTGTTCGACCTTCAAGCAGCCTCCCGGAGCGCTCCGCTCTGTGGTTAAATCCACGCCCATGCTTTATGCCGCCGATCTCGCCTGTCTGAAGGGTGACCGCCTGTTGTTCCGTGGCCTCTCCCTGCACGTGGCGCCCGGCGCCATGCTGCGGATCGCCGGTCCGAACGGCTTCGGCAAAACCAGCCTGCTGCGCATCCTGTGCGGGCTCGCGCATCCCGAAGCGGGCGAGATCCGCTGGAATGGCCGGCCGATCGCCGGCGACCGCGAATCCTTCCACCGCACGCTGCTCTATCTCGGCCACGCGCCGGCGCTGAACGATCTGCTCACGCCGCTCGAAAACCTGCGCTTCGCATGTGCCGCGGCGGGCGACGACGTCGATGAGGATGCTTGTGTCGACGCGCTCGTGCGCATCGGCCTCGCCGACCAGCTCGATCTGCCGGCGCGCGTGCTGTCGCAGGGCCAGCGCCGGCGTGTCGGGCTGGCGCGGCTTTTTCTCGGCATCCGCCGCAGCCTGTGGGTGCTCGACGAACCGTTCACCGCGCTCGACGCCGCAGCGGTCGCCGATCTCGCGACGACGCTGTCGGACCACTGCGCCGCGGGCGGCGTCGTGATCCTGACGACACACCAGGACGCCCCTTTTGCCGTGCCGCCGACGGTGCTCGATCTCTCCGAGGTGGCCGCTTGAGCCGTACGCTCGGTCCGTTTGCCGCAGTGCTGCGCCGCGATCTGCTGCTCGCATGGCGAGGCCGGGCCGACGTGCTGGTCACGCTCGCGTTCTTCGTCGTCGTGGTGTGCCTGTTTCCGTTCGGCGTCGGCGCCGAAACCAACCAGTTGCGTTCGATCGCGCCCGGCGTGCTGTGGGTCGCGGCGCTGCTCGCGACGCTGCTGTCGCTGCACCGCCTGTTCGCACAGGATCACGCCGACGGCACGCTCGAGCAGCTGCTGCTGTCGCCGGAGCCGACCGTGCTGTGGGTCGTCGCCAAGATCGTCGCGCACTGGATCGCCACCGGCCTGCCGCTCGTGCTCGTCGCCCCTGCGCTGGCCCTGCTGTTTGACGTGGAGCAAGGAGCGCTCGGAGTCCTCGTCCTATCGTTGGCGCTCGGCACCCCGATCCTGGCCCTGCTCGGCGCGGTCGGCGCGGCACTGACGCTCGGGCTGCGCGGCGGCGGCATGCTGCTCGCGCTGCTGGTTCTGCCGCTGTTCGTTCCGGTGCTCATTTTCGGCGCCGGCGCGGTGGATTCCCACCTTTCCGGCACCGGCGCTGACGCCCATATCCTGCTCCTCGGTGGCGGGCTGCTCGGGGCGCTGGCGCTGGCGCCGGTCGCATGCGCGGCGGCGCTCAGAATCGCAGTCGAATGATGAAAGAGATGAAAAGACCTGAACGCGGCAAGAGCCTGTTTCGCTTCGCGGCCCCCCAGCTGTTCTACCCGCTCGCGGGCGCGCTGGCGCCGTGGTTCGCCGGCGCCGCCGCGGTGCTCACGATCATCGGGCTGTGGCTCGCGTTCTTCGTTGCGCCGACCGATGCGCAGCAGGGCGAGGTGTATCGCGTGATCTTCATCCATGTACCGGCGGCGTGGATGTCGATGTTCGTGTATCTGATCATGGCGTTCTGGTCGGCGGTCGGACTGGTCATGAACACCCGCCTGTCGTTCATGATGGCCCGCGCGCTGGCGCCGACCGGGGCGATGTTCTGTGTCGTCGCGCTGGTGACCGGCGCGCTGTGGGGCAAGCCGACGTGGGGGGCGTACTGGGTGTGGGATGCGCGCCTGACGTCGCAACTGCTGCTGCTGTTCCTGTACTTCGGCTTCATGGCGCTGACCGAAGCGATCGAGGATCCACGCCGTGCCGACAAGGCGGGCGCGATCATCGCGCTGGTCGGCGCCGTCAATGTGCCGATCATCTATTTCTCCGTGAAGTGGTGGAACACGCTGCACCAGGGGGCGTCGGTGAGCCTGACGAAAGCACCTTCGATGGCCGCGACGATGCTCGCGGGCATGCTCGTGATGGCGCTGGCGTCATGGGCCTACACGATCGCCGTGACCTTGTGGCGGGTGCGCCCGCTGATTCTCGAGCGTGAACGCCACGCCGAATGGGTCGCGGCCGAACTCGACGCGCTGGAGGGCAGGATCTGATGCAGTGGGAGTCATGGAGCGCGTTCTGGCAGATGGGCGGTGCGGCGCCGTTCGTGTGGGGCAGCTACGGCATCACGGCGCTGCTGGTGGCAGGGGAACTGATCATGGTCATGCGCCGTCGTAAGGACGCCCTGCGGCGTCTGCTCAGGCTGCGTCGCGCGAGGGCGAGCGGCGGCGGGCGGCGGGCTTTTGAGGAGATCGTTGAATGAAACCCCGTAGCAAACGTCTGCTGCTCGTCGCCGGCGCTGTCGCGTTGCTGGTCGGTGCGGTGGCGCTGGTGCTGAACGCGTTCCAGCAGAACCTCGTGTTCTTCCACACGCCCACCGAAGTCGCGGAAGGCAAGGCGCCCGTCGGCCGGGCGTTTCGCATCGGCGGCATGGTCGAAACCGGCTCGATCCGCCGCGCTGCCGATGGCGTGACCGTGCAGTTCGCGATCACCGACACGGCGAAAGTGATTCCGGTTTCCTACAAAGGCTCCCTGCCCGACCTTTTCAGCGAAGGGAAGGGCGCGGTGGTGCAGGGCACGCTCGGCCCCGACGGCCAGTTCCAGGCGTCCGAAGTGCTCGCCAAGCACGACGAAAACTACATGCCGCCGGAGGCGCAGCACGCCGTCGACCAGGCCCAGAAAGCCGCACAGACGGTGCAACAATGATTCCCGAACTCGGCCATTTCTCGCTGATCCTGGCGCTGGTGCTCGCGCTCGTCCAGGCGGTCGTCCCGATGATCGGCGCCAACCGCAACCGCATCGCGCTGATGGCAGTCGGACGGCCGGCGGCGCAGGGGCAGTTCCTTGCCATCGCGTTCGCCTTCGGCTGCCTGACCTGGGCGTTCGTCACGAGCGATTTCTCGTTGCAGCTCGCGGCAGTCAACTCGCATACCGACACGCCGCTGATCTACAAGATCACCGGCGTGTGGGGCAACCACGAAGGGTCGCTGCTGCTGTGGGCGCTGTCGCTGTCGCTGTGGACGGTCGCAGTGACGGTGTTCAGCCGCAATTTGCCGGACGCCTTCATGGCGCGCGTCCTCGGCGTGCTCGGCTGGATCAGCGCGGGATTCCTGTCGTTCACGCTGGTCACGTCCAACCCTTTCGACCGCCTGCTGCCGGCGGTCGCGCAGGGACGCGACCTCAACCCGCTGCTCCAGGACGCCGGCATGATCATCCACCCGCCGCTGCTGTACATGGGCTACGTGGGCTTTTCGGTCGCGTTCGCGTTCGCGATCGCGGCGCTGCTCAGCGGCCGCATGGATGCCGCATGGGCGCGCTGGTCGCGACCATGGACGACGGTCGCGTGGGTGTTCCTCACTGCCGGCATCGCGGTCGGGTCGGGCTGGGCCTACTATGAGCTCGGTTGGGGCGGCTGGTGGTTCTGGGATCCGGTCGAAAACGCGTCCTTCATGCCGTGGCTGCTCGGCACCGCGCTGATCCATTCGCTCGCGGTCACGGAAAAACGCGGCGCGTTCCGCAGCTGGACGATCCTGCTCGCGATCAGTGCGTTCTCGCTGTCGCTGCTCGGCACTTTCCTGGTCCGCTCGGGCGTCATCACGTCGGTGCATGCGTTTGCGACCGACCCGCGCCGCGGTCTGTTCATCCTCGCGCTGCTGGTCGTCGTGATCGGCGTTTCGCTGACGCTGTTCGCATGGCGCGCGCCGAAGCTCGCCGGCGGCGGCAGCTTCGGCCTCGTGTCGCGCGACGCGACGCTGCTCGGCAACAACGTCCTGCTCGCAGTGGCGACGGGTTCGGTGCTGCTCGGAACGCTCTACCCGCTGTTCCTCGACGCGCTGAACCTCGGCAAGATCTCGGTCGGGCCGCCGTACTTCGAAGCGGTGTTCGTGCCGCTGATGACGCCGGTCGTGGTGCTGATGGTGCTCGGGCCGTTCGTCCGCTGGAAAGGGGACGGCCTCGGGCGCGTGCTGCGGCCGCTGCTGCCGGTGATGGTGGCGAGCATCGCGATCGGTCTCGGTGTCGCGTTCGCGGTCGGGCACGTCACGGTGCGCACGGTGCTCGGCCTGGTGCTGGCGTCGTGGGTGCTGCTCGGCAGCGCCCGGCTGCTGGCGAGCCGCTTCGCGGAGCGTCGCGGCGCGAGTACTGCGGCAGTGCTGCGGGGCATCCCGTTGGCGTGGTGGGGAATGTGGCTCGCGCACGCCGGCATCGGCATCTTCATCATCGGCGCGACGATGGCGGGCAGTCTCAACGAGCGCCTCGACGTCAAGATGCAGCCCGGCCAGACCGCACAACTCGCCGGCTACACGTTCACGTTCCGCGGTGTCGCCGACGCACCGGGGCCGAACTACGACGCCGCGCGGGCGACGATCGACGTGACGCGCAGCGGCATTCCGGTCGCGACGCTGCACCCGGAAAAGCGCTTCTACGTCGCGCAGCAGATGCCGATGACCGAGGCGTCGATCGACATCGGCCCGTTTCGCGATGTCTACGTCAACCTCGGCGACCGCCTCGACGACGGCAGCTGGGTTGTCGGCCTGTTCTACAAACCCTTCATCAGCTGGGTATGGCTCGGCTGCGTGCTGATGGCAATCGGGGGCGTTTTCGCGGCCTCGGATCGTCGCTACCGCCGCCTCGCCGAGCGTGAAGTCCCTGCCGGCGCGGCGCGCCGGACGACATGAGTAATCGACAATGAAAGCGAAATTTCTCGTCCCCCTCGCATTATTCCTCGTGCTGGCGGGCTTTCTCGGCTACGGGCTGCAGCTCAATCCGCGCGAAGTGCCGTCGCCGCTCGTCGACAAACCGGCGCCGCAGTTCCGCCTCGCGACACTGGCTGCCCCCGACGCCGCACTCGGCGCCGCCGACATGCGTGGCGAAGTGTGGCTGCTGAACGTCTGGGCGTCGTGGTGCGTATCGTGCCGCGAGGAGCATCCGGTGCTGATGGAACTCGCGCGCGACAAGGTCGTGCCGCTCGTCGGCCTCAATTACAAGGACACGCGCCCCGAAGCGATCGCCTGGCTCGAAGCGCACGGCGACCCCTACACCGCGTCGGTCGTCGACGCGGATGGCCGCGTCGGCATCGATTACGGCGTGTATGGCGTGCCCGAGACTTTCCTCATCGACCGGCAGGGCGTGATCCGCTACAAGCACATCGGACCGGTGACCCGGGAGGCGGTGCGCGACGTGCTGCTGCCGAAGATCGCGGAGCTGTCGCGTGCGAGCTAGGTCCTTCCGGCATCTGCTGCCTTCGGCCGTGTCGGCCCTGCTGTTCACGCTGATCCTCGCCGTCGCCGCGCCGCCGGCATTCGCCGCCGACGAAGCCGCGCCGCTCGTGACCGACCCGCAGCTCGAAGAGCGCGTCATGGATCTGTCGCACAAGCTGCGCTGCCTGGTGTGCCAGAACCAGTCGATCGCCGAATCGAACGCGCCGCTGGCGCTCGACCTGCGCAACCAGGTGCGCGAGCAGCTGGCGGCCGGCAAGAGCGAAGAGGCGGTGGTCGATTATCTCGTTGCCCGCTACGGCGATTTCGTGCTGTACCTTCCGCCGTTCAAGGGCATTACGCTGCTGCTGTGGCTGGGGCCGGCGCTGCTGCTCGTCGCCGGTGCGGGCTGGCTCGGATGGCGCCTGCGCCGCCGCGCCGAGGAAGTCCGCAGCGCGCCGCACCTGACGCGTGACGAGCGTGCCCGCGCCCGCGCCCTGCTCGACGGCACGTCCCCTTCCTCCGAGGAGCCTCGTTCGTGATTCCCTTCCTGATTCTGGCCACCGTGCTAGTGGCCGGTGCGTTGCTGCTTGTCGTTCCGCCGCTGCTCGGTGGCGGGAGCCGCGCGCGCGAACAGGCGCATCGGCAGCGCCAGGCCGAAACCGTGCTCGTCGTGCTGCGCGAGCAACTGGTTGAGCTGGAGGCCGAGCGTGCGGCCGGCCACATTGCCGAGGCCGATTATCAGCGCTCGCGCGAAGAGCTCGAACAGCGGGCGCTCGAAGAGGGGCGCGCGGCCGAAAGCGGCGCCGATCTGCGGCCGGCACGCCCATGGGCGGTTGCGATCGTCGTCGCGCTGCCGGCGCTCGCGGTGCTGTTCTACCTCGCTCTCGGCGAACCTCGCGGACTCGATCCGGCGCAGATCGCCGCGCAGCAGGAACACCAGATCACGCCCGAGCAGATGTCGGCGCTGGTCGCCCAGCTCGCGCAGCGCCTCGAACGCGAGCCGGACGATGCCGAGGGGTGGATGATGCTCGGCCGCTCCTACTCGATGACGAACGATCTCGACGGGGCCGCGGCGACCTGGCGCAAGCTCGGCGCGAAGATCCCGGACCAGGCGGACATCCTCGCCGACTGGGCCGACCTGCTCGCCGGCGCGGCGGGTGGCAGGTTCGACGGCGACCCGGATCGCCTCATCCGCCGGGCGCTCGAACTCGACCCGGCTCACCTCAAGGCGCTGGCGCTCGCCGGCACGGCGGCGTTCCAGCGCGAGGACTTCGCCGCCGCATCCGCTCACTGGGAACGCATCCTCGCGAACATGGACCCCGGCGAAGGCGTTTACGCGGCGGTCGTCGCAAGCATCAACGAGGCACGCGCGAAGGGTGGCATGCCGTTGCTGGAAGCGGCAGGCCCGGGTGCGGCGCCGACCGGCGGCAGTGCCGGGAAGGGGGCCGCGGAGGGGGCGGTGCAGGGGGCTGAAGAGGCGCTCAAGGTCAGCGGCCGGATCAGCATCTCCGCCGAGCTTGCCGCGCAGGTCGAAGCGGACGACACCGTGTTCGTCTTCGCCCGTCTGCTGGAAGGCGGGATGCCGGTGGCGGCCCTGCGCCTGCGCGCGGGCGACCTGCCCGCGTCATTCAGCTTCGAAAATGCACCGCGCATGTCGAAGGCACCCCTCCCGGCACAATTGAGCATCGGGGCGAGATTGTCGAAGCAGGGGGAGGCGACCGCCCAGGCAGGCGATCTCGAAGGGGAGCCGGTCAACGTCGCGCCGGATGCGGCGAACGTCGAGATCGTGATCGACCGGCTCCGCAACTAGCGCCGTCGTCCGCGAGAGGCGGGCGAACGGCGCTATTTCCGGGAGGACGTCACGGCGGGCGAGTGCCCGCGAGGCGGCCGCAACGGAGCGCATGGCACCCCGCGCGTCCGCTGCAATGGGACGAATTCAGGGACGAATTCAGGTCCCGGCGCAGCCGCAGCCGCCGCCACCGCCACCACATCCGCCGGCGCTGCGCGGAGCCGGTTCGACCGGTGCCGGTTCCTGCGCGTTCAGCTGGACGGTGAAATCGATGACGATATTGCCCGGTTCGCGGGCGACGTAATTGATCTTGATCTGCGAGCCATAACGCTGCTGGATCTGACCGAGCAGCGGCAGCGGGTCGTGGTCGTTCACGAAACGCATCGTTTCCCCTTCTTCGAGGGACTCGAGGGCGCCGAAGATGGCGGCGTGGCGAAAACGCTTGGCGACGCCGCGGGCGTCGAACGGGAATACGGAACGGTCGATGATCGGCAGTTCATTCATGAAAGCATCCTCCGGGGTGGGGGTGGGTGCGGCAAGTGTCCGCTGGTTGGAAATGCTAGGGAGGCGCAAGCGCTGCCGCCTTGAGCAAGAACAAGAATCGTCTGTCGTCGGTGCGTGGCGAAACCGTTGGGCAACATCGTTTTCGGTTGGTTTCTGCCCGGTCCATGAATGCCGGCCGCGGATTCGGCGCCTGAGGTGGCGGGCGCATGCGGACAGCGCGCTGCTCGCCGCGGTCAGCGCGGCGAGCGTTCGTCTCGTGCCAGTCGCCATGCAGCTCCCGGCCGTCCGTTCAGCCGGAATATTCGAAACGTACCCGCTTGACGTTGCACAGCAGCTCGTAGGAAATCGTCTTCGCGGCCTGGGCGATGCGGTTCACCGGGATGTTCGCGCCCCACAGCTCGACGCGGCTGCCGAGGCCGGCGTCGGGGAGATCGGTGAGGTCGATCGTCAGCAGGTCCATCGATACGCGCCCGATCAGGCGCGTGCGCAGGCCATCCACGGCGACCGGAGTGCCGTTGGGCACGCTGCGCGGATAGCCGTCGGCGTAGCCGAGTGCGACGAGGCCGGCGCGGGTCGCGCGCTCCGCGTGGAAGCGCGCGCCGTAGCCGAGCGGCGCGCCCGCCGGTATCTCGCGTACCGCGATCACCGCGCTCTCGAGCGTCATCACGGGGCGCAGGCCGTTCGGCTCGTCGGGCATCGGATCGGCGCCGTACAACAGGATGCCGGGGCGTGCCCAGTCGCGGTGCGCCGCAGGCCAGCCGAGGATCGCGCCGGAGTTCGCGAGGCTGCGCGGACCGGGCAGCTCGCGCGTCGCGGTGTCGAATGCTGTCAGCTGCTCGGTCGTCGCGAGGACTTGCGGCTCGTCGGCGCGCGCGAAGTGCGTCATCAGCGTGATGCCGCCGACCTTGCCGCTGTCCTTGAGGCGCTGCCAGGCCGGGCGCAGCTCGTGCGACAGGAAGCCGGCGCGGTTCATGCCGCTGTTCATCTTGAGCCAGACTTCGAGCGGCAGCGCCGGCCGTGCGTGGTCGATGATGCGCAGCTGCTCGGCATGATGGACGACGATCCAGAGGTCGTGGCGGACCACTTCATCGAGCTCGGCGGGAGCGAACACGCCTTCGAGCAGCAGGATCGGCTGATCGATGCCGGCGGCGCGCAGTTCGAGCGCCTCTTCGAGGAACCCGACTGCGAAACCGTCGGCGTCAGCGGCGAGCGCCCGTGCGCACTGCGCTGCGCCATGGCCGTACGCATTCGCCTTGACGACGGCCAGCGCGCGGCCCCCGTGCCGGCTGCGGGCGAGATGGTAGTTATGACGCAGGGCGTCGAGATCGATCAGCGCGCGGGCGGGTCTCATGCAGTGAAGGCGCGGAGCCTGGTAGGCGACAAGGCGCTACTTTGCCACAGCAGTGCCGCGTTCGGCGCTGCGCTGCGGAGTGACAGGCGCGAGCCTCTCGTCATGCCGATGGCGGCCTCCCGGCCGGCACTTCGGCCGTCGGTTCCGTGGTCGCTGCAACATTACGGTAATATTGCGCACCTTCCGGACCCTGCCTGCGCCCGGAAGCCGGCCTCCGGAGGGCCTGGTCATGCGTCTGCACCCACTCTTGAAGCCCCTCGCCTACCTTGCAGGCTGCCTCCTCTACGCTGTCCCCGGCTGGCTGACCGACGAGTTCGGGTCGGTCAGCATCGACCAGGTTCTCTATCATCTGAATCTCGGCACCGAAGGCCTGCTCTCGAGCGACCCGGAACTGCTCGTGCGCTTCCTGTGGCGCGGGGTTGCGCTGCCGGTCGCCCTCGCGCTCGTGCTGTGGACCCTCGACACGTACGTCCGTTACCTCCGCGCCCATCCCGAAGCCGTGCCGATGCGAGTGATCGGCCCGGTGATTCGCACGGCGCGCAGAGGCGGCGCGCGCGCCGGCGAGCTGTTGAAGAGGACCTTCCGGCGCGCGCTGCCGCATGCCCTGCCGCTGGTCGTGTTCGGCGCGGGGACGGCGTTCTTCATCGACAGCTTCTCGCTCGCGAGCTACGTTCGCACTTATTTCGGCGAGGATTATTTTTCCGGATCCTATGTCGACCCGCGCCACGTCACGCTGCGCAAGGAGAAGCCGAAAAGCCTGGTTCTGATCTACGTCGAAAGCCTCGAGAACACCTACTCGGATCCGGCGCTGTTCGGGCGCGACCTGCTCGAGCGCCTCAATGCCTACAAGTCGCGGGCGATCACGTTCGACGACTATCGCCAGATGCCCGGCGCCCATTTCACGATCGCGGGAATCGTCGCGACGCAGTGCGGGTTGCCGCTGAAGTCGGTGGCGCTGTTCGGCGGCAACACGCAGGGCGAGCAGATCGACCGCTTTCTGCCGCGGGCGCACTGCCTCGGCGACATCCTCGCCGGAGTGGGTTACACGAATGTGTTCCTGAACGGCTCGAGCCTCGTGTTCGGCGGGGTCGGCAACTTCTTCCGCGATCACCATTACGCGAAAGTGCTGGGCCGCGAAGAGTGGGTCGGCCTCGGCGAAAAACCCGAGACGATGAGCGGCTGGGGGCTGCACGACGACGACCTGTTTCGCCGCGCGCGCGAGGAACTGGGCATGCTGATGAAAGCGAAACGCCCGTTCAACCTGACGGTGCTGACGATCGACACCCATCACCCCTACGGGCATCTGTCGTCGCGCTGCGCGCGCGAAGGGCGGAGCGATTTCGACGGCATCGTCGAATGCACGGCCGGCCAGGTCGCCGACTTCATCGAGCATATCGCCGCGAAAGGTTGGATGGATCGTGTCGCGATCGTCGTGCAGGGTGACCACCTCGCTATGGGCAACACGTCGTACGACAAGCTGGTCCGCAACCCGCACCGCACGATCTTCAACCTGCTGATCGGCGGCGACCGGAAGCTCGTGAAGAATACCGACCAGGTCACGCATTTCGACATGCTGCCGACGATGCTCGACTTCGTCGGGCTGCGCGTCGAAGGGCAGCGCGCCGGGCTTGGCTACTCGGCGCTCGGTCCGGTCACCGTGCCCCGCCCGGCTGACCGCCTCGTGCGCATGGAAGAGCAGCTGATGAACTACAGCGCGGCCTACCGCGAACTGTGGGAACTCCCTCGGGTGCCCGACGGCGATCCGGTGCGGCTTGTCGCACCCGACCATTCGCCGGCATCGCCGCTGGCCGACCCGCGCCAGCTTGTGCGCGTCAACTGATTGCCGGGCAGGGGCAATGCCGGGCAGCGCGTGTCGCGCCACGCTCGCCTCCCGTCTCGAATCGAAAACCGGTTGATACGCATATAAAAGCAAGTTTTTGAGATGCGTAAGCCGGGCGTAAGTCTCCGGGACTACTTTTCGTCTGTCCGGATGAAAATCCGGCCTGACTACCGTACGAGTGGAGGGAGACATGCAAAACGACATGGTGGCAAGAGTCATTGCCAATCCGAAGTACCAGCGCCTGGTGAAAACGCGCACGTCATACGGCTGGCTGCTGACGGCGATCATGATGGTCGTCTACTACGGCTACATCGCGGTCATCGCGTTCGACAAGGAGCTGTTCGCGCAGCGGCTCGGCGACGGCGTCATGACGGTCGGCATTCCCGTGGGGTTCGGCGTGATCGTGTTCACGATCATCATCACCGGCATCTACGTGCGCCGCGCGAACTCCGAGTTCGACAGGCTGACCCAGGAAATCATCGAGGAGAGCGCCAAATGAGCGGCCGTTTCACGCATATCGGTGCGGGGCTCGTCCTCGCGCTGCTGTCTGCCGTCGCACTCGCCGCAGGTGGCGATCTCGGCCAGGCAGAGAAGCAGCCCACCAACTGGACCGCGATCGCGATGTTCGGCGGTTTCGTCGTCTTCACGCTGTTCATCACCAAGTGGGCGGCGGCGAAGACCAAGTCGGCGGCAGACTTCTACACTGCGGGCGGCGGCATCACCGGCTTCCAGAACGGGCTGGCGATCGCCGGCGACTACATGTCGGCGGCGTCGTTCCTGGGGATCTCCGCGGCGGTCATGGCGAACGGTTATGACGGACTGATCTACTCGATCGGCTTCCTCGTCGGCTGGCCGGTGATCACTTTCCTGATGGCTGAACGCCTGCGCAACCTCGGCAAGTTCACGTTCGCCGACGTCGCCGCGTACCGCTTCAAGCAGACGCCGATCCGCGCGTTCGCCGCGTCGGGCACGCTCGTCGTCGTCGCGTTCTACCTGATCGCGCAGATGGTCGGCGCCGGCCAGCTGATCAAGCTGTTGTTCGGCCTCGAGTACTGGATGGCCGTCGTCATCGTCGGTGCGCTGATGATGGTCTACGTGCTGTTCGGCGGCATGACCGCGACGACGTGGGTGCAGATCATCAAGGCCTGCCTGCTGCTCGCCGGTGCGTCGTTCATGGCGTTCATGGTGCTGTGGGCGTACGGCTTCTCGCCGGAGGCGCTGTTCGCCGCGTCGGTGCAGGTCAAGGCGCAGATCGCGGAAGCCGGCGGCAGGTCGCCGGAGGAGGCCGGGATCATCGGACAGGCGATCATGGGGCCGGGCTCGTTCATCAAGGACCCGATCTCGGCGATCTCGTTCGGCATGGCGCTGATGTTCGGCACCGCCGGCCTGCCGCACATCCTGATGCGCTTCTTCACCGTGCCGGACGCCAAGGAGGCGCGCAAGTCGGTGTTCTGGGCGACGACCTGGATCGGCTACTTCTACGTGCTGACGTTCATCATCGGCTTCGGCGCGATCGTGCTGGTGTCGACGAACCCCAGCTTCCTCGACGCGAACGGCGTGCTGATCGGCGGCGGCAACATGGCGGCTATCCACCTCGCCAATGCGGTCGGCGGCAACGTCTTCCTCGGCTTCATCTCGGCGGTCGCGTTCGCGACGATCCTCGCAGTGGTCGCCGGCCTGACGCTGTCGGGCGCCTCGGCGGTGTCGCACGACCTGTACGCGACGGTGTTCAAGAAAGGCAACGCGGACTCGGCCTCCGAGCTGCGCGTGTCGCGGATGACGACCGTCGTGCTCGGCATCATCGCCGTCGTGCTCGGCATCGCGTTCGAGAAGCAGAACATCGCGTTCATGGTGTCGCTGGCGTTCGCGATCGCCGCGTCGGCCAACTTCCCGGTGCTGTTCATGTCGGTGCTGTGGAAGGACTGCACGACGCGCGGCGCGACGATCGGCGGCTTCCTTGGCCTGATCACCGCGGTCGGCCTGACGGTCGTGTCGCCGTCGGTGTGGGAAGCGACGCTCGGCAATCCGAAGGGCTCGGCGCTGTTCCCCTACACGTCGCCGGCGCTGTTCTCGATGGCCGCAGGCTTCATCGGCATCTGGCTGTTCTCGATACTCGACAACAGTGCGCGTGCGAAGGAAGACCGCGCAGGTTACCTCGCGCAGAAAGTGCGCTCCGAGACGGGTATCGGCGCTGCCGGCGCCTCGGGCCACTGAGCCTGGTCCCACGCCGCCGCCTGTCACCATGACGGGCGGCGGTGAACGGCAAAACGGCGACGACCTTCCAGGCGTCGCCGTTTTGCTTTTGCATTCCGCCTGCCGCAGCGCCTTTTCAGGCGTTCCCGCGTTCGCCCGCCGCATGCACGGCGAGCCACAGCGCGTCAGGCCCGGTCGAGGCAACGCGGTGACGGCAATGTGCTCGAATCGTCACCCAGTCGCCGGCGCGCATCACGCACTGCCGGCCATCGGCGAACTCGAGCACCGCTTCCCCCCGCACAAGCATCACCCACTCGTCGCCGGGCTGGTCGTACCAGAAGCTTTCCGCGCTCGCCGCTGCATTCGACGCGATGCGCTCGATGCGTACCTGCGCATTGGCGAACAGCGGGTCGAAAATCTCCGTGCCGCCTGCGGGCGGCGGCAGGTCGAACAGGTTGCCGTGGTCGGGCATGATCCGTCACTTGCCCCGCTTCAGGTCGACGAGCGGCACGATGCCCGGCGGCAGGTCGAATTTCGGGCGGTTCGCTTCAGGCTCGGCCAGCGGCACGCATAATTTCAGCGTCGCGAGGCTGCGCACGGTGAGTTCGTGATAGCAGCGCGTGCCGTCGACTTTCCAGTCCATTTCCTGCGCAGTGAGTTCGCGGACCACTTTGGCCGGGATGCCCGCAGCGAGCATGCGCGGCGGGACGAGCATGTCGGCCTTGACGAAGGCGCAGGCGGCGACGACTGCGGAGTCGCCGACGACTGCGTTGTCCATGACGACCGCGTTCATGCCGACGAGCGCATTGCGGCCGATGCGGCAGCCGTGCAGCACCGCGGCGTGGCCGATGTGGCCGTCCTCCTCGACGATTGTGTCGAGGTTCGGAAAACCGTGCATCACGCAGTTGTCCTGCAGGTTCGACCCCTGTTCGAGGATGATCCGGCCGAAGTCGCCGCGCAGGCTCGCGAGCGGCGCGACGTAGCAGCGTGCGCCGACGATGACGTCGCCGATCAGCACCGCGTCGGGGTGGACGAAGGCGCTCGGATGGACGACCGGACGCAGGCCGTCGATTTCGTAGCAGGGCATCGTTTGAATCTCCCGGATTCGAAAAGGGGACAAGAGCGCCGGAGGACGGGCGCCGGAGCGCGGTGTGCGGCGGCGCACGGCCGGGGGTGATGCAAACGGGGCGCCGCAGCGCCCCGTTTGCACGGCGAGAGGCGTTACCTCATTCGACGTGATAGCGCCGCTGCACGACGCGGAAGCGGTTCGCGACGAAGGCGCTGTCGGCGTAGCTCGCATTGGCTGCGGGGTTCATGCCGACTCCATGATAGTCGGAGAACGCTGCCGACTGATTGACGAACACGGCGCCGGTCAGGTTGATCGACAGCGCTGCCCCGGCATGCATCGTCGCCGCAGTCATCGCGTCGAGCACCTGCGGCTTCGTCGAATACACACCGACCGTCAGCGCGCCGTGCTCGCGCACGATGCGCTCGGATAGCGCCACTGCGGCGTCGGCATCGGCGACGCGGACGACGAACGAGACCGGGCCGAAACGCTCGACCATGTAGCTTTTCTCGTCGCTCGCGTCGCAGGTCAGCAGCACCGGCGTGCGCACTTCCGCGTTCGGGAACTCGGGGTGCTCGAGCTTGCGCGATGCCAGCACCACTTTGCCGTACTCGCCGGCTTCGTCGATGCGGCGCAGCGTGTCCGCGGACTGGATCGCCCCGAGCACTGCGGTCGCGACAGCCGGGTCCGCGAGCGTCTTGTCGATCGCGGCGGCGAGGTCGGAGGCGAACTCGTCGAAGCTCTTGTGTCCCTGGTCGGTGTCGATGCCGCCAGCCGGCACGAGGATCGCCTGCGTCGTCGTGCACATCTGGCCGGAATACAGGCACAGCGTGAACGCGAGGTTGCGCAGCATCGCTTTGTACGCATCGGTCGACTCGACGACGACGTTATTGACGCCGGCAAGCTCGGCGTACACCTGCGCCTGCCGCGCGTTGTCGATCAGCCACTCGCCGAACAGGTTGCCGCCGGTGAAGTCGATCGACTTGACTGCCGGGTGGGTCGCAAGCGCCTGCGTGTCCTCGCGCTTCGTGACGACCGCGAGGCTGACGAGGTTCGGGTCGAGGCCCTGCTCGGCGAGCACTTCGCGGGCGATTCGCACGGTGATCGCCGCCGGAAGGATCGCGTGCTCGTGCGGCTTGACGATCACCGGGTTACCGGTCGCCAGCGCGGCAAAGAAGCCCGGGTAAGTGTTCCAGGTCGGGAACGTGCCGCAGCCGATCACCAGCGCGACGCCCCGGCCGACGATCTCGAAGTGCTTTTTCATCCGCAGCGGCGGATTCTTGCCCTGCGGTTTTTCCCATACCGTTTCAGCGGGGATGCGGCTCATCTCGTCCCACGCGTAGGCGACCGCTTCGAGGCCGCGATCCTGCGCATGCGGGCCGCCGGCCTGGAAAGCCATCATCCAGCCCTGGCCGCTGGTCAGCATCACTGCGTGCGCGATCTCGAAGCTGCGCTTGTTCAGCCGCTCGAGGATCTCGAGGCAGACGCCGACGCGTCCTTCCGCGCCGAGCCGCTGCCAGCCGTCCTGCGCAGCCTGCGCCGCCTCGACGAGCGCCGACGGCGAGCACACCGGATAGCGCACGCCGAGCTCAGTGCCGTAAGGCGAGCGTTCCGGAGCGAGCCGGCCGGTTTCGCCCGCCTGGTCGAGAGGGAAATCCTGGCCGAAGCAGGCTTCGACTGCGCGCTTGCCGTCTTCATTGGCCGTTTCGCCATAAACCTTCGGGCTCGGCATTTCGGGATACGGCGTCCAGAAGCCGCGCGTGCGGATCGCCTGGACGGCGGCGTCGAGTGTGGCGCGGTGTTTTTCGAACAGCGGATGGGTCATGGAACTCTCCTCTCGTCGGGATGGAATGCCGTCGCGCAGGGCTCTGCGTTCTGTGGTGCGCCGATGTTGCAGCGCGGCAAACTTGTCAAGCAAAAAACAGTTGTCTTTTGATCTGGGTCAAGATTACTATTGATTGACCGGTCGGTCAAACAACGCCAGCACCCCAATTCGACACTGGCAGGACGCGACCAGGACGCCAACAGAGTGCCACGCCGCACTCGGGCAAACAATCAGGAGACCTGAATGAGCAACGAGCTTGACATGCAGGGAGAAACGATCCGCATGGAAGTCGTCGGCGGGGTCGCGACGCTGACGCTGAACCGGCCTGACCGGCTCAACAGCTTCACGAACCGTATGCACGAAGAAGTACGCGAAGCGCTGGCCGCGGTGAAGGCCGGGCGCGACAGGGGCATCGTCCGCGTCCTCGTGATCACCGGCGCCGGGCGCGGCTTCTGCGCCGGGCAGGATCTCTCCGACCGCGCCGTCGCCCCGGGTGAAGCGCCGGTCGACCTCGGCGCATCCGTCGAGAAGAACTACAAGCCGCTGGCGATGGCGCTGCGCAACCTCGACCTGCCGGTCATCGCCGCGGTCAATGGCGTCGCGGCCGGCGCCGGGGCGAGCATCGCGCTGGCGTGCGATCTCGTGTTCGCTGCGCGTTCGGCGAGCTTCATCCAGTCGTTCAGCAAGCTCGGCGTCGTTCCCGACACCGGCGGCAGCTGGATCCTGCCGCGCCTCGTCGGTCCGGCGCGCGCGCTCGGCCTCGCGCTGCTCGGCGAGAAGCTCGGCGCCGAACAGGCTGAACAGTGGGGCCTGATCTGGAAATGCGTCGATGACGACGCGTTGATGCCGACCGTGCAGCAGGTCGCGGCGAGCCTCGCGCAGGGACCGACTTTCGGCTACGCGCAGACCAAGAAGGCGATCTGGGCGAGTTCGACGAACGACTTCGAAACCCAGCTCGACCTCGAGCGCAACATGATGACGGTGTGCGGCCAGTCGAACGACTACCGCGAAGGGGTGGCCGCGTTCATCGAAAAGCGCGCGCCGAGCTTCAAAGGGGACTAGGACATGAAACTCTCGTCATTCGCCGCAAAGGACGTCAAATGAAGGCGCTGAACAAGAACGTGAAAGTGCTCGTGATCGGCGCTGGCGCGATGGGCAGCGGCATCGCCCACGTCGCCGCACGCGCCGGCCACACCGTGTATCTGTACGACGGCCGCCCCGAGGCGGTTCAGTCGGGGTGCGCGGGCATCGACAAGGACCTGCGCTACCTCGTCGCCAAGGGGCGGCTGCCCGAAGCCGAGGCACAGGCAATCCTCGCGCGCGTGCTGCCGGTCGCCGCGCTTGACGAAGCGCGCGACGCCGGGCTCGCGATCGAGGCGATCGTCGAGAACCTCGACGTCAAGCAGGCGTTGTTCAGGGACCTCGAAGCGCTGCTCGGCGAAGACGCGATCCTCGCGAGCAACACGTCGTCGCTGTCGATCACCGCGATGGCCGCCGGACTCACGCGCCCGGGGCGCTTTGCCGGGCTGCATTTCTTCAACCCGGCGCCCCGCATGGCGCTCGTCGAAATCGTCTCTGGCCTTGCGACGGAGCGCGCGATCGCCGACACGCTGCACGCGACGGCGCGGGCGTGGGGCAAGATTCCGGTGCATGCGAAATCGACGCCGGGCTTCATCGTCAACCGCGTTGCGCGGCCGTACTACGCTGAAGCGCTGCGCGTGCTCGCCGAGAAAGCTGCCGAGCCGCAGACGCTCGACGCGATCCTGCGCGAAGGCTGCGGTTTCGCGATGGGGCCGTTCGAACTGATGGACCTGATCGGGCACGACGTGAACTTCGCCGTCACCCGCTCGGTGTTCGAGGCATATTTCAACGATCGCCGCTTCGCCCCGAGCCTGATCCAGCAGGAACTCGTCTTTGCCGGCCGACTCGGGCGCAAGAGCGGGCACGGCTTCTACGACTATGCCGAAGGCGCGGTCAAGCCGCCCGCGCGCAGCGAACCGGTGCGCAACGCCGAGGCGAAGATCGCCGTTGTCGGCGACATCGGCGCCGCGGCCCCGCTGATCGCGCGGCTCGAAGCGGGCGGCGTCGAAGTGCGGCGCGAAGCGGGCAAGGGCGGACGCGGCTGGATGAAGATCGGCGCGGCGTGCGTTGCGCTGTCCGACGGACGCACTGCGACTCGCCGTGCGGTCGAGGAGGAGTGCCCGAACCTGGTGCTGCTCGACCTGTGCCTCGACTTTGCCGCGACCGGGCGCATCACCGTCGCGCGCGCCGACCAGTGCGGGCTCGGCGCATTCCGCGCGGTCATCGGCACGCTGCAGAAAGCCGGCGTCAATGTGAGCGTCATCGACGACGTGGCCGGCCTGCTGTCGCTGCGCGTCGTCGCGATGCTCGCGAACGAAGCTGCCGACGCGGTGCTGTACGGCGTCGCCAGCGCCACCGATGTCGACACCGCGATGTGTCACGGCACGAACTACCCGAAAGGCGGGCCGCTCGCGTGGGCCGACCAGCTCGGCGCGGCGTTCATCGCCGAAGTGATCTCGAACCTTGCAGCGCATTACGGCGAAGAACGCTATCGCGTGTCGCCGTTCCTGCAACGCAAAGCCTTCAAGGGAGAGCTGGTGCATGACTGAGGCGGGATTCAGGGATCTCACCAACGGACTCGAGCCGCAGGCGCTGGCCGAACGGGTGCGCGACGGCATGTCGGAGATGGACCCGACGCTGAAGGGCTTCGGCATCGGCGTCGAAGCGATCGGGCCCGGCTACGCGAAGATGACGATGACGGTGCGCAAGGACATGCTGAACGGCTTCGGCATCTGCCACGGCGGCTTCATCACGCTGCTCGCCGATTCGGCGTTCGCGTATTCGTGCAACAGCTACAACGAAATGACCGTCGCGTCCGGCATCAGCCTCGACTTCATGGCGCCGGGCCGCCCGGGCGACGTGCTCATTGCGGAAGCGAAAGAGCTTTTCGTCGCCGGTCGCACCGGGGTCTATGACATCAGCGTCGTCAACCAGAAAGGCGAGCTGCTGGCGATGATGCGCGGCAAGTCGTATCGTTTGAAAGGCCGGGCGATCGTGGATTTGTGATCAACCTTTGACGTGGATCGGGGCACGCGAGGTCCGGTGGTGGCCACAATCGCGCTTCATCATGAAACCCACGCAGCCGAAAACCTTTGGAGGAGAGAACCATGTCAGTGAAGACGCCGTCGCCCGGTGATCTGGAGCCGATCGAGACCGCCAGCCGGGACGAACTGCGCGCGTTGCAGCTCGAGCGACTGAAATGGAGCGTGCGCCACGCGTATGAAAACGTGCCGCATTACCGCAAGAGCTTCGAGGCGAAAGGCGTCCATCCCGACGACCTGAAAACGCTCGAGGACCTCGCCCGGTTTCCGTTCACCGCGAAAGCCGACCTGCGCGACAACTACCCTTTCGGGATGTTCGCGGTGCCGCGCGGCAAGCTCGCCCGGGTCCATGCGTCGTCGGGCACGACCGGCAAGCCGACCGTCGTCGGCTACACGCTGAAGGATATCGACACCTGGGCTGGTGTCGTCGCGCGCTCGATCCGCGCCGCCGGCGGGCGGGCCGGTGACATGGTGCATGTGTCCTACGGCTACGGCCTCTTCACCGGCGGTCTCGGGGCGCATTACGGCGCCGAGCGGCTCGGTTGCGTGGTGGTGCCGATGTCCGGCGGCCAGACCGAGAAGCAGATCCAGGTGATCCAGGATTTCAAGCCCGACATCATCATGGTGACGCCGTCCTACATGCTGACGATCCTCGACGAGATGGAGCACATGGGCATCGACCCGAAGTCGACTTCGCTGAAAATCGGCATTTTCGGCGCCGAGCCCTGGACGCAGGGGATGCGCGAGGCGATGGAGGTGCGCTCGGGGCTGGACGCGGTCGACATCTACGGCCTGTCCGAAGTGATGGGGCCGGGCGTCGCGAGCGAATGCGTCGAGAGCAAGGACGGTCCGGTGGTGTGGGAAGACCATTTCTACCCCGAGATCATCGACCCGCAGACCGGCGAAGTGCTGCCGGACGGCGAGGAAGGCGAGCTCGTGTTCACGACGCTGACCAAGGAAGCGATGCCGGTGATCCGCTACCGCACGCGCGACCTGACGCGGCTGTTGCCGCCGACTTCGCGCAGCATGCGGCGCATGGCGAAGATCACCGGTCGTTCGGACGACATGCTGATCATCCGTGGCGTTAACCTTTTTCCGACGCAGATCGAGGAGCTGATCTGCCACATGCCCCAGCTCGCCGCGCAATACCTGCTGGAAGTCGACAAGAAAGGCCACATGGACACGCTGACGGTGAAGGTCGAGCTGGACCCGGAAGCGGTCGTCGGCCGGCATCCCCAGCAGAAGTCGGCAGTCGGCGAGGAGCTCGCGCATCGCATCAAGACTTTCATCGGCGTCTCAGCGAAAGTCATCGTCGGCGAGCCGTTCTCGATCGAGCGCGTGACGGTCGGCAAAGCCAGGCGCGTCGTCGACCGCCGGCCGAAGGAATGAGCGCAACAGCCCCCGTCAGAGAACCCGAATTTTCCGGCAGCGCGATCCTGCGTGGCCGGACATGAAGAAGGAGCACATTCGATGTACACACAAGCTCTGGATATTCCCCAGCAGAACACCGAAGCGAAAGGCCCGCGGACGATCGAGAACCCCGCCTATCAGGCCGAGTTCGACGCGAAGATCGACGCCGGCGGCTACATCGAAGCGAAGGACTGGATGCCCGAGTCCTATCGCAAGACGTTGGTACGGCAGATCAGCCAGCACGCGCATTCCGAGATCGTCGGCATGCTGCCCGAAGGCAACTGGATCACGCGCGCGCCGACGTTGAAGAGGAAGGCGATCCTGCTCGCGAAAGTGCAGGACGAAGGCGGCCACGGACTGTATCTGTACGCCGCGGCCGAGACGCTCGGCGTGTCGCGCGACGAGCTGCTCGACGCGCTGCACTCGGGCAAGGCGAAATACAGCTCGATCTTCAATTACCCGACGCTGACCTGGGCGGACATCGGCGTCGTCGGCTGGCTCGTCGACGGCGCGGCGATCATGAACCAGATCCCGCTGTGCAAGTGCAGCTACGGCCCGTATGCCCGCGCGATGGTGCGCATTTGCAAGGAGGAATCCTTCCACCAGCGCCAGGGCTACGACCTGCTGCTGACGATGATGAAAGGCACCCAGGAGCAGCGCGACATGGTGCAGGACGCGGTCAATCGCTGGTGGTGGCCGTCGATCATGATGTTCGGTCCGCACGACAAGGATTCGACGCACTCCGCGCAAAGCTCGCGCTGGGGCATCAAGCGCATCTCGAACGACGACCTGCGGCAGAAGTTCGTCGACGCGACGGTCGAGCAGGCCAAGGTGCTGGGCGTGACGATGCCGGACCCCGAACTGAAATGGAACGAGGCGCGCGGCCATTACGACTTCGGCGTGATCGACTGGGACGAGTTCTGGAATGTTGTGAACGGCCACGGCCAGGGCAACGTCGACCGGCTCGCGGCGCGCGTCAAGGCTTGGGACGACGGTGCCTGGGTGCGCGAAGCGGCGCTCGAATATGCGCGCAAGCACGACGCCCGCGACAGCCGTGCCGCCTGAATCCCGATAACAAACCGACCGAAGGGCGGGCTGAGCCGCTCTCAACAGAGGAGATGGACATGGAACGCAAGGAATGGCCGCTGTGGGAAGTTTTCGTCCGCAGCCGTAACGGACTCGACCACAAACACTGCGGCAGCGTGCATGCGCCGGACGCGAAGCTTGCGCTGCAGGTCGCGCGCGACGTCTACACCCGCCGCCAGGAAGGCGTGAGCCTGTGGGTCGTGCAGGCCGACCACATCGTCGCTTCCGACCCTGACGCGAAGCCGGAGCTGTTCGATCCGGCCGAAGACAAGATCTACCGGCACCCGACGTTCTACCAGCTGCCGGACGAAGTGAACCACATGTAAGAGGGCGATGACGATGACCCAACAGATGACAAGCCCCGAACATATCGAATACGTGCTGCGCCTCGGCGACAACGCGCTGATTCTTGGCCAGCGCCTGTCCGAGTGGTGCGGCCACGCGCCGGTGCTCGAAGAGGACATGGCGCTCGCGAACATGTCGCTCGACCTGATTGGCCAGGCGCGCATGCTGCTCACGCACGCCGGTCGGCTCGAAGGCCGCGGTCGCGACGAGGACCAGCTCGCGTTCCTGCGCACCGAGCCGAACTACCGCAACCTGACGCTGTGCGAGCTGCCGAACCAGGACTTCGCGCGCACGATGGTGCGCAACTTCCTCTACAGCAGCTTCCAGAAGCTGCTGTGGGAACGCCTGATGACGTCGAGCGATGCCGAACTGGCCGCGATCGCCGCGAAAAGCATCAAGGAAGCGCGCTACCACGCGCAGCACGCCGGCGACTGGGTGATCCGCCTCGGCGACGGCACGGCCGAATCGTACGCGCGGGCGCAAGGCGCGCTCGACTACCTGTGGCCCTACACGGCCGAGTTCTTCGTCGCGACACCGGTCGACGACACGGTCGCGGCGGCCGGCGTCGGCCCGGCGTGGAGCGAACTGGAAACGGCCTGGGAAGCGCTCGCCATGCCGGTGCTGGCCGAGGCGACGCTGACGGTGCCGGCACGCACGCCGTTCCGTTCGTACGGCAAGTTCGGTCGCCACAGCGAGCACATGGGCCATCTGCTCGCCGAGATGCAGATCATGCAGCGCACCTACCCCGGCGCGCAGTGGTGAGCGGGGCGACGGCCGCCATGTTGACCGAAGCCCGCGCCTGGCAGGTGCTCGAGGCCGTGCCGGACCCCGAGATCCCGGTGATCTCGGTGACCGAGCTGGGCATCGTGCGCGAAGTCGTCGCGACCGCCGCCGGCCTGCACGTCGTCGTCACGCCGACCTACTCCGGTTGCCCGGCGACCGAAGTCATCGCGCAGAGCATCCGCGATGCGCTGGTCGCTGCCGGCGGCGGCGACGTGACGGTCGAGACGCGTCTCGCCCCGGCCTGGACAACCGACTGGATCACCGAGCCGGCAAAGGAAAAACTGCGCGTCTACGGCATCGCCCCGCCCGGCGGTGACGCGCCGGTCGGTCCGCAGCCGATCCGCTTCGTGCCGAAGAAGCTCGCGTGTCCGCGCTGCGGCTCGACCGATTCGGTGCGCCTGTCCGAATTCGGCTCGACTGCATGCAAGGCACTGTACCGCTGCCGCTCGTGCCTCGAACCGTTCGAATATTTCAAACCGATCTAAGTCGCCCGAGAGCGGCCACGGAGACCCCTGATGACCCCCAGAACGCCGAAATTCCATCCCCTGAAAGTCACCGAAGTGCGGCGCGAGACGCCCGAATCGGTAAGCCTGTGTTTCGAGGTGCCGGCCGAGCTCGCCGACGACTACCGCTTCGTGCAGGGCCAGCACCTGAACCTGAAGGTGCGGGTCGGCGACGAGGAGATGCGCCGCTCGTATTCCATCTGCGCCGGTGTCGATGACGAAGAATTGCGCGTCGCGATCAAGAAGATCGCCGGCGGCGCATTCTCGACCTGGGTCAACGACAACGGCATCAAGGTCGGCGACGTGCTCGACGTGATGACGCCCGAAGGCCGCTTCCACACGCCGCTCGACCCGGTGCACGCGAAGCACTACGTTGCGTTCGCGGCGGGCAGCGGCATCACGCCGATCCTGTCGCTGATCAAGACGACGCTGCGCGCCGAGCCGAAAAGCCGCTTCACGCTGGTGTATGGCAACCGCCGCCAGGGCAGCGTGATGTTCGCCGAGGCGCTCGAGGACTTGAAGAACCGCTATCTGTCGCGCTTCACGCTGTACAACCTGTTCTCGCGCGAGGAGCAGGAAGTGCCGCTGTTCAACGGCCGGCTCGATGCCGCGCGCGTCGCCGCGTTCCTCGACACGCTGATCCCGGTCGATACCATCGACGAAGCGTTCATCTGCGGCCCCGGCGGCATGATCGACGAAGTCGAGGCGGCGCTGCACAAGGGCGGTGTCGCGCACGAGCACATCCATCTCGAGCGTTTCGGCGTGCCGGCTTCCGCGCCCGAACATCATGTCGAGCCGGGCGACGCGGCGCAGGCGAAAGTCACCGTGATCGCCGACGGTCTCAGGCGCGAGATGGAGTTCCGCGCCGAGGATACGTCGATTCTCGACGTCGCGCTCGCCGCCGGCATGGATCTGCCGTATTCGTGCAAGGGCGGCGTGTGCTGCACCTGCCGGGCGAAAGTCATCGAAGGCAAAGTGCGCATGGACAAGAACTTCACTCTCGAGCAGCCCGACATCGATGCCGGCTACATCCTCACCTGCCAGGCGCATCCGCTGACCGAGCGGGTCGTGATCACGTTCGACGAGCGCTGAGCGCCCGCCGGCGACCCGCAAACGGACGAAACGGAAAAACAGCGCATGGCTCGCGGCAAGGCACCCACATTCGAACTGCAGCGCGCGGCGATCCTCGACGCGGCGGCTGCGCTGTTCGCGCAGAAAGGCTTCCACAACGCGTCGATGTCGGCGCTCGCGGAAGCCTGTGGCGTGTCGAAGCCGCTGCTGTACCACTACTACCGCGACAAGGAACACATCCTCTTCGACATCGCGGACAGCTACATCGACCGCCTGCTGGCGATCATCGACGGCGTCGTCGCACGCGGCCTCGACGACGACGCACATCTCTCCGAGCTCGTCACACGCTTCATGGAGGAATACGAGCACGCGCACGACCAGCACATCGTGATCGTCCAGGACGTGAAATTCCTGCAGCAGGAGCAGGCGGCGAAGATCGCCGCGAAGCAGCGCAGGGTGGTTTCGGCGTTCGCCGACGCGATCGTGCGGATCGAGCCGGGCCTGAAGGGGCGCAAGCTCGAACGCCCGGTCGCGATGATCCTGTTCGGCATGATCAACTGGACTTTCACCTGGATGCGGACCGACGGGCGGCTCACGTTCCGCGACATGGCTCCGGTCGTGACCGGGATTTTCCTCAACGGCGTCAAAGGCTTCGTCGAACAGAGCGGCAGGGTCACGGCATGAGCGGCGATCCTCGCGGGCCCGCTGCTGCCGCCTTGCGGGCTGCGTCCCGCGCCATCGGGGAGCTGCGCAGCCCGAGGTGCATGTACGATGTGCAGCGGCGATTTCCCCGGCGAGCCGGCGAGCGCTGCATCAATTCGGCCAAGATGAGGAATTTTTGCTCGTCGACCAGCGATTTGATACACAATAATCAGCCTGAGCAACAAAAAGTGTTGCACGTGGCCGGAACCCAGTCCGGGGTCGGCCGCTTATAAACCGAAGAGGAGGAGACACACATGAAGCTACGCACTTCAGTAATCGCGGTTCTCGGCATGGCTTTCGCGGCAGGTGCCGCTCACGCCGACATCAATGTCGGCGTTACCGTTTCTGCCACCGGTCCGGCTGCCTCGCTCGGCATCCCGGAAAAGAACACCATCGCGCTGATGCCGACGACGATCGGCGGCGAGAAAGTCAATTACATCGTGCTCGACGACGCTTCGGACACCACCGCTGCGGTGAAGAACACGCGCAAGCTGATCTCCGAAGACAAGGTCGATGTCGTGCTCGGCTCGACGGTCTCGCCGAACTCGCTGGCGATGATCGACGTCGTCGCCGAAACCGGCACCCCGATGATCTCGATGGCCGCTTCGGCACGGATCGTCGAACCGGTCGATGACAAGAAGCGCTGGGTGTTCAAGACGCCGCAGAACGACGCACAGATGTCGACCGCGATCGTCGAGCACATGACGAACAGCGGCGTGAAGACGGTCGCTTTCATCGGCTTTGCCGACGCCTACGGCGAAGGCTGGTACGAGCAGTTCTCGAGCGTCGCGGATGCCCGCAAGCTCAAGATGGTCGCCAACGAGCGCTTCAACCGCAATGACACCTCGGTGACCGGCCAGGTGCTGAAGCTGATGTCGGCGCGCCCCGACGCGATCCTGATCGCCGGTTCGGGCACGCCGGCCGCGTTGCCGCAGAAGGCGCTGAAGGAGCGCGGCTACACCGGCAAGATCTACCAGACCCACGGCGTCGCGAACAACGACTTCCTGCGCGTCTGTGGCAAGGATTGCGAAGGCACCTTCCTGCCGGCCGGCCCGGTGCTCGTCGCGAGCCAGCTCGCCGACAGCAACCCGGTGAAGAAGAGCGCGACCGAGTACATCACGAAATACGAGGCGGCATACGGCAAGGGCAGCGTGTCGACGTTCGGTGCGCACGCCTGGGATACGGGCGTGCTGCTTGCCGCGGCGGTGCCGGAAGCGCTGAAGAAGGCGAAGCCGGGCACCAAGGAGTTCCGCACCGCGCTGCGTGACGCACTCGAGAACCTGAAGGAAGTGCCCGCTGCACACGGCATCTTCACGATGAGCCCGACCGACCACCTCGGTCTGGACCAGCGTTCGCGCGTGATGGTGCAGATCCAGAACGGCGCCTGGAAGCTCATTCAGTAATCGGTCCGAAACACGCTGAAAGAGACCGGTTCGGCGGCGTCGTCGGGCGCCGCCGAACCCGCTTTCGATGCATCGGAGACAGACCGGGTCCCGCCTTGGCAGGTTCTGGTCCGGTAACGAGGTTTGTCCATGGATTTCCAGATAGCTCTGCTGCTCGGGCAGGACGGCATCACCAACGGGGCGATCTATGCGCTGCTCGCGCTCGCGCTCGTGTTGGTGTTTGCAGTTACTCGGGTGATTTTCATTCCACAGGGTGAGTTCGTGTCGTATGGCGCGCTCACGCTGGTCATGATCCAGGCCGGCGCGATTCCCGCGACGGTATGGCTGCTGCTCGGCGCCGGGTTGCTCGCGGCGGCGCTCGACGTGCGGCTCGCGCTGCGCGCCGGTCAGCCCGGGCGGATCGTGCGGCTCGTAGGCTGGTATGTCGCTTATCCGCTGGCCCTCGTCGCGCTGCTGTACACGCTGCCCGTCAAGGACTTCCCGATGGTGGCGCAGATACTGTTCGCGCTCGCCGTCGTCGTGCCGATGGGGCCGCTGATGTACCGGCTCATCTACCAGCCGATCGCGGCCGCGCCGGTGCTGATCCTGCTGATCGTGTCGGTCGCGGTGCATGTCGCGATGGTTGGCCTGGGGCTCCTGTTCTTCGGCGCCGAAGGCTCGCGCACCCCGCCGTTCTCCGATGCGCGCTTCGAAATGGGTCCGATCATGGTTTCCGGCCAGACGCTCTGGGTCGTGCTCTCGTCGCTCGTGCTGATCGTCGCGCTCTACCAGTTCTTCGAGCGGACGCTCTACGGCAAGGCATTGCGGGCGACCGCGATCAACCGGGTCGGCGCGCGGCTGATGGGCATTTCGCCGGCGCTCGCGGGGCGCCTCACGTTCTTCCTCGCCGCGCTGATCGGGGCGCTGTCGGGCGTGCTGATCGCGCCGATCACAACGATCTATTACGACACCGGCTTCCTGATCGGCCTGAAAGGCTTCGTCGCCGCGATCGTCGGCGGGCTCGGGAGTTATCCGGTTGCCGCCGCTGGCGCATTGCTGGTCGGCCTGCTCGAAGCGTTCAGCTCGTTCTGGGCAAGTGCACACAAGGAAGTGATCGTGTTCACGTTGATCATCCCGGTTCTGTTGTGGCGTTCGCTCAGAGGCCGCCACGTGGAGGAGGAGGAATGAAACCGATGTTCTCTCCGCGCCTGATTCTCGGCGTCTTTCTCGCAGTGCTCGCGGTGGCTCCGCTGGTGCTGTCTCCGTTCTACGTCACGCTCCTGAACTACATCGGCCTGTATGCGCTCGTCGCGCTCGGGCTCGTGCTCCTGACCGGCGTCGGCGGCTTGACGAGCTTCGGCCAGGCGGCTTTCGTCGGCCTCGGCGCCTACACCACCGCAGTGCTCACGACGGCGACCGAACTGCCGGGCTGGCTCGCGTGGGCAGGCGGGTCGCCGTGGCTCGCGCTCGTCGTCGGCCTGGTCTTCACCGCGGTCGTCGCGCTGGTGCTGGGCTCGCTGACGCTCAGGCTGTCCGGGCACTACCTGCCGCTCGGGACGATCGCCTGGGGCATCAGCCTGTATTTCCTGTTCGGCACGCTCGACACGCTCGGCGGCCACACGGGGCTTACCGGCGTGCCGCCGATCACGGTGTTCGGCTTCGAACTCGACCGCGGCGAAGAGCTGTTCTACCTGATCTGGCTGTTCCTGCTGTCGGCGGTGTTCACGACCCAGAACCTTCTCGATTCGCGTGAAGGGCGGGCGATCCGGGCGCTCAAGGGCGGCATGGTGATGGCTGAGGCGATGGGCGTGAATACCGCGCGCTCGCGGATGATCATCTTCGTCATCGCCGCGCTGCACGCCTGTGCGTCCGGCTGGCTGTACGCCCACCTGCAGCGCTTCGTGAACCCGACGCCGTTCGGCCTGCACATCGGCATCGAGTACCTGTTCATGGCGGTCGTCGGGGGCGCGGGACAGGTGTGGGGCGCGCTCGTCGGCGCCGGCGTGATCACGATCGCCAAGCAGTGGCTGCAGGACGTGCTGCCGAGAATCTTCGGCCAGAGCGGCAACTTCGAGGTGATCTTCTTCGGCCTGATGATGGTCATCGTGCTGCAGCGTGCGCGTGACGGCCTGTGGCCGCTGCTCGCACGGCTCGTGCCGGTGCGCGCGACGCGCCGCGAACTGGACGCCGCCGCCGAGGCGCTGCCGAGGAAACCGCTGCCGGCCAAGGGCGAAGTGATCCTCGAGGCCAAGGAGGTCACGCGCCGCTTCGGCGGCCTGGTCGCCAACAACAACATGAGCCTGTCGGTGCGTGCCGGCGAGATCCTCGCGCTGATCGGTCCGAACGGTGCGGGCAAGAGCACGATGTTCAACCAGATCTCGGGCGTCGATACGCCGACTTCGGGCGAAGTGCTGTTCCTCGGCCGCGCGGTGGCCGGGCGCGACTCGCGCGAGATCGCGCGCATGGGCATGAGCCGCACGTTCCAGCACGTGAAGCTGCTGCCGACGATGACGGTGCTGGAGAACGTCGCGATCGGCGCCCACCTGCGTGGCGACAAAGGTGTGCTGTCGTCGGCGTGGCGGCTCGACCGCAACGAGGAAGCGCGGCTGCTGAACGAAGCCGCGCGCCAGATCGAGCGGGTCGGCCTCGCCGAGCATATGTTCGATGCGGCCGGCAGCCTCGCGCTCGGCCAGCAGCGCATCCTCGAGATCGCCCGCGCGCTCGCTGCCGACCCCTGTCTGCTGCTGCTCGACGAGCCGGCCGCGGGCCTGCGCTTCAAGGAAAAGCAGGCGCTGGCTGAATTGCTGAAGAAGCTGCGCGGGGAAGGGATCGGCATCCTGCTTGTCGAACACGACATGGACTTCGTAATGGGCCTCGTCGATCGCGTCGTCGTCATGGAATTCGGCCAGAAAATCGCCGAAGGCCTGCCGGAAGACGTGCAGCGCAATCCGGCGGTGCTCGAAGCCTATCTCGGAGGCGTCGAATGAACGCGAACGTCCACGGCAGCAACCTGACCCTGAAAACCGTGCTGGAAGTGCGCGACCTCACCGTGTCGTACGGCAAGGTCGAAGCGCTGTCGAATGCCAATATCAAGGTCGGCGAAGGCCAGATCGTCACCGTCATCGGCCCCAACGGCGCGGGCAAGACGACGATGCTGTCGGCGATCATGGGATTGCTGGAGTCGCGCGGCAAAGTCGACTTCGACGGCACGATCGAAGGCGTGCCGGTCGTCGAGCGCATGGTTGCACGCGGCATGAACCTGGTGCCGGAAAAGCGCGAGCTGTTCGGCGAGATGACTGTCGAGGACAACCTCGTCCTCGGCGCGTTCCAGCGTCATCGTGCAGGCCACCGCGACCACGCGCAGACGATGGAAGAGGTCTACCAGCTGTTCCCGCGCCTGCGGGAGCGGCGCAGCCAGCTCGCCGGCACGCTGTCCGGCGGCGAGCGCCAGATGCTCGCGGTCGGCCGCGCGCTGATGGCCAAGCCGAAGCTGCTGATGCTCGACGAACCGAGCCTGGGCCTCGCGCCGCTGATCGTGCGCGAGATCTTCCGCATCATCAGCGAGCTGCGCCGGCGCGGGGTGTCGATCCTGCTCGTCGAGCAGAACGCGCGCGCCGCGCTGCAGGTCGCCGACTACGCCTATGTGCTCGAGACTGGCGAGATCGCGATGGAAGGCCCGGCGCGGCAGCTCGCCGACGACCCGCGCGTCATCGAGGCTTATCTCGGCCTCGGCGGCAAGCATCAGGAAATGCTGTCGACCTGAGTGCGGGAGGTGCGACGGCGCCGCGACCCCGGCGCCCGTCGCACCTGTTGCCCGGCAGTCATGCTTCTGGTCATGAGTCGAAAACGGGCCTGGGGCAGCGCCTGCGCGGTGGCCCATCGCCCGTGAATGCTGGCAGAATGACCGCGTTCGAATTTTCAACTTCCGATCCAGGAGGCACCGTGAATTCCCGTTTGCTTGAACCCGTTCGCCTCGGCGCACTGGAATTGCCGAACCGTGTCGTGATGGCGCCGCTGACGCGCTGCCGCGCCGACAATCCGGAATTTGCCCCGACCGAGTCGACGGCACGCTATTACGCACAACGCGCGAGCGCCGGCCTGATCGTGTCGGAGGCGACGATCGTCTCGGCCCAGGGGCGCGGCTACCCCTATACGCCCGGCATCTGGTCCGACGCCCAGGTCACCGGCTGGCGGCGCGTGACCGACGCAGTCCATGCCGCAGGCGGGCGCATCGTGTGCCAGCTGTGGCATTGCGGTCGCCTGTCGCTGACTGAATTCCACGACGGCGAACTTCCGGTCGCGCCGTCCGCGGTCAATGCCGAATGGAAGATGTTCTCGGCGCAGGGGCTGAAGACGACCCCCACGCCGCACGCGCTGAGCCGCGACGAGATCGCCGCGATCGTCGCCGACTTCGGCCGGGCCGCCCGCAACGCGGTGCTGGCAGGCTTTGACGGCGTCGAGATCCATTCGTCGAACGGCTATCTGATCCACCAGTTCTTTTCGCCGCTCGCCAACCGGCGCGACGACGAATATGGCGGCAGCCACGCGAACCGCGCGCGCTTCTTCTTCGAAGTGCTCGATGCGGTCGCCGCCGAGTGGTCGCCGTCGCGCATCGGCTTCCGCCTCAATCCGATGATGAACCGCTTCCATGGCATGCGCGTCGACGAGGACACGCTGCCGATGTTCGAGCACGTCGTGCGCCGTACCAATGCCTATGAGCTGGCCTATCTGCACCTGACGGAACCGTATCTGCCGAACCAGCTCGACGGCGCAGTCGGTGCGATCGACGATGTGGCGCGCCATTTCCGCGACATCGCGACGATGGCGGTCATGACGAATGGCGGCTTCGACCAGACGCGTGCCGAAGCTGCGCTCGCTGCCGGAACCTGCGATGCAGTCGCGTTCGGGCGCCCGTACATCTCGAACCCCGACCTTGTCGAACGCTTCCGTGCCGGCGCGCCGCTGAACGAGTGGGATGCAGATACCTTCTATCAGGGAGGCGACCGGGGCTATATCGACTATCCTACGCTCGGTGGATGACGGTTTTATGGCGATGAAATCGCTGTTTTTCGTGTTGTATCCACGTTCCGGGCAAATCCCCGGCGACCGCGACGGTGCTAGAATCCGCGCGGTAAAGCTGCAACTCTGTACCACACACACACCAATCGAGGATAAGCATGAACAAAGGTGAATTCGTCGAGGCCCTGGCCGACCGTCTGGATGTTTCCCGGGCACAGGCCGACCGGGCCCTGTCGACCGTGCTGGATATCATCGTCGAGCGCATGGCTGCCGGCGAAAAAGTTGCCTTCACAGGCTTCGGCTCTTTCGAAGTGTCCGAGCGCGCCGAGCGCACCGGGCGGAATCCGCAGACCGGCGCCTCGATCAAGATCGCCGCGTCGCGCGTGCCGAAATTCTCCGCCGGCGCCACGCTGAAGACCGCAATCAACAGCAAGTAAGAAACGCGGCTTTTTCATGCGGAAGCAGGACCCGGCACCTCCTGGCGTCGGGTCCTTCGTTTTTCTCTTTCCGGAATAGGGAAAATCAGGTACCATTCGTGTCGTTGTGCAATGCAGCAGTCGGTATTTTTTCCGGTCTATCTCGCGGGAGCAGGATTCCGCGGACCCAGCCGAGGGACTGTATCCACAGCCCCATCGCCTCCGACCCTCCCGTCGAACTCCATTCGTTCTTCTGATCGTATGGCATCGCGAATGCCGGTTGGTGCCGATGCGCGGTCGATTTCCGTCTGTTTTCCCGGCGGAATCCGGCCGGCCCACGCCCATCGCGCGCTTGCCGCCACCGCGTCCCCCATGGGACGGTGCGATGCTTTTTCATTTGCCCGTTCACCCGGGCATCGATTCGGCACGACCATCCGTTGTGCCGGACATACAAGGAAGAACCCATGACGTTCCAGGAACTCGGCCTCCACGAAGCCCTGCTTCAAGCCATCGCAACCACCGGTTACACGGTCCCGACTTCGGTCCAGGAGCAGGCGATCCCGGCCGCGCTCGCCGGTGCCGACCTGATGGTGTCCTCGCATACCGGCAGCGGCAAGACCGCCGCTTTCACGCTTCCGAGCCTGCACCGCCTGATCGACCGCAAGCCCGCGCCCGGCGCCGGTCCGCGCGTGCTGGTGCTGACTCCGACGCGCGAGCTCGCGCAGCAGGTCGAAAAAGCGGTCAAGACTTACGCCCGTAACCTGCGTTACCTGAATACTGCGTGCCTCGTCGGCGGCGCGCCGTTCTTCGCCCAGGCGAAGCTGCTGTCGCGCCCCGTCGACGTCGTCGTCGCGACTCCGGGCCGCCTCATCGATCACCTCAATCGCCGCAAGCTCAAGCTGTCGGACATCGAAGTGCTGGTGCTCGACGAAGCCGACCGCATGCTCGACATGGGGTTCGTCGAGGACATCGAGACCATCGTCGCGGCGACGCCGGCGAGCCGTCAGACGCTGCTGTTCTCGGCAACCCTCGACGGCGTGGTCGGCAACCTCGCGCGCAAGATGACGCGCAATCCGCAGCGCATCGAGATCGCCGCGACGGTCGAGAACCGCGCGAACATCGAGCAGCGTCTGCTGATGGCCGACAACATCGTGCACAAGAACCGCCTGCTCGAATCGCTGCTCGGCGGCGATGACCTGCAGCAGGCCGTCGTCTTCACGGCGACCAAGCGCGGTGCCGAGGAAGTGTCGCTGAACCTGCAGGAAAAAGGCTTTTCGGCCGCTGCGCTGCATGGCGACATGCACCAGACGGCGCGCAACCGCACGCTGGACAAGCTGCGCCAGGGCCGCATCGGCGTGCTCGTCGCGACTGATGTCGCAGCACGCGGCATCGACGTCGCCGGCATCAGCCACGTGATCAACTTCGACGCGCCCCGTCAGGTCGAAGACTACGTGCACCGCATCGGCCGTACCGGTCGTGCCGGCCGCGACGGCATCGCGATCACGTTCTCGGGGCCGCGCGAGATGGGCATCATCCGCGCGATCGAGCGCTTCACCGGCAAACCGCTCGCGGTGCATGTGATCGAAGGCCTCGAGCCGACGCAACGCCCGTCGTCGCCCCGTCGCGCGCCGAGCGGTGGCAAGCCGGGCTTCGGCGGTCGTTCGGGCGGGTCGTCGTACGGCCGTGAAAGCCGTGACAGTCGTCCGGGGGCCGGCAAAGGCTGGTCGTCGGAGTCGCCATCCGGGAACCGGGGCGGCTATGGTCGTGACGGTGGCGCCGGTCGCAGCGAAGGGAGCCGCTTCGGCGGCGACCGTCCGGAGGGCGCCCGCCGCCCGCGCCCGACGGCGCGCGGCTGAACGATTGCTCGGGCGGCCATTCACGGGCCGTCCTGCGACGAGGTGCGGGCGGATGAGCCGCTCGCACCTCGTCGTGCACCCGGACCGGTCGCTCCCTTTGTAGGCCGGGATGAAAAAAGCGCGGAACCGCGACAATGCGGTTCCGCGCTTTTTGCTTTTTGGTGCCGCGCCGGCTTCGACGGTCGCCGTGTGCGCGTCCCGGCGGGACTGGACCCTGCTGCTGCGGCCCCGCCGCCGGCTTCAGCTGCGGCCGGCGCTGACTTCGGTGACGCGCAGCTGCGTCGCGAGCTTGTCGAGGACGCCGTTGACGAAACGGTGACCGTCGGTGCCGCCGTAGCTTTTCGCCAGCTCGATCGCCTCGTTGATGATGACGCGGTACGGCGTGTCGAGGTTGTGCTTGAGTTCGTGCGTCGCGAGCAGCAGGATTGCGCGTTCGACCGGGGACAGTTCATGCACGGCGCGATGGATGAACGGCGCGAACTCTGCCTGCAGGTCGTCGACGTTGTTCAGCGTGCCGCGCAGCAGGCTGATGAAGAGCTCGCGGTCGGCCTTGTCGAAGCCTGAGACCTGGCTGACATGCTCCTCGATGAGCAGCATCGAGTTGGCCGAAAGCAGCCATTGGTAAATCCCCTGCAGCGCGAACTCGCGCGCCCGGCGGCGGGCAGCCTTGCTGCTCATTGGAGCTGCTTCAACAGCTTGGCCATCTCGATCGCGGTGCGGGCGCAGTCGGCGCCTTTTTCCTGCATCCGCGCGAGGGCCTGGTCGTCGTCTTCGGTCGTCAGCACGCCGTTGGCGATCGGCATGCCGGTGTCGAGTCCGACACGGTTGATGCCGCTGCCCGTTTCGTTCGACACCAGCTCGAAGTGGTAAGTCTCGCCGCGGATCACCGCGCCGAGCGCGATCAGCGCATCGAAGCGGCCGCTGCGCGCCATCGTCTGCAGCGCCAGCGGGATTTCCAGTGCCCCCGGAACGGTGGCGATGCGCATCAGTTCCGGCGACACGTTCAGGCGCAGCAGCTCGGCGGTGCAGGCCGACAGCAGGCCTTCACAGACGTCCTGGTTGAAGCGGCTCATGACGATGCCGACGCGCAAGCCGCGGCCGTCGAGGTCGGTTTCGAATTCGGGAATGTTGTCGTAACGGGCCATGTTCGATTCTTCAAAGACAAAAAGGCCGGCAGCACGGCCGCGATGCGCGACGGCTCCGGCGCGAAAGGTTCAGGGTAACACCCTCAGGGGCGCTCGACGAAGCCGGTGATCTCGAGACCGAAGCCCGCCATGCTCGGGATCTTGCGCGGGCTCGCGAGGAGGCGCATCTTGCCGACCTTCAGGTCGCGCAGGATCTGCGCGCCGACGCCGAAGAGGCGCGCGTCCCACTTCGCCGCGAGCGAGGTGTCGCCACGCAGGCCGGCGAGCAGTTCGCTGCCCGATTGCGGCCGATAGAGCAGCACGATGACGCCCTGTTCGGCTTCGGCCAGGCGCGCCATCGCCTGGTTGACGGGGAAAGTGTGGCGGCCGCTCTCGGGATCGATGAAGTCGACGACCGAGATCGGCTCGTGCACGCGCACCAGGGTTTCGCGCTCGGGGCGGATTTCGCCGTGCGAGAGCGCGAAATGCACTTCGCCGCTCGTCTTGTCCTCGAACGCGGCGAGCCGGAAGCGGCCGTACGGCGTCTCGACGTCCTTCTCGGCGACGCGCTCGACGAGGTGCTCGTTCGCCGAACGGTACTCGATGAGGTCGCGGATCGCGCCGATCTTCAGGCCGTGCTCCTTCGCGAACTCGACCAGATCCGGCAGCCGCGCCATCGTGCCGTCGTCCTTGAGGATCTCGCAGATCACCGACGCCGGCTCGAGCCCGGCCAGCGCTGCGAGATCGCACCCCGCTTCGGTGTGGCCGGCGCGGATCAGCACGCCGCCTTTCTGCGCCATCAGCGGGAAGATGTGGCCGGGCTGCACGATGTCGGCCGGCTTCGCGTGCCGCGCGACGGCCGCCTGCACCGTGCGCGAGCGGTCGTGGGCGGAAATGCCGGTCGTGACGCCTTCAGCCGCCTCGATCGAGGTCGTGAAAGCGGTGCCGTGCGGCGAGCGGTTGTCGCGCACCATCAGGTGCAGGTCGAGCTGGCGGCAGCGCGCTTCGGTCAGCGTCAGGCAGATCAGCCCGCGGCCGAATTTCGCCATGAAGTTGATCGCTTCCGGCGTCACGTGTTCTGCGGCGAGCACGAGGTCGCCTTCGTTCTCGCGGTCTTCCTCGTCGACGAGCACGACCATGCGGCCGGCGCGGATGTCCTCGACGATCTCGGTGATCGGGGCGAGTGCGCTCGTGCCGGCGCCGGGCCGTCCCAAGCCGGCGCGTTCCCCCTCGGGGGGCAGCGAGCCCGATTGCGGGCGAGCGTGGGGGTTGTCGATCATTGTGCGGATTCCTCGCGCCACGCGAGCATGCGTTCGACGTAACGGGCGATGAGGTCGATCTCGAGATTGACGCGGCTGCCGGCGGCGAGCTGCTTGAGATTCGTCACGGCGACGGTGTGCGGGATCAGGTTGATCGAGAATTCGCGGGCTTCGACGCGGTTCACCGTGAGGCTCACGCCGTTGACCGTGATCGACCCTTTCTTCGCGATGTAGCCGGCGAGCGCCGCGGGGGCACGGATCACGAGGTCGTGGCTTTCGCCGACCGGCGTAAAGCTCACGACTTCACCGACGCCGTCGACGTGGCCGGTGACGAGGTGCCCGCCCAGCCGGTCCGCGAGGCACAGCGCCTTCTCGAGATTGACTTCGTTGCCGACCGTGTCGAGGCCGGTGGTGCAGTTCAGCGTTTCACGCGATACGTCGAACTGCACGCGGCTGCCGTCGAGCGCGACGACGGTCAGGCAGACGCCGCTGTTCGCGATGCTGTCGCCGATCTGCACGTCGGCGAGGTCCAGTCCGTCGGCATCCACGATAAGGCGCACGCCGTCCTGGAGAGCTTCGATACGTTCGATTCGGCCGCAGGCGGCCACGATTCCGGAAAACATGATGGAGGGACGGGCAAGTGGGGAAGCAGCGATTGTAGGCGAAAGTGGGCGAAAAACGGTGGATTGCCAATCGCTTTCCGCCGCGGCCTCTTCGCGCCGGGTTCAGCGCAGCGCGCGGTCGAGCAATTCGCCGAACGGCTCCGCGGCCATGAATCCGACGACTCGCAGGCCGTCGCGCTCCTTGCCGTCGCGATCGAAGAAGATCGTTCCCGGCGGACCGAACAGCGTGAAACGCTTCAGCAGCGCCTTGTCGTCGTCGCTGTTCGCGGTGACGTCGGCCTTCAGCAGCAGCATGCGCTCCATGCGCGCCTGCACCGCGCCGTCGCTGAACGTGAAGCGCTCCATCTCCTTGCACGACACGCACCAGTCGGCGTAGAAATCGAGCATCACCGGCCGATCGGCCGACGCGAGGCGCGCGTCGAGCTCGGCGACGGACGCGACTTTCTCGAAACGCGGCGCTGTCGCCACCGACGCCGACGCTTCGGCCCGCAGCACCGCGAGCGGCTGCAGCGGGTCGCGCGAACCCGCCAGCGCACCGACGAACATCGCCGCCCCGGCGATCAGCATGACGACGCCGGTGCCTTTCCAGAAGCGCGCCCAGCCTTTCGCGTGCGCCGGCAGCGGATCGATCGCGTGCAGGAAAATGCCCGAGAACAGCAGCAGCGCCGCCCACGCGAGCATCGTCACGAGGGCCGGGACGACCGGCGTCAGCAGCCACACCGCGACGCCGAGCAGCATCACGCCGAACGCTTTCCTGACGCCTTCCATCCACGGTCCGACTTTCGGCAGCACCGAGCGCGCGGCGACACCGACTGCGATCAGCGGCGCGCCCATGCCGAGCGCCATGACGAACAGCGCGACTCCGCCGAGCGTCGCGTTGCCGGTCTGCGCGATGTAGAGCAGCGCCCCGGCGAGCGGTGCGGCGACGCACGGCCCGACGATCAGCGCCGACAGCACGCCCATGACCGCGACGCCGCCCAGACTGCCGCCTTTCTGGTGATTCGCGGTCGAGCTCAGGCGGCTCTGCAGCGCGCTCGGCAGTTGCAGCTCGTAGAAGCCGAACATCGACAGCGCCAGCAGCACGAACACCAGCGCGAAGGCGCCGAGCACCCACGCGTTCTGCAGCGCGGCCGACAGCAGCGTGCCGGAGATGCCCGCTGCGACCCCGGCCACGGCATAGGCCGCCGCCATGCCGAGGACGTACACGAGCGACAGCGCGAAAGCGCGTCCGCGCGAGATGTGGTGGCCATGGCCGACGATGACGCCCGAGATGATCGGGATCATCGGAAAAGTGCAGGGCGTGAAAGCGAGCAGCAGGCCGAAGCCGAAGAAGCTCAACAGGATCAGCGGTACGCTCGCGTCGCGCAGCAGGCCGGCAATGCGCCCGCTTTCGTCGCCGCTCGGCGCCGTGCCCGTGCCCGCGCCTGCGGTGCTGCCGGGCGACAGGAAGCGGTCGATGAAGCTGCCGCCGGCCGCGACCGGCGTCGCTGTCAGGTCGATGTCGGTGCTCTGCTGCGTCGGCGGGTAGCAGATGCCGCCGTCCCAGCAGCCCTGGCTCGTCGCGGTCAGGCGGAACGCGGTGACGCCTTCGGCTGCGATGACCGGCAGCAGGATCCGGATCTCGTCGCGGTACGTTTCGACGTCGCCGAAGAATTCGTCGTGCCTGATCTTGCCCGGGGCGCGTTCCGGAATGCCGAGCTGCACGGTCGGCGGGTCGGCGGTGAACTTGAACTTGTCGCCGTAAAGGTAGTAGTCGTCGGCGATGTCGAACGTGATCTCGACGGTGGCCGGGTCGAGCGCGCGAGCGGCGAAGCGGAAGGCTTTTTCGGGTTCGATCGGGCTGCCTTGCGCGAATGTCGGCGGGAGCAGGGCAAGCAGGCTGGCCAGGGCGGCCAGCAGTAACAGGAGGCGGCGCATCGGTTCGGAAAAAGTGTCGGAATTAGTCGGATTCTGGGGCGTGGCCGGCAACGGAGCCTGAACCGGGATCAAGCCGTCCGAAGATGACGCACTGCGCGGTCACGGGGTCGGTCTGTGCCCGGTGGATGCCAGAGCCGTCTCTGCGGCCACCCAGTCGAGATAAGCAGGCAGACCCCGCACAACAGGGACCGCGATGATCTCCGGAAGTTCGTATGGGTGCGCGGCGCGGACCGCGGCTTCGAGCGCCGCGTAGCGGTCGGCGCTCGTCTTGATGAGCAACGGTACTTCGGCCGCTTCTTCGACCGCGTCGTGCCAGCGATAAACGGAGCGGCAGGGCGCGAGCATGTTCACGCACGCGGCGAGCCGGTTTTCAACGAGATGCGACGCGAGCGCACGGGCACTCGCCTCGTCGGGAAGATTCGTCAGGACGACAAGCACTTCGTTCATTCGCGAGCTCACCCGATTCAACTTTCGATTCCCGGCTTGACGAGCGTCACAGGGATCGCGGAGCGCTTCAGCACCTCGTGTGCCACCGAGCCGAGCACTTTCTGCAAGAGCCCGGTGCGGCCGTGGGAGCCCATGACGACCTTGTCGAAGCCGCGTTCCTTCGCGTAGCGGATGATCGTGTCCGCGACAGGGCCGACCGCGACGTGGTGGGTGTAGGGAACGTGCGCTTCGTCGAGGAGGTGGCGCGCGGGGGTGAGCGCCGCAAGCCCTTCGTCGCGATGGTAATCCTCGAGTTCCTCCGGACTGACGAACAGCCGCGCATGGCCCGAGTCGATCGGAATCTGCACGTTGAGGAGGTGGATGTCCAGCTGCGCGTCGCTGCGATAGAGCGCCAGCACGTGAGCCACGGCGCGGTTCGCGTTGTCCGATCCATCCACGGGTACGAGCACTTTCATCATCGCCATCGCAATCTCCTTTACTTGTCGCCCGGGCGCCCGGCGCGCGGGTCGTCGACCGCCAGTTCGACCAGCGGCGGCGGCGCCGCGCCACGCCTGGCGAGCCAGCTGCCGAGCACGACGACGAACGCCGCGCCGATCACCGACGTCGCATAGTGCAGCCACGACGGCATCTCTTCGACCCACGGCCTGACCGTCACGTCTCCGACCAGCATGCCACCGGCGATCCAGCCGAGCAGCGCCGCGCCGAGCGTGATGACGGCGGGGAAGCGGTCCATCAGCTTCAGCACGAACTTGCTGCCCCAGACGATGATCGGGATGCTGATGACGATACCGAACACCACCAGCTCGAGATCGCCTTTCGCCGCGCCGGCCACCGCGATGACGTTGTCGATGCTCATGACGGCATCGGCGATGACGATGGTGCGGATTGCCCCGAGCAGGTGCGGCGCGCCCTCGACGCCCGCGTGGCTGTCGCCTTCCTCGGGCTGCATCAGCTTGACGCCGATCCACAGCAGCAGCAGCGCGCCGACGATCTTCAGGAACGGCAGTTCGAGCAACTGCAGCGCGAAGAAGATCAGCACGATGCGCAGCCCGATTGCGCCGACGACTCCCCACGCGATGCCCTGATTGCGCTGGTGCTCGGGCAGCTTGCGGCACGCCAGCGCGATGACCACCGCGTTGTCGCCGCCGAGCAGGATGTCGATCGCGATGATCTGCAGCACCGACACCCAGAATGCGCCGTCGGTCATGAATTCGAACACGTGTGAACTCCTTGCTGATTGGGCCGGCCGGCGCCGGGCGTCGTTCCGTGGCCGCTATGTTCCGCAGGGTTCACGCGCTTGGCAAGCCATATATGCCGCAGGCAGGCCGCCGCTGTGCGCGGCGCAGGAAAACGCGTGGAACTTCGGCCCTGCCGGCCGTTCAGATCGTGCGGCGCTGCCGCCCCTTGCGCGGGCGGCTGGAGCCGGTCGATAAGCTGCGCCAGGTCGCTACTTGAGAAGCCGCCGTCGCGTCAGCGCGAGCGCCAGCCAGAAAGCTGCGGTGCCGTAGCCGGCAATGACGCCCAGATGCAGGGCGACGTTCTCGGGCAGCCGTCCGAGCAGCAGCGGGCGGGCGAGTTCGATCGCGTGCGTCAGCGGCAGCAGGGTCGCGGCGGTCCGCAGCGCGGGGGGGAGCTGTTCGATCGGGAAGAACACGCCCGACACCAGCGTCATCGGCGTGATGAACAGCGTGAAGTAATACATGAAGAAGTCGTAGCTCGGCGCGAGCGCCGTCATCACCAGGCCGAGCGCGGCGAACGCGAGGCCGACGAGGAAGATCAGCGGCAGCAGCCACAGCACGTAGCGGGTGTCGACGAGCCCGAAAGCCGAGATCACGAGCAGGATTGCGGCGCCCGACAGCAGCGCTTTCGACGCCGCCCACACCAGCTCGGCGAACACGACATCGTCGAGGTCGATCGGCGCGTTCATGATCGCTTCCCAGGTCTTCTGCACGTGCATGCGCGAAAAGCCGGAATACAGCACTTCGAACGACGCCGCATTCATCGTCGAATAGCACACCATGCCGGCCGCGAGAAAACTGATGTAGCGCACGCCGCCGACTTCCGGCACCAGCATGCCGATGCCGAAGCCGAGGCCGAACAGGTAGATCACCGGGTCGGCGAGGTTGCCGAGCACCGATGGCAGCGCGAGCTTGCGCCAGACGAGGAAGTTGCGCCGCCAAACCGGGATGAAGCGGCGCGAGAGTTGCGGCGCGCGCCAGGAACTCGCTGAGGTCGGCATCGATTCGCTCCGGTCAGTCCCTGAGCTCGCGCCCGGTGAGCTTGAGGAACACGTCTTCGAGGTTCGCCGGGCGGTGCAGGTAACGCAGGCCGGTCTGCGCGGACAGGTGTGCGAGCAGCGGCGCCGCGTCCTCGACGTAGCAGAAAGCGGTCTCGCCGCTGACTTCGAAGCGCCGCGCGAACGCCGCCGCATGCTGCGCGGCCCACGCTTCGGCGCCGTCTGCGCCACCGCCGCCGTTCCAGTCGCCGTAGACTTCGACGACCTGCGGCTCGATCTGCGCGGCGATGACGTCGCGCGGGCTACCTTCGGTCAGCATGCGGCCGGCGTCGAGAATCGCGAGGCGGTCGGCGAGTCGCTCGGCTTCGTCCATGAAATGAGTCGTCAGCAGGATCGTCGTGCCGGCACGGCTCAAGTGCTTGAGGCGTTCCCAGATCAGGTGGCGCGCCTGCGGGTCGAGGCCGGTGGTCGGCTCGTCGAGGATCAGCAGCTCGGGGCGGTTTACGAGCGCGCGGGCGAGCGTCAGGCGCCGCTTCATGCCGCCCGACAGCGCCTGGATGCGCGCGTCGCGCTTGCCCTGCAGGCCTGCGAATGCGAGCAGCTCCGGGATGCGTGCGCGGATCGCCGCTTCGTCGAGGCCGAAGTAGCGGCCGTAGACGATCAGGTTCTCGGCGCACGTGAAATCGGGATCGAGGCTGTCCTGCTGCGGCACGATGCCGACGCGCATGCGTGCTTCACGTGCGCGCGCCGGTACCGGCAGGCCGGCGAGGCGGATCTCGCCGGCAGACGGCGCAGTGAGCCCGAGCGCGCAGCGCAGCGTCGTCGTCTTGCCGGCGCCGTTCGGGCCGAGCAGCGTGAAGCACTCGCCGCGTCGCAGCTCGAGGTCGATGCCGGCAACGACTTCGGTGTCGCCGTAGCGCTTGCGCAGACCGCGGATCGACAACGGAGAGGCCGGCGACCGGCTCGAGAGCGTCAGGGGACGATCCGCCTGCACCGGCCCTCCGGAAAAGTCCGTCTTCGCAAGAGGCACTGCATCATCATCCTACCGGCGGCTTGGTGTCGATGAAGCTCGGGCGCGCGAACAGGCGTGCGGCCAGTGCCGCGAGCGCGGGGTGCGCGGCGCGCCAGTCGTAGTCCGGATGGCGCAGGTCGAGGTAGGCCAGCGCCGCGCCGGTCGCGATGTCGCCGATGCTCAGGCCGTCGCCGTGCAGCCAGTGACGACCGGTCGCGCGCCGCTCGAGCTCGTCCAGCGCCCGGCCGATCTTGCCCGTCTGGTGCGCGATCTCGTCGTCGCTGCGCTTCGCCTCGGGGCGGCGCGATTCGAGCACCATCGCGACAGCCGCATCGGTGATGCCGTCGGCGAGCGCCTCGATCTGCCGCACCCGCACCGCCTCGATCGGTTCGCGTGGCAGCAGGTGGGGGGAAACGTTGAGGGTTTCGAGGTAGCCGGCGATGACCGGCGAATCGAAGAACACTTCGCCGCCGTTGGTGAGCAGCGCCGGCACCTTGCCGAGCGGGTTGACGGAAGGGATGCGTGTGTTCACTTCCCACGGCGAATCGACGACGAGCTCGAACGGCAGCCCTTTCTCGGCGAGGATGATGCGGATCTTGCGCGCGTACGGGCTGGTGAGCGAGGCGAAAAGCTTCATTGCGGCGATCTCCTTGAGGGCGGGTGCGCGGACTGTTCAGCGCGGCGCCCAGGCGCGCGCGATGATGTCGCGGATCAGATGCAGCTTGCCGTGGAAGAAATGGTCGGCGCCCGGGACGACGACGATCGGGAGTTCCTGGGGGCGCGCCCAGTCGAGCACGTTCGCCAGCGCGACGTTCTCGTCCTCGGCGCCGTGGATCACCAGCGCATCCTTCGGTACCGCTTCGGTCGTGTAGCTGCGCGCACCGCGTACTTCGCCGGTCGCAGTGCCGACGAGCACGATGCGCTCGGCCGGCGTCATGCTGTCGGCGAGCCGCTTCGCGACCCGCGTCTGGACGAACGCGCCGAACGAGAATCCGCCCAGCGCGATCGGCAGGCTGCCCCAGCGCGATTGCGCCCATGCGATCACCGACAGCATGTCCTCGGTCTCGGCGCCGCCGTGGTCGTGCGCGCCTTCGCTCTTGCCGACGCCGCGGAAGTTCGGCCGTATGGCGGCGTAGCCGAGCTCGCGCAGGCTGCGGGCGAGCGTGTGGGCGATCTTGTTCGTGTTCGCCCCGCCGAACAGCGGGTGCGGATGGCACACCAGCGCGATGCCGCGGACTGTTCCGGGGACGTCGATCAGCGCTTCGATCGCGCCGTCCGGGCCGCGCAGCAGCACGCTTTCGCTCGCCTGCGGGCGGCTCATGCGGCGTCCGGCAGGCGCAGGCGGGTCACGATGCGGCCATGGACGAGATGCTCGTCGATGATCTCGTCGATGTCTTCCTTGTCGATGTACGTGTACCAGACGTTGTCGGGGTACACGACGAGCACCGGGCCTTCGTCGCAGCGGTCAAGACAGCCGGCCTTGTTGATGCGGATCTTGCCGCGGCCCTTGAGGCCGAGTGCCGCGATGCGGTCCTTCGCGTACGTCTGCATCCCGGTGGCGTTGTGGTTGTTGCAGCAGGTGTCGCCGGGTTCGCGCTGGTTGCAGCAGAAGAAAACGTGGTGCTTGAAGTAGCTCATCGACGGTCTCCGGTCGGGGAAGATGGCCGGCGTCGCAACGCCGGATCGGCTTCGGGCCGATTATAGCTGCGCGACAATCATCCCCGCGCGGTTCAGCGGCCGGCCAGGTGTTCGCCGCGCCACAGCCCGATCGCGGACAGGTAGGACAGCGCGAGAAACGGCCACAGGTTCGCCGTGAGCCGGGTCAGGCCGTGGAAGTTGAGGAAATTTCCCTGCTGCAGCGACGCCAGCCCGAGCATGAAATACGGGTTGTCGGGGAGCAGGTTCGTCAGCGTCGTCGCCGCCAGCATCGTCACGCCCGCGAGCGCGTGCTGGTGCAGGCGCGGCAGCATCAGCGCCGCCGCCAGCAGCGGCACGCCATACAGCAGCCCGCGTGTGGTGCCGGGCGTGAGCCACACCAGCGCCGCGTCGGGAGCGAAGAACGACGCGGTCGCGACGGTCTTCGCGGCAAGCCCGAGCAGCAACAGCAGCGCAACCGGCAAGGGACTGGCCGCCTGCATCATGCAGCGGAAGAAAAGGCCGACGGCGACGAGGCTCACGGCGACGACGACCGATTCGAGCAGGATGAAGCGTTCGGGATCGAAATGCAGGGGTGTCGGCAGGCCGAGCAGCTGGCGCAGGTCGCCACTGCCGAAAAGCAGGCTGTCGGGCATCAGCTGCGCGAGCAGCCACAGGCCCAGCAGCATCAGGCCGAGGTCGCCCGAGTGGCCGGGAATGATGCGTTCGGAGCGCCAGCGGTGCAGCCAGCCGCGCTCGTCGAACAGTGCATGGCCCCAGCGCACTCCGGCGAGCGCGCCGATCAGGCCGCCGAGCACGTTGAATCCCAGGTCGATGTTCGACGACACGCGGGTTGGGAGGAAATTCTGCGTGACTTCCATCGAGAAGCTCAGCACGCCGGCGATCAGCGTCGCGACCACGACTGCGCCCGCGCGCCCGAGGCGCTCGGGGAGCGCCGGTGCGAGTACGAAGCCGAACGGCACGAAGCCGAGCAGGTTGAGCGCGAGATCCGCGTAGCGGAAATATTTCGGCCACGGCGCGAACAGGAAGTCCAGCGGCGGCAGGCCCGTCGGCTTCCACCCGGCGAGCGGGTGCAGGCAGGCGTAGAGGATCAGCAGTCCGTACGCGAAGGCGAGGTGGCGCGGCAGGGTGGGGTCGGCGCGCGCGGCGGGCATCGGCAAGTCCGGGCGAAGAATCTGGGAAGTCGATTCTAGCCCGGACACCGGCGCGGGGACGTCGCCCCCGCTGCAGCGGATCAAACGGGGGTCGTCAGGCGGCTTTCCGCGCGGCGGCGGGTGAGCGGATTGAGCCGCCGCAGCACGCTCGCGGGCGCATATTCCTTCTGCAGCGCGTCCCAGTCCACCGCGTCGAGCGTGTTCTTCACCAGCAGGCCGAGGTCGGTGTCGCCTTCGGTCAGCAGCCGGCGGCCGAAGAACAGGGTATCGGCATCTTCCTCGCGCAGCGCGAGCGCAAGGTAGTCGCGCACGTTCGCGGTCAGCGTGAGATCGGGCGTGCCGCGACCGGACAGCGGGCGAAAGCCGCGCGCGTCGAGCGTGAAGTCGAGCGTCAGCCCGGCGTCGCGGACTTTGATGCGCAGGTGGCGGCCGCTCAGCGGCTCGAGGTTCTCGCGCGGCAGGATGCGCCCGAGCGCGAGGTTCAGCGCGGTGGTCAGTGCGAACGTCGGCGGGCGCTGCGGCAGGCGCGCGGCAAGGCGCGCGAGCGGCGCGGGCAGCGTGAAGGCCGGGATGCGAAGCGTGGTCATCGGGATGGACTCCAGGAAGGCGGATTCAGGATGGAACGTATTGTTCCACACCCGGACGGCCGTACCAGAAACCATTGCACGGCGCCTCGACCATCCATTCGGCGCTGCGACGGAAAGCTTCCTGCGGGGCGAGCCGCCCGTCGGCCGATTCGCGGAACAGCTCCAGCACCCGGATCGTATGCTCGCCCTGCGGACTCACCCGCACGACCTGCGCCGACTGCCGCACCGACGCCAGGTCGGCGAGCAGGTTGTGCACGCGCGCCGATTGCGTCTGCACGCCGTTGAGCGTCAGGAAAGGTTCGCCTTCGCGCGTGCGCAGCACCAGGCCGTCGCTCATGCCGAGGCAGCGGAATTCACAGGTGTCCTTCTGCAGGTTGAAGTGGCGTGCAGTGAAGCAGCGCGCCGAATGCGCGAGCGGCAGCCGGCCCCACGCAAGCACTTCGGTCTCGATTTCCGGCGCGCCCGACGCGAGCAGCTCGGCGAGCACCGCGCCGGACATCTCGGGCGGTGCGACCCAGCGCGTCGCGCCCGATTCGGCCATCATCGACAGCGTCGCCGGGTTGAAGATGTTCAGCGCCGGCCCGGCGATCCAGTCGCGTCGGCCGGCGCCGGTCAGCAGGTGCACGGCCGACATGTCGTTCGCCTCGACGCGGAAATCGGTCTGGGCGACGATGCGGCGCAACGCCTTGAGATCGGATTCGGATTCGATCAGCGACTGCGACGACAGCACGACTTCCTTGCCGGCCGCGCGCAGCATCGCGGCGACTTCGAACCAGTCGTCGAGGCGCAGCTCGTGGCGGCGCGAGCACACGGTCTCGCCGACATGGACGATGTCGGCCGGGCTGTCGGCGACCTGCGCATAGAAGTCGAGCGTCGCCTGGCGCGGCCAGTAATAAAGGAGGGGGCCGAGAGCGAGTTTCATCGCGTTCATCGCGTTCATTTCCATGGCCGGTAATACGCGCCGAGCGTATGGCTGCGGCCTTCGGAGACTTTGTCGAGCTCGGCGATCCAGGCCGGCTGGACGCGGAAGCTGTCGGCGTCGCGCATCACGCGGTCGATCGCTTCGCGCCACACGCGCGTGACCTGCGCGACGTAGGCGGGGCTCCTCTGGCGGCCTTCGATCTTGATCGCGCGCACGCCGGCGCGGGCGAGGTCGGGGAGCAGCTCGAGCGTGTTGAGGCTGGTCGGTTCCTCGATCGCGTAGTAGGTCTCGCCATTGACGTCGAAGCGGCCTTTGCACAGCGTCGGGTAGCCGGCCCGTTCGCCGTCGCCGAAGCGGTCGATGAGGATGCCGTTGAGCCGTGTTTCCATCCCGTTCGGAGTCTGTTCCCAGCGCACGTGCTTGCCCGGCGAGCACGCTCCGTTGCAGTTCGGCGATTCGCCGGTCGCGTACGCGGACAGCGCGCAACGCCCTTCGACCATCACGCACAGGCCGCCGAAGCCGAACACTTCGATCTCGACGCCGGTGTTCGCGATCACCTGCTCGACCTGCGGCAGCGACAGCACCCGCGGCAGCACCGCGCGCTGGATGCCGAAGCGTTCGGCGTAGAAGTTGATTGCCTCGTAGCTCGTCGCCGAGCCTTGCACCGACAGGTGCAGGCGCAGCTGCGGGTGGGTTTTCTGCGCATACGCCATCAGGCCCGGGTCGGCGAGGATCACCGCGTCGATGCCGAGGTCGGCGGCGCGGTCGATCGTCGCGGTCCAGGTCGCCCAGTTGCTCGCCTGCGGATAGGTGTTGAGCGCGAGCAGCACCTTGCGGCGGCGGTCATGCGCGTAGCGCACCCCTTCGCGCATCGCCTTGGCATCGAAATTGAGCCCCGTGAAGTTGCGCGCGTTGGTCGCGTCCTTGAAGCCGAGATAGACGCAATCGGCGCCGTGGTCGACGGCCGTTTTCAGCGCCGGCAGGCTTCCTGCCGGGCAGACGAGTTCTATTCTGGAATTGGAGGTCATGGAGGGGGCTGGGGAAAAAAGCTTCGCAACCATAGTGCGACTCGCTGCGCACCGCGTTGACCGCGGTCAAGGGCGCGGCCGGCGGCTGCGGGCAGGCGCCGTCGCCGTCGCCGTCGCGGCGATCGCAACCTACTTTGTCGCATTCGGGAAGAACAGCTGCTCGCCGTCGATCTTGTACGCGGCGATCGCCTGCTGGCCGGCGGGGGAGACGATCCAGTCGATGAACTGCTGGCCGAGTTCGCGCTTGACGTGCGGGTGCTTTGCCGGATTCACCAGCATCACGCCGTACTGGTTGAAGAGGCGCTGGTCGCCTTCGACGACGATCGCCAGATCCTGGCGGTTCTTGAACGCCAGCCACGTGCCCCGGTCGGCGAGGATGTACGCGCCGAGCGATGCCGCCATGTTGAGCGCCGGCCCCATGCCCGAGCCCGAGTCGCGGTACCACGGCCCTTTCGCCTGCTCGAGGGCGATGCCGGCGAGCTTCCACAGCCGCAGTTCGGCAGCGTGGGTGCCGCTCTTGTCGCCGCGCGACACGAACGGCGCCTGCGCGGCCTCGATCTTCTTCAGCGCTTCGACGATGTCGCGCCCGCCGGTGACTTGCGCCGGATCGCTTTTCGGCCCGACGAGGACGAAGTCGTTGTACATCACCTCGTGACGCTCGACGCCGTGGCCTTCGGCGACGAATTTCTCCTCGGCGACGCGGTCATGCACGAACACCACGTCCGCATCGCCGCGCCGCCCCGTATCGAGCGCCTGCCCCGTGCCGAGCGCGACGACGCGCACCTCGATGCCCGACTGCTGCTCGAACGCCGGCAGGATGTGGCCGAACAGGCCCGACTGTTCGGTCGAGGTCGTCGACGAGACGATGATGAACTTGTCGCCGGCGTGCGCGGCGGCGAGGCCGAACATGCAGACGAAAGCGGCCAGCAGGACGCGAAGCACAGTTGCCATGAAAAATCTCCGTGTGAAAAGAAACGTCGGTCAAAGTCCGGAATCGCGCGCAAAACAGCGCGCTTTTGCAAAGCGTTGTATCAAAGCTGCAGCGAGCAGGCCAGCGTCGTGCGAAGGCGCGCAGCGTCTCTTAGGCAAATCCATGCATAAGTCCATCGGCATCGCCGGCGCGACTTCGCGCTGCATTTCGACGGTTTGGCAGCGGTTTCCCGTTTCGATCCGGTGACGGCCCCGCGGCTCGGGCAAAAATGACTGTTGCTTCTTGCTACGAGGGAAAGTGTTCTCCCGCTGAGCATCAACTTTCCGCCTGTGCCGCGGGAAAGTCGCGGCAGCGTTTTCGGGTAAGCTTTTCCGATGAGCGTGAAACTCGAATACCGTTTCGTTGCCGGCGTGGCCGAGGCACCGGGAGCCCCACTGCAGCTCCACAATCCGCTGCTGGCGATGCTCGACGCGATCCGTGCGCAGGGTTCGATCGGCAAGGCCGCCACGCAACTCGGGCTGTCGTACCGCCATCTGTGGGGCGAGTTGAAGAAGCACGAGGCGGTTTTCGGCCAGACGCTGCTCGCCAGCGGCCAGGGGCGGGCGGCGCGGCTGTCGGCGTTCGGCGAACGCCTGCTGTGGGCGGAAAAGCGCATTCTCGCGCGCCTGTTGCCGCAGGCGGAGAGCCTCGCCGGGCAGCTCGACCGCGAACTGTTGCTGGCCGTCGATCCGGGGCTGGCGCTGCTGTCGGCCTGCGCGAGCCACGACCTGCTGTTCGGCGTGCTGCGGGACTCCTTGCTGCGCGACGCGCGCGTGCTGCTCGATGCCGAATATGTCGGTAGCACCCGCGCGCTCGAACGCCTCAATGCCGGAGCCTGCACCGTAGCGGGCATCCACCTGCCGCTCGATGACGATCGGCTGTGTCGGCGCGGCTCGCGGATCCACCTCGCGCTCGGACGCGAGCTGCGGCTCGGCGCGCACAAGCTGATCCGTTTCGCGCGCCGCGAGCAGGGGCTGATCGTTGCCCCCGGCAACCCGCTCGGTCTGGCCTCGCTGAACGATCTCGCCAGATCCGGCGTGGTGTTCGTCAATCGCCTGCACGGTTGCGGCACGCGGCTGATGTTCGATGAGCTGCTCGCGCGCGCGAACGTCTCCCCTGCGGCAGTCGCCGGCTATGACACCGCGGAGCCCACCCATCTGTCGGTCGCGGCGAACGTCGCCGCCGGCAGCGCGAGCTGCGGCTTCGGGCTGCGCGCCGCGGCCGCGCGCTTCGGCCTCGATTTCGTCCCGCTCGTGCACGAACAGTATTTCCTCGTTTGCCTCAAGGGCGCGCTGGACCTGCCAGCGATGCAGGCAGTCATCGGCGTGCTGCGCAGCGCGGATTTCCGGCGGCTGGCCCGCGCGGTGCCGGGCTACGATGCCGAAGCCGCAGGCGAGATCGTGTCGCTGCGGCGCACGCTGCCGTGGTACAAGTAGGGGGAAGGCGCGGCACTTTCCGCCACGAAGTCCCGGCACACGCGGCCGGCCCCGATCGACAGATACCATTCCGGTTTGTCTCCGGCGCATGACAGTCTCGGCGCCAGTCCTCACGCAAGTGCGGGGCAGGCCTCGCCGACTGACACGGGACGCTCGTCGCGCACGACGAGTTCCACCCCGTTGCGTCGCGCGGTGATGTCGGCGACGATCGCGAGCGCGATCTCCGGCGGCGTGCGGCAGCCCAGCGGCAGGCCGACCGGACCATGCAGCCTATCGACGTCGCGATCGGTGAGATCAAAGAGCTTCAGCCGCTCGCGCCGCCGCTCGCTGTTCGCCCGCGAGCCGATCGCGCCGACGTAGAACGCGTCGGTCTTCAGCGCGTCGATCAGCGCGAGGTCATCGAGCTTCGGATCGTGCGTGGCGCCGATGACCACGGTGCGGCGGTCGGGGCGCAACGCGATCACTGCGTCGTCGGGCATCTCGGTCGTCAGCGTCGCTCCTGGCACGGTCCAGCTGTCACGGTACTCCTCGCGCGGCTCGCTGATCGTCACCTGGTAATCGAGCGCGAGCGCAAATTCGGCGAGAAAGCGCGACAGCTGGCCGGCGCCGACGATCAGCATGCGCCAGCGCGGACCGAACGCGGACACGAGTGTGTGCCCGTCGAACACCACTGCGGCATCCGGGACGTCGGCGAGCAGGTCGACTTCGCCCGTCGCGAGATCGAGCCGTCGCGCGACCATCTCGCCGCGTTCGATGCCGGCGAGCGTTTCGGCGAGCTGGTGATCGGGGCCGAGCGGCTCGAGCACCAGCTCCAGCTTGCCGCCGCACGGCAGGCCAAAGCGGCGCGTCTGCTCGGCGCTGATGCCGTAGGTGACATGCTCGGGTCGCGTCGGGCGCTCGGTGCGCAGCCGGTCGAGGAGGTCGTCCTCGATGCATCCTCCAGATACCGAGCCGACCAGCCGGCCATCGCCGGCGATCGCGAGCAGTGCGCCTTCCGGGCGCGGCGACGAACCCCACGTCCGGACGACGGTCGCGAGCGTCACCGGCACGCCCGCTGCAGTCCATGCGACCGCCTGGCGCAGCACTTCGAGATTCACGCTGTCCATCGTCAGTCCTCCCGGTGCGCCTCGTCCCACAGCCTGCCGACGAGGCGCTTCGCGAGCACCGGAGTTGCGCGGCGGCGGTACGGGACGCTGACGGTCGTCGTTTCCATCGGCTGGATCGTGCGCTTGATCTGGCGCGCGATGACCGCGAACGCCGCGGCGTCGAGCGGTTGTCCGGCGAGCCAGTCGAGGCCGCCGACGAATTCGGGCCGCGACGACACGCCGGTGCAGGCGAGGCGCAGCTCGCCGATCGTGTCGCCGTCGCGGACGAGCGCGACCGCAACGCCGGCGAGCGGGAAGTCGATCGCGCCGCGCACGCGCAGCTTCTCGTAGCCGCTGACGCGGCCGGCGACGAGCGGTACGGTGACGGCGAACAGCAGCTCGTCGGCTCCCAGCGCGAGCCAGCGCATGCCATCGTCAACATAGAATTCGGCGAGCGGCAGCCGGCGGATTCCCTGCGGGCCGAGGAGCTCGATTTCGGCGTCGAGCGCGAGCAGCGCTGGCGCGACATCGCCGCTGAAAGCTGCGTAGCAGCGGCTCGACTTCGGCGCGACGCGGCAGGTGTCGCCAGCGAGCTTCATGCAGTAGTCGTTGCCCTGGCGCCAGCTCTCGCTCTGGTTGAAGTACTGGCAGCGCGTTTCGAGGCACAGGTTGCCGCCGAGCGTCGCAGAGGCGCGGTGAGTCGGCCCGGCGACTGCGGCCGCGGCCTGCGCGAGCGCCGGCAACTGTGTGCGCACGGTCGCGTCGGCCGCGAGCGTCGCGAGCGTGACGCCGGCGCCCAGGCGCAGCATGTCGCCCTGCTGCTGCAATTCGCGCATCTCGCCGACTCCGGTCAGATCGATGACGACTTCGGCGTCGACGAGGCCGCGCCGCAGGTTCGGCACGAGGTCGGTGCCGCCGGCGATGAAACGGCTGGCGGGATGTTCGCCGCGCAGGCGAACCGCGTCGGCGGCGCTCGCCGGACGCAACACACTGAATTCGGACAGGGCGGCCATCATGCGGCTCCTTTTGCAGCGGCCGCCACGTGGGCGCCGGGGCGGGGTTTGCGGTTGAGCGCGTCGAACACGCGGTCCGGGGTGAAGGGTGTCGCACGGATGCGGGTGCCGGTGGCGTCCTCGATCGCGGCGGCGATCGCGGACATCACGCCGGCGAGCGGTCCTTCGCTCGCTTCCTTCGCGCCGAACGGGCCGTTCGGGTCCAGGCTCTCGACGATATGCACTGCGATGTCGGGCGACTCGATGATCGTCGGCACACGGTAGTCGAGCAGGCTGACCGCCTTGTGGCGGCCGTTCTCATAGACGGTTTCCTCCGAGATCGCCTGCCCCATGCCCATCCAGATCGCGCCCTGGACCTGGCCTTCGACCGACATCGGGTTGATCGCGAAGCCGCAGTCGATCGCCGACCAGACTTTTTCGACGGTGACTTTGCCGAGCTCGGTGTCGACGCTGACTTCGACCGCCTGCGCGGCGTACGAGAAGCCCATCGTCGAGCCGACCGCGCCGCCGCGCTGCTTGCCACCCTGGAACTCGGGCGGGCACGTGAACGTGCCCTTGACGGTCAGCATGCCGACGTCGACGAGGGCTTCCTCGACGATGTCGTGGAACGGGATCTGGCGCGACGCATCGCCGACGACCGCGGCGGCCTCGCCGAGCCAGTCGACGTCGGCTTCGGCAACCTGCAGCCGCTTCGCCGCAGCGGCGACGAGCACTGCCTTGAGGTTGCGCGCCGCATCCGCCGCGGCGTTGCCGACCATGAAAGTGACGCGCGACGAATACGAGCCGTTGTCCTTCGGCGTCAGCGCGGAGTCGGTCGCGATGAGGCGCAGGCGGCGGTACTCGACGCCGAGGATCTCGGCGACGACCTGGGTGATGATCGTCGACGAGCCCTGGCCGATGTCGGAGGCTCCGGTCAGGATCGTGATGCCGGCGTCGAAATCGACGCGCAGCGCGATCGTCGCGTGCGGCTGGCCGGTGAAATGCACCGGCTTCGCCGAGCCGCTGACGAAGTGCGAGCACGCGATGCCGATGCCGCGCCTGATCGGGCCGTCGCTGTTGGCCTCGAGCCGCGCTGCGCGCTCGCGCCAGCCGCTCGCCTGCTCGACCCAGTCGAGGCACTCGGGCAACCCGTAGCTCATCACTTTCAGCCCGTTGATCGTCTCGGTCGGCGCCTTCAGCAGGTTGCGGCGGCGCACTGCGAAAGCGTCGAGGCCGAGCTCGGCGGCCATCATGTCGAGCAGCGACTCGAACGCGAAGCGGATGTTGACCGTGCCGTGCCCGCGCATCGCGCCGCACGGCGGCGTGTTCGTATACACGCGGTAACCGTCGTACTTGACCGCGGGCAGGTCGTAGAGGCCGTTCAATAACGCCCCCGCGTAGAGGATCGTCACCAGTCCGTAGCCGCCATACGCGCCGCCGCGCTGCACGACTTCGGCCTCGCACGCGGTCATGCGACCGTCGCGCGTGAGGCCCAGCTTCATGCGCACGTATGTCTGCGGCCGGCCACGGTGCGTGAGAAACGCTTCCTCGCGCGTCTGCAGCAGGCGCACGGTGCCGCGCGCCGCGCGGGCGAGCAGCCCGGCGATGATCTCGAAGTTCAGCGTCTCGACGCGGTGACCGAAGCCGCCGCCGACGAACGGCTTGATGACGCGGATATAGGCCGCGTCGAGCTTCATGCAGCGCGCGAGCGATTCGTGTACGTAATACGGCACCTGCGTCACCGACCACAGCGTCAGGTGCCCGCGCTCGTTGTCCCACGCTGCGAGCGATGCGTTCGGCTCCATCATCGCGTGATGGACTTCGGCGCATTCGAAGGTTTCCTCGCAAATGAGGTCGGCGGCTGCGAAACCGGCCGCAGCGTCGCCGAACTCGTTGTGCACCTCGCGCTCGATGTTGCCTTTCTTGTTGTCGTGCAGCAGCACTACGTCAGCCTTGCGCGCGTCGGCCGCGTCGAAATACGCCGGCAGTTCGCGCACTTTCAGCCGGATCAGCGCGAGCGCGGCGTCGGTGGTCGCCTCGTCGACCGCGGCAACGGCCGCGACCGGCTCGCCGACGTAGCGGATACGGCCGCGCGCGAGCGGGAATTCGTTCTGCGCAATCGGGATCACGCCGTAGGGCGTGTCGCAGTCGTTGCCGGTGACGATGCCGCGCACGCCGGGCAGCTTCAGCGCTTCGCTGATGTCGACTTCGAGCAGTTCGGCGTGCGCGTACGGGCTGCGCAGGAGCTTGCCGACCAGCGCACCCTGGGCCGGCAGGTCGGCGGTGTAGCGCGCCGTGCCGGTGACTTTCTCGACGCCGTCGATGAGCGGCAGGCGCGCGCCGACGCCGCGCGGCGCAGCGTTGGCTGCGCCGAGCTTGCGCAGTTCGCGATCGGGCGCGTTCATGCCGATACCTCGCTGCCGCAGGCGGCCGCTTCGACCGATTCGATGATCTTCACGTAGCCGGTGCAGCGGCACAGGTTGCCGGCGAGCGCGGCGCGGATCTCGTCGCGCGACGGCTGCGGGTTGCGGCGCAGCAGCGCTTCGGCCGCCATGATCATGCCCGGCGTGCAGAAACCGCACTGGCTGCCGAGATGCTCGTGGAACGCGCGCTGCAGGCGCGACAGGTTGCCTTCGTGGCTGAGGCCCTCGATCGTCTCGATCGAGTGCCCGGCCACAGAATGCGCGAGCGTGCAGCACGCCAGCCGCGGCTGGCCGTCGACGAGCACGGTGCACGCGCCGCATTCGCCGCCGTCGCAGCCCTGCTTCGTGCCGGTCAGGCCGAGCGTGTCGCGCAGGTAATCGATCAGCAACGCATTCCCGGCCACTGCGTCCTCGCGCGGCCGGCCATTCACCGAAAGTGTCAGCAGGGTCTTCATGTCGCCTCCTTGGGCGAACCGCCGCGAACGCAGGTGCGATCCTCGCCGGTCCGGCATCAATGTTTGATATCAAACAATTTAACGTGAAGCGATGCTAGCACCGGTGGAGGCAACGGAAAATATGAAGCGCAAAGCAGCGGTCGGTCGCGAGGCTGCCCATGAAAACCCATGATTTTCAAGGTATCCAAGCCGATGGTGCGAATGCTCGGTCTGCTCCGGCTGCAATAAACGGCCGCGGTTTGTGCGCTCGCCCGAAAGGCACGCAGCAGCTGGCGCAACTTTTTTGTCGGCGTCCCGTCGCAGCGCCGGGACGGACGTGCAGTCGGGGTACGGGCGTGATTTGACCTCGCCGGAGCCGGAGGGAACAATGGCCGGCATCGAAACCCGGAGAGCCTGTGCGATGAATTCCGGCAACACGGCTGGCGCAGCGGAAGGAGGATCGCGCGCCGCGACGGGCGAAGGGCAGCCGGCGCTGCCGCGCATCGCGCTGCTCGGCACCGGCGGCACGATCGCGGCGGTGGCGAGCGATGCGACGCAGCTCCACGACTACACCGTCGGCGCGACCACCGACGAACTGCTCGCCGCGGTGCCGCAACTGCGGGCGCTCGCCGAGGTGGGCGGCGAACAGCTCGCCAATGTCGACAGCCGCGACATCGACAATGCGCTGCTGCTGAAGATCGCCCGCCGCGTCGACGCGCTGCTCGGCCAGCCCGATGTCGACGGCATCGTCATCACGCACGGCACCGACACCCTCGAGGAGACGGCGTATTTCCTCAACCTCGTGCTCAAGAGCGCGAAGCCGGTCGTGCTCGCCGGCGCGATGCGTCCGGCGAGCGCGCTGAGCGCCGACGGGCCGCTGAACCTGTACAACGCTTTTCTCGTCGCCACCTGCGCGGCGGCGCACGGCAAAGGCGTGCTGGTGATGATGAACGACCGCATCGGTGCCGCGCGTTTCGTCACCAAGGCGGCGACGACCGTGCCCGACGCGTTTCGCGCGTTCGAGCAGGGCAACCTCGGCGAAGTCGCCGTGGGCAGCGTGCATTTCTTCACCGCGCCGTTATGCCGGCACACCGTCGACAGCGAGTTCTCGCTCGCTGCGATCGGCGAGCTGCCGCACGTCGACATCCTCTACGATCACCAGGGCGCGGGACTGCACCAGTATCGCGCCGCGATTTCCGCCGGCGCGCGCGGCATCGTCATCGCCGGCTGCGGCAACGGCAGCCTGTCGCCGGCGGCACGCGCCGGCGCCGAAGAGGCGGCACGCCACGGCGTCGCGGTCGTGCGCTCGAGCCGGGTCGGACAGGGCGTGGTCACGACGTCGGCCGACGACGCGCTGCTCGGCACTGTCGCGGCGAACTCGTTGAATCCGCACAAGGCGCGCATCCTGCTGATGCTCGCGCTCGGGCGTTCGCACGACGCCGGCGAGCTGCAGCGCTGTTTCGACCAGTACTGAACCGGGCGGCGCGTGCGGCGGCGCTCAGCGCCCCGCATGCGGCTGGTGCTGAGTCTGCAGGTGCGCGGCGACGTGGCCGTGGACGGGCTTGACCAGCGTCTGCGGCAGCAGCGAACCGGCGATCATGCCGGCGATGCCTGCGATCATGCCGGCGAAATGCGGCGGGAGCGTTGCATCGGGAGCGGCGATCTCGAGCAGCACCCACACGACGAGGCCGGCCAGAATCGACCCCAGCGCCCCTTGCGTGCTGGCGCGCTTCCAGTACAGGCCGAACGCGAGCGGCACGAAAGCGGTCGCGAGCGTGACCTTGTACGCGTTTTCGACCATGCCGTGGATCGTCTCCTCGGTGTGCGTCGCGTACCACGTGATCAGCAGCGCGAACACGACGACGACGATCCGCGTGAGGAGCAGGAACTGGCGATCGACCAGGTGGGGCAACGTGCCGCGCAGGATGTTCTCGGAAAAAGTCACCGAAGGCGCGAGCAGCGTGCCCGAAGCGGTGCTCATGATCGCCGACAGCAGTGCGCCGAAGAACATCACCTGAGCGAACAGCGGCGTGTGCGCGAGGATCAGCTGCGGCAGGACGTGCTGGCTGTCGCTTTGCTGGTAGCGGGCGACCAGTTCGGGGTCGATCAGCGCCGCCGAGTACGCGATGAACAGCGGCACGAATGCGAAGAGAAAGTAGCCGGAGCCGCCGAGCAGCGTGCCGCGCACGGCGATCTTCTCGTCGCGTGCCGAGTTCAGCCGCTGGAACACGTCCTGCTGCGGGATCGAGCCGAAACCCATCGTCAGGATGCCGGCGAGGAAGGCGATGATGTCGGCCGGATCGAGCGCGGGCAGGAAGTTCAGCTTGCCGGCGGCGCTCGCGTGCCCGATAACGGTGCCGACGCCGCCCGCCATGTCGCCGACCAGCCAGGCGATGTAGAACAGCCCGGCGATGATGACGATCATCTGCATGAAGTCGGTCAGCGCCACCGACCACATGCCGCCGAACAGCGTATACACCAGCACCACCGCGGCGCCGATCATCATCCCGGCTTCGTTCGAGATCGCGCCGTCGGAAAGGATATTGAACACCAGGCCGAGCGCGGTGATCTGCGCTGCGACCCAGCCGAGGTAGGAGACGACGATCGCGATCGAACACAGCACTTCGACGGTGCGCCCGTAGCGCAAGCGGTAGTAGTCGCCGAGCGTCAGCAGGTTCATGCGGTACAGCGGGCGCGCGAAGAACAGGCCGACGAGGATCAGGCACAGCGACGCGCCGAACGGATCGGACCACAGGCCGCGCAGGCCTTCGTCGATGAACGTCGCGGAAATGCCGAGCACGGTTTCCGAGCCGAACCATGTCGCGAACACCGTCGCGGTGACGATGTACAGCGGCAGGTGGCGCCCGGCGGCGACGTAGTCGGCAGTGTTCCTGACGCGCGTCGCCGCGTACAGCCCGACGCCGATCGAAACCAGCAGGTAAGCGATGACGAAGCCGATCAGCATGGGCGGATTCTTCCGGGGACGTGGATTGAGCGGGCCGAAGTTTAGCAACGAATTTCGTCGCAGGGCCGCTCGAATCGATCCGGATTCGCGCCCGCTCGCGCCGACGGACGGGCCGACGACTGTGCCGGCGATTAGGCCGACGATTGGGCCGGACTTCGTCGTCCCGTCCCGGCGTCCGGAAGTGCGCTGTGATCAGCCGTGCAACGGCCCGTGCTCGCGCCGGCGGCTCGCAGTCGCGAGCGTGTCGAGGATCACGTCGATCCCGCCGTCGAGCACGGCGTCGTCGATCACCAGCGGCGGCGCAAAGCGCAGCACGGTGTGGTGCGTGTCCTTCGTCGCGATGCCGCGCGCGAGCAGCAGTTCGGCGCCGGTCGCGGCGTCGAGGATGCGCGGGTCGAGCTCGATGCCGACCAGCAGGCCGCGCCCGCGCACCGCCTTCACGCACGGCGGCGCACCGTCGGCGAGCCGGCGCATCAGGTGTTCGCCGAGACGCGCGGCGTTTTCCCACGGCCGCGTTTCCTCGAGCAGATCGAGGACTTCGAGCGCGACAGCCGCGCCGAGCGGATTGCCGCCGAACGTCGAGCCGTGGTCGCCGGGGTGGAGCACGTCCATCACTGCGGCGTCGGCGAGGAACGCTGACACCGGCAGCAGGCCGCCGCCCAGCGCCTTGCCGAGGATCACCCCGTCCGGATGCACGCCTTCGTGTTCACACGCGAGCAGCCGGCCGGTGCGTCCGAGCCCGGTCTGCACTTCGTCGACGACCAGCAGCACATTGTTGCGGCGGCAGATTTCGGCGCAGCGCGCCAGATAGCCGTCGGGTGGCACGATGATGCCGCCTTCTCCCTGGACCGCCTCGACGAGGAAAGCTGCGGTGTCCGGCGTGATCGCCGCTTCGAGCGCGTCGGCGTCGGCGTACGGGACGAGCGTGAAGCCGGGCGGGAACGGGCCGAAGCCGTCGCGGTACTGCGCTTCCGACGACATGCCGACGATCGCGATCGAACGGCCGTGGAAGTTGCCTTCGCAAGCGATGATCCCGGCGCGGTCCGGCGCGACGCCCTTGACCTTGTACGCCCACTTGCGCACTGTCTTGAGCGCGGTTTCGACGGCTTCGAGGCCGGTGTTGACCGGCAGTGCCCGCTCGTAGCCGAACATCGTGCACAGCCGCTCGAGCAGCAGCGGCAGGCGGTCGGTCGAATACGCACGCGACGTCAGCGCGAGGCGCTGCGCCTGGTCGTTGAGCGCGCGCAGCAGGCGCGGGTGGCCGTGACCGAAGCTCACCGCGGAATACGCACTCATCATGTCGAGGTAGCGCCGCCCCTCGACATCCCACAGCCAGACGCCCTGACCACGGTGGAACACCACCGGCAGCGGCGCGTAGTTGTGCGCGCCGAAATGCTGTTCCTTTGCGCGCAGCAGCGCCGTGCCCGGGCCGAGCGCGGCGCCGGCGAATTCGGCAATCCAGGCGGCCCCTGCGCCGAGCGGATCGAGTCCGGGCACGTATTCGACGATCTCGAGCGCCGCGAAGTCGGGGCACGCGCGCAGCGCGAGCAGCGCGTCGGAAAGCTCGTCGGCCGCGAGGCCGCCGCTTTCGAGGCAGGTCACCGCCGGAAAGCTCGTCGGATCGAGCGCGTCGAGATCGAGCGTGACGCCGAACGCAGCCGTATTGCGCCGCACGACGCCGAGCGCGTCGGAGAACACTGCCGACAGCCCCCGCTCGCGGATCGTCGCCATGTCGAAGATCGTCACGCCGAGCCGCTGCAGGCGCTCGAATTCTTCCGGCTCCCATGAGCGCGCGCCGATGATGCAGACGTTGTGCGGGTCGAGGCGCGGGCCGGGAATGGCAGTCAGCAGCGAGTCGCCTTCGCCGAGCACTGCCGCGAGCGGCATGCCGTGGATGTTGCCGGAATGGGTGCTGGCGCCAGTGTGGCTGTCGAGGTGGGCGTCGATCCAGATCAGCCCGAGCGTGCCGCGCGTCGCGACGCGGCTGGCGATCGCCGGCCAGGTGCCGATCGCGATTGCATGGTCGCCTCCGAGGATCAGCGGGAAACGCGCCGGGTTGAGCGCGGCGAGCTGGTGGGCGACGCTTCGCGCGAGACCGGCGACGCTCTTCAGCCGTTCCTCCATCGACGCTCCCGGCGCCACCGAGTCGTGCGGCAGCAGCGTCTGCTCCCATGTCGCGGTGATGCCGAGGCCGCGCAGCCGCCCGACGAGGCCGGACGCCTGCAGCGCCGCCGGGCCGGCGTCGGGGCCGCTTGCGGGCGCGCCGAGCGCCGAGGCGACACCGAGGATGCTGACAGCGCCATGCGTCGCGGAGTCGTTCGAGATATGAAGCGGGGCTGAATGTGTCATGACATCCTCCCATACCGCAGCTGCGGACGAACAAGTCGAAATGCCTGACGGTTCGACGTGGGCGGCAGGGATTCGTTCAGCCGCTGCAGTGCGTGGCGCGGCGTCGACCGCGCCGCGGCTCGCGGCCGGGCTGCTCAGGCGAAGCCGCGGTACAGCTCGATCGTGACGATTGCCGTGAGCAGCAGCGCGACGACGGCGAGCAGGCGTCCCTGGAAGCGCTGCGCCGCGGTGAGGCGCTCGAGCTGCTCGCGCTGGACGGCGTGGTGCAGCGTCGGCTCGACCAGGGCCTGGTGCATCAGGCGCGGCAGCTGCGGCAGCGTGCCGGCCCACGCCGGTGCCTCGTTGCGCACGCCGTGCAGCAGCGCGCGCCAGCCCATGCGCTCATCCATCCAGCGCTCGAGGAACGGCTTCGCGGTCTTCCACAGATCGAGGTCCGGATCGAGCTGGCGGCCAAGGCCTTCGATGTTCAGCAGCGTCTTCTGCAGCAGCACGAGCTGCGGCTGCACTTCCATCTCGAAACGGCGCGCGGTCTGGAACAGGCGCAGCAAGGTCTTGCCGAACGAGATGTCCTTCAGCGGGCGGTCGAAGATCGGCTCGCAGACCGCGCGGATCGCCCCTTCGAACTCGTCGACGCGGGTGTGCGCAGGCACCCAGCCGGCTTCGATGTGCGCGCGCGCGACGCGGTTGTAGTCGCGCTTGAAGAAAGCGAGGAAGTTCTGCGCGAGGTAGTTCTTGTCGACTTCGGTCAGCGTGCCGACGATGCCGAAGTCGAGCGCGATATAGCGTCCGTCGGCATGCACGAAGATGTTGCCCGGATGCATGTCGGCGTGGAAGAAGCCGTCGCGGAACACTTGCGTGAAGAAGATCTCGACGCCGGCGCGCGACAGCCGCGACAGGTCCGTGCCCTGCGCGCGCAGCGTCGCGAGCTGCGAGATCGGCACGCCGTGCATGCGCTCCATGACCATCACCGACTTGCCGCACCAGTCCCAATAGACTTCGGGCACGACGAGGAGCAGGGAGTCCTTGAAATTGCGCCGCAGCTGCGAACAGTTGGCCGCTTCGCGCATCAGGTCGAGCTCGTCGTGCAGGTATTTGCTGAACTCGGCGACCACTTCGCGCGGCTTGAGCCGCCGGCCTTCGACCCACAGCCGGTCGAGCAGCATCGCCGCGGTCTCGAGCAGCGCGAGGTCGTGCTCGATGACGCGCTCGATGCCGGGGCGCAGGATCTTGACCGCGACTTCGGTGCCGTCGGGCAACCGGGCGAAATGCACTTGCGCGACCGAAGCGGAGGCGACCGGGGTGCGGGCGAAATCGACGAAGACGTCGTCGACCGGCCGCCCGTAGAAGTCCTCGAGGACTTTCAGTGCCTGCTCGGTCGGGAACGGCGGCACGCGGTCCTGCAGCAGCGCGAGCTCGTCGGCGAGGTCGGTCGGCAAGAGGTCGCGGCGTGTCGACAGCATCTGGCCGAACTTGACGAAAATCGGGCCGAGCGACTCGAGCGCCTGGCGCAGTCGCACGCCGCGCGGCGCCGACGGGCGGCGCCAGAAAAACACGACGTGCCACAGCCGCAGCAGCCGGCCGCTCGGATCGGCGTCGAGCACCATCTGGTCGAGGCCGAAACGCAGGCCCACGGTGACGATCTTGGCGAGGCGGAACAGGCGCACGGGAGGGGGTGAAAGAGGGAAACCGCGGACTTTAGCCCGAAAGGCGGGGCGGCGAAAGGCACAATCGGGCGCAACCGCGCGCGAACTGCGAAGCGCGGCGGGTCCGGTGGGGCCGATCCGTTATAATTCAGCCCTTTTACGATTTCCCGAGTGCCATGAGCGCCGATTCGAAAGTACAACTCACCGCCTTGCTGCGCGCCGCGCTCAAGAGCATCGCGCCGGAACTGGCCGATACGCCGATCCACCTCGAACGACCGAAACAGGCCGGCCATGGCGATTTCGCGACGAACCTCGCGCTGCAGCTCGCGAAACCGCTGCGCCGCCGCCCGCGCGAGCTCGCGGAGTTGCTGCTCGCCGAGCTGCCGCGCTCGACGCTGGTCGCGGCGACCGAAGTCGCCGGCGCCGGCTTCATCAACTTCACGCTCGCCGCCGGCGCAAAGACCGCAGCGGTCGGCACGGTGCTCGAGCGCGGCGCCGAGTTCGGCCGTGGCGCGCGCAACGGCACCAGCGTGCAGCTCGAATTCGTCTCGGCGAACCCGACCGGCCCGCTGCACGTCGGCCACGGCCGCGGAGCGGCCTACGGCGCGTCGCTCGCCGCAGTGCTCGATTTCGCCGGCTCGGACGTGACTCGCGAGTACTACATCAACGACGCGGGTCGCCAGATGGACATCCTCGCGCTGTCGACGTGGCTGCGCTATCTCGCGCTGTATGGCCTCGACATCCCGTTCCCGCCGAACGCCTACCAGGGCGACTACGTCGTCGACATGGCGCGCGCGATGCGCGAGGGGCACCAGGACCGCTTCGCCGGCTTCACAATCGAACAGGTGCTCGAGGGCGCCCCGGGGCTGCCGGTTGCCGAGCGCAAGGACGACGAAGCGAAAACGCAGCGCGAGGACCACCTCGACATGCTGATCGCGAACGCCAAGCGGCTGCTGGGCGAGGACTACCATTTCGTGCACGGCTTCGCGCTCAACGAGCAGCTCGGGGACGGGCGCGACGACCTCGAAGAGTTCGGCGTGCATTTCGACAAGTGGTTCTCGGAGAAGAGCCTGTTCGACACCGGGCTCGTGGATCGCGCGGTCGCGGAGCTCGAGAAGCGTGGCCACGTGTATCTGCAGGACGGCGCGAAGTGGTTCCGCTCGACCGCGTTCGGCGACGAGAAGGACCGCGTCGTGCAGCGCGAGAACGGGCTGTACACGTATTTCGCGTCGGACATCGCGTACCACCTGAACAAGTACGAGCGGGGCTACGACCGGATCATCGACATCTGGGGCGCCGACCACCACGGCTACATTCCGCGCGTCAAGGGAGCGATCGCCGCGCTCGGCCTGCCGCCGGAAAAACTCGAAGTCGCGCTGGTGCAGTTCGCGGTGCTGTATCGCAACGGCCAGAAAGCGTCGATGTCGACGCGCTCGGGCGAATTCGTCACGCTGCGGGAGCTGCGCCGCGAAGTCGGCAACGACGCGTGCCGCTTCTTCTACGTGCTGAGGAAGAGCGACCAGCACCTCGATTTTGACCTCGACCTGGCGAAAAGCCAGAGCAACGAGAACCCGGTGTATTACGTGCAGTACGCGCATGCGCGGGTGTGCTCGGTGCTCGAGCAGTGGGGCGGCGAGGCGGCTGAACTGCGTGCCGCGCAGCTCGATCTCCTCGGGAACGAGCGCGAGCTCGCGCTGTGCGCGCGCCTCGGCGGCTTCCCCGAGCTGATCCAGAACGCCGCGGCGGACCATGCGCCGCACCAGATCGCGTTCTACCTGAAGGACCTCGCCGCGGAGTTCCACAGCTGGTACAACGCCGAGCGCATGCTCGTCGACGATCCCGCGCTGCGCCTGGCGCGGCTCGCGCTGGCGACGGCGGTGCGGCAGGTGCTGGCGACTGCACTGGCGCTGCTCGGCGTGTCCGCCCCGCAGTCGATGTAACGCCCCAACGTCCGGAGAACCCCGTGAGCCGCGCCCCCAAGTCCCGACCGACAACCCGCCGCCCGCCCGCGAAAAGCGGCGGCGGGGTGATCGTCGGCATCTTCATCGGCCTGATCCTCGGCGCCTTGTTCGCAGCCGGTGCCGCCTGGTGGTTTACCCGCTCGTCGCCTTTCCAGACGCCGCAAGGCAGCGTGCCGAGCCGTGTGCCGTCGGCGCCGGACCAGCCGCCGGTGTCGTTGCCGGGCAAGCCCGGCGACCGCCCTGTCGTCAAGCCCGACTTCGAGTTCTACAAGATCCTGCCGCAGGGCAACGGCGCGCCTGCCGAAGTCCCGCCCGCCCCGCCCGTACCCCCCGTCGCCGAACGACTGTATCTGCAGATCGGCGCTTTCGAGAATCCCGCCGAAGCCGACAACCTCAAGGCGAGGCTCGCGCTCGCCGGCATCGAGGCGAGCGCGCAGCGCGCGCAGCTGGCTGATGGGCGCACGATGCACCGCGTGCGGATCGGCCCGTTCGCCAAGCCGGAAGACATGAATCCGGTGCGCACGCGGCTCGCCGATGCCGGCTTCACCGGGACCGTCGTGAAAGCCAGCCCCTGATTCGCGGCTTCATGCCGCCGGCACGGGCGTTCGCGGGAACGTCCGCCCGCCGCCGCCGTCCGAAACCCTGTCATCAACCCGGGAGCAATGCATGAATCGTCGTCTCGCCCTCAAGCAACTCGCCGCGCTCGGCGCGCTGTCCACGCTGGGCGCCTCCGCCTCCGTCTTCGCCCAGCGGGAGGCTTTCCAGACGCTGGGTACGAAGGTGCCCACCGAAGTCGCAGGCAAGATCGAAGTGATCGAGTTCTTTTCGTACGGCTGTCCGCACTGCCACGACTTCGAACCGCTGCTCAACGGCTGGGCGAAGAAGCTGCAGGGCGACGTGAATTTCATCAAGGTGCCGATCACGTTCAATCGTCCCGAATGGACGGCGCTGGCGCGGCTCTATTACACACTCGAAGCGATGGGCCAGGCCGAAGAGAAAGGGGCGGCGGTGTTCGCCGCGATCCATGACGAGAGGAAGCCGTTGCACCGGGAGGACGTGCTGATGCAGTGGGTCGCCGGCTCGGGACTCGACAGCAAGCAATTCAGCGACACCTACAAGTCGTTCGGCGTGCAGTCGAAAGTGCAGCGCTCGAACCAGATCGCGGCGGCCTACAAGGTCAGCGGCGTGCCGATGATGGCTGTCGACGGCCGCTACACCGTGTCCGCGAGTTCGGCGGGCGGATTCGAGCAGATGCTCAAGGAAGTCGACCAGCTGATCGCGCGCTCGCGCAGCGAGCAGAAAAAAAGCTGACTTTCGTCACGACCCGCAACCCCCCGGCCGACCCGCGCGGCCGGATAACCCTACGGGGTAAAAGCTTCTTTCGCCGCGCGTCCGATCCGGGTATCGTTTTCGACGGAAGCGGGTCGGCGCCCGTATGACGCCGCATTGCACAGCCCGTCTTCGACAAACGGAGGCAGCGATGCAGTCACTTCAGGCGGAGGTCGACGCCGCGCAATTCGACGCGGTTCTGGAACAGATCGCGAACAAGTTGCCGGCCGACCAGGCGGCGCTCATCGAGCCGTTCGCGCGGCGATGGCTCGGCCAGGTGGCCCCGGAGGATCTCGCCGACCGTTCGGTCGACGACCTGTACGGTGCCGTGGTCAGCCACTGGCAGTTCGTGCGCAAGCATCGCGGCGGCACGCGCTTGCGCGTATACAACCCGAAGCTCGAAGAGCACGGCTGGGAATCCACGCATACCGTCGTCGAAATCGTCAATGACGACATGCCGTTCCTCGTCGACTCGATCACGATGGAAGTCAACCGGCAGGGGCTCACGCTGCACCTGATCATCCATCCGGTGATGCGTATCCTGCGCGACGAAGCGGGCCAGTACCTCGGGATTGCGGAAGACGGCGACACGCACGGGCATTACGAGTCGATCATCCACGTCGAGGTCGACCGGCGCACCGAAGCGGACGACGTGGACGCGCTGCGCAGCGGGCTCGAGCGCGTGCTCGCCGATGTGCGGGCGGCAGTCACCGACTGGCCGGCGATGCAGCAGCGCGTGGTCGAGATCATCCAGGGCATCGAGCAGGACCCGCCGCCGGTCCCGCCGGACGAGATCGCGGAGACGGTGGCTTTCCTGAAGTGGCTGCTGGACGAGAACATCGTGCTGCTCGGCTGCCGCGACTACGAGCTGGTCGCCGCCAACGGCGACAGCGAACTGCACATCCGGCCCGGCTCGGGGCTGGGCTTGCTGCGAGAGCGTCCGGGAGAGAACGTGTCGCGTTCGTTCGCCGCGCTGCCGATGAACCTCAAGGCGACGCTGCCGAATCTGCCCGTGCTGCTGACCGTGACCAAGTCGAACACGCGCTCCACCGTGCATCGGCCGGGGTTCATCGACCGGTTCAGCGTCAAGGTGTTCGACGAGAACGGCCGCGCGCGCGCCGAGCGCCGCGTGATCGGGCTGCTGGCGTCGACCGCGTACAGCACCAGCCCGAGGCTGATTCCGTTCCTGCGCCGCAAGGTCGCCGCGGTCGTCGAGCAGGCGGGTTTGCTGCCGAAAAGCCATGCCGCGAAGGCGTTGCTGACGATCCTCGAGCGCTACCCGCGCGACGAGCTGTTCCAGATCTCGACGGAGGATCTGTACCACCAGGCGATGGGCATCCTGCGGCTCGGCGAGCGCCAGCGCACGCGCCTTTTCGTCCGCACCGACCCGTTCGCGCGTTTCGTCTCGTGCCTGATCTACGTGCCGCGAGAGCACTACAACACCGACCAGCGGCTGCGCATGCAGGCGGTGCTGATGGAAGCCTTCAACGGCAGCAGCGCCGAGTTCGACGTGCAGTTTTCCGAATCGGCGCTGGCGCGCGTTCTGATCATCGTGCGCACGCGCGACTCGACGATTCCGCCGTTCGATGTGCACGAACTCGAGCAGCGGCTGGTGCGGGCGACGCGGCGCTGGGAGGACGAGTTGCAGCGCGCGATCCTCGAGCACTGCGGCGAGGAGCGAGGCATGGCGCTGCTGCGCCGCTACGCCGACGGTTTTCCGGCCGGCTACCGCGAGGAATACGCGCCGCGCGTCGCGGTGTTCGACATCGAGCAGATGGAAGCGCTTGCCGATGACCGCGACCTGGCCATGAGCCTCTACATCCCGCTCGAAGCCCCGCCTGGGCGGCTGAACTTCAAGATCTACCGTGTCGGCGCGCCGGTGCCGCTGTCGCAGAGCCTGCCGATGCTCGAACGCATGGGCGTGCGCGTCATCGACGAGAAACCCTCGGAGATCGAGCGCCAGGACGGGCGCTGCGTGTGGATCCACGACTTCGGGCTGTCGTACGCGGGCGCCGAGGAGCTCAACCTGGACCGGTTGCGGGCACTGTTCCACGACGCTTTCCTGCACGCCTGGCGCGGCGAGATCGAGAGCGACGACTTCAACCGCCTGACGCTGCTCGCCGGGCTCACGTGGCGCGAGATCGTCGTGCTCCGCGCCTACGCCAAGCACATGCGCCAGGCCGCCTTCACGTTCAGCCAGGCGTACATGGAGCAGACGCTCGCGGCCCACCCGAAGCTCGCGCGGCAACTGATCGACCTGTTCGCGCTGCGCTTCGACCCGGCGCGCGGCGGCGAGCGCGAGGCGCAGGCGGCGGCGCTCGTCGCAAGCATCGAGGAGGCGCTGAACAACGTCGCCAACCTCGACGAGGACCGTATCCTGCGGCAGTTCCTCGCGATGGTGCTGGCGACGCTGCGCACGAACTACTACCAGCGCGCCGCCGACGGCGGGCCGAAGCCGTACCTGTCGCTGAAGCTCGATCCGCGGCGCATCCCGAACCTGCCGCAGCCGCTGCCGATGTTCGAGATTTCGGTCTATTCGCCGCGCTTCGAAGGCGTGCATCTGCGCGGCGGGCGCGTCGCACGCGGTGGCCTGCGCTGGTCCGACCGCATGGAGGACTTCCGCACCGAAGTGCTCGGCCTGGTGAAGGCGCAGATCGTCAAGAACGCAGTCATCGTGCCGGTCGGCTCGAAAGGCGGCTTCGTCGTCAAGAACCCGCCCGTCGGCGACCGTGAGGCGCTGCTGGCTGAAGGTGTCGAGTGCTACCGCACGTACCTGCGCGGCCTGCTCGACGTGACCGACAATCTCGTGCAGGGCCGGGTCGTGCCTCCCGTGGATGTGCTGCGCCACGACGAGGACGACCCTTACCTTGTCGTCGCCGCCGACAAGGGAACGGCGACGTTCTCCGATCACGCGAACGCAGTGGCGGCCGAATACGGCTTCTGGCTCGGCGATGCGTTCGCCTCCGGCGGCTCGGCGGGCTACGACCACAAGAAAATGGGCATCACTGCGCGCGGCGCGTGGGAGTCGGTCAAGCGCCACTTCCGCGAACTCGGGCTGAACACGCAGGAACAATCGTTCACCGTCGTCGGCATCGGCGACATGTCCGGCGACGTATTCGGCAACGGCATGCTGCGTTCGCCCAGGATCCTGCTCGTCGCCGCGTTCGACCACCGCCATATCTTCATCGACCCGACTCCGGACGCCGAAACCTCGTTTGCCGAACGCGAGCGCCTGTTCGCGCTGCCGCGCTCGTCGTGGGACGACTACGACAGGGCGTTGATCTCGGCAGGCGGCGGCGTGTGGTCGCGCCATGCGAAATCGATTCCCCTGTCGCCGCAGGTGCGCGAGGCGCTCGACATCGAAGCCGAGATACTGTCGCCCGCCGAGCTGATCCGCGCGATCCTCACCGCGCCGGTCGCTCTGCTCTACAACGGTGGCATCGGGACGTATGTCAAGGCGACCAGCGAGACTGACGCTGCGGTCGGCGACCGGGCGAACGACGCGGTGCGTGTCAATGGGGCGGCGCTGCGCTGCCGCGTCGTCGGCGAAGGCGGCAACCTCGGCGTCACGCAGCTCGGGCGCATCGAATACGCGCTGCGCGGCGGCAAGATCAACACCGATGCGATCGATAACTCCGGCGGCGTCGACTGCTCGGATCACGAGGTGAACATCAAGATCCTGCTCGACAGCGTCGTCGCCGAAGGCGACCTGACCGACAAGCAGCGCAACGCCCTGCTCGTCGAGATGACCGACGAAGTCGCCAGCCTCGTGCTGCGCGACAACTACGGCCAGACGCAGGTGCTGTCGGTGACGCGCTCGCGGGGCGGGGCGCTGCTCGGCGAACAGGCCGAATTCATCCGCCGGCTCGGCCATGCGGGGCGCCTGAACCGCAAGCTCGAGTTCCTGCCGATGGACGAGGAGATTGCCGAGCGGGCGCTCAAGCAGATCGGCCTCGTCGCGCCCGAACTCGCGGTGTTGCTCGCGTACAGCAAGATCGAGCTGTTCGATGAAGTCATCGCCTCCGACGTGCCGGAGGACCCGTACATCTCGGCCGCGCTGAAGAACTATTTCCCGAAGCCGCTGCGCGATCGCTACGCGGCGCAGATCGAGCGCCACCCGCTGCGGCGCGAGATCATCGCGACGCATGTCGTAAACAGCATGATCAACCGCGTCGGACCGACTTTCGTCAGCCGGCTGCACGGCGAACTCGGCGCGACGCCGGCGGAAGTCGTGCGGGCGTACATGGCGAGCCGCGAAGTGTATGGCCTTGTGCCGACGTGGCGCGACATCGAGTCGCTCGACAACGTCGTCGCCGACGCGGTGCAGACCGAGATGATCCTCGAGTCGGTGCGGCTGATCGAGCGCGGCGCGGTGTGGTTCCTGCGCCGCCGCAACTGGATTGCCGACCTGCGGGCGACGCTCGACTACTTCTCGGCGGGGGCCGCGGAATTGTCGGCCGGGCTGCGCGACTTCATCCAGCCGGCGTATCGCGAAGTCCTCGACGCCGTTGCCGCAGACTTCATCGAGAAAGGTGTTCCGGCGCCGCTCGCGCATCGCATCGCGTCGCTCGACGAGCTGTATTCGGCGCTCGATCTCGTCGAAGTCGCGGCGGAAACCGGGCGGCCGGAAGCGACCGTGGCGCGCGTGTATTACGCCCTCGGCGACCAGCTCGACCTGTACTGGCTCGGGCTGCAGATCTCCGCGTTGCCGGCCGAATCGCGCTGGCAGGGGCTCGCGCGCAGCGCGCTGCGCAACGAGCTGTCGAACCAGGCGCGCATCCTCGCGGCCGAAGCGCTCAGGCATTGTCCGGGCGTCGAACAGCCCGAAGTGGTGATCGCTGCATGGGAATCCCGCAACCGCAGCAACGTCGAGCGTTACCGGCATCTCCTCGCGGACGTGAAGACCGCCGCGCAGACCGACATGTCGATGCTGTCGGTGCTGTTGCGCGAGCTGCGCAACATGAGCTGAAGAGCGCCGGGCATGCGTCGCGAGTCTACAGCTCGACCTGCGTGCCGAGCTCGACGACGCGGTTCGGCGGGATGTGGAAGTAGTCGGCCGCACTGCCGGCGTTGCGGAACATGACGATGAAGAGCTTTTCGCGCCAGCGCGGCATGCCGGAACCAACGCGTGACACGAGGGTCTCGCGCCCGAGGAAGAACGACGTTTCCATCATGGCGAATTTCAGGCCGAAATCCGCGCACCGCACGAGCGCCGCCGGCAGGTCGGGGTCGTCCTTGAAGCCGTAGTTCACGCGCACGCGGTAGAAGCCGTAGTCGAGCTCCTCGACGGCCACGCGCTCGCTGTCGGGAACATGTGGCACGTCGGCGGTCTCGACGGTCAGCAGCACGACGCGATGATGCAGCACCTTGTTGTGCACGAGGTTGTGCAGCAGCGCGCGCGGCACGCCCTCGAGCCACGTCGTCAGGAACACCGCAGTGCCGTCGACGCGTGGCGAAGGGCTGTTGAACATCGACCGGATGAAAGTGTCGAGCGGTATCGTGTCGGTGCGGAGGCGGCGGTTGAGCAGTTCGCGGCCGCGCTTCCAGGTCGTCAGTAGCGTGAAGATCAGCGCCCCGACCAGCAGCGGGAACCAGCCGCCGGCGAGGATTTTCACGGTGGTCGCGGAGAAGAATGCGACGTCGACGGCGAGGAACACGCCGAGGAAGAGTCCCGCCTGCAGCCTGCCCCAGCCCCACAGCGCGCGGACGACGACGAACGCGAGCAGGGTGTCGATCATCATCGTCAGTGTGACCGCGATGCCATACGCCGACGCGAGCGCGCTCGACGAGCGGAAGCCGACGACCAGCGCGACCACCGCCCCGAGCAGCATCCAGTTGATGCTCGGCACGTAGATCTGGCCCATCTCGCGTTCCGACGTGAAGATCGTGCGCATGCGTGGCGCGTAACCGAGCTGCATCGCCTGGCGGGTCAGCGAGTAGGCGCCGGAGATCACCGCCTGGCTGGCGATGATCGTTGCCAGCGTCGCCATCGCGACCATCGGGTACACCAGCGCGTCAGGCACCAGCAGGTAGAACGGATTGCGCACGTTGTCGGGGTGATCGAGGATCAGCGCGCCCTGGCCGAGGTAGTTCAGGTACAGCGACGGAAACACGACGAGGAACCACGCGAACTTGATCGGACGGCGGCCGAAGTGGCCCATGTCCGCATACAGCGCCTCGCCGCCGGTGATCGCGAGCACGACCGCGCCGAGCGACAGCCAGCCAACCAGCGGCATGTCGGCAAAGAAGCGCAGCGCCCAGCGCGGGTCGAGCGCGCCGATGATCTCGGGATGCAGCGTGATACCCGCAATGCCGAGCACTGCGAGCAGGACGAACCACACCAGCATCACCGGCCCGAAGATCCTGCCGACACTGCCGGTGCCGTGGCGCTGAATGACGAACAGGCCGCACAGCACGGCCAGCGCGATCGGCAGCACGTACGGGCGGAACGCCGGCGTCGCGACCTCGAGGCCTTCGACTGCCGACAGCACCGAGATCGCCGGCGTGATCATGCCGTCGCCGTAGAACAGCGCGGCACCGAACACCCCCAGCGCCGACAGCACCCAGGCCTTGCGGCCGGGCGGCACCGCGCGCAGCACGAGCGAGGTCAGCGCCATGATGCCGCCTTCGCCGCGGTTGTCGGCGCGGGTGATGAACAACACGTATTTCGCCGACACCACGAGCACCAGCGCCCAGAACACCAGCGACAGGATGCCGTAGACGTTCTGGGGCGTCACCGGCACCGCATGCGGGCCGTTGAAGACTTCTTTCAGCGTGTAGAGAGGGCTTGTGCCGATGTCGCCATAGACGACGCCGACCGCGGCGACCGCGAGCCCGGCAATGCCGCGTCGCGGAGCGGGGGCGTGCGCCGCGGCAGCTGCTGCGGGTGAAGTATTCACACCCTCGAGTGCCTGCATGAATACTCCCGGGGGACTTGGCGCGAGGCGCGTAGATTAGCGCAGTGCACCATCGCCGACGAGCAGATTTTCACGCTCCGGAGAAGAATCTTCGGCCGTCAGGGGCTCATCGGCGGCACCGCTGCGAGGTCGTGCGCGTTGCCGGGCTCGACGCCCAGGGCCTCCGCGACGCCGGGATGCATGACACGACCGGCGCAGATGTTCAGCCCCCGCGCCAGATGCGGATCGTCGCGCAGGGCCTGGCGCCAGCCCTTGTCGGCAAGCGCCAGCACACAGGGCAGCGTCGCGGCGTTCAGCGCGAGCGTCGAGGTGCGGGCGACCGCACCGGGCATGTTCGCGACGCAGTAATGCACGATCTCGTCGACGATGAAAATCGGATCGGCATGAGTCGTCGGGCGTGAAGTCTCGAAACAGCCGCCCTGGTCGATCGCGACGTCGACGACCACGGCGCCGGGACGCATCCTGCGCACCATGTCGCGCGTGACGAGCTTCGGCGCAGCACCACCCGGCACCAGCACCGCTCCGATTACCAGATCGGCGTCGAGCACGGCAGCTTCGATCGCGTCGGTGCTCGCGTGCAGCGTGTGCAGCTGCGGGCCGAAGCGATCGCCGAGACGACGCAGGACTGCCACCGACCGATCGACGATGGTCACCGCGGCGCCGATGCCGAGCGCGATCAGTGCGGCGTTGCTGCCGACGACTCCGCCGCCGAGGATCACCACCCGTGCCGGTTCGACGCCCGGCACGCCGCCGAGCAGCAGTCCGCGGCCGCCGGCTTCTTTTTCCAGGCAATGGGCGCCGGCCTGCACGCTCATCCGCCCGGCGACTTCCGACATCGGCGCGAGCAGCGGCAACCCGCCGTCGACGTCGCTGACCGTCTCGTATGCAATTGCGGTGACGCCGCTCGCGAGCAGGTCGCTCGCCTGTTGCGGATCCGGCGCGAGGTGGAGATAGGCGAACAGCACCTGGCCGGCGCCAAGGCGCACGCGCTCGGCGGGCTGGGGTTCCTTGACCTTGACGATCAGTTCAGCGGCCGCATACAGCGCCGCGGCGTCGTCCTCGATGCGTGCCCCGGCGCGCCGGTAGTCGTCGTCGCCCGCGCCGATGCCGCGCCCTGCGTCGCGCTCGACGATCACCTCGTGGCCGTGCGCGACGACCTCGCGGACGCTCGCCGGCGTGAGCCCGACGCGATATTCATGGACCTTGATTTCTCTCGGTACGCCGATGAGCATGCTGAAAACCTCCCGCGAAGGTGGCCGGACGCCGGCCGGCGCGACCCCGGGCAGCGGCCCGATTGCCGCATCGCCTACAATCGCAATCTTCCCCAACGACTGCAAATCGAAATGCAAGTATCCACGATCCCGCCCGAATCCGCCGTACTGGAAGACGCCGTCGGCGTGGTGCACCGCCGTGCCGAAGGGCCGGTGCGCATCGTGTCGCTGGTGCCGTCGCTGACCGAACTGGTGTGCGAGCTCGGTCTCGCCGACCAGCTCGTCGGGCGCACCGGCTTCTGCATTCATCCGCGCGATATCGTCAGGAAGGTGGCGAAAGTCGGCGGCACGAAGGATGTCAAAATGGATGTCGTGCGTGCCCTCGAACCGACTCACCTGATCGTGAATATCGACGAGAACCGGCGCGAGACGGTCGACCTGCTCGCGGCGTTCATCCCGAATGTCATCGTCACCCACCCGTGCGCGCCCGAGGACAATTTCGGGCTGTACCGGCTCTTCGGCGGGATCTTCAATCGCGACGCCGAAGCAGCCCGGCTGGCCGCGGATCTTGCCGCCGCGCTCGATGCCGCATGTGCCGTAGCCGCGTCGCTGCCGCCGGAGCGGGTCCTGTACCTGATCTGGCGCGAGCCGTGGATGAGCGTGTCGCGCGACACCTATATCTCGGCGACGCTGCGCGCGGTCGGCTGGGAAACCCTGCCGCGTCACGCATCGAGTCGCTATCCGGAAATCGATTGGCAGGCGTCGGCGATCGCGCAGGCGCAACGGGTGCTGCTGTCGTCCGAACCCTACCGTTTCCGCGCGTTGCATCTGGACGAGGTCGAGCGGCTGTCCGGCCGGCCCGTTGTGCTGATCGACGGCGAAATGACGTCCTGGTACGGTAGCCGCGCCGCGGCGGGGCTGCGCTATCTCGTGCGGCTGCGGGAGCGGCTCGCGGTGGCGTAAGGAAAGCTCGTCGACCGCTTCCGCTGGCAGCCGATTCAGCGCGAAGCGAACGCCTGCGCGAAGTTTTCCGGCGTCAGGACCGCGAACAGCGATCGCAGCAGGCGGTGGCGGTTGAGCTTCAGCAATGCCTTGTCACGGCTGATGAGATGGCTCGCTTCGCCGTCGCGCGCGATCTCGAGAAACTTCTGGTCGTCGCGGTCGCGGCACAGCGGCAGTGCGGGCAGCGCCTGCGCCGGTGCGTCGACCAGAGCGGGGCCGTCACGGTCGGGGAGTAGCGTGACGCGTGCCGCGTAGCCAGTGAGGATCGCCGCCTGACGTTCGGCAGCGACGCCGAACTGGCGGTACGCGAGGACGTGGCGCAATTCGTCGAGCGCGTCGGCGCGCGTGACGAGGGTGAATTGGCGGACCTCGATCGCATCCCGCAAGCGCGCCAGCGCCGGGTCTTCGAAGAGCCACAGCGCCATGACGGTGTTCGTGTCGAGGACGACGCGCGGGAAGGGAAGGTTGGGCATCGGGTCTTCAGAGGGTGGTGGTCAACGGCAGCGAGGGGGCCGCAGCCCCCTCGCGATGTGCGACCGACGGCTCGCGTCAGGCCGCCTGCGTCGCGTCGAGGCGGACCTTGACGAAGGAGCCGGGAGCGTCCTCGATCGGCTTGAGCTTGCCTTTCGCCGGGTCGCGCGCGTCGACCTGCTCGGGATCCTGCGGCACCACCCATCCCTGCCAGTCGGTCCACCACGAACCTTCCTGATGCTGCGCGCCTTCGAACCACGCGTCGGCGTCCTTCGGCAGCTTTGCCGACGGATTCAGCCAGTAGCCGTACTTGTTCGACGCCGGCGGGTTGACGATGCCGGCGATGTGGCCGGAGCCGCCGAGCACGAAGCGCACCGGTCCGCCGAGCGCCTGCGCGCCCAAGTACGTGCTCTTCCATGGCGCGATGTGGTCTTCGAGCGTCGAGATGAAGTAGCACGGGATCTTGATCTTCGACAGATCGAGCGGCACGCCGTCGACGACGATGCCGCCCGGTTCGACGAGCCGGTTTTCCATGTACATCGTGCGCAGGTAATAGCTGTGCATCTTCGCCGGCATGCGTGTCGAGTCGGAGTTCCAGTACAGCAGGTCGAACGGGAACGGGTCCTTGCCCATGAGGTAGTTGTTCACGACGAAGGACCAGATCAGGTCGTTCGCCCGCATCATGTTGAACGTGCCGGCCATCTCGGAGCCTTCGAGGTAGCCGCGCTCGAACATCTTCTTCTCGAGGCTCGACACCTGGCCCTCGTCGATGAACACGCCCAGCTCGCCCGGCTCCGAGAAGTCGATCATCGTCGTGAAGAACGTCGCCGTTGCGATCCGCTTGTCCTTCTTCGCGGCGAGGTACGCGAGCGTCGTCGCCAGCAGCGTGCCGCCGAGGCAGTAGCCGCAGACGTTCATTTCCTTCTCGCCGGTCTGCTTCTCGATCGCGTCGAGCGCCGCGACGATGCCTTCGTGCACGTAGGACTCGAAGGTCTTCTCGGCCAGGCGTTCGTCGGGGTTCACCCACGACACGACGAACACCGTGTGGCCCTGGTCGACGCACCACTTGATGTATGAGTTCTTCTCGCGCAGGTCGAGGATGTAGAACTTGTTGATCCACGGCGGCACGATCAGCAGCGGGCGCTTGAGCACCTTGTCGGTGCGCGGCGTGTACTGGATCAGCTGCATCATGTCGGTCTGGAACACGACCTTGCCCGGCGTCGTCGCCACGTTGCGGCCGAGTTCGAACGCAGTGGTGTCGGTCATCTTGACGCGCAGCTGGCCACCGCCGTCTTCCATGTCGCGCAGCAGGTTGTTCAGGCCCTTGATGAGGTTCTGGCCGTTGTTCTTGACCGTCTCGCGGAACACTTCGGGATTCGTCAGCGCGAAATTCGACGGCGACAGTGCGTCGATGTACTGGCGCGTGAAGAAGTTCACCTTCTTCTGCGAGTGCTCGTCGAGCCCTTCGACGCAGCACACCGTGTCATGCACGTGGCGCGCGGTGATCAGGTAGGACTGCTTGATGAAGTCGAACAGGAAATGCTCTTCCCACTGCTCGTCCTTGAAGCGCTTGTCGGTCTTCTCGGGCTGGGCGATCGGGGCGCCGTGCATGCCCATGACGCGCAGCATCGAATGCTGCCACAGCGAGAAGTAGTCCCACACCAGGTTCATCTGCGACTGGGCGAGCTTGTAGGGATTGGCCAGCAGCTTGGCCATCATGTCCATGAACGCCTGCGCGATGCCCAGCTCGTCACTCGGCGTGGAGACGCCTTTCTTGAGCTGACGCTGGACATGTTCGCTGATCAGGTGCGAAGCACGCTGGGCGACTTCCGCGTAGGTCTTGGCGACCTCCTTCGGGTCCGGCAGCTCGGCAAATACATTCTCGGGGGTGGGTGCAGCCATCTCTCTAGTGCTCCTGTTTTTTCATGCAATGCGTTCGAATCGGATCGTGCCGTCGTCGCTGGTCAGTTTGCGAGCCTCGTTTCTTTTGACAAGGTAGTTGAGGTGAGCGATCGCTTCTCCCATCGCGAACATGACCTGGTGCGTATCCAGCTCGCGGGGAAACAGTGTCGAGAGGACGTCCGCGGCGCTGGCAGGCATTCCGATTGCGCCCAGCAGTTCGTCGCAGCGTTCACGGTGGTGCGTCTCGAGCTGTGCGATTCTTGTCCTGATGCCGCGGAATGGTTGACCGTGCGATGGTAGCACGAGCGTATCGTCGGGCAAGTCCTTGAAGCGATTCAGCGAATCGAGGAACCAGCCGAGCGGATCGTCATTCGGCGTCGCCGCATAGACGCTGACGTTCGTCGAAATGCGCGGTAGCAGCATGTCACCCGAAATGAGTACTCCGAGCTGCGCGCAGTACAGGCTCGCATGCTCGGGTGCATGACCATATCCTACGATGACGCGCCACTCGTGGCCCCCGATCGTCACGACGTCGCCGTCGAAGAGGCGGTGGTAGGCTTCGGGGAGCGTGGGCACGCCGCGGCGATAACCGTTGCCGCGATCGACGAGTGCTGCCTGGCGCGCGTCATCGAGGCCATGGCGGCGGAACTGCTCGACCATGTGGGGCACTCCCATGCCCGGGGTTTGGTGCCAGATCGCGTGTCCGGCAAGGAATTCGCCTTGTGTCATCGCGACCGGCGCGCCGCTCTTCGCGGCCAGCCAGCTCGCCAGGCCCAGGTGGTCCGGGTGGTGGTGGGTGACGACGACGCTGCCGACTGCGCGCCCGTCGTTCGCCAGGATCGTGTTCCAGTACTCGCGCACTTCGTCCAGGCCGAAGCCGGTGTCGATCGCGGCGAGCGTTTCGCCGTCGTCGAGCAGCCACAGGTTGATGTGGTCGAGGGCGAACGGTAGCGGCATCCGCACCCAGTTCACCCCCTTCGCCACGGGGAGCGTCTGTCCGTCCGTAGGGGGCTCGCTGAACGGATACTGCAGTTCCGTAAGACGATTCATCGGTTTCTCCGTTGGAGGGGGCAAGCAATCGCCGATTGCTCAAACCCCTCAATTCTGATTAACTTTTTCGCTCTCTCAGAGCGGCTGCTTGCGCTGGACGCAATCGACCAGGCCGTTTTACTTCGGGCAACGATCAATGGCAAGCGAACAAACCTACACCATTACCGAACTCGCGCGCGACTTCGACGTGACACCTCGGGCCATCCGCTTCTACGAGGACCAGGGGTTGCTGAAGCCTTCCCGCGCCGGGCGCACGCGCATCTATTCCAAGTCCGACCGTACCCGCCTCAAGCTCACGCTGCGCGGCAAGCGCCTCGGCCTGTCGCTCGCCGAAATCAAGGAATTGCTCGAGATGCACGGCGGGGTGCGCAATCCCGCCGCACAGCTGGTGCGGTTCCTCGTCGTGCTCGCCGATCGCCGCGAAGCGCTCGAACAGCAGCGCGAGGACATCGAGGCGGTGCTCGGCGAGATCGCGATGCTCGAAAAACAGTGCTCCGACCTGCTCGGCCACGATTCCCGCGGGGCCGCTGCCGCACGTGCCGAAATCGTGCGCCGGATGCGCAGCGAAGCTTGATTTTTTTTGCGATTAGTTTACGTTGACGTAAACGTAATAACAACTGGAAATTGAACGACCCGACGGTGAGGGGCGACGAGATACGATCTGTCGATTTTCCAGCCGAATGGCTCGTCGCGTGAGGCGAAATCGTCAAGCATGACCGCACGCTGCCGATAGTGCGGGGAACGGAAGTGTTTGCAGAGGCAATCGATGTAGTGCGAGGCGATGCAGCAGACCGTCATGGCGATGCATGGCAGGAAGGAAGGGATCGAGTTGTTTCGGCCGCCGCGGCGTGGCCGCGGTGTTGCAGGCAAAACTGAAGGAATTCTCTGTGCCAGTCGAACTTCGCGTATTGGGTGCCGATGACCGGGTCTGCCTCGACCACGTCCGCCAGTTCTTCCGCAACTATGCCGGATCGATCGGCGTGGACTTGTGTTTCCAGGGTTTCGGCGACGAGATGGCGTCTTTGCCTGGAGCGTACGGGGCGCCGCAGGGCAGGCTTTTTTATGCCGAAATCGATCGCCAGCCCGCGGGTTGTGTCGGAATCCGCCCGTTCTCCGATGGCATCTGCGAGATGAAGCGACTGTACGTCGAGCCGGCGCTGCGCGGGCTGGGCGTCGGTCGCGAACTGGTCCTCGCGGCGATCCGGGCGGCGAAGGAAATCGGTTACCGCCGCATCCTGCTCGACACCCTGCCGACGATGCGTATCGCCGTGAAGCTGTATCGCGAACTCGGATTTACCGAGGCGCCGGCCTACTACCCGACGCCGATCGAAGGGACGCTTTTCCTCGCGCTGGATCTGGACAACTGGTCCGAGGAGGAGGTCGCAAACGAAAACCTGTTCCACCTCTTCGATTACAACCGCGCCTGGGCGCGCCAGATGCAGCAGATCGACCCGGGTTTCTTCGAGAAGCTGTCGAAGCTGCAGTCGCCCGAATACCTGTGGATCGGCTGCTCGGATTCCCGCGTGCCGGCGAACCAGATCATCGGCCTGCTGCCGGGTGAAGTCTTCGTGCATCGCAACGTCGCGAACGTCGTCGTGCATACCGACCTCAACTGTTTGTCGGTGATCCAGTTCGCCGTCGACGTGCTGAAAGTCAGGCACATCATGGTCGTCGGCCACTACGGCTGCGGCGGTGTGAAGGCGGCGCTCGGGCGCGAGCGCATCGGCATCGTCGACCTGTGGCTGCGCCACGTGCAGGACGTGCACGTCAAGCACCGCCAGGCGGTCGATGGACTGCCGCCGGAACTCGCGCACGACCGGCTGTGCGAACTCAACGTGCTCGAACAGGTCGTCAATGTGGCCCAGACGGTGGTCGTGCAGGACGCATGGAAACGCGGCCAGCCGCTGGCGGTGCATGCGTGGATCTACGGACTGAAGAACGGCCTGGTGCGCGATCTGGGCCTCAACGTGACGCGCCCTGAAGATCTGGTGCCGCGCTATGTCGCGGCGCTCGAAACACTGGCCTGAGAGCCGGATTGATGGAAAACGCATACGGCGGAGGAACGGCAAAGCGGTGTTGTCTCCCGTCGGGGGCGCATCCGTCGCGTGATGGAAAGCGCTTCGCTTCTGGCTGAGCCGAAGCTTCGTTTTCCGCCTGGCGTTGTACAAATCTAGATTCCGAGGAGAGAAAGCATGAATGATCCCGTTGTTATCGTTTCCGCCGCCCGCACGCCGCTGGGCGGCTTCCAGGGCGATTTGTCCGCGCTGAGCGGCCCGCAACTTGGCGCGGTCGCGATCCGGGCGGCCGTCGAGCGCGCCGGCGTCAACGCCGAAGCGGTGCAGGAAGTGCTGATGGGCTGCGTGTTGCCGGCGGGCGTCGGGCAGGCCCCGGCGCGCCAGGCCGCGCTCGGCGCCGGTCTGCCGCTATCGGCCGGCTGCACGACGGTCAGCAAGGTATGCGGCTCCGGCATGAAGTCGGTGATGCTCGCGCACGACCTGCTGGTCGCCGGCACGAACGACGTGATGGTCGCCGGCGGCATGGAGTCGATGTCGAACGCCCCGTACTTGCTGCCGAAGGCGCGCGGCGGCTACCGGCTCGGCCACGGCCAAGTGCTCGACCACATGTTCCTCGATGGCCTCGAGGACAGCTACTCGAAAGAGAACAAGGGTCGCCTGATGGGCACTTTTGCCGAGGATTGCGCCGCGCATTTCGACTTCACGCGCGCCGCACAGGACGAGTTCGCGGTCGCCTCGACGACCCGCGCGCAAAAGGCGATCCAGGACGGTTCGTTCGCGTGGGAAGTCGCACCCGTGACGGTTACCGGCCGCAAGGGCGACGTTGTCGTCGACAAGGACGAGCAGCCGCCGAAAGCGCAGATCGACAAGATTGCCGGCCTGAAGCCGGCGTTCAGGAAGGACGGCAGCGTGACTGCGGCGAACTCGAGCTCGATCTCCGATGGCGCGGCCGCGCTCGTGCTGATGCGCCGCTCCACCGCCGACAGGCTCGGCCTCAAGCCGCTCGCGACGATCGTCGGTCACGCGACGCACGCGCAGGATCCGGCGTGGTTCACGACCGCCCCGGTCGGCGCGATGCAGAAAGTGCTGGCGAAGGCCGGTTGGTCGAAGGATGACGTCGACCTGTGGGAAATCAACGAAGCCTTCGCAGTCGTCACGATGGCGGCGATGAAGGAGCTCGAGCTGCCGCACGACAAGGTCAACGTGCATGGTGGCGCCTGCGCATTGGGCCATCCGATCGGCGCTTCGGGCGCACGCATCATCGTCACGCTGCTCGGCGCGCTGAAGCAGTATGACAAGAAGCGCGGCGTCGCGAGCCTGTGCATCGGCGGCGGCGAGGCGACGGCGGTTGCGGTGGAGCTCGCGTAAATGATCCTCACGCAAGAACAGGAAATGATCCGCGACTCCCTGCGCGCGTTCGCGCAGGAGCGCCTGGCCCCGTTCGCGGCCGAATGGGACCGCAATCACACTTTCCCACGCGAGGCGCTCAAGGAACTGGCCGAACTCGGGGCGCTCGGCATGGTCGTCCCGGAGCAGTGGGGCGGCGCGGGGATGGACTATGTCAGCCTCGTGCTCGCGCTCGAAGAGATTGCGGCCGGCGACGGCGCGACGTCCACCATCGTCAGCGTCCAGAACTCGCTCGCGTGCGGCATCCCGAATCGTTACGGCTCGGACGCGCAGAAGGAACAGTGGCTGAAGCCGCTCGCGAGCGGCCGGATGCTCGGCTGCTTCTGCCTCACCGAGCCGCACGTCGGCTCGGACGCCTCGGCGCTGAAGACCACGGCCGTCCGTGACGGTGATTCGTGGGTCATCAACGGTGTGAAGCAGTTCATCACGACCGGCCGCGAAGCCGATGTCGCGATCGTGTTTGCGGTCACCGACAAGACGGCCGGCAAGAAAGGCATTTCGTGCTTCCTCGTGCCGACGAACACGCCAGGCTACATCGTCGCGCGCATCGAAGAGAAGATGGGCCAGAAGGCCTCGGATACCGCGCAGATCCTGTTCGAGGACTGTCGCGTGCCGGCCGACGCGCTGCTAGGCGCGGAAGGCGAAGGCTACAGGATCGCGCTGTCGAACCTCGAAGCGGGGCGCATCGGCATCGCCGCGCAGTGCCTCGGCATGGCTCGCGCGGCGCTCGAAGCGGCAGTCAAGTATGCGCACGAGCGCGAGACTTTCGGCAAGCCGATTTTCGAGCACCAGGCGGTGAATTTCCGGCTGGCCGACATGGCGACGCAACTGGAAGCCGCGCGGCAGCTCGTGTGGCACGCCGCGAGCCTCAAGGATGCAGGCCGCCCGTGCCTCAAGGAAGCGTCGATGGCGAAGCTGTTCGCGTCGGAGATGGCCGAAAAGGTGTGCTCGGATGCGATCCAGGTCCACGGAGGCTATGGTTACGTGACCGACTTCCCGGTCGAGCGCATCTATCGTGACGTGCGCGTGTGCCAGATCTACGAAGGCGCAAGCGACATCCAGCGGCTGGTGATCGGACGGGCGCTCGCGGCCTGATTTTGTTGCCGAGCCCGCGGGAGCCGGGCCGGGAGGCCCGGGCAACAGGAGACAGCAGGATGTACGAAACCCTCGAAATCCGCACCGAAGGCGGCGTCGCGACGATCTGGATGAACCGCCCCGACGTGCATAACGCGTTCAACGCGCAGCTGATCGCGGACCTCACCGCCAGCTGCCGCGAACTCGACGCGGACGACACGGTGCGCGTCGTCGTGCTCGCCGGACGCGGGAAGAGTTTTTCCGCGGGCGCGGACCTGAACTGGATGAAGGCGGCCGCTGCAGCCAGCGTCGAGGACAACCTCGACGACGCACGCCGGCTCGCCGACATGCTGCACACGATTTCCGCGATGGGAAAGCCGACGATCGCGCGCGTGCAGGGCGCGGCACTCGGCGGAGGCATGGGGCTCGCGAGCGCGTGCGACATCTGCGTCGCTGCGGAGCAGGCAGTGTTCGCGACCTCCGAAGTCAAGTTCGGCATCATCCCGGCGGCGATCAGCCCTTACGTGATCCGGGCGATCGGCGAGCGCCAGGCGTATCGCTATTTCCAGACTGCCGAGCGGATCACCGCCGCGCGCGCCGGGGAAATCGGCCTGGCGCACGAAGTCGTCGCTGCCGAAGCGCTCGACGCGAAAATCGCCGAGATCGTCACGGCGCTGCTGCAGGGCGGGCCGAAGGCGCAGGCCGCGGCAAAGGATCTGATCCGCAATGTCGCGAACCGGCCGCTCGGCGAGGCCGTCGTCGAGGACACCGCCCGCCGCATTTCCAGCCTGCGTGCGACGCCGGAAGCGAAGGAAGGTCTCGATGCTTTCCTGGCAAAGCGGCCCGCGGCGTGGGTGTCGCAGCAGGGCTGACCCAGTCGGTTTCGTCGGGGGCCGTTCCGCCTCCGGGAGCGCGTGACGCCATGCCGCACAGCGGTGCACGAATCGAAACGCGACGACCAACGATCACAACGATTCAACGGACCCGAGCACATGAGCCCGACTTCCCCCTGCATCAATCTGTGCCGCATTGACGCCGGCACCGGCTACTGCGAAGGCTGCTTCCGCACGCTCGACGAGATCGCTCGCTGGAGCCGCCATGCCGACGTGGAGAAACACCGCATTCTCGAGGCCGTGGATCGGCGCCGTGCGCAGGTCCCAGGGGCGGCGAGCGCGGCTCGTGCGGAGCAGGCACGATGAGCGATGAACTGTGCGTCGGCGTGTGCATGATCGACTGGGATAGCGGAGTGTGCCTCGGTTGCGGCCGCACGCCCGAGGAGATCGACGGCGTGCCTGTGGCACCCGCGCCCGCGCAGACACCGGCGAAAGTGCCACTGCCGGCGAACGTCGCGGCACAGGTCGGCGAAGGCTCGCAATGAGCGCGGCGGCAAAGCTTCCGGCGACGGTCGCCGTGCTTGAGCGCGGCTGGCTGTCGTCGAACAACGTCGTGCTGTTCGACGACGGCGAGGCGACGCTGATCGACAGCGGCTACGTCAGCCACGCCGCCCAGACGGTCGCGCTGCTGCACCGTACGCTCGACGGCCGCTGCCTCGGACGGCTGATCAACACACACTCGCATTCCGACCATATCGGCGGCAACGCGGCAGTGCAGCGGGCGTTCGGCTGTGCGATCACGGTGCCTGCCGGGATGGCGGGCGCAGTGGCCGAGTGGGACGAGGCAGCGCTGCTGCTGAGCACTGCCGAGCAGGCCGGCGAACGTTTCCACGCGGACGGGGTGCTGGCCGCAGGCGAAACCGTCGGGATGGGCGGTCTGACGTGGCAGATCCTCGAAGCGCCGGGGCACGATATGGACGCGCTGGTGTTCCACAACGCGGACCGGCGCATCCTGATTTCCGGCGACGCGCTGTGGCGCGACGGCTTCGGCATCCTGTTTGCGGACGTGCTCGGCACCGGCGACGGCATCGGCGCGGCGCGGCGCACGCTCGAGGCGATCGCGCGCCTGCCGGTCGATGTCGTCATTCCGGGGCACGGCGCGCCATTCGTCGAGTTCGACGACGCGCTGGCGCGGGCGTTTGCGCGGCTGAAGGCGTTCGAGGACGACGGCGCACGCATGGCGCGCAATGCGATCCGCGCCTGCATGACGTTCTCGCTGCTCGACCTGCGCTCGATCGCGCTCGACGAATTGCCGGAACATCTCGCGCGTGTGCCGCTCTACCGCGAAGCCAACGCGCGTTTCCTCGGCCAGTCGCCGGCGGCGCTGGCCGACTGGCTGGTCGCGGAACTGTCGCGTGCCGGCGTTGCGCGCTGCGAAGGAGGGCGGTTGGTCGCGGCCTGAATGCCGTTCGCATCGACACGGATTTTCGCCGCTGGCCTGTGCCTACGACTTTCGCCATAATCCCCGCGATAGGGGGAGTGTCCTGTCATGCAGATCGTCCTGATTAGCGGGTTGTCGGGTTCCGGCAAGAGCATTGCGCTGAAAGTGCTGGAAGACGTCGGTTATTACGCAGTCGACAACCTGCCGGCGACGCTGCTGCCCGAACTCGTCGCCGAGCTGAGCGATACCGGGCACGAGCGTGTCGCGATCGCCGTCGACGTGCGCTCCGGTGCGAGCCTTTTGGCGCTGCCGCAGCAGGTCGAGCACCTGCACGCTCTCGCGTCGGATCTGCGCTTGATCTTTCTGGATGCGCGCGACGACACACTGATCGCGCGTTTTTCGGAAACACGCCGCCGCCATCCGCTCGCGAGCGAAGACGTCTCGCTCGCCGAAGCGATCCAGAGCGAACGCGACGCCCTCGCGAGCATCGCTGAACTCGGCCACCGCATCGACACCAGTGAACTGCACGCGAACACCCTGCGCGCATGGATCAAGGATTTCCTCGCGATCGAGGCGACTGAAGGGCTGACGCTGATGTTCCAGTCGTTCGGCTTCAAATACGGCATTCCGCTCGACGCGGACCTCGTCTTCGACGTGCGCTGCCTGCCGAACCCGCATTACGACCTGCGCCTGCGGCCGTTTACCGGCAAGGACCAGCCGGTCATCGAGTTTCTCGACAGCTTCCCCGAAGTCGGGCGCATGTGCGAGGACATCCGCCGCTTCGTCGCGACCTGGTTGCCGAGTTACGCGCGCGACAATCGCAGCTATCTTACGGTCGCGATCGGCTGCACCGGCGGACAGCACCGCTCGGTGTATATCGCCGAATGGCTCGGCCGGCACTTCAGCGACACGCTGCGCGTGCTCGTGCGTCACCGTTCCGCCGCGCGCCGTATCGTCGACCACGGTGCCGACATGGCAGACAAGTGAGTCCGCGCCTCGCCGACTGGCTGGCTCTGCTGCGGCCGGGCGATTTCGCGACCCTGGTGGGTGCGCTCGCGGTATGCGTCGTGTCGGCGCTGCTGTTGTGGCGCGGCGGTGCTCCTGACAAGGCAATCGTGCGCGCCGGCGGCGCAGTGTTCGCCGAACTGAGCCTTGCGCAGCCGCAACGGGTCGACGTCCCCGGGCCGCTCGGGACCACGCGCATCGAAGTCGAGCCGGGCCGGGCCCGCGTCCTCTCCGATCCCGGGCCGCGCCAGTATTGCGTTCGCCAGGGCTGGCTGAGTCGCGCCGGAGCGGTCGCGATCTGCGCGCCGAACGAGGTCAGCCTGAGCCTTTCCGGGGGCGCAGCCGACTATGACTCCCTCAACTATTGAGATTCACCCGAGCGCCGACGACCGGCGGGTCGCACGGCTGGCGACTGCGGCGATCGTGCTGACGGTCGCCGAAGCCGCGATTCCGCTGCCGCTGCCGGGAGTCAAGCCCGGGCTCGGGAACATCGTGATCCTGATCGTGCTGCTGCGCTGGGGCTGGCGCGATGCCGTATGGGTCGGGCTGCTGCGCGTGTTCGCGAGCAGCCTGCTGCTCGGGCAGCTGTTCGCGCCGGGATTCTTCCTCAGCCTCGCCGGCTCGCTGACGAGCCTCGCGACGCTGGGCGTGGCGAAGCACCTGCCGCGGCGCTGGTTCGGCCCGGTGAGCCTCAGCGTGTTCGCTGCGTTCGCGCACATCGGCGGGCAGCTCGCACTCGCGCGCGCGTGGCTCGTGCCGCACGACGGCGTGTTCTATCTCGTGCCGGTGTTCGCCGCGGCGGCGACGCTGTTCGGCCTGATCAACGGGCTGGTCGCAGCGCGGCTGCTGCGGGACCGCATTGCCGTACCGGCGGGCGCAGGCAAACGGTAGCGGACAGGGGCTGGCAGCAATTTTGCTCGTTCGGGAAAACACCGGGCCGTGCCAGGTTTTCTTGTCCCGCTCAGAGGGCGAAACAGCCAAGCTGTTTCCTGGGGGCGCTCAAGAAAACGCCGGGCCGTCCCAAGTTTTCTTGTCCCCCTCGGGGGGCGGAAACGGCAAAGCTGTTTCCTGGGGGCTCTCAATTCCCGGGCGACTTTCCATCGAAAGGAGGCATCATGTTCAAGGCGGTACTGATCGAGAAGGACGACGCCGGCTATCGGGCGACGCTGACCGACGTCGATGACGCGGGCCTGCCCGACGGCGACGTGACGGTGCGCGTCGCGTATTCGACGCTGAACTACAAGGACGCGCTCGCGATCACCGGCAAGGGGCCGGTCGTGCGCAAGTTCCCGATGGTCCCCGGCATCGACCTCGCCGGCACCGTCGAGCACAGCTCGCACCCGGAGTGCCGGGCTGGCGACCTCGTCGTGCTCAACGGCTGGGGCGTCGGCGAAGGACACTGGGGCGGGCTCGCGGAGAAGGCGCGCCTTGCCGGCGACTGGCTGGTGCCGCTGCCGGCAGCGTTCTCGCCGAAGCAGGCGATGGCGATCGGCACTGCCGGCTACACCGCGATGCTGTGCGTGATGGCGCTCGAACGCCACGGCGTGACGCCGGACCAGGGCGAAGTGCTGGTCACCGGCGCGAGCGGTGGCGTCGGCAGCGTCGCGGTGTCGCTGCTTGCGAAGCTCGGCTACCGCGTCGTCGCCTCGACCGGCCGACCGAACGAAGCCGAGTACCTGAAGGCGCTCGGCGCCGCCGAGATCATCGACCGGGTGCAGTTTTCGATGCCGGGCAAGCCTCTGGCGAAGGAACGCTGGACCGGCGCCATCGACACGGCGGGCAGTCACACCCTCGCGAATGTCTGCGCGAGCATGAAGTACCGCGGCGTCGTTGCCGCGTGCGGCCTCGCGCAGGGCATGGACTTCCCGGCGACGGTCGCGCCGTTCATCCTGCGCGGCGTCACCCTCGCCGGCGTCGACAGCGTCTACTGCCCGCGCCCCGAACGCCTGGAAGCGTGGCAGCGGCTCGCTCGCGATCTCGATCCGGCTCATCTCGACCTGATCTCGCACGAAGTCAGCCTCGCCGACGTGATCCGGCTCTCGGGCGAGTTGCTCGCCGGCCAGGTGCGCGGGCGGTTGATCGTCGACGTCAACCGTTGAGCACTTCTCCTGCGGGCGTCAGCCGGGGTCCGGCGCGACGAGGATGCGCCCGGCGCGGCGCCGCCCGGCGAATGCGCCCGCCGTGCCCTGGCCGCCGTGCGCGTGGCAGATCGCGCATGCGAGTGCGTCGGCGGCGTCCGGGCTCGGGCAGCCATCGAGCGCGAGCAGCCGCTGCACCATGTGCTGGACCTGCTCCTTGGCCGCTTTGCCGTAGCCGACGACCGCCTGCTTGACCTGCAGTGCGGTGTATTCATGCACCGGCAGGTCGCACGACACGGCGCCGCAGATCACCGCGCCGCGCGCCTGGCCGAGCAGCAGCGTCGATTGCGGATTGACGTTGACGAACACTTTCTCGACCGCGACCTGGTCGGGCGTGTAGGCCGCGACGACTTCGCGCACGCCGTCGAGCAGCGTCTTCAGCCGTCCGGGCAGTTCGCCGTCGCGCGTGCGGATGCAGCCGCTCGCGACGTAGCGCAGCTGGTTGCCGAGTTTGTCGATGACGCCGAAGCCGGTGATGCGCAGCCCCGGATCGAGTCCGAGAATGCGGGTGGCAACGACCGTGGAAGCGCTTTTCATGCCGCGCATTCTACGGGGCGTCGAGGACCGGCGGTGGAATCGAGGCACTGGCACGCGTCGTTCGTCCTGCATTCAGCGCCGTACACGCGCAGGGTCAAGAACTCGCCGGCCAGGCGGTGGTCATGCATGATGAGGGACGAGCGACGATGATTCCGCAAGTGGATCGGGTATATGTGGTCGAGCTGTGCAGCGGCGAGTTGCGGCGCTGGCGTTTTCTCGGGCTGGACCGCCGTGAATCGGCGTGGTGGCGCGACGAGGAAACCGGGCGCACGTTCTCCGAAGCGAGCCTGATGTACGTCTGGGAGATCGTCGCGGAGGCATGAACGACTCGGAAGCGTGGCAGGCGCTTTGTCGTATTCGCACGGCCTGCCGCTCGTCGCTTGGCGTCCTTCAATTCGCCCGCAGGCGTTGCCGGTGGTGGCCGCTCAGCTCCGGTTGAGCCGCTTCCACAAGGTCGTGCGCGACATGCCGAGCCGGCGCGCGGCTTCCGCCCGGTTGCCGCCGCACTGCTGGAGCATGCGCTGGATCTGCGCCTGCTCCTCGTCCGGCGTCACCTGCGTCGCGTAGTAGCGCGTCAGCGGCAGGGGCAGCAGTGCTTCGCGCGTCGACTCGACGGGCGTGACGACTTCGGGCAGCAGGTGCTGCGGCAGGATCGTCGCGCCGTCGGAATTGACGACGGCATATTCGAGCGCGTTGAACAGCTGCCGCACGTTGCCCGGCCAGCTGAAGGACTCCATCGCCACGATCGCCTCCGGCGACAGCCGCAGGTCGGGCCGGCGGTAGCGTTCGCCGAGTTCGCCGAGCAGGCGGCTCGCGAGCAGCGCGATGTCCTCGCGGCGCTCGCGCAGCGCCGGCACGTGCAGCGGCAGCACGTGCAGGCGGTAATACAGATCCTCGCGGAACTCGCCGCGGCCGACCATCCCGGCGAGGTCGCGATGGGTCGCAGCGACGACGCGCACATCGACCTTGCGCGGATGGTTCTCGCCGACGCGCACGATTTCGCGCTCCTGCAGCACGCGCAGCAACCGGGTCTGTGTTGCCGGAGAAATCTCGCCGATCTCGTCGAGCAGCAGAGTGCCGCCGTTGGCCGCTTCGAAGCGGCCCAGGCGGGCGCCGGTCGCCCCGGAAAACGAGCCTTTGGCATGGCCGAAGAGTTCCGATTCCTCGAGGTTTTCCGGCAGCGAAGCGCAATGCACGGCGACGTAGGGGCCTTTTGCGCGCGTCGAATTGTCGTGCAGTGCGCGTGCAACCAGTTCCTTGCCGACGCCGCTTTCGCCGGTGATCAGCACGTTGGCTTCACTTGCCGCGACGCGCAGCACTTTCTGGTAGAGGTCCTGCATCGCGCGGCTGCGCCCGGTCAGTCCGCCGAGCTGCCAGCGGTCGCGCACCTCGGCTTCGAGTTCGAGTTCGCGCGAGCGGTCGCGCAGCACGATCGCGCAGTACAGCCCGGAATCGTTCGGCGGTAGCAGCATCGCCCACATGCGCAGCGGAATGTCGACGCCCGTGGGCGAGCGCACAACGATGTCCTGGACCTTGTCCTCGCCCTTCGTCGGGGTGAGGGAACATTCTCCGCGTGCCACGCAGGCGCGGGCACACTCGGTGCCTTCGAACAGCGTCGGGCACAGTTCGTCGACGAGGCGCCGGTTGTCATGTCCGATCATCCGCGCGGCTGCGCTGTTCATCTCGAGGACGCGGCGCGCCCGATCGAGAAACAGCACGCCTTCTTCGAGGCTGTCGAGAAATACTCGCAGGGTTGCCAGACTCGGCATCTGAATCCTCCTTTTGTTCAGACTGAACGTCCAGAGCGAACGTTCAGTTTCTCCTCCCCTACATTCCAGCAGCTAAGCGCTGCGTGAAAAATGATTGTGATCAACGATTTGCCAGATGTGGCACAGTGTTGGCTAGGAGAATTACAAGGGGGACGGCTTGTCCCGAAGACGATCGCATGACAGGAGAATCCACCGTGCAACCAATCGCTTGGCAAATATCGCTCGTGCTGATGGCACTCGTTGCGTTCGGCTTTGCCTTTGTCGCCATCAATTCCGGGCGGCGCCAGGAAGACTATTCGCCGCTGCAAAAAAGCGCCTATCGCCTGCGCTCGCGCCTTTTCTGGGGCTTGGTGCTGGTGTTCGGCCCGGCGATGATCTACACGCTGTTCGAACTGCCGTACGACGCGGCGCGGGCTAACACCGGGGCAGGCCCGGTGCAGGTCGTCGACGCGACAGGCTACCAGTGGCGCTGGGAACTCAGCCAGGACCAGTTCGCTGTCGGCCAGCCGGTCGAGTTCCGCGTCACCAGCGCCGATGTCAATCACGGCTTCGGCATTTACGACGCGAACCTGCATCTGGTCGCGCAGACGCAGGCAATGCCCGGCTACACCAACACGCTGCGTCACACCTTCAGCGAGGAAGGGACGTACAAGATCCTGTGCATGGAGTACTGCGGCCTCGCGCACCACAACATGTTGACCGAAATCCGGGTCGGCGCTCAGTAACGGAGGAGACGAACGTGGCGACCTACACTTACGAACATATTCCCGACCAGGGAGCGAAGGCCGGCGTGCTGGCCTACCTCGCGACATCGGCCGTCGTGCTGCTGCTGATGATGGTCTTCGGCCTGCTGATGCGGCTCGAGCAGGCGCAGTGGATCTCGATCGGCGCGATCCGCTTCTACGAACTGATGACCTTGCATGGCGCCGGCATGGTCGGCATCGCCGCCATCGCCGGCGCGTCGATCATGTGGCACTTCCTGCGCCAGTACGTCGACCTGTCGTCACGCATCTTCGTCGCGAACCTCGTTTTGTTCCTCGTCGGCGTCGTGATGATCCTCGGCAGCGTGCTGCTCGGGCATTTCCACGGCGCGTGGACGTTCCTCTATCCGCTGCCCGGCAAGTCGATGGGCTTGTGGAGCCCCGGCGCGGCGGCGCTCTTCATGGGTGGGATGCTCGTCATCGGCGTCGGCTTCCTGCTGCTGCATCTCGACATCGCGCGTGCGCTCGTTGGGCGCTACGGCAACTTCTCGCGCGCGCTCGGCTGGCCGCAGCTCTTCGGCCACGATGACGGCAACGCCCCGCCGCCGACCGTGGTTGCGAGCGCGATGGTCACCGTCGTCAATGTCGTCGGCCTGGTCGTCGGGGCGAGCATCCTGGCGATGATGCTGGTGAACCTCTACGTGCCCGAGTTCGACATCGATCCGCTGCTGGCGAAAGGCATGATCTACTTCTTCGGCCACATCTTCATCAACGCCACGATCTACATGGCGGTGATCGGCGTCTACGAGATCCTGCCGCGCTACACGCAACGGCCGTGGAAGTCGAACAAGGTGTTCCTCGCATCGTGGACCGCCTCGACGCTGATGGTGATGTTCATCTTCCCGCACCATCTGCTGATGGACTTCGCGTTCCCGAAGTGGATGCTGATCATGGGGCACATCATCGGCTACCTGAACACCGTGCCGATCCTCGTCGTCACCGGCTACGGCGCGCTGATGATCGTGTATCGCTCGGGTATCCGCTGGGACATGGCGTCGAAGCTGCTGTTCCTGTCGCTGTTCGGCTGGGCGGCAGGCGCGATGCCGGCCTTCATCGACGGCACGATCACGGTCAATTACGTGATGCACAACACGCTGTGGGTGCCCGGGCACTTCCACACCTACCTGCTGCTCGGCATGGTGACGATGGTGTTCGGCTTCATGTACTACCTCGGCAAACCGAGCCACGAGCACGACGATCACCTGGTTGACCGTATCGCGTTCTGGCTCTTCACGTCGTCGGTGCTCGGCTTCACGATGAGCTTCCTGTATTCCGGCAAGGAAAGCGTCGCGCGCCGCTACGCTGCCCACCTGCCCGAATGGGTGCCGTACGACCGCATCGCGTCGGTGTTCGCAGTGCTCGTGATCGCCTCGTCGCTGGTGTTCATCGGGCGCTTCTTCGCCCGCATCGGGCTCGCGCGCCACGACTACCAGCGCGCTCCGGTCGCGCGCAGCGTCACCGCATGAGTCCGGGTCGATGAGTGCGGCCGCGCGCAGCGTGGTCCTGACGGTGCTGGTGGCCGTTCTCGGCACCGGCGCCTTCTGGGGGGGGACTGACGGTTTCAGCGCCTTTACCGCTGAAACCGCCCGCCGGGCCGACATCCTGCGCGCGCCGCGCCCGCTGCCTGCGGCCGTCCTCGAAGACCAGGACGGCCGTGTCTTCCGGCTCGACGATTACCGCGGGCGCTTGCTCGCGGTCGAGTTCATCTACACGCGCTGCACGACCATCTGCCGCAGCCTCGGCACGGCGTTCAAACAGATCCGCGACCGTGTGCCGCCCGACGCCCTCGGGCGTGAGGTCGCGCTGCTGAGCATCAGCTTCGACCCCGAGCGCGACGATCCGGCGAGCCTCAAAGCCTACGGCAGCGGTCATGGCGCCGACGGCGAGCACTGGCGCATCGCGCGAGTGCGTGACGCAGCGCAGCTGCAGGCGCTGCTGAAGGCCTTCGGCGTCGTCGTGATCGCGGACCGCTTCGGCGGGTTCGAGCACAACGCCGCGATCCACCTCGTCGCCCGCGACGGGCGGCTCGTCGAAATCAGCGATCTCGAGGCGCCGCTCCAGTTTGCCCAGAAGCTCGCGGAGGCGCTGTGATCGCCGCGCTCGCCCGTCCGCAAGTCGGGCTCCGCGTGCTCGGCGCGCTGTACCTGCTGCTCGCGGCGCCGCCGCTGCGCACTTCGCTCGAAGCGACGATGAGCGGCCACATGCTGGTGCAGATCCCGCTCCTCGCCGCGATCGGCTTCGTCGCCTGTCGCCTGCTGCCGGTAGCGCGGCAGGAGCGCCTGCTCGACGCGGGCGGCGGTGCGGTGCCGTATGTCATCGTGGCGGTCTTCGCGTCGACGTGGTGGATGCTGCCACGGGCGCTCGATGATGCGCTCGCGAGCCCGCTCGTCGAGGCGGCGAAGTTCGTCAGCCTGCCCGTGCTCGTCGGGCTGCCGCTCGCGCTGGCGTGGCGACGGCTCGGGCCGATCGGCCGCGGCTTCGTCTGGACCAACTTCATCAGCATGCTCGCGGTGCTCGGCTGGCTGTACATCGCCGCGCCGGTGCGCGTGTGCAACAGCTACCTCGTCGACCAGCAGGAAAGCGCCGGCTGGCTGATGGTGAAGCTCGCGCTGCTGCTGTTCGCCGGCTGGCTCGGCAGCCTGTTCGTCGGCGGCGGCGGAAGTCCTGCCCTGTCCGCCACGCAGCCGGCTGCGCCGCGCTCGGCGCAGAGTGGCGACGGCGGTGCGAAGCGCAACTGAATCGTGTTCAGACCTTGCGCGCGAGCCACACGCCCGACACGGCGATCACCATTCCGGCGAGCGCGAACCCGGTGAGCGTCTCGCCGAACAGCAGCCAGGCCATCAGCGCGGTCGTCGGCGGCGTGAGGTAGAACAGGCTCGCGACGTTGACTGCGCTGCCGCTGCGGATCAGCAGGTTCAGCAGGCTGATCGCGCCGAGCGACAGCACCAGCACCAGCCACAGCATCGCAAACACGAACTCGCCGCTCCAGTCGATCTGCATCGTCTCGGTGCGGCTCGCGAAGTATGCCGTGATGAGCAGGCACGGCACGAACTGGATGACCGAGCCGGTGCGCAGGTCGAAGGACGGGCAGAAGCGCTTCTGGTACAGCGTCCCGGCGGTGATGCCGGCCAGCGCCGCGAGCGCCGGGGCGAGCATCCAGCCGAGCTGCGCACTCGACCCGTTGCCGAACGCGACCTTGTTGCTGACGACCAGCGTGACGCCGATGAAGCCGAGCGCGAGCCCGGCCCATTGCCGGGTGCTGACGCGTTCGCCGAGCAGCCAGCCGGCGCCGAGTGCGGTGAGCAGCGGCTGCATGCCGACGACGAGCGCGGCGACGCCGGTCGGCAGGCCGCGGTGCAGCGTCATGAAGACGCCGCCGAGATAGGTCGCATGCACGAGCAGGCCGGCGACGCCGATATGCGCCGCCTGGCGCCAGTCCTTCGGCCAGCGCGCGCGGGTGGCGAGCGCCAGCACGGCCATCAGCGCGATCACCAGCACATAACGGGTGGAAAGGAAGGTCAGCGGTTCGGCATAGGGCAGGCCGAATTTCGCACCGATGAAGCCCGTGCTCCACAAGAGCACGAACAGCAGCGGTGCGGCGGCGGTGAGGGAAGGCGGCAGGGTCGGCATCGGTCAGCGGGCGGCTCGCGCGAGATGGAAAAGGGCGGAACCACGCAATCTTACCGTTCATCAATTTGTTTGAGGTCAAACATTGACGAAAAAAACCGCCCGGCGGGCGGTTTGTCGCGAGCGGTGCGGCGCTTATTCGTCCATCACGGCCGACGTATATACTTCCTGGACGTCGTCGAGCGATTCGAGCGCATCGAGCAGCTTCTGCATCCGCTCGGCATCGCCGCCGGAGAGTTCGGTCTCGTTCTGCGGCTTCATCGTGACTTCGCCGAACTCGGCCCTGAAGCTGGCCTTCTCGAGCGCATCCTTGACGTTCGAGTACTCGTACGGCGCCGTGATCACTTCGATCGAGCCGTCGTCGTTGGTGACGACGTCCTCGGCGCCGGCCTCGAGCGCCGCTTCCATCAACGCGTCCTCGCTCGTGCCCGGTGCGAACATCAACTGGCCGCAGTGCTTGAACTGGAACGCGACGCAGCCGTCGGTGCCCATGTTGCCGCCGTTTTTCGAGAACGCGTGCCGCACGTCGGCGACGGTGCGCGTCTTGTTGTCGGTGAGGCAATCGACCATTACCGCCGCCCCGCCGATGCCGTAGCCCTCGTAACGGGCTTCCTCGTAGCTGACGCCGTCGAGCTCACCGGTGCCGCGCTTGATCGCGCGGTCGATGTTCTCGCTCGGCATGTTCTCGGCTTTCGCCTTGTCCACGGCCAGGCGCAGGCGCGGGTTGAAGTTCGGATCGCCACCCCCCATGCGTGCGGCGACGGTGATCTCCTTGATCAGCTTGGTGAATACCTTGCCCCGCTTGGCGTCCTGACGACCCTTGCGGTGCTGGATGTTGGCCCACTTGGAATGACCCGCCATAAAATCCCCGATACTGCCGATTGCGATTGAAAATGGCGGCCATTATACAGGCGTACGGCGGTCGTGCCCTCGCAGCGCTTGTCCGCGAGGTCTGGTAGATTGTCGCCGTTCTGCCAGCGCCATCGATCCTGACCTCCGCACCGATTTTCCTGCGCATGCTGTGTGAATTTCGGCGGAAGCTACAGGAACGTGCAGGAGGGTTCTTCCCGCTGGCGCCCCCGTGACGACCGGCACCCTTGCTCATGGATGCCGTATCCGCCCCTTGATCTGCGGATCTCGCGGGGACTCCAAAAACCGACGCCGAGGAAATTGAAGTGACGGCCAGTTCTCCCCTTGCGTTGCCTTTCGTGCCGCGCCGGGTTTTTCTGTTCAGCGGCCACCGCATCGACACGCCCGAGCGGCGTACGCCACGTTTCCCGGCGGGCCAGGAAGCCGTCGCGGCACGATGCATCGCGGAGGCGCTCGATGCGTGGGAAGCGGGCGCGGGCGATCTGGCGCTGGCGCAGGGCGCGAGCGGCGGGGATATCCTGTTTCTCGAAGCGTGCCGCGCTCGCGGCCTGCACCTGCAGATACTGCTGCCGCTCGACGAGCCGCAGTTCGTCGAACGCAAGATCCTGCCGTCGGTCGACGGCGAGCGCTGGCGGGAGCGCTATCAGGCCTTGAAGGCCGGCCTCGCTTCGCCGCCGCTGGTCATGCCGGCGCGGCCGCTCACGCTGGCGCACTTCGCGGTCCCCGAAGGTGCCGGCCCCTGCGAGCGCTGCAACCTGTGGTCGCTCGACCTCGCCCTCCGTTGGGGAGCGGACAGGCTGCGTTTCCTGTGCTTGTGGAATGGCGGCGGGGCGGACGGGGATGGGGGCACTGCACACCTGTACCGTGAAGCGAAGCGTCGCAGCGCCCCAGTGACGTGGCTCGATACGCGTTCATTGTGGTGAACCCGGTCCGTATCGGCCACGCACCTCCGCCCCGCAGCTGAACGGCCGGCCGCGTCGGAAGATGCCGCCGGCCGAAAGCGGGAAAAGCTATTTCGACTTCGCGACCTGTTTTTTCGCGCTGCCCACGGTGATCTGCTCGCGCAGCTGGGCGACCGATTTATCCCCGATTCCGGGTACTTTCGTCAGATCGTCGACGCTCGCGAAGGCTCCGTTCGCCTTGCGGTATTCGATGATCGCCTTGGCTTTTGCCGGTCCGATTCCCTTGACCGTCTCGAGAGTGGCAGCATCGGCGCTATTGACGTCGACGGGCGCCTCGGCGAGCGCCACCAGCGGCGACAGGGCGAGGGCGAAGAGCAGCGAACGAAGCAGTTTGTTCACGTGAGTACCTCCAGGCGGGTTCATGCCATATGGCAAATGCAATTTACGAGCCGCTGCGGACGATGTCAATGACATTTTATCCGGAGCGCCCTGCCGATTCGTGGGCAGCAGCGGCTGTGCGGCACGCTGCAGCGCGTCCTGATGCCGGCCAGCCGCTCGCGAGGCAGGGCGGGGCATTTAATCCGGCGAAGCGCGTGGTTGCCGACAGTGAACAGGGAGGCTTCGATTATGCTTGCGGTCATGGAACCGAATCCCGCCGATCCCGCGCTGCACCTCCCGGGGCCTCTCGCGTCATATGGTGATGCGATACCAGCCTATCTTCGCCATGCATACTCCTGGGCTTATCTCGACCCGCGCACGCTGCGCTGGCTCGATCGGCCCGCCGTCGTCTCGGCGATTCTGTGGGGGAATGCGAATCGGCTGATGCGCGACGCAGTCGCCGAGTTCGTGCCCGGGCAGCGGGTGCTGCAGGCGGCTTGCGTGTATGGCGGATTTTCAGCGCTGCTCGCGCAACGCCTCGGTGCACACGGTGCGCTCGATGTCGTCGATGTCGCCGCGTTGCAGGTCGCGAACGCACGCCGCAAGCTGGCGGGTTTCCGGCAGGCGAAGATATGGCAGGCGGATCTTTCCGTGTCCGGCTGCGTCGCTGCCGACGCGTACGACGGAGTGTGCTGTTTCTTCCTGTTGCACGAGGTGCCGGAGGCGGAGCGCTGCCGAATCGTCGACAACCTGCTCGCGGCCGTGCGGCCCGGCGGCAGGATCGTGTTCGTCGATTACCACCGGCCGCGCGGCTGGCACCCGCTGCGCCCGGTGATGTCGATGGTATTCCGCAGCTTCGAGCCTTATGCGCAGTCGCTTTTCGCCGCCGCGATCGAGTCGCGGTCGGCGCGTTCGGCCGGCTTCGAATGGACAAAGACCACCTGCTTCGGTGGTCTTTATCAAAAGCTGGTCGGCACGCGGCGAGGCTGAAAACCCCTGTACCGCGAGCGGGGTGTCAACGGTTGCGATCGTCCGTCTTGGCGTTGAACAGTGCCGGACGCGATTGCGGGCGACGGTTGCCGTCGGGGCGCGGCGCCGCGCGGGCGCTGTCACTGCTGCGTGGCGCGCCGTTCGGCCCGGCGTTGCGCAGCGCCCGGTTGCCGTCCGCGTCGGGGTGTCCGCGCTTGGCTTCGACCTCGCTGCGCGGGGCGCGATTGCCGAAATTGTCGGCGTCGCGTGACCGGACGGGGGCACGGGAAGGAGACGGAGGGGTCGCCTGCCTGCCGGCCGGGCGATCGGTCCGCGCCTGGCGCGGCGCGTTCGCGTTGTTGTGTCGCGACGGCTGGCGCGGTTGCCGCGGGGGACGCGCGTCGCTCTCGTTCGGGTCGACCGGCGCGATCGCGAAAGCCGGCAGCGCTTCGCGGTCGATCGTGCGCTTGATCAGCCGCTCGATCGCCGTCAGGTGCTGGCGCTCTTCGGAGTCGACGAACGACACCGCGGCGCCGCTCGAGCCTGCGCGGCCGGTGCGACCGATGCGGTGGACGTAGTCTTCGGGAACGTTCGGCAGTTCGAAGTTCACGACATGCGGCAACTGGTCGATGTCCAGTCCGCGCGCGGCGATGTCCGTCGCCACCAGCACCGGCAGCGAGCCGTCCTTGAATTCGGCCAGCGCGCGAGTACGCGCCGACTGGCTCTTGTTGCCGTGGATCGCCGCCGACGGGATGCCGTGCTTGGCGAGGTATTCCGCGAGCTTGTTGGCGCCGTGCTTGGTGCGGGTGAACACCAGCACCTGATGCCAGTCGTTCTGCTTGACGAGATGCACCAGGAGGTCGCGCTTTTGCTTCTGCGCGACCGAATAGACTGACTGCTGCACGAGTTCGGACGCGGTGTTGCGCCGCGCGACTTCGACGCAGCCCGGATTGTGCAGCAGTCCGTTCGCGAGGCTGCGGATCTCGTCCGAGAAAGTCGCTGAAAACAGCAGGTTCTGGCGCTGCTTCGGCAGCAGCGCGAGGATTTTGCGGATGTCGCGGATGAAGCCCATGTCGAGCATGCGGTCCGCTTCGTCGAGGATCAGGATCTCGACGCCCGACAGGTCGAGCGTCTTCTGGCCGACGTGGTCGAGCAGCCGGCCCGGGGTCGCGACGAGGATGTCGACGCGTTTTTTCAGCGCCTGGATCTGCGGGTTGATGCCGACGCCGCCGAACATCACCATCGACGTCGTCGGCAGGTGCTTGCCGTAGGTCCGGACCGATTCCTCGACCTGCGCCGCGAGTTCACGCGTCGGAGTCAGGATCAGGCAGCGCGGGCGGCCGGCCTTCGGGTTCGCTGCCGGGGCGGCGGACAGGCGGTGCAGCACCGGCAGCGTGAAGCCGGCAGTCTTGCCGGTGCCGGTCTGGGCGGCGGCGAGAAGATCGCCGCCGGCGAGCACGAGCGGGATCGCCTGTGCCTGGATCGGCGTCGGCGTCGTGTAGCCGGATTCGGAAATTGCGCGCAGCAGCGGTTCGGCCAGTCCGAGACCGGCAAAGTTTGCTTCTGATGTCATCGAGAAAATTGCTCCAGCGACGGCCTGTCGCTCAAGCTGAGTGACACCAATCGAGGCGGGCGGGGAAATGAGACCGGAAAAGGTCGTTGGGGACGAGCGTCGCCGATTGGCTGGGCGCACGCAAGAGGTGAATTGTACGGGCTTTTGCGGCAGCGCAGCGAAATTCTTGCGCAGAGTGTGGACGATGCGCCACGCTACTCCTTACGTGCAATGTTTCGGCAGCCGATTGGCAGTTATAGTCCTCGTTCTGTCCAGGGTTACAGGTGCCGGTCAATGCAAGCTTCCTGTCCGCGTTTGTCACGCCTTCGGTCGCGTCTGGCGCGGCGACTCGGCTTGAAGGCGCTGGCCGGCCTGGTGCTGGTCGCCTGCCTGATTCTCGCGTTCGGCGCTGTCGCCGGCCGTGTCGCGTTCGCGACCTGGAGTTTTCTCGTCGAAGGGAAAGTCGCGGTGGCAACGACTTCCGCCGCCGTGTCGATGGTTGCGTTCGCGCTCGCGTGGCGCGGCCTCGGGTGGCTGCTCTCGCCGGCTGCGTGCCCTGCCGGCGTTCGCCTGCCGCGCGAGGCGGCGCGCTCCCTCCATGTGATGATCGACCAGATGAGCCAGCGCTTCGGCGGGATTCCCGTCGACGCGGTGTGGATCGGCGGCGATATGAACGCGGCGATTCTGCAACGGCCGCGCTGGGGCTGGATCGGACCGATCGAGACGCATCTCATCATCGGCCTGCCGCTTGCCCATAGCGTGTCGCGACGCCAGTTCTGCGCGATCCTCGCTCACGAATTCGCCCATCTGGCGTGCCAGCGGCAGCGGCTCGACGCGTGGTGGGGGCACTTGCGCGCGTGGTGGTTCCGCGTGCTGGATCGCTGCATCGACGGCATTCCGCTGCTCGGGCGCGGCTTCGAATGGGGGTTCGCCGGCGATCTGCGCGAGGCGCTGCGCCTCGCGCGCCTCGAAGAGTTCGAAGCCGATGCCGTCGCCGCGCGCGTCGTCGGCGCGCAGCTGGTCGGCGAAGCGCTCGTCGAAGTCGCGCTGAAGGAGCGTTTTCTCAGCGAGGATTACTGGCGCAAAGTCATGGCGCAGAGCCGGCTGCAGCCGGAACCGTCGATTCGCCCGTACCGGGACATGGGTCTCGGGATGATGGCGGGTTTCAGGCGGCCGATGCCGGGATTGCTCGATCTGAGGCGCTGGATGGCGGGTGACGAAGAGCAGGCTCCAGGCGCCAGTTTTCACCCGACGGTCGCCGAGCGCTTGCGCGCGCTGCGCGTGCGCGCCGCGGTGTCGCACGGCGAACGCAAGTCGGTCGCCGACGCCTGCCTCGCGCCGCTGCTGCCGACGCTGGCGTGGGTCTTCGACCGGGCGTGGTGGGAGGACTCGCGCCTCGCGTGGCGGGGCTGTTACCAGCTGTCGCGGCCGGATTGAGCAGCGATGATCAGCGCCCGTCGCGTTTCGCGCGCGCTGCGTCGAGAAATTCGCACAGCTGCGCGGCGCCGTCGAGAATCCGCGGCGTGTGACGCTGGATGAGCTCGGGCGGCACAAAATAGAGGTTCCCGGCCCGGCTCGCTGCCAGCCCCGGCCAGCGTTTCCATCGATCGAGCCATTCCGGGCGCGCGTCGCCCATGCCGCTGGCGACGATCGCTTCCGGATCGGCCGCGAGCACGCTTTCGACGCCGATCGCCGGCGCAAGCTGCGCCAGCGCGCCGAACACGTTCCTGCCGCCGCACAGGCGTATGACGTCCGAAATCAGGTGCTCGTCGTTGATCGTCATCAGCGGATCGTCCCAGATCTGATAGAACAGCGGCACCGGAGGACGTTTGGCGTAACGCCGCGCGAGCTCCGTCCTGCGGGCGCGAAACAACTCGGCCGCGTCATGGCCGGCCTGTTCGCTGCCCGCGAGGCGGCCAAACGTCTCGAGGCTGCGCGCGACGTCGTCGAGAGTGCGCGGTTCGTTGAGGAACACCGGAATCCCGAGGGCCGCGAGCTTGTCGAGATGTGCGTCGCGGTTGCCGCTGCGCCAGGCGATCACGAGGTCCGGCCGCAACGCCGCGATCGCCTCCATATCGACGTTGCTGTAGCTGCCGACCCGCGGCAGCGCCTTCGCCGCGTCGGGAAAGTCGCTGTAGTCGACCACGCCGACGACCCGTTCCCCGGCGCCCGCTGCGAACAGCAGTTCGGTGACGTGCGGCGCGAGGCTGATGATGCGATGTGCGGGCTGCGCGAGCTGCACGTGGCGTCCGGTGTCGTCCTCGACGACGAGTTCCGCGCGCAGCGGAGCCGCGAGCAGGAGGCAAAGGCAGAGTGTCGCGGCGATGCGAAGCGGGGTCATCGGCAGTACCGTGAAGCCGGCGCCAGGCTCGATCGGCCTGGAAATCGTCGGCGGGAAGCTTATCTTATCGGCGATAATCCGCCGCTTTGAACGAAGCGGGATTTTACGCGATGCCCCATGCTGTTGCGCTGATGGTTCAGGGGACGACTTCGGACGCCGGGAAAAGCACGCTCGTCGCCGGCCTCGCCCGGGTGCTGTTTCGTCGCGGTGTGCGCATCGCGCCGTTCAAGCCGCAGAACATGGCGTTGAATTCCGCTGTGACCGTCGACGGCGGCGAGATCGGCCGCGCCCAGGCGCTGCAGGCGCTGGCCGCAGGGCTTGAGCCGCATAGCGATTTCAATCCGGTGCTGCTGAAGCCTTCTACCGATGTCGGCGCGCAGGTCGTCATCCACGGCCGCGTCGCGCTGAGCCTGTCGGCGCGCGACTACCATGCGTACAAGCCGACGGCGATGGCGGCGGTGATGGCGTCGTGGGATCGCCTCGTCACCGCCTACGAGTGCGTGCTTGTCGAAGGGGCCGGCAGTCCCGCGGAAATCAACCTGCGCGACCGCGACATCGCGAACATGGGGTTTGCAGAAGCCGCCGACGTGCCGGTGATCCTCGTCGCCGACATCGACCGTGGCGGAGTGTTCGCGCATCTGGTCGGCACGCTGGAACTGCTGTCGCCGTCCGAGCAGGCGCGCGTCAAGGGTTTCGTCATCAACCGCTTTCGCGGCGACCTCGGGCTGCTGCAGCCGGGGCTCGACTGGCTCGAAGCGCGCACCGGCCGCCCGGTGCTGGGCGTGCTGCCGTACCTGCACGGGCTCTTTCTCGACGCCGAGGATGCGCTCGCCGACGCGCGCGCGGAAAAAGGCGAGACGCGCCTCACGGTCGTCGCGCCAGTCTATCCGCGCATCTCGAACCACACCGATCTCGACGCGCTGCGCCTGCACCCGCAGGTCGATTTCCGCTGGGTCGGCCCCGGCCAGGCGATGCCCCCGGCGGACCTGATCGTGCTGCCCGGTTCGAAGAGCGTGCAGGCGGACCTGGCGTGGCTGCGCGCGCAGGGTTGGGATGCGGCGATCCTGCGGCACCTGCGCTACGGCGGCAAGCTCGCCGGAATTTGCGGCGGTTTCCAGATGCTCGGTGGATGGCTGCACGATCCGCTCGGCCTCGAAGGCGGCGCCGGCAGCATCGCCGGGCTCGGCCTGCTGGACATGGAAACGACGCTCGCAGCTGAAAAGCGCCTCGAGAACGTGTGCGGCACGCTGAACCTCCCCCGCTCGCCCGCCGCGGCAGGCTACGAGATCCACATGGGCGTGAGCCGGGGGGCAGCGCTCGACCGGCCGGCGCTGCAGTTCGCTGACGGTCGCGGCGACGGCGCACTGTCGGCGGACGGCCAGATCCTCGGCACGTATCTCCATGGGCTCTTCGACACTCCCGCCGCGCTGTCGGCGCTGCTCGCGTGGGCGGGGGCGGGCGAAGTCGAAAGCGTCGATCTTGCCGCGCGGCGCGAAGCCGACCTCGACCGGCTTGCCGACGCGATCGAGCGCCACCTCGACCTCGGGCGGCTGTTTCCCGCCGAGTGGGTGCGCGGGTGACGCGGGCGACGTTCCGGACGTCATTGCCCCGGGGCGCCTGAAAGACCTCAGCGGCCGGTGAAGCGCGGCGGGCGCTTGGCGAAGAACGCTTCGAGCCCTTCGCGGTAGTCTGCAGTATCGAGGAACGCGAAAGCGGCGCGCTTCTCGTCCGCGCCGAGCGGCTTGTCCCGCATCAGCCGGTGCACCCACTGCTTGTGCCAGCGTGCGACCAGCGGCGCGCCGGCGGCGATGCGGGCGGCGCTCGCCTGCGCTTCGTCGATCACTTTCTCGTCGTCGACGATCCGCGTCAGCAGGCCTTTCTGCAGCGCTTCACGTGCCGTCAGGATGCGGCCTTCGAGCAGGATCTCGAGCAGCACGGCCGGGCCGACGAGGTCGAGCAGCCCTGCCATCTCGCCCGGATACATCGAGAAGCCCAGGCGGTTGATCGGGGCGCCGAAGCGCGCGGATTCGCCAGCGATGCGCAAGTCGCAGCAGCCTGCGATCTCGAGGCCGCCGCCGACGCAAGCACCCTGGATTGCCGCCACGGTCGGAACGGGGCACGCACGGATCGCGTCGAGCGCGGCCGCGACGAGTCCGTCGTGGTAGTGCAGCGCGTCATCGACAGTCGCTCGCACGGTGAGGAATTCCTCGATATCGCCGCCCGCGGCGAAAGCCTTGTCGCCGTCGCCGCGCAGGATCACGCAGCGCAGCCCGTCGTCGGCCGCGATCCCTTCGAACGTTTCGTGCAGTGCGATCCACATCGCCGAATCGATCGCGTTGAGCTTGCCGGGGTTCGACAACACGAGGGTCGCGACGCCGTCGCCGGACGAAAAAACGATCCGGCCTTTCATTTCGTGCTGCTCTGGGTGGTTTTCAACATTTTGTTTTCGCTTGTATTTTTTGCAATCAAAAGTTCTTTTTGTACGTTACAAAAAACTTCCATACCCAACGGTATGGAGCGATTTAGATCATATATCATCCGCGTTTTGCGGAACTCGTTTCTAAGCGCACGCGCTTTGCGATGATCCTGTCGGCCATCGTGCTGACGATTTTTACGGCTTCGTGCTGCTCGTGGCGTTCGCCCCCGATCTGATCGGCTGGCGCCTGTCCGGCACCGGCAACCTGACTTTCGGCGTCGCTGCCGGTCTGTTCCAGTTCATTTTCTTCTGGGTACTGACCCTGCTGGGCGGCGAGCCGCACCAAGTCGACGGCCGACTTCTATACTGCCGGCGGCGGCATTACCGGCTGGCAGAACGGACTGGCGATCACCGGCGACTACATGTCGGCGGCGACGCTGCTGGGTCTGACCGCGATGATGTACACGCAGGGCGTCGATGCGTACATCTACATGATCGCGTTCTTCGTCGGCTGGCCGATCATCCTGTTCCTGATGGCGGAGCGCCTGCGCAACCTCGGCAAGTTCACGTTCGCCGACATCACGTCGTACCGCCTCGACCAGGGCAAGGTGCGCACGATGGCGGCAGTCAGTTCGCTGACGGTCGTGTGCTTCTACCTCGTCGCGCAGATGGTCGGCGCCGGCCAGCTGATCAAGCTGCTGTTCGGCCTCGACTACGTCTATGCGCTGTTCGTCGTCGGTGCGCTGATGATGGTGTACGTGACTTTCGGCGGCATGGTCGCGACGACCTGGGTGCAGATCATCAAGGCCTGCATGCTGCTGATCGTCGGCACGAACCCGGCGTTCTTCGAAGGCGGCGTGCTCGGCGGCAAGGTCATCGGCGGCGGCAACATGATCGCGATGCACCTCGCCAAGGCGGTCGGGGGCAACCTGCTGCGCGGCTTCCTGTCGGCAGTCGCGTTCGCGACGATCCTCGCGGTCGTTGCCGGCCTCGCGCTGGCCGGCGCGTCGGCGATCTCGCACGACATCTACTCGCGCGTGATCATGAAAGGCAAGGCGTCCGAAACCACCGAGCTGAGAGTGTCGAAGTTCGCCACGATCGGCCTCGGCGTCGTCGCAGTGCTGCTCGGCATCGCGTTCGAGAAGATGAACATCGCGTTCATGGTCGCGCTGGCTTTCGGCGTCGCCGCGTCGGCCAACTTCCCGGTGCTGATCCTGTCGATGTACTGGAAAGGCCTGACGACTCGTGGCGCGTTGTGGGGCGGCTACTCGGGTCTCGTGAGCGCCGTGATGTTCGTCGTGCTGTCGAAGTCGGTGTGGGTGGACGTGCTCGGCAATGCCTCGGCGATCTTCCCCTACACGCAGCCGGCGCTGTTCTCGATGCCGATCGCGTTCCTGCTGACGATCATCGTGTCGAAGCTCGACATGAGCGCGCGGGCGAAGCGCGAGATCGACGCTTTCGACGATCAGTACGTGCGTGCGCAGACCGGTGTCGGAGCGGCGACCGCTTCCAGCCACTGAGTCCGGGTACTGGAGACCCCGTCGCGCTTCGGCGCGGCGGCAAGACCCCCGTCAGGCATTGTCCGGCGGGGGTTTTGTCTTTTCGCCCCCGCCTGCGTCATTCGTCGGAAGCGGCAGCGGTCTGTACCGCTGCAACTTGTCCGGTGGGACGGGCGAGCTGCGGGCACAGCCCCAATAGGGCGCACGCGTCGCTTTTGGTGAGGTCGTGCCCCAGCATCAGCCGCACGTCGACGGCGAGATCGTTCGACACGGTGGCCCGGATTGTCGGCCGGAACGGCAGGCGGGCGGCGAACGCAGTGGCCGCTTCGTGGAAGCCGTCGCGGTATTCGACGAAGGACGTCGCCTGGTCGAACGGGCGGCTGTTCGTCAGTCGCGGGCGCGCGACCCCCTGCTGTTCGAGCAATCCGGCAAGCCGCCGAGCGAGCCCTTCACCGCCATGACCGTTCGAAATCTCGTAGCGCGCCCGCCGGGCTGCTGACGGAAGAGGCGCAGCAGCCGGGCGCGGGCCCTCTGCGAGGCTCGGCGCGGCGGCGCGAACGGCCCGTGGTTCGGCCGTCCGGGCGAGGACGGAGGGGCGCGCGGCGGCGGTGATGATCGCGGCTGCCTCGACGACCGCCGTTTCACGCCTTGGCGGCCCATTGAGCAGTTCGAAGACGTTTTCGGCAACTTTCACGAGCCTTGCGTGCGGAGTCGTGCTGACCGCAGGTCCGGCAATCGCTGCGGCCGGTGCGCTCGCCGCCGTCGCGGGTGCTGGCGCGGGTGCTGGCGCGGCGGCTTGCAGCAGGGTAGGGATCGGCGTCGCTGTGACCGGCGGATCGGCAGCAATCGTGCCGACTGTGACTTGGGACTCCGCCGCAGGCAAGGGGAGGCGGGGCGCTGCCATCGCCGGGAATGGTTGCGCGGGACTCGCTTTAGCCGGAGGCACGGATTGCGCGACAGTCAGGATTGGGGTCGGCGCCGCGGGGGCGTTCGGCGCGGCGGGCGAGGCGCCGCTTGCCCGCGCGTCGGCGAACTCTGCTTTGTCCTGCATGTGGAGGCGCCGGTAAACCGTGGCCAGGTTGGTCCATGCGCGACGGTTGCTGCCGTCGAGTTCGACGGCCCGGCGTAGCGACGTCGCTGCGGCGTCGTGCCGTCCCGCGAGCAGCAGCGCGTAGCCGAGGTTGTTGTACAGGTGGCTCGCCGCGGGGGCGAGACTCACCGCCCGTTCGAGTGCCCGCAGACCGTCATCGAATTTTCCCAGAGCGGCCTGCAGCGAGCCGAGCGCGTTCCACGCCGCAGCGTGTTCAGGGTCGGCATCCAGGGCTTCGCGGTACGCGGCGATCGCTTCTTCATTGGCGCCCCGCCTCTCCTTGTAACGCCCGAGCGCGAAATAGCCGGCCGCGTCGTTCGTGGCGCCATGGCGCACGCTTTGCACCGGCGCGATTTTCCAGGCGTTTTCCGGCATCACCGGGTTCGTGCTGCACGCGCCGACCAAAAGCGCGGCGAGCACCGGGTTCAACGCGAGTATGCGTTTTTTCATCGTGCTTCTCCTCGCATCAGCCGCCGCTGGTTCCCGCCATCGTCGGCAGCAGGATGCGGTACACCTGGATCATCGCCGGCCCGAGCAGCACGAGCATCAGCGACGGGAAGATGAAGAAAATCAGCGGGAACAGCAGCTTCAGCGCGATCTTCGCCGCCGCTTCCTCGGCGCGTTGGCGCCGGCGCGTGCGCAACATGTCGGAGTGGATGCGCAGCGATGTCGCGATGCTCGTGCCGAAGCGCTCCGCCTGGATCACCATCGCGACGAAACCTTCGACTTCCTCGACGCCGGTCCGGGCGGCGAGGTTGCGCAGCGCCCGCGCGCGCTCGAGGCCCGCACGCAGTTCCAGCGTCACGAGATGCAGCTCTTCGGCGAGCGCTTCGCTCTTGTGCTGCATCTCGTCGGCGACGCGCACCAGCGCCGCCTCGACGCCGAGACCGGCTTCGACGCACACCGTCATCAGGTCGAGCGCGTCGGGAAAAGTCTCGAAGATCTCGCGCTGGCGCACGAAGATCAGCCGGTTCAGGATGATGTTCGGCACGTAATAGCCGATCGCCGCCGCGAGCAGCACGACCAGCAGCGTGCCCTGGAACTGCAGCGACGGCGTCGACACCAGCACCGTGGAATACGCGAGCAGCGGCAGCCCGAGCGCGAGGACGGTCTTGACGCCGAAGAACGCGAGCGGTGCGGCGGCGTGGCGGATGCCGGCGTGCATGAAGCGCGCGCGCAGCGCCGACATGTCCTCGCTGTCCTCCGGCGTCGATAGCTTCGCAAAGGGTTTCGTCAGCTTGACGGTGCGCTCGATCCAGGCGTCGGCCCCCGCGCCGACGGTCGACTTGCCGCCGCCGAGCGCCTGCAGCCGGTCCGCGGCCGCCGAGCGCGAGAACAGGCTCATGACGAAGAACGCGCCCGCCGTCACGGCGACGAAGAGCAGCCCGAGAAATCCGATCTGGGTGTAGTCCATGTCTTCTCTCCTGCCGCTACACGCGGATGCGGATGATCTTGCGCATCCACACCACGCCCAGAACCATCATCCCCATCGCCCCGTAGATGAAGTTGATGCCCGCCGGGTCTTCCCACAGCACTTTCATGAAACCGGGGTTGACGATGTTGATCAGCGCCGCAGTTGCGAACGGCAGGCAGCCGAGGATCCACGCCGACAGCTTCCCTTCGGCCGACAGCGTGCGGATCTCGCCATACAGCTTCAGCCGCGCGCGCACGATCTTGCTGATGTTGTCGAGCAGCTCCGCGAGGTTGCCGCCCGAATCGCGCTGGATCAGCACCGCGATGACGAAGTAGCTGAGGTCGGTGCTGTCGGTGCGCGAAGCGAGGTTCAGCATCGCCGTCTGCTGCGGCACGCCGTAGTTCATCTCGTCGAACAGGATGCGGAACTCGCCGCCGATCGGGTCCTTCATCTCCTCGGCAACCATCTTGATCGCGGTCGGGAACGCGTGGCCAGCGCGCAACGCGCGCCCCATCAGGTCGAGCGCTTCCGGCAGCTGCAGCTCGAAGCGCTGCATGTGCTGGTTGCGCGCGCGCATCACGTACAGCGTCGGCAGCATGCCGAGCACCACGGCAAACCCGAGGCCGAGGAACAGCGGCCGGTTCAGCAGCAGCGGCAACGTGAAGCCGAGCGCCGCGAGCGCGACCGTCCAGCCAGCGAACTGCGCCAGCGTCAGTTGCAGGCGGGACTGCACGATGAGCCGGTTGATGCCGTGAAGGTGCGGCACGGCTGCGAGCAGGCGGTCACCTGCCGCCGAGCCCGCGGCGTTCTGCTCCTTGTACAGCGATGCCGGCCGGGCGCTGCCCACACCGCTCGCGACTTCGTCGAGGCGGCGGTTGAGCCGCTTCGCGTCGGCGCTATGGCTCGACGCCCACCACAGGTAGGCGCCTTCGAGGAACAGCACGACCGTGATGAAAGTCGCGAGCGCGAACAGCAGCGTCAGGATGTCCATCTCAGGCCTCCTGCTGGGCCGCCCCAAGGGAGGCCTGCGCCCCCTTGGGGGGCAGCGAACAAAGTGAGCGTGGGGGTAGTTTCATCTCAGCCTCACTCGAAGCGCCGCCCGGGGTTGAACATGTCCTCGGGCAGGCGGATGCCGAACGAGCGCAGGCGTTCGGCGAAATGCGGGCGCACGCCGGTCGCGGTGAAGTAGCCCTGCACTTCGCCGGTCTCCGAAATGCCCGTCTGCCGGAACGCGAAGATCTCCTGCATCGTGATCATCTCGCCTTCCATACCGGTGATCTCCTGGATGCTGATGATCTTGCGCTTGCCGTCGGTGAGCCGGCTCGCCTGCACGATCAGGCCGATCGCGCTGGCGATCTGCGAGCGCGCGACTTTCGGCGGCAGGTTCGCGTCGGACATGCCGATCATGTTCTCCATGCGACCGAGCGCGTCGCGCGGCGTGTTCGCGTGCACCGTCGTCATCGAGCCTTCGTGGCCGGTGTTCATCGCCTGCAGCACGTCGAACGCCTCGGCGCCGCGCGTCTCGCCGAGGATGATCCGGTCCGGGCGCATGCGCAACGCGTTGCGCACCAGCGCCCGCTGCGACACTTCGCCCTTGCCTTCGATGTTCGGCGGCCGCGTCTCGAGCCGCACGACGTGCGGCTGCTGCAGCTGCAGCTCCGCCGCGTCCTCGATCGTGACGATGCGCTCGTCGGCGGGAATGTTCGCGGTGAGGATGTTCAGCAGCGTCGTCTTGCCGCTGCCGGTGCCGCCCGAGATCAGGATGTTCACTTTCGCGCGCGCGAGCCCCGCGAGGAGTTCGCCCATCTCCGGCGTCAGCGCCTTGAAGCCGATCAGCTTCTCCATCGTCAGCGGCACGGCGGCGAAACGGCGGATCGACACCACCGGTCCGTCGAGCGCGAGCGGCGGGATGATCGCGTTCACGCGCGAGCCGTCCGGCAGGCGCGCGTCGACCATCGGGCTCGATTCATCGACGCGCCGCCCGACGCGCGACACGATCTTGTCGATGATCTTCATCAGGTGCGCGTCGTCGCTGAACGTGACGGGGGTCAGCTCGATTTTGCCGTGCCGCTCGACGTAGATCTGCTGCGAGCCGTTGATCAGGATGTCCGACACCGTCGGGTCGGCGAGCAGCGGCTCGATCGGCCCGAGCCCGAGCATCTCGTACTGGATGTCGCGCACGAGGTCGCGCCGCTCGTTCGTGTTGATGACGACGTTTTCTTCGGCGAGCAGGCGCTCGACCATCAGCCGCAGCTCGTCGCGCAACTGGTCCGGCCCGAGGCTTTCCATCGCCTCGAGGTCGATGCGCGACAGCAGCAGCTGGTGGATGCGCATCTTCAGCGTCTGATACGCCTTGTTCGCGCGCGGGTCGGGCGCCGCCGCCGGACGCATCACGGTGTCTGTCGAGACCGATTCGAGGCGCTGTCGCAAGCTCATTTCACGTTCCTTTCAATAGTCATCCGCGTGCTGCGCTCAATGCGTCGCGAACAGGCGCGACAGCCAGCCCTTGCTCGCTTTTTCCGGGTCGTCGACGAGCGATTCGGCGATCTCGCGCAGCGCTTTCGTCACCGGGCTGTTCTTCGCCAGCCGCGCGATCGGCTCGCCCTGGTTCACCGACGCGGCGACCGTGTCGTAGCTGTTCGGCACCGTCTTGAACAGCTTCGCCTTCACCGTGCGCTCGACGTCCTGCAGGCTGATGTCGCTGTTCTTGTGCTGGCGATTGACGACCAACCCGACTTTCGACATCGGGTAGCCAAGCGACACGAACACCTCGACGAGCCGCTTCGCCTCGCGGATGAACGGCAGCGTGAGCTGCACCACCGGAAAGATCATGTCGGCCATGTCGAACGGCTTGAGGCTCACCGCGTCGAGCGAGCGGCCGACATCGACGATGACGAAATCGTAGTTCGTGCGCGCAACCTTGAGGATCGCCTCGACGTGCTCGGGGCGGACGTCGGTCGAGTGGGCCGGGTCGTCCGGCGCCGCGAGCAGGTGAAAGCCGGGCGCGACTTCGATCATCGCCGACTGCAGGAACGCGGCATCGAGCCGGTGGATTTGCTGGCACACCAGCGCCAGGTTGCTTGCCGGTTTCTGGTCGGTGACGTACATCGCCGCGTCGCCGAACTGCAGGTTCAGGTCGATCAGCGCGACGCGCTTGCCGTGCGCCGCTGCGAGGACCCAGGCGAGATTCGTCGCGAGAAAAGTCGCGCCGCTGCCGCCCTTGCAGGAAGTCAGGGCGAGGATCTTGCCGTTGGTCGCACTGCCGCCGCGCTTGCGCGTGATGCGTGCCAGCGCGGCATGCAATGCCTCGGGCGACGGCGAAATCGGCAGCACTTCGCGCACCCCCGCACGGAACGCCTGCAGCAGAAAATCCGACGACGTGTCGGCCGTGATGACGATCGGCTCGATCTGCGGGTAGCGCAGCGTCAGCTGTTCGAGCGCGCCGAGGTTCGCCGGGCGGAATGCGTCGAGCACGACGACGTCCGGCACCGTGCCATTGACGGCGCCGAGCGGTTCGCTCGACGTCGCGTGACCAACGGCGACGTCCATCGACTTGCCCGCCTGCGCGAGCGTTGCCCGCAGGCGTTCGGCGCTGTCGTGGTTGTCGGAAAGAATTCGGATTTTCATGACGTCCTCTGAACGCGGTAGCGGTGCGGTCAGCTGCCGCACACGGGATTGCCGGAACTGCTCATGCTTTCGCGCGGCAGCGTCGTCTGGAACGCCGGCAGGGGCACGGCAAGGGGAATGAATGGAATGATCGTCTGGTGCGTGTAATCCGACAGGCGCACCAGTACCGACTTACAGGTTGCGGCGTCGCAGGAAGCGTTAGGGGGATCGAGATAGTCGATTGTGATCGTCGCCGCTGCGAACGACGGCAACATCTGTCGCATGCGGGTCTCGACGATTGGGGCATCCTCCTTGTCGCAGACGACCGCAAGGCGCGCGCCGAGCCGGGTGGCTTCAGCGGCGGCATTCCAGGTCCACAGCATCCGCCCGAACTCCATGATGCCGATCAGCAAGGTGAAGAACAGCGCTGCAACCACCGCGAATTCGACCGCGGCGACTCCACCTTGCCGCTTCCTTCCGCCGCTTGTGATTCGCGAGTTCATAGCTGCGACCTCATCGTGACCGCAATGTTGTTGAAGGTGATGTCCGGCATCACGTATTCGACGACGGAGTTGTACGGATAGCCGCTGATCCGCACCGTCACCGTGTTGATCATCCCGGTTCCGGTCGTCACGGTGTTCTCGACGCCGGGGCAGCTGAGGATCGTGTCACAGGTCTGCACCATGCTTGTTTTCAGGTCGGGAGCCAGCGCCGGACCGTTGCAGTCAGGGTTGCCATGCACTGCCATGCACTTGGCGATCGCGTGTTCGACAGGATCCCCCGGCGTCTTTGCGGTCAGGTGGCGGGCAGCGTCTCGAACTGCCTTGGCCAACGTGTTGTACGAATAGATCGCGCGGCCGAACTCGGTGATGCCGAAGCCCAGCATCACCAGCGGGATCAGGAGAAACGCGAATTCGACGGCGACGACACCGCGCATGTGACGCATGGCTCGAATCCTCACTGGACCAAGGCGGGCACCAGCGGCCCGACCGAGGTTGAGCTGCCGACCGCGCCGGACGTGGCGCAGGGGCTGCCCGGTTCGTTCGACGCGCCGAGGTACTCGGCGCTGACGGTGACGTCGCTGCCGGCCTTCTTGTATGGCTCCAGCAGCAGGATGCAGGCATAGCCGCGGATTGGCGCGTGATGGCCGCCAGAGTCAAGGCTCCCCGCGCAGTCCTCGAGTAATGGGACGGTGACCAGGCGGCGGTCCGCGCCGAACGAGATCATCTGCGCGGTGCTGGCCTGGTTCGTGCCACTGGGCAGTTCGGAACTTTGTACCTGGAGGTGCGAACTGCGCGCCGCGACGAAGTTTGGCGTGCCCCCGGATGAGCCCTTGTACGCATCGCGGCCCAATGACCAGGTCGTCGTGTTGTAGGCCAGGCCGGTGAAGTCGGGCGGAGCGCTCTTCAGCTCGCCGTCCGTACAGGCACTTCCCTGACAGATGCCAAAGCGCGTGTTGAACGCCTGGCCGATACTAGTCTTCTGGCCGGCGTCGCCGACACAGCCAGGCGTCGGCGTCGAATTGCCGGAGGTAGGACAGGTGGACGGGCCGTTCGGCGGCAGATTGCATTGCCCCGCCCCCTCGAAGAGACACGAGAGTTCCTGGGCGCCCTTGCCGGAACAATTGGGCGTAGTCGTGCTCGGATCGAAGTCCACCCAGCGGAAATCGCCCGTCAGGTTTTCCATCGTACCGCCGCCGCTTTCCTTGAAGTTCATCGAGTACCAGTCGCCCTTGACGTAGCCGAAGTGCGGTGCCGAGCTGCTGGGGTGCGTGCATAGGCCCATCGGAATCGCGCAATTGTTCTGTGACGGGGCAAGGGTGGCGGTGGCAATGGCACTCACCGTCTGGTCGCCGAAGCCCATGACCTGCATGAACCACGGCGCTATTCCGTTTCGGGTAATCGTGCAGCGCACGTACTTCGAGTTGCCGGTCGCTCCCCCTGCGGGCAGCCAGGAACCAGCGAGCGAAGTCGAGAACGTCACGTCGATGTCCGCAGCTGCGATTGCGCCTCCCTGGAAATCGACGCGGTTCTCCGTGCCAACGGTCTTGCCGGCATTCTCGGCCCGCGTGAAGTTTTCCGGCGAAATCGGAGAGCCGGTCAGCTCGTAGGACGCGGCCAGCGCACAGGCATCGGCCCCGTTCTGCAACTCGGTCTTGGTCAGGTAGAGATGGCCGCCATCGAGTGCAAGGCCGGCGAAACCGACGAGCACCACGAGTGAAAGGGCTGTAATGATCGCGACCACCCCGCGCTGTGAATCACGATCCGCGTGACGATTCCGCATAGCGCCGCTCCCGTCCCTTATTTGTTACTGCCCCGAAGCGCCGACGCCGATCGTCATAATGCTCGGCTGCGGCTCGGGGTTCGTGAAGCTCTTCGCATACTCTCCCATCGCACCCTGCGCCGCCTTGCCGTCGATACCGGCGACGGGATCGGTGTTCTTCGACGCTTCAGGGGAGATGATTTGCTGCGCCGCGGCCACGCGTGCGGCTTCACCGAAGCGCGAATCCCAGTTCGGGGAGGTCGCGACGCAGCCGGTCAGGGCGAGCGTTGCGAGCGAGACAGTCAGTCTTGCGAATGCGTTCACGGTCTGCTCCTCATTTCGGTTCAAAGCCGCCGCGGGCGGAATTTTCCTCACCGGGCAAGAGATCAGGGTGGTCTGCCGGAGCGGGGCCCTTGCCTTCGAGTTTCCCGCGCCAGATCACGTCGCTGCGGCTCGGCTCGACGTAGTTGTCGGTCGGCAGCGCGTAGTCCTCGGGCAGCGGCTTGACCAGGCGCGGCGTGATGACGAACACCAGTTCGGAGCGGTCGGTCTGGAACTCGGTGCTGCGGAACAGTGCGCCGATGACCGGGAGTTCGCCGAGGAACGGGAAGGCCTTGATGTTGGTCGTCGTGTTGTTCTTGATCAGGCCGCCGATCGCGAAGCTCTGTCCGTCACGAAGCTGGACCGTCGTGAAGGCCCGGCGCGTCGTGAAGGACGGCAGGATCGCGAGGCCGTTCACCCCGGGCGCGGTCAGCCCGACGCCTTCGCGGTTCAACTCGGACACTTCGGGGCGCACGGCAAGGTTGATGCGGCCGCCTTCGAGCACCGTCGGGGTGAATTTGACGGAGACGCCGAACTCCTTCTCCTCAAGCGTCACCGTCCTCGTCCCGCCATCGTTTTGCGACACCGGGATGAAGATCTTGCCGCCGGCGAGGAAGCTGCCTTCCTGTCCGCTGATCGCCATCACCGTCGGTTCGGCGAGGATCTTCACCAAACCGTCGCTCTTCTGCGCATCGACGCCGATCAGCGTGCTGTTGCTGCCGGAGATCAGCGGGACCTTCGTTGCGTCGCCGCCGATCGTCGCGTCGCCGATCGGCGCCGTGATCGCGCTGGTGCCGCTGGCGTTGCTGATCGAATCGACGATGCCGCCACCGACCCGCGCGCCAACGGTTCCCGACACCTGTCCGCCGACCGGGCTTTTGCCGCCGAACACGCCGGACAGGAAGCGAATCATCGTGCCGTCCCCCGCGGCATAGGCGCGGGAGAAATCGATGCCGAAGCGGTCCATCACCGCTTTCGACACTTCGGCGACTTTCACTTCCAGCATCACCTGTTGAGGCGCTCCGACGCTCAGCATGTTGAGGACGCGAGCGTTGCGCCCGTTCTCTCCCCCGTCGCCATCGCGAACGTATGCCGATGCAATCTCCACGGCGCGATCGACTTTCGTCGCGTCGCTGACGGTCCCGGTCAGCACGAGCGAGTCGTACGCCGAACTCACCTTGATCCCAGTTTCGTCGGGCAGCAATGCCGTCAAGGCGCCTTGCACCGAAGTCACGTCCATCGCAACCGTGACGTCGAGCGCGGTGCAGCCGCCCGAGCGGTCGACGAGCACGACGTTCGTCGAGCCGACGCTCTTGCCGAGCAGGTAGATCTCGTTCGGGCTCAACAGCAGCACGTCGACCTGCGCGACGCCGGGCCGGCCGTCGCTCTGCTTGGCCTGCTGTCCGCCCTTGTCGTCCTTGGCAGGCTCCGCGCTCGGGCGCGCCGCCTGCGCATTGTCGGGGTTGCCGAGCAGGATGCGGGTGACCGGGACTTCGGGCCGGATCACCGACGACTTGCCGACCGGGATCGTGACCATCGGGGCGATTTCGACGCGTCCGCACGGCGAACCGTTGGTGGTCGCGACGGCGACCCTCGGCGTCGCGGAGGACGTGCCGATGGCTGCGTGCGTGGCGAGCGGTAGCAGCAGCGCCAGCGCTATGAAAGCTCCGGCCCGTATGGAACGATGAGGTTTGTACAGGTTTTTCGTGCTCATGATGTTCCCTGCGCTCGGCAATCGGTTGGAAGCGATTAGAAGCATTCGTTGACCTTGGAGACGCCGCGGATCACCTCGACGCAGACCTGCTGCTTCGGTGCGGGGGCAGGGGGTTTGGCCACAACCCGGCGCGGCGCGGCAGGCTTGACCGCCTGCGGCGCAGGCGTGACCGGCGCATCGTCCGGCGTGCGCAGCAGCATCGCCTTCGTGATGCCCGCAGTGTCCGTCGTGTTCGAGTCGATCTGGTTGCGCAGCACCAGCGACAGGTTGCCGACGCTGCGGGCGAGGTCGAGCCGCTCGGCCTGTTCGGGAGTCACTTCGAGCGTCACCGCGTTGACGACTTTCGGCTTCGTCTCGTCGCGGTTCGCTTCCTGCGCGACGGCGAGCACGAGGATGCGTTCGAGGACGATCTTCGAGATCATCTGGTCCGCGCTGTTGCGGTTCGCGCCGGTGTTTTCGGTGTTGACCATGATGTCGACGTAGTTGCCGGGGAGCGTAAAGCCGGCGACGCCGATGACGTCGTTGACGCGCACCGTGATCGCGCGCTTGCCTTCCGGCACGACTGCGGACAGGCCCCCTTTCGTGCCCTCCGGCGCAAGGCGCGATTCGAGCACCGGTTCACCGGGCTGGATGCCGGTGATCGCGACGCGGCCGTCGAGCTTCGCGAGGTCGTGGAACGCGCCGGCGGGGATGCTGCCCGACGGCCATTCGACGAGGCGGATCGCCTCCGGCGCAATGCGGCTGCCGAGCTGCAGCTCGACCGCCGCGACCGCGATGCGATTGCCGTCGCCGGCGGACTTCGCCTGCAGCCAGCGCGTGCCGAGCACGACCGCCGCAAGGCCGGCGAGCATCGCGACCAGAAGAAAGCCCATCCCTTTTGCCTTCATGTGAATCCCCTTGTTTCATGTCGCGGCACAAGCCCGACAAACGCGCAAAGCGCGGATGCTGCTCCGGTGAAAACCGGCGACCGCCAATGCAGCCGCCGGCCCCCCCTCCCCCGGTTCGCGCCCTATCGGGTCGCGAAGTAGTTATGCCAGGCCCAGTCCAGAGCTTCCGGCGTCAGACGCGCCGGTTCGTCGAGGTAGCGGGCGAGATCGGCGATCTGGTTCACCAGGTCGCGCGGGTAGCACGCGAGCAACGGCTGCCCGTGCGCCTTGTGGTAATCGTTCAACAGCATCTGGAACGCGGCTTCCTCGAACGGTACGCCGCGTTCCTCGCAAACACGTGTGAATATGTTCCTGTACTCGTCTTCATTCATCGGCCCGATGTGGATCTTGTAGCCGAGCCGGCGCAGGAAAGCCGGGTCGGCGACGTCGGCGGGCATCAGGTTCGTCGAGAACACCAGCACGACGTCGAACGGCAGCGCGAACTTCGTGCCGCTGTGCAGCGCGAGGTAGTCGTAATGCCGGTCCATCGGCACGATCCAGCGGTTCATCAGCTGCTCAGGCGTGACGATCTGCCGGCCGAGGTCGTCGACGACGAAAAGACCGTTGTTCGCCTTCACATGCGGCGGCGCCTGGTAGAAGCCGCTGCTCGCGTCGTAGTCGAGGTCGAGCATGCGCAGCGTCAGCTCGCCGCCGGTGATTGCGACCGGCCGCTTGCACCGCACCCAGCGCAGGTCCGGCCGCATCAGGTTGTCGAGCGCGGCAGGGCGGCGGTCGTCCTCGACCGGCGTGTGGATCAGCGGGTCGAACACCTGGATGACCTCGCTATCGACGAGGATCGCGTGCGGCACGGCGATGTCGCCATCGAGCAGCAGCGCGAGCCGCTCGGCGAGATAAGTCTTCCCGGCGCCGGCCGGGCCGTACAGGAACAGCGCGCGCCCCGACCCCATCGCCGCGCCGAGCTGGTCGCGCACTTCCGGCTTGATGATCAGGCCGCGGAATGCTTCGTTTACGCCGTCGCGCGTGACGCGCATCTTCGTCACCGACTGGCGCTCGACCTGCGCGACATACGCCGTAAGGCCGACCGGTGCCGCGCCGGCGTATTTGCAGCGGCCGAGGAATTCCGCGGCGCGGGCGCGGCCCGCATCGGTGAGTTCATACAGGATGTCGCCGTCCGTCTCGCCGCGGCGCATCACTTCACAGATCCGCTCGGCGCGCATGAACGCGAGCAGGCTTTCGAGTACGTTCGCCGGCAGCCGCAGTTGCTGCGACAGCTCGGTCAGGCGCATCTGGCCGCGCACGAATAAGAGCTTCGCCGCGAGTTCGACGAGGAACAGCAGCGGCAGCCCGGTTTCTTCGAGCGTGCGCGGCGCTCGCGGGAACGCGGCGGCTTCGTCGAGAGGGATCACGCGGGCGGCAGAAGGTGCATTCATGACGAGTTCCGGCAAGGTTCCATTCAGCTCAACGCCCAGCCGCCGGAGCGGACGAGGATCAGCTGCAGCACGACGCCGGCGGCGACCGCGACGGCATAGGGCATGCGCCCGGCGGTCTGCGCGAGCGGCTCGAAGCGCGGGCTGTCGCCGCCCGCGGCGCGCACCGCGCTGGTCGTCAGCATGAAGCGCAGGTTCAGTGCGAGCTGGGCAAAAGAGCGCTGCCACAGCGCCATGCCAAGCGCGAGTATGCCGCCGGCGGCGAACGTCAGGACGACGACGCCGAAAGTCTGCAGCGGACCGAGGAAGGCGCCGACCATCATCATTAATTTGACGTCACCGGCGCCCATTGCGCGCAAGAAGTAGAGCGGCAGCATTCCAGCTAGACCAACAGCGAGGCCTCCGAATGCGACGCTCACGCCGTCAATGCTATCTGCTGTGGCAAAGAGAGCAGCCCCGGGCAGATCAGCCATGTGCAAAACGAATCCCGATACGAGCCCAGCTAGAATCAGCCGATTTGGAATTCGCCGAGTCAGAAGGTCGGTAATTACTGCAGCGAGGAGTAACGCAAGGAGAGTTGTTGTAGCGATCATGGTGGCGTAACGATCTTCGTAATGCGTCCGCTCTCGTGCGGCTCGCGAATGGGAACGCCTTCTTGGTTATGTGGCTCGAATGGACGATTCGAGGGGTTCCAGCACGACCATCGCCTTCATCAAGAGGACGCCAGACCTCCGGCTACTAACCGGAGGTGCCGTCGCTTAGGCGGCAACGAGCTTTCCTGCAATGAAGTTGAACACGTCATTGAGCTTTGTACCGAGTGCGCCGGCACCAACGATGATCGCTAGCGCAACTAACGAGGCGATCAAACCGTACTCGATTGCAGTGACACCATCTTCATCCACAATGAATTGCTGAAGCATTTTCAACATGACCATCTCCTTTATCGAGACAACGCCGGACCCCCGGCTACTAACTGCACCGGAGGTCCGTTCGGTCAGGCGGCAACGAGCTTCCCCGCAATGAAGTTGAACATGGTATTCAGCTTTGTACCGAGTGCGCCGGCGCCGACGATGATCGCGAGCGCAATCAACGAGGCGAGCAATCCATATTCGATTGCGGTCACTCCCTCGTCATCACGAACGAACTGCTTCATCATTTCCAGCATGGTCATCTCCTTCATTTAGAAAAAAACGCCGGACCTCCCGGCAACCAACCGGAGCGGGAGGCCCGTTCCGGAAAACTGCTGCGAGGTTTTCGGCCTCGCAGTGAAATCCTTGCTCGCTCAGGACACCGCGGCCGAAACCTTGTCCGCGACATCGCCGTAAAGTGTCTCGACACTGCTGCCGAGCAAGCTGACCGAAACCACGATCGCGCCGAAAATCAGCGCCGCTAGCAGCGCATATTCGATCGACGTGACGCCGTCCTGGTCTTCGATGAACCCTTTCAGCAACTCGACAATCCGCTCGGTCTTCATCGCTTTCATCCTGTCCTGCGGCTTGACTTCAGATTAGGCGCCGAGCGGTTCGGCAACATCCGCAATTGCGCCCCTTTTTAGTAGTCATATGCGCCGCAGGTGCTTGTGACATTTGTCATGCCTTGGGAGGCGGCGTCGGGGCGGCCGGGATGACGATCGGCGCTGCCTCGAATTCTTTCTCGACGAAAGCCGTGAATGGCCGCCGCCGAGGTCACGGAAGCGTTCACGTCAGGCTCCTCCGAATCGAACCTCGCCGCTTCGTCCCGGTTTTCAAGCATCGGCATCCGCAGCAGAACCAGCACCGCAATGACGATTTCAGCGAGGCTGAACAACAGCTTGCTCGTCATGCCCGTTTCGGCGAACGCGCCGAGGTGTGAGATCGCGAACAGCAGCAGCAGCGCGGAGGAAATCGCGCCGAGCGTGGACTGGGTTTGCGGCGACAAGCTGTTTTCCTGCGAGGGCGTCACGGTCATGTCTCCTGAAGCCGGGCGGGAATGACGGTCGAAAACGACCGTCGATGCACCTTCGGGATGCGCGGGGAGCAGGGGCGAGGGTTTCAGCTACCGTTCGCCCGCTGCCCGTTTGGCATTTCCTTCATGTTCCCCCGCGGTTCCGGATTCGGCATCGGCTGATGCGACTAACCGGCGTGGGCGCGTTCGACCGGTTGCACCCGTGACAATTGTCACGGGCTCCGGCGGTTCAGAGCGACGCGAGGCGGATCGCGGCGATCAGTTCATCGCCGGGCGCGGTCTTCGAAACGAAGCCGGCTGCGCCGAGGCGCTGCGCGCGCAGACGCGCACGCGGTTCGCCGAGGCACGTGAAGACGACGACGGCGGCGTTGCAGCAGATGCGGAACAGCGGGATCAGCACGAGGCCATCGTCGCCGCCCAGGTCCGCATCGAGGACGATGACGTGCGGACGAACAGTTCGCGCGAGTTCGAGCGCCTGCCGGACGGAGCGGGCTTGTCCGGTCACGCGCATCCGCGGGGCTTCGCTCTCGATCAGCGCGGTCACCCCCGACAGGATCACGCGCTGATCGTCGACGAGCAGAATTTCGATCGGCGGAGCCAAAGCGCTCGACAAGATGGCGTGCTCCACGCGTGCGGCGACGGCCGCGAAGATTCAACGATACCGGTGGCCCGACAAGGTGCGCATGGGAGAACTCGACTGCAAGAGGCATGACAACGCGACCGGGAGGCGCAGCGTTGGAAGCGGAGGAGTGCGGCGTCGGGACGCGCTTCGGGCATGGCGGCGCGCGGGGACTGCAGCGGGGCACAGGTCGAGCAGGAGGTGTCGGTAACGTCCCCGCGGGGGCACGGGCAGCGTCAGCAGGGGGGCGAAGACTTCGGGGAGACTGCGGGTGTCGATCATCCCGACGCCCCCGGCGTCACGAATTCACCAGCCCGATCCCGCGTTCCTTCGCATAGACGTACAGTTCGAGCCGGCCGCGCAGTTCGAGCTTGTGGTAGATCACGGTGAGGTGGTTGCGCAGCGTGTGTTCGCTGATGCTGAGGCTTTCGGCGAGGATCAGGCTCTTGGCGCCTTTGTGGCGGACGACGGTCGCGATGACTTCGAGTTCCTTCGGCGTCAGGCTCGAGATCTTCGCGCTGTGCTCGTCCGGCGGCGGATTTCCGCCCTTGAGCCTGTCCATGATGTCGCCGATCAGCGCGCGATTGATCCACACGTCGCCTTCGTGGACTTTCTCGATCGCGCGCAACAGCACGTCCACCGGCTCTTCCTTCCGGACGACGCCGCGCGCGCCGGCCATGACGACGCGGCGATGCGCGTCGGCGTCGCGCGCGCCGGTCAGCACCAGCACGCGGGCGCTGAGGGTCTGGTGCAATTCGGCGAGCGCGGCGGCCGAATCGACGCCGCCCAGATCGAGGTCGAGCACGATCACGTCGGCGTTGCGGCTTTCGGGGTCGACGAGCAGCTCCATGATGCTTGTCGCGCTGCCCACCAGCTGCATGCGCTCGGCCCCTGTGATCAGGCGCTCGAGCCCCCACAGGGTCGTTCGGTGATCGTCGACGAGGAAGACCCGGATGGCACGCTCGGTGGTGATTATCATGGTTGGCCGTGCTCGGGATGGGTTGGGATGGAGATGATCAGATCAGTCAGGCCGGGTCGCTGTCGCTCGACTACTGCACGGCCGTGGAGCGATTCGGCGCGTTCGACGATCGAGCGCGGGATGAACGGCGGAGGAGGGGCGTGCGGGTCGTGCGCGTTCGTGATCCGCAGCGAACAGGAGCCGGCCTGTGCGCGAACGAGGATTTCGGCGCGGCTCGCGTCGGTGTGGCGGCGAATGTTCGTCAGCGCTTCGCCGACCATCGGAAAAATCGCCGCGGCGAGGCTGCGGCGCACCGGCAGTTCGCCTTCGCAATCCACCGCCACTTCGATCCCGAACAGCTCGGAAAATCGCTTGGCCTGCCGCCGCAGCGCCGGCGCGAGCGCGTCGTCGGCGCCACATGCGCCCGCCCGCATGTCCGTCACAAGCTCGCGCAGGTTGTGCAGCTCGCTGATGGCGACGTCCTTCAACGCGTGGATGTCGTGGTGCAGCGGGTTGTCGGGGGCGGCTTTGCGGACGAGCGCTTCGATGCCGTACTTCAGCCCGAGGTAGGGCTGGATCGCGGTGTCGTGGAGATCGCGGCCGATGCGCGCGCGTTCGGTCGCCATTGCGGCTTCGGTGAGCCGCTCCAGGAGGCCCGCGTTTTCGATGACGGGGGCGAGCTGCTCCATCACCCCGTACAGCAGTTCGGCGTCGCGCGCGCGATAGCGCCGGTACCGCGACTCGAGCAGCAGCCGGCACGGGTGCGGCGCACGGCGACAAATCGGCATCGCGACCATCGACCGGGCGTCAAGGAGCTCGGCGAGGTGTTCGGCCGCTGGCCGGGCAGCGCTGCTCGGCCCTTTGGTTTCGAGGTCGAAGCCGCTGTGATGACGCAGCGGGAGGCGGCCGAGGTGGCCGAGATGATGCACGGCCGCGATGTGGGATGGCAGGCGACCCAGCGACTCGACCAGGCGGGTGTGCAGTTCGCCCGACAGCTCGTTCACGTTGCCGCTGGCGTCGCAATCGAACAGGCGCGGCTCGCTGTCGGGGAGCCACAGCAGAATCAGGCCTCGATCGGCGTCGAAATGGTGCGTCAGTGCGCGCAGCGTCGTCTCCGCGACGCGCCGCACTCCCAAGCGCGGGTCCAGCTGCCCGAGCAGGCGGTCGGCGACTGTCAGCTGCTCGTTCATCTGCATGCCGGCTCGCGCGAGAGCGGCCACGAGGGGGCCGAGAACGAGCAGCGACAGCGGCTGCAGCATCGCGCCCTGCCACGGGATGTCGCCATACCCGCTGCGGAGGATCAACTGGGCTGCGGCGACTGCGGCGGCGAACAGCGAAACCAGCAGGCCGGAGACGAAGCCGAAGCTCAGCGATGCGAACAGGACCGGAAAGAGCAGCAGCAGGACGAACAGGCTGCTTTGCGCCTCGGCGAGCCACGCGAAAAGCAGGATCCATCCCGCATCGACCCACGACGTGACGCGCGGCAGAACCGGGCGGTTGCCACGGGTTTCGACCCAGCACAGCCAGCCCGCATAGACGGCGTAGCCGAGGGCCGCGAGCGCGGCCGGCGTGCGTCCCGCGCCCGACAGCGAGAGGGCTTCCGTTGCGGCGACGATCGCGACAATGACGCGTATGTTCGCAAGGATCCGCCGCAGCTCGGGATTCAGGTGCAGGCCGCCGTTTGCGACGCCAGGCGGGAGCACCGCCGGCGAGGTGGCGCTGCTGGTGTCCATCCTTGGAGTTCTCCCATCGGTCATGGCTTTTTTCGTGCATATGTCGGGAGCAATTGCCCCGTCTGCCGAATGTCAGCATATTAAGGCATTCTGGCGTTGCATATCCTTACAATAAAATCCAGGCGGGAAATGAAACGGCTATTGGGGAATCCCGGCCGGCAGCGCGCGTCAAACTGCCCGGGGCCGGGAAACGGCCGGGAGACGATGATGAAAGCCACGCGTACCGAAACCGATTCGATGGGGCCCGTTGAAGTCGCGGCGGACCGTTACTGGGGAGCCCAGACCGAACGCTCGGTCGCGCATTTCCCGATCGGCACCGACCGCTTCCGCTGGGGGCGGGCGATGATCCGTGCGCTGGGCATCCTGAAAAAGGCGGCAGCACGAGCGAATGCAGAACTCGGCGAGTTGGCCCCGGAAGTCGCGGCGCTGATCGAGCGCGCCGCGGACGAAGTCATCGACGGCACGCTCGATGCGCACTTCCCGCTGGTCGTGTTCCAGACCGGCTCCGGCACGCAATCGAACATGAACGCGAACGAGGTCATCGCGAACCGCGCGATCGAACTGGCCGGCGGGGAGCTGGGCTCGAAGCGTCCGGTGCATCCGAACGACCACGTGAACCGCGGCCAGTCATCGAACGACACGTTCCCCACCGCGATGCATGTCGCGGCAGTCGAGCAGCTGCACGACCGCCTGCTGCCCGCCGTGGGGCGGCTGCGCGGCACGCTCGCCGACAAGGCGAAGGAATTCAGCGACGTCGTCAAGACCGGGCGCACGCACCTGCAGGACGCGACGCCGATCACGCTCGGGCAGGAGATCGGGGCGTGGGTTGCGCAGCTCGATTTCGGCATCGTGGCGGTCGAAAGCGCGCTGCCGGGGCTGTACGACCTGGCGATCGGCGGCACCGCGGTCGGTACCGGGCTTAACGCCCATCCGCGTTTCGGCGACCGCGCGGCGGCGGAGATCGCCACGCTCACCGGACGCCCGTTTCGTAGCGCGCCGGACCGCTTCTTCGCGCTCGCCGCGCACGACGCGCTGGTGCAGGCGTCGGCGGCGATGCGCACCCTTGCGGGCGGCCTGATGAAGATGGCGAACGACGTGCGCTGGCTAGCGAGCGGGCCGCGCTGCGGCATCGGCGAGCTGACGATCCCCGAGAACGAGCCGGGGTCGTCGATCATGCCGGGAAAAGTCAATCCGACGCAGTGCGAGGCGCTGACGATGGTGTGCGTGCAGGTGTTCGGCAACGACGCGGCAGTCGCTTTCGCCGGCACGCAGGGGAATTTCCAGCTGAATGTCTATAAGCCGGTGATGGCGCACAACGTACTGGAGAGCATCGCGCTGCTCGCGGACAGCTGCGACGCGTTCGACGCGCACTGCGCGCGCGGCCTGCTGCCGAACCTGCCGCGCATCCGCGAGAATCTCGAAAAGAACCTGATGCTGGTGACGGCGCTGAATCGCGAGATCGGCTATGACCGTGCCGCCGAGATCGCGAAGAAGGCGCACAAGGAAGGCCTGTCGCTGCGCGAGGCGGCGCTCGCGTCGGGCTACGTCGGCCCGGAGGAGTTCGATCTGTGGGTCGACGCGGAAGCGATGACGCGGCCTGGCGCGTGAGGCGCCATTGTCGCGCAGTCAGGCGACCTTGTTCTTCGCCTTCGCGATCCGTGCGAGGGCTGCGCGCCCGCTGTCGATATGGGCGCGCATCAGCAGTTCCGCCCGCTCCGCATCGCGTTCGGCGAGCGCGGCGAGAATGCCGCGGTGCTCGGCAAGCGACTGTTCGAGCCGCCCTTCGCTGAACAGCGAATGGTGGCGCGACAGCTTGATGACTTTGCGCAGGTCCTCGATGACCTGCAGCAGCCAGCGGTTGTCGGTGATTTTCTGCAGCGCCTGGTGGAAAGCCTGGTTCGCTTCGAAATAGCCGTCGATGTCCCCCCCGACGGCAGCTTTCTCCAGTTTTTCGTGGATTTTCCGCAGCCGCTCGAGATCGGCGTCCGTTGCCTTGCGGGCGGTGATATGCGCGCACTGGCCTTCGAGCAGCGCCATGACGGTGAAAATCTCGTCGAGATCGCGTTCCGAGATTTCGGTGACGTAGCAGCCGCGGCGCGGCTTGAGAGTGACGAGCCCTTCGGACGCAAGCACTTTGAGCGCTTCGCGCAACGGCGTGCGGGATATGCCGTAGTCGTCGGCCAGCGCCTGCTCGTCCACCCATGTGCCGGGGGCGAGATCGTGCGAATAGATACGCTGGCGAAGCCGCTCGGCGACCTCCTGGTAGAGGGCGAGCGGAGCGATGCGGGAGGCGGGCATAAGCGATTCACTGCAGAGGTGGGAGCGCTTCCGCAGCCATGCTCCGCGGAAGTTGCACTCATAATTATGGATAAAGTATTATTCCATGGTCGGCACAAGTCAACTTCCGGCGCGCGGCGTAGCATGGGAGTGCCAAGGGTTCAGCGATGTGCTGAACCTGCGGCAAGGGAAGGGAGAGCGCTACGCTGCAGGCAGCAGGAGCGTCGACGGCCGCCCGCGAGCTTCGTGCCGCGGGCGGTCTCGTCGTCGCCAGTTCGTTGTTGTCCCGGGTTTTATCGGGTTTCGACCCGGTTCGCGTTTTACCGAATATCGCACGGCCGCTTTTTGCGGCCCTGAACAGAGAGGGTTTGTCATGTCGAACGCCAAGATGCCGGCGTACCCCCAGCCGGATATGGATGCCTGGAAGAAGGCCGCGGCGAAGCACGCGCCTGACGGCGACATCGAAAAGCTGAACTGGATCACCCCCGAAGGGATCGCGGTGAAGCCGCTGTATACGAAAGCGGACGTCGCCGAGCTGCCGCACACCGACACGCTGCCGGGCTTCGAGCCTTTCCTGCGCGGGCCGCAGCCGACGATGTACGCGGTCAAGCCGTGGACGATCCGCCAGTACGCCGGCTTCTCGACCGCCGAGGAATCGAACGCGTTCTATCGCAAGGCGCTTGCTGCCGGCGGCCAGGGCGTGTCGGTCGCGTTCGACCTCGCGACGCACCGCGGCTACGATTCCGACCATCCCCGCGTCACCGGCGACGTCGGCAAGGCCGGGGTCGCGATCGACTCGGTCGAAGACATGAAGATCCTCTTCGACAGCATTCCGCTCGACAAGGTGTCGGTGTCGATGACGATGAACGGCGCCGTGCTGCCAATCCTCGCCGGCTACATCGTCGCCGCCGAGGAGCAGGGCGTGCCGCAGGACAAGCTGTCCGGGACCATCCAGAACGACATCCTCAAGGAGTTCATGGTCCGCAATACCTATATCTATCCGCCGACGCCGTCGATGAAGATCATCGCCGACATCTTCCAGTACACGTCGTCGCACATGCCGAAGTTCAACTCGATCTCGATCTCCGGCTACCACATCCAGGAAGCCGGCGCGAACCAGGCGATCGAGCTCGCGTTCACGCTCGCCGATGGCATGGAATACGTGCGCACCGGCATCGCGTCGGGGATGGACGTCGACACCTTTGCCGGCCGGCTGTCGTTCTTCTGGGCGGTCGGCATGAACTTCTATCTCGAAGTCGCGAAGATGCGCGCGGCGCGCCTGTTGTGGTGGCGGATCATGAAGCAGTTCGAGCCGAAGAGCGCGAAGTCGATGATGCTGCGCACGCACTCGCAGACCTCGGGCTGGTCGCTGACCGAGCAGGACCCGTACAACAACGTCGTGCGCACGACGATCGAGGCGATGGCGGCCGTCTTCGGCGGCACGCAGTCGCTGCACACGAACGCGCTCGACGAGGCGATCGCGCTGCCGACCGAGTTCTCGGCACGGATCGCACGCAACACGCAGATCATCATCCAGGAAGAGACGCACATCTGTAACGTCGTCGACCCTTGGGCGGGCTCCTACATGATGGAGAAGCTCACGCAGGACATGGCCGACCAGGCGTGGGCGCTGATCGAGGAAATCGAGGCGATGGGCGGCATGACGAAAGCCGTCGAGTCGGGCTGGGCGAAGATGAAAGTCGAGGAGTGCGCGGCCGAGAAGCAGGCGCGCATCGACTCGGGCAAGGACGTCATCGTCGGCGTGAACAAGTACAAGCTCGCGAAGGAAGACCCGATCGAGATCCTCGACATCGACAACCACGCGGTGCGCGATTCGCAGATCGCGCGGCTGAAGCAGATCCGCGCGGCGCGCGACGCGGCGGCGGTGAAAGCGGCGCTCGACGCGCTGACCGCGTGCGCCGAGGCCGGGCAGAACGGCAACCTGCTCGACCTCGCGGTGAAAGCGATGCGCGTGCGCGCGACGGTCGGCGAAGTGTCGGATGCGCTCGAGAAAGTGTTCGGCCGCTACCGCGCGAACCCGCAGGCGGTGTCTGGGGTGTATGGCGCGGTCGTCGAGAACGATGCGGACTGGAAAGCGCTGAAAGCCGACATCGAAGCGTTCGTCGCCGAAGAAGGCCGCCGCCCGCGCATCATGATCGCGAAGCTCGGCCAGGACGGCCACGACCGCGGCGCGAAAGTCGTCGCATCGGCGTTCGCCGACCTCGGCTTCGACATCGACATCGGCCCGCTCTTCCAGACGCCGGAAGAGGCCGCACGCCACGCGGTCGAGAACGATGTCCACGCGATCGGCTGCTCGAGCCTCGCCGCCGGCCACAAGACGCTCGTGCCGGAGATCATCGACGGCCTGAAGCAGCTCGGCGCCGGCGACATCGTCGTCTTCGTCGGCGGCGTGATCCCCGCGCAGGACTACGACGGGCTGTACGCGGCCGGCGCGAAAGGCATTTTCGGCCCGGGCACGCCGATCCAGACCGCGGCGCGCGAAGTGCTGAAGCAGATCCGCGCGGCGAAGGTGGCAGCGTAAGACGGCGATCGCAGTGCAATTTGCAACGGGAGGAAGTCATGGATGCGAAACTGCTGGAGCGGATCACCCTCGAGCCCGGCAAGCGGGGCGGCAAACCTTGCCTCCGGGGAATGCGGATCACCGTTTATGACATTCTCGGTTGGCTCGCTTCGGGAATGTCGGCGGAGGAGATCCTCGCGGATTACCCTGAGCTGGAAGCGCTCGATGTGACTGTCTGCCTTGCTTTTGCCGCCGAACGTGAACAGCGCGTCAGTCGGGTGGCAGTGTGAAGCTGCTGCTTGAACGGCTGATTACGCGGAGCGGTGAGATCCGCGAATTCCTTGCGTCGACAGAAGAAGGCGTGCTGGAAATTGAGTAAACCGGTCGAGGATTCCTTGCTCGCGCCGGAAGACCGGAAACTCGTCGACGGCGTGCTCGCCGGACAGCTGCGCCCGCTGGCGAAGACGATCACGCTGATCGAGTCGTCGCGTGAGGACCACCAGGCGCGTGCGCACAAGGTCATGGAGGCGCTGCTGCCGGCGACCGGCAATGCGCTGCGCGTCGGCATATCCGGCGTGCCGGGTGTCGGCAAGTCGACGTTCATCGAGGCGCTGGGCCTGTACCTGATCGAACAGGAGCATCGCGTCGCAGTGCTCGCGGTCGATCCGTCGTCGTCGGTGACCGGCGGCTCGATTCTCGGCGACAAGACGCGCATGGAGATGCTGTCGCAGCGCACCGAAGCGTATATCCGGCCCAGTCCGTCGGCCGGTTCGCTCGGCGGCGTCGCCGCGCGGACGCGCGAGACGATGCTCGTGTGCGAGGCGGCGGGCTTCGACGTGATCATCGTCGAGACGGTCGGCGTCGGCCAGTCGGAAACCGCTGTCGCCGGCATGACCGACATCTTCTGCCTGCTGCAACTGCCCAATGCCGGTGACGACCTGCAGGCGATCAAGAAAGGGATCATGGAGATCGCCGACCTGATCGTCATCAACAAGGCCGACATCGATGCGCGCGCGGCGCAGCTCGCGAAGTCGCAGATGAAGAGCGCGCTGATGATGTTCCGCCACGCGTCGCCGAACTGGACGCCGCCGGTGCTGACGCTGTCGGCGCTGCAGAAGGACAGCGTCGCCGGGTTCTGGGACGAAGTGAAGCGCTACCGGGACACGCTGACGCCGACCGGAGAGTTCGACGCGAAGCGCCGCCATCAGGCGCTCGCGTGGATGTGGGAAATGATCGACAGCGGCCTGCGCAGCCGCTTTCGCAGCCATCCGCAGGTGAAGCACGAATTGCCCGGGCTTGCCCGCGCGGTCGAAGAGGGCGCGACGACGCCGTCGGTCGCCGCGATGCGCCTGCTCGGCTACCTGGAAAAACCGTCACAGTAGCGCGGAAAACGAAATTTCAGCGCCGCCAAAAAGCGAAGCACAAGGAGGTTTTCAATGCACGACATCATCCGCCAGCTGCAGGAAAAGCGGGAGGCAGCCCGTCTCGGCGGCGGCCAGCGGCGCATCGACGCCCAGCATGCGAAAGGCAAGCTCACCGCGCGCGAGCGCATCGAACTGCTGCTCGACGAGGACAGCTTCGAAGAGTGGGACATGTACAAGGAGCACCGCTGCACCGATTTCGACATGGCCGAGGAAAGGGTGCCGGGCGACGGCGTCGTGACCGGCTACGGCACGGTCAATGGCCGGCTGGTGTTCGTCTTCTCGCAGGACTTCACGGTGTTCGGCGGGTCGCTGTCGGAGACGCACGCGCAGAAGATCTGCAAGATCATGGACCACGCGATGAAAGTCGGCGCGCCGGTGATCGGGCTCAACGACTCGGGCGGTGCGCGCATCCAGGAAGGCGTCGATTCGCTCGGCGGCTACGCCGACGTCTTCCAGCGCAACGTCATGGCGTCCGGCGTCGTGCCGCAGATCTCGCTGATCATGGGGCCGTGCGCCGGCGGCGCGGTGTATTCGCCGTCGATGACCGACTTCATCTTCATGGTCAAGGACTCGTCGTACATGTTCGTGACCGGGCCCGAAGTCGTGAAGACCGTCACGCACGAGGAAGTCACTGCCGAGGAGCTCGGTGGCGCGGTGACGCACACGACGAAGTCGGGCGTCGCCGACCTCGCGTTCGAGGACGACGTCGAAGCGCTCGCCGGCTTGCGTCGCTTCATCGACTTCCTGCCGCTGTCGAACCGCGAACAGCCGCCGGTCAAGCCGGCTTTGGATCTGGCCGACCGCGTCGACGAGTCGCTCGACACGCTGGTGCCGGCGAACGCGAACCAGCCGTACGACATGAAGGAGCTGATCGCGAAGGTCGTCGACGAAGGCGACTTCTTCGAGCTGCAGCCGGACTACGCGAAGAACATCCTGATCGGCTTCGGCCGCATGGAAGGCCAGACCGTCGGCATCGTCGCGAACCAGCCGCTGGTGCTCGCCGGCTGCCTCGACATCAAGAGCTCGATCAAGGCCGCGCGCTTCGTGCGCTTCTGCGACGCGTTCAACATTCCGGTCGTGACGTTCGTCGACGTTCCCGGCTTCATGCCCGGCACCAGCCAGGAATATGGCGGCATCATCAAGCATGGCGCGAAGCTGCTGTACGCGTACGCCGAATGCACGGTGCCGAAGATCACCGTGATCACGCGCAAGGCCTACGGCGGCGCCTACGACGTCATGAGCTCGAAACACCTGCGCGGCGACGTGAACCTCGCGTGGCCGACTGCCGAGATCGCGGTGATGGGCCCGAAAGGCGCAGTCGAGATCATCTTCCGGGAGGAAAAGAACGACCCGGCGAAAATCTCCGCGCGCGAAGCTGAATACAAGAAAAAATTCGCGAACCCGTTCGTCGCGGCCCGCCGTGGCTTCATCGACGACGTCATCATGCCGCACAACACCCGCAAGCGGATCTGCCGCTCGCTCGCGATGCTGCGCGACAAGCAGCTCGACAACCCGTGGCGCAAGCACGGCAACATCCCGCTCTGACCGTTCATCGCTCTGAATTGAGGTAAGAAATGTTCAAGAAGATTCTGATCGCGAACCGGGGAGAGATCGCCTGCCGGGTCATCAAGACTGCCCGCAGGATGGGCATCCAGACGGTCGCGGTGTATTCCGAGGCTGACCGCGATTCACTGTTCGTCGACCTCGCCGACGAAGGCGTCTGTATCGGGCCGGCGCCGTCGAAGGAGTCGTACCTGGTGATGGACAAGATCATCGCCGCGTGCAAGAAGACCGGCGCTGAAGCGGTGCATCCGGGCTACGGCTTCCTGTCCGAGAATGCCGAGTTCTCGCGCCGGCTCGAGGAAGAAGGCATCGTCTTCATCGGCCCGAAACATTACTCGGTTGGCCAGATGGGCGACAAGATCGCGTCGAAGAAGCTCGCGAAGGAAGCCCGGGTCAACACGATTCCGGGCTACGCCGACGCCATCGACACTGCCGAGCAGGCAGTCGAGATCGCCAAGGGCATCGGCTATCCGGTGATGATCAAGGCTTCGGCCGGCGGCGGCGGCAAGGGCCTGCGCGTCGCGTTCAGCGACCAGGAGTGCTTCGAAGGCTTCACGTCGTGCCGCAACGAAGCGAAGACGGCGTTCGGCGACGACCGCATCCTGATCGAGAAATACGTGCTCGAGCCGCGCCACATCGAGATCCAGGTGTTGGGCGACGCGCACGGCAACGTCGTGTACCTGCACGAGCGCGAATGCTCGATCCAGCGCCGTCACCAGAAAGTCATCGAAGAGGCGCCGAGCCCGTTCCTCGACCCGGTGACGCGCCGCGCGATGGGCGAGCAGGCGGTCGCGCTCGCGAAAGCGGTGCAGTACCAGTCGGCCGGCACGGTGGAATTCGTCGTCGGCGCCGACAGGTCGTTCTACTTCCTCGAGATGAACACGCGGCTGCAGGTCGAGCACCCGGTCACCGAGATGATCACGGGACTCGATCTCGTCGAGCAGATGATCCGCGTCGCCGCCGGCGAGAAGCTCGCGTTCCGCCAGGAAGACATCCGGCTCAACGGCTGGTCGATGGAATGCCGCATCAACGCCGAAGACCCGTTTCGCGGCTTCCTGCCGTCGACCGGGCGGCTCGTGAAATTCGAGCCGCCGGCCGAAGTGCCAGCGGGTTTGGCAACTGAGGTGCGCGTCGATACCGGCGTCTACGAAGGCGGCGAGATTTCGATGTTCTACGATTCGATGATCGCGAAGCTGATCACGCACGGCACGAACCGCGACCAGGCGATCGAGCGGATGCGCGACGCCCTCAACGCGTTCGTGATCCGCGGCATCAGTTCGAACATCCCGTTCCAGGCCGCGCTGATGCAGCATCCGCGCTTCGTCTCGGGCCACTTCAACACGGGCTTCATCAGTGAGGAGTACCCGAAGGGCTTCGACGCTTCGATGGTGCCGCACGATGACCCGACGCTGTTCATTGCGGCGGCCGCCGCGCTGCACCGCCGTTTCGAGGACCGCGATGCGCAGATCTCAGGCCAGATGCCGGGCCACGAGCGTGTCGTCGGCGACAAATACACGGTGATGCGCGGTGACGAACGCAGCCTCGTGACGGTCGTGCCGGCTGTGGGTGGCTACGACGTGGAACTCGGCGGCGAGACGTTCGCGGTGCGCACCGACTGGAAGTTCGGCGACGCGCTGATGAACGGCACGCTCAACGGCAAGCCGTTCACGATCCAGGTCGCCCGTACCGGGCTGCGCTATCGTCTGTCGCACAACGGCACGCAAGCGGTGCTGCTGGTAATGAGCGCGCGTTGGGCCGAACTGCAGTCGCTGATGCCGACCAAGGTGCCGCCCGACCTGTCGCGCTTCCTGCTGTCGCCGATGCCGGGGCTGCTGCGCGAGATCGCGGTGTCGGTCGGTCAGGAAGTCAAGGCGGGCGAGAAGCTCGCGGTCATCGAGGCGATGAAGATGGAGAACGTCCTCAAGGCCGAGCAGGACGGCAAGGTGAAGAAGGTCGTCGCGACAGCCGGCGCCAGCCTCGCGGTGGACGAGGTGATCGTCGAGTTCGAGTAACGGCGGTTCCGCTGCGATAACCCGGCCGCGCGCTCATCTTGCGCAGCCGATCCGGAAAAAGGGCTCACCTCGGTGAGCCCTTTTTCCGTTATCCCGTTTCGGCATCCCGGCGACACTCCTTCCCCGGCGGGATCAGAATCGATGCGGCCGGTGATCCGGAGCGATGCCTTGCGGCGAACAGCCGAGGCGTCCACGACAGCCTCTCAATATTTGCCCAAATATAAATTGTGAGATATTATGGCTGCGCTTCACGAACGCCTGCTGCGTGCCGGCGTTCGTTCCTGAACGGCAGCGGGTCGCTCACTTCTTCGCGACGTCCTGTACCGCCGCCACAAGACCAACGTTCGACGGACCGCGCATTACCCCTTGATCGCCTTCGCGGGGACTTCGCGTGCCGGTCCGGAACGAGATCAGGAGACATCCATGACGGCCCAAGCCCAGTCCCTTACCCGCCCGATCACTTTCAACGCCGCGCGCTTCGAGCCGGTGCCGTTCAAAGTCTACACGCAGCGCGACTTCGACCAGATCGTGCCGCTCGCGAAGCTCTCGGAGGCGCAGCGCTTCGAGATGAAAGTCGTGTCGTCGGTGCTGCCGTTTCGCGTCAACCAGTACGTCATCGACGAACTGATCGACTGGGACAACATCCCTGCCGATCCGATGTTCCAGCTGACGTTCCCGCAGCGCGGCATGCTCGCGCCGGAACATTTTGACCGCATCGCCACTTTGCTCGAGCACGGCGCGGACAAGAAGGATGTCGACGCGGCGGTCGACGCAGTGCGTCACGAGCTGAACCCGCACCCCGCCGACCAGATGGAAATGAACATGCCGCGCGACGAGCACGGCAACCGCCTCGAGGGCATTCAGCACAAGTACCGCGAGACCGTGCTGTTCTTCCCGAGCCAGGGCCAGACCTGCCACAGCTATTGCACGTTCTGCTTCCGCTGGGCGCAGTTCGTCGGCGACAAGGAGCTGCGCATCGCGTCGTCCGAAGCCGAGACACTGCACGCCTATCTGCGCCATCACTGCGAAGTCACCGACCTCTTGTTCACCGGCGGCGACCCGATGGTGATGAAAACGCGCCACTTGCGGGACTACCTCGAGCCGCTGCTCAAGCCGGAATTCGACCACATCCAGACGATCCGCATCGGCACCAAGGCGCTGACGTTCTGGCCGCACCGCTTCCTCGGCGCCGATGATGCCGACGAGCTGATCGCGCTGCTCGAACGCCTCACGGAGGCGGGCAAGCACGTCGCGCTGATGACGCATTTCAACCATTGGAAGGAACTCGACACCGAGGCGACGCAGGCCGCGGTGCGGCGGCTGCGCAAGGCCGGCGTCGTGATCCGCGGGCAGGGGCCGCTGATCGCCCACCTCAACGACGATCCCGACGTGTGGGCGCGGATGTGGAAGACGCAGGTGCGGCTCGGCATCTTGCCCTACTACATGTTCGTCGAGCGCGACACCGGCGCGCGCAACTACTTCGAAGTGCCGCTCGTGCGTGCGTGGGAGATTTACCGCGATGCGATGCAGCAGGTATCGGGCTTGGGGCGTACGGCCCGTGGCCCGAGCATGAGCGCGAGCCCCGGCAAGGTCGAGATCCAGGGCGTGACGGAAGTCGCCGGCGAGAAAGTCTTCGTGCTGCGCTTCATCCAGGGACGAAACCCGGACTGGGTGCAGCGGCCGTTCTTCGCGAAGTTCGACCCGCAGGCGACGTGGTTCGATCACCTGAAGCCGGCATTCGGCGACGAAAAATGGTTCTGGGAAGACGAGTACGAGGCCATCCGCGACGACAAGCTGTCGATCGAAAGCTGAACAACGCGCCGGCGCCGGCGGCTGTCCTGGACGCGACTCCTGCGGGCGCCGCGTTTGCTCCACGGTGACGAGCCGGCGTCGGTCTGACCCGCGTTTCAGCAAGCCGCCGCTCGCCGGCGTGTAATATCCGCATCGGACGTCCACACACGGAGGCGGATCATGCGTATCGGCGGTCGTCGGGAAAGCGAGAACGTCGAGGATCGGCGCGGTTCGCACTTCAGGCTCGGAGGTGGTGGCAAGATCGGCATCGGCACGATCGTGCTCGCGCTCGTCGCGATGTATTTCGGCATCGACCCGAGCGTCGTGTTCGACACCGCGAGCGTCCAGTCGCCATCGCCGGCCACGCAGCCCGCCTCGCCGCGCTCCGCCGCGGAAGATGAACTCGCCCGCTTCGCATCACAGGTGCTCGCCGATACCGAGGATACCTGGGGACCGGTCTTTGCGTCCGCCGGCGGCCAGTACCGGGAGCCGCGCATGGTGCTCTTCACCGGCGCGACGCGCAGCGCGTGCGGCGTGGGGCAGGCGGAGATGGGGCCGTTCTACTGCCCGGCCGACGAGAAAGTCTACCTCGACCTGTCCTTCTTCGACGACTTGCAGAACCGCTTCCGCGCGCCCGGCGACTTTGCCCAGGCGTACGTGATCGCGCATGAAGTGGGCCATCACGTGCAGAACCTGCTCGGCATCTCCGAAAAAGTCCAGCAGGCGCGTGAGCAGCTGCCGGCGCGCGAGGCGAATGCGCTGTCGGTCCGCGTCGAACTGCAGGCCGACTGCCTTGCGGGCGTGTGGGGCCATCATGCCGACCGCACGCGCCAGCTGCTCGAAGCGGGCGACGTCGAGGAGGCGCTCGGCGCGGCGTCCGCGATCGGCGACGACCGGCTGCAGAAACAGGCGCAGGGCCAGGTCGTGCCGGACAGCTTCACGCACGGCAGCTCGGCCCAGCGTGCGCGCTGGTTCCGCCTCGGCCTCGAGCGCGGTGATCTGCGCGCGTGCGACACGTTCAGCCCGGGCGCGCTCTGAACGCCCTCCTCGGCGGCCGTCGGTAGCTGCCGCTTATCCCGCGAGGCGCGCGAACGCGTCGACGACTTCCGGCGGCGCCTGCACCAGTTCGACGAGGACACCTTCGCCGCCGATCGGGAATTCGTCGTTGCCTTTCGGATGCAGGAAAGTGATGTCGAAGCCGGCGGCGCCGCGGCGAATGCCTCCGGGTGCAAAGCGCACGCCCTGCGCAGTGAGCCACTCGACCGCGACCGGCAGGTCATCGATCCACAGCCCGACATGGTTCAGCGGCGTCGCGTGGACTGCCGGCTTCTTTTCGGCGTCGAGCGGCTGCATCAGGTCGACTTCGACCTTGAACGGCCCTTTGCCCATCGCGCAGATGTCCTCGTCGACGTTCTCGCGCTCGCTGACGAAGTTGCCGGTGACTTCCAGCCCGAGCATGTCCACCCACAGCGTCTTGAGGCGCTCCTTGCTCGGGCCGCCGATGGCGATCTGCTGGATGCCGAGGATCCTGAACGGGCGGTGCGACATGTGGGTAATCTCCTGAATTCTGCGGGGGAAGGGAAACCAAGGGCGGAATTGTAGCGAACGGACGAACGCAGTGCATGAGCCTCCCGCACCGCCGTCCGGCCTCCTCATGTCACCCGGTGGACTCGCTCGCTGCGCGCCGCAGCCGCAGCGACTCGCCGCGTTCGACGAGATAGCGCGCCGGCGGCTTGCCGAGCACTTTCTTGAACATCGTGATGAAGGCGCTGACGGATTCGTAGCCGAGATCCTGCGCGACCCTCTGCACCGTCATCCCTGTCGACAGGCGCTGCAGCGCGATGACGATGTGCAGTTGCTGGCGCCAACGCCCGAAAGTCATGCCGGTCTCGCCGACGATCAGGCGCGCCAGCGTGCGCTCGCCGATCGACACGCGCCGTGCCCATTCGGCCATCGTGCTGCGGTCGGCCGGATCGTTCATCAGCGCGTCGGCAATGCGCCGCAGGCGCGGCTCGGCCGTGATCGGCAGATGAAGCTGTTCGGCCGGCATCTGCACGAGCTCATCGAGCAGCACCGCGACGAGGCGCCCGGTCGGCCCGTCAATGGAATAGCTCTGCGGCAGTTCGACGAGACGCAGGATCAGCTCCCGCAGCAGCGGGCTCACCGACAGCGTGCAGCAGCTCGCCGGCAACACCGCCGCATCGGGCTCGATGAACAGCAGGCAGATACGCCCATTCAGCGACACCCGATTGGTGTGCGCCATGCCGCCCGGGATCCACACCGCGCCGTGCGGCGGCACGATCCACAGGCCGGAAGGCACTTCGCACGTCACCGAGCCGCGCGCCGCCAGGACGAGCTGGCCCTTGCGGTGTTGGTGCACCGGCAGCTCGCGGCTGTTGTCCCGGATATCGACGGTCAGCGCCACGGCCGGGCTGTACAGGTCGTCCGGGTCGAAGCGCGCCAGGCTGTCAAGAAGGTTGGACATGAAGGGAAAGCTCGTGTGCAGGCAGAATCAAGATATTAATCGTCAAGATATCGAAATTCAGATAACCGGCTACTCTCTAGAATCGACTCCATCTCCCCTTTTCCCGCGGTGGATTCGCATGCAGCCCCATCCCTCCGTCACGCAGCCTGCCGCCCAGGGCCTGCTTATCGTCGGCATCTTGCTGATCGCCGCGAACCTGCGCGCCCCGGTTACCGGCGTCGGTCCGGTGCTCGCCGACATCCAGCACAGCTTCGGCTTCAACGCCACGCAGGCCGGCGTGCTGGCGACGCTGCCGCTGCTCGCGTTCGCGCTCGTCTCGCCGCTCGCTGCCGGTGTCGCGCGTCGGCACGGGCTCGAACGCACGCTGTTCGGAGCGCTGCTGATGCTGACGGCGGGCATCGTTGTCCGTTCGTCGAGCACCGTGTGGGGACTGTTTGGCGGCACGATGATACTGGGCAGTGCGATCGCGCTGTGCAATGTCCTGCTGCCGAGCCTGCTGAAGCGGGACTTCGCCACGAAAGTCTCGACGATGACGTCGCTTTACGCGGTGACGATGAGCGTGACCGCCGCCTTGTGTTCGGCAGTGATGATTCCGCTGACGGGGATGTCGTCGTCCGGATGGACTTTCGCGCTCGGGATCTGGGCCGTCCTTGCCGCGTTCAGCGCAGTGGTGTGGCTGCCGCAGCTGCGCAGGGCGACGCGCCCGATGCAGCAGGCCGCCACGACTCCAGCGATCCCGATATGGCGCTCGCCGCTCGCGTGGCAGGTGACCGCGTTCATGGGGCTCAATTCGTTCGTCTACTACGTCGTCATCAGCTGGCTGCCGGCGATCCTGCAGCAAAATGGCTATTCCGCGGCGTCCGCCGGCTCGCTGCACGGGCTGTTGCAGCTCGCGACGGTGGTTCCCGGCGTGCTCGCAGTGCCGCTGATCCATCGCCTGACCGATCAGCGCGCCGCCGCGTTCCTGAGTGCGGTCCTCGCCCTGGTCGGCCTCGTCGGCTTCATCGCGCTGCCGGGCTGGAGCGTCGTGTGGTGCATCGTCTATGGCTTCGGCAGCAGTGCCTGCCTGATCCTCGCGCTGACTTTCATGAGCCTGCGCGCAGGCAGCGTGCATCAGGCGGCGGCGCTGTCGGGCATGGCGCAGGCGGTGGGCTACCTGCTCGCCGCGGTCGGTCCGACCCTCGTTGGCGCGCTCCACGACCTCTTCGGCGGCTGGTCCGCCGCGCTGCTGCTGTGCGCGACGATATCCGCAATCCAGGCCGTGTTCGGGTTGTACGCCGGCCGCCCGACGCAGATCGGCGCGCTGTCGCCGGGGGCGGTGGAGCCGGCGTCGGAACTGGCGGTGAGGCGGCGCTGACGAGGACTGCTGGTTACAGAGAATGGCTTCGCCGAGGAAAAGCCTTGATCCCTTGATTTCAGGGCATCAGTTACTGACCTTCTCGTAAGTATTGTCATGCCAGGAGACAATACGTGCATGAAATGCAAACGGAACTCGGACGGTGGCGCGATCGACCGCCACTCGTTTCAGGTGATACGCCAACAGGCTGCCCAGTCGATGGCGCCGGGATGGCGGGAGACGAATGTAGTGATCAAGGTCTAGCTCCGGAGCTGGGAGGTGGTCATGCGCCGTTCCCGGCGAGCATGTTCATGAGCAGGCGGATCAGCACGTCCCGGTCGTCGGGGCGGGACTGGGCGACGAGGAGCGACAGGGCGGCGAGGCCGACGTCATTGATCACCGGGCTGCCGTCGGTGTCGAACAGGCGGCCGTTGCGATGCAGGAAGCCGGCGAAGAGGAAGGCGCCGATGCGCTTGTTGCCGTCGGTAAAGGGGTGGTTCTTGACGATGAAATACAGCAGGTGGGCGGCGCGCGACTCCAGCGTGGGGTAGGCCGGTTCGCCGAAGGCGGTCTGGTCCAGGTTGCCGAGGAGGGCGGCGAGGCCGTCTTCACGCTCGATGCCGAACAGCGCACTGGCCTGCCCCTTGGCCATCAGGTCGGTCTTGAGATTGGAGATCCCGGCACGCGCCTCGGTCACCGAAGGCAGCTCGCCGCCGGGATGGCCGCGCGGCTCGGTGAGCAGGCCCTCGTCATAGCGCTGCAGCCACAGGAAGGTCTGGGTGTAGCGCACGACGATTTCCGCCAGGCCGCGCCCGGCTTCCTGCCCCAGTTCGGGGTGGGCGAGGGTCCGGCGCACGAGCTGCAGCGCGGCTTCGAGTTCGCGGGCGTTGTGTTCCAGGCGCTGGCGGTCGAGGGCGTAGCCGCGGGTGAGGTAGTCCTTGAGGACGCGGCTGGCCCATTGGCGGAACTGGGTGCCGCGCCTGGAGTTGACGCGGTAGCCCACGGACAGGATGGCATCGAGGTTGAAGAAGCGCGTCTGGTAGGTTTTTCCGTCGGAAGCAGTACGTGCAAAATTTGCACATACTGCCGCCTCGTCCAGTTCGCCTTCCCTGAACACGTTGCGCAGGTGCTTGGTAATCACCGAGCGGTCGCGTTCGAACAGTCGTGCGATCTGCTCCTGCGACAGCCAGACCGTTTCCTGCTCGATACGCACCTGGATGGATTCACCTTCGGCTTCGAAAAAGACCAACTCGTTCATCTGTGGCATTCCGTTGTGGCGGGCAGGTAGCTGAAGTTTATTTTTATGGCATTGAGAGGGCGTGCTTGCGTGACGAGGCAGTTCCTTCATGCAAGAAAACGCGTGACCCGTTGGGTTTTCTGGGACGGCTCGTCCTTGCCTGCACCCGTCGCCGTGCCGTCATTCCCATCGCACCTGCGCCGAGAATAGATAGCCCGCGCCATACACCGTCTTGATCAGCTTCGGCCGCTGCGGGTCGTCGTCGAGTTTGCGGCGCAGGCGCGAGATGCGCACGTCGATGCTGCGGTCGAACGGGTCGACGTCGCGCTCGCCGAGCAGCTGTTCGCGGCTCAGGATCTTGCTCGGACGGCGCAGCAGCGTGAGCAGCAGCGCCGCTTCGGCAGCCGAAAGGCTGACTTCGGGTTCGCCGGGGCGGGCCAGCGCGAGCCGTCCGGTATCGAAGCGCCAGTTTGCGAAAATCGCGACATTGCGTTCATCCGCGCCCGGATCGGGTGAGGCAGCGCGCTGGTAGCGGCGCAGGATCGAGCGCACACGGGCGACGAGTTCGCGCGGTTCGAACGGCTTGACGAGGTAGTCGTCGGCGCCGAGCTCGAGTCCGAGGACGCGGTCGGTGACGTCGTTGCGGCCGGTGAGGATCAGCACCGCGCACGGGCTGCCGTCCTGCAGTTCGCGCACGACCTGCATGCCGTCCATGTCCGGTAGGCCGAGGTCGACGATCACCAGGTCGGGGGAAGCCTTCCGCGCGCGGGCGAGCAGTTCGCGACCGGTCGCGACGTGTTCGCTGCGGAAGCCGTAGTCGGCGAGCGCGCCGCAGATCAGGCGGGCGATGTCCGCTTCGTCCTCGAGAACCAGGATAAGCGGCGTCACAGGCGCGTTGTCGTTCATCGGGGGGCAGGTCCTCGGTGGTTGCCGGAACATCCAGGATCGCGGCGAGGCTCGTCGCGAGCGTGTTTTGGTCGAAAGGCTTGCGCAGCACCGGCACGTCGAGCTGCGCCGTGCCGGCCAGCGCGTTGTCGCTGGCGTAGCCTGTGATCATCAGGATCGGCAGCCGCGGGCGCAGCGCGCGGCTACGGGCGACCAGTTCGCGGCCGCCGATCGCGCCGGGCATCACGGTGTCGGTGACGAGGACCGCGATCTCCGGGACCGACTCGATCAGGCTCCACGCTTCCACGCCGTCGGCGGCCTCGATGACGGAGTGGCCGAGCGCGGTCAGTTGCAGCCGGATGACGCGGCGTACTTCGGAGTCGTCCTCGACGAGCAGCACCGGTCCGGCGTTCTGGCGCCCGCGCCGTACCGTTGAGGCACCTTTGACCGGCGCCGCCGGCGTCGGGGCGACGGTGCGCGGCAGCACGAACGTCACCGTCGTTCCCGAGCCGGGCGTGCTGCGGATGCGGATGTTGCCGCCCGACTGGCGCACGAAGCCATATACCATCGCCAGCCCGAGGCCGCTGCCCTGGCCGAACGGCTTGGTCGTGAAGAACGGCTCGAACAGCCGCGGCAGCAGTTTCGCGTCGATGCCGCTGCCGGTGTCGGTGACATCGATCTGCACGTAGTCGCCAGCGGGCAGTTCGACGAGCATCGCGAGGCTCTCCGGGATGTGGCGCTCGCCGATCGCGATCATCAGCGAGCCACCGTCCGGCATCGCATCGCGCGCGTTGAGCGCGAGGTTCAACAGCGCGTTCTCGAGCTGGTGCGGGGCGACGAAAGCGTGCAGCGGGGCCGGCGGCAGGCGCGTCTGCAGGCGGATGTTCTCGGTCAGTGAGCGTGACAGCAGTTGCGCCATGTTGAGCACCAGCGCGCCGACTTCGACCGTGGTGGGTTCGAGCCCTGGCCGCGCGAGAACGTCAGCAGCCGCTTGATCAGTTCGGCCCCGCGCCGCGCCGCGTGCAGCGCGGGCTCGAGGTGCTCGCCGGCGGGGCCGTCCGGCGGCAGCTTCGATTTCAGTTCGGCCAGATTGCCGATGATGATCGTCAGCAGGTTGTTGAAGTCGTGGGCGAGACCGCCGGTGAGCTGGCCGACGGCTTCCATCTTCTGCGCCTGCACGAGCGCCGCCTGGCTCGCCTTCTGTTCGGTGATGTCCGTCGACAGCACGAAATAGCCGACCACTTCGCCGTGGGCGGACACTTCGGGGACGATGACGCTGCGGGCATGCACGGTACGGCCGTTGTCGAGCTTGCGCGAATATTCGTAGCTGACGCGCTCGCCGCTCGCTGCGACCTTCAACTGCTCGACGACCAGCGGGTACAGCGCGGGGCCGAACACGCTCTCGATGCTGCGCCCGACGATCGCGTCCTTGGTCAGGCCGAACCATTCGGCGTAGCCGCGGTTCGCGAACTGGTAGATTTCGTCGCGATCGACGTACGCGATCAGCGCCGGGATCGAATCGATGATCAGCTTCAGCCGCTCTTCGGAGCGCCGCAGCGCGCCGGCGATTTCGTCGACTTCGCCGTGCGCCTGCGCGAGCCGTGCGTTCGCGTTCTCGAGCTCGGCCGTGCGGGCCTTGACGCGCGCCTCGAGTTCGGCGTTCTGCCGTTGGATGACGTCCTCGTAGCGGCGCTGCTCGGTGATGTCGGTCCACAGCGAGACGAAGCCGAGATTCGGGATCGGCACGCCGCGGATCGCGAGGATCTTGCCGTTCGGCCGCGCGCGCTCTGCGTAGTGCGGCAGGAACGCGCGCGCGGCAGCCATGCGCTCGGCGACGAGCTGATCGACATCGCCTTCGCCGTATTCGCCGCGTTCGGCATTGAACCGCGCGAACTCCTCGAACGGCGTGCCGACGTGGACCATTTTCTCGGGAAAGTCGAGCAGCCGCAGCATCGCCTTGTTCCACGTTACGAGCTTCGGGGTCGCGTCGAAGACGGCGATCGCCTGGTCGAGCAGGTCGAGGCCGGCGAGCAGCAGGTCGTAGCGGCGCAGCTCCTGCGACGACAGCTTCGGCGGCGGGCCGCTTTTCGCAGGCGGAGTCGGCGTGGTGCGCAACATCAGGCGGGCATCCTCCGGGAGTGAGTTTGGCGCTTGCCCATTCTAGTCATCTCCGCAGGCGAGCACGCGCCGACTACCTCACGGAACGCACCGCAGGACGCGGCATTGCCGGGGCGTGAAACTCCGCCCCCGCGCCCTGATTCAGCAATTGCCTTCGAAACCGCTCCGGCGACATCCCGGTCCAGGCGACCACGGCACGATAGAACGCCGAGGGATCGGCATAACCGAGTTCGGCGCCGATCTGCGCAATCGGCTGCGCCGTTTTCGTCAACCGGGCGAGTGCGATGTCGCGACGCAGCGCGTCCTTGATCGTGCGAAAGCTCGAGCCTTCCTCTTCGAGCCGGCGGTGCAGCGTGCGCGCTGACAGGTGCAGCCGGTTGGCGACGGCCTCGAGCGACAGATTGTCGGGCAGCGCATCGCGCAGCAGGTCTCGCACGCGATACACCATGTCGCGGTCGCGCCGGTACAGCATCGTGATCTTGCCCGGCGCGCCGTCGAGGAAGGTGGCGAGCGCCGCTTCGTCGCGGCGCACCGGCAGGTCGAGCAGGTTGTCGCGCAGCCGTGCGACGAGCGTGCCGGCGTCGAAGAACGAATGTTCCGTATAGACCAGCGCGTAGTCGTCGGCGTGCGTCGGTCGGGGGTAGGGGAAATGCACCGAGTCGAGCGCGAGCTCGCGGCTGACGAGCCAGCATGAAACCGCGTGGATCAGCCGCAGCAGCCACTCGAATGCGAACACGCGGGCCGGGTCGCCGCGCCGATCCGCGAGCCGGCGCGTTTCCGAAATGCGCAGCTCGGCGCGCTCGTCGCCGTCGCCGCGCCGCACGCTGACCGCGAGATCGGGCAGCACGATGCGCAGGAAGCGTGCGGCGCGATCGAGCGCGTCGCCGAGCGTCGGTGCGCCGAGCATGCCGCGGCACAGGAACTCGAAGCTGCCCGAGCGCATCGGCTGCGCGAACAGGCCGAAGCCCTCGTCATCCATCTCGCGACCGATCAGGTTGTACAGCGCTGCGTAGCGGTCGATCGGGATGCGGCTGGCAGCGTCTGCAAGGTCCAGTCCCGCCGCGGTAAGCAACGGAGCCGGATCGCGCCCCTGCCGGACCATTCCCGACAGCATCCCCGTGACGAAGCCTCGCGCAACCGTCGCGCGGCGGCTGCGCGCCGGGCGCGACGGGGCGGCGGCAAAGGCGTCACCAGCGGAAGGGACGGACATGTTCGGGCTCATGCAGCGCAAGGCGCGAGGTTGATCGGAAGGTTGGCGGATTTTGCACGATGGACGTCCGGCCGGGCAATGGCAATCGCTCGGCTGGCCTCCTAAGATGCACGGCATCATCGGACATCACGTGGAAAACGACATGACCAACCTCAGCGAAGCCAAGAAGCTCGTCAACTACAAGCCGAAGAACAAGGTCCGTTTCGTGACTGCCGCGGCGCTCTTCGACGGCCATGACGCGTCGATCAACATCATGCGTCGGATCCTCCAGTCGACCGGCTCCGAAGTGATCCACCTCGGCCACAACCGCTCGGTCGGCGAGATCGTCAACGCCGCGCTGCAGGAAGACGTGCAGGGCATCGCGATCACGTCGTACCAAGGTGGCCACGTCGAGTTCTTCAAGTACATGATCGACCTGTTGAAGGCGAACGGCGGCGAGAACATCAAGGTGTTCGGCGGCGGCGGGGGCGTGATCGTGCCGTCGGAAATCCGCGAGCTGCACGACTACGGCGTCACACGCGTGTATTCGCCGGAAGACGGCGCGATGCTCGGCCTGCAGGGGATGATCAACGACGTCGTCGAGCGCTCGGACTTCGACCTCACCGCGGTTGCGCCGCAGTCGGCCGAGGACGTCGTCAAGCAGCTGACGACCGGCGAACGCGCCGCTCGGCAGCGCGCCCTGTCGCGCATCATCACCGCGCTCGAAAACGGCGCGTACGGCGACGACGTCCGGAAGGCGCTTGTCGAGGCTGCGGCGAAGCTGAAGACGCCGGCGCTCGGCATCACCGGCACCGGCGGCGCGGGCAAGAGCTCGCTGACCGACGAACTCGTGCGCCGTTTCCGCCTCGACCACAACGACAAGCTCAAGCTCGCGATCGTGTCGATCGACCCGTCGCGCAAGCGCACCGGCGGCGCGCTGCTCGGTGACCGCATCCGCATGAACGCGATCGAGCACGAGAACATCTTCATGCGCTCGCTGGCGACGCGTGAAACCGGTTCCGAGATCTCGGCCGCGCTGCCCGAAGTCATCGCCGCGACGAAGCTCGTCGGCTTCGACCTCGTCGTCGTCGAGACTTCCGGCATCGGCCAGGGCAATGCGGCCATCGTGCCGTACGTCGACCTGTCGCTGTACGTGATGACTCCGGAATTCGGCGCGGCGAGCCAGCTCGAGAAGATCGACATGCTCGACTTCGCCGACTTCGTCGCAATCAACAAGTTCGACCGCAAGGGCGCCGACGACGCGCTGCGCGACGTGCGCAAGCAGTACCAGCGCAACCGCGAGCTGTTCAGCCAGCCCACCGACGCGATGCCGGTGTTCGGCACGATGGCCGCGCGCTTCAATGACGATGGCGTCACCGCGCTGTATCAGGCGATGTTTCCGAAGCTCGTCGAGAAGGGCCTGAAGGCCAAGCCAGGCGTGCTGCCCGTCGTCGCCACGAAGGCGTCGAGCCACGGCCGCGCGATCGTTCCGGCCGAGCGCACGCGCTACCTCGCCGAGATCGCCGACACTGTCCGCGACTACCACAAGCACGTCGAGCAGCAGGCGAAGATCGCGCGCGAACGCCAGTCGCTGAAGATCGCGAAGGCGCTGTTCGAGCAGTGCGGCAAGGACGCCGGCTCGCAGGTCACTTTCGACGAACTGATCGACTGGAAGAACGGCGAACTGACGCCGACGGCAAAGAAGCTGCTCGAAATGTGGCCGAAGACGAAGGAGCTCTACGCGGCCGACGAATACATCGTGAAGATCCGCGACAAGGAGATCCGCACCAAGCTGACGACGGAGTCGCTGTCCGGCAGCAAGATCCGCAAGGTCGCGGTGCCGAACTTCGACGACGACGGCGAGTCGCTGCGCTTCCTGATGAAGGAGAACGTCCCCGGCTCGTTCCCTTACACCGCGGGCGTGTTCGCCTTCAAGCGCGAGGGCGAGGACCCGACGCGGATGTTCGCCGGTGAAGGCGACGCGTTCCGCACGAACCGCCGCTTCAAGAAAGTCTCCGAAGGCATGCCGGCGCACCGCCTGTCGACGGCGTTCGACTCCGTGACGCTATACGGCTGCGACCCCGACGTGCGCCCGGACATCTACGGCAAGATCGGCAACTCCGGCGTGTCGATCGCGACGCTCGACGACATGAAGGTGCTGTACGACGGCTTCGACCTCGTGGCGCCTTCGACCTCGGTGTCGATGACGATCAACGGCCCGGCGCCGATCATCCTCGCGTTCTTCTTCAACACTGCGATGGACCAGCAGGTCGCGAAGTTCCGCGCCGACAATGGCCGCGAGCCGACCGAGACCGAATTCCAGAAGATCAAGGAATGGACGCTGTCGTCGGTGCGCGGCACGGTGCAGGCCGACATCCTCAAGGAAGACCAGGGCCAGAACACCTGCATCTTCTCGACGGAATTCGCGCTGAAGATGATGGGCGACATCCAGGAATACTTCGTCCATCACAAGGTGCAGAACTTCTACTCGGTGTCGATCTCCGGCTACCACATCGCCGAAGCCGGCGCGAATCCGATCTCGCAGCTCGCCTTCACGCTGTCGAATGGCTTCACCTACGTCGAGTCCTACCTCGCGCGTGGCATGCATATCGACGACTTCGCGCCGAACCTGTCGTTCTTCTTCTCGAACGGCATGGACCCGGAATACTCGGTGATCGGCCGCGTCGCCCGCCGCATCTGGGCCGTCGCGATGAAGAACAAGTACGGCGCGAACGAGAGGAGCCAGAAACTCAAGTACCACGTGCAGACGTCGGGACGGTCACTCCACGCGCAGGAGATGGACTTCAACGACATCCGTACGACGCTGCAGGCGCTGATCGCGATCTACGACAATTGCAACTCGCTGCACACCAACGCGTACGACGAGGCGATCACGACGCCGACCGAGGAGTCGGTGCGGCGCGCGATGGCGATCCAGCTGATCATCAACCGCGAATGGGGCCTGGCGAAGAACGAGAACCCGAACCAGGGCGCCTTCATCATCGATGAGCTCACGGACCTCGTCGAAGAGGCGGTGCTTAAGGAGTTCGAGGCGATCGCGGCGCGCGGCGGCGTGCTCGGCGCGATGGAGACCGGCTACCAGCGAGGCAAGATCCAGGAGGAGTCGCTGTACTACGAGCACAAGAAGCACGACGGCTCGTATCCGATCATCGGCGTCAACACCTTCCTGAACCCGAAGGGCCAGGCGCAGCAGGAAATCGAACTCGCGCGCTCGACCGACGAGGAGAAGCAGGGCCAGCTCGCGCGTCTCGCCGACTTCCAGGCGCGCAACGCCGCGGAAGCGCCGAAGTGGCTTGCGAAGCTGCGCCAGACCGTCATCGAGAACGGCAACGTGTTCGAAGTGCTCGTCGACGCGGTGCGCTACTGCTCGCTCGGCCAGATCACGTCGGCGCTGTACGAGGTTGGGGGGCAGTACCGGCGCAGCATGTAAGCGGACCGCGGTCCGGCTGAAAGACAAAACGGCGCTTCGGCGCCGTTTTGCTGTCCGGAATTATTAACCCGGCAACGAAATACCGTTCGGGCTGAGCTCTCAAGAAACAGTAATTTTCGCATCTTGATTCAATGGGTTAAAAATGTGCAGCGAGGAACGATCGGCATTATGGTTGAGCGGGAACAGCCTGCGGCGAGAGGGTCAGGCCGAGCTCCTGGGCGCGCTTCTGCAGTGCTTTGATGGCGCGTTCGCGGTAGCGCGCTTCGTGCCTGGCCTGATCCTCCTTGACGTAGCTGGCCTGCCCGCTGAGCATCGCATGGACAATACGCGCGAGCTTATGCGCCACGGCGGTAATGGCCTTGGGCGAGCCCATGCGCAGGGCAAGCTTTCGGTAATAGGCCCCCATGGCGCAGCGCGAGCGCGACAAGCCCAGCGCGGCGAGTTTCAACGCCCGCGCGACACGGTTGGGGATTCGTTTGCTGGCGCCGGAGAGCTTCTTGTTGCCAGAAATCCGCGTGCCGGGGCACAGTCCCAGCCACGAGCAGAAATGCTTTGCCGTGGCGAAGCGGGTGAGCGAGCTCCCCAACTCCGAGAGGATCTTCAGGGCGGTGCCCACGTCGATGCCGGGCACTTCGGTCAAATCCACGCCGCACCAGTTCATCAGTGCCCGCCGTCCGTCGAAGGCCAGCGTGTTCTTGCGACGTCCCTTGTTCGCGTTCGCCTCCGGCCTCTTGTCGAAGACGCGCATCGCCTCAAGCCGCCCCTCGATCTCGGCGTCCAGCCGCGCAATCTGCTCGCTGGCAAAGTCATAGGCCTTGAGCTCGTGGGCAAGACTGAACAGATGCTCGCGGCTCCAACGCCCTTCGAGCGCCTTGGCAATCTGCTCGGTGCTGGCATGTACCCGGTAGTTCCTCAACTGCGCGAGGGCCATGCGGTCGCGCTCGCCGGCAACGATGGCGCGGATGATGTTCATGCCCGTCTCGCCGGTGATGTCGGTAATCACGTTGGTGAGTTGCACATTCATCTGGGTGAGCGCCTTTTGCATGCGCTGGGTATGCCGGGCGCGCTCATCGATGGTGATGTCGCGCAGCCGCGACATCTCGCGCAGCGCGCAAACCTGCTCATCCGGCCGATGCGCCTGACTCAGCAGTCCGAAGCTGTGCAGTTGTTGCAACCACTGGCAATCAAGCACGTCGGATTTGCGCGCCTTGACGTGGCGTACGCTTTTGGCATCGACCAGCCACACCTCAAAGCCACGCGCTTGCAGAAGCTCGTACAGCGCTATCCAATACACCCCCGTCGATTCGAGCGCGACGGTATCGATGCGGCACGCGCAAAGCCAATTGGCAACCGCGACCAGGTCTTCGGTGTGCGGTCCGAATTCGCGCACCGCGGGCTCGCCTTTGCCTACCCGATCAGGCGGCACCGCCACATAGTGGCTTGCCCCGCCGATGTCGATGCCGGCAGCGTTGGGATGCTTGATGCTCAACGGCTCGACCGGTGTGCCGTCAACTCCGCGTCGGGTCGGACCAACTCGTTGCGCCATGTTCTCTCCTTGAGTCAAGGTCGCTCGCGGACGTGGGCATGTCGATACGCTCAATCTCTCAATCGGGATGTCGGACAGACCCGCCGGTGGCCAGCACCAACGCGCCAGGGGACTCACCATACTCGCCGACGATGCCTCAACCATACTCAGAGGACGGGCTCCAGGGCACCAGTGCTCAGTCGGTCTTTGTCCACAAGCAACTCCCCGAACACTACCACCGCCCTGTTTCTTGCCAACGCCTTTCGACCATCGGGCGAATATCCCACTCAGGCCGAACGGAGAGATTTGAATGCCGCCTTAATAATCAGGCGACCGCAAGCTCGACCCGCCGGCCGGCCCGCGTGGCGAGCGTGACCAGCATATCGAGGCTGAACTTGTCGTACTTGCCACGCATCAGGTCCGACACGCGCGACTGCCCGATACCCAGCCGGCTTGCCGCCTGTACCTGCGTCCATCCCGCCTGCTCGATGGTTTCGCGCAGACGTGCGATCAATTCGGCGCGCATCGCCAGCAGCGCCGCTTCTTCGGGCGAGAACCCCAGATCGGCAAACACATTGCCACTCGATTCGACGATTGCTTCCTTGGTCATGTCCGGTCTCCGATCTGCTTGTACCGTCGTGCCGCCAGCTCGATATCCTGCTTCGGGGTCTTCTGCGTCTTCTTCTGGAAAGCGTGCAGTACGTATACCGCATCTTCAAACCTGGCGACGTAGATCACGCGCCACTCGCCGAGAACGTGCAGCCGTATTTCGTAAGCGCCCGGGCCGACGGCCAGCATTGGCTTGAAGTCGGTAGGCATCAGTCCGCGCTGCACTGCAAACAGCTCGAAGCCGGCTGCCCTGCGAGCGTCGGCGGGGAAATCCTGCAGATCGTCGAGGCTCGAACCGACGAAGCGTAGCGTCTTCATCTGACCAATTATCAAAGTAGTTTGATAATTGGTCAAGTCGCGGCCCGCAGCCATCTGGCCAGCCCCTACCTGCAGACGAACACGGCCGAGCTGGCCGGCTGGCTGGGTGACTATATCCGCGAACGCCTGTTTGGCCCAGGCTTCGAGGCGCTGGAGGATGAGAGCTGGCGGCTGTTGCTGCTGCAACCGGTGCTCGATCACATCGTCAAGGTGTTTGCGCTGGCGCTGGTCCAGGGCGAGGACCGCCGACTCGCCGGCGACATCGAAGTCTGCCACCGCAGCTTGTCGGAGGTGGGTACCCGATCATCGGCGTCAATACTTTCCTGAACCCGAAGGGCAGCGCGCAGCCGGAAATCGAACTCGCGCGCTCGACCGAGGAGGAGAAGCAGGGGCAGTTGAAGCGCCTCGCCGACTTCCAGGCGCGCAATGGCGCCGAAGCGCCGAAGTGGCTCGCGAAGCTGCGCCAGGCCGTCATCGAGGACGGCAACGTCTTCGAAGTGCTCGTCGATGCGGTGCGCTACTGCTCGCTCGGCCAGATCACGTCGGCGCTGTACGAGGTCGGCGGGCAGTACCGGCGCAGCATGTGAGGGGGAACTGCTCGGGCATCACGGAAACGGCGCCGCACGGCGCCGTTTTGCTGTCCGGTTGCGGCGGAGCCCTGTGCCTTACTACACTGAACGGGAACCGCAGGAGAAATGGCCATGGGGCACATGGAACTGATCCACAAGCTCGAATCCTTGCCGAGTGCGCAACGTACGGCGGTGATGCAATTGGTCGATGCCCTGTTCGCCGAGCGACGCCATGACGTCGGGCAGCTTGACGCTGCGATCACGGCGGCGCGGGGGTCATGGCCACGAAAAATGAGCGCTCAAGAAATCGACGCCGAAGTGAAGGCGATGCGCGACGAGTGGGACGAGCGCTGCTGATGTCCTGCGTCGTCGATACGAATCTGCTGATATATTTTCTTGCTGACGCCGTGGATGAGTCTGTTCTTCAGCGCATCGAGCAGGCATTGCGGGATCAGGCGCGCATCTCGGTGATCACCCGTATGGAGGTGCTGGGCTGGCGCGGCCACACTGACGACAGCCGCGCCCGCGCCCGTTTTCTGCTGGATCAACTAGACGAAATTGCCCTGACCTCGCCGGTCGTCGAGCGTGTCATCGAAATCCGCTCCAGTCTGGCCATCAAACTGCCCGACGCCATCATCGCTGCCAGCGCCCTGATTGAAAACCTTCCCTTGATGACCCCGAACATTGCCGACTTCAAACGGGTGCCCGGCCTTGTGCTGATGGATCCGTTCGCTGCCTGAGCTTTACGCCTGCGTCTTCTCCCCGTAGGCCAATACGAACGCCCGCATTACCTCGCACAGCAGCTTGCGCCTGTCCATCGGCAATTGCAGGTAGGCATCGAACAGCTGCCGCTCCTCGGCGCTGAAGCCTTCTTCCCAACGCGCCTTGCGCTCGCGCACCTGGCGAACCACGGTTTCGCCGAAGCGCAGGTACTGGGGTTCGACGCCGAGCCACTGCGCCAGCACCTGCAGCTTGTCCTGTCCGGGGACTGCTTCTCCCTTCAGCCAGCGGGTAACGGCCTGGTAGGTCACCGGACGTCCCCAGTAACGGGTATTGAACTCCTTTTCCAGCACGGCGGGGCGAGGCTCGTAGCCGGATGCCCGCATTGCGTCGGCAAGTCTCTGGGAGAAAGCGATTTTTTCATCCATGAACAGAAAGTTATGTTCGCAGATGGCAAGTGCTTACTTGTCTGTTGTATCGTCAACACAACAAATTGTTGTTAACGACGCAAAACAGAAAGTTCATGCCCAAGTCACTCCTCGAACAACTTCCCGAAATCGTCGCCAAGGGCCGGCAAGTCGCCGAAAAAATCCTGGAAAGTCTTGAGGGCCGGCACCGGGTCGGACTGCAGACGCGGGAGTGGGTGCTGCCCGCCCGGTGGGCTGGAAAAAGCATTCATCGAATGGGCAGGCGTCGATAGCACCGTGGAGGCTTTCTGCAAGATCATCGAGACCCGTCACGACTTTGCGCGACTGCGCTACGTCAAGGAGGACGGGCTGCCCGCGTTCTACTCGCCGGACTTCCTGGTGCGCTGCGCCGATGCGGTTTATCTGGTGGAAACCAAGGCCCAGGGGTGTCACCGATCGCCGTAATGGCGCCAAAGCGGGATCGGCGTAAAGGCGCCACGTGGTGATCGGCGTTATGGCGCCAGTGCCGGATCGGCGTAAAGGCGCCAGCCGGTGATCGCCGTATAGGCGCCAGCCGGTGATCGCCGTATAGGCGCCACCGCAAGATCGCCGTAAAGGCGCCAGGAGGCGGCGCCGAGAGGAAGAAGTCAGCGTTTCGAACGTCCACCCACCGGGCTTAACCTGCCGAGTTTTTTCGGCCGGAAGAGTCCATGAGCAAACGGAGGTTCGAGATGTATCAATACCGACAGGTCCTGGTGCGCATGCGCCAGGGAGACGCCGACCGCGACATCGAGCGCTCGGGGCTGATGGGGCGCAAGAAGCTCTCACGACTACGCAAGACCGCGCAGGATCACGACTGGCTGGCGGCGGAGCGTCCGCTCCCCGAGGACGCCGAGCTGGCGGCGGTGTTCCAGGAACGGCCGCTACCGGCGAGCTGCGTATCGAGTCTGGTCGATCACCGCGAGCGGATCACCGCATGGGTCGAGGCTGGCGTTGCCGGCACTGCGATTCATGCCGCATTGGTCAGGAACCACGGTTACGCGGGGAGCTACTCCTCGGTCCGCCGCCTGCTTCAGTCGATCGACGCGAGCACGCCGCCGGCCTCGACTTGTCGCCTCGATTTCGAAGCGGGTGAGGCCGGCCAGGTCGATTTCGGCGCCGGCCCGGTGATGACCGACGTGATGACTGGGGCCAGCTTCAAGACCTGGTTCTTCGTCATGACACTTGCCTGGAGTCGCCACCAGTACGTCGAGTTCGTCCGCGACCAGACGGTCGAGACCTGGCTGGCCTGCCACCGCAATGCGTTCCAGTGGTTCAACGGCGTCGTCGCCCGGGTCATCATCGACAACCCCAAGTGCGCGATCACCCGCGCCTGCACCCGCGACCCGCAGGTGCAGCGCGCCTACGCCGAGTGTGCCGAAGGATTCGGTTTCAGGATCTCCCCGTGTCCGCCGGCCGATCCCCGTAAAAAAGGGATCGTCGAGTCGGGAGTAAAATATGTCAAACGCAACTTTTTGCCGCTGCGCGAGTTCAGGAGCCTCGCCGACGCCAACCGGCAGGTGGCCGACTGGGTCATGGGCGAGGCCGGCAACCGCTGCCACGGGACGACGCGCGAGAAGCCGCTGACGCGCTTTGCCTCGGTCGAGAAGGCGCTCCTGCTGCCGCTGCCGACGGTGCCGCCGGTCCTGGCCACTTGGGTGAAGGTGACGGTCCATCCCGATACGCACGTCAAATTCGGACTCTGCCTCTACTCGGTGCCGTTCCGCCTCGTCGGGCAGGAACTGTGGCTACGGGCGACGCACACCTCGGTACAGGTGTTCCACGAGCACCAGCTCATCGCCAGTCATCCGCGGCTCAAGGATCCGGGGCGCCGCTCGACGGTGCGCGACCATCAGCCGCTCGAGGCGCAGGCCTATCAGCTGCGCGATCCGCAGTGGTGCCTCGAGGCCGCGACCCGGATCGGTTCGGCCTGCGCGGCGCTGATCGAGGCGCTCTTCGCCGACCGCGTCCTCGACAACCTGCGGGCCGCCCAGGGCATCGTCCGCCTGGCCAAGACCTACGGCAGCGCGCGCCTGGAGGCCGCCTGTGTCCGGGCGCTGTCCTTCGGCAGCCCGCGCTACCGCACGGTCAAGACGATCCTTGCCAAGGGGCTCGACCAACAGGCGGCGCAGAGCTCGTTCGATGCGCTGGCCGAGACCTATACCCGCGGCGGGCGCTTCTGCCGCGATACCAAATCCCTGCTGACCCACTAAAGGCGCATCATCATGAATCCGATTCCCGAACTCACTGCGTTCCTCAAGCAACTGCGCCTGTCCGGCATCCTCGATTCGCTCGATCTGCGGAACCGCCAGGCGATCGAGGGCAAACTCGCCTACACCGAATTCCTCTCCATCCTGATCGGCGACGAGGTCGCCCGGCGCGACCAGAAGAAGGTGGCGATGCGCCTGCGGCGCGCCAATTTCCGCGGCGAGAAGACGATCGAGGCGTTCGACTTCGACCGCCTGCCGAACCTCAATCGCAGCCTGATCCAGGATCTGGCGACCGGCCGCTACCTGAGCGAGAAGGTGGCCATCCTGATCGCCGGCCCGTGCGGCACGGGCAAGAGCCATCTGGCGCAGGCGCTCGGCCATTGCGCCGTGCGCCAGGGGCATGACGTCGTGTTCACGACGCAGACGCAACTCGTCGGCTCGCTGCACGCCGCGCGCGCCATCGGCAGCTTCGAGCGGCGCTTCCAGCAATTGGCTCGTGTGCCACTCCTGGTGATCGACGATTTTGGTCTGAAACCCCTTCGTCCACCGCACGACGAAGATTTCCACGACCTCGTCGCCGAGCGCTACGAGCGCGCATCAACGATCGTGACGAGCAACCTGGACTATGACGAATGGGGCGATGCCTTCCCGGCCAACCGCATGCTCGGCGCCGCCACCCTCGATCGGCTGCGGCATGGCGCCTACCGCGTCGTCCTCGACGGTGAGAGCTACCGCGCGCCGAAGCCATCGCCGGACTCGACCAGGGCGCCCGCGCGCTCGCCGGCGGCGGCCAAGGCGCGCTGAGGACGCCAGCCGTTTGCAGCGCCGTCCTCGGCGCTGCAAACCCCTTCAGCGGCGATCCCGCGGCCTCAACCCCCTGGGGCTCCGCCCCACACCCCGCGCTCGCCGCGGGGCAGCCGCCGGGGATGAAAAACATCCCTGGCACCTCCCCGGAGCATTGGCCACCCTCCACGGCGTCAAGGGGCTTTCGCGGCATAAACGGGCCGATGAAACCGGCCCATTTATTCCACGGTCCCCGTGACCCCGTTCCAGGCGAAAAGCCGGCCCCGCATCGTCCCGCTTTCGCCGGCGTCCGCCGGGTCCGTCCGCCCCTTTCTGAGCCTTCCATAACGCATATTTCGGTCCAATTCGACCCTTGCGCTTATGAGCGTTTTACCCCATCCTCCGCACCGTTCGAAACGCCACTTTCAAACCCCTCCAAGTGGCGCCATTACGCCGATCATGCCCGGCGCCTTTATGCCGATCCGTGACAAGGGGCAGGTGAGCACGCCGAACGTACAGCGCAAGCTGAAGGCGGCGACGGCCTGGTGCGAGCGCATCAACGGTCTGCCGCCGGCGAGTCGGGACGGGCGAAAGTGGCATTACGCGTTGCTCGCGGAACAAGTGCTGCGTGACTGGCGCACGCAGCGTGGTGCATTGGCGGAGCTGCTGAACTTCGCTCGTGTCAGGAGCAGCTTGTTGCCGGAGGGGCAGGGCAAGCTGACATTGTAGGTGAATGATGCCAAGGTAAAGAATCGTCCCGCCCACCGTATCTGCGCAGTCGCGCGTTGAAGAACAAGTACGGCGCGAGCGAGCGCAGCCAGAAGGTCGGGGGCAGTACCGGCGCAGCATGTGACCCCCCATAACACCGACTCCGGCTCAGGGCGGGGAGCCGGACCCCGCCCGGAAGGCCGGCTCCGGAAAGTTGTTGCGAAATGGGAGATGCCGTCGCGACGCCCAGAGGTTGACCCCCGAGATACGTGGCACCAGACTTCAAGGCTTTATCAGCCCTCCGGATTCCAGACCATGCTTTTCGACCCGTCCAGGCCTTCGATCGTCATCGCTGGCGACAAGGGCGTATCAGGAACCTTGACCCGTAACCAGAAAACTTTCAACCGCCTGATCAAGCAGACCGAACAGAAGCGTCAACGTCTGGCGGCGTGGGAAATACTCCTGCCGCGTTACCAGAAGAAGTACGCTGAAGAGCTTTTGCCCATTGAAGCCGAACTTGAAAGCCTGCAGTCGCAGATGGTGCGAAAGCTGGACCGGGCATATGGGGAGAAAGGCCTGACGCGCGCCGAGCGCAAGGTCCTGGCCGAATTTATCGCCAATCTGGCGGCACCGCTTCTCGAAAAGTCGGATGACCCGGAACTCAAGGAAATCTACAACCGGCACAGCGGGTCGGACTACGACGAGGATCTTGCAGCGGAAAAGCAGCAGATCAAGGAAATGTTCGAGGACATGATGGGCGTCGGGCTGGACGACGACATCGATTTCAGCGACCCCGAGTCCCTGTTGCGCCAAGTGCAGGAGAAAATGACCGAGCAGGCGGAAAAGGCGCGTGCCGAGCAGGCCTCACGCGCGGCGCGGCGCAAGAAAACGGCGAAGCAACTGGCACGCGAACAGGCGCAGGAAACCGAGGAAAAGGAGATCAGCGCCTCGATTCGCGACGTTTACCGCAAGCTCGCCAGCGCGCTGCACCCCGATCGTGAGCCGGACCTGGCCGAGCGCGAGCGCAAGAACCTGCTCATGCAGCGCGTCAACCGCGCTTATGAAAATCGGAATTTGCTGCAGCTCCTCGAACTGCAGCTGGAACTGGAGCACATCGACCCGGCCGACCTGGCCCAGATGAGCGAAGATCGTCTGAAGCGCTTCAATGCGATCCTGAAGGATCAGTCGAAGGAACTCGACATGGAGATCCTGGGTGTCGAACATGCGTTCACCCTGCGCTTCCAGGTCGATCCGCGGCAACCCCTGTCTCCCGAGAGCATGTTGTCCTTGCTCGACCTTCAGATCGTGCGGAAGAAGCAGACGTTCACGAGCATGGAAGAAGACTTTGCGAAGTTCGACGACCTCAAGGAAATCAAGGCGCTGCTCAAGGAGTTGAAGTTCATGCGGTTTGACGAAGGACTTTAACGGATGAGCTTCCGAGCGGGCGGGGCGCCAGAAAGAATTTCCCGCTCAGGAGCCCGGCCGGCCTGCCGTCAGTGAGAAATCGTCGGCGTTGCATCCCCCGCAGTGGGGCGGTGCCTCCACTGGCAATGCGCCTCCCAGTCGGCGAACTGTTCGGTCGGAATCGGAAAGCCGACAAAATGCCCTTGGGCGGTGTCGCAACCGAGCGCCCGCAGGCCGTCCCACTGCGCCTCGCTTTCGACGCCTTCGGCAACGACGCCGAGCCCGAGGTTGTGGCCGAGTTCGACCGTCGAGCGCACGATGACTGCGGAGCCGGCGTTCGTCAGCATGCTCGAGACGAAGGATTGGTCGATCTTCAGCGAGTCGACAGGCAGCTTCTGCAGGTAGCTGAGGCTCGAGTAGCCGGTGCCGAAATCGTCGATGAAGAGCTCGACACCCAGCGCCTTCAAGCGCTGGAGCGTCTTGAGCGCGCCGATCGGGTCTTCCATCAATGCGCTTTCAGTCAGTTCGAACTGGATCATCTCGGGCGGCATCGCCCACGTCGCGAACAGGCCCGAGATGCGGTCGACGAGGCGCGGGTCGCGCAGGTCCTGCGCCGATAGATTGACCGACAGCGGCTGGCGAATGTCCTGTTCGAACCACGTGTGGCTTTGGCGGAACGCGGTTTCGAGCACCCAGCGCGTCAGCGGCATGATCAGGCCGGCACGTTCGGCGAGCGTGATGAATTCGCCGGTCGCGATCATGCCGTGCTGCGCGTGCGGCCAGCGCACCAGTGCTTCCGCTCCGCATACTTCGCCGGACGAGATCGACACTTTCGGCTGGCAGTACAGCTGCAGTTCGTTCTTGTCGATCGCGCTGCGCAGGTCGCTCATCAGCGCGAGGCGACGCGTGCATTCCTGATCGGCGCTGCCTTGGTAGAGCGCGAATTTCGCGACGGTGCGTTTTGCCTGGACCGCAGCGATCTTCGCGCGGCGCAGGATTGCATCGGCGGTGTTGCCGTGGCCGGGAAACATCGCGATGCCGATGTGCGCGTGCGGGTCGACAGTCAGGGGGCCGAGCGGCACGGGGTCGCAGACTTCGCGCATGATCCTCTGCGCCAGCCGGATCGCGACTTCGGCGCTGGTGTTCGGCAGGGAGAGCGCGAATTCGTCTTCACCGGCGCGCGCGACCGCCCGTCCCTCGCCGGCAAGCTGCGACAGGCGTCTGGCCATCTCCTGCACCAGCAGGTCCGCCTCCTCGTAGCCGAGCGTGTCGCTGATCTCCTGGAAGTGCCCGATCTTGATGAGAAGCAGCGCGAGCGGGTTATGCGCAGTGTGCAGCGTCTCGATCGCACTCGTCAGCTCCTGCTGCAGCGACGTGCGGTTCGGCAGGTCGGTGAGCGAGTCGTAGAAGGCCATGCGCCGGATCGTTTCCTCGGCGCGCCGGTGCCCCTCGCGCACGCGCAGCGTCGCGATGCCGAACGAGAGATCCTCGGACATCTCGCCGAGCAGCTCGAGCTCGCGCGCGTCGAAGGCGTCGTGCTCGGCGGCGAAGATCGTCAGGTTGCCGATGGTCGCGCCGTCGAGGATCAGCGGGAACGCCGCGACCGAGCCGTAGCCGCGCTTGGCCACCTCGGACAGCGCCATCGGCAGGTGGGTCGCGATGACTGCGGTCGCATTGGGCGCCATCGCCGGCTTGCCGGTGCGCACAGCCTCCGCAGTCGGCCCGCCCTCGTCATCGGCCCAGGTGTAGTGGGCGACTTCGAAGAAACCATCTTCGAAGCCGTAATGGGCGATGGGGCGCAGGGTCTTGCCCTCGTCGTGCTGGGCGAAGCCGACCCATGCCATGCGGTAGCCGCCCTGCTCGACGATGACACGACACATCTCCTGCAGCAGGCTCGTTTCGTTCTCGGCCCGCAGCAGTGTCCGATTTCCGGCGCTCAGCGTGCGCAATGCACGTTCGGCATAATTCATGATCTTCCTTTTGTACCCGCGCCCTGGGGAGGCGCGGTTTCGCTGGATCCGATCGTGGCTGTCCCTCACGACGCTGCGATGGTTTGCCAGTGCGTCGTCCAACCGACAATAAGACCGCAGCTCTCGCAGATCGTGCCACCTCCTGTCTTCAGGGTAGTGCCCGGAATGTTCTGCCGCAACGACGGTAGATTGCCGGGTGCAGGGCGGCGCCAGAGGGCTGCGCGAGGGCGATCGCCAGGAGCGCCGGCCCCGCCTTACGCAGCCGAGCGTGATTTCCACGCGCCGATCGCGACCGGCACCAGCGACAGGACGATGATTGCGACGATGACGAACGTAAGGTTCTGCTTGATCCACGGCATGTTGCCGAACCAGTAGCCGGCGAACGTCAGCGATACGACCCATGACAGCGCGCCGATGACGTTGAAAAGCGTGAAACGTGCATACGTCATGCTGCCGATGCCGGCGACGAACGGGGCGAACGTGCGGAACAGCGGCAAAAAACGCGAGATGACGAGTGTCTTGCCACCGTGCTTCTCGTAGAAAAGGTGCGTCTTCATCAGCGCTGCCTTGTTGAAGAGGCGCGAGTTCTCCCACTGGAACACCTTTGGCCCGAAGTAGCGGCCGATGGCGTAGTTAACGGTGTTGCCGAGCACCGCGGCGATCGTCAGCGCGGCAATCAGCAGCCCGATGTCCATGCCGCCGACTGCCGCGAGCGCGCCGGCGACGAACAGCAGCGAGTCCCCGGGCAGGAACGGCGTGACGACGAAACCCGTCTCGCTGAAGATCACCGCGAACAGGATTGCGTAGATCCATATCCCGTAAGCCTGGACGAGCGCCTCCAGGTGCTTGTCGAGATGCATCACGATGTCGATGAGGAAGTTGATGATTTCCATGGGCGGGGGCGCATGCGCCGGTGGGTGAAGTGCGGGATTTTACCCGACGCGCCGGTCTCGCCCTACGGCGTTTCACCGGAGTCGCTCGGCGCGCCGGCACTCGAAAAATTCCCGCTCCGACAGCTTTTCCGCCGCCTCCCTTTCGCGCCGGGCATTGTCCGGGTGCCGCAGCGCCCTGGCCCTGTCTTTGCGGATCTGCAGACAGTGGTCCGATTCCGCCTTCCGCCGTAACTCGTTCTCGGCGGTAGCGTCGCGACGCCTCGCCGCCCGCTCGTCGTCGATGCGCTTCAGTTCGACCCGGCCCGCTTCGGTTCGCAAGCGCGCCCGCAGATCGTCGGGCTGGCTGTAGTCTCCCGCCGCCGGTTTTACTTCGAGCGGTGCTGAATCGGCCTCGCAGGGGATGCCGGAAAACACTGTCCTGCTGCCTTCCCGGCATTCGTAGACCTGCGCTTGGGCAGGTGTATGGAGCGCCAGCACGGCGGCGCCGAGGCATAGCGAAAGGAGATGGAGGGTGAATGGATGTTCCTGCACGGTCGTTCCGTTCGGGGGGCGCGTTCGGTCGGCCTCGTCGCTCGCTCGCCGGGGAGATCGCCCTTTGGCAAAACCCGATTCTAGCGATGGAAAACCATCAATGATATTCCATGAGGTTTTATTTTCGTGCGGTGTGACGTTGTGCACGGCTTGCGGCGCGGCCCTGAGGTCAGGCGTGCGCCTCGTCGTCGGCAAACCGGTCTCAACGAGCGCATGCTCCTGCATTGCAAGGTCGAGCAGGCCCAAGCGGGCCTCGATGCGGTGCTTGCGGCGAGGTGAGCTGCGTGCCCGGCAGCCTGGTCAAGAACGGCAAGGTCATCGATGACATGTGCGCGTGCGAGTGAGCATCGCGGTCCGGAACGAGCGCTGCGGCGGGCTAGAATGGTGCCTCCGATCCCTTTCCGGTGATACACGCAAAGCATGCGACCGAAACCCCTGCACGGCCTGCGAATCCTCGACCTCACGCGCCTTCTGCCCGGCCCGCTCGCGACCCAGCACCTGGCCGATTATGGCGCCGAAGTCATCAAGATCGAGGACACCTGCGCCGGCGATTACGCGCGCACGATGGGCGCGATGAACGGCGCGACGAGCTATTTCTACCAGGTCGTCAATCGCGGCAAGAAGAGCCTGCGCCTCGACCTCAAGAACGAGGCGGGGCGCGCGCTGTTCCTGCGCCTCGTGGCGAGCGCCGACGTCGTCGTCGAAGGCTTCCGCCCGGGCGTGATGGACAAGCTCGGCCTCGGCTACGCCACGCTCGCCGAGGCAAAACCGGCGATCGTCTACTGCAGCATCTCCGGCTACGGCCAGACCGGCCCGTACGCGCAGCGCGCCGGCCACGACATCAACTATCTGGGCTATTCCGGAGTGCTCGACCAGATCGGCGCGCCCGGAGGGCCGCCGGCGATCCCGAACCTGCAGATCGGCGACCTGCTCGGCGGCAGCCTGTCCGCGCTGCTCGGCCTGCTCGTCGCCGTCATCGACGCGAAGGCGACCGGGCGCGGCCGCCATGTGGACGTCGCGATGACCGACGCGGCGCTCGCCCATGCGATCTTTCCGCTCGTCGAAGTGCTCGCGCACGGCGGCGTGCGCCCGCGCGGCGAGGATCTGCTGACGGGCGGCGTGCCGTGCTACGGCGTGTACGAGACTGCCGACGGGCGCCACATGGCGGTCGGCGCGCTCGAGGAGAAGTTCTGGCTGCTGGTGTGCGACACGCTCGGCCGCCCGGACCTCAAAGCGGCCCACCTGGCGACAGGCACGGACGGGAGGCAGGCGCGCAATGAGGTCGCAGCGATCTTCCGCAGCCGCACGCAGGCCGAATGGGTGGACATCTTCGACGCCGTCGATTGCTGCGTGACGCCGGTGCTGCGGCTCGAGGAAAGCCTCGCGAACCCTCACATCATCGCGCGCGGCATGGTCGTTGAAGTCGGTGGTGTGCGCCAGTTCGCGCCGCCGGTCCGCCTGTCGGAGTTCGAGCCGGAAGCGGCGACGGCAGTGCCCGAGGCAGGCGGGAATAGTGATGAAATCCTTGCGGGACTCGGGCTCAATGCAGCGCAGATTGCGCGACTGCGAGCCGATGCCGTGATCTGACGCGGCCCGCCGTGCCGGTCGGGTAAGCGCAGGGCATGCAGCTGCTCCAGACCGGTGCCCGGGGCCGCCGGCTGCCTACTTCGGCTGCGTCGTCGACTTGGCCGTCGCGGCGGAAGGCTTCGGTTCGGCCTTCTTCCGCTCAGGCGGCGGCGACGGCTCATCGGCTGCAGGCGGCGTTCCCCCCATCAGGTTCCACGGCCACATCGCCGCCGCGGCGAACGGGTTGTCCCCCTGCTGGCCGGGATTTTCCGTCGCCTCGCGCGCCTGCTGCGTCATGGCCTGCATCGTGGCGATCGCGACGCGCTGCATCTCCAGCCCTTGGATCGTCATCTGCAGCATGTTCAGGTTCATCTTGAGCCAGTTTTCGACCGCCTTCAGGTCGGCGATCCGCTTGTCGAGTTCATCGACGTCGAGCGTCGGCGTGACCATCCCGGGCAGCGAAAACCCCATGCTGCTCCACATGCCGCGCACGAACTCGAGCGGATCCTTGGCTGACGTTTCTTTCGACACGGGAGTCTCCTGCAGCGGATCGACAAGCGCCGATCTTACCCTACTCCGTGCGGAGCGCGCGGCCTCAGAAGTCCCGCTCCGGGTGGGACAGGCGGTTGAGCAGCGCCCGCAGGCGCGCCGGCCGCACCGGCTTATGGAGCAGCGCCAGGCTTTCGCCCTGCGCCAGGCGCAGCGTTTCGGGGGCGGTGTCGCCGCTGATCAACGCCGCCGGGAGGTTTTCGCCGTATCGTGCACGCGTCACGCGGATCGCATCGATGCCGTTCGAGTTGCCGTGCAGGCGGTAATCGCTGATGATCAGCTGCGGTTCATGGCCGGATCGCGCGAGCGTCTCCAGCACGCTTTCGATGTCGCTGCCGGCGGTTACTTCACACCCCCAGGACGTCAACAGGCTGCGCATGCCCGACTGCGCGAGCGGATCGTCATCGACGAGCGCCACGCGTATGCCGGCCAGGTCTCCCGGCTGCCTGCAGGTCTCGCCCGGCTCGGCGTATTCGACCGGTTGCGCGACCGGGACTTCGATCGCAAACACCGACCCCCTGCCCGGACGGGAGCGGACCGCGAGGCGATGACCGAGCAGGTCAGTGAGGCGCCGCACGATCGCGAGCCCGAGCCCGAGTCCCTTGTCGCGCGAGCGGGCCGGATTGTCGAGCTGGATGAACTCCTGGAAGATGATTTCGTGCGCCTCGGCAGCGATGCCGACGCCGTTGTCGCGCACTTCGATCCGCACCCGCTCGCCTCGCCGCCGGCACGCGACGAGGATGTGGCCCTTGCGCGTGTAGCGCACCGCGTTGCTGACTAGGTTGCCGATGATCCGCTCGAACAGCACCGGATCGCTCTCGACCCACAGCGGCGTCGGTCGGGTTCTGAGCAGCAGGTCCTGCGTCCCCAGTCGCGGACGCTGTTCGGCGGCGATGCGGTCAAGGATCGGTTGCAGTGGAAAGACGCTGATGTGCGGCTCCAGCACGCCGGCATCGAGTTTCGAGATGTCGAGCAGGCTATCGAGCAGGTTCTCCATCGCTTCGGCCGAGGCCGCGATGCGCTCGACGAGGCGACGCGACGCCGGTGCGTGCGTGTGTTGCGACAGCTCGGCGATGAACAGGCCCAGCGCATGCATCGGTTGGCGCAGGTCGTGACTGGCGGCGGCGAGGAAGCGTGACTTCGACAGGGTCGCGCGCTCGGCTTCGTCCTTGCGTGCCCGCAGCTCCGCCGTGGCGTCCGCGATCTGGCGACTCATGTCCTCGTGCGCACTCGCGAGCTTCGCCGCCATCTGATTGACTCCTTCGGCGAGGGTGCGCAGGGTACCGCCGCCGATATCGGACAGCCGCGCGGAAAACTGGCCCCGCCCGATGCGTTCGACGGCGGACGCGACGCGCCGGATTGGGCCGGTGACGCCGCGGCTCATGTAGTGCGCAAGCACGAGGCTGCCGATCAGCACCATGAGGATCGCGGCGCTCCCGATGACCAACAGTTCGTTCTGCCGCGCGTTGAGCTGCGCGCGCGAGATGTCGACGACGACGGTGCCCAGCATCGGCGGAGTTCCGGCCCCGGACAGCGTGTCGAGGGCCGCTCCGTCGAAACCGTCGTCGAGATCGAGCGACGTCGGCAATACCGGCTCGATAACCCGCAGCGTCCCGCTCGCGGTAACGAGGCCCCGCGTCCATGCCGCGCGCGGCGGCAGCGGTAGCGTCGCATCGAGCTGTCCGCTTTGTGCGAGCGCGTCACCGTTGCGGTCGATGATCATCACGCCGAGGACGTCGGTTTCCGCGAGCATCGCTCCCGCAAGGCGCCGCAACGATTCCCTGTTGCCGGAGAACACTGCATATTCGCTCGCTGCCGCGAGTTGCCGCGCAAACGCCTGGCCCCGGGCAACATGGGCTTCACGGTGATCGGTGACCCGGGAGCCGGTGTAGAACGCGGTGAGCACGATTGCCAGCACGAGGGTCGGCAGCACTGCGACCAGCATCACGCGCGACCGGATGCCCCAGTTCCTGATCATTGCCTGGCATCCCTGCGGATCATCCGTGCGGCGATGTCCTCGGCCGGTTCGATGGTGATGCCCAGCGCGCGCGCGACGTTCTGGTTGATGCCGACCTCGAACTGGCGTGGCGGCTGTGGCGGCGGCAGTGCTCCGCCGGCGAGCACGGCACGGATCGCCTCCGCGGCCTGTGCGCTGATTTGCGCCGGTGTCGAGAACAGGCCGAGCAGCGCGCCCGCCCGAACATAGGCGGGCGAAAAACCGATCAGCGGCGAGCGGTGGCGGTAGCTCGTGAGCAGAATGTTCTGGATCGTATAGCTGTTGAACACGACGCGGTCGGGCAGTGCAAGCAGGATCGCGCGTTCGGCCAGCAGCCGCTCCAGCGCCGGATAGATTTCGCGGTCGGAGACAATGTTCTCGATCGTCACCACCATCTGCTGCTCGCGCGCGGCTGTGGCGAGCCGGGCGGCGAGATGCTGGCTGCGCGGTCCGGCGAGCAGCGCGAGCTGGCGCCACTCGGGAAGGGCTTCGGCAAGCAGCGCGATCTGCCGCTGCACCGGCTGGTCGAGGAACACTGCGGAGCGTCGGCCGGCTTCCGGCGCCGGGGCAGGGAGGTTCTCGAAGCTCTCGCGCGGCAACAGTGTGTGCAGCACCGGTTGACGCGGCGCCTGTTCGGCCACCGCCTGCGCCGCTTCGGCGCCGACCGTGACGATGATGCGGCTGTCGGCGATCGCGCCCGGGCTCACATCTTGCGTCTCCACGACTGCGATGTCGGCCGCCGCGACGTCCGGGGCGAGCGCTGCGCTGATCGCCGCGATCGTCTCTTCGTATGCTCCGCTGCGTTCACTGCTCACGAACAGCACGGCTGCAGCCGCGACGGCTTCTCCCCGGCCGAGGGTGGCGGCGAGGAAAAGCAGGGTGGCAAGGAAAACGCGGGGGCCGCGGGGCATGATCGGTATCGGGTCGAAACTCAGGTACGCCGCCTGGACGCGGTCGAGTGGTTGAAGTAAGGCGCTGCCCCGCGCCGGGTTCCGGATGCAGCCGTCGATCTCGACGGCTGCATCCGGACGGAGAACGGAAGCGGGGCGAGATGGTGCCCGAAAAATCCTCTCGTGCCTTCCTCGGGGGGCATGCGGGCCGGATTTTTGTTGCCGCCGGGAAGGTCGGTGAATTTCGTCGTCGCGGGATGCGTCTTATGCATGAGGAATCACTCGCGGCTGGTCTTTGCGGATTCGTCATAGCATGCCGCGGCCTATGACGCCATGCCTCGAGCCTGGACGGACGGGGGCCGCCATCGCGGTTTCCCCCTGCCGGCCGGGGTGATGCCATAACGCGGCCTCCGGCGATCGTGCCGTAATTCGCTGTTCCCGCATCCCACAGTGCTGCGGCCCGCAGTCGTCCCGCGCCGGGTCGTGCAAAACGTTTCGTTACATCTGCGCGTGCTATGCTTTCCGCCTGTTGCCGCCGCCTCCGGAGCAAGCAGTGACCCGAATACTCATCGTCGAAGACCATGCGCTCGTGCGCGAGGCGCTGGCGCATACTCTTGCCCGACTCGGAGAAGGGGTGGAATGCGTCGAGGCGAAAGGCTCGGAAGAGGCACTTGCCCAACTCGAGGAAAGTGCGGACTGGGACCTCGCGGTGATCGACCTGATGTTGCCCGACCTCAACGGTTTCGGTCTGCTGGCGGTGCTTGCACGGCGTTTTCCCGACGTGCCGGCGATCGTCGTGTCGGCGCTCGACGATTCGGCGACGATCAGGCGCGCGATGAGAGGCGGAGCTTCTGGCTTCGTGTCGAAGGCGAGTTCGGGCGAAGTGCTGAGAAGCGCGGTCAGATGCGTGCTCGAAGGCGGCATCTATGCGCCCAGTGAGCCAGAGGGCGGCGCGAAGCGCTCCGGTGCGCCGGCCAGCGAGCGTTTCGGGCTCACTGCAGGGCAGACGCGGGTCATGGAATTGCTGGCGCAGGGAAAATCCAATCGCGAGATTGCCGATCTGCTCGGATTGTCGGAAGGGACCGTCAAGGTGCATATGTCGGCGATCTTCCGTGCATTGCACGTCAGCAGCCGGGCGCAGGCACTGATCGTCATCGCCCGCCACGGACCGCGACTGTAGTTCGCGCCCGCGATGACGCAGCCGGCGAGCTGAGCAAGCAGGGCCTTCAGGGCAGCAGGCATGAGTCGGCGGCTGTGGCGGAGCCGCCGATGATAACCGGGTGGTCGCCGACGAATCGCTTCGCAGGAGCCTTGCTTTATCCGGCGGGCACGATTTTCCCCGGGTTCAGCAGGCCGTCCGGGTCGAGGGCCCGCTTGAGTGCGCGCATCGCATCGACCGCGTCGCGGCCATGTTCGGCGACGAGGAAATCCTGCTTGCCGAAGCCGATGCCGTGCTCGCCGGTGCACGTGCCGCCCATCGCCAGCGCGCGCTCGACGATCCTGCGGTTGAGCGCCTCGGCGCGCAGGATCTCCGCGTCGTCGTCCGGGTCGACGAGGACGACGGTATGAAAGTTGCCATCCCCGACGTGGCCGACGATCGGCGCGATCAGCCCGCTCGCGGCGATATCCTCGCGTGCGCCGGCGATGCAGTCGGCGAGCCGCGAGATCGGCACGCACACGTCGGTCGTCAGCCCACGGCAGCCCGGGCGCAGCGCGATGCACGAGAAATAGACGTCGTGGCGCGCCGCCCACAGTCGGGTGCGGTCCTCCGGATGCGTCGCCCAGTCGAAATCCTGGCCGCCGTTGTCACGGGCGATTTCCTGGACCATCTGCGCCTGCTCCTCGACGCTCGCCTTTGATCCGTGGAACTCGAAGAACAGCATCGGCGACTCGCGCAGCGTCGTCTTGCTGTAGCGGTTGATCGCCTGCACCGTCAGTTCGTCGAGCAGTTCGATGCGGGCGACCGGCACGCCGAGCTGGATCGTCTGGATCACGGTGCGCACCGCGCTGCCGACGTCCGGAAACGCGCAAACCGCTGCCGACACCGCCTCGGGCAGCGGATGCAGCCGCACGATCAGTTCGGTGATCAGCCCGAGCGTGCCTTCGGAGCCGATCATCAGGCGCGTCAGGTCGTAGCCGGACGACGATTTTCGCGCGCGTCCGCCGGTGCGTATGACGCGCCCGTCGGCAAGCACCACCTCCATGCCGAGAACGTTGTCGCGCATCGTCCCGTAGCGCACCGCATTGGTTCCCGACGCCCGCGTCGCGGCCATCCCGCCGAGGCTCGCGTCCGCTCCCGGATCGACCGGAAAGAAGAGTCCGCTGCCGTGCAGCGCGGCGTTGAGCTGCTTGCGCGTGATTCCCGGCTGAACGACCGCGTCCATGTCTTCGCCATGTACTGCGAGTACCTTGTTCATTTCGGAGAAATCGACGCTGATGCCGCCATGAAGCGGCAGGATGTGTCCCTCGAGCGAGCTGCCGGCGCCGAACGGAACGATCGGCACGCGATGTCTGCGGCAGGCGTCGACGATCGCAACGACTTCGGCCGTGTCATGAGGCCAGACGACGGCATCGGGCAGCATGTCCGGGAAATGCGATTCGTCGTGGCCGTGATGCGCGCGCACCGCGTCGGCGGTCGAAAAACGCGTACCGAAACGCGCGCCGAGCTCGCCGGCGAATGCGGCGGGCAACGGCTGGCGGGCGGCCGGAGCGTGGGGCAGGTTCATGCAGCTCTCCTCGTGATCGTGCGGCTCGTGCCGCATGCAATTATTGCTTCCGTGACGGATCTGTCCAATCTGCGCGATCATTCGCTCCATTTCAAAGCCGGGACGCGGCGCGGAGCAGTCATGAACGAATCGATCGACCGGACCGACCTGCGCATTCTCGAGCTGCTGCAGCGCGACGGGCGCCTTTCGAACGCCGACCTGGCGCAACAGGTAGCGCTGTCGCCGTCGCCGTGCCTGCGGCGCGTGCGCCAGCTCGAGCAGTCGGGTGTGATCCGCGGCTATGCCGCGCTGCTCGACTCACGGCGCCTCGGGCTGGGCCTGCAGGCCTTCGTCACGGTGACGCTCGAGAAACGGCGCGACACGCCGATGCATGCGTTTCATGCTGCCGTGCAGTCCGCGCCCGAAGTGCTGTCGTGCTTCGCACTGACCGGCGAGATGGATTACCTGCTGCACGTCGTTGCCGAGGATCTGGAGCATTTTTCGCGTTTTCTGATGGACCGCCTGCTCAAGCTCGACGGCATCGCGAACGTGAAATCCTCGTTCGTGCTCCAGTCGATCAAGAACACGACCGAGATGCCGCTCGCGCAGATCGCGCGCTGAACTGATTCTCGAAAAATATTTGACAGAGGCCGTTTGGCCCTCTATAGTCCAGCGCTTCGCTTGGAGGGGTTCCCGAGCGGTCAAAGGGATCAGACTGTAAATCTGACGGCACTGCCTTCGAAGGTTCGAATCCTTCCCCCTCCACCAGCAAGTTTTGTTGCCGGCTTCAGTTCGGTCTGATGACTGGCATCGGGTGTAATGCGGTTCGTCTGCGTTGTATGCGGGTGTAGCTCAATGGTAGAGCAGAAGCCTTCCAAGCTTATGACGAGGGTTCGATTCCCTTCACCCGCTCCAGGTTCGGCGGTGAGTTGTTTATCGGAGCCCATGTAGCTCAGTGGTAGAGCACTCCCTTGGTAAGGGAGAGGTCACGTGTTCAATCCACGTCATGGGCACCACAGCTTTTCTGCCGGCCTGGCGTAGCAGTCGATCGGTCCGGTTTTTCTGATTCTGAATATGAGGTGGCGGCATGGCGAAAGGCAAGTTTGAGCGGACGAAACCGCACGTAAACGTCGGGACGATCGGTCACGTCGACCACGGCAAGACCACCCTGACGGCGGCGATCACGACGATCCTGTCGAAGAAGTTCGGCGGCGAGGCGAAAGCCTACGACCAGATCGACGCGGCGCCCGAAGAGAAAGCGCGCGGCATCACGATCAACACCGCTCACGTCGAGTACGAGACGGCCAACCGTCACTACGCGCACGTCGACTGCCCGGGTCACGCCGACTACGTGAAGAACATGATCACCGGTGCCGCGCAGATGGACGGCGCGATCCTGGTGTGCTCGGCTGCCGACGGCCCGATGCCGCAGACGCGCGAGCACATCCTGCTCGCGCGCCAGGTCGGCGTGCCGTACATCATCGTGTTCCTGAACAAGTGCGACATGGTCGACGACGAAGAGCTCTTGGAGCTCGTCGAGATGGAAGTGCGCGAGCTGCTGTCGAAGTACGACTTCCCGGGCGACGATGTGCCGATCATCAAGGGCTCGGCGCTCAAGGCGCTCGAAGGCGACCAGAGCGACATCGGCGAGCCGGCGATCTTCCGCCTGGCCGAAGCGCTCGACAGCTACATCCCGACTCCGGAGCGCGCGATCGACCGCCCGTTCCTGCTGCCGATCGAAGACGTGTTCTCGATCTCGGGCCGCGGCACGGTGGTGACCGGCCGCGTCGAGCGCGGCATCGTCAAGGTCGGCGAGGAAGTCGAGATCGTCGGCATCAAGGCGACGGTCAAGACCACCTGCACCGGCGTCGAGATGTTCCGCAAGCTGCTCGACCAGGGCCAGGCGGGCGACAACGTCGGCGTGCTGCTGCGCGGCACCAAGCGCGAGGACGTCGAGCGCGGCCAGGTGCTGTGCAAGCCCGGTTCGATCAAGCCGCACACGCATTTCACCGGTGAAGTGTACGTGCTGTCGAAGGAAGAAGGCGGGCGCCACACGCCGTTCTTCAACAACTATCGTCCGCAGTTCTACTTCCGCACGACCGACGTGACCGGTTCGATCGAGCTGCCCGAAGGCACCGAGATGGTCATGCCGGGCGACAACGTGTCGATCACCGTCAAGCTGATGGCGCCGATCGCGATGGAAGAAGGCCTGCGGTTCGCGATCCGCGAAGGCGGTCGTACCGTCGGCGCCGGGGTCGTCGCCAAGATCATCGAGTAATTGCATATTGTCCTCATAGCGATTGCTTGATCGGAAGGCGTCTCGGAACAGAGACGCCTCGTAGTCTCTGCTGCAGGGGCATAGCTCAATTGGCAGAGCGTCGGTCTCCAAAACCGAAGGTTGGGGGTTCGATTCCCTCTGCCCCTGCCACTCCTTTCCGGGTATTCATATTTCGATGGCCGATAAGTTGAAGGTTGCGCTGGCTCTCGCGCTGATTGCGGCCGGTGTGGTCGGCTTTTACCTGCTTTCCGAGCAGGCGCTGGTTCTCCGCGTGCTGTCGGTTCTCGCCGGAGTCGCTGCCGGCGTGGCGGTCGCCTGGCAGTCCGAGCCGGGGCGGCGTTTTGTCGCGTTCGCGCGCGAGTCGATCACCGAAACCAAGAAAGTCGTCTGGCCGTCGCGCAAGGAAACGGTGCAGACCACGGGTCTGGTGTTCGCCTTCGTTGTCGTGATGGCGGTTTTTTTGTGGGTCACGGATAAGAGTCTGGAATGGGTGCTGTACGACCTGATCCTGGGGTGGAAGTAATCATGACGAAGCGCTGGTACGTGGTACATGCCTATTCGGGCTTCGAGAAGTCCGTCCAACGCGCCTTGGTGGATCGGATCAATCGCTCCGGAATGCAGGATTTTTTCGGTCAGATTCTAGTGCCGGTCGAAGAAGTCGTCGAAATGAAGAGCGGCCAGAAGAGCATTTCCGAGCGGAAATTCTTCCCCGGCTACGTCCTCGTCGAAATGGAAATGAACGACGAGAGCTGGCACCTCGTGAAGTCGACGCCAAAAGTCACCGGTTTCGTCGGCGGCACGGCAAACAAACCGTCCCCGATTTCCGAAAAGGAAGTCGAGAAAATCATGCAGCAGATGCAGGAAGGCGTGGAGAAACCGCGCCCGAAAGTGCTGTGGGAACTGGGCGAAGTCGTGCGCGTCAAGGAAGGCCCGTTCACCGATTTCCACGGCGCGGTGGAAGACGTTAATTACGACAAGAGCAAGCTGCGGGTGTCCGTGACGATTTTCGGTCGTGCGACGCCTGTCGAACTGGATTTCAGTCAGGTCGAAAAGACCTGACGCAGGCGGGCCTCCGGGCCCGGACGTGCCCGATGAACCGGGCGTAGCGAGGAGCGCCGGCCGTGGCCGGTGCGTTTGTACTCAAGACAGGAGCTAGCCGCAATGGCGAAGAAAATCACCGGCTATATCAAGCTGCAGGTGCCAGCTGGTAAAGCCAACCCCAGCCCCCCGATCGGTCCCGCACTCGGTCAGCGCGGCCTGAACATCATGGAATTCTGCAAGGCGTTCAACGCCCGGACCCAGGGGCTCGAGCCCGGTCTGCCGATTCCGGTGGTGATCACGGCGTTCGCCGACAAGTCCTTCACCTTCATCATGAAGACGCCGCCGGCGACGATCCTGATCAAGAAGGCTGCGAAGATCACGAAGGGTTCGCCGAAGCCGCACACCGACAAGGTCGGTTCGATCACGCGCGCCCAGGTCGAGGAAATCGCCAAGACCAAGATGGCCGATCTGACTGCTGCCGACATGGAAGCCGCGGTGCGCACCATCGCCGGTTCCGCCCGCAGCATGGGCATCACCGTGGAGGGGCTGTAATCATGACGAAGCTTTCCAAGCGTGTTCAGGCGCTGCGCACCAAAGTTGACCGCAACCGCACTTATCCCGTGACCGAAGCACTGGCGCTGGTCAAGGAATGCGCGACGGCCAAGTTCGACGAGTCGATCGACATCGCCGTGAACCTCGGCATCGATGCGCGCAAGTCGGACCAGCTGGTGCGCGGTTCCGTCGTGCTGCCCGCCGGTACCGGCAAGAGCGTCCGCGTCGCGGTCTTCGCGCAGGGCGACAAGGCTGAAGCGGCACGTGCAGCGGGAGCCGACGTGGTCGGTTTCGAAGATCTCGCCGAGCAGGTCAAGGCCGGCAACATCGATTTCGATCTGTGCATCGCCACGCCGGACGCAATGCGCGTCGTCGGCCAGCTGGGCCAGATTCTCGGCCCGCGCGGGCTGATGCCGAACCCGAAAGTGGGAACCGTGACGATGGACGTGACGACCGCGGTGAAGAACGCCAAAGCCGGTCAGGTGCAGTACCGCACCGACAAGGGCGGCATCATCCACGCGACGATCGGCCGGGCATCGTTCAGCACCGAAGCCCTGCAGCAGAACCTCGGCGCGTTGGTCGATGCACTCGTGAAAGCCAAGCCGGCCGCGTCGAAAGGTATTTACCTGCGTCGGGTGGCGCTGTCGAGCACGATGGGTTCGGGCGTTCGCGTCGAGCCGTCGAGCATCAACGCCGCCTGACAAGGCTGAAACTAGAACTTTGGGTCGCCCCGGCGCTGCGGTGCCGGGGCGAATCGTCAAAGACCGCAGGTGTGGTCGCTCTGTGACCGCTTAAGCATTCGACAATGGCCTGCGCAGACGGTGTACCCAGAACAGGATTCTGGCTGATTTTTCGGCCGCGCTCCTGATCCAGGTCGCCGTGGGTGCGAATCGCAGTTTTGCGGTTCGCGTGTGGACTTGAAAGGAGGAAAGGCCTGTGGGTCTCAATCTCGATGACAAGAAAGCCGTAGTGGCAGAGGTGTCGGCACAAGTGGCCAACGCACAGACCATCGCGGTGGCCGAGTATCGCGGCATAGCGGTGGGCGATCTCACCGGGCTGCGTGCCAAGGCCCGCGAATCTGGCGTTTACCTGCGTGTGTTGAAAAACACACTGGTACGCCGCGCGATCGCCGAAACGCCGTTTGCCGGGCTGTCGGACCAGCTGGTCGGTCCGCTGATCTATGGTATTTCGGAAGATCCGGTCGCTGCAGCCAAGGTGCTCAACGACTTTGCGAAGGGTAACGACAAGCTGGTGCTGAAAGCCGGTTCCTATGCGGGCAATACGCTCGACAAGGCCGGCGTGCAGGCGCTCGCATCGATCCCGAGTCGCGAAGAGTTGCTCGCCAGGCTGTTGGGCGTGATGCAGGCGCCGGTGACCGGTTTCGCTTGCACGCTGGCTGCCCTCGCGAAGAAACGCGAGGAAGAAGTGGCTGCCTGAGCGTTTTCCGAATAGTTTTCGATTTAGGAGTGTTTTGAAATGGCAATCAGCAAAGAAGACATCCTCGAAGCCGTCGGCTCGATGACAGTGATGGAACTGAACGACCTGGTCAAGGCGTTCGAAGAGAAGTTCGGCGTTTCCGCTGCCTCGATGGCCGTGGCCGCTCCGGGTGCCGGCGCTGCCGCTGCCCCGGTCGAGGAAAAGACCGAGTTCGACGTGATCCTGCTTGCCGCGGGCGAGAAGAAGGTCGAGGCGATCAAGGTCGTCCGTGCCGCCACCGGCCTGGGCCTGAAGGAAGCGAAGGACCTCGTCGACGGCGCGCCGAAGGCCGTCAAGGAAGGCATCTCGAAGGCCGACGCCGAAGCGATCAAGAAGCAGCTGGAAGACGCCGGCGCCAAGGTCGAGATCAAGTAATACCCGTTTGTTTTTCGGGGCTGGCGTTCTCCGGAGCGCCAGCCCTTTCGTGCTTTGTAACGCCAAGAAGCCAGAACCCAGTGCGAGCGCAGGTGTCTACACGCCTCCCGCCCGATCCGCACCCCACGGGGCGCTGCGTTCTGTCTCTTTGACGTCCGACCTCTACCCGGAGCATCCATGGCGTATTCCTACACCGAAAAGAAACGTATCCGCAAGAGCTTCGCCAAGCGCGCGGCAGTGTTGAACGTACCTTTCCTGCTCGCAACCCAGATCGAATCGTTCGCCTCTTTCCTGCAGGCCGATACGCCTCCTCCGTCGCGCCTGAACCATGGCCTGCAGGCCGCGTTCACGTCGATCTTTCCGATTTCCAGCCACAGCGGCAACGCGCGGCTGGAATTCGTACAGTACATGCTCGGCGAACCTGCTTTCGACGTCAAGGAGTGCCAGCAGCGCGGACTGACTTTTGCGTCGCCGTTGCGCGCGCGCGTGCGGCTGGTGATTCTCGATCGCGATGCGCCGAAGGAGACGGTCAAGGAGGTCAAGGAGCAGGAAGTGTACATGGGCGAGATCCCGCTCATGACCACCACCGGGTCGTTCGTCATCAACGGGACGGAGCGTGTCATCGTCTCGCAGCTGCACCGCTCGCCCGGCGTGTTCTTCGAGCACGACCGCGGCAAGACGCACTCGTCGGGCAAGCTGCTGTTCTCGGCGCGCATCATCCCGTATCGCGGTTCGTGGCTCGATTTCGAGTTCGATCCGAAGGATGCGCTGTACTTCCGCGTCGACCGCCGCCGCAAGATGCCGGCGACGATCCTGCTGCGCGCGATCGGCATGGGGCCGGAGGAAATCCTCGCGACCTTCCATGACTTCGACGCGTTCCACCTCAGGGGCAACGAGGCGGCGTTCGAACTGGTGCCCGATCGCCTGCGCGGCGATGTGGCGAAGTTCGACATCACCGACGGCGCCGGCAACGTGATCGTCGCGCGCGACAAGCGCATCACTGCCAAGCACATCCGCGAGCTCGACCAGGCGGGCGTGAAGATGATTTCCGTTCCCGACGAGTTCCTGCTCGGGCGCATCATCGCGCGCAACATCGTCGACGCCGAAACCGGCGAAATCGTCGCGCGGGCGAACGACGAGATCACCGAAGACTTGCTCGACAAGCTGCGCGACGCGGGCGTCAAGGACCTCGAGACGCTCTACGTCAACGATCTCGATCGCGGGGCGTACATCTCCCAGACGCTGCGCATCGACGAGACCGCTGACCAGTGGGCGGCGCGCGTCGCGATCTATCGCATGATGCGCCCCGGCGAACCGCCGACGGAAGACGCCGTCGAAGCCCTGTTCCAGGGTCTGTTCTATTCCGAGGAACGTTACGACCTGTCGTCCGTGGGCCGCATGAAGTTCAATCGCCGCGCCTATCCCGAGAAGATCGAGGACAAAGCGCCGAGCTGGCTGAAGCGCTTCTACGAGACCGTCGGTCCGCGTGGCGAGGAAGGGCCGGCGACGCTGTCGAACGAAGACATTCTCGCCGTCATCGGCGTGCTCGTCGAATTGCGCAACGGCCGCGGCGAGATCGACGACATCGACCACCTTGGTAACCGTCGTGTGCGTTCGGTCGGCGAGCTTGCGGAAAACCAGTTCCGCGCCGGTCTGGTGCGCGTCGAGCGCGCCGTCAAGGAGCGGTTGAGCCAGGCCGAGTCCGACAACCTGATGCCGCACGACCTGATCAACGCGAAGCCGATCTCGGCCGCGATCAAGGAGTTCTTCGGCTCGAGCCAGCTGTCGCAGTTCATGGACCAGACCAACCCGTTGTCCGAGATCACGCACAAGCGTCGCGTCTCGGCCCTCGGCCCGGGCGGCCTGACGCGCGAACGCGCTGGCTTCGAAGTCCGCGACGTGCATCCGACGCACTACGGCCGCGTGTGCCCGATCGAGACGCCGGAAGGTCCGAACATCGGCCTGATCAACTCGCTCGCCGTGTATGCGCAGACGAACCGCCACGGTTTTCTCGAAACGCCGTATCGCAAGGTCGTCGATAGCAAAGTCACCGACCAGATCGACTTCCTGTCGGCGATCGAGGAAGGCCAGTACGTGATCGCGCAGGCGAACGCCGAGATCGACGCCGACGGCATGCTGGAAGGCGACCTCGTGTCGTGCCGCCACAAAGGTGAGTTCGCGCTGTCGACTGCCGACCAGGTGCAGTACATGGACGTCGCGCCGGGCCAGATCGTGTCGGTCGCGGCATCCCTGATTCCGTTCCTCGAGCACGACGACGCGAACCGCGCGTTGATGGGCGCAAACATGCAGCGGCAGGCGGTGCCTTGCCTGCGACCCGAGAAGCCGCTCGTCGGCACCGGCATCGAGCGCACCGTCGCGGTCGACTCCGGTACTGCGGTGCAGGCGATGCGCGGTGGCATCGTTGACTATGTCGATGCGAACCGGATCGTGGTGCGGGTCAACGACGACGAAACTCTCGCGGGCGAAGTCGGCGTCGACATCTACAACATGATCAAGTACACGCGCTCGAACCAGAACACGAACATCAATCAGCGTCCAGTGGTCAAGGTCGGCGATCACATCGGCAAGGGCGACGTCATCGCCGACGGCGCGTCGACGGACCTCGGCGAGCTCGCGCTGGGCCAGAACATGCTGGTCGCGTTCATGCCGTGGAACGGCTACAACTTCGAGGACTCGATCCTGATCTCGGAGCGCGTCGTCGCCGAAGACCGCTTCACGTCGATCCATATCGAGGAGCTCACGGTCGTCGCGCGCGACACCAAGCTCGGGCCCGAGGAAATCACTCGCGACATCGCGTCCCTCGGCGAAGCGCAGCTGTCGCGCCTCGACGAATCGGGCATCGTCTATATCGGCGCGGAAGTCGACGCCGGCGACGTGCTCGTCGGCAAGGTCACGCCGAAAGGCGAGACCCAGCTGACGCCGGAAGAAAAGCTGCTGCGCGCGATCTTCGGCGAGAAGGCCTCCGACGTGAAGGACACGTCGCTGCGCGTGTCGTCGGGCATGAACGGCACGGTCATCGACGTGCAGGTGTTCACGCGTGAAGGGATCGAACGCGACAAGCGCGCGCAGAGCATCATCGACGACATGCTGCGCAGCTTCAAGACCGACCTCGCCGACCAGATGCGCATCGTCGAGCGCGACGCGTTCGCGCGGATCCGCCGCCTGATCGTCGGCCAGAAAGCCAACGGCGGGCCGAAGAAGCTCCTCAAGGGGACGGCGATCACCGGCGAGTATCTCGATTCGCTCGAGTTCTACCACTGGTTCGACATCCGCATGGCCGACGAGGAGCTCGCGGCGCAGCTCGAAGCGATCCGCGAGGGTCTGGAGAAGACGCGCAAGGACTTCGACCAGGCGTTCGAGATCAAGAAAAAGAAGCTCACGCAGGGCGACGAACTGCCGCCGGGCGTGCAGAAGATGGTCAAGGTCTATCTGGCGGTGAAGCGCCGCCTGCAGCCGGGCGACAAGATGGCCGGTCGGCACGGGAACAAGGGCGTGGTGTCGCGGATCGTACCGATCGAGGACATGCCGCACATGGCGGACGGCACGCCGGTCGACATCGTGCTCAATCCGCTCGGCGTGCCATCGCGGATGAACATCGGCCAGATCCTCGAAACCCATCTGGGCTGGGCATCGAAAGCGCTCGGCAACAAGATCGGTACGATGCTGCGGGCGAACGCAGCTGCCGCGGAGGTGCGCGAGCTACTCGAGCACATCTACAACGACAACGGCCGCCCGGAGGACATGGGGTCGCTGAAGGACGATGAAGTCATCGAGCTGGCCTCGAACCTCTCGAAAGGCGTGCCGTTCGCGACGCCGGTGTTCGACGGAGCCAAGGAAGAAGAGATCGAGGCGATGTTCGAGCTCGCCGGTCTGCAGCCAGGTGGCCAGGTCACGCTGTATGACGGGCGTACCGGCGATGCGTTCGACCGCCAGGTGACGGTCGGCTACAAGCACGTGTTGAAGCTGCATCACCTTGTCGACGACAAGATGCACGCGCGCTCGACCGGGCCGTACTCGCTCGTCACACAGCAGCCGCTCGGCGGCAAGGCGCAGTTCGGTGGCCAGCGGTTCGGGGAAATGGAAGTGTGGGCGCTCGAAGCGTACGGCGCCGCCTACACGCTGCAGGAAATGCTGACTGTGAAGTCCGACGACGTCACCGGCCGGACGAAGGTGTACGAAAGCATCGTCAAGGGCGAACACAAGATCGATGCGGGCATGCCCGAATCCTTCAACGTGCTGGTGAAGGAAATCCGCTCGCTCGCGATCGACATCGATCTGGACACGTACTGAACCGGGCGCTCTCCAGCCCCGGACGGAGTGATATATGAAAAGCCTGCTCGCTGACCTGTTCAAGCAAACCCTGCCGAACGAAGACCAGTTCGACGCGATCACGATCGGCCTCGCGTCGCCGGACAAGATCCGTTCGTGGTCGTACGGTGAAGTCAAAAAACCCGAGACGATCAACTACCGCACGTTCAAGCCCGAGCGCGACGGCCTGTTCTGCGCGAAGATCTTCGGGCCGGTCAAGGACTACGAGTGCCTGTGCGGCAAGTACAAGCGCCTCAAGCACCGCGGCGTGATCTGCGAGAAGTGCGGCGTCGAGGTGACGCTGTCGAAAGTGCGCCGCGAGCGCATGGCGCATATCGAGCTCGCGAGCCCGACTGCGCACATCTGGTTCCTGAAGAGCCTGCCGAGCCGTCTTGGCATGGTGCTGGACATGACGCTGCGCGACATCGAGCGCGTGCTGTACTTCGAAGCTTTCGTCGTCGTCGAGCCGGGCATGACGCCGCTCAACCGCGGCCAGCTGCTGACTGAAGACGACTACCTCGCGAAAGTCGAGGAGTACGGTGACGACTTCGACGCGCTGATGGGTGCAGAAGGCATCCGCGGCCTGCTGCGCACGCTCGACGTCAAGCTCGAGATCGAAAAGCTGCGCGGCGACCTCGAGACGACCGGCTCCGAAGCGAAGATCAAGAAATTCTCGAAGCGCCTGAAAGTGCTCGAGGCGTTCATGCAGTCGGGCATCAAGCCCGAGTGGATGATTCTCGAAGTGCTGCCGGTGCTGCCGCCGGACCTGCGTCCGCTGGTGCCGCTCGACGGCGGCCGCTTCGCGACGTCGGACCTCAACGACCTCTATCGCCGCGTCATCAACCGCAACAACCGGCTGAAGCGCCTGCTCGAACTCAAGGCGCCCGAGATCATCGTGCGCAACGAGAAGCGCATGCTGCAGGAGTCGGTCGACTCGCTGCTCGACAACGGCCGTCGCGGCAAGGCGATGACCGGCGCGAACAAGCGTCCGTTGAAGTCGTTGGCCGACATGATCAAGGGCAAGGGCGGCCGTTTCCGTCAGAACCTGCTCGGCAAGCGTGTCGACTACTCGGGCCGTTCAGTCATCGTCGTCGGCCCGCAGCTCAAGCTGCACCAGTGCGGCCTGCCGAAGCTGATGGCGCTCGAGCTCTTCAAGCCGTTCATCTTCAACAAACTCGAGCTGATGGGCCTGGCGACGACGATCAAGCAGGCGAAGAAGATGGTCGAAAGCCAGGAACCCGTCGTCTGGGACATCCTGGAAGAAGTCATCCGTGAACATCCGGTGATGCTGAACCGCGCACCGACGCTGCATCGTCTCGGCATCCAGGCATTCGAGCCGGTGCTGATCGAAGGCAAGGCGATCCAGCTGCACCCGCTCGTCTGCGTCGCGTTCAACGCGGACTTCGACGGCGACCAGATGGCCGTCCACGTGCCGCTGTCGCTCGAAGCGCAGATGGAAGCGCGCACGCTGATGCTGGCGTCGAACAACGTGCTGTCGCCCGCCAACGGCGAGCCGATCATCGTCCCGTCGCAGGACATCGTGCTCGGCCTGTATTATGCGACGCGCGAAGGCGTGAACGTCGCCGGCGAAGGCATGGCGTTCTCCGATGTCGGCGAGCTCAAGCGGGCGTACGAGTCGAAGCAGCTGTCGCTCCACGCGCGCGTGTCGGTGCGCCTGAAGGAAGTCGAGGTGTCGGCCGAAGGCGAGCGCCGCGACAAGATTACCCGCTACAACACGACTGCCGGCCGCGCGATGCTGTCGGAGATCCTGCCGCCGGGACTGCCGTTCAGCGTGCTCGACAAAGCGCTGAAGAAGAAGGAGATTTCGCGGCTGATCAACGCCTCGTTCCGCCGCTGCGGGCTGAAGGAAACGGTCGTCTTCGCAGACAAGTTGATGCAGTTCGGCTTCCGCCTGGCGACGCGCGCCGGTATCTCGATCGCGGTCAAGGACATGCTCGTGCCGCGGCAGAAGGACGTGCTGATTCACGCGGCCGAACAGGAAGTGAAGGAAATCGCGCGTCAATACACGTCGGGCCTGGTGACCGACGGCGAGCGTTACAACAAAGTGGTCGATATCTGGGGTCGCGCCGGTGACCAGGTCGCGAAGGCGATGATGGACCAACTCGGCCAGGAAGACGTCGTCAATCGTCACGGCGACACCGTGAAGCAGGAATCCTTCAACTCGATCTACATGATGGCGGACTCGGGCGCACGCGGTTCGGCGGCGCAGATCCGTCAGCTCGCCGGCATGCGCGGCCTGATGGCGAAGCCGGACGGCTCGATCATCGAGACGCCGATCACGACGAACTTCCGCGAAGGCCTGAACGTCCTGCAGTACTTCATCTCGACGCACGGCGCGCGTAAAGGCCTGGCCGACACTGCCCTGAAGACCGCGAACTCGGGTTACCTGACGCGCCGCCTCGTCGACGTGACGCAGGATCTGGTTGTCACCGAGGACGACTGCGGCACGCGTGACGGTTTCGTGATGAAGGCGCTGATCGAAGGCGGTGAAGTCATCGAGCCGCTACGCGACCGGATCCTCGGTCGCGTTTGCGCCGAGGACGTCGTGAATCCGGAGTCCCAGGAGACGGTCATCGAAGCCGGGTCGCTGCTCGGCGAGGATGCGGTGGACCTGATCGAGAGCCTCGGCATCGACGAAGTCAAGGTGCGTACCGCACTGACCTGCGAAACGCGCTACGGCCTGTGCGGCAAGTGCTACGGTCGCGATCTGGGCCGCGGTTCGCAAGTGAACGTCGGCGAAGCGGTCGGTGTCATCGCCGCCCAGTCGATCGGCGAACCGGGTACGCAGCTGACGATGCGGACTTTCCACGTCGGTGGCGCGGCGTCGCGAGCTGCTGCCGCGAGCGGTGTCGAGTCGAAATCCGCCGGTACGGTGCGCTTTGCCGGCAACATGCGCTACGTCTCGAACGCGAAGGGCGAGAAAATCATCATCGCGCGCTCGGCCGAGGTCGTCGTTGCCGACGACATGGGCCGCGAGCGCGAGCGCCACAAGCTGCCGTACGGCGCGACGCTGCTGGTCGACGACGGTGCACCGGTCAAGGCCGGGGTGCTGCTGGCGACGTGGGATCCGCACACCCGCCCGATCGTCACGGAATACTCCGGTACCGTGAAGTTCGAGAACGTCGAAGAGGGGGCAACCGTCGCGAAGCAGATCGACGAAGTGACCGGTCTGTCGACGCTGGTCGTCATCGACGGCAAGCGGCGCACGAGCGGCGCGTCTTCGAAAGGCGTGCGTCCGCAGGTCAAGCTGCTCGACGAGCGGGGCGAGGAAGTCAAGATCGCCGGCACCGACCATTCGGTGGCGATCACGTTCCAGGTCGGCTCGCTGATCACCGTCAAGGACGGCCAGGAAGTGAGCGTTGGCGACATCCTGGCGCGGATTCCGCAGGAGTCGGCGAAGACCCGCGACATCACCGGCGGTCTGCCACGCGTCGCCGAGCTCTTCGAAGCACGCCCGCCGAAGGACGCCGGCGTGCTGGCGGAATACACTGGCACGGTGTCATTCGGCAAGGACACGAAGGGCAAGCAGCGCCTCGTGATCACCGAAGCCGACGGGACGGCACACGAATTCCTGATCCCGAAGGACAAGCACGTCATGGTCCATGACGGACAGGTCGTCAACAAGGGCGAGCTGATCGTCGACGGACCGGCCGACCCGCACGACATCCTGCGCCTGCAGGGAATCGAGGCGCTGGCGCGCTACATCATCGATGAGGTGCAGGACGTCTATCGCCTGCAGGGTGTGAAGATCAACGACAAGCACATCGAAGTGATCGTCCGCCAGATGCTGCGCCGGGTGGTCATCAACGACGCCGGCAACTCGCGCTTCATCCGCGAGGAACAGGTGGAGCGTTCGGAAGTGCTCGATGAGAACGACCGCATCGAGGCCGAAGGCAAGCTGCCGGCGCAGTACCAGAATGTCCTGCTGGGTATCACGAAGGCGTCGCTGTCCACCGATTCGTTCATCTCGGCGGCATCCTTCCAGGAAACGACGCGTGTTTTGACCGAAGCGGCAATCATGGGCAAACGCGACGATCTGCGCGGATTGAAGGAAAACGTCATCGTCGGCCGCCTGATTCCCGCGGGTACCGGCATGGCCTATCACCGCAACCGCAAGGCGCAGAACGCAGGGGAGGATCTGGGCCCCGAACACGCATGGGCGGAGATGCAGGAAGTAGTGCCCGAGGTGCCGGCCGACGTTTCGCAGGACGTGCAGGCCGGTTGACGCAGAACCGCATTTCAGGATAACATCCGGCCTCTTTTTGTGGGCTGACCAATCGTAGTCAGTCGCAGCCGGAATCAACCGCCCGAGGCGGCCCGTGGGGCGCCTCGGTATAATGGAAAATTCTCAAGCTATGCCAACAATTAATCAGCTCGTCCGCAAACCGCGGCAACTGGCCGTCATCAAAAGCAAGGTGCCGGCGCTCGATGCATGCCCGCAAAAGCGCGGCGTATGCACACGGGTCTATACGACCACTCCGAAGAAGCCGAACTCTGCATTGCGGAAAGTCGCCAAGGTTCGCCTGACCAACGGCTTCGAAGTCATCTCCTATATCGGCGGTGAAGGCCACAACCTGCAGGAGCACTCGGTGGTCCTGATTCGTGGTGGCCGGGTCAAGGATTTGCCGGGTGTGCGTTACCACATCGTGCGCGGTTCGCTTGACCTGCAGGGCGTCAAGGATCGTAAGCAGTCCCGCTCGAAGTACGGCGCGAAGCGCCCGAAGAAAGCTTAATTGTCGGCATTCAGAAATAGCTAGAGGTTGTCATGCCCCGTCGTCGCGAAGTACCGAAGCGTGAAATCCTGCCCGACCCCAAATTCGGTTCGCAGGACGTATCCAAGTTCATCAATGTGATCATGCAGGCCGGCAAGAAGTCCGTCGCCGAGCGTATCGTCTATGGCGCGTTTGCGCAGATTTCCGGCAAGGCCGGCAAGGATCCGCTCGAGGTGTTCTCGTCGGCAGTTGCCAATGTCAAGCCGGTGGTCGAAGTCAAGAGCCGCCGCGTCGGCGGCGCGAACTACCAGGTTCCGGTCGAAGTGCGTCCGTCGCGCCGCATGGCGCTGTCGATGCGCTGGCTGCGTGAAGCGGCACGCAAGCGCGCCGAGAAATCGATGGCCCAGCGTCTGGCCGGGGAACTGCTCGAGGCGGCCGAAGGCCGCGGCTCGGCGATGAAGAAGCGCGAAGAAGTCCACCGCATGGCCGAAGCGAACAAGGCATTCTCTCACTACCGTTTCTGAGATTCCGGAACGGTGGTTAATCGGGCCCTGGCAAGGGCTCGATTGTTTTGTGACAACACAATTGGATTTTCGCGCAGCGCGCGAATTCTCGAAGGCAGGGTAGACCGTGGCTCGCAAGACTCCCATTGAGCGTTACCGCAACATCGGTATTTCGGCTCACATTGACGCCGGCAAGACAACGACGACCGAGCGCATCCTTTTTTATACCGGCGTGAACCACAAGATTGGTGAAGTTCACGACGGCGCGGCGACGATGGACTGGATGGAGCAGGAGCAGGAGCGGGGGATCACGATCACCTCGGCTGCGACGACCTGCTTCTGGAAAGGCATGGAAATGTCCTTCCCCGAGCATCGCTTCAACATCATCGATACGCCGGGACACGTCGATTTCACGATCGAAGTCGAGCGTTCGATGCGCGTTCTCGATGGCGCGTGCATGGTCTACTGCGCGGTCGGCGGCGTCCAGCCGCAGTCCGAAACCGTGTGGCGGCAGGCGACGAAGTACAAGGTGCCGCGGCTCGCGTTCGTCAACAAGATGGACCGCCAGGGGGCGAACTTCTTCAAGGTCGTCGAGCAGATGAAGCTGCGCCTCAAGGCCAATCCGGTGCCGATCGTGATTCCGATCGGAGCGGAGGAGAATTTCGTCGGCGTCGTTGACCTGGTCCGCATGAAGGCCATCTACTGGGATGAAGCGTCTCAGGGCATGAAGTTCGACTATCGCGAGATTCCGGGCGAGCTTCAGGCGACGGCCGAGGAATGGCGCGAGAAGATGCTCGAAGCCGCTGCCGAAGCCAGCGAAGAGCTGATGAACGAATATCTCGAGAATGGCGATCTGTCGCACGAGAAGATCGTTGCCGGCCTGCGTCAGCGCACGATCGCCTGCGAAATCCAGCCGATGTTGTGCGGCACGGCATTCAAGAACAAGGGCGTGCAGCGCATGCTCGACGCCGTCATCGAACTGCTTCCGTCGCCCGTCGATATTCCTCCGGTTGCCGGCATCGATGACTACGAAAAGCCCGTCGAGCGGCGCGCGGACGATTCCGAGAAGTTCGCGGCGCTTGCGTTCAAGCTGATGACCGACCCGTTCGTCGGCCAGTTGACGTTCGTGCGGGTGTATTCGGGAGTGCTCAAGTCGGGCGAGACGGTGCTGAACTCGGTCAAGGGCAAGAAGGAGCGCATCGGCCGGATTCTGCAGATGCATGCGAACGAGCGCCAGGAGATCAAGGAAGTCCTTGCGGGCGACATCGCCGCGTGCGTCGGTTTGAAGGAAGTGACAACCGGGGAGACGCTGTGCGATCCCAGCGCTCCGATCATCCTCGAGCGCATGGTGTTCCCGGAGCCGGTGATCCACGTCGCCGTCGAGCCGAAGACCAAGGCCGACCAGGAAAAGATGGGTATTGCGCTCGGCCGTCTCGCTGCGGAAGATCCCTCGTTCCGTGTCCGGACCGACGAGGAGTCGGGCCAGACGATCATCTCCGGCATGGGCGAGCTGCACCTCGAAATTCTCGTTGACCGCATGAAGCGCGAATTCAACGTCGAAGCAACGGTCGGCGCCCCGCAGGTGGCGTACCGCGAAGCGATCCGCAAGCCGGTAGAGCAGGAAGGCAAGTTCGTCAAGCAGTCCGGCGGTCGCGGCCAGTTCGGTCACGTGTGGATCAAGCTCGAGCCGAACGAAACGGGCAAGGGCTACGAATTCATCGACGCCATCAAGGGCGGTGTCGTTCCGCGCGAGTACATCCCGGCGGTCGACAAAGGCCTGCAGGAGACGCTGCCGAACGGCGTGCTGGCCGGCTTCCCGGTCGTCGACGTCAAGGTCACGCTGTTCGACGGTTCGTACCACGACGTGGATTCGAACGAAAACGCGTTCAAGATGGCCGCTTCGATGGCGTTCAAGGACGCGATGCGCAAGGCGAGCCCCGTGCTGCTTGAGCCGATGATGGCAGTGGTCGTCGAAACTCCCGAGGACTACATGGGCAACGTCATGGGAGATCTTTCCGGTCGCCGCGGCATCGTCCAGGGCATGGACGATCTGCCCGGGGGCATGAAAGAGGTCAAGGCCGAAGTGCCGCTCGCCGAGATGTTCGGTTACGCGACGCAACTGCGGTCGTTGACGCAGGGTCGCGCGACGTATTCGATGGAATTCAAGCACTATTCCGAGGCGCCGAAGAGCGTGGCGGAAGCGGTGATCAACAATCGCAAGTAATCAACGAACCGAAGCGAGGAATTGAGCAATGGCGAAAGGCAAGTTTGAGCGGACGAAACCGCACGTAAACGTCGGGACGATCGGTCACGTCGACCACGGCAAGACCACCCTGACGGCGGCGATCACGACGATCCTGTCGAAGAAGTTCGGCGGCGAGGCGAAAGCCTACGACCAGATCGACGCGGCGCCCGAAGAGAAAGCGCGCGGCATCACGATCAACACCGCTCACGTCGAGTACGAGACGGCCAACCGTCACTACGCGCACGTCGACTGCCCGGGTCACGCCGACTACGTGAAGAACATGATCACCGGTGCCGCGCAGATGGACGGCGCGATCCTGGTGTGCTCGGCTGCCGACGGCCCGATGCCGCAGACGCGCGAGCACATCCTGCTCGCGCGCCAGGTCGGCGTGCCGTACATCATCGTGTTCCTGAACAAGTGCGACATGGTCGACGACGAAGAGCTCTTGGAGCTCGTCGAGATGGAAGTGCGCGAGCTGCTGTCGAAGTACGACTTCCCGGGCGACGATGTGCCGATCATCAAGGGCTCGGCGCTCAAGGCGCTCGAAGGCGACCAGAGCGACATCGGCGAGCCGGCGATCTTCCGCCTGGCCGAAGCGCTCGACAGCTACATCCCGACTCCGGAGCGCGCGATCGACCGCCCGTTCCTGCTGCCGATCGAAGACGTGTTCTCGATCTCGGGCCGCGGCACGGTGGTGACCGGCCGCGTCGAGCGCGGCATCGTCAAGGTCGGCGAGGAAGTCGAGATCGTCGGCATCAAGGCGACGGTCAAGACCACCTGCACCGGCGTCGAGATGTTCCGCAAGCTGCTCGACCAGGGCCAGGCGGGCGACAACGTCGGCGTGCTGCTGCGCGGCACCAAGCGCGAGGACGTCGAGCGCGGCCAGGTGCTGTGCAAGCCCGGTTCGATCAAGCCGCACACGCATTTCACCGGTGAAGTGTACGTGCTGTCGAAGGAAGAAGGCGGGCGCCACACGCCGTTCTTCAACAACTATCGTCCGCAGTTCTACTTCCGCACGACCGACGTGACCGGTTCGATCGAGCTGCCCGAAGGCACCGAGATGGTCATGCCGGGCGACAACGTGTCGATCACCGTCAAGCTGATGGCGCCGATCGCGATGGAAGAAGGCCTGCGGTTCGCGATCCGCGAAGGCGGTCGTACCGTCGGCGCCGGGGTCGTCGCCAAGATCATCGAGTAATTGCTCGTCTCCGCCCGGGGTTCGTTGCCCCGGGTTTTCGCTCTTTCAGGATTTCATCCATGCAAAACCAGAAAATTCGCATCCGTTTGAAGGCGTTCGACTACCGGCTGATCGATCAGTCCGCTCTCGAGATCGTCGATACCGCCAAGCGCACGGGTGCGGTGGTCCGCGGCCCCGTGCCGCTGCCGACCCGTATCGAGCGTTTCGACCTGCTGCGCTCGCCGCACGTCAACAAGGCATCGCGCGACCAGTTCGAGATTCGTACCCACCAGCGCCTGATGGACATCATCGACCCGACCGACAAGACGGTCGATGCGCTGATGAAGCTGGATCTCCCCGCCGGGGTTGATGTCGAGATCAAGTTGCAGTAAGCCGCGCTAGTTGCGGAGCTTTGCGAAAGGCCGGTATAATCCGGCCTTTGCGCCTTTGGGCGCAATTTACGTGATAGGGCCCGGTCAATCGTAACCGGGGACAGGAGAAGAAGATGAGTCTAGGCCTTGTGGGACGCAAGGTTGGCATGACTCGCATCTTCGCCGAGGACGGCAGGAGTGTCCCGGTGACGGTGCTTGACGTGTCCAACAATCGCGTAACCCAAATCAAGACGCCTGAAAGCGACGGTTACGCCGCCGTGCAGGTGACTTTCGGCAAGCGTCGCGCGAGTCGGGTTGGAAAGCCCCTTGCCGGGCACCTTGCCAAGGCCGGCGTCGAAGCCGGTCACATGCTCAAGGAATTTCGTGTCGAAACCGAGCAGGTCGCTGGCTTCAAGGCCGGTGACGTCGTCGGGGTTGACCTCTTTGCAGTCGGGCAAAAGGTGGATGTCACCGGTACGTCGATTGGCAAGGGTTTTTCCGGAGTGGGCAAGCGGCACAATTTCTCGTCGAACCGCGCGTCGCACGGCAACTCCGTGTCGCATAACGCGCCGGGCTCGATCGGCATGGCTCAGGATCCGGGTCGGGTCTTTCCCGGCAAGCGGATGGCCGGACAGTACGGCAACACCACGTGCACCACTCAGGGTCTCGAAGTGGTTCGCGTCGATGTTGAGCGTCAGTTGCTCCTGGTGAAGGGGGCGGTACCCGGCTCGAAGGGCGGCGACGTGATCGTCCGCCCGGCGGTCAAGGCCCGTGGCTGAGCGAGGGCGTAATGGAACTTAAATTATTGAATGATCAGGGTGCGCAGTCGGCAACGCTGCAGGCCTCTGATGCGCTGTTCGGGCGCGACTACAACGAAGCCCTGATCCATCAGGTCGTTGTGGCGTACATGGCCAATGCCCGCTCGGGCAATCGCGCGCAGAAAGGTCGTGCGGAAGTTTCCAAGTCGACGCGCAAGCCGTGGCGCCAGAAAGGCACCGGCCGCGCTCGTGCCGGTATGGCGTCGAGCCCGTTGTGGCGCGGAGGTGGCCGGGTTTTCCCGAATTCGCCCGAAGACAACTTCTCGCAGAAGCTGAACCGCAAGATGTACCGCGCCGGCGTGGCGTCGATCCTTTCGCAGCTTGCGCGTGAAGACCGTCTGGCGATCGTCGAGAATTTCAGCGTCGAGGCGCCGAAGACCCGCCTGCTGTCGCAGAAGCTCAAAGGCATGGGGCTCGATTCGGTGCTGGTCATTACCGACGAGTTCGATGAAAACCTGTTCCTGTCGTCACGGAACCTGCACAAGGTGCTGGTTCTCGAGGTCAGCGAGACGGATCCGGTGTCGCTTGTGCACTACGACCGGGTCATCGTGACCAAGGGTGCGCTGGCCAAGATGGAGGAGGCCTGGCAATGAGCGGATTTAGCCAAGAGCGTCTGATGCAGGTGCTGCTCGCGCCCCAGATCTCCGAAAAGGCGACGTATGTCGCCGACAAGAACGAGCAGGTTGTGTTCAAGGTTGCGTCGACCGCGACCAAGCCCGAAGTCAAGGCGGCTGTCGAGTTGCTCTTCAAGGTTGAAGTGAAGTCGGTGCAGATTGCGAACGTGAAAGGCAAGGTCAAGCGTTTCGGCAAGATGACCGGCCGCCGCAAGGACTGGAAGAAGGCGTTCGTCTGCCTCAAGCCGGGCCAGGAAATCAACTTCGCGGCCGGGGAGTGAGGAATCATGGCACTGGTAAAACTTAAGCCTACGTCTGCCGGCCGTCGCGCGATGGTCAAGGTCGTCAATGCGGATCTCTACAAGGGGCGTCCGCATGCCGCGCTGGTCGAGAAGCAGTCGAAGAACGCCGGCCGCAACAACAGCGGCCGCATCACCGTCCGTCACCAGGGTGGTGGGCACAAGCAGCATTACCGTCTGGTGGATTTCCGTCGCAACAAGGACGGCATCGCAGCTCGCGTCGAGCGTGTCGAGTACGACCCGAACCGTTCCGCGAACATTGCGCTGATCTGCTACGCCGACGGCGAGCGCGCCTACATCATCGCGCCGAAGGGGCTCGAAGTGGGGCAGACGGTCCTCAGCGGACCGGAAGCGCCGATCAAGGCGGGCAACGTGCTGCCGATCCGGAATATTCCGGTCGGTTCCACGATTCACTGTGTCGAGCTGATGCCGGGCAAGGGGGCACAGATCGCGCGTGCTGCAGGCACTTCGGTGCAGCTGCTCGCCCGTGAAGGCGCATACGCTCAGCTCCGGTTGCGCTCCGGCGAAGTTCGCCGGGTGCACGTCGAGTGCCGTGCCGCCATCGGCGTCGTCGGCAACGAAGAGCACGGCCTGCGCAAGATCGGCAAGGCGGGCGCGAACCGCTGGCGCGGTATCCGTCCGACGGTCCGCGGTGTAGCGATGAATCCGGTCGATCACCCGCACGGTGGTGGCGAGGGCCGGACCGGCGAAGGCGGCGTGGCGCGCAGCCCGTGGGGTCAGCCGGCGAAGGGCTACCGCACGCGCAGCAACAAGCGCACCGACACGATGATCGTGCAGCGTCGTCACAAGCGTTAAGGGGTAACAAATGGCACGTTCTATTAAAAAAGGCCCGTTTGTCGACGCGCATCTGCTCAAGAAGGTCGACGCCGTGCGGACGAGCAACGACAAGCGCCCGATCAAGACCTGGTCCCGTCGCTCGACGGTGTTGCCGGACTTCGTCGGCCTGACGATTGCGGTCCATAACGGTCGGCAGCATGTTCCGGTCTTCGTGTCGGAAAACATGGTTGGTCACAAGCTCGGCGAGTTCGCCCTGACCCGTACGTTCAAGGGGCACGCGGCGAGCAAGAAGGCGAAGAGGTAAGGAGTCATCATGGAAACCAGAGCAATTCTCCGCGGCGTTCGCCTGTCGGCCCAGAAGGGGCGGCTGGTGGCGGACCAGGTGCGGGGCAGGCCGGTTGATCAGGCACTCAACATCCTTGCCTTCTCGCCGAAAAAGGGCGCGCAGATCATCCGCAAAGTGATGGAGTCGGCGATTGCCAATGCAGAACACAACGATGGCGCAGATATTGACACCCTCAAGGTCAAGACGATCTACGTCGAGGAAGGCATGTCGCTGAAGCGCTTTGCGGCGCGGGCAAAGGGACGCGGGGCCCGCATTCTCAAGCCGACCTGCCACATCTACGTGACCGTCGGGGAATAAGGGGTACATATGGGTCAGAAAATTCATCCGACCGGGTTCCGCCTTGCGGTCACTCGTGATTGGAATTCCCGTTGGTTCGCATCGAGCGGTGATTACTCGAGAATGTTGCACGAGGACCTGAAAGTCCGCGATTTTCTCAAGAAGCGTCTTGCTCACGCATCGGTGGGGCGCGTTGTCATCGAACGCCCGGCGAAGAACGCACGGATCACCCTTTTCAGCGCACGCCCTGGTGTCGTGATCGGCAAGAAGGGCGAGGACATCGAACTGCTCAAGCGCGAGCTTCAGAAGATCATGGGCGTGCCGGTGCACGTCAATATCGAAGAAGTGCGCAAGCCGGAAGTCGATGCCAAGCTGATCGCCGACTCGATCGCCCAGCAGCTCGAAAAGCGGATCATGTTCCGCCGCGCCATGAAGCGCGCAATGCAGAATGCAATGCGGCTCGGCGCACAGGGCATCAAGATCATGAGCGCCGGACGACTGAACGGCGCCGAAATCGCTCGCACCGAGTGGTACCGCGAAGGCCGCGTTCCGCTGCATACGCTGCGTGCCGATATCGACTATGGCGTATCCGAAGCGAAGACCACCTACGGCATCATCGGTATCAAGGTGTGGGTGTACAAGGGTGAGATGCTCGGGCGCAACGAGCGGCCTGCGGTCGTCGAGAACGAGAACGAGGCTCGTCGCGGTCGCCGCGCGCCTCGCAATGATGCCGGTGACAACCGCGGCGCCAAGCGCCCCGCACGTCGCACGGGTGCCGAACAAGCGGGAGCTGGCGACAAGGCCGGCACCCGGACCAGGAAAGCGGGAGTAGACGATGCTGCAGCCGTCGAGAAGGAAGTATCGTAAGGAGCAGAAGGGCCGGAACACCGGGATCGCGACGCGCGGCGCCAAAGTCAGTTTCGGCGAGTTCGGGCTCAAGGCGATCGGCCGCGGTCGTCTGACCGCCCGTCAGATCGAGTCCGCACGACGGGCGATGACCCGGCACATCAAGCGGGGCGGGCGCATCTGGATCCGGATTTTCCCGGACAAGCCGATCTCGAAGAAGCCAGCTGAAGTGCGGATGGGTAACGGCAAGGGGAACCCGGAATACTGGGTTGCCGAGATTCAGCCCGGCAAGGTGTTGTATGAGATGGACGGTGTCGACGAGACGCTCGCCCGCGAAGCGTTCCGGCTTGCTGCTGCGAAGCTTCCGCTCGAGACGGTCTTTGTTCATCGTCAAATGGGGTGAGCATGAAAGCGAGTGAACTCCGCGCGAAGAGCGCCGGTGAATTGAATCAAGAATTGCTCGAACTGCTGAAAGCGCAGTTTTCGTTGCGTATGCAACTTGCGACTCAGCAGCTCGGCAATACGAGCCAACTCGGGAAAGTGCGTCGCGACATCGCGCGCGTCCGCACGCTCCTGCAGGAAAAGGCGGTGCAGAAATGACCGAGCAGATCGAAAAAGTCAGGCGCGCGCTCGTTGGACGTGTGGTCAGCGACAAGATGCAGAACACGGTGACGGTTCTCGTCGAGCGCCGTGTGAAGCACGAGCTCTACGGCAAGGTGATCACGCGGTCCGCGAAGTATCACGCGCACGTCGAAGACGGTGGAGCAGCGGCCGGCGATCTGGTTGAAATCGAGGAATGCCGTCCGATTTCAAAGACCAAGTCGTGGCGTGTGGCCAAGGTGCTCGAGAAGGCTCGGGTCATCTGAGCGTAGTGTAGGTTTTCGGACAGCTTGGCAATGCAGCGCCAAGCTGTTATAGTTTTTATCTTTGCTTTTCGCTCTTCGGGGCTTTCTACCCGTACGGGTTCCAAGACTGACCGCTGTAGCGGGGCAAGTTGGAGATAAATTCATGATTCAAATGCAGTCCAGGCTGGACGTTGCCGACAATACCGGTGCGCGTTCAGTGATGTGCATCAAGGTCCTTGGTGGTTCCAAGCGCCGCTACGCGGGTATCGGCGACATCATCAAGGTCACCGTCAAGGATGCCGCGCCCCGTGGGCGCGTGAAAAAGGGCGATATCTACAGCGCCGTCGTCGTGCGCACCGCCAAGGGCGTGCGTCGTCCCGACGGTTCGCTCGTCAAGTTCGATGGCAATGCCGCAGTGCTGCTCAACAACAAGCTCGAGCCGATCGGTACGCGCATCTTCGGGCCGGTGACGCGCGAGCTGCGCACCGAGCGCTTCATGAAGATTGTTTCGCTCGCGCCTGAAGTGCTCTAAGGAGGGCGTGAGATGAACAAGATCCGCAAAGGTGATGAAGTGGTGGTTCTGGCCGGCAAGGATCGCGGCCGGCGCGGCGTCGTGCTGAGTCGCGTCGACGACGAGCGGCTGCTCGTCGAAGGCGTGAATCGGGTCAAGAAGCACGTGCGTCCGAACCCGCTCAAGGGTGAAGTGGGCGGCATCGTCGAGAAAGAGATGCCTCTGCATATTTCCAACGTCGCATTGTTCAATCCCGCAGCCCAGAAGGGCGATCGCGTGGGAATCCGGGTGCTTGAGGACGGCCGCAAGGTGCGCTTCTTCAAGTCGAATGGCGAACTGGTGGACGCGTAAGGAGTGGCAATGGCGCGCTTGCAGGAATTCTACAAAGAAACGGTGGCTCCGGACCTGCTCAAGCAGTTCGGATACAAGTCCGTGATGGAAGTGCCGCGCATCACCAAGATCACCCTGAACATGGGTGTCGGTGAGGCTGTCGGCGACAAGAAGATTCTCGAACATGCGGTTGGCGACATGGTCAAGATCGCCGGGCAGAAGCCGGTGGTGACGAAAGCCCGCAAGTCGATTGCAGGATTCAAGATTCGTGACGGTTACCCGATCGGCTGCATGGTGACGTTGCGTGGCGCGAAGATGTTCGAGTTCCTCGATCGCCTGGTGACCGTGGCGATGCCGCGGATCCGCGACTTTCGCGGCATTGGCGGCAAGGGTTTCGACGGTCGTGGCAACTACAACCTCGGCGTCAAGGAACAGATCATTTTCCCCGAAATCGAGTACGACAAGATCGATGCCCTTCGGGGGATGAACATCAGTATCACGACGACCGCCAAGAGCGATCAGGAAGCTCGGGCCCTGCTCGTCGCGTTCAAGTTCCCGTTCAAGAATTGAGGAAGTTATGGCGAAACTGTCCCTGATCAATCGAGAAGAGAAGCGCCGCAAGACGGTCGAGAAATTCGCCGCCAAGCGGGCCGCGCTGATCGCTCAGATCAATGATTTCAAGCTGCCGGAAGAGGAGCGCATGGTTGCTCGTCTGAAGCTGCAGCAGTTGCCGCGCAATGCAAGTCCGGTTCGGGAGCGTAATCGCTGTGCCTTGACCGGGCGTCCGCGCGGTGTGTTCCGCAAGTTCGGATTGTGCCGTAACAAGCTGCGCGACCTGGCGTTCCGCGGCGAGGTGCCCGGCATGACCAAGGCGAGCTGGTAAGGAGATTATCGTATGAGTATGTCCGATCCCATCGCCGACATGCTGACCCGTATCCGTAACGGTCAGCAGGCTCAGAAAGTGAGCGTGTCGATGCCTTGCTCGAAGCTGAAGGTCGCGATCGCGAAAGTCCTGCAGGACGAAGGCTATATCGACGGCTATTCCATTCGCGAAGCGGGTGGCAAGCCGGAACTGGATGTTGCACTCAAGTACTATGCCGGCCGCCCGGTCATCGAGCGGATCGAGCGCGTCAGCCGCCCCGGTCTGCGCGTATACAAGGGTAGCGGCGATCTTCCCCGTGTCATGAACGGACTGGGTGTCGCGATCGTGTCGACCCCACGCGGTGTCATGACGGACCGTGCGGCGCGTGCCGGCCGGGTCGGCGGCGAAGTCATTTGTTACGTCGCATAAGGGGGGATCATGTCTCGTGTAGCTAAGAATCCGGTGGCAATCCCCCAGGGCGTCGAGATCACGATCGGGGCCGATGAAGTTTCCGTCAAGGGGCCGCTGGGCGCCGTGAAACAGTACATCGGCAATGCGGTGACGCTCGAGCGCGACGGTGATGCGCTGGTGTGCAAGGCGCGCGAAGGTGTCGCAAACAGCCGGGCGATGTCCGGCACGGTGCGCGCCCTCGTCAACAACATGGTTACCGGCGTGACGAAAGGCTTCGAGCGCAAGCTCACGCTGGTCGGCGTCGGCTATCGGGCGCAGGCCCAAGGCGACAAGCTCAACCTGACGCTCGGTTTCTCCCACCCGGTGGTGCATCAGATGCCGGCCGGCGTGAAGGTGGAAACTCCGACTCAGACCGAGATCGTCATCAAGGGCATCGACAAGCAGCAGGTCGGTCAGGTCGCAGCCGAGGTGCGTGCATACCGCGAACCCGAGCCGTACAAGGGCAAGGGCGTCCGTTATTCGGACGAAGTGGTTGTGCTTAAGGAAACCAAGAAGAAGTAAGGGCGGTTCGTCATGAACAAGAAAGAAGTTCGTCTGCGTCGTGCTCGTAAAACCCGAGCCAAAATCGCGGAGCTGAAGTCGGTGCGCCTAACCGTGTTCCGTACCAACTCCCATATCTACGCCCAAGTCATTGACGGTAGCGGTTCGCGGGTGTTGGCGGCGGCATCGACCGTCGAGGCCGACGTGCGCTCGCAACTGCCGAACGGCGGCAACAAGCAGGCCGCGCAAGTCGTCGGCAAGCTCATCGCCGAGCGGGCGAAGGCCGCCGGGGTCGAAGCGGTGGCGTTCGACCGCGCTGGCTTCCAGTATCACGGTCGCGTCAAGGCGCTGGCCGAGGCCGCCCGCGAAGGCGGACTCAAGTTCTAAGCGAGGTTTCGAATGGCTAAGCAACAAAGCAAGCGACCGCAAGCGGCGGATGAGCGCGACGACGGCCTGCGGGAGAAAATGGTCGCGATCAATCGCGTGACCAAGGTCGTCAAGGGCGGCCGGATCCTCGGTTTTGCGGCGCTTACGGTTGTCGGTGATGGCGACGGCGGCGTCGGAATGGGCAAGGGCAAGTCGCGCGAAGTTCCGGTGGCGGTGCAGAAGGCGATGGACGAAGCGCGTCGCAAGCTCAAGAAGATTTCGCTCAAGAACGGCACGTTGCAGCACGCGATCGTCGGCAAGCACGGCGCGGCCTCCGTGCTGATGCAGCCGGCTCCTAGCGGCACCGGCATCATCGCTGGTGGTCCGATGCGGGCGGTGTTCGAAGTGATGGGCGTGACCGACGTGACCTGCAAGTGCCTTGGCTCCGCCAATCCTTACAACGTCGTGCGTGCGACGCTCAACGGTCTTCTGGCGATCAACACGCCGGCCGAGATCGCTGCCAAGCGTGGCAAGTCGGTCGAAGAGATCCTGGGGTAAGCGATGTCCGAGAAAACGATCAAGGTCACGCTCGTGAAGAGCGTGATCGGCACCAAGCAGTCGCACCGTGCAACCGTCCGTGGCCTTGGCCTGCGACGCACGAACCACTGTGTCGAACTGCAGGACACGCCCGAAATTCGCGGCATGGTGAACAAGGTGTCGTACCTGCTGAAGTGTGAGGGTTGATATGCGACTCAATACGATAAAGCCCGGCGCCGGCTCGAAATCGGCGGCAAAACGCGTGGGCCGCGGCATTGGCAGCGGTCTGGGCAAGACCTGCGGGCGCGGCCACAAGGGCCAGAAGTCTCGTGCCGGTGGTTTCCACAAAGTCGGTTTCGAAGGCGGCCAGATGCCGCTGCAGCGCCGGCTTCCGAAGCGCGGCTTCGTGTCGCTGACGGCTGCGCGCAAAGTCGAGGTGCGCCTGTCGGAACTCGACAAGCTGCCCGTCGACGACATCGATCTGCTGGTGTTGATGCAGGCGGGCGTCGTTCCGGCCGATGCGCTGTCGGCGAAAGTCGTGCTGTCCGGGACGATCGGACGCAAGATCACGCTGCGCGGCATCGGTGCGACCAAAGGCGCGCTGGCGGCGATCGAAGCTGCCGGCGGCTCGGTAGCGACCGCGTAACCAAGGGAAAGCGAAGTGGCCAATCCTGCTGCGACGCTGGGGGCGTCCGGGCGTTTCGGGGATCTGAAACGCCGCGTCCTGTTCCTGCTCGGTGCACTCCTCGTGTACCGGATCGGCGGGCACATTCCTGTTCCCGGCATCGATCCGGCGCGACTGTCCGAGCTTTTCCAGTCGCAGGCGGGCGGCATCCTCGGCGTATTCAACCTGTTTTCCGGCGGTGCGCTGTCACGGTTCACGATTTTCGCGCTCGGCATCATGCCGTATATCTCGGCGTCGATCATCATGCAGCTGATGACGGTCGCAGTGCCGCAGTTGGAAGCGCTGAAGAAAGAGGGTGAGGCGGGGCGGCGCAAGATTACGCAATACACGCGCTACGGGACGGTCGCGCTGTCCCTCGCGCAGTCGCTCGGCATTGCGATCGCGCTCGAGAGCCAGCCCGGGCTCGTGCTCGATCCGGGGCTCATGTTCCGTTTCGTGACCGTCGCGACGCTGGTCACGGGCACGATGTTCCTGATGTGGCTGGGCGAGCAGATCACCGAGCGCGGCATTGGCAACGGCATTTCGCTGATCATTTTCGCCGGTATCGCCGCAGGTTTGCCGAGCGCCATCGGCGGGCTGTTCGAGCTGGTGCGCACCGGAGCGATGCATCCTTTCACGGCATTGCTGATCTGTGTGCTCGTGGTACTGGTGACTGGCTTCGTCGTGTTCGTCGAACGGGGTCAGCGCAAGATCCTGGTGAATTACGCAAAGCGCCAGGTCGGGAACAAGATCTACGGCGGGCAGAGTTCGCATTTGCCGTTGAAGCTCAACATGGCAGGGGTCATACCGCCGATTTTTGCTTCGAGCATCATCCTGTTTCCGGCGACGCTGGGGCAATGGTTCGGCGCCAGCGAAGGCATGACCTGGCTTCGCGATATCTCCTCGACCCTGGCACCAGGACAGCCGATCTACGTGATGCTTTATGCTGCGGCGATCATGTTTTTCTGTTTCTTCTATACGGCGCTGGTGTTCAACGCCAGGGAGACGGCGGACAACCTGAAGAAGAGCGGTGCTTTCGTTCCGGGAATTCGACCCGGCGACCAGACCTCGCGCTATATCGACAAGATCCTTACGCGGCTGACTCTCGTGGGAGCGGTGTACATCACTCTGGTGTGCCTGCTGCCCGAGTTCCTGATCCTTCGCTGGAACGTTCCGTTCTACTTCGGCGGGACATCGCTGCTGATCATCGTCGTCGTGACGATGGATTTCATGACACAGGTGCAGGCTTACGTGATGTCCCATCAATATGAGAGTTTGCTGAAGAAGGCCAACTTCAAGGGCGCGGGCCTTCCCACCAGGTAACTCATGGCGAGAGGGATGTAATCGGCGAGATGCAGGGCGAGATGACCGAGAACCTGCCCGACGCAATGTTCCGCATCCGGCTCGAGAACTGACAGGTGGTTCTCGGATACACCTCGGGAAGAATGCGGATGCACTGCCTCCACGTTCTTCCCGGCGACAAGGTCACTGTGCAACTGACGCCCTACGACCTGACAAAGGCCCGGATCGTTTTCCGGACCAGGTAATCAAGAAACTGGAGTAACAAAATGAGAGTTCAGGCTTCGGTAAAGCGGCTTTGCCGCAACTGCAAAATCGTGCGTCGTAAAGGCGTGGTTCGCGTGATCTGCATCGACCCGCGTCACAAGCAGCGCCAGGGTTGATTCGCTGGCGTTCACGTATTATTATTTAATGTTTCGCTTTTTGGGGTAATCGAATGGCCCGTATTGCTGGGGTAAACATTCCCAACCACAAGCATGCCGAGATCGCGCTGACCGCCATCTATGGAATTGGCCGTTCGCGTGCTCAGAAGATTTGCGATGCTGCCAACGTCGTGCGTTCCGTCAAGATGAAGGATCTCACCGAGTCCGACATGGAACGGTTGCGTGATGAAGTGGCGAAATTCATTGTCGAAGGTGATCTTCGTCGCGAGACGACGATGAACATCAAGCGACTGATGGATCTTGGTTGCTATCGTGGGGTTCGTCATCGTCGCGGCCTGCCGCTTCGTGGCCAGCGCACCCGCACCAATGCGCGTACCCGGAAAGGGCCGCGCAAGGCAATCGCCGGCAAGAAGTGATAGGAATAGATAATGGCTAAAACTGCTGCGAAAGTTCGCAAGAAGGTCAAGAAGAACGTCGCCGAGGGCATCGCCCACGTGCACGCGAGCTTCAACAACACGATCATCACTATCACCGACCGCCAGGGCAATGCGTTGTCCTGGGCGACCTCTGGTGGTGCCGGCTTCAAGGGCTCACGGAAAAGTACCCCGTTTGCCGCCCAGGTCGCGGCCGAAGCTGCCGGCAAAGCTGCACAGGAATGTGGCGTCAAGAACCTGGAGGTCCGCATCAAGGGCCCGGGGCCCGGGCGCGAATCCGCTGTCCGTGCACTCAATGCGCTGGGCATGAAGATCTCCAGCATTACCGACATCACGCCGATCCCGCATAACGGCTGCCGCCCGCCGAAAAAGCGCCGCATCTGACAAGGAGTTTAACGTGGCTCGTAATCTGGATCCCAAGTGCCGTCAGTGCCGTCGCGAGGGCGAAAAGCTGTTTCTGAAGGCCGAGAAGTGCTTCACCGATAAATGTGCAATCGAGCGCCGGGCGTACGCGCCCGGCCAGCACGGTCAGCGTTCCGGTCAACGGATGTCCGGCTATGGCGTGCAGTTGCGCGAAAAGCAGAAGATCCGTCGCCTGTATGGCGTGCTCGAAGCGCAGTTCCGCAAAGTCTATGCCGAGGCCGAGCGCCGTCGTGGCCAGACCGGTGAGAACCTGCTGCAACTGCTCGAAGGGCGCCTGGATTCGGTCGTCTATCGTATGGGCTTTGGCGGTTCGCGTGCCGAATCGCGCCAGCTCGTGCGGCACAACGGCATCCTCGTGAACGGCAAGCGGGTGAACATCCCGTCGTATGTCGTTCGGCCGGGTGACGTCGTCGAACTCACCGAAGGGTCGCGCGGCCAGCTGCGCGTCAAGGCTGCGCTCGAAGCAGCTGCTTCCCGTGGTTTCCCGGAATGGCTGGATGTCGATGCAAAGGCCGGCAAGGGCACCTTCAAGGCATATCCGCAGCGCGCTGAACTGCCGCCGACGATCAATGAAGGCCTGGTCGTCGAACTGTATTCCCGCTAACGGGTTTGCCTGAAGAATCAAAGATCCGAGGAACTGCTGATGCAAAGCAATTCGCTGCTGAAACCCCGCATCATCGACGTCCAGAGTGTGTCGCCGGTCCAGGCCCGCGTCACGATGGAGCCGTTCGAACGCGGTTTCGGCCATACCCTGGGGAATGCGCTGCGGCGCATTCTCCTGTCCTCGTTGCCGGGCTATGCGCCGACCGAAGTGTCCATCGAAGGCGTGCTGCATGAGTATTCCACTCTTGACGGCGTGCGCGAGGACATCGTCGATCTGCTGTTGAACCTCAAGGGCGTGGTGCTCAAGCTCCATAGCCGCAGCGAGGCGACGCTGCGCCTGGCGAAGTCTGGCGATGGTGTGGTCACCGCGCGCGACATCGAGGTTGGGCACGACGTGGAAATTATCAACCCGGATCATGTGATTGCGCACCTCGCGCCGGGCGGAAAGCTCGACATGCAGATCAAGGTCGAGGAAGGCCGCGGTTACGTGCCGGGCAACGTTCGTCCGGCTGCCGGCGACACCAAGACCATCGGCCGCGTCGTGCTCGATGCATCCTTCAGCCCGGTGCGGCGCGTGAGTTACCTGGTCGAGAGCGCCCGGGTGGAACAGCGGACCGATCTCGACCGGCTGGTGATCGACATCGAAACGAACGGCGCAGTGGATCCCGAGGAGGCCATCCGCTATGCGGCGCGCGTCCTGATGGATCAGCTGTCGGTGTTCGCCGATCTCGAAGGCACTGCACCGGTCGTCGAACAGTCCGCGGCGCAGACGATCGACCCGGTGCTGCTGCGCCCGGTGGATGATCTGGAGCTGACGGTTCGCTCGGCCAACTGCCTGAAGGCCGAAAACATCTACTACATCGGTGACCTGATCCAGCGCACGGAGACCGAGCTGCTGAAGACGCCGAACCTCGGCCGCAAGTCGCTGAACGAGATCAAGGAAGTGTTGGCCTCCCGCGGGCTGACGCTCGGAATGAAACTGGAAAACTGGCCGCCGGCCGGGCTCGAGAAGCTCGGTTGAGGCAGCCGGTGAGTGAGGAATAAAAATGCGTCACCGCAGCGGTCTTCGCAAACTTAACCGTACCAGCAGCCACCGCCAGGCGATGTTCCGCAACATGGCCAACTCGCTGCTGCGTCACGAAGTCATCAAGACGACTCTGCCCAAGGCCAAGGAATTGCGCCGTGTGGTCGAGCCGCTGATCACCCTCGGCAAGAAGCCGAGCCTGTCGAATCGGCGTCTGGCGTTCAACCGGATGCGCGACCGCGAAATGGTGGTCAAGCTGTTCGACGTGCTGGGTCCGCGTTTTGCCGAGCGTAATGGCGGCTATCTACGCATCCTGAAGTTCGGTTTCCGCGACGGCGACAATGCGCCGCTGGCGTTGATCGAACTGCTCGACCGGCCGGATGAAGGCGAGGAAGGGGCGAACGTGAGCGAGGCGGCTGCGGCCTGAGTCGGGTCGCCGTAACGTTTCGCAGATGAATGGGCCGGGAAACCGGCCCATTTTTTCGTCTCGATCCCGTTCCTGGGCACTGCGGCGGCAACGCCGTTCGGATCCCGGTTGGCCGGGGTGGGAAGGTGTCGCGATCGAGCCGAGTCGGTCGGGAGACGCTCGGCAACGCTCGTTCCGGGGCTGCGGAAGACAAGACAGGAGAAGGCGATGGGCGTGGTGCTGGTGACCGGCGGGGCTGGATATATCGGCTCCCATACTTGCGTGGAACTGCTGCAGAGCGGCCATGACGTCGTGGTCGTCGACAACCTGTGCAACAGCAAGTCCGAGGCGCTCGCCAGGGTCGAGCAGATCGCCGGGCGCAGGCTCGCGGGGTTCCACGAGATCGATGTCCGAGAATCCGACGGCCTGAAAGCCGTTTTCGGCGCTTACCGGGTCGATGCGGTGATCCATTTCGCCGCCCTGAAAGCGGTCGGGGAGTCGGTGCGCGAGCCGCTCGAGTACTACGACAACAACATCGGCGGGACGATCGCGCTGACGCGGGCGATGGCGGAAGCCGGCGTGTACCGGCTCGTATTCAGCTCCTCGGCGACGGTGTACGGCGATCCGCGAAGCATGCCGATCGCGGAAAGCGCGCCCGCTGCGCCGACCAACCCGTACGGCCGGACAAAGTGGATGACCGAGCAGGTGCTGTCGGACGTTGCCGCGTCCGACCCGCGCTGGCAGGTGGTGCTGCTGCGCTACTTCAACCCGGTCGGTGCCCACCGCAGCGGTCGAATCGGGGAGGATCCCCATGGAATCCCGAACAACCTGATGCCCTATATCAGCCAGGTCGCGGTGGGACGCCTGCCGCAGCTGCAGGTATTCGGCGGCGATTACGCGACGCCGGACGGGACCGGCGTTCGCGACTACATCCACGTCGTGGACCTCGCGCGCGGCCACGTGCAGGCGGTCGAGCGCATCGAAGGCCTGCCCGGCGTGACGTGCCTGAATCTCGGCACAGGGCGGGGATACAGCGTGCTCGAAGTCATTCGCAGCTTCGAAGCTGCGTCCGGTCGGAGAGTTCCGTACCGTATCGTCGACCGCCGTCCTGGCGACATCGCCGCGTGCTGGGCGGATGCCGGCCGGGCGGAAAAGGTGCTGGGCTGGAAGCCGGAACACGACCTCGATGCGATGTGCCGGGATGCCTGGCGCTGGCAGACGGGCAACCCGGAAGGCTATCCGGGCTGACTGCAACGGGGCGAGGGCGAGGCGCAGGGCGGGACCTGGTCGTGATGCAGGACCGGTCGGCTGCGGCGCTCCGCCGCCGCCACGTCACGCACTGGATCGCGCGGCGATCCCCGTCGCCGCCGGGCGGGCCTCGTCCCGTGCCATCGCGTTCTTCAGGTAGAGGCCGGTGTGGCTCGCCGGGTGGGCAGCGACGGCTTCCGGGGGGGCGCTGCAAAGGATTTCGCCGCCGCGCCCGCCCCCTTCCGGACCCAAGTCGATCAGCCAGTCGGCAGTCTTGATGACATCGAGGTTGTGCTCGATGACGACGATGGTGTTGCCGTGATCGCGCAGGCGGTGCAGTACGCCGAGCAGCAGCTCGATGTCGCGAAAGTGCAGGCCGGTCGTCGGCTCGTCGAGGATGTAGAGGGTACGGCCGGTGTCGCGTTTCGACAGCTCGAGCGCGAGCTTGACGCGCTGCGCTTCGCCGCCCGAAAGCGTCGTCGCGCTCTGCCCGAGGCGAATGTAGCCGAGGCCAACGTCCACGAGCGTTTCGAGTTTGCGCGCGACCGCTGGAACGGCGCGGAAGAACTCCAGCGCGTTTTCGACCGTCATGTCGAGCACTTCGAAGACCGTCTTGCCCTTGTAGCGGATTTCCAGCGTCTCACGGTTGTAGCGCTTGCCGTGGCAGACGTCGCACGGCACGTACATGTCGGGCAGGAAGTGCATCTCGACCTTGATCAGCCCGTCGCCCTGGCAGGCTTCGCAGCGCCCGCCCTTGACGTTGAACGAGAAGCGCCCCGGCCCGTAGCCGCGCGCACGCGCTTCGGGCACGCCGGCAAAAAGTTCGCGCACGGGGGTCAGCAGGCCGGTGTACGTCGCCGGATTCGAGCGCGGCGTCCGGCCGATCGGCGACTGGTCGACACTGATGACCTTGTCGAAGAACTCCAGCCCGTCAACTGACGTATAGGGGGCGGGCTCGGCGTTCGATCCGTAAAGATGCTTCGCCGCGATCGCATACAGCGTGTCGTTGATCAGCGTCGATTTGCCCGAGCCTGAAACGCCCGTCACGCACGTGAGCAGGCCGACCGGCAGCTCCAGGACGACATCCTTGAGGTTGTTCCCGCTGCAGCCGCGAAGTCTGAGCATGCGTTCCGGATCGGGTGCAGTGCGCCGCCGCGGGCTCGGGATGGCAAGGCGTCCCGCGAGGTACGCGCCGGTCAGCGACGTCTCGCTGGCGAGGATTTCCGCCGGCGTACCGCGGGCGACGATCTCGCCGCCATGCACGCCGGCGCCCGGGCCCATGTCGACGACGTAGTCGGCCGAGCGGATCGCGTCCTCGTCATGCTCGACGACGATCACCGTGTTGCCGAGGTCGCGAAGCTGGCGCAGCGTGCCGAGCAGCCGGTCATTGTCACGCTGGTGCAGGCCGATCGACGGCTCGTCGAGCACGTACATGACGCCCGTCAGGCCCGAACCGATCTGGCTCGCGAGGCGGATGCGCTGGGCTTCGCCCCCCGACAGCGTATCGGCCGAGCGATCGAGCGACAGGTAGTCGAGCCCGACGTTGATCAGGAAGCTCAGGCGGTCCGAGATTTCCTTGACGATCTTGCCGGCGACGAGCCCGCGGTGGCCGCTCAGCGAAAGCTCGTCGAAAAAGCGTTTGCAGTCGCCGAGCGGCATCCGGCCCACGGCATGGATCGGCTGACCGCCGATCAGCACGTTGCGGGCTTCGGTGCGCAATCGCGTGCCCACGCAGCCGGGGCACGGGTGCGTTGCGCGGTACTTGGCGAGTTCCTCGCGCACTGCTGTCGAATCGGTTTCGCGATAGCGCCGCTCGAGGTTCGGGATGATCCCTTCGAACGGATGTTCCTTGGTGACCGTACGCCTGTTGTCGGAGAGATAGCGGAAGGGGATTTTGCGCCGCCCGGAACCGTGCAGCACGACTTCGCGCACTTCTTCGGGCAGCTCGCTGAACGGTGTATCGACGTCGAAACCGTAATGCGCCGCAAGGCTCGCGAGCATCTGGAAGTAGAACTGGTTGCGCCGGTCCCAGCCGCGGATCGCGCCGGCCGACAGCGACAGATCGGGATGCACGACGACGCGGGCAGGATCGAAGAAATCGACCTGGCCCAGACCGTCGCACTTCGGGCACGCGCCGGTGGGATTGTTGAACGAAAACAGGCGGGGTTCGAGTTCGGCGAGCGCGTAGCTGCAGACCGGGCACGCGAAGCGTGCGGAAAACAGGTGCTCGACGCCGCTGTCGATCTCGACTGCGATCGCGCGACCGTCGGCATGGGTCAGCGCCGTCTCGAAGGATTCGGCGATGCGCCCGCGCTGGTCGCCGCGCACCTTGAGCCGGTCGATGACCACCTCGACCGTGTGCCGCCGGCCTTTCTCGAGCGCGGGCAGGGCGTCGAGTTCGCTGACCGCGCCATCGACGCGCACGCGCACGAAGCCCTGCGCGCGTAGTTCGGCGAACAGGTCGTGCTGCTCGCCCTTGCGGTACGCGACGACCGGCGCGAGGATCATCAGCCGCGTGTCCTGCGGCAGCGCCAGCACGTGATCGACCATCTGCGAGACCGTCTGCGCTTCGAGCGCCTGGTCCGGGTGGTCCGGGCAGTGGGGCGTGCCGGCGCGCGCGTACAGCAGGCGCAGGTAGTCGTGGATCTCGGTGACAGTGCCGACAGTCGAGCGCGGATTGTGGCTGGTCGCTTTCTGCTCGATCGCGATCGCCGGCGAAAGCCCCTCGATCAGGTCGACATCGGGCTTCTCCATCAGCTGCAGGAACTGCCTCGCGTAGGCCGAAAGCGACTCGACGTAGCGGCGCTGGCCTTCGGCGTACAGCGTGTCGAACGCGAGCGAGGACTTGCCCGATCCCGACAGGCCGGTGATCACGGTCAGCCGGTTGCGCGGCAGGTCGAGGCTGATGTTCTTCAGGTTATGGGTGCGGGCGCCGCGGATGCGGATTTCGTCCATGGGGCGGGGGAATTGCCGGAGGGGGAACGCGCCACTATACGAGAGAACACCGGTCGATCCAAACTGGATGACGGCGAATGCTAGAATCGCCGCTTTGATCCGCCACGTCCCCCTAATGTCCCGATTCGAGCACGATTCCATGACCCCCGCGGAGAAGCGGGCCGGCATGAGCCTCGCGGCGATTTTCGCGCTGCGCATGCTCGGCCTGTTCCTGATCCTGCCGGTGTTCGCGGTTCATGCCCACGAGATTCCCGGCGGGGACGACCTGACGCTCGTCGGGCTGGCGATCGGCGCATACGGGCTGACGCAGGCGTTCCTGCAGATCGCCTACGGCGCCGCATCCGACCGTTTCGGCCGCAAGCCGGTGATCGTGTTCGGCCTGCTGCTGTTCGTCATCGGCAGCGCCGTGGCCGCCTTGGCCGACAGCATCTACATCGTGATCGTCGGCCGGGTCCTGCAGGGCGCGGGCGCGATTTCCGCCGCCGTGACCGCGCTCGCCGCGGACCTCACGCGCGACCAGCACCGCACCAAGGTGATGGCGATGATCGGGTCGAGCATCGGCCTGGTGTTCGCGATTTCGATGGTCGCGGCGCCGCTGCTCTACACGATGGTCGGCATGAGCGGGATTTTCTGGCTGACCGCGGTGCTGGCCTTCCTTGCGATCGGCGTCGTCGTCTACGTCGTGCCGACGGTGCCGGTCATTCCGCGCGCCGCCGGCGGCAGGCTCGTCGATGTCCTGCATAACGGGCAGCTGATGCGACTGAACGTCGGCGTGTTCGCGCTGCACCTGATCCAGACCGCGATGTGGGTGCTGGTGCCCGCCGCGATCGTCGCCGGCGGCGCATTGCCGCTGCCCGAGCACTGGAAAGTGTATCTTCCCGCGGTGCTGCTGTCGTTCGCGTTGATGGTGCCGGCGGTGATCGTCGCCGAGCGCCGCGGCATGATGAAGGTGATCTTCAATGCGGCGATCGCGCTGCTCGTCGTCGTGCAGCTCGGCCTGTATGCGTTCGGCGACAGCCTGCTGGCGCTCGGCTTGTGGCTGACGCTGTTTTTCGTCGCCTTCAACGTGCTCGAGGCGGTCCTGCCGTCGTGGATATCGAAGATCGCGCCGGCCCACGCGCGAGGCACTGCGCTCGGCGTCTACAATACGCTGCAATCCGTCGGTCTCTTTCTCGGCGGGATGCTCGGCGGCTGGATCGCGCAGAACTACGGACCGTCGGCCGTCAACCTGGCCTGCGGGTTGCTCGCGCTGGTCTGGCTGATGGTAGCGGCGACAATGAACTCGCCTCCCCGTCGTGCCGTGGCTCCGGTGGCACGTTAACCCCTACATGAGGAGAATCGCATGGCATCCCTGAACAAAGTGATCCTGATCGGCAATCTCGGCAAGGATCCCGAAACACGCTATGCCCCCAGCGGCGATGCGATCTGCAACATCACGGTGGCGACGAGCGAAACCTGGAAGGACAAGGCGACCGGCGAAAAGAAGGAGCAGACCGAATGGCATCGCGTCGTGTTCTTCGGCCGGCTCGCCGAAATCGTGGCGCAGTACCTGCGCAAGGGCAGCCAGATCTACGTCGAAGGCCGGCTGCAGACGCGCAAGTGGCAGGACAAGGAAGGGCAGGACCGCTACACGACCGAGATCCGCGGCGACGAGATGAAGATGCTCGGTTCGCGTCAGGGCGCGGGTGATGCATCGGGTCGCCAGTACGACGCGGGCGGCTACGACGCGCCCGCCGCGTCGCGCCCGAGCCCGCAACCGGCCGCCCCGGCGAAGGCTCCGACGAAGAGCAGCGGCGCCGGTTTCGGCGATTTCGACGACGACATTCCGTTCTGACATCCGGCTTTGACGCGGTGTCGACCGTCCGCAAGGGCGGTTTTTCCTTTCGCTCAGCTGCCCAGCGCCTGGCGCATCCGCTCAAGCGCTTCGGTAAGCAGCGTTCGGGTGCAGCCGAAATTCAGGCGCACGAACCCGGGCATTCCGAACGGCGCGCCGTCGGACAGGCCGACGCCGGCGGCTTCGAAGAACTTCGCCGGGTCTTCGAGCCGGGCACCGCGGCAGTCGATCCACGCGAGGTAAGTCGCCTGCGGTCGTGCCGCCTCGATTCCCGGCATCGTGTCGATCGCGGCCATCACGATGTCGCGGTTGCCGCGCAGGTAGTCGAGCAGCGCCGTGCGCCACGGCCCGCCGTCGCGGTAGGCCGCTTCGGCGGCGACCATCCCGAGCACGTTCGGATGCGGCACGATGCCATGCATAGCGTGACGAAAGCGCCGCCTCAGGCTGCTGTCCGAAATGACGGCGAAAGCACAGTACAGCGCGGGGATGTTCCACGTCTTCGACGGCGCCATCAGCGTGATGGTGCGTTGCGCGACCGACGCATCGAGCGCGGCGATCGGGACGTGCGGGGCGTCGTCGTCGAGCACCAGGCCGCAGTGGATTTCGTCGGAACAGATCGTCAGGTCGTGCCGCTCGGCGAGGTCGGCGAGCCAGCGCAATTCGTCCCGGTCGAACACGCGGCCGACCGGGTTGTGCGGGTTGCACAGCATCAGCAGGCGGCTGCGCGGGCTCAGCGCGGCTTCGAACGCGTCGCGATCCCAGCGCCAGCGACCGTCGGCGAAGGCGAGCGGACGCGTCACGAGGCGACGATCGCTGTTGCCCGGCGCAGCGAGGAACGGCGGGTAGACCGGCGTTGCGGTCAGCACTTCGTCGCCGGCTTCGCCAGTGATGCGGCAGGCGAGATTGAAGCCGGTCACGACGCCGGGCAGCCACACCAGCCAGTCCGGTTCGATCCGCCACCCGTGGTCGCGCGCGAGGCCTTCGATCACCGCTTCGACCAGGCCGGGCCAGGCGTCGGTGTAGCCGAAGACGCGGTGGTCGAGGCGGCGCTGCAGCGCTTCGACGACCGGCGGCGGCGCGGCGAAATCCATGTCGGCGACCCACAGCGGAAGGATGTCGCGCCCTGCATAGCGTCCCCATTTTTCGCCAGGAACGCGGCGCCGGTCTATCGGGGTGTCGAAATCGAAAATCGGATTCATCGTCGTCGGTCCTGGTGCGATGCCGGGCCTTTGTCCCGTGCAGCGGATACAATTGCGGAAAACTACCCGAATGTGCAGGAGGAAGACAACGTGCAGCACGTCACCGCCCACCCCGACGGCATTCTTGCGGTCGATGCCGGCTACGGCCGGCCCGGCGTCGCGGCGATCCACCTGGTCATCCATCAGGGGCACGCCGCAGTGATCGACGCCGGCACGAACGCGTCCGTGCCGCGCGTGCTCGGTGCCCTCGTCGCTGCCGGCATCCCTCCCGAAAACGTCGACTGGGTGATCCTCACCCACATTCACCTCGACCACGCGGGCGGCGCGGGCAGCCTGATGTGCGCGTTTCCGAACGCCAGGCTGGTCGTCCATCCGCGCGGCGTGCGCCATATGGTCGACCCGGCGAAACTGTGGGAAGGCACTTCCGCCGTGTACGGTGCGGAGCGGGCGTTCGCGCTATACGGCCGGCTCGCGCCGGTGCCGCCGGAGCGTATCGTGGCCGCCGCCGATGGCACGGAAATCGATCTCGCGGGGCGCCGCTTCCTCGTCCTCGAGACGCCGGGACATTCGCGGCATCATATCTGCGTGTGGGACGAGACGGCGCGCGCGTTTTTCACCGGCGACACGTTCGGGCTTTCCTACCGCGAACTCGACGTCGACGGCCGCGCGTCGATTTTCCCGACGACGACGCCGACGCAGTTCGATCCCGACGCGCTGCATGCGTCGATCGACCGCCTGCTGAGTTTCTTCCCCGAGACGATGTATCTGACCCACTACAGCCGCGTGACCGACGTCGAACGCCTCGCCGCGGACCTGCACCGCCTGATCGGCGCGCATGTCGCGGTCGCGGAGGCGGCGCGGGGCGAAGGCGTCGCACGTCACGTCGAGATCCTCGCGGGACTGGAGCAGATCGTGCGCGAAGAGGCCGAGCGCCAGGGCTGGACACACCCCGAAGCGGAAGTGCTCGAGCTGTTCCGGCAGGACCTGGAACTCAATGCGCAAGGGCTCGGAATATGGCTCGATTTCACCGCCGGGAAGGAGCCGGCGCCGACGCAGTAGTGTCGCCTGCGCCGAGGGCGCTCACGGCGTGGGGGTGCTCAAGGCGTGGGGGCCTCGATCTGCGACATCAGTGCAGCATGCTTCTCCCGCGCGAGCGTGTCACCCTGCTGGGCCGCCTGCAGGTACCAGTGCGCCGCCAGTCGCCGATCCGCGGCAACGCCGTTGCCGGTCTCGTACAGGCCCGCGATGATGTGTTGCGCGCCGACGTGACCGGCGCGCGCAGCGGCAAGATACCAGCGTGCCCCAGCCGCAGCATCGAGCGGGACGCCGCCTCCGACGAAATACATCGACGCGAGGCTCACCTGCGCCTCGACGTGCCCCTGCGCGGCAGCGCGCCGATACCACTCCGCCGCGGTCGACAGCGACTTCGGGACGCCGTCGCCACGTTCGTACGATCGCGCCAGCGTGAACTGCGCCTGTGGCAGACCGGCCCCCGCAGCCCGTCGCAGCCAGCGCCACGCGGCGTTCGCGTCGTGCGACTGCGCTTCGTTGCGATACAGCATCATTGCGTAATTGAACTGGGCGAGCCGGTTGCCGGCGCGCGCGGCGCGTTCGAACAGCCGCGCCGCTTCGTCGTGGCGCCCCGCCTCGTAGGCGCCGATCGCGTTCTGCACGAGGGCCGCTGCCGGAATGTCCGCCACCGCCTGCGCGCACCCGAACGTCAGCGTGATGCAGAACAGTGCCCGGCATAGCGGTCGATGCATGGTCGCTCCCCCTGTCGGCGGTTGGAGCAAGGCAGGTGCGATTCAGTTCAGGCGGACGCCCGCTGAGGTAACATCGGCGCTCTCCCATCCGCTTGCAGGTTTCATGTCGGCACCGATCACTTCCACCTTTCCGGACGTCGACCGGGAACGACGCTTCGGCGGCATCGCCCGCCTTTATGGCAACGATGCGCTGCCGCGACTCGATCTCGCGCGCGTCTGCGTCGTGGGTATCGGCGGAGTTGGTTCCTGGGCGGCCGAGGCGCTCGCACGCAGCGGCGTCGGCCACCTCACGCTCATCGACCTGGACCACGTCGCCGAATCGAACATCAACCGGCAGAGCCACGCGCTCGACGCCACCCTGGGGCAGGCGAAGGTGCTCGCGATGGCCGAGCGGCTGCGGGCGATCAATCCGCTCGTGAACGTCGCGATCGTCGAGGACTTCATCGGCGAAGACAACGCGGCGGCGCTGCTGCGCGATTTCGACGTCGTCATCGACGCGATCGACAACGTGCGCGCCAAGGTCGCGATCGTGCTGGCGTGCCGCGCGCGCCGCATTCCGCTGATCGTCGCCGGCGGCGCGGGCGGCAAGACCGATCCTTCGAGGATCCGCGTCGACGACCTGTCGCGCACCGAGCAGGACCCGCTGCTGGCAAAAGTGCGCAAGCGGCTGCGCAGCGAGCACGGCTTTCCGCGCAACCCGAAACGGCCGTTCGGCATCGAGGCGGTGTATTCGAGCGAAGCGCTGCGCCTCGACGGAGCGGCGTGCGACCTGCCTCACGGGCCGCAGGGGCTCGCCTGTGCCGGCTATGGTTCGAGCATGATGATGACGGCCAGCGTCGGCTTGTTCGCCGCGGCACGCGCGCTCGAACGGCTGCTGGCGCGCCGGGCCGGCGACGTCCCCGACGCGCCGGAGGACCAGGCATGACTCATGACAGGGCAGTAGTGCTGTTCGGCCACGGCGCACGCGATCCGGCGTGGGCGCAGCCGATGGAGCGCGTCCGCGACACGCTGCGCGCGCTGGCGCCGGAGCTCGGGGTCGAGCTCGCGTTCCTCGAGTTCCTCGCGCCGACGCTCGATGAGGCGATCGATGCGCTGGTCGCGCACGGGGCACGGCGGATCGTCATCGTGCCGATGTTCATCGCCCGTGGCGGACACCTGAAAAACGATCTGCCGAAACTTGTCGCCGCGGCCTGCGAGCGCCATCCCGGGTGCGAGATCGTCCAGGTGCTTGCCGTCGGCGAGGCGGAGCCGGTCGTCGCGGCGATGGCGAGCTACGCGCGGCAATGCGCCATGGAAGGCGATGGCTGAACGCTGACGGCATCTTTGCCACCTTCGCGGGTGGCCTGCAATGGAGGAGAGGTCTTGACTCGCTTGAATATTAGCATAAACTGATATTCATGATCGATCGGCTCCTCGTCCGCCTACTGCTGATTCCGCTGGCGCTTGTCGCGGCCGGAGTCGCGCACGCCGAATTGTCCACCGTCCGGGTCGAGGCTCGCGTCGTGGCGCGCTCCCACCCTGCGGAAGCCACGCTCGAAGCGGTTCATCAAGTTGCGCTCGCGGCGCAGGTGCCGGGCCGCATCGTCGCCTTGAACGTCGATGCCGGCGACCGCGTCGCGAAAGGCGAAGTGCTGTTGCGTATCGACGCGGTCGAGGCGGCGCAGGCCGTTGCCGGCGCCGAAGCCGGCATTGCCGAGGCGCAGGCGAACCTCATCAATGCGAAAGCGGCACTGGAGCGTACCGTGCGTCTGCTCGAGCGCCGCTTCGTCAGCCCTGCCGCGCTGGATCAGGCGAAAGCGGTATACGACGCCGCCGAAGCGCAAATGCGCGCGGCACGCGCCGGGCGCGGCCAGGCGGGCGCGGTGCAGGGCTATACGACGATCGTCTCGCCCTTGACAGGGTTGGTCGCGGCGCGACACGTCGAGCCGGGCGACATGGCACAGCCCGGACGGGTGCTGCTGACCGTCCATGACCCGGCAGCGATGCGGGCGATCGTCGACGTGCCGCAATATCGCATCGCCGGCGTTACCGGCGAGCAGCTGACGGCGCGCGTCGAACTGCCGGAGTCGGGGCGCTGGTTCGACGCGGCGCGCGTCGTCGTGCTGCCTGCGGCCGATCCGCGCACGCATACCGTCCGGGTGCGCGTCGATCTGCCGCCACAGGCGGGCGGGCTGGTGCCGGGAATGTTCGCGCGCGTCCATTTCACGACCGGCGAGGACCGGCGCATCGCGGTTCCGGCCGAAGCGATCCTGCGGCGCGGCGAGATCACCGGCGTCTATGTCGCGGACGGCAAAGGCGGCTTCGGCTTGCGGCAGATCCGCGCCGGCCAGGCGCTGGCCGACGGCAGCGTCGAAGTGCTCGCCGGGCTCGTCGGCGGCGAGGAGGTCGCGCTCGATCCGGTCCAGGCAAGCATCGCCGGGCGCGCCACGCGCGCCGCGAGCCGCTGACGGGAACACGATGGCCTCCCTCGGCATCTCCGGCCGCATCGCCGGCGCGTTCCAGCGCAACGCGCTGACTCCGCTGCTGGCGCTGATCCTGTTGCTGATGGGCGTGTTCGCGACGCTCGTCACGCCGAAGGAGGAAGAACCGCAGATCGACGTGACGATGGCGAACGTCCTCGTGCCGTTTCCGGGCGCCTCCGCCCGCGACGTCGAGGCGCTCGTCGCGCGCCCGGCCGAACAGGTGCTGTCGCGCATGGCGGGCGTCGAGCACGTGTATTCGGTGTCGCGCCCGGGCATGGCGGTCATTACCGTGCAGTTCGAAGTCGGCGTGCCGAACCAGGATGCGCTCGTGAAGCTCTACGACACGATCCATTCCAACCGCGACTGGCTCAGCCCGCAGCTCGGCGTCGGCGAGCCGGTCGTCAAACCGAAAGGCATCGACGACGTGCCGATCGTCGCGCTGACTTTCTGGACTGCCGACCCGGCCCGCGCCGGCTTCGACGTGCAGCAGGTGTCGCGCGCAGTCGAGCTCGAATTGAAGCGCGTTCCCGGCACGCGCGACGTCGCGACGATCGGCGGTCCGGGCCACGTCGTGCGCGTGCTGATGGACGCCGAGCGGATGAACGCGCACGCGGTCACGGCGCAGGACGTGCGCGCCGCGCTGCAGCTCGCGAACGCATCGCAGCCGGCCGGCAACCTCGTCGCCGCGAACCGCGAAGTGCTGGTGCAGACGGGAACGTATCTCGAATCCGCCGACGACGTGCGCGCTCTCGTCGTCGGCGTCGCCGGTGGCCGTCCAGTGTTCATGAGGGATGTCGCGACCGTCGAGGACGGCCCGGACCAGGCGACGCAGTACGTGTGGTTCGGCACCGGCGCAGCGAGCGCGCAAACGGGCGGGGCCGAATTCGGCGTGTTTCCGGCGGTGACGCTCGCGGTGTCGAAGAAGCCCGGGGCGAACGCTGCCGACGTCGCTGAGGACGTCATCGCGCGCGCCGAATCGCTGCGCGGCGAGATCATCCCGGAAGGCGTCGAATTCACCGTCACGCGCAACTACGGCCAGACGGCGAACGACAAGGCCAACACGCTGATCGGCAAGCTCGTGTTCGCGACCGCTGCGGTCGTGCTGCTGGTGTTCTTCGCGCTCGGGTTGCGCGAGGCGCTGATCGTCGGCGTCGCGGTCGCCCTGACGCTCGCGGCGACATTGTTTGCGTCATGGGCATGGGGCTTCACGCTGAACCGCGTCAGCCTGTTCGCGCTGATCTTCTCGATCGGCATCCTCGTCGATGACGCGATCGTCGTCGTCGAGAACATTCACCGCTGGCACGCGCTCGAGCCGGACACGCCGCTGTGGCAGCTGATCCCGCGCGCCGTCGACGAAGTCGGCGGGCCGACGATCCTCGCGACTTTCACCGTGATCGCGGCGCTCTTGCCGATGGCCTTCGTCACCGGGCTGATGGGGCCATACATGAGCCCGATCCCGATCAACGCGTCGATGGGGATGTTCATCTCGCTCGCGGTCGCGTTCGTCGTCACGCCGTGGCTCGCGCAGCGGCTGCTGAAGTCGGTCGACGCGCATCATCACGAAGGCGAGGACAAGCTCACTGCGCGGCTCGACCGCTTCTTCCGCCGCGTCATGACGCCGATGCTCGATCCCGTCAAAGGTGGGCGCGCGCGGCTGCGGTTGTGGTTGGTCGTCGGCGCGCTGATTGTCGCGTCGGTCGCGCTGCCGGCGGTGCAGCTCGTCGTCATGAAGATGCTGCCGTTCGACAACAAGAGCGAGTTCCAGGTCGTGCTCGACATGCCGGTGGGCACGCCGGTCGAGGAGACTGCCCGGGTGCTGCGCGAGATCGGCGAGCACGTCGGGAGCGTCGCGGAAGTCAGCGACTGGCAGGCGTATGCCGGCACCGCGAGCCCGATCAACTTCAACGGCCTGGTGCGCCAGTATTACCTCCGCAGCGCGCCGGAGCAGGGCGACGTGCAGGTCAATCTCGTCGACAAGGCGCACCGTTCGCGCAAGAGCCACGAGGTCGCGGTGGCGGTGCGCGAGGCGGTGAGCGGGATCGCGCACGCAGCCGGGGGCAACGCGAAAGTCGTCGAAGTGCCGCCGGGCCCACCGGTGCTGTCGCCGATTGTCGCCGAAGTGTATGGACCGGACTACGCCGGCCAGGTCGCGGTTGCCGGCCGCGTGCGTGCGGCGTTCGAGGGAGCAGCCGACATCGTCGGCGTCGACGACACCGTGGACGAAGCGGCGCCGAAGCTCGTGCTGCGCGTCGATCAGGCGAAGGCTGCGCGCATGGGCGTCGCGCAGGCGGACATCGTCGAAGTCGTGCGCTTGGGGCTCGCCGGCGAGGACGTCACGCCGATCCATGGCGGCGACAACAAGTACGAGATTCCGGTGCGCATCCAGCTGCCGTCCGAACGGCAGTCGAGCGTCGATCCGCTTTTGGCGATGAAAGTGCGGGCGCGCGACGGCACGCTGGTATCGGTGTCCGAGCTCGTCCGGGCGCACGAGACCGTCCGCGAGCAGGTGATCTACCGCAAGGATTTGCTGCCGGTGGTGTATGTCACCGGCGACATGGGCGGACGGCTCGATTCGCCGTTGTACGGCATGTTCGACATCCGCTCGAAAGTGAAGGACCTCGCGCTCGACGGGGCGCCGGGGCTCGGCGGCACGCTCGGCGAATGGTTCATCCGCGCGCCGGCCGACCCGTATGCGGGCTACAGCCTCAAGTGGGACGGCGAATGGCAGGTCACGTACGAGACGTTCCGCGACATGGGCGCCGCCTACGCGGTCGGCCTGATCCTGATCTACTTGCTCGTCGTCGCGCAGTTCCGCAGCTATCTCGTGCCGCTCGTCATCATGGCGCCGATCCCGCTGACGATCATCGGCGTGATGCCCGGCCACGCGCTGCTCGGCGCGCAATTCACCGCGACGTCGATGATCGGCATGATCGCGCTCGCCGGCATCATCGTGCGCAACTCGATCCTGCTCGTCGATTTCGTCAATCAGCAGGTGCGCGCGGGCATGGATCTGGGCGAGGCGGTGATCCGCGCCGCGGCGGTGCGTGCGAAGCCGATCGGGCTCACCGCGCTCGCGGCGATGATCGGCGCGCTGTTCATCCTCGACGACCCGATCTTCAATGGCCTGGCGATCAGCCTGATCTTCGGCATCTTCGTCTCCACCGTGCTGACGCTGGTCGTCATCCCGGTGCTGTATTTCGCTGCGATGCGCAGCCGAGTCGCCCAACTGCAAGGAGAAACACCGTGAACCTGACCGTCAACCAGTTCGTCCGCATCTTCGCCGGCGCCTTCGTGCTGATCTCGCTCGCGCTCGGCGCCGAAGCTTCGCCGCTGTTCGTCAACGCGAATTTCCTGTGGTTCACCGCCTTCGTCGGGGCGAACCTGTTCCAGAGCGGCTTCACCGGCATCTGCCCCCTGGAAACGATCCTTCGCAAGTTCGGCGTCCGGGACGCGGTCGCGTGCCGGTGAGCGGCGGGCCGGGAGGGTGCTTCAGCCGCCGCGCTTGCGCGCGATCATCATGATCGCAAACACTGCGACGAGCGTCAGGCATACGAGCGACCAGTTCGCGATCGACAGGCCGAGGAAAGCCCAGTCGACTTTCGAGCAGTCGCCCGCGCCCTGGAAGATCATCGGCAGCGCGTCGGCCAGCGGAAAACTGCCGAGCATGAATTCGAGGTCGGGCCCGCATTCGGCGAACTCCGGCGGGTAGAGCTGCATCCACGTCTGGCGCAGCGCGACGCCCCCGCCGGCGAGCGCCAGCAGCAGGATCACGGCGGCGTAGGCGCGCGTGCCACGGCGTCCCGGCCCGTGCAGCCCGGCGACCAGCGCCGTCAGTGCGATCGCGACGAAAGCATAGCGCTGCATGATGCACATCGGGCACGGTTCGAGCCCGACCGCGTGCTGCAGGTACAGGCCGAAGCCGAGCAGCCCGGCGCATACCGCGAAAAGGCCGAGGAAGAGCGCGCGGGTGGAAAAGGCGAAAGATTGCATGGGCGGCACGCGAGTGGTTGGGCAGGCCGGATTGTAGGTCAGGACCAGCCTTCGTCGCTGCGCCGCACGAAAAGTTCGTTACCCGCCGCCGCTCAGACCCTGAAGCGCCCCACGGCGCCTTCCAGTGCACGCGACAGCTCTCGGCGCCTGAGGAAGCAGTGCAATTCTTGCAATAACAGGAACAGTGTTGTCAGGTTTCGTGGCTTTTCAGGCAACAGTTCAATCAATAAAGTAGACCCCGTAAACACTCAAACTCACTGGAGAACACAATGAACATCCTGCAAATCAATTCGAGCGCCCGCAGCGACGCTTCCAACTCCACCCGCGTCGCGAACAGCATCGTCGAGCGGCTGCGCGCGTCGCACCCGGGCGCCGCGGTCGTCGTGCGCAGCCTCGCGCAGAACCCGCACCCGGTGCTCGACGAAGCGGCGCTCGGCGCGCTGTTCACACCGGCCGACAAGCGCACGCCCGAGCAGACGGCCCGCGTCGCGCTCGATGACGTGCTGATCGCCGAGATCCAGGCCGCCGACGCCGTCGTCATCGGCGTGCCGATGTACAACTTCGGCGTGCCGGTGCAACTGAAGAACTGGATCGACGCGATCACGCGCGTAAAGGTCACATTCCGCTACACGGCGAACGGCCCCGAAGGCCTGCTGAAGGACAAGAAGGTGTACGTCGCATTCGCCCGCGGCGGCCGCTATCGCGACACCCCGGCCGATACCCAGGTCCCGTACCTCAAGACGATTTTCGGTTTCCTCGGCATGACCGACGTGCATTTCGTCTTTGCCGAAGGTCTCGCGATGGGCGCCGACGCCGCAGAACAGGCTTTTGCCGAAGCCGAGCGCGATATCGAGGCGGCACTCGCCTGACGGATCCTCGCAGCGCCGGCCTGACCCGGGCGCTGCGGCGTCGCGTCGCACCTTCATCGATCGCTTCCGCAAAGACGGATGCCGCCTGCCCGTGCGGGCGGCACGAGCGAACCCCCGACCCCATCAGGAGAACCGCGATGCCTGCCGAACTCCCCGAAGCAACCGAACACGTCACGCACAGCCGCGCCGTCGAGCGCCTCGTTGCCGGACAGGCGACGTCCGACGGTGCGGGCGTGAAGCTCACGCGCGTGCTGACCCAGCCGCTGCAGCGCCGCCTCGACCCGTTCCTGATGCTCGATGCGTTCGGCAACGAGAACCCGGATGATTACCTTGCCGGCTTCCCCGACCATCCGCATCGCGGCTTCGAGACGGTCACCTACATGATCGCCGGACGCATGCGCCACCGCGACAGCGCGGGCCACGAAGGGCTGCTCGAGAACGGCAGCGTGCAGTGGATGACTGCCGGCCGCGGCGTGATTCACTCCGAAATGCCGGAGCAGGAAGAAGGCGTCATGGAAGGTTTCCAGCTGTGGCTGAACCTGCCGGCGCGCGACAAGCTGTGCGAGCCGTGGTACCGCGACTTCGCCGCTGCCGACCTGCCGCGGTTCACGAGCGCGGACGGTGTCGAAGTCCGGGTCATCGCGGGGGCGAGCCACGGTGTCGCCGGTGCGGTGACGCGTGAAGCGACTGCGCCGCTGTATCTCGACGTCCACCTGCCTGCCGGGACGCGCTTCGCGCAGACGCTGCCGCCGGCGCACAACGCGTTCCTGTATGTCTATCGCGGTGAAGTCGCGGTCGACGGCACGGCGGTCGCCGAACGGCGCATGGCGATCCTCGCCAACGCGCCGCAGGCCGACGGGGTCGTCATCGACGCGGGCACGGTGCCTGCGCGGTTGCTGCTGATCGCCGGTCGGCCGCTGAACGAGCCGATCGCGCAGTACGGCCCGTTCGTCATGAACACCGAGGCCGAGATCCACGCGGCCCTCGGCGACTACCGCGACGGGCGCTTCGCCCCGCGCTGACGAGGCGGATCAATCTTCCCGCGCGAGCTGCACGAGCGCCGCGACCTGGTCGAGGATCGGTTGCGGCGTCGCGACGCTGCCGGCGAGCATCGCGCGGATCAGCACCGCGTTGGCGACGACGCCGGGTGCATCGGCAACGCCTTCGAGCGGCGGCGCACCACCGCTTTCGGCCGGCCACGCGACGCTGGCGACGCCTTCACGGAACGCTTCCATCGCCGGACGCCGGCGCGGATTCGCGTAGGCTTCGCCTTCGGTGCCGCGCATCAGCATCGCCCGCCCGCCATCGACGAGCAGGAATTCGTGCATCCGTTCGAGATATTCGGGGTGCGTGACCGCGACGACGCGCACGCTGCGGCCGATGCACGGGTCGACCAGCTTCGCCATCGTGTGGCCGCTGCCGCGCACGCCGAGCCGTAGCCGCAGGCTGAGCAGGCGATCGAGGCCCGGCAGCAGCTGCGGCAGCGTCAGGCACGCGATGTGGCGCTCGGCGAGCGCGTGTGCCGCGTCGTCGGCGTTCGCGGCCGGGAGGATGTCGAGCGCGGCGAGGAGCGCGAACGGGCTGCTGCGCGACTCGAAGTCGTGCCGCCCTTGGATCAGCACCGGCACGCCTTCGCGCGCGACGAGCAACGCGACGAGCGGCATCAGGTTCGCCTGGCGGCGCGCGCCGTTGTAGGTCGGCAGCACAACGCAGCGCGGTCCCGGCGGGACCTCTACGGCTTCGGTGCGAGCGTCCATCGCGCGCTTGAAGCCGACGAGCTCGTCGAGCGTCTCGCTCTTGATGCGCAGCGCGATCAGCATCGCGCCGAGCTCGAGATCCGGCACCTTGCCGTCGAGAATGTCGCCGAACAGCGCTTCGGCGCTGGCTGTGTCGAGGGAGCGCGCGCCCTTGGCGCCGCGTCCGATTTCCTTGATGATCGAGGCGTAGGTCATGGCGCGATTATCCGTCGCCGTGCGCATTCCAGCCAGCCAGGAGCACAAGAGAATGGAAGTCGGATTTATCGGACTCGGCCTGATGGGCCGTCCCATGGCGCTGAACCTGATCCGCGCCGGTCACCGCGTGCACGTCTGGAGCCGGCGCCGCGAATCGATGCAGCCGCTGCTCGACGCCGGCGCGGGCGACTGCGCGAGCGCGGCCGGCGTGGCGTCGCGCGCCGAAATCGTCATCAGCATCGTCGCCGACGCACCCGACGTCGAAGAGGTCGCGCTCGGTCCGCAGGGCGTCGCCGATGGGGCGCGGCGCGGCCTCGTGTTCGTCGACATGAGCACGATCGCGCCCGGCGCGGCGCAGGCGATCGCGGCGCGGCTCGCCGAGCGCGGCATCGCGATGCTCGACGCGCCGGTGTCCGGCGGCGAAGTCGGCGCGGTTGGCGCGACGCTGACGATCATGGTCGGCGGCGACGCCGCGGCGTTCGAGCGGGTGAAGCCGCTGTTCGACGCGATGGGTCGCACGGTGTCGCTGATCGGCGCCGTCGGCGCCGGGCAGGTCGCGAAAGCGTGCAACCAGATTCTCACTGGTGTCGGCGTCGCGGCCGTCGCCGAAGCGATGAACTTCGCGCACAAGAGCGGCGTCGATGCGGCGAAAGTGCGCGAAGCGCTGCTCGGCGGCTTCGCCTATTCGCGCATCCTCGAAAACCACGGCCAGCGGATGCTGGAGCGCAACTTCAAGCCGGGCTTCAAGGCGTGGATGCACCAGAAGGACATGCGCATCGTCATGGAAGAGGCGCACCGCCTCGGCCTCGCGCTGCCGTCGGCGGCAGCGACTGCGCAGATGTTCAACGCGATGGTCGGCAGCGGGCTCGGCGACGACGATTCGGTGGCGATGCTGAAGCTCCTCGAACACATGAGCGGCGGCGAGAGCGGGCGGGAGGGCGAATGATGGATGTGGGTTTCGTCGGCCTCGGCGTCATGGGCCTGCCGATGGCGCGGCACCTGCAGCAGGCCGGCCACCGCCTGCACCTGTGGGCGCGACGGCCGCAGAGCGTCGCGCCGTTCGCGGGCAGCGATGCAGTCGTGCACGACAGTCCGGCTGCGCTCGCCGCGGCGACCGAGGTCGCGTTCACCGTCGTCACCGCAAGCGCGGACGTCGAGCAGCTCGCGCTCGGCGCGGAAGGCTTGATCCACGGCGCACGGCCCGGCTGGGTGCATGTCGACATGAGCACGATCGCTCCGGCCAGCGCGCGTCGCATCGCGGCAGCTTTAGAGGCGCGCGGCGCAGCGATGCTCGATGCCCCGGTATCCGGCGGCGCGCAGGGGGCACAGGACGCGACGCTCGCGATCATGGTCGGCGGCAGTGCCGACGTGCTCGAACGGCTGAGTCCGCTGCTCGCGTGCCTCGGGCGGACTATTGTGCATGTCGGCGGCAGCGGCGCCGGGCAGGTCGCGAAAGCGTGCAACCAGATGATCATGGTCGCCGCGATCGAAGCCTGCGCCGAAGCGATGCATCTGGCGAACGCGCACGGCGTCGATGTCGCGGCAGTTCGCAGCGCGCTGCTCGGCGGTTCGGCGGCGTCCCGGGTGCTGGAAGTGATGGGCGAGCGGATGGTGCGGCGAGACTTCGCCGCCGGCATCGAATCGCGGCTGCATCACAAGGATTTCGGCATCCTCATGGGCGAAGCGGCAAGGCTCGGTGCGCCGCTGCCGATCGCTGCGCAGGTGTGGCAGCAGTTGAACGCGCTGATGGCGGGCGGTGGCGCGCGGGACGACACGTCCGCGCTCCTGCGGGTGCTCGAAGCGACCTCGCGAGCGTGACGTGAGGGTGACGGCGACTTCGGCGCAGCGACCGTAGATACAAGGGCGGATGGGCCGCAGGCGTTATCCGCCGTGCCCGTGCCCGCGCCCGTTGGCGGAAGGCGCTGCGCTTTTGGCTGCGCCGAAACTTCGTTTCCCGCCCTACGGCTGCTGTTCCGCGGGCCTGCCGTACCAGCGGAAGCGCTCGACGACTTCTTGCATCTCTTCGTTCGACAGCAGCACCGGTTCGCCGAGCTGCCGCGTGCGCCAGTATTGCTCGCACAGGCTCTCGAACTCGAGCGCGAGCGCGAGCGCGTTGGCGAGGTTGCGGCCGAACACGAGCATGCCGTGGTTCGCCATCAGGCACGCGCTGCGTCCTTCCATCGCCACCGAGATGTTGTCCGACAGCGCCTGCGTGCCGAACGTCGCATACGCGGCGCAGCGCACGGTAGGGCCGCCGAAGCGCGCGATCATGTAGTGGAACGGCGGGATCTCGAGCCGCTGGCACGCCAGCGCGGTCGCGAACGGCGCGTGTGCGTGGATGATCGCGCCGGCTTCAGGTCGCAGCGCGTAGAGGTCATGGTGCAGCCGCCATTCGCTCGACGGCGCGAGCCGCCCGGTCGGCGTGCCGTCGGCGGCCCCGGCCACCATGGCGACCATGTCGTCGGCACCGCATGATTCGGGCGCAAGCCCGCTCGGCGTGATCAGCATGCCGCCGCGCGTGCGCACGCTCGCATTGCCCGAGCTGCCGGTGTTCAGGCGCGCCGCACTCGTCGCCAGCGCGGTCGCGAGGAGCTCGGCGCGCAGGTCCGCGCCCTGGGTGTCCGGCGGGCTCATGGTGCCTCCGGGAACAGGTCGCGCAGCCGGCCCGGGTGGCTCGCTCCACGCTCGGTGATGATGCTCGTGATCAGGCGGGCAGGCGTCACGTCGAACGCCGGGTTCGCGGCGCCGGTGGTGTCCGGCACGAGCGCGACGTTCTGCACGCTGCCGTCGGCGGCAACGCCCTGCACGCTGCGCACTTCGGCCGGGCCCCGGTCTTCGATCGGGATCGCGGTGCCGTCCGGGCAGGCGAAGTCGATCGTCGACAGCGGCGCGGCGATGTGGAACGGCACGCCGTGTTCGCGCGCTGCGAGCGCTTTCAGGTACGTCCCGACCTTGTTCGCCGAGTCGCCGTTCGCCGCGACGCGGTCGGCGCCGGTGATCACGAGGTCGACTTCGCCGCGCGCGAGCAGAATTCCTGCGGCGTTGTCCGCGATCACGCTGTGCGGCACGCCCGCCTCGCGCAGTTCCCACGCGGTCAGCAGCCCCTGGTTGCGCGGGCGCGTTTCGCTGACCCACACATGCACGGCGATGCCAAGAGCATGGGCCGCGTAGACCGGCGCGAGCGCGGTGCCGGCGCCGCAGGTCGCGAGCCAGCCGGCGTTGCAGTGGGTCATGACGCGCACAAGCCCGTTGCGCCGCGCGACGACGGCTTCGAGCAGCGCGACGCCGTGGGCGCCGATCGCGGCACAGGTCTCGGCGTCGCCGGCGCGGATCGTCTCGGCTTCGGCCCACGCCGCGTCGAGCCGCGCCGAAGCGGGCAGCGGGCGCAGCCGCGCCTCCATGCGCCCGAGCGCCCAGTGCAGGTTGACGGCGGTCGGGCGCGTCGCGGCGAGCGTCTTCAGCGCGATGTCGAGCTGCGCGTCGCTCGTGTCGCTGCCCAGCGCGATCGCGACGCCGAACGCCGCAGTCGCGCCGATCAGCGGCGCGCCGCGCACTTCCATCGACTGAATCGCGGTGGCGACCGCGGCGAGCGTGGCCAACCGGCGCTGTTCGGTGCGAAACGGCAGCCGCGTCTGGTCGAGGACCACGATCGCGTCACCGTCGCGAGCCAGCGTCGGCACGGGTTGAGTGAAAATCGGATGGGTAGGCATGAGGCGCATTTTAACGCTTCGCGACGGCAGCGCCGTGCACGGGCTGCCGCGTTGACCCGGTATTGGGCCCCTCATTGGTCGTTCTCGCGCCATCTGCCAGAATGCGGCGGTCCAGTTCTCGCGCGCGCCGCCTGCCATGCCCACTTTCCCCGCCCGCATCGACTCCCGCCTGCCGCAGGTCGGCACGACGATCTTCACGGTGATGTCCCGTCTCGCGCAGGAATGCGGCGCGATCAACCTGTCGCAGGGCTTCCCCGACTTCAACGCCGACGACGTGCTGTTCGAGCGCGTCGCGCACTGGATGCGGGCCGGATTCAACCAGTACGCGCCGCTTGCGGGCGTGGCGCCGCTGCGGGAAGCGATCGCGCACAAGGTCGCGGCACTGTATGGCACTGCGTACGATGCCGAAACCGAGATCACGGTCACTGCGGGGGCGACGCAGGCGCTTTTCACCGCGGTCGCGGCGCTCGTGCATCCGGGTGACGAAGTCATCGTGTTCGAGCCGGTGTACGACTCGTACGCGCCGGCGATCGAACTGCAGGGCGGACGCGTCGTGCGGCTGCAGCTGGCCGCCCCGGACTACCGGCCCGACTGGGACGCGGTCGCGGCCGCGATCACGCCACGCACGCGCATGATCATGATCAACAGCCCGCACAACCCGACCGCGACGGTGTGGTCGGCCGACGACCTGGCGCACCTTGCGGCGCTGACGCGCGGCACCGGCATCGTCATCGTGTCCGACGAAGTCTATGAGCACATCGTCTTCGACGGCACGCGGCACGAGAGTTGCGCGCGCGACGCCGAACTCGCGGCGCGCAGCGTCATCGTGTCCAGCTTCGGCAAGACGTATCACATCACCGGCTGGAAAGTCGGCTACGTCGTCGCGCCGCGCGAGCTGATGGCCGAGTTCCGCAAGGTGCACCAGTTCAACGTGTTCACGGTCAACACGCCGGTGCAGCTCGCGCTCGCCGATTACATGGCGGACGCGTCGCGACACGAAGGGCTCGCCGCGTTCTACCAGGCCAAGCGCGATTTCTTCCGCACCGCGCTCGGCGGCTCGCGCTTCGAACTGCTGCCGTCGGCCGGCACGTATTTCCAGCTCGCCCGTTATCGCGCGATCTGCGACGAGCCCGACACCGCTTTCGTCGAACGCCTGACGCGCGACAGCGGCGTCGCCGCGATTCCGGTCTCCGCGTTCTTCGCCGACGGTCGCGACGAGCGCGTGATCCGCTTCTGTTTCGCCAAGAACGAGGCGACGCTCGCCGCAGCCTGCGAGCGGCTGTGCCGGGTGTAGCGCGGGCTGCGTGCTAAACTCGCCGCGCTTCGTTCCTGATAGATCCGCTCGTGCGAAACCTGCTCATCTTCATTCTCGTCCTCGTCGTCATCTGGTGGGTGCGCCGCGCGTTGAGCAAGCCCCGTGGAGGCGATGCGCGTGCGGGCGGCGGCCGGCGGGGCGGACCGAAGAACGCGCCCGAACCGATGCTCGCGTGCGACCAGTGCGGCGTGCATGTGCCGGAGAGCGAAGGCGTGCACGACGACAACGGGTTTTTCTGCTGCGAGGAACACCGGCGCCTCGGCGTGCGGCGCTGACGGCGCGTGCGCCCGATGGCTGTGGCGGCATTCCCCGATCCGGACCTGGACCCGTCGCGCTGGGTTCCGCTGCGCTACCTGAACTTTTTCCGGCTCGTCATCGCCGGGCTGTTCCTCGTCGCCGGCAGCGAGCTGCAGCTCGGTCATGAAGCGCCGAAAGTCCTCGTCGCGGTCGCGTTCGCCTATATCGCCGCCGTCCTGACGCTGGGGTTCCCGGACGCTGCGCGGCGCATCGGCCTCGATCGGCTGATCATGCTGCAGGTCGTCATCGACATCGCCGTGCTCGCGACGATCATGTGGGCGAGCGGCGGCTACCGCAGCGGCATCCCGGTGCTGATGATGGTGATCCTCGCCGGCGCCGGGCTGGTCGCGCAGGGGCGCGCGGTGCTGTTCTTTGCGTCGCTCGCGACCGTCGTCGTGCTCGCCGAGAACAGCTGGCGGTTTTTCAGCGGACGCTCCTCGGCGGATTTCCTGCAGGTCGGTTTCGTCTGCATCGGCTTCTTCGGCATCGCGATCGTCGCGCGCCTGCTCGCGCTGCGCGCGAAAGCCAACGAGTCGCTCGCGACGCTGCGCGGCGTAGCGCTGGCGAAGCAGCAGGCCGTCAATGAACGCATCATCCGCGACATGCAGGACGGCGTATTGGTGCTCGGCGCCGACGGCCGGGTGCGCCAGGCCAACCCGAGCGCCGCGCTGCTGCTCGGCGTCGATTCGCTCGAAGGCCGGCTGCTCGCCGAACTCGACGAGAGCTTTTCCGATTTCCGCGTCCGCTGCGCGAGCGCAGACGGCGCGCTGCAGCGGATGCGCGCGTCCGGCAAGTTGCTGCGCTGCCGCGCCGTCGGCGCCGGGGAAGATGGCGAAGGCGGCGGAGGCGAAGGCGCCACGCTGGTCTATCTGACCGATTTCGAAGAGATCCTGCAGCGCATGCAGCAGATGAAGCTCGCCGCGCTGGGGCGCCTGACGGCGAGCATGGCGCACGAGATCCGCAACCCGCTGTCCGCGGTGATGCAGGCGGCCGAGCTGCTGACCGAGGAAAAGCGCGCCGACGTCCAGGTCCGGCTGGTGCGCATCATCAACGACAATGCGCGACGCATCGAGCGCATGGTGCGCGACGTGCTGGCGCTCGGCCGGCGCGAGGAAGCGCTGCCCGAGGCGCTCATCCTCGCGCCTTTCGTCGCCTCGCTGATCGAGGAATCGACACTCGGCGGCGCGGCGGGACGGGACGTTTTCCGCGTCGAAATCCCGGCGCGCGCGACGCTCGGCATCGACCGCGCGCATCTGCACCAGATCCTCGACAACCTCGTCGCGAACGCGCGGCGCTATTGCTCCGGCAAGCCCGGCTCGGTACGCGTGTTCGCTGTCGATGCGGGCGGGCGCACGGCGCTCCACGTGCTCGACGACGGGCCCGGTATCGACGCCGCCGAGCGGCTGCGCGTCTTCGAACCTTTCTTCACGACCCATCCGAAAGGCACCGGCCTCGGGCTTTATATCGCGCGCGAACTCGCCGAAGCGAACGGCGCGACGCTCGAGCTCGCGGACAACGCCCCCGGCGCCCACTTCGTGCTCACTGGACGTACCCAGCCATGAACCACCCCGAACGACGCCAACGCCCCCGCATCGACGTCCTCGTCGTCGACGACGAGGAAGACATCCGCGAAGTGCTCGAGCTGTCGCTGATGCGCATGGGCCTCGGATGCGACACTGTCGGCACGATCGCCGATGCGTGCCGGCTGCTCGGCGACCGGGCTTATCGGCTGTGCCTCACGGACATGCGCCTGCCCGATGGCGACGGCATCGAGCTCGTTGCCCACATCCAGACCCAGCAGCCAGGCCTGCCGGTCGCGGTCGTCACCGCCTACGGCAGCATCGAAACCGCGATCCGCGCGCTCAAGGCCGGCGCTTTCGACTTCGTCACGAAGCCTGTTGAGCTGAAGGCGCTGCGCGAACTCGTCAGTCACGCTCTCCGGCTTGCGCAGCCGGCCAGGGTCGCCCCTGCCGTCGCGAGCGGCCGCAGCCTGATCGGGTGCTCCGCGGCGCTCGCGCAGTTGCGCGTGCAGGTCGAAAAGCTCGCGCGCAACCAGGCGCCGGTGTTTATCCACGGGGAATCCGGCACTGGCAAGGAAGTCACCGCGCGCCTGATCCACGAGCTCGGCCCGCGCGCCGCCGGCCCGTTCGTGCCGGTCAACTGCGGCGCGATCTCGCCGGAGCTGATGGAAAGCGAGTTCTTCGGCCACCGCAAAGGCAGCTTCACCGGCGCGGTGTCGGACAAGGATGGCCTGTTCCAGGCGGCGCGCGGCGGCACGCTGTTTCTCGACGAAGTAGCCGACCTGCCGCTGGCGATGCAGGTGAAGCTGCTGCGCGCGATCCAGGAACGCGCAGTGCGCCCGGTCGGCGCGCACGCCGAGGAGTCGGTCGATGTGCGCATCCTGTCGGCGTCGCACCGCGACCTCGCGCAGCTCGTCGCTGCAGGCAAGTTTCGCCAGGACCTGTACTTCCGCATCAACGTCATCACGCTGCGTGTGCCGCCGCTGCGCGAACGCCCCGAAGACATCCCGGAGCTTGCCGCGCACATCCTCGCCCGGCTCGCCGAGCGCGAAGGCGGTGCGCCTCGTCGCCTGAGCGCAGGCGCCGCAGCCGAACTCCAGCAGCACGCTTTTCCGGGCAACGTGCGCGAGCTCGAAAATCTTCTCGAACGCGCGTGCGCGCTGTGCGACGGCGACGAGATCGGCGTCGACGACGTCAGGCTGTACCCGACGACAGGCATCGGCGAGCCGCTGCGCTTCGACTTCGGCGATCACTCCGACGACGAGCGCGACGGCGACGGCGACGACGAGCGCCTGCGCGTGCTGCGCATGCTCGACGACACCCGTTGGAACCGTTCTGAAGCCGCGCGCCGGCTCGGCATGACGCTGCGCCAGCTGCGCTACCGGCTGCAGAAGTGGGGGATGGAGTAACGGAAAACGGGCGTACGGAACACGTATGGAACGGATTCGCCGGCGCCGGATCACACCCCACGTCCAGGCAACGACAGGGGGATTCCATGAACGCATCGAAAAGCTGGGGACTTGCCGCAGTGGTCGCGCTGGCCGCCGTGGCCGGATATTTCGCCCTGCGGGGAACGGCTCCGCAGCCCGATCCGCAGGTCGGGGTCGAAGAGCCGTCCGCGCCCGCACCGATCACCGCCGAGCCGTCGGTCCAATACCCGATCGAAGCTGTCATCGACCCCGCCGCCGAAGTGCCCGATGCCGGGCCGCTGCCGGCGCTGGACGAAAGCGATGCCGTCGTCAGCGCCTCGCTCGACGCACTTCTCGCCGCAGGCGCCCGACCGGACCTGCTGCTGCTTCAGGACGTCATCCGCCGCGTCGTCGTCACCGTCGATAACCTGCCCCGCGAGCGCTTCGCGCGGCGCCTGTCGCCGGTCAAATCCGTCGAAGGCAGACTGCTCGTCAGCGGCGACGGCGACGATCGGGTGATCAGTGAAGACAACCGGGCACGCTACGCCCCGTATGTCTCGCTCGTCGAAGCCGTCGACATCCGCTATCTCACGGCGCTCTACGCGCGCTTCTATCCGCTTTTCCAGCAGGCGTACCAGGAACTCGGCTATCCGCAGGGGTACTTCAACGACCGCCTCGTCGCAGTCCTCGACCACCTGCTCGCGACGCCCGAACCCGCCGGGCCGCTGCGCGTCGTCCAGCCGAAAGTCCTCTACCAGTTTGCCGACCCCGAACTCGAACGGCTGTCGGCCGGGCAGAAGATCCTGGTGCGCATGGGGCCGGACAATGCGGCGCGGGTCAAGGCGCGGCTGCGGGAATTGCGGCGGCGGGTTGCGGGGGGAGTGAGTGCGCCGTGAAGTTCGTTACCAGAGCGTCGCAGTGCCGAACAAGGCGAAAGCCGGGTCGCAGGTTATCAGCGGCACGGACTCCAACTCGCTCTGTGCCGCGAGCATCCGGTCGAACGGGTCGCGGTGTTCGACCGGGTAACTGCCCGCCTTGAGGGCGTGAAAATGACACACGGGTAGATGCTGGAATCCGTCGGCCGCAACCAGTTCGTCGAAACGGCGGACCGCGTCGGCCGCTTCGTTCAACTTGCCGAGGCGATGTTTGGTAGCGATTTCCCATGCGCTCGCTGCGCTGACGAGGACCGCGTTCGCGTCGTCCGCGATCGCCTCGCGTGCAATCGGCGACAGTCGCGGGTCGTCGGTGAACCACCACAGCAGAGCGTGGGTATCGAGCAGATATCTCATCGCCCTTCCCACGCGTCGAGTTCGCTGTCGGGCAGCGGCTCGAAGAATTCGTCCCCGATGCGTCCCGCGAGGCGTCCCGGCCGGCGGGCCGAAGTTGCCGGAGCCAAGGGCATTAGTCGCGCATACGGCTTTCCCGCCTTGGCCAGGATGATTTCCTGCCCTGCATGGGCCTGTTCGAGCAATCGGGAAAAGTGCGTCTTGGCTTCATGGACGTTGACCACAACCGGCATCGGGCACTCCGTTTAATGGTTGAGCTATGAGACTAAGTCTAGAACGAAAACGTGGTCAGGCCAAGTTTCCCGGGGGCTTCGAGAGAGAGGCGGAAAACGAAGAAGACCGCCGGAGCGGTCTTCTTCGATGTTGCCAGGTCAGGAAATCGAGTCTTACCCCTTTTTTCTGACTTTTTTAACGGCAGCTTGCGGGGAGATACTTAGCGGGCGCATCGGTTGTAGCACAAACCCATGCCACTCCCTGAGCGCTACCGGTGCCAGTCATCTTGAACTTCTTCCCATTCAGATCCGTGGTTATGCCGGATGTAAGCGTGACTTCGATTACTCCTACTGTATCGCTCGTCTTCGTATACGCAACGCCATTTACATAACTGCCCAGTGCTCCGGTATTGATACCGGCAGCGGTCGCGTCGGCTGGCATTACAGCTTCCGAGATGTAGTATTCGGAAACCGACGTTTTCGCGGCCGCCAAAGCACCGACAGCTTCCGTAACCTTTGCTCGAGCCGTATAGTCGGTGTACGCTGGAATCGCCACCGCAGCCAGAATACCGATGATCGCGACGACAATCATCAGTTCGATCAGCGTGAAACCCTGTTGAACCTTCTTCATGATGTTCCCCTTTAACCAGCGGAAAGCCCGCTTGGCAGGGGTAACGCAATGGCCGTGCCAGAAAACCTGAGGCCGGAATTACAGGGGCATGCCTCCGAAAAACCGCTCCGGAGCGTCAAGGTGTGACGAGAGGACGTGCCGGATTGTCAAAAAATGACAAAAACAAGAATCGCGACGGAAACCGGGGGGACGGACCACAACTTGGAAGCGATCCATGTCCGGCCCGTGCTCCCTGTCCTCCGCGCGGCGCAACCGGCACCTATAATTTCCAGCATGCGACTCACCGACACTCAAGCGACGACGATTCGGCAATTGACTGCGGAACTGGCCGGCCCATCTGCCAGCGGCCACCTTTTCGGCTCGCGGCTCGACGACGGAGCGGGGGGGGGGAGCGCGCGGGCGGTGAAAACGGGAGAGGCAGGCACGGCGAATTCACTGCTAGACTTTCCTTGGTGTCATTTCTGCTTCCACGAACCGAGCAATACGAGCTGATCATGCATCCTGTCATCGAAACCCACCGCGAGGAGCTTCGCGCGCTTGCACGACGCTACGGCGTACGTTCGATCAAGGTCTTCGGCTCGATGGCCCGGGACGAAGCGGATGTGGAAAGCGATGTCGATCTGCTGGTAGAGACGACACCGGATATCTCGGGATTCACGCTCGGAGCGCTCCTCATGGATGCGCAGGACCTTCTCGGGAGGCGGGTCGATATCGTGACTCCGGCGTCACTCCACCCGGCGATCCGCGCTCGCGTGTTGCGCGAGGCACGGGCGATTTGAGGCCGCATCTTGAAACCCGGCCCTGACGCCGACCGGGTTTATCTGGCGCATATGCTCGAGTGCATTGCCCGGATCGACGAGTATGTCGAGGGCGACGAGGGCAAGTTCCGGTCTTCCCGCCTCATCCAGGATGCCGTCATCCGTAACCTCCAGACGCTGGCGGAATCGAGTCAGCGACTCAGCGAGGTCATAAAGGCTGGGGAATCCCAGGTGCCGTGGCGCGCAATCTCGGGGTTCCGGAACATCCTCGTGCATGACTATCTTGGCGTCGATGTCGATAGCGTCTGGCAGGTCGTGAAGCGGGAATTGCCACCATTACAGGCTGCGCTTGCCCGGATGCGGGGCGAGAAACAGGGGACGACAGTAGGACAGAAATAGGGGACGGACTGACCACAGTTTGGAAGCGATCCGTATCCTGCTCCTTGTCCCCCGCGCGGCGCAACCGGCACCTATAATTCCCACCATGCGACTCACCGACACTCAAGCCGCTGCGATTCGGCAATTGACTGCGGAACTGGCCGGGCCGTCTGCCAGCGTCCGCCTTTTCGGCTCGCGGCTCGACGATGCAGCGCGGGGGGGCGACGTTGACCTTTTTCTCGAAGTACCGACGCCGGTCGATGAACCGGCATTGCTCGCTGCAAGGCTCGCCGCCCGCGTGTCCCGGGCGCTGGACGATCGCCGCGTCGACGTGCTGATCGGCGCGCCGAACCTCGCTCGTTTGCCGATCCATGAACTCGCGTCGAAAACGGGGCAGAGGTTATGACGATCGATGCTGGGCGTTTGCTTCGACTGCAGTTCCTCGTCCGCGTGGTGCGCCGCGAATGTGCCCATCTCGCGACGACCGACCGTCGTCTTTTTGATCAGCCATTCACGCCGGACCGCGCACGGCAGCTCGCGACCGATCCGGACCTTGCGGAACGGGTGGATGCTTTCGTAGGACGCTTTGCCCGGCTTCAGGACACGCTCGGCGACAAGTTGCTGCCGCAGATTCTTGCCGCCCTCGAAGAAAAGCCGGGCGCCGCGATCGATAACCTGGATCGCGCGGAGCGTTTGGGTTTTATCGAGTCTACCAACGAATGGATCAGCATTCGAAAGCTCAGGAACCAGATGGTCCACGAGTACGTAGAGGACATGCTCGTCCTGTCGGACGCATTGCAGTCCGGCCACCGGTTCGTTCCGGTGTTGATCGGCGCAGCCGACGCGATGGACGTTGAAGCGCAGCGTCGCGGGTGGGTCTGATTGCGGAAAGTCAGAGGGTGAGCGATCGGCGACCTTGCGCGTGTCGACGCGTTTCCGTCACTCCGATTTCGCCGACGCAGCCAGCGCGTCGCGGGCACGCAACCGGGCCACGTGCCGGCCATGCAGCAGATAAAACACGGGCATGCCCAGGACGGCGAGCGCTGCCATGCTGCCGTACAGGCTGCGGTAGCCTATTTCCGAGATCGCCAGGCCAAGGAGGTACGGGCCGAAGCCCAGACTCGCATCCATCGAAATATAGAAAGTCGATGTCGCCAGACCCATGCGCTGCGGCGCGACCACTTTGACGGCGACGGCATAGAGTGCGGATTGCAGGTTGCCGAACCCGATGCCGATCAATACCGCCGCCACCAGCAACCCCATGCCGGTCTGGACATTGGCGAGCACGACCAGGCCGAGAGCGAGGAGCAGGCAGGACGGGAACACCACCATGTTCGAGCCTTTCCGGTCCAGCAGCCGTCCCGTCAGGGGGCGCGACAAAAGCACCACTGCCGAATACACGATGAAGAAGAAACTCGCCGCGGTGACGAGATTCAGCTCGACGGCGTACCCATTGATGAAGGCCAGCACGCTCGCATAGCACAGGCCGTACAGGAAGGTGACGACGGAGATCGGAACCGCGCGGGCCTCGACCAGATTGGCCAACGAGAACTGGAATCCCCTGAGGCCTGCATGCGATGCCCCTTCCGGCACCTGCGCCCACATCGCCGCAAGCAGCCCGAGGATCGCGACGGCGATGCAAGCGGCGAATATCCAGTTGAAGTTCGTGTGCTGCAGCAGCCACACTCCGAGGAACGGACCGATTGCCGCAGACAGCGTCGTGCTGAGGCTGTAGTAACTGATGCCCTCCGCCCTGCGGTCGCGGGGGATGATATGGGCCACAGCAGTGCCGGCGGCCGTGCTGGCCACGCCGAGCGCGAGGCCGTGCACGAAACGCACGGCAATCAGCGTGGCTATGGAATCGCTGAGGAAATACAGGCCGCTGGTGATCGTGAAGGCGATCATGCCGATGACCATCGTTTTCTTCCGGCCCAATGCGTCGACGAACTGGCCGATGATCAGCCGCCCGAGCAAGGTGCCGATGACGAAAATCCCGGCGACCAGTCCTGCCTGGCTGAGCGAGGAACCGTATTCCTGCATCGCATGCGCGCCGATCACGACGATCAGCATGTAAAACACCAGGGCCAGAAAAAAATTGACCGCAAAAACGATCACGAAGTCGCGGGTCCAGAGTTTTGTCGGTTGCATGATGAGCCCGGGGGAACGCTATTTGATGTTGCCGAGCAACTGCTGGAAGACCGTCACTGTCTGTTCCAGCTGCTCGGTGGCGATGCCGGCGGTGACACGTTGCTCCAGCGCCGTGATCTGCTGGCGGCACTCCGAGTAGATGCGCTGCCCTTCGGCAGTCAGGGCAATCGATTTCTCGCGACGGTCATTGCCGGGCGCACTCGTCAGATACCCCAGCTCCTCCAGACGCTGCACGCGACGGGTGATGCCGGGCTTTTCGATGCCGTAATAAGCGGAAATTTCCACGAGTGAAGCCTGCTTGTGCTCGTGCAGATAGAACATCACCTGCCACAGTGAATGGGACAAGTCATACGGATGGAGCAGCTGGTTCAGGGCCTGGATCACGGGCCGGTACAGCGACAGGTAGTATCTGAAAAAGCCCTGCATGGCGCAGATGGTTGCCTTGAATAATAGTAAACTAAGGCAACTATATTGGAGCGGCAATTCTGCTGTCAATTGCCCGGCGCGGGCGGCACGCTTTCGCTCTTTTGAAACTCGAGGGGCGACGGAGAGGGCAGAGGTCGGATAATGAAAACAGGTTCTGCACGTTTTGCAGGGAAAACTTGGGGAGCGGGAACGCATCCCCGTGAAGGTCGGGAACCATGACGTCGAGTACTGAAGCCGGGCGCCCCGAGGTGCCGGACGAGCGCGGGGCGCGAGATGCGCTGCCGGTTTTCGCCGACGGCTGGCTCACCGGTACCGAGCGCTGCGTGTCGCCGAATTTCGACCGGCGGCCCGAAGGCTGCGGCGTATCGCTCGTCGTCGTGCATGCGATCAGCCTGCCGCCGGACGAGTTCGGCGGGCCAGGAGTTTGGCAGCTGTTCACGAACGCGCTCGACCCGGCGGCGCATCCGTATTACGCGACGATCCGCGCCCTGCGCGTGTCGGCGCATTTCTTCATCGCGCGCGACGGGCGGCTGATGCAGTTCGTGTCGGCGGACAGGCGCGCGTGGCACGCCGGGGCGTCGAACTGGCGCGGGCGCAAGCGGTGCAACGATTTTTCGCTCGGCATCGAGCTCGAAGGCTGCGACACGCTGCCGTTCGAGGCGGCGCAGTACGAGCGGCTCGCGGCTCTCGTGCGCACGCTCTGTGCGCATTACCCGATCGAGGAGGTCGTCGGACATTCGGACATCGCGCCGGGGCGCAAGACCGATCCGGGGCCGTTTTTCGATTGGGAGCGATTGGGCGCACTGCTCGCCGGGCCGGGGGCAGTTGCCGTCCGCGGGACGCAACCGCCGCGACCGGCGGCAGGTGCCGAGACTGGCTGAGCGCTCAGCGGATCGGGATGACGATCGGCGGGATGCTGACGCCGATGACTACAGCGGGGTCGCGCGAATACACCGGTGCCGGCGGCACGTAGTACGACGGACGCTCGCGCTCGTAGTAGCGGTATTCGCGCACGACCGGACGGCGCTCGACGATGCGTTCGCGGATCACGACACGCTCGTGGTCGTGCTTCCAGTGCTTCTTGTAGTGACCGTGGCGGTGGCCGCGGTCGTGGTCGCGCCATTCGCGGTCATGGTCACGCCATTCGCGGTGGTCGCCGCGGTCGGCGTAGGCCGGTAACGCGGTGAGCATTGCGCCGCCGGCGACGAGTGCGGCGAGCAGTTTGAGCGTGTGCGATTTCATGGCTGTCTCCTTGTTGGGCCGGATACGAGCAGCCGGCGCGTGTCGCACCGGGATCCTCTTGCCAATTAAACGCGAGCCGCAGACGAAAGGTTGGCGTGGAGTTGTAAGTGAATATGGGTATGGCTCAGCCGACGAGGATCACATGCACGCGGCGCGGGCCGTGCGCGCCGAGCTGGATCGTCTGCTCGACGTCGGCGGTGCGCGACGGGCCGGAGATGAGGTTCGTCGCGCGCGGCATGCCTTGCGGGCGGGCGCGCAGCTCGGTCCAGGCGTCCTCGAAGTGGTCGACGATGCGAGCGGTTTCGAGCACGACGACGTGGTCGTCGGGGACGAAGTTGTGCGTCGTCGGGCTGTCCGGACCCGACGCGAGCATCAGGCTGCCGGTCTCGGCGATGCCGCACAACGCGGGTGACACCGCGAGCGCCTCGGTGATGCCGGCTGCTTCATGATGGATCAGCCAGCCCTCGGGCCACGCGAGATCCTTCAGCGCGGCGCCCACTGCGGCGCGCTGCGGCAGGCGGTGCGCGAGCCGGTAGGCTTCGACCGCGGCGGGAACCGCGTCGCGGGAGGCGACGTGCTCGACCGTGCCGGCGCGGCTTTCGAACTTGCGCATGAAGCGCGCGACGAGGTCTTCGTCGTGCGCCGGGCGGGTGTGCCGCGGCACGCGTGCGTCGAGCGCGGCGACCTGCGTGGCGTCGAGCGGACCGCGCCGCAGCGCGTCGCGGACGGATTGGAGGATGGCCGCTCTTGCGTTCTCTCTTGCGTTCATTTCTGGCCTCGCTTTCCTTGCCACAGTTCGAGAAAAGTGCGTCCGGGCGGCGCCGGCAGGTCGCGCGAGTCGGTCCAGCCGCCCGCGAGCGGCAGGCGGCGGATGCGGCCGCGGCGACTGAGGGCCGACAGCGCGCGCGCGGCGACCTGCTCGATCGCGTGGTACAGCTTCGGCCGCGTCGCGACCCAGCGCCAGACATTGAGCGCGCGCTTCTGCATCACCGGCGTGATGTTCTGTTGGTGCTGCAGGTGGCGCAGCTCGCGCAGCAGTTCCGGCAGCGGGATCTTGACCGGGCACACCGACTGGCAGCGGCCGTTCAGCGTGCAGGCGTTCGGCAGGTCGTACGCGGCGTCGAGGCCCTTGATCAGCGGCGTCAGCACCGAGCCCATCGGCCCCGGGTAGACCCAGCCGTACGCGTGACCGCCCACCGCGCCATAGACCGGGCAGTGGTTCATGCACGCGCCGCAGCGGATGCAGCGCAGCATGTCGCGGAAGCGCCCGGCGAGCATCTTCGAGCGGCCGTTGTCGACCAGCACGACGTGGTATTCCTCGGGCCCGTCGAGGTCGTCGGCGCGGCGTGGGCCGGTCGAGATCGTCGTATAGGTCTCGGTCTCCTGGCCGGTCGCGCTGCGCGCGAGGAGGCGCAGGAACAGCGTCGCGTCGTCCAACGTCGGCACCACGCGCTCGATGCCGGAGGTGACGATATGCACTTTCGCCAGCGTCTGCGTCAGGTCGCCGTTGCCTTCGTTGGTGACGATGATCGACGAGCCGGTCTCGGCGACGAGGAAGTTGCCGCCGGTGATGCCGACGTCGGCGCGGAAGTATTTGTCGCGCAGCACGCGGCGCGCCTCGTCGACGAGCTCGGGGATCTGCGTCTTGCGCGGGCCGCCGTGCGCCGCCTCGAAGAGGTCCGACACCTGGTCCTTCGTCTTGTGCACCGCCGGCGCGATGATGTGCGACGGCGGCTCGTGCGCGAGCTGGATGATGTATTCGCCCAGATCGGTCTCGACGACTTCCATGCCGTTGTCGATCAGTGCGTCGTTGAGGTCGATTTCCTCGGACACCATCGACTTGCCTTTCGTGACCGTCCTGGCGCCGACCCGCTTGCAGATGCCGAGGATGATTTCGCGCGCCTCGGCCGCGTCGCGCGCCCAGTGCACGCGCCCGCCGGCGGCCGTGACCGCCTGCTCGTAGCGCTCGAGATAATGGTCGAGATTGTCGAGGACATGGTTCTTGAGGCTCTTCGCCTCCTCGCGCAGCTGCTCGAATTCCGGCAGCTCGGCGACCTGCAGCGCGCGCTTGCCGACGAAGCCGTAGCGCGCGCGCCCGAGCGCGGTCTGCAGGTTCGCGTCGTGGATCGCGAAGACCGAGCGTTCCTTGAATTCGTTCGAACGGATCTGCATCAGCGCGACTCCTTCGGTGCGTCGGCGAGACCTGGCCCGTCGGCGAAGCCGGCGAGCACTTCGGCGGCGTGGAACACCTTGACCGGAGCGTGGATGCGCTTCAGCCGCCCGGCGATGTTCATCAGGCAGCCCAGATCGCCGCCGAGCAGCGTGTCGGCGCCGGTGGCGAGGATGTTGCGCACTTTGTCATCGACCATTTTCTCGGAAATTTCCGGGTATTTGACGCAGAACGTGCCGCCGAAGCCGCAGCACACTTCGGCGTCTTCCATCTCCCTGAGCTTGAGCCCGTCGACGTCGCCGAGCAACGCGCGCGGCTGGCCCTTGATGCCGAGCCCGCGCAGGCCCGAACACGAGTCGTGGTAAGTCGCGGTGCCCGCGTAGCGCGCATCGAGCGTGACTGCGGCGCCGCGCACGTCGGCGAGGAACGACAGCAGCTCGAAGCTCTTCCCCGACAGCGCTTCGGCGCGCGGCAGCCACTGCGGGTCGTCGGCGAAGAGCGCCGGGTAGTCGTGGCGGATCGTCGCCATGCACGAGCCGGACGGCCCGACGACGTAGTCGAAATGCTCGAATGCCTCGATGACCTGCCGCGCCAGCGCACGCGCCGCATCGTAGTCGCCGCTGTTGTAGCCGGGCTGGCCGCAGCACGTCTGGCTCGCCGGCACCTCGACGCTGCATCCCGCGTCTTCGAGCAGCTTGACCGCGGAAAAACCGACGTTCGGGCGGAACAGGTTCATCAGACACGTGGCGAACAGTCCGACGCGGGGCCCGGCAGTAGGCGATGAGGTCATGAAGCGGTCTCCGGTTCTTGTTCTGGGCAGGTGAGCGATGAGGGCAGAGCGATGTTAGCAAGCGCTGCCGCGATGCAGGGCGAGGGATTTTCAGGCCGGCGATGAGCGCGTTTCATGCCAGCGTCAGCATAGCAGAGGCCCAGGGCGGCGACGGGCCACCGGCCGGGCGCGTTTCCGCCGGCCGTGGCACACTGCGCCGGTCGCGCCGGCCGGATCGTCCCCACTGGACGATTGTCGGCGGGGCGATGACAATCCCGCTGCGCGCTCGCACGTCCGGCGTCCGCCGTGGTTGCTGCGCGCGTTCACTGAACGAGAAGATAATCCCGCATGAAGCGTCTCCTGTGCCTTGTCTTGATATTGTCGGCGCTGTTGCCCCGCTTTGCGGCGGCCGTCGAATGGTCGGCCCGCCCGTTGTCCGAAGTCGCGGTGTATCCCGAATTCCGCGCCTCGGCGCACGTGGTGGCGGTCGATGAGGCGCGCATCGCCGCCGAAGTCTCCGGCCGCATCGAGAGCCTGCCGAAGCGCGTCGGGCAGGCGGTCGCGAAAGGCGCGGAGCTCGCGCGCATCGACGACGCCGCGTACCGCATCGAGGTGGAGCGCGCCGCGGCGCAGAGCCGGCTGATCGGCGATCGTGTCAAGCTCGCCGAGGCGCAGCTCGACCAGGCTCGCGCGCTCGCCAACCAGGGCTTCATCAGCGCGGATGCGCTCAGGATCCGGGAAACCGAACTCGCAGTGCTGAAAAGCGAACTCGCCGCGACGCGCCAGGGGGTCGAGGCGGCGCGCCTGCAGTTCGCGCGCACGACGATCCGCGCGCCCTTCGCCGGCATCGTGCGCGAGCGCATCGCGAGCGTCGGCGACCTCGCCGTGCCCGGCACGCCGCTACTGGTGCTGTCGGCGACCGACAACATCGAGCTGCGGGCGCGCGTGCCGACGGCGCAGATCGGCAGCCTGCGCGCGGCCGGCAAGTGGGAGCTCGCGGCCGGCGGCGCGACGCACCCACTGCGCCTGCTGCGCGTGTCGCCGGTCGTCGAGCCGGGCGGGCAGGCCCAGGAGGCGGTGTTCTCGTCGAACGCAGCGCTCGCGCCGGGGCTCGCCGGCGAGGTGCGCTGGCGCAGCCAGGTGCCGCATCTGCCGCCGGCCTTCCTGCAGCAACGCGCTGATGGGCTCGGCGCCTACGTCGAGCGTGACGGCAAGCCGGTGTTCGTTGCGCTGCCCGACGCCGAGGCAGGGCGGCCGGCGGCCGTCGACTGGCCGGCCGATACTGCGGTGATCGACGAGGGGCGCTTTGCGATCGGCCTGAGCGCCAACGGCGCGGCAGGAAACGGCAAATGAGCGGCTGGTACCGGCGGCTGATCGACAATCACCCGCTCGCGAACATCGCGTTCGCCTTGGTGCTGCTCGGCGGCATCACGACCTACCTGACGATGCCGCGCGCGCAGGACCCGGAGATCAATTTCAACTGGGTCAACATCATCACGACCTTGCCGGGAGCCTCCGCCGAGGATATCGAGCGCGAACTCACCGGTCCGCTCGAAGACGCGATCAAGCAGGTCAAGGACATCAAGTTCGTGTCGTCGTCGAGCCGCGAGGGTGTGTCATCGCTGCTGGTGCGTTTCGAGGAGATCGGCGAGCAGGAGTTCGACAAGCGCGTGAACGACCTGCGCCGCGAGGTGCAGAACAAGGCCGAGGCCGAACTGCCAGCGGAGGCGACCGAGCCGGTGATCGTCGAGATCACGACGTCGAATGGCTTCCCGACGGCGATACTGGTGCTCTACGGCGCCGGCGGCGGCGAGACGCTGCGCAGCGCGGCGTTCGGCATCAAGAAGGATCTGGAACGGCTCGCCGACGTCGATCAGGTTATCGCGGTCGGTTTCGATGAGCCGGAGCTGCACGTCGACTTCGACCCGGATCGCGTCGCTGCGGCGGGCCTGTCGCCGGTGCAGGTGTCGGACAGCGTCGCGGCGTGGTTCCGCAACACGCTCGGCGGGCGCATGCGGGTGCAGGACCGCGAGTGGCTGGTGCGCCTCGAAGGCAAGACGCCGGACCCGGAAGTGCTCGCGCAGGCGGCGGTCGTGACGCCCGATGGGCGGGTCGCGCTCGGCGAAGTCGCGCGGGTCGCGCGCGGCCACGAGCGCACCGGCCAGCTCGTCAGCTACAACGGCCAGCCGGCGGTGATGATGTCGATCACGAAGCAGGCCGGCAGCAACACGCTCGAGCTCGTCGACCGGTTGAAGCGCTTTGCCGCCGAGCGCAATCCGCTGTTGCTCGGCGAAGGCGTGCAGCTGGTGATGGTCGACGACCAGACGCACATGACGCGCGACGCGATCGGCGTCATGGAGTCGAACGCGCTGTTCGGCCTGGTGCTGGTGCTCGGCCTGTGCTGGCTGTTCCTCGGCCCGCGGCTCGCGCTGCTGGTCGGGCTCGGCGTGCCGTTCGCGCTCGCCGGCACGTTCCTGCTCGTCGATCTGATCGGCTCGACGCTGAACCTCACGGTGCTGCTCGGCGTCGTCATTGCGCTTGGCATGCTCGTCGACGACGCGGTGGTGATCGTCGAGGCGATCTATTACCGGCTGCAGCGCGGTGACCCGGCGGAGGTCGCCATCGTCGAAGGGGTGCGCGAAGTGGCGCTGCCGGTGATCTCGTCGGTGCTGACGACGATCGCCGCGTTCCTGCCGCTGATGCTGCTGCCGGGCATCCTCGGCAAGTTCATGTTCCTCGTGCCGTTCGTGGTCACCGCGGGCCTGGCGGTCAGTCTCGTCGAGGCGTTCTGGATGATCCCCGCGCACATCCTCGCGCTGCGCCCGGACTTCATGCAGCGCCGCAGCCGCATGCAGGCGCGGCGCGAGTACTTCACGCACTGGCTGCGCGTAAAGTACTCGCGCCTGCTCGTGCGCGTTTTCCGTCGGCCGAAAACCGCGCTCGCGGCGCTGGCGCTGGTGATGGCCGGCGCGGTCGGGGCGCTGGCGGGAGGGCTCGTGAAGATCCAGTTTTTCGCCTTCGACCCGGTGCGCCTGTTCTATGTCAGTTTGGACATGCCGGCTGGGGTCACGCTGCAGCGCACGCTGGCCGAGGCCGAGCGGGCGGCGCAGGTCGTGCAGCAGACGCTCGACCCGGCCGAGGTGCGTTCGGTGACCGCGTATGCGGGTATCAAGTTCACCGACACCGAACCGCTGTACGGCGACCAGTATGGCCAGGTGATCGTGTCGCTGAATCCGCGCCGGGGCGAACTGCGCAACACCGCCGAGGTGATCGCCGCGGTGCGCGAGCCGGTGCTGGCGCTGCAGGGCGAAGGGAAGTTCTCGTTCCTCGAGCTGAAGGGAGGGCCGCCGACGGCGCGGCCGATCAGCGTCAAGGTCAAGGCCGACAACTACGAGGAATTGCGCGCCGCCGCCGACGCGCTGTTCGCCGAAGTCGCGAAGATCCCCGGCGTGAAGGACCTCACCGACGACGACGTGGCGGGCCGCGCCGAACTGCGGCTGGTGTTGAACCGCGAGAAGCTTGCGCGGGCCGGCGTCGCGCCGGGCGAAGTCGCGCGCCTGCTGCGCCTGTATGGCGAAGGCGAGATGGTCGCGACGACGCGCGACGAGGGCGAGAAAGTCGAAGTCGTCGTGCGCGCGCGCCCCGAGACGCTGACCGATGTCGGGGAACTGTTGCAGCGGCCGGTGCCGCTGCCACGCGACGCAGGGGATGTGCGGCGCAGCGTGCAGCTCGGTTCGCTCGTCGACGCGGAAACGCGCATCTCGAAGGGCTACATACGGCACTATCAGCTGACGCGCGCGATCACGATCGAGGCCGGCCTCGACCAGGACGAGATCGATACGCTGACGGCGAACAACCGGTTGAAGGCGGCCTGGGCCGAGCTGCAGCCGCGCTTCCCGAACGTCGAGCTCGATTTCTCGGGCGAACTCGACGACATCCAGGAAAGCCTGGACTCGATGGCAGCGCTGTTCTCGCTGGGCGTCGGCCTGATCTACCTGATCCTCGCGACGCAGTTCCGTAGCTATTGGCAGCCGCTGATGGTCCTCGTCACCGTGCCGCTCGCGTTCACCGGCGTGCTGCTCGGCCTTCTCGTATCGGGCAACCCGCTGTCGCTGTACACGATGTACGGCGTCATCGCGCTCGCCGGCATCGCGGTGAACTCCGCGATCGTGCTGATCGACGCGGCGAACGAGCGGCGCGTGGCCGGCATGACGGTGCAGCACGCGGCCATTTATGCGGCGAGGCGGCGCGTGGTGCCGATCCTGATCACGTCGACGACGACCATCGCCGGCCTGTTCTCGCTCGCCATCGGCCTCGGCGGCAAGTCGCTGATGTGGGGGCCGGTCGCGGCGAGCATCGTGTGGGGGCTCGGGTTCTCGACCTTGCTGACCTTGTTCGCGATCCCGCTGATCTACCGCCTGGCGATGGGACGGTTGCGGCGGGACCACGGCGTTCCCGTCGCCCGCCTCGCGCCGCCCCGCTCGCCGCGCTGAGCGAGCGGGGCGGCACTTGCCGGAGGAGCGAATGCTCGCGGGTTTCGCTGCCGATTTCGTCGTCCTGGCCCATTTCGCGTTCATCCTGTTCGTCGTCGCGGGCGGCGCGCTGGTGCTGCGCTGGCCGCGCCTCGCGTGGCTGCACATGCCGGTCGTCGCGTGGGGGGCGGGGATCGAGCTGATCGGTGGCGTGTGCCCGCTGACGCCGCTCGAAAACTCGTTGCGCGGCGCAGCCGGCGAAGCGGGCTATACGGAAGGTTTCATCGAGCATTACCTGCTGCCGCTGATCTATCCCGCAGGGCTGACGCCGGCGATCGGCACGGTGCTCGGCGTTTTCGTGCTCGCGGTCAATGCGGTGTTCTATGCGGTGCTGTGGCGCCGTCGCCGGCGACGGGTCGCGCGGAGCGCATCGGACGCCCGGCCGGGTGCCGGCGATTGAACCGAAGCGCGGCTCGGAGCGTCCCAGTACAATGCCCGTCACCATGCCTGCCGCTCCCGTCCCCAGCATTTTCGCCCGCGCCCGCCCGCCGGCCAGTCCCGCTCCGTTCCTGCCGATGTCGCGCGCCGAGATGCGTGAGCTCGGCTGGGACGAGTGCGATGTCGTGCTCGTCACCGGCGACGCGTACCTCGACCACCCGAGCTTCGGCATGGCGCTCGTCGGGCGGCTGCTCGAAGCGCAGGGCTTTCGCGTCGGCATCATCAGCCAGCCGGACTGGAAGAGCGCCGAGCCTTTCCGCGCGCTGGGGCGCCCGCGGCTGTTCTTCGGCATCACCGCGGGGAACATGGATTCGCTCATCAACCGCTACACCGCCGAGCGCAAGATCCGCTCGGACGACGCCTATACCCCGGACGCGGAGGCCGGCCGCCGGCCCGACCGCGCAGTGACCGTCTACGCCCAGCGTGCGCGCGAAGCTTTCCCCGGCGCGAATGTCGTCCTCGGCAGCATCGAAGCGTCGCTGCGCCGCATCGCGCATTACGACTACTGGTCGGACAAGGTGCGCCGGTCGGTGCTCGCGGACTCGAAAGCCGACCTGCTGCTGTTCGGCAGCGCCGAGCGCGCGCTGGTCGCGCTCGCGCACCGGCTCGACGCCGGCGAGCCGATCGACGCGATCCGCGACTTGCGTGGTACCGCCTTCCTCGCGAAGCCCGGGTGGCTGCCGGACGCCGACTGGTGCGAGCAGGACTCGACCGCGCTCGACCGTCCGGGCCGCGTCGAGCCGCATCCCGACCCATACGCGATGGAGCCCGAAAAGCCGGCGGCGGCCGGCGAAGGCGGCGCCCAGCCGGTGCGCATCGTCCCGGCCGAGGAACGTGCCGCGGCGCGGCGCCAGGCGCGCGGCAGGACGGTCGTGCGCCTGCCGTCGTATGAGACGGTCGCCATAGATCCGGTGATGTACGCGCACGCTTCGCGCGTGTTCCACCTTGAATCGAACCCCGGCAACGCGCGCGCGCTCGTCCAGGCGCACGGCGACGGGCCGGGACGGCGCGACGTGTGGCTCAACCCGCCGCCGATCCCGCTTTCCACGCCCGAAATGGATTTCGTCTTCGGCCTGCCGTACGCGCGCCGGCCGCACCCGTCGTACGGCGACGCGCGAATTCCCGCGTGGGACATGATCAAGTTCTCGATCAACATCATGCGCGGCTGCTTCGGCGGCTGTACGTTCTGCTCGATCACCGAGCACGAAGGCCGCATCATCCAGAGCCGTTCGGAGGCATCGATCCTGCACGAAATCGAGGAGATTCGCGACCGGACGCCGGATTTCAAGGGGCACATCACCGACCTCGGCGGCCCGACCGCGAACATGTACCGCATGGCGTGCAAGGACAAGCAGATCGAGTCCTCGTGCCGGCGCCTGTCGTGCGTCTATCCCGGCATCTGCGAGAACCTCCAGACCGACCACGCGCCGCTGATCTCGCTGTATCGCAAGGCGCGTGCGATTCCGGGTGTCAAGCGCGTGACGATCGGCTCGGGGCTGCGCTACGACCTCGCGGTGCGCTCGCCGGAGTACGTCAGGGAACTCGTCACCCACCACGTCAGCGGCCTGCTGAAGATCGCGCCCGAGCATACCGAGGAAGGGCCGCTGTCGAAGATGATGAAGCCCGGCATCGGCACGTACGAGAAGTTTGCCGCGATGTTCGAGAAATACTCGCGCGAGGCCGGCAAGAAGCAGCACCTCGTGCCGTACTTCATCGCCGCGCACCCGGGCACGACCGACGAGGATATGCTGAACCTGGCGCTGTGGCTGAAGAAGAACGGCTTCAGGCCCGACCAGGTGCAGACGTTCATGCCGACGCCGATGGCGATGGCGACGACGATGTACCACAGCCGCCGCAATCCGCTGCGCAAGGTGTCCGCCGACTCGGAGATCGTCGAGACCGCGCGCGCGGGCAAGCTCAGGAAGCTGCACAAGGCGCTGCTGCGCTGGCACGACCCGGAGAACTGGCCGCTGATCCGCGAAGCGCTGCTCGGCATGGGCCGTGCGGAGCTGATCGGCAGCGGGCCGAACTGCCTCGTGCCGCGGCATCAGCCGGGCGTGCCGCTCGCCGTCGACCGCCCGGGACGTCGTCCCGCCTCGCGTTCCGGTGGCGAGTGCCGTGCGGCGCCGGCCCGCAAGGGCAGCGGTAGCGGGGCGGCTGCCGCGCCGGCGGTATCGAACCGGCGCAAGGCCCGCTCCTGACGGGGGCGGAACGCCCTGCGACGTTTGTCGCTGCTCAAGGCCGATCGCTGCGTCCGTGGAGACAATGGCACGAACGGCAACGTGAATCGCGAAGCCTTCACGGCAACGGTCGCGGCGCCGGAAATATTTCACCCCTCTGCAACAGGAGTCGATATGAACACCCGTCCCGCCTTCCTCCGTCTTGTTTCCGCCCTCGGCCTGGTCGCTGCATTCGCGGGCGGACCGGTTTTCGCAGCCGGCGAGGAAGTCGTCATGTACAAGGATCCGAATTGCGGCTGCTGCGGCAAGTGGGCCGAGCACATGCGCGCGAGCGGATTCGCTGTGAAGGAAGTCCGCAGCACCGCGATGAGCGCGGTCAAGCGCGAAGCCGGAGTGCCGCAGGCGCTCGCTTCGTGCCACACGGCGAAGATCGGCGGCTATGTCGTCGAAGGCCACGTGCCTGCAGCGGACGTGCGGCGCCTGCTCGCCGAAAAGCCGAAAGTGGCCGGCATCGCGGCGCCGGGAATGCCGGCGGGCTCGCCGGGCATGGAAGGGGCGTATCCTTCCGAGCGTTACGATGTCGTCAGCTTCGATGCGGACGGCAAGCACCGGACGTTCGCGTCGCACTGACGCCGGCGGCGGAAGTTGACCAGGGAGTCAGTCATGAAAAAACTGTTCATCGCGAGCCTGGCGGCAGGCTTTCTGTGCTCGTCGAGCCCGGCGTTCGCGCAGGCCGATGACGCAGTGCTCGGCGACCGGGGGAGCGGCATGATCGTCGATCTCGTCCTCGTGCGACCGCTGACTTTCGTTGGTTCGGTAGTCGGGATCGCCGCTTTCATTGTTTCGCTGCCGTTCACCGCGCCGACCGGCTCGGCTGACGAGGCTGCGCGCGAGCTGGTCGGCAAGCCGCTCGAGTACACCTTCAACCGGCCGCTCGGCGATTTCCGCAACTGCGGCGCGGACCGCCACCCTTGCGGCGGGCGGTGACCGGGTCGCGGGAACAGCGGTCCTGCGTCACGCAAGCAGGAAGTTCTCAGAAAAAATCTGTGCCTACCCGGCGAGCCAGGCGAGCGTGCCGGTGAGGACGAGCCCGGCGCTCGCGAGCAGCGTGAGCTTGCGCCGCGAGCCGTGCAGCCGTCCCCACAACCAGAAGCCCGACAGGCCGAGGAACGCGAGGCCGAGCGCGGCGGCATCGGATAGCAGGATCCACGTCGGCCCGGTGCCGATCGACATATGCAGCCGTGCCAGGTACAGCCACAGGTTCGGCTTCGTCCGCTTCACCTCGGCTTGGCCGCTGCCGAGCCAGTATTCGACCTGCACGGTTTCGGAAGGGGTGTCGGCGCGCAGCGTCCAGCGCTCGGGCTGGCGCACCTCGCCATTTCCCCAGCTCACGGCGCGAGGAGGCTCGATGCGCGGCTTGAGCGCCGCGGCCTCGATGCCGAGCGCCGGCGCGAGCGCCGTGGCGAGCGCCTGCGGATCAGCGGGCCCGGCTTCGAGCGGCAGTATCTGCGTCACCTCCTTGCGGTCGAGCGCCGGGATCTTCATCACCGCCCGATGGTTCAGCAGGAAGCCGGTCACCGCGAACAGCAGCAGCATCGCTGCGATTGCGAGGCCGAACCACGCGTGAACGCGGCGCAGGCACTTTTGCACGTTGCCGCGCTGCGTCGCCGGGCGGGGATGAAGGTGGATCACGAAACGCTCTCTGGCAACAGGGATCGGTGAGGAGGGATCAGAACGAGAGTTTCGCGGACAGCCGCAGCGTGCGCGGCATGCCGACTGCGAGGAGGGCACTGTTCGAGTTGACCTTGCTGTCGCCGGCAGCCGCCCAGTAGCGCTTGTCGGTCACGTTCTCCACGGTCGCGACGAGGTCGAGCTGGTTGCTCGCGACCTTGGTACGGTAGCGGGCGCCGACGTCGTAACGGGTATAGGCGTTGACTTCGGCCTGGTTCTGCGGATTCACTTCGCGCTCACCCGTGTAGTAGGCACCCGCGGACAGCGCGAGGCCCGGGATCGCCGCCAGGCGATGTTCGACGAAGAGGCTCGCCGTGACCTCGGGCGTGTTCGCCGGCCGGTTGCCGACGATGCTCTGGTCGTTCTCGGCCTTCGTGAACTCGGCGTCGATCCACTGCATCGACGAGAAGATGCCCCAGCGCGGCGAGATCTGGCCGCCGGCCGACAGCTCGACGCCGCGCAGGCGAGCTTCGCCGAGGCGCTGGTAGATGTTGTTGATCTCGCCGTTCATCGGCCGTTCGATCTGGAACAACGCCGCGTTGGTCTGCACACCGCCCCAATCGGTCTTGACGCCGCCTTCCCATTGGCGCGTCACCAGCGGCTCAAGCGAAGTGCCGGCGTTCAGGGCAGTAGGGCGCGCGATGCCGCCATCTTCCAGGCCTTCGAGGTAGCCGGCGTAGAGGTTGGTCGCGGGCGTGAGCTTCCACACCGCTGCGACGGTCGGGCTGACCTTGCGCTTGGTGTAGTCCTGGCGGTTGTCCGTCGCATGCTCGAACTCGAATTCGCTGCCACGGGCGCCCGCGATCAGCAGCCAGTCGCCGAGCGCCGCCCGGTCGAAGACGTACCAGCCGCGGTCGTAGGTGTGGGAATGGCGAGCATTCGCACCGTGGGTCACCGGGGTGTCGGGGATGTCGCGCGGATTGTAGAGATTCTGCGCGACGTTGACCGTGACCGTGTTGCCGAGCGACTGGCTGAGGACGTTGCGGGCATAACCGACGGTGAGATCGTGTCTGACCGGCCCGGTCTCGACCCGGCCGGCAAGTTCGGTGCGCGCATTGCGGTTGATGAACTCCTGATCCTGGCCACGGAAGATCTGCAGCGTGCCCTCGCCGGTCGCCACGTCGTAGTTGAGCATCTGCGAGAAGTTGCGGTCCCGCTCGAGCCTCGAACGTCCCGCTTCCACCGTCCAGATCCAGTTGTCGTTGAGCGCGAAGTCGCTGCGCAGCTGAACGTTCTGCTCCTCCGCGTCGTAGTTCGCCCAGTCGGGCGCGATCAGCTTCTCCGGGTTCGGGATGCGCGGCAGCGGGATTTCCCCGTTGACGGGCCGCAGGGCGAGGATGCTCGACTGCTCGACGACGTCCTTGGTGATGTCCTCGACGTCGAGCTTCAGCAGCCAGCGGTCGGTGACGTTCCAGTCGAACGCACCGGCCACCAGGCGGCGGTCGCCGTCGGCATCTTCGACGGCGCTTTCGAGCTCGCCGCCGACGATGTTCACGCGTGCGCCGAACTGGCCCTCGGAGCCGAAGCGCCGGCCGACGTCGAGACCGACGACTGCACTGCCGTTGTCATCGGTCGACAGTTGAACTGCGGTGACCGGCGTGCTGTCGGCGCGCTTCGTGACGAGGTTGATGATTCCGGAAGGCGGCACGAAACCGTAATACAGGCCGCCGACCCCTTTCAGTACTTCGACACGTTCCTTGTTCTCGAGCGGCAGGTCGATGAGGTTGACGATCGGCAGGCCGCCGTTGAGGCGGTAGTTCGAGCGGTTCTCGACGAGCAGGCCGCGGATCGACAGGTTGTCGTAGGCGGTCGCGCCGAGCTGCGCGCGCGTGACGCCGGCCGTGTTCTTCAGCGCCTCGTACAGGCTGTTGGCCTGCTGCGCATCGAGAAGGTCGCGATCGACGATGTTTACCGTCATCGGCACTTCCTTCGCCGGAGTGTCGCGGAAAGTGCCGACGCCGATGCTGCCGGCGCGCCAGGCGGAATCGCTGGCGAAGACTTCAACCGCTTCGAGCTGCTGGTCGGCGGCGAGGACGGAGCCGTGGGTGGCGAACAGCGCCGCGGCGGGAATCAGGCGGGCGAGGGGCTTGAGCCGCATGGATATGCTCCGAAAAGTAGGACGGGAAGGTTTTGAAGGGGCGCGGCCTTTCTGGCCCCTGCGCGGCGCCCGGCCGGGCGCCGCGCAACGCGGATCAGAAGTTCAGCTGCCCTTCGAGGATGAAGCTGCGGCCAGGGCCGGGCACGCGGCCGACAGGGCTCACGTCGACGCCGCGGAAGTAGTATTCCTCGTCGAACAGGTTGTTCACCGCGAGGCCGATGGTGGCGTCGAGCCCTTGGCCGAGCTTGAGCTCGCGGCCGATGCGAGCATTGACGACGACATAGTCGGGCAGTCTTCCAGCTGAACCGTTCGCCGTCTCCTTGCGCGTGTTCGCCGCGTCGCTGTAGCTCTCGGCTGCGTAGCTCGCGCTGCCGCTGAACGCCCACGGCCCGAGCGTGTGGTCCGCGGTGAGGCTGACGCGGTGGTGGGGCGCATTCTGGAGCTGTTTGCCTGCATTCGGCCCGTTCAGCTGCTCGGTGTCGAGATAGGTGTAGGTCGCGGACAACCGGGTGTTCGCGCCGACTTCCCAGATCGCCTGCAGTTCGGCGCCCTCCAGGCGGGTTTCGCCGAGATTCTCGAAACGCGCGGCGCCGGCGTTGAACTGGATCTGGTCCTCGTAATCGATGCGGAACAGCGTCGCCTGCGTCGACACGTCCGGGCGTGGATCGAAACGGGCGCCGACCTCGTAGTTCCACGCGGTCTCGTTCGCGACGTCGCCGTCGCGGGTGGCCTGTGCGGTCTGCACCGGCACGAGCGAGCGTTGCGCGTTCGTGAAGAGGAACACGCGGTCGGTCGTCTGGTAGCCGACGGTCAAGCCCGGCAGGACTTCTTCGGCGTGATTGTCGCCTGCGGCCCCGCTCCGCTCGTCGTGGAAGTCCATGCGCACGTCCTCATAGCGCAGGCCGGGCGTGATCGCGAGGCGGTCGTCGAGGAAGCGCATCGTGTCGCTCGCATAGACGGCGACCGCGTCGGTGTCGAAGTCCCACGCGCGCACCGCGCTGTATGCGCCGGTCGCGAGGGCGGTCCGGTTGACGTCGAACTGGACCTCTTCCTTCACGTAGCGCGCACCGAGCGTGAAAGTGTGCCGTCCGATGCGATGGCTCAGCCGCGGCTCGGTGCCGTAGACCTTGAACAGTCGCGGCGAGTCGGCGACGTGGGTCTCGGGAAGCGCCGGATCGAACGCGTTGCCGGTCCCGCTGAGGTTCTGTCCGAAAAAGAACGTGCGGTCGGCGTCGTGCGCGAAGTTGCGCCATTCGAACTGCGTGTCGGCGCTCGGCGTGAAGACCCAGGTCAGGGTGCCGCGCAACATGTCCGCGTCGAAACCGTCGTTCGGACGCTGCGACTGCGTCCGGTCGTCGCGGTACGCCGCCGGGCTGAGCGCGCCGGGAAGGTCCGCATCGACCTCGTAGTACTGCAGCTGCGCGCGGATTTCGTTGCGCGCGTCGGCGAAATAGATGCCGTCGAGGATGAAGTTGTTGACCTTCGTGCTCGAATGCTCGCGCGAGCCGTCGCCGCGCAGCGTGTTGGCCTGCAGCTGCAGGCCGAGGTCGTCGTTGAGGAAGCCGCCGGCACGGTAATACGTGTCGCTCAGCATGTTGCCGGTTTCCTCGGCGACCGTGACGCGTTGCGCGAGCGTCTGGCTGAACTCGCCCGGGATCGGGCGCGTGACGAAGTTCAGCACGCCGCCGAGGTTGTTCGGCCCGTAGTGCACCGCCGCGCCGCCGCGCACGACATCGATCGACTCGACGCTCGCCATCGTGATCGGAAACAGCGACAGGCCGATGTTGCTGTAGGGGCCGATCGCGATCGGGTACCCGTCGAGCAGGATCTGCGCGCGCTCGCTGCGCAGCGGGTTCAGGCCGCGCACGCTGATGTTCGGCAGGATGCCGGTGCCGGTTTCGTCGAGCACATGCACGCCCGGGACGACGCGCAATGCGTCTTCGACGTTCAGCGCGCCGCGCTCGTGGAGCTGTTCTTCGGAGACGACACTGCGCGCGCCGCTGTACGTGCGGACCTGCTCGGGCGTCGCCGGGCCCAGCCAGTCGGCCTTGACTTCGACGGACTGCAGCACCTGCTCGTCGGCGGGGGCGTTCTGCGCGTAGGCATGCGGGGCGGCCACGAGGCAGGCGGCCACGGCCAGGCGTCGCGCGACGAATGGCGCGCCGGGAGGGGGAGAGGACATCGGAACTCCGGTCGGAAGCGTGGCTGGCTGGCGATCCGGCTGGAGAGGGCGGAGTGGCTGGCTGTGAGGGGGAGAATTGTATTTCTATATGCTAATGCGAATCAATATTATTATTGTGGGCGGTCAATGCAGGATTTCCCCGCCATGGCGGACCGGGGAGAGCGGGAGCGCAGTGTCGCGCCCCCGCGGCGACCGTCAACTGCCGTGCAGCGAAGCAGGCTAAAGGCCTGCGTCGGCCCGCAGCGCTGCCGCCTTGTCGGTTGCTTCCCACGTGAATTCTGGCTCGTCGCGGCCGAAGTGGCCGTACGCGGCAGTCTTGCCGTAGATCGGGCGCAGCAGGTTGAGCTCCTGGATGATCGCCTTCGGACGCAGGTCGAAGTGGCGCTGCACGAGCTCGACGATCTTCTCGTCGGTGATCCTGCCGGTGCCGAAGGTCTCGATCATCATCGACACTGGCCGGGCGACGCCGATCGCATAGGCGACCTGCACTTCGCAGCGATCGGCGAGCCCTGCTGCGACGATGTTCTTCGCCACCCAGCGCCCGGCATACGCGGCGGAGCGGTCGACTTTCGACGGGTCCTTGCCGGAGAACGCGCCGCCGCCGTGGTGCGCCGCGCCGCCGTAGGTGTCGACGATGATCTTGCGCCCGGTCAGGCCGCAGTCGCCGTGCGGGCCGCCGATGACGAAGCGTCCGGTCGGGTTGATCAGGTAGCGCACTTCGCCCTGCATCAGCGCCGAAGGCAGCACCGGCTTGATGATCTCCTCGATGACGAGCTCGGTGATCTGCGCGTGTGAGACTTCCGGGCTGTGCTGCGTCGACACGACCACGGTGTCGATCGCGACCGGCTTGCCGTCGACGTATCGGACCGTCAGCTGGCTCTTCGCGTCCGGGCGCAGCCAGTTCAGCCGACCGTCCTTCCTCAGTTCGGACTGGCGCTGCATGATGCGGTGCGCATAATAGATCGGCAGCGGTATCAGCGACGGCGTCTCGTTACAGGCGTAGCCGAACATCAGTCCCTGGTCGCCCGCGCCCTGGTCGAGGTCGAGGCCTTCGCCTTCATTGACGCCTTGGGCGATGTCCGCGGACTGGCGGTTGATCGCGGCCAGCACCGCGCAACTCTTGTAGTCGAAGCCGATGTCGGAGTTGTCGTAGCCGATGCGGCGGATCACTTCCTGCGCGATCTCGCGGTAGTTCGGGTGGGCGGTGGTCGTGATCTCGCCGGAGATGACCACGAGGCCCGTCGATACCAGGGTTTCACATGCGACCCGCGCCTGGGGGTCGGTGGCGAGGATCGCGTCGAGGACGCCATCGGAAACCTGGTCGGCAACCTTGTCGGGATGGCCTTCGGACACCGATTCCGAGGTGAAGAGGTATTCCTTGCTCATGCACTGCTCCTGAAAACGAAAAATCCCCAAAGCTGTCCGGCGTGGCCGGCTCCGGGGATTTCGTCGAGCAGGCGACGCTTTAGCAGTACTTGTGTGCCACGACCGGTTAGGTGCGTTCGCGGCGCCGCCCTGCAAGTTGTCGTATTAACTCGGCGGCTGGGCGATAATTATATGCTTTGTGATCCGGCGGTCAAATGTGCGGGGTCCGGAGCGGGCGCTTGCGCCTGTGTCCGGGCCTGTGCCCATTCGACCGGCGCCGATGCTCTCCTCGATGTGACCTCTTCGCGTGACCTTCCTCGTCAATCTGTCATTCCGCATTCTTGCCGGCCTGCCGCTGTCATGGCTGCATCGGCTCGGCGGCTGGGCCGGCTGGGCCATCTGGCGCTGTTCACCGTCATACCGTCGTCGCCTGGAGGACAATCTCGCCCAGGCGACCGGGCGCCGCGATGCCACGCTACGCGACGCGGCGGTCGCCGAAGCGGGGCGGCAGGCGCTCGAACTGCCTTTCGTATGGCTGCGTCCGCAGGACGAGGTGTTGGGGCGCATCGTGCGGGTCGAAGGGCAGGAGCTGATCGCCTGGGCGCAGGCCGAGGGCGCCAGCGTGCTGCTGCTGACTGCGCACCTCGGCTGCTTCGAGATGTGCGCGCAGTATTGTTCGACGCACGGACCGATCACGGTGCTGTTCCGCCCGCCGCGCAAGACGGCGCTGCGCCCGCTGATGGAAGCCGGGCGTGCGCGCGGCGCGATCCGTGTTGCCCCGGCGGATGTGTCCGGTGTGCGCCGTCTGGTCAAGGCGCTGCGCAGCGGCGAGATGGTCGGCATGCTGCCGGATCAGGCGCCAGCCGAAGGCGAAGGCGTGTGGGCGCCGTTCTTCGGCCGGCCGGCGTGGACGATGACGCTCGCGGCGCGCCTGTCCGAAGTGAAAGGCGTCAAGGTGGTGATGGTGTGGACCGAGCGGCTGCCGCACGGGGCAGGCTATGTGTTGCGGCTTTCCGAACCCGTGGAACCGATCGCGGGCTCGCTCGAAGAGCGCTGCGCGGCGATCAATCGCGAGATCGAACGTCTCGTGCTTGCATGCCCGGCGCAGTACCTGTGGGGCTACAACCGCTACAAGCGTCCTTCGGGCGTGCCGCTTCCGCCGGGTGACGCGCAATGCTGAGCAATGCACTGAGCCGCATTGCGAGTCATGCCGCAGTCGCCGGGTTCTGGCTGCTGCACTGGCTGCCGCTGCCGGTGCTGGCATTCCTCGGCCAGGCGGTCGGCGAGGTGCTGTACCGGCTGGCGCGCTCGCGGCGGCATATCGTCGCGGTCAACCTCGGGTTGTGCTTTCCGGAACTCGACGACGCGGCAAGGCGCCGGCTCGCGCGCGCGCATTTTCGCGCGGTCGGGCGCAGCCTGCTCGAGCGCGGCCTGCTGTGGTGGGGGAGCCAGCGGCGGCTGATGAACCTCATCCGGCTCGACGGCGCCGAGCGGGTCAGGGCGCTGCTCGACGAGGGACGACCGGTGATCCTGCTCGCGCCGCACTTCGTCGGCCTCGACACCGGCGGCTCGCGCGTCGCGATGGATTTCGATTCCGTCAGCATCTATGCGCAGCAGAACAACCCGGTGTTCGACCGCTGGCTGTTCCACGGCCGCAGCCGCTTCGGCGACCAGCGCCTGCTGTCGCGCCAGGACGGCGTGCGCGGCACGGTCAAGGCGATGAAGGCCGGGCGCCCTTTCTACTATCTGCCCGACATGGACTATGGCCGCAAGGACGCGGTGTTCGTGCCGTTCTTCGGCGTGCCGGCGGCGACGATCACCGGGCTGTCGCGGCTTGCGCGGCTCGCCGGTGCGGCGGTGGTGCCGTGCGTGACGCGGATGCTGCCCGGCGGGCGCGGCTATGTCGTCGAGTTCGGCGAGCCGTGGCAGGATTTTCCGACGACGGACGCCGAAGCGGATACCGCAGCGATGAACCGCTGGATCGAATCCGTGGTGCGGACGATGCCCGAGCAGTATTACTGGGTGCACCGGCGCTTCAAGACACGCCCGCCGGGCGAGGCGCGACCGTACTGAGAATGCGTACAGCGTGCTGTCGCTGGACGTCCCGCGGCGGCTGAGCCAGAATTCGGCGAACCACCGCTTCCCCTGCATCCACCCGAGCTGCGATTTCCCATGTCTCTGCGCTTCACGAAAATGCACGGCCTTGGCAACGATTTCGTCGTTATCGACGCCATCCGCCAGTCTGTCGACCTGACGCCCGAGCAGGTCCGCCGTCTTGCCGATCGCCATTTCGGCATCGGCTGCGACCAGCTGCTGGTGGTCGAGGAAGCGACCCGCCCGGACGTGGATTTCCGCTACCGGATATTCAACGCCGATGGCGGCGAAGTCGAGCAGTGCGGCAATGGCGCGCGCTGTTTCGTGCGTTTCGTGCATGAGCAGGGGCTCACCGCGAAGCGTCGCATCCGCGTCGAGACGCGCTCCGGCATCATTGCGCCGCAACTCGAAGACGATGGTCTCGTGACGGTCGATATGGGCGTGCCGGTGCTCGAGCCCGCGCGCGTGCCGTTCGTGTCGGACTCCGATGCGATCGTGCAGCCACTCGACGTCGGCGGGGAAACTGTTGCGATCACCGCGGTGTCGATGGGCAACCCGCACGCAGTGCAGGTCGTCGCCGATGTCGACGCCGCACCTGTCGCGGCGCAGGGAGCGCTGATCGAACGCCATCCGCGCTTTCCCGCGCGCGTCAATGCCGGCTTCGTGCAGGTCGTCGATGCCCACCGCATCCGCCTGCGCGTGTTCGAGCGCGGTGCGGGAGAAACGCTTGCTTGCGGCACCGGCGCCTGCGCGGCAGTCGTGACCGTGATCCTGCGCGAACTCGCACAGTCGCCGGTGCGCGTCGAGACGCGGGGCGGAGAACTCGATATCGCGTGGGAAGGGCCGGGGCAGCCGGTGCTGATGACAGGCCCGGCGGTGACTGTTTTCGCGGGTGAAATCGACGTCGACTGAGCGACTTCGACCGAACGGTTTTGCTCATTGCAACGAATACGAGGAGGCGCGCATGTGCCTCACGGGGAGCAGCTTTTCCATGAATGCCGCTGATGTCGCACGCTATCTGAAGGAACATCCGGACTTTCTCGCCGACCATGGCGAACTGTTCACGCAGCTGACCGTTCCGCATCCGCACGGCGGACAGGCCATCTCGCTGGCCGAGCGGCAGCTGCATGCGCTGCGCGACAAGATCCGGCAACTCGAAAGCAAGCTCGCCGAACTGATTCGCTACGGCGAGGAAAACGACGAGATCGGCGAAAAAGTCCATCGCCTGGCGCTGGCGCTGGTCGAAGCCGAAGATTACGACACCCTGCGTTTTGCGTTGCTCGAAAATGTGCGTGACAACTTTTCGGTGCCGAACGTTGCGCTGCGGGTATGGGCCAACGCGCAGTCGCACGAAGGCGAGGATTTTTCGCCGGTGACCGAAGAGCTGCGCTTTTTCGCCACCGACCTGAGCCACCCGTATTGCGGCGCGCCGGCGAATCTCGAAGTAATCGACTGGTTCGGCCCCGCTGCCTGTCATATCCGTTCGGTGGCGCTGGTGCCGCTGCGCCGCGGCGACCAGGTGCTCGGCCTGCTCGCGTTCGGCAGCGAAGAGGCCGAGCGCTTCTACCCCGGGATGGGAACGCTGTACCTTGCGCGCATCGGCGACTTGGTCGTGGCCGCTCTGCGGCACCAGCTCGGCTGAAGGTGAGCGCCGCGGGCCGGAGAGGCCCGGCGCCGCAGGAACGATCCGGACCCCGCGAGCCTCCGCAGCTCGCCGATTCTCCATGCGTCCCCTTCCGCATCGGGTCGAGGTACACGACGGGGCACACCGCCGCGCGAGGAAGCACCGAACCTGCGACGGGCTGAATGGGCGTCCCGGAGGCCACCGCTGCAACGGGTGCCGCATGGGGAATCAACAGTCGTTCGTGACTTTTTACCCAAACCGGGCAGCGAGATCTCGGATCGTTTGCGGCCGTTCAGTTATCCTGAAACATCTCTTAACAAATCCTCCCTCGGGCCCGGTGCTGCAGGCTGTGGGAGCAAGGCAGCAATGCCAGACATTCCTGATCCTGAAACTCCTGGCGCCGATGCGCCCGACAGCCCTGACGAGGGGTCCGTGCGGACCCGCGTTTCCATGCTGCGCAATGCCGCGATCCTGCTCGCCCGCTACCAGATTCGCAGCCTCAGGCGCCTGTTCGAGGAGTTCGAGCGAGACATCCTCCTGCCGATCCTGTTGGGCGAGATCGCGCTGCACAACATCGGCGCGCTCGAACACGACGATGAAAGCGATCGCCTCACGGCAGACGAGACCGAGGGCGAATCCGACGAGGCGCATATGTCCCGGCTGCGGCCGTGCAACGCCTATTCGATCGCTGCTGCCACCGGCTTGCCGCGCGAGACGGTCCGGCGCAAGATCGGGCGCCTCGTCGAGCTGGGCTGGATCCGCAAGCAGCAGAACGGGCACCTGTACCTCACGCCGCAGGCACTGAAGCATTTCGGCTCGCTCCTGTGCTCGCGCGATCTGCCGGAGTTCCTCGAAACCGCGGATCGCGTGCGGAGGCTGAAGCACGCCTGGGACCGGACAGACCCCGACAAGACCTGAGGCGGTGGCGCTGGCGAGCCGGCGCCGCTCGCCTTACACTCTCACGCCTGACTCATCTCCCTGCGGTCCGCCTTCCGATGTCCAAGCTCGTCCTCAATCCCGGCAAGGAGCGTTCGCTCCTGCGTCGTCATCCATGGGTTTTCGCCGGTTCGGTGGCCCGCCTCGACGGGCGCGCGCGGCCGGGCGACACCGTCGAGGTCGTCGCCGCTGACGGCCGGTTCCTCGGTCGCGCGGCGTGGTCGCCGGAATCGCAGATCCGCGCCCGGATGTGGTCGTTCGCTGTCGACATCACGATCGACCATGCGTTCTTCAAGCGCCGCGTCGCCGAATCGGTCGCGCGCCGGGCGACGCATCCGCTGCTCGCCGACGAGAGCGGAGTGCGGCTGATCCATGGCGAGTCGGATGGCCTGCCCGGCGTCATCGCGGACCGCTTCGGCGACGTCGCTGTCGTGCAGCTGACGAGCGCCGGCGCCGAGAAATGGCGCGATGCGATCGTTGCCGGGCTGGTGCAGGCGACCGGTTGCACAGCGGTATACGAGCGCTCCGATTCCGACGTGCGCGGCCTCGAAGGGCTCGGGCCGAAGACCGGCTGCGTGCACGGCGAGCTGCCGCAGGACGTGTTGACGATCGTCGAGAACGGCGTGTGCATGGAAGTCGATGTCATCAGTGGCCACAAGACCGGTTTCTACCTCGACCAGCGCGACAACCGCCGCCTGACGGGTCTGTTCGCGGCCGGGCGCAGCGTGCTGAACTGCTTCTGCTACACCGGGGGATTCTCGCTGCAGGCGCTGGCCGGCGGCGCGACGTCTGTGCTGTCGATCGACTCGTCCGGCCCGGCGCTCGACGCGGGGCGACGCAATCTTGCGATGAATCCGCAACTCGACGCGAGCCGCGCCGAATGGCTGCAGGCCGATGTGTTCGAGGCCTTGCGCGTACTGAAAAGCGAGGGGCGGCGTTTCGACCTGATCGTGCTCGATCCGCCGAAGTTCGCACCGTCCGCGGCGCACGCTGACCGGGCGTCGCGCGCGTACAAGGACATCAACCTGTTCGGTTTGCGCCTGCTCAATCCCGGCGGGATACTGATGACGTACTCCTGTTCGGGCGGCATCGGCCTCGAACTGTTCCAGAAAATCGTCGCCGGCGCGGCGAGCGACGCTGGCGTCGATGCGCGTATCCTGCATCGCCTGTCCGCGTCCGCCGATCACCCGGTCGGCCTTGCAGCGCCCGAAGGCGAATACCTCAAGGGGCTCGCGATTCAGGTCGGCTGAGCGCGTTCGCCGGGTGGCGCGCGCCAGTCCGGGTTCGGTCCGCGCTCGCCCGTCGTGAAGGCAGCGCTGACCAGACCCAGCGCGAGCACGACCAGCAGGAAATACCGCCCCTGCCAGCGACGCGGCGCAGGCCGGCCGCCGCCGAGCAGCCGCGACGACAGGCCGCCGAGAAGCACGCCGCGGGACGGATCGAAGCGATCGGGCCAGAAGAACGTCGGCCCTTGCAGCAGGTGGATCGCGCCGAACACGCACAGCACGATCGCCAGAGCCTGGAACGTGCGCATTGCGAGCGTTCAGGGAGCGGAAAACAGCTCCGCGCTTTCGTCGCCGGCGCGGCGGGGAAAGGCGAGGCCGAAATGCTGCCAGATCGATGCGCTCGCGATGCGCCCGCGCGGCGTGCGCTGCAGGTAGCCCTGCTGGATCAGGTACGGTTCGAGCACGTCCTCGATTGTGTCGGACGACTCGCCGATCGCGGCCGCGAGGTTGTCGAGGCCGACCGGGCCGCCGCCGAACTTCTCGAGCATCGCGCCGAGCAGCTTGCGGTCCATCAGGTCGAGCCCGAGGTGATCGACGTCGAGCATCAGCAGCGCGGCGTCGGCGACGGGGGCGGTGATGTCGCCGTCGGCTTTGACTTGCGCATAGTCGCGGACGCGGCGCAGCAGCCGGTTCGCGATCCGCGGCGTGCCGCGGGCGCGCCGCGCGATCTCGACCGCTCCGGCGTCGTCGATCGCGACATCGAGCAGGCCGGCGGAGCGCCCGACGATGTATGCGAGCTCGTGCGGCGTGTAGAACTCGAGCCGCGCCACGATGCCGAAACGGTCGCGCAGCGGGTTCGTCAGCATCCCGGCGCGCGTCGTCGCGCCGACCAGCGTGAAAGGCGGCAGGTCGAGCTTGACCGAGCGCGCCGCAGGCCCTTCGCCGATCATGATGTCGATCTGGAAATCCTCGAGTGCCGGATAAAGGATTTCCTCGACGACCGGCGACAGGCGGTGGATCTCGTCGATGAACAGCACGTCGTGCGGTTCGAGGTTCGTCAGCAGTGCGGCGAGGTCGCCTGCCCGTTCGAGCACCGGCCCCGAAGTCTGGCGCAGGTTCACGCCCATCTCGGCAGCGACGATGTGCGCGAGCGTCGTCTTGCCCAGGCCCGGTGGGCCGAACAGCAGCACGTGGTCGAGCGCCTCGTGGCGGTTCTTCGCCGCCTGGATGAAGATTTCGAGCTGTTCGCGGATCTTTGCCTGGCCGACATATTCGGCCAGCCGCTTCGGCCGCAGCGCGCGCTCGACGACGTCTTCCTGGCGGTCGGCAGTCTGCGCCGAAATCACCCGCGGGGCCTGCAGTTTGTCGGTTTCGATCATCGCGAGAGTTTAGCCTGAGCGGCCCGTGCGGCGAAACTCGCGTGGTTTCGCCGCCTCAGGCTTTCGACAGCAGCTTCAGCGCCTGGCGGATGCCGTCGGAGACGCCCGTCTCCGGCGGGATCGCTTTCAGCGCCGATTGCGCTTCCTTGTCGCTGTAGCCGAGCGCGAGCAGCGCGTTGAGGATGTCGCTGCGGCTATCCGCGGGCTGCGCTGCGGCGCCGGGAACCGTGCTCGCGCCGAAGCCTGGCAGCGCCCTGCCGAGCTTGTCGCGTAGTTCGAGCAGCAGGCGCTCGGCGGTTTTCTTGCCGATGCCGGGAATTTTCACGAGGCGGCCGGTTTCCTGCAGCGCGACCGCTTGGGCGAGGTCGCTGACCGACAGGCCGGAGAGCACCGACAGCGCGGTGCGCGCGCCGATGCCGGAGACTTTCAGCAGCTGGCGAAATGCCGCGCGTTCGTCGGCGCTCGCGAAGCCGTACAGGAAATGCCCGTCCTCGCGGATCGCCAGATGCGTGAACAGCGAGAGCGACTCGCCGGTCGCCGGCAGGCCGTAGAACGTGCTCATCGGCACGTCGATTTCGTAGCCGACGCCGTGCGTGTCGACGACGATCTGCGGCGGGTTCTTTTCCAGCAGGATGCCGGTGATGCGTCCGATCATGGGTGGAGGTCCGGATATCTGGGAGTTGTACCCGGTCAGCCGCGGGCGCCGAACGCGAGCGTTGCGGCGAGTACCAGGCCGTGCAGGTTCGTCGCGGCAATCGTCAGCCTGATCGCCGGGGCGAGTGCGCCAGGCTCTGCAGCGTGCTCGCGCAGCAGCCGCGCGGCGTTCAGCGACAGTACGAGCGTCAGGGCTGCGGCCGCGCACGCCTGGGGCAGGTTGTTGCGCCCGATCTGCAGCACGAGCCAGCCGTAGGCGACCAGCGCGATGGCGAAATAGCCCCATTTCGCGGTGTCGGCGCCGAGGCGCACGACGAGCGTGCGCTTGCCTGCTGCGGCGTCTGCGGCGCAGTCGGGGAACTGGTTGATGTAGAGGAGGTTCGCGACCAGCAGCGCGAACGACACGCCGGCCGCGACCGGCGTCCAGGCGAACGCGCCGCGCTGGACGAAATCGGCGCCGACCACGACGAGCAGCCAGCACGCCGCGACGGCGAATTCGCCCACTCCGCGGCTCGCGAGCTTGAGCGGCGGCGCCGAATACGCCCAGCCGAGCACAAGTCCGGCCAATCCGATCGCAATCAGGCCGGCGCCCGCGCCGAGCGCGAGCCACAGTCCGGGCGGGATCACCAGTGCGAACAGCGCGTAGCCGAATGCCGCTGTCTCGCGCAGCGTGAGCACGCCGTTCTGGATGAAGCGGCTGCCGCCGGTGAACGGATAGATGCGCTCCGAGTTCGCCGCGTCGGCGCCGGTGACCGCGTCGTGATAGTCGTTGAGCACGTTCGCGCCGGCATGCGCGAGCAGCGCGAACAGCACCGTGACCACTGCGCGCAGCCCATCCAGCGCGACGCCGTCGGCATGCGCCGCGGCAAGCCCGATCAGGCAACCGGCGAGCGTGACGCTGAGGAAGGCCGGGCGCGTCGCCGCGAAGTAGCGCCGCAGTGCGCTCGCGTAGCGTTGCGGTGTCGGCTCGGCGGCCGGAGGCGCAGCACGACTCACAGCAGCACGATGTCGAACTGTTCCTGAGAGTAGCTCGCTTCCGGATGCAGCGAGATCTGCTTGCCGATGAAGTCCGACAGCATCGCGAGCGACTGGGATTCCTCGTCGAGGAAGAGGTCGATGACGTTCGGTGCGGCGAGCACGCGGAACTCGCGCGCGTTGAATTGGCGCGCCTCGCGCAGCAGTTCGCGCAGGATTTCATAGCACACGGTGCGCGCGGTCTTGACTTCGCCGCGGCCGTCGCAGGTCGGGCAGGGTTCGCACAGGAGATGGGCGAGCGACTCGCGTGTGCGCTTTCTCGTCATTTCGACGAGGCCGAGCGCGGTGAAGCCGTTTACCGTCATCTTGGTGTGGTCGCGCGCGAGCGCCTTCTGGAACTCGTCGAGCACCATGTCGCGATGCTCGACGTTTTCCATGTCGATGAAGTCGATGATGATGATGCCGCCGAGGTTTCGCAGGCGCAGCTGGCGGGCGATCGTCTGCGCCGCCTCGAGGTTGGTCTTGAAGATCGTGTCGTCGAAGTTGCGCGCGCCGACGAAACCGCCGGTGTTGACGTCGATGGTCGTCATCGCTTCGGTCTGGTCGATGATGAGGTAGCCGCCGGACTTGAGACTGACCCGCCGCGCAAGCGCTTTCTGGATCTCGTCCTCGACGTTGTGCAGGTCGAACAGCGGCCGCTCGCCGCTGTAGTGCTCGAGCAGCGGCAGCACCTTGGGGCTGTACTCGGCGGCGAAAGCGGTGAGTTTCTGGTGGTTCTCGCGCGAATCGACGAGGATGCGCGAAGTGTCGTCATCGACGAGGTCGCGCAGCACGCGCTGGCCGAGGCCGAGGTCTTCGTACAGCAGGCTCGGCGGAAAACGCCCGGTCGCGCTGTTGCGGATCTCGCTCCACAGCTTGCGCAGGTACCCGATGTCGGCACCGAGTTCGTCGTCGGAAGCCGATTCGGCCATCGTGCGGACAATGAAGCCGCCGGCTTCGTCCGCCGGCACGAGTCGCGTCAGGCGCTCGCGCAGCGCCTCGCGCTCGGATTCGTCCTCGATGCGCTGCGAGATGCCGATGTGCTTTTCCTGCGGCAGGTACACGAGCAACCGCCCGGCGATGCTGATCTGCGTCGACAGGCGCGCGCCTTTGGTGCCGATCGGGTCCTTCAGCACCTGTACCGTAAGGTTCTGACCTTCGGCGAGGATGCGCTCGATCGGCCGCCCGGCGTCGCCGTTGTGGCGATCGCTCCAGATGTCGGCGACATGAAGAAAGGCGGTGCGCTCGAGGCCGATGTCGATGAACGCGGACTGCATGCCGGGCAGCACCCGCACGACCCGGCCGAGGTAGATGTTGCCGACGATGCCGCGGCTGGCAGTGCGCTCGACGTGCAGTTCCTGAACGACGCCCTGCTCGACGATCGCGACGCGCGTCTCCTGCGGCGTGAAGTTGATGAGAAATTCGATGCTCATTGGGAAAACCGGTAATGGGGAATGCGCAATCGATGATCGCAGCGTCATCGATTGCGCATTGCCCATCGCGCCCCGCAGGCGAGCCGCCGGCGGCTACAAAGGATAGCCGAAGCTTTCGAGCAGCTGGGCGGTTTCGAACAGCGGCAGGCCCATGATTCCAGTGTAGCTGCCGCGGATCTCCTCGATGAACAGCGCCGCCCGCCCCTGGATGCCGTATGCGCCGGCCTTGTCCATGGGTTCGCCGGTGGCGACGTAGTGGCGTATCTCGTCGTCGTCGAGGGGACGAAAACGCACTTCGCTGATGCTCGTCCGGCTGCGCGTGCGACTGCCGTCGCTCAGCGCGACCGCGGTCAGCACACGGTGCGTGCGTCCCGACAGCTGGTGCAGGATCGCCGCGGCGTCGGAGGCGTCCACCGGTTTACCGATGATTTGGCCCTCCAGCTCGAGCGTCGTGTCGGCGCCCAGGACGGCGTGATGCGGCAGCGAACGCCATTGCAGGCGCCGACATCCCGCTTCGGCCTTGGTCAGCGCGAGGCGCTCGACGTAACGTTCGACGGGCTCGCCGGGGTGCGGGGTTTCGTCGACATCCGCGTCCTTGCCGCGCTCGCCGCCGCGAAACGCCAACAGCTCGAATTGAACACCGATCTGGCGCAGCAGTTCGCGCCGGCGCGGGCTGCGCGATGCAAGGTAGATACGGGCTTGAATGGGCTTCATTGGTGTCGGAGCGCCGGGTATATGCAGGTGGGCGGAAATTCTACCGCGCGCAGCCCCGCCGGGCGGCGCGGCAATCGTTCACGCGGCTACTCGCGATGATAGGGATGGTTCTTCAGCACGCTCCACGCGCGATACAAGGCTTCGGCAAGGAGCGGGCGGACCAGCGCATGCGGAAGCGTCAGGCTCGACAGACGCAGGCGTTCGTGCGCCGTCGCCTTCAACGCGGGCGACAATCCGTCCGGGCCGCCGACGATCAGCGTGACGTCCTCGCCGCCGGCCTGCCAGGCTTCGAGGCGGCGTGCGAGTGCCATCGTCGTCAGGTCGGCGCCGTGCTCGTCGAGGATCACGCGCCGGCAGCGCGCCGGCAGCGCCGCTTCGATGCGTGTCGCTTCGGCCGCCATCATCGCCTCGACGGTCTTGCCGGTCGTGCGCGGCTCGGCCTTCACTTCGACGAGCTGCAGCGGCAATTCGCGCGGCATCCGTCGCGCGAACTCGCCGAAACCGGCCTCGACCCACGCCGGCATGCGCGTGCCGACGGCGACGATCAGCAACTTCATCGGCGACGGCAGCTGCGCCAGGCGGTGGCGTCGCGCCGCGGCCCGCAGTTCATTCGGACGCCAAGTGCGCCGTGCCCGCGGCGACGCGCGAGCGTTTCGGCGTCGTCGCCCACAGTTCCTCGAGGTTGTAGAAGTCGCGGGTAGCCGGCTGCATGATATGCACGACGATGTCGCCGAGATCGACCAGCACCCATTCGCCGGTCTCCTCGCCTTCGACGCTGACGACGTGGCCGCCCGCTTCCCGGACCTTGTCCTGCACGTTGCGCGACAGCGCCCGTGTCTGCCGGTTCGAGTCGCCGCTGGCGACGACGATGCGGTCGAACAGCGACGTGAGCTTGGTGGTGTTGATGACCTCGATGTCCTTGGCCTTGATGTCCTCGAGGGCGTCGACGACGGTTTTCTGCAGTTTGCGTATGTCCATCAGCTTCCGTGATAAAGGTGGTGTCGCTCGATGTAGTTGAGGACCGGATCGGGCAACAGATAGCGGGCACTGCGTCCCGCCTGGATCAGGCCGCGCACTTGCGATGCAGAGATCGCGAGCGGCGTCATGTCGAAGGGAACGATCCGGCCGGCGGGTGATTCGCGCACGGCTCCCGGATCGTTGCTCATGTGATCGCTGCACACGGCGTCGAGTTCCGGCGACAGTGCGCCCGACTTGCGATCGTCGTGCGGCGCATAGCCCGGGCGGTTCGCCACGGCGACATGCGCGAGTTGCAGGATGTCGCGCCAGCGGTGCCAGGTCGGCAGGCCCTGGAACGCATCGGCGCCGAGGATCAGCACCAGCGGGCGCCGTGCGCCGAGTGCCGCGCGCAGGCGCTCGAGCGTTAGCGCGGTGTAGCTCTTGCCTTGCGCAAACACTTCGCCGTCATCGACCATGAAGGCCGGATTGCGGGCCGTCGCCAGCCGCACCATCGCCAGCCGGTCGGCGGCGCGGGAACGCGGCGCGCCGCGGTGAGGGGGGTCGCCGGCAGGAACGAAGCTGACCTGGCTGAGCCGCAATGTTTCGTGCGCCTCCTGCGCGAGGCGCAGGTGACCGATGTGGATCGGGTCGAAGGTGCCGCCGAAGATGCCGAGCGGCCCGGACTCAGGGTTCGCGGCGCTCATCGAGGGCGTCACGGAAGACGTCGCGCGCGTTGGCGTAGAAGCTCGCGAACACGATCGGGATCAGCAGTACCGGCAGCGGCACCGAAAACAGCGTCGCGAGCGTCGGCGAGACGAGCCCCAGCATGCCGATGACGAGGCCCGGCAGGAGCACGCAGAAGATCATCAGCGCGACCGAATAGGCGAGGAACGGGCGCCAGTTGCGCAGGCACGCGATGAAGCTGAAGAACATCGCTTTCTGCGGCGCAATGTTCCACCAGCCGGCGAGGATCGGCGCGAACCAGTAGGCCATCATCACCGGCGTCGACAATGCGATCGCGATCAGCAGCGCGGACGTGAAGCCGGGCGCGTCGGCCGCCGCTTCCGGATCGACTTTCTCGCCGCCGGTCATGATCTGCAGCAGCGTGCCGCCATCGGCGAGCGAGGTCAGGAACAGCACCAGCAGGCTGCCGGCGAGGTACAGCGCGCCGATCGTGACGAGCCCGCGCAGGTTCTGCTGGAAGCCGGAGAACAGCACGTCCGGCCCGGCCTTGCGGCCCTCGTCGATCTCGCGGCAGGTGTTGAGCACGCCCAGCGAGAACACCGGCATCAGCAGCGATGCGAGCGGCTGGCCGATCAGCGGCACGACGCTGAGCACAACCAGCATCAGCAGGTAGCCGAGCGAAGCGAAGGTCAGCAGCGCCGGGTTGCGGCGCCAGATCACGAGGCCTTCGCCGAGCCAGGCGAAGCCGCGGGCGAGCGGCAGTTGTCGTACTTGCATGCGGTCTATGACTCGTGGTCGGTGTCGGACGCCGGAGCGGGGGCCAGCGCCGAAGCGGGTGGGGCGGGCAGCGGCAGCGCGGGGCGCTCGGCGAACGTGTCCTGCCAGGCGGCGTAGAGCGCACCGGCGAGCACCGGGACGAGGACCAGCATGCCCAGTCCGGCGGGAAGCATCGCGACCCACGTCAGGACGTACAGGATGACGCCGAGGATGATGAAAGTCAGCATGTTGGACAGGCACGCCTGCGCCGACAGCTTCATCGCGTCGAGCGGCGACACGTCCTGCAGCATCACCAGCGCTGGCGCGAACCACAGCGCCATCACGAGCAGCACCCACAGCACGGTGAACACGACGACCGCCAGCATCATGCCGCCGGCGGCCAGCCCCATCCCGGCGAATGCGCCGACGAGCATGCCGGTGAGCGCCGCGCTGCCGCCGACGGCCGCCGCGATCAGCGCCGCGAGCAGCGCGCCGAACAGGTGGAATGCGCCGATCATCAGCAGGTTGCCGGCGTGACGGCGCAGCCCGTCGAAGAGATGGTCGATGCGCAGAGGCTGGCCGCGGTCCACCGCCTGCGCCCCGGCGAGCATGCCGGCGACCAGCACCGGGAAGGCCAGCGGCGCCACTGCCCAGCCGAGGAACGGCACGAAGCCGAGCGCGCTGAGGATGACGATCAGGATCACGGTCTGGATCATCCATACGCCGGGTCGCGCGGTGAACATTCGCCAGCCGGCGGCAAGCCACTGCAGGGTCTGTCCCGGCGCGACGTGGCTCGGTTCGGGTAGCGGATGGCGTCGCCGCGAAGCGCCGGCGCCGGGATGCGGATCGGTCATCGTTCAGACAGGGAGGGAGTGGGGGGCGGCAATGTGCCGCCGCAGGATGTCGCGGTACTCGGCAGGCGGCTTGACGAGCACCATTTCGCCCGCTTTCGGCAGATGGAAGTCCTCGGCGCGCGACAGCCAGAACCGCAGCGCTGCGCCGCGCAGCATCGCCGGCCACGCGTCGCGCTCCGCGGCTTCGAACGGGCGCTCGGCGTGGTAGGCGGCGAGCAGCGCTTCGGCGCGGGACGGGTCGAGTTCGCCGCCAGGCGTTGTGCACCAGTCATTGACGGTGACGGCGACGTCGAACAGCAGCGCGTCATGGCCGGCGAAATAGAAATCGATGACGCCGCCGATCAGGCCGTCGTCCCACAGCACGTTGTCGCGGAAGAGATCGGCGTGGATCACGCCCTGCGGCAGGCGGTCGTCCGCGACGCCCTCCTGGAATGCGAGTTCGGCGTCGAGCAGCGCCTGCTCGTCGGCCGGCAGGAACGGACGCACGCGTGCCGCCGCAACATCGCGCCAGGCTGCGCCGCGCGGGTTGTCCTGCCTGCGGCCGTACGAAAGGCCCGCCAGGTGCAGCCCGGCGAGCATCGCGCCGACGCGGGCGCAGTGGTCCGCGCCGGGCGTCATCTCGGAATGCCCGGAGAGCCTTCTCACGAGCGCGGCCGGACGGCCGCTGAGGGTGCCGAGGTATTCGTTGTCGCGGTCGGCGATCGGCGCCGGCACCGGCAGGCCGTGACGCGCGAGGTGGGCCATCAGGTGCAGGTAGAACGGCAGCTCGGCGCGCGGGATACCCTCGAACAGCGTCAGCACGTAGCGGCCGAGCGTCGTCGTGACGAAGAAGTTGCTGTTCTGCACGCCCGCCGAGATGCCCTGCAGCCCGACCAGCCGGCCGACCGCATAGCGGCCGAGCCACGGGGACAGCTCCTCGGTCGAGACGGGAGTGAAGACGGACATGGGCTGGTCGCGGCCCGGTTCAGCGGACGGGCGTCACCAGGACTTGATGACCCACATCGGCACCGACAGCGTCGGCATGACGTCCTGGCGCGCCATGACGCCGTTGCCTTCGTGGTCGACGAGGTAGTAGGGCACGCCGTGCGGCGGCGTCACCTTGACCATATAGAGCCGGCCGCGGATGCGGTATTCCTGCACCGTGTCTTCGCCACGCTTGAGGATGGTGACTTCCGGTTCGAGCGATTCGTCGCTCATGCCCGGCGGAATCGGTGGCGGTTCGGGAATCGGTTCGAGTTGCGGCGGCCGCTGGGCGGCAACCGGGGCGGCGACGGCCATCAGCAGGACGATCAGGGTGCGGCGCATGGAGCTCTCCTTGGATGACGACGATTCTAGCAGAGGCGCGCCGAAACGCCCGTCGCCAAAGGCGCTCGCGCCGGCGAAGGGTTCGCAGGGCATGCCGAAGGCAAGAGCCGGCGGCGCCGGCACGGGATTCCGTCGTCACCCGTCTGCCCGGGCGGAAGGACGGTCACAGGTTCAGCATCAGCTCGTGCTCTTCGGGCAGCGGCAGGAAGCCGCGGGTTTCGTAATGCTTGAAGATCGCCTCGACGACGTCTTCGGGCTTGTCGATCAGCTGGATGAGGTCGAGGTCCGCCGGGTTGATCATGCGTTCGGCAATGAGGCGGTCGCGGAACCAGTCGAGCAACCCTCTCCAGAACGGTTCATGAACGAGGATGATCGGGATGTTGCGGCTTTTTCCCGTCTGGATCAGCGTCATCGCTTCCATCAGCTCGTCGAGCGTGCCGAAGCCGCCGGGCAGCACGACGTAGGCCGAGGCGAACTTGACGAACATGAACTTGCGCGCGAAGAAGTGCTGGAAAGTCTGCGAGATGTCCTGGTACGGATTCGCCGCCTGTTCCAGCGGCAGCTGGATGTTGAGCCCGATCGACGGGCTCTTGCCGAAATACGCGCCCTTGTTCGCTGCTTCCATGATGCCCGGGCCGCCCCCGGAGATCACCGCGAAGCCCGCGTCCGACAGCAGCCGGCTGATGCGCTCGGTGAGCATGTAGTACATGTGGTCGGGCGGCGTGCGCGCGCTGCCGAAGATCGACACCGCCGGGCGGATCGCGTTGAGGCGTTCGGTCGCCTCGACGAACTCTGCCATAATTCCGAAGATTCGCCACGACTCGCGCGCATTGAAGCGCGGGACTGTGCTGCTCGGGGCACTGATGGGGATTTTTTCTTTCGCCGTCATGTTGTTCTCGATTCTCGTCTCACGGGATTTGCCCGGGTATCGGTTTGATTCCCGCCGCATCGGCCCCGTTCTCCGAAGGATGTTTTTCCGATGCCCGTCCTGCTGCTCGTCGATGGTTCCAGCTATCTTTACCGCGCGTTCCATGCCTTGCCGGACCTGCGGACGTCGAAAGGGGAGCCGACGGGGGCGATTCGGGGTGTGCTGTCGATGCTACGTCGCCTCGAAAGCGACTACAAGGCGGAGTTCCGCGCCTGCGTGTTCGATGCGAAAGGCAAGACTTTCCGCGACGACTGGTATCCGCAATACAAGGCGAACCGGCCGTCGATGCCGGACGACCTGCGCGCCCAGGTCGGACCGCTGCACGAGGCGGTCAAGGCCGAAGGCTGGCCGCTGCTGTGCGTCGACGGCGTCGAGGCGGACGACGTCATCGGCACGCTGACGCGCCGCGCCCTCGAGCGCGGCTGGGAAGTCGTGATCTCGACCGGTGACAAGGATCTCACGCAGCTCGTGCGCCCCGGCGTGCGCTGGGTCAATACGATGAGCGACGAAGTGCTCGACGAAGCTGGCGTCGCCGCGAAGTTCGGCGTGCCTCCGGCGCTCATCGTGGACTACCTCGCGCTCGTCGGCGACACCGTCGACAACGTCCCCGGTGTCGAGAAATGCGGCCCGAAGACGGCAGTGAAATGGCTCACCGAATACGGCACGCTCGACAACCTCGTCGCGAACGCGGACAAGGTCGGCGGCAAGGTCGGCGAGAACCTCAGGAAGCATCTCGAATTCCTGCCGCTCGGCAAGCGGCTCGTGACCGTCGCGACCGACCTCGCGCTGCCGATCCAGCTGGAGGACCTGCCGGCGCGCGACGACGACAAGGCCGCACTGCGCGCGCTGTACGAGCGCTTCGAATTCCGCGGCTGGCTGCAGGCGATCGACGATGCCGCGAAGTCGGACGCTGGTGTCGATTTCGCGGGAAAAAACGATGGCCTGTCTCCGGTTTCCGAGCCCGGCGCGCATCGCGCCGGCTACGAAAGCATCCTCGACTGGTCGACGTTCGACCGCTGGCTGGCGAAGCTCGAAGCCGCCGACCTCGTCGCATTCGACACCGAGACGACCAGCCTCGACCAGATGGCCGCCAAGCTCGTCGGCATGTCGTTCGCGATCGTCGAGGGCGAGGCCGCGTACCTGCCGCTCGCGCACATCTATCCGGCGGCGCCGGCGCAGCTGCCGCTCGCCGAAGTGCTCGCGAAGCTCAAGCCGTGGCTCGAGTCCGACGCGCACCCGAAGCTCGGCCAGAACCTCAAGTACGACGCCCACGTGCTGGCGAACCACGGCCTGCGGCTCGGCGGCATCGCGCACGACACGCTGCTGCAGTCGTACGTGCTCGAGAGCGACAGGCCGCACGACATGGATTCGCTGGCGAAGCGCCACCTCGGCATCGACACGATTCCCTACACTGCGGTGTGCGGCAAGGGCGTCGGCCAGATCTGCTTCGACCAGGTCGCGATCGAGCGTGCGACCGAATATGCCGCCGAGGACGCCGACATCACGTTGCGGCTGCATCGCAAGCTGTGGCCGCAGCTGGAGGCGGCGCCTGCGCTCGCCGCGCTGTACCGCGACATCGAAATGCCGGCGATGGCCGTGCTGTTCGACATGGAGCGCACCGGTGTGCTGATCGACGCGTTCCTGCTCGCACAGCAGAGCGAGGAGCTCGGCCGCCGGCTGATGACGCTCGAGCGCGAGGCGCACGATCTCGCCGGCCAGCCGTTCAACCTCGGCTCGCCGAAACAGCTCGGCGAGATCCTGTTCGGCAAGCTCGGGCTGCCGGTCGTCAAGAAGACTGCCACCGGCCAGCCGTCGACCGACGAGGAAGTGCTCGCCCAGCTCGCCGACGACTACCCGTTGCCGAAGCTGCTGCTCGAGCACCGGGGACTGTCGAAGCTGAAAAGCACTTACACCGACAAGCTGCCGCGCATGGTCAATGCGAAGACCGGCCGCGTGCACACGAGCTTCTCGCAGGCCGTCGCGGTCACCGGCCGGCTTGCGAGCTCGGAACCGAACCTGCAGAACATCCCGATCCGCACTGCGGAAGGACGCCGCATCCGCGCTGCGTTCATCGCGCCGCGCGACCACGTGATCGTGTCGGCCGACTATTCGCAGATCGAGCTGCGCATCATGGCGCACCTGTCGAGCGATGCACGGCTGCTGCAGTCGTTCGCCGAAGGGGAGGACGTGCACCGCGCGACCGCCGCGGAGATTTTCGGCATGACGCCCGGCGAGGTCACGAGCGAGCAGCGCCGCTACGCGAAAGTCATCAACTTCGGCCTGATCTACGGCATGAGCGCGCACGGGCTGGCGAAGAACCTGGGTCTCGAACGCGCCGCGGCCGCGGCCTACATCGACCGCTACTTCGCGCGCTACCCCGGCGTTGCCGCGTACATGGAACGGACCCGCAGCGAAGCGCGGGCGCGCGGCTACGTCGAGACGGTGTACGGACGACGGCTCTATCTGCCGGAGATCCGCGCGAGCCAGGCAGGGCGGCGACAGGCCGCCGAGCGCGCCGCGATCAACGCGCCGATGCAGGGCACGGCCGCCGACCTGATCAAGAAGGCGATGATCGCGACGCGGCGCTGGCTGGCCGACGCCGCGCTGCGTTCGCGGCTCGTGCTGCAGGTGCATGACGAACTCGTGCTCGAAGTGCCGCGCGACGAGCTTGAAACGGTCAGGGCGACGCTGCCCGGTCTGATGACCGGTATCGCCGACCTGTCGGTGCCGCTGCTCGTCGAAGTCGGCCACGGCGAGAACTGGGACGAGGCGCACTGAAGGCGGTCTGTTTCCGCGGTTTTCGGTGCGTCACTTCTTCCAGTAGTCGGCGTTGCGGATGCCGAGCTTTTCAGGGTCGAACGTCGGATCGAGGCCTGCCTTTTTCTGCCGCTCGTAGTCGCGCAGCGCGACGAGCGCCGGCTTCTGCAGGATCAGGATCGCGATGATGTTGAGCCACGCCATGACGCCGACGCCGATGTCGCCGAGATCCCAAGCCGCGCTCGCCGTCCTGACCGCGCCGTACGTGACTGCGCACAGCATCAGCAGCCGCAGCGCGAACACCAGCCATGGACGGTGCGCCTTGCGGTTGATGTACGTGAGGTTGGTCTCGGCGATGTAGTAGTACGCGACGATCGTCGTGAACGCGAACAGCGCCAGCGCCAGCGCGACGAAAATGCTGCCGAAGCCGGGCATCACCGATTCGACCGCCGCCTGCGTGTAGCCCGGGCCGGCCTCGACCCCCGGCAGCGCATTGACGAGCATCGAGCCGTCCGGATGCCTGACGTTGTACATCCCCGTTGCGAGCAGCATGAACGCGGTCGCCGAGCACACCAGCCACGTGTCGATATACACCGAGAACGCCTGCACGTAGCCCTGCTTCGCCGGGTGCGCGACTTCCGCCGCCGCCGCCGCGTGCGCACCCGAGCCCTGGCCGGCCTCGTTCGAATACACGCCGCGTTTGACGCCCCATTGCACCGCGAGGCCGAGCACCGCGCCGAAGCCTGCTTCGAGCCCGAACGCGCTCGCGAAGATCAGCCGGAACATCTCCGGCACGCGGTCGACATTGAGCAGCACGATCACGAGCGCGACCAGGACGTACGCCAGCGCCATGAACGGCACGACGAATTCGGCGAAATGCGCGATCCGCTTGACGCCGCCGAAGATGATGAAGCCGAGCGTGATGACGATCAGCGCCGCCGTCACCGCCGGCGCGATGCCCCACGCGGTGGTCAGGCCGGAGGCGATGCTGTTGGCCTGCACGCCGGGCAGCAGCACGCCCATCGCGATCACGGTGGCAACGGCGAAGATCCACGCATACCAGCGCTGGCCCATTGCCTTCTCGATGTAGTACGCGGGGCCGCCGCGGTACTGGCCGTTGTCGTCCTTTTCCTTGTAGATCTGCGCGAGCGTCGACTCGACGTATGCGGTCGACGCGCCGAGGAACGCGACCATCCACATCCAGAACACCGCGCCCGGCCCGCCAAACGTGATTGCGGTCGCGACGCCGGCAATGTTGCCGGTGCCGACGCGCCCGGACAGCGCGATCGCGAGCGCCTGGAACGACGACACGCCGGCGTCCGAACTTTTGCCCTGGAACATCAATCGGATCATCTCGCCGACGCTGCGCACCTGCATGAAGCGCGTGCGGATCGAGAAATACAGGCCGACGCCGAGGCACAGGTACACGAGCGCCGGGCTCCAGACGTAGCTGTTGATCGTGGATATCAGGCCGTCCATGGTTTTCCCTCGCCGTTCGGTGCGGTGCGGTGCGGTGCCGGTGCCGGTGCGGGGGATTATCACGGCAACGGACGCACAAGCCAATTTGATGCCCCCTGAACGGCGCGGGGACCGTCGGCTTCGGCGATTGGCGCCGGGAAGGTATACTCCTGCGCTTTCCGGCTGCGCGTCGCCCTTCCCGCTGCGACCGGGCGTTTGCGAACGATGAGACTCCACCTTTGGCTCTGACCCTACTCGGATTGTCCGGCGCGCTGACCCACGACCCTTCGGCGGCGCTCTATATCGGCGGCCAGCTCGTGGCCGCAGCCGAAGAAGAGCGCTTCGTGCGCGACAAGCACGCGAAGAACCGGATGCCGTACGAAGCGGCGAAGTTCTGCCTCGAGTTCGCCGGCATCGGGCCGGACGACGTCGACGCGGTCGCGATCCCGTTTGCGCCGATCAGCATCATGGAGCCGGCGCGCTGGCACTACGCGAAGCGCTACTGGTACGCGCCCGACCGCGGGCTCGATGCCATTTTGGCTGGCAACCGCCGCTTCCATCGCTATAAAAAGCGCATCGAATGGTGCCTGCAGCAGCTCGGCTTCGATCTGAAGAAGACGAAGATCGTGCCGGTCGAGCATCACCTCGCGCACGCATCGAGCGCCTATCACTGCTCCGGCTTCAAGGAGAAGACCGCGATCCTCGGCATCGACGGCAAAGGCGAATACGCGACGACGTTCTTCGGCTACGGCGAGAACGGCCGCATCCACAAGATCAAGGAATTCTACGACCCGGATTCGCTCGGCGGCCTGTACGGCGCGATCACCGAGTACCTCGGTTTCGAGATGCTCGACGGCGAATACAAGGTCATGGGCATGGCGCCGTACGGCGACGCGGGCAAGTACGACTTCTCGCGACTCGCGAAATTCGTCGACGGCGAGCTGGTCGTCGATACCGACTACGCGAACGTGATCGGCTTCCGGCGCTACAAGGAGAACGGCAAGGGCTATTACTTCTCGCCCAAGCTCATCGACTGGCTCGGCCCGAAGCGCGCCGGCGACATCGCCGACGAGCCGTACATCCACTACGCCGCGAGCATGCAGAAGCTGTTCGAGGACCTCGCGCTGCAGATGATCGACTACTACCTCGGCGACATCCTGCGCGACACCGGCCGCCTCGCGTTCTCCGGCGGCGGCGCGTTGAACGTCAAGCTGAACCAGAAAATCATCGCGCGCCCCGACGTGCGCGAACTGTTCGTGCAGCCGGCGTCCGGCGATTCGGGTACCGCGATCGGCGCCGCATCGTATGTATCGGTCGCGCGTGGCGTCCCGGTCGAAAAGATGGAACACGTCTATCTCGGTCCGCGCTACACGAACGAGGACGTCATCGCCGCGTGCGCGAAGCACCCCTCGCAGCCGCAGTGGCAGCAGATCGCCAACGGCGACGCCGAGGTGCCTGCCCGCATCGCGCAAATCCTCGCCGACGGCCACCCGGTCGCGTGGTTCCAGGGGCGCATGGAATTCGGCCCGCGCGCGCTCGGCGGGCGCTCGATCCTCGGCTGCCCGAGCGCCGCAGGCGTCGCCGACCGCATCAACGAGCAGATCAAGTTCCGCGAGCGCTGGCGCCCGTTCTGCCCGAGCATGCTCGACACCGTCGGCCCGCAGATGCTGCAGACCGATCACCCGGCGCCGTTCATGACGTTCACGTTCGAAGTCGCCGACGAATGGAAGACGCGCGTGCCCGAAGTCGTGCATGAGGACGGCACGTCGCGCGCGCAGGTCTTGAAGCGCGAGCACAACCCGCGCTACTACGACCTGATGCTCGAACTCGAAAAGCTCACCGGCAACGGCGTCGTGCTGAACACATCGCTGAACCGCCGCGGCGAACCGATGATCTGCTCGCCGACGGATGCGCTGAACATGTTCTACGGGTCGGACCTGCAGTACCTGGTGATGGAGGATGTGCTGGTCGTGAAGGGAGTGGATGTGCCGACATGACAGCGTCGGCCGATTTGACCGTCAGCGTCGTCATCCCTGCGTACAACTATGCCGCAACGCTGCCGCGTGCAGTCGAATCTGTCGTGAACCAGCTCGGTCCGGCGCATGAGCTGATCGTGATCGACGACGGTTCGACCGATGCCACTCCCGAAGTCCTCGCGGAACTCGCTCGCCGCCACCCACATGCCTTTCGCTCCGTGCGCAAGGAAAACGGCGGCCTTTCGTCAGTCCGCAATAGGGGCATACGTGAAGCTCGGGGGCGCTTTCTGATATTTCTCGATGCCGACGACGAGTTGCTGCCCGGCGCACTTGCGGCACTGGACGAGCACATCGCCGCACACCCGGACACCCGCATGGTGATCGGCGGGCACATCAGCGCATGGCCCGATGGAAAACGCCGCGAAGACATCCCTCCGGACCTGCCCGACCGGCCGCTCGATCGTCTGCGTGCCTACCTGCTCGACAAGCGGCTCGCACTTTCGAACGGCGCCTGCGCGATGCACCGTGAGGTGTTTTCGCGCGGCGGCTACCCGGAGCAGTTCCGTAGTGCCGAAGACATTCCGGTATTCGCGCAGGTGCTGGCCAACTATCCGTGCAGCGCGCTCAAGAGGCTGCTCGCATGCATCCACAAACATGACGACAGCCTTCGACATCAATTCACTCATGCGAAGGCGGGCGGACTGGCGCTGGTTGACGAAATCTTCTCGCCAACACGACTGGGGAGGGAATTCCAGCACCTGAAGAAGCGCGTGTATGTGCAGCGCTGTTTATCGCTGTTTCGAAGTGCCTACATGGCTGGGGATGCTGCTGCCGCCAAAGGATACTTTCGCGCTGCGCTGAAACAGGATCGGCGCGTCATTTTCGCTGGCGCTTATGTTCGAAAAGCCCTGCGCCTGTGGATCTGCGGCAGCCGCTGATGCAAGGGTGCAGCCGGACGACGATGGACCCATACCCAAGACTCCTGGCGCTTCAGGATTTCGTCATCGGCAAATCCCGTCGCCGCGACCGCGGCGTGGCAGGGCGCCTGAAACTCCGGGCGAGGCTGTTCCTGAAAGCGCTTCTGTCCGTGGTGTTCCAGCGGCGGAGGGCTATCGAGGCGGTCGATTGCGACGTCCTGCTGGTTCATCCGTCGAGAAAATCGTTTCGCCTCGGCAGAAAACAGGCTTTGCTGGCCGCGTTGCGAGGCCGGGGCCTCGTCGTCGAGGAGTTTGTCGAAGAGGGCGATTTCGATCTTGTCAGGAGCAAGCAGTTCGTGGCGCCCGCGTCGGGAGTACCCACTTTGCTGCGCTGGGATGCAGCGCACGCTGCGTATCTGCTTTCACGGTACAGGGCAAAGGTCATCATCACGGAAAGAAACGGCTGGATAATCCCGAGCCTCATCAAATTGCAGCGAAAGACGGGCGCCAGGATCGTCCACCTTGCACACTCGATACCTTCCGACGAGTCCAGTCGCTACGATTATTTCGATTACGATTACTACCTGCTGTTCGGGAAAAGCTCCCTCGAATATCTCTCGGCTCTCGGGGGCGCGTTCGGCGAGTGCATCGTAAAATTCGCCGGACCCTATTTTTTCGCGGATCGCGAAGATCCATTGCCAGCGAACGCGCGAAAAGAGGGCGAGGGCGTCAAATGCCTGTTTCTCGGATCAGGGCCGGATTACGAGGTCTCCGAGCTTTACCGTGACTATTGCGGCTGGATTACGACGTGGTTGAGCGCGCAGCCGGCTGCGGAGCTATGGGTGAAAGTACACCCGCGAGGTTCGGGCGAGCCGTGGCGGTCGCAGGCGGTGAGCAATTCGGGAATAAGAATACTGCCTCCAGACAGCGTGCTCGACGAGTGCGTCGGAGACTTCGATTTCGTGCTTTCAGGCTATACGAACGCGGTCCTGGATGTTTCGCGTTTCGGCACGCCATTCATTCTGCTCGGAGAGGGAGCCGATCATTTCTCCATCGAACGTTTCGGCATTCCCCGGGCGCGATCGGGTATGGAACTCGCGGACTGTATTGACGTGCTGCTCGCCGATGTCTGGAGAGCCAGTGAGGCCGCGTCGGAATTTTTCGATTTTCATGTGCAGGAGAAGTACCTGCCGCTGACTTCCATCGTGAATGTCATCGAGGAGCTGGCGGCAGGGAGTGAAGTGAAAGGTCTGCCGCTGTCATCGTAGTCCGCTGAACTTGCATGCAGTTCAGGGGTTTTCGACAGGGCAATCGCACCTAAAATGCATAACCGATACAGGTAAACCGTTTACGATCATGCGCTTAGCGAGCCCCTGTTCACAACGTCATATTTTGTGTAGCTTACTGTCTTTTTGGGACGCCCATGAAGACAGGCCAGTTGATGCCCGTGAGCGAAGTGTTCGTGTCGGTACCCGACCCGCGCAGCAAGCGTCAGGCCCGGCACGATCTGTCCGAGTTGCTGACGGTGGCGGTGTGCGCGGTGCTGTGCGGGGCGAACGATTTCGTGGATGTGGCGCTGTGGGGCAAGTCCAACCTGGCCTGGCTGCGCAAGTTCCTGAAGCTCAAGGCGGGCGTGCCCTCGCATGACACGTTCTGCCGGGTGCTCGCGATGATCGATCCCGCGGCCTTCGAGGCGGCCTTTCTGCGCTGGGTGGGCGTGCTGGTGCCGGCGCTGGCGCCGGACAGCGTGGTGGCCATCGATGGCAAGACCAGTCGGCGCAGTGGCGGCAAGGATACGTCGGGGCCGTTGCACATGGTCAGCGCCTTTGCCGCCGGGATGGGTCTGGTGCTGGGGCAGCGCGCCATCGATCAGAAGAGCAACGAGATCACGGCGATTCCCGAGTTGCTCGCCATGCTGGCGCTCGAAGGCACCATCGTCACGATCGATGCGATGGGCACCCAGGCAGCGATTGCCCGCACCATCCGTAGTCGTGGCGCAGACTACGTGTTGTGCGTCAAAGACAACCACCCCACGCTGACCGACTCGATTCTGCTCACCCTGGCCGGCGTGGCGGAAAAGATCGCGCCGGCTTCGCATTTCGAAGAACAAACCAAGGGCCACGGCCGCGTGGAGGTGCGCCGCTGCTGGGCCTATGATGCGGTCAGCCAGTTGTACAAGTCCGAGCAGTGGGCCGGGCTGCAATCGTTTGCGCTCGTCGAGCGCGAACGCACCGTCGACGGCAAGACCAGCGTCGAGCGCCATTACTACATCAGTTCCCTGCCCGCAGATGCCGCCAGAATCGCGCAGGCCGTGCGCAGCCACTGGGCGGTCGAAAATCAGCTTCACTGGTCGCTCGATGTGCAGTTCAACGATGATCAGTCCCGTGTGCGCCGAGGCTATGCGGCCAACAACTTCGTGGTGCTGCGCCACATCGTACTGAACCTGCTGCGCCACAACACCACCCGCAAGGCCAGCATCAAGTCCAAGCGACTGCTCGCCTGCATGGAGGATGACTTTCGCGAAGAGTTACTTGGGTTGGCCATTTGAGCGCCTCGGGTTATGACAAGACGGTGCAATTGCCCTGGGGTTTTCGAGTGCATCTATAATGGATCAGGCGTGATTATCGGGAAAAAACATTTCTTGCTGGTTGAAAATGCCGCGCGCCATCTTATTGTCGCGGGGCTTTTCCTGTATCTCGGGGCGCTTTATTTCGTCGATACGAACCGGCAGAACACCATTTTCTATTTGTCGGTCGCGCTGCCGGGACTGCTTTTGCTGGGGACGTCGAAGGATGTGCTGTCGGTCGGATTCAAGGAGGTCCGGTTCGTCTTTGTGTTCCTGCTATACCTGGTCGCAAGCTCCCTGTGGTCGGGTATGGGCATCGCGAATTTTTTTGTCGCGTTGAAGTACAGTTTTTATCTCGCCTGCCTGATGCTGAGCATCCACCTGTTCGTGTCCCGTACGCCGGCCGGCGAGCAGGCGATGACCCGATTTTTTGTCCTGATCGGATTTTTGGCTTCCCTGGTTTATTTGTTTTTTGCGTTTCGATCGGCCTTCAGTGGGGCAAACCCGCTGGTGGGAAGATATTCGCTGAATGACCTCAGCGGGTGGGGAGAAAATAACCCGATAACGTCCGCCGTGTTTTTCGGCCTGCCTGTGTTGGCGGCGTGGTGGCGCTACCCGGACGAAAAGCTGGCGTCGAGGATCGGCCTTTTGTTCCTAATGGTCGCCTGTATGGGAGTCATGTTCCTCACCAAGAGTCGCGGACCATTCCTGTCGTTGGCGATAACGTTGCTGTTCGTCACGGTCTACAGACGAAACTGGAGCGATATCGTGCTGTGGGCGGTCTATGGAATCGTCGGACTGGGTTTCGTGCTGGCTCTCGATCTTCATTCGGTCATCGCCGATCGAGTGAGCGCCCCGGACTACCGGATGGAAATCTGGTCGCAGGCCCTGGGGCTGATCTCCGAACGGCTGCTATGGGGGTACGGATACGGTTCCGTGGTGGCCCTGTCGTTTGGGGCCGGCGACCTCGCCACTCACTCTCATTCCTCCATCCTGGAGGTGCTCAGAGTGGGAGGTATTGCGGGCGGGGCGCTTTTTCTTGCGATGGTGTTCCTCGCAGTGCGTAAGTGTCTTTCGGGAAATGCCGGCGCCAAATTCTTCCTGTTCTGGCTGATTTACGGTGTCATGTGTCTCTCGACCAACGGGCGCCTGCTGTTGAGCAGACCTTCCGTCGAATGGGTCGCGTTCTGGATTCCGCTTTTTTTCATGCTGATCGCCTCGGGCAACAGCCGCGAGCCGGGCCGGAGGGATGGAGCTTTCAGTACGTAGGGTCCGGGCGTTCCGGCAGCTCGTGGTAACATCCGGCGTCCTATTGCCGCCCCCGCGCCATGCACCGTTCCGATGCGGCTCCTGCCTCCAGCATCAGGATCTACTTCCGTCTGCTGAGCTACGTCCGGCCCTATGTCGGGCTGTTCGCAGTCAGCATCCTGGGCTACGTCATCTTCGCTTCGTCTCAGCCGATGCTCGCCGGCGTGCTGAAGTATTTTGTCGATGGCCTGACGCATCCCGACGCGGCGCTGGTTACCGGCGTGCCGCTGCTCGACGGCATGGAGCTGATGCACGGCGTGCCGCTGATGATCGTGCTAATCGCCGCTTGGCAGGGGTTGGGCGGCTATCTCGGCAATTATTTCCTTGCGAGAGTTTCGCTGGGACTCGTGCACGACCTGCGCCAGACGCTGTTCGACAGCCTGTTGCGCCTGCCGAACACCTATTTCGACCAGCACAGCTCCGGACACCTGATATCGCGCATCACTTTCAACGTGACGATGGTCACCGGCGCGGCGACCGATGCGATCAAGATCGTGATCCGCGAGGGGCTTACCGTGGTGTTCCTCTTCGCGTACCTGCTGTGGATGAACTGGCGGCTCACGCTGGTGATGGTCGCGATCCTGCCGTTGATCAGCCTGATGGTCCGGAACGCAAGCGGCAAGTTCCGCAAGCAGAGCAGGAAGATCCAGGTCGCAATGGGGGACGTGACCCACGTCGCGTCCGAAACGATTCAGGGTTACCGGGTTGTGCGCAGCTTCGGCGGCGAGCACTACGAGCGGGAGCGTTTTCGCGCTGCGAGCGAGGACAACACACGCAAGCAGCTGAAAATGGTCAAGACTTCGGCGGTCTATACGCCGACGTTGCAGCTCGTCACGTACAGCGCGATGGCCGTGGTGCTGTTTCTCGTACTGCGGCTGCGCGGCGAGGCGTCGGTGGGTGATCTCGTCGCCTACATTACCGCCGCCGGGCTGCTGCCCAAACCGATCCGCCAGCTCTCCGAAGTCAGCTCGACGATCCAGCGCGGGGTGGCGGGCGCCGAGAGCATTTTCGAACAGCTCGACGACAAGCCGGAAGTGGACCACGGGCGCATCGAACGCGAGCGTGTCAGCGGTCGCATCGAGGTGCGCGACCTGTCGTTCCGCTATCCAGGCTCCGACCGCGAAGTGCTCGACAGCGTGAGCTTCACGGTCGAGCCGGGGCAGATGATCGCACTCGTTGGCCGTTCCGGCAGCGGGAAGTCGACGCTCGCGAACCTGATTCCGCGTTTCTATCACCACGACCGCGGCCAGATCCTCATCGACGGTGTCGATGTCGAGGACTACACGCTGAAGAACCTGCGTCGCCACATCGCGCTGGTAACGCAGCAGGTGACCCTGTTCAATGACACGGTGGCGAACAACATCGCCTACGGTGACCTGGCCGGCCTCCCGCGCGCCGCTGTCGAGGCCGCGGCGGAAGCCGGGTATGCGAAGGAGTTCATCGACCGGCTCCCGCAGGGTTTCGACACGCTGATCGGCGAAAACGGCGTGACCCTGTCGGGCGGCCAGCGCCAGCGCCTCGCAATCGCCCGCGCGCTGCTCAAAAACGCCCCGATCCTGATCCTCGACGAGGCGACGAGCGCGCTCGACACCGAATCGGAACGACATATCCAGGCGGCGCTCCACCGCGTGATGCAGGCGCGCACGACGCTCGTGATCGCGCACCGGTTGTCCACCATCGAACAGGCGGACGTCATCATGGTGATGGATCATGGACGCATCGTCGAACGCGGCAGCCATGCCGAACTCCTCGCCGCCGGCGGGCACTACGCCAGGCTGCACGCGATGCAGTTTCGCGAGGAACCCGCGGTCGCAGAGGGTCGCTAGCTGCTCCAGTCGGCTTCTTGAGCGGGGCGGTAGGCCAGCCTCAGGGCGAAGTCAGATCGAAGAGAGTCGCTGCGGCCTCTGGGTTGCGGGAGGAACGTTCGCTTCGAACCAGCCACGCAGCGCACAGCCCTCCGGCCAGTTGCGCAGCAGCCGTGCGCGGTCCTTCTGCCACGCCCGGGCGTGCGCGGCGACGCTGGCGTGCTGGCGCATCGCGTCGAGGTCGATCAGTTTCACCGCTCCCTGGTCCCACAGCAGGTTCGTCGCCTTGAGGTCGCCATGGCTGATGCGCTCGCGATGCAGCGCGGCGAAAAGCTCGCGCAGCGCTCGCGCCTCGGCGGGCGGCGGTTCGCGTCCGGCGTCGAGATGCTGCAGCAGGTGGGGCCCGTCGCAGGAATCGGTGACGAGCCACGCACGGCCGCGCAATGGCCCGAAGCGGCGCTCGATCAGCGCCAGCGGCTGCGGCGTTGCGATGCCGAGAAAAGCGAGGCGGTGCCCTTCGATCCACGAATGCCAGGCGCGGCTCGGCCGCCAGAAGCGCGACAGTGCGTGCGCCACGTCCTTGATGTTGTAGCGCTTGATGACGAGCTTGCGGGCGCCGATGTCGATCCGCGCGACGGTGCTGCTGCCGCCGTCCTTCAGCAAGCTTCCGGCGGCGAGGGTGAGGTCGGGGTCGGCGATGACGGGAGCGAGCCGCTCGGCTTCCTGACGGACGACCGAAACGAAGCGGTCGCGGCGCTGCTCGACGTGGAACAGGCTGCAGTCGCGCAGCGTCTTCGCGAGGTAGTCGCGCAGACGCCAGTTCCGCACGCGGGCGATTTCCCGCTGAAGCAAGGCGGGATCGAGGGATGTGTCCGGATTCCCCGTGCGGTAGTCGGCAAGGAGGTCCGGCAGCCGCGCATCCGCGTCGCGTGGCAACTGCGCGAGCAGGATCGCGAGGTTGCGCAGTGCGTCGTCGGCGCCGAGAGGATGACCTGGGCGGCGCGCACGGATCGCATCGCCGTCGATCGCATAGAGCACCCCGCGATGGCGCAGGAAGTTGCCCAGATGCAGGTCGGACTGCGCGAGCCCGCGCGCATGCATGCGGCCGAGCGTCTCGAGTGCGGGAGCCAGCATGCCGAGTGCGGCGCCGATGTCGTCGGGGTGCGTGGCGAGCGCTACGTGCCAGCCCTCGGCGAGATCTTCGGCCCCGTCGAGGAACTCCGTCAGCAGGTAATGCCCGCCGTCGAGCGTGCCGGCGCCGAGCAGCCGCGGCGTTGCGATCGCCTGCGCCGCAAGCGCCGCGAGCCCCTGCCGCTCTTGCTCGAAGTGCCGTATGCAGCCCCTGCGGGCGATGAAAAACTTCGCCAGCACTGCCTGCCCGCCGACTTCCGCTTCGCCCACCAGGCGCTTGCCGGGCAACACGCGCAGCAGCCGCTTGACGGTTGCGACACGTCCGTCGTCGAGCGCAATGCGAAACGGCACGGCCGGGTGCCGCCCGGCTTGGCGCAGGGTCGCGGCAGTTTCGAACGGGGCGTTCACTTGCCGAGGGGTCGGTCCGTCGAGTGGCCGCACGCTCAAAGTGCGGCCTCGGGCGCGTATTTGCGCAGATAGCGGGCGTGCAGGCGTCCGGCTTGCGCTTCGAGACGGGCAAGCAGGACCGCTTCGTCGCGCAGCACTTCGCGCAGCGGTCGGCCGAAGTACCGCCGCACGAAGCGCAGCTTGTCACGCCGCGTGAGGCCGATGCCGAGCGCCGAGAAATACAGCGCCGCGAGATCCTTGTCGCGCCAGCGCCGCGGCGTGCGGGTGCGGATCTGCGAACGGTGCAGGTCGATCAGCGACAGGCGCAGCGCGGCCGGCGTGGGCGCCGGCTCGAGGTGCAGCAGGAAATGACAGATATAGAGGTCGCGGTGATTCATTCCGCCTTCGTGCATCCGCCGCACCATGTCGGCGACCCGCTCGATCAGCGCGCGCTTCAGCGCGCTGTCGGGAGGGCACCTCGCCCAGTCGCGGCAGTAATCCTCGAGGCTCACCGTCGGCGCGAGTTCCTCGGTGACGATGAAGGAATGCTGTCGCGCCGGGTTGCGTCCGCGCTCTCCATAGGCGACCGCTTTCATCGTCGCCACGCCGAGTTTGTCGAGCTGGCGTATCGCCTGCCACTCGTTGCGCGCTCCGAGCACCGGCAGTCGTGCCGACAGCAGGTTCTTGAAGATTTCGCGCCAGCCGACGCCGCGGTGGATCTTGACGAAATAACCGCGCCCGCCGGCTTCGACGCGCAGCGTGCGGCGCCCCTCGAGTTCGCGGAACACTTCACCCTGCAGCGCTTCGACCATGTCGAATGGGTCCCGTCCGGCCCACAGCGAGCGGAACGGTTCATCGACGGAGAGCGGGGTCGGCGCGCTCATCCGCGTCCCTGCAGGATCACGTCCGCAGCGCGCTCGGGCAGGCTGTAGAGGTCGGCGTGCTCCGCGAACGCGAGGCCGTTGGCGCTCCAGCGTGCGCGGTTTTCGCTGTCCGCGAGCATCGCGGCGAGCAGGCGGTCGAGCGCGGCCTGCTCGAACGGTGCCGGGACGACTTCTCCGGCATCGGCGTCGGCGATGTAGTGCGCGTAGCCGCAGGCGGCGCTTGCGAGCACCGGCAGGCCGGCGACGATCGCTTCGAGCAGCACTGTCCCGGTGTTCTCGTTGTAGGCAGGGTGAATCAAGAGGTCGGCGCCGAGCAGGAAGCGCGGGATGTCGTCGCGTCCCTGCAGGATGCTGACGCGGTTCCCAAGGCCGAGCGTGTGCAGCTGCACGAGGAACGGCTTGGGGTCGTCCTGTCCGATCGCAATCAGCCGCGTGCGCTCTTTCAGCATTTCGGGCAGCGCCGCGAGCGCCCGCAGGCTGCGGTCGAGGCCTTTGGTCTTGAAGCCGGAGCCGATCTGCACGACCAAGAGGTCGTCCTCTTCGAGGCTGAACTCGCGCCGGAAGGCGGCACGGATCTGCGCGGCATTGGGCGGAGCGCGACGGTCGGGAGCGATGCCGGGCGGCAACAGGTGGAAACGGCGCGCCGGAGTGCCGTAGTGCGTCATGAAGAGCGGCTGCTGCGCGGCCGAGATCAGCAGGATCTCGGTGTGGACTTCAGGCGCGAACACCGCCCGCTCGTACGCCGAAAAATGCCGGTAGCGCCCGCTGACGCGGTACAGCGGGTTGCGCAGCGTGCGCGCCTTGTCCTCGAAGCACGGGTCGGCAGCGTAATAGACGTCGAGCCCGGGCATCTTGTTGAAGCCGACGACCCGGTCGGCGGGGCGGCGTGCCAAGTCCTGCTGCACCCAGTCGGTGAATTTCTCGTTGCGGCGCGGGTTCGTGATCGCCTGCACCGGGACTCGCAGCACTTCGAAGCCGGCCGGCACTTCGCCGTGCCATTCGAGCGTGTAGACGCGGATCGCGTGGCCGCGCGCCTGGCATGCCAGCGCGATGCGCAGGAAGTCGCGCTGCAGGCCGCCGAACGGGAAGTACTTGTACAGGCAGAACGCGAGCTGCATCAGCCGGAGGCCTTGCGGTCGAACATCGTGTGGACGAGCGGCCCAGGAGACGGGTCGAAGCCGCCGAGCGCGCCGTCGGCGGCGAGCTTGACCGCCAGTGCGGCGTCCGCGGACGTTTTGCCGTCGAGGATGCGCTGCAGGGCGCTCCACACCTGCTCCGGGCCGATGCGCGTGAAGCACAGCGGCTGTTCGGCGACGAGATCGAACTGCGCACGCTCGTCGACAGTCGGCACGTGCGTACAGCGCCGCTGCAGGCAGGGGGCACATGGCAGGTTCGACGCGAGATGGAACTGGTTCGGGCCCCACGCGCCGGTGAAACCCGGATTGGTCGGGCCGAACAGCGACAGCGTGGGCACGCCGAACGCGGCGGCGAGGTGGCCCAGACCGGTGTCGACAGCGACACACGCGCGCGCGCCGGCAATCTCCGCGGCGATGCCGGCGAGTTTGAGCTGGGGCAGCACCGTGACGGCCGGCTGCCCGGCGGCGAGCCGCCGCGCGCGCGCCTCTTCGTCAGCGTTGCCCCACGGCAGGCGGATCGCCCAGCCCGCCGCTGTCGCAAGCGCGATCAGCCGTCGCCAGTAGAGCTCCGGCCAGTGCTTGGTCACCCAGGTCGTGCCATGCAACAGCAGCAGGTACGGTTCTGGGTTTTCCGCACCGGCGAGCCGGTGCCGGTCGAGCCCGTACGTGATCGGCCCTTCCGGCAGCGGATAACCGAGCGCCTTGGCGAACAGTTCACGCACACGCTCGACGGCATGGCGGCCGAGCGGCACCGCGTGCGCGTGCGTGTAGAAGCGGCTCGCGATCGGCTCGCGGGCGGAATTCTCGTCGAGTCCATGCACCGGCTTGCTGCCGTAGCGCGTCAGCAGCGCGCTTTTCAGCAGGCCCTGCGCGTCGATCGTCGCGTCGTAGCGGGTCGCCGCGACCGCGCGCTTGAAGCGGCGCCACTCGCCGCTGACCAGCGCTTTCATCGGCGCCTTGCGCCAGCGCCGCACCGCGACCGGAATCACGCGATCGACCGCCGGATGCCAGGACGGGATTTCGGCGAAGGCTTCCTCGACGATCCAGTCGAAGCGGATCACGGGGATCGCTCGCACGGCATCGGTCAGCGCGGGAAGCGTGTGGATGACGTCGCCGAGCGAGGACGTCTTGACGATCAGCACGCGCATCAGGTGGTTCCCGCGGATCCGGCGAAGCGGAGCGGTGTGCCGAGAGCGAGGCTGTCCAGCGCGTTCAGTACGCTCTCGGGCGTGACCTCGGTGAGGCAGCGCGTGTGGCCGAGCGGGCAGACCCGCGCGAAGCACGGCGAACATTCGAGGCGCAGGTAGCGCACGACGACGCGATCGGCGAGCGGCGGCGTGTGGTCCGGCGTCGACGAGCCATACACTGCGACCAGCGGCCGGTCGAGCGCCGCGGCGACGTGCATCAGGCCCGAATCGTTGCTGATCGCGGCCTCGCTCATCGCGAGCAGATCGACCGCGTCCGCGAGCTGGGTGCGGCCACACAGATTGACGACGCCGTCGCCGGCCGCCGCGACGATCTCGTCGCCGGCCGGCGCGTCCTTCGTCGAACCGAGCACCCACACCTGCTGGCCGCGGGCGACGAGCGCGCGCGCCAGCGCGGCGAAATGCGGCAGCGGCCATTGCTTGGCCGGGCCGTATTCGGCACCCGGCATGAAGCTGATCGCCGGCCGCTCGGCCGCGAGCCCGTGGGCAGCACGCAGCCGGGCTTGGTTCGCGGCATCAGCGACGAGGCGCGGGCGCGGTAGCGGCCGGGGCAGGGCCGCGCGAGGCTGCAAGCCGAGCGCGACGAAGCGCTGCACCGTCATCGGCAGCGCTGTCTTGTCGAGCGCGCGCATGTCATTGATCAGGCCGTAACGCATCTCGCCGCGGAACGCGGTGCGGCGCGGGATGCCGGCGAAGAACGGCACGAGCGCGGATTTCAGCGAGCCGGGAAGGACGATCGCCTGGTCGTAGCGGGCCGGTGCGAGTTCGCGGCCGAGGCGCCAGCGCATGCCGAAGCCGAACTGGCCGTGGCCGAGCGGCATCGCGATGCCGTGCCGCACTTCGGGCATGCGTTCGAGGATCGGCAGCGACCAGCCGGGCGCGAGCACGTCGATCGCGCACGGGCCTTCGGCCTGCAGCGTCATGAAGAGGCTCTGCGCCATCACCATGTCCCCGACCCACGACGGCCCGACGACGAGAATCCGGCGAGTCGGCATCAGTCGCGCAGCGCGAGCCATTCCAGGTAGCGCGGCACGCCGACTTCGACCGGCATGAACTCGCCCTCGTAGCCCGCCTGGCGCAGCGCCGTGATGTCGGCCTGCGTGTAGCTCTGGTAGCGGCCTCTCAGGTGTTCCGGGAACGCGATGTAGTCGATGCCGCCGCCGGCGGTGCTGCCCTTGTGCCAGCTCAGCGCGGCATGGGCGACTTCGTTGAAGCTCTGTGCGCGGCCGGTGCCGACGTTGAAGATGCCGCGCACCCCGGGGTTGTCGAGCAGCCACAGGTTCACCGCGACGACGTCATCGACGTGGATGAAGTCGCGCTGCTGCTCGCCCGGGCCGTAGCCGTCGGCGCCTTCGAACAGGCGCAGGCGGCCGCTGTCGTTCAGCTGGTTGTGGAAATGGTACGCGACGCTCGCCATGCTGCCCTTGTGCTGCTCGCGCGGGCCGTAGACGTTGAAGTAGCGCAGGCCGACGACCTGGCTGTCGATGCCCGGCGCGAACCTGCGCAGATGGCAGTCGAACAGGAACTTCGAGTAGGCGTACATGTTCAGCGGATGCTCGAACTCGCGCGATTCGCGGAACGTCGGCCCCATGCCGTAGACCGACGCCGACGACGCGTACAGCAACGGCACTTTCCGCGCGACCGCCCAGCCGAGCAGCGACTTCGTGTATTCGTAGTTCACCGCCATCACGAAGCGGCCATCCCACTCCGTCGTCGAGGAGCATGCGCCTTCGTGGAAAATCGCCTCGACCGGTCCGAAATCCTCGTTCGCCTCGACGCGGCGCAGGAAATCGTCCTTGTCCATGTAGTCGTGGATGTCGGCGTCCGCGAGGTTCAGGCACTTGTGCCCGTCGGTGAGGTCGTCGACGACCAGGATGTCGGTGATGCCGCGGGCGTTGAGCCCCTGCACGATGTTGCTGCCGATGAAGCCGGCGCCGCCTGTGACGATGATCATGTTTTCTCCTGAATGCGCCTACTCAGCCGCGCGGGGCGGCGGGGCGGTCGGCTGCGATCGCCCCGCGCAGCGCGAGGTCGAGCTCGGCAGTGCTGACCGTCGCCGTGCCGAGCTTGCCGACGACGACGCCGGCGGCGAGGTTCGCGAACGCGGTCGCGTCGGCGAGGGACAGGCCGCACGCGAGCCCGGCACCGAGCACTGCGACGACGGTGTCGCCTGCGCCGGTCACGTCGAACACGTCGCGCGCCTGCGTCGGCAGGTTCAGCGGCGCCGTGTCTTTCTGCAGCAGCGTCATGCCGCGTTCGCTGCGCGTGATCAGCAACGCGCCGAGCCCGAGGCTGTCGCGCAGCGCCTCGCCGCGGGACACGAGAGTCGCCTCGTCCGCGCAATGGCCGACCACTGCTTCGAACTCGCTGAGATTCGGCGTGATGACAGTTGCGCCGGCATAGCGGCGGAAATCCGTGCCTTTCGGGTCGACCACGATCGCCACCGCATGTTCACGCGCGACGCGGATCAGCTGGCCGACCTGGGCGAGCGTGCCTTTGCCGTAGTCCGACAGCACGACCGCGGCGCTGGCGTCGAGCGCGTCCTCGAACGCCTGCTCGATGCCGGCGCTCTCGAGCATCGCGAAGCTGTCCTCGAAATCGAGCCGGATCAGTTGCTGGTGGCGGCTGATGATGCGCAGTTTGGTGATCGTCGGGTGCTGTGGCGCGTCGAGCAGGCGGCACACCACACCGCCGCCTTCGAGCCGTTCGCGCAACAGCCGCGCCGCCTCGTCGCAGCCGACGAGCCCGACGAGCTCGGCCCGGGCGCCAAGCGACGCAGCGTTCAGCGCCACGTTGCCGGCGCCGCCGGCGCGGAACTCGTCCCCTTCGACCTTGACGATCGGCACCGGGGCTTCCGGCGAGATGCGCGTCGTCGAGCCGTGCCAGTAGCGGTCGAGCATCACGTCGCCGACGACGAGGACGCGGCCTTTGGAGAAATCCGGCAGGGTGGGCGGCATGAGGCGGTAGGCGTCGAGAGCGTGTCGAAAAGGACGTAATTATCCCACGAACAGCAGCGTCCAGCGTGCGGACGGGGCGGGCGGCGCCGCCGGGCGGAGGTCGAGGCGGTGCGGAAATGCCGTGCGGATCGTCGCGCCGGGGCGCCCACACGGGCTCACGTTGCGTTGGCGGTCCGGTTTCAGCGGTTGAACCACTTCAGCACGACGCCCCAGTCCTCGATGTCGAGCCGTGTCGCGTGGCCGCAGGCGAAATCGAGCGAGAGCCAGCGCTGCGGCGGCAGGCCGAGCAGGTGGCCGGCGATCGCACGCAGCGGCCCGCCGTGCGCGACGACGACGACCGGATCGGCGGCGCGGGCCGCGACGATCTCGTCGAGCCATTGCAGCACGCGCGTCGACATGTCGCGCGCCGACTCGCCGCCGGGCGCGCAGAAGCCGAGCGGGTCCGTGACCCACACGTCGATTGCATCGCCGAGCTCGGCGTAAGGTCGCAGCTCCCACGCGCCGAAGTGCATTTCCCTGAGCCGGTCGTCGAATACCGGCGTGCCGAGTTCGAGCGCGAGCAGGCGGGCGCGCGCGAGCGGGCTCGCGTGCAGCGCGTAGAGCGGCGGCAGCAGCGGACGCAGGCGCGCGGCGACCGTGGCAGGGCATTCGGCGAGGCCGACGTCGGATTGGCCGTAGCAGATCCCTGCCGCGACGTCCGGCCGCGGGTGGCGGATCAGATGAAGTTCCATGCCGCCAGGATTCCGAGATAGCACGCGAGTTCGCTGCCCTGCTGCGCAGCGCCGAGGCAGTCGCCGGTGTAGCCACCAAGGCGGCGGGCGAACACGCGTGCCGCCCACAGTGTCGCCGCTGCCGTCGCGGTGAGCGCGGCAAGCGCTTCGGCCGGGGCGAGCAGCGCCAGCGGTGCGAGGCCGAACACCGCCGCGACCACGAGTTCGGTGGCGGACAGCCGGCGTGCGAGGGGCTTCGATTTCGCGCTCTCGTCCTCGCGCACGTACTGCATCGTGTGGATCAGGCTCGTCGAGGCCAGGCGCGACAGCGGGTGGGCGGCGAGCAGCGCCAATGCGACCTGCAGGTTGCCATGCGCGGCCAGTTCGACGAGCGCTGCGGCCTTCGCGAGCAGCATCAGCACGAGGCCGGCCGTGCCGTAGCTGCCGATGCGCGAGTCCTTCATGATCGTCAGCACCTGCAGCCGGTCCCAGCCGCCGCCGAGTCCGTCGCAGGCATCGGCCCAGCCGTCCTCGTGGAACGCGCCGGTCGCGCGGATCGTCACCGCCATCGACAGCAGCACTGCGAGCGCAGGCGGCAGCAACTGCACGAACGCGAGATAGCTCGCCGCGCCGATCGCGCCGACGACCCAGCCGACAAGCGGGAAAAAGCGCGCGGCATGATTGAGCCGCTCCGGCGACCACGGCACCCAGGCCGGCACCGGCAGGCGGGTGAAGAAGCCGAGCGCGGTGAAGAACAGTTCGAGCTGGTAACGCATCGTGGTCATGTGCGTTCTGGCTTCGTGGGAGCTGTAGAACTATGATGCGCATAGGCGATGCGCAATTTACGTGGAGGTTCGAGATGCGGACTCATGCGGTTTCTTCCAAGAAAGCGACCAATCTAAGCCTTTCCGCCGATGTCCTGGCGGAAGCCAAAAGCCTGGGCATCAACATTTCCAAAGCCTGTGACGAATGCCTGCGTGAGCTCGTGCGGCGCGAGCGCGCCCGTCGCTGGAAGGAGGAGTACGCGGAATTCATCGAAGTGTACAACCGCATCGTGGAGGCCGAAGGCGTGCCGCTGGCCGAATGGAGAAGCTTCTGACATGGCGCGCTTCGATGTTTACCGGAATCCTTCGGCTGGCGCCGCGGATACCCCCTATCTGCTCGATGTCCAGGCCGACCTGCTCGCTGAGCTCGAGACCCGCGTCGTGATTCCATTGCGGCGCCGCGACCGGTTTTCGGCAGTCCGGTTGCCTTCGGACCTGATTCCCTGCGTCGACGTCGAGGGTCAGTCCTGCCAGATCGAAACCCCGAAACTTGCGGCCGTCCCGCTCCGTGTATTGAAGCCGCCGATCTGTTCGCTCGCGGACCGCCGGGACGACATCATCCGGGCCCTCGATTTCCTGTTCCAGGGCTACTGAACCCGCTCACACCCTGTCGTCGACGCCGGCCGAATCGAAGCTCGCCATGTCATTGAGGAAGTTCGCCGCCGCCTGCACCAGCGGGAACGCGAGCGCGGCGCCGGTGCCTTCGCCGAGGCGCAGGTCGAGCTCCATCAGCGGTTCGACGCGCAGATGGGCGAGCTGGGCGGTGTGTCCCGGCTCCTTCGAGCGGTGCGCGAACACGCAATACGGCAGGATCGCCGGCGCGATCGCCTGCGCGACGAGCAGCGCGGAAGTCACGATGAAGCCGTCGATCAGCAGCGTCATGCGTTTTTCGGCCGCCCCGAGCATCGCTCCGGCCATCATCGCAATCTCGAAGCCGCCGTATTCGGCGAGCGCGCCAAGCGGGTCGGAAGGACGGCCGCCGCGCGCGAGCGCCTGTGCGAGCAGCCTGTGCTTGCGTGCGAGTCCGGCGTCGTCGAGCCCGGTGCCACGGCCGGTCACGGTAGCGAGGTCGATGCCGGTGAGGCAGTGCGTCAGCAAGGATGCCGACGCGGTGTTGCCGATGCCCATCTCGCCGAAGCCGACCAGGTTGCAGCCATTCACGGCGAGCGCGTGCGCGAGTTCGCGGCCGCGCGCGAGGGCCGCGTCGCGTTGCTGCGCGCTCATCGCGGGCGTCTCGATGTAGTTCGCGGTACCGGGTGCGATTTTCGCGTCGACCAACCCGTCGCGGCGGCCGAAGTCATGGTTCACGCCGCTATCGATGACGGTCAGCGCCAGTTCGGTTTGTCGGCAGAACACGTTGACCGCGGCGCCGCCGGCGAGAAAATTCTCGACCATCTGCCACGTCACGTCCTGCGGAAATGCGGAGATGCCGGCGCGCGCGGCGCCATGGTCACCGGCGAACACCAGGACGTGCGGCTGGCGGATCCGCGGCGCCGCGGTCTGCTGGATCAGGCCCAGTTGCAGCGCAAGTGCTTCGATCCGGCCGAGCGCGCCGAGCGGCTTGGTCTTGCGGTCGATGCGGTGCTGGATCGCCGCAGTGAGGCCCGGGTCGGGCAGGGAAATCGCGAAGTCCATGATGGTCGTGACAATGTCCTGAGGGGGCCGATCTTAGCATGGGGCCGGGGCGAGTCTGGCGGGGCTGTCGCGGTCTCCGTCAGGCCGCCGAAGCAGCCGGGTCCGCCTGCCGGGGGGGGCAGGCCCTTGCCGCGCTTGGCGCGGCTCCGAGTCAGCGCCTTCCCGGGGTTCAGCCTTTCAGCGCCAGCGGCAGGCCGGCGGCCACGAAGGTCACGCGCCCGCACAGCGCGGCGACGGACTGGTTGAGCCGTCCGGCCTCATCGCGGAAGAGCCGCCCGAGCGGCGTCTCGGGCACCAGCCCGAGGCCGAGCTCGTTGGCGACGAGCAGCACGTCGCCGCGCAGGCCGGGCAGGCAGTCGAGCAGTGCGGCGCGTTCGGCGCGCAGTCGCGGCAGGGCGTCGGCGTCGAGCGCAGATGCCAGCGTGTCGGCGTCCGCCATCAGGTTCATCAGCCATAGCGTCAAGCAATCGACGATGACGCAGCGCCCGAGCTGCGCTTCGCGGCGCAGCGCGTCGGCGAGCGCCAGCGGCGTCTCGACGGTGCGCCACGCGTGCGGGCGGTCCTGCTGGTGGCGGCGGATACGGGACGCCATTTCGGCGTCGAGCGCTTCGGCGGTGGCGATCACGGTGACCGGCAGCCCGGTCCCGAGCGCGAGGGTTTCGGCGTACCGGCTCTTGCCGGAGCGGGCGCCGCCGAGGATCAGGTGTGCGGGCATGTCTCGGATGGCGCGGCCTGCGCGCTGCGTAAAGTCGTGGAACGCGCTATTATCCGCCCCGCATCCGGTTTCCGGGTGCGACGTGTTTCAGGTGCCCGAAGGCGAACCTCGCCGGAAGGTTAAACGGGAAACAGGTGCGCGAACGGTCGTCCGACAGGGCCTTCGCCATGCCTGTGCTGCCCCCGCAACGGTAAGTGGACGCAAGGCGCATCCAACCGCCACTGGACGACCAGTCCGGGAAGGCGATGCGACCGGTCCGGCATTCCCCGACGGGACGCCGGTCAGCCCACGAGCCCGGATACCGGCCCGAACGCGCTATGGCTGAAGTGCCGCGGGGTGGCGGCGACGGGCGCGGCTTCGTGCCGCTCGAATCGTGCTCCCGGATGCGGCGCTTCCTGGTGAAACATGCCACGGTAAGCGGGGACGCTACTGTTGGCGCAGGGAGAATCCCGATGAATATCCGCTTGTCCGCGACGGCCGTCGCGGTTGCTGCCGCTTTTCCGTTTGCCGCGCCCGCCCCCGTATTCGCCGCCGCAGAAACCACTGGCGAGACCGTCATCGTCTCGGCGACCCGCATCGACACGCCCGACGTCGCCGCGACCTATGCCTCCGAAGTGCATACCCGGCGCGACATCGAGCGCTCCGGCGCGACGACGCTGGTCGACTATCTCGCGCGCCAGACTTCGATCCAGATCGCGCCGTATTTCGGCAACCGCTTCACGCCGAGCATCAACATGCGCGGCTATGGCACTGCCGATGGGCACCAGAACGTCGTCATTTCGCTCGACGGGCGTCGGCTCAACAACATCGACCTCGTGCCGCAGCTGCTCGGCGCGATCCCGCTCGCCGACATCGAGCGCATCGAGATCGCGAAGGGCAGCGGCTCGGTGATGTACGGCGACGGCGCGACCGCCGGGACGATCCAGATCTACACGCGGCCGCGCACCGGGGCGAGCCTCGACTTGAACGGCGGCAGCCACGGCGCTGTGGGTGCGACGGCGAGCGCCGGGATCGCGCGCGAACGCTTCTCCGCTTCGGCGACCATTGACCGCAGCGAGCACGACGGCTTCAGCGACAAGGATCCGTCCGGACACACCGACGAATCGCGTGCCGACAACTGGCGCGTCGCGCTGTCGGGCAAGCCCGCCGATGCGCTGAAGCTGAATCTGGATGCGGGCAGCTCACGCATCGACACGCGCTACCCGGGTGCGCTGACGCTCGCGCAGTTCCGCCACGATCCGGCGCAGAACAACGGCCGCAACTACACGCACCAGAAGTTCGACTCCGACTACTGGGGCGTCGGCGCCGACTATGACCTGACGCAGGCCTGGCGCCTGTCGGCGCGGCACCACGACGAGGACAAGGCGTCCGAGTTCGTGCAGTTCCGCTTCGAGTCCGACTACCGCTACGTGTCGGACGACTTTTCGCTGCAGTATCTCGGCGACGCGCTGTCCGTGACCGCCGGCGTCCAGTCGTTCGACGGGCTGCGCGAAGATGCAGTCAGCGAAACCTCCAAGCGCAATCTCGGCTGGTTCGTGCAGGGGCAATATGAACTCGCGCGACTGACGCTGTCGGCCGGTGCACGGCGCGAGCGGGTCGAATACGAGCACGATCCGGACTTCGGCGCGCGCATCGAGGACGACGAGACGCTCTCGTCGTGGGACGTCGGCGCGAACTTCCGCTTCGACGATGCCTGGTCGGTGTTCGGCAACTACAACAGCGCGTTCCTCGCACCCGACATCGACCGCTTCTTCGTCACCGATTTCTTCACCGGCGAAACCAGCTTCAACGGCTTCATCGAGCCGGCGAGGGTGCGCACCGTGACGCTCGGCCTGAATCACGTCGTGCCGGCGAACCGCCTCAAGCTCAGCGTATTTCACGCCGATCTGAAGAACGAGATCTTCTTCGAGCCTTTCACCTTCACGAACACCAACATCGACGAGTCGCACAAGTACGGGCTCGAGCTGCAGGACACCTGGACCATCACGCCGACGCTGACCGGGCTGCTGAACTACACATGGACGCGCGCGATCATCGACCGCGACGGGGCGGGCGGCGGCGCGTTCGACGGACGCCAACTGCCCGGCGTGCCGCGGCACAACGCGGTCGTCGGCCTCAACGTGAAAGTGGGCGAGCAGGGCAATCTGAACCTGTCCCACAGCTGGCGCAGCAAGGCGCGGGCGGCGAACGACTTCGACAACAATAATGCGCAGAAGCAACGCGAGTATCAGTCGACCGATCTCGCGTATCGTCATCGTGTCAGGGACGTCGAGCTCTACGCTGCGGTGACGAACCTCTTCGAACACGAGAACGGCGTGTGGGTCGCCGACGATGCGATCTATCCGGTCGATTTCGAGCGCACCTGGAAGCTCGGCGCGAAGCTCTCGTTCTGACGCCATTTCGCGTTTTTCGCCGTTGACGGAGGTTTCCGAATTGCGACGTGCTCCGGCAGCCCTGCCCGTCATCGCCGCGCTGCTGGCGGCGGGGTGCCTGGCGGTCGGCTGGGCACTGTCGGCCGGCGACCTGCGGATCCCGCTGGGCGACGTCGTCGGCGCGCTGTTCGGCGGCGCCGACGGCATGGCCGCGAGCGTCGTGCGCGAGCTGCGCCTGCCGCGCGCGGTCGCGGTGTTCGCGTGCGGCGGCCTGCTCGCGATCGCCGGCGCGCTGATGCAGGTGCTGCTCCGGAATCCGCTCGCCGACCCGTACGTGCTCGGCATCTCGGGCGGCGCGGCGGTCGGGGCGCTCGGGGCGATGCTGCTGGGCCTCGCGCCGTGGCTCGTCGATGCCGCAGCGTTCGCCGGTGCGCTCGGGGCGATGCTGCTGGTGTTCGGGCTCGCGCACGGAGACGGTTCGTGGACGCAGACGCGCCTGTTGCTGACTGGCGTCATCGTCGCCGCCGGCTGCGGCGCGGCGGTGACGCTGATGCTGTCGCTCGCGACCGACACGCGGCTGCAGTCGATGCTGTTCTGGCTGATGGGCGACGCGTCGGGTGCCTCCCGGCCGTGGCCGGCGCTGGTGCTGATGGTCGTGGGGCTGGTCGCGGTGCTGCCGTTCGCGCGCGACCTCAACGTGCTCGCGCGCGGCGAGCTGTCGGCGCGTGCGCTCGGTGTGCGCGTCGAGCGGCTGCGCTATCTGCTGTATGTGCTTGCGTCGCTGCTGACCGCGGCGGCGGTGACGCTGATCGGCTCGGTCGGATTCGTCGGCCTGATCGTCCCGCATCTGGTGCGCTTCGTCATCGGCAACGACCAGCGCGTGCTGCTGCCCGCCGCGATGCTCGCCGGCGGCACGCTGCTGACGCTCGCCGACACGGCAGCACGCACGGTGATTGCGCCGATGCAGCTGCCGGTCGGCGTGCTGACGGCGCTGATCGGCGTGCCGGTGTTCCTGTTCCTGCTGTCGCGTCATCCGCGATGAACGCCGCTGCCGAATTCCTCCTTGAAGCGGACCGCCTCGCACTGAAAGTCGGCGAGCGCTGGCTGTGCTGCGAATTCAGCCTGCAGCTGGCTGTCGGTGAATGCCTCGTGCTGCTCGGGCCGAACGGCGCCGGCAAGACGACGCTGCTGCATACGCTCGCCGGCCTGCGCGCGCCGTCGGTCGGCGCAGTGCGGCTCGGCGGGCGGCCGTATGCGGAGTGGGACGCACTCGCCGCGGCGCGGTTTCGCGGGCTGTTGCCGCAGCAGCAGCCCGATCACTTCTCCGCGACGGTGCTGCAGACCGTGCTCGTCGGCCGCCATCCGTACCTCGGCCGCTGGGGCTGGGAAAGCGACGACGACATCGCGATCGCGCGCGCGGCACTCGCCGAAGTCGGGCTCGCCGAGCTCGCCGGGCGCGACATCCTGAGTCTGTCCGGCGGCGAGCGGCAGCGGGTGTCGATCGCCGCGCTGCTGACACAGGCGCCGTGCCTGTTTCTGCTCGACGAACCGACGAACCATCTCGACCTGCATTACCAGGTGGCGGCGCTCGAGCTGTTCGCCCGGCTGGCCAAAGGCGGACGCGGGATCGTGATGGTACTGCACGACATCAACCTCGCGGCGCGCTTCGCCGACCATGTGATCCTGCTCGACGGTCGCGGCGGCGTCATTGCCGGTTTGCGCGATGAAGTGCTGCGGGCGGACTGCCTGAGCCACGCATACAATCACCCGATCTGCCGCGTCACGGTCGACGGGCGAACTGTTTTTCTTCCGGACTGAGCCATGAACGAATCCATCGAAAAAGATGCCCGCCACGCCGCACGCATGCAGCGCAAGAAGACGCTCATCGACGAAAAAATCGCCGTCGCGCAGATCGAACGCGGCGTGCTGGTGGTCAACACCGGCAATGGCAAGGGGAAATCCAGCGCGGCGTTCGGTGTCGTCGCCCGCGCACTCGGCCACGGCATGAAAGTCGGCGTCGTGCAGTTCATCAAGGGACGCTCGGATACCGGCGAGGAGGCGTTCTTCCGCCGCCAGCCGGAGGTCGTCTGGCACGTGATGGGCGAAGGCTTCACCTGGGATACGCAGGACCGGGCACGCGATGTCGCGAGCGCGGAAGCGGCGTGGGAGCAGGCGCGGGCGCTGCTGCGCGATGAGGCGATCGGCCTCGTCGTGCTCGACGAACTGAACCTCGCGTTGAAATATCGCTACCTCGATGTGGAGCGCGTCGTCGCCGATCTGCTGGCGCGTCCGGCCGACCAGCACGTCGTCGTCACCGGGCGCGCCGCGCCGCCGGAGCTGGTCGCCGTCGCCGACACGGTCACCGAAATGGGACCGGTGAAGCATGCGTTCGCGGCCGGAGTGAAAGCGATGCCTGGCGTCGAGTTCTGACTGGGAAGGAAATAAAGAAATAGGGGACAGACCACGTTTTTGAGAATCATAAAACGTGGTCTGTCCCCTATTTCCGGGTTGATCGATACTGCAATGGAGCCGAGAGAAAACGATGTCCCTGCCTGATATTCCCTCGCCGCGTCCCGGTCCGCTCGCCGGTCACGTCTATCTCGTCGGCGCCGGCCCTGGCGACCCCGAGCTGCTGACCTTGCGCGGCGCGCGCCTGATCGCAGGCGCCGACGCCGTCGTCTTCGACAACCTCGTCAGCCCGGTGATCGTCGACCTCGCGCCGCCCGCGGCCGAGCGCCATTACGTCGGCAAGAAGGCGTCGGACCACACGCTGCCGCAGGGCGAGATCAACCGCCTGCTCGTGCGGCTCGCCCAGGCGGGCAAGCGCGTCGTGCGGCTCAAGGGCGGCGATCCGTTCATCTTCGGCCGCGGCGGCGAGGAGATGGAAGTGCTCGTCGGCGCGGGAATCACCGTCGAAGTCGTTCCCGGCGTCACCGCCGCGGCCGGCATCGCCGCGTACGCGGGCATTCCGCTGACGCACCGCGACCACGCGCGCTCGGTGATCTTCACTACGGGCTTTCTCAAGAACGGCGCGCTCGATCTCGACTGGCCGATGCTCGCGCGGCCCGGCCAGACGCTCGTCGTCTACATGGGCATTTCGCGGCTCGCCGAAATCTGCCGGGAGCTGATCGCCCATGGCCTCCCGGCGACGACTCCGGCCGGCGTCGTCGAGCGGGGTACGACGCGGGCGCAGCGCGTCGCGGTCGGTACGCTCGCGACGCTTGCCGACGTCGTTCGCGACGCCGACATCCGTCCGCCGGCGCTGACGATCGTCGGCGACGTCGTCGGGCTGTACCCGCGGCTCGCGTGGTTCTCGCCCGAGCAGGTCGACCCTGTGCGGCACGCGCCGCATGTTGGCTGCACCGGGGTGCATCCGGAACCGGACTGCGACTCGGCCACCTGACGACAGTTGCCGCTGAACCAACTCCTGATGACTTCCGCAATCGAATCCGTCCCCACTTCCTGTGCCGCCCTGTTCGTCGCCGCCCCGGCGTCCGGCCAGGGCAAGACGACCGTCACCGCGGCGCTCGCCCGTCTGCATGCGCGCCAGGGGCGGCGCGTGCGGGTGTTCAAGTGCGGCCCCGATTTCCTCGATCCGCAGATCCATGCCGTCGCGAGCGGCGCGCCGGTGTACAACCTCGACCTCGGCATGTGCGGCGACGCCGACGCCGCGTGGCGGCTGCATCGCGTCGCGGCCGACGCGGACCTGATCCTCGTCGAAGGCGTCATGGGACTCTTCGACGGCGCGCCGTCGGGCGCCGACATCGCGCGCCGCTTCGGTCTGCCGGTCCTTGCGGTGATCGATGCGCGCGCGATGGCGCAGACTTTCGGTGCGATCGCGTACGGGCTGGCCCATTACGAGCCCGATCTGCCGTTTTCGGGCGTGCTCGCGAACCACGTCGGCAGCCCGCGCCATGCGGAGATGTTGCGCGCCGCTCTGCCGGAAAGGATGCGCTGGTACGGCGCAGTCGCGCGCGATCCGGATGCCGCGCTGCCGGAGCGCCATCTCGGCGTGCTGCAGGCGGCCGAGATCGGCGACCTCGTCGAGCGCCTCGACCGGCTCGCCGACGCGCTCGCGGCGACCGGCGCGGCCGAGCTCCCGCCGCCAGTGTCGTTTCCCGCGGCAGCCATGCCGCAGATCCGGCCGCTGCTCGCCGGCACGACGATCGCGATTGCGCGAGATGCCGCGTACGGCTTCATCTATCCGGCGAACGTCGACACGCTCTCGGCGCTCGGCGCTCGGCTGGCGTTCTTCTCGCCGCTCGCCGGCGACGCGCTGCCCGATTGCGACGCGGTGTGGCTGCCCGGCGGCTATCCGGAGCTGCATGCGGCGACGATCACCGGCAACACCGGCTTCCGCGAAGCGCTGCACGCCCATGCCGCCGCTGGCAAGCCGGTGCTGGCCGAATGCGGCGGCATGATGAGCCTGTTCGAAGAGATCGTCGACAAGGCTGGGCAGCATTACTCGCTCGTCGGCTTGTTGCCCGGGCGCGCAGTGATGCAGCCCCGGCTCGCAGCGCTCGGGATGCAGGTCGCCGAGCTCCCGGAAGGGCGGCTCGCCGGCCACACGTTCCACTATTCGAAGTCGGACACGCCGCTGCAGCCGCTGCTGCGCGCGCAGACGCCGGACGGGCGCGAGGGCGAAGCGATCTACCGCCGCGGGCGCCTGACGGCGTCCTACGTGCATTTCTATTTTCCGTCGAACCCGGCCGCGGTCGCCGGCCTGTTCGGCTGAGCGCGTTGGCGCGTTGCGTCGAGTCGCACGAAGGAAGTCGAACGAAGCGAACAGTATTTAACCGTATCGAGGTGCCCGCGCTCGCGCGGGAGAATCGGGAAGGCGGTGCGATTCCGCCACGTGCCCAGCGCCGTGATGAGGATCGTCCGGGCAGGCGTCAGCCACTGGCGAAAGCCGGGAAGGCGCCCGGACGAGTCGAGCCTCAGTCGGAAGACCGGCCTCGAGACATATTGGCAGCCGCCTGGACCGCGGCGCCCGACTGCTCCACTCAAGGGGACTATCCATGAGCAGCTCCATGCAGCAACAGCAGGACCGGCCTTCGTTCAGCGACGACGAAAAAGCCGCGGTGTATCGCGCGATCTACACGCGGCGCGACGTGCGCGGCCAGTTCACGCCGGAGCCGGTGCCGGACGCGGTGCTCGCGCGCATCCTCAATGCCGCGCACCACGCGCCGTCGGTGGGCTTCATGCAGCCGTGGGACTTCGTCGTCGTGCGTTCGCCCGAGGTCAAGCAGCGGGTGCATGACGCGTTCTGCACCGCCCACGCCGAGGCTGCGCTGATGTTCGAAGGCGACAAGCGGGACACCTACCGCAGCCTCAAGCTCGAAGGCATCCTCGAAGCGCCGGTCAACCTGTGCATCACCTGCGATCGCAGCCGCAACGGCCCGGTCGTCGTCGGCCGCACGCATATCAAGACGATGGACGTCTACAGTTCGGTGTGCGCGGTGCAGAACCTGTGGCTTGCCGCCCGTGCCGAAGGCCTTGGCGTCGGCTGGGTCAGCATCTTCCACCAGAAGGCGCTGCGCGAGGCGCTCGGCATCCCGTCCGGCATCGTCCCGGTAGCCTATCTGTGCATCGGCCACGTGAGCCATTTTTACCAGAAGCCGGAGCTGGAATCCGCCGGCTGGCTGGCGCGCCGGCCGCTTGAGACCTTGCTGCATTTCGACCGCTGGCAGGGGGCCGCGGACGATTCGGCCGCCGCGCTCGTGGAGTCCGTTCGCGAAGCGCAGGCAGCGGTTGGTGTCGCAAACCGGTGATGCGGTTGCAGTGAATGTCTCTCGGCGGCGGCCACTGCGTCGCTGCCGGTGAGGCCGGCTCCGCACGCCGTCCGATGCGCCCAAACAGCAGGGATTGAACGGTACAATCGAACTTCGCCGCACATTCCGCGGCGCCGAGCCTGGCGTCTGCGTGTTCCATGCGCATGTCCCCGTCGATGATCCACAAGGGCTTTGCTCGAGACTGGTGCCATTGGTGTCCGACCCCGATTTCGATGACCATCCGCTCGACCGTTTTCGCGATGATGCGGTCCCACGGCTCGCTGCGGACGATGGACGATGAGCAGCGTCGTGCGCCGCGTCCCGCCGATGCACGCCTTGGCCGCTTTCGAAGCCGCGGCGCGGCTGGGCGGTTTCGCGCAGGCGGCCGATGAGCTGTGCGTGACGCCGAGCGCTGTCAGCCACCGCATCCGCCAGCTCGAAGCGATGCTCGGCACGCCGCTGTTCGAACGCACGCCGGCGGGGGTGCGCCCGACCACGGTGGGGCGGCTGTACCTCGAGAGCGTGCGCGAGGCGTTCGGCAAGCTCGCGCAGGCGGGCGCGCTGCTGCAGCCCGAGCGCGAGCGGCTGCGCGTGTCGCTGCCACCGACTTTCGCGCGGCAACTGCTGATGGCGCGCCTGCCCGAGTACCTGCGCTCGCACCCGGAAGTCGAAGTCGAGATGCACCTGTCGATCCCGCTGCAGGACGTCACGGCCGAAACTGCTGACGTCGAGGTGCGCTGGGGGCGTGGCGATTATCCGGAGCGCACCGTGTGCAAGCTGTTCGACGACGTCGTCATGCCGCTCGCCGCGCCGTCGTGGGTGGCGGCGCGCGCGCTGCGCGGCATCGCCGATCTCGGCCGCGCCGAACTGCTGCGCTCGCCCCTGCTGCCGTGGCGGCCGTGTTTCGCCGCGGCCGGGCTCGACTGGCCGGAGCCCGAGCGCGGCGCCGTGTTCAATGATCTGGGCATGCTGTTCGAGGTCGCCGCGGCAGGGCTCGGCGCCGCCGTCGGCACCCGCAGGCTGTCGGCAGCGTGGGTCGACACCGGCCGGCTGGTACCGCTGTTCGGCGTGACCGCGCCAGCGCCTTTCACGTATTACGCCGTCGCGACGCCGGCGCAGCACAAGCGGGCAGTGGTGCGGGATTTCATCGCCTGGCTCGCCGGCGTCTTCGCCTGAGCCGGCGCAGCGATGAACTTCCTTGCGCACGCTTATCTCGCCGGTGAATCGCCGGCGGACCGGCTCGGCGGGCTGATCGGCGACTTCGTCAAAGGCCCGCTGCCCGCCGGCCTGCCGCCGGATGTCGCGGCCGGAGTGCGGCTGCATCGGCAGATCGACGTCTTCGCCGATACCCATGCGGCCTTCGTTCGCAGCCGTTCGCGGGTGTCGACGGGGCGTCGACGCGTCGGGGGCGTGATGGTAGATATGTTCTACGACCACTTTCTCGCACTGCACTGGAGCCGATTCCGCGACGAGCCGCTCGATGTCTTCACGACGCAGCTGTACGCGCTCCTGGAGGCGAACGTGCCGATGCTGCCGCCCCCGCTGGTCGACCTCCTCCCGAGCATCACCGGCGCGGACTGGTTCGGTTCGTACCGGTCTGTCGATGCGACTTCGCATGCGCTCGACCGCATCGCGCTGCGGCTGCGACGGACCAACCCCTTGGCCGGCAGCGGCGCCGAACTGCAGTCGGACTACGCCGGCTTCGAGTCGGATTTCTTCGCGTTCATCGCGGACGCGCGGCGCTACACCGAAAGCTGCCGCGCGCAGCGGTGACGGTCCTTCGCCGTTTTGTCCCGCCGGTCGAGGTAAAAACAGCTTCACCCCAGGTAGTGCGCAAGAATATTGTCATGTGCCTGCTTTCGCCCAGGATTGCAGCGCTTCCGGCGCCGGTGACAGCCGCCGCCCCTCGGGTTTCCCCTCGTCGGGCTCGGCTGCCTGCAAACTGCCTTCGACCTGCAGGCGGCCGCCGACGTGCAGCGTCTGCGTCGGGAGCGCAAACTGGATCTCGCGCTCGGCGAACGCGCGCACGAGCTGAAGGTTGATCGCCTGCTGCACGTCCATGTAGACGTTGAAATCCGCGCTCAGGACGATATAGACCGCTTCGAAATCGAGCGACGATGCGCCGAAGCCCTTGAAATGCGCGCGGTCGAAGCGCACCTCCGGCTGGGACTCGATTGCCTGACGGATCAGGTCCGGGATGACTTCGAGGCGGTCGGCCGGCGTGCCGTAGGTGACGCCAATCGGGAACGCGATGCGCCGCTCCTGCATGCGCTTGTAGTTGCGGATGCGGCTCTTCAGCAGATCGTTGTTCGAGAAAATGATCTGCTCGCCGCTGAGGCTGCGCACGCGGGTCGTCTTGAGGCCGACGTGCTCGACGGTGCCCATCAGGTCGTCGACGATGATGAAGTCGCCGATGACGAAAGGCTGGTCGACCGCAATCGACAGCGACGCAAAGAGGTCGCTGAGGATGTTCTGCACCGCGAGCGCGACCGCGATGCCGCCGATGCCGAGGCTGGCAATCAGTGCCGTGACGTCGAGCCCGAGATTGTCGAGGACCAACAGCAGCACCAGCGCCCACAGCACGACGCGGCCGATGAACGTGAGCAGTGAGCGCGTCATCGCGCGCGCGCCCGGGTCGCCCGGCGTGGTAACGCTGAAACGGCGCTGAAGCCAGAAATCGAAGCCGCGATTCGCCCAGAAGCCCGCCTGTAGCAGGAGCAGGCCGACGAAGATGCGGTTGACGAGGGTCGTGAGCGCTTCGGGCAGCGTCAGGAAGCGCGTCGCGATGTAGAGGCCGATCGCGGCGCCGAGCAGGATCCGGGTCACCGAAAGGAGTTCGACGAGGAAGTCGTCGATGCCGTTGTCGGTCGTCGGCGTGATCGCCGCCAGGCGCGCGAGCAGCAGCCGGCGCACGGTATGCAGGACGAGCATGCTGCCGATGATGGCGAGCAGCGCGTAGCTCCAGTCCTGGAGCGTGTTGTTGCTGATCAGTTCGCGGAACATGATTGCTCTTTGGGAAGGGGGCGGGAAAGTGTTCGTGCCGGTCGGGCCTGTGCATTTCGCCGAGGGCGAAGTCGCTCGTCGCGCCTCAGGCGCTGGTGAGCGAAAGCGACACGGCCCGGCTGGAAGGTGCCCTCTGCGCCGGGTCCGCGCAGGCGCAATGTGTCGTCCACGCTATCGACCGCGGAAGCGGGGACTTCCTCGGCGGCTAAATGGATTTCTACGGCGGGATTTCTACGGCGATTCCACCCATCGATTCGTCTCCTCTGCTTGTTCGAGGGACGAAAGAGTGTACGTTGAAAAGTAGTTTTGGCCAAATGCATGAGCCGGTGCACGAGTCAGCCGAATTCGCGGGATTTCGCTCGAGCAAGGAACATTCGGTCAAGTGGCAAGGCGCATTTTTGTGTAAAAGCCACATTTCCACACAATTGAAAATTCCGCGCCCTGTCCCGCTTTGCGCCCGAAGTCTGGTGGGGCAGGCCCCGATCTTGCGCCGCGCGCGTTGACAAAAAACCTTCCTGTAAATACATTGCAACCGTTGTTGCATTGCAGCAGCTGACAGCAACACTCTGATTCGATTGATCTGGTTAGGTGCGGCGCCGAAATTTTCCTTCCCACACGGCGCATACAAGCATGGCCGTGCGCACCGCGGGGGCACGTCGTCAAGTTGCGGCGGCTTGCCTGAACGACCACTGAAGACCGAGTACTTCGATAGCCGATGGCGATATTCCGTTCGCCACCGGTTCCCAGCCCGATGCAATACCCGGGGCTCCGTTGCGCCGATTTTTGGCCCACGGCGGGACATCGATGTGCCTGATCACAGCACGGAGGAACCATGGTCCACGCAACTCAGGACGACGGGCGCAAGCGCACTACCGCCAACGTCGTTGTTCATTTTGCCCAGGCTTCACTGGTGGTGGGGATGCTCGCAGCAGGATGGCTCGGCAGCGCCTATCTGAAGCATGAGTCCGTCAAGTTTGCCGACATCGGTATGTCCCCTGCCAGCGAAGCGGCCGTCGAGGCCGCGGCAGGCGCCCTGCCGACTCGCGCGATGCTACCGGCCCTGCGCAACGCGAGCGCCGAAGGGGGGCTCTCGTCCGAGATGAGGCGGGTGCGAGACTACGTCGCGAGGCGCTACAAAGTGCCGACGACGATGCTCGATCCGGTGCTTGCGGCGGCAGAGCATCATGGGCGGACCTCCGGCATCGATCCCCTGCTGATCGTCGCGATGATGGCGATCGAGTCGAGCTTCAATCCGGTTGCGGTGAGCAGCATGGGCGCGCAGGGCCTGATGCAGGTGATCCCACGCTTTCACATGGATAAGATCGGCGACGTCGACCGGAAAAATCCGCTTTTCGATCCGCAGTTGAACGTGCGCGTCGGAACGCAGGTGCTCGCCGAAGGCTTGCGCCGTTTCGGCAGCCTGCAGGCGGCGCTGCAGTACTACGGCGGCGCGCGCAGCGATCCGCAGGCGCGATACGCGAACAAGGTGCTGGCGATGAAGAAGCGGCTGATCAGCGCTGCCGGTCGTGATCTGCAGGTCGCCACCGGGGCTTGAGTTTTCGCCGCGTCGATCCGGTTGCAGGGCTTCTCCTTGCGCGGTCGAGTGCCGATCGCAGGAAACCGAAAAGCAAAAGCGCCGACGGATCGGCGCTTTTGCTTTTTCATCGGCTGCCGGAGCGGCGCCGGCAGCGGGGGTCAGACCGCGAGTGTCAGTTCGAAGAGTTCGCGCTTCAACACCAGTTCGCGCGGCAGGCGGTCCTGCAGCTTGTCGAACCATTCCTTGTGCAGCGCGAGTTCCTTTTTCCACGCGTCGGCGTCGACGCTCGTCAGGGCCTCGAACTGCTCGCGCGTGACATCGGCCCCGGTCCAGTCGATGTCCTCGAACTTCGGCATCCAGCCGAGGCCGGTTTCCTTGCCGCCGACGCGGCCGCGCACGCGGTCGACGATCCACTTCAGCACGCGCATGTTCTCGCCGAAGCCCGGCCACATGAATTCGCCGCGCTCGTTCATGCGGAACCAGTTCACGCAGAAGATCTTCGGCGTGTCTTCGACGACGTGGCCCATCCGCAGCCAGTGGTTGAAATAGTCGCCCATGTGGTAGCCGCAGAACGGCAGCATCGCGAACGGATCGCGGCGTACGACGCCTTGCGCGCCGAACGCGGCGGCAGTCGTCTCCGAACCGAGCGTCGCGGCCATATAGACGCCGAAATTCCAGTTGAACGCTTCGTAGACGAGTGGCACGGTCGTCGCGCGCCGGCCGCCGAAGATGAACGCCGAGATCGGCACGCCGGCCGGGTCTTCCCACTGCGGATCGACTGACGGGCACTGCGAAGCCGGCGCGGTGAAGCGCGAGTTCGGGTGCGCCGCCTTGCGGCCGGTTTCCTTCGCGATTTCGGGAGTCCAGTCGTTGCCCTGCCAGTCGATCAGATGGGCCGGCGCTTCCTTGCTCATGCCTTCCCACCACACGTCGCCGTCGTCGGTGAGGGCGACGTTGGTGAAGATGATGTTTTCCTTCAGCGTCGCCATCGCGTTGTAGTTCGTTTTCTCGGACGTGCCCGGCGCGACGCCGAAGAAGCCGGCTTCGGGGTTGATCGCGTAGAACTTGCCGTCCTTGCCCGGCTTGATCCACGCGATGTCGTCGCCGATCGTCGTGATCTTCCAGCCGTTGAAGCTCTTCGGCGGGATCAGCATCGCGAAGTTCGTCTTGCCGCAGGCCGACGGGAACGCCGCGGCGACGTAGGTCTTCTCGCCTTCGGGGGATTCGACGCCGAGGATCAGCATGTGCTCGGCGAGCCAGCCTTCGTCGCGCGCCATCGTCGAGGCGATGCGCAGCGCAAAGCACTTCTTGCCGAGCAGCGCGTTGCCGCCGTAGCCCGAGCCGTACGACCAGATTTCGCGCGTCTCGGGGAAATGGACGATGTATTTGGTGTCGGGGTTGCATGGCCAGCGGCTGTCCTTCTCGCCGTCGCCCAGCGGGGCGCCGACCGAGTGCACGCAGGGGACGAACTCACCGTCGGTGCCGAGCACGTCGAACACCGCGCGACCCATGCGGGTCATCGTGCGCATGTTCGTGACGACGTACGGGCTGTCGGAGATCTCGATGCCGATGTGTGCGATCGGCGAGCCGAGCGGACCCATCGAGAACGGGATCACGTACATCGTGCGCCCGCGCATGCTGCCGGCAAACAGGCCGTTGAGCGTGTCGCGCATCTTCGCCGGGTCTTCCCAGTTGTTCGTCGGGCCGGCGTCGGCCTTGTCCTTCGAGCAGATATAGGTGCGGTCCTCGACGCGCGCGACGTCGGACGGGTCGGACCAGGCGAGGTAGGAATTCTTGCGCTTTTCCGGATTCAGCTTGATCAGCATGCCTGCGTCGACCATTTCGGTGCACAGGCGGTCGTATTCTTCCTCCGAACCATCGCACCACACGACCCGCTCGGGCTCGGTCAGGGCCGCGATGCCGGCGACCCATTTCTTCAGGCCTTCGTGACGGACATAAGTGGGAGTGGCAGCCAGGGCGGCCTCGGAAAAGCGGTGATTCATGGCGACGAGCTCTCCAGATTACAGAAGCGGAACCGGTCCCGTCGGTCGAGCCTGTAGCCTTGCGGCCGGCGGGGACGAGGGGTCGTGGTGACCGCCCCGTTTCCCGAACTGTGGAAACTACTAGGGTTAACCGCAGTCGGCGAAAGCCTAATATTATGCCACGGGCCGGCAAGTGCTCGAAACGGCATTGAAAGCTTTTCTTTCGCTCTCGACGGGCACGGAACCTTTGCCCGAGTCGCCGAAGGAAGCTGCCGCCGCATGGACCGCGGACAACTAAATGTGTCCGGCAGGCCTGCGCCACGATACGAACAACCGAAGGGACCGTCATGGATGAACTGATTCGCAGCGCCGCTCTCGACTATCACCGCTACCCGCAGCCCGGCAAGATTTCGGTCACTCCGACCAAAGTCCTGTCGAACCAGCGCGACCTGTCGCTGGCATATTCCCCCGGTGTTGCCGCGGCCTGCGATGCGATCGTCGAGGATCCGGCCGAAGCCGCGACGTTGACCGCGCGCAGCAACCTGATCGGCGTCGTCACGAACGGCACCGCGGTGCTCGGTCTCGGCAACATCGGCCCGCTTGCGGCCAAACCGGTGATGGAAGGCAAGGGTGTGCTGTTCAAGAAGTTCGCCGGCATCGACGTCTTCGACCTCGAGATCGCGGAGAAAGACGCCGACAAGCTGATCGACATGATCGCCGCGCTCGAGCCGACTTTCGGCGGCATCAACCTCGAAGACATCAAGGCGCCCGAGTGCTTCTACATCGAGTCGAAGCTGCGCGAGCGCATGAAGATCCCGGTGTTCCACGACGACCAGCACGGCACTGCGATCGTCGTCGGCGCGGCGGTGCTGAACGGCCTGCATCTGCTCGGCAAGGATCTGAAGAAGATCAAGCTCGTGACTTCCGGAGCCGGAGCGGCAGCGCTCGCGTGCCTGCGGCTCCTCGAGAAGCTCGGCATCCCGGTCGAGAACATCTGGGTCACCGACATCGAAGGCGTGGTCTATGAGGGCCGCACTGCGCTGATGGACCCGATCAAGGCGCGCTACGCGAAACCGACGCCGGCGCGCACGCTCGCCGAGATCATCGAGGGCGCGGACGTGCTGCTCGGTCTGTCGGCCGGCGGCGTCGTCAAGCGCGAGATGGTCGCGAAGATGGCGCCGAAGCCGCTGATCCTCGCGCTCGCGAACCCGATTCCCGAGATCCTGCCGGAAGAGGTCCAGGCGGTGCGCGACGACGCGATCATCGCGACCGGGCGTTCGGACTATCCGAACCAGGTGAACAACGTGCTGTGCTTCCCGTTCATCTTCCGCGGCGCGCTCGACGTCGGCGCGACGACGATCACCGACGAGATGCAGCTCGCCGCAGTGAAGGCGATTGCCGAGCTCGCGCGCGCCGAGCAGAGCGACATCGTCGCCGCGGCCTACGGCGAGAAAGTGTCCGGTTTCGGGCCGGAGTACATCATTCCGCGCCCGTTCGATCCGCGCCTGATCGTCAAGATCGCGCCGGCGGTCGCGATCGCCGGTATGGCGTCGGGGGTCGCGACGCGGCCGATCACCGACTGGGACGCGTACCGCGGCCAGCTCAACAACTTCGTCTGGCACTCGGGCCTGATCATGAAACCGGTGTTCGCTGCCGCGCGCGGCACGGGCCAGCGCATCATCTTCTCCGAAGGCGAGTCCGAGCGCGTGCTGCGCGCGGTGCAGACCGTCGTCGACGAAGGCCTCGCGAGCCCGATCCTGATCGGCCGTCCCGACGTCGTTGCGACGAACATCGAGCGCTTCGGCCTGCGCATCCGTGCGGAGCATGACTTTGAGCTCGTCAATCCCGACTCCGACCCGCGCTTCAAGGAGCTGTGGATGGATTACCACCGGCTGATGGAGCGGCACGGCGTCTCGGTCGACTACGCGAAGAAGGAAGTGCGCCGGCGCACGACGCTGATCGGCTCGCTGATGCTCAAGCACGGCTACGGTGACGGGATGATCTGCGGCACGTACGGGATGCACCGGCTGCACCTCGAGTTCATCGAGAAGATCATCGGCCGCAAGCCGGGTGTCGAGAACTGCTATGCGCTGAACGTCGTGAGCTTGCCCGGGCGCACGATGTTCCTCGCCGACACCTACGTGAACTACGACCCGACGCCCGAGCAGATCGTCGAGATGACGCTGCTCGCAGCCGAGGAGATGTCGCGCTTCGGCCTGACGCCGAAAGTGGCGCTGCTGTCGCATTCGTCGTTCGGTTCGGCCGACTCGCCGACTTCCGAGAAGATGCGCGCCGCGCTGCAACTGCTGCACGAGCGTCATCCCGACATCGAGGTCGAAGGCGAGATGCACGGCGATGCCGCGCTCGACGCCGAGCTGCGACTGCGCATCTTCCCGAACTCGCGCATGCGTGAGCCGGCCAACCTGCTGATTTTCCCCACGCTCGATGCCGCCAACATCGCCTTCAACCTGCTCAAGACGGCTGCGGGCGAAGGCATGACGATCGGGCCGATCCTGCTCGGTGCCGCCAAGCCCGCGCATATCCTGACGCCGTCGGCGACGGTGCGCCGCATCATCAACATGACCGCACTGACCGCGGTCGAGGCGGCGCAGGGCCGGTCCTGAGTCCGCAGGCGGTGTGATTGCCGGCGTGTCGCCCGCAGCCGCCTGCACGCCCGTGGCATCATTCCCCCGCATGTGTGCGATCGAGGCGGGGGGCGCATGACGGAAGGGAAGGCAGCGCTGGTATTGACAGGGGGCGGTGCACGCGCGGCTTACCAGGTCGGCGTGCTCGCCGCGATCCGCAAGATCAGGGGACGGCAGCCCGGAAATCCGTTCCCGATCCTGTGCGGCACTTCGGCCGGCGGCATCAACGCCGCGACGCTCGCAGTGTTTTCGTCCGACTTCAATGCCGGCGTGCGCAAGCTGGCGTGGATCTGGCGCAATTTCCACGTCGACCAGGTGTACCGGGCCGACGCCGCGGCGCTGATGGCCACCGGATTGCGCTGGGGCGGTGCACTGATGTTCGGCTGGGCAGTACGCCAGACGCCGCGCTCGCTGCTCGACAACAGCCCGCTGCGCGCGTTGCTCGAGCGCGTGCTCGATTTCTCGGCGATCCGCCGCGCGATCGAGACGGGACATCTCCATGCGGTCAGCGTTGCCGCATCGGGTTATTCGTCCGGCGAGAACCTGGCATTTTTCGAAGCGACGCCGGAAGTGCTGCCGTGGCGCCGCGCCCAGCGCGTCGGCATGCCGACCCGCCTCGGTATCGAGCATCTGCTCGCGTCGAGTGCGATTCCGTTCGTGTTTCCGGCGGTCAAGATCAACCGTGAATATTTCGGCGACGGCTCGATGCGCCAGCTCGCCCCGATCAGCCCGGCGATCCACATGGGGGCCGAGCGCATCCTCGTCATCGGTTCAGGCCGGCTCGCCGAAGAGGGGCGCCAGCGCACCGAGGACTATCCGCCACTCGCGCAGATCGCCGGCCACGCCCTGTCGAGCATCTTCCTCGACGGACTCACTGTCGATCTGGAGCGCATGGAGCGCATCAACACGACGCTGAACGCCTTCACCGCTGCCGAGCGCGACGCGGCAGGCCTCGCGTTGCGGCCGATCGAAACGTTGGTGATCTCGCCGTCGAAACGGCTCGACGCGATCGCCGGCCGTCATCGCGACACGCTGCCGCTGGCATTGCGAACGCTGCTGCGCGGTGTCGGCGCGATGCGTCGCGAGGGTTCGACGCTGCTGTCCTACCTCCTGTTCGAGCCCGCCTTCACCCGCGCGCTGATGGACATGGGCTTCCAGGACACCCTCGCGCGCCGTGACGAGGTGGCGGCTTTCCTGCGGCTGTGAACTTTTTTTCGGACAGTTATGTAAGCGCCAACCCATCCCGTCAGGTTGGTGTAACAATATGTCCGGGGTTTTTTTGAATCCACTTCAAAAAAACTTGATATCTGTTTAATTTGATTAAAAATAAAAGTGCCGTCCCACGCACTTTCCGGCTCGCCTACCATGACTTTTCGCCATCTTGCCGCTGCCCTTCTGAGTCTTGCCCTGCTGCAGACCGGAGGGATCGAACCCGCTGCCGCCGCGACCGGACAGGAGCGGGTCCGGACGGCCAAACCGACTGCGACCAAAAAGGCGCCGGTCCGTTACACGATCCGCAAAAAAACTGCCAAGGCAGTGACGCTGCACAAGAGCACGGTGCGCAAACCGCCCCCGCGCAAGCCGGCCCTGCGCAAGGTGTCCGCTCGCCGCTCGCTGGTGGCTCCCGTCGCGCCGATGGCGCCGGTCCAGGTCCAGCCTGAAGTGGACCGGCTGGGTAACCCCCAGCTGCGCTCCGCAGCTTTCGTCGTCGTCAACCAGGCTACCGGTGAAGTGATCCTCGAGAAGAAGAGCGACTCGGTGCTGCCGATCGCATCGATCACGAAACTGATGACCGCGATGGTGGTCCTCGACGGCGGGCAGAGCCTGTCCGAAGAGATCGTCATCACCGAGGACGACCTCGACACGATCAAGGGGACGGGCTCGCGGCTGGCGCTCGGAACCCGGCTCACGCGTGAGCAACTGCTGCATCTGGCGCTGATGTCCTCGGAAAATCGAGCTGCTTCGGCGCTCGGTCGCAGCTACCCGGGCGGCATCGCCGCGTTCGTCAAGGCGATGAACGTCAAGGCCCGGCTGGTCGGGCTCGGCGATACGCGTTTCAGCGACAGCACCGGCCTCGATCCGACCAATGTCTCGAGTCCTCGCGATCTCGTCCGCATGGTGTCGGCAGCGTCCACCTATCCGCTGATCCGCCGCTTTTCGACCAGCAGCGAAGACCATGTCGAGATACGCGGCCGGATGCATCGCTTCGGCAACACCAATTCGCTCGTCCGCAGTCCCGAATGGGAGATCGACGTGTCGAAGACCGGCTACATCCGCGAGGCGGGCCGCTGCCTCGTGATGCAGGCCCGGCTGCTCAACCAGCGGGTGATCATCGTGTTGATGGATTCCGAGGGACGCTACACGCGCACTGCCGATGCGGTGCGGATCAAGAAGTGGCTCGAGGCGGTGGGCGCCCAGCGCGTCGCGGGCCTCGCTCCCGGTGAGAACGGCTAGGCATCCCGGGCTGGTCGCCGTCGGTCAGTGGGAGATGCGGTTCGGGACGTAACCGAGCGCGCGGGAGATTTCGTCGGCGGCTTCGCGCAAAAGGGGAGCGCGGTCGGGATTGAAGCGCTCCGAAGGGGTCGACAGCGACAGGCCGGCGATCAGTTCGCCGGAATCGTCGCGGATCCCGGCGGCGATGCAGCGCACGCCGTTTTCGACTTCGTCGAGGTCGAACGCGACGCCGTGCCGGCGGACCTTGTCGAGCTCCTTTTCCAGCGCGGCGGGGTCGGTGATGGAGCCAGGGGTCGAGGCCGGCAGGCCGGTGCGGCGCGCGTACTCGCGCACGCGTTCCAGGCCGTCCTCGACGAGGAAGAGCTTGCCGGTGGCGGTGGTGTGCAGCGGGGCCCGGGCGCCGACGATATGCACGACGCGCACGGCTGAGCGGCCGCTCGACGTGCGGTCGACGTAGACGATCTCGTCACCGTCGCGAATGCCCAGGTTGATGCTCTCGCCGGTCGCGGCGTGGAGCTTGAGCATCGCCGGCATCGCCGTCTCGCGTAGCGAGATGCGCGATTTCACCAGGCTCCCCAGTTCCAGCAGGCGGATGCCGAGACGGTAGGTGCCGCCTTCGCCGCGCTCGACGAAACCGCTTTGCGACATCGCGCCGAGGATGCGGTGGGCGGTGGAGGGATGAAGCCCCGTCTCCTGCGCGATCTGCTTCAGCGGCGCGGGATCGGGGTGATGGGCGAGGACGTCGAGCAGCTTCATCATGCGCTCGACGACCTGGATCGGATTCTTGGTTTCGGGGGGAGATGTCACACGGGTCACTGCGGGTTTTCCTTAACTTGTGCAGTTTACTCGGGCGTCGTAATTTCGCCTAGTGAAATGAAATGGCGGTTGTCGGAATGACGAAAGAGAAAATACGTGTCGGCCTGTTCGTTACATGCCTGGTGGATCTGCTGCGCCCGCGCATCGGTTTCGCCGCCCTGAGACTGCTCGAAGCGGCGGACTGCGAAGTCGTCGTGCCCTCGACGCAGACGTGCTGCGGACAACCGGCCTTCAACTCCGGCGACACCCGGGTCGCGCGCGCGCTGGCGCTGAAGCTGATCGCCGAGTTCGAGGGGCTCGACTACGTGGTCGTGCCGTCGGGGTCGTGCGGCGGCATGATCCGGGTTCATTACCCGCAGCTGTTCGACGACGATCCGGCCGCCGCGGCACGCGCCCGGGCGCTGGCTGCACGCACGTTCGAACTGACGGATTTCCTCGTCTCCGTGCTCGGCGTCGCGAAAGTGCCGGGCGACTTCGAAGGCACCGTGACCTACCACGACAGTTGCTCGGGGCTGCGCGAACTGGGCGTGAAGGCGCAGCCGCGCGCGCTGCTCGCGCACCTGCCGGGCGTCGAACTGAAGGAGATGGCTGCGAGCGAGGAGTGCTGCGGTTTCGGCGGCATGTTCTCGGTGAAGTTCGGCGACATCTCCACGCGCATCGTCGATCGCAAGTGCGACAACATCCTGGCGACGGGAGCTGACGCGGTCGTGCTCGGGGATCTCGGCTGCATGCTGAACATCGAAGGCCGGCTGCGTCGCCGCGGCGACGAGCGCACGCGCGTGCTGCATGTCGCCGAGGTGCTGGCCGGAGAAGACTGATGCGCTCGCAGGCGATGTTCTTCAAGGCGCGGGCGGGCGACAGGCTCGCGGACCGCCAGCTGCAGGCGAACCTCGGCAAGGCCAAGAGCCGCTTCGTCGAGGGGCGGGCGCAGGCGGTGCTCGACTACGATGCCGCTCCGGACGGCGACTTCGAGGCGCTGCGCGACGTCGCCAGCTCGATCCGCGACCGCGTGCTGGCCAATCTCGACGTCTGGCTCGAGGCTTTCGAGGACAAGGCGCGCGCCCGCGGCGCCGAAGTGTTGTACGCGCGTGACGGGGCGGAGATCTGCCGGCTCGTGGTGGACATCGCGCGCCGGCACGGCGTGACGAAAGCCGCCAAGTCGAAGTCGATGCTGTCGGAAGAGGCCGGCCTCAACGAAGCGCTCGCCGCCGCCGGGATCGAACCGATCGAGACCGATCTCGGTGAATACATCCTGCAGATCAACGACAACGAGCCGCCTTCGCACATCATCGCGCCGGTCTTCCACAAGTCGAAGGAGGAAGTCGCCGAGCTCTTCGCTCGCATCCACCACACGCCGAAAAAAGACGACATCGCCGGCATGGCGCGTGAGGCGCGCGAAGTGCTGCGCGCGCATTTCATGAGCGCCGAAATGGGCATCAGCGGGGCGAACTTCCTCATCGCCGAGACCGGTTCGGCCGCGCTCGTGACGAACGAGGGCAATGGGCGGATGGTGACGACGCTGCCGAAAGTGCATGTCGTGGTGACCGGGATCGAGAAGCTCGTCCCGACGCTCGAGGACTTCTCGACGCTGATGCGGCTGTTGCCGCGCTCGGCGACCGGCCAGCGCATCTCGAACTACGTGTCGGTGCTGACCGGGGTGAAGGGCGAGGGCGATTTCGACGGACCCGAGCATCTCTACGTCATTCTCGTCGACAACGGCCGCGCGAGCCTCGTCGGCACCGAGTTCGAGCCGATACTGCGCTGCATCCGCTGCGGCGCGTGCATGAATCACTGTCCGGTGTATCAGAGCGTCGGCGGGCACGCGTACGGCTGGGTCTATCCGGGGCCGATGGGCTCGGTGCTGACGCCGCTCTATACCGGCATCGAGAACGCGCTCGACCTGCCGCACGCCTCGACACTGTGCAACCAGTGCGGCGTCGTCTGTCCGGTGAAGATTCCGCTGCCGGAGCTGCTGCGCAAGCTGCGCGAGAAGCAGGTCGAGCGGAAGCTGCGCCCGTGGCGCGAACGGCTCGTGCTGCGGCTGTGGGGCTGGGTCGCGAGCCGCCCGACGCTGTACGGATTCGCAGCGCGGACTGTGGTGCGGTACCTGAACCGGCGCGCCGGCGGCGCAGACCGCATCCGGGCGCTGCGCGCCGCTCCGGACTGGACGGCAGGCCGCGATCTGGCCGCGCCGGAAGGGCGGACGTTCCGCGAGCTGTATGCCGAGCGGGTTCGGCATGAGGGGAGGACGAAGCGATGAGGCGCAGCGCGCTGCTCGAACGTGGTGCGGCCGGAGCGGAATTCCGCTGCCCGCAGTGCTCCGCGGATGCTATCGGCGCAGGTGAAGAATGAACGCGCGTGACGACATCCTCGGGCGAATCCGTGCAGCGCTGGGCCGCAGCGAGCGCAACCGGGAGGCGGCGCGGGCCGACGTAAAAGCCGCCTGCGACGCGCGCAGGGCAGGCCCGCGCCCGCTGTTCGACGCCGATCTCGCAGCCCGCTTCCGGTGCGAGGCGGAGCGCATGTCGAGCACGATCGACGAGGTCGCAGCGCTCGCCGACGTGCCGGCCGCCGTTGCGCGCTATCTCGACGCGCGCGCGCTGCGTCGCCACGGAGTCGTGTGGCCTGCGCTCGCCGAGCTCGACTGGGCGGGGGCGGGCCTGGCGATGGAGATGCGCACCGCCGGCGACGCGGACCTGCTCGGCATTACCGGGTGCTTCTGCGCGATCGCCGAGACCGGCACGCTGATGACCTGTTCGGGCCCGCGCACTCCGGCGGCGACGAGCCTGCTGCCCGAGACTCATGTCGCGGTGGTGCCGATGTCGCGCATCGTCCCGGCGATGGAAGAGGCGTGGGCGCTCGCGCGCAGCGAAATCGGCGAACTGCCGCGCGCGGTGAATTTCATTTCCGGCCCGTCTCGCACCGGAGACATCGAAATGACGATCGTGCTCGGCGCGCACGGGCCGTACCGTGTGCATCTGGTCCTCGTGCGAGGCGAGTAGCGGCTTTTGCGGCGGAAACGCGGCGCCCGACCGCCTATAATCGGGCGCTTCCGATTTTTTGACGATGGCAAGGTCTGAATGAATCCCTCGATGCTCGAAATGGTCGGCACCGGCTTGTTCGCGGTGGCGGTCGCCCACACGTTCCTGACCAAGTACTTCGAGCATCTCGCTCACCTCCAGCCCAATCACGCCGGCATCTGGCACCTGCTCGGCGAAGTGGAAGTCGTGTTCGGCTTCTGGGCGTTCGTGCTGCTCATTTTCATGGCCGTGACCAGCGGCGCGAGCGCCCCGACGACGTATCTCGAAGGGCTGAACTACACCGAACCGGCGTTCGTGTTCATCATCATGGTGGTTGCCGCGAGCCGGCCGATTCTCGAGCTGTGCAAGATGGGCGCACGTGCGCTGGCCCGTTACGTTCCGCTCAATGACAGCGTCGCGTTCTACTTCGTGTGCCTGGCGGTGCTGCCGCTGCTCGGCTCGTTCATCACCGAGCCGGCAGCGATGACGCTGGCTGCGCTGATGCTGCGCGACAACTTCTACGCGAAAGGGATCTCGCACCGGCTCAAGTACGTCACGCTCGGCGCGCTGTTCGTGAATGTGTCGATCGGCGGCACGCTGACGCATTTCGCCGCGCCGCCGGTGCTGATGGTGGCGGGGAAGTGGAACTGGGACGTGTGGTACATGCTTGGCCATTTCGGCTGGAAAGCGGCGCTCGCCGTGTTCGTCAACGCCGGCGTCGCGACTTTCCTGTTCACGCGCGAACTGAAGGCGCTGACGGTCGACGCGCGGAGCAAGGATCGCACCGTTCCGTGGCCGCTGATCATCGCGCACGTCGCGTTTCTCATCGGCATCGTCTATTTCGCCCATCACGCGATCGTGTTCGTCGGCCTGTTCCTGCTGTTTCTCGGCGTGGCCGAAGGCTACCGGCACTATCACGACCGCCTGATGCTGCGCGAGGGCTTGCTGGTCGGCTTCTTCCTCGCCGGGCTGGTGACGCTCGGGGCGCTGCAGCAGTGGTGGCTGCAGGACGTCCTCACCGGCATGGATACGACGGCGCTGTTTTTCGGCGCCACTGCGCTGACCGCGATCACCGACAACGCCGCGCTGACCTATCTCGGCTCGCTCGTCGAAGGAACGGACGAAGCATTCCGGTATTCGCTGGTTGCCGGGGCAGTCACCGGAGGCGGCCTGACGGTGATCGCGAATGCGCCCAACCCTGCGGGCTTCGCGATCCTGCGCGGCAATTTCGACGACGAGGCGATCAACCCGCTCGGCCTGCTGGTCACCGCTCTACCGCCGACCTTTGTCGCCATCCTCGCGTTCCAGTTGCTGTAAGGCAGCGTGGCGGCCGGACCGCGTTCGACGGGCGCGGCGAACAATCGCAGCGAAAGACAGACCATGCCTGCTGCCGCGCGTATGATTCGGCACCGGCCCCGCTGGCCGACTTTTTCTGATTGCAGGTTTCCATGAAACGCTCCCCCACTCCCGGAGATGCCGGGCGGCCCGACGCCGGGACCGACGACACGACAACGAAGCCTTCCCGCAGCGATGCCGGCGACGAGGCAGCAACCGGCGCCCGCCGCAGGACTCTCGGCGTCAAGCCGGCAGCGGCGGCCGACGCGCCGGCCGCCGGCAACGACGTTCCTGCCAGGAAATCCGGCCTGCGCACGCGCTTCCTGCCGTCGGCCGATCGCCGCGGCACGGGAAAGCCTCCCGAGCGCCAGGCCGTGCCCCCATCGAAAGACTCCGATCGCACCCCCCGGCCGCCGCGCAAGAATCCCCCTCACCGTCCCCCTTCCGCGACCGGCGATGGTCCGGCTCGCAGGACCGCGAACGCTCCCGCTGCCGGACGCACTTCAGACCGCTCGCGGTCCCGGGCTCCCGACGTCGTGCGTTCTCGCCCCGCCGCGCCGTCCGTTCCCCCGCCGGCGCAGACCGACGCGCCGGAAGGCGTGCGGCTGTCGAAAATCATGTCCGAACGCGGCCTGTGTTCGCGTCGCGAGGCCGACGAGATCATCGAGCGTGGCTGGGTGTTCGTCGACGGGCAGCGGGTCAGCGAGCTGGGCATCCGCATCGACCCGAACGCCGAGATTACGCTCGCCGCGCAGGCGAAGCGCCGTCAGATGGAGCAGGTCACGATCCTGCTGCACAAGCCGGTCGGCTACGTGTCCGGCCAGCCCGAGCCGGGCTTCGAGCCGGCGGTGTCGCTGATCGGGCCGGACAACCAGTTCGACCGCGCCGATGCGCAGCGCTTCCATCCCTCGCACCTGAAAGGGATCGCGCCTGCGGGGCGGCTCGACATCGACTCGACCGGCCTCTTGGTGCTGACGCAGGACGGACGGATCGCGCGCCAGCTGATCGGCGACGATTCGAAAGTCGAAAAGGAATATCTGGTGCGGGTCGAAGGCAGACTGGACGAACGTGGCCTCGCGCTGCTCAATCACGGTCTCGAACTCGACGGCCGGACGCTGCGGCCGGCGAAAGTCGAGTGGCTCAACGAGGATCAGCTTCGCTTCGTGCTGCGCGAAGGCCGCAAGCGCCAGATCCGGCGGATGTGCGAACTCGTGGGACTGAAAGTCGTCGGCCTCAAGCGCGTGCGCATCGGGCGCGTCAAACTCGGCGACCTGCCGCTCGGGCAGTGGCGTTTTTTACGAGAAGACGAACGCTTCTGAACGCGGCTGCACATCGTCGCCCAAGCGGACGCCGCGGACTTTCGGGCGCCGGGGAGGCGGCGGCGCCCGCCGGCAGGGCAGGCTTGCCGGATCGGTGACGCCGGATTGGTCGGTGAAGATGCCTTTCAGCGGGCAGTCGAAGCCGGGCGGGCAGCCATGCTCGCATGCACATTCCTGCTGGGTTTCGTCCAGCAGCACCAGTTCCCGTACGGCCTCGCAGCGGCCGACCGGCGAGTCGAAGAAACACATGACAACCTCCATGCTGTAGTTGCGCGAAGAGCGAATCCGTCGCTTCACTCTAGTCGTCATGCCCGGCGCTCGCCGCAGCCGATCGCGGGAGTTTGATCTGTCGCAATGAAACTGCGTCGGGACAGGACGATGGCGTCGCCTGCGCTTCACGGGTTCCGTGTTTTCTATTCGGCGCGCAGCGCTTCGACCGGATCGAGCCGTGCCGCCTTGCGCGCAGGCAGCACGCCGGCGAGCAGGCCGATGGCGATCGCGAGCACTTCGGCGACGACGACGAAATGCCACGGCGTGCGCACTGGCAGTGCCGGCACGAGCAGCCCGACGAGCTGCGCGAGACCGGCTCCGGCGAGGAGACCGAGCGCGCCGCCGATCGCGGCCAGCGCGACCGCTTCGCCGAGGAACAGGCCGAGTATCGTCGCGCGCCGCGCGCCGAGCGCGACGAGCAGGCCGATCTCGTTGGTCCGCTCGGTGACCGCGATCGTCATGATCGTGACGATGCCGACACCGCCGACCGCGAGCGAGATGCCGCCGAGCGCGCCGACCGCCGCAGTGAGGATATCGAGAATGTTCGATAGGCGCGCGAGCATGTCTTCCTGGGTCGTCAGCGTCACGTCGTCCTGCCCGTGACGCGCAGCCAGCAGCGTGCGGATCGCTTCCGCCACCATCGCAGCGGGCGTCGTCTCCGCATAGGTGACGTCGATCTCCATCAGCCCTTCGCGGTTGTACAGCGCGAGCGCGCGCGCCGTCGGGATGTAGGCGGTGTCGTCGAGATCGACGCCGAGGAACTGGCCTTTCTCCGCCATGACGCCGATGACGCGATAGCGCTCGCCGCCGATGCGCAGCCGCTCACCGAGCGCGTTCGCGTTGCCGAACAGCTCGCGCTTGAGCTTCGCGCCGAGCACGACGAACGCGCGCGCGCCGACCGGGTCGTCCGGCGGCAGGAAGCGGCCGATGCCGACCCGCATCGAGAAGAGCCGGTCCATGTCGGCGCCGACACCGTAGATGCTGGTGCGCCGCACCCGCCCGGCTGCGGAGACCTCCGAGTTGCCGTGCACGACCGGGGTCATGCCGGTGACGAGCGGCAGACGAGCGATTGCGGCGGCGTCGTCGAGCGTCAGTTCGCGCGTCGTGCTCGGCAGCCCGGGCGGACCGCCGCGCGCGCCCTGCCGACCCGGCGTGACCTGAATGATATTGGTGCCGAACTGCGTGAATTCCTTGAGCACGAACTGGTGCAGGCCTTCGCCGATCGAAGTCAGCAGGATCACCGCAGCGATGCCGACGCCGATGCCGAGCAGCGTCAGGAAGCTGCGCAGCCGGTGGGCGACGAGCGAGCGCAGCGCGAGCTGGAGGAAGTCGGCGAGGCTCATCGCTTCGCCAGCGCCTGCACCGGATCGAGGCGCGCGGCGCGGCGTGCCGGCATCACGCCGAACAGCACGCCGGTCACGATTGCCGTGCCGAACCCGGCATACACGGCCCAGTCCGGCGGCCAGGCCGGCAGCACCGGGAACGCGAGCCGCAGCCCCCACGCGCCGAGGTGCCCGAGCGCGAGACCGGCGAACGCGCCGGCGAGCGACAGCAGCGCCGCCTCCATCAGGAAGGCGAGGCGGATGTTGCGCCCGGTCGCGCCGAGCGCCTTCAGCAGGCCGATCTCCGCGGTGCGCTGCGTGACCGCGACGAGCATCACGTTCATCACGAGGATGCCGGCGACCGCCAGGCTGATCGCGGCGATGCCGGCCACCGCGAACGTCAGCGCGCCGAGGATGCGGTCGAAAGTGCCGAGCACCGCGTCCTGCGTGATCACGGTGATGTCGAGTTCGCCGTCGCGGCGCGTACGCATGATGTCTTCGACCTGGCGCTGGGCCGAGGCAAGCGCGTCGCGGCTGCGGGCCTCGACCATCACGCGGAACAGGGTGTTGGTGTTGAACATCGCCTGCGCCGTCGCGACCGGCACGACGACCAGCTCGTCGGTGTTCATGCCCAGGCCCTGGCCGGACTTCTCGAGCACGCCGATGACGCGCAGCCGCCGGTCGCCGATGCGGATCATGCGGCCGACTGCGGGTTCGATGCCGAAGAGCTCGTCGCGCAGCGTCGCGCCGAGCACCGCGACGGACGATGCGCGTTCGAGATCCTCGCGCGGCAGGAAGCGCCCCAGCGCCATGCGGTAGCCGCGGATGCCGAGGTAGTCCGTGCTGGTACCGAGCACGAGCACTTCGCGCAGCCGTCCGCCGTACGCGATTTCGGAGTTGCCGAGTGTCAGCGGGGTGATGCGCTGCACGTCGGGCGCGCGCAGCAGCGCCGCGGCGTCGCGCACCGTGAGGTCGCGCGGCGTGCTCGTGAAAAGGCTGCCGAGGCCGACGCCGCCGGTTTCCGAACGCCCGGGCAACACGATGATGAGGTTGCTGCCGAGTGCGGAGAACTCGTTGACGACGTAACGGCGCGCGCCGTCGCCGAGGGCCGTCAGCACCACGACTGCGGCGACGCCGATCGACATCGCGAGGACCATCAGCACGGTGCGCAGCGGGTAGCCGGTGGCCGCGCGTGTCGCGAAGCGCAGGGTGTCGGCGGGCGTCATTCAGGCGGTGGAAGCGGCGTCCGCATGCAGGTCGGCGACGAGCGCGCCGTCTTCCATCATCAGCCGCCGCCGCGCCCGCCCGCCCATGACCGGGTCGTGCGTGACGACGATCAGCGTCACGCCCGACGCGTTCAGGCTCTCGAGCAGCGCCGTGACGTCCTGACCGGTCGCGCGGTCGAGGTTGCCGGTCGGCTCGTCGGCGAGGATCATCGCCGGGCGCATGATCGTCGCGCGCGCGATCGCGACGCGCTGCCGCTGGCCGCCGGACAGTTCGTCCGGGCGATGGTCAGCGCGCGTATCCAGACCGAAGTTTTTCAGCGCCTCGGCGACGCGCGGCCCACGCTCGGCAGGTGGCACGCCGGCGAGCATCAGCGGCAGCGCGATGTTCTCGGCGGCGGTGAGCCGCGGCACGAGGTGGAAGCTCTGGAACACGAAGCCGATGCGGTTGCGGCGGACTTCGGCCTGCTCGTCGGCGGTGAGCGTCGTCACGTCACGCCCTTCGAGCCGGTAGGTGCCGCCATTCGGCCGGTCGAGCAGGCCGAGCAGGTTCAGTAACGTGGATTTGCCGGAACCCGACGGCCCCATCACGGCGACGTATTCGCCGGCCTCGATCGCGACTGTCACCGCGTGCAGCGCATGGACTTCGCTGTCGCCGAGCTTGAATACGCGTTCGATGGCGGATAGCTCGATCTGCGTCATGGGTGTTTCAGCGCGTCGCGCGTCCGTCGTTTTCCGGCTCGACCCGCGCGCCGGGCTTGACGCCCTCTCGTTCGAGCGAGCTGACGATGCGGTCCCCGGCGGCGAGCCCGTCGAGCACTTCGGTGTAGTCCCAGTTCGCCACCCCGGGCTTGATCTCGCGCGCTTCGAGCGTGCCGTCCGATTCGCGATAAAGCAGCACCTGGTTGCCTTCCTGCAGCGTTGCGGTCGGGATGCGCAGCACGTTCTCGCGCACTTCGAGCACGATCTCCGCGTCGGCACTGTAGCCGACGAGCAGGCCGCGCGCTTCGATCGGCCGGACGAATTCGAGGTCGACATCCACCGTGCGCGCCTGCTTCTCGACGGCGGTGATGTAAGGCGCAATGCGCTTGACCGTCGCGTCGAACACTTTTCCCGGCAGCGCGTCGAGAGTCACGCGGGCGTGCTGGCCGGGATGGATTTTCGGCGCGTCGATCTCGTCCATCGGCGCCTTGACGTACAGGCAGCTGTCGTCGATCAGGTCGATCGCCGGCGGCGTCGGCACGCCCGGCGGCGACGGAGTCGAATATTCGCCGAGTTCGCCGGTGATCTTCGCGACCGTGCCGGCAAACGGCGCGATCAGCACGGTGCGCTGCCGGTCGGTGGCGGTCGCGTCGATCTGCGCTTCGGCGGTGCGCGTGTCGGCGCGCGCGGTTTCGCAGGCGGCGCGGCGCGCCCGGGCTTCGGTGCGCGCCTGCTCCTCGCGCGACGCCGAAATGAAATTGCGCTGGAAGAGTTCCGTCTGGCGGGCCGCTTCGCGTTCGGCATTGTCGGCCTGCGCGCAGGCTTCCTGCACGCGTTTGCGCGCAGTATCGAGTTGCGCGCGGTTGACCGCGAGCCGGGCGTCCTGGTCGGCGTTCCACAGCCGCATCAGCACCTGCCCGGCTTCGACCCGGTCGCCTTCCTCGACGCCGAGAAAGTCGATGCGCCCGCCGATGATCGTGGACAGCCTGGTGCGCTGGCAGGCTTCGATCTCGCCGGCGCGCGTATTCGACAGCGTCGCTTCGACGACGCCGTGCCCGACTTCGACGAGCAGCACCGGGACCGGTTTGGGGCGGGTGAACCACCAGACGGCGGTGGCGACGAGAGCGAGGGCGAGGAGGGTGACGACAACCGCGCGGACGCGGCGAAAGAGGGGAGTCATCGGCTTTCAATCGGCATTTTTCGCCGATGATCCGCCGATGCCCGCAGCGGCGCAACCGCGATTCCGGCTGCCGCCGCCGGACGACCCGGCCGTCGTGCGAAGCCGCTCCCGGATGGGCCGCTTATCCTTTGGCCTTGCTCCACGAGTCCTTCAGCGTCACGGTGCGGTTGAAGACCGGTGCTCCGGCGGTCGAATCGATGCGGTCGGCGACGAAGTAGCCGTGGCGCTCGAACTGGAAATGGTCTTCCGGCCGGGCGTTCGCGAGCGCCGGTTCGAGCTGCGCGTGGATCGTCAGCTTCGACGTGTCGTTGAGGTCGTCGATGTAGCTGCGCTCGAAATCCTCCGGATCGCCTTCGCGCCGGTTGCCGGGGTAGGGATGGGCGAACAGTCGGTCGTAGAGCCGCACCTGGGCTTCGTACGCGTGCGCGACGGATACCCAGTGCAGGTTGCCCTTGACCTTGACGCTGTCGGCGCCCGGCGTGCCGGACTTCGTGTCGGGCAGATACTCGCACAGCACTGCGGTGATGTTGCCGTCGGCATCCTTCTCGCAGCCGGTGCATTTGACGACGTAGCCGTAACGCAGCCGCGCCATGTTGCCGGGGTAGAGGCGGCGGAAGCCTTTGGCCGGCGTTTCCATGAAGTCCTCGCGCTCGATCCACAGTTCGCCCGAGAACGGCATCGGCCGCTTGCCCAGTTCGGGTTTGAGCGGATGGTTCGGCGCCTCGCACTGCTCGCTGTGCCCTTCCGGGTAGTTCGTGATGACGAGCTTCAACGGATCGAGCACTGCCACGCGCCGCTCGGCAGCATCGTTGAGGTCCTCGCGCATGCATTCCTCGAGCACGCTGACGTCGATCCACGTGTCGGACTTCGTCACGCCGATGCGCTCGGCGAAGAGGCGGAAGCCTGCCGCCGTGAAGCCGCGGCGGCGCGCGCCGACGAGCGTCGGCAGGCGCGGGTCGTCCCAGCCGTCGACATGGTGCTCGTCGACGAGCTGAATCAGCTTGCGCTTCGAGAGCACGACGTAGGTGAGGTTCAGCCGTGCGAACTCGATCTGCTGCGGCAGCGGCCGGGGGAAGAAACCGCCGGTCGCGAGCGCGTCGAGCAGCCAGTCGTAGAACGGGCGCTGGTCCTCGAACTCGAGCGTGCACAGCGAATGCGTGATGCCTTCGATCGCGTCCTCGATCGGATGGGCGAAGGTGTACATCGGGTAGATGCACCAGGCGTCGCCGGTGCGGTGGTGAGTCGCGCGGCGAATGCGGTAGATCGCCGGGTCGCGCAGGTTCAGGTTCGGCGAGGCCATGTCGACTTTCGCGCGCAGGATGTGCTGCCCGTCGGTGAACTCGCCAGCGCGCATGCGGCGGAAAAGATCGAGGTTTTCCTCGACGCTGCGGCTGCGGTACGGGCTCTCGCGCCCGGCTTCAGTCAGCGTGCCGCGATACGCGCGCATCTCCTCGGCCGACAGCGATTCGACGTAGGCACGGCCCGACGTGATCAGGTATTCGGCGCATGCGTACATGCGATCGAAATAATCCGAGGCGAAATACAGGTGTTCGCCCCAGTTGAAGCCGAGCCAACGCACCGCCTCGATGATCGAATCAACGTATTCCTGCTCTTCCTTTTCCGGATTGGTGTCGTCGAAGCGCAGATGGCAGGCGCCGCCGTAGCTCTGCGCGAGGCCGAAGTTCAGGCAGATCGACTTCGCGTGGCCGTAGTGCAGGTAGCCGTTCGGTTCGGGAGGAAAGCGCGTCTCGACGCGGCCGTCCCATTTCCCGCTCCGGTTGTCCTCGTCGATGAGGTTGCGGATGAAGTTGGAAGGCGTGCTGGCGGCGCCATCTTTGGGCGTGTTCGGATTCATCGGGGCGGGAAATTCCGGATATCGGGCGCTGCCGTGAAGCGGGCAGGCGCGGGTTGAGAATGCGTGGATTGTAGCCGATGCGATGCGCTCGTCGTTTCCGCAGCCGGGCAGAGGATGCGGGCGCCGCCGTTATAATCGCCTCCGAATCCAAATCCGCGGCCGTCGAGGACGCGAATGCAAAAGGAAAACCATGTCCAACGAACTCGCCCTGGCTGCCGCCTGGCTCGAGCGCTACCCGGTTACCTACACCGTGTTCGCGATCTCCGCGCTGCTCGCAGGTGCCTGGATCGCCCACTGGATCACCCGCCACATCGTGCTGCGCGGCCTGCGGCGCCTGCTGCAGGCGACGTCGCTGAAAGGTGATCCCGCAGTTGCGCAGATGTTCGCCGTCACGCCTCTGTCCAGCCTGATCCCGGCGCTGATCGTGTTCGCCGGCGTGGGGATGGTGCCCGATCTGTCCGTGGCTGCGGTGACCGTGGTGCGCAATGTGTGCGCTGCGCTCATCATCCTCATGCTGGCGAGGGCAATCGGTAGCGC